>JACKLW010000007.1 GCA_024235715.1 Accumulibacter sp. | reverse complement strand
TCAGTGACAAAGCCGGAATCTCGAAGAAGATCGCCCCGAGCCCGGCCAGGAAAGCGACCAGGATGCCGACCATCAGAAAGCCGCCCATGAAGCTGAAGTCCTTGCGCGTGCTCAGCGCGTAGCCCGACAGTCCGAGGAAGATGGTGGCGGTGCCCGCCATCGCCATCATCACCGTCTGGCCGCCGTTGGGCAGGCCGAGATAGTGACCGACGATCGGCCCCAGCGTGTAGCCCATGAAACCGGTCAGGGCGAACACCGACGCCACCCCCCAGCCGCTGTTCCTGAGCCGGTTGGTCAGGAACAGCAGGCCGAAGTAGCCGACCAGGGTGACGATCAGGCCGGGGTGCGGCAATTTCAGTACGACCGAGACGCCGGCAGTGAGCGCCGAGAACAACAGGGTCATCGAAAGCAGCAGATAGGTGTTGCGGATGACCGTGTTCGAGGAAATGACCGACTCGCTGCTGCGCTGCGCGACACGCGTAGCCGGCTGGATTTTCAAGGTACTCATTGTGGACTCCTGTATGGGAAAGAGTTATGGCGACTCACGACGCCAGGCTGGCGACGGCCGATTGCGCACTGGCCGCAAGCTCCGTTTGCGCATCGCTGACGCGCCCCGGTCTACGCTGGTGCTGTCGCGCCACCCGACGCGCCAGCGTTCGCCCGGCGCGACCGACAGCGCGATCGATGGCCACGTGCAGATCGGACTGGGTGTCGTCGATCACCAGATCGGCGGCACCGTCGATGGCGAGCTGGATGTGGCAACGTTTGTCGTCGCCGCCGCGCGGCCCGTTGACGTCGGACAGGATGACGGAGATCCTGCCGACGCGGTGCCGGGCCCTGTCGATGGCAAAGCCAAGGCGCCGTTCGACATGCTCGCGTAATTCCTCGCTGAGATCGAAGCCTCTGGCCTGGGTCACGATGTGCATCAGAACTCTCCTCTAGCATTGATCGGAGAATGCACTCTAGGACACGCCAAGACATCCGACAAATCGAATATACTGTATCGACAGATCGATTTTTATTGATTATTCACCAGGCAGCCATGGCCTCACTCAACTACAAGCACCTGCGTTACTTCTGGATGGTCGCCAAGTGCGGCTCCATCGCTCGCGCCTGCGAACAGCTGCACCTGACGCCGCAGGCAGTCAGCGGCCAGTTGCGCGAACTGGAGGAGTCGCTCGGCGTCGCCTTGTTGCGCCGCGTCGGCCGTGGCCTGGAACTGACCGACGCCGGACGACGCATTCTGAGTTACGCGGAGGAGATCTTTGCCATCGGCGACGAGCTGCTCGAGGTCGCCCGTGACCAGACCATGGCCCAAAGCCTGCCGTTCGCCGTGGGAATTTCGGATTCGGTGCCCAAATCGGTTGCCTTGTGGCTGGTCGAGCCGGTCCTGCACCTGCCCGAAGCAGTGCGCCTGATCTGTCGCGAAGGGCGCCTGACCGGATTGCTCGCTGACCTCGCCGTGCACCGCCTGGACATGGTTATCGCCGACCGGCCGATGCCAGCCAATCTGAATGTGCGTGCCTACAGCCACCCGCTTGGCGAAAGCGACTTGACCGTTTTCGGCGCGCCAATGCTGCTCGATACGCTGCATGGCGACTTTCCGGCACTGCTCAACGGCGCCCCCTTTCTGATGCCCGGCGACGACGTGGCGATCCGCCTGCGCCTCGAACAGTGGTTCGAAGCCACCCGCCTGCACCCGCGCGTCGTCGGCGAATTCGACGACAGCGCGCTGCTCAAGTCGTTCGGGCAGGCCGGCGCCGGCCTCTTCGTCGCCCCGACGGCGATCGCCGCCTACGTCAGCGATCAGTATCGCGTGCGGGCCATCGGCCGCATCGATTCAATCGCCGAACAACTGTTCGCCATAACCACCGAGCGTCGTTTGAGCCATCCGGCCATCGTCGCCATCATTCAGGTGGCGCGCAGGAAGGTTTTTGGCGCCGACCCGCGGGCGCGCCGGCTCGCCGCAGACGGCAGTCAGGATCAGGTGGCACCGCCCGTTCGGCCGCCCGGCTCACGTGGCCGCGCGCGCTCGTCCGGAAAGGCTTCCTGAGAGCGCCGGGCAGTGTCGGACGGCGGCAACGCCGCGCCGCACCGGCCAACCGCCCCGGGCGCGCAAACACTTCATTATTCTGGATGTGTCGCCGTAAATAATTCTGCTTTTGTCGCGACTGTCGTCGGTCTATCGTTACTCCCTCTTCAACCCAGGTTTCAGGAGACGACATGAAAACCCTCTCGTTGCTGGCAGCCGTTCTGGCTCTCGGCGTGACGCTCGCCGTCGGAGATGCCGAGGCCGCAGGCAAGCGCCTCGGTGCCGGCAAGTCCGCGGGCATGCAGCGCGATTCGATCGGCGCCAACAAGGCCACCGCCGGCGCGCCGGGTGCCGCCAGGGCGCCGGCAGCCGCCGCAGCGCCGCAAGCGCAAGCCAAACGCTCTTGGATGGGTCCGCTGGCCGGTCTCGCCGCCGGTCTCGGACTGGCCGCCCTGGCTTCACACCTCGGCTTCGGCGAGGAAATGGCCTCGATGCTGATGATCGGCCTGCTGGTGATGGCCGCGGTGCTGGTCATCGGCTTCATCATGCGCCGCCGCGCAGCTGCCCGACAGGCCGGAGCAGGTGCTCCGGGAGGCCTGCAGTACGCCGCGGCAGGCGCCGGCAGCACGCTGACCAATCGAGAACGCAGTGAATCGCCGTTGCTACCCTCTTCCGGACCGGATACCTCCTTTGGCAGCAGCTCGGCCGCAGCGGCGGCCCCTGCCTCGGACGCGCAGGGCACCAGCAGCGCCAACATCCCGCCCGACTTCGACGCGGCCGGCTTCGTACGCAACGCCAAAGTCAGCTTCATTCGACTGCAGGCCGCCAACGACGCCGGCAACCTCGACGACATCCGTGAGTTCACGACCCCCGAGATGTTCGCCGAGATCAGCATGGCCATCGCCGAGCGCGGCGACGCGCCGCAGGAAACCGACGTGGTAACCATCGAAGCCGTCGTACTCGATGTTGCCGAAGAAGCCAGCCGCTACGTGGTCAGCGTCCGTTTCTCGGGCCTGATCCGGGAAGAGGCGGATGCAGCCGCCGAAGCGATCGACGAGGTGTGGCACCTCGTCAAGCCGCGCCAAGGCAAGGGCGGCTGGGTCCTGGCGGGAATTCAGCAGATGCAATAGGCGAATGGACGGGCCGCCGGCAGTGGCACGCGCTGCTGCTGGCGCCAGACCTCGGCGATGCAACTCTTCGCTCGGCTGGCCGAAGCGCCGCCCTACCCGACGGCCGTGAAACCTCTTAGCGTCGCCAGCCGTGGCAGATCTTCGGGCCGATCGACGTCCCAGAGTGCTGGCAGCTCGAGCCAGCGCAAGCCCTGCGACAGAAGACGCTGCCGCGTCTGCGCCATCACCTGTCCGCTTCCCCAATCGACGCCTTCGAACAGGCCTGGCTGCGGACGACGAAGGCCGACCAGCACGTAGCCGCCGTCTTCCGCCGGAATGAAGACCGCGTCGTGGCCGCCAGGCGATTCTCCGTCCAGCGCCTTGGCCGCCGCCGCCAGATGCTCGGGCTGCAAAGCAGGGCAGTCGCTGCCGATCAACAGCAGCGGGCCGCCGTGCACGGCGAAAGCCGTCGCCATGCGTGCGCCGAGGTCGTCGCCGGACTGCTCGCGAGGAGTGATGGCGCACGAACGGCGCAATGCACGAAAGAAGCGGTGCTGGCCGTCCGGTGCGACCCACAGGGTGACTTTGCCCAGCGCCGCCTCCTCGGCCACCGCCAGCGCGTGCAGCGTCAGCCGGCGCTGCAGACGGGCGGCACCGGCAGCGCCAAGCGCAGGAATCAGCCGCGTTTTTGCGGCGCCAGCCTGCGGCGCGCGCGCAAAGACAGCGAGTGACGGCCGCTCAATGCTGCCGCGGTGCGTAGCCATAGCGAAGCGCCAACTGCTGCGGGTCGGCACCGAGGAAATAGCTGGCCCGCAGACGCCACATCAGGAAAATGGTTCGCAGCACGCCATTCTTCTCCCAGCGTCGCGCGGAAGTGCTCACCCGGGCGCGCAGACAAGCCGGTCGCGTGATCGATTTCAGGCGCCTGGAAAGCGCAATGTCCTCCATCAGCGGCAGTTCCGGAAAACCGCCAACGGCCAGAAGGGTATCGCGCCGGACGAAGATCGCCTGGTCGCCGGTGGCGATTCCGGTGAGCCGCGAGCGCCAGTTCATCATCGTTTCCACGACCCGCAGCATCGGGTGACGACCGTCGATGCGCACGTCGAAGCGTCCCCACACGGCACCCTCGGCGATTGCCGCGCGAACCAGCGCCTCGGCGTCGGGCGGCAGCGCCGTATCGGCATGCACGAAGAGCAGCACCTCGCCCCGACTGACACGCGCACCGGCGTTCATCTGCAGCGCGCGACCGCAAGGCGCAGCGAGGACCTGGTCGGCGCCGGGTACCGCCAGCGCCGCCGTTCCGTCGCTGCTGCCGCCATCGACCACGAGAAGCTCCGCGCCGCGCGCGCGCAGTTCCTGCAGTCCCTCCAGGTGCATGGCGACTGTCGCCGCTTCATCGAGCACAGGCAGGATCAGCGAAAGGAAAGGGCGTTCCTGCGGCGTCGTCACTGGCTCACGCTGCATGAGTCGCTGGCGCCATGGCCTGTTCGGCGGCCGGAGGGCTGCTGAACAAGGCAGCGGAACAGGGAACTAATCGTCACGCTCCGCACCTGCCGGTCCGACGACAAACTGCCGGCAGGCCTGATGCAGGAAGTCCATTTGTTTCCTGAAACGGGCGCAGCCCTGGCACATCGCCAGATGTATCCGCAAGCGCAAGCGTTCGGCGACGGTCAATTTGCGGTCCTGCCCTTCGGACAGTAGTTGGGTGACTTCCCGGCAAGTCAACATGCGTGGTCTCCGAAACGTCGTCAGGAATCAGGCGCCGCGCTGGCACGCAAGACGCACTATGGCAACAGGGCGTTCGCGGTGAAAACCAGCGGCAAGGCGGCCGGCATCCCCGAGAAAGCCCACGATTATGCTTCATTTCAAAACGCGCAGGCTCGACCGAGCGACGATCGCGTCCCCCGCGCGGCACCGAAACCGGTCTCCGCTCGGTTCGGCAGGAGGTTCCGTTTGAATACAGGGCCGGGACACCTGTAACGGTCGCGTGAGATCTCGAATGCTTACAACTGAATGCCAGCACCTTCACACGATGCGTGCCGACGAAGTCGTCCCTGCCACCAGCAATTGCGGGACAGCGGTCAGAAACGGACGAGCACGGGGCGGCAGGCTTCACGCCCCTGCCATCGCCTCGAGCTCCCGGGTGAGCGCCTGGACGTCGATCGGCAAATAGCCGGTGATCTCCAGATGCCGGTCCTCGAAGACGTCCGCAGTCGGCTGCCTCGCCTGCCACTCGGCGACCACTTCGTCGCGTTGCCGAATCAGCCACTCGACATGCGGGCGGTAGAGTCGCAGCATCGCGGTCAGCCAGCGATTCAGCGCCCAGTTGGGGAAGGCATGGTCGATGGCAAAGCGGTCGAGCATGGCGATCATCTGTTCGGCCGGATACCACGCCTCCGCGGTCACCCAGCGGTTGGTGCAGAAGAGGCCGATCGGGTAACCCCAGGCATCCATGGAAATGGCCACCAGGTGGCCAAGTGCCTCGTCATCCGCCGGCCAGGCGTCTGTCGCCTGCGGGTAGTCGAGCGGACGGCATCCTGGAGGCATGCCGCCAGCGCGAAGAAAAAGATGGAAATGGCCATGCTCGAGATCGCCATCGCGATGGGCGTGGTAGTAGTACTGCGCGTGCGTTTCGTTGTCGAAGACGTCGTCACGCGGATAGTGCTCCAGCTCGACGAACTCGCCCTGCCCGCGCAGCACCTCGCCAACGAGATTGATGCCGCCCTTTTCGAGAACGCGGTAACACTCGCGAATCTCTCGGGCAGCAGCAAGCATCGAGGCCCGGCCTTCAGGACTCAGGCTGTCGAGACCGGGCGCGAGCTTCATGCCGGCAAGGCGCAGGAGAGGAATGGCGGCGACAGGGAAGGTCGCCAGCCGCCGCGTTCAGGCGCGCACGCGACGGCGCGCTCGCCGCTCAATAGCCGCCCTTGGCAGCGCAGGGGTTGGCTTTCGCCGCCTGTGGCTTGAAGCCCTTCTGCAAGTCGGCAACATAAGCCGTCAGCGCAGCCAGCTCCCTGGAGTCCCAGGGCAAGGGCTTCGCCGCCAGCGGGTTTACGACGCAGAACTGGACGAACTCGTCGAGGTGCACCTGGCTGATACCGGCGCTCGTTGCCATGCGCACTGCGTGCGGATACGGCTCGGCGAACGAAGCCTGAAACGCGCCGTAGTTCTGATGACAGGTATTGCAGGACATGCCGTTGGTGGACAACCTGGTGTCCTTGAACAGGGCTTCGCCAGCCTTGATCAGCTCGGCCTTGTCGCCCACGTACGGCTGGTAGTTGGCGGGACGGGTCAGCGCCCTGGCGGCGCACGGGGCCCTGGCCGTACAAGGATTTTTTGTGGCGCACGGGTTCTTCGCAGCGCAGGGATTGGCTACCCGGCCGCTCCGGCTACGTGCTGCGCACGGACTGCAGGCTGCCGCGGCAGGCAAGGGGCTGCCGAGAGCTGCCGCCATCAGGCCGGCCGAAACCACCGCCCGGGCAACGGGATTGCGGGATATGGTCTTCGCGCTCTTCATCTTCACTGGTCTTCTCCTTCGCGGTTCAGGGCCGGCGATCACGCCAGCATGTCGGAGTCACTGCACCTGCTCCTGCGGCCTCGCGGAAACGTCGCCACCATGACCACGGGCCACGGCCGAGAGGGCGTCGGCGGCGGCGCCCTGTCGAGCATACGCCAAATGAAGGCCGCGAGTCATGCCGGCGGCTCCTCCTGTCGTCGGCGCGCGGCCCGCTCGATCCGCTCCTGCGCCATCTGTTCCTCCAGCTGCTGGCGCCCCTGCTTGACGACGGCAATCATCCTGTCGCGGTCCTGGTAGTGGGGATGCAGACGTTCGAACAGTTCCAGATTATGGGCGCGAAAACGCGTCGTCGTGACCAGTGCGTCATCGGCCGAGTGGCCCAGCAACTCCAGCACGCTGCGCGCAGTGCACAGGCTCGATTCGAACAGCTCGCGCTGGACGCGCATCACCCGATGGTCGCGCAACTGGTTCCAGTGGGTCACGTCGCGCGCCCGCGCGACGATTTCCAGACGCGGGAAATGTTCGTGCACCAGGTCGACGATCTTCAGCGACTGTTCGACGTCGTCGACCGCCAGCACCAGCACCCGCGCACTGGCCGCCCCGGCCGTGCGCAACAGGTCGAGCCGCGAGGCATCGCCGTAGAAGACCCGATAGCCGAAGCTGCGCGCGGCCTCGACCATTTCTGCGTCGTGGTCGAGAATCGTGCACGCGATCCCCTCGGCGAGCATCACGCGGGAGACGATCTGCCCGTAACGCCCGAAACCGGCAACCAGGATCGGCGCGTCCTGGAGTTCCGAGATCTCGTCCAGAACGACCTGGCGGCGGCTGGCGTAACGCGGCAGAAGCCACTTGTCGACGGCCACCAGCAACAGCGGCGACAGCAGCATCGATACCGCCACGGCGCCGATCAGCAGGGAGGCCACTTCCGGCGCCAAGACGCGCGCGCCAACCGCTGCCTGAAAGACCACGAACGCGAACTCGCCACCCTGCGCGAGCAGCAATGTAAACACCGGCCGGTCCTGGAAAGGCACGTCCATCTGCCAGGCCAGGGCATGGATGACCACGATCTTCAACCCCAGGAAGCCGGCGACGATGGCGGCCATCTGCAACGGTGAGGCAAGCAGCACGCCAAAGTCGATGCTCATCCCCACGGCGATGAAGAACAGGCCCAGCAGCAGACCCTTGAATGGTTCGATGTCGGTTTCCAGCGCACGCCGGTATTCGCTTTCGGCCAGGAGCACGCCGGCCAGAAAGGCGCCCAGCGCCATCGACAGTCCCACCTGCTGCATCAAGCCGGCAATGCCCACCACCAGCAACAGCGACGCGGCGGTGAAGATCTCCGGCGTGCGCGAGCGCGCGATCCAGCGCAGCAGCGGGCGCAGCAGCAGGCGCCCGCCAAGCACGATCGCCGCAACCACGCCGACAATCCTGGCGGCTTCCAGTCCGTGGTTGACCTGTCCCCCGGGAACTTCGCCGGCGACGCCGGTCGCCAGCAATGGCAGCAGGGCCAGGATCGGGATCGCCGCGACATCCTGGAACAGCAGAATGGCGAAGGCCGACCGCCCGCTGGAGGTCGGCATCAGATTGCGCTCGCCCATCACCTGCAGGGCAATCGCCGTACTGGAGAGCGCCAGGCCAAGCGCTGCCACGAGAGCGACGCGCCAGGGCACGCCGCTCAGCATCGCCAGCCCTGCCAACGCAGCCGCGCAGCCGAGAACCTGCGCGCCACCCCAGCCGAAGATCGGACGCCGCATGCTCCACAGCCGCTTGGGGTCCAGTTCGAGGCCGACCAGAAAAAGCATCAGTACGACACCGAACTCGGCGAAATGGAGAATGTCCTCGACGTTCGCGACCAGGGCCAGGCCCCAGGGTCCGATGACGATGCCCGCCGCCAGATAGCCGATGATCGCGCCAAGCCCGAGCGCCTTGCTCAGCGGCACGGCGATGACCGCCGCACTCAGGTAGATGAAGCTGTTGACCAGCCAGTCAGGCGCGTTTTCCATGCTCGATGCTCGGGGTGTGATGGAGTGCATCCGAGAGCCCATTACCAAGCTCGCGCTGCGCCAATGGTTCCGCGTCGGCCTCGTTACCGCCTTACTCGAGAATACACGAACCGCCAGTTCGAGGTCGCGGCTATTCCTGAATTGGCTGCCGATACCGTGCTCAGGGCAGACTCCCGGCGGCGCCTGGAGCACGAGCCGCAACCCGTCTGTTCAATGTCGCGGCGTTCAGCCCCTTCCGCCTGAGCGATTGGCCGGGCGCCGGGATTCACGCTCGGCAGCCCGGCAATCAGGACAGGGATTCGCCGACCATGCACAGGGTATTGGCAGGCTATTTCGTCTGCCGCTCGC
The DNA here is from genome assembly GCA_024235715.1 of Accumulibacter sp. Lineage (GTDB taxonomy): Bacteria > Pseudomonadota > Gammaproteobacteria > Burkholderiales > Rhodocyclaceae > Accumulibacter. Next base: position 383,277 of record JACKLW010000007.1, on the reverse strand, counting down.
TTGCCGCCCGCGCCTGCTTTTCCTGCAGCCGCTTGTTCTTGTCCTCGCTGCCGACAAAGAAGTAGCGACCGGCCAGTTCGCAGCCCTTCATGCCCGGATTGCAGACCAGGTTGTTCACCTTGCTGCACAGACCATTGATTTCATGCGGACAGCCCCACGACGACATGGCAATCTCCAGAGAAAATACGACGATGAAACCCGCCGAAAACGCAAGAACAGGCACTGTCCCGGGTCGCGAATCTCTGTTGCCTTTCGCGCTCTTGCTTCAGCAGCCGCGAGAGTCCAGCGACACGACAATAGTGTAAGCGAAAATGGTCGTCGATTTCCTTCCGGCCAGGATGCCAGGGGCGCTGGCCCGCGCAGCTCGGCCAGCGAACTGGCCAGCAAGCGGTCTTCGCGGCAAGCGAGCCCCCAAGCGCTCGACCGAAGCCGTGAGCACGTCGCCGCCTCAGTGTGCTAGCGGCGGCCGTCGAAGAAACGGACGATCTTCCGAATGCGCTTGCGATCCTCGTCAGTCAGCCGAGACCTCTGCGCGTAATCCAGATAGAAGCGTAGTCGTTGGCTGCGCGACAGTCGCTGCCTGGCCCGAATGTCGAGACAGGCGAGATCCTTGATGATCCGGTAATCGAGAAACGCGCCGCGATAATAGCCACCGCTGGGACAATCAATCAGATAGACCGTTGCCTCGCCATCGACCAGAAGGTTGCGCCATTTCAGATCGTTGTGGGCAAAGCGGGCGGCGTGCAACGTTCGCGCGATGTCGGCAACCTTTCCGGAAACCCGGGCAACCCAGCGGCGATCGGATAGTCGTGGGTCGTTGACGTAGTTGATTTGTGCCAAATCCATGCTGTCGGGAATTTCCGCGGTCACCACCGCTCCACGCGTGAAAGCACCACCGCGTCGCTCGAGGCCGTAGGCAACCAGCGTCGCCGTCGGAATTCCCCAGCTACGGAATGCCAGGAGGTTCTGCCATTCGGCGCGCACCCGCGGTGATCCAAACCAGCGGCGCAGGCCAAACCAGCGGCGTCTGTGGTTCTTGCCGCTACCACTGTAGCGTTTGACGTAGTAGCGTTGGCTGCCCACTGTGACGCGCAGCATGCAGCTCAGAGAATCCTGGGTGATCAGCTCACCCGTTAGGGAAAAAACGCGATCAATGTCGCCGAAAAGGGTAGCCGCTTCACCCTGGGCGTAGTCCGGATTCTGGAGCCAGTCAATCATCTCTTCAACAGAGCGCGGTTTCCGCTGTGCTTCCTCCAGTGTGTTCGGCGGCCTCGACACCCACGTGATCGAGCTGCCTGCGGCGCATCGGTGCGGCCAGCTTGAGCACCTGCCGGATCAATTCCTTGCCGCTCGCATCCAGGCACCGGGTCTGCCGGTATTCGAGCAGGAACCGCAACCGCTCGGTACGCCGGAAAAACCCTGTTGCGGGCGCATCCAGCGCGGCAAGATCCCGCGCCCGCGCCGCCACGCTAAGTACCTGCGCATGTCGCCGTCCGCGCGGCATGTCGATGAGCGAGATACGCGCCAGATCATCCTCCGCGATGATCATGTTGCGCCAGTAAAGATCGCCATGCGTGAACTGTCGCGCATGCATCTCGCGCGTCAGCCCGGCCACCTGCTGCAGCAACTCGCGCCGACTTGAGCGTCGTGCGGCTGCGGGCAGGTGCGGCAGCACGTCCCGTATGAAGGCATCTACCGCCATCGCGCCTGCGATGCCGGTGGTGATCAGAAACGAGCGCCACAACCAGCCGGCGCGACGCTCCTCGCCGAAAGCCACCGGTGCAGCCTCGCTCCGCTGCCATGCGTTCAGCAGCAGCAGATTGGAGAATTCCCGACGCACTTTCGAAGCGCCGAACAGCGTCCCTCGAAACACGCGGCTGCGCAGTTGCGCGCGGCGCGCCACCCAGTATTTCTTGAGGAACAACACGCGGGGTTCAGCCTCGCCGTCACCCTCGAGTTCGATTCGCCGCACCTCACTGCTACCGCTACGGCGAACGAGCGTCCCCCGCTTGCACAGAAACGCAGCTTCGAAGGTGTTCAGGCCGACGGCGCGAAGCCGGGCCTCCCAGCCCGGCGCGAAGTGCATGCGCTCGCGACTAAGCATGGTCATGAAGGCAAAGGCGCTATCGGCTCAATCCGGCACGCGCTCGAAGACCGCCAGGTGAAGGTTGTTGATGGCGTCGAGCCGAAAGTTCCTGGCCAGTTCGAAACCGTTGACCTCAAAATAAGCCGTGACCTCCGCCAGCGGCGTATTGAAGACCGACAGCTTCCTGCCGCGCAAACGACGCAGCTTCTGTTCCAGCGCGCGCAGGGTTTTCGGGTTGAAATAGGACATCGCCACGTGCCGGCGCGCCACGCGGCAGAGTTCGCCCACGACCTTGCGGCGCAACTCCTCGTTGGGTAGATGGTGGAAAAAACGGAAACAGACGATCGCATCAAAACTCCGGTCGGCCTGTGAGAGGTTCTCGATGTCCTCCTTGAAGACTGGCACGTTCAGCCCGTTTGCCGCGGTGGTCTCGCGGGTAATCTGGCGCATGGGCTCCGAGTAGTCGGCTGCGCTCATTTCGTAGCCGAGCTTGCCAAGCAGCACCGTTACCCGGCCACCTCCGCAGGGCACATCCAGAACGCGGCCGCGCGGGATGAACTGGAATGCGCGCTCGACCAGCTTCAACTCGGGAACGTTGCGCCGCGCCTCACGGTCGGCATAACCGCGGGCCTTTTCCTCGGTGTAATTGGTCTTCGCGCGGTAGGTCACCGCGGGAGTATCGCCCATGCTCGCCACCACCTCAACAGAGATGCGCTACCGAGCGAACTGGAGAAAATGCTGTCGCCACGTACACGAACCGGGCAACCCTTTTCTTGCGCAATCCAGCGCCGGCAGGCAGATGTATTGTTTGTCCGGCAGACATTTTAACGCTAATCGTGGTCGCGCAGGCGCGCAGCGCGAGTACCAGGCCTTGCAGGTCGCGGACGATTCACAGATGGTCGCCCGCCGCGCTTGCGATCGTCCTTCGATGCCCGGAGACAGGTAACCGGTTACGCCCCGGGCATCACTCGCGGGAAGGGTACGAGCGGCGCGCAGCGCAGCTGTCGAAGGGACCCGCCGAAGTTCGCGTCAAGTGTTTGGCGTCATACGCGCTCCGAGCGCGGCTTGGAGAAAGTCCACATTAGGGTGCGCGCCGTGGCAGTACCCAGTCCGAACGCGCGTAATGACAGGTGTAGCCGTTGGGAAGGCGCTCGAGATAATCCTGATGCTCGGACTCCGCCTCCCAAAAATCGCCTGCGGGTGCGACTTCGGTTACCACCCTGCCCGGCCAAAGGCCCGAGGCATTGACGTCGGCGATGGTGTCAAGCGCGACCTGCTTCTGCGCCTCGTCAACGTGGTAGATGGCCGAGCGATAGGATAAACCCCGGTCATTGCCTTGCCGGTTGGGGGTCGTCGGGTCGTGAATCTGGAAGAAGAATTCCAGGATGCGGCGATACGAGATCCTGTCCGGGTCAAACAGGATCTCGATGCCTTCCGCATGCGTGCCGTGGTTGCGGTAGGTGGCGTTGGGAACATCGCCGCCGGTGTAACCGACCCTGGTCGCCTCGACCCCCGGCAATTTGCGAATCAGATCCTGCATGCCCCAGAAGCAGCCGCCCGCCAGAACTGCGCGTTCCTTTGCCATTACCTGTCCTCCACCTGATCAAGGTACTCGCCATAGCCGGCCGCTTCCATGTCATTGCGATGGATGAAGCGCAGCGAAGCAGAGTTTATGCAGTAGCGCAGACCGCCGCGCTCCCTTGGACCGTCCGGAAACACATGCCCGAGATGGCTGTCGCCATGCAGCGATCGGACTTCGGTTCGCAGCATGCCATGGCTGACATCCCTCAGTTCAGTGATGTGCGCGTGCTCGATGGGCCTGGCAAAGCTGGGCCAGCCACAACCCGACTCGAACATTTCCGACGACGCGAACAGGGGCTCGCCCGAGACGACATCGACATAGATGCCGGGCTCGCTATTGCCAAGATATTCGCCCGTTCCCGGTGTCTCGGTGCCGCCTTGCTGAGTGACCCGAAACTGCTCCGGCGTCAGGGCGGCGATCGCGGCATCCGACTTCTTGTAAGACTTCATTCGATTCTCCTCGATGGAACTCAGTGAGATGTTCATGCCTGTCCGTGCTTGCCCGGGGTTGAAGGTCAGAGACTCGGCACAGTCCTGTCGCTACGGCGTCCGCTCGAGCACAAGGCAAGCTACACGGTTGGCCCGTTGCCCGCCAAACATCCCGACGTCACTCGACGCCACGAACGCGCAGTCCGTGCCCGGAAAGCGTCGACACGCCAACAGCCAGGTCATCCCGTCCGGCTCATTCAGCTGGCTCAGACAAGCGCGGGACCGGGAAATTCAACGACAAGCCCGCGCGCGATGCCGGCACCGGGCAGCGCCGCCGCCAACCGCTCCCGCGGGCAAGCGAGTGGCGTATGCTCTCGACAGCCAACTGGCGACCGTTGCGGTCGCGGCGCAATAGACCTGATGGGAAGAACTACCATGCTGAGAACGGTAATTGCCAGCGGACTGGCTTTGGCGTTGACTCTGGTGTCGGAAACTCCTGCGGCAACCGAACTGCCGCTGGAGCGCATCAAGTTGCCGCCGGGTTTTGCCATCGAACTCTGGGCCCGCGTCGAAAACGCCCGACAGCTGACGCTCGGGCGCCACGATGGCAATGGCGGCACGCTTTTCGTCGGTTCCATGCACGCGGGAAAGGTGCACGCGCTGCGCTTTGGCGCCGACTACCGGGTGCAGGAGGTAAGCGTCGTCGCCAGCGGCCTGCAACGCCCGGTCGGCGTGGCCTACAGGCAGGGGAGCCTGTATGTGTCGACGGTCAGCCGCATCCTGCGTTACGACGACATCGAGCGACACCTGGACGACCCGCCGGCAGCCGTGCTGGTCACCGACCAGTTGCCCACCGAGCGCCATCATGGCTGGAAATTCATCGCCTTCGGCCCGGACGGCAAGCTCTACGTCCCGGTCGGCGCACCCTGCAACATCTGCGAACCCGATCCGCAGCGCTACGCCAACATCCAGCGCATGAACGCCGATGGCAGCGGCCGGGAGATCGTTGCCATCGGCGTGCGCAACAGCGTCGGCTTCGACTGGCAACCACAAACCGGGGATCTCTGGTTCACCGACAATGGCCGCGACATGCTCGGCGACGACCTGCCGCCCGACGAACTGAACCGCGCGCCGCGCGCCGGCCTGCATTTCGGCTACCCGTACTGTCACGGCGGCGACCTGCCGGATCCGGAGTTCGGCGCCGGCCACAGCTGCGCGGAATTCGTTGCGCCTGCGCAGAAACTGGCGCCGCATGCTGCCGCGCTGGGCATGCGCTTCTATACCGGAACCATGTTCCCGGAAGCCTACCGCAACCAGATCTTCATCGCCGAGCACGGTTCGTGGAACCGCTCGAAGAAGATCGGCTACCGGATCACGCTGGTGCGCCTGCAAGGCAGCGGGGCAATCGCCTACGAGACATTCGCCAGCGGCTGGCTGCAGGGAGAAAGTGCCTGGGGACGCCCGTCCGACGTGCTGGTACTGCCCGATGGCTCACTGCTGGTCGCCGACGACCTCGCTGGCGCGATCTATCGCATCACCTATCGGCGCCAGGCGCGGAGGTCAATGCCGTCGCGCCGGCGGGAAGATCGCTTCCTTTGACCTCACTACCTGCCCACGAGAAGGCGTCGCCTACCTGCGAACGACAGGCGCTGCGCGGCAGGTGCGCCGAATGGCCCTCTTGTTCATGATGCATGCCTTGCTTCGACAGAGATGGCGCCAAGCCACTCTGGCGCGCCTGTCCAGCCGACCTGAAAGGCGCTGCCGCCACCGGCGGGCGATGTTGCCTCGGGGACGGCGTTCACCACGACCTGGTGGGCGACCCGGATCAGCGGCTGACCATCGACGGGCAAATCGGCGGGAAACGTCCGCAATCCCTCAATTATCCGGCCAGCAAGCCGGGCCGCAGCGGCGAGGAAGCCGGGATGCTGCGCAAGCGGTTCGCAGGTCGGCACCATCGGGCAATCGAGACGAATAGCTGAACGCTATCGAGAAAATTGCGTCAATCAATTGGCGGCATCGATCAGCTTCTTCTAGCATACCCATGTCGTTCCTTTTCACGTCGTACAGCAGGAGAGCGCAGATGGCTATGGATGGAAATCAAACAAAGAATGGCGGGCAATGTCCGGTGATGCATGGCGGCGCCACAGCGACCAGCATGTCCAACATGGAGTGGTGGCCAAAGGCCCTGAACCTCGACATCCTGCACCAGCACGATACGAAGACCAATCCGCTGGGCGCGTCTTTCAACTATCGGGAAGAGGTCAGGAAGCTTGACGTTGAGGCGCTGAAGAAGGACCTCAAGGCCCTGATGACCGACAGCCAGGACTGGTGGCCTGCGGACTGGGGGCACTACGGCGGCCTGATGATCCGCATGGCCTGGCACTCTGCCGGCACTTACCGCACAGCTGATGGCCGTGGCGGTGGCGGCAGGGGTAATCAGCGCTTCGCGCCCCTGAACTCCTGGCCAGACAACGTAAACCTCGACAAGGCACGGCGCCTGCTCTGGCCGATCAAGAAGAAATACGGCAACAAACTCAGTTGGGCGGATCTGATCATCCTCGCCGGCAACATGGCCTACGAGTCGATGGGCCTGAAGACCTTCGGTTTCGGCTTTGGCCGCGAAGATATCTGGCATCCGGAAAAGGACATCTACTGGGGTTCCGAGAAGGAATGGCTCGCTCCCAGTGGCAGTGCCAACAGCCGCTATTCCGGCGAGCGCGACCTGGAGAATCCTCTGGCTGCCGTGATGATGGGGCTGATCTATGTCAACCCGGAAGGCGTTGACGGCAAACCTGACCCGCTCAAGACCGCCCGCGATGTGCGCGTGACCTTCGAACGTATGGCGATGAACGACGAGGAAACCGTCGCCTTGACCGCCGGTGGTCACACGGTCGGCAAGTGTCACGGCAATGGCGACGCCAAGCAGCTGGGCCCCGCTCCCGAGGCGGCGGATGTCGAGGATCAGGGTCTGGGCTGGATCAACAGGACCGGCCGGGGGATCGGTCGCAACACCGTGACCAGCGGCATCGAAGGTGCCTGGACCACCCACCCGACGCGGTGGGACAACGGCTACTTCACCCTGCTGCTCAACCATGACTGGGAGCTGAAGAAGAGCCCGGCTGGTGCCTGGCAGTGGGAACCCATCGATATCAGGGAAGAAGACAAGCCGGTTGATGTTGAAGATCACGCGACTCGCTGCAAGCCGATCATGACCGACGCCGATATGGCCATGAAGATGGATCCGGAGTATCGGAAGATTTCCGAGCGCTTCTACAGGGATCCGGATTACTTCTCGGAAGTCTTCGCGCGCGCCTGGTTCAAGCTGACACACCGCGACATGGGCCCAAGGTCGCGCTACGTCGGCCCGGATGTTCCGAACGAAGACCTGATCTGGCAAGACCCGGTGCCCGCAGGCCGCATGGACTATGATGTGGCGGCCGTCAAGGCGAAGATCGCCGCCAGCGGCCTCGCCATCGGTGAAATGGTGTCGACGGCCTGGGACAGCGCTCGCACCTTCCGTGGATCGGACAAGCGGGGTGGTGCCAATGGCGCACGCATTCGCCTGGCACCACAAAAGGACTGGGAAGGCAACGAACCAGCGCGTCTGGCCAGGGTGCTGGCCGTGCTGGAAGGTATTGCCGCGCAGACCGGCGCCAGCGTGGCCGATGTCATTGTCTTGGCAGGTAATGTCGGCGTCGAGCAGGCGGCCAGGGCTGCGGGCTTTGACCTTGCCGTGCCCTTCGCACCGGGCCGCGGCGATGCTACGCAGGAAATGACCGACAGCGAGTCATTCGAGGTGCTGGAACCCGTGGCTGATGGCTACCGCAACTGGTTGAAGAGAGACTATGTTGTCAGCGCCGAGGAATTGTTGCTCGACCGCACGCAGTTGATGGGTCTGACAGCCCATGAGATGACGGCCCTGGTCGGCGGCATGCGTGTTCTGGGCACCAATTGCGGCGGCAGCAAGCACGGCGCTTTCACCGATCGCGAAGGTGTCCTGACGAACGACTTCTTCGTCAACCTGACGGACATGGCCTACACGTGGAAGCCAGCCGGCAAGAACCTGTACGAGATTTGCGACCGCAAGACGGGTGCGCTCCGGTGGACGGCGACCCGGGTCGATCTCGTCTTCGGTTCGAACTCGGTGCTTCGTGCCTATGCCGAGGTCTATGCGCAGGATGACAACAAGGAAAAGTTTGTGCAGGACTTCGTCGCCGTCTGGGCGAAGGTCATGAACGCCGACCGCTTCGACCTGAACTGATTTCGTCAGCGGCAACACATTCCCCACGCAGGGAATCATTTCCAGTGTGGGGCGTTGTCATTTCGGTCTGGCTGTAGGCGATCGCCTCGGCGAGGAACTTGTCAGAGCGCAGTCATTGGCAACGGCTTCCGGCCCTTGTCACCTGCGTGTCAGGAGAGGTGGCTGGCCGAAGGGCGGCGACCGGCCTTGAAGCGCCTGCTTGATTCCTTTTTGTCATCACTCACCGCTGCCGTTCATGCCCATCTCTTAGAGCCCGCCCATGTTTTCGACACCCATCAAAAAAAGGCGATGCCGTTCGCGAAAACAACTACCGGCGAATCCGTCTCGACGACTGCAACATTATTCGGAGCCGATGGGTCGAAGAGCCGTCAGGCGCTGGCGGTAAAAAAGGAGAGAGCGATGAGCGACGTACGGGTGGCACCTGAGACGAAGGGTGTCACGGTGGAGTTACTTGCAACGGTTGACCTTGCTCCTGAGATCGAGGGCATGGCAGGGCGCCAACTTCGAATGCGAAAGGTGACCATCGAGCCTGGAGGAGTGTTCGGGCCGGTTCACGACCATAAGGACAGACCAGGCACCGTCTACATACTGCAAGGAACGATCACTGACCATCGAAATGGCGTCGCTACGGACTATGGCCCCGGAGTGGGCTGGCCCGAGGACAGGAACACCACACACTGGCTTGAGAACAGAGGAACGCTTCCGGCGGTGGAAATCTCGGTCGATATAGTCAGGCAAGAGTAAGCTCGAGCGCGGCATCCAACACGGTCCGGCCTGCCCACGCGGCTCAGCAGATCGGCCTTTGGCCGGCTACGCCCTCTTCGCGCGCCGGTTAGTCGCAACGTTCGAAGGTCCGCATTCCAAGAACATGAAGTCTTGCTCACGGTCGGTAGCACTCGTCCGGCACTGTCCCGGCGGCCACCCCTGCCGCAGCCCCTACCCGAAAGCGGCAAAATGGTTTATATTGCACCGCAGCAATCCCGTCTGACGGGTAGTGGTGGGCGTCTCGCGACGGGGCCGCGCGGCGCGACCGGCGTTGCGTATCGCTGCGGCCATCGCTACCATGCGCAGGCCTGAAGAATTGCCTCTCAAACATTGCCCCACCCGGAACGATCCCCCCAACACCCGGCGCGAAGCAGCAGCCAGTTCTGGCGCTGCCGCGGCCGGGTCTTGAAGCCTGTCACCGAGCCGCTGCGGCGGCAAATACCAGGACCCGTCCATGAAGCCAGACAATCCACATTTTTTCAGCAGAATCGGCATTGCCATCGCCAGCTTCTTCAAGATCCTTGGCAACAGCGCGTTCGCCGGCGGCGTGCAGGCGCTGCGGGCGGCCGAGCGGCAAGGCCAGGCCACCGAAGCGGCAGCGGCCGTCGCGAAGCCTGCCGCACCGCCACTCAAGGAAGCGGCGCCTGACGGCGCCCTGCAACTCCTGGGCCTGCTGCAGCGCGAGGCCCGTTTCATCGATTTCATCCAGGAGGACGTCGCTGCCTATGCCGACGCCGACATCGGCGCGGCCGCCCGCCTGGTCCATGAAGGCTGCCGCAAGGTACTGGTGGACAACTTCACCATCGACCCGGTGCGCGAGGAAGACGAAGGCAGCGCAATCACCCTGCCCGAGGGCTTCGACGCCGCGGCGATACGCATCACCGGCAACGTCGTCGGTGAGCCACCTTTCAGCGGCCACATCACACACCGCGGCTGGCGCGTGCTCGAAACGCGCCTCCCCAAACTTGCCGGCAGCCATGATCTGCATATCGTCGCGCCGGCGGAGGTTGAACTATGAGTGAAGCAAAATTTTCCATTGGTATCGATCTCGGTACCACGCACTGCGCGCTGTCCTACGTCGACATCGCCAACAGCGACGGCGAGAACGTCGCGCAGGAAGTCCTCGCCATCCCGCAGCTGACCGCCCCCGGTTCGGTCGAGTCGCCGGGACTGCTGCCGTCGTTCATCTACCTGCCGCATGCCAGCGAACTGGCGCCCGGCGACCTCAGCCTGCCGTGGACCGCCGAGCAGGACTATGCGGTCGGCGAAATGGCGCGCAGCCGCGGTGCGGCCACGCCGATCCGGCTGGTGTCGAGCGCCAAGAGCTGGCTCTGCCATGCCGGCGTCGACCGGCGCGCGGACATCCTGCCGCACGACGCACCGCCCGAAGTGGCGCGGCTGTCGCCGCTCGAAGCCTCGCTGCGCTACCTCGCGCATCTGCGCGCTGCCTGGGACCTGGCCCACCCGGAGGCGCCCTTCGTCGAACAGGAGATCGTCGTCACCATCCCGGCTTCCTTCGATCCGGCGGCACGCGAGTTGAGCGCCGAAGCGGCGAGGACGGCGGGCTGCACGCACATGATCCTGCTCGAGGAGCCGCAGGCGGCGCTGTACAGCTGGATTCAGAAGAGCGGCGGCAGCTGGCGCAAGCAGGTACGGCCGGGCGAGATCATCCTCGTCGCCGACGTCGGCGGCGGCACCAGCGACTTCTCGCTGATTGCCGTTCTCGAACGCGACGGCGTCCTCGAACTGCACCGCGTGGCGGTCGGCGAGCACATCCTGCTCGGCGGCGACAACATGGACCTGGCGCTGGCCTTCGCCGTCGCCAGCAAGCTGGGCGCCCAGGGCATCAAGACCGACGCCTGGCAGCTGCGGGCGCTGACCCATGCCTGCCGCTCGGCAAAGGAAGCGCTGCTCAACGACGCGTCGCTCGGCGAAGTGCCGCTGGTCATCGCCAGCCGCGGCGCCAAACTGATCGGCGGTTCGCTGCGCAGCGAGCTGACCCGCGCCGAGCTGACCGCCACCCTGCTCGAAGGCTTCTTCCCGGACGCGCAAATCGCCGATCGCCCGCAGGTGCGCGGGCGCGCCGGCCTGACCCAGCTCGGCCTGCCCTACGCGCATGACGCGGCGATCACCCGTCACCTCGCCGCCTTCCTGGCTCGCCAGGTCGCGGCGACTGCCGAACTCGAAGGCTTTACCGGCGCCCTGCCGGAAGGCGCCACATTCCTGCACCCGACCGCGGTACTGTTCAATGGGGGGGTGTTCAAGTCGGAACTGCTCGCCGAGCGTACGCTGGCGACGATCAACTCGTGGCTCGCTGCCGAAGGCGCCCCGCCGGCGCGCCAGCTCGAAGGCGCCGATCTCGATCTGGCGGTCGCCCGTGGCGGCGCCTATTACGGCTACGTGCGCCGCGGCCAGGGGGTGCGCATCCGGGGCGGCACGGCGCGTTCGTACTACGTCGCGATCGAATCGGTGATGCCGGCAGTGCCCGGCATGCAACCGCCGGTGCAGGCGCTGTGCCTGGCACCGTTCGGCATGGAGGAAGGCAGCGATGCCGCCCTGCCGGAACAGGAATTCGGGCTGGTGGTCGGCGAATCGGTACGCTTCCGCTTCTTCGGCTCTTCGGTTCGCCGCCAGGATCAGGTCGGCACGCTGCTCGACGAGTGGGAGCCCGAGGAACTGCAGGAACTCGCCGAGATCCAGACGACGCTGCCCGCCGAAGGCCGCGCAGCCGGCGAAGTCGTACGCGTCAAGCTGCATGCGCGCGTCACCGAGGCCGGTACCCTCGAACTCGAAGCGCTGCCGCACGACGGACCCGAACGCTGGAAAGTCGAGTTCGATGCGCGCGGCAGCGCAGCGGACTGAGGACCATGAAGCAGCAGTACATCGTCGGCATCGACCTCGGGACGAGCAATACCGTCGTCGCCTACACGGCGCCCGGCGAGCAGCGGGTCGAACTCTTCGAGATCGAGCAGCTGGTCGGCGCCGGCGAGGTTGCCGCCCGCCCGCTGCTGCCTTCGGTGCGTTTTCATCCGGCGGCGGGCGAGCTCAGCCCCGGCGACCTGCAGTTGCCCTGGCCTGCCGACGAGGGTGCGGAACTCGCCCTCACCGGTCGTTTTGCCCTCGAACTCGGCGCGCAGGTGCCCGGTCGGCTGGTGGCCAGCGCCAAGAGCTGGCTGTCGCATGCATCCGTCGACCGCATGGCGCCGATCCTGCCCTGGGGCGCCGAAGACGGCGTCGCCAGGGTCTCGCCGGTCGGCGCCAGCGCCAGCTATCTGGCGCATGTCCGCGCGGCGTGGTCACACCGTTTCCCGAACGCGCCGCTCGAACAGCAGCAGGTGATCCTGACCGTTCCCGCATCTTTCGACGAAGGCGCGCGGGCCCTGACCCTCGAGGCGGCGCGACAGGCCGGCCTGCCCAGGCTGCGCCTGCTCGAGGAGCCGCAGGCGGCGTTCTACGACTGGCTTTTCCGCCACCAGCAGGGCATCGACGAAGAACTCGCGGAGACGCGGCTGCTGATGGTCTGCGATGTCGGCGGCGGCACCACCGACCTGACCCTGATCCAGGTGGCGTTCAAGGACGGCGAGCCGGAGCTGACGCGCATCGGCGTCGGCGACCACCTGATGCTCGGCGGCGACAACATGGATCTGGCGCTCGCGCACCTGGTCGAATCACGCCTGCCGGACAGCGGCGGCAAGAAATTGTCGGCGGCACGTTTTTCGCAGCTGACCGCCCGCTGTCGAGCGGCCAAGGAACAACTGCTGGCCACTGGCGCGCCGGAATCGGTCCTGCTGACACTGCTCGGCGGCGGTGCGAAACTGATCGGCGGCGCGCGCACCATCGAGCTGCACCGCGACGAAGTCCTGAACCTGGTCATCGACGGTTTCCTGCCGCGCGTTGCGGCCGATCAGCCGGTGCTGCAGCGGCGTTCCGGACTGGTCGAGTTCGGACTGCCTTATCCCGCCGACCCGGCGATCACCCGCCATGTCGCGGCCTTCCTCAGACGGCACCGGCAGGCGGCGCAACGGGCGCTGGCCGACGATGCAGCGGCGCATGCGGCGAGCGAACAACCCGACGAGCGCGACGACGGCGGCGAGCAAGGGAAGCCGGAGCTGCCGGTACCCGACACCTTGCTGCTCAACGGCGGCGTCTTTCGCGCCGAGGCGCTCAGCGAACGCCTGCAGGCCACCCTCGCCGACTGGCGCGGCGCGCCGCTGCGCCTGCTGCACAACGACAACCCGGACGTCGCCGTCGCCCGCGGCGCGGTCGCCTACGCGCTGGTCCGGCAGGGGCACGGACGACGGATCGGCGGCGGATCGGCACGCAGCTATTTCCTGGTCCTCGAGGAAGGCAGCAAGCAGCGGCGCGGCATCTGCATCCTGCCGCGCGGCAGCGAGGAAGGTCACGAAATCCGCCTGCCGGAACGTACCTTCAGCCTGCGCCTCGGCCAGCCGGTACGTTTCTATCTTGCGTCGTCGGTCGCCGACACCGTTTACCAGCCCGGCGAGATCGCGGCCCTCGACGACGAAGACTTCGTCCGCCTGCCGCCGATCGCCACCGTCGTGCAGCCGCAGGCTGACAGCAATCAGCGCGAAGTGCGCGTCGAACTGATCAGCGGCATCACCGAGGTCGGGAGCCTGGAACTGCATTGCGTCAGTATCGACAATCCGGCGCGCCGCTGGCTGCTCGAGTTCCAGCTGCGTGGCGACGGGGAAGCGACGACGGCTTCGTCGGAAGTCCTGCCGCCACGTTTCGTCGACGCGGTGAAATCCATCGAGCAAATTTTCGGCGGCCGTTCGCAAGCGGTTGACAGCAAGGAAGTGCGCCGCCTGCGCGGTCAGCTCGAACACCTGCTCGGCAAACGCGAGGACTGGGAACTGCCGTTGCTGCGCGCCCTGTTCGACGCCCTGCTGCAGCGTGCACGGCGCCGGCGCCGCTCGCCGGAACACGAGCGCCTGTGGCTCAATCTCGCCGGCTACTGCCTGCGCCCGGGTCTCGGCGACGCCATCGACGACTGGCGCATCGAACAGCTCAGCGCCCTGCTGACGCAAGGCATCCAGTACGTCAACGAGAGCCAGAACTGGTCCGAGTGGTGGACACTTTGGCGGCGCGCAGCCGGTGGCCTGCCCGCCGACACGCAGGCCCTGCTGCTTGCCGAACTTCTGCCCCCCTTGCAGGCCGAGACCGTCAAGGCCCGCAACCGCCAGCCAGCGCCGATCAGCGGCAGCCACGACGACATGCTGCGCCTGGTCGCATCACTCGAAAGACTGCCCGTCGAACGCAAGATCGAGGTCGGCGACTGGCTGCTCGACAGGCTGTCCAGAGCCTCCGAAAAACCGCTCGGCTGGTGGGCACTCGGCCGCATCGGCGCACGGCAACCGCTCTACGGCAGTGCCCACCAGGTCGTGCCGGCGGAAGATGCCTGTCGCTGGCTGGAAGGTGTGCTGGCCACCGACTGGAAGAAGGTCGAGCCGGCCGCGTTTGCGGCGACGCAACTGGCCCGCCTGACCGGCGACCGCTCGCGGGATCTGCCCGACGGCAGCCGCGACGAAGTGCTCGCGCGGCTTGCCGCAATCAATGCGAGCAGCAGCTGGATCGATCAGATCACGACCGTGATCGAGCTCGACAAGGCCGACGAACGCCGTGCTTTCGGCGAGTCCCTGCCCGCCGGATTGCGCCTGCTGCACGACGACAGGTCGGCCTAGTGCATCCGGCCCCGCGCGCTGCGACGGCAGCGACGCGCACCGCGCAGTCACAGCGCGCGAAGCGCGGCCGGGCAGCATCCTGCAAACGCCGGATCCGGCCACGCGCAAGCCCCGGTTGCCCGCGCTGGTGTTAAGGTGACGTTTTCCGGATAATGCTTGGAAGTGAGCGCAACAAGCACCGCTAGTGATCGTCCGTGGACCGCCACCAGCGAGGCCGCTCAGGATCGGCAAGAGATTGCCGGCTCTGGCTGACGGCCTATCCATCGCGACGTTGATGCAGCGATTTCAAGGAGCGAGCAATGCGCACGAACAGAGGACCAGACCGACGCCAGCGGCAGATCGAGCGACCGGCTGGCCAGGCTGAACGCCGCTGCGGCGCCGACCGCCGCAAGCTTCAATTCACGGACCAGTCGATTGC
Organism: Accumulibacter sp.; assembly: GCA_024235715.1. GTDB lineage: Bacteria > Pseudomonadota > Gammaproteobacteria > Burkholderiales > Rhodocyclaceae > Accumulibacter. The sequence goes on along the minus strand of JACKLW010000007.1, from coordinate 368,035 downwards.
GGAAATGGAAGCGCGGCTGGCGATGATCGGCCGCAACCGCAAGCCCGACTCGGACGAAGATGGTTCGGGCTGGGACAAGCTGATCATCCCGGTCAAGTAGGGCGCGGGAGCCGGCCGCCACGCCGACCGTGGGCGAGCGCGTCGAGCAGCCCTTCGCCAAAACGCGGCACGGTGACGGCCTCTTCGGACAGCCCGGCGACGAAGCGCAGCCCGTTGACGTCGATGTCGAAGCTCAGGCCGGTGATTGGCAACTCGAGGCCATTCGGATTGCGTACCCGCAACAGCACGGCGAAACGCTGTTCAAGGAAGCCGAGCTCGACCAGATCGATGCCGGCGACACGGATCCCGGGCTGCTGTTTCAAGCCGGCCAGGCTCGCACTGGCGCCCGGCAGGACGAGCAGCGCGATGAGGAGACCGGTTCGACCGGCTCTCATGGTGTGGCGCGCCGGCTCGCTTCCAGGACGCGCAGCAGGGCGGCGGTGTCCGACCGCCCCCAGCCCATCGCCATCAATGCGTTGAGTTGCTGCCAGACCTGCCCGGCAATCGGCAGGGGCAGGCCGAGCCGGTACGCGGCGTCCAGCGCAATGCCGTAATCCTTGTGGTGCAGGCGGGCCTCGACACCGGCGACGAAGTCGCGGTCGACCATTCTTCCACCCATGACTTCAAGCGCGCGACTGCCTGCCGAACCGCCCGCCAGCGCCTGGCGCACTTTTGCGGGATCGGCGCCCGACACGCTGCTGAAGTGCAATGCCTCGGCCACCGCCTGTATTGCCCCGACCATGATCATCTGATTGCACATCTTGGCCACCTGCCCGGCGCCATTGCCGCCGACATGCACGATCGCCCTGCCGAGCAACGCCAACAGCGGACGAACGCGTTCGAGCACCGCCACCTTGCCGCCGACCATGATCGCCAGGGTCGCGGCGGCGGCCGCCTGGCCGCCGCCGGAAACCGGCGCATCGAGCATGTCGATGCCGGCCAGCGCGAGGCGCTCGGCCAGCGAGCGCGCCATCGCCGGCCCGATGGTGCTCATGTCGATCAGCAGTGAATGGCTGGCAAACCCCTCCACCAGCCCGTCGGGCCCCAGGGCCACGCGCTCGACGTCGGCGCCGGCCGTGAGCATGGTGAACACCACTTCACTGCGTTGCGCAACGGCCGCCGGCGTCGCGCAGCCAACGGCGCCGGCATCGAGCAGCGGCTGGCTCGACTCCCGTCGGCGCGCCCAGACCGATAGTTGGTGACCGGCATGCAGCAGGTGCATGGCCATCGGCCGACCCATCACGCCGAGGCCGATAAAGCCGAGCTGCATCAGTCTTCGCCGCCCGACAGCCGTTCGAGCAACTTGAGAATGGCAATCGAATCCTCTTCGCCAAGCCCCGAACCGACCATGGCGTTATACATCTGCGCCGTCGCCGCCGCTACCGGCAGGCACATGCCCAGCTCGTGCGCGCTCTGCATGACGATGTTCATGTCCTTCTGATGCATCCAGGACTTGAAACCCGGCTTGAAGTTGCGGTCGAGCATGCGCTGACCGTGGTTCTCGAGGATTTTCGAGTAGGCGAAGCCACCGAGCAGTGCTTCGCGCACCTTGGCCGGATCGACGCCGCTGCGGGCGGCGAAATTGAGCGCTTCGGCGACGGTCAGCACGCCAGCGCCGGTGACGATCTGGTTGGCCGCCTTGGCCACCTGCCCGGCACCTGAATCACCGACATGCACGATGTTCTTGCCCATGCACGCGAAGGCCGGTCGCGCCGTGTCGAAAGCGGCAACGCTGCCGCCGACCATGATCGACAGGCTGCCGGCAACGGCGCCGACCTCGCCACCGGAAACCGGCGCATCGAGGAAGTCGACACCCTGTTCGAGCAGCCTTGCGCCGATGTCACGCGCCGCCGCCGGCCGGATGGTACTCATGTCGACCGCCACCAGCCCTGCACGGTCGGCGCTGGCGACGCCCTGCTCGCCGAGCATCACCTGCTCGACGTCGGGGGCGTCGGCGACGACGGAGATCACCAGCTCGACCGCGCTGGCCACGCCGGCCGGACTGTCAGCGCCGCTGGCGCCGGCATCGAGCAGGGGCTGCATCGACTCGGCGCGACGCGCCCAGACGGTCAGCTCGTGCCCGCCGCGCAGCAGGTTCAGCGCCATCGGGCGCCCCATGATACCCAGACCGATGAATCCGATTTTCATTGCTTTTCCTCTTCCAGTCGCGAGACGATCAAGCGGCCGAGTTTAGCAAGAATAGCGATCAGCCGACGACCGTGACGATGACCCGCCGTCGGTGCGGGAACGTGCGATGCTCCCAGAGGTAGATCCCCTGCCAGGTGCCGAGCAGCAGTGCGCCCTTGCCGACCGGCACGCCCAGCGATGCGCCGGCCAGGATGTTTCTGCCATGAGCGGCCATGTCGTCGTCGCCCTCACTGTCATGATGATAGGCGGCGTCCCCATCGGGCGCCCAGCGCGCCGCCAGCGTCTCCAGATCGCGGCGCACCGACGGATCGGCGTTCTCGGTCAACACCACCGAACAGCTGGTGTGCTGCACGAAGACGTTGGCCAGGCCGATCTGGACACCCGACGCACGAACGATGCGCGCCACTTCGACGGTGATCTCGACGGTGCCGCGGCCGCGGCTGTTGACGTCAAAGCTCTCTTGATAAGCCATTCCTCCTCCTCGCTCCGTGGACCATCACCCTTGCCGGGCGCTGGCAGAGTATACGGGCATCGCCTCGCGCGGCGAATCCTGGCCGCCCGTGCCAATGCGGCGCCTGTCGGGACGAGGGCGCGGACAAGCCGCCCGTCCCGAGCTGCCTGCCGCGATCCGCCGACTTCATCGCCGATCGGCCTGCTTGCCGACAATGACCAGCGCGATTCCACCGAGGATTGCTGCGGAGGCGATCACCAGGCGCACGCTGATGGCTTCACCGAGGAAGACGATGCCACCGACTGCGGCGATGATCGGCACGCTGAGCTGCACGCTGGCCGCGCTCGTTGCCTTCAGCCCGCGCAAGGCGGTGTACCAGACCGCATAGCCGAGACCCGAAGCAAGCGCGCCAGAAGCGATCGCGTAGCAGACACCGACGCCATCCAGCGCATCCAGCGCATCCAGCGAACTCCACGGAAGCATGACCACACTCAGCGCCGCCGCCATCGGCGTCGCCCGCAGGAAATTGCCTGCCGTCGCACAGATCGGGTCGCCGGCACCCTTGCCACGCAGGGAATAGATACCCCACGCAACGCCAGCACCCAGCATCAGCAGCGAGCCAGGCACGGGCGGCGCCGAGAGACCGGGAAACAGCAGGATTGCCAGGCCGCCGAAAGCAAGCAACAGCCCCGTCGATTGGCGCATCGTCAGCCGCTCGCCGGCCCACAGTCCGTAACCGATCATGGTTGCCTGTACCGCGCCAAAGAGCAGCAGGGCGCCCGCCGCTGCGGGCAGACTGACGTAGGCATAGGAGAAGCCGCCTGCATAGGCAAACAGCGCCAGTGCCGACGGCCAGCTTCCGGTTGCCGTGTGCGTCCCGGCACGCAGACGCAGGATCAGCCACAGCGCGAGCGCGCCAGAGACGATGCGAATGGTGGTGAAGCTGGCGGCATCGATGCTGCTGTGCTTCAGCGCCAGTCGACAGAGCAGCGAATTGCCCGCGAACGCAATCATCGCCAGCAGGGTCAGGGAAAAGGTCAGCGCTCGCGACATCGGCAACTTTCCCGTGCGTAGAGAGCGCTGGCGCACTCCCTATCCGGCGCTGGCAATCTGTCCGTCCAGGGTTCGTATCTGTTCAATGATATCGACCAGTTTCCGGCCGGTGTCGGTCAGTGAATAGACTGTGCGCGGAGGCACTTCGGCGTAGGCATGTTTCTTCAGCAAGCCGTACAGCGTCAGCTTGCGCAAGCGCTCGGACAGAATCTTCTTCGAGATTCCCGCCACACGACGTTCCAGCTCGCCTGGGCGTGCAACACCGTCGGCAATGGCGATCAATACCGACACCGACCATTTGCAGCCAACCACTTCTTCAAGATGGCGGTAAACGGATGGCGTCGAAGCAGATGAATCATTTTTTTCGTTCATGGCCAACGATTTACACCGAAAGGTTACCGGGGCACCAAAAAGTGCCCGCTTTCCGACCAAACGAGGCGCATCTAGAATGATCCCGTGCTCCCGGCACGAACTCAACTCCACTCCAGAGGAAATCATCATGAAAACCACAGCGACTTTTTATCACGCCGGATGCCCGGTGTGTATGGCAGCCGAACAAAACCTGGCCAACGCGCTCGACCCTTTGCGATACGACCTCGAAGTCGTCCACCTCGGCGAGAACAAGTCACGGCTCGACGAAGCTGAAGCCGCAGGTGTCCACTCCGTGCCCGCGCTCGTCCTCGATGGCGCCACCTTCCATATCAACTTTGGTGCCGGCATCGCAGCGCTGAAATGACCGGCTCCGCCTCGCCCGCCTAGAACCCTGAGCCCGGCTTCTTCAGGAACTCGACCTCCTCCGGCGTCGACTGCCGCCGGAGAATGGCGTTCCGATGCGGGTAGCGACCGAAGCGCTCGATGATTGCCTTGTGGCGAAGCTCGAAGGCGAGGTTGTTCTCCATTCCCGGCGCAGAAAACAGCGCGACCGCCTGCGCATGGATCAGTCGTGACTCGCTGTGCATGTACGGCATATAGAGGAAAGCACGGCGCGCCGCGTCGAGGCTGCTATCGGCGCCAGCGGCGACGGCTTCCTGGGCAAGCACCAGCGCCAGTGCGTCGGTGGCGAAGGAGTCCGCGCGATCACGGAAAATGTTGCGCGAGAACTGATCGAGGACGATGACCTCTGCCAGGCGACCGTCCGCGCTGCCGCGCCAGGCGTAGAGTTCGCAACGGCTGGCCGCAGCGTGCAGGGCGCCGAATCGCGCCGCGATCAGGCGGTCGAATTCGGCGGACTTCGCCCACCATTGTGCGGGCGTCGCCTCGTCGAACCAGAATGCGAGAACTGCGGCGGGCGTCATCTGCACGCTCCTGGCTCTGAGTGGCACACCATGTGCATAGCTGCTCCCTGCCGAATTCCGCTTCCTGCCGACTGTCGATCAGTGCTCGTCGACCCGCCCACGGAGCAGTTTGACCGCCCCACGTCGCACCTTGCTGTCGACGCGCCTGATCTGCGAACCCCGCGTCGGCCGGGTCGGCCGGCGCGGCGTCGGCGTGAACGCCGCCCTGGCGATCAACTCGCGCAGGCGAGTGAGCGCGTCGAGGCGATTGCGATCGAGGCTGCGGTGCGCCTGTGCCTTGATGATCACGAGCCCGTCGGCACTGATTCGCTGGTCCCGCAGTTGCCGCAGACGCGCCTTGATCTCATCGGGCAGTGACGAAGCGCCGATGTCGAAGCGCAGATGGACGGCATTCGATACCTTGTTGACGTTCTGACCACCAGCCCCCTGCGCGCGAATGGCGATGAACTCGACTTCGCTCTCGCGCAACTCGATGCGCGGCCCGGACATTGGCGGCCTACCTGCCCTTGCCAGGCGTCACGCCGACGCCGAGCGCCTGCCAGCCTTCGCTGCCGAGTTCGCGCAGCGTCTGCATGTTGCGCTCGTAGATCGAGGCGGCGTCGGGAAAAGCGGCGACCGCGCGGTCGAGACTGGCCTCGCGCAGCAGGTGCAGCGTCGGGAACGGGGCGCGGTTCGTGCAGTTCGTTATGTCGTCCGCGTCGGTGCCGGCAAACGCGTAATCGGGGTGGAAGCTGGCGACCTGAAGGACACCTTCGAGCTGCTGCGTCCTGAGAACGACATTAACCAGGTCGAGGAACGCGACGTAGTCGTCGAAGTCATTGAGCACCCGGGGGTGGATGAGCAGCGTGGTATCGATCTCTTCCGGCGCCATGGCCAGCAGCGCGTGCAATTCGCGTTCGAGATCGGCGAGCAGGCCCTCTTCATCAATCGCATCGCTGACCGCGTAGCGCACCTGCCCCTTGCTGTGCACACCCTTGGCAAAAGGACAGAGGTTGAGACCGATCACCGCGCGCTCGAGCCAGTGCCGCGTTGCGACGATGGCTTCCTGGTGACTGGGATGGTCTGGGAGCATGGTCAGGCGCTCCTTTGTCGTTTCGGCACGGTTGCAACGCAGGTTATGTAGCTTAATAGCCACTGTCGTCGGGCAGGTCGCCCTGGCTCAGCGACAGCCAACATCGGCGCTGCCCGATCTGCAGCGTCCCGCCAGTGTACCGATTCAGCGCACAGCCGGCAAAGTATCGATTGCTGCCGTCCAACGGCAGCATCGACGAGTTGCGGGGACCGAGCCTTCCAGGGTAGCGGCGTTCGCCTCCGCCAGCCAGTTCGCGAAGTGCCGTCGCGGAGACAAGCCGGAGAGGAAAGGCCCGCGAAGCGCGGGCCGTCTTGTTGCCTTTGAGGAGGGCACTGTCGCTGTTCAGTGACCCGATGCACCTGCCGCACCAACACCCGTTTCGGAGCGAACCTTTTGCGCAGGGTAGAGCGCACGCTCGAGCTTGGCCTGCTTGCTGTTGTCCGTCTTTGAAACCAGGTAGATGGTCAGGAAGGCAGCGCTCATCGAGAAAAGGCCAGGCGAGGAGTACGGAAACCATGCACTTCCTTTCGGGTTGTGCATCACGGCCTCCCATACCGAAGCCGAGGCGATGGTCAGGCCGGCCGAACTGAGCAAGCCTACTACCCCGCCGGCAACCGCGCCCCTGGTCGTGCAATCCTTCCACAGCACCGACATGAAGAGCACCGGGAAGTTGGCCGAACAGGCGATGGCGAAGGCCAGCATCACCATGTATGCAACGTTCTGCTTTTCGAAGGCGATACCCAGAAAGACCGCGACGACACCGAGGCAGATGGTCGTGATCTTGGACACACGCAACTCGTGGTTCGAGTCGGTATGCCCCTTCTTGAACACCGTGGCGTACAGATCGTGCGAAACGGCAGAGGCTCCGGACAAGGTCAGTCCCGACACCACCGCGAGGATTGTGGCGAAAGCCACCGCAGAGATGAAGCCGAGGAAGACGTTGCCGCCCACAGCGTTGGCCAGGTGGATGGCAGCCATGTTGCCGCCGCCCTTGAGACCCTTGGCCAGGTCGCCTTCGACGTAGTACGCGCCCGGATCCTGGGTCAGCAGAACAACTGCACCGAAACCGATGATGAAGGTCAGGATGTAGAAGTAGCCGATCCAGGTGGTTGCCCAACCAACCGACTTGCGCGCTTCTTTCGCACTCGGAACGGTGAAAAAGCGCATCAGGATGTGCGGCAGACCTGCCGTGCCGAACATCAGTGTCATGCCGACCGAGAGTGCCGAGATCGGGTCCTTGATCAGCGCGCCCGGCGCCATGATGGCATCGTGCTTGCTGTGGATTTCAACGGCCTTGGCGAAGAGCAGTTCGGGATTGAAGTGAAACTGCCAGAGCACTGCCAGCGCCATGAAGGTTGCACCGCAGAGAAGCATGATGGCCTTGATGATCTGAACCCAGGTGGTGGCCGTCATGCCGCCGAACAGCACGTAGCACATCATCAACACCCCGACGATCATCACGGCGTAGTGATAGTCAAGGCCGAACAGCACCTTGATGAGCTGACCGGCGCCGACCATCTGCGCGATCATGTAGAAAGCCACGACGACCAGGGTGCCACAGGCGGCAAACACGCGCGTCGGGGTCTGTGCAAAGCGATACGAAACCACATCGGCAAAGGTAAACTTACCGAGATTGCGCAAACGCTCCGCCATCAGGAATGTGAGTACCGGCCAGCCAACCAGCCAGCCGATGGAGAAGATCAGGCCGTCGAAACCGTTGGCGAACACCAGCCCGGAAATACCGAGGAAGGACGCCGCGGACATGTAGTCCCCGGCGATCGCCAGACCGTTCTGGAAACCGGTGATGCCACCGCCGGCGGTATAGAAATCGGCAGCCGTCTTGGTCCTGCTCGCCGCCCACTTGGTAATGAACAGCGTCATGATCACGAAAGCGCCAAACATGCTGATGGCGACCCAGTTGGTTTCCTGCTTGACGGTAGTGCCGAGATCGGCACCAGCTGCCAGGGCGGCACCCGCCACCAGCATGCCGAGCATGAAACCCAGTCCCTTGTGCATCGTTCTCGGCATCATTGTTTGTATGCCTCTTCTATGATTTCGGCATTGAGATCGTCGAATTCGGAATTCGCACGGCGTACGTAGAGGTTGGTGATGAGGATCGTCAGAATGATTACGCCAAGGCCCATCGGAATGCCGATCGAAGTCACCATGTCGGTACCCATCTTCTGCGCCAGGAAGTCCTTGTCAAAGGCAATCAGCAGGATGTAGCCGTAGTAGATGAGCATGACCAGGATGGTCATGGTGATGCTGTAGCTGGAGCGCGTACGCACCAGTCGGTGATACTTGGGGTTGGCGGCAATACGCGCAACCACATCTTCTTCCTTCATTTCGCCTCCTCGCACAGGAATGGTTTCTCGACTCGTTTGGCTTGACTGCGGAGGCCACAGTAGGGTGACGACCTTACACCGCGCTTACAAAGTTTCTACTTTATATATATAAAACAGAGACTTACACATATCTGTCGGAAATCTTAACGTTGCCTTGCTGGAGCCACGGATCCCGGGCCGGTCTCCACAAGGCCATCCCCACGGCACTCGCACAGCTGCAGCTGTTCATCATTTGCGAACCGCGGTCAGCGCGTACAATCAGCGGCGCAGCCAATGCAATCGCGCTGTTCCGCGCGCTTCCTGCACGCGCCGTTTGCTCTATTTCAGTCTGCAATCGAGGTGTTTCATGCGTGTACTTTTGATAGAAGATGATCCCGAACTGGCAGATGGCATTGCGACCTTTCTTGCCGGACAGGGCGACAGCGTCGTCGTGGAGTCGAATGGCATGACTGCGGATCGCTTGTTGCAGGAAAGGGGCTTCGACTTCGTCCTGGTCGATGTTGCTCTCCCGGGACTCGGCGGCTACGAAATAGTCCGACGAATTCGCGAACGTCGCCAATCGCTTGCTGTGGTCATGATCACCGCGCGAGATGCACTCGACGACCGAATCTACGGTCTGGACCTGGGTGCAGACGACTACCTGTCAAAGCCGTTCGAGTTGGCCGAACTCACCGCGCGCATGCGCGCCATCACGCGTCGCGGTGCCAGTGACCTTACGCATAGTATCCAGTTCGGTCCCCTGAGCATGGACATTCAGGCGCGCCACGCCTCCCTGGCGGACAGGCCATTGATTCTCTCCAGCAGGGAATGGGATTTGCTCACTGCTCTTGCCACTGCCGACGGGCACACGGTTGCGAAGGAACATTTGCAGGCCGACAGCAGCGTCAACGCCCTGGAAGTGTATGTCTGTCGGCTGCGGCGACGACTGGAAGTCGCTGGCCTGAACATTCGCACGGTGCGCGGCTTTGGCTACCGGCTGGAGATCGTCGCCAACATCGCCAGCAGGATACGGCACGATGCCAACGGCCAGTAGCGCACTTGCAAGGGCGGGCAACAGTGCCGCCGACGCATCGCCTGGCACCAGCCTGCGCAGCAGCCTGCTGAAGGCATTGGCGGGGCCCCTTCTGGTCGCGCTGTGCGCGGGGGGTGTATTTGCCTATCGCGCAGCAGAAAAGGTCGTCAGCAGCGCGTACGACCAGAGTCTGTTGAACCTCGCGAACGGCATCGCCAATCGCGTGCGAGTCGAAGATGGCGGAGTCACGATCAATCTGACGGGCGAAGCAGAAGCGCTCCTGCGCACCGACACTGTGGACCACATCTACTTTCGGGTTCGCGATGACGCGGGGCAAATCATTGCCGGCGACGCCGATCTGCCTCCACCCGAAATCGCGGCCCCCATTCTCGCGGAAATCGTTCCCGATCCCGGGCCACCGAACACGTCACCACGCGACGTCAGCACGAAAGCCGCCGCGCCACGCAGTCTCTTTTTTGATACACGCTTCCGCGGGCAAGCAATACGTGGCGTGCGCTTTCACCCGGTGGTCGACAAGCACGGGATTTACGTAACGGTCGCCGAGACACTGGGCAAGCGCCGTGATGCCATTCGCGATCTATTGCTTGGCTTTGGCCTTGCCGTGCTCCTGCTGCTCGCGGCCGTCGCCGTAGTCGTGCGCTATGGAATAACCTCCGGACTGGCATCGCTACGCCAGTTGGAAAAGGAGCTTGCGGAACGTTCCGGCCAGGATCTGGCCCCGGTGGATCTACGGCACGTACCAGTCGAAATACGCGAAGTCGTAGGCGCGCTGAATGCACTCTTGACTCGCTTGCGGGAAGCGAACGCGGCACAACGGGAGTTCCTGCAGAATGCCGCGCATCAACTGCGCACCCCGCTCGCTGCACTGCAGGTGCAGGTTGAACTGCTGTGCCGCGAACAACCTGAGCTTTCGGTGCCAAACAGCCTGCGCACGTCCGTAAAGCGGGTCACACGACTGGCCAACCAGCTGCTGGCGCTCGCGCGGGCGGAGGGCAGTCAGCATTTGATGGCAAGTGCGTCGTCGGTAGATCTGGCAGGATTGATCGATGAGATGCTGGAAGAGTGGCTGCGCATCGCCGACGAAAAGAAGATCGACTTCGGCATCCAGCGCGATGTTGCGACGGTCACCGGCGATCCAACGCTACTCAGGGAGCTGATCGCAAATCTGGTGGACAACGCACTCAAATTCACGCCCGCCGGTGGACAGGTCACCCTGCGCTGCGTTCATACCGCAACGGTTGTCGAAATTGATGTCAGCGATAGCGGTCCCGGCATTCCCGAACACGAGCGCAACCGTGTATTCGAGCGCTTTCACCGTCTGCCGGATGCAACGACTGTTGGCAGTGGCCTCGGTCTGCCGATCGCCCGCGAGATCGTCTGCGGGCACCGTGGTTCGATTACCATCACCAGCTGTGCAGACGGCAAGGGCACGAACGTGCAGGTCCGTCTGCCGGCATCGTGTTCGCCAACGCCAATTTGCACGGCGGTTCGCTGACGCCTTAGGCAGCACACGGGTTGCACAGGCGTCTTGCTCGCCAAATCGGCCAGCAAGCGCTGTTCGTCACCGGCAAAGCACGGCTTGCCGGAGTTTCGCTCAACGCGTGCCGTACCCAGCCGCTACAATGGCTGATCGGCAGCGGAGAGCAAACAATGGAGAGCATCGAGGCGGTGGTGATCGGTGCCGGCGTGGTCGGCCTTGCCTGCGCACGGGCGCTGGCAGGGCGAGGATTCGAGACGGTGATTCTCGAACGGCAGGGCGCTTTCGGCACCGAAACCAGCGCCCGCAATAGCGAGGTGATCCACGCCGGACTCTACTATCCGGCGGCTTCGGCAAAGGCCCGACTCTGCGTTGCCGGCCGCAGGCAGCTCTATGAGTTCTGTGCGACGCACGCGGTCGGTCACCGACGCTGCGGCAAGCTGATCGTCGCCACCTCGCCGGACCAGGAGAGGCTACTCGCGGCGCTGCAGCAACAAGGAGACGCCAACGGAGTGGACGATCTGCAACGTCTGAGCGCCGCGGAGGCGCGCGCGCTCGAGCCCGAGCTGGCATGTACCGCTGCCCTGCTCTCGCCGTCCACCGGCATCGTCGACAGCCACGGCCTGATGCTGGCCCTGCTCGGTGATGCGCAGCGTGACGGCGCTTTGCTGGCGCTGCACAGCCCGCTGAGCCATGGCGCGCTCGGGCCGACCGGCATGGTGCTGGAGAGCGGCGGCGCTGACCGCCTGCGCTTCAAGGCCTCGCTGGTGGTCAACGCCGCCGGGCTGTGGGCGCCGGAGGTCGCCGCCTCGCTGGCCGGCTTTCCACGCGCACTGATTCCGGCAAACTTCCACGCCAAGGGCAACTACTATGCGCTCGCTGGCCGGGCACCGTTCTCGCGGCTGCTCTATCCACTTCCCGAGGCCGGGGGCCTCGGAGTGCACCTGACGCTCGATCTCGGTGGCCAGGCGCGCTTCGGCCCGGATGTCGAGTGGTTGCCCGACCCGGCTCCTGCGCAGCCGATCGGCGGGCTCGACTACCGCGTCGACCCGGCACGCGCCGACGCCTTCTACGCCGAGATTCGCCGCTACTGGCCGGCCTTGCCCGACGACGCGCTGGCGCCAGCCTATGCCGGCATCCGGCCAAAGATTGCCGGCCGCGGCCAGCCAGCCGCTGATTTCCTGATCCAGGGACCGGCGCAACATGGCATTCGCGGACTGGTCAACCTGTTCGGCATCGAATCGCCGGGCCTGACGGCGTGTCTGGCGATCGCCGAACAGGTGGTCGCCGAACTGCAACTCGGCTAGCGGCATGCGTGCCGTTCTCGACACCAATATCATCATCGACCTGCTGCACTTCGCCGATCCGCAGACGCGGGCGCTGCGCAGCGCCATCGACGATGGCTCGCTGCAGTGCTTCAGCGACCGTCGGTGCCTGGAAGAACTGCAGCGGGTCGTTGCCTACCCGCAGTTTTCTCTTGATGCTGCGGCGCAACGGGTGCTGATCGAGCGCTACTGCCGTTTTGTCACGCTGTGCGAAGCCGTCGGGGTCGAGGACTACCTGCTGCCGCGCTGCCGCGACGCCGACGATCAGAAGTTCCTGATTCTGGGGGTGCGCTGCCGTGCCGATTTGTTGATCACCCGTGACCAGGAACTGCTCAGGCTGGTGAGGCGCCGTCGTCCGGTACCGTCATGCGCCATAGTCACGGCACAAGCCGCAGCAGCGCTGCTCGCCGGCTGCTGACACACGGGCAGCAGGGCCCCGCGCCGCCCCCGCCGCCGACAGGCCTTCGGGGAAACTCCGCCGAAGGCCGCAGGCAAGGCTTGCATGGACGCAACCGTCACATCAACGGCGCCTGAATACCCAGACGCTGTCGCTGGAAGCATCGTCGGCGTAGGCATAGCCACCGACCGCAAAGTCCTTGAGGCCCACGGGGTCGGTCAGACGGTTGATGATCGCAAAGCGCGCCATCAGGCCGCGTGCACGCTTGGCGTAGAAGCTGACCACCCGGAACTTGCCGTTGCCCCAGTCCTCGAAGACCGGTCGAATCACCGGCAACGACAGTTTCTTCGGCCTTACCGCCTTGAAGTACTCTTCCGACGCCAGGTTGAGCAACACCGTCGCCTGCGCTTCGACCAGCGCCGTGTTGAGGGCCTCGGTGATGCGTTCGCCCCAGAAGGCATAAAGGTCCCTGCCGCCGGGATTGGCCAACCGGGTTCCCATCTCCAGCCGGTACGGCTGGATCAGGTCGAGCGGACGCAGCACGCCGTAGAGCCCCGAGAGAATGCGCAGGTGCGCCTGCGCAAAGCGCAGGTCGTCCAGCGACAGGGTCTCGGCATCGAGACCTGCATAGACGTCGCCGTCAAAGGCCAGGGCCGCCTGCCTGGCGTTGTCACGTGTGAAGGCTGGTGTCCACTCGGCGTGGCGGGTCGCGTTCAGCGCTGCGAGCTTGTCGCTGATCCGCATCAGGCTGGCAAGTTCCGCCGGCGAGAATTCGCGCAGACGTTCGATCAGAATCTGCGACTGCTCCAGAAACTGCGGCTGGGAATGCTCGTCGAGCGTCAATGGCGTCTGGAAGTCGAAGGTCTTGGCGGGCGATAGAACGATGATCATCAGCTGGCTCCAGCGAGGAGAATTCTCAACAGAAATGTTTGCTAGTATTCCGCCATTGTAGACGACGTCGCCGGACCGGCGCGACGGCGCGCCCGGCTTCACGGGGTCAGCACTGGTTCGCCGTGCTGCGTCAGGCCTTTTGACGGCCGACTTCGCCGACCCGGCGACCACTGCAGGAAGCTTGCCAGCCGGGCCTGGTCGAACGTCTCCTCGCCCCGACGATCGCTATCGACTAACCGGAATGCCTGATGCTTGACACCACCCTGAACCTCGCGCTGCTTCTCGTTGCAGCTTTCGCTGCCGGCACCCTGAACGCTGTCGCCGGCGGCGGCAGCTTTCTGACCTTGCCGGCGCTGGTATTCACAGGCGTGCCGCCCCTTGCCGCGAACGCCACCGGCACTGTCGCCCTCCTGCCCGGCTACGCCTCCGGAGCGCTGGGCTTTCGCGAAGATCTGCAGGCGCCGCCCGGATTGTCCCTGGGCGGTTTGGCTGCCGTAAGCCTGCTCGGCGGCGCGACTGGTGCCGCTCTGCTGCTGCTGACCGACGATCGCACGTTTCGCGTGTTGGTTCCCTGGCTGTTGCTGCTTGCAACCCTGCTGTTTGCCATCGGCCCGACGCTGTTGCGCCGGGCCGATGGTGATCGTCCCGGCCACGTCTCGGCAATCCGCGCCACGGCAGGGCTGATGGCCGTCTCGATCTATGGCGGCTACTTCAACGGCGGGCTCGGCATTCTGTTGCTGGCCTTGTTCGGCCTGCTCGGTCAAAGCAATCTGAACGCAATGAACGGGGCAAAGAACGTCGTATCGGCCTTGCTGACGTCGATTGCCGTCGCGGTCTACGCCTGGGGCGGCGTGGTGGCCTGGCCGCAGGCCCTGATGATGATGATCGCGGCCACCGCCGGCGGCTATTTCGGCGCGCGCTTTGCGCGCCGGATACCGGCACCGGTGCTGCGCGCGGCCATCGTCGTGACCGGTCTGATCATGGCGGCCCTGTTCTTCAGTAGCAGCTGACATGGCTGTTGCACGTGCCCAGGAACGCTGCCATGGCCCGCCCGCCGACGACGCCACAGGACATTGCCAAATCCACGAAACCGACGGAGATACGCCATGAGTCTGTCCGCCAAATCCGGCCCGCAGATCCCTCCCGACCCGACTGCAGACCAGAAATGGACGACGCAGCGGGTATCGGAGATCCGCTACTGGACCGCAAACATGCTGTCGTTCTGCACCACCCGCGACGACGAATTCCGTTTCACGCCGGGTCAGTACGCGCGGCTCGGCGTCAGGACCGACACTGGCCTCGTCTGGCGACCCTTTTCGATGGTTTCCGATGCTGCTGCAGACGAACTCGAATTCCTGGCCACACTGGTTCCCGGCGGTCGCTTTTCAGGCGCCCTGTCGCACGTGCAGCCGGGCGAGACGATTCTGGTCGACCGGGCCAGTTTCGGGTTCCTCACGGTCGACCAGTTGGCCACCGGTCGCGAGCTATGGATGCTGGCCAGCGGGACGGGGCTGGGGCCGTTTGTTTCCATCCTGCGCGGTGCAACGGTCTGGCGCGACTTCGAACGGCTGATTGTCGTCCACAGCGTGCGCCGATCATCGGAGCTCGCCTATCGCGATGAACTGCAGGCGCTGGCCGATGACCACGCTGTCGCCAGCGGCAGGGCACGGCTGGCCTATCTTCCGGTGGTGACGCGGGAAGCGGGGGCAACACCGCTTGCTGCGCGGATCCCGGAACTGCTGGCCGACGGCCGACTGGAAGAAGCCGCGGGCAGGCCGCTGCGAGTCGAGGCGTCGCGCCTGATGGTCTGCGGCAACCCGGAAATGGCGCTTGCGCTACGACAGGCGCTGGGCGCGCGTGGGTTCGCCACCAGCCGCCGTGGCGTGCCCGGACAAATGGCTTTCGAGAAGTACTGGTAGGTGCCGGCAAGCTGCTCGCCAGGGCAAGCCGCGCCCGGCACCGCTCACGACGAACTACTTGCCGGCCGCTTCGCGCTTGCTGCGCGAGGTTGGCATCAGCATCGCTTCTCCGTCAATGACCACCTTGTCTCCCACCGTGCATACGGTATCGAGCGCTACCCGCCCCTTGTCGGCGAAAACTTCCTTGACGGTAACCCTGGCATGGACCGTGTCGCCGGGACGCACCGGCGCACGAAAACGCAAGGCCTGGCTCATGTAAATGCAGCCCGGCCCGGGCAAACGGTTGCCGAGCACCGCCGAGATCAGGCTGGCCGACAACATGCCGTGCGCGATGCGGCCGCCAAACATCGTCGTCTTTGCAAAATCCTCGTCCATATGAACCGCATTGACGTCCGTGGACACGCCGGCAAACATGACGAGGTCCGCATCGGTAATCGTCTTGGCAATTTCTGCGCTCATGCCGACTGACAAGTCTTCAATATCGTAACCGTTCTGGGGATTCATGACAGGCCTTTCATGGTGATTATCAGCACGGACATGGCCGTGCCCAGGGAAAATGACGCCTGCTATCGCCTGCGCCAGTGTGTGTTTTGGAGCATTCCGGCCATTTCGAGCCAGAGAGGTCGCGAGGCCAGGGACTGGAATTGCATGGCAACGAGTATCCTTTATATTGGACCCCCGGTCAAACGGCAGTCTCCATTGTCATACCAATCGATAATACACATTCGAGCGCGCGTCCCGGCAGGCAAAACGTCACTCCATTAAGCGGCGCTGCGCTTCACTCGGTAGTAATAACCACCTTGCCCGTGGATTTTCTGCTCACGACCTGATCGAGCGCCTCGACCGCCCTTGCCAGCGGATAGGTCGCCGAAACGTGCACCTGGATGGCGCCGTCGAGATACCATTGAACAAGCGTCGCGAAACTCTCGATCATTACTCGGGGGAGCAATTCGGCGTAAGCCGGCCAGTTAACGCCGATCACGTCGACATTCTTGACCAGCAGGTGATTGGCAGGGATCTGCGGCACGTCGCCGCCGGCAAAACCGATGACCAGGATTCGCCCTTCGAAAGCGATGCTGCGCAGCGAAGCCGTAAATAACGCACCGCCAACGGGATCGTAGACCACGTCGGCACCACGACCGGCGGTCAGGTCCCTGATCCGCTCGCGAACATCCTCCCGGCTGGAATCGATGAGGTGGTCGGCGCCGTGTTCGCGGGCCACCGCGAGCTTTGCCGGGCCGCTGGCCGTGGCGATGACCGTGGCCCCCAGACGCTTGCCAATGGCAACGGCGGTCAGCCCGACGCCACCGGAGGCACCGTGCACGACCAGCGTCTCGCCTGCCTGCAAGCGTGCGCGATGCCACAAGGCGACATGCGACGTGCCAAACACCACCGGAAATCCCGCGGCGTGTTCCCAGGACATGGTCGGCGGTATCGGCACACAACGCGTGATGTCGGCGGCAACCTGCTCGGCGTAGCCACCGTGGGGCGTCAGGGCCAGCACCCGATCGCCGGGCGCGAACCCGGTCACGCCGGCGCCCACCTCGAGCACCTCTCCGGCAACTTCAAAACCCGGAACGAAAGGGGTTGCTGGCTGTTTTTGATATTGGCCGCGGGTAATCAGGCTGTCGGCAAAGTTGACCCCGCAGGCACGGACCCGAATGCGCACCTGCCCGGGACCGGAGAGAGGTTCGGCAAGCTCCTCGATCCGCAACGCGGCGGGACCAGTGAGTTCACGGCAGACGATGGCTCGCATGCTGGGAAATTCTCCATCGTTTTCGAGAAAATCCCTTCCCCGTCCGCAAGGACGGGGAAGGGTTTGCAGCGCCCCTTGCCCGGACCGGGCCGGCCGCGGAGGGACGACGGCAGATGCCGCTGACCTGGCGCGCGGCGATCACTCGCCGATGATCTTGCGGACCACGTCGGTCATGGAAATGACGCCCACCGGCTGACCCTGCTCGGTCACCACCAGACGGTGCATACGACGCCCCGTCATCAGGCTGACCGCGTCGCTCAACAGCATCTCCGCATCGCAGGTCGCGCAACCCGGGGTCATGATCTCCCCGGCCTGCATCGCGCGCGCCTGATCCGGCGTCCGGCCCTGCCGCGCCAGAACCATGTCGGTCTGCGACACGACGCCAACGGCTCCGCCCTGCGCATCCATGACGACCACGGCATGAATCTCGTTGTCGACCATGATCTTGGCGACAGCACCGACGGAATCGCCCGGCGCACAGGAAATGATGCCACGATGCATCAGATCGCGAACCTTGCTGCCATCGTCGGCAATGGTAACGGGTTCGCCCTCGGCAATGCCCGGCAGCGGCGTGGACATCGGATAGGGTGCCGGCGTCGTGTGAACATCGTCCTTGGGCAGCGTCGGATGCACAATCGCCACGGCCGGCTTGCCACTGGCACCCAGGCCGAATTCGGTAGCGCCAATCAGCGCCGACATGTTGCCGTGCGGGTGTTTGTTGTCGTGCATCAACTGATGTGCCAGGGGCAGATCGTCATAGGTAAACGCTCGCGACATGCAGGGATCGATCAGGCCAGCAAGCGCCAGCTCGTTCATCTGGTTGCACTGCACGGCATTGGCAAAATGCGAGCCTTGCAGGCGCTTCTGCCGCATCCACAGGTAGCGCAGGTCGACGGTCGCATTGTAGCCCGAGGTGCCGGCGCAGACGACGACCATGCCACCGGTTTCACACACGAAAATCGAAGTCGGGATGGTCGTTTCGCCAGGATGCTCGAAGACGATGTTCGGCGCGCGCTTCTCGCCCAGCACTTCCCAGATCTTCGCGCCAAAGGAGCGCACGCCTTTCAGCCACTTGGCGTAGCCGGCGTTGTCCTTCCAGTGCGGCAACATGCCCCAGTGATCGAAGTCGTTACGGTTGATGCAGCCTTTCGCACCCAGCTTCATGCAGTAGTCGAACTTGTCCTCGCCCGACACGATGGCCACCGATGTCGCGCCGACCGCCTTGGCGATCTGGATGGCCATCGAACCCAGGCCGCCTGCGCCACCCCAGATCAGGGCCACATCGCCCTTCTTGATCGAACTGCTTTCCCAGCCGTGCAGCATCCGCCAGGCCGTCGCGGCGACCAGCGTATACGCCGCCGACTCTTCCCAGGTCATGTGCCTGGGCTTGGGCATGCACTGGTGACCCTGCACCTTGGTGAATTGGGCAAAACTGCCGTAATTGGTTTCGTATCCCCAGATCTTGAACGAGGGCGAGTACATCGGGTCGCCACCCTTCTTGACCCAGCTGCAGTTGCGATCCCATTGGCCGCAATGCATCACCACTTCGTCCCCGACCTTGACGTTGGTCACGTCCTTGCCGACCGCGTAGACGATGCCGGAGGCGTCGCTGCCGCCGATATGGAAGTCTTCGGGCTCGCCGGCCTTGTTGCGGGCGCCGATGACGTTGACCGGGAAGCCGAGTGCCGCCCACACGTTGTTGTAGTTGATCCCCGCCGCCATCACGAGTACCAGGACCTCATCGTCGGCGATCGCCGGGGTATTCACCACTTCCTTCTGAAACGCCTCGGTGGGCTTGCCAAAACGGTCCTGGCGGATCAGCCAGGCATGCATCTGTTCCGGAACTTCGCCCAGGGGGGGCCTATCGCCTAGTTCATACAGTTGTTTGCTCATCAGGATGCTCCTTTGGTTAGACTACTCGGCTGGCTTGCCGACATGAATCTGGAAAGAATATGCTTGCGCATACGCTCGTATTCTTCAAACTGACGGTGCTGGTTTTCCCCAAGCCTTTCGCCGACAGCCGCGCAGCCGCCGATCAGTTCCAGGCCGAACGTTCCGAACTCCTCTTTCAACAGGCGTACTACCCAGCCGCTTTGATGGCGAGCACGCAGCGTGCCCAGCAAGTCGGCGCCGACAAGATATTTGCGGTGCCTGTCGAAATGCTCGTTAAGCTGCCTGATCCCCGTATTCATCGTCGCGCTCACCAGACACACGGGATAATCCCAGTCGTCCCGGCGGTCGGGCCGGGGCGCGCTGCGGCCAAGTTCACTGGCCGTTTTGCGCGCCGCAGCGCCAATATCCGACTTGTTGACCACGAAGATATCCGGTATTTCGATGATTCCCGACTTGAGATACTGGATCGTGTCGCCCGACGCCGGCTGCGCCACATAACAGACGGTATCACCGATCTCCGCGATATCGATTTCGGTCTGCCCGACGCCGACGGTCTCGATGACCACGATGTCGAAGCAGGCCAGCATCAGCCAGCTCATTGGCCAGACCTCGGTCGCGACGCCCCCCAACTGGTTGCGATTGGCCAGCGAGCGAATGAACAAACCGTCGTCGTGAGAGGAATTCTTGATGCGAATGCGATCGCCCAGCAAGGCGCCTCCGCCCAATTCCGGCCGGCTGGACGGATCCACCGCCAGCACTCCGACGGTCCTGCCCGCGAGCCGCCACTCGCGTATCATCGCCGAAACGAGAGACGACTTCCCGGCGCCGGGGGGACCCGTCACCCCGACGAGGTGGCCGTCATTCAGCGCACGCTCGCCGGAGAGCGCGGCCAGCAGACGCGCCGAGCGGTTGCGCGCTTCCGGAAGCTTGTTGTCCAGGAGATTCAGACCACCGGCAACCGCCGCGCGCTCCCCGCGCAGTATCCGCAAGGCCAGCTGCTCGGGTTCGGGAAGGTTTGCCTGGGCCATGTTTCGTCAGGGCAGCTGACCAAGCCGTTCGAGCCCGTTGGCGTGGCGGATCACGTCCACCATGTCGGCCATGATCGTATTGAGATTGAAATCCTTGGGCGTGTAGACTGCGCTGACGCCGAGCGCGGCCAGCTTCGTTGCGTCCTCTTGCGGGATAATCCCGCCGGCGATCACCGGCACGCTCGCCAGATCGCGCGAACGCAGCTCCTGCAGCACCGATTCCACCAGCTCCATGTGGCTTCCCGAAAGTATCGACAGGCCGACCATATGCACGCCTTCCTCTTCGGCAGCCTGGGCAATCTGTTGCGGCGTCAGGCGGATCCCGTCGTAGACCACCTCGAAGCCGACGTCACGCGCCTTGACGGCAATCTGCTCCGCGCCGTTGGAATGTCCGTCCAGCCCGGGTTTGCCGACCAGCAGCTTGAGGGGACGGCCCAGTGCCGCACCGGTGCTGGCGACTCTCGCCCTGAGATCGGTGACCTGATCCTTCTTGCCAAGTACGGCGCGGCTGTCGATGGCGATATCGATCCCCGTCGGCGGGCGGAACTCACCAAACACAGCGCGCAGCGAATCACCCCACTCGCCGGTGCTGACGCCGGCCAGGGCGCAGCGAATCGAACTTGGCATGATGTTGTCGCCGCTTCTGGCGGCATCGCTCAGCCCCTGCAGGGCGGCCTGAACGTCGGCCTCGCTGCGCTTCTTTCGATGCGCCTGCAGCCTTTCGATCTGCTCACGTTCGGCGGCCGGATCGGTCTTCATGATACCGCCATCGCTACCCAGGGTCAGCGGGGACTCCGCGGTTTCCTGGAAGCAGTTGACCCCGATGATCTTCAGTTCGCCCGACTCGATCGCGCGCAAGCGCTGCATGTGGCTGGCCACCAGCTCGCGCTTGACGTAACCGGATTCGATCGCGGCAATGATCCCGCCCTGCGCTTCGACGTTCTCGATCTCTCTTCTGGCACCCTCGACGAGCTGCCTGACCTTCGCCGCAATCACCGGCGAGCCGTCGAGAATGTCTTCGTACTCCAGCAGATCGGTCTCGAAGGCCAAGACCTGCTGCATGCGCAACGCCCATTGCTGGTCCCAGGGCCGCGGCAAACCCATTGCCTCGTTCCACGCGGGAAGCTGGATGGCACGCGCCCTAGCGCCCTTGGACAGCGCCACCGCCAGCATTTCCAGGACGATTCTCTGCACATTGTTTTCCGGCTGCGGTTCGGTGAGCCCCAGCGAGTTCACCTGCACGCCATAGCGAAAACGGCGCAGCTTCGGATCGGCCACCTTGTAGCGGGTCAGCGTCAGCTCGTCCCACATCTCGCCGAATGCCCGCAGCTTGCAACACTCCTCGACGAAACGGATGCCCGCGTTGACAAAGAAGGAGATGCGCTCGACGACCTGTGAAAACTCTTCCGGCCTGATCTCGCCAGACGCCTGGACGCGGTCCAGAACGGCCGTCGCGGTGCACAGGGCATAGGCCAGTTCCTGGACCGGCGTAGCCCCTGCCTCCTGCAAGTGGTAACTGCAGATGTTGGTCGGATTCCACTTCGGCACGTGCTTGACGGTGTAGTTGATGGTGTCCGCGATCAGGCGCATCGACGGACCCGGCGGATAGATGTAGGTACCCCGCGACAGGTATTCCTTGATGATGTCGTTCTGGGTCGTGCCGCTCAGCTTCTTCGGGTCGATGCCTCTGCGCTGTGCCAGGCCGATATACAGGGACAGCAGCCATGGCGCCGTGGCGTTGATGGTCATCGCCGTGTTCATCTGGTCGAGGGGTATCTGGTCAAACAACTGATCCATGTCCTCGATATGCGATATCGGCACGCCAACCTTGCCGACCTCGCCCCTGGCCAGGGGGCTGTCTGCATCGTAGCCGGTCTGCGTCGGCAGATCGAAGGCCACCGACAACCCGGTCTGGCCTTTGGCAAGATTGGTTCGATAGAGCGCGTTGGACGCCCGGGCCGAGCTGTGACCACTGTAGGTCCGCATCAACCAGGGACGGTCCCGTTTCGTTTGCACGGAATCCATGACTAGCTCCTCTTCCTGATCAAGAGACGTCTCTCGATCTCAAAAATCTTCGCCTCGATCTTTTCCTTGTTCATCGCCTTCTTGTCGTTTTCCTTGATGAACAAATCCTCGCCGTATTCGGCAAAAGCGGTGGCGGCACTGACGTTCTTGACGCCGACCAGCTGAAAAGTCACGATGCCGAAGCTGGCGCCCAACTCGCCGGGGGCATCTTCGGCGGCCAGGACGCGCGACAGGGCGGCAACGGTGTCGCCGCCGACCGAGGGCTGAGTATGATAGCCCTCCGTGAAACCGAGCTCCCATACGCTGTTCTCGCTGACGTCGCGACTGGCCAGGCCTTCCAGCCAGGCGAAAACCAGCCCCCCATAAACAATGGGATCTCCGCTCATCTTGCCCGACAGGCCGGAACTGAAGACGCGATCGAAGTGCAGCGGATGCGTATTTCCCACCGCGTAGGTCAGCGGCTGATGTTCATCGGTGATCGTTCTGCCATTGGCGTGAACGATGATCTCGCCGACGGAAAAATCCTCGAAGTAGGAAGTTGGCCCGGTCAGGCCGGAAGGAAGCGCAGCCGGAAACTCGGGCAGGGAGACCGCGGCATCCTCGACCCAGGGGAAGGCCGGCATCGCCGCGGAGGGCGGCAGGGGCGTGGTTGGCGGACGGTCACCCTGCCCGGCGACCATGATCTTGCGCTGGTACTGCAGAACCACCTCGTCATTCTGGTTGATGCCCAATGTCCGGATGGTCACGATACCGGGCTTGCCGGCGCCACGCTCCTTGCGGTCCATGACCCTGGTCAGGGCGCGAATCGTGTCCAGCTGATAAACCGGCCGCAAGTACTGCGCATCGTAATAGCCGAGGTTCGCCATTGCCTTTTCCGAGTCGTTCTGCACGCCGAGCGAGAGAACGACGTTGAAGACCATCTGCGGCGAAGCCAGCAGGCCGGCAAAACCGCTGGCCCGCGCGTACTCCTGATTGATGTACAGCGGATTGCACTGCATGTAGGTGCGGGCAAAGGCCTCCATCTGGGCGGGGAAGAAGGTGAAGCCACGCGGGTGCACAAACACCTGCCCCGGCACGAACTCCTCCAGATAGCGTCCATAGTGAGGGTAGCGGACCTTCTGCAGGTCCACCTTCACTGTTTCAGCCAGCTCGACCTGCGGTCGGAAACGAATCGCTTGCGACATGGAATCTTCCTTTTGCCGTGCAAGTCGCATTCGCGACTCACGAATCTCCCTTCTGTTTCACCCCGAGCGGGAGACAAGGATCGGGGAATGAGGCGAGGACTCCAGGAGGCCTGCTCACCGCCACTCAAACAACAGCGGCGCGCATGCCGGAATGCGCACCGCAAGTGAAGGAAGCGGTCATGACCGTCACCGGCTGCGCTGCCATGACCATCGGCGCGACGACCTGCAGGCTGGAGCCGGAACTACGCCGCGTCGATGAGCGCGCGCGCGATCACCTTCAGGGCCAGCGTTTCTTCGGCCCCTTCGAAAATCGACAGCACACGGGCATCCAGGAAATAGCGGCTGACGGGCGACTCCTCGGCATAGCCCATACCCCCATGGATCTGCAGCGCTTCGCGGGTCAGCCACTCGGCGGTCCGACAGGTGAAGAGCTTCACCATGCTCGCTTCCATCTGCCCTGAACCCTGGTCCATGAGACGCCCGACGGCGTAGGTGAATTGCCGGGAGACGGTCAGCAGAGTTGCCATGCGCGCCAACTTGACCAGCGTCAGTTGATAGTCGCCAATCGGTTTGCCGAATGCCTTGCGCTCGCCGGCATAGGAAACGGCACGTTCGAAAGCCGCCTGCATGACGCCGATGGCACGTGCGGCAGTTTGAATTCGTCCGCCCGCAAAGCCGGCCATGGTGAAGTAGAAGCCCTTCCCTTCGCCTTCCGGACCGCCGACCAGATTCTCGTCAGGGACAAAGATGTTGTCGAAGAACAGTTCATAGGAATGCATCCCGCGGTAACCAATGGTCGAAATCGCCCGGCCGGTCAGCACGCCACCCTGCGCCTGACGATACTCGAAATCGTGCCCGTCATACGAGTCCTTTTCCACCAGGAACATGCTCAAGCCCTTGTGACCGAGCGAGCGGTCCGGGTTGGATCGGGCCAGGACCAGCAGCACGCCAGCCTTGCCGGCCATGGTGCACCAGGTCTTGACGCCGTCCAGAATCCAGCCGCCATCGCACCTGGTCGCCTTGAGGCGCATGGCCGCGACGTCCGAGCCGGTATCCGGTTCGGTGACCGCGATGGCGCACAATGGATCGCCCATCGCCACCTGCGGCAACCACTTCTGTCTCTGCGCTTCCGTTCCGCCCTTGAGCAGGGCGCGGCTGAGGATTTCAGGACGGGTGATCAGGCTGCCTGCCGCACCGAGGGAGCCGCGCGACAGTTCCTCGGTGACCACGATCATCCCCATGTTGTCTTCATGATCGTCGCTCTGGATACCGCCGAAACGTTCCGGAATCGACAGGCCGAAGCAGCCCATTTCCGTCAGCGGCTCGAGGATTTCCTGCGGAATGATCCGGTCCTCGCGATGAATCTCCTCGGCCAGAGGCATCACCACGTTGGTCGCCAGCTTGCGGAACGCGTCCTGCATCATCATCGCGTCATCGCCGAGCATGTAGGCACCGCTGTCGCCCTCCAGTGCCGCCACCTGCCTGCCAAGCGCTTCCAGATTGCGCGCATCGAGTTGCGTCTGGCAGAAAACAGCCATTTCGGAAGAGGCGAAGGCGGCCAGTTCGCCGGCATTCACGCCGAAACACTGCGGGCGCGCCCAGAAACGGTTGTGAATGTTCTGCAAGGCCTCGGCGCAAAACACCAGCGCCATCCGCTCTTCCAGACATGGGCCATCGCCTGTCGCACCGGCCGCGGCAACCTTGCCGGCATAGTCAGCCGCAAAACGTGCAGCGGTCGCTTCAGCGGCACACCATGCCAGATCGAAACTGGCCATCTGATGGGCGTCGAGCTTCTCGCTGGAGACTCCCTTGTCGCCGGCACACTGCTGCTTCATCCAGCCCAGCGACTTCCCGATCAGTGCATCGGCTGATTGGAGATACCGTACCGCCACCTGCATTCCGCTGTTGACCTCTGTCATGGCTCATCCCTTTCTTGATAGCTGATCGGCTGTTGCGTCGCTTGCTAGCTGGTCCGATTGCTGACAATCTGGACAAACGAACGCGAGCGCAACTCGTCCAGAGTGATTCCCGTCGCGAGAACTTCCTGCTCGGTGATCGCGCCGCACGCCATTCCCCGCAAGAAGAAGTTCAGCAAGCCCTGACCTGTCGCTGCGTCGTCGAAGGTATTGCCGACCAGCGTCGCCTGAGCGGCCTTGTTGAGAAAAGCGTTCAGCCGCGCCGAGGCATCCTGCAGACTGCTGAGGAAGAAGGTGTCCATCGCCGCATAGCGCACCGGCAACTGGCCCGGATTCAAATCCCAGCCCTGATAGTAGCCGTGCCGCAGGGAGTGCATGATATTGTCGTAGTGCAGCTTCCAGGCACCGTGCACGACGGCGCGATTCTCGTCCATCTGCTGCGCCGACAGAACAGCGTCCCTGGCCGCCTTGTGCGGCCCGATCGGCATGCTGGTGGTCGCACCGTCGCTGATCGTTATTCCGGTTCCGGCCAGACTGACCTGCATCACGTGGCGCGCGAAATCGCAGGCCGGATGGGTGTGCGTCTGGTGTGCGGCAGTAATGTTGCACGAGGCCGTGTAGTCGTAGGTCCCGAAGATCGCCGAGCGGCAGCGGCCACCGGCGGCAGCGACGAGCAGCGGAACCGTGTTTTCCCCCTTGTGATTGATGATCGACTGCGTCGTTTCGATCATGATCTCCATTCTCAGCGAGTCCTTGGGAAAACCAAGTCGAGACTCGAGATTCTCGAGAATCTTTACGAAGGTCGACACCTGACCCGGCGTAGTGACCTTCGGAAGCGTGACGATGAAGTTCTGCGGCAGTTTGCCGCCGGTCTTCTCGGCCAGCCGCGTCAGGAAGATGTCCAGGGTGCGAATCGAGCGCAGCTTGCACTCTTCCGAGAAGGTCTTCACCCGGATGCCGATAAACGGCGAGAGCACGCCATCGCCCATCCCTTTGGCGACTTCGTCGGCAGCCGAGACGGCATGACCATCTTCTTCATCGTCCGGGCGATTGCCGTAGCCATCTTCGAAGTCGATGCGGTTGTCTTCAATCGGCTCGCTCTGCAACTTCTTCACGACCCGGTTGTAGACCGTATAAGCCAGCCAGGCGGCCTGCTTGGTCTCTCGGACGAGGTCGGGATTCGTTTCCAGCGCACGGGTGAGGCTGGCCAGCTCCATCGGATTCGTCGGCAAGGTGTCGGCGCGCGGCAAGCCAAGTGCGCGGGCGAAGACGCTGTAACTGGGGGCATAGGTATCGAGGGTCTTGAGCGCAACCTCACCCAACTTGCCGGCAAAGCCGGCCTTGAACAGATTGGCGCCCCCGTAGACCGTATGCACCGGCTGCCGGTCGAAGGAATCCGCCGGGTAGTGCGATTTGAAAGCCTCGTTGCAAGCGTGCAACTCGCCAGAATAGGCACCTATTTCATCATGGCTGAGCGTAAGTTTCATTTCGTCCCTCCAAAATTGAGCACACTGCAAATCCATAAATATCATGCATTTGTCTTACCGTACTATTCCTCGCAGTTAATGAGGATTCTATCGGCGATCGTGGCACAAGGCAATACGATTACGGCCACAGGAAGAGATCTCTTCGATCTTATATAAGAGATAAGAGTAAAACGTGGAAGACGGTTTCGCCGACCCCGATCGTTCGCTATCGCGTACGGCCGCCTTCGTTCGTGGGCGCGCCACCAGGGTTAGCCGTGCCCGATACCCTTCCTGGCCGTACCGAGAACGCCAGGGCACGCCGTTTCTCGATGGCGGAGAACGGGCAAGTGCGATCGAGACAGGGAAAAGCCGTCGCCAATACGCCCGCCAGCCTCGACTGTGGGCGCCTGAGCCAAGCGCCCATGGGAGTGCGAAGGCGAGGCGCCCTTCGGGCATGCACAGGAAAACGGGAATTTGGCAAGGGCTCGGACCTGCTCAGCCATGGAAGACCCCGGACGGACACAGAACTGCTGGCGGCGCTGCCGTTGCACGGGAGTTGCCACAAGCAGCGCGCCCATTGACAGCTGCCAACGGTTCGACGCCGGTGAAGCGGAGGCCTTTGGCCGCTCCACCGTCTCTGTCCTTCAGGATTGCCTTGCCGGCGCCATGAGCGCCGTTCCGGGCAAGGCGACTAGGCCGGCACCAACTCGGCGCTGGCGCTCATCGCGGCGACTCCGTCGGGTGCCTGCGCGACGAGCGACATCTGGCCGTCTTTGCCGCCGGTGCAAAGCACGCGAAACGGCGCGAGATCGAACAGTGGAGCCAAGCCGCGGAAGCTGAAGCTCCTGACCGGCCGGCCCGCATGCGTGCGCAGCAGTTCCATCAGCAGGACTGCGGTCAAGGGGCCATGCACGACCAGCCCGGGATAGCCCTCCTCCTCGGTGGCGTAGGGCCGGTCGTAATGAATGCGATGGGCGTTGAAGGTAAGCGCCGAGAAGCGGAAGAGCAGTTTCGGGTCCGGCGTCACGATACGTGACCAGGTGCCTTCCCCGAGGGGCGTCCAGGCGATCACTTGCGGACGAGCAACCGCCGGCCCTGGCTCACGATAGACAATGTCCTGCTCCTCCTCGATACAGAGCTCGCCATCCTGATAGAAGTTGTAGCTCACGGAAACAAAGGCCAGCGAGCCAGAGCGACCCGATTTCTCCCGAACATCCCGGATCAGCGCTTCGCGCCGCGCCGGCTGACCGATCAGTAGCGGCCGGTGGTAGCGCGTTCGGCCACCGGCAAACATCCGTCTGGGATAGGGAACCGGTGGCATGAAACCACCCCGGCGCGGGTGCCCGTCGACGTCGAGCTGCGCCTGCGCCGCCCTCGGCAGGAAGTAGAACCAGTGCCACAGCGGCGGAAGTGCGCTGCCTCGTTCGAAGTGCGTCGCCGTGTCGTCCAGGGTCGCGGCCGCCGCCAGTGCCGGAGCCAGGGCCAGTTCGTCGTCGGTGACTTCGCGGCGGCCAATCCAGGCGCCATAGTCTGCTGTCACGTCTGTCATCAAGCGTATCCTTTTGCGTGGGTTCCGGAGGCCTTCGGCAAGTACAGCACAGCAGGCGGGCAAACTCAAGCCGGCGCACATACGTTGCGCGCCGTCGCTGCCCGCGTCGCAAGCGTGCGCCGGCGCCCCCCTTTTCCCATATACTGTGCGCACTGCACCGCCACCCGGAACGGCATCGCCGATGTGTTCGACGGGCGGCAGCACCTCTGTGGAGGCAACAGCTCCGCCGTGGGGGACGATGGCAGCCAGACCTGTTGCGTCGCATCGGCGAGGGCGCACCCTCGACCGCGCTTGGGGACACGGATGCCTGGCTGCGAAGTTCGGGCAACATGCTGGCCACGAAGTCAGCGATCTGCTCGCGATCGCCGCCGTCGGGATTGCAGCACTGGGCAAGAAGCGCGCCGTCAGAATGGCGGTGCGAGCATGGCAGTGGCCTGCCAGGCGCGCGTGCGGCGGGATATCGCTGCTTACTGGCGCCGGCGAATGAGCAAGAAGGCGGTTGGCTTGACTGACGAATCCATTTGCGGCCGCAGAACGCGGCGGCAGGACGGGTAAGACGATATGGACGGTATCCTCAAGGGCCTGCGGGTGGTCGAAGGCTCGGCGTTCGTCGCCGCACCACTGGGTGGCATGACGCTCGCTCAACTGGGCGCCGACGTCATCCGTTTCGACCCCATCGGCGGCGGCCTCGACTACGGTCGCTGGCCATTGGCCCGCGGCGGCCAGCACAGCCTTTTCTGGGCCGGCATGAACAAGGGGAAGCGTTCGATCGCAGTCAACCTGCGCAATCCCCGTGGACAGGCGTTGCTGACCGAGCTGATCTGTGCGCCGGGCGAGAACGCCGGTCTCTTCAGCACCAACTTCCCGGCCACCGGCTGGCTGAGCTACGAGGCACTGCAAGCCAATCGGCAGGACCTGATCATGGTCAATCTCACCGGTCGCCGCGACGGCAGCTCGGACGTCGATTACACCGTAAACCCGCAGGTTGGCCTGCCCTTCATGACCGGGCCGAACGCTTCCCCCGAGGTGGTCAACCACGTCTTTCCGGCGTGGGACTTCATCAGCGGCCACATGATCGCCATCGGCATGCTCGCCGCCGAAAGGCACCGCCGCCTGACCGGAGAAGGGCAGTTGGTACGCCTGGCACTCAAGGACGTGGCGCTGGCGATGATCGGCAACGTCGGAATGATCGCCGAGGTGATGGTCAACGATGCCGACCGGCCCAGACAGGGAAACTACCTGTACGGCGCTTTCGGCCGCGACTTCGAAACACTCGACGGCAAGCGGCTGATGATCGTCGGACTGACCCGCAGGCAGTGGCGCGACCTGATCAAGGCGACCGGACTGAAAGAGTCGATCGAGGCGCTGGGCGTCCGTCTCGGACTCGACCTGGACGACGAGGGCAATCGCTTCCGTGCGCGCCAGCAGATCGCCGCGCTGATCGAACCGTGGTGCCAGGCACGCACGCTGGCCGAGGCGGCAGCCGTCCTCGATGCGCACCGCGTCAGCTGGAGCCCCTATCGCAGCGTTCGCGAGGCGATTGCCAACGATCCCGATTGCTCGGTCGACAATCCCCTGTTCCACATGACCGAGCAAGCCGGCGTCGGAGCCTACCTGATGCCCACCACGCCACTCGACTTTTCCGGGTCGCCCCGCCTGCCGGCGATGCCGGCGCCGCTGCTTGGCCAACACACCGACCAGATACTGCTCGAGGTCCTCGGCATGAGTGAAGCGGAAGTCGGCCGGCTGCACGACGCCGGCGTGGTCGCCGGGCCAGGATGACCGCATGACCGCATTACCGTACCGATGAGTCCTTCGCCGCCCTTGCCTGCCAGACCGTCTCTTTCCCCAGGAAGAATGCCATGAAGCTACCAGTCCATTTCTACAAGCCGCTCGCCATTGGTGCCCCACAACCCCTGCGTGAACTGCCCGTGCGACCGGAGCGCATGATCCACTTCTTTCCGCCACACATCGAAAAGATCCGCGCCAAGGCGCCCGAGACTGCCAGCAAGTGCGATGTAATGTGCGGCAACCTCGAGGACGCCATTCCGATCGACGCCAAGGAGGCGGCGCGTGCCGGCTTCATCGAAGTGCTGGCAAACAACGATTTCGCCGATACCGGCATGTGGGTGCGCATCAATGCGCTGAACAGCCCGTGGGTACTCGACGACCTCAGCGAGATCATCAAGCATGTCGGCAACAAGCTCGACGTGATCATGATCCCCAAGGTCGAGGGGCCCTGGGATATCCACTTCGTCGATCAGTACGTCGCCCTGCTCGAAGCGAAATACGCAATCCGCAAGCCGATCCTGCTGCACGCGCTGCTTGAAACCGCGCAAGGGGTGACCAATGTCGAGGCGATCTGCGGCGCCAGTCCACGGATGCACGGTCTGAGCCTCGGCCCTGCAGACCTGGCGGCGTCGCGCGGCATGAAGACCACTCGCGTCGGAGGCGGTCACCCCGGCTACGGCGTTCTTGCAGACCCCGAGGTGGGCAAGGACCAGCGTGCCTTCTTTCAGCAGGATCTGTGGCACTACACCGTCGCCCGCATGGTCGATGCAGCCGTGGCACACGGTCTGCACTCGTTCTACGGGCCGTTCGGTGACCTCAAGGACGAGGCGGCCTGCGAGGCGCAGTTTCGCAATGCCTTCCTGATGGGTTGCTCCGGCGCCTGGTCGCTGGCGCCCAACCAGATCGCCATAGCCAAACGCGTCTTCAGTCCCGATGTCAAGGAAGTCCTGTTCGCCAAGCGCATTCTGGAAGCCATGCCCGACGGCAGTGGCGTGGCGACGATCGACGGCAAGATGCAGGACGACGCCACCTGGAAACAGGCGCGGGTGATCGTCGATCTGGCAAGCCTTGTTGCCAGACGCGATCCGGACCTGGCGGCTGCCTATGGACTGTAAAGCGACCATGCGGGACGAGGGGGAGAGAAGACGATGAGCGAGAAGACCAGGCGGGGCAATTTCTTCGAGGATTTTCGCGTCGGCCAGACGATCGCCCATGCGACGCCGCGGACGATTACCGAAGGCGATGTCGCCCTGTACACGGCACTGACCGGCTCGCGCTTTGCCCTGACCTCGGCAGACACCTTCGCGCACAGCCTGTCCTTCCCGCGTTCGCCGGTGGACAATTTGCTGGCTTTCAACGTGGTCTTCGGCAAGACGGTGCCGGATATCTCGCTCAATGCCATTGCCAACCTCGGCTACGCCACCGGACGCTTCGGTCACCGTGTCTATCCGGGAGACACGCTCACCGCCGATTCGACGGTGATCGGACTCAAGGAAAATCGCGACGGCAAGACCGGCATCGTCTATGTGCGCTCCTGTGGCGTCAATCAGCGTGGGCAGATAGCGCTCGACTACTGCCGCTGGGTAATGGTTCGCAAGCGCGATCCGGCGTCACCGGCGCCAGACACCGTGATTCCCGAACTTCACGATGCCGTGGCGGCGAGCGACCTGGTCATTCCGGCCGGGATCAGGCTGGAAGACTACGACACCACGCTTTCGGGCAGCACGGATCTATGGGACGACTACCGGGTCGGTGAACGCATCGACCACGTCGACGGGATGACCATCGAGGAAAGCGAGCACATGATGGCCACCCGCCTCTACCAGAACACGGCGCGGGTGCACTTCAACCAGCACGCGGAAAAGGAGGGACGTTTCGGGCGCAGGATCGTCTACGGTGGCTACATTATCGGCCTGGCGCGCTCGCTGTCGTTCAACGGCCTGGCCAATGCCTTCAGCGTCGCGGCGATCAACGCAGGCAGGCATGTATCGCCGGCATTCGCCGGCGATACGGTGTACGCCTGGTCGGAGGTCATCGAACAGATGTCCCTTCCCGGTCGCCATGACCTTGGCGCGCTCCGCCTGCGTACCGTGGCCACCAAGGACCGCAACTGTGCCGACTTCCCGTACAAGGCAGCCGACGGCAGCTACGACCCAAGCGTGCTTCTCGACTTCGACTATACGGTCCTGATGCCGAAGAGACCGGGCAGTGGCCCATTGCCGGCATGAAATGCGGCATGCGCAGCAAACCAGGCTGGCGGCGGTACCACCAACACCGGCAGCAGCAGTAAGCAGCAGCACAAAATTGTTCAGCATGGCTCGTATACCAGAGGTGGGCGGGTCTGTCCTGCAGGCGGGAAATCGAGCACGACTCGCCTGCAGGCCCCCGATTCCGGCGAGTTGCCGAAAAACCACGGCAAGCCGGTGATCGGCAGCCGTGTCGTTGTTTTCAATGAACTCGAACTGAGCTATGCTGCGCGGACCCAAAAAAGACACCGATGTAAAACAATGGAGGAAACATGTTCCAAGTCCGAATACATGGTCGCGGTGGCCAGGGCGTGGTTACCGCTGCCGAAATGTTATCGATCGCTGCATTTGAAGAGGGACGCCACGCGCAGGCCTTCCCAAGTTTTGGATCGGAGCGCACCGGCGCTCCCGTCGTCGCCTTCTGCCGCATCGCCGATCAGGAGATCCGGCTGCGCGAGCCAATCATGGAGCCCGATGCCCTGATCATTCAGGATCCGACCCTGCTTTTCCAGGTGGACGTCTTCTCCGGGCTGAAGAAGGGCGGTTACATCCTGATCAACACCAGCCGCAGCTTTACCGATCTGGGCCTAGCCGATTTCGTCCGCGACTGGCCGGAAGAGCGGCTTCTCACGGTCCCGGCCACCGACCTCAGCCGCAAGCACGTCGGCCGGCCGATGCCCAATGTCCCCTTGCTGGCCGGCTTCGCCGCCGCCTCGGGAATCATCCGCCTGGAGTCGGTGATCAAGGCCATCAATACCAAGTTCTCGGAGAAGATCGCCCGCAACAACATCGCTGCTGCCACCGAGGCTTATCAGTTCGTCACTGACGAGATCGCCGGGGCAAGTCACCAGGAGGCCGCACATGCTTAAACAGACTGAAGGTTCCCACGCCGTTGCCGAAGCGGTCGGCCTTTGCCGGCCGGAGGTCATTTGCGCCTACCCGATTTCCCCGCAGACACACATCGTTGAAGGCCTCGGCGAGATGGTCAAGTCCGGGGAAGTCACCGACTGCGAGTTCATCAACGTCGAATCCGAGTTCGCAGCGATGAGCGTCGCCATTGGCTCGTCGGCAACCGGTGCCCGCACCTACACAGCGACCGCTTCGCAGGGCATTCTGTTCATGTGCGAGGCGGTCTATAACGCTTCCGGTCTCGGCCTGCCGATCGTCATGACCGTCGCCAACCGTGCCATCGGCGCACCGATCAACATCTGGAACGATCACACCGATGCGCTCTCGCAGCGGGACAGCGGCTGGATCCAGTTGTTCGCCGAAACCAACCAGGAAGCTCTCGACCTGCACATCCTGGCTTTCAAGCTGGCCGAGGAAGTGAGCCTGCCGGTGATGGTCTGCATGGACGGCTTCATTCTCACGCACGCTTACGAGCGCGTCGACGTGCCGACTCAGGAGCAGGTCGACGCTTTCCTGCCACCCTACGAACCACGCCAGGCACTCGATCCCACGGATCCAGTATCGATCGGCGCAATGGTTGGCCCGGAAGCCTTCTCCGAAGTGCGCTACCTCGCGCACGCCAAGCAGATGCAGGCCCTGGAACTCATCCCGAAGCTGGCTGCACAGTTCAAGACGATATTCGGTCGCGATTCGGGCGGTCTGACGCATTCCTACCTCACGGACGATGCGGAGACCATCGTCGTCGCGATGGGTTCGATCCTCGGAACGATCAAGGACGTCGTCGATGAGATGCGTCAGGCTGGGGAGAAGATCGGCGTTCTGGGCATCAGTTCCTACCGGCCTTTCCCGCTCGACAACGTCCGCGCCGCACTGCAGAACGCCAAACGGGTAGTAGTGCTCGAAAAGAGCCTGGCGGTAGGCATCGGCGGTGTCGTGTCGACCGATGTACGCATGGCCATGTCCGGGCTGCAACTCGAAGGACACACCGTCGTCGCCGGACTCGGCGGCCGGGCGATCACCATGAAGTCACTGCACGCGCTGTTTGCCAAGGCCATCCGCGGCGAACTCGAGCGCCTGACGTTTCTCGATCTCGATTGGGACGTGGTCAACAAGCAACTCGAACGCGAGCGCACGACGCGCCGTTCGGGTCCGGCAGCGGAAAGCATGCTGCGCGACGTCGGCGTCGTTGCCGCCCGTATTGGCTGAGGAGACCCACGATGAGCTTTCAACCCGTCCATTTCTATCAGACCGGCACCTTCACCGTCGGCAATCGCCTCCTGGAACCGTCCGAACGCAGCGTCCAGGCCAACATTCAACGTACGAATTCACTGAACTCCGGGCACCGCGCGTGTCAGGGTTGCGGTGAAGCACTCGGCGCACGCTACGCCATCGATGCGGCGATGAACGCCGCTCGCGGCCGCTTGATCGCCGCCAACGCAACCGGTTGCCTCGAAGTGTTCTCGACGCCCTACCCGGAAACCTCGTGGCAGATCCCCTGGATTCACTCGCTGTTCGGCAACACCGCGGCGGTCGCCACGGGCATCGCCGCGGCGATCAAGGTGAAGAAACACAAGGGCGAGATGGGCGATGTCCGCGTCGTTGCCCAGGGCGGCGACGGCGGCACGACGGACATCGGTTTCGGCTGCCTTTCCGGCATGTTCGAGCGCAATGACGACGTTCTCTACATCTGTTACGACAATGGCGGCTACATGAATACCGGGGTGCAGCGCAGTTCGGCAACGCCTCCGGCCGCCCGCACGGCGACCACCATGCCGGTCGGTCCGGAACCGGGAAACCAGTTCGGCCAGGGCAAGTTCGTCCCGGCGATTGCCATGGCACACGAAATCCCTTACGTCGCCACGGCGACCGTCGCCGACCTGCGTGATCTCGAGTACAAGGTCACCAAGGCCATGGGCATCCGTGGCGCGCGCTATATCCACATTCTCGTTCCCTGCCCGCTGGGCTGGGGCGCGGCTTCGGAGGACACCATCCTGCTGGCGCGCCTGGCCAAGGAAACCGGCATCTTTCCGGTCTTCGAAGCGGAGAACGGCGAGGTGACCGGCACCCTGAAGATTCGCAGAAAGCAGCCGGTCGAGGCGTACCTGCAACGGCAGAAGCGCTATGCGCACCTCTTCGGCAAGAAACCGGCAGTGGAAACGATCGCCCGCCTGCAAGCGGCGGCAGACAAGAACATACGCAAATACGGACTGCTCGACCAGGAGGCGAACTGATGGAAAAGCCCTTTGCCATTACCCTAGACCCCGGCTCCTCGCTGGCCAACCACACCGGCTCCTGGCGTACGTCGCGGCCGGTCTACATCGATCGCTTGCCCCCCTGCAACAAGCAATGCCCGGCGGGTGAGGACATTCAGGGCTGGCTGTTTCACGCCGAGTCCGGCGACTATGAAAGCGCCTGGCGGCACCTGACGCGAGACAACCCCTTTCCGGCGATCATGGGACGGGTCTGCTACCACAGCTGCGAAGGCGTCTGCAACCGCGGCCAGATCGACGCGCCGGTGGGCATCAATTCGGTCGAGCGCTTTCTCGGTGACGAGGCCCTCAAGCTCGGCTGGAAGCTCACGCCACCGAGCAGTGAATCGGGCAAGAACGTGCTGGTCGTCGGCGCTGGTCCTTCCGGCATGTCGGCGGCCTACCACCTGCGCCGCCTCGGCCACAGCGTCACCGTGTTCGAGGCAGGTCCGATGCTCGGCGGCATGATGCGCTTCGGCATCCCCAAATACCGCCTGCCGCGCGATGTTCTCGAGGCAGAAATGCAGCGTGTCGTGGACCTCGGCGTCAAGGTGAATCTGAACACCAAAGTCGATAACATCCTGAACACCATGCAGGACGGCAAATTCGACGCGGCCTTCCTGGCGGTGGGCGCGCACATCGGAAAACGCGCGCGCATTCCGGCTGGCGACGCGGCGAAGATCGTCGACGCCATCTCGCTGCTGCGCAGCATGGAGGGCGAAGAAAAGCCGATGCTCGGTCGCCGCGTCGTCGTCTATGGCGGCGGCAATACGGCCATCGACGTGGCGCGTACCGCCAAGCGCATGGGTGCCGAACCGCTGATCGTCTATCGCCGCACACGCGACAAGATGCCGGCACATGATTTCGAGATGGAGGAAGCGATTCAGGAAGGGATCATGGTCAAGTGGCTGTCGACCATCACCCAGGCGGAGGAATCGTCGTTGACCATCGAAAAGATGGCTCTCGACGACAAGGGTTTCCCGCAACCGACGGGCGAGTTCGAGACCATCGAGGCCGATTCACTGGTGCTCGCGCTGGGACAGGATGTTGATCTCGGGCTGCTCGACGGCGTTCCCGGGCTGGAAGTCACTGACGGGGTGGTCAAGGTCGCGCCCAACATGATGACCGGGCATCCCGGTATTTTTGCCGGTGGCGACATGGTTCCCGCGGAGCGCAATGTCACGGTCGGCATCGGTCATGGCAAGCAGGCGGCGCGGCATATCGACGCCTGGCTGCGCGGCGAGGAGCACGTGCCCGCCCCGCAGCACGAAGTCGCCAACTTCGAGAAGCTCAACCCCTGGTACTATGCCGACGCGCCGAAGACGGTTCGGCCGATGCTGGACATCATTCGTCGCCAGTCGACTTTCGATGAAGTGCAGGGTGGTCTGGACGAGAGCACCGCGCTTTTCGAAGCCCGCCGCTGCCTTTCCTGCGGCAACTGCTTTGAATGCGACAACTGCTACGGCGTCTGTCCGGACAATGCGGTGATCAAACTCGGCCCCGGCAAGCGCTTTGAATTCAACTATGACTATTGCAAGGGCTGCGGCATGTGTGTCGCCGAATGCCCGTGCGGCGCGATCAAGATGGAGGCAGAAGAAATCTGATCGCCCGGTCAGCACCTGCTTTACCGCTCCTGGTCCGACAGAAGGTCAGGAGCGCTGCAATTCAGTGACCCGGCGAAACTTGCCCGGGTCACTCACTCTAGGGACCCTGCGAGCGTGCTGCTCGCAACTCCTTTCCTTCTTCCCCCATACGCGAGGTATTTATGTCAACTGAAACAAAGAACGTGTACGTATTTGGTGCCAGCCGGACTGACGGCGATGCCACGATGAAGAATCTGCTCGGTGGCAAGGGCGCCAACCTGGCCGAGATGTGCCGCCTGGGAATCGTCGTTCCGCCCGGTTTGACCATCAGTACCGAAATCTGCACCGTGTATACCGAGCAGGGCCAGGACGCGGTCGCCAAGCTGATCGAGGCGGAAGTCCGCGAAAGCGTCGCCTTCATCGAGAAGGAAATGGGCAAGAAATTCGGCGACTCATCCGACCCCCTGCTGCTCTCCGTACGCTCCGGCTCGCGTGCGTCGATGCCGGGCATGATGGACACCATCCTGAACCTCGGCCTCAACGACGAGGCCGTCGCTGGCCTGGCCAGCAAGGCCAACAACGAGCGCTTCGCGTGGGACTCGTACCGCCGCTTCATCCAGATGTACGGCGACGTGGTGATGGGCCTCAAGCCGGTATCGAAGGAGGAGCATGACCCCTTCGAGGTAGTCATCGACATGCTCAAGGAGAAGAAGGGCGTCGAACTCGATACCGATCTGACCACCGATGATCTGAAGGAACTGGTACAGCGCTTCAAGGGACTGATTCGCGCCCGCATCGGCCGCGAGTTTCCGACCGACCCGTGGGAGCAGCTCTGGGGTTCGGTGATGGCCGTTTTCCAGAGCTGGAACAACGACCGCGCCAAGGTATACCGCGAACTCAACGACATTCCCGACTCCTGGGGAACGGCCGTGAACGTCCAGGCCATGGTTTTCGGCAACCTTGGCAACAACAGCGGTACCGGCGTTGCCTTCACGCGTGACGCGGGAACCGGGGAAGACCTGTTCAACGGCGAGTTCCTGATCAACGCTCAGGGTGAAGACGTCGTCGCCGGCACCCGTACACCGCAACAGATCACTCTCGAAGGTTCGAAGCGTTGGGCGCAGCTGGCGATGGTCAGCGAAGAGGATCGCCGCACCCGCTTCCCGTCGCTTGAAGAGCTGATGCCGGACATCTACCGCCAGCTCCTGGACGCTGAAACCAAGCTCGAGAACCACTACAAGGACATGCAGGACGTCGAGTTCACCATCCAGGAAGGCCGCCTGTGGATGCTCCAGACGCGCAGCGGCAAGCGCACCGGTGCGGCGATGGTTCGCATCGCGATGGAAATGCTGCGTCAGGGCATGATCGATGAAAAAGAGGCTCTGCGGCGGGTCGGTCCCGATCGCCTCAACGAGCTCCTGCATCCCGTCTTCGACCCGGCTGCGATCAAGAAGGCCCGTTCCATCGCCCACGGCCTGCCAGCTTCACCCGGCGCGGCAACCGGCCAGATCGTGTTCTTTGCCGACGAAGCCGAGGAATGGGTCAGAAAGGGCAAGTCCGTCATTCTGGTACGTCAGGAGACCTCGCCCGAGGACTTGCGCGGAATGAGCGTCGCTACCGGCATTTTGACCGCGCGCGGCGGCATGACCTCGCACGCAGCGGTCGTTGCTCGCGGGATGGGCAAGTGTTGCATCTCGGGCGCCGGCGCAGTGCGTGTCGATTACCATGCGCGTACGATGACGGTCGGCGGTGAGACCTACAATGAAGGCGACTGGATCTCCCTCGACGGCTCGACCGGCGATGTCTTCGAAGGCCAGGTGCCAACCAAGGAAGCCGATCTGACCGGCGACTTCGGCGCGCTGATGGAACTCACCGACAAGTACAAGCGGCTGGGCATCCGCGCCAATGCCGACACCCCGGACGATGCCAAGGTTGCGCGCAACTTCGGCGCCAAGGGAATCGGCCTCTGCCGTACCGAACACATGTTCTTCGAAGGCGACCGCATCAAGGCCGTCCGCGAAATGATCCTGGCTGAAGACGAAGCCGGGCGCCGCAAGGCGCTGGCCAAGTTGTTGCCGATGCAGCGCAGCGACTTCGAAGGCCTGTTCCGTGAAATGAGCGGGCTGGCGGTCACCATCCGTCTGCTCGACCCGCCGCTGCACGAGTTCGTCCCGCACGACGAGGCCAACCAGAAGATCATGGCCCACGAGATGAATGTGCCGCTGGGCGTGATCAAGATGCGGGTCGATGATCTGCACGAGTTCAATCCGATGATGGGCCACCGTGGCTGCCGGCTGGGTATCACCTATCCGGAAATCACCGAAATGCAGACCCGGGCGATCATCGAGGCCGCTCTCAACATGAAATCCAAGGGCTTCGACGTCAAGGCCGAGATCATGGTGCCGCTGGTCGGGACGGTGCGTGAATTCAACGCCCAGGCCAAGGTCATCCGCAAAACGGCTGACACCGTCTTCGCCGAGCGCGGCGAAAAGATCGACTACATGGTCGGTACGATGATCG
Source organism: Accumulibacter sp. (assembly GCA_024235715.1). Taxonomy (GTDB): domain Bacteria; phylum Pseudomonadota; class Gammaproteobacteria; order Burkholderiales; family Rhodocyclaceae; genus Accumulibacter. Next base: position 328,475 of record JACKLW010000007.1, on the reverse strand, counting down.
AAACCCCGCGCGCCGCCCTGATCGCCGACAGCATCGGTCAGCAGGCCGAGTTCTTCTCGTTCGGAACCAACGACCTGACGCAGATGGCGATGGGTTTCTCGCGTGACGACGCCGGCAAATTCCTGCCGAGCTATCTGAAGGACGGCATGTACGAGCGCGATCCCTTCGAGTCGATCGACCAGAAAGGCGTTGGCCTGTTGGTCAAGATGGCTGTCGAGAAAGGTCGCTCGGCACGCCCGGGCATCAAGCTCGGTGTCTGCGGTGAACACGGCGGGGATCCGGCGTCGATCGCCTTCTTCCATCGGAGCGGCCTCGACTACGTCAGCTGCTCGCCGTTCCGGGTGCCGATCGCGCGCCTGGCAGCGGCACAGGCGGCCCTCGAAGAAGGCAGCTGAGCTCAGCGCAGATAGCTATCGGAGAAACTTCGTTCCCGGTTCTCCTGCGCAGCGACACCGCCGGATTTCCGCGAGCGAAGGACGTCCGGTCTGTCGTTCCGGCGACCACCGGAGTAGGTCGGCTCGTCGGCAGTCGCCGGAAGAAAACACACCGCCTGGTCTCCAGGCGGTGTTTTCGATGGCGCGTCGTGTCGCGCCGCTGCTGCCCAACGCAACTTCGCGCGGAACGCCGACAGTCGCCGTGCGTGCAACCGCCCTTCCCTGCTTCGTGCCGTCACGGCAACCGGCTATCCGCATTGCGGCCCGTGATAGCGAGTGCCCTGCCCCCTTCCGCGCCCTGATGGTCTTCAACGAATGAACTTCGAACTTCTCGCCGCCGATGGTGCCGCCCGCCGGGGCCGCATCGGCCTCGCGCATGGCAGCGTCGAAACGCCTGCTTTCATGCCGGTCGGCACCTATGGCACGGTGAAGGCTATGACGCCGCGCGATCTGATCGAGAGCGGTGCGCAAATCTGCCTGGGCAACACCTTCCACCTCTGGCTACGACCGGGCCTGGAAGTCGTTGCGGCGCATCGCGGACTGCACCGCTTCATGTCCTGGGATGGCCCGATTCTCACCGACTCCGGCGGTTTTCAGGTCTTTTCGCTCGGGGCCTTGCGCAAGATCACCGAAGAGGGGGTCAAGTTCCAGTCGCCGATCAATGGCGACCGGCTTTTTCTGACCCCCGAGGAGTCGATGCGCATCCAGCATGTGCTGAACTCGGATATCGTCATGATCCTCGACGAGTGCACGCCCTATCCGGCGAGCCACGAGGAAGCCGCTGCGTCGATGCGCCTTTCACTGCGCTGGGCGCAGCGCTCGCGCGCGGCGCACGACCGACTCGCCAACGACAACGCCCTCTTCGGGATCGTCCAGGGTGGCATGTACGAAGACCTCCGCGACGAGTCCCTGGCCGGGCTCGCCGAAATCGGCTTCGATGGTTTCGCGATCGGCGGCCTGTCGGTCGGCGAGCCAAAGCACGACATGGCGCGCGTACTCGCCCACACGGCGCCACGCCTGCCACGCGACAAGCCACGTTATCTGATGGGCGTCGGGACGCCCGAGGATCTGGTCGCCGCAGTGGCAGCGGGCATCGATATGTTCGACTGCGTCATGCCGACGCGCAACGCGCGCAATGGTCACTTCTTCACCCGTCACGGCGACGTCCGGATCCGGAACTCGAAACACCGGAACGACCCGGGACCGCTCGACGCCAGTTGCGCCTGCTACACCTGCCAGAACTTTTCCCGCGCCTACCTGCATCATCTGCACCGCGTCGGCGAAATCCTCGGCGCGCAACTGGGCACCTTGCACAACCTGCACTACTACCACCAGCTGATGCACGAACTGCGCACGGCGATCGCCTCCGGGACGCTGCTTGGGACCATTGACAGCTTCCACAGCGCGCGCCGTCAGCAGTCCGAGTCATAGTGCTATAATTTTGGGTTCAATTTCAACCTTCCATTCCAGGAGACTGATGTGCTGATCAGTACCGCCCACGCCCAAACCGCAGCCGCCGCCGATCCTACCGCTGGTTTCATGCAGCTGCTGCCGATCATCCTGATGTTCATCGTCCTCTACTTCCTGATGATCCGGCCGCAGATGAAGCGGACCAAGGAACACAAGGCCTTGATCGAGGCGCTTGCCAAGGGCGACGAAGTCGTCACCGGCGGCGGCATTGCCGGCCGCATTACCAAGGTCAATGAAAACTTCGTCGCGCTCGAGGTTGCCGACGCGGTCGAGATCCAGGTCCAGAAGCAGGCGGTCACGCTGCTGCTCCCAAAAGGCACGCTGAAGGCACTCTAACCAACTGCCGGGCGCCTGCCTGCTGGCGGCCCCGCGTCATCGGACTGCACAGGATCCATGAACCGCTATCCACTCTGGAAGTACGTCCTCGTCGGCCTCGCCCTGCTGTTTGGCCTGGTCTACACCTTGCCGAACTTCTTCGGTGAATCACCGGCCGTACAGGTCTCCAGCGCCAAGGCGACGCTGAAGATCGACGCCAGTACACGTGAACGCGTTGCCAGCACCCTGCAAGCCGCAGGTATCGAAAACAGCGGCATCTTTCTCGACAGCAACGGCGTAAAAGTGCGCCTGCTGACCAACGAATTGCAGCTGCAGGCGAAGGACGTGCTCGAAAAGCAGTTCAACCCGGACGCCAGTGACCCGCAGTACGTCATCGCTTTGAACCTGCTGTCGAGTTCTCCGCAATGGCTGACCAACCTGCACGCGCTACCCATGTACCTCGGACTGGACCTGCGCGGCGGCGTACATTTTCTGCTCCAGGTGGACATGCCCGGCGCGCTGACCAAGCGTCTCGACTCGATCGGCGCCGACCTGCGCACGCTGCTGCGTGACAACAATGTCCGCCACGCCGGCATCAGCCGCGAAGGCGAGCGGGTCGTGATCCGCTTCCGTGACGAAGCGGCACGAAGCAAGGGCCGCCTGGCGCTCGAGGAAAATCAGCCCGACCTGCTCCTCGCCGACCAGGGTGAAGGCGACGAGCTCAAACTGGTCGCCACGCTAAAGCCGGCAGCGATCAAACGCATCCAGGAGTTCGCGATCAAGCAGAACATCACGACCCTGAACAACCGCATCAACGAACTCGGTGTGGCCGAGCCGGTCATCGCCCAGCAGGGTGCCGACCGCATCGTCGTTCAGTTGCCTGGCGTGCAGGACACGGCGAAAGCCAAGGATATTCTCGGCCGCACCGCAACGCTGGAAATCCGGATGGTGGAGGAAACCGCCGGCGCCCTCGAGGCCGCGCTGGCCGGCCAGGTTCCTTTTGGCAGCGAACTCTATGTCGAACGCGGTGGCGCACCGCTTCTGGTAAAGAAGCAGGTGGTGCTCACCGGTGACCGCCTGACGGACGCGCAACCCGGCTTCGACGGCCAGACCAACGAGCCGGCCGTCCACCTGACCCTCGACTCGCCAGGCGCGCGCATCTTCAAGGACATCACCCGTGACAATGTCGGCAAGCGCATGGCTATCGTGCTGGTCGAAAAAGGCAAGGGCGAAGTGATCACCGCGCCGGTCATCCGGGCCGAGATCGGCGGCGGCCGCGTACAGATTTCCGGCCGCATGACCACCACCGAAGCCAACGATACGGCCTTGCTGCTGCGCGCCGGCTCGCTGGCCGCACCGATGGAGATCATCGAGGAGCGCACCATTGGCCCAAGTCTCGGTGCCGAGAACATCGCCAAAGGCTTCCAGTCGACGATGTGGGGCTTCCTGGCGATTGCCGCTTTCATGATCGCCTACTACCTCCTCTTCGGACTGGTTTCGGTGATCGCCCTGGCGTCCAACCTGCTCTTCCTGGTTGCCCTGCTTTCCATGTTGCAGGCGACGCTGACCCTGCCGGGCATCGCCGCGATTGCGCTGACGCTGGGTATGGCGATCGACGCCAACGTCCTGATCAACGAGCGCATTCGCGAAGAACTGCGCAATGGCTCATCACCACAGGCCGCGATCCACACCGGATATGAACGTGCCTTCGGGACCATTCTCGACTCGAACATCACGACGCTGATTGCCGGCCTCGCCCTGTTGATTTTCGGCTCAGGCCCGGTGCGCGGCTTTGCGGTGGTGCACTGTCTCGGAATCATGACCTCACTGTTCTCGGCAGTGGTCGTCTCGCGCGCACTGATCAACCTGATCTACGGACGGCGCCGCAAGGTCGAGTCGCTGGCCATCGGTCAGGTATGGAAGCCGGTCAACTCCGCTTCAACCGCGGTCACTTAGGGGCGCAAGACGATGGAATTCTTCCGGATCAGCAAAGACATCCCGTTCATGCGCCACGCGCTGGTGTTCAACGTCATATCCCTGGTCACCTTTCTGCTGGCGGTGCTGTTCCTTTTCAGCCGCGGCCTGCATCTGTCGGTCGAGTTCACCGGCGGCACACTGGTCGAGCTGCACTACACGCAGGCAGCAAATATCGAGAAGGTCCGCGACGGGCTAGACAAGGCGGGCTACAGCGACGTGTCGGTGCAGCACTTCGGTTCCAGCCAGGACGTGCTCGTGCGCCTGCCGCTGAAGGCCGAGCAGAATACGGCCAGGATCGGCGAAGCGGTGATCGAGGCACTTGCTACGGAGGCACCGGGCGCGACCCTGCGCCGAGTGGAGTTCGTCGGTCCGCAGGTCGGCCGAGAACTGGCCGAGAACGGCGCCATGGCCCTGCTCGTGGTGATCATCGGCATCGTCGTGTACCTCGCGTTCCGCTTCGAATGGCGCTTCTCGGTGTCGGCAATCATTGCCAACCTGCACGATGTGATCATCATTCTGGGTTTCTTCGCTTTTTTCCAGTGGGAGTTCTCGCTCTCGGTTCTGGCAGCCGTGCTCGCCGTGCTCGGCTATTCGGTCAATGAATCGGTCGTCGTTTTCGACCGCGTCCGCGAGACCTTCAAGAAGACCCGTGGTCTGACGACGCCGCAGGTCCTTGATCATGCGATCACCAGAACCATCTCGCGCACCATCATCACCCATGGGTCGACCCAGATCATGGTTCTATCGATGCTGATCTTCGGCGGCGAGACGCTCTACTACTTCGCGCTGGCATTGACCATCGGCATCTGCTTCGGCATCTACTCGTCCGTGCTGGTGGCCAGTCCGCTGGTGATGTGGCTCGGCGTCTCGCGCGAGCAGTTCGTCAGGCCGAAGCGGCAGATCGAAGGCGCCAATGAGGATGGCGCCGTCGTCTAGTTTCTCCGGATTCGCTTCTGCGCTTCTGCCGGGCGCCAGTAGCCGTCTGCTCGCTGGCCACGGGGCGACGCGTCGCCGACCGATGCCAGCGCCCGGCAAGGTTTCGGTCAGACGGCAAATACGTGCTTCGTGCGCAGTGTTTTCTGCTCCTCGACAATCAGCAGAAGGCGATCGATATTGGCATGCTTGCCCGGGTTCGCACGCGCATCCTCGGTGTGCTCGGCAAACATCTCCAGGCCTTTCCTGGCCGCCTCCGGCGTAATCGCCCCGTAGGTCTGCGCGAGGTGATTGTAGACCGCCAATGAGCCCTGGCTACCGGGCTTGTTCTCGATGACCCCCAGCTCCTCGCCGCTGGCGTCCAGCAGCCTGATTGCCGCGACATGCGACACCCCCGGCAGCTTCTTCAGGTTCTCGGAGAACTGTGGCACGCTCAACCCTTTCGACTGCGAATGATGCCGACCACCACGCCGATCGCGATGCAGGGCAGGACGGCCGCAAACATCTGGCTCCAGTTGAGTTGCTCTGGGCCAACTGCCGAAGACCAGACGGCGGCGATCAGACCGCCAGCCAGCACACCGAACAGGCCACCGAGAAAGGCGCCGCCGGCGGTCGCCCCACGGCGGCCGTCGGCACCGCAACAGTGCGGGCAATAGAGCGAGCTGGCAGGCAGCATCCGTCCACAGCCGCGACAGACGATCACCTCGGGCAGGTCGGCAGCATCCACGGGCGCAGACGCTTTCGAGGGAGAATGAGCAGTGTCGTCAGGACGCATCAAATTCTCCTCGCCAGTTCAGCTGCCTTGCCGATATAGGTCCACGGCGTCAGTTCGAGCAGTTCGGCCTTGGCACCTGCCGGAATCGCCAGCGAGCCGACGAAATCCTGCATCGCCTGCCGCGAAACGCGTTTGCCACGCGTCAGTTCCTTGAGCTTCTCGTAAGGATTGGCAACGCCATAGCGGCGCATCACCGTCTGCACAGGCTCGGCGAGCAACTCCCAGTTGGCGTCGAGATCTTCATGCAGGCGCACGGTGTCGGCTTCGAGCTTGTTCAGGCCACGCAGCAGCGAATCGTAAGCGAGAAGCGTATAGCCAAGGGCGACGCCCATGTTGCGCAACACGGTCGAATCGGTGAGGTCACGCTGCCAGCGCGAGATTGGCAGCTTCTCCGCCAGGTGGCGCAGCAGGGCGTTGGCCAGGCCGAGGTTGCCTTCGGAGTTCTCGAAATCGATCGGATTGACCTTGTGCGGCATCGTCGAAGAGCCGATCTCACCCGCCTTGAGCTTCTGCCGGAAGAAACCGAGTGAAATGTAGCCCCAAAGATCGCGGTTGAGGTCGGCCAGAATCAGGTTGGCGCGTGCAAAAGCGTCAAAAAGCTCTGACATGGCGTCATGCGGTTCGATCTGGATGGTATAGGGATTGAATTCCAGGCCGAGCGACTCGACGAAGCGTCGCGCCAGGTTCTCCCAGTCAAAACCCGGATAGGCGGCAAGGTGGGCGTTGTAGTTGCCGACCGCGCCGTTGATCTTGCCGAGCAGCGCAACCCGGGCAATCGCCGCGTGTGCCCGCGCAAGACGGTGGGCGACATTGGCCATCTCCTTGCCGAGCGTCGTCGGTGTTGCCGGCTGGCCGTGCGTACGCGACATCATCGGCAGTTCGGCGAACTCGTGCGCCAATTCCCTGAGACGGGCAAGCACGCCGCTCAGCGTCGGCAGCATCGTTTCGTCACGCGCGCTCTTCAGCATCAGGGCGTGCGCCAGGTTGTTGATGTCCTCGGAGGTACAGGCAAAGTGGATGAACTCGGCGACGCCCATCACCTCTGCGTTGCTCGCCAGGCGCTTCTTGATCCAGTATTCGAGCGCTTTCACGTCATGATTTGTCACTGCCTCGATCTCTTTCACCTCAGCGGCCTGCTGCGGACCGAAACCGGCAACCAGCGCATCGAGTTCGGCCAGTGTTGCCGGCGAAAACGCCGGAATCTCGGCAAAATGCGCCTCTGCGGCCAGCGCCTTCAGCCACTCGATCTCAACCTGCAAACGCCGTCCGATCAGTCCATATTCGGAAAACTTTGGCCGCAGCGCGTCGAGCTTGCCGGCGTAGCGACCGTCGAGTGGCGAGAGCGCAAGAAGGGGAGAAATGGGCATGGCGGGCGTCCTTGAGGCGGGTGCGGAGTAGCCGGCTATTTTACCTGCCTGCGGCATGCGCTCGTAATCTGGATTCAACTGCGATGCTATAATTGTGCGCAAATATTTACCATCAGGAAACAAATGAAGCTCATCGGATCGCTGACCAGTCCCTACGTCCGCAAGGCGCGCGTCGTTCTGGCCGAAAAGAAGATCGACTATGAATTTTCCCTGGATTCCCCATGGATGCCGGAGACGCAGGTGGGCAACGTCAATCCGCTGGGCAAGATCCCGGTCCTTGTCCTCGATGACAACACCAGTCTGTTCGACTCGCGCGTGATTGTCGAATACCTCGACAATGTCGCCCCCAACAACAAGTTGATGCCTGTTCCCAATCGCGAGCGCACTGAAGTCAAGCGCTGGGAGGCACTGGCTGACGGCGTTTGCGACGCAGCCGCGCTGACTTTTCTCGAGAAAAAGCGTCCTGCTGCACAACAGGGCGCCGAATGGATCGCGCGTCAGGAAGCGAAGATTGGCCGCAGCCTGGAGTTCATGTCCGAAGAACTCGGTGATACGACGTGGTGCATGGGCATGCATTTTTCGCTGGCCGACGTCAGCGTCGGCTGTGCGCTGGGCTACCTCGCCTTCCGCTTCCCGCAAATTGCGTGGCAGGAACAACACCCCAACCTCGCCCGGCTTTACGGCAGGCTCATGGCCCGTCCCGCCTTCATCGAGACCGTGCCACACGACTGAACACGGCCGCCGACAACGCTGCAGGGCCGCCGGCATGGGCGGCCCTTTTGCATTTCTGCGAGAGTTCCCAGGTGCGCCGCCGTGCTGCGGCTGCGCCTTCAGCCCCGGCTGTTGTCCCGCGGCGGCGGCGCAATCGTCGTCGGGTCGATTCCCTGGCCGCCGACTTCGACTGCATCGGCCTTGCCATCTTCCTGCAACAGGGACTCTTCTGCCCGTTTGTTGAGAACGATGATGCTGATCCGGCGGTTGATCGAGCTGAGCGGATCGTTCTTGTCGAAGAGTACGGTGGACGCCAGACCGACAACGCGCAAGACCTTGTGCTCGTCCATGCCGCCAGCGATCAGTTCGCGTCGCGAAGCGTTCGCACGGTTCGCCGACAACTCCCAGTTCGAGAAGCCCTTCGCGCCGCCGCTGAACTGTGCCGCATCGGTATGCCCCGAGAGACTCAACTTGTTCGGAACGGCATTGAGCGCCTTGCCGATTTCATGCAAGATGGTACGCGTATACGGCTTCAGTTCGGCGCTGCTGGTATCGAACATCGGGCGGTTCTGCTCGTCGACAATCTGGATGCGCAAGCCCTCGCTGGTAATGTCGATCAGGAGTTGGCTCTTGAACTGCCGGAGAGCAGGATTGCTCTCGATCAGTTCCTCGATGTTCTCCTTGAGCTTCCCCAGCACCAGCTTCTCGCGCTCTTCGTATTCCTTGCGCGCGCGCTCGGCATTGGTCTCCTTGAGGTTGATGGTCTTGCTCTTGGCATCGATGTCGCCGTTCTTGACCTGGCCGGCGCTGCGCGTCAGGTCCTTGCCGCCCCCCTTGAGAACACTCGAACTGTCGCCGGTCCCCGAACCGCCCTGCGAGGCAATCTTCAGCGGGTTCTGGAAATAATCGGCGATCCCCTGCAGGTCACCGCTGGCGGTCGAGCCGAGCAGCCACATCAGCAGGAAGAAGGCCATCATCGCCGTAACGAAGTCGGCATAGGCGATCTTCCACGCGCCGCCATGGTGAGCTCCGGCCACCTTCTTGATACGCTTGATGACGATCGGGCGTACGTCGTCAGTCATTCAGCGCCTCCTGTCGATCGTCTCGGCATGCGCTATTTGCCCTTGCGGTTCTTGAGTTCCTCCTCAAGTTCGCCGAAAGTCGGACGAACTCCGGAAGCCAGCGTCTTGCGCCCGAATTCGACCGCGACCTGCGGCGCATAGCCGGACATCGACGCCAGCAGCACGACCTTGATCACCTGATAGATCTTCGACCCCTCGTGCGCCTTCTGTTCCAGCAGACTGGCCACCGGAGAAACGAAACCGTAGGCAATGAGAATACCCAGGAAGGTACCAACCAGCGCCCCGCCGATCATTTTCCCGAGCACCGCCGGCGGCTCACCGACCGAGCCCATCACGTTGACCACCCCCATCACCGCAACGATGATACCGAACGCCGGCACGGCGTCGCCCACCTTCGAGACGACGTGTCCCGGCGTCTCGACCTCATGGTGGTGGGTCTCGATTTCGACATCCATCAGATTCTCGATCTCGATGGCGTTGAGATTGCCACCGACCATCATGCGCAGATAATCGGTGATGAACTCCATCACGTGGTGGTCTTTGGCGAGCACCGGATACTTGCTGAAGATCGGGCTGTCACCCGGATTCTCGACGTCGTTTTCGATCGACATCAGGCCTTCCTTGCGAACTTTCGCCAGGACCTCGAAAAGCATGGCCAGCAGGTCGACGTAGAGGACCTTGGTGAACTTCGAGCCCTTGAAGATCCCCGGTAGCGCGCCGATTGTCGATTTGATGATTTTCAAATCGTTGCTGGCCACAAAGCCACCGATCGTCAAACCAACGATCGCAATGTATTCAAGCGGCACCCACAGCGCGGCCAGACTGCCATGAACCGCATAGGTCCCCAGCGCCGACGCGAGAATGATTACGTAGCCAACAATCAGAAACATCCGCCTCCCCTTGTCATGGCGCGCTCGGCGCGTCGCCGCCTTTTATATCAGCATTGTCGCGCATTGTAGCCAGATTGCGTAGCGCAGACACGGAGCGACTGCCAAAGCAGCGCGCCAGCACCACAGTTTGTTGCGTTTCCAGCATCGGCCGCAACGCCGCTTCCCATCGGTCCGAGATCTCGCACCAGGGCGTCGCTCCGGCAGGAACGGCATTCGGCAGTGCAGGCAACGCCATGCGACCCGGAATCATATAGACTTGCCGGGTATGCAAGCAGCAGTCCGGGGACCTTGAAAGATGAAATTCTGCAGTCAATGCGGGCAGCCGGTCAGCCTCTCGATCCCTGAGGGCGACAACCTGCCGCGTCACGTATGCCAGCGCTGCGGGGCGATCCATTACCTCAACCCCAAGCTGGTGATCGGCTGCATCGCCGAATGGCAGGATCGGATCCTGCTTTGCCGGCGGTCGATTGCCCCGCGTTACGGCTTGTGGACGCTGCCCGCCGGGTTCATGGAGAACGGCGAGACCACCCGTCAGGCAGCAGCACGCGAAACACTGGAAGAAGCGTGCGCGCGGGTCGAACTCGGTGCGCTCTTCTCAGTCGTCAATATCCCCCACATCAACCAGGTGCATCTCTTCTACCGTGCCCGCCTGCTCGATACCGGCTTCTCGGCCGGCCTGGAGACACTTGAAACGGCGCTCTTCGCGGAACAGGAGGTGCCATGGCAGGAACTCGCTTTCCAGAGCGTCACGCTCTGCCTGCGCGCCTATTTTTCAGACCGCCGGGCCGGTCGCTTCATGTTCCACGAGGACGACTTGCGACCCGCGACCGCTGGTGCCTGAAGCTGGCGATCAGCAAGGGCATGGGCGCCGACTGCATGTCGCCGGCAAGCGGTTTTCCGGTCTGTCGTTCGTCTTCGCTCTTCTTGCCGAAAAACACGGGAACCAGACGAGCACGGCAAGCAGGAAGATGATAAGGAAACCGCTCAACAGACCGTAGCCACCGGAAAGCAGCCAGTCCCGGGCCGTCCGTCACCGCCTGTTGCTGGCTGCATTACCATCATCGGCAGACGGCCTTCTGGCAGACGCCGCCAGCCTCAGTACTGGCTGTTTTTCGGTTTGCCAGTCGCCGGCCAGGAGCCATTCGCGCTGCTCGTCTTCCAGGGCGATCCGCCAGCGCCCATGCAACGGGGCCAGGGTGCCGCCATAGATGCCTCCCCCTTCGGCGCGCAACGCGACACGCTGATCAAACCCCGGGCGTGTTGGGTGCGTGATGCGCAAAGCCAGGACATCCGGCAGACGAGTACCCTCGTTGGCACGCAGGAGAACCCGAATCCGATCGGCGCCACCGCCGAGCACCAACTCCGCGGTGATTCCCAGGGCCGCTGCATGCTCGTCACGCGCGCTGCGCTGATTGATTGCCAGCCCCTGCTTGTAGTAGTCATCCTCGACCAGCCCGTCATTGCTGATCACCGCCAGGTAGGCAGTCACCAGGCCAGCAATGATCACCACCGCCGGTCCGAGCATGATCAGCCAGGGCCATGGCTGCCGATACCATGGTCCGCTGTCGGTCGCCCGCTTCGCAGTCATGGCAGGAAGAAGCTCGCTTTTTCGCGCACCGCAATCTGGTCGTCGTCATCGGCGCGGACTTCGAAGAAGATCTCGTTTGAACCCTTCTTCCCGGCCCCAGGGTCTACCCGTGCGGAAAGGGCAACCGTCTCGGATGACGCCGCCGCGATCTCAACGTCTCGTTCACCGACGATTTCGATGCCGTCGATGCCGCTGACGCCGATCGAATAGCGGTGTGCCGCTTCGTCGGTATTCGAGATGCGCAGGGTAAACACGTTCTCGATGCGTCCGTCGGTGGCCTCGCGCGACAGGCTGGAGCGGTCGCGCAGCACGTCCAGCTTCAGCGGCACGCGATGGCCGAGACTCCAGGCCGCGGCGGCGATGATTGCCAGCAGGATCGTGCTGTACAGCAGGGTCCTGAAGCGCCACAGGTGGGCCAGGATTTCGCGCCCCGTGTAGTGCCTGGCCAGGGCGTTCTCGGTCGAGTAGCGAATCAGGCCGCGCGGCGAACCGACCTTGTCCATCACCTGGTCGCAGGCATCGATACAGGCCGCGCAGGCGATGCATTCGAGCTGCAGACCGTTGCGGATATCGATTCCGGTTGGGCAGACCTGAACGCAGATACTGCAGTCCACGCAATCGCCCAGTGGCGGCGCATCGGCCGCACCCTTCTTCCTGCGCAGCCCGCGCGGCTCGCCGCGTTCGGGGTCGTAAGTGATGATCAAGGTGTCCGGGTCGAACATCACACCCTGGAAACGAGCGTAGGGACACATGTACTTGCAGACCTGTTCGCGCAGAAAGCCTGCCATCATGTAGAGGAAAAACGCGTAGAAGAATACCCAGAATGCCTCCCATGGTCCGATCCGGAAGGAGGCCATTTCACCAAGCAATTCCTTGATTGGCGTGAAGTAGCCAACGAAGGTGATCCCCGTCCAGAGCGCCACCAGCAGCCACAGCGAGTGCTTGATGAACTTCAGCCGAAACTTGCGGGGATTCATCGCCTGCGCGTCGAGCTTCATTCGCGCCGGGCGTTCGCCTTCTATCTTTCGTTCGATCCACATCAGGATTTCTGTATACACCGTCTGCGGACACGCGTAGCCACAGAACAGGCGCCCCCCTACGGCGGTGACCAGGAACAATCCGTAGGCCGAAATTACCAGCAGGATCGCCAGGTAGATCACGTCCTGCGGCCAGAAGACCATGCCGAAAATATAGAACTTGCGTTCGACGATATGGAAGAGAACCGCCTGCCGGCCGTTCCACTCGAACCAGCACAAACCGTAGAACAGGGCCTGGGTAAAGAAGACCATTACCCAGCGCCAGTTGCTGAAGACTCCCGTTACGGTACGGGCATAAACGGTCTTGTGCTTCTCGTACAAACCTTCGACATTGATGGGAATTGCCTTGGCCTCTCTGTTGGCCACCTGATTCATGATCCGGGCTCCGATCTATTTCAGTATTACACCAAACTCTAATACTAAGGCCTGGTGTAAGGAGTGGGCTTGATACGTATCAGCCAAATTACCGATTCAGGCACCGACGAGGGGCCGTCTGCCCCCTCCCGAAGGGAAGCAAGCGAGCGTTGCCGAGCAAGGCACGGCGGAATCCACGTCTCACCGGGGTCGCCGGCGACAGCGATTCGAGCCGCCGCTTATCAGCTCGGCAAGCGCCGGGCGGCCAGGCTACTGCTTGACCCCGCGCAGTTCGGCGACGCGTCTTGCCAGCAACAGCGACCACTTGTCGAAAGCGTCCTTGGCGTACGACCAGGCCTGGAACGAGTTCAGATAGCCGCTGGCCCACGTTTGTGCTGCTCCTGCCGTACCGGAATCGACGTCGGCTGCATACTTGCGACCGATCTCGGTGTCTCGGCATTCCGCGAGGATGGCGCCCGTTCCACCGTCACGAAACTGCATTTCCATACCGGTCTCACCCATGTAGGGCGTCGACCCTGCCGGCCTGCCGGTGGCAGCGCCAGATCCCGCCTCGACGACAAATCCGTAGGGAATCAGGGTACCGGCCATGCTGTCGGTGACTTTCGTCGGAACCAGGTCGGTGAGCGCGACGCGTATGACCAGCACCCCTGGACCCGCTTGTTGCGCAATCTGCATCTGCGGCTTCAGGGCCGTGACCAGCGCCCCGTGAAAGTAGTCGGTGAGCGTCTTGAGATCGCTCGGGTCGATCGTTTGCGGCCCGCTCTGATCCGTTGGCGGCACCAGCGACACGACGATGCGCGAGACCAGCACCTGGCCATAGTTCTTGGCGTCGAGCGTTGGCGTGTGCCAGCACTCGATGCCGCCGCCCCATGCGGTCGGTTTCAGGCGCGCGTAATCGGACAGGAAACCACTTTGCGTCATGCGCTTCGTGTCGGTGGCGGTAACGTTGGCGCCATCGCCCATGATCGAACTGTCGCCTGCACAACCGGCCAGCATGGCGGTCGCTGCCAGAGCCACGGCGACGGCGTTGGGCCACGCCGTCAAAGCTTGAACGTTTGCTGATTTTCTCATCATTACCTCTTGAAGATGCGCCATCGCCATTGATGCGCTTTGCTCATTCTACGCCCCTGCCACCAGCGGTCACTGGCCGGTGCGTCCCTTGTCCAGCGAGGCTGCGGTTCAAGCCCCCGCGAATCTCGCCCACGAGAAAAAAAGAGCGGCCAGGGCCGCTCTCGTCAAACCCCTCTGCATTACTTGCTCTCGGCACCCTTGCCAAGACTCATCACGTAGGCGGACAGGACGTGTACTTTGGCCTCGCCGAGAAAGTCCTTCCAGGCGGGCATCTGGTTGTTGCGCCCCTTGGTAATGGTCTCGATGATCGTCGCCTCCGAACCGCCGTACAACCAGACCTTGTCGGTCAGGTTGGGCGCCCCAAGAGCAGCCATGCCCTTCGCATCCGGCCCGTGGCAGCCCGAACAGCCGACGCTGTTGAAAGCTTCCTGGCCCTTGGCGGCGCGCAGCGAATCGGCCGGCAGGTCGGACAGCGAACGCACGTAGTTGGCGAGATCCTTGATCGTTTCGGCGCCGAGTTGCGCGTGTGCCGGCATCACCCCCATTCGACCATTGCTGATCGTCTCGATGATCTGCGCCGGTTCGCCGCCCCATTGCCAATCGTTGTCGGCAAGGTTGGGGAAGCCCTTCCCTCCGCGCGCGTCGGCACCATGACACTGCATGCAATAGGTCAGGTACAGGCGCTTGCCGGTTTCGACGCCTTCCTTGTCGGCGGCCAGGGCCGGCAGATCCATCGCCAGGTACTTGTCGTACAGTGGCTTGGTCTCGGCGTCGGCCTTGGCCACTTCCTTCGCGTACTGCCCGTCCGAGGACCAGCCCAGCACACCCTGAAAGCTGCCGAGCGTCGGATAGAGAACGCAATAAATCAACGAGAACACCACCGTAATGTGGAACAGCCACATCCACCACTTGGGCAGCGGATTGTTGTATTCCTCGAGGGTCTCGTCCCAGACGTGACCGGTGGTCGCCGCCTTGCTACTGCTGACAGGCGTGATGTTCTGCGACCAGAGCACGACGCTACAGGCAATGATGCTGAACGCCGTCAGCAGAATGACGTACCAGTTCCAGAACTGATTCACAAAATCGCTCATGATGCTTTCCTTTTTCCGTTGCGATCCAGGCCAAGTTCGGCCCAATCCGCTTCCTCATCGCTGAACGGCAGCATGGCCGCTTCCTCGAAGCGCTTCTTGTTGCTTTTCACGCCGTAGGCCCACCACACCACTCCCAGAAAGGTCAGCAGCGAGACGACCGTCACGATGGCACGCAGATCGTTGATGTCCATGTGCTTACTTCGCGTTCTTCAGTTCGAGGCCCATTCCCTGCAGATAGGCGATGACCGCGTCGAGTTCGGTCTTGCCGTCAAGCTGCGCCTTGGCACCGGCGATTTCCTCGTCGGTGTAGGGAACCCCGACCTTGCGCAATTGGCGCATCTTGGTCTCGATCAGCGCCGCGTCGGCCGGGTTACCCTCGAGGAAAGCGAAAGCCGGCATGTTCGACTCTGGAACCACGTCACGCGGGTTGATCAGGTGCGCACGGTGCCACTCGTCAGAGTAGCGTTCACCGACCCGCGCCAGGTCGGGGCCGGTCCGCTTCGACCCCCACTGGAAGGGATGATCATAGACAAACTCGCCGGCGACCGAATAATGGCCATAGCGCTCGGTCTCCGCACGAAACGGGCGGATCATCTGCGAGTGGCAGAGGAAGCAGCCTTCACGAATATAGACATCGCGCCCGGTCAGGCGTAGCGGACTGTAGGGCTTCAGCCCGGTCACCGGCTCGGTGGTCGACTTCTGGAAGAACAAGGGCACGATTTCGACCAGCCCCCCCACGCTGACCACCAGAATGGTCAGCACCACCATCAGCCAGACATTGCGTTCAATTGCGTCATGCGTAAGTTTCATTTCATTCCTCTCTCAGGCGTGGTTGCCGGCCGGCTGCAGGACCAGCGCATCATCGACAGTGCGACCGCCGGCCATCGTCTTGACCATGTTGTAAGCCATGATCAGCATGCCGGAAAGGAAGAGGACCCCGCCCACGAAACGGATCGCCCAGAACGGATACGAGGCCTTGACCGATTCAACGAAGCTGTAGGTCAGCGTGCCGTCGGCGTTGACCGCCCGCCACATCAGGCCCTGCATTACGCCGGCAATCCACATCGAAGCGATGTACAGCACGACGCCGATCGTTGCCACCCAGAAATGCACCGTGATCAGCTTGACGCTGAACATTTCCGGCTTGCCGTACAGGCGCGGCAACAGGTAGTACATCGAACCGATGGAGATCATCGCCACCCAGCCCAGCGCGCCGGAGTGCACGTGGCCTACCGTCCAGTCGGTGTAGTGCGACAGCGCATTGACCGTCTTGATGGCCATCATCGGGCCTTCGAACGTCGACATGCCGTAGAACGAAAGCGAAGTGATCAGGAACTTGAGGATCGGATCGTCGCGCAGCTTGTGCCAGGCGCCGGAAAGCGTCATCACGCCGTTGATCATCCCGCCCCACGACGGAGCCAGCAGAATCAGCGAGAACAACATGCCCACCGACTGCGTCCAGTCCGGCAAGGCAGTGTAGTGCAGATGGTGCGGACCGGCCCACATGTAGGTGAAGATCAGCGCCCAGAAGTGCACCACCGACAGGCGATATGAATACACCGGGCGACCAGCCTGCTTGGGCACGAAGTAGTACATCATCCCCAGGAAGCCAGCGGTAAGGAAGAAGCCCACGGCGTTGTGTCCGTACCACCACTGCACCATCGCATCCTGCACGCCGGCGTAGGCCGAGTAGGACTTGGTCAGCGAAACCGGGATCGCCGCGCTATTGACGATGTGCAGCAGCGCAACCGCCAGAATGAAGCCCCCGTAGAACCAGTTGGCCACGTAGATGTGAGTGACCTTGCGCTTGGCGATGGTGCCGAAGAAGACGACCGCGTAGGCCACCCAGACCACCGCGATGAGGATGTCGATCGGCCACTCGAGCTCGGCATACTCCTTGCCTTGGGTCATCCCGAGCGGCAGGGTGATGGCTGCCAGAACGATCACCGCCTGCCAGCCCCAGAAGGTAAAAGCAGCCAGCCCGTCCGAGAAGATCCGCGTATGGCAGGTGCGTTGCACAACGTAATACGAAGTGGCGAAAAGCGCGCTGCCGCCGAACGCAAAGATGACGGCGTTGGTATGCAGGGGCCGCAGGCGACCGAAGTGCAGGAAGCCGAGATTCAGCTCCGGCCAGACCAGTTGCGCGGCAATGATCACGCCAACCAGCATCCCGACAATGCCCCAGATGACGGTCATCACGGCAAACTGCCGCACCACCTTGTAGTTGTATGTTGACTGAGCTTCCGACATGGACTCACCTCGTTTATGACTGAAAACCGGTTCTCACCGCCGTTGACGCCCGCAATGCCCTTACCAGCAGCATGGACACTGACTTTGCGGTTGCTATTCTAACCCGTGTGCAGCCAACTTGACACAGATCAAGCGCTGCCCGGACGATCATTGAACCCTTATGGACAAAAAAAGGGTGCGCCGAAACGCACCCGAACCCCAACAGAGAAAAAGCCCTTTGCATCCTGCAGCGCACAATGCCGTTGGATTGGCACCGGCAATGCAGACAATTATGTCCACCCCAGGAACGCCCCGTCTTGACTTGCGTCAAGAGTGGCGCAGATTGACCGCCGCCGATCCCACTCAGTCCTGCCCGGACGTGCTGTCGGGTGGCGAAGTGCCCGGTTCGCCTTGCGCTGCCGCGGGCACGCTGTCGTCATCCATCAGGATGCGGTACGCGGGTCCTTCGAGATCGTCGAACTGGCCGCTGCGCAAGGACCACCAGAAGGCGATGCCGATCAGGAAGACCAGCACCACGGATATCGGAATCAGCAGGTAGAGCGTTTCCATCGGCTTCAGCTCCTGGCCATCGTCTGCAGCCGCAATGAATTCAGGACCACCAGCAATGAACTTCCCGACATCCCGATACCAGCCATCCACGGGGTGATGTAACCGGCCATTGCCAGCGGCAGGGCGACCAGATTGTAGACCAGCGACCATAGCAGATTCTGCCGGATCACCGCCAAGGTACCCCGCGCCACGACGACGCCACGCAGCAGGTGACTCAGGTTCTCGGAAAGCAGCACCAGGTCGGCCTGCGTCCGTGCCAGCTGCGAACCGCCACCCATGGCCACCGAAACCTGCGCCTGAGCCAGCACCGGCGCATCGTTGATGCCATCGCCGATCATCGCCACCACGGCCCCGCCAGCCTGCAACTGGCGCACGAAGTCGTGCTTGGCCTGCGGCGACGCCCCCGCCACAACCTCGTCGATCGCCAGTGCCCGGGCCAGACGCTCGGCCGCCGCCGCCGCGTCGCCGCTCAGCAGCACCACCTGCCGCCCCATGCTCTGCAAGGCGGCGACGGTTGCCGCCGCTTCCGGCCGTGCTTCGTCGCCGATGCGAAACAGCGCCATCCAGCCCTTCTCGTCGCCCAGCGCGATAACCGTATCGCCATTGGCCAGCAAAGCCTGCGCGCCTGGTGGCAATGACTCGCCATGCAGGGCGAGAACATAGTCCGGCCGGCCGAGGCGGACGCGGCGACCGGCATGGCAAGCGCTGACGCCACGCCCCGGCTCGTTGCTCGGCGAGTCCACTGCCGGCAGCATCTGCCCGGCGCTCGCGGCCCGCAAGGCGCTGCCGATCGGGTGCTCGGAAGCCTGCTCCATTGCTGCCGCCAGCGCCAGGTTTGCTGCCGGCGGCAGCGCGTTCAGCGGCAAGACTTCCAGCAGACGCATCCGGCCGGTGGTCAGCGTCCCCGTCTTGTCGAAAACGAAATGGCTGGCGCGGGCCAGGGTCTCGACGGCATGGCTGCGCGTCACCAGCAGGCCGGCCCGCGCCATTGCGCCACTGGCCACGGTCAGCGCCACTGGCGTCGCCAGCGAAAGCGCACAGGGGCAGGTGACCACCAGCACCGAAACGGTAATCCACAGCGCGTGCCCGGGATCGATTCTCAGCCAGACGACAGCCACCACCGCTGCCAGAACCAGCAGGGCGATGATGAAGCGGCTGGCGATCCGGTCGGCCAGTTCGACGATGCGCGGTTTTTCGGCCGCCGCACGCTCCATCAGCCGAACGATTGCCGACAAACGCGTCGCCTCGCCGACCTGCAGCACCTCGACCAGCAAGGGGCTCTCGATATTGATCGCGCCGCCGCTTACCGTCACCCCGGGAGACTTGCCCACCGGCGCACTCTCGCCGGAAAGCAGCGCCTCGTCGGTGCTGCTCTCGCCTTCGAGCACGCGGCCGTCTGCCGGAATGGTTTCGCCAGGCCTGACCAGCACGACATCGCCAGGCTGCAGGTCTGCGGCCATCACCTGCTCCAGCGAGCGGTTCTGCGGATAGGCCGCTACACGGCTGGCAACAGCGGGCATCAGCCTGGCCAGCGCCTCGGTGACACTGACCGCCCGTTGCCGTGCGCCCATCTCCAGAAAACGCCCACCGAGCAGGAAGAAGACGAACATCGTCACCGAGTCGAAATAGACTTCGCCGCTCGCCGTCAAGGTCGCCCAGACACTGGCGGCGAAGGCTGCACCGACACCCAGGGCCACCGGTACGTCCATGCCGACACGGCGGAGACGAAGGTCGCGCCAGGAATTGCGAAAGAAGGGTGCGGCGGAATAGAAGACTACCGGCAGGGTCAGCGACAGACTCGCCCAGCGCAGCAACTGCTCGACCTCCGGGGTCATCTCGCCATCACCCGCCAGGTAGAGCGGAACGGCGTACATCATCACCTGCATCATCCCGAAGCCGGCGACAAATACCCGCCACAGCGCCCGGCGCCGCTCCCTGCCTGCCAGCTCTTCGCTCTTCGCCGGGTCATAAGGGTGGGCGCGATAACCGATCGCGGCGATCGCCGCCAGAATCTCCGAGAGTCTGATCTGCCGCTCGTCCCAGCGCACCCGGGCGCGCCGCGTTGCGTAGTTGATATCGACCGCCGTAACCCCGGCGAGTCGCGACAGCTGCTGCTCGTTAAGCCAGATGCACGCCGAACAGGTGATCCCTTCAAGGATCAGCGACGCTTCGCGCGTGCTGCTGCCTGCGCCCGCGTCGCTCCCGCCAGCGTCACCGGGAACGCGCACGAAGCCCTTCTGGAAGTCCGGGTGATCGTAGATCTGCAGGCCGTCGACGATCGCCGGCAGTGCCTCGCGTGGCGAATCCGGCAACTGGTCACGATTACGGTAGTAATCGGCGAGACCATTGCCAACGATCGCCTGCGCCACCGCCTGACAGCCGCCGCAGCACATGGCGCAGGGCTGGCCATCGATCTCTACCGCAAGATCGACACCGGCCGGTACGGGCTGGCCGCAATGGTAGCAATTGTCGTTTTTCATCGCCGCTGCAAAGAAAGGAAATGGGGCCGGCCGGCATGCTGGCAGCCGTCAAGTTGACAGGCTGTGCCGACCGCCAGGCGGCAGCTGCACGCAGCGATCACCGGGCGTCCCTGGCGAGCAGCCAATCGCCGCCCGCTGCACATCGCGCAGAAAGTGCCGCATCTTACTGCGAATCGCTTACCGTCGCCGCGCAAACCGCTCGCGCACCAGGCACGACGGTGCTCGAGCCGGCACCGACGAGACGCTTCCAGGACCCCCGCAGCGGCCTGCCCGATACGCTCACAGCTCACTCGACAGGCGCAGGCTGCGCGGGAAACTGGTTATAATTGCACGCTTTTTCGTCCTCTCTCGCGCCCGATGCTCGTCTACCGCGGTTATTCACAGACAGCACCCAGTGCCACGGTACTGACCATCGGCAACTTCGATGGCGTGCACCTTGGCCATCGTGCCCTGCTCGCCCGGCTGACGGCGGCGGCGGCCAAGGCCGGCCTGCCGGCGGCAGTGCTCACCTTCGAGCCGCATCCGCGCGAGTTCTTCGCGCCGCAATCGGCACCGCCGCGCCTGTCCACGCTGCGTGAGAAACTCGAACTGCTCGCGGACGACGGCGTGGAACTGACTTACGTCTGCCACTTCAACGCCCGCTTCGCCGGCTTGAGTGCCGAGGTGTTCATCGAGCGCGTACTGGTCGGCGCCCTGCGCGTCCGGCATCTGATCGTCGGCGACGATTTCCGTTTCGGCACCCGGCGCAGCGGCGACTTCGCGCTGCTGCGCGAAGCTGGCGACCGCCTCGGGTTCCAGGTCGAAGCGATGGACAGCGTCACCCTCGAAGGCGAACGCGCATCCAGTTCGGCGGTCCGCGATGCGCTCCAGGACGGGCGCCTGGAACACGCGGCGCGCCTGCTTGGCCGCCCCTATTCGATTGATGGGCGGGTGGTTCGCGGCGACCAGATCGGCCGGCAACTTGGCTTCGCGACCGCGAACATCCGCATCAAGCACGAACGCCCGCCGCTGCAAGGCGTCTTCGCAGTGGAGGTGAAGGGGCTCCCGGGCGGCCCGCACCGGGGCGCAGCCAACCTTGGCTACCGGCCGACGGCCAATCAGGTGGCGCGGCCACTGCTTGAAGTTCACCTCTTCGATTTCGCCGCCGACATCTACGGCGCTCACCTGAACGTCCGTTTCCTGCACAAACTGCGCGATGAGATGAAATTCCCCGACTTCGACGCCCTGAAGGCGCAAATCGCCAACGACGTCAAAGCCGCGCAGGCCTACTTCCAGTTGTGAGAACCACGATGGCCGACTACAAGAAAACCCTCAACCTCACCGACACGCCGTTTCCGATGCGTGGCAACCTTCCCAGCCGCGAACCGCAATGGGTTGCCGCCTGGCAGGAAAGCGGTCTCTATGAGCGCATCCGCGCTGCATCGCAGGGACGTCCGCGCTTCGTGCTGCACGATGGCCCCCCCTACGCCAACGGCGACATTCACATCGGCCACGCAGTCAACAAGATTCTCAAGGACATCATCGTTCGTTCGAAGACGCTGGCCGGGTTCGATGCGCCCTACGTCCCCGGCTGGGACTGCCATGGCCTGCCCATCGAGCATCAGATCGAGAAGCTGCATGGCAAGCATGTGCCAGCCGATCAGGTTCGCCAGCTCTGTCGCGCCTTCGCTGCCGAGCAGATAGAGCGCCAGAAAAGGGATTTCATCCGCCTCGGCATTCTCGGCGAGTGGAACAATCCCTACCTGACGATGGATTTCAAGACCGAGGCCGACGAAATCCGTGCGCTCGGCGCGATTCTTGAGAAAGGCTACCTCTACCAGGGACTGAAACCGGTCAACTGGTGTCTCGATTGCGGCTCGGCGCTGGCGGAAGCCGAAGTCGAGTACGAAGACAAGAGCTCGGCAGCGATCGACGTCGCCTTCGAGGTGCATGCCAATCACGCCGACAAGGTGGCCAGGGCTTTCGGTCTGACACATCTGCGTGGCCCCGCTTTTGCCGTGATCTGGACGACGACCCCATGGACCTTGCCGGCCAACGAGGCGGTCAGCGCTCACCCGGACTTCGACTACCAGCTGATCGACACCGCGAAAGGCGCACTGATCCTCGTTCGTGAACTGGCCGACGCCTGCCTGCAGCGCTATGCCCTGGCCGGCAAGGTGCTCGGATCGGCCAAGGGTGCCGCACTCGAGCAGGTGCTGCTTCGCCACCCCTTCCAGCAGCGCGACGTGGCGATCATCTGCGGACGGCATGTGACCCTTGAAGCCGGTACCGGCCTGGTACACACGGCACCTGCGCACGGCACCGACGACTACCTGATCGGCAGGGTGTACGGCCTGCCGGTCAACAATCCGGTCGGCGACGACGGCAGCTTCGTCGCCGGCACGCCGGCGCTGGCGGTCGGCGAACTGGTCGGAAAAAGCGTCTGGGAAGCGAACCCGCTGGTCGTCGAGGAGCTTGCCGCCAGCGGCCACCTGCTCTGTTCGGAGAAGATCCAGCACAGCTACCCGCACTGCTGGCGCCACAAGACACCGATCATCTTCCGCGCCACGACGCAATGGTTCATCGGCATGGAGCAGCGGGCAACGGCTGCCGACGCTGCGCCGACAGCGCACGGCGAAGAGGAGGCAAGCCTGCGCTGGTGCGCCGAACGCGCTGTCGATGAAACGCAGTTCTTCCCGAACTGGGGTCGGGCACGCCTGGAAGCGATGATCAAGACCCGCCCCGACTGGTGCGTTTCGCGGCAACGCAACTGGGGGGTTCCGATCCCCTTCTTCCTGCACCGCGAGACCGGCGCACCGCATCCGCGTACTGCCGAGCTGGTCGAAGCCGTCGCCCTGCGCGTCGAACAGGCCGGCATCGAAGCCTGGTTCGCGCTCGAGGCGCAGGAACTGCTCGGCGCCGACGCCGACCAGTATCGCAAGATGAGCGACACGCTCGACGTCTGGTTCGATTCCGGAGCGACGCACTCGAGCGTCCTGCGCGGCTCGCATCGAGCGCAACTGCGCTATCCTGCCGACCTTTACCTCGAAGGTTCCGACCAGCACCGCGGCTGGTTCCAGAGTTCACTGCTGATCGGCTGTGCGATGGACGGCCGGGCGCCCTACGACGCCCTGCTGACGCACGGCTTCGTGGTCGACGGCAAGGGCCGGAAGATGTCCAAGTCGATGGGCAACGTCATTGCCCCGCAGAAGATCGCCGACACCCTGGGCACCGAAATCCTTCGCCTGTGGGTCGCTGCAACCGACTACTCGGGCGAACTGTCGATCTCGGACGAGATTCTCAAGCGGGTCGTCGAGTCCTACCGGCGTATCCGCAACACCCTGCGCTTCCTGCTCGCCAACACCGTCGATTTCGACGCCACGCGGGACATGCTCGAAGTGGAACAGTGGCTGGAGATCGATCGCTACGCGCTGGCCATGACCCGGCAATTGCAGGCGCAATGCGAAGCCGATTACGCGCGCTTCGAGTTCCACCACGTCGTCCAGTCGCTGCAGAACTTCTGTTCCGAGGATCTCGGCGGCTTCTACCTCGACATCCTCAAGGATCGCCTGTACACCACCGCCGCCGGCTCACCGGCGCGTCGTTCGGCGCAGAGCGCCCTGTGGCACATCCTGCAGAGTTTCGTCAAGCTGATGGCGCCGATTCTCTCCTTCACCGCAGAAGAGATCTGGCAGATTCAGACCGGCGACAGCCAGCAGTCGGTGATGCTGCACACCTGGCAACCGCTGCCGGCGCCGGCTGGCGAAGGCGAACTGCTCGACAAGTGGCGCAAGATCCGCAGCTATCGCGCCGACGTCATGCGTGCCCTCGAAGATCTGCGCATCGCCGGCAGGATCGGCTCGTCGCTGCAGGCCGAGGTGCGCCTGCACTGCAGCGGCGAAAAGTACGCGATCCTCGCTTCGCTCGGTGAGGACCTGCGCTTTGTCCTGATCTGCTCGCAGGCTGCAGTGCTCGAAGACGCCCGTGAGCAATTGCTCTGTGCACCGCTGGCGTCGGCAAAATGCGAGCGCTGCTGGCACGTGCGCGACGACGTCGGCAGCCACGCCGGTCGCCCCGGCCTCTGCAGCCGCTGCGTCAGCAACCTCGATGGCGAGGGTGAAACACGTGCCTTCGCGTAAGGCCGAGCGCTGGCTGTGGCTGGCCGGTGTCATCGTGATCCTCGATCAGCTCAGCAAGTGGCTGGTCCTCGCCTGGCTGCAACCCGGTGATTCGATCTATGTGGCGCCGTTCTTCAACTGGGTATTGACCTTCAACGCCGGCGCCGCATTCAGTTTCCTCTCCGATGCCGGCGGCTGGCAGCGTTGGTTCTTCACGCTTCTCGCGCTGGCCATCTCGGCGTGGATCGTCAGCGCCCTGCCCCGCCACAGCGGTGAATTCAGGATCTCGCTGGCGCTCACCCTGATCCTCGGCGGCGCGCTCGGCAACGTCATCGACCGCCTGCGCTTCGGCGCCGTGATCGACTTCATTCAATGGCACGCCGCCGGTTTCTACTGGCCTGCCTTCAATGTCGCCGACGCCGCGATCAGCATCGGCGCCGTGCTGCTGGTACTCGATCAGTTGTTCGGCCGACCCGCAGACAGCGACGGCACGGCGCGGCCGCGCCACGGCGAACGTTCTTGAGCGGCCCATGCCGCCGCTCGATCGACACGGACTGGAAAAACATGGAGCACAGCGAAGCCTCAGCGGGCAATGACGCAACCATCGGCCGAGACAGCTATCTGACGCTGCACTACCGCCTTGCCGACCTGGAGGACAACGAGTACGTCAGCACCTTCGATCTCTCGCCGGCGACGCTCCAGA
This sequence comes from Accumulibacter sp., assembly GCA_024235715.1. Lineage (GTDB taxonomy): Bacteria > Pseudomonadota > Gammaproteobacteria > Burkholderiales > Rhodocyclaceae > Accumulibacter. The sequence goes on along the minus strand of JACKLW010000007.1, from coordinate 303,280 downwards.
TGGGCAGCGGCCAGCTCGCCGAAACGCTCGAAAACTGCCTGATCGGCCTGGCTGCCGGTCAGCGCCGCGTTTTCCAGCTGGCTGCGGAAGATGCCTTCGGCGCCCACAATCCACGCCTCATCGAGCGAATCGCACGCAGCGCGCTGCCGCCCGAGATCGAACTCAAGGAGAACTCGCTGGTCGAATTCAGCTCGCCCGACAGCGCCGGCAGCTTCGCCGGATTCCTGCGCGAACTGACCGACAGCAGCGCGCTCTTCGACTTCAATCATCCACTGGCCGGCAAGCCGGTGCGCTTCGAAGTCCAGATAATCGCCATCATGTGAGGCCCACAGCATGCAGATCATTCTTGCCAATCCGCGCGGCTTCTGCGCCGGTGTGGACCGCGCCATCGCCATCGTCGAGCGCGCACTCGAAAAGTTCGGCGCGCCGATCTACGTCCGCCATGAAGTGGTACACAACAAGTTCGTCTGCGACGACCTGCGCAGCAAGGGTGCCGTCTTCATCGACGAACTGGCCGACGTGCCCATCGGGAGCACGGTCGTTTTCAGCGCCCACGGTGTCTCCAGAGCGGTTCGCGAAGAGGCCGAAGGACGCGGACTCAAGGTCTTCGACGCCACCTGCCCGCTGGTCACCAAGGTACACCTGGAAGTCGCCCGGATGCGCAGGGAGGGCCGTGAGATCGTCATGATCGGCCACAAGGGACATCCCGAGGTCGAAGGAACGATGGGGCAGAGCGGGAACGGCATGTATCTCGTGGAAACCGTCGCCGACGCCCGGCAACTGCAGGTCAGGACCCCCGCCCTGCTCGCCTACGTGACACAGACCACCCTGTCGATCGATGATGCGGCGCAGGTGATCGCCGCACTCAGGGAGCGCTTCCCGGAAATCATCGGACCAAAGAGGGACGACATCTGCTACGCCACGCAGAACCGCCAGGATGCCGTCAAGCAGTTGGCCCGCGAGAGCGAGGTGGTTCTGGTGGTCGGCAGCAAGTCGAGCTCCAACTCGAACCGCCTGCGCGAAGTCGCCGAATTGCTCGGCAGCCGTGCCTACCTGGTGGACGACGCCGAGCATATAGATCCTGCCTGGCTGGTCGACGCCGGCCATGTCGGCGTCACTGCCGGCGCCTCGGCGCCCGAGGTGCTGGTTCAGAACGTCGTTGACCGACTGTCTGGCGGCGATCGTGGCAAGCTTGAACAGCTCGACGGCGCCGAAGAAAACGTGACCTTTGCCCTGCCCCGCGAACTGCAAGCCTGAAAAGCGGCGCGCGCCGATTCCGCGCCTGCGCACACCGCGCCCGCCTCGCGACCCGACGACGACCGGAACGGAACGGCGCGGACGGCTATCTGTCGCTGGCCTCGACCAAGTGCCTGGACAGCGTCGGCGACGCGTTGCCCGCCGCGTGGCTGCCACCGCCGTCAGCAGCCAGGTCAATCTCGAAACTTGCCTCGCTGGGTACGGCCCGCCCGGCGATCTCGCCTGGACGAAAACGCAGCCGTGCGAACGCTGCCACCGCGACTTCCTGATAGTCCGGTGGCAGGCTGCTGCTGGCGACCTCGACGCGTTCGACGACGCCTTGTGCAGAAACGAGAACGCGCAGCACCAGGCGCCCGGCCGGCGACCATTCGCCGATCGCGCCCGGCGGCATCGGCAGCTGCGGCGCCTCGTCTGGTAAGGCGCCGACGGTCAGCTCCGAACGCGTGAAGTAGTACACGCCCGGCGGCATCTCGGGGGAGGCGGCTTGCCGGAGACGCGGCGGCACCTGCTCCGCCTCGGCACGCCGCGGTCGCGCCGGGACGGGCGCCGACATCGGCAATGCCGGAGCAGTGGCTCTGGATCGTGGGGAAGCCGCCGGCCTGGCTGCCGGCCGCCGATCGGCAGGCGGTAGCGGCATCGTTGTCGCCACGCCGGTCGCGGCAGCGTCGCCCCGACCGGCCTCCGTGCGCAGGGTCGCGACCACAGCCGGGCGCGACTGGCGCGCGCCGACTGCGCCGGACAGGTGCTGGAGAACGGCCAGCACGCCGAGGTGCAGCAACAGCGACGCCAGCACGGCCCAGGTCCACACGGCAGCCCGATCCGGCCGCAGCGGCGTGCCTGCGTATAGCGATGTCACCACGGTGATCTGCCAGAAAAGTGAAGTGATCGCGTGCCGGCGCAGCGCCGACAGAAAGCGGATTGTACTGCCCGCAGCGCCGGTTCCGATGCCACTCATCCGCCCGAAGGCGCCGTATATCAGCCGGGGTTTGCGCCTGCAGCGTGCGCGACTATCATGGCGTCAGTCGCCGTTGCGCGCCGCCCGAGCACAGCTGTCCATGAGGAGCACCGTGAAAAAATACCAGAATGGCTTCACCCTGATCGAAATCATGATGGTGGTGATCATCATCGGTGTCCTGGCCGCGATCGCTGTTCCCAACTATACGGATTACCTGACCCGCTCGCGGATCACGCAAGCGACGTCGGGCCTGGCCGAGCGACGCGTGCGGATGGAACAGTTCTTTCAGGATAACCACCTCTACTTTCAGGCCGCTGCGGGCGGCAACCCGGCGATCAGCTCGCCGGCCTGCGCCACCGACAACACCACCAGCCAGTACTTCAACTTCACCTGTCCGAACCCTACCGCCACCACCTACACCCTGACCGCAACCGGCAAGAGCTCGATGACCGGTTTCACCTACACCATCGACCAGGCCGGTGTTCGCCAGACCACTGCATCGCAGACCGGATGGGGAACCTCCACGACGTGCTGGGTCACCAGCAAGGGAGGCGGCTGTTGAAATCACTTCGCGGCTTCAGCCTGATCGAGCTGATCGTCGGCATGGCCATCCTCGGGATATTGACGAGTCTCGCCATCCCGGCGTTCAGCGAGTGGCTGCGCAATGCCCGCGTACGCACGACGGCCGAGTCGGTGCAGAACGGCCTGCAACTGGCCAGGGCCGAAGCCGTGCGGCGCAACAGCGTGATGCGCTTTTCGCTGGTGACGACGACGGATGCCTCCTGTGCCCTGGCCACCGCCGGCCCGAACTGGGTGGTGAGCATCGACGACCCGGCGGGCCAATGCGATGTCGCGCCTTCCGACACCGTTGCCCCGCGTATCGTCCAGTTGCGCAGCGCCGCCGAGGGCGGCGCAGCGACCACCGTGGCCGCGGGGGCTTCGGCATTCATCTTCAACAGCCTCGGGCGCCGTACCCTGCCCTTGCCGGCCGCAGGCAATGTCGCGATCGACTTCTCCAGTACGACCGGCGGCACCTGCGCGGCGGCGGGAGGAACGGTTCGTTGCCTGCGCGTCGTGATCTCGGTCGGCGGCCAGATTCGCATGTGCGACCCGGCCCTGCCCGCTGGCGATGCGCAGGCCTGCTGACATGAAAACACCGCCGCGAATCGCTCATGGGCAAGCTGGCGTCATGCTGCTGGAAGCGCTGATAGCGATTCTGATCTTCTCGCTGGGCGTTCTTTCGCTGGTCGCGCTGCAGGCCACCTCGGTCAAACTGGCCGGCGACGCCAAGTATCGTACCGATGCCACCCTGCTGGCCAACCGTCTGCTCGGGCAGATGTGGGTCAGTGATGGTGACCTAACGGCGTTCGAGAGCGCTGGTCCTGGCGCAGCCTACACCGCATGGCTGGCGGATGTGGCAAGCACGGACGGTCTGCCTGGCGTTGTTGCCGCGTCGACGGGCGTAGTGTCGACCTTGCCCGTGGTTCAGGTTGTACCCGGTCCCGCAGCCTGCCCCCCGGGTGCACCCACCACACCGAGGGCGGCACAAATCACCATTCAGCTCTTCTGGCGAACGCCGGAAATGCCGCTGGATCAAGCCGGCCACCAATACACGGTGGTCTCGGAAATCGCCAGAAACTGCCCCTAGAACATCGATGAAATCGTGCCCATCACCACTCGCGACTCGGCCCGGCAAGGGCTTCACCCTGGTTGAAGTCATGGTTGCCATGGTCATCGGCATGCTCGGCCTGATCATCATGATGCAGGTCTTTTCGGAGGCCGAGAGGCAACGGCGAGCGACCACCGGCACCGGCGACGCGCAGAGCAACGGCGCCATGGCGCTGTACACCCTGCAGCGCGACATCCGCCAGGGGGGCTATGGCTTCAACTCGCTGAGCGCCCTTGGCTGCCCGGTCACGCTTCCGGCACCGGCCAGCCGCACGCTTTCGCAACTGGCGCCAGTGATCATCAACCCGCCGACGACCGACGTACCGGCCGGTGACGCCAGCTCGGATACCCTGCTGATCAGTTTCGGAAACGGCGAAGGGTCCCCGGAAGGCGACATGATCACGGCGGTCAGCGGCTCGCTGGTGGCAGTGCAGACCATAGCCAATGCCCGCGTCGGCCAGTGGGTGGCCGCCGCGCCGCCATCCCCCACCATCGGCTGCGCCCTGACGCTGGCCCAGATCACGGCCATCGCCGCACCGAATATCACCGTCACCGGAAGCGGCGCCGTCGATGGCAACATCCTGTTCAACTTCGGCACCAACCCGAGAATACTGGCTTACGCGATCCGTGCCGGCAACCTGACGGTCTGCGATTACCGGACGGCAGATTGCGGCGCCGCCTGTACCGCCGCTGACGGCAGCTGCAACGCGAACTGGATACCGATTGCCAACAACATCGTCAGCCTGCGCGCCCAGTATGGGCGCGACACATCGAGCCCGATGGACGGAATCGACACCTGGGATCAAACGACGCCAGCGCAACCTTCGCCGGCCAACCAGGAAGTCTTCGCCTGCCTGTGGGCGAGAGCTTCTGCACTGCGGATCGCGGTCGTCGCTCGCAACAGCCAGCTGGAGCGGGACACCATCACCGCGGCTGCGCCCACCTGGGCCGGTAGCGCCGGTGCTGCGATCAACCTGAGCGCCCGGAGCAATTGGCAGAACTACCGCTACCGCGTCTTCGAAACCGTCATTCCGCTTCGCAACCTTCCCTGGATGGCGTCATGTACCTGAGACAAAACCCCTTCCCGTCGCGCCGCCCCTTCGCCGGCAGCGCAGCAAGCGGTCAGCGCGGCGTCGTCCTGCTCGTGGCGCTGATCATACTGGTGGCCCTGACCCTGGCCGGGGTGGCGCTTCTGCGTTCGGTCGACACCGCCAACCTGATCGCCGGCAACCTGTCATTCCATCAGGCGGCCATTCATGCCGGCGAGCGCAGCACGGAACTGGCGATCAACTGGCTGGAGCCGAACAGCCCGGTCGGCAACGTCACGCTGTTCACAGATAGCCCGGCTACCAATGGCAGTGGTAACGGCTACATTGCCAGCCGTCAGGATCCGGGGGCCGGTGTGTCCTGGGACGCGTTTTGGTCTGCAACACTCGCCGCACAGGCAACTGCCGGCGCCCAGGACGCAGCTGGCAATACTGTCTCATATGTCATTCATCGGCTTTGCGATGCCGCCGGCCCCCCTCAGTCCGTCAACTGCGCCAAATCACCCGCCGGCAGTGCCGGTGGCAGCCAGAGCGCAGGCGGCCTGGGTGGCCTGACCAACAATCAGGTCTACTACCGTATCACCACGCGCATTGCCGGACCACGTAATACCGTCGCCTACATCCAGACCATCATCGCGCTGTAGATTCGCACCAGGTTTCACGAGGAGTTTGCCATGAAAGCCCACAAACTGACGGCCCGATCGCTATCGCTGATCACCCTGCTGCTCCTCGCCGGCGGTGCGCATGCCGCCACCACACAACTGGCCACTTCGCCGCTCTCGGGCGCCTCGTCGGTCGACATCGCACCAAACATCCTCTTCGTGCTCGATGACTCGGCAAGTATGGACTGGGACTACCTGCCCGACTGGGCAGGCCTCTACTCGGAACTCTACAGGAGCAGGAACGCCGCCTTCAACGGCATCGCCTATAACCCTGGCGTCACCTATACGCCGCCGAAGTATTTCGATGTCAATGGCGCGGTCGACACGAGCACCTACCCTGCGCAGACGACGGGCAACACCAGCGGGTGGACGGCGGTCCGCAACGACGGCTACCGCGTGCAGAGCGCAAGCGACAGCAATCTGGTCGGCATCGCCCACTATTACACGACGGTGGCCGGCGAATACTGCACCAACGCGAGCATGAAGACCTGCGTCGCCGCCAGCGCAGCGAGTTCCAGCTATCCGGTGGCAGCAAAACTGCGCTGGTGCAAGACGGCAGCGGCGGCGGCGGCTGCGACGCCCGCTGCCGGCGACTGCCAGGCGACGCAGATCGAACCCAACCCGGCCCCCCCGGCCACGCCGAACAACATCCCCTTCACCTTCCCGCGCATGCCGGCGCCGCGCGTCAGCACCCTGAGCATCATTGCCGGAAGCAGCACCTCGGTCAGCGGCATTACCGTCGGCGGCCAGGAAATCCTGTCGATCCCCATCGCCGCGACGAGCAGTTCGGCGACCATGGCCGACGGCATCGCTGCCAGCATCAACGCCTGCACCTTCGGCCTGGCGGGCAGCTGCCAGGTGGCCGGCTACCGGGCCGAAGTGCTCGGCAGCACCGTTGTGGTCAGCGCACCGGGCGTCACCAGTGCGACGCCGGTGATCACCAAGAGCGGCTCGATGTCGATCACGCCGACCCCCTTCGCTCGCCCGGCGGGCAACCAGGCCCCGGGCGAGAACCTGCTGACCGTGATCACTTCGACGACCACCAGCTACCCCAAGGCCTCCGGCCGCAGCGACTGCCTCGTGCAGAGCAACGCCTGCACCTATGCCGAGGAAATGACCAACTACGCCAACTGGTGGGCCTACTACCGCACCCGCATGCAGACCATGAAGACGGCCACCAGCCTCTCCTTCGATCCGATCGGCAATACCTTCCGCGTTGGCTACATGAGCATCAACAACAACACCAGCGCCGACTTCCAGAATATCGCCTCCTTCGATGCCGCGCAGAAGAAGGCCTGGTATGACAAGCTGTTCGCCGCCATCCCCAACCTGAACACCCCCCTGCGCATCGCCCTGGCCAACGCCGGCCGCCTCTATGCCGGACGCCTCAACAACAGCACCTTCAACGGCGTCACGGTCGTTGACCCGGTGCAGTTCTATTGTCAGCAGAACGTCACCATTCTTTCCACCGATGGCTACTGGAACGAAGGCCCCGGCTACGAATGGGATGGCGTGACCGCAGTCGGCGATCAGGATGGTCCCGGCCTCGAGGTTCGCCCGCAACTCGATGGCGGCAGCCCGCAGCTGCAGATTGCCACCCGCCAGGTTACCAGGACGCGGACGCCGGATCCCTACCTCCAGTCCCAGATGCGCACCGAGCAGCAGCAGAGTCAGACGGCGCAGCTGCAGACGCGGACGTTCACCCAGCCACAGGCCAGCACCAGCCAGCTGCAGAGCCAGGACGCGCAGTGGCAGAGCATGACTTCGGACCTGCAGATCAGCACCTTCACGCAACAGCAGGTCAGCACGAAGACCCAGTGGCAGGAGAAGGTGACCGACGTCGAATACAGGACCGGCCGTTTGCAGTCGAAAATGTACCAGCTTCAGAACAACACCAAGGACCAGGACAAGGAAAGCACATCGCAGCTGCAAAGCAGGACCGCTTTGGTGGAGAGCAAGACCTACCAGTTGCAGCAGCAACTGGAGCAGGTCCAGGAACAGACCTCGAGTAATGGCGGCACGACATGGACAGCCTGGAACAATGTCGCTACCTGTACGGTGGTGAAGAGCGGCACCAACCGCGTGCAGTGCCGGACGCTGCCCCAGTCGGGCTGGAACAATGTCTCAAGCTGCACGGTCGTGGCCTACAACGTGGTCGTCACCAATCCGAATACCGACCAGGAAAGGACGACCTACACCACGGGCTCGGCGTGCCAGTACACCTCGCCTTCTGCGTGGACCACTACAGCCTCCTGCACTCCCGTCGCCAAGTCCCCCGGACCGACCAACTACACCGTCGGAACCGCCGTGGACTGCCAGACGACCTGGCCAAGTTCCTGGACCAACGTTTCGTCATGCACCACCTCGGCCACCGTACAGTGCCAGTATGCGCCATGGAGCAACTATTCCCCGGTCGCCTCGTGCACGGATCTGCCACAGTCCAGCGGCTCGCCGTACACCGTCGGCGTCGCGCGCCAATGCCGAACCAACCAGTGGTCGGGCTGGAGCGATACCAACTCGACGTGCACGGTTTCTTCCACGGAAGACTGCAGGTACCGGAGCCTGACCGGCTGGAGCAACGATCCTTCCTGCGTGGACGACCCACGTTCGGGTTCATCGCCTTACACCAAGGTACAGGCAACGGAGTGCCGGGTCAGGTTCGGCAGTTGGCGAAGCGTGGCGACCGGTTCGTCGTGTACCGAAGTCGCCACCGGCGGAACGCAGACGCAATGTCAATATGTGTCCCCGCCGCCCAGCACCTGGACCGACGTTGCCTCCTGTACGCCAGTGCCGCCGTCCGCCGGGCCGACTTACACGGCAGCCAGGGAGTGCAATCTGACCTGGACAACGGCTACCAACACCACCACCTGCACGCCCAACGCAACCACGCAGTGCACCACGACCTGGACGCCTTTCACGGCCACCGGCAGCTGCACGGCCAATGCCACGACGCAATGCCAGTACACCCCCTGGACTGTCTGGTTCAACGTCGCCTCCTGCACCCCGCTTGCGCAATCGTCAGGCCCGAGCTTCACTGTCCAGAGAGCCACCGAGTGCCAGACCACGTGGCCCAACCCCTGGGTGGATACCAGCGCCTGCACCGTTTCCGCCACCCGGCAGTGCCGATACGCAGCAGCGAGCCCGTGGGCCGACGTCGCCTCCTGTACGCCCCTCGCCCAATCGCCGGCCTCGCCCTTCACGGTTGGCGTGGCCACCGCCTGCCAGACGGTGTGGACGGGCTGGACGGCAACGCCTTCCTGCACCGCCACGCCTGGCGCGAGGGAGTGCCGGACGACGTGGCCGAACCCATGGGTGAATGCCGCCAGCTGCGCTCCCGGCGCGACAACCCAGTGCCGCCAGCTGCCGATAACCAGCTGGACCAACGTCGGCTCCTGCACCGCCGGAACCGACGCCAACGGGCTGACAACCTTCTGCCAGGACGTCTGGGTCACACCGCCGCCAAGCATCGACTTCGTCGATCCGAACCCGCCCGTGCCTTATCAGGACGAAGCGTCCAGCGCGGCGAACGGCTGGGTGGCGACGACCTACACCACCGCGACGACGGGTCCGACCGACGTCTCTGCGTGTACCCCCATCGCGCCGGTTGCCCCGAGCTACCTCGAGACGACCTGCCCGGTGCGGACTCTCGGAGCGACGCCCGACACGCTGGCCGACGTTGCCGAGTTCTACTGGAAGACCGACTTGCGGGATCCGGCGCTGCTTCCACCGTATCCCACCGGCGGACAGCCGGCGTGTACCGGCGGACCGGTCGTCGCCGGCAACACCACCAGCTACAACGATGTGTGCATCAACGACACCCGCTCGCCGAAGCAGCTGATGAACACCTATACGCTCGGCCTGGGCGCCTCGGGACTGATGCAATACCAGAAGGACTACCTGACGGCTACCAGCGGCGATTTCTACAGCATCGCCCAGGGCCTGACCGCCGACCCCGTCACCGGTCTCTGCCCATGGCAACCAGGCGGCGCGTGTAACTGGCCAAAGCCGGAGAGCAACACGCAGACCAACATCGACGACCTCTGGCACGCCGCCGTCAATGGCCGCGGTACCTATTTCAGTGCCTCGGACCCGTCTTCCCTGGCCGCCGGCATCAGCGGCGCCCTGGCCAACGTCACCGTCAGGGACGGCGCCCTGGCTGCCGTATCGGTGTCCAGCGCGAACCTCCAGAGCGGCGCCAATGGCGTCTTCGAGGTCTCCTTCCGGGCCAGCGAATGGTCCGGCGAGGTAAGCAAACGGACCATCGACGGAACGACCGGCACGCTCTCGGCGACCCCGGTCTGGTCGGCACAGGCACAGCTCGACACGCTGGTTGCCAACGGTACGCACACGGCGCGCACCATTTACATGCGCGATGCGGCCGGTACCGGAAGCGTTCCGGGCAACGGCGACAAGCTGAAGTTCTTCCTGTGGGCCAATCTTGACGCGACCACCGAGCAGCCGTACTTCCAGTCCCCGGCGATCGACACGCTCACGCAGTTCTGCGCGACGGGCACGATCTGCCTGTCGGCGGCGACGAAAACCAGCGCCGGCGGCGAACCCCTGCTCAACTTCGTGCGCGGCGACAAGACGAACGAAGGCCCGCTTGCCGACCTCGGCGCCTACTACCGCGAACGCGCCCACCTGCTTGGCGACATCGTCGGGTCGGAAGCGGTCTATGTACAGGGATCGCCGTGGAACTATGCCGACCACAACTACGGCACCTTCAGGGCCGCGAACCAGAGCCGCACGGCAATGATCTACATCGGCGCCAACGACGGGATGCTGCATGCCATCAATGCGCAGACCGGGATCGAGGCATGGGCCTATGTGCCGACGATGGTCATACCGACCCTCTACAAACTGGCGGACAAGAACTACGGCGCAGCCGGCCGGCATCAGTTCTATGTCGATGGCACGCCGGCGGTGGGTGACGTCTGCACCGCCAACTGCATCGCACCGGCGACCGGAACGGTCTGGAAGACGATCCTCGTCGGTGGCCTGAACAATGGCGGGCGCGGCTACTACGCCCTGGACATCACCGATCCGGCGGCGCCAAAGAGCCTGTGGGAATTTACCGACAACAACCTCGGCTACACCTACGGCAACCCGGTGATCACCAAGCTGAAGGACGGCACCTGGGTGGTGATCGTGACCTCCGGCTACAACAACGTCGCCCCGGGCGACGGCAACGGACGCCTGTTCGTCCTCAACGCCAATACCGGTGCGCTCATTCGCAGCATCAGCACCAGCATTGGCAGTACGACCACACCGAGCGGGCTGGCGCGCATCGCCGGCTGGGCCAACTTCCCGGACAACAACAACACCGTGCAGCGCATCTACGGTGGAGATCTGCTCGGCAACCTGTGGCGTTTCGATGTCAATGGCGACATTCCTCTTCCCGCAGTCCCACCTGCCCTGCCCGTCTATGACGCACAGCGGCTGGCAACCCTGCTCGATCCAGGCGGCGTGCCGCAACCGATCACCAGCAAGCCGGAGCTCGGCAAGATTGGGGCCTATCCGGTGGTATTCGTCGGCACCGGGCAACTGCTCGGCACGGACGACCTGGTGACCACACAGACGAACTCGCTCTACGCGATCAAGGACAGGCTCACCGATACCGACTATGGAAGCCCACGCCCGCTGACACCAGCACAGACCGTGCCAACGCCCGGCGAATTCGTCGCACAGACGCTGACCAGTGGCATCTGCCCCTCGGGCAACACGTTCTGTACGGCCGGCGACTCGATCATTACGGCGACCAACAACGCGGTCGACTTCGACGTCAAGGATGGCTGGTACATCGATTTCCCGGTGGCCGGCGAACGCATCAATACGGACCTGCGCCTGCAACTCGGCACGCTGGCGTTCAACAGCAACACGCCGACGACCGGGGCCTGCGTGCCGGTCGGGGTCAGCTTTGCCTACTACCTTGACTACCGGACGGGCGGCTACGTTGACGGCACCTCCGGGCTGCTTGGCGTGCGCCTTGGCGATTACCTGAGCAGCTCACCGAGCGTGATCCGCCTGCAGGATGGCACGGTCAGGGCGCTGATCCGGACGGATGCGCCCGGCACCCTCAGCCTGCCGGTGCCGACGCCGCCGCTACCGCTGGATACGCGCCGCATCTCATGGCGAGAAGTGGGCGCCGCCCAGTAGCAGCCCCGCAGGCGCAGCAGGGAAGCCGCGCAAGCGGCTTTCCTGCTTTTCGTCAACGCGCACGAAGACAAGGCCCCGGAGAACGCGTCCCATGACCTTCCCGCCGCAACCCGGAGCCGCACAGGCTGTCTTGCGACGCATGTTCGACGCCGCCATCGCCAGCGCCCAGCCGGCCCTGTGCGTTCCACGACACCTGCCTGCACCCGGGTCGGTCGGCAAAGGACGCCTGCTGGTAATCGGCGCCGGCAAGGCCTCGGCAGCGATGGCGCGTGCGGTCGAGGAACACTGGCCGGGGCCTCTGTCCGGCCTGGTGGTGACCCGTTACGGCTACGCTGCGCCGTGCGAGCGCATCGAGATCGTCGAGGCGTCACATCCGGTGCCTGACGACGCCGGGCTGCAGGCGGCCCGGCGCATGCTCGATCTGGTTCACGGTCTCGGCAAAGACGACCTGGTGCTCTGCCTGATCTCCGGAGGCGGTTCATCGCTGTTGCCGCTCCCCGCCCCGGGTCTGACGCTGGACGACAAGCAGGTGATCGGCCGCGCGCTGCTGAAGTCTGGCGCAAGCATCGGCGAGATGAACTGCGTGCGACGCCACCTTTCCGCCATCAAGGGCGGGCGACTGGCTGCGGCGTGCCACCCGGCGCGCGTACTCACGCTGCTGATTTCCGACGTGCCCGGCGACCGGCCGATCGATATCGCGTCCGGTCCCACGGTCGCCGACCCGACCAGCTGCGCCGACGCTCTTGACGTTCTGCGCCGCCACGCGATCGAGCCGCCGGCGGCCGTCCGCGAGGTGCTGACCAGCGGCCGCGGCGAATCGATCAAACCCGGTGATCCGCGCCTGGCAGGCGCCGAGACGCGCATCATCGCGGCGCCGCAGATGGCGCTCGAGGCGGCCTGCGCGGTGGCGCGCGCAGCCGGCCTCGGGACCCACATTCTCGGCGACTCGATCGAAGGCGAGGCACGCGAGGTGGCCAAGGTGCTGGCCGGCGTGGCGCTGCAGGTGGCCGAACGAAGCCAGCCTTTCATCGCGCCCTGCGTGCTGCTCTCGGGGGGGGAGACGACCGTCACGGTACGCGGCAACGGTCGCGGCGGACGCAACGTGGAGTTCCTTTTGTCGCTCGCCATCGCACTCGACGGCCACCCACGCATCCACGCCTTGGCCGGCGACACCGACGGCGTCGATGGCCAGGAAGAAATCGCCGGCGCCTGCCTCCAGCCGGACTCTCTGGCGCGTGCCCGTTCGCTCGGACTGCGGCCCAGGGACGCGCTAGCCAACAACGACGCGCACGCCTTCTTCGCGCGCCTCGGCGACTCGCTGATTACCGGGCCGACGCTTACCAACGTGAATGACTTCCGCGCCCTCCTGATCGAGGCCGGGATCCCTTGATGGCTGAAGCCAGAGCAGGACCAGGCCCGTCGACTCGATCGCCGCACCGCAAGTCAAGCACCCGCCGGTGCCCCCGCGACGCTCAGCGATGACGGCAGCTACCGGCGGCAGCCCGGGTACCCGGTGATGCAGCAGGCGCATCCAGGCTGACTCGATTTCAGCAAAAGGGCAACGCCGGCACCGATCATTCGCTACAATCGGCACCTGCCTCGCCCAGCGTCAGGCGCTCGCCCCGGCGCCTCGGCTCAGAGCGCTTGTCTGGCGACCAGCGCGGACGGTGAAAGCGACCCTGCCGGCGGCAGGCGATACGGATTCTTGCGGGAACAAGGCCCAAACAATTCATGCTCACGGATGCTTGCGATGAAACGTCACCAATCCCTGCAGGACCTTTCGCGCGAGCACCATAGCGCTCTGCAGTTGGCGCTCACTGCCCGTCGCGCGGCCAACTCCGGCAGTCGGGACAGCATCGCGGCGGCACTGGCGACCTGCGTCACCGTATTTGCCAGGGAACTCGAGCCGCACTTCGTTCGCGAGGAAACAGGCCTCCTGCCAGCGATGGCGCAAGCCGGTGAAGATGCCCTGGTGGCACGCACGCTGCGTGAGCATGCCGAGCTACGGGCGCTGATCACCCGCCTGCCTGATTCAGAACCGGAACCGAGCACGCTGCTGAGTTTTGCCGACCTGCTGTCGGCGCACGTACGCTTTGAGGAACGCGAGTTGTTCGAGCTTGCGCAGCGGCGTCTCGAACGACAGAAGCTCTCCTTCGCCGGGCGGCAAACGGGGACGGCTTGAAACCAGTCGATCGAGACTCGAGACTGTTGTCACGCTCGAGGCTTGGCAGAGGGGCGAAAATATGCGTTGGTCAATTACTGTTTCCCCGGCAGGAAGCTGATGGCAACACTTCTGATCGTCGATGACGCGCCCGAGAACCTCTCTGTCCTGAGCGGCCTGCTCAGCCCGCTGCATCGCGTGCGTGCGGTCAATTCGGGTCGTCGGGCCCTGCAGGCAGCGGCCGGCCGACCGCGGCCCGATCTGATCCTGCTCGACGTGATGATGCCGGAGATGGACGGCTACGAAGTATTCCACCACTTGCAGGCGAACCCGGCCACCGCCGACATCCCGGTGATCTTCGTTACCGCCCTCGAGAACAGCGGCGATGAGGAACGCGCCCTGGCACTGGGTGCCGCCGACTACATTACCAAACCCCTGCGGCCGTCGATCGTGCTGGCACGGATCAAGCTGCAACTCGAGCTAAGGGCTGCTCGCGACCTGTTGCAGGATCGAAACCGCGGCCTGCAGATGGAGATAACGCAGCGGATGGCCGACAACCTCCAGATTCAGGATGTCAGCATCCGCGCGCTGGCGCGTCTGGCGGAAATCCGCGACCCCGAGACCGGCAACCACCTGCGCCGCACGCAGGGCTACGTTCATACCCTGGCCATGGAGTTGCGGTCGCATCCGCGTTTCGAGGCCTTCCTGACCGCACACAACATCGAGGTCCTGGTCAAGTCGGCGCCCCTGCACGACCTCGGCAAGGTCGGCATTCCCGACCACATCCTGCTCAAGCCCGGCAAGCTGACGGCCGACGAGTGGCTGATCATGAAGACCCACAGCCGTCTCGGCTATCTGGCGATCGAACAGGCCGAGCAGGATGCCGAGCGACCGATCGAATTTCTCGGCATGGCCAAGGAAATAGCGCACTATCACCACGAGAAATGGGATGGCTCCGGCTATCCGGACGGGCTGGCTGGCGAGGCAATTCCCGTTTCGGCCCGCCTGATGGCGCTGGCCGATGTCTTCGATGCGCTGCTCGCGCAACGCGTTTACAAAACCGGGTTTCCCCTTGCAAAGGCGCTGGCGATCATCCGAGACGGGCGCGGCAGTCACTTCGACCCGGACGTCGTCGACGCGTTTTTTGCCCGCCAGAAGGAATTTCTGGCCATCGCCACGAAGCACGCCGACCGCGAAGCGGCCCAACAAGCCGTCAAGGCGCACGGCTGAAAGCGCTCCGGGCCAGGTTTCCGCAGTCTCATAACGCAGCGTGGATACCCTTTTCCAAAGGACAGGCATGGCGCGAAAGCGGTACTGGTCACTGGCCACCCTGTTGACACTGTTCCTGGCAGCAGTGACGGCGAACGCCGCCACGCTGGTGGTCGGTGGCACCGGTTCGTCCGAGCCGATCATCCGCTTGCTGTTCGAGGAATTCCGCAAGCAGGCGCCCGAAGCCAGACTCAAGCACCTCTCGCCACCCCTCGGATCAGGGGGCGCGCTCAACGCGCTGGCAGCCGGCAGGATCGGAATGGCCGTCGTTGGACGTCCCCTGCGGCCGGAAGACAGCCGCCGCGTCGGACGGCACTTCCCGCTTGCCGACACCGCGTTCGTCTTTGCCTCGCGGGACGGAAAGGCGGGCGCTGGCTTCACCCTCGAGCAGATCGCCCGGATCTACGACGGTGGCCTGCGAACCTGGCCCGACGGTACGCCGATCCGGCTGATACTGCGCCCTGCCTTCGAGAGCGATTCGATAACGCTCAAAGCCATGTCGGCGAAGATGGACAGGGCTGTCACTGCGGCGGCGCTGCGACCCGGAATGGTGATGGGCGACAACGACTTCCATACCCTGAAGTTGATCGCCGACACGCCAGGCTCGCTCGGCACGACAACGCTGGGCATGCTCGCGACAACCGGCAGTCGCGTCGTTGTCGTTCCAATCGACGGCGTCGCGCCATCGCTGGCCAACCTGGAGAACGGCTCCTACGCCTGGTGCAAATCGCTCACTGTCGTTCTGCCGCTGCGACCCGGCGTGCTGGCCGAGCGCTTCCTTGCCTTCCTGCGTTCGCCAGCAGCCGCAAAGCTGTTGCTCGAATACGACTACCTGCCAGGCGTGCAGTGACTGCCAGCGCCCAGCAGCCGATCGGCAAGCTGCTGACCCGCCTGGCGGCGGCCCTGGCGCTGGTAAGCGCGCTGGTGCCGACTGCCGTCTTCGTGCTCCACGTCCGCGCCAGCATCAGCGAGCAACTCAACGAGTCCTTGCGCTTTCAGGCGGGGCTTCTCGAGGAATTCATCGCCACCCAGCCGGAGCAGTGGGATCTGGTGTCGGATCGTATGCGCAGCCTGCTGGAACGGCACGCTTCTCCGCTTGATCGCTACCGGGTGCTCGATCTGGACGGCACGGTACTGATCGAGTCGGCAACAGAAATCGACCGACCGGCACTGTCACGCAGCCGGCCGCTGCACGCCTTTGGTCAGCCGGTTGGCCGCCTGATCATGGACAGATCGATCGGCGGCGAACTGCTGAATGGCCTGCCCCTCCTGGCCGGCAGCCTGCTGGTTGCCTGGCTGATCTGGAACCCGCTGCGCCGGGTACCGCTACGCGCACTGGCGAGCGCCGAAGCAGCGCTGGCGGCTCGCGATCAATACCAGCGGGCGCTCCTCGACAACTTCCCTT
The DNA here is from genome assembly GCA_024235715.1 of Accumulibacter sp. Classification (GTDB taxonomy): domain Bacteria; phylum Pseudomonadota; class Gammaproteobacteria; order Burkholderiales; family Rhodocyclaceae; genus Accumulibacter. Next base: position 286,701 of record JACKLW010000007.1, on the reverse strand, counting down.
TCATGGTCTGGCTGAAAGACACCGACAGCCGTTTCCTGACCGTCAATGCCAGCTTTGCCGCGACCTTCGGCCAGGCTTCGCCGGCGTCGCTGGTCGGCCGCACCGATCTGGACATTACCACCCCGGCGCTGGCCGAAGCCTATCGCGCCGATGATCGCGCCGTGCTGGCCAGCGGCCAGACGAAGCGGGTCGAAGAACAGATTGAAAGCGGCGGACAGCGGCGCTGGTTCGAGACCTACAAGTCGCCGGTCTCGGTCGACGGCAGGCTCCTCGGCACCGTCGGCTACGCCCGCGACATCACCGAAAGAAGGCGGGCCGCCGATGCCCTGCGCGAATCCGAGGAGAGATTTCGCAGAATCCTCGACAACGTTGACTCGATCGCCCTGCAAGGCTATCTGAGCGACGGCACGACGCGTTTCTGGAACCCGGCCTCGGAGAAGCTGTACGGCTACTCGGCCGAAGAAGCGATCGGCAGGAATCTCCTCGACCTGATCATCCCGCCGGAAATGCGCGACGGGGTCAGAAGGGCGATCGCCGAGATGTGCCGGAGCGGCATCGCCATCCCGCCGGGCGAGTTGTCGCTGATGCGCAAGGACGGCTCGCGCGTCGCCGTCTTCTCGAGCCACGTGCTGGTGGAGATTCCCGGACGCGCCGCGGAAATGTTCTGCATCGACGTCGATCTCACCGAGCGCAATCGCGCCGCCGCAGAACTCGAGCAGCATCGCCACCACCTGGAGGAACTGGTGCACTCGCGAACCGCCGAACTGGCGGACGCCAAGGCCGCCGCCGAAGCGGCAAACCGGGCAAAAAGCACTTTCCTGGCCAACATGAGCCACGAGATCCGCACCCCCATGAACGCCATCATCGGACTCACCCACGTCCTGCAGCAAGACCTCACGCAGCCGCGACAGCGCGCCCAGCTCAGCAAGGTCAGCGAGGCGGCACAGCACCTGCTCGGGATCATCAACGACATTCTCGACCTGTCGAAGATCGAGGCCGGGCGACTGCTGCTCGACGACAGCGATTTCTCGCTGCGCCAGGTAATCGACCACACCCTGAGCATGCTCGCTGATCGCAGTCGGGCCAAGGGTCTGCAACTGCACCGCGAGATCGACCCCCTTATCCCCGCCCGCCTGCGTGGCGACCCGCTGCGCCTGGGACAGATCCTGCTCAACTTCGTCAGCAACGCGCTCAAGTTTTCCGAAAGCGGCCGCATCAGCGTGCGCGCGCAAGTGATCGAACTGACGCGCAGCAGTACCTGCCTGCGCCTGGAAGTCGAAGACCGCGGGATCGGCATCAGCAGCGAGCAGCAGGCACGCCTCTTCCAGCCCTTCTCGCAGGCCGACCAATCGACCACCCGCAGGTACGGCGGTACCGGCCTCGGGCTCGCGATCTGCAAGCGCCTGGCGGCCATGATGGGCGGTCAGACAGGCGTCATCAGCGAGCCCGGACAGGGCAGTCTCTTCTGGGCCACCGTCCGCCTCGGCCGCGTGGCGAATGACACTCCGGAAGAGTTTCCGTCGCCCGGCGCACCGTCAATCGGCACCGGTGCATCAGCTGCCCGGATCCTTGCCGGCCGCCATCGCGGCACGCGGCTGCTGCTGGCCGAGGACGATGTACTGAGTCAGGAGGTGACACGCGAACTGTTGCAGGCCGTCGGACTGAAGGTCGACGTGGTCGGCGACGGACAGCAGGCTGTCGAACGGCTGCGTGCCGTGGCGACCACCATCGGCGACGACTACGCGCTGGTACTGATGGACATGCAGATGCCGGTCGTCGATGGACTCGCGGCGAGCCGCGCCATTCGCCTGCTTCCGGGGCGTGCGTCGCTGCCGATCGTTGCGCTCACCGCCAGTGCTTTCGACGAGGATCGGCAACGCTGCCTGGCTGCCGGCATGAACGATCACCTCGCCAAGCCGGTGACCCCGGTGCGACTCTACGAAATGCTTCTGCGCTGGTTGCCGGTCCCCGCCGAATCAGCGACCTCGCACACCAGGGGGCGGTGGCAGGCGCAAGGGATGGCCGAAACGCGGACAGCGCCGCGCGGCACCGGCGGACCGGATCCCGCCGCCGGCCTGCAGGTAGCTGACGGCGACCGATCGCGCCTGGCGCAAGTCCTCACCGAACTGGAATCCTTGCTCGCCGAGGACGACACCCGCGCCGGCGACCTGTGGTGTGAATCGGCAGCATTGATCGAGGCGCAGCTCGGCCCGCTGGCGCACCGCCTCGGCAATGAGATCGACAGCTTCGATTTTGCCAGGGCCCTGGAAACGCTGCGCCGCGCCAGGCCAGCCGGATGACTGCCGGCCTCGCCGCCGTACTGCGGGGCATTCGAGCTCGCGAGAGCGGTCGCCGATTGGCGGCCGAAACGCACAAGCTGCGCCGTCGATCCAGTAGAATCGAGCCTTTGCCCAATCGGGCGGAAGTCAGGAGCCCTCCTCATGAGCTTGCAGAGCAAGCCCACCACCGACGACGTTCGCATCCGGGAAATCAAGGAGCTGGTTCCGCCGGCGCACGTGTTTCGTGAATTTCCGGTTGGTGTCCGCGCCGCGATGACCACTTACGACGCACGCCAGAGCATCCACCGCATCCTGCACGGCGCCGACAACCGACTGCTGGTGGTCATCGGCCCGTGTTCGATTCACGACGTCGATTCGGCGCTCGAGTACGCCACGCGACTGCAGAAGGAAGTGCCGCGCTTCGAGAACGATCTGCTGATCGTCATGCGTGTGTATTTCGAAAAGCCGCGCACGACGGTCGGCTGGAAGGGCTTGATCAACGATCCGCGCCTCGACAACAGTTTCCGGATCAACGAGGGGCTGCGTCTGGCACGCGGGCTGCTCCTGCAAATCAACGACCTGGGCCTGCCCTGCGCCACCGAATTCCTGGACACCATCACGCCGCAGTACACCGCCGACCTGATTGCCTGGGGAGCGATCGGTGCGCGTACCACCGAATCACAGGTGCATCGCGAACTGGCCTCCGGCCTGTCCTGCCCGGTCGGCTTCAAGAACGGCACCGACGGCAATATCCGCATCGCCATCGACGCCATCCGTGCTGCCCAGTCGCCGCATCACTTTCTCTCGGTGACCAAGGCCGGCCATTCGGCAATCGTCTCCACGGCGGGCAACGAGGACTGCCATGTGATCCTGCGCGGCGGCAAGGAACCGAATTACGATGCCTTGCACGTCGAAGCCGCGTGCAAGGAAATTGCCGCCGCCGGTCTCGCCGCAAGGCTCATGATCGATGCCTCGCACGCCAACAGCAACAAGCGCTTCAAGCAGCAGATGGAAGTTGCCAGGGACACCGCCAGCCAGGTGACGGCGGGCGACGAGCGGATCATCGGCGTGATGATCGAGTCACACCTGATCGAAGGGCGCCAGGATCTGGTGCCGGGCCAGGCGCTTGAATACGGCAAGAGCGTTACCGACGCCTGCCTGGGCTGGGAGGACTCCCTGACAGCGCTGGAACTGCTCGCCAGGAGCGTGCGTGACCGCCGCCTGGTCGAAGCCGCCGAGTAGGCTCCCAGCGGTCAATCGAACTGCCAATTGGGTCGAACTGCCAATTGGGGGGCCGGGGGGACCGCCGCACGAGGCAGGGGCGGCCCGGTAAGGAGGACGGCGAAGGGCGGGGCGAAGTAAAGCGGGGCCGCCGCTCACGCGGCCGCCCCGCCTCCCGGAACAGCTTTCGCTCAGCACCCGGCGAGCAGCCGCTCGCCACGCTTTCCTAGCGGAGCTTCATTTCCTTGTAGATCACGTGCTTGCGCGCCTTGGGATCGTATTTCTTGATCTCCATCTTGCCGGGCATGGTGCGCTTGTTCTTGGTGGTGGTATAGAAGTGACCGGTACCGGCGGTCGATTCGAGCTTGATCTTGTCGCGCATGGCGGCTCTCCTTGTCAGATCTCGCCGCGCGCGCGCAGGTCGGCGAGCACGACGTCGATACCGTTCTTGTCAATGGTGCGCAAACCGGCGTTCGAAACGCGCAAACGCAGCCAGCGGTTTTCGCTCTCGATCCAGAAGCGGCGATATTGCAGGTTCGGAAGGAAGCGGCGCTTCGTTCTGTTGTTGGCATGGGAAACATTGTTCCCCACCATCGGGCTTTTGCCCGTGACTTGGCAAACACGCGCCATGATTGTCGCTCCAATTGTCTGTGGGAAGAAAACCCGCGATTCTAGCGCAGGCAACGGCTCCATTTCAAGCTTTTTGCTGCAGGCGGCTCTCCGCTGCGGCCTACAGCAGGCCCCGCTCGGCAAATGACAGCGGTGGCGTTTGCCCGGCAACGATGAAATGATCGAGCACCCGCACGTCCACCAGCGCCAACACCTGCTTCAGCTCGCTGGTCAGCAGTTCGTCGGCCCGCGACGGCTCGGCCACCCCCGACGGGTGGTTGTGCGCCAGCACCACGGCCGCCGCATTATGCTTCAGCGCGTGCTTGACGACCTCGCGCGGATAAACGCTGGTCTGCGTCAGCGTCCCGCGAAACAGCTCCTCAGCCGCAATCAGGCGATTCTGGGCATCGAGCCAGAGGGCCAGAAAAACTTCATGCTGCAGGCCGGCAAGATGCAGCCGCAGGTAATCGCGCACGCCGCCCGGCGAGGCGAAGGTCAGGCCCTGCTGCTTCAACTGCTCGCCGAGTGCCCGCCGCGCCATTTCCAGTACCGCCTGCAACTGCGCATACTTCGCCGGCCCCATGCCGGGTACCGCCGAAAAATCCGTCAGGCTCGCCGCGAACATCCCGTTCAAGCCGCCGAAACCACCGATCAGTTCACGCGCCAGATCGACCGCGCTTTTCCCCTTGCTGCCGACGCGCAGGAAGATCGCCAGCAATTCGGCATCCGACAACGACGCCGCACCGCGGGCAAGCAGGCGTTCGCGCGGTCGCTCATCCTCAGGCCAGTCACGGATCGCCATCTCGCCACCCCAGGCAGGATCTCCCGGACGACATTCTAACCGGGTACGCAGACGCGTGGTGCACGCGGGAGGTGGCGCCTTTCCATGCCTTTGCGCGGCACGGGACCTGTCCACGGGAAGGTGGCGATCGGGTCCGAAGCGCATCGAGCCAAGCCGTCTCGCCGCCGCCTCTACGCCCGTTCGACGGCACGCGCAAAACGGCCGCAAACGCTTGCCCGTGCCTTCAGCAAACCGCCGCAACGATTGACGACAAGGCTTGGAAGCCCGGATACTCCCGCCGGTGCGGTCGAATTCCTGGCCCCCGGCGCTCGCCGGCCCAGCGGACGGCCAGCGCAGACGATCCCCGACGACGAACCAGCGAGGCGGTGCATGGGACCGGCAGAACTTACCTTGGGCGACGCGTCGCTAATCACGGTCACCTTCCTCTTTACCGACATCGAAGGCTCGACAAACCTGTGGGAAACCGAATCCGAATCGATGCGCATCGCCCTGCAGCGCCACAATGTGCTGCTCTCTGCGGCCATCGAGCGCCACCACGGCTATGTCTTCAAGACTGTCGGCGACGCTTTCTGCGTCACTTTCGACGATGCCGCCGCCGCGCTGCGGGCGGCCTGCCAGATCCAGGCCAGCCTGGCCGCCGAGCGCTGGCCGGCGCGCGCCAGGCTGAGAGTGCGCGCCGCGCTGCACACCGGCCCGGCGTACCTGAGTGCCGGCGACTATTTCGGCACCACGGTCAACCGCTGCGCCCGCCTGCTGGCGGTGACGCTCGGCGGGCAGACCCTGCTTACCTCCCCGACCGAGGCGCTGGTTCGCGACACGCTGCCCAGCGGCACCAGCCTGCGCGACACCGGCATGCTGCGCCTGCGTGATCTGCCGCACCCGATGCACGTCTTTCAGCTGATGCATCCCGGACTGCCGGCGAGCCTTTGCGGTCTGGGCGAGAGTGCGGGCGGGCAGAAACTGACGGCGGAACCGATGGCCCGCTTCAGGCCCGTTGACCTCTACGAAGTCCCGACCTTGCCGGCGATCGTCATCCAGGCACTGAAAGTCCTGCAGAATCCGAACAGCGATGCGCGCGCCGTCGAGCAGGTGATCGTCAACGACCCGGCGATCTCGGCCAAGATCCTGCGTGTCGCCAACTCGGCGTTCTTCGGTTTCTCGCGACGTGTCGGTACGATCAGCGAAGCCGTCCGGGTGCTGGGCTTTACCAACGTCCAGGGAATGATCTTCTCGGTCGGCGCCTTCGACGCCTTCCGCACCGAGCGACTGAATCTGACCGATTTCTGGAAACACTCGATCGCCACCGCAACCGCCGCGCGTTTCCTGTCCCCGCAGGTACACTGCTCGGCCGACGAGGCGTTCATGGCCGGCATTCTGCACGACATCGGCAAGCTGATCTTCGCCATCCAGGAAGAAAGCTACCATCAGGTGCTCGAACTGAGTCATGGCGAGACACCGATGGGCAGCCTCGAGGCCGAGCAAACGCTGTTCGAGTTCACCCATCCCGAGGTCGGCGAGATGATCGCCGAACGCTGGGATCTGCCAGCACGCTACGTCGCGGCCATCGCTCACCATCACCACCCCGCCGCCGCTGGCGACGAACGCCTCTTCTGCGCGCTGATCGGCCTGGCCGACCAGGCTGCCCACGCTGCGCTCGATGGCCGCATCCCGCCTCTGCAGGACGATGCCGAGCGGGACGCACTGCTCGAGACCCTGGCCCTGACGCCGCAGCACTGGGACGACTGCCTGCAGCACCTGCACGAAGCACAGCCGAACATCGAGGGGTTTGTCGGCGCCATCCGCTGAGTCCGTTTGGCACCATCGTCGGCAAGCGTTCACGCGGCAAGCCCGGCTTTTGGCGAAGCACCCCGGCGGTGGCGCCGAGCATTCGCAAGCGGCCATGGCGGTGGCCGGAGAGAAGACCCTGCTCTATGCTGACGAGGCCGGGATTGGCACTTGCTTGCCCGCTGGAATCCGCTATAATGCGCACCTTCGTTGGTGGACAGGGTCCCTCCCGCCACCAGAAGCGAACAAGGGAGTGGTAGTTCAGTTGGTTAGAATACCGGCCTGTCACGCCGGGGGTCGCGGGTTCGAGTCCCGTCCACTCCGCCAGCACAAGAAAGAACAAAGCCCAGTCTGACTGGGCTTTGTTCTTTCCGGATCGAGTCGCCGGGGTTCGCTGAAGGCGGCGATCCCGCCCAGGACAGCCCGTTCGCGGCACTTGCGGGACCGCAAATGATAGCTACGGCGGGCTGGCGTCTGTTCTATAATCATTGACTTGACGTACAAGAATTCGACCACGCGAACCGACGCAGTCGGGATGAGCTGGCAGTACTCGAGAACGAGGACAGGACCTACGAATGACGCCAAGAATCGTGTGCGCGGTTGTTTTCTCTCTTGCCTGCGCTACTGCCTGGTCGGACGATGCAGACAAGCAGGCACCTCGGCCGAGCCTTCCCGCACAGACCACAACTGCCGTCCCGGCGGGAACCGACGGGCCCTTGCCGGTCATTGAAGTCACTGCACCGGCGCCGGTCCCCGAAACCATCGACCTGACCTACGAATCCGCGGAGATCTTCCAGCACCTGCGTCGCGGCTTCTCGATGCCGAACATCAACAACGAGCTGGTCCTTCATCACCAGCAGTGGTATCTGAACCGCCCGGACTACCTGCGCCGGATGATCGAACGCAGCAGCCGGTACCTGCATTTCATCATCGTCGAGCTCGAGAAGCGCGGCATGCCGATGGAAATCGCATTGCTGCCGATGGTTGAAAGCGCCTACAACCCGACTGCCTATTCGCGCAGTCATGCGTCAGGTCTTTGGCAGTTCGTGCCGGCAACGGGCAAGCAGTACAACCTGGAACAGAACTGGTGGGTCGACGAGCGACGCGACATCGTCCAGTCCACCGCGGCCGCCCTCGACTACCTGCAGTATATCTACGAGCTGCATGGCGACTGGCACCTGGCGCTCGCCTCGTACAACTGGGGTGAAGGCGCCGTCGGCCGGGCGATCAAGAAGAACGAGGCGCGTGGCCTGCCGACAGACTACCAGAGCCTGAAGATGCCCGAGGAAACGCGCAATTACGTGCCCAAGCTGCAAGCCTTGAAGAACATCTTCAGCAATCCCGACATCCTCGCCAACCTCGACATGCTCGGCGTCCCCATGCGCCCCTATTTCGCTACGGTCACCAGGGCGGAGAATATCGACGTCAAGGTGGCGGCACAGCTTGCCGAAATGCCGGTCCAGGAATTCGTGGCTCTCAACCCTTCGCACAACCGCCCGGTGATCAGATCCGAAACGCCAATGGTGATCCCCGCCGACAAGGTCGAAACCTTCAACCACAACCTCGAAGCACATGAGGAAAGCGACAAGCCCTTGTCTTCCTGGCAAGCCTACACTCTCCGGCCGGGCGAGAAACTCGAGAACATCGCACCACGTTTCGGGATGACGGTGGCCGGCCTGAAGGCGGCCAACGGCATTCAGGGCCGCATGCGCGTGGCTTCCGGCGCAACGCTGCTGGTCGCCGGGGATGCGGGTGATACGGAGCCGATGGGGCTGAAGGCTGAAGTGCCCGAGCAGCCGCTGGTCTTTGAGACGCCAGCCCTCAAGGCGGCTGAACCAAGGCCGACGGTAGTCACGCGAACCAGCACGCACAAGGTGCGCAAGGGCGAGACGCTGAGCGCTGTCGCCGAGCGCTACGGCATGAGTCTCGAGGAACTGAAGCGGCTCAACAAACTGCGCTCCAACGGCGTGAAATACGGTACCAGTCTGACGGTCACCACCACCAGGGTGGCCAGCACACCGCCGCCGAGCCCCAGCCGGGTCAAGGTGGAAATCGCCAGCAAGTCGACGGAAGTGCCGAGCAAACGCAAGACGGCGTCCGCGCGCCGCACGCATACCGTCCGGCCCGGAGAAACGTTGTTCGGCATTGCCCAGCGCTACGACATGACGGTGACTGAACTCAAGAAGCTCAACAATCTGCGTTCGGACCATGTGACATCCGGCACGAAGCTGCTGGTCCATTCGTCGAGCGACCGGCGCAGCCTGGTCAGCGACATGTCCACCCGCCTTGCCGAAGCCGCTTGCAGCCAGGCAGTCGCAGCGGGCACCCGCGCCCGCCGGATGGCAGTCAGCTGCAACATCACACCGGGCAACGACGCCGCCGGCTGACAGGTCAAGGCCGCACGCCGAGCAGCCAGCGGCTCCAAGCTATAGACAGCGGAGCGGCGGCATTGCGCGGCGAGCCGGCGCTTCTCGGGGCGAGCGCTGCTCGCCGTGGCATCGATCGCCCGGCCATGGACAATATCGGCAAGCACGCAGCCCCACTACGAATGAAGATGGCAACGCACCGTGTGCGTGCCCGACAGGCTGGTCGTTGCGGGATAGCGCTCGCGGCATGCGGCGCTCGCTTGCCGGCAGCGCGGATGGAAATGGCAACCCAGCGGCGGATTCGCAGGCGACGGCGTTTCACCCGGCAAGCGGATGAACTCCACCGGCGTGTCGACACGGACGCTCGGAACGGCTGACAGCAAGGCCTGCGTATAGGGGTGCTGCGGCGAACGCAGCACTTCATCGACCGTTCCCCGCTCGACAATGCGGCCAAGGTACATCACGGCCACTTCGTGTGCCAGATGGTCCACCACCGCGAAGTTGTGGGTGATGAACAGGTAAGCCAGCCCGAGATCGGCCTGCAGCGATGCGAGCAGATTGAGGATCTGCGCCTGCACCGAAACGTCGAGTGCAGAGGTCGGTTCATCGCAGATCACCAGATCCGGCTGCACGGCAAGTGCACGAGCGATCGCGATTCGCTGCCGCTGGCCGCCCGAGAACTCGTGCGGATAACGGCCGGCAGCGGCAGCCTCGAGCCCCACCTGTTCGAGCACCGCGGCGATCGCCGCTGCCCTGCCCTGACCCTGAACATCGATCCTCAAGGCACTCATGCCCTCGCCAATGATCTCGCCGACCGACATGCGCGGGTTTAGCGACGCAAAAGGATCCTGGAAGATCATCTGCATGCGCCGGCGCAGCGGTCGCCGGGCGCCGCGCGCCAGACCGCCCAGTTCCTGCCCGAGCAGGCGCACGCTGCCGCCGCTGGCGGCAATCAACTGCAGGATCGCCTTGCCGACCGTCGTCTTGCCGCAACCTGACTCGCCAACAAGCGCCAGCGTCCGCCCGCGGGCCAGTTCGAGCGACACGCCATCGACCGCCCGTACATGTCCGACGGTTCGCTGCAGGATGCCGCGCCGGATCGGGAAATGGACGCGCAGCTCGTCGACGCTGAGCAGTGCTGCGTCCGCCGCCGGCGCAGCAGACGATCCGCCGGCAGCCGGTGTGCCGGTGACGGCAGCCGGCAGTGCGTCGAGATGGCAGCGCAGGCGATGGCCGACGGCCACCTGCCGCCATTCCGGCGCCTGCCGCCGACAGCGTTCCCAGGCGTGTTCACAGCGGCTGGCGAAGCGGCACCCGCTGGGCATTCCGGACAGCGGTGGCACCTGCCCGGGGATGGTGTCCAGCCGGCCGCCTCGACGTGCCAGATCGGGCAAGGCAGCAAACAGCTTCTGCGTATAGGGGTGGCGCGCGGCCGAGAAGAAAACCTCGCGTGGCGCCTCCTCGACGATCTGGCCGGCGTACATGACGGCAACCCGCGTCGCCATCTGCGCCACGACGCCGAGGTCGTGGGTAATCAACAGCATGCCCATTGCGTGTTCGCCCTGCAGCCGCCGCAACAACTCCAGGATCTGCGCCTGGATGGTCACATCGAGCGCTGTCGTCGGTTCGTCGGCAATCAGCAGGCGCGGATTTCCGGCCAGCGCGACGGCGATCATCACCCGCTGTTTCATGCCGCCGGAAAGCTGGAAGGGATACTCGCCGAGACGCCGCTGCGCATCGGCGATACCCACCGCGGTCAGCAATTCAAGCGAACGCTCGCGTGCCGGCGTGCCCCGCAGTCCGAGGTGGCGCTCGAGCACTTCGCCGAGCTGATGCCCGACGGTGAGCACCGGATTGAGGCTGGTCGCCGGTTCCTGGAAGATCATCGCCATGCCGCCGCCGCGCACGCCACGCATCTCGGCTTCCGGCAGGGCGAGTAGGTCGCGGCCTTCGAAGCGCACCTCGCCCCCGGGAATGCGCCCGGCCGCTGGCAGCAGGCGCAGCAGGCCGAGGGCGGTCGCCGACTTGCCGCAACCCGACTCGCCGAGCAGCGCCAGGGTCTCGCCGGCGGCAATCCGCAGATCGACGCCGTCGACCGCCGCCAGCAGCGAACGGCCACTGGCGAAAGCGATGCGCAGATTGGCGACTTCGAGCAGCCGCTGCCCGCTCTGCGTCGCTCTCTCGCTCCCCGCCACGTTCTCGCCCAGTGTCGGCTCCGCGTTCATGCCGACCCCGCGATGCGCGGATCGAAAGCGTCGCGCACGGCGTCGGCGAGCAGATTCGCGGCCAGCACCAGCGTGAACATGAACACGAAAGCGGCGGCCAGCGACCACCAGACCATCGGCTCTCGCGCCAGCTCCATGCGCGCGTTGTTGATCATCGTTCCAAAGCTGATCATCGTCGGGTCGACGCCGATGCCGACGTAGGAGAGTACCGCTTCGGCAAGAACCAGGCTCGAGAAGTCCATGACCAGCGCGATGATCACGATATGCATGAGGTTGGGCAGGATGTGCCGCCCGATGATGCGCAGATCGGCAACGCCGAAAGCCTGCGCGGCCTGGATGTACTCCAGCTCGCGCAGCTTCAGCGTTTCGCCGCGCAGGAGCCGGCACAGGCCCGTCCAGCTGGTCACGCCGAGGATGAAACACAGCGCCAGCAGGCGCAGGTCGGCGCGCTCGGCGGCGGTGGCGAACCACTGCGGGTGATTGTCGATCAGCACCTGCATCATGAGCACCGCGGCGGCGATCAGCAACACCCCGGGGATCGAGCTGAGAGTGGTATACAGATACTGGATCAGGTCATCGACCCAGCCGCGGAAGTAGCCGGCCAGCACGCCGAGAAAGATCGCCAGCGGCAGGGTGACCAGCGTCGTCACGAGTCCGATGACCAGCGCCGTGCGCACGCTCTTGAGGACCTGGTAGAAGACGTCCTGGCCGACCTTGTCGGTGCCGAAGACGTGGTAGTTGAACGACAGGGCGGCCAGCGGCAGGACGACCAGCAGCAGCACGCCGATCGTCGCCAGCACCGCGTTCCACGCGAAGTCGCTCTCGTTGTGCCAGATGCGCCGCCAGGCCTCCTCGTGCGTGCAGCTTTCCGCGCGCGCCAGCCCGGCCGCAGTCGCCGCCGCCAGCGCCCACCAGAGCAGCGTCGCCAGTGCCAGCGCGCGCAGCAGGCGTTGTCCGATGTCAGCGTCGCGCTGCGTCTCGTCGGTGCCGAGATGCGCGCCACCGTGTTTCAGGCGCGGATAATCGCGGCTTTGCTGCAGCTGGCCATCGGCGCCGCGCGACTCGATCGATTCCTTGGCGTAGGCACGCGTCGCCAGGGGTTCGGAATAGGTCTTCTCGTTGCGCGTGCGCAGCGGCGTCAGGATGGCGTCGAGCACGGACAGCACCTCGACGGCGTACGCTGGCGGCTGCCGGGAGGTGCCGCTCGCCGCCGAAGCGGCGGCTTCTTCCAGGCGCGGGCGGTAATGGATCGAATCGAGCAGACCGACGCCGACGAAGACCACCAGCACGGTCGCCGAAGCCATCCCGGCGCGGCTTCGCCCGACCCGCTGCCAGGCCGTTCGCCAAAGCGGATTGCGCACCGACAGCCAGCCAAAGATGGCCGCGGTGGCGAAGAGCAGCCAGATCAGCACATCCGACCAGAGGATGACGGGAAGAAAAGCCATCAGTTGAAACGAATCCGCGGGTCGACGAAGGTATAGGAGAGATCGGTGAGGATCAGGCCGACGATGTACAACACCGAGCCGATGAAGACCATCGCCCGAACCACCGCGAAATCCTGCGCGTTGATGGCGTCGATGGTATAGCTGCCCAGGCCGGGAATGCCGAAGAACGATTCGGTGAGCAGCGAGCCCATGAACAGCAGCGGGATGACCACCACCACGCCGGTCAGGATCGGAATCATCGCGTTGCGCAAGACATGGCGAAAGAGCACCACCAGCTCGGAGAGCCCCTTGGCGCGCGCCGTGCGCACGTAGTCGCGGGAGATTTCCTCGAGGAAGATGGTGCGATACCAGCGGGTCGACGAACCGATCCCCGAGATGACGCCGATCAGCACCGGCAGGATGACGAACTTCCAGGCATCGAGGCCGCTACCGTAGCCCGAGATGGGCACCAGCTTCCAGAGCTTGCTGATCAGGAACTGCCCGCCGATGATGTAGAACAGCCCGGAGATCGACATCATCGCCACGCACAGCACGACGCCCCAGAAGTCGAGGTAGCTGGCGCGAAAGAAGGTCAGCATCAGGGCAAACGAGACGGTCACCAGCAGGCCGAGGACGAAGGTCGGCAGTGCGATGGCCAGCGATGGCCCCATCCGCGAGGTGATCTCGCGGGCGATGTCGCGACCATCCTCGGCGCGCCCGAAGTCGCCGGCGAACATGCGCGCCGACTTGCTGAAGAAGATGGTATCGGTGAACACCGCGCTGCCGCTCGCTGCGTCGTTGATGAACAGCGGCTTGTCGTAGCCGCGCTGCGCCTTCCACTTGTCGATTGCCTCCGGCGTCACGCGCTTGACGCCGAGCTGCATACGCGCCATGTCGTCGGGGGTATTGACGACGAAGAACAGCGCGAAGGTGATCACATTCACGCCGATCAGGATCGGCAGCGCATAGAGCAGTCGGCGAACGAGGTAGGCGAGCATGGTGGGCGACTATACCTCAAGCCATGCCGAGGCAGGCCGGCGCACGGGCGGAACGGCGCCCATCAGCGCGCCGTTCCGCGCTCGCGACGCCGATAGCCAACCGCCGCCGGCAGGATCACGGCGACCAGCAGCAGCACGGCCGCGAGCAGAGGCCAGAGCACCGGCTCGTTCCATTGCTGCCGCAGGCGCTCGCGCCCGGCGACGTCGATGCGCTGGTACTTGAGGATGTTGTTGCCGACGTCGGTGGACTTGCGGTTGTGCAGCCAGCTATGCCCCAGGGTATAGCTCTTCGGGTGAAAGCCGAAGATCCACGGCGCGTCGTGCTGCAGCAGGGCGATCGCCTCGCGGATGATGGCCAGGCGCTCGGCGCCACGCGGCCCGTCGCTTTCCATGTTCTTCATGCGCTCGAACAGGCGGTCGTACTCGGGATTGACATAATTGGAGGCATTCTCGCCGCCGACGGCGACCTTGCCATCGGTGCCGTCGAGCAGGAAGAGAAAGTTTTCCGGATCGGGGTAGTCGGCGTTCCAGCCCAGGTAGTAGAGCTGTACCGCCCCCTTGCGAATCTTCTCCTGGAAGCGGTTGAAATCGGTCGAGCGAACGACCAGCTGGATGTCGAGCTTGGCGAACTGCCGGGTCAGCCAGTCGAGCCGCGACTTCTCGCCCATGCCCCCGCTGGTGGTGTCGAGGTTGAGCACCAGCGGCTCGCCGGTCCTGGCGTTGCGGCCATTCGGCCAGCCGGCTTCGGCGAGCAGCTTCTTCGCCTCTTCGATCGACTTGCGTCGCGGCCGCCCGTCGACCCAGTCGTACACCACCGGGTTGCTGCCCGCCTCGCCTTCGAGGTAGCCGAATATCCCCGGCGGCAGGGGACTGGTCGCCGCAATGCCGCGACCGTTCATGAAGATCGAGATGAACTCCTCCTGGTCGATGGCGATCGACAACGCCTGGCGCAGCTTGGTCGCCTGCTCCGAGAGGCCGCCGACGACCGGATCGAGCATGTTGAAACCCATGTAGAAGACCGACGGGCGAACGCTGGTCAGCAGCCGGATGCCCTTTTCGCGCATCTCGTCGGTGAGGCGCACGTCGCCGCCGACGCCGAGGCGAACCGCCTGGTCGAAGCTGTCCGACGAAATCCCCGAGGCGTCGTAATAGCCCTGCAGGAACTTGTTCCAGTAGGGAATCGCCTCCTTCTCGCGCGAAAAGACCGCCTTGTCGATGAATGGCAAGGCCTTGCCGCAGTCGTCGAGCAGCCCTGCTGCCGCGTCCCCCGGCTCGCCGACACAGGGATAGGTCTCGCCATGGAAGTTCGGGTTGCGTTCGAGCACCATGCGGCTGTTCGGGTCGTTGCGGGTCAGCATGAACGGTCCGGTGCCGACCGGGTACCAGTCGAGCGTCAGGTTCTTCTCGGCCATTCCCGGCATGCTGTAGAAGCGGTCGACCTCGCGCGGCACCGGCGCAAAGAAAGGCATCGCCAGCCAGTAGGGAAACTGCGGATACTTGCCGCGCAACTCGATGCGGTAGGTGTAGCGGTCGAGGCGGCTGACGCCGGCCAGCGAAAAGCGGTCGAGATCCAGCCAGGCGCCGGGCGGCAGCTCCCTGTCTGCCTCGCGCAGCGTGCTACCAAGTTCGCGCAGGCCGATGATGCGCTCGCCCATCATGCTGAAGATCGGCGAATGCAGGCGCGGATGCGCCAGGCGCTTGATCTGGTAGATGTAGTCGTCGGCAACCAGCTCGCGGCTGCCGGTCACGGCAAAGTCGGCGATGGCATCGATGCCGTGCAGCTTCCCGGCGTCGAGGTCGCCATAGACCGGCTGACCCTTGCCGTCCGTGGCAAACGCCGGATGCGGCTGGTAGCGGATGCCCGGACGAATGCGAATGTCGTAGACGCTGCGCGCGATCTCCGCTGCCGGTGCATCGGCTGGCAGCTCGCGCCCCTCGGCATCGTAGTAGCGCGGCACCGGCACGCTCTCGCTGGTCGCCGGAATCAGCGTGTACGGTCGCTTCAGATAGTGGTACTGCAGCGGCGGCTCGTAGATCTGCGCAGTGAAGGTGATCTCGTCCTCGCTGTACGACTGCACCGGATCGAGGTGCTTCGGACGATCGGTGAACGCCGAATAGAGGATGTTCTTGCCGCGCTCGGCCTTCGGATAGGGATCGTTCTGTTCGCTGGCGCAAGCCGTGAGCATGAGCAGCAGCGACAGCAGGGCGAGGCGAGGGAAGCGCATGGGCGCAAGTCTACCGCGAAGTGCAACCGTTTTGGCCGTGGCGAACGGCATTCGGCCGCATTCACGGGCACCCGCGCCGCGCCCCTTGCGCCCGGGACATTGGCCGGCGGCAGGGCCCGCAATTCCTTTATAATGCCGCGGTTAAACTGATTCGCAAAAAACCTGCCAACGCAGCCCATTCTAGTTACGGGAGAAGTCATGGGATTCCTCGCCGACAAGCGCATTCTGATCACCGGCGTACTGTCGAAACACTCGATCGCCTACGGTATCGCCAGGGCCTGCCACCGCGAAGGTGCGCAGCTGGCCTTCACCTACCAGAACGAACGCTTCGAAGGGCGCGTCGCAAAATTCGCCGCCGAGTTCGACAGCAAGCTGGTGTATCGCTGCGACGTCGCCGAGGATGCCGATATCGACGCCCTCTTCGCCGCCCTCGGCGAGCAGTGGGACGGCCTCGAAGGCCTGGTGCATTCGATCGCCTATGCACCCGGCGAAGCCATCGAGGGCGACTTCCTCGAAGGGATCACCCGCGACGCTTTCCGTATCGCACACGACGTTTCATCCTACAGCTACGCCGGGCTGGCCAAGGCCGCCAGGCCGCTGCTGCTGAAAGGCCGCAATCCGGCCTTGCTGGCGCTCTCCTACCTCGGCGCCGAACGCACCCTGCCCAACTACAACACCATGGGTCTGGCCAAGGCCAGTCTCGAGGCAGCCACGCGCTACCTCGCCTTCTGCCTCGGCCCGCAGGGCATCCGCGCCAACGCCATCTCGGCCGGCCCGATCAAGACCCTGGCCGCTTCCGGCATCGGCAACTTCTCGCGCCTGCTTGCCTACAACGCCCACAACGCACCGCTGCGGCGCAACATCACCATCGACGAAGTCGGCAACGCCGCCGCCTTCATGCTCTCCGACCTGGCCAGCGCGATCACCGGCGAGATCATGTACGTCGATGGCGGGCTGAATACGACCGCCCTCGGCAACCCGGAGCCGCTGCCGGGCTGAAGGGCGAGACGCTTGCCCAAGCCCGCTCCGGCAGCGCCGGCGCCGGGCACGGGCGGCCTCGCCCGTGCTGGAGACACGACGGCAGCCTGACCGCCGTCCGTCTGCTTCGCCAGCCGTAACTCAGGAACTCCTTGACATGAACAATCCCCATCTGCAGGCGAATGGCCGGGATTTCTCGCCACTTGCGCGCGCCGCCGCGCCGGTCCTGTTGGCTGTGGCGCTCGCCGGCTGCGCCGGCCCGCCGGTGCTCGAGCGGCAAGTGCTCGGCTACGACGAAGTCACCAGCCGCCTCGACCAGAAACTGCTGCTGCTGAACATTGCCCGCACCGACAACGGCAAGCCGGTGCACTTCACATCGACCTCGACCATCGCCGCGACCTTCAACTGGACGACCACGCTCGGTGTCGGCGGCGAGTGGCACCGGACCGCGGGCGATAGCTTCCTGGGCCTGAACGCCGGCACCGGCGCCTCCGAAAACCCGACCTTCAGCATTCACCCGCTCTCCGGACAGGCGTTCACCGAGCGCGTCCTGACGCCGTTCAAGGACCAGTCATACGAGTTCCTGGTCTTCCAGGGTGGTGCGATTGACCGGGTGACGCGACTGCTTGCTTCCGGGATCGAAGTGCAGAACGCCGACGGCAGCTTCGCCCGCTTCATCGGCAACGACCCGGCGCGGCCAGACGAATACACCGAGTTCCGGCGCATCGCCACGCACCTGCGCTGGCTGAATGACAGCCGCAAGCTGTTCGTGCGAACCCTGGTCTTCGAGGAACCGATAGCGCCGGCGTTGAAGGCCGCACCGAGCGCGGCCGACGTCATCAACGCCGAGAAGGAAGGGCTGCAGTGGCGCCGCACCGCCGACGGCGCCTACCAACTGACGCGCTTTCAGGCAGGACGCGTGGTGGTGATGAATATTGATCCGATGTCGCTCGGCAATCAGGCGCGTTTCGAGCTGAACGAGCGGATCAAGCGCAACCCGCGCGGCTTCGTCTTCCTCGATGTTCGGCCGGACGGACCCGGCGGCGACTTCGCCGTTCACGGCGCGATCAAACTGCGCAGCATGCTGCAAATGCTGGCTTTCGTCGCCAACGGCGCGCGCGCCGTTCCGGAGTTTGACGTCGCTCCGGATCCGCGCACCGGGCCAACCGCAGAAAATCCGCGTTCGGCGCTGCACATCACGATTTCCGAAACGCCGCCGACGACCATCGCCTCGGTCGACTTCGCCGGGCGCAGCTACAGCGTCGGCGACACACAGTGGGACCGCTCGACATTCGCCATGCTCGGCGACCTCTTCCAGACCGCCGTCGGCGAAGTCAAGGGCGTCGATCTTCCGATCACGATTTCCAAGTGAGCCAGTCCTCTTGACGAAACCGGCGCTGCCTCCGCGCGTGGCGACCGTCGGACTCTGGCACGGCGGCGGCCAGGGCTGATGATCCAGACGATGCGCGCCATTGGGGCAAATAGGCCATGAAACCTGCTTCTTGTCTATAGCGCGCCGCGCAACTGGTTCAGTGCCAAGTCAACGCAGCTTCAGCCTGTCAATGAATGCTGCCAGACGTCCTGTAGAACCACGAACAGGAACGCCGTCGAACAACCGAACATCAGCACCCCCGTTATTGCGATCAGCGTCCCAAGATGTCGCCAGGGATACTTCAGCAGGATGTCGCCGTAGCCCAGCGTCGTGATCGACGCGGCGGTGAAGTAAATACCGTCGGTAATGCTGGGTAACAGCCGAGTCCCGCGAAAAAAAAGGCCCCATACCGCGGCCTCCGCAACGTGCGCCAACAGTAGTGCGAAGAAGCTACCGAGCAGGAAGATCTTACCAGTATGTTTTGGTCCCAGATGCTCCAGCATCCACGGCTTGAAACGGAGCATCTCGGCGATCACGTCAAAGATCACGACCACATGAAGATAGAACAATACAAGCGCCAGCAACACTGCAAAACCATGGATCCCACCAATCCGGCTCCGAGAAAATGGACGATCGCTCTGCAATTGGATTCCTCCTGACTTATGGCCCATGCCTTCGTTATCCGGCGGCGTTGTCTCCGCCGGTCGCCCAGGCTTCTTCTTGCCAGTGCTTGCCTGATTCGGATAGCGACCGTGCGTCTGACGACGCAGCACCAGCCAGGGCAGCACGGACATGATGACGGACAAGCCGGTTACAAGCCAAAGACCATAGGGGCTATGTTGTTCCGGTATTCCAGCCACATTCATCCCGAGCAGGCCGGTAATGAAACTCAGAGGCAAGAACGCGGTTGCGACGATTGTCACGTTGAGGCTGGAACAGGCGATGATCTGCAAGCATTGCGCCTCTATCTGATCGCCCCAGCGTCTGCACTCGCGTGCGGCATTCATCCAGCCTTTGCAAATAGCGCGCCACGTGCTTCGACCCCCTGACCAGGGTTTCACGGTCGTCGGCGTCCAGCGCCAGGGTGAGATCGGTAGTCACCGGATCAAGCACCTCCCGGGTGTACTTCACTTGCCGCCTGGCGCGAAAGATTCGGCGCTGAAACTCGCTCAGCGCCAGTTGGAGTGGTACCAGACCGCCGTCGAGCATAGCATCCTCGACGTCATCAATGTCCTGGGTCAGATCGGAGATGACCGGTTCCATCCGGCTGGTCATACCCGTGACCAAGAAGCCGAGCAAGTCCACCGCTGTCACCAGCGGCTTGTTCGACGTCAGGTTCTGTCGCAACTGCTCCACGGCTGCGACTTTCCCCGATCGCAAGGTGACTGCCGTGGTCGGGCCGATCAGCAGCTTTAGGTCACCGAGATCAGTGAGATCGGCCTTTGCACCGGGACGCAGCATCCTCATGCTACGCAATGTGCCATCTGGCACTTGTTCATAATGACTGAAGTGCATTGGTTCCAACAATGCCGTTCTCGTCTGCTCACTGATTTCCTGCCAAGCCATCCGCCATTCGTGATCGGCGTTGTCAGCAACGTTGATGTCGAACCAGGTGACGCCATCGGGACAGGTATCATCGCCGGCTTTTCCGGAACCGAATCGGGTGATCTCAGGCATGGCGGATTATCTCCGGTGGGTAATGGCAGCGCGTTAGGGCACCAGCCATTACATCGTCTTGGCTACGCCGATCGTACGAGCCTTCATGGAATCGTAAATTGGCGAATTGCCCATCAACGTGGGAACGGCCATCGCCGCAAAACATGCCCAAAGCATTGGTAATGCCTGATTGAAGGCACCGGTCATCTCGAAGATCAGGATCATTCCCGTCACTGGCGCTCGCACCGTTGCGGTTAGAAAAGCCGCCATACCGGCGATCGCAAAGGTGATGGGGGTGGCACCGGAATCTGCCACAAACTGCGGGCACAGCAGACCGAATCCCAGGCCAAGGCAGCCGCCCAACGCCAGGATGGGTGCGAACAGGCCACCCGGCGTGCCCGCGGCGTAGGACAACGAGCCGAGCACAAAGCGAACGGCAAAGATGACGGGCAATGCCGCCAGCCCAATGCCACCGACCAGGACCTGCTGGGAAATCTCATCGCCGCCGCCGACCATGTGCGGGGCAAACCAGGCCAATGCACCGACCAGTGCACCGATAAGGAGCGCCCGAAACTCCGGTCGCCAACGGGTCAATCCGTCGAACAACGCGCAGGTCTTGATGATCAGCCGGTTGTATGCAACCCCTGCCAACCCGGCCAGGATTCCCAACAAGCCGAAGATGGGGCCGGTCCAGGTGCTTGGAACGGGGAGGTCGGCGACATTGAAGTCAGGTTGCTGCCCGAGCAACAGTGACGCCACCGCAATGGCTGAACAGGAAGCACCCAGTGCGGCGATGGCAATCCGGATATCGAATCGACGGACCAGTTCTTCCAGCACGAACACCGATCCAGCCATGGGGGCATTGAAGGCCACCGCCAGCCCGGCACCGGCACCCGATGCGAAAAGGGCAATTCGATCCGTGGTCGGCAGCCGGAAAGTGCTTCCGCAGAACTGCGCCAGGTTGGCGCCCATCTGCACGCTTGGGCCTTCGCGCCCGAGCGCCAGGCCACCCCCAATAGCCAGCAAGCCACCCACGAACTTGACGGGCAGCAACAGCAGCGGGGCGGCGGGCAACGTGCCCTCGATCACTGCCTCGACATGGGGAATACCGCTGCCAGCCGCAGGTTGCCCGGAACGCTGCACCAGCCAGGCAGCAAGAGCGGTGGTTGCTGCAACCGAGGCACAAACCAGGACGAAGCCAAGCACCGGCCATTGGTGGGCCCAGGTGATTGTTTCAGTGCGAGCAGCGTTCATGTGGTCCAGCGCCAAGCGAAAGCACCCGATGACCAAGCCGATTGCGGCACCTGTGAGAAGCGACAACAGGGCCAGTCTTGCCAGGCCGAACTTTGCATTTTCACTGGTCTGGACCCCTTTGGGGTTCGTATTCATAGCTGTAAGATTCCTGAGGTTTGAGGGAGCAGTGCAGCACGCTGCAGATGCTGGCTTTCGTCGCCAACGGCGCGCGCGCCGTTCCGGGATTTGACGTTGCTCCGGACCCGCGCACCGGGACAACTGCAGAAAACACGCGCTCGGCGCTGCACATCACGATTTCCGAAACGCAGCCGGCGAAGACCATCGCCTCGGGCGACTGCGGCGGGCGCAGCTACAGCGTCGGCGACACACACTGGGATCGCTCGACATTCGCCATCCTCGGCGACCTTTTCCAGACCGCCGCCGGCGAAGTCAGGGGCGTCGATCTTCCGATCACGATTTCCAAGTAGCGGTCGTCTCGGAAAAGGGATCGCAAGGTACGCCAAGCCGGTTGCAGCGGCGGGTAGCTGCCTGAACTTGCCCGTGCCGATCCGGACACTGCCACCGCAGAGGTAATCGCCAGTCAGCTTGATGTGCTCCCAGCCCAGCGGCGGCGGTTATTCAGCAACGCAGCATCGACACCCTGGCCGTGCCGCGCAAGGCCCGCGTCACACGCTCCAAATGGATCGTGCTCCATGGCAATGGCCGTCGTTACCAGGTTGATGTTGGTGGCGGCGATTCGGAGCACGAGGCGCGATAGTTACCGCTTACGGTAGTTGTAAGCACCCTTCTGCGGATAGTCCAGGCTATTCTCCATTTCCCGGCGAAGGCGCGGGTCGAACTCGGGGAACGGCAAACGATCCTGTTCCCGCCAGCCCTCCACCTTTGCTTCGGCTTCGCGAGCACGCTCGGCGTCGATGCCCGTGTCGCGCGCGTGATAGTGGGTCTGCGACGGGAAAGCGAAGCCGCTACCGCCCTCCGTCACGATGTCGGCGATACGAAGAAAGATGTCCTCCTGGATGCCGAGAAAGGTGTCCTGGTCCTGGCAGCGCAGGTAGGCGAAGATCTCGATGTCCAGGGAATAGGCACCATATCCGACGAAGCGCACCCGGGCAGGCGCTGGCATGACCATGGGGTGGCCGAGCAGCATCTTGCGCAGTTCCGCCAGAACGTAGCGGAGTTGTTCCGGCGTGGTTTCGTAACGCAGTCCCAAAACGGTCTTGAGCAGGCGCTGGTCGCGTGCGGCGAAGTTGTCCAGTTGCATCTGCGAGAAATCGGCGTTGGGAACGGTGACGATCGTCCGCTCCAGCGAGCGAATCCGTGTCGACCGCAAACCGATTTGCTCGACGGTGCCGATCTGATCGCCGTAACGGCAGAAGTCGCCGACCCGCACCGGCCGGTCCGCGAACAGGGTCAGACCGCCGATGATGTTCTCCAGGGTCGGCCGGATGGCGAGGGCAATGGCCAGACCGCCGACGCCGAGACCGGCCACCAGTGGGGCGATCGGGATGCCGACGGCTTCCGCCGCGTAGATTCCGAGGTAGACGAGAATGACACCACTCACCAAACGAAAAATGATCCGCAACAGGGCGGCATCGACCCGGCGCTTCTCGGCTGACCCCTCGTGATTGAACGCGAAACCATCAGCGAGCCGCCCGGCAACCACCAAGACGAACCAGGCGAGAAGCCGACCTGCACGGCGAGTGCGATGTACGAGACGACTGCGAGCGAAAATTCATACAGCCCGATGGCCTCGGTAGAAAAGACCTCGACAAAGTACGCCATCGCAACGGCGGAAAGCAGCGCCAGAGGTACGCCGAAGCTCAGGAATGGACGGGTTGCCCTATGCCTTTCATCCCACCGGGCACCTTGCCGATACAGGAACGAGAGAAATACGGCAGAAACGAGGATGAGCGAAAGAAGCGCAATCCATTGCCACGCGCCTTGTCCGAGAACGATTGTTTTCGCCCAATCAGGCAGCCGGTCTGGAAGATCTCTTGGGAGCCACGGGCCGGGCGTGGCGATGTATTCATTGTAAAGTCCGACGGAGGCTCCCTTCTTGTATGGAAGATCCTTCGCCAACGCGTAATAGGAATTGATCTTTGCGATGGTTTCTCTCGTAAAGAGAAACTTTCCAGCGTTGGGTCCCTCGGAAACTTTGGCAATCGCGATCTTCGTATTGGGAATGGTCCAGCGCACGATCCCCTGTTCCGCAACCTCTTCATCGTCCGGGATGTCTTCGAACGACGGCAGCTCGACCCGGTCGAGAATTTCCTTCAGCAAGATCATGTCGATGGTTATTGCTGCGAGACGATCTCGGGCTCGGACCTCGCTGAAGTCAATCGTTTCCGCGGCTCGCAAGAGCGGCCTGTCGATGTCGGCACTGGGCTTGCCGCCCCGCCAGGCGTCCACCGCTGTGGTGGTATCGCGAAGGAAGGTTCGCAAGCTGTCACGCGGACTCGACGTATCGGCCGACCGCAATGGATAGGGATCCTCGATCGCGCTGATGATCGCTTGAAGATCGTCGGTCTGCGCCAGTGCTTGCGGCGCGAGAAGCACGAGGATGAAAGTCAATACCCAACGCGACTGCCGGAGGATAATCCTGATCATCTTGGTCCGTTTCTTCGTCATCGCAATCCGGCCGATGGACGCCGAAGTGCCTGTCGCCCGTCACAGATGCCGGACCGAGGATGCGGCCGCGGGATCCCTGTTCGAGACCCACCGAGAGTGATCTCCTGGATCACTTGAGGCCGACTTCGGCGAAGTACTTCAAGGCGCCTTCGTGGATCGGCGCGGCCAGACCCGTCTCGACCATTTCGTTCTTGGTCAAGGACAGGAACAATGGTGACAGCGCTTGAAGGAGCTCAAGGTTTTCGAAGTATGCCTTGGTGAGCTGATAGATTACGTCCGGGGGCACATTGGCCGAGGTCACCAGCGTCGCGACCACACCCAGAGTCTTGACGTCCCGGGGAATGCCCCTATAGGTGCCGCCCGGAATCACCGAGCCGACGTAGGACGGGTTTTCTCTGTGGAGTTTCTCGATGATTGGAGCCGAAACCTGCACGAGCTTTGCGTCGCACAGCGCCGTCGCCTCCCTGACGGTTGGGTTGGGATGTCCGATGGTGTAGACGAAGGCTTCGAACTCGCCGTCACACAGTGCCTCGGCGAGGTTGGCGCCCTTGAACTCGGAGACGGCGCTTACCTCCTTGCCCGTCCAGCCGTGGGCCTCGGTCAGCACATCCATGGCGTCGCGCCGACTCGAATCCCGCTGGCCCACATAAACCCGCTTGCCCTTCAGATCCTCGAACGTTTCAATGTCCCTATCGTCGCGGGCGACGACCGTGAAGTGCTCGACATAGAGTGCGAACATCGAGCGTAGACTCTTGAAGGGGCCCTCATCCTCGAACGGTCCGCTGCCGTCGAAGGCTTCCTGCTGCAAGTCGGATTGAACCAGGGCCAGGTCAACATTCCTTCTTCGCAGGTCCTTGATATTCGGTATGGATCCACCGGTGATATCAACGGTACAAGTGAAGCCGCGCTCGTCAAGGTTTTCATGGGCGAGTTTGCAAATGGCACCACCGACGGGGTGGTAGAGGCCGCCAACCCGGCCGGTCGCGATGGTCACCGATCTCTGCTCCTCCGCCGCACCGACTTCACCGGCAAGAGTCATCACAGCGACAAGGGCGGCCGCCATGACTACTGCTGGCGCGCGCCTGCAACGTACCATCATCGCTTCGCTTCCTCCAGGGTTGTGTATGCCACGCAAACTTGACACCGATTCCAGGCGAATCTGGACGGTCGAAGCGTCGCGACGAGGGGTCGCAAGGCTACCCTGAGCCTCGTCTGCGGTCAAGTTGCTTGCATGCAAATGTCAAGGCACAGCAGAAATGTCCGGTAGCTGGGCAAGATGGAGATGGCGCTTGGCGGACTCGTTTCGTGGCAGCGGAATCCCGGAACATCGCGTGCCATCGGGCGATAGGCGGCGGGGCTTCTCGGCACCCCGTTTTGCTGTCATAGTGAATGAACCCCTGAGCCAACCTGAAAGGAGTTCTTCATGAAAACCTTGCACTCGCTCGTCGCCGTCGTCCTGATGACCCTCGTCTCGCTGGCCTCCGCCGCAGAAGGCCTGGTGATCGTCAAGAGCCCCTACAGCGTGATGGAGACGATGACCCGCTTCGAGGACGTCGTGAAGAAGCGCGGACTCACCGTCTTCTCGCGTATCGATCACGCCGCGGGTGCGGCCAAGATCGGCAAGTCGCTGCGCGCCACCCAGGTCATCACCTTCGGCAATCCGCAAGGCGGAACGCCGTTCATGGAATGTGCGCAAACGGTCGGCATCGATCTGCCGCTCAAGGCACTGATCTGGGAGGATGGCGATTCGCAGGTCTGGCTGGGCTACAACGATCCCCTCTACCTGGCCCAGCGGCACGGCGTCGCACAGTGCCCGGTGGCCGGGAAGCTGCGCCAGGCGCTCGCCGGGCTCGCCGAGGCGGCGGTCGCCAGCTGAGGCCTGGCGCGCGAATCCCGGCATTGAGCGAGTCTGGACGCCGGATGCCAAAACCCGCACGCCGCCGGATGGCGATTGGCCCATGGACCTGCGGTCTGGCTGTTCTCGTCAGGAGCGTCCGTGTCGTTCTGCTGGCCATCGCGACCACAGCCGCAGGTGGCACACCCGCCTACGCCGGAAAGGGCGCCTGGCAAGCTGGTCAGTGCCCCGGCGAATTTGCCGACGACTCTTCCAGAGAAGCCGCCGCAGCGCTGCCATCATCCCCGGACGCCGGTAAGGAAGCCCCGCGGCCCGGGACGGATCCGCGGCCACCGGAAAATCTCGATGCGCAGCGCCTTGCGCTGCACGCGCGCCAGGGTCAACGGCAGCGACCGGAGGGCGGGCCGCTCGATATACTTGACGTCCAGAATTCGGTACCCGTTCCTGGCCTGACCGGCGCGCCGCCCGCGTTACAGCGCGACGTCCTGCGCATGCTGCTGGCCATCGACCGGGTGCTGGATGGCGCCTGCTCGCAGCGTACGCTGGTCGACACCGAGTGTCTGGCGTGGAACCAGGAGACCCGAACCGCAGCGGAGCGCTGGACTCTCATGCGCTGCGGCAAGACGATCCGCTATCGCGTGATCTTCATGCCCGCTGGGCAAGGCGGAACGGTCTTCAGCATTCAGATTCCCGGAGACGAATAGGCGCGGGCGTTCGCTTGTGCCCGCACACCGCGCCTCACAGCACGTAGAACAGTATCGCGACGTACTGCGCCGTGCTGCCGGCCAGCACGAACAGGTGCCAGATACCGTGCGCGTGCTTCAGCCGCGTGTCGAGCGCGTAGAAGACGATACCGACGGTGTACAACAAGCCGCCGGCAGCGACCCAGATGAAGCCGTCCGTTCCCAGCGCCTCCAGCAAAGGCACCAGCGCGACCAGCACCGCCCAGCCCATCACCACGTAGATGACCAACGACAGGATGCGGGCGTCGTTCTTGGGCCGCATCTCCTGCAGACTGCCAATAAGGGCGAGCGCCCAGACGGTTCCGAACAGCGACCAGCCCCAGGGACCACGCAGCGAAACCAGGCAGAATGGCGTGTAGCTGCCGGCGATCAGCAGATAGATGCCCTGATGGTCGAGCTTCTGCAGGATCTCCTTGGCCCGCCCGCGAAAGCTGTGGTACAGCGCCGAGAAGGTGTAGAGCAGCACCAGCGTCGTGCCGTAGATCGAGAAGCTGACCACTTTCCATGGATCGCCGTCGAGCGCCGCCAGCACAACCAGCACGATGGCGCCGGCCAGAGCGAGCACCGCCCCGACAAGGTGCGTCCAGGCGTTGAGCTTCTCGCCGTAGTACATATGATGATCTGCCTTGGTCCGGGTGAACCGCCCTTCCCTCGCCGCGCAGGGTAGCGCCCGGGCAGGGGATTGAAAAGCGTGCCGCATTGTCGCGGAATCGGACTTCCCGGGTCAATCACCGTTTGCCGGCGGAGCAAAAGACGGTCAGGGTGAAGCGCGCACCTCGCCGCACTGATCTCCACAACCAGCCTCGCCTGTCACCTCCGCTCGGTGGCCGAGCGTCGCGTTGGTTTCCGATTCGCGCGGGAAGTCGTCCCGGCATCGCCATGCGGCACGGCGCCGAGATTGCGCGCATCCCGCAAGGCGCAGTACATGCGAGTATGCTTGGCTGCGGCAGTGCGATGCCGACAACAGCATTGCTTGAAGCCCGGACCTGAATATGCTCAAATCAATTCGTTTTCCGATGGCATTTGTCGTTGGCTAGTGATGACCTCCCCGCCATTCGCGCCGAAATGCCTGTGCCTGGATATCGAAACCGCTTTCGATGACCCTCTGTCCATTCACAAGCTGGCGGGCTGGAGAGCAGACACAGGAGAAGGCCTCTCCCTCGCCGGGCAGCAGATCGCCGCCGCCGTCGATCGCCTCGACACTCTCAGCAGGGGCGCCGCTTTCGTCCTCGGACACAATATCGTGCGCCATGACCTGCCGGCACTCGCCAGGGTCTACCCACAGCTGCAACTGGCCAGGCTGCCAGCCATCGATACGCTGGAACTTTCCCCGCTCGCCTTCCCCGCCAACCCGTACCACAGCCTGGTCAAGGACTACAAGCTCGTCCGCGACGCGCGCAACGACCCGCTCAAGGACGCCCAGCTGGCGCTGAAGCTCTGGCAGGACCAGTACGCAGCCTTTGCCGCACTCGCTGCCTCATCTCCCGACGAGATCGCCTGCCACCATTTCTTCCTCGCGCGCGACACGCGGGGAGGCGTCTGCAGCTTCTTCGCCAGGCTCAGGGCGGCGATGCCACCGAAAGCTTCCGAGGTCCATGCAGCCGTCTGTCGCCTGGCGACCGGCAAGGTCTGTCCGGGTCATCTTGCCGAGATCCTCGACGAGGCGCTCGTTGATCCGGCCGCCGGCCGGGCGCTCTCTTACGTGCTCGCCTGGCTCCGCGTCAGTGGCGGCAACTCCGTTCTGCCGCCGTGGGTAGGCCTGCAATACCCGGCAACGAGTCGCCAGATACGGAAGCTGCGCGAGACACGCTGCGCCGACCCTGCCTGCCCCTACTGCTCGCTCCATCTCGACCCGCGCAGGGAACTCGCGCGCTACTTCGGCTTTTCCGCCTTTCGCCCGGAGCCCGCCAACACCACCGGTGGCTCCCTGCAGGAGGACATCGTCCGGACCGGGTACGACGACGAAAGCATCCTCGCCATTCTGCCTACCGGCGGCGGCAAGTCGATCTGCTACCAGCTGCCGGCCTTGTCGCGGCACTGGCGCAACGGCAGTCTCACGGTCATCGTCTCGCCGCTGCAATCCTTGATGAAGGATCAGGTCGACAACCTGATCAAGGTGGGGATCTACAGCGCATCGACGCTCAACGGACTGCTGACCATGCCGGAACGGCGCGACGTTCTGGAGAAGATCCGCCTCGGCGATGCCGGAATCCTGCTGGTCTCGCCAGAGCAGTTCAGAAACCGGGCTTTTGTCGAAGCCATCCGGCACCGACAGATAGGCGCCTGGGTATTCGACGAGGCCCACTGCCTCTCCAAATGGGGCAACGATTTCCGCCCGGACTACCTGTACGTCTCGCGCTTCATTCGCGACCGCTGCGCACGGCGGCCCGACGACCGCGCGCCGGTCAGTTGCTTCACGGCAACTGCGAAGCGCGAGGTCGTCGAGGATATCCGCAGCCACTTTCAGGATTCGCTGGGTATCGAGTTGCGCATCTTTGATGGCGGGCACGAGCGGCAGAACCTCCATTACGAGGTGATGCCGGTGACCAGGCCTGAAAAACAGCCGCTGATCCATCGGCTTCTGGAGAAAGAATTCGGCGACGCCGCCAAAGCGGGCCGCGAGGGCGGCGCCGTCGTCTTCACGGCCCGCCGCAAGAGCGCAGAAGAGATATCCGGTTTTCTGCGCGACATGGGCTGGGCCTGCGCGCACTTCCACGCCGGCCTCGACGCGGGCATCAAGAAGGACGTCCAGCAGGCCTTCATCGACGGCGAGCTCAAGGTCATCGTCGCGACAAACGCTTTCGGGATGGGTGTCGACAAGGCCGACGTGCGCATCGTCATCCACGCCGAAATTCCCGGGTCACTTGAGAACTACCTGCAGGAAGCCGGGCGCGCAGGGCGTGACCGGCAGGACGCGCGCTGCGTGCTGCTCTACGATGAGGAGGACGTCGAGGCCCAGTTCAACCTGTCCTCGAGCTCCCGCCTCTCGCGCCGCGACATCGCCGCCATCCTGCGCACCCTTCGCCGCTACGCCGGAAAGACGAAGAGCAGCGAGATCGTCGTCACACCCGGCGAAATCCTCGCCGACGATGATCTGGATAGCAGCATCGAGGCCGACAATCCGGACGCGGATACCAGGGTCAGAAC
Organism: Accumulibacter sp.; assembly: GCA_024235715.1. GTDB lineage: Bacteria > Pseudomonadota > Gammaproteobacteria > Burkholderiales > Rhodocyclaceae > Accumulibacter. The sequence continues at coordinate 257,134 of JACKLW010000007.1, read as the reverse complement.
GGCCGTTTCCTGGCTGGAACGAGCGCGGTTTCTGGAGCGCAACGAGAATCACACCAGGGTCTTCCCCGGCAGCCTCAGGGTTCCGACAATGGAGGCTGCCGAAAAGCGTCTCGACAAGGCGGCGCTCTCCGCTGACATGCGACACAAGTACCTCGGCCTGGTGTCGCTGCTGCTCAATGCCCGCGACGATGAAGGCATCAGCACCGACGAGCTGATGGCCGCGCTCGGCGAGTCCAGCGCCGACATCATCCGCATGCTTCATCAACTCGAGCAGATGGGCGTTCTCAGCAACGACCTGGCGCTGACGGTTCTGCTGCGCAAGGGCGTCAGGGAGGCCTCCGCCGATCGCCTCGCCCGTCTGGTCGAGATGGAAGAGGCGGTCGTCGCTCTCCTGCCGGAGCTGGCACCCGACGCCGACAGTGGCGAGTGGCAGGATGCCAATCTGCGGGGCCTCTGCCAGGCTCTCAAGACAAGCAGCGGCGTCGATTTCATCCCCGCGCAACTGATGAAACTGCTGCACTCGCTGGCGCGGCCGTTTGGCGATGGCGAAAATGGTCGGCGGGCATCGTTTGACGTGAAGCTGCTTCGCCGGGAGATTCTCAAGGTCCGCCTGCTGCGCAGCTGGTCGAGCATCCGCGAGATCAGCGAAAGACGCCGGGCGGTGGCATGCGTTCTGTTGCATACGCTGCTCGGCAGGCTCGACGACAGCTTGCGCGGCGTCGATCTGCGCGTGGAATGCAAGCTCGGCGACCTGGCGGAAGCGCTGAGGTCGGATCTCGAAATCGGGCCACAGCTGAGGGACGGGTTGACTGCCATCGAGGCCGGTCTGCTCTACCTGCACGACAACGGCGTCCTGATCCTGGATCGCGGGAAGACGGTCTTCCGCTCGGCAATGACCATCCGCATCACCCCGGACGAAAAGCCGCGCGGCTTCAGCAACGCGGATTTCGAGCCGCTCAAGGAACACTACAACGAGAAGAACTTCCAGATTCACGTCATCCACGAATACGCAAAGCTGGGCCTGAAAAAGCTGTCTGCCGCACTGAGCTTCGTCTTCGCCTACTTTTCCCTGCCCAAGCTCGAATTCATTCGACGCTACTTTGCCGGGCGCAAGGAAATCCTGGAACGGGCAACGACGGAAGAGTCGTATCGGCGAATCGTCGAAAGCCTGCGACACCCCTTGCAGCAGCGCATCGTTGCCGAAAAGCCCGACGCCAATCGCCTCATCCTTGCCGGTCCCGGATCGGGCAAGACACGCGTCATCGTGCATCGGGTCGCCTATCTGAACCGTGTTCTGCGCGAACCGGCGTCGAGCATCATCGTCCTGGCCTTCAACCGCGGCGCGGCCTGGGAGATTCGTCATCGCCTGCGCAGCCTCATCGGTGCCGAAGCCGGCGCGGTGACCGTGCTCACCTACCATGCCCTGGCGTTACGGCTGACCGGCACGAGTCTCGCCGCCCTGGCCGAGAACAGCGGCGAAGAACCTGCACGGCACAGTCTCGACCAGATCCTCGACCAGGCCGTCGCCCTGCTGCAGGGAAAAGACGCACCCGGCGGACTCGACTCCGAAGGCGACGAGCTGCGCGAGCGGCTGCTCGCCGGCTATCGCTACATCCTGGTCGACGAGTACCAGGACATCGACCAGCGCCAGTATGAACTGATCAGCGCCCTCGCCGGCCGTCAGACCCAGGACAGGGACGCCCGCCTGACCGTCCTCGCCGTCGGCGACGACGACCAGAACATCTATGGCTTCCGTGGCACCAGCAACGCGTTCATCCATCGCTTCCAGCAAGACTACCAGGCGAAGGTCGAGTATCTCGTCGAGAACTATCGCTCCACCGCCCACATCGTTGCCGCCGCCAATCAACTGATCGCACCGCATCGCGACCGGATGAAAGCCGGCCACCCGGTCCGAATCAATTATTTCCGAAAAGCCGACCCGGCGGGAGGCCGCTGGCAGCGCCTCGACCCCTCGGCCCAGGGCCGCGTCCAGGCGCTTCGCGTCCCCGGGGACGCGATCGGTCAGGCCGTCGTGGTGATGGCCGAGCTGTCACGGCTGAAAGCGCTCGACCCGACCGGCGACTGGTCGCATTTTGCCGTATTGGCCAGAAATCGGGCCACCCTCGATCCCATCCGCGCCTGGTGCCACCAGCACGACGTCGCCTGCCGCGTGTCCGAGCGCGACGGCTCCGGGCCCAGATTCCACCAGACACGCGAAGCCTGCCGTCTTCTCGACCTGTTGCGCAGCAAGCCGAACAGGCGGCTCAAGGCGGCCACCCTGTCGCGCTGGTTCGAGGCGCGCTTCTCGGACGCGCAGCGCGCCAACCCCTGGCTCGTTATGCTGGGTCAGTTCATTGATGAGCTGAACTGTGTGTGGGGCGACCTTTCGCTGCCGAGCAGCACCATCATCGACGCGCTCTACGAGTTCGGCAGCGACGCCGCGCGATCCGAGCAGGGCCGCCTGACGCTATCGACGGTTCACGCCGCCAAGGGGCGCGAGTTCCGCCATGTCGTGATCCTGGACAACGGCGACTGGCAGGATGCGTCGGACGACGAACGCCGCCTCTACTACGTCGGCATGACCCGTGCAAAGGAACTGCTGCTGATGTGCGAATCCATGCGCGCGACCAACCCGTTCTCCGCACGCCTTTCCGACCCCGGCATCACCCGGCTTCCCCTGCCGCAGGACGTGGAACGTCCGGAGGCCCTCGCCTGGCGCTACGTTTCGCTCGGCTTGGCGGACGTTGACCTCAGCTTTGCCGGACGCCTGCCAGCAGGCCATCCCATCCACAGCGCACTGGACCAGCTCGATTACGATTCGCCGCTGCGCGCGGTGCAACGGGGCAAGCGAATCGAACTGTGCGCCGCCGATAACGGACAGCCCGTGGGCGCAATTGCAAGAGGCTGCCGCCTTCCCGCCGGCCAGATAATTGCCATCACGGTCGACACCCTCGCCAGGCGATTCAGGAAGCAGTCGAATCCGGAATTTGCGCACCTGCTCAAGGTCGAGGCCTGGTGGGTGCCGCTGGCGACCGTGACGATTGCGCCAATCAGCGAGGGCCAGGGCCGTCAGGTTCGCGGACCATCGAGCCCGGACGCCAGCAGTGAAACGATAGTCGGCCGGAGTATCGAAGCGCCTTGAGTTCTGGTCCGGCAGAAGCTCGCCCGAAGCCGTAACTGGCGGGCCGCGCGGCTACGCTGTGGCCATGGAGATCCGCGCCGACCCGACGAATTGCGATCGCGAAAAAAGTGGAACGGGCTTTGTGGGAGCCGGATCTAGCGGGCGATGTCGTACTTACAGCAAGGAGTAGGACCTGCATCGCATCCCTTTCGTCGTCGTCCGGGACGAGCACCGCCAACGCCGCGCCCGCTACGGCTTTAGCTGGCGCGGCATCAAGCGAGCAAACGACCGACGCCATGCGATCGGCGTGGGTGAGCAGCTGATCGTCGACCTCGATACCGACGAGGTGCTGGCCGTCAAGCTGGCCTTCAAGATCAGTGGCGAGGTCAACAACACAAAGTCCGGCATCTCGTGGGGGAACGCCGTGTGGTGCAAGGGCAAGGAATGGGATACAGCCACCTCGTCCGAGAATTGCTCAAGCCCGTTCCCGACCTGACCCAGCGCTTCTGGCGTGAATTCGTCAGCCTCCGGTGCGCCATTCGAGAACCTTTTGAAAACTGGAAACAAGAAGGTACGAATCGATCTTCACCCTGACCACGGCGCAAGTCGGAGAAGCTGCAAATTCGGCCAGATAGGGGTGGCAGGCGAGGAATAACTCGAGCATGGAAGGGTCTTCACCAGAAGCCACTTCCTGTGCCTTTCCGATGGCGGTTACCGCCATGGAATCCTTTGTATCAGAGACTTTGTTCTCGCGGTTGTCGATCAGTAGAGCGACGCGGCAATTGGCCATCAGGTTGGCGAACTTGCACGTCGTCCTGTCAGTCAGCACGACCAGTTGCCGCAGGTCGGGGGAGGCCACGAATGCCATTAGGCTGGTGAAAGGCTGGCCGTGGTCGTCGGTCGCCAACACCGCGAAACGTTGCGAATGAAAAAGATCACTCAGAATCCTCTGCATCTCGACATCTGTGCTCATCTCGTCCATTCCGTAAAGCAAGCGGGGTTCGACGCGCGTTTCGAATACAGTGCCATCAACGCTGGCTCTGCTGCTCGAAGCGCGTTGCGAATTCCTGCATTCGCGAGCGGTTTTTACCCCAGTCGTAAAAACCGAACAAGGACTGTGATCGAAACTCGATGCGCTGCGTCTGCGCGTCGATTCTGAAATCGACCTGGTCCCTGAAGCCAACAGGCGTGGTGAAGATCACTTCCAGCGCCAGATCTTCGCGGCGCACGACTGTTGCCTTGGGGAAGGTTTTCAGCGTGGCTTGCAGCATTGCCATGGCCTGCGCAGCTGTGCCTGTGTATCGCAACGGCAACAGGCTACCGGTGCCCAGCGAGTTGGCACAGTTGCTGGAAAGCGGACAGGCCAGGTGCGAGGAGATGCTGTCTGAAGCATCCCTAGCGTGGGGCTTCGGCGCATCCGAGCCACAACCACTGAGCAGGGTCGCCAGCGTCATGATGCCAAAGCTGGTTTTCTTCAGAACGGTTGGCAAGGCTTTCCCCAAGTCAGAAGTGGGCGAGTACGGTGCGGCGTGACGAGGGTGCTGCGGTCAGCATCGAACCGCAAGCGGCGATGCCAGCTCGTTCACGCTCTCGGCAAGGATGGAGACAAGCCGCGCGTGAGTCACGAGGCCAGACCCGGTCCCCGGCAGATCCAAGCGTTGAGCGATCTTCCTGCCATGGCAGCGAAGCGTCCACGAGAGGGTCATAGGCGATCCAGCGAGTTGCAAAGCTCGTCTGCCTGCTCCTGTAACGAACGTCGCGTCGGCTGATCCATCTTCGCCAACTGCTGATAGACGATGCCGAGACGCGGATTGGTCGAGAGTTTTCCGGCGTTGCGCGCAAAGAAGTCCCAGTAGAGCGAGTTGTAGGGGCAGGCTCGTTCGCCGGTGCGCAGCTTCCTGTCGTAATGACAGCCCTTGCAGTAGTCACTCATGCGATGGATGTAGGCCGCGCTGGCTACGTACGGCTTGGTGGCCAGCATTCCGCCGTCGGCGAACTGGCTCATGCCGAGGGTGTTGGGGAGTTCGACCCATTCGAAAGCGTCGACATAGACGCCGAGATACCAGCGATGCACCCCAGCAGGCTCCAGCCCGGCCAGCAACGCAAAATTGCCGATCACCATCAGTCGCTGGATGTGGTGGGCGTAGGCGTGTTCGAGAGACTGGCCGATGGCGTGGGCGAGACAGCGCATCCTGGTCTGACCGTTCCAGAACCATCCCGGCAGCGCCCGAGCGTGGCCGAACACGTTCTGCTCGACATACTTCGGCATGTGCGCCCAGTAGAAACCGCGAATGTACTCGCGCCAGCCGATAATCTGGCGGATGAAGCCCTCGGCAGTTGCCAGGGATACCCACCCCCCGCGCCAGGCGGCGTCGGCCTTGGCAACGAGTTCGCGCGGATCGAGCATCTTGGTGTTCAGGGCAAACGACAGCAGCGAGTGAAACATTCGCCAGGCGCGATGACTCATCGCGTCCTGAAAGTCGCCGAAGTGCGGCAGTGCCTTCTCGATGAAGGCGTCGAGTTGCTGCAAAGCTTCGGCGCGATTGAGCGGCCAGGCCAACTGTGCCGCGTTGGCCTGGCCGAAGCTGTTAACGCCCGCGGAGACGATCGTCTGCCAGAGCACTGAATGGTCGTGAGACGCCCGGAAGTCTGCGGGTTCGGACGGTAGCCCTGGCCAGGGCTTTCGGTTGTCGTGGTCGAAGTTCCATTGGCCGCCGACCGGTCGGCTGGCGCCATCGATCAGTACTCGATGTTGCACCCGCATATGGCGGTAAAAGTGCTCCATCACCCATTGCTTACGTGTCGAAAACAGCCGCGCAGCGTCGTCGCGCAAGGTATAAAAGTGCTCGCTTTCCACCACTCGGCAGGGGATGGATTGACGCCGAGCAAAGTCGGCCAGTTGCGCATCGAGTCGCCATTCGTCGGGTGCCTGATACTCGAAGGCCCGGACGTTGAACCGAACAATCAGCGCATCGAGGTTGTCCGGCAGCGACTGCCGGTTGTCCGGATCATCGATCGTCAGGTAGTACACGCTGTGTCCGGCCGCTCGCAAATGACGGGCCAACTCGCGCATCGCCGCAAAGATGGCGATGGTCTTCTGCGCGTGGTGCAACACATAGTCGGTTTCCTGACGCATTTCCATCAAGACGTACAGCACGTCGTCGCGCTGCTGCTCGAACCACGAGTGCCGCGGATTGAGCTGGTCCCCGAGAATCAGCCGAAGGCTTGTGCCAGAACTCATGCGGTTTTCTCGCAAAGCCCCCTGCGCTGGCGGTGCGGCAAGCCATGCGGCCGCCCCGGACCGGGCAAGCGGTGCGTTGGCGGGAAAGATTCGTGGCAGGGCCGTGCCGCAATGCGGAGAAGGCGCCACGAATTAACAAGTCGGGCCGTCAGCATCGCGCGAACGACCGCAACACCTGTTCGGCCAGCGTCCGGCCGCTGAGCCAGGCACCCTCTACTTTGCCGCCGTTGAGCCAGTCTCCGCAGAGGCCCAGGCCAATGTCTGGATGCCAGGCGGAACCCTCGTGGAGGGCAGGTTCGGTGTCGGCGTAACGCCAGCGGTGCGCAGTCCAGCCCTGAGGGACCGGAGCGCCGAGTTGGCCAAAGGCGGATAGCAGGGCAGCGGCGACGCTCTCGGGTTCTTCTTCCAGATGCTCCTCACTCCAGTCTGCGCAGGCGTGCAGCAGCCAGGTTTCCTCGCCGCTACGGCCTGGCTTGCTGCCATTGCGGGCGATCCAGCGCAGTGGGCCCTGATTGACGAAGGCGGCATCGAACGGCAGGTCGACCGGCGCAGCAAAGCGCAGCATCAGTGCCCAACAGCCGCGCATCACGGCGCTGCTGGCCAATGCCGCCAACTCGCGGGTCGCTTGCTGCAATAGTGGTACCGCCTGCGGCGCTGGCACCGCCAGCAGGACGGCCGCGAAGCGCGTCTCCAGCCAGCCTTGTTCAGCCGAAAATACCTGCCAGCCGTGCGCCTGATGCCTGAGTTGCTCGATGTTCGTTAACGCGTGCACGGCCAGAGTGCTGGCCAGATACCGGGCAGGCGCGGTCATGTTTGGCACACCGACAAAACGCTCGACCGTCGACTCGCGTTCTTCGGACGAATCGCCATCAAGTATCCATAGCCTGGGAGCCCACAGGCCCGCGACCCCGGCCCGCTGCCAGCGCCCTACTTCGGCACGGAAGTCGGCGTCGCGAGCGGTGAAATACTGGGCACCGTGGTCGCATTGCCAGTCGTCGCCGCGACGGGTGCTCATGCGTCCGCCCGGGCCGCGACTCTTGTCGAACAGACTGACTTCGAGGCCAGCCCGTTTGAGTGCCGTGGCGCAGGACAGGCCGGCGATGCCGGCACCGACCAGCGCAACATGCGGTGAGGGATTCATGGTTTCTTTACCCATCATCGATACGGCGAGCCTGCGCGAAAAGTCTTCTCTGCACAACTCATTGCCAGCCTTGCAGCCACCGCTGGCCATCGCCTAGATCACGCCAGGACAGCGAAAACACCCGCCGAGTGTACACCGCTTCCAGTTCGATGTTCTCGATTCGAGTGGCCGGGGACTCGGGCTGAATCACACCGGTAACGATGAAGTGCTTCTCCTTACCATGCGGCATAGCCGCCGTCCACTTGCTGAGCAGCAGCTTCTTCGGGTTCAGCCGGCGAGCCGCCGGTGAACCAAGCGCCTGCACTTCGGACCCGGGTGCGCAAGATGACTTCACGGTTTTGCTCATTATTGTCCTAGACAACTAACAGATTACCGCGTATTGTAATTAAACGAAAGGGCTCATTTGATGATCAGTTTGTTTCCTGTCTAGCACAAACCAGGCCCACCGAACGGTGAATCGGTTGATTTCGCTGGCGCAGAAGGGAATCCCTTTTTCAAGAGCAGGTGATCCGGAGAAGAGATGTCATGGAAAAAGTAGCCGTAGTTACCGGAGCAGCAGGCGGGCTGGGCCAATCGGTGGCGGCCAAGCTGGCAGAGGCAGGCTGGAGACTGTTGGTAACCAGCCGGGAGGGTGAGCGCTTGACCCACAGCTACGGGGACAGCCACATACAGGTGGTCGCTGACTGCTCCAGCGTTACCGGAGCACGCCACATTTTCGAGGTCGCCAAAGCGCACCAGTTGCTGCCTACGGCATTTGCGCACTGCGTCGGCAACATTCGCCTGGGCGCACTGCACCGCATGTCCGACGCCGAATTCACGGCCTGCCTCAACGCCAATCTTTTCAGCGCCTTCCATACCCTGGCGGCTTTCGTTGGCGCCTTGCGGGACGCCAAATGCCCCGGATCGGCGGTGCTGGTCTCGTCGGCTGCTGCACGGATAGGCACTCCCAATCACGAGGCGGTAGCGGCAGCGAAAGCCGGTGTCGAAGGACTGGTACGCAGCGCGGCGGCGACCTATGCGAGCAATGGCATCCGGATCAACGCCGTCGCCCCCGGCATCATGGACACGCCGGCCTCCACCGCCATTCTCGGCACCGCGATGGGCCGCGACGCGGCGGCTCGCCAGTACCCCTTGCCGGGCATTGGTTCTCCCGACGAACTGGCCGAACTGATGGTTTGGCTGCTTTCGGACAAGGGGGCCCGGGTGACCGGCCAGGTGTGGTCGATGGATGCCGGCTTTTCGAGCATTCGACCGTTGGTTAGGTAGGACGCGATGGACCAGTTACTGCCCAATCCCATGCCGCGCAGCGTTGCCTGGCTCGGTTACGGAGGACTGCTGCCGTTTCTCGTCCTGGCCCCCGCCAGCCTCGTCGACCCGCACCACGCAAAGCTCTGGAGCGATGCGATGTTTTCCTACGGTGCGGTGATCCTGACCTTCGTCGGCGCCCTGCATTGGGGATTCGCCATGACGTTGAGGGACCTGAGCGCAAGTCGGCGGACGCGGTGCTTTGTCTGGAGTGTCGTCCCGGCACTTCTCGCCTGGTCGGCATTTCTGTTTTCGCCGATGCTGGCGAGTGTTCTTCTGGTGGCCGGGTTTCTGACCCACTACTGGCAGGATAGATCTCTGATCGCCGCCAGCCATTTGCCGGGCTGGTATCTGCCGTTGCGCTTCCGGCTGACTAGCGTGGCCTGCATTTGCCTGACAGCAGGTGCTTTCGCTGAAACCTGGTAGTCGTTCAAAACCCGTAGACCAAAGGAGCCACAATGAACGCTTTCAACAGACTTCCGGGATTCGTGCAGACGGCCGCTGGACGGGAGCGCGACGTGCTCCGTCTATTACCCCGCGTGCTCGTTTTCGGCACGCTGCTTCTGGCCCTGCCGTCGCTTGCGGCGAGGGTTTTTCTCGGCGAAGGGGATGCAGTGGAAGTTTCGACTCGCCTCCAGATGGTCGACATTCTTGCACTCGGCATCGCGCTCCTGCACTGGACGGCGGTGCTCACGGTAGCGATTGCTGCATTCATCGTCATGGTGATGAAAGGGCCCGCTTATGTGGCGGATGCCTATCCGCTCGAGGATTCGGAAGCCCCGGATTCTCCCGATTGCCGGCAGCCGGCTTCGTGCTGAAGAACTGTTCGCCACGTGTTCCGCGCGACTGTCGGATCAGACGGAAAGCGACGCCACATGTTCGACGATGAACGAAGCAAACGCGAGGCAAGCACCTCGGCCGTTCCCGGCGGACGGTTGCCCAGGATTGCCCGGCTGGGTGTTCTCGCCAGCGGTGTTGCCGGCGGTATGCTGGCAGAAGGCGCGCGACAGTTGGCCCAAGGCAAGCGTCCGCGAATTGGCGCCTTGCTGCTGACGCCCGAGAATGCCCGCCGCGTTGCCGACCAGCTTGCCCGGCTGCGCGGGGCAGCGATGAAGTTCGGACAACTGCTGTCCATGGATGCAGGCGATCTGTTGCCGCCGGAGTTTGGCGCTATCCTGGCGCGCTTGCGCGCCGACGCCAAAGCCATGCCAATGAGCCAGGTGGTGAGTGTGCTCGACGCCAACTGGGGGCACGGCTGGGACCGTCATTTCCGGCAGTTCTCCTTCAAGCCGATGGCGGCAGCGTCGGTCGGCCAGGTCCATCTGGCGCAGACGAAAGACGGGCGGCGCCTGGCCATCAAAGTCCAGTACCCCGGTGTCCGCCAGAGCATCGACAGCGACGTCGATAATGTCGCCACCCTGCTGCGTATCTCCGGACTGCTGCCCAGCGGACTGGATGTCGGACCGCTGCTGCGTGAATCGAAACGTCAGTTGCACGCCGAAGCGGATTATCTCGCTGAGGGCGCCTGGCTCAGCCGCTACGCCGGCCTGCTTGTCGACACGCCCGAGTTCATGCTGCCCGAGGTGCACGCCGACCTGACGACGAAGAACGTCCTGGCGATGTCTTGCATGGGAGGCATACCGGTCGAATCCTTGCTGCATGCCCCGCAGGCCGAGCGAGATCGTGTGGCAGGACTGTTGTTCGGGCTGCTTTTCCGGGAGATTTTCGAATTCCGATTGCTCCAGACCGACCCCAATTTTGCCAACTACCGCTACGACAATGCCAGCCGCCAAGTGATTCTGCTCGACTTTGGCGCCACCCGCCCCTACCCGGCAGCCGTCGTCGACGCCTATCGCGCGCTGATGGCGAGTGCCGTCGTCGGCGACCGGCAGGAACTGAGCATGGCCGCCAGCACCATCGGCTACTTTCGGGCTGACATCGGGGAGCGGCAGCGGCAACTCGTCCTTGATGTCTTCCTGCACGCTTGCGAACCCTTGCGCCACGCCGGCGCCTACGATTTCGGGAAGTCTGATCTGCCAGCGCGAATCCGCGACGCCGGTCTGGCATTGAGCACCGAGAGGAATTCCTGGCATACGCCACCGGCGGATGCCCTGTTCTTGCACCGCAAGGCAGGCGGTCTTTATCTGCTGGCGGCAAAGCTCAAGGCGCGAGTGGATATTGGCGCCTTGTTCCTGCCTTACGCGTCGCGGCAGGCGCTGTCATGAGCCGGCAGCGAGATACCGAATGCTCAGGCCTGCCGTCCAATCCTCGCCGTGCACCGTTCCGGGCAGCGGTTGGCGGAGGCGGATGGCTACCTGCTTTCGATAGACCGGTGCCGCAAGGATGAACACTCCATTTTGCCGATTCGACACCCCAGATACCGTCACCGGCTGGTACGCCATCGACGATCGTGTGATGGGTGGGGTCTCGGCAAGCAGCATGGCTTTTCACATGGAAGGACATGCCGTCTTCTCGGGATCGCTTTCTGTCACCAACAACGGCGGCTTTGCGTCCGTTCGCTCACCGGTGATAGCGTCCGCCAGCATGGGCGGCTCAGCCTGCTTACTCACCGTGCGCGGCGACGGCAAGCGCTACAAGTTCAGCATCCGGACTGGCGCCGAGTTCGACGGCGTCAGTTACCAGGCCGCTTTTCAGCCGCCAGCTGGGGAGTGGATCATGGTGGAGCTGGCTTCAGCCGATTTTATCCCGACCTGGCGAGGGCGCGTCCTCGACCACCTGCCACCGCTTGACCCCTCATCGGCAAGACAAGTAGGCCTTCTGATCGCCGATCAACAAATGGGTCCGTTCAAGCTCGATCTGCGCGCGATCGACTTTGTCGGCTGAAGGAAGGAGGAAAATGCGCAAGCTGCTCATCCTTGCACTTGTGGTCATGTCATGGTCCTTTCCGGCGTGGGCAGATGATCCGGTCTTGCCGCTCGGCGAACTTGCCAAGCCGGGCCGGGTGCTGATGCTGCGGCATGCCCGCGCGCCGGGGTTCGGCGACCCGCCGAATTTCGTCATCGGCGATTGTTCCACCCAGCGAAATCTTGACGCCGGCGGCCGGGTTCAGGCACGACAGTTGGGCGCCCGTCTGCGTGCGGTCGGCCTGACCGATGCGCGAGTCTTTTCGAGCCAGTGGTGCCGCGCGCTCGAAACGGCCCGCTTACTGGACCTTGGGCCGGTAGAGTCCATGCCGGCGCTGAATTCCTTTTTCGCACGGCCGGACGATCGGGAAGGAACTCTCAACGCCTTGCGATGGTTTCTCGCCACGTTGCCGGTCGATGGCCGGCCGGTGATCCTGGTCACCCATCAAGTGGTGGTGAACGCCTTCACCGAGGCAACGCCGCCTGCCGGCGGCGGCAGTATTTTCCAGATCAATGGAACCCCGACGCCAGTATGGCTTGGCGTCATTTCCGTCGAAGCAGGAGAAGGTTCATGAGCATGATCGCCATTCGACACGTCCGCCGAGTTCTTAACTCGGTTCGCTGTTCCAGTGTTCCCCCAAACGCCTGAAACTGGGACAGCGTTTCAGCAGTGACATAACGGCGTCGACCGCGGTAGCGGCTCGCCGGAGGTCGGTTACGCCGTATTCTGCCTTCCGATGATGATCTGCCATACCAGGTGGCGGAGAGGCAACGAGGCGTGTTCGCCGGGAGACGAGTACCAGATACCACAAGGTGCCGCTTGGTGCGTGACCTGCTTCAAGATTGGGTGCTGATCGTCGCCGGGGGCGGCAAGACCAGTCGTCTTGGTGTGCTCCGGACTCTCTTCGTATCAAGCGAAGAGGAAGGCATCAAGATGATCGCGACCTTGGAGAAGGTGAGAACTCGTCGCGGCTACGTTCGGGTACCTCCCTGACTCATTGAACGAATCTCCCCGGTCATCGATCATTGGGCTGAAACCCACAGCGCGGCGTACTGATGAACGCGGTTTCCCCAGTGAGCGTCAGGATCCGGAACTGGTAGGGGTAGCTCTTCAGCTTCGCGCTGCCCTGCCCAGCAATGACTGCCTTCAGCTGGCGAGAACGCGAATCGGCGGCGCGCGCTGCGGCCAGGCTACGGCGAATCAGGTGACTGATGGCGAGCAGGACGACGGACCGCGATGGACAGCAGGGCGAGCGCCGCAGAGTGGCCTCCCCAGGTGCTTGCATCACGCATGCTGGTCGGCGCTGCCCGATGTCCCGACCGCATTGCCGTTGACGGCCGGGCGAGCCGACTCCAACCGCATCGTGGTGGCAAGAGCGGCAACCGAACCGCTGCGGCCGCGCCCCGTTGGGCCGCATCTGCCCGGCAGTGGCGTGAGAGATGGAACGTCTTTTGGAAAGAACTGGCTTCCGCTTGCCTGCTTCAACACCGTCGAAGGCCGACGGCAACGAGAATCTCTTGATTGACTTCGGCTATGGCGATTAAGGATACTTCCGGATGTGACTTTGGAGTACGCGCTCTAAGGTAAGCAGTCAACCAGCGGTCAAGGGGCCATGAGCATGTCAGATGAAAACGGGTCGTCGCATCACGAAGATCATCTTTCGGAGAAGCACGACGACCCGTTGATACGGGGACTGCATCGAGTCATCCGTCAAGCCATTCGCTTGCTGGCCGTCCTGATGACAATGGTAATCCTGTGGTGCGTTGCCGATGTGGTGCTGGAGCTCTACAAGGCGTTGTCAAAACCGCCCGTACTGCTTCTTGACCTCAACGATATCTTTGTCGTCTTCGCGGCCTTTCTGGCAGTGCTGATCGCCATCGAAATCCTGGTAAACATTACCCTCTATCTGCGCGACGACGTCATCCACGTCCAGCTTGTCGTCGCGACTGCACTGATGGCCATCGCCCGTAAGGTGATCGTGCTTGACCTGAGCACCTTGCAAGCCGAATATCTCTACGGCATGGCAGCGATTCTGCTGGCGCTCGGTGTTACCTACTGGCTGGTCTCTTCGCAGATCAAGAAGTGAGCGAAATGGTTCGAGCGCTTCCCGACGGGTGACGGACGGCCGCTGGTGGTGCCGACTCACTGGATGCAGGCTGACATCGTGAAGGTTTCTCTCCGCTCGCACAGGCACAGGCGCCACTCGCCAGCCCACCGCAACTTCCACGCGGCGGCGGACGGCCGAAGAGCATGCCGAGTGACAGTCCCAGCCCTGACAGCACAATGACGGCAAGCGTCGCGACCATGATCGGCCAGAAGGTATTGAGAAAAGTCATGTTTCTCCTTTGCGGCGCCTGTGGCGTTGTTCAGCCACCGAAATCGTCGAGCAGGATGCTTTCGCGTGCGACGCCGAGATCGGTCAGCATCCGTATCACTGCGCTGTTCATCATCGGCGGACCACAAAGATAGTATTCACAGTCCTCCGGCGCCGGATGGTCGTTCAGGTAATCGTCGAGCAGCACCTGATGGATGAAGCCAGTGCGGCCCTGCCAATGATCCTCCGGCAGCGGATCGGACAGCGCCAGGTGCCAGGTGAAATTGCTGTTGTCGCGGCTCAATTGCTCGAATTCGTCGACGTAAAATGCTTCGCGCAGGGACCTTGCGCCATACCAGAAGCCGATTCGGCGCTTGCTCCCTCGGCGCTTCAGCAGGTCGAAGATGTGCGAGCGCAACGGCGCCATGCCGGCACCGCCGCCGATGTAGATCATCTCGGCGTCGGTTTCGCGGGCGTGGAATTCGCCGAAGGGGCCGTAGAGCGTCACCCTATCGCCGGGTTTGCGGCCGAACACCCAGGACGACATCCTGCCCGGCGGAATGTCGTCGCTGCCGGCCGGCGGCGTTGCGATACGGATGTTGAACTTGATGAGCCCCTTCTCTTCCGGGTAGTTGGCCATCGAATAGGCGCGAATCGTCGATTCGCCTACGCGCGAAACGTGGCGCCAGAGATTCAGGCGATCCCAGTCGTCGCGGTATTCCGGGGCGACATCGATGTCGGCGTAGCGTTGTTCGTGCGCAGGGCATTCCAGCTGCATGTAGCTGCCGGCGCGAAAACGCATTGCCTCGCCATCGGGCATGGCCAGGGTCAGTTCCTTGATGAAGGTGGCCACGTTGTCGTTGGCGACCACCCGACAGTCCCACCGCCGAACACCGAAGACCGACTCCGGAACCCGGATGCTCATGTCCTGGCGGACGGGCAACTGGCACGACAGACGCCAGCCCTCACGTTCCTGCCGACGGGTGAAATGCCCGCGCTCGGTCGGTGTCATGTCGCCCCCACCGGCCTCGACCAGGCATTTGCACTGGGCACAGGTGCCGCCGCCGCCACAGGCCGACGAGAGGAACAGATTCTGGCTGGCCAGCGTCTGCAAGAGCTTGCCGCCGACCGGGACGAGCAGACTGCGCTGGCCATTGATTTCCAGCCGTACGTCACCGCTGGGCACCAGTCGCTGCCGCGCCAGCAGGATGACCGCCACCAGCAGCAGCACGGTGCCGGTGAAGACAGTGATGGCCAGGGCGATTTCGGCAAGCATGAAGGGCGGTCCTCAGAGCTTGATGCCGGCAAAGGACATGAAGCCCAGCGACATCAAGCCAATGGTGATGAAGGTGATCCCCAGACCCGCGAGACCGGCAGGCGGATCGCTGTACTTGAGCTTTTCGCGAATACCGGCGAGCAGTGCGATGGCCAGCGCCCAGGAAAACCCGGAAGCAAGTCCATAGACCGCGCTCTCGGCGAAATCGTAATCGCGCTCGACCATGAACAGCGTGCCGCCGAGGATCGCGCAATTGACGGTGATCAGCGGCAGGAAAACGCCGAGCGCGTTGTAGAGTGCCGGCACATGGCGGTCGAGCAGCATTTCCAGGATCTGTACCAATGCGGCGATGACGCCGATGTAGGTCAGCAGGCCGAGGAAGGCAAGATCGCTTTCGGGCAGACCAGCCCAGGCCAGGGCGCCTTCGCGCAGCACGTGCGTGTAGATCAGGTTGTTCACCGGCACAGTGATGGTCTGGACGAGCATCACTGCGATGCCGAGTCCGATCGCCGTTTCGACCTTCTTCGAGATGGCTATGAAGGTGCACATGCCGAGAAAGAAGGCCAGCGCCATGTTTTCGACGAAAACCGCGCGTACGAAGAGCGCAAGCAGATGTTCCATCTCAGCGCACCTTGGAATTGCTGTTCGGGAGGCTCATGGTTCTTGCTCGCGCACCTGTGGTGCCATCCGGAAGGCCGGCGATTCGACCTGCTCCGGCTTCCAGCTGCGCAGAGCCCAGATGAACAGCCCGATCAGGAAGAAGGCGGAGGGTGGCAACAGGAGCAGCCCGTTCGGCAGATACCAGCCGCCGTCGGCGACGGTCGGCAGTACCCGGAAACCGATCAGCGTGCCGCTGCCGAAGAGTTCGCGGGTGATGCCCAGGGCAACGAGCAGCGCGCTGTAACCCAGTCCGTTGCCGATGCCATCCAGGAACGACTGCCATGGCGGATTCTGCATCGCAAAGGCTTCGGCGCGGCCCATGACGATGCAGTTGGTGATGATCAGCCCGACGAACACGGACAGCTGCTTGGCCAGCTCGAAGGCGACCGCTCGCAGTACCTGATCGACGACGATGACCAGAGAGGCAATGATGACCACCTGCACGATCATGCGGATCGACCCGGGGATCTGTCGGCGCAGCAGCGAGATGAAGAGGTTCGAGAAGGCGGTCACCAGCGTCAGCGCCACGGACATCACCAGCGCCGTCTTGAGGTTCGCGGTCACCGCCAGCGCCGAGCAGATACCGAGAATCTGCAAGGCGATCGGATTGTTGTCGAAGACCGGTGCGAAAAGCACGGCGAGCGCGCGCGGCTTTGCCGAAGTGCTGGCGTTCACGATTCAACTCCCTCTTGTCGCAGACGTTTCAGATAGGGGCCGTAGCCCTGCGGACCGAGCCAGAAGCGAATCATGTTGTTGACCCCATTGCTGGTCAGCGTCGCGCCAGCCAGCGCGTCGACGCGCCACCTCGAATCCTGGTTATCGCCGCCGGCCTTGCCGACGCGTAGCCTCAGCTGCCCGTCGCTATCGAACAGGCGCTTGCCTGGCCAAAGCGCCTTCCAGCGCGGGTTGTCGACTTCTCCGCCCAAGCCCGGCGTTTCGGCGTGCTGATAGAAGCGCAGCCCGAGGACCGTATTGAGGTCGGCGTCGACGGCGAGAAAGCCGTACAGGGTCGACCACAGGCCATAGCCGCGCACGGGCAGGATCAGCGCGTCGACGCGCTCGCCCTGCATCAGCTTATAGACCACCGCGTAGCGCTCGCGCCGCTGGATGCCGGCGATGTCCTCGCTGCGCGACAGCACCCGTGAGAGCGCCGGATCGGTGGCCGCGCGGGCACCCTCCCAGGTCAGTGGGTCGAAGCTGTCGTGGCCCGGTGGCGCACCGACGTAGGCGCCGGTATCCAGATCGACGAGGCGCGGCGTGATGCGTTCGCGAAAGCGCTCGCCGACCTCGCTGGCCGACAGTGCCCGATCGTGCAGACCGACGATCGCCAGCAGGTGACGCTCGCGGTCGACGCGGCGATTTTCCAGCTGCATCGACTTCAAACCCACCGCTGTCCCGGCGACGACCATCGAGCAGACCAGGCTGACCAGCAGCGCGATGCGCAGAACGGCGAGCGGCGTTTCCCTAAGGGCAGGCATCACGTTGCTCCCGGCGACGAATGTTGGCGCGCACGACGGCGTAGTCGATCAGCGGCGCACACAGGTTGGCGAACAGGATGGCGAGCATGATTCCCTCCGGAAAAGCGGGATTGACGACCCGTATCAGGACCGCCATCACGCCGATCAGGGCACCGAAGATCCACTTGCCGGCGTTGGTCATGGCCGCGGAAACCGGATCCGTGGCCATGAAGAACATTCCGAAAGCGAAGCCGCCAATCACCAGATGCCAGTACCAGGGCATGGCGAACATCGGGTTGTCGGACGAGCCAATGAGGTTGAGCAGCGAACTCATCGCCACCATGCCCAGGAAGACACCGAGCACGATGCGCCACGATGCGACGCCGCTGGCGACGAGCAGGCCACCGCCAACGAGAATCAGCAGCGTGCTGGTTTCGCCGATCGAACCGGGAATGACCCCGAGGAAGGCCGCCGACCAGGTGTAGCCAGCGGCACTGATGCCGTCGGCACCGGACTGTGCGGCGATGGCCAGTGGCGTGGCGCCGGTGTAACCATCGATCACCGTCCACACCGCGTCGCCGGACGACTGTGCCGGGTAGGCGAAGTAAAGAAAGGCGCGGCCGGTGAGCGCCGGATTGAGAAAGTTCTTGCCGGTACCGCCGAAGACCTCTTTTCCGATGACGACGCCAAAGCTGATGCCCAGCGCCACCTGCCAGAGAGGGATCGAAGGCGGCAGGGTCAGCGCGAAGAGTACCGAGGTGACGAAGAAGCCCTCGTTAACTTCGTGCCGGCGGATGCTCGCGAAGAGGACCTCCCAGAAGCCGCCGACAATGAAGGTGACTGCGTAGACGGGGAGAAACCACGCCGCCCCGTGGATCAGGTTGTCCCATGCCGACGACGGGTCGAAGCCGGCCATCAGGCCGATCAGCGACAGCCGCCAGCCGTCCTGCGCCGCCAGCAGCGCTGGCTGTGCCGCCAGGGTCTGATTGGCCTGAAAGCCGATGTTCCACATGCCGAAGAAAAGCGCCGGCAGCGTGCACGCCCAGGTCATGATCATGATGCGCTTGAGGTCGATACCGTCGCGCACGTGGGCCGTGGTGCGCGTCACCGAAGCCGGCCGGTAGAAGAAGGTATCGACGGCCTCGTAGAGCGCATACCACTTTTCGTGGCGCGCGCCGGGGGCGACATGCGGTGCGATACGGTCGAGCAGTTCGCGCAGTCGCACCCCTCAGCCCTCCTTGGCGATACGCGTCAGAACATCGCGCAGAATGGGACCGTATTCATATTTGCCAGGGCAGACGTAGGTGCACAAGGCCAGGTCCTCTTCGTCGAGTTCCAGGCAGCCGAGATTCTGTGCCATTTCGGTATCGCCGACGATCAGCGCGCGCAGCAGTTGGGTGGGCAGGATGTCCAGCGGCATGACCGCCTCGTAGCTGCCGACCGGCACCATGGCCCGTGGGCTGCCCTGGGTACTCGTGTTCAAGGCCAGCGGGCGACGGCCGAACAGGCTGGAAGCGAAGACGCGCAGTGCCGAATGCTTGTTCACCCCGGCTCGCAGGTAGTGCATGAACTCGCGGTCATCGCCCTCCGGCAGCACGCTGACCTGCAGATGCAGGCCGCCGAGGAAGGCGTTCGGCGCACTGACCGCGCGCCCACCGAGCAGCGAACCCGAGACGATGCGCTGGCGGCCGGGGTGGAGCGAGCCGGCGGTCAGCGCCTCCAGATCGGCGCCGGGCAGGGTGCGCAGCAGCCGTGGCGAAACGACTCCTGGTCCGGCCAGCGAGACGATTCGTTCGCGCCACGGGCGGCCGCTGCCGAACAGGCGGCCAATGGCAATGCAGCTCTGGTAATGCAGATGCCAGACCGTGCGCGTGGCGCTTGCCGGATCCAGGTAATGGATATGAGTTCCAGGCAGCCCTGCCGGGTGTGGGCCGGCAAAAGCCGCGCACTGCACGTTGGCGAGTCCGGCCGCGGCCTCGGCGGCTGGAGAAGGCCTCTCGCCCGTCACCGGGACGGCGACGAAAACCCGTGCCAGCCGCGACAGGACGACGATGCCGCGGCGAAAATCGTCGGCATGCGCGGCAATGATCAATGCCGGATCGGCTGCCAGCGGGTGTGTGTCGAGCGCGGTCACGAAGATGGAACGTGGCGTCGCGTCTGCCGCAGGCAGCAGGCTGTAGGGACGCGTCCGCAGAGCTGTCCAGAGCCCCGAGGTCAAGAGCTGAGCGCGCACGACCGCCGCATCGAGCATGGCCAGTTCAGCGTCTTCGCGCGCTGGGCCCAGCGCCGGCCCATCGCTTGCACCAGCATCGGGCTCCAGCACCAGGGCCTGGAAGACACGTTGCGCGCCGCGCCGAATCTCCGCCACGGTGGCCGCGCATGGCGCAGTGAACACCACTCCCGGGCGATCCTTGTCCGAGAACAGCACCTGCCCGGCTTCTACCCGCTCACCCACGCGAACTGCCAGGGCGGGTCGAAGACCGTGAAAATCTGCACCAAGCAGAGCCACTGCAGGCGGAAAGAGAACAGCGCCAGGGATTTGCTGCACTGGCTCGCCCGCGACGGGTATTTCCAGTCCGCGCCGAATTGTCGTGATAGCTTGTCGCATGGTTCTATCCCTGCCGCAGCGGCGAGCCGGGCGAAGCAACATCGTCACCGCTGCGACTGCTCGAGCATACCGGTGTCTGCAAAAGCACCGGTATGCTCTGCCCGACGGTCAGGGCACGGCTTCGAAGGCGGTTCCCTACCAGCACACCGGCCCCCTGCCAGAGAGCGCCTGATTGAAGCCGTGACTGGCCTCCTTCCTGCCCATTTGGACGTTCAGTCAATCAGGCGTCAGCCACCTGCGGCTGCGCTGGAACGATCGGCGACAGGTGCTGCGCCTCACGCACCTCGATGTGTGTCACCCGCTGCAGTTCAAGCCCCCAGCGGCTCATGGCCTGCGATATCAGAATGGCTTCTCCGGGGTTGAGGCTGCCGTCCGCATTGACGATGTCCACAATCGCGGTCAAGGCCTTTTTTTGCAGTTCAGGCGACTGAATGTCATCCAGCAGGTGATCAACCAATTGCACGTCGAGCTCGATCTGTCCGATATTCGGCGCGCGGGCAGTTTGCATCATGTCATTGCAGAATTCATGTATGACTCGCTCAAGGGTCTCGGCGGAAAGGCCCAGATTCTCGCGAAGTTCGTGCTTTTCGAGTGCCGCGACTTCGCTGTGGTCGAGCGCGCCGTCGGCGAGCAGCGCGAGGGCGACGATCCGTGCCATGGCTTCCTTACTATCGACGGGATAATTCCGCATTTCTTTTCTCCTTGTTGGAACGGTAATAAGAGTTTTTTCTGAGCACGCCAAAGACCCCTCCGGCCAGAACAAAGTTCCGAAGCGCACGACGGCGGTGCCCGCCACGGCGGCCTTTTGCTGCTGACTCACTGGCCGGCAGGCACTGCGGCAAAATGGACATGAAGGCCAGGCCATCGAGACACCGCTCACTGGAGCTGCAGCCAGATCTCATTGCGACGCAGGAACCACGGCGTGAATGGAGGGTTGTAGCGTGCCAGGACCGGCTCTCCGAGCCAGCCCACGTCTGCTTTACGCAAGGCGGTTTCGAGTTCGGCGAGGTGCTGATCGTAATTGGCCTGGGTCCAGAACCCGGAGTAGCGGATTACCGCGACGGTGCTTGCCGGCACTGCACGCAGTTTTATCCGCGCGTCGTCCGGTTCGGGCGCCAGATCGAGTGTCACGTCGCGGGGCAACACGAACTGCACGCGATAGCCACCCGGGGTGGCGGCCTGGGTCACCGGCGAGGTCATCTCGAGTCGCGCTGGCGCAGGCGCCTGGGTCACCGGTGCGGTCATGGCGAATTTCGTCGAGCCCTTGTTCTTGCCGAAGATGTAGCCGGCAAGGATCGGGAACGCTTCACCGCCTGCGTCCTCGGCCGGCGCGTTGATGATCACCTCGGCCACGACGTAGGGCGCGTAGCGCCGGACCTCGACTTCGCCGATCCTTCGCTCGACTTCATAGAAGGGTTCTTCGATAGCGCTCGACAGGCCTGGTGCTGCTGCAATGGCCAGGGAAAGAAGGAACTTGCGCATGGGCGTCGGTCCAGTGGGGGTTGCGACCGGGCAGCGAGCGGCTGCCCCGGATACACCCGTGGTGATTGAGGGCAGGTCCGCCGGGCAGCTCATCGCACCGCTCCCGTCAACCGCGACAGAACGTTGCTCCGGCGCCGGTAAGCCTTCTCCAGTTCCATCGCCAGATAGATCGTCAGTCCGACAGCAATGATCGGCAACCAGTCGAAGGCAGCAATCGGTGCAGTCTGGAACAGCCGGTTGAACAGTGGCAGGTAGGTGAATGCGAGCTGGGCGAGCATCATGGTGCTGATGCCGGCCCAGATCCACGGGTTGCTCAGCAGGCCGAGATGCAGCATCGACCAGCGCAGCGAGCGGCAGTTGAGCAGGTAGAAGGACTGCCCGACCGCAAACACGTTGACCGCGATGGTGCGCGCCTGATCTTCACTCGCGCCGCGCAGCAGGGCCCACTCGAACAGCCCGAAGGCGCCGATCAGGAGCATCACGCCGACCAGGGCGATACGCAGCGCCAGTTCGCCGTTCAGGATCGGCGACCCGGGAGCGCGTGGCGGACGGTTCATCAGATTCGGCTCCTTCGGTTCGAAGGCCAGCGCCAGCCCGAGCAACACCGCAGTGGTCATGTTGATCCACAGCGCCTGTACGGGCAGGACCGGCAGCGGTTGGGCGAGCAGGATCGCGACGATGATCACCAGTCCCTGGCCAGCGTTGGTCGCCAGGATCCAGGTGATGAACTTGGTGAGATTGTCGAAGACCGCTCGCCCCTCTTCGACGGCGGCGGCGATGGTGGCGAAGTTGTCGTCGGTGAGCACCATGTCTGCGGCTTCCTTGGCCACCTCGGTGCCGGTTACTCCCATCGCCACGCCGATGTCTGCCCGACGCAGCGCGGGTGCGTCATTCACCCCGTCGCCGGTCATCGCCACCACCTCGCCGCGCGCCTGCAGCGCCTGCACGAGGCGCAGCTTCTGCTCGGGGGTGACCCGTGCAAATACGGCCGTATCGTTCACCGCGGCCGTCAATTCGCTGTCGGAAAGCGTTGCCAGCTGCGTACCGGTCAGTGCCGCCGGCGCGGCGCCCGGACCGGCACGCTGATCGAGGCCGATCTGGCCGGCGATGGCGGCGGCGGTGACCGCATGATCGCCGGTGATCATCTTTACGCGAATGCCGGCGTCGCGACACGCCGAGACCGCCCTGATCGCTTCCTCGCGTGGCGGGTCGATCATTCCCTGCAGGCCGACGAAGATCATTTCCTCGGCCAGATCCTGATGGCCGAGGGTCTCCTGATCGTTGCTCGCGGGACGCTGGGCGAAAGCGAGTACGCGCAGCCCTGCGGCGGCCATTGCGTCCACCTGTGCGAGGACCACCTCGGGCTCGAGCGGCACCGTCTGCGCTCCGGCATCGAGCGTGCCGCTGCAGCGCGCCAGCACGCTCTCCACCGAGCCCTTCAGGTAGATCATTCGCGTCTCGCCGGCGTGCAGGCTTGCCATGTACTGATGCTGCGATTCGAAAGGCACCGCATCGAGGCGCGGCGCGCCGGCCAGGGCCTCCCGTGCATCCAGACCGGCCTTGCGCGCCGCTACCAGCAGCGCACCCTCGGTGGGGTCGCCCTCGACCTGCCAGTTGCCATCCTTTTCGCGCAGCAGCGAATCGTTACAGAGCAGGCCGGCGCGCAGCAGCGCCAGCAGCGCGGGATGATTGCCGGCGTCGACAGCCAGCCCCTGCTGCTGCAGGCTGCCTTCCGGGCCGTAACCGACGCCGGTCAGGTCGAAGTGTGCGCCCCCCGCCGACAGCTTCTGCACGGTCATCTCGTTGCGTGTCAGCGTGCCGGTCTTGTCCGAACAGATCACGGTCGTGCTGCCCAGTGTCTCGACTGCCGGCAGGCGGCGGATGATCGCGTGACGCTGCGCCATGCGCCCGACGCCGATGGCCAGAGTGATGGTGAGCACCGCCGGCAGGCCCTCTGGGATCATCGCCACCGCCAGTGCGACCGCCGCCATGAACATCGCCACCCAGGATTCGCCATGCAAGAGTCCGACAACGAAGGTCATGGCTGCCAGGGCCAGGATGAGGTACAGCAGATAATGGCTGAAGCGCCCGACCTGTCGCGTCAGTGGTGTGTCGAGCTGCTGCGTGCTGGCGATCAGACCCGAGATGTTGCCGATCTCGGTGCCGTCACCGATGGCGGTGACCACTCCGGTCGCCGTGCCATAGGTAACCAACGTCGAGGTGTAGGCCATGTTGCGGCGATCGGCGAGCGCCGCATCGTGCGCCAGTTCGCCGGCCTGTTTGGCGACCGGAACCGATTCGCCGGTCAGGGCCGACTCGTCGACCTGCAGGTCGCGGACCTGCAGCAGGCGCAGGTCTGCCGGAACCTTGTCACCGGAAACCAGCACGACCAGATCGCCCGGCACAAGGTCACGAGCGTCGATCCGCTGTTTGTTCCCGGCGCGCAGTACCGTTGCCTCGGTGGTCAGCGCCCGCGAAAGCGCCGCAAGGGCGTTCAGGGCCTTGTTTTCCTGGGCGAAGCCAAGAACGGCGTTGAGCAGGACGACGGCGAAAATAACAGCCGCATCGACGTAGCCGCCCAGCGCCAGCTTGACCACGATTGCAGCCACCAGGATGTACACCAGCGCCTGGTTGAACTGTTGGAGAAAGCGCTGCAGAGGACTCTTGCCCGTGGCCGGAGTCAGGGCGTTGGCACCGAATCGTTCCTGGCGCCGGGCGACTTCGAACCGGTCGAGCCCGCCTTCGCCGCGGGTGTCGAGCAGGTCCAACACCTCGCTTGCCGGCAGATGGTGCCAGTGTTTTTCCAAGAGGTCTTGCACGGTCTGTGCTCCTGTACGGTTGTTTTTCGGTCGCATGTACGAGTTGCCTTCTGGAACGGCAGCGACGCATATCGATGCGCCCACGATTGGAATCAAGACGCTGTATTTTTGTCTAGGACAAATTATAGACAAAAAGTTCAGAAGTCACCAGCGAAGGCGGCTGGGTGATGGTCGAGCGCTTGAAGACTTGACAGGCATACGAATGGCAGTTCAGGCCGTGTGGTCGCTTTGCTTCACTAACCCGAAAAAGGCCGGGCGGCTGGAGTGAAGACGACAAGCCCAAGCTGGAAGCAGGGATCAGGAGCGCCGCGGCAATGGCGACGGGTCAGAGCGCAGTCGGCGGGCTCACCCATTCGCCGACCCCGGTCAGCAAGGCTGAACACCGTTTCTCAGGCGGCAGGCACGATGCTGCTTCAGTTCCTCGTACGCCTCGATCCCAACTCGATTCGCCGTAGCAAAGTCGAAAGGGACGACCTGACCCCGAGATCTGCGAGATCATGAGTCGATGCCCGACGGGTAGTGCGATGCTAGGTAATGTCGCGTGCACGGCCTGCCTCCGCGGACGTCTGTTCGCCGCATGTGTCGCGCCGATCACGCCCACCAGTAGCGCAGGATGTGAAAGAAGATCGGCGCCGAAAAACTGATCGAGTCGACACGGTCGAGCATGCCGCCATGCCCTTCGATGAGCGTACCCCAGTCCTTCACACCGCGGTCGCGCTTGATGGCCGAGAGCACGAAGCCGCCGAAGAAGCCGACTATGTTGATGGTCAGCGCCACCAACGCCGCCTGCCACACGTCGAAAGGCGTCAGCCAGTACAGGGCGGCGCCGAGGACGGTCGAGGTAAGCACGCCGCCGACCAGCCCTTCGAGCGTCTTCGACGGCGAGATCGCCGGCGCCAGCTTGCGCTTGCCAAAGAGCTTGCCCCACACGTACTGAAACACGTCGCTCGACTGCACCGTGAGCACCAGGAAGACGATCAACTGCGCGTTACGGCCTTCGAAGCCGGGAATCACCAGCGTCAGCAGCGCCGGCACGTGCGAGAGGCAATACACGCAGATCATCAGCCCCCATTGCACCTTGGCGGCACGCTCGAGAAAGCGCTCGGCGTCGCTGCACAAGGTGGCCGAGATCGGCAGCAGCAGGAAGGCGTACACCGGGATCAGGATGCTGAACAGTCCATACCAGTGGCTGGCGATGAGCACGTACTGGGCGGGCAGGAAGAAGAAGAAACACCACATCAGCGCGTGGTGGTCGCCGCGCCGGGTATGGGTGAGCGAGATGAACTCGCGCAGCGCCTGGAACGAGATGAGCCCGAACAGAACGATGATGCCGCCCTCGCCGATCCAGAACGCCACCGCCAGCACGCCCACCATCCACCACCAGGCGTTGATGCGGGCGTTGAGGTTGTCGATGACGGCAGCCGAGGCGCCCGGCGCCAGCCGCCACTTGAGTATGGCAGCAATGCCGCTGGCAACCGCCAGCGCGGCGAAAACCGCAGCAAACACGTTGAACAGGGTGTGATCGGGGCTCATCGCGGGTCCTGGGTCAGTGCGCCGGCGGGGCGAGGTCGAGTAGCGCGGCGCGGGCGCGTTCAAGGAATTCGGCCTTGGTTTCGCCCGAGCTCAGCGTCAGGGGTGCGCCAAAGGTCAGCGTGCAGAGAAGCGGCACCGGCACTATCGCACCCTTGGGCATCACCCGGCCGAGGTTCTCGATCCACACCGGCACAAACTCCGCCCGCGGCATCGCCCGGGCGAGATGGAAGATGCCGCTCTTGAAGGGCAGCAGCGCCTCGCCGAGATTGCGCGTACCCTCGGGGAACAGGATCAGGGAACTGCCGGCATCCAGCGCAGCGGCCATCTGCGTGACCGGATCAGGACCGTCTCGCCCGGGCCGGCGATCGACCAGCACGGCGTGGAAGACCTCGTTGATCAGCCAGCTCTTGAAGCGGCTGCCGAGCCAGTAGTCCGCCCCGGCGACCGGGCGCGTCTGAGCGCGCAACTCGGCCGGCAACGCCGCCCAGATCAAGACGAAATCGCCATGGCTGCGGTGGTTGGCAAAATACACGCGCAGCGTCGCTACAGGCTCGCAGTCCTGCCACAGGGGGCGCACGCCGGTGAGCAGCTTGGCGAAGTTGCACAACAGCAGGCCAAACAGTCTTTCGATCATGGCTCGTCGCTTTGTAGAAATGGCAGTCAGGGCCAAAGGGCAATGACGGTTAGGCCAAGTTGCAGGGTAGCGCAGGCAGCCTGCCACATCAGCAACCGGATGGCACCGCGTCGCCGTTCGGCGAGATCCGCCTCGACGGAAGCGGCCGGCGGCGTCTGACGACCCACACGCACATCGAATGCTGCCAGATCGGCAGCCGGTGCAAGCGGATGATGCCAGCGCGATGCCCAGAGGCGAAAGATCCCGGCGTCGAAACGCACGCGCTGTGCAAGAAACCCCTGCAAGGATGCCATCACGACCGTGCCGACGAGCGCCGGCAAATGTACCGGGTGCCCCTTCAGCCAGACGACGGCCGTCACCAACAGCATCATGCCGCTCGCCCAGGCGAGTGGCCGGCCGCTGTCGAGCAGACCGGCGGTGACGGCAGCATCGGCCGCCAGGCGCGGCGTGACGTCATCGTCAGTGCGCATCGCGCAAACCCTTGAGCAGAGCGATGTGCGCCTCGGAAAAGACGACCTGTGACCGCGCGGCCCTGATCCGGGCGATCGCCGCTTCGACTGAATCGCAACGGCCGCTCTGCAGCAGCCATGCGGCGACGGTGAGCGCGCTGCGCGTGTAGCCCAGCGCGCAGCAAACCAGGACCCGGCCGCCTCGCGCGACGGCGGCATCGAGCATCGAGGCGGCATGACGCAAGGTCGCCAGTGGCGGGACGACCAGATCGAGCATTGGCACGCTGTGCGATCGGGCCACCCCGCGCGGTGCGTCGAATTCGGCGGTGACATCAACGACGGCATCGAAGCGATGCCGGGCCAGTTCGGCAGGGGTCGGCAGGCGGCCCAGCCAGACCGTGTCGGCGATCTGATCGGGTGCGGGTTTTCGGCGCGTCCACAAGCGGCTGTTGATCCATGCCCCCAGCCGGTAGGGCACCGTCAGCCAGCGCACCGCGACACTCTGGCGGCCATCGTGCTTCTGAAAGCCGCCGACGCCGGCCCAGGCGTAGTTGACCGCCACCAGCGCGAGTGCCACCGCCGGCCACGCAGCGAACACCGCCCAGCCGCCCTGCACCGCTAGCAGCAGGCAGACCAGGGCGCCGGCAAGATACCCCAGGGCGAGGCGCGGTCGCGTGGCCTCGCTGTTGGCACGCAACAGCGGTGGGGTGCCGCGATCGGGCCACAGCCACAGGCACAGCAGCCCCGCCAGCACACCGGTAGGGATATCAAAAAAATGGTGTTGCCAGGTCGTCAGCACCGAGGCCGCCACCAGCACCGCCCACGCATTCCAGACGATGCGGCGGCCGGGCGAGGCGCGGCGCACCAGCACCCACCGGATGATCACCAGCAGGCTGATGTGCAGCGACGGCGCCTGGTTGTAGGGCAGATCGAAGCCGGCGAGCGCATCGAAAAACACGCCGAACACGCCCCCGGCGGCCGGCTTCTCGCCCGAAAAACGCAAAGGGAAGAGCACGAAGCAGGTCACCGAAATGAGTTGCGCGGTGAGCAGGCGCAGGCCGTGGTGATTGACTTCGCGCGGCGTGCGACAGGCGAGAAAGGACAGGCCGTACATGAGGTCGATGGACCAGTAGGGGACGATGGTCCATGGCAGGAAGGGGATCGCCCGCTCCCAGCCGAACACGATGCTCCCGCTCACCCCGCGGCTGGCCGCCAGCTGGTTGCTCCAGCCGTAGCTCAGGAAGAACAGCGGTGCCAGCAGCACCAGCCAGGCCACGCTGTGCTTCCAGCGGACCGGCCCTGGCGGAGCGGAGACGACGCTGTTCATGCGCGCGTGCGACGCGCGATCGACACGGTGAAGATGCCCCATTCGTCGATGCGTTGCCCGACCTTCTCGAAGCCGGCCTCGCGCACCAGTTGGTCGATTTCCGCCTGGGTGCGACGGCGCATCACCCACGCCTCACCCTGGCGATGGCTGGTGAGCGCGCGGGCGATCATCTCCAGTTGCGGATGCCAGGGCTGGCCGGTGTAGATGAGATAACCCCCGGCTTCCACCGCCCTCGCCATGCCCCTCAGAGAAGCGCGGATCAGGTCGTTGGACGGGAACAACTCGTACAGGCCCGAGACGATGCCGATCGTCGTGCCCGGCTGCGCGCCGGCCACCGACTCGGTGTCGAAGGCGTCGCCCTCTTCGAAGCGGGCGATGCCGGCCAGGTCCTTTTCCACGATCAGGCGGCGGCCGTCGCGCACGTTGATGGCCGAGTAGTCTCGCAGCAGCACGCTTTCCGGACCTGTGCCCTCGGCCATCAGGGCGTCGAGCACATAGCGGCCGTGGCCGGCGGCAATGTCGAGCACGCGCACCGGGGTGTCGTCGGCACGCAACCGGGCCATGGCGTCGTGGATCAATTCCTCGAGATGTACCTTGCGCTGGCGTATGCCTCGCCAGCCGATGGCGTCCAGGTAGTTGCGGTCCACCAGGCGGCCGATGAAGCCGGCGCCGGCGGCCTCGTTGCGATACACGTAGTCGAGCATGCTGCCCGAATCGAAACCGGTGCGATGCCCCAGGGACACGCCGTCGGAGACCATGCCGGCCCAGTGCAGGCCCTTGCGGTACATCTTCCACCACCAGCCCCTGAGGCTTCCTTCGGGCAGCGGAGCCGCCAGCGTCTGCGCCTCGTCGAAGGTGGTCCCGGCCTTGTCGGCATCGTTCAGGTCCACCGCCGGCGCGGGAGTGTCGAACTGTCGCAGAATGAAACCGCGCACCAGCCCGACCGCCCGCTCCCGGTCGGCTTCGCCCAGGGTGTCATGGAAGAAGCCCTCGAGCACATGCTTTTCCTTCACCGTGCTGCCGAGGCGATCGAAGAAATCGTGCTGGGGCTGCCGATGCACCACCCAGTCCGCGCCGGAGATCAGCATCTGCGTCGGGATGGTGATTGCGGCCGCATCGGCCACCACGCGCTCTGCCGCCTCGTACAAAGCGAGCAGGATATTTACCGAAATGGCGCGCGTGATCAGCGGGTCGGTGTCGAAGCTGGCCTGCCGCAGCGGATCGTGGGTCAGGAATTTCGACTTCACGTAACTGTTGACGTAGAAATTGCCGCGCAGCTTCTGCATCAGACGCAGCCCGGGCCGCGCGAAGGGCACGTAGAGTTTCACCTTGAAAGCCGGCGAGGCGATCACCAGCGCGCGTACCTGCGGCCCGTAATCGTGCGCCCAGGTGGAGACCGTCACCGCGCCCACGCTCTGGGCCAGCACCACCATGTCCTGCAGCGCCACGCCATGGGTGCTTCGAATGTGATCGACAAAGGTCTGCACATCGCGCACCGAGGTGCCAAAGCTCGGCGAGAAACCGCGCTCGCCAGGCGAGCGGCCATGGCCGCGGGCGTCCCAGGCGAATACGTCGAAATCCGGGAGATCGAGTTCATCCACCAGATGCGCCATGCGCCCGGAATGCTCATGGCCACGGTGGAACATCACCAGCGCACCCCGGCGCGCACGGTTGGCCGGCCAGTGGCGGTAAAACAGGTCGACACCGTCGTGGGTCGCGAAATGGCTTTCGATCATTGCACGTTCGTTCAGTCGATCCATGGAATTCATGCTTGTTGTTGCGTGCGGATCTCGGACAGGCCGGCGCGCACGCGATTGACGATGTTCACCGCCATGAGCAGCGCGATGGCTGGCATCAGCCAGCCAAGCCAGCCCGGCAACTGCCCCGCCAGCCCCAGCCAAAGACCTAGCGCGCCAAACACGAAAGCCCGGTCGCTTTTCCCCATTGGCCCGTCGTAACGCCGCGATGCTCCCACCATCGGTCCCAGCGCGCCAGCCATCTCCGATACTGCCGCAAGCCAGATCACCAAGCCGACGCTGAAAGCGCCAAAGGGCGGCACGAAGGCAAAGGGCAGGTAGAGCGCGGCATCCGAGATGACGTCAGTCAGCTCGTTGAGATACGCCCCCAGCGTCGACTGCTGTCCATGCTCGCGCGCCAGCATGCCGTCGACGGCATTGAGTGCCATGCGCAGGAACAACCATATCGGCAACGCCAGATACGCTGCCCCCCCGGGCTGAAAAATCGCCAGCAGCAGACCAAGGGCTACCGAAAGTGCCATGGCCAACAGCGTCACCGCATTGGCTGTAACATCGGCGGCGGCCAATCGTGCGGTCAGCGGCCGGAGCAGGCTCTGGAAACGGGGTTTGATGTCGTAGATGGAAAGCATTGGGGTCCATTCGGGCGCGAAGGCAGGCGTATCATAGCCAATAGCCTGGCATCAAGCCATACCAGCGGCATCGATGTTCGCCACCCATCAGCGCTCCGCGCCGCCAGTTCGGGCGGCTACAGGATCAGGCTGGCCTGCCCCCTCCTCTGGCCACGGAATCCTACAGCCTGGACGCCGACAGGCGCCCGCACGAAGCGGCAGAGTACCGTGCGCTTGCTTGGCGGCAACGCTTGGAGCACTACCAAACGAGGCCCAAAGCCGCGTGTCCGTTGGCGGGGTTTTCGCGCTTTGATCAACTCGTTTCGGGTACGGGTCCGATGCGTTCGAGGATAGCAACGGCGAGGGCCTCGAAGTCGGTCCTGGCGTCCCTTACCGCATAGGAATGACTGCCGATGGCACCATCCGCTGTGCTCAGTTGGAAGATCGGTTTACGCACTTCCTGGGCCATCGGCACGAGACTACGGTAGTGCTTCAGCTTGGCGAGACGGTTGGCATCGATGGGCTGACTGTTCAGCGACGCCCTCCGGCCCAGTACAGCTTGTTGATAGGTTAATGGAATTCGGTCGGCCCACTTGTTATACGCTTTGACCGGACGGGAAAGACGCTCGCTGTGCTGCATGAGGATATAGCCGACGGGCTCCATGCTGCCCGCAGGCAGTGCGAAAGCCGGAGTGCTCCAGTTGTCCACGCGCTTCTTCCAGTCCTCTCGCCACGTCTGCAAGGTTGGACCGAGGTTACGCAAACCTTGCAGCGAGAAGAGGTCGGCCGCGAGCGGAATCACCACATGATCGGTACCAATCAGCGCCGAGCGGTTAATGGCGCCGAGGTTGGGACCAACGTCGGCCAGGATGATGTCGGCACCGTGCTGCCCGGCAGCCATCTGGGCGACTTGCCAGAAGGAGGACAGAATCCGGAACGGGCGGTATAGGCTCCCGGAACCAAGTGCATCGGGCCACTCCCGCGAAAGAAAGTCTTCAAACCCCGCCAGCCCGAGATCTCCTGGCACGAGGTGCAGGCGCGAACTGATGCGCTGGGTTTGCGGGGCAAGGATGTCGCCAACTTCGGTCAGTGGGCGAACACATTGATATATTGTACTGTTGCGCTGTGAGATGTCGTCCGGGTCCCAAAGAATCTCGAGATCGTCTTCCGACAGGAAAGCCGAAGTGAGGTTGGCCTGCGGATCGAGGTCAATCGCCACGACACGCTTACCCATTTCCGAGAGCATCCACGCCAGATGGAAGACGAGCGAGGTCTTGCCCACTCCCCCCTTGTTGTTGAAAAAGGTGAGGACAGGGACGCTCATTGCCCTTTCCTTACGGTTGCCAGCACCACAGTCGGCTCAACCTGAAATTCCAGCGGCGGGTTGCCGTTGGCCGCCAGCGACCGCCTCGCTTCGGCAATGCCGAACCCAAAGCGCTGGACAAATCCCATGGTTTTGAGAACCGTCGCCACGCTCGGATTGCGGTAATCGCTAGCGCCTGGACGTCCGAAATTCTCCGGGGTAACCGTGCCATAGGGGCCACCAGGGTTGGTGATTTCGATGCGGTCGTCAAACCAGTACACACGCACCGGCGCATTGGTGCCCTCATAGCTCCTGTGCATCACCGCGTTGCGGGTCAGTTGTTGCAGGGCGCTGAGTGGGTAGGGACTGGACCGAAACTCGGTGGTCGAACCGGAGGTGAAGTCGACCGAAACGGCGAGCGTCGCCTTGATCTTGTCGTCAAGCCGGCGCAGAACGAGGTCCAGCGTCCCGTCCAGTTCCTGCTCATCGGCCACCGGGTCGCCCCACTCCATGCCGCGGATACGCAGGAACTGGACGTAGGCGCACGGCACCCAGGAGCGCGGCGTCTTGCCGAGCGTAAGAACCCCAGTGACCGTGGGTGTCGGGTCATCCACCGAAGCAATCATGCCCATCGAGGCCAGGCGCTCTTCATAGCTTCGCGCGTTGGCCGCCAGCACGTCGACGGCAACTGCCTGAGGCAGGTACTCGTTTTCGAACATCATACGATTCAGCTCACTGAGAGGACAGCCCTGGATCGGATGAGTATCGAAGGCACGGTCGTGGTAGCGGCGCTTTTCATTCAGGATACGTTCATCCTGTGCACTGGCCAGACCGCGACGTGGGCCAATCCGAATCCAGATTCGCCCCTCGTAACGCACCGGAGGCGAATCGGCTGGCCAAACCGTCACGATCGCCACGGGAGCGCCTTTGAGCACGCGTCTCTCAACCGTCAACGTCGGTGGCGGGACCGTCTTGCCATCGGTCTTGATATCGGAAAGCGTCAGCAAGAGCTGGTCGGTAACGTCAATGCCGGCGACGCTGCCATCGTCATTGGCGCCGATGAACACGACTCCTGGTCTGCAATGGTTTGGCAAGTCGTTGGCGAACGCACATACGGCCTGGCGCGACTTTTCTGCGGCGTCTCCCGCCCAAGCTTTCTTGCGCTCAACGCGATCGGATTCGAGATCTTCGAGCAGAGTGGCGAGTTCTTGATCGCTGAGTGGGTTCATTAGACAAGCTCCCGGTATTTCGATAAAGCAAGCAGCGCGTGCGACGACGCTCTTCGTTTGCGGCTTTCCAAAGCTTGCGCAAAAACGACGCAGCCAAGACCCTACACCGGCGAGCCTTCGGCTCGGCGACAAACGCAGCAGCCACGCAACACCGTCGCCGGCGGCTCATCTGCTGCTGCGGAACGCGATTCTCGCCGCCCTTGGTCTCGCCAACCCACATAATGCCGTCAATTGCGCCGGCGATGAAGTCCGTCCTGGCGATGTCGCGGTGGCGCACTGCGACCGTGCGGCGGCAAGTCGGGCGGACGCTCACCAACAGCGCGTCCACTCATCCGAAAGCCGTTGTGCCTGTTCGAGCACGAGCCGGATGGCTCCTTCCTGCCTCGCCGGGGGTGCTTGTAGCGGCGCAGAGTGACACGCACCAGGTTCCGTAATCGCGTGCGCTGTCGCGCTTCTGCCAGTCGACGCTGGCGCTGTTGCGCAGCTTCCCGGTCAACTCGTGGGCGATCTTCTTTAGGATTTCGTAGCCCATCTCCCGTACGGCGCTTTCGTTGTCAGCCAGCGCATCGTAAAAGGCCAGTTCGGACTCGTTGAGGCCCAGCGCAATCAGTTCCCCGATCACCTGCGCGCTTTCGATGACAGGGCTGGCGGCGCGCCGTACTTCCAGCGCACGTCTTCGTCCTTCACGCCTTCGTTCCAGTGCTTCATGTTGAAAGGCGGGTTGGTCATGATGAAGTCGGCACGCAAATCCGAGTGCTGCGGACGGGTATAGGTGCTCGCCGGCTCCTTGCCAAAGTCGAACTCCTTACCGCGAATGGCCATGTTCATCGAGGCCAGCCGCCGGGTGGTGGGGTTGGCTTCCTGTCCGTAGACCGAGAGCTGACCAATGCGCCAGGGCCGGCACCCGGAAGACGTTCTTTTCAGTGTGGTCGTCGCGCGCCCCGAGTTCGTGCTCGACCATTTCGGAATCGACCGTGCCCGAATCGTCGCCGAGGTAGTAATCATTCGCCGGATCGAAGAGAGCCCTGGTGAACTCGTCGCGGCATTCCCTTAAAGCGTCCGAGATGTGTTTGAGGAAGACCAGGCCAAGCACGACGTGCATATGTAGTCGCCGCGGTTAACGTTGGTGCGCAAACGGTCGGCGGCGGACCATAGACCGTACCTGCCAAGAAAAAAGCCCCCGCCAGATTTGCCGGCGGAGGCTTGTTCTGCTGTCGCTTACTGCGGACCTCAGACGGTCACCGTATTGGCCACGTCCGAGAACTCCTTGATCCTGTCGAAGTTCATGTAGCGATAGATGTCGGCGGCCTTGGCGTTCACCACCTTGACCTGCTTCATGTATTCGGCGACGGTCGGAATCCTGCCCAGCAGGGCGCAGATCGCCGCCAGTTCGGCCGAGCCGAGGTAGACGAAGGTGTCGATGCCGAGACGGTTGGGGAAGTTGCGCGTCGAGGTCGACATCGCCGTGCTGCCCTTCCTGATCTGCGCCTGGTTGCCCATGCACAGCGAACAGCCGGGCATTTCCATGCGCGCGCCGGACTTGCCGAGGATGGCGTAGTAGCCCTCCTCGTTGAGGATCATGGCGTCCATCTTTGTCGGCGGCGCAACCCACAGCCGGGTCGGGATGTCGGTCTTGCCTTCGAGGACCTTGCCGGCGGCACGGAAGTGGCCGATGTTGGTCATGCACGAGCCGATGAAGACTTCGTCGATCTTGGCGCCGGCGACCTCGGAGAGCAGCTTGGCGTCGTCCGGGTCGTTCGGACAGGCGACGATCGGCTCCCTGACGTCGGCGAGGTCGATCTCGATCACCGCCGCGTACTCGGCGCCGGCGTCGGCCTTGAGCAGTTCGGGCTTGGCGATCCACGCTTCCATGGCCTTGATGCGGCGGCCGAGCGTGCGCTTGTCCTCGTAGCCGTTGGCGATCATCCACTTCATCAGCGTGATGTTCGAGGTCATGTACTCGATGATCGGGGCCTTGTCGAGCTGGATCGCGCAGGCGGCGGCGGAACGCTCGGCAGCCGCATCGGAGAGCTCGAATGCCTGCTCGATCTTGAGGTCCGGCAGCCCTTCGATTTCCAGGATGCGGCCCGAGAAGATGTTCTTCTTGCCTTTCTTCTCGACGGTCAGCAGGCCCTGCTTGATGGCGTAGTAGGGAATGGCGTTGACCAGATCACGCAGCGTGACACCATCCTGCAGCTTGCCCTTGAAGCGCACCAGCACCGACTCCGGCATGTCCAGCGGCATGACGCCGGTGGCGGCAGCGAAGGCGACCAGGCCGGAACCCGCCGGAAACGAGATGCCGATCGGGAAACGGGTGTGCGAATCGCCACCGGTACCGACGGTGTCGGGCAGCAGCAGGCGGTTGAGCCAGGAATGGATGATGCCGTCGCCCGGACGCAGGGCGACGCCGCCACGGGTACTGATGAAGGTCGGCAGCTCGCGGTGCATCTTGACGTCAACGAGCTTCGGGTAAGCGGCGGTATGGCAGAAGGACTGCATCACCATGTCGGCCGAGAAGCCGAGGCAGGCGAGGTCCTTGAGTTCGTCGCGGGTCATCGGGCCGGTGGTGTCCTGCGAGCCGACGGTGGTCATACGCGGTTCGCAATAGGTGCCGGGCAGGATGCCCTTGCCCTCGGGCAGGCCACAGGCGCGACCGACCATCTTCTGCGCCAGCGAATAGCCCTTGCCGGTATCGGCCGGGTTCTGGGGCAGGCGGAAGAGCGTGGACGCCGGCAGACCAAGCGCCTCGCGTGCGCGGGTGGTCAGGCCACGGCCGATGATCAGCGGGATGCGGCCACCGGCGCGCACTTCGTCGAGGATCACCGGCGTCTTCAGTTGCGATTCGGCGATCACGCTGCCGTTCTTGACTGCGGTGACCTTGGTGGTGGCGGTATCGATCTTCAGTTCGATCTCGTCGCCCATTTCCATCTGCTCGACGTCGAGCTCGATCGGCAGCGCGCCGGCGTCTTCCATGGTGTTGAAGAAGATCGGCGCGATCTTCGAACCGAGGCAGAAGCCGCCGAAACGCTTGTTCGGTACGAATGGGATGTCCTCGCCGGTGAACCAGAGTACGGAGTTGGTCGCCGACTTGCGCGACGAACCGGTGCCGACGACGTCCCCGACGTAGGCGATCAGGTTGCCTTTTTCCGCAAGTGCTTCGAGCTGCTTGATCGGACCGCGCTCGCCGGGAATATCGGCTTCGATACCCGGACGCGGGTTCTTGAGCATCGCCAGCGCGTGCAGCGGGATGTCGGGACGCGACCAGGCGTCGGGCGCCGGCGACAGGTCGTCGGTATTGGTTTCACCGGTGACCTTGAAAACCGTCAGTTTCTGCGAGGTCGGCACTTCCGGGCGTGAGGTGAACCACTCGCCGTCGGCCCAGCTCTGCAGCACTGCCCTGGCGTTGGCGTTGCCCTTGTCGGCAAGCTCCTTGACGTCGTGGAAGAAGTCGAAAACCAGCAATGTCTTT
This sequence comes from Accumulibacter sp., assembly GCA_024235715.1. Taxonomy (GTDB): domain Bacteria; phylum Pseudomonadota; class Gammaproteobacteria; order Burkholderiales; family Rhodocyclaceae; genus Accumulibacter. The sequence continues at coordinate 220,536 of JACKLW010000007.1, read as the reverse complement.
TTGAGGGCTGCGGCGGCGATCTCGCCGGTCGGCCCGCCGAGCAGTTCCGTCAGCGGCTTGACGTTGTAGCCACCGAGCATGGTGCCGAGCAGTTCGGTCGCCTTTTCCTTGCTGATCAGCGCGCAGCTTTCCTCGCCCTTGGCGACCCTGGCCAGGAACTCGGCCTTGACCTTGGCGGCATCATCGACACCCGCCGGCACACGATAGGTGAGCAGCTCGACCAGGCTTTCCCCTTCACCCTGTGGCGGGTTCTTCAGCAGGCCGACGAGTTCCCCGGTCTGCTGCGCAGTCAGCGGGAGTGGCGGAATGCCAAGCGCAGCACGCTCGGCAACATGGGCACGATAGGATTCCAGCACGGCGACGTCCTTTCTCAAAGTTTATGGCGGCAAGACAGCAATTGTACTGCAAGGCGGAAGCGCAACCGGTTCGCAACCTCGCTGCGGAGGGGGTCTTGTCCCCGGCGGCGACATGACACATTGCCGACCCGTCCGCCTAACAGCTATGTATTATATAAGACATAGGACATACTGTGAACCGCCCGGCGCTGACTCGCGATACGAAAGAAGACGCACGCCCGATCACGCCGCCGCCCCCTCGTGACCGCACTTCTGCGACGCAGTCGTGTCGACGACCGCTCGAGCTGCGAATGGCACGCAAGGCCGCACGACGCCTGAATCCCGCCCCCGATGCTCGGCGTTGCGAGCGGCACGAACATGCCACGCCGTGCCGTATGGCGTGGATGAATTCGCTCCTGTGCGACTGCTGGTGTCGGGAATTCTTACATCGGTCTGATCGCGGCAATCGTCAGCACGGCTCAACTATCTGTTTTGACGTCGTTTCCATTTTTCGGCATGCTTTCTGCTTGCCGTGTCCTTGCTGGTCAGCACGGCTGGGCCAGTGGGCGTTGTGCCGAGTGGGGAAGATCGCGGCATGCTGTCCTGCCCTGCTCTGCCTGGAATGGGAGTTCCATCGCGTGGAGGAGGTAACGATCATGGCAAGCTTGAATGGATCCTTCAGTGGATATGTGACGGGGTTCGTGTTGGGCGCTTCACTGTGCATCGCAGCGACCGGTGCTCACGCGAACAAGGTGGATACCTTGACGGGCCAGGTGCCCGGCCACCTCATCGGATGCGACTATACCTTCAAGAACGGCGACCCCTCGATTCCTTGCGCACAGGATTTCGTGGCGGCAGACGGTAGCGTGAGCTTCATCAAGCCCAACGCGCCGTTTGACAACATCGAGTATTTCGACTTCACGGTGGACAGGCCGATAGCGGCTTTTTTCAATCCGGTCAACGTGCCGATCAACGGCACCATCGTGCCGGGAACGCAATACCCGGTTCTCCGCCGGGATCGCGGTCTGCAGGTCGATTCCTTCTTCGACGTATTCGTCGAGATTGATTTTCCGACTTTCGACGCGGCCGATTTGCAGCTTCCCGGCGTGTTTGCCCCAGGAGACTTGCTGCACTTCGTAAATGGCGTAAATGTCGACGGGTTCAACGGCATTTCGATCCCGGGTTTCACGGGAACGGGGACCGTCGTGGGATTCGACCTGGTATCCGTTGCCGAGCCCGGCACCATCGCCCTTCTGGCCTTGGGCCTGTCCGGCCTCGGCTGGCGTCGCCGGAGAAGCAGGTAAGCGCAGCGGAAGGCAGGCAGGCAACGCTCATGACCTTTCCCCTCGCTGTCAGGGTGCATTCGGGCCTGCGCGCCGGAATCGTTCGACGGCAGGGCGACAGCCATGGCCGGTCTCAAGTCAGATCGCTGACGCTACGAAACAGGCGATGACCGGAGTCCAGATACTTGCGTTCGAACGGCGTCATCGCCTGCTCGGGAACATACGGCTGGCAAGGCGCCGCCCGGCCGGTCAGCTTCTCCACCGCCAGGGCGTGCTCGGCGATGTATATCGGCCAGTTGCTGCGGCACTCGAGCACCCCGCCGAGAGCCAGCAGAGCCGGAAAAACCGGGTGCCCGTGCCAGCGTCGGCGCAGGTGCCCGATTTTCGGCCAGGGGTTGGGGTAAAGCAGGTAGTGACGAGCCAGCCGCACGCCGGCGTCGCGCAGCAGGCGCCAGTAATCGACCAGATCGGCGCGAACCAGATCGAGGTTGTCTGGCCACGCCAGGCCGTCTCGCCGGCCCTGCCGGCCGCGCTGCAGGCGCACGGCCGACTGGTCCACACCGATCACGTAGTGCGTCGGAAACGCCTCGGCAAGTGCGACGCTGCTCTCCCCCACCCCGCAGCAGGCGTCGAGGATCAAGGGTGCGCCCGGCGCCAGGCGCTGCCAGCGTTCGCAGCTTGCCGCAAAGGCGGCGCGGTTGTAGTCGGCATAGGGCTTGCGGAAGGACGCCCCCGCATGCCGCTCGAGGATCGCCGGCAGTTGCTCGTGGATGTCGGTCTGCGCGCTGCTCGGGACGCGGGAATTAGCTTGCATCTGCTGGCGTCGGCCCAGGCGCTGGGCGCAACACCGGCACCCCGTGGAGCGCGAGCACGCGGCTGATTTCCTCGACCCCGCGCAGCGTCCGGACCGCCCTGAACAAGGCCTCGGCCTCGACGAAATTGCGTCGCAAGGACCCCAGCCAGAGTTTCAGCCGACCCGGCGCGTGCCGGGGAGAAACCTTGGCGCACACCTGTTGCCAGTACGACGCCAGCAGCGGCTGCAATTGCCGCCAGTCGGCCGAGCGATCGGCGTCGACCGCCTCGCCTGCCGCCTGCGCGCGGATGCGCCGGGCGAGAAAGGGATCGGCGACCGCGCCACGCCCGATCATCACGTCATCGACACCGCTGACCATACGACAGCGGCCATGGTCGGCCACCGTCCACACCTCGCCGTTGGCGACCACCGGCTGCTGCACGACATCGCGGATGCGATCGATCCATTCCCAGTGCGCCGGCGGCCGATAGGCATCGGCGCGGGTACGTGCATGCACGACCAGCGCAACGATGCCTCCCGCCGCCAACGCCCGCGCGCAATCCAGCGTCCTCGCCGTGTCGCGCACGCCGAGGCGCATCTTGGCGGTAAACGGGATGGTCGGCGGTACCGCGCGCCGGACCGCGGCAACGATGCGGAACAGGTTTTCGGGATCGGCGAGCAGCATCGCGCCGCCGCCGTGGCGATTGACCGTCGGCGCCGGACAACCGAAGTTGAGATCGATGCCTGCCGGCGCGAGTTCGACCAGCTGTGCCGCATTGTCCGCCAGGCAAGCCGGATCACTGCCGAGAAGCTGTACCACCAGCGGCGTGCCGGCGCGCGTTCGGCTACCGTTGTCCAGCTCGGGGCAGAGTCGCCGGAAGGCACGCGGCGGCAGCAGGCTGCCCGATACGCGGACGAACTCGCTGACCGCCAGGTCATAACCACCGACGCGCGTCAGCACGTCGCGCAGAACGTCGTCGACCAGACCTTCCATTGGTGCCAGCAGCAATCTTCCCATTTTCCCCGGAATTCCTGGCCGACTCGCCCGGTGGCTCACGGACGGCACCGCGGGCGCACGCCTCGCAGCCACCATGCAGAAAAGGCCGGCAAGTCCGCAGGGCGGCGCCTGGCCATCTTCAGTCGTCGCTGTGCCGGCGTGGAAACCAGCGTTCCAGCAAACGTGCCGCCGATTCGCGCCCGCCGAGGCCAAAAGCCAGGGCCAGAGCGAAAACCACACCCGCCAGCAGAATCAGGAAGGTGTCCTGCACCAGGCCCGCGCCGACCTCGATATGATCAACCGCGAGCAGCACCATGAAGACGACTATGGCGTAACGGGCGATGCGCCCGAGCAATTCGCCATCGCTGATGCCGGCATTCTGCAGATAGGTCTGCACCACATTGCCGACAAAGCGGGCGAAATAGCTGCCGATGATGATCACCAGCAGGCCGAGCAGCAGCTTGGGCAGGAAGAGCAGCACACGGGTGAGCAGATCGGTGACCTGGGTCAATCCGAGGCCGTTGAAAGCGATGATCAACGCCGCCAGAATCACCACCCAGTAAAGGACGAGGCCGAAGACATCGGTGCTGTCCGTTTCGCTACCGCCCTGCTGCAGGATGCCATCCACGCCCGCGCGTTCGGTCAGAACGTGAAAGTTCAGCGCCCGCAACGCCTTGACGACGGCAAAGCGAACGGCTTTCGCGATCAGCCAGCCGGCGACCACAACAACGATCGCCACAGCCAGACGTGGCAGGTAGGCGCCAATCTCGACCAGGAAGGCGCGTAGCGGATGAACGATGACGTCGAAATTTTCCATGTCTGTCTCTCCCTTTTCAGGCACTTTCGTCCAGGCCGGCCAGCGCGATCACCCCGCGCAAGGGTACGCCAACCCAGTCCGGGCGATTGGCAAGCTCGTAGCGCAGTTCGTACAGCGCCTTCTCGATTTCGAAGAGCGCCAACAGCGGCTGCTGCGCGTCGAAGGCCTCGTTGCTGGCGTACAAGCCCGCGGCGACGGCCTCTTCGCGGTAGGCGTCGAGAAACTCGGCACGCGCTTCCTGCAACCAGGCGGCGGTCACCGGCGCCAGTTTTGCGACCTCGCCCGCGTGTTGCGCCGCCTGCTGCAGTGCCGTGTGTCGCGCATAGTCGAACGACCGCAGCATGCCGGCCACGTCGCGCAACGGCGAATGCTTGCGCCGGCGCTCGGGCAGCGATCGTGCCGGTTCACCCTCGAAATCGATGATCACGAAGTCGTTTTTGACCAGCAAGACCTGGCCGAGATGGTAGTCGCCGTGATAGCGGGTCTTGAAGCCCTGCGGTGGCTGCCGCGTGCAGCCCTCGACCTGCTCCAGCAGGCGCGGCGCCCCGGCAAGCACGGCGCCGACAAAGCACTGCAGCGGCTGCGGCAGGCGTTCACCCTGCGCCGCCAGCAGATCGATCGTCGCCAGCGCATCATCGTGCACCTGCTTGACCCACTGCGGAATATCGTCCTCCCGCAGTGGCTCGGGATCGAAGGCAGGGTCGCCGGTGCGCTGCGACAGCGCCGCATGCATCTGCGCGCTGCGCATGGCAAGGATGCGCACCAGTGACATGAAACCATCGGGCAGGGCCGGAGCCTCGGGCTCCGCTCCCGGCGCCTGGAGGCTGCGGACCAGCGCATCGACGGCAAAGGTCCAGGCGTCGCCCTGGTTATCGACACCCGCCTGCAGCAAGGCGAGCGTGCTGACCGTGCCCGCCTGGTCGATGTACTCGACATGACCGGCAACCGGCACACAGTGCGGAAACTTCACCACGTCGGTCAGGAAGCGGCCGATTTCCAGTTCCGGGTTGATACCCTCGCGGATGCGCCGGTAGGCCTTGAGGAAGAGCCTGGTGCCGAGAAGCGCGACGCTGTTGCTGCTCAGGCGGAGCAGCTTGACGGGGTTGAGTTCGTCGGGCGAGGCTGGCGCGAGATCAGCGAACGCCCGCGTCGGTACGAAGCGCAGCTGGCCGCCACCGGCCTTCAACACCTGACTGGCGCCGATCGCGCCGACGACCGCGTGGCAGAAGGCATCGTCGGCCATCGCGTCGCCCATCAGGCCAACGGCGGCCTGCTGACGTACCTTCGCCAATGCTCCCGCTGCCATATCCCTGACCCGCTCTTCCTCACTGTCGTCCCAGGCCAGCGCCAGGGGCAGGAAGTAACGTCCGGTCTCACGTGGCCCGAGGACATCGGCCAGCGCCAGCAGCCACGTTCGCTGGCCGACCTCGAGGCGCGCATGCTCGACGATCTGCACCCGGTCGATGTGCTCGCCCTTGGCGGCAAACCAGCGCTGCCGCTGCACGTAGCCCGGCGCGAGTTCCTTCTCGAACTGCGCCCGCAGCTTCTCGGCCATGCCGATCCGCCACGGCACCACGTGGTCGCGGAAAAAGCTCGACCAGCCGTCGAACAGCACCAGCACCGGCAGGGTTTCGGGTGCCAGCCGCTGCTCGTACCATTCCGGCGCGGCCGTATCGGTGCTCAGGCGGAACCAGTAGAAGGCATGCCCGGGCAGGGTCAGCATGTACGGAAGTTCACCGACCGGCGGAAACGCGTTGCGGCCCATCATCTCGACCGGCACGCGGCCCCTGAAGCCCGCCAGATCGAGCTCGACCGGTTGCGCCGAGCGGCTGACGTTGGCCACGCACAGGATGACGTCGTCACCGTATTCGCGGACGTACGCCAGCACCTTGCGGTTGCCCGGATGCAGGAGCGTGAAAGTGCCGCGACCGAACGCCGAAGAGGTCTTGCGGACCGCCAGCATGCGTCGGGTCCAGTTGAGCAGCGACCCCGGCGCGCGCAGCTGCGCCTCGACGTTGATGGCCTCGAAACCGTACAACGAATCCTGGATCGGCGGCAGATAGACGCGCTGCGGATCGGTGCGCGAGAAGCCGCCGTTGCGATCCGAGGTCCATTGCATCGGCGTGCGCACGCCGTCGCGGTCGCCGAGGAAGATGTTGTCGCCCATGCCGATCTCGTCGCCGTAGTAGATGATCGGCGACCCGGGCATCGACAACAGCAGGCTGTTCATCAGCTTGATGCGCTCGCGGTCGTTTTCCATCAACGGCGCCAGCCGGCGCCGGATACCAAGGTTGATCCGCGAACGCTTGTCGGCCGCGAACATGTTGTACATGTAGTCGCGCTCCTTGCTGGTCACCATCTCGAGCGTCAGTTCATCGTGGTTGCGCAGGAAGATGGACCACTGGCAACCTTCGGGAATCTCCGGCGTCTGCTGCATGATCTCGACGATCGGATGCCGATCCTCCTGCGCGATGGCCATGAACATCCGCGGCATCAGCGGGAAGTGGTAGGCCATGTGACACTCATCGCCATCGCCGAAGTATTCGCGCACGTCTTCCGGCCACATGTTGGCCTCGGCCAGGAGCAACTTGCCGGTGTAGTTCTCGTCGAGGCTGGCGCGAATCTCCTTGATCACCTGGTGCGTCTCGCGCAGGTTCTCGTTGCTGGTGCCGTCGCGCTCGATCAGGTAGGGAATCGCGTCCAGCCGAAAACCATCGACCCCCATGTCGAGCCAGAAACGCATGGTGCGGATGACCGCCTGGCGCACGTGCGGGTTGTCGAAATTGAGGTCCGGCTGGTGGCTGAAGAAGCGATGCCAGTAGTACTGCTGTGCCACCTCATCCCAGGTCCAGTTCGACTTTTCCGTGTCCGTGAAGATGATGCGCGTCCCGGCATACCTGCCCGGATCGTCGCTCCAGACGTAGTAATTCCTTTTCGGCGAGCCCTTCGGCGCCCGCCGCGCTGCCTGGAACCAGGGATGCTCGTCCGAGGTGTGGTTAACCACCAGCTCGGTAATGATGCGCAGGCCGCGCCTGTGTGCCTCGCGCACCAGGACACGAAAGTCCTGCCGGCTTCCGTAGGCAGGGTGTACATTGCGATAGTCGGCCACGTCATAACCGTCGTCGCGAAACGGCGAAGGATAGAACGGCAGCAGCCAGATCGTATTGACGCCGAGATCGGCGACGTAGTCGAGCTTCTCGGTCAGGCCGCGGAAGTCCCCGATGCCGTCGTCGTTGGAATCGAAGAACGCCTTGACGTGCAGCTCATAGATGACGGCATCTTTGTACCACTGCGGGTCGGTGGCGAGGTGGGGGGTCGCTGCGACCCCCGCTATGGTGTCTTTGCGTGAATTCACGATGGCCATTTTCCTTGCTGCTGGTCTGCGGGTCGTGTCTGCGTGCAACCCAAGGCGGACGCCCAGCCTACCGCCAAAGCAGGCAATGCGCCAGCCACGCTGCGTGGCAGTGCGGGATCGCGCCCGTACCGCGTCCAAGAAAAAGGGCCGGACATGCCGGCCCCGCTGCGTCCGTTCGGGTCCCGGCGGCTATTTCTTCCTGCTCTTCCTGGGTGCCTGCGCCTCCTCGGCGCCCTGCACGCCCAGATTGCCGCCGGTACCCAGGCCGCCTTTGACCTCCTGCGCCTTATAGTTCCTGACCGCCCGCACCAGATTGTTGTACGAGTCGGTAAAAGCGGCGACGATCACCTTGCCCTGCGCCGTATTCGCGTAGCCGCCGGCAGCGCCGCCCAGGCCACGGCCGAACAGGCTGCCAACCGCACCGAAGTCGATATTGCTGGCGCTGCCTTCCGCTGCCGCCAGTTGCACGCCCGAACGATTGTCGATCAGGGTCAGCAGGGTGCTGGCCTCCTTGACGTTCATGCTGCCGGCAATGGCGCCGAAAACGCCAAGCGCCCCGCTCAGGCCGCCAAGCGATCCGCCCCCACCGCCTGCATTGCTATTGCTGAAAGTAATCGACGGGCTCATCGAGTAGTCCGCCGATACCATCTGGCCCCGGTGAAACTTCGAACCCTTGCGCAGTTCACCCGAGTCTGCCAGCGCACGCTCCTGCATCATGTTGTTCATCGCCCGGCCACGCTCCACGACCACGAAGCAGTTCGACTGCTGCACCATCAGTTTCAGCACCGGCGTCGTCGACCCCAGACCCCACTGGCCGGTGAGGATCCCGTACCAGGGCGCATTCGTATCCTCGACGACGGCAAGCGTACCGAGCGAGCTGTCGCATCTTTCAAGCTGGCCGTTGGCATTCTGGGCGTTCGCACCACCAGCCGAACCGGTGGCCGTGGTCTTCGCGTCCGGCGAGCCCATCTGCATGTTGGAGCAAGCGGCAAGCAGCGCCGCTGCCGCGCTGGCGACGGCAAGGCGTGTCGCAGCACGATGATTCAACAAGGACATGATCCCCTCCTCTCTCAATTGGCAATTGACTGAACGAGGCACGACACAACGCTTACTGCGGTCACCGCCCCGAAGGCCGCCACTATAACAGCATGGATGCCGGCTGCGGGTGCTCATGCCGCCGCGCCGCGCGGCGAGAATCCGCCGCGTCACCGGACAGGTGTTCCTTCCCCACGTTCAGCCGACGGCTGACGCAACGAAGCCCCGAGGAAGCGATTCGGCATTTCCGCCACCATCTTGCAGATTTGACCCGGACGCATCGTCGTTTAGAATTTCCCGACGCGCGATGCTCCAGCGGTGCCAGCGCGGTGCGCAGCGAGCGTTTGCCGCGCAAGCCAGGAACAGGGTCATCAGGAGGCGGCCAGATCGTGACCACTCTGCTGCGTGCGCTGCGCGCCGACATAACGACGCTCGCGGTCGATGCCATCGTCAACGCAGCCAACGCGTCGCTGCTTGGCGGCGGCGGCGTCGACGGGGCAATTCATCGTGCCGCCGGTCGGGAGTTGCTGGACGAATGTCGGGGCCTCGGTGGCGCCCGGACGGGCGAAGCCAAGCTCACCAGGGGCTATCGGCTTCCGGCCAGATACATCATTCATGCGGTGGGGCCGGTCTGGCGCGGCGGCGGCAACGGTGAACCCGAACTCCTGGCGTCGTGCTATCGCCGCGTCATCGAGATCGCTGCCGCCAATATGCTGCGCACACTCGCCATCCCGAGTATCAGCACCGGCATCTACGGTTACCCGATCAAAGACGCCGCGCGCCTTGCCGTGGCGACCGTGCGCGCGGCGACGCACGCGCTGCGTGGTATCGAGGAGGTGAGCTTCTGCTGCTTCTCGGACGACGACTTGCGCGTCTATCAGGGACTGCTCGGTGAAACGGCAGGGGCGCCTGATCACCCCTAGCACGGCGTCGTGCAAGCGGATGCCCGCCGCACGCAGACCTCAGCAGCTTGCGCCGGCAGGACAATGTGCCTGCGCACTGGCCAGAGGCGTCACCGGCCGACCTTCCTGCACCCAGGCGCGCATGCCGTCCTTGACGTTGTAGACCGTCCGGTAGCCCGCCTGCTCCGAGAGAAGGCGGCTCGCCGCCCTGGTGCGGTTGCCACTGCGGCATATGACGATCACCGGCTGATCAGGCCTGGCCACGGCGTGGACCCTCGCCAGCCAGGCCGGCGCATCGACACGGCCACGCTCATCGACATAGGTGATCAGTCTGCTGCCCTGGACGACGCCGCTTTGCTGCCATTCAGCGACCGTTCGAATGTCGATTATCGGCACGCCGGCGGCGCTGAGGCGCGCCAGTTCGCCATTGTCGATGTCAATGACTTCGGCGCGCACCGAAAGCGCGAGCAGCAAGGCGGCAAGAGAGAAGGCCGGCCTACGGATCATGATCAATACTCCCGGAAGTTTCACCCGCCCATCTTACAACCAGGACCTGCCCGATGTTCATGACATGCCGAGATACCCCGGACCATGAAAGGCATGACCATCCCCTGCCGCGTGCGCAGCTTGCACATTGAACGGCGTCAGGTGCGGGGCTGCATGAGCCAGTTCGACGAGCAATGCCTGCCCAGGTTCGGCGGGCCAGCGCGCGACACGGCCTGCATTTCGGTCAGCGAAACGGCGGCGCGGGCGCTGCTCGGGAAGCCGCTTTTCCCGATTGCCCTGGCGCCGGCACAATACTTTCCCAACTGCTTGGCGTCGCGGAACGGCCTCTCGTCCAGGCGAGGTTTCGCCAACATCATCCTGAAAGATAACCCTTTTCAGGCCCGCTCGAGCGCGCTAGTATTGAGTTTTCCCTATCTTGGGGCCAGCGGCCGCGACCCCGGACACGTGCCGAAGAAAGGATACGCTCGCCTTGAACCCGACCGATATCAGCGCCCCCGACTATTTCCACAAAGTCGTTGATTGCCAGTGGGCCTGCCCCGCCCATACGCCTGTCCCGGAGTACATTCGCTTGATCGCCGCTGGCCGCTACAGCGAAGCCTACATGGTCAACTGGGTATCCAACGTCTTTCCCGGCATCCTCGGGCGCACCTGCGACCGCCCCTGCGAACCCGCGTGTCGGCGCGGCCGCGTCGAAGACGAAACCCCGGATGGCCGCGAGCGCAAGGAGCCGGTGGCGATCTGCCGCCTGAAGCGGGTAGCCGCCGACTACAAGCAGGACATCAGGCACCTGCTGCCGCAGCCGGCAGCGCAGAAGAACGGCCGGCGCATCGCCTGCGTCGGCGCCGGGCCAGCCTCGCTGACGGTGGCGCGCGACCTGGCGCCGCTCGGTTACGAAGTGGTGATTTACGACGGTGACGCCCGCGCCGGTGGCATGATGCGCACGCAGATCCCCAAGTTTCGACTGCCCGAAGAAGTCATCGACGAGGAAACAGGCTACGTCCTCGATCTTGGCGTCGAATTTCGTAGCGGTGCCTACATCGCCTCGCTCAAGGATCTGCTCGGCGAAGGCTACGACGCGATCTTCGTCGGTTCCGGCGCACCGCGCGGCCACGACCTGGACATTCCCGGGCGCAAGGAGGCAGCCAAGTCGATTCACCTGGGTATCGACTGGCTGGCCAGCGTCGCTTTCGGACACACCACGTCGATCGGCAAACGGGTGATCGTCCTCGGCGGTGGCAATACGGCGATGGACTGCTGCCGCTCATCGCGCCGGCTTGGCGGCGAGGACGTCAAGGTCATCGTCCGCTCCGGCTTCGAGCAGATGAAAGCCAGCCCCTGGGAAAAGGAGGACGCCATGCACGAAGGCATCCCGATTCTCAACAACCTGGTCCCCAAGGCCTTCACGCACATCGGCGGCCGGCTCACCGGCGCCACCTTCGAGAAAGTCCGTGCCGTGTTCGACGAACAGGGCAGGCGCAGCCTGATACCCACCGGCGAGCCAGACGCCCACTTCGACTGCGACGAGGTGCTGGTCGCCGTCGGCCAGGACAACGCCTTCCCGTGGATCGAGCGCGACATCGGCATAGAGTTCGACAAGTGGGGGCTGCCCAAGGTAGATGCCGAGACCATGCAGTCCACCGTACCCAACGTCTTCTTCGGCGGCGACGCCGCCTTCGGGCCGAAGAACATCATCTGGGCGGTGGCCCACGGCCACCAGGCGGCCGTCTCGATCGACCGCATGCTCAACGGCGAGGAAATTGCCGACCGCCCCGCGCCAAGGACGACACTGGTTTCGCAGAAGATGGGCATCCACCAGTGGATCTACGACAACACCGTTTCGCCCGATCGCCGCCTGCGCGTGCCGCTGCGCGACATCAACGTCGCCTTGAAGAACATCAAGATCGAGGTCGAGCTGGGCTTCGATCCACAACTCGCATTCCAGGAGGCACAACGCTGTCTGAACTGCGACGTGCAGACGGTCTTCGCGCCAAAGCTGTGCATCGAATGCGACGCCTGCATGGACATCTGTCCGATGGACTGCATCTCGTTCACCATCAACGGCGATGAGGCAGACCTGCGCCACCGGCTGAGCGCGCCGGCGCTCGACGCCAGCCAGGATCTCTACGTCTCCGATGCGCTGAAGACCGGGCGGATCATGGTCAAGGACGAAGACGTCTGCCTGCACTGCGGGCTGTGCGCCGAACGTTGTCCGACCGGCGCCTGGGACATGCAGAAGTTCCTCCTCGAAATGACGCACGCGGGTCCCGGCTGCCGCAATGCGGGCGCTCCGCCGCCTTTGCCCGAGCCGCCGCAGCCACCGTCACCCGAGCAAAAGCCAAGGGCCAGGCAAAAGCAAAAGCCAGCGCCAGCTCCCGACCCGCAAAACGCCTGAGGAACGACCATGCAGAAGATCGAAGCGGTCAACGATTTCGTCATCAAATTCGCCAACATCAACGGCTCTGGATCGGCATCGGCCAACGAACTCGTCGCGCGCGCCATCCTGCGCATGGGCGTGCCCGTATCGCCGCGCAACATCTTCCCGTCGAATATCCAGGGGCTGCCGACCTGGTTCGAAGTGCGCGTCACCGAGCACGGCTATCTTGGCCGCCGCGGCGGCGTCGACATGATGATCGCCATGAATCCGCAGACCTGGGACCAGGACGTCAGGGAGATCGAACCGGGCGGCTATCTCTTCTACGACAGTTCCCGGCCGTTGCCGCGTTCGCGATCGCGCGACGACATCCACGTCATCGGCATGCCACTTACCGAGATCTGCAACAGCAACTACAGCGATGCGCGACAGCGGCAGCTGTTCAAGAACATCCTCTACGTCGGTGCGCTGGCGCAGTTGCTCGACATCGACGCGCGTGAAATCGAGAAACTCTTCGGCCAGCAGTTCAAGGGCAAGGAGAAACTGCTCGACTCGAACATCCAGGCACTCAACGTCGGCCGCGAATACGCGCGCGAACACCTCAAGCCGATCGGTCTGCACGTCGAACGCCGCGACAAGGTCGGCGACCACATCTTCGTCGATGGCAACACCGCCGCCGCACTGGGCTGCATCTATGGTGGCGCGACGGTCTGCGCCTGGTACCCGATTACCCCTTCATCGTCGGTCGCCGAGGCCTTCGTCAGCTACACCCAGAAGCTGCGCGCCGACCCCGAGACCGGCAAACAGCGCTGCGCCGTGGTGCAGACCGAGGACGAACTGGCCTCCATCGGCGTGGTCGTCGGCGCCGGCTGGAACGGCGCGCGCGCATTTACCGCAACCTCGGGCCCCGGCATCTCGCTGATGTCCGAGTTCATCGGCCTCGCCTTCTTCGCCGAGATCCCGGCGGTTCTGATCAACGTCCAGCGCGGTGGCCCATCCACCGGCATGCCGACACGTACCCAGCAGTCCGACATCCTCGCCTGCGCCTACGCCTCGCACGGCGATACGCGGCACGTGCTGCTCTTTCCCGAGGATCCCTTCGAGTGTTTCGAGATGTCGGCACAGGCGCTCGACCTCGCCGAGCGCCTGCAGACGCCGGTGTTCGTCATGACCGACCTGGATATCGGCATGAACCAGCGACTGTGTCGCCCCTTCGCCTGGGACGACAGCGTCGAATACGACCGCGGCAAGGTGATGACCCATGACGCGCTCGACGCCGGTGCCGACTTCGGTCGCTACCTCGACGTCGACGGCGATGGCATCCCCTACCGGACCTACCCCGGCACACACCCGACCAAGGGCGGATATTTCACCCGCGGCACGACCAAGAACGCCTACGCCGGCTACTCGGAGGCGGGGCCCGACTATGTCTACAACATGCAACGGCTGCTGCGCAAGTTCGAGACTGCCAAGTCGCTGGTACCGCTACCGGTGCTCACCGCGGCAAGGTTCCCGGCGCGCTTCGCTGTCATCTATTACGGATCGACCAGCCCGGCGATGCACGAGGCGCTCGATGCGCTTGCCGGGCACGGGATCTATCTCAACGCCCTGCGGGTGCGTGCCTTTCCTTTCCAGAACGAGATCGCCGACTTCGTCGCTTCGCATTCGAAGGTCTTCGTTTTCGAACAGAACTTCGACGGACAGCTGACCACGCTGCTCATCAACGAGGCCGGGGTGAACCCGGCGAGCCTGCTGACCGTCGTCCATTACGACGGCACGCCAATCACCGCGCGCTTCATTACGCGGGAGATCACCGACCGCGTCGCGCACCTCAACGTGCACCCTCTCAAAGAAAACAGAGTGGCCTGACATGACCTACCTCGCCAAACCCAGACTGCACCACCCGACCCTCGCCAAGAACCGCGTCGGCTACACCCGCCGCGACTACGAAGGCAAGATATCGACTCTCTGCGCCGGATGCGGCCACGACTCGATCTCGGCGGCGATCATCCAGGCCTGCTGGGAACTCGACATCGAACCACACCGCGTCGCCAAGCTTTCCGGGATCGGCTGTTCGTCGAAGACGCCCGACTATTTCCTCGGCAACTCGCATGGCTTCAACACCGTGCACGGACGCATGCCGTCGGTCCTAACCGGCGCCAACCTCGCCAACCGCGAGCTGATCTACCTGGGTGTTTCAGGCGACGGTGACTCGGCGTCGATCGGCCTCGGGCAATTTGCACACGTGCTGCGCCGGGGTGTGAACATGACCTACATCGTCGAAAACAACGGCGTCTACGGGCTCACCAAGGGCCAGTTCTCGGCGACCGCCGACAAGGGCTCGAAATCCAAGCGCGGACGGGCAAACACCGACGCGCCGATCGATCTCGCCAGCCTTGCCCTGGTCATGGGCGCGACTTTTGTCGGGCGCAGCTTTTCCGGTGACAAGGCGCAGCTGGTGCCGCTGATCCGGGCCGCGATAGCCCATCCGGGCGCTGCGGTGATCGACGTCGTTTCGCCATGCATCGCGTTCAACAACCATTCCGGAAGCACCAAGAGCTACGACTATGTCCGCGAGCACAACGAAGCGGTAAACCGACTCGACTTCTTCCCGCAGCGCGAGGAGATCACCGCCGAGTATGGGGAAGGCGAGGTGACCGACGTTCGCCAGCACGATGGCTCGGTGATCCGCCTGCGCAAGCTGCACGCCGACTACGACCCGACCAGCCGCGTCAGCGCCATGGCCTACATCCAGGAGCACGCGGCCCGCGGGGAAGTGGTGACCGGGCTGCTCTATGTCGACAACGAGGCTGCCGACCTGCACAAGCAACTTAACACCATAGACCGGGCGCTGAACACGCTCGGCGCCGCCGAACTGTGCCCCGGCGCTGCCGCACTCGAGAAGATCAACGCCTCGCTGCGCTGAACAGCCGGGCTGCAGCAGCGTCCCCGGCGACGGCGCGTCTCCCGTGCCGGTAGTTCGATAGGCGACCCGGTCACCGCGACCGGCCGGCAGTTTTCCGACGGCGCCCGCAGACCTGCCGCTTGTGGCGAGCCGGTCGGGCCCGCCGTCGCCATGCCGAACCGGTATAATCCCGGCTTTGTCCCTTTCGCTGGCCGATCCGTGTCCGACCGTCTCGCCGTCCTGGCCCAGTACCTGCTGCCGAAACAGGCCATCACCACCCTCGCCGGCAGCTTCGCCGACGCCGCTGCGGGCAAACTGACCACCCGCGTCATCGAATGGTTCGTGCGGCGCTACGCCGTCGACCTGAACGAGGCCGCCGATGCCGACCCCGCCAGCTACAGGACTTTCAACGAGTTCTTCACACGAGCGCTGCGCGCCGGCGTACGACCGCTTGCCGACGCGGACTTCCTGTGTCCGGTGGACGGTGCGATCAGCCAGTTCGGTGACATCGGCGGCGACCAGATCTTTCAGGCCAAGGGCCACCACTACTCGACCACCGCACTGGTCGGCGGCGACAGTGATCTGGCCGCCGGCTTTGCCGATGGCGCTTTTGCCACGCTCTACCTGAGCCCGCGCGACTACCACCGTATCCACATGCCGGTCGATGGCCGCCTGACGCGCATGATTCACGTTCCCGGCGCGCTGTTCTCGGTCAATCCGGCAACTGCACGCGGTGTTCCAGGGCTCTTCGCGCGCAATGAACGTGTGGTCTGCGTCTTCGAAGCCGAGTTCGGCAGCTTCATCCAGATCCTGGTCGGCGCCACCATCGTCGGCAGCATGGCCACGGTCTGGCATGGCCGGGTCAACCCGCCGCGTGGCCGAAAGATCCGCGAATGGTCCTACGACGGGCAACGGGTCGTCCTCCGGAAAGGCGAAGAAATGGGTCGCTTCCTGCTCGGCTCGACGGTGGTGATGCTCTTTCCGAAAGACCTCTTGCGCTTCAATCCGGTCTGGGCACCGGCTGGCCCGGTCCGCCTGGGTGAGATGATGGCCGAGCAGACCGCCCGGCGCTGATCGCCCGCCACCAACTCGGCACAGCGCCGCGCGGCGAAGGGGTCGCTGACGCGAACGCCAGCGTCCGTTTCGCCAGCGCAGGCCGAGCACGTCGGGTACAGACCTCCCAGGCCCGAAAGGAAACCGTCTCTTTCCCCTTTTTTTGCACCTCGCGAGCATCCGAATTCGACCCAATCGACGCTGCTCTGTGTATCCTAGACGCCTTTTCAGGTGGTTGGCCTCCGTGGCACGGCCCGATCACAACCGGCAACCACTGCCACAGTCAGCAGGAGACCCGAATGATTTTCGGAAGCGGGGGAACGATTCGCGGCCTCGAGGCGCGTCTCGGCGAACTCGAGAAGCAGAACGAAGCGCTACGTGATCAGCTGACAGCGGCACAGGCAGCACGTGACGAGTGCGTGCACGACTCCGAGGCTGCCAAAAGGCGCAGCAGCGAACTGCAGCGGCTGTTTGTCTCGTTCCGGTCGTACCGCAATTCACTGGCCGAGTCGCAACAAACCCTCGCCGGCCTGGCGCAACGACTGCGCAATGCGAAGAAGGAAACGCTGGCTGCCTCGGGCGTCGCCTCGGACAGCTGCGCGTCGGTGACCGCGATCAGTACGGAATTGAACCAGCTTGCCAGCGACTCGCGCAACGCGCTGAAAAAGGTTGTCAGTCTGCAAGGCAGCACCGAGAAGATCGGTGGCATCGTCCATTTGATCAAGGAAATCGCCGACCAGACCAACCTCCTTGCGCTCAACGCCGCCATTGAGGCTGCCCGCGCGGGTGAAGCCGGGCGCGGCTTCGCGGTCGTCGCCGACGAAGTGCGCAAACTGGCCGACCGAACGACGCACGCCACCAGCGACATTTCGCAACTGGTCACCAACATCCAGGGCGAAACCGTGTCCGCCCAGAGCACTATCGGCAATCTGGCCGAGCAGTCCGACTCTTTCAGCGAGCAAGGGCGGCAGGCATCGGCGGCAATCGGCGGCATCACCGGTCTCGCCCGGCAAATGGAACGAAGCGTTGGCACTGCCGCCCTGCGCAGTTTTGTCGAACTGGCCAAGATGGATCATCTGCTGTTCAAGTTCGACATCTATCAGGTGTTCATGGGCACCTCCGACAAGGGCACCGACGACTTTGCCTCGCATACCGGCTGCCGGCTGGGCCAATGGTATTATGAAGGCGAGGGCCGGCGCCGCTGCGCTCACCTGGACGGTTACCGGGCAATCGAAACGCCGCACGCCGAAGTCCACCGCCATGGCCGCGCGGCCGTCGAAGCGTGTCGTGGGGGTGGCTTTTCGGCCGGACTGGATGCCATCGAACGGATGGAAGCAGCGAGCATGGCGGTACTGCAGAGCCTCGACCGGTTGGCCATCGATGGCGAAGCCAGACCCGACACCATTTTCCTGGAAAACTGACCCGGCATCGAACGCCGTCCTTTCATGTCTGCACGCAATACCCTGACTGCTGCCAGCCACATCGTGGTCGAAGGCCCGATTGGCGCCGGCAAGACCAGCCTTGCGCGACGCCTCGGCGAGCATATCGACGCGCAGCTACTGCTGGAACAGCCCGAACTGAACCCCTTCCTGAGTCGCTTTTACCAGGACCAGCAGCGCTTTGCCTTACAGACGCAGCTCTTCTTCCTGTTTCAGCGCCTCGACAAGCTACGCGATTTGTCGCAACCCGATTTCTTCACCCGCCCGGTGGTCGCCGATTACCTGCTCGAAAAGGACCCCCTGTTTGCGCTGCTGACGCTGAGTGAAGACGAATACGGCCTGTACCGCAAGATCTACGAACATCTGTCGCCCGAGGTCGCGCCACCGGACCTGGTCATCTACCTGCAGGCCCGACCGGAGACGCTGATCGAGCGCGTTCGCAAGCGCGGTGTCGGCATGGAGCGCAAGATTGGCGACGCCTATCTGACGATCCTCGCGGAAAGCTACATGCGCTTCTTCCATAACTACGACGCAGCGCCGGTGATGGTGGTGAACTCGGAAAACCTCAACTTCGTCGACTCCGACGACGACTTTCAACTTCTCGTCAAGCGCATCGAGTCGATGCGCGGACACCGCGAATATTTCAACCGGGGAGAATAGTTCCATGTCCACCCATGTCGCGACGCGCCGCCGTACGCACGTCGACCTCGCCAGAATGCGCGCCAGCGGCGAGAAGATCGCCATGCTCACATGCTACGATGCGAGCTTCGCGCAGCTTTGCGATGCCGCCGACGTAGACGCGCTGCTGATCGGCGACTCACTCGGCATGGTCCTGCAGGGCCGCGACTCGACGCTGGCGGTGACGCTGACCGATGTCGCCTACCACACCGCCAGCGTCGCGCGCGGCAGCCGGCACCCACTGATCATTTCCGACATGCCCTTTGGCAGCTTTCAGGAAAGTCCGCGGCAGGCGCTGCGCAATGCCGTCACGCTGATGACCAGCGGCGCGCAAATGGTCAAGCTGGAAGGCGGCGTCGAAATGGCAGAAACGACGCGTTTCCTGACGACCAGGGGCATACCCGTCTGCGGCCATGTCGGGCTGACGCCGCAATCGGTGCACCAGATCGGCGGCTATCGCGTCCAGGGCAGGGATGATTCCGGCGCCGCCAGCCTGCTCGCCGACGCCCTCGCGCAGCAGGATGCCGGCGCCACGCTGATTGTCATCGAAGCCATCCCCGAGGCGCTTGCCGCCGAAGTCACCGCCAGACTTGCCATCCCGACGATCGGCATCGGAGCCAGCCGCGAGTGCTCGGGGCAGGTGCTGGTGCTGCACGACATGCTCGACATCTCGACCGGCAGGAAGCCTCGCTTCGTCAAGAACTTCATGGCTGGCCAGCCGTCCATCGCCGCGGCGATCGCTGCCTACGTCACCGCCGTCAAGGATGGCAGCTTCCCGGCGTCGGAGCACTGCTACTGAAGCTCATGGCATGTCCAAATATCCCAGGTCATGAAGGGCATGACCGCCCGGCTCTTTCCCGGCCCTTCGCCCGCACGGGGAAACGGGAGCTTCGTGAGTCGCGTCCGCGGCTTTGACAATGAACCCGCAAGGCGACACCGCGAAGGCGAAGGTCGCTGCGCTTGACATGCGCCGGGTAGATTGCTGAAAGGCATTCTTGAACCGGCCCGCGACAGTTTCAATCGAGGTCCAGCAACAGCATGCAGATTCACTCGTCGATCCCCGAGCTGCGCCAGGCGCTGACAAGGCGCGGCCGCGTCGTTTTTGTGCCGACCATGGGCAACCTGCACGCCGGCCACATCGCACTGATGACCGAGGCGCGCACACACGGCGACACCGTCGTCGCCAGCATCTTCGTCAACCGCCTCCAGTTCGGGCCAGATGACGACTTCGACCGCTATCCGCGCACCCTGCAGGATGACTGCGACAAGCTGTCCTCCGCCGGGGTCGACCTGCTGTTCGCCCCCGGGGAGGCTGACCTCTACCCGGAACCGCAGCAGTATTACGTCGAACCACCCGCGATTGCGCATCAGCTGGACGGCGAGTTTCGCCCTGGCCATTTCCGCGGCGTGGCCACCGTTGTCCTCAAGCTGTTCAACATCGTGCAACCGCAGGCGGCGATTTTCGGCAAGAAGGACTACCAGCAACTGATGGTGCTGCGCAACATGACACGGCAGCTGGCCCTGCCGATCGCGATCATCGGCGGCGAGACCGTGCGTGCCGACGATGGCCTGGCGCTGTCCTCGCGCAACGCCTACCTTTCGGCGGCTGAGCGCAGCGAAGCGCCGCGCCTGCGACGCCTCCTGCAGCGCATCGGCCTGGCGGTGGAAACCGGCGAAACCGATTTCGCCAGCCTCGAAAGGGAGGCCGCCGACGAACTTGACCGCCATGGCTGGCAAACAGACTACGTCGCCGTGCGTCGGCAGGCCGACCTGCAGGCGCCAGATGACTCGCGCGAGCGAGCGCTGGTGGTACTCGCAGCAAGCCGGCTGGGCTCTGCGCGACTGATCGACAATCTCGAAATCAACGCCGGCGCCGACCGTTGACAGAGCGCAATTAGCCGCTACAATGCCCTTCCCCCCAACTCAAAACCCGGTGATTCCATGCAGAGGACAATGCTGAAGTCGAAGCTGCACCGCGTCAGCACCACTCACGCCGAGCTCCACTATGAAGGTTCCTGCGCCATTGACGAAGACCTTCTGGACGCGGCAAACATCCGTGAGTACGAACAGATCGACATCTGGAACGTCAACAATGGCGAGCGCTTCTCGACCTACACGCTGCGTGCCGAACGCGGATCCGGGGTCATCTCGGTGAACGGCTCGGCGGCGCGCCGCGCTGCGCCGGGGGACATCCTGATCATCGCCAGCTTCGCGACGTACACCGAGGTCGAACTCGCCAAGTACGCGCCGCGCCTGATCTACGTTGACACCCAGAACCGCATCGTCCGCACCGCCGGCACGATCCCGGCGCAGGCCGCCGCCTGAACCACCGGCGCCGACGTCTTCCTGAAAGCGAAGAAGCCGCGACCCAGTCGCGGCTTCTTCGCTTTCAGGCCGGCGTAGAACGGCAAAGCCCTTGCCGCGATGCCGGTCAGTCGCTATCAGGCGCGGCCTTTGGTTTGCGCGGCCGGCGGGCGCGCGTCGCCGCTTTCTTGACTGGCGGAACTTCCCCCTGATCGTCGTCGGTGGCCACGGTAACGACAGCGTCTGCTGCAACGCCCGCTTCCGACTTGGCAACATTGGCGACGGTCTTGCCGGCGGCCCGGCGTCGCCCGGCCGCGCGTGGCTTTTCGGCGGGTTCGACCGGCGACTCGATGTCCGCGGGTTCCATTCCCGCTTCGCCGGCTGCCTCGGCAGGCGGCCGCGGCGCCGAAGTTTCCGGCGACACGGGAAACGCGGGCGCAGGTGGAGCGTCGGACGGCGACGACGTTCCGCCAGCGTCGGCCACGGCGAGTTGCCGGCCGGCCTGCGCGCCATCGTCCGCAGCAGACTGCTGGCCAGCCCCGCCGTCCTCGACCGTCGCGGCCTCTTCCTTGAGCGCCCTGGCCTCGCGGTCCCGCTTGCCGGATTTCTCGCCGTCCTTGCGCCGGCCCTGCCCCTTGCGGCGTCCTCCAGCCTGCTGGCCGGTTTCGTCGGCGGTCGTCGCCTCGCTGCTGGCTGCGGGCGGCAGCGCCAACTCATCGGGGCCGAGCTCGCCTGCGGCTTCGGCGCCCGCCTCGCCGCCGTTACTGCGATGGACGTAAGTCCCTGATTTTTCGTCGCGACCAATTTCAAGCAGCCCACGCTTCTGGGCTTCTTCGAGGAGATTGCCGAAAGCGCGGAAACCATAGTACGACTCGTTGAAGTCGGGTTTACGCCGCTTGATCGCCTCCTTGAGCATCGACGCCCAGATCTTGCTGCCGTCGCCGCGCTCGCCAATCAGCGCATCAAAGGTGGCAACCGCCAGTTCCACGGCCTTGCTGCGGCGCGCATCGAGTTCCTCCCGGCGCTGCGCGTCCTCCTCCGGCGAGCGCCTGACCACTGCCTGCACCTCCTTCGAATCCCGCCTCGCCGAGCGCTGGATCTCGCGCACGAGGTCGTCATAGAAGATGAACTCGTCGCAGTTGGCGATCAACAGGTCCGAGGTGGACTGCTTGACGCCAACGCCAATGACGTATTTGGCGTTTTCCCGCAACTTGGAAACCACCGGCGAGAAATCCGAGTCGCCGCTGATGATCACGAAGGTGTCAACGTGCGACTTGGTGTAGCACAGGTCGAGGGCATCGACGACCAGCCGGATGTCGGCCGAGTTCTTGCCGGACTGACGCAGGTGCGGGATCTCGATCAGCTCGAAATTCGCCTCGTGCATCGCGGCCTTGAAACCCTTGTAGCGTTCCCAGTCACAATAGGCCTTCTTGACCACGATACTGCCCTTGAGCAACAAACGCTCGAGGACCGGCTTGATGTCGAACTTGTCGTACTTCGCATCGCGAACGCCCAGGGCGACGTTCTCGAAGTCGCAATACAGCGCCATGATGGCGGTTTCGGGCGCTACGGCCATGATTTCTCCACTGATTGGTAGCACGCCTGAGCGTGTCGGCTCGATTGTCTGAAGGCGCAGCGAGGTCGGCGTGATCCATGGCCGCGGCACCTGCGGCCGGCGGTAAGTCAACGCCTGCCTGTCGAGGACGGGTCGAGCGTTCAACGTCCAGACGCTGTGTTCGGGAACTCGGAACGCGTAGCCCATCTGCGATGGTAAACAATTGCCTGCAGGAAGCAAGGAAAGTCTTTCTCGAACGGCGTAACATTGCCACTCGAGGCGAGCCAGCCACCGTCAACAACGCGCCCCAGCGAAAGGAAAGTCATGCGTCAACTGCTGCTCATTGCTGCCCTCTGCGCACTGGCCCTGAGCGGCTGCGCCGGCAAGACGCCACCGCCCGGCGCCCAGCCCGCCAAGACCGTAAAGCTGGCCCTGGCGCTTGGCGGCGGCGCGGCGCGCGGGTTTGCGCACGTCGGCGTGATCAAGACCCTGGAAAGCCAGGGCATCTTTCCCGACATCGTCGCCGGCACCAGCGCCGGCGCGGTGGTCGGCGCACTATACGCCGCCGGCAACAGCGGCTTCGAGCTGCAGAAGCTGGCACACCGGCTCGACGAGACGAGGATCAGCGACTGGTCGCTGCCCGACCGCGGCGTCCTGAAGGGCGAATCACTGCAGCAGTTCATCAACGAGGCCGTTGGCCAGCGTCCGCTGGAAGCGCTGAAGAAACCTTTCGGCGCGGTGGCCACCGACCTGCGCAGCGGTGACAGCATCGTCTTCCGGACAGGCAACACCGGCATGGCGGTGCGCGCCTCGGCGACCGTCCCGGGCGTCTTTCAGCCGGTACGGATCGGCGGCAGGGAATACGTCGATGGCGGCCTGAGCAGCCTGATTCCGGTGCGCGCGGCGCGGGAAATGGGTGCCGACGTGGTCATCGCCGTCGATATCTCGGCGCGTCCCGGCAACCAGCCGGTGCGCAGCACTCTCGACATCCTGATGCAGACCTTCACCATCATGGGCCAGAGCCTGGCCCGCTACGAACTCAAGGAAGCCGACGTGGTCATTCGCCCACAGGTCGGCGCCGTCGGGTCGACCGAGTTCGAGGCGCGCCATGACGCGATCCTCGAAGGGGAAAGAGCGGCGCAGGCGGCGCTGCCACAGATCCGCGAAGCGCTGAAACAGGCGGGTCGGCGCTGACCTGCGGCAGATCGGGGTCGGGGTTACTGGCAGTGCTGCCGGCTTCGATCGTCCTGCGCAGTGGCCACCGGACCTAGCCTTCGAGCGCCTCCCAGCGTTCGAGCAAGTGCAGCAGCTGATCGTCGATTTCGCTCAGCCGTGCTGCCAGCCGCTGCGCCTCCTCGGGCTGCGACTGGTAGAGGCCGGCATCGGCCAGGCGTTCGCCAATCGCTTTCTGCTCGCTTTCCAGCGCGCCTATCCGCTGCGGCAGTTCCTCCAGCTCGCGCGCTTCCTTCCACGACAGCTTGCCACCGCCCACCTTCTGCGCGGGCGCCCTGGCAGCAGCGACGCTGTGGACCGCGCGCGGCTCACTGCGCTTGCCGCCGCCCGCCGCCAGCGCCTCGTCGCGCTGCCGGGCGGCCTGATAGTCGGCCCAGTCCTGATAGCCACCGGCATACTCGCGCCATACACCGTCGCCTTCCGAAGCGATGGTCTGGGTAACGACGTTGTCGATGAACGCCCGGTCGTGGCTGACCAGAAACAGCGTGCCGCTGTACTCCTGCAGCAATTCCTCGAGCAGTTCCAGCGTCTCGATATCGAGGTCGTTGGTCGGCTCGTCGAGCACCAGGACGTTCGCCGGCCGCGCGAACAGCCGCGCCAGCAACAGCCGGTTGCGCTCGCCACCTGACAGCGAGCTGACCAGCGAACGCGCACGCTGCGGCGCGAAGAGAAAATCGCCGAGGTAACTGATCACGTGCTTGCGCTGGTTGCCGATCTCGATGAAGTCGGATCCCGGCGAGATGACGTCGATCAGCGTCGCCTCCTCTTCGAGCGCGCTGCGGAACTGGTCGAAATAGGCGACCTCGACCTTCGTCCCCAGATACACCTTGCCCTGGTCCGGCGCCAGCTCGCCGAGAATCATGCGCAGCAGGGTGGTCTTGCCGGCACCGTTCGGGCCGATGACGCCGATCTTGTCGCCGCGCTGCAAACGGCACGAGAAATCGCGCACCACCGTCTTTTCACCAAAACTCTTGCTGACGTGTTCCAGCGCCGCCACCAGCTTGCCGCTCTTGACCCCTGCATCGAGCGCCATGTCGACCTTCCCCTGGCGCTCGCGTCGCGCCGCGCGCTCGCGGCGCAACTGCTCGAGACGCAGGACACGGCCCTCGTTGCGCGTGCGCCGCGCCTTGATCCCCTGCCGGATCCACACTTCTTCCTGCGCCAGGAACTTGTCGGAGCGGGCATTGTTCACCGCCTCGTCGTGCAGCATCGCCTCCTTGCGCGACTGGTACTCGCTGAAGCTGCCGGGACAGGAAAGCAGGCGACCACGGTCGAGTTCGACGATGCGCGTCGCCACGCGCTCGAGAAAGCGCCGGTCGTGGGTAATGAAGGCCAGCGTCACCCCCGACGAAACGAGCATTTCCTCCAGCCACTCGATGGCGCCGATATCGAGGTGGTTGGTCGGCTCGTCGAGCAGCAGCAGCTCCGGCGAGACGGCCAGCGCCTGCGCCAGCGCCAGGCGCTTCTTCTGGCCGCCGGACAGCGTGCCGACGAGCGCATCGGCGTCGAGCGAGAAACGCTGGATGACGCGCTCGGCCTGCGCCTCGAAGGACCACGCGTCGCGCGATTCGAGCGCCGTCTGCAGGGTCTGCATGCGCTCGAGCAGTCCGTCATGATCCGCCCCCTCCTCACCGAGCGCGTGCGAGACCGCGTGGTACTCGGCGAGCAGCGCCGACAGGTCGCCCATGCCGGCGACCACGGCCTCGAAGACCGTCAAGGCCGGGTCGAACGGTGGTTCCTGCGGTACGTAACCGATGCGCAATCCCGGCTGCCGCCACACGCTGCCGTCGTCGAGCGCCCCGGTGCCGGCGAGCGCGCAGAGCAGCGACGACTTTCCCGTGCCGTTGCGGCCGATCAGCGCCACGCGTTCGCCAGGGTCGAGCTGGAACTCGGCATGATCGAGAAGCGGCACGTGGCCGAAAGCGAGGGAGGCGTCGGAGAGAATCAGGTACGGCATGAGCGTCGGTCGATATCCTGTGGGGCGTGTCGTGCTACTCGGCAGAAATGCGTGCAGGTCACGGGCGAGGAACGCGGCAACAATGGCGAAAGCACGGCAAGAGCGCGCGATTCTACTCCGATGCGCGCTCCGGCAGGATCAAAGCGGACGCGGCGGCCACGGCGGAATTGGCGAAATCAGAGGCAGCGGCTACAATACGCGCCCCACTCCTCGTAGCACAATGGATAGTGCACGCGCCTCCTAAGCGTGGGATACAGGTTCGATTCCTGTCGAGGGGACCAGCCGGCCGGGGTCAGACGTGGCAGCACAATCGCCTCCTTGCCCTCCGTAGCTACTGCCTCTCCCGCGCAGCCGATTTTGGTTCTTGGCCTGAACGTAGAGATTCGCCTCGAAATCACTTCATTGGCACGATCGCGTGAGTCGTCAGACAGTCACCTCCCAGGAGGGCCAGTGTTCGCAGCGCGCCACGACAGGCGGCAGCTATCAGGAGTGAACACCATGGAACATGTGATCCAGCTGCATATCGAGAGGCGACCCGAGGGCGTGTAGCTCGCCGCCAGCGATGAGATACAGGGCTTGGTGGCGCAAGGCCGTACGATTCGCGAGACTATCGAGATCGCGGCCGACATCGCGAAGAAGTTGATCGAAGCGCCATCGCGCGCCACCGTAAAGAGCCATTCACCGGCACGCGACACCCTCGACTACCCGCTGATCGTCGCCACCTGAGGGGGCAGCCATCCGGCTTCAGCTACCGGCAGATCGTCGAGCGGTTGAAGGAGTTGGGACTGGAGTTCCATCGTCACGCCGCCGGCTCCCACGAAATCTGCTTCGACCCGGCACAGGACCGCTACACACCCAGCCCGAACCACCCCAGGCGACACGCCTGAAAGGACTTTGCGAGCCATACTCAGGCAGGCCGGCGTCGACACGGGTGCATTCCTGCAGAGGAAGTGAGGTCCGAGCAAGCCGGCAGGGAAACTACGCCTCCGCCCCGTCGTCAAGACCTTGCGAGCCCTCAGTGCCGCAACCACGGCCCGCCCTGCTGGCCAACCTGTTAGCCGTTTGACTGGCGCATCAGCGGCACCGATACTGTGCAGGTCGCGCGGGATTGCCGGCCGCTGTGTCGCCTGCGGCGGCCGCAGCGCCCGAAGCCGATCCGTTTCCCAGAAAACCCGACGGGAGGGGGTTCGATGGTCAGCGTTTACGTCTCGTATGCCTGGAAAGAGGAAGAGCAGAACCGGCTGGTCGACAAGCTTGAGCTGGCGTGCGCCGCGCGCGGGATCGAAGTACGGCGTGACCAGAAGGCGATCAACTACGGCGATTCGATCCGGCAATTCATGGACCGGATCGGTGCAGCCGGGCACGTCGTGCTGATACTCAGCGACGCCTATTTCAAGTCCGAGTATTGCATGTACGAGTTGCGCCGGATTCATGAAAACCGCAGCTTCGCCAAGCGGGTGAACCCGATCGTCCTGAAGGGAACGCGCTTCCACAAGGCGGCCGACCGATTGCCCTACATCGACCACTGGCAAGCGGAAATCGATGAACTGCAGTCAGGACTCGCCAGGCTCAGTGACCCCAAATACACCGGGCAAGCGCGTGACGAGCTCGACGGCTACGCAGAAAACCGGCGACTGACGGACACGCTGCTGTCCATTCTCGCCGACATGAACACGCTGACCGAGGATGTACATGTCGACAGCGATTTCGCTGCGCTGCTCGATCGCATCGCGCCAGCACCGAACGGGCCGCCGGACGACGCTTTCCGCGCCAGAATCACCGACGAAATCCGCCGCATCCTTGACCCACGGCAATCGCCTCAGCGAGGCGCTGCAGGCGGCCCTGAGCGACGCCGGCATCCCGCCGGCAGCAGACCTGGCGGCAAGCCTGTGCGCCGCCGATCCGGAAAAGGCACTCGAGGACCTGCTGTTTCCAGCGACCCGAAGCACCTTGGCCTTGCTCGATCCCCGCCACCAGGAATTCGCCGACACCTGGAACGACGCGAAAGCCGCGCTTGCCTGGCTGAGCCTGCTGGCGGTCGATGGCGCGAGCCTTGGACTGGCGCAGAGAAACGCGCTGGCCGATGGTCAGCTCAGTTTCGAGATCGTCGTCGAGACGCCGCTTGGCGTCGAACTGGTCAGTTCCCGCCACCGTCAGATCGCGATCTGCGCACACTGAACAGTGCACAGCGTTTTCGCGAAAGGCAGAAGACGCACAACCATTACGTTCCGGTTGCCGCCGAGCAGGAATCACGACTCTGCCGGCCCAACTTCTACCGCAAACTGCTGGCCAAGTTGCCGGCAATCGCGGTGATCTTCTTCAAGTCTTCGGGCGACCGCCCAGCCTTGCTGATCAGCGACGAAGTCTATCTGATGACCATCATTCGAGAACTTCTGACCATCCCCGAACGGCTCGCCAAGAATTCATGAACACTACCGCCATCCCCGACCTCCCGCTCACCTCCATTCCCCTGCCCCAACGCGGTTCGTGGCCGGCGGCCGTGCACCGCTTCGACGAGGAATCGGCCTGGGCGGTACGCGCCGCGCTGGCCGCCCAGCGCCCCTTGCTGGTCCGCGGCGAACCCGACTCGGGCAAGAGCCAGCTGGCGCGGGCGGCGGCCGAGGCCCTGGGCCGTCTGTTCATCGCCGAAGTCGTGCATGCGCGCAGCGAGAGCCAGGACCTGCAGTGGCGCTTCGACGCGCTCGGCCGGCTCGGCGACGCGCAGGCGATCGGCGCCGGCAGCCACACGCCGGAGGAAGTCCGCCAGCGCCTGGCGCCAGGCAACTACCTGAGTCCCGGCGCGCTGTGGTGGGTCTTCGACTGGCAGTCGGCGTTCGATCAACACCAGCTTGGCGGGCAGCAGAGTGCGCGGCCGCAGCCGCCAGCCGGCTGGCAGCCCGGGCAGGGCAGCGTGCTGCTGATCGACGAGATCGACAAGGCCGAGGCCGACCTGCCCAACGGACTGCTGGAGACGCTTGGCAACGGCGCCTTCACCGTTCCCTGGCTGGAGCAAGCGGTGAGCGCGCCGCCGGGAGCGCCGACGCCACTGGTGGTGATCACCACCAACGAGGAGCGCGAGCTGCCGGCGGCCTTCGTCCGCCGCTGCCTGGTGCTCAACCCGCAACTGCCGAAGAATCAGGACGACTTCATCGCCACACTGATCGCCCGCGGCACGCTGCATTTCGGCGAACGCTGCACCGCCGAGGTGTACCGGGAAGCCGCCGGGCAGTTGTGGCAGGACCGCCAGGCGGCCGAGGACCAGGGCCTGCAGGGCCCGGGACAGGCCGAGTACATCGACCTGCTGCGCGTCGTCACCGCGCTTGAACCCGAACCGCAGAAGCAGGCTGCTCTGCTGGGTAAGGTGCAGGGCTTCACCCTCAGAAAACACCCATCGTCCAACTAATGAACACGCTGCGCACGCGGGCAGCGGTCGGCCGCGCCGACCTGCTGCGCGTCTATGCCGAATACGGCGAGGAGGCGCTGGAGTTGGCGGCGCTGGCACTCGGCTACGA
Source organism: Accumulibacter sp. (assembly GCA_024235715.1). Taxonomy (GTDB): domain Bacteria; phylum Pseudomonadota; class Gammaproteobacteria; order Burkholderiales; family Rhodocyclaceae; genus Accumulibacter. Next base: position 191,505 of record JACKLW010000007.1, on the reverse strand, counting down.
GCGCCTGCCAGCGCTGGTTGCGGCAAGCGCCTATGTCACCGTCTCCCACAACGCAAAATTCGTTGTCGACACCGGGCCGCCACCACTGCCCGAGCGCCCGGCAGCCCTTCCCGCCGCGCGCTTCTTCCACGTGACCGAGCACCGGCAATCCGACCCGCCGCCGGGCAGCGGCCCCGAGGCGCCGGACTGGCTGGCGAACGCCCGCGTGCTGGCCGAGGACGCCTGCCCCGCTCCGGGTTCGGTGCGCATTCCCGTGCGCCAGCCGCTGACCCGCTGGTCGCGCTTGTGGCCCTTCCTGCGCCGCACGCTGCGACAGACCGTCGCCTCGCGTCAACCCGACCTGCCGCACCTGCTCGACCGCCTGACGCGTGGCGAGGTGCTGCATGCGATCCCGATGCTCAAGCGCCATGGCTGGAGCCGGCGTATCGCCCTGCTCGCCGACTACAGCCGGCCAACCATCCCCTTTCACGGCGACTTCAACGCGCTCGGCCGCGCCCTCGAACGTCGTCACGGCCGGCTCGGGCTGGACCGGCGCATCCTCTACGGCGAGCCCCGCGCGCAGCCGCTGGTGCGCGAGCCGCTGCGCAGCGCCACGCAGCGCTGGCAGGTGCCGGCGGGCGCGACGCCGCTATTGATCCTCAGCGACCTCGGACTGATCAACCGCGCCCCCGAAACGCTGCGTGGCTGGCAGCAATTCGGCGCCCGACTGCGCAGCGCGTCGACCGCTGGCAGCACGACATCGCCAGGACCGCGCTCGATTGCGCCGACTCACCGGCCCTGCAACAATGGCTGCGCCGCCACGTCGGCCGCCAGAGCGATGCCATGTTCGCCGACAACGAGGCGCTGGCCGCGCTCTGGGCGCTCGCCCAGCGGACGCGCATGCAGGGCGAAATGCTCAAACTGCCGCCCGGCGTTCAAGAGCAGGATGTGAGCTTCTTTCTCCAGCCCGAGCCGGCCCGCCGGCCGGTCCGCTGCGCGCTGCGCCAGCGCGGCCAGGAGCTGCGCCTCGAAGCGCTGACCGACAGCGCTGATGGCACCGGCGAGACGACACCGGCCAACGCCAGCCCCTATGCCGAGCTGACGCTGGTCGATGGCGGCGTCTTCGTTCGCGTCACGTACGATGCCGAGAGCGCGTCAGACGACAGCAACGCCGAAACCAGCGCCGGTGCCCCGTTGCGCTATGTCGCCGCCGGGTCGCTGCCGCAGACCATCGCCAGGCTCGGACGCGACCTGGAACGTATCGAACTGCGTAGCGAACACCTCGAACTCACTGTCAGCGCGCTCGCCAGGCCAGCCTGGGCGCAAGCGATCGGCCGCGACGCGCGCGGGCTGTTCGCCGAAGTGCACTGGCTTGGGGAGCGCTGCCGGCTCGACTGGCAGCCGCCGCAGCCAAGACAGACCGGCCAGTCCGAAGGGCTCGGGCAGGCCGGCGGCTGGACCAGCGAGCAGCCGCTCGGCGTCGATGCCTGGGGGCTGTTCGCCGAAATCAACGTCGCCGGCGTCAGTCAGCGCTTCCGCTGGCTCACGCCGGGCCGTTTCCTGATGGGTTCGCCGACGGACGAGGCCGAGCGCGGGGGCAACGAGGCGCAGCACGAAGTGACGCTGAGCCGCGGCTTCTGGCTCGCCGACACCGCCTGCACGCAGGCGCTGTGGCAGGCGGTGACCGGCGCCAACCCGAGCGAGTTCCAGGACGACGCACGCAACCCGGTCGAGAACGTCAGCTGGAACGACGTGCAGGCCTTCCTCGCCGGACTGAACCGCCACGTGCCCGGCCTGCACGCGCGCCTGCCGAGCGAGGCCGAATGGGAATACGCCTGCCGCGCGGCGACGACAACTCCCTTCTCCTTCGGCGAAAACATCACTCCCGAGCAGGTCAACTACGACGGCAACCATCCCTACGCCGGTGGCGAAAAGGGCCTGTACCGCGAGAAGACGGTCCCGGTCGGCTCGCTGCCCGCAAACCCCTGGGGGCTTTACGAAATGCACGGCAACGTCTGGGAATGGTGTGCCGACTGGTACGGCGACTACCCGACCGCGCCACAGCTTGACCCGACTGGCCCGCAGACTGGCGTCAACCGCGTGTTGCGCGGCGGCTCGTGGTTCAGCTTCGGCGGGGGCGCGCGTTGTGCCGGCCGCAGCAGGCTCGAGCCCGAGTCCCGCTCCCAGATCATGGGGTCCGCTTCGCCCCAGGTCAAGGCGGGCCGGCGGAGCCGGCGGGTCGGGTTATTGAGAAGTCGCTGGCGGAGCCTGCGACTTTGCGGCCGGGGCCGGCCGCGCGTCTGGCCGGACAGCCGTCCGGGCCGGACGGGGGGCTGGCCAGACGCGGCGGTACGCCGCCGTCGTTTACCGAAGGTACTCGGCGCTGACCAACTGCCGTCAGCCACGCTTGGAGCCCACGTGCAACGAGTCCCGGGCGGAGAAATCCGCCAAGGTGCTAGGGCATCCACCCGCCAACCCTCCTCCGCCCATCGTCATTGCGAGGAGGCGTAGCCGAGGCGACAATCCAGAGGTTTGGCCTACGCTTTGTCGATGCGGCGCAAAAGCTCAGCCGTCGCGCGGCGCGCTCTGCTCGCGCACCCAGCGCGCCAACGTCGCTTCATCGATCTGGCCAGCCGCGACAGCGAGCAAGGTCAGCGTGGCATCGGCCTGGCTGGCCACGAGGCGCCGGCCGTTGAGTGCCAGAAACAGGCCAACCGCCAGAAAAGCGACGCGCTTGTTGCCGTCGACAAAGGGGTGGTTTCGCGCCAGACCGACACCGTAGGCCGCAGCCAGGTCGGCCACATCCGGCTGGCCGTAGAGAGCAAGGTTCAGTGGCCGCGCGAGCGCGGAGTCGAGCAGACCTTCGTCACGCAGTCCGCTGGCGCCGCCATGCTCGGCCAGGCTCTCGTCGTGCAACAATTCGAGCGCGCGGCGGTCGAGCCAGCGCCAGCTCACTTGGCGAGCTGGTGGAAGGTGTCGCGGTAGTCGTGCATGAACTCGCGCCCGATCTCGAGTTGCTGGTCAAGATCAGGATCGTAGGGCGTCAGCATCACGCCATTCGCCGCGTCGGTAAGGAATACCGTATCGCCCTTCTGCAGCTTGAGTCGCGCCAGCACCTCCCTGGGCAGAATGAGCCCGAGCGAGTTGCCGATCTGGGTAAGTTTGAGGGTGGTCATGGAAGGCTCCACGCTGTTCAATGTTATAACCGTTGTTATACTCACACCGAGGATGCAAGGCAAGGAACGCGAAATTCGGGATCAAGGCTTCTGGCGCAAGGCTTCTTCTTCCCCGCCAGCGTGTCCCGAACATACTGACCGGGATCTTCCCCGCTCAGCTTCTCGGCCACCAGTCCCGCCGCCTTCCCGACTTTGGCGCGACGGCGTCGCCACCTAGCAGCCTCAAATGCGCATAGCGCCGTTGGCCATCCAGTATCGAGAGCAGCCAGGTGCCCCGAACGTTGACCACCGTCGGCCCGTCCGGGCTGCTGTCGTTCGTTGGGCAGCCTTCCTTCCAGCGGGCGTTGCCACGCGCATTTGCGCCCGCTGCGCCGTTTCCTGCAAGGCGCTGGCCATCGCCTTGACGACCCTCTTTCTGCTCGGGATTCACTTCAGCCATCGGGCGACCCGCCTCATTGGGCACAAACCCTTCTCAGCGCTGAGTTTGCAACGCTCTTCGTGGGTTCGACCGAGGAAAGCCGGATCAACGATGCAAAGGCGCCGCCAGCCGCTCTTCATTCCGATGCGCGAGCATCGACGACAGGCTGTTGTTCCCGTGGCCGCCTTTTCCTGGTCAGCCGCTTCGCCTTGCCGAACACGCTCCTGAAGAACTCCGGCCCAAATGGCAGCAGCGCGGTCTCCGACTTCGCATCGACCAGCGTTTCTTGCGGGAGATCGCTCGGCAGCGGATCGACGACCGATACCGAGGACTCCATGGAACCGGTCAGGGTCACTTGCAGGCCGATGTTTGGATTGAAGGGGGCCTGCGCCAGCCTGGTGACGAACCGTTCCCGCCACTCCGCGCTTTGGCGGGAGACGACGACATCGCGGGCAAAGCGGAAACCGCCCGGCCGCGGACGGAAGTCGATGTGGTGCGGCCCCGGCGACGGTCCGATCGGCGCCACGATCTTTGGCGCGTCGGCGATGATCGATGACGAATCGGCCACGATCGACGGCGAATCGGCACGAACATCCGTCGCCGGCGATGCGGCGACGCCGTTCTGCGCCAGCCCGCCGGCGCCACGCAGCCGGTCATTGCCCTTACCGCCGTCGAGGTAGTCGTCGCCGGCGCCGCCGTCGAGATCGTCGTCACCGCTTCCGCCAAACAGCGCATCCCGGCCCGCGCCGCCGTTCAACGTGTCATTGCCGGCGGCGCCGCGCAGCACGTCATCGCCCTCGCCACCGTCGAGGTGGTCGTCGCCGGCGCCGCCGTCGAGATCGTCGTCACCGCTCCCGCCAAACAGCGTATCCCGGCCCGCGCCTCCGTTCAAGGTGTCATTGCCGGCGGCGCCGCGCAGCACGTCATCGCCCTGGCCACCGTCGAGGTAGTCGTCGCCGGCGCCGCCGTCGAGATCGTCGTCGCCGCTCCCGCCAAACAGCGCATCCCGGCCCGCGCCGCCGATCAAGGTGTCGTTGCCGGCGGCGCCGCGCAGCACGTCATCGCCCTGGCCACCGTCGAGGTAGTCGTCACCGGCGCCGCCGTCGAGATCGTCGTCGCCGCTCCCGCCAAACAGCGCATCCCGGCCCGCGCCGCCGTTCAAGGTGTCATTGCCGGCGGCGCCGCGCAGCACGTCATCGCCCCGGCCACCGTCGAGATAGTCGTCGTCGTCGCCGCCGTCGAGATCGTCGTCGCCGCTCCCGCCAAGCAGCGCATCGCGGCCCGCACCGCCAATCAGCGTCGCTGCACCGCCGCCGGCGATCAGCCAATCGTCGCCGGCACCACCGTCGATGGTCAGCGGCACCAGCACGCGTCCGTCGATCTCGGCCTTGTCGTTCCCGTCACCGAGCAGGATGGAGATCGAGCGAACGAGATCGAGGTCGAAGCGGGCAGCATGGTCGTTGCGGCCCTTCGCATCGACCACGATGTCGCCGCCCGCGCGCTTGATTCTCAGGTCGTCGCTGCCGCCCGTGCCCACGATCTCCAGAACCCCGTCGTGCAGGCGCGCGCCGGTCACGAGCGCCGACGTCATCCCGTGCGCCAGACCGCCGTCATCGTCGATGATATCGACGCCGATCGCGAACACACCGCCCGTGGCGTAGATGTGCGTGAACGCGAACCCGCCCTGGCCCACGTTGGTCGGCGGAAGGCGCTGGGACTCTACCGTGCCGTCACCCCAGTCGATGACGCCAAGGTGCGTGTCGATTGCCCCTGCGTCGTGGAAGGATCCGCTCAGCGTAACCGTCTCGCCCGCGCCCACCGCACCTACCGCGAGCGCGTCGGTGGTGAGCGAATCGATCTCCGGCGCCCGGTTCCTGACCGTGATCTCGTAGGTAAACGTGAACTCCTCGCCAACGCGGCTGTGCCCGCGGATGGTGATGGTGAACGTGTCGCCCCCGGTGGGATCGTCGAAGTGAATGTGACGCAGGATCACCGTATCGGTGCCGGCATCGAAGCTGATGTCGCCCTCGATCGGGCTGCCGTCGCCCCAGTCGATCTCGTCGATCGTGAAACCCAGCAGCGCTCCCGGTCCGGAGAGCCTGATGCCGAGCACGGCTTCCTCACCCTCGCGAATCGGAGCCGCCTCGGTGGGGAACGGCGCGGGTGCTCCCGGGTAAGGCGCAGGTGCCGCGATCATCATGGCCGTGGTCGGCGCATTGGTGCCGTTGACGCTCCCCGGCGTGCCGCCGGCATCGGTCTGGGTCAGGCCACGGTCCTCTTCCGGACCACCATCGGTGTCGGAGGCCAGCGCCCCTACGGGCGGCTGGTCGGCAATCGCCGTCTGCTCGTCATCCCAGCCCGGATCGCCGGGCCGCACCAGCCCGATTGCGTTCACCGTTGCCATGGGCGTGGCATCCGCGCCGCTCGCGGCAGCCAGATCGATCAGGAACGCCGCCAGATCGTCGCCGTACCCGCTCTGCTGCGTCGGCTCGGACAAAGCAAACGGCGCGATGAAACGGTTGTGGTCCACGCCCCAGTCGATCAACCGGTCCGCACCGGTGTTGGCAATCAGCGTGTCGCGCCCCGCGCCGCCGAAGGCGAAGTCCGCCACCGCCAGGCCAGCATCCTCGAGCGTGTCGTTCAGGCCGCCGTCGGTATCCGGATTGTCGTCGGCGTCGAGCACGTCATCGCCTGTTCCACCGAACAGCCGATCCTTGCCCGTACCCCCGACCAGCCAGTCGTTGTCCGCGCCGCCAAAGATCCGGTCCTTGCCGTCCTCGATGACGTTGCCCTCGGCGTCGGTCGCCTCGAAGGCGAGGATGAAACCGTCGATGCGCGTGAGCGGCGCCGCCGGATCGTAGTCCGCAAAGAGGCCGCTCGTTCCGTCGTAGCCCAGCACGTCCGGGTCGGTGAGCGCCTTCGTGACATAGTTGGCCGCCAGCGCCTCGGCGCCGGAGGCGGCATCGTCGCCGCCGCCGGCGAAAATGAAGTCGTCGCCCAGACCGCCGTAGATGAGATCCGCAGCGCCGCCGCCGCTGTCGAGATCCACGAAGCCCTTGCGCAGGTAACCGTCCAGATACTCCACGCTGCCGGTGGTGCCGTCGTCGGTGGCGAACACCAGGTCCGCCTGCGATTGTTCCACCCCGTTGAGCGGCTCGGTCAGCCCGTTGCGGCTGGTGAGGATCAGGCCGTTGTCGCCAAGGATGCCATCCTCGCCGGCGCCACCGAAGATGCGGTCGCTGTCGTCGCCGCCGATCAGATCGTCGTCCTGGCCTTCGCCGAAGAGCACGTCATTGCCGGTCTGGCCCAGGATGACATCGTCGCCGCTGCCGCCGATCAGCAGGTCGTCGCCGCCGTAGCCGGACTGGCGCCGGAGAGCGAAGTCGAGCACGTCGTGCACTTCGAACCCGCCGCCGGTCGCCGCGCTGAAACCCACGTAGAGCGGCGTGCCAGTGCCGAACAGCGCCTGCAGATCGACTGCTGTCGATAGTGTCACCCGCGCTGGCTTGTCGGCGGTGGACGACAGATAGACATCGAGACGCTGCGTGTTGCCGTCGTAGTCCGCCCACACCCAGCGCGGGTTCTCGCCCTGCACGCCATCGTTGAAGCGCTCGATGGCCACGCGCGCCAGGCTGCCATCGACGTTGGTGTCCACGCCCAGATGGCTCGGCAGATCGTCGAGCCCGGCGATCGCGACGTTGTCGAAGGTGGCCGTTGCCAGGCCGCTATTGTCGGTTGCGGTGACCGCAAGCCCGACGCGCACCGTATCGCCCATCACCGTGGCATGCCGTCCGCCCTCGATCCAGTTTTCACCGTCGAGCGAGTAGCTGGCAATGAAGAGATCGCCCTGGCGCGTCAGACGCAGCCACTTCGGCCCGTTGCTGCCGCCGAAGGTCAGGCCCTCCCATCCGGCGGCGAGCCCATTGCCATCCCGCCACTGCAGCGAAAGCTGACGGTCCGGCCGCTGAACGAGCGCCACGTGCGCTGCCGAAGCCCCGGTGCCGTCGCGGAACATCACGCCAGCCTTCGACCATTCCGCGGGCCCGCTGAACGTGCCGACACGCACAATTATCTCCGCGTCACCGGTCGCGTTGCCGGAGACGAAGCGGAAGCTGTCACTGGTGTTCCAGATGTCGGTGCCGCTGCCTGCCACCGTGTACACACCGCCCGCTTCGCTCGCCGAGCCCGCCAGACCCGGACTGCCGACATCCTGGCTGTCGGTGAACAGATGCCCGCTGTCGCTGAAGTGATCAGGCAGGATCGAGGGGTCGAAACGGCCACCGCTGAAGGAATCCAGCTCGATCGCGAGAAACGCCACGTCGTTCGACGGCAGTCCGAACGAGCCACCATGGTCGCCGAGCTCGCTGGCCGCGGCGTTCTGCAGAACGAACGCCAGTCCGTCGGCCCCTGGACCGTCCCCGTCGGTGAGCCCTCCCGCATCGTGGATGTCGACCTGGAATCGCGCGTTGAACGAATAGTCGGCGCCGAAGGCCAGCGGCTGCGATGTAAAAGCCGACCCCGCCTCGTTGGTCGCGCCGCTGGTCAGCCGCAGTTCGCCGACGGTGATTTGCGATGCGGTGCCGTTCAGCGTCCAGTCGTCGAGGTCGAGCGTCTGGATGTCGTTGCCCTTGACCGGGTCCAGCACTTCGACCGCACGCGGCAGGACGCGCACATCCCCCGAGCTCGTATCGTGATTGAAGGTGAGCCATGCCCCCGTGGTGCCATCGACCAGCCGGTAGATGTTGGCATTGTCTCCCGCGATCACGTCCGCGTCGGCCGCGTGGCCCACGTCGCTCAGATCGCCCACGTCGTTGCGAGCGGCAAGTGTTTCCTCGCCCCCGTAGATCCGGTCCGCGCCGTCCGGCCGGTCGTCGCGGGCGGCAAGACCGAAGAGGCTCGAACTGCCACCGATCAGGTCGTCCTGACCGGGCCCACCGACGATCGTGTCCTCGCCGCCGCCGCCTTCGATGTAGTCCGCGCCGGACGCCTGCGCTGCGGCGTAGGTTTGGGCCACCTGAGTGGAACTCAGGGCCGTGTCATAGAGCCGCAGGAGCGCGATCTCGCCGCTGAAATTGCCGAACCCGCTGAGTACGCCATAGTTGAAATCGCCGCCCAGATCACTGTTGCTCGTCGCCAGGCCGGCGGCATTGCCGCCAGTCCAACCGGTATAGCCAGCGACGGTTCGGCTATCGACTGCCTGACCATTCACATACAGGGTGATATCGGCCGCGCCGCCAGTCAACGACAGCGTCGCGACCGCGTGGATGAAGTCGCCCGTCGCCGGCACTGGCGCGGCCATTTGCAGCGTCGTTGCCGTGGAGTTGCTGGAGGTCGCGAAGAGCAAGGTCGGCCCATCCAGCAGGAAGGAACTGCCAAGTTGCGAGCCCCCGGTCTCGAACAGAACCTCTTTGTCGACCAGATCGGACGGCCGGAACCACAGCTCCAGGCTCGCCGACCTGTCTCCGGGAGCACTGGGCAGGTCGCCAAACGAGTTCATGGCCCCCCCGCCGCTGCCGTCGAAGCGGTACGCAGCTGCCAGGGCCTTGACCGCGCTGTCATTCACGGGGACTGGCGTGGCGCCCGGCACCAGGCTCCAATCGAACCCTGGCGCGCCGATCGTGGCGTTCCAATACGCCGGGTCGCCGTCGTACGGATTCGCAACGAACTCCAGTGCGGGTGCGCCGAGCGCCGGGGCCGCGACCGCCAGCGTCTCGTCCCCGAGCAGGCGATCGTTGCCCATGCCCCCGAATATCCGGTCGTTGCCGCCGCCGCCCAGGATCACATCCGCACCAAACAGCTCAGTCGCCACGGCCTGTCCATGATCGAGCAGCATGATGGTCCGGTCCGACAGCCCCGAGGGATCCGCGCGCCCCTGCGTTTCGACCAGCGGCGTCCCGGTCGTCGGATCGTGGATCGTGCTGCCCGTGAGCGCCCGCACGCGCGGCGAAAGACCGTCGCTGTCGAAAGCGATGAGCGCATTGTCGCCGGCGATTACGTCGTCGCCGATGCCGCCGTCGAGCGTGTCGGCGCCATCCGGAATCCCTGCGGTCGGGCTTCCGCCGATGATGATGTCGTCGCCGGCGCCGCCGAGAATCGTGTCGGCGCCCGGTCCGCCCACCAGCAGGTCGTCGCCGGGTCCCGCACTCAGCAGATCGTTGCCGGCCTCGCCGTAAATTTCGAGATTTATCGCGTCAAGATGGAAAACACGCAGGGTGTCGTCGCCCGCACCCATATGAACGACGGGCGCGGCGTTGCCGATATCGCTCAACGTGAAATGGTTGCCGCCGCTCCCGCCCATGATCGTGATGCCCCCGGCGAACGAGCCCCCGCTGGCGGCGTAGGTGATGGTCGAGGGCGCGAGACCGCTGATTGCCGAGCCGGTGATGACCACGTTCGTATCGCCGGTCGTGGAACCGGAGTCGTCAACGCTCAGCATGTTCGAGCCGGCGCCTGCCTCGAGGACGATCGGTCCGGGCAGCGCGTCGAGCCCACGGACCGAATCGCCGAGCACGATCCGGTCATCCCCACCGCCGGTATCGATGCGCGTGCTGCTGCCCGCGACGGTGCTCAAGACTTGCACCGTGTCGTTGCCGCCGGCCAAGGTGAGATCCATGTCCTCCACGCCCGACAACGACAGCGCAATGCCCGTCGGCGCAGTTGCGTCCGTGCTCGTGATCTGCGAGTCGTTGCCGTCGAGGACGAGATGGCTGTCCACGGTGGTGCCACCGGTCAACACGAAGCGGTCGTTGCCACTGCTCGTTTCCGCGATCAGGACGGCGAGCTTGAGTGGGGCCGGTTCGATGCGGTAGACGTCGATCAGCGCCGGTACCGGCGCAAGAGACACCTGTGGCGCCGACGCCGGCGCCGAGTTTTGCAATCCGACCGCGTATCCGAGCGGCGGCTGGAAATCGATCCGGTTGCCGGCGTCGTCCAGCCACAGCAATTCCCCTCCATTGGATGCAGGGTCCGGCGCCGGCACGAAGGACTTCAGCGGGACGCCGCCCAGCGTGCCGCTCGTTCCCGGAAGCATCCAGACGTCCAAGGTTCCGGAGATCTGCCCCAGACCGCCGGTATGGCTCTCGCTGGTCAGCGTGAATTTGCCCAATCCGTTGTCCGTGAGGCGCATGGCGTCGGGCGCGGCGGGCCCACTCCCGTAGAGCGTCGCGAGGAACGACGGCAGCCCGCCGGATTCGTTCTCCGGCGACGAATACGTGATCGACCTCGCGCCGCTGGCGAGTGCCGTATGATCCGCGCTTCCGGTCGAGGCGCGGTCCACCGCAATCCAGCCGATCGTCTCCCCCATGAGCGCCGGTTCGACTCGCCAGTTCAGCACCCGATGGACGTTCGTGTCGGCTCCCGTCCCGGCGGTGAAACCGGCATAGAGCTGCGTTTTACTTCCGAACAGGGTCTCGAGATTCACCACCGCCGACACCGTCGGATTCGCCGGTTTGGTCGCGGACGACGAGAAATACACCTGCATCAGGTTCGAAACGCCGTCGTAGTCGACCCACAGGTAGTGCGGCGAGCTGGTGGCGGACTGGTTGAACGCGCCCACCGCAGCGCGGGCGACACTGCCGGCAGCACTCGTGTCGATGCCCACATGCGGCCCCGTGATGCCGTCCGAACCGGCTTTGTCGTAGATGCCGCCACTGCCATTCTCAAGGCTGTCCAGCTCGACTGCCAGGAACGTGTATTGGCTCGGATCGGGCAGTCCGAGATAGCCACCGCCTGTGCCGAGGACCGTGCTCCCGCTCGGCTGCAGCATGAAGGTCAGTCCGTCCCCACCGCCCCCTGTCGGGTGGTAGATGTCGACCTCGGCCCAGGCATTGAAACTGAGGTCGGCGCGGAAACCGAGCGCAGACGCAGACCAGAAGGACCCGGACTGACTGGTCACCGCGTCGGTCAGCTGAACGCCGTTGGTCAACGCGACACTCGACCCATTGCGATGAACGCTGTCGCCCAGTTCGAAGACGCCGCCATATGCCCGCAGCTCGCCCACCTGCACCGAGCCGTTGGTGGCGACAGCGGTGCTCCAGGCATAGTCGTAGCGCCCATCCGTGCTGGCGTCGTTGAAGGTCTGGAGCTGGCTGAACACCATGGCCGAGGCATCCAGCGACCCTTGGAACGGTATCTGGATCGGGCCCCGCAACGTCTGCTTCGAGGTGCGGTCGGCAGCAACGGTACCGGCCTCGATCACCGTGCCGTCCGCCAGCACGTGGCGGCCCGCCTCGACGACGAGGAAGCGAAGGGTTTCGGTCGCGTGCGTATTGTCGAAACCGGACGGTTCCTGAAGTTGAATCTTGAACGTCGTCGCGAGATTGCCGGTCGCCTGGTCGATGCTCGTTGAAATGTCCGAGATGCGCACCGCGACCGGGTCGGTGCCGTTCAGCGAAACCGGGCTCGCTACGACCACCGGGTTGGCATACCAATGCTCGAGGGTGACGGTCTGCGCATTGTGGTCCAGTCCGGTGACGGTCCCGTATTCGCCGATCGTCTCGCCGACGAGACCGATCCGGTCGCTGCCCTGGGCCGGACCCGCGGCGTCGGTGACGTGAAAGACCTGGTGAAACACCGGTGCGCCGCCGCCAGCGTTCAGCCGGCCGCTTGCGTCGACGGACAGGTAGTGGATCCCGTCTCCGGCGCGCAGCGCGATGTCGCCATTGCCAAGATCGAGGATCTCGAACCGCTCCCACAAGTCGATCGCGGAACGGTTGGCCTGAACCTCGCCGCCGCCGGCACCCTGGGCGCTGATGTAGCCGAGCGGCGTCTTCAACGCCACTTGACCGTTGCCCAGCCATTCGATCACCAGCGTTTGATCGGCACCAATGCTGGTCGCACCCGAAACGATGTGATTGACGCTGTCCCTGGACTGGGTCAGGTAGCCACCCGCGTAGCTGGTCAGCGCGATCTTGCCGCTCGTGCCCTGCAGCAGCAGCGGGTTGGCCGAGAGCTCGGCACTGAGCGCCAGGAAGGGATCGGCAGTCGTCACCACCGTGCCGTTACTCAAGCTGCGCAGATACAGCGGCACGCCGTTCGCCATGTCGGTCACGTACACCGGGATACCGGTATCGGTCGCCGTCTGATGGGCGTTGCCATCCCAGTACAGAGGTGTGCCGTTGGCCGCGTCGGTCACGTAGTAGATCACGCCCGTGTCGTTGGTCACCACCTTGCCGTTGGTGTCCAGGTAGAGCAGGTTGCCGTCGGCATCCTTGCCCTGGACGCCGCGCCGCTGCACGCCCAGTTCCTGCACCCCGCGCGCCTGCACTGCATCCTTGACCAGCGCTCCGTTCGCGTCGAGCTTGACGGTGCGGAACCAGACCTGGGTATCGCTGGTGGTGTTGGTCACCGTCTGGCCCGGCGCGACCTCCACCGATTCGCCGGGCGCCAGCGTGAAGGCAGCCGGCTCACGCCGCTCCAGCGCATAGTCCAGAGCGCTGGCGCCGGGCGGCAGGTCGCTCGCGCCGAGACCGATCGAGTTCGGCCAGCTGCGGGCGTTGGTGTTGGCCGTCGTGCCGGAGATGGTGTCGGCGAAGACATACGGCGCCTGATCCAGCAAATCCTGCTGCGCCGCCCGTTTATTCGGGTCGCTGCTCAATACCTGCTGTACCAGGGTCTCGCGCAGATTGGCATCGCCGTCGAAGCTGAGCTTGGTGCCGAGGGCGGCCTGCTCGACCACCGTGCCGTTGGCGGTCAGCGTGTCGTCGCCGGCACCGCCGAGGATCTCGGTGTCGGCATTCAACTGGTTCAGGGTCACGCTGTCGTTGCCGCCGCCGAGGATCAGCTTGAGGTCCGTCCCGGCGGGGGTGGCATTGATCGCAACCGTATCGCCAGCTTCGCCGAGCCGCGCCTCGATGCGTTCCAGCTGCTCGTACTCGATGCCGAACCACGTCCCCGCGTTGTCGAATCCGCCACCGAGGCCGGTCAGGCCCGACAGGCCGTAGACCGGATCCGCATCCGGTTTCGCCGCATCGAAGCGGATCTCGCCCAGTCCGACCCGGTCGCCACCGCCGTTGATGCCGGGCTGCCCGAAGTAGTTGTCGGTGATGACCATCTGCACGTAGCGCACGCCCTGCGCCGCGGCCAGACCGTTCAGGGCAAAACGCTGCGCCGGGTTGACGTTGCCGAGCGCGACCGACGACGCAAGCGTTCCAACGTAGTCCGCGATCGCGGCAAACACCGGCCCTTCTGCCTCGGCTCTGAACCGCAGCTCGAAGGTACGGGCGTCGTTGCCGACGTTGCCTGCGGCTCCGCCGTTGTACTGGTATTGCCACAGCAGCACATTGTCGAGGTTTCGGTCTGCACCGAGATCCCAGACGAAGGTGGGAAGCGTTCCCGGCGCGCGGCCGGCGTAGTAATCACCGGAGCCGACCGTGTTGGTGACCCAGGAATCGTTGAACCCGGAATCCAGGACGTGGGTCACGGCGAGCGCATCGGCGAGATCGTCGGACGCGTCGAGAGGCTCGTCCAGGCCGCTGCCGTCGATGAGCTTGACCGGCGTGGCGGTCGAATAGACATCGAGGTTGCTGGAAGACAGGAGCGTCGGCACCAGCAGCTGATCCTCGGGGCGACTGTCGAAAGCGATATTGCCTGCGGCTGCATCCTGGTCGTGGACGATCAACTCGTCACCCGCGAATCCATTGTCATCGAGGTCGGTCTCGAAGGTCTCGCCGCCAATGACGGTGACGCGGCTCCTGATCGCCGCGAGGTCGTAGACGGCGTCCGCCTGGAAGGCGAACGGCGGCGGGTCGACGTCGAGCGCACCCGGCGTCACTGCCCGGGTCACGGCATCCGTCCAGCTGCCGTAGCGATATTCGAACGTCACGGGCAGGAAAGTCACGTTCCAGGTATCGCCCCCGGTCTGCACGACGGACTTGATGGGCGCTCGGTTCGCCGCGTCCTGTGCGCCGCCGAACTGGCGTCCCGCCGCGTCATCGAGTTGGGCGCGCCGGCGCGTGTCCGACGGCGGATTCGTCCGCGGCAAACCGGTCAGGATCTGCGGATAGGGATGCGCGGCTATCTGCTGTTCCAAGAGGCTTTCCAGCTGGGCGCGTGCCCTTGCGGCCGCGTCCGGCGCAGAAAAAGCGGTTACGGCCAGCGTAGCGGGCTGAGATTGCGTTGTGGCATACGTGTAATCGATATAGGGCGCGACGGCGACGGCGAAGGCAGCCTGCGCCTGCTCGCTGGCTGGCACATCCGCACCCACCGGCAGCGGGTACCCGCCGAGATGGAAGATGTCGTCACCCGAGCCCCCGCGCAGCACCACCTCCAGCTCCGCGCTGGTACCCATGACCCAGAACGTGTCGTCGCCGGCCGCGCCGTTGATCTCCAGGCGCTCGATGTTGGTGAACTCCGAGATGATGCGCCCGGCACCGATGATGAAGTTCTCAAGGATGACGAAGGTGTCATTGATCGACGTGCCGTTGATCACCGTGGTGTCGGTGCCGGCCCCGCCGTCGATGTAGACCGGGGCGTTCTGCACGTACTCGAAGCGGTCGTTGTCGTCCGGCGAATTGCCGCCGAACGCATGGATCGAGTTGATGATGACCGGATCGCCCCCGTTCTCGCCCGGCTTGACGATGGTCAGGAAGGTGTTGATCAGGAACAGGTCATCGTTGTCGCCCCCGTGCAGGTAGAGCTCGGCCGTGTTGTGGTTGACCTCGAACACATCCTCTCCGGCCTGGCCCAGCACCACCATCGTGAAGCTGTTGCCCGGGGTCAGCGTGTTCTCGTCGGCCACCGGTATCCCGTTCGGGTACTCGACCGTGCGCGCGGTCGTGTCGTAGGTGAGCGGCACGGTGCCGATCGTGATCTGATCGTCGCCCTCGCCGAGATCGATCAGCGTCAACGCCCGGTTGTCGTCGGAGAGCACGCTGTCATCGCCCCCGCCGGTGTGGATCTGCAGCCGGTCGACGCCGATGTAGTTCACCGACTGGCGCGCCGCGCCCACCGCGGAGGGATCGCCGACCTTGACTAGGCCGGTGGCGCCGCTCGCGCCCAGGTCGACCACGTCCTGCCCGCTGCTGCCGCGGATGAAGAGCTCGTCGAAGCCATTCGCAGGGCTCGAATCTTTGACCGTCACCTGCATGCCCCCGGTGCCGTCGAGGTTCAGCAGGTAGTACTCGTAGCCGGTATTCTCGTCGTTGGCAGCCGTATCGAGCGTCACGATACCGGTCCAGTCCGAGACCGCACGCTGACTCATTCCGCCAGCGCCGTCAGAAAGCCAGACGATCCCGTCCTGGTCTCCGACCACAAGGTTGTTCTGGTGCGAGCCCCCGGTCAGCTCCGCCTTCTCGAAGATCCCGCTCAGGTCTTCGATCTGCAGCGCGCGGCTTGCTCCGACCCCATGGTCCAGGTAGGTCGCCGCGTAGACGTCGCCCCGGTCCTGCAACGGCGTCATCACCGGGGGGGTGAATCCCGTCTCCCCCGGATACGCCGAGCCCGGGGTCGCGTTCTCATCGGCCACGCCATCCGCGGAGAAGAACGCGCTGCCGTCATCGCCCAGGATCTCGCCCACCAGCAACACGTCGTCGAAGAGCGACATGTCTGCATCCTGGCGCTCGATCAACGTATCGGTGCCCCCCGCATCGAGGAAGGCGTCCTGGCCCGGCCCACCCGTGAGGGTGTCGTCCCCCAGGCCGCCGTCGATGAGATCATCGAAAATCGAGCCGATCAGCGTGTCGTCGTCCGCACCCCCGCTCAATTCGAGCGCGATGATGTCCGCCGTCAGCGGCTCGGTCGCATCGACCTCGAGCGTGTCGTTGCCCCCGAAGCCCTCGATGCGCAGCGTATCGGCCACCTGCGCGTCGCGCGCCGCGTTAAGCAGCACGAACGTGGGACCGCCGCTCTGAACGACCTTGACCTGGGTCGGATCGCTCTGGGTCACGGTAAAGTGATCGGCGCTCGCGCCTCCCTCGAGCACGATCCGGTCGGCAGCCGCGTCGCCGCCTTCGCTGCTGTTCGAGAACGGCACGTGCTGGATGCCGATCACCCGCTGGATGCGGTTGACGAAGGTCACCACCCACGGATTGTTCTGCGTCCCTGTTCCGGCAACGGCGATGTCTCCAGGATGGATCGGAGCCAAGCCCTCCAGCGCGGTCTGCACCTGCGCCGCGCTTGCATCGTAGGCAATCGGCGCGGTCGTCTCGCCCTGGAAGGTGAGCACGAAGGCGCCCCAGTCGGCGTCGTGGTAGAACTGCTGCACCTCTTCGACGTGACCCGTATCGCCGTCGACCAGGGTCTGTACGCTAAGCGCCGCGGCGCTGCCGTCGGCGAGCTTCAGTGCGGTTGCGTCGAAAGTGAGCGCATCCAGGTTGTCGCCCTGCAGGCTGTTCTGGAAAGTGATGTCGTATGTGCCCGCAGCGCTGCTGGTCACGGCCACGTTGTCGGGGCCGATCGAGGCCAGCAGCTCGAGCGCCGCTTTCACGTCTGCGGCCGCTGCGTCCCAGGCAATCGGCGCGGTGGTCTCGGCATTCAGGCTAAGCGTGAAGCTGCCTTTTGTACCGTCATGCGTGATGCGCTGCTGTTCGTTGACGCCGACACCGTCGGTCACGGTCGTGGCCGAAAAGGTCGCCGGCTCGCCGCCGCCGGGCAGGAAGCCCGTAGCGCTCGCCACCAGCACTGGCGCACTGCCCGGCGCCGTATCCGCAAGCTCGAAGCTCCAGGCACCCGTCACCGGGTCGGCCGCCACGAAGGTGACCTCACCTCCCGTGAGGCGCGCCAGCGCGCCCGCCACCCGGTCCTGATCAGCACTGGCGTCGAGCACGATACCCACCGCGCCTTTCGGCCCGAGCATGTACTGGCCCGCTGTGCCGTCCTGCGCAAGCTGGTAGCCCGCGTTGCCGCTCGGCGTGGTAATGCTCTGCAGCGACACCTGGCCCGCGCTGCCGTCGGACCGGGTCAGCGCGAACCGGCTGGCGGTGAGCATGCCGTCGGTCACCGCGCCCAGCACGGCCACCGGGGTGCTGCCCGCCGTGCCGGTCAGTACCACCTGCCACGGGGCTTGCGCCAAACCGCTGCCGCTGACGGTCAGCCCGTTGAGACCAGTCAGATCGCGCAACTGCTGCTCCAACTCGGCCGCCTGGACGTCGTAAGCGATCGGATCGCTGGAGCGCACCCCTGTGGCTGTGGTCCAGGTGAGCACGAATGCGCCGGCCGCACCGTCGTGCACGATTTCCAGTTCCTGGTCCGCGCTCGCCGTCACCGGCTGCGTCACCGCGATCGTCATCACCGCCCCGTCGCCGTTCGCATCCAGCAGCCCGGCAAAGCTGTCGAATCCGGGCGTGATCTGCACGACGTCGCGATAGCGCTCGGTCAGGTTGACCGTCTGCACCCCGGTGCTCACCTGCCTGCCCAGGTCCAGCGTCACGTCGCCGATCCCCAGGCTCGAGAGGTCGCCCACCGTAAGCGCATCCGCACCCGCGGCAAGATCCATAGACAGGGAGGTGATCCCGGTCGCCGCCAGCGCGAGCGGCGTCGCCGCATTGGTCCAGGTCACGATGAGCGCACTCGTCGCCGCGACATTGACCTGCTCGGCAGCGCCGACACTGCCGACCGTGATGGCGACGTTCTCGTCCGTGTCATCGCCGCTCAATTGCAGCAGGTCGGCACCCGCCCCGCCATCGATCACCGAGTCCTGCCCCTCGCTGCCGAGGTTCAGGTCCGTGGTCATGTCGCCGGCGGCCGTGCCGGCCTGCTGCACCTTGAACGCCCGCGTCCAGGTGATGACGTCGTCGCCGTCCCCGCCGTAACTCTGGTCGATCCCCAGCCCGCCGGTCAGGATGTCGGCCCCGGCGTCGCCGTAGAGCACGTCCGAACCCGCACCGCCCAGCAATCGGTCGTCCCCGTCGTCGCCGTGCAGCAGGTCGTCGCCGCTGTCGGTGGTATTGGCCGAGTCGCCGTAGAGCGTGTCGTCGCCCGTGCCGCCGAAGACGAGATCGTTGCCGGCGCCGCCGAAGGCCCGATCGTAGAGTCGATTGGCCCCGATCGCCTCGTTGCCGCCGAAAAGCACGTCGTCGCCGTCGTTGCCGTAGAGCACGTCGTCTCCGCTGTCGCCGGGCTGGCTGAGCGTCGCCGCCGCCGCCACGATCGTCGCGCGGTCGTCGGTCACCTTGAAGCTCAAGTCCGAGGCATCGAGCACACCGTCGCCGTTGGCATCGGCGATCACGCCGCCGAAGATCAGATCGGCCCCGCCCTTTGCCATGATGCTGTCGTCGCCAGTGCCGCCGAGGATGAAATCGTCCCCCGCTCCCGTAGTGATGCTGTCGTCGCCGTCGCCCCCGCGCACCAGCACCGGACCCGCCACCTTCGCCGTTATGCTGTCCGCACCGGCACCGCCGTCGATCACCACCGAGCGGCTCGCCGACGCAGCCGCATTGTCGGTGACAGTGACATTGTCATCGCCGTCACCGGCATCGATCGTGATGTCGCCGCTGGAGGCGATCGTGAACAGATCATTGTCGTCCCCGCCCAGCAACACCACGGCCTGCGTCACCGTCGATTCGATCGTGATGCTGTCCTGTCCGGCGCCGCCATCGGCCCAGATCGTCGTGATGCCGGTCGCGTCGTAGCTCAGGGTGGTGCCGAACCCCGAGACCGTAAACATGTCGCCCGTGCTGTCGTACGCGACCGAAATGGTGTCGTCACCGTCCTTGCCACCGGCGATGCGGTCAGCCGCACGCGCGCCGATGTTGAGCAGCAGCTGCTCGCCCTGGATGGTGGCCAGCACCGGCGTCGGGATCGCTTCGTGGTAATCGAAGCTCACCAGCGTCTCGCGCAGGAAGTCCTTGTGCCAGTCGTACAGCGTCACCTTGGCCCCGAAGATCTTGACCCCCACCCACAGGAACGCTTCCAGGAAAACGTCGAGCTCGCCGTGCGCGTCGAACAGCGCCTGCGGCGCGGTGGTCAGGATGTGGGCGAAGGTGCTGTAGCGGAACTCGTCGTCGATCAGGTTCGGGGGACTGTTCAGGTTGAAGGCGATGCTCGCGGTGAGCCCACCGACGGCACCCGCTTCCACCAGGCCGCCGATACCGAGGTCGACACCGGCGTCCACCGTGATGAAGAACGTAAGCTCCGGGATCGGGTTGTCGTTGGCATCCGGGGCGTTGAGGATGTAGAAGCCGTCGAACAGATCGCCGACGGCCTTGTTGCCGCTCCTCATGAATTCGTCGATGCCCTTGCCGTCGTAGCCGAAGGCGAGATCGAGCACCACACCGACGGCGCCCTCGAAGAAGGCATTGAGCCCCGGGAACACCGGATAGGACTCGCGCATGTCGAAGTCGAGCTTGAGCGCCGGCATGTCCCACTGCAGGAAGTCGATGCTGCTGAAGTCGCTCGACAGCATGCCGAGGATCTGGCTCGGGCTGGTGACGAAAGGCAGCCTGATGCCGGAGTTCTTCAGCTTGGTGAGCAGGCTCGTGCTCGCCTTGGCGGCCGAGGCCGTGCTGCTCGACTGGGTCGAGATGCCCTGGTGCAGCGCCGATTCGTCGTAATCGAAAGCCGAGCCCGTGGCCTTGCTTTGGCCGCTCGCCAGCGTGTTGGCTTGCTGGCGCATGTCGTGGCCGGTGCCGCCGAGCTTGAAGTCGCCGAGCGCGATCATCACGTCGCTGCTGCTCGCGTCGATCGTCTCGATGAGATCGATGGCATCGAGCAGGGTCTCGACCGCCTGGAAGAAGGCGCGCGTCTCGCCGCCGCCGAAGATCTCCGCCAGATCGAGCAGCGTCACGTCATGCCCGGCCAGGTCGGACAGCACCGGCAGCGACTTCTCCAGGATGTCGATGATGGGCTGCACCGGCTTGATGACCTGCTGGATGAAACCGACGGTCGGGCCGACGACCCCGCTCAGGAAGCTGCTGAGGTTCAGGTTGACGTTGCGGAACTCCACGATCGGCGCCGAGCCGAAGCTCGATTGGTTCTGGCCGCTTCCGGCAGGCGCACCGGCCCCGAGCCCGAACTGCTGCAGCAGGTGCAAGTCCGTGTCGATCTGCGGCAGGCCCTTGATGCCGCCCAACCCGAGCGCGGCATGCAGGTTGGCCTCGGCCTTGGCTTCCAGGCCGAACTTCACGATGTCGCCTGCCTGGGACGCTTCGATCTCGGAGAGCGTCAGCCGACCGTTGACCTGGCCCCCGGTGCCTGCGCCCGTATCCTCCACGTCGATGTAGAACTTGCCCGAGATGCCGTTCTTGTCCGGACCGTCCATGCCCGCTGGCGTGGTCAGCTGCAAGTCGAGAACGGCGAGCTCGGCATTGGCCGCGAACCCAGGAGCCAGCCCGGCCACCACGTTCACCGCCAGCTCGTCGAGCGCCGAGGTGTCGAAGTAGAAGCCGTCGTGGATCGACAGCCCGAAGCCGAAGTCGAAGGTGTAGTCGACCTTGAGGTCGATCTGGTCGCCGTTGGCAAACTCCAGGCCCAGCCCGGGGATGCCGAGCGCGAAGTCGATCGGAACCTTGTCCTCGAACAGCGTTTGCGCGATCGCGACGTCGAACTGTACGTGCCCGGCGTCACCCGAGACCAGAATGTCTTCCGAGCTGACGCTGCTGTCGCCGTTGGCGTCGGTGAGGATGCCGAGCCCGGATGGTCCCAGCGCATCGTACAGCGCATGCTGGACGATCGAGACCACGGTGTCGGTGCCCCCCGAGAGCTGGACGAGCGCGCTGCGCACCTCGTCCCGGAAGCTGCCCACGACATCGGCCGCGCTTTGCAGTTTGTCGCCGATGAACGGCAGCCCGATGCCGAACACGCTGCCGGTCAGCACGTCCTGCAAGGTGCCGAGGATGCCGTCATTGAATGGATCGCCGGTCGGATCGCCGGACTTGCCGGCGATCACGGTCACGATGTCGATATTGTCGAGCAGCGCGTACAGCCCGATCGAATTCGTGAAATGCGGCGTCACCACCTCCAGCGTGCCGCCGACGTCGTTCAAGTCGGTGATCTGCGCGAACAGCACGTTGTCGCCGTGGCCGTCGCCGTTGCGGTCTTCGCGCACGCCGCCCATCGGCAGGTCCGCGGTGGGGAAGTACAGCGGCAGGTCCGCGGTGAGCGTGCCGGAGAAGCGGGTGACGCTGGCATCCCCCAGTTCGGCGATCGTGTAGCGGTCATCGCCGCTGCCCGGTACGCCAGGATCTGAGACGCCATCGGAGACGAAACCGAAGCGGAAGCTCGCCGGGTCGAGCCGCGAGTCGCCGTCGGCATCCACGCCGCTATTGAGCGCAAAGCTGCCGCCGCCGAAGGTGGCGTTGCCGATGTGGATGCCAACCGTATTCACATCGGTGCCCTTTAGCACGTCCTTGAGCGCCGAGGTGAGGGTGTTGTTGGGGAAAAGCTTGTCGAAGTCGTTGAACGCTTCGTCGACGTTCAGGCTGACGTCGAGCTGGATGTCCTGCGCATCCAGGTAGACGTCGAGCGCGACGCGCGAGTCGTCGGTGACATAAACGGAGTTGCCGATCGTCGCCGCGTTCGGATCGAAGCCCACCTTGAGATCGATGCGCCCGGCCAACTCGACCGTGACATCACCGCTCGCGTTGAGATCGAGCAGCTTGCTGGCACCCTCGAGGATCGACTTGAACGGATTGCTCGCAGGCAGCGCGGCCGCGAGTTCATCCAGGCTCAGGCGCAGCGTCTGGTCGTTGGCCGAAAATTCGATGCCCTTGCCGATGTCCAGCACCACCGCGCTACCGTCGAGGAGCAGCTTCACGTGCTCGTTGACGTCCGCTGCCGCCACCACCTCCGCCGCTTCGCCGTCCAGGTCGAGCAGCGTGCCGACCCCGGCAACCGCCAGCGCCGGGAACGGATTGCCGGCCTCGGCACCGGCATGACCGATGACCCAGGGGTCGGCGCTGTCGCCGCTGCCGCGCACGAACACGGTGCCGGGCTGGATGGCCGACAGCGTCTCGATGGCCGCCTTCACCGCGAAGGCGCTCGCCCCGACGTCGATGGTCACCGTATCGACGCCGTTGAGCAGGCCGATCGTGAGCTGCCCGGTGGCCGCATCGGTGTACACGGTCTGGACGACGCTGTCGTCGATCGCGAGCGCGTCGTGCAGGAAGCTCTGCGCCACGTGCAGGTCTCGTGCGATGTTGGCGTTGTCGGCAGCGCTCGCCGTGGCGCTGACCGCAGCCCCGTCCGCGTCGGTCAAGGTGTTCGAGACGACCGACAGCGTGGGCACATCGAGTCCCTGGCGTACCCCGCTGAACCGGATGACAAACGGATCGTTGGCCGTGCCGCTGCCGGCAACGTCGACGGCATCCAGGTCGGCGTCGTTCGCGACCCAGGAGAGACCGGCGATCGCGCTCTGCAGCCCGGCGGCGCTCAGCTCGGCCGCGGTCAGCGACAGCGGCTCGGACTGGTGGCCGTCGAAGATCAGGCCCAGCGCCCCGGCAGTCGCGGTGCCGCCCAACACCAGATGCTGCGTCTGCGCCGCCTCCAGGGCCTGAACGAAGTCCAGACCCTGGCGGATTTTCTTCAGCGCGTCGTCCAGGTAGTCGTTCAGGAGCGGAATCTGGGCCACCGTCGAGGCGTTGTTGATCGCCAGCTTGTCTACGAAGTCCACCGCCTCGCGTATGCCGGCAATGACCTCGTCGACGCTCAGGTTGGCGATGTCGTCCCAGCTCGGCAACCTGGCGAGCAGGCTCGAGATCGCCCCGAACAGGTCATCGGTCCGATAGCTCAGCTCGTATTCACCAGACTGCACACCGTCCACCGCGAGCGCCAGCGGCAGGTCCACCGCCAGCGAGGAGTCGGTGAGCGAGATGTCCAATGCGCTCTGGCCCTGGTCGCGCAACTGCGACAGCGACGTGACATTACCGCCATCCAGGCCGATCGCGATGCCCGCGGCCAGATCCAGCGCGCCACCGGCGACACTGCCGAGCAGCGGGCCGAATCCGATGTCGCCCGTGAGGCTGGTGCTGGCGATCTCGCCGTGCAGCGTGAACGCGTTCACCTGCAGGAACAGGTCGTCGAAGGTGATACCGGCAAGCAGGTCGTTGAAGTCCACGCCGAGCCGGAAATCGAGCCCCATGTCGCCGGTGAGCGTGAGGTCGCTGCCCGAAGCGATGTTGAACTCCACCGACGCCGGCAGCCCCAGGTCGTCCTTGAAGAAGGTCTCCACGGAATGCAGATCGATCGTGGTCTGCGTCTGGACGTCGAAGTTGAAGCCGATGAAGAGCTGGTTGCTTTCGTAGGACAACGAGACGATCCTGGCGCTGTCATACGCCGTCAGCGTGTCCCGCGCCGACATGAGCGTTGCGAGCTGCGCGGCGAGCGTGGCGTCGGCGGCCACCATCGCGACAGCGAGCTCGGTGCTGGTATAGGTCGATGCCTTCGCCGGATCGAGGACGATCGCCGCCAGATGCGCGTTCGCGTCGGCCACGCTCTCGTCGGCCACGCTCAAGGTATCGCGCGCGCGCATCAGCCCGCTGAGGACATCCGGATCGACCACCGCCCGCGCGAGATCGGCATCTTCCGCCGTGGCATCGAGGCCCACCGCGTCCAGGGCGTCCGCCGCAGCCAGTGTCGACTGCGCCGCCGCGGCGATCGTCGCCACTGCCGTAGTGGCCGAATCAACCTGGTCGGCATTGTCGAAGGCCGCCATCACCATCGCGTCGGTCAGGGCGAGCGGATCCGCGACCGTCAGGCCGTGCGACACGAGCAGCGCACGCGCATAGGTCAGGTCCTGATCGGCCTGGTACAACGGCCCCCACAACCGATCGACAGCCGCCTGGGCCGCGGCAACCGCGGCGTCGTCGCCGCCGAGGAGCGACTCGATGTCGCCGTTGCTGGAGCGGCCGTTCAGCCCTTCTCCGGCCAGCAGAAAGCTCGCCGCCATCAGATCGCGCGCGGCCGTGGCATCGGCAAGGCTCGAGCCCGCCAGCGCTGCCGCCAGCGCTGCGTCGTCGGGCAGTTCCGCAGCACTGGTCGGCACCGCGGTGACGACGCCCAGGTCCACCAGGGTCTGCCCCGCCCGGGCCATGGCCAGCGTCTCGGCCGTGTCGCCCGACCGCAGCACGTCGCGCTGACTCAACGCCTGGTTCGTCGGCTGCGTGCGCAGCAGATCGATCACGTCTGCGGCGCTCACGAAGCGCCCCAGGCCGAACCCATTGAGCACATTGACGGCGTCGACGAACGCGCTGTCCGCCACCAGCGCGTCGCGGTTGGCAAGCAGCGTCTGATAGTCGCTCAGGGCGCTCGCCGCGGCGAGCGCCAGGGCCAGGTCGTCGTCGCTCGAGGCGGCGTCCAGCGTCCCCGATATCGCAGCCAGCGTATTCGCCGCCGCGGCGATGCCGCGATCGTCGCGCAGCTGGGCAAAGGCGTCGCTCTGCCCCGGTTCCCAGGCGATCGCCAGCGCGAGGTCCGCGTCGGTGGACAGGCCGTCGAGCCCCGCGGATACCGCACGCAACACTTCGACGGCTTGCTTGAGCGCCTGCTTGTCGCCCAGGCCCGGCGCGATCCCCAGCGCATCGTCGAGGGCAAAGTTGACGTCCACCTCGAAGGACTGAATGTCGCGCAGATCGCTACGTACCGTGCGCAGGGCGTCCGTGATCTGCGCGATGACATCGTCCGAGCCGTTGCCCAGCACCTGCACCAGGCTCTTGTTGACCAGCGGCAGCCGTTTGTACGCGAGACTGTCCGGGTCGACGACGCCGCCGTTGCTCACGGTCGCGGTGGTGAGCGTCGCAGCGTTGCCATCGCCATTCACCAGAGCGCCCAGCGCCAGCGCGCCGATCTGCTGCGTGATGTCGATCGAATCCGGCGTGATGAACTGAATCAGCCAGGGGTCGTCCAGGCTGCCGGTGCCGGTGACGCTCACCGAAATCCCGTCCGGAAAGCCCACCAGCGTCGTCAAACCGTCGAGCGCCGTCTCGATATCGTGGGCGCTGGCGGTAGCCGCGTCGAGCGCGGTGCTCGTCTGGCCGTCGAACGTGAGCTGGAAGCGACCCGACACGGCATCGGTCGCCACGCTCTGCACTTCGCTCGACTGTCCCACCAGTCCATTGAGGCCGGCGATCAATGCATCGAGCAGCACATCGAGCGAGACGTTCTTGAAGTCGATGAAGTCATCGAAATTCGCGCTCAGCACCGTTCCCGCCAGGGAGGTCAGGAAGGCTCCCAGGCTGATATCCGCGCCATGGCTGTGGTACGAACCCGACAACACGACCGGCTCGCCCTGCAGGCCAGCGAGCGCCCCCTGCAATTCCACGGGCAGATACAGATTGAAGCTCGCGTCGCTGCCGAGCTTCGGGGTACCGAGCAGGCTGCCGCTCGCATCGCCATTCAAGGTGTCGATGCTGAGGCGGCCATTGGTCCCGACACCCAGCCCGAGCTCGAAGCTCACCTCGCCGTCCTCGATGCCCATCGCCAGCGGACCGAGCGCCACGCTGATATCCAGCGGCGGCGCGCCGCTGCCCAGTTCCAGGCGCAGGAAGACGGTCGGGTCGGCGACGTAGAAGTCCCCGCTTGCGTCCAGCCCGAAGTCGAAGTCCAGGTCCAGCGCCAGGTCCAGGTTGACGGGCGTCGACTGCGTCACCGCCAGCCCGAAGTCGCCGAAGATGTTGTCGCCCAGGTTGAGCGTGAAGCCATGGCGGAAGTCGGCCAGATCGACGCTGGCGGTGAAATCCTGCGCGCCCGACGAGTGCCCGAGCCGGACACTGCTGACGGCATCGGCGAGTGTCTGCGCCGTGGCATCACCGCTGGCGAAGATCGCGCTCACCGGAGCGGCCACCTCGGCCGCGACCTGTTTCGAAATGGTCTGCGCCAGATCGGCAATATTTTCCGCCCCGAGCAGGCTGGTGAACGAGAAGTCGGTGTACGGCAGCGTGCCGACCTCCTCGAAGCTCGTGACGATGGAATCACCCGCGGTCGCGATCCAGGTTGCGAAGGCAGAGAGGCCGTCGGCCAGCTTTTTCTCGTCGCTCGCGTCGCCGCTGCTCGTCCGACTGCTCAGGGCGGCGCTCGGTTTGACCAGCGTCACCTGCGCCGGGTCGAGACCGATGAACGTGAA
Source organism: Accumulibacter sp. (assembly GCA_024235715.1). Lineage (GTDB taxonomy): Bacteria > Pseudomonadota > Gammaproteobacteria > Burkholderiales > Rhodocyclaceae > Accumulibacter. The sequence continues at coordinate 164,942 of JACKLW010000007.1, read as the reverse complement.
ATCGCCGTATGTCGTCAGCGTATTCAGCCCGTCCAGCGAGCTGACCACGGTCTTGACTGCTGTCGTTCCGTTCGGCAGCACGGTGTCGCCGAAGACCTCGATCTGCACCGGGTCGGTCACGCCGACGAACTCCACCGTCGCATCGCTCTCGGTGTGCTGGATGGTCGCCGTGTTCCAGTCGGCGCGAACGCGGAAGCGCGGCCCCACCTCGGGCCCGGCGCCCAGCGCCGCCGGCGCAGCGGCGGGCAACGGCGAGGGCGTATTCGCCACCGGCAGCACGTACGAACCAAAGTCGTACATCGAGTAATGCGCCACGGCATCCAGGGGAGGAGCGACGTTCTTGAAGTGCGTGTAGCTCCGCACGTCAACGCTGTAGGTCGTGGGAAGCGTGACGACGAAGCTGTCGCCGCTTTTTGACACGTTCACGTCGGTCGCAGCGACTGTGGCGCCGAACCACGGATGAGCTGCATCGGCGCTCGGGCTCAGCGCGTCGAGGATCGCCTGCCTGACGGCGCTCTCGTCGCTGGTGGCCTTGAAGCCGCGCGTGTACCAGGTGTGGGTCCCGTCCGACAAGGCGAGGGCATAGCTGCCGCGGCCATTGTCGGTCACCGTCGTCTTGCCGCTGTTGCCGCTGGCCGTCGCGGAGAGCCAATTGCTCATGCCCCACGCGACGCCTTCGCTATCTGAAGTCTGGATGACCACCGCGTCGGCGTCCGCCAGGGTCAGGGTGTTTTCCCCGCCCTTGCCGTCGATGACGTCGCTCCCGCCGCCACTGACGAAAGTGTTGCCGAACACGCTGCCGGTCAGCACGTCGTTGCCCTGGGTGCCGACGATGTCCGAGAGATTGTTGACCTGGGCGCCGATCCCGGCCTGCAGCACGTCGAGCAACGTCTTCCAGGGTTCCGAGTTCGGCTCGACGTCGGGCAGGGAATTGATCATCTGTTGCAGGACGTCCTGACTGACCAACCGGGCACCGTTGATCAGATCCGCCGTGCCGAACGTGGCCGAATAGTCGGGCAGAAATTCCTTCAAGGTGGCGGCCAGGAAGTTGTCGGCGTCTCCCGACCCAAATTTGAGCTCTGCGATATTGGCATTCCATCCGAACAGGCCACTCGCATCGACCTCCACACCGGTGAAGTCGTCGGTGATCTCCAGGTTGGAGTAGTCCAGCAGCAGCGCATTGCCGCCCACCACGCTGCCTGCCAGCGTTGGAATCTGAAGGTTCCCGTCGATATCGAGGCCGTTGACGAATTGCACCGTCAGGCTGTCGCCCCCCAGGATGCGCTCGATGTCGTTGGCGATCACGATGCCGCCGTCGAAGGTGAGTGCCTGATCGATAACACCACCGAGCGACGACTTCAGTTCATCGCGCGCGTCCGAATTCAGGACCAGGTCGGTGATCTTTCCTCCCCCCGGAACCACGCCACTGAAATTCCACAGCAGATCGACGAAGGTTTTCAGTAGCTCTCCACCCTTGCCGACATCCTGCAGGGTCTTGCCGGCATCGATCTGTTCAACTAACGCCTCCTGGTCAAACGGCGTCGCGATCACGACATTGCCGCCGAACACTGTTGCATCAAACGATGCACCCAATCCAGCTTTCCCGAGGAAATAGTTCAAGATGCTCGTCGGCCACACGGTCACATACATCGGTGTGGACACACCCGCGAAGTCCAGCGTATCGATGAAATTCGGCAATTCGTTGGAAAGCGTAAGGGGTTCCAGCACCAGGCCAAGTCCCCAGGCGCCGTCGAACGCGTACGTATCGCTGCCGGTCAGGCCGATCATCGTTCCCGGAAGCATGACGGTCAGCCACTCGCTGAAGGCGTCGTTGGCGGCATCCGAGTAGCTGCCGTCCTTTTTGCCGTTGATGTACGTGGCGACCAGCGCCTCCAGGGGACCGATCGCGTTCTCCAGGGCCGATTGCCCGACGCTGAAGTGGTTCTTCCCGAGCAGTCGACCACTGGTCAGATCTGCACTCCAGGTCTGCGGCACGAAGGGCCTGAACTCATCGGGAACGGCATTCGCATAGTCGTCGCTCGGTGTAGACAGCTGCGTCCCCACGACGTAGGGACTCTTGATGACACCGCTGCCCACGTGCACGTCGAAGACGTTGAGTACCGTAGCGCCGACGAATCCGGTGAGCTCGGCCGCCCGATTGCCCAAACCGAACCCGGTGCTGCCGCCGAAATGCACCGGGAAAGGGTCGAGCCCATTGAAGATATTCGAAATCCCGCCCAGAGACGCCTGCTGGTCCTGGCGTGGCAGAACGTTGCCGCTATAGCTGATCTCGTTGACCACGAACCAGTTGGGAAACTCGCCGGCGAGCACATAGGGCACCCAGTTGTTCGGGTTGAGCATCGCTTCCTTGCCCACCAGGCCGGTGCTGGCGATCAGGGTTCCGGCGAAGTTCGCGCCCTTGTCGAGGGTGATGTAGTTCGCATTGCGCCCCGTGAAGATGACCGTATTGGCATCCACGTTGGTGAACTTGACCGTGTTGAACAGCAGCCCCGGTACGGGAAGATCGATCGAGATTCCGGTAGGCAGACTGAAAGATTCGAAGCGGCCGACCGTCAGGCTGGTCTTGCCATCGCCTTCATCGTCGAAGGTGAAGCTCAGTTCCTGATCCACATGGCGGAAATCAAGCACCAGGCGGAAGCCACCCTCGCTCACCATGCTGGTGTCGATCTCGAGTTCCGGGATGCTGAAACTTGCAGATGCCGTCGCGTAGTCCCAGAAGAACTTGCTGTCGTTCGCGAGACGCCAGTCCGAACCGAAGAGAAAGGTGTTGTCGGCGCTCGCGGCCTTGATCGCCCCCAGATCGTGCAAACGGCTGAGGCTCGGGTCGTAGCCAGCTATGGTCGATTGCGGCACCTTGCCCAGGCTCACCGAGTTCGTGAAGCTGGCGGCGGAGGGCAGAATTCGAATGCTCCGCGTGCGGCCATCCGCCGCCCCGGCCAGCGTGAGTTCCACCTTGTTGCCGCTGGCGGCAGCCGACAGAACATTGTCCAGCTTGGCCGCGGCAAGCGCGTTGCTGATGATTTGGACAGCAGCGGCGGCGTCGGCGGCGCTGCCTGCGCCGGTCACCACGACCTCGACGACCTGCTCACCATTGCCGTCGCCATAATCCACGGCCAGCCGGAGCGTCTGAACCGGATTAGCGGCTGGGTCGGCACCGAAATTGAATGCGTAGTCGGCTTCGAGGGACACGTTGCCGGACTTTTTCGCTGCCCGCTGGCCGACGACGAACCCCAATTCGTCGTGCACGGTCACGCGTCCGGCAATTTCAGTCAACGCATCGCCCGCCTCGCTCTGCTCCAGACTGAAGGTGCTGCTTTTCACTCCAGAGACCAGCTCGCCGCCGCTCAGGACGTGGGTCAGACTTTGCGTCACCTGTGAGAAGTCGAGGACGTCGCCCTTGTTAGCCTTTGCCGGCGCTTCCACGATCGTGTCGTGCCCCCAGCCATCCTGGAACGAATAAGTGTCGCCGAGCCGGCCGCCATTCAAGAGGTCGTTGCCCGCATCGCCGCTCAGCTCGTCCTGGCCGTCGCCGCCACGGAGCACGTCATTGCCGTCCCCGCCCGAGATCGTGTCGGCCCCGCTGCCACCGGTGATGATGTCGTTGCCGCTGCCGCCGGCAAGCATGTTCGTTCCGAGCGGGTCGGCGATGACGTCGTTGCCCCCACTGCCGCGCAGCGTGTCGTCGCCAGCTCCACCGAAGATCGTATCGCCGGTGTTGCTACCGGTGATCTCGCTGCCATCATCGCCCGCGAAGAGCAAAAGGCTGCCTTCGCCGACCAGCGGCCGTGTCGTCGGTCCGATGAAGTCGGGCGCGGCACCACCCAGTCGGAGCTCCAGATTGACACCTGTGGAGATGCTGAACGGGAAGACGCGCGTCTGCGCTGGCCAGGCATCGGCGATCGTCAGGCCGTTGAGCCCCGGCGCCGTGTTGTCGGCGCCGATCAATTCGATGATCCAATCGTCGTTCGGCCGGCCACTGCCGGTGACCTCGACGCTGTCGAGCACCTTGGTCCCGGCATTCGCCAGACTGGCCAGTTCGTCGCGGAGCTGGGCCGCCGTGGCGTCCCAACTCAACTCCGAGGTCGTTTGTCCGCCGAAGGTCAGCGTGAAGCGGCCGGCGTTTGCCGTGTTGTGAAGACGAAATTCCGCCGCCGATCCCGCCGTACCCATGTGCGGACTTGCATTGGCCGCGTAAGCGTTCGCATTGGTCAACGCCGGATCCGCCACGTTCTGCAGCATCAGCGCGCCGCGGCTCTTGTTCTTCCCCAGACTATCGAAGCCGACGATCCTCCCCGCCGCCAGGTTGGCGTCAAGATCCCGGCGATAGGTGACAATCCACGGATCGTCGTGCGTACCCTCGCCGCTGACTTCGATATTGTCTATGGCCGTATTGGCACCAGCAGCGACCTCGGTTCGCAGGTCGCTTGCCGAACCGATGAAGCCCTTGAAGGCCGCCGCGGGAGCATTCGGCAAGACGTTCAGCGTGAAGGGCTGCAGCGAGCCATCGACGAAGAGCGAGACGGCCTGCCGGGGATTGAAGACGCCGGGCATCGTTTCGGACTCGACCGGCTCCAGCGTCGCGATGGAACCCACGGCGTATTTCGCCGACGACAGGATCGGATTGACGCCGATCTTGCCCTTGATGCGGATGGTGAACGGGTCGTTCTGCGTACCGCTGCCCTGCACCAGGACCCATGGCAAAGCGACTGGCATCCCGTTCTTGATCGTTTGTACCTGGTTCAGTACGTTGTTGGTGTCCTCGGCGACATTGGTCAGGGCGGAAAGGGCCGATTGAATCGCCGCACGCTGAACGGCGTCGGCTTTCGCGGTCCGTTTGCCAATCGCGTTTTCGGTATAGAGCGTGATCAAGCCCGTGGTCTGCTGGCCGCCCTCGCGATCGCCGAAGGTGAGGGTAAACGGCGTCAACTCGTCGGTCACGACCATCTGCCAGACCGACTCGGTGGCATCCGCGCCGGCTGTGCGTACCAGCGTGCTCAAGCCGGCCGGCCCCTCGGCAAGGTTCACCGCGGCGGTGAAACTCAAGGCCTGCTGCGCGCCGAGTCCGGTCGTGTCAATGACCACCTGGTGGTCCGGGTAGATGTTGCCGTTGGCGTCGCGTGGTGCCGAGATCGTCAGTGCGGGTGGATTGGCGTCTGTCACCTGGATCGTGTTGGTGCCCTGACCGACGATCAGCTGCGACAAATTCGCAACGGTGATCTTGCTCACCTTGATGCCCGCACCCGCTACGGGGTCGCGGTTCACAACGACCTGAGTCTGCTTGACCTCGATGCGAAGGTCCGCCGTTTCGGCCGACAGATCCAGCGTGTCGAGGCTTCCGGCGTCCAGGATTTCTATCGTCCCGACCCACCCGGCCTCGACCTTGTAGTGGTCCCATCCGGCGCCGCCCTTGATCTTCTCGATGTTGGTGAGGGGCGCAGAATCTTCATTGTTTTCCGACCTGACGTTGACCGCCGGAGCCAGTTCTCCGTCGGCAGCGGGTAGCGCCGCGGGAAAAGTGAAAGTGAGGTTGCGCGTGACTTTGGAGAAATCCGCCGTGTCGGCGTCGGCGCCACCATCGACCACCGCGTCCATGTCCCAGCCATCGGAAAAAGAGAAAGTGTCCTCTCCAAGGCCGCCCATCATCGAGTCGGCGCCAGCACCGCCGGTCAGCTCGTCATCCCCGGCGCCTCCTTCGAGCCTGTCGGCGCCGTCTTCGCCGTACAGCTCGTCCTTGTCCGCGTCGCCGTACAGGAAGTCGCCGTCGGCGCCACCGTGCAAGACGTCGTTGGCCGCGCCGCCGTGCAAGCGGTCGGCGCCGCCGCCGCCGTACAGGTGATCGACGCCGCCCTCGCCGAACAAGCCGTCGTCGCCCGGGCCACCGTAGAGGATGTCGGCGCCGTCACTGCCGATCAAGCCCTTGAGCTGCTGCGCCGCCTGCGTGTGGGTGACGTCGTCGTCGAAATCGTTGCCAGCGCCGCCGTAGAGGATGTCGCCACTGCCGCCGGCCGTCAGCAGATCGGCACCGGCGCCGCCGGACAAGGTGTTGGTGGCACCATCGCCGCCGGTGATGGTGTCGTCGCCGCCGCCGCCGGACACCGTGCTGCCGTTGCCGGAGGTCAGCCTGTCGTTGGCGCTGCCACCGGCCACCAGGTTGGCGCCGCTCGGGGCGCTGATCACGATAGCCGTGTTCGCGCCGTAGAAAAGTCGGTCGTTCGAATTGACGCTGCCGACGATCCCGGTCACGGTCAGACCGGCGATACCATTGGCCGTGCCGACGTCCAGCCCGCCGACGCCGGATGTGGCGTAGGCCGTGATGTTCGGGCTCGCGTCGAGCACGGCCAGCGCCAGCTGATCGACGCCGAAGCCGTCGTCCACCAGCCCGATGCTCCAGCTGCCATCGCCATTGCCGGTGACGCTCGCGGTGCCGATTTCGGTGAGCGCCTTGAGCGCTGCCTCGATCTCGGTCGCGTCGGCGTCGAAGCGCAGCGCGCCGGTGGTTCCGACACCGTTTGCCGTGGTCACTTGCAGCTTGAAGGCCCCCGCAGTTGCGGTGTTTGACAGCGTCCACTCCTTCAGCCTGGGTGCGGCGCCGACCACCGTGCTCGAAAACACCAGGAACTGGGTTCCGACCAAACCTGCGGTATTCGTTACGGCATCGAGCGTAGCGTTCGGGATCGCAGCGCCGAGCGAGATTTCCCAGGGGCTTGCCGTCGTCCCGGAGCCGGTCACGGTCACCGCTGAACCCAGGATGGCCCCCTGAACGGCGTTCTTGACCTGGGCCGAATCGGCCCGCGCCGCACGCAGATCGATCGGCATCGTCGTGACTGCGTCACCACCGTTCTGCAGGCCGGTCAGCGTGAACGTGCCACTGTCGGCGCCGACCGCGACCCGCCAGGTCGATGGTCCGACACGCGCCAACATCGTCGAAGCCTCCGCCGCCCCGAGCTGCTGCGGTGTGGCGGCGGTGCGATTGAGCCGGACGATCCACGGATCATTCGTGGTGCCGCTGCCGGTGACGTCGCCGATGCGCTGGATCCCGGCTGCGCCATTTTTGAGCGCGGCGATTGCGTCGACTGCCTGGCCGATTGCAGCCTGGACCCCCGCCGCACTTCCAGTCAGGTTGACAACGTTGACCGCGGGCGCCGCATAGCCGCCGTAGCTCAAGTGCATCTGGGCCACAGCCGGCAGCGCAGCAGGGCTCCAGATCTTCCACTCTGCGGCGACGCCGGCTGTCCCGGCATCCACAGGCCCGTTGAGATTGCTTTGGGCCGCGAGGTCGGGCTTGGCACCCAGATTGACGGTCGCGGCTCGACCAAAACCGCCGTAGTCGAGGACCAGCTCGAAGTCCGCGTAGCCGGCGTTCTGCTGATTGCCTTCGCCCCAGGGACCGTAGATGTTGCCGACTGAACCGCCGCTCTCGAACTTGAGTGTGTTCTTCTGCTGACCCAGGGTCAGCTTGCCGACGCGCGCGAACGTCATGACAGCGGTGGTGGCGGAGCTGATTTCGACCTTGGTCGGACCGGCGTTCGAGCCGATCACGCGGATAGTGACATCTTCGTCGAGCGCGCTGAGGTCGAGGTCAAGCGTACGACCGTCGGCAACACTGACCGCGTTGATATTGACGCCCGTGACGGTATGGTTGCCGTCGCTCACTTTGACGGAGCCATGCTTCTGAGCGCCCGATGCATCCAGTGTTGCCGTCAGATCGGCATTGAAGCCGGAAAAATCCAGCATGCCGTTGTTGACGTTCGAGGCTTGCGTAGAGCCAAGCACCGTGAGGTTGGCGTCCCAGCCGGCGACAAAGGAAAACCTGTTGAAACCGGTGTGAACGTCCGTCGCCGTACCGGGTCCGCCCTGAATCGATTGGATGCGCACAGCTTTCGGAAGGATCGACGCGTTGTCGTCGACGACGGCGATGCCTGCGCCGCCAGCCTGCGACGTCGCGTCGATGATGAACCCAAGCTTGGTGTTCGCGCCACCGTAGCTGGTGAAATCGAGCGCGTTGGCAGCCGCACTGCCGCCGTCCAGAGACGAGCCGAGCAGCGCGTCGGCACTCAGATCGGGTCTGGCCTCGAAGTAGAACGTCTGGCCTCTGTTGGCACTACCGACGATGGCGACGGCTTCCTCCTTGTTGTCGCGGAAGCTGTAAGCGGCATTGTCCACTTCGCCGCCGGGGCCGCGATACTCCAGCGTGGCCGCGGTGAGGGTCACGCTCGCCTCGTCACTGGGGATGTCGATCGTCTCGAGCAAATGCCCGAACACCGGCGCGTCGGCCTGCTGCGTCAGTAACCGTGCCTCGATGGCACCGCGCACGAACTCCAGATCCCAGTCGCCACCCAGCACCTCGGCGCCGGTCGGATCGATGGACGCCGCCACATCGGCGCCCGTGAGATAGGCGAGCTGGTCGACCAGCTCGACGCCGGCAGGGTTCGCCGCCACGTTGCAGGCGTAGAGCAGGATGTCCGCCTCGTCGGTAAGCTGCGCCCGCCAATCGGCAAATGCGCTCGCATGGGCGTCGAGGCCGGAGGCATCGAGCCAGGTCCCGCCGATCTGCAGACCGCCGGCGCTGCCGTGGGAGAGGATGTGCACCGCCGAGACGCGGCCGGCCCCGCGCAGTGCGTCGCCGATCTGCGCAATGCCGTCGCGGCCGGCGTCGAGGATGATCAGACCCGACTGGTCGGCGCCGTCCAGGCCCACGGCGGCCAGCAGTGCCGCCCGATTGACGATGTCGGCGTCGACGAAAACGAGTTCACGCGCCGGCGGCGCGGCCGGCAATGGCGTCGGCCGCACTATCGCCACCGACGGCTGCGTTCCGGGGCCGTACGGCAGATCCTCGAATACACCCGCCTGCTCTTCCCCGGGGACCGTCCCCAAATCCTGCTGCACGGGCGCAAGAGTGGGCAACAAATCCGCCGAGAGCAGCAGACGCTGCTCCAGCGCCTCGCACAGCATCGGCCTTGGCCGACGAGCATAGGCTTCGCTGACGTTCTCGCTCGTGCCCCTGCGCCGGAAAGCACCGAACGCGGCGGCGACCGTCTGCCGCAGGCTGCGAGCGAGCTCTTGCGCCGGCCCCCCCTTTCGTCTTGCCGCACGCAGGGAAGGGGATCCTGGCGCGGATGCATCCGCCGCCGAATGATCTGGCGCTGAAGCGACGCCACGATTTCGGTTCGATCGAGACATGCTCATCGGTCCGCCTCGCGTGGAAGCATGGAACGAAGCGCGCCGGGCACCGTCACTTGCGCCACGGAGCAGCGTCTATCGGGCCGCGGGCAGAGGGTCCGCCAGGCATCGGCATCCCTGGCGGAAAAGCGGGCGATGCTCCCGCAGGTCCGCTCCATGTCGCGAAAGACGCTGCTCGAGGCGCCATCGGGAAAGGCCTGGGAGAAGCCGATCTGCGCGTGCAGCAGCGCAAAGCCGTAGCGATGCCGCCGGAGTTCGCGGGGCACCAGCGACCGATCCTCCATCTGGTAACCGATGGTGTGGGTGTGCGAGTGGAATCCGGACGGCGTTACCTCTTCGGTAGTGGTCATTGCGCCGGTGGAGGCGTACTGCTCCAGGGCCAGCACCTTCATTCCCGCCTTGGCGAGATGGCAGGCGCAAGGCAGCCCGTCGTCGCCGCTGCCGATGACGATGGTATCGTACGGACCGCTCATTCCGGTCGCTCCGGGTCCGGCAAGGTCGATGTTGCGCGATTGCATGTCACGCTCAGTCGATTCGACTGATTACCAGAGTGAGCGCGTGCACGTCGAACACGAACCCCGCCGCCGCGGCCTCGATCCGCGCCGCCAGCCGGCGGTACAGCGCCTCGAGCGCGGCGTCGTCGAGCCCCAGCCCGTCCCGCAGGCTCGGCTCGCTGAAGGCCCGCAAGAAGCCGACGAAGCCGGCGGCGAGGGCGCCGGCATCACCATCCGCCCGGTAGCGCTCGGTGAAGGGACTCGGCACCGGCACCAGCGCGAGTTGCTCGAGGCGCAGGCGGGTGCCTATCGCTTCCGCGAACGGCCTGCGCACCTCGTCCGTCGATCGCTCGTAGACCGGCAGCACATATCCGTCCAGGCGCGCGGCGTCGAGCAGACCTTCCCGTTGCATCTCCTCACAGATGCCCCGGACCATCTGCCAGGCCTGATGTCCGGCAGCAGTGCCACCCTCCGGAACGCCCATCATGTCGAGCACCAGCCGCCCGCCCGGGGCGAACTCGTCCGCGCGCCGATCGAGGAAGCGGGTCCAGTCGGCGTGTGCCTGCCGCGCCATCTCTGCCCGGGGTCCATCCTCCAGCTGATCGAAATAGAGGGCGCTGCCACAGCCCCGCGGCCCGGGCGACGAAAGCCATTGAATCGCCGCGAAGCTCAAGCCGAGGTCGACGATCCCACGTGGGGCCACCGGCTCGTAGAACGAGGTGGCCGAAACCAGCGGCGTCACCGGACCGCCGGCGACATTGAGATAGGCGTCCTCGGACCTGAGCCGCTCGAACAGGCTGGCCCAGTCGTTCGTCAGCAGGTCATTGTGGTAGACCTGCACCGGGACGCCGGGATACGCGCGGCGCAACCGCTCGATCGCGGAGCGGATCAGCGGATTCGACACCCGGCCCTGCGCGCAGCCGTAATCGACCAGAACGACCGAGCCGCGCCGCTCGTCGGGCACGATCCCGCTCGCGGCCGTCGCGACCAGATCCGCGTGGAGGAGCCCGCCACGCATCTGGTATTCGTTGTGGCGGTCGTAGACGCCACCGCCCTCCATCGGTCGAAGCATCAACTCTCTCCTGCCCTGAAGGACATTCGGCAAGCCCCCGCGCTCAATCGCCGCGGCCTGTCCGAGGGTCGTGAGGACACCTGGCCGCCTGCGAAGCGCCGGTAGCCAGGGCAGCATGGCCACGAAGGCCTCGCCCGAGGCCGCTGGCGACCTTCGCACGCTACTCGTCGATGATGAAGGAAATGCCGAAGCAGCAGCGCTGGCCGTCCAGATCCCCGACCCACTTGCAGACGTTCAGTGAGGCGTCGCCGTCCGCCGACTGCCGCACATGCTCGTGAATGAACGACGTCTTTCCGGTTTCCAAGACCTGGCGATCATGTGCCTGCAGTGCATTGGCATCCTTGCGCCAGACCAGGTCATGGTCGGTCTTTCCAAGCACATCTTCGCCGGCGAGATCGCAGATCACCTTGTTGCCGAACAGGTGTCGGCCGTCGGCGTCCTTCACCCAGAACAGGAACGGCATCTCGTTGAAGATTCCCAGGTCTTTGATTTGCATTTCATGTCTCCGCTTGTGATTATAGGTTGCGCTTCTCGTGAAGCAAGGCGAGCGGCCCGCCTGCCCATCCGCCAGCGCCGGCGTTGCCGCCCCTGCCGATGCCCCCGGAATTGCCGCCGCGACCGCCCTGGCGACCTTGAAGATCGACAGCGATTCCCGGCGCGGTGGTGGTCGTGACATTGGCGGTCCCGTTCAAGATGACATTCCCCAAGGGCGGAATCGCACCATTCCCTACGCTGCCGTCGACGTAGCGGAGGTAGAAGGCCGGCGTCCCGGGTATGGTTGACACCGGATTCGCGGCGAAAGCGTAGGTGACGCCGGCGTCGATGGCGAACAATCCAACGCCGCCCGTCTTGCCGGCTTCGAACAATGCGTCGGAGCCCGTCGGGCCGGTCGCGCCGTCTGCGATGAACGCGACGGTATTCCGGGCTTGCGCGGTGCTGATGCCGATGGCGGCGAGTATGGCCATCCATACCCCCGTATTCAGCACCGGCGGGCGCCCCCGAGCCGGATTGCAGAGACGATCGTCGGTGCGCTCCTGGTGGCTTGCGTCGCGCCACTCCCTGACACGGCGCGGGCAGTGAGCCGACGGTTCGGTACGGACTGCGGGGTTGGTGCTGACGATGAGGATTGCACAGGCGCTCGTCGCGGATGAAGACGCGTACGGCGATTCGGATCTATCACGATGAGTGCCCCCTTCGGATGGCTGTTGTGATGGCGTCGGTAGCGCGGGCGTTTCAGGGCTGCCGGCCGCGCAGCAGCGCCGATTCGGATCCCTTGCGGCCAATGCGCGGAATCTACAATGCGTATCGTTTAGAGCGTTAGGCGCCCAGTCTCAACATTCCTTGACTTGACGTCTCATCCATGCTTTCTTGGCGACTCCATGTCATCCCCGATGCGCAGCGGCGGTGCGGGCATGTCCCGATACGCGGCCTCGGATCCACGCCGTTGGAGCACCGCTTGAACAAGGTCCCCGCAGCCCGTTTCGACTCCGATCGATTTCCGCCGAACGAGCGTCTTGCGGCATGGCGGCAGATGACCGCGTCGCTCTACCAGACCTGGCCAAGGGGGGAACCCGAGGGCTTCCGCGCCGAGGCCGCCGGGTACAGGGTGGGTGAGCTGGTCTTTAACCAGGCTCGATTCAGCCCGGCGCGGTTTCTGCGCGGCCCGGAGCTGCTGGCCGGGGAGGGCAGGGACTTCTTGTCATTGCAGGCGCAACTGGCGGGCGAGGAGCGCCTGATCATGACCCACGGTCACGTGCGCCTGCTCGCCGGGCATATCTACCTGCGCGACTGGGCCTACGAATTCGACTCCGAGGCCTCGGCAATGTGCCTGCACGCGATCATCATTCCGCGCCACCGGCTCAGGGCCGGCGCCGGCATGAATGAGCAGACTCCGGTCCTGTCCTGGTCCATGGCCGACCCGGACGGCCGGCTGTTATCGCTGCTGTGGCAGGAATTGATCGCCGAGCTCGGGCAGGTGACCTTGCCGCAGGCGACAATCCTCTGCGACGCATTTCTCGGCTTTCTGGATGTCATGCTCGGCTATGGGCCAGCCGAAACGATTCACGCGAGCCTGAGCGCCATGCAGCAATACCTGATGACGCGGCTGCAGGGTGACGTCGGCGTCGAAGCGCTCTGCCGGCACTTCCACGTCTCGCGCAGCACGGTCTATCGCTTGTTCGCGCCCGTCGGCGGGGTCAGGCAGTTCATCAACGGCGCACGTCTGGAGCGCTGCTATCGGGAGTTGCGCGGGGCCGATCCGCGGCACACCAAGATTGCCGACGTCGCGAGCGCCTGGGGATTCGCCGACGCCAGTTCCTTCAGTCATCGCTTCCGAAACCGGTTCGCCGTGTCACCGTCCGAGATCCTTGGCATGGCTCTCGAGCAGAGCGAAGATGCCTCGGTCAGCAGCCATTTGGCGAGTTCGCGGCCCCTTCGGGACTACGCCGACTGGTTGCAGCAGGCGTCGGGACGCGAGGCATGAGCCCCACGCGATTGCCGATGAGGCGGTGTTCGCCGTCATTCCCACTGGAAGAATGTTGACTTGTCGCAAGGCACGCGTGGCGCAGCCTTCATGGAATCGTCAGGAGCACTCGGCTGCATCCTCCGTCAACCAACGGGAATTTGCCATGCCGGACGCGGACCCTTCGCTCGCGATGCACACCGTCACTTCTGGCTCCCTCCTGATTTTCAGGCTCGGGTTCTTGATCGCCGGCGACCTGATCGCCCGCATCGACTAGCAGCTCCCGGTGCAGGGCATAAACGGCGAATACAAGTTCCGGGGCAAGGACCGCGACACTGCGCCTGATCCGATCAGCGCATCGCCGCCAGCCTCACGGCTGAACGCCATTGAGCGCCCAGTCGTACGCGAGATAGTCGATCTCCACCATGCCCTGCCGGACCAGGGCCTGCCCGGCGGGCGTTGCGGCCAGCAGATCGGCGTAGTTTCCGAGGAACTGCCTGAGCGAAGTGATACCCCGATAGCCGGACGAGAAATCCTTGCCGTACCAGTCGAAGATCTGCGAGACCAGCAGGGTGCCGCTCCCGGCGTCGAAGCGGTTGCGCGAGCGGTCGGCGAGGAAGCGGCGGGTCTGTTGTTCCAGTTGTGCATCCAGGCGCTCGGCGACGAAGGCCTCGTCGTTCAGCATGGGGCAACCCACCGAGGCACAATTCACCGCGAAGTGGACGCGTGGGTCGTCGTAGGCGCCGGGCTTGCGGATCGTCTCGTGCTCGATCCAGTCCAGATGGCGCTTTTCGCCGAAGAGCGTGAAGAACTTCTGCTTCCAGGGACTGTTGAAGACGATGTTGCCCAGGTCACGGATCGATGTCAGATCCGGGTACCTGCCGAGGATCAGTTCGACCGTGAAGGCATTGTAGGCGTTGATCAGGAAGGCCAGCCGCTGCGGCTTGCGCCAGGAGTCGAACTGCTCCCGGGTCACCGCCGACAGGCTGTCCAGATAGGCTTTCAGCGCAGCGCGGTTCTTTGCAAAGCCGGCGTAGTCCACCTGTGACGCCTTGCCCGCGTCGATCAGCACGACGTGCTGCCTGAGCAGCGCCGTCCACGCAGCATGGCTCTGATCGAACGCGGCGCTGACCGATAGCGGCAGCAGGGCGAAGGCGATCGCGACAATCCAGTTCTTCATGACCTCTCCAGAATCCGACGGCTGTCCGGCCGGCGGTCAGCGTACTTCGTTGAAAAACCGCCGCCCAAGCAGGGGCAAGCGCAGGCGATGGCAGAACAGCAGCACACCCACCCGCGCGAGGCTGGTCCAGACGCCCATCTGCTCGAACTTGCGCGAATCGGTGACCGCCTCCTCGGCGAGCAGAATCGGCACGGTGGCTTCGCGCAGGACTTCGCCGAAGGCCACATCCTCCATCACGTCGCACAGCGGGAAGCCGCCGAGACGCGCGAACAGTTCGCGCCGCACGAAAACCGCCTGATCGCCAAAGGCGATGTGTGTGATCCGCGTGCGGTAGTTGTCGAGGAGCGATATCAGGCGCAGACGCCAGTCGCTGCCCGAGAAACGATGGCTGAAGGCGCCCGCCAGGACGCTCTCCGGCAGCGCGGCGATACGCGCCAGCGCCAGCGGCGGCAACAGCGTGTCGGCATGCAGGAACAGCAGCCATTCGCCGCACGCTGCCGCCGCGCCGGCATTCATCTGGCGTGCCCTCCCCTTCTCCGCGCGCAATACCCGCACGCCGGCGGTCGCCGCGGCGACGGCGGTGGTCGCGTCGCTGCTGCCGCCATCGACCACCAGCACTTCCAGGGGTCGCTGTGGCAGCACGCTGGCCAGTGTCGTGGCGATGCGTGCTTCCTCATTGAGCGCCGGAATGATGACCGAGATCATGCCGCCTCGTCGATGCGCATCGGAGCGGTGAGGTGCCAGGGAACCGGCAAGTGGTGGGCGACGAGATTCATGAAGGGTATTGGCATGCGGCCTTCCGGCCTACGGGAACTGAGTCGTCGCAGCTGCATGATCCTTACGCTCTCGGCGACCCGCCCGGCTACGCTGCCACGGCGAGTAAAGGCGGGCATCAGGCGGCCCGCGACTTTCACATTAATGACCGGGACTGACCTTGCGTCGCTTTTTCGGGCGCGGCATCGTCGCGGCGGCGCCGGCAGCGGACTAGAATGGTCAGCGTCGCAGAATCGGCCTTGCGCCACAGGCTTCGCCCACGGCGCAGGACCTCCTACAGGAGTAGCCGCATGAACCGCCCGCGTGTTTTCGCCATCGACGGCATCGTTCCGGTCATCGATCCGAGTGCCTATGTGCATCCCGCAGCCGTCCTGATCGGCGACGTGATCGTCGGACCGGGCTGTTACGTTGGTCCCTGCGCCAGCCTGCGCGGTGACTTCGGCCGCCTGATCCTCGAAGAGGGCGTCAATGTGCAGGACACCTGCGTCATGCACGGTTTTCCCGGGACGGACACGGTCATCGAGCAGGACGGCCATATCGGCCACGGCGCAGTGCTGCACGGCTGCCGCATCGGCCGCAACGCGCTGGTTGGCATGAATGCTGTGATCATGGACAACGCGGTCATCGGCGAGTCGTCGATCGTTGCCGCCTGCGCCTTCGTCCGCGCCGGAATGGAGGTACCGGCACGCTCGCTGGTCGGCGGCGTTCCGGCCAAGGTCATGCGCCTGCTCAGCGAACAGGAAATGGCCTGGAAGATCGACGGCACGCTGACCTATCAGGAACTCACCCGGCGTTCGCTGGCGACGCTGGTCGAAACCGAGGCGCTGGCTGCCGTCGAGCCGGACCGAAAACGCTTCGACATGCCGGGGGTGCAACCGCTGATCGAATTGCGCAGGCAGGCGCAGGCCGGCGAGCAGGAGCGGGAGAGTGGCGCACCGCACAGCCCCTGACAGCGGCGCGCCCTCAGGTGAGCGGATCGTCTGCGGCGAAACGACGCTCGACGAACAGTTGCCGCGGAGGGCAATTGCCGTCCGCCGTCGACAGGAAATGGTCCAGGTGGCGCTCGGAGGGCGCCAGCAGGCGGCGGTAGAGTTCCCTGCACAGGGCCCGCGCGCCCTCGCCGGACCAGGCGCTGGGCAGCAGCACTTCGGGCAACTGCGGATCGCGCAGCAGGAGGCGGCGGTAGTCGTGGATCAACAGCAGGCGCGTCAGGAAGGCCTGTTCGTCATCGACCGGCGCCCGCTGATCGACACGCAACTGCAGCAGGACCGGCGTGTAGGCGGCGATGAAATCGGCGTATGAGCACGCCAGTTCGCTGAGATCCCAGGCGCGGGAAACGAGGTCGGCATGGCTGGCGCTGCCCGCCAGACTGGCGTCGGCGGCCAGCAGCGGCATCAGGGCAGGCAGCAGGTGGCCGAGACCGTCGGCCACCAGGGCGTCGAAAGCGGCCGTGAGGTCCGCGCCCGGATGAACGAAGCACTCCGCACCCAGTGCCCCGAAACCCCGCCAGAAGAGTGCCCGCCGCAGGGCGTCGCGCTCCTTCGCCGCCAGCGGACCGACCGCCAGAACCAGTCGCCAGCGTCGGTCCCAGTCCGGGGCGTGCGCGGCGTAGATGCGTTTGGCCGCCTCTGCACAACGGCGCTGACCGCTTGACGTCAGCAGGTAATCGCTGCGTCGGCCGAGCGCTTCGGAACGCAACCACTGCTCCCTGACCAGGCGAAAGACCGTTGTCCGGATCAGGCGTTCGCTCAAACCGAGCGGTTCGAGCAGGCGGATCAGGCTGCCCAGCCAGATGCGACCACCGCGCGGCACGACCAGGTCGCCGAAAAGCGAAACGATCAGCGAACCGGCATGCACCCGCTTCTGCCCGCTGCACAGCGCGATGCGTGCAGCGACCGGCAGGTCAGGCGACGCGCCACTGCTCTCTCGTGCCTGATCCAGACGGCGCGCGATCGCACCATTGGCAGCCCGGGACTCGAGAATTCGCGGCACGCGATTGCTCAGCGCTTGAGCGGGGAAGCAACCGCGGCGTCTTCGTCGGTGCCGTGCTGAGGAAAGAAGCCCTCACTGTGGATCAGCGCGTCCTGCGCGCCGAGCTTTCTGACCGTGCTCACGCAGGCATCGACGAATTCCGGGCTGCCGGCAGCGAAAACGGAGTGACCGGAAAGATCCGGCAGGAGCAGCGGCAGGATCGCGTCGACGCGACCGTGCAGATAGCCGGCCCGCTCCTCACGCGTCAGCGTCACCTGATAGTTGAAGTTGCGGTATTTGGCATGCCACCACGAGAGCATGCCACCGGCGTAGACTTCGTCGGCGCTGCGCGCCGAGACGAGAAAGCTCACCGGTCGCCGGAAACCCCGGCGCAACGCCGCCTCGGCGAGCGCCAGAACCGGCGCCACGCCGGTCCCCGCTGCCAGGCAAAGCACCGGCGTGTCGACCGTCGGATCGCCGACGAAGGTGCCGTACGCGCCATTGATCTTCACCCGGTCGCCGGCCGCCAGGGTGTCGTACACCCAGGCACTGGTGCCGCCGTCGTCCGAGCGCGCCACCTGCAGGACGATCTCGCCGTCGGGTCGCGGCGCGTTGGCCATCGAATAGGCACGGTAGGGAACGCCCGCGCCATCATCGCCAAGCGTGATGTACTGGCCGGGCCAGTAGCGCAGGAGCGCACCCACCGGGCGCAGGCGCAGCTCGACAACCCGGGTTGCGCAGAAACTCTTGCTGACCACCACGAAGAGCATGTTCTGGCTCGGCGGAAAAAATTTCGGCCGGGCATCGTCTTCGCTGCCCCATTCGATGACCAGTTCTTCGGAGAGCGGCTTTGCCATGCACATCAGGCCATAGCCTTCAAGGCGATCCTCAGGCGAAAGCGCCATGTCGAGCACCATCCCCTGGTCGAAGTCACCCGAGCGGACACGTACCTTGCATTCGCCGCAGGCGCCGGCGCGACAATTGTTCGGCAAGGCGTAACCGGCGGCTTCGAGGGCGGCGAGCACCGTGTCGCCAAGCGCACAGTCAATCCGCTTGCCTGACGGGTGCAGGACGATCTGGCTGGTCATGGTGCTGGTCATGGTGGTCTCCAGAGTGCGTTCACCGGACTATTGCAACGCTGTGCGGCGCCGCCGAAGGCGGGCACCCTCGCTGGCCACTGTCGGCGTTTCGCGTGTTCCGAGCGTTCAGAATACCGGAATGATATCGTCCATTTCGACGTCGCTGATCTCGCGCCCGGTAATGCCGACTTCGGGGATCGCCGGGAATTCGATAGCGTACTGGTCGAGCACGCCCTTGAGATTGAGCATCGCCTTCTTCCAGTTCTGCAGTTTCATCTCGTAGCCGGGCACGCCAAAACCCGCCTGCCGGCAGACCTCCTCGCCTTCGCGCTGATTGGCGATGAAGTCGGCGGGCAGATCCCAGAAATCCATCGGTGGCTCGAACAGCACCGCAGAAAGGAACAGATAGCCGGCACGAATCTGCCGGGTCACGGTCCGCTTGTCGTCTTCCCCCAGGCGCGGGTAGTCGCGTTGCATCAAGGCCATGCAGATCGCCATGTGCCGGCCTTCATCGCGACCGATGTTGCGGAAACCTTCCCGGAAGACCGCCTCGCGGCAGTTCTCGTACATCTGCTTGAAGATCGTCGCCGCGGCAATCTCGCCCATCAGGAAGGAACTGAAGAGGACTGCCAGCGAATAGCGCGGCACGGCCTTCTTGTAGCCCTCCCAGTAGCGCCCACCGTTGAAATACAGCCACGCCGCGTTCTTTTGCAGGCGCCGGCCGAGATCGCTCTTCGGCGTGTAGCCGAGCGGATCGGGATGGTCGAGCAGGCGGGTGATGGCCATGCCGCACATCGTCTCGTGGTTGTGCTCGTCGCGAGTCACCGAAAAGAAGCAGTTGCGTACCGGCGCCTCTTCATGCGCTTCGTAGGTCTTGATCATCGCCGCGGCGAATACCGGCGGCGCCGAGGCATCGAATACCGACAGCAGCGTCCACCAGTAGGCGATGGCCTCACGCTCTTCCCAGCTGTAGCTGTCGGGATCGAAAGTGTCCCACGGCAGTTTGGCCGGATCCCAGTAGTCGCGCTGTGCTGCAGCCCACACCTCCTCCATCTTCCTGGTGTTCGCTTCCCACGACAGCGGGTAGATGTTGGGTTGCTCGGTCGATGGCGGCATGGCCATCGTCTCGGCAAAGCGTTGCTTGTCTGTGCTCATGCGGATCTCCCCTGGCGGGTATGTTCGGATGCCGACCGGATCCGACTCCGGCTCGATCATCATGTTACGTCTTGTCGTTGCCTGTCAAGCAGACTCGTATCGGCTCGCGTCGCAGTCTGCAGGGTCATCGCGTTCGCCACCCCTGCTGCCGAACGGCATCCCTGCATGCTGTTCGGCAGACTGTTAAATTAACGCTCCAGCATGGCTTTGTATCTACCTTTACCGGCCCTGACGAGTCGTCGCGCGAGCACTCTCGCATTATTCGCCGCGCGCCTTAATGATACGCAGATTGACAGAATGGCGCATAGTTTGTACCGTTTAGGACTTGTCTCTGGACGCACCCAGTCTCAAGGTCGCCACCACCCTTACCGGAGGATGCCATGCCGCACGCCCTTTTCGACAAGCACCGCGCCACCCTCGACGCCGCCGTCAACGCCATTCACGAGCGCGGCTACTGGGCGGCGTACGCCGAGACGCCAAGCCCCGGGATCTATGGCGAGAGCGCGATGGAAGACGGCAAGCGCGCCTTCGAGCGCTGTCTCGGACGGCAATTCGCGCTCGACCAGCCCGGCCAGGTCGCGTGGACGAGCAGCGAGACGTCGCCCTACGGCTTGGCCCTCGGCGTCAGCTACCCGGTGTGCAATGCGCAGGCGCTGATCGACGCCGGCCTCGAGGCCATGCGCGGCTGGCGGAATATCGGCGCCGAAGGACGCACCGGCATCTGCCTGGAAATCCTCGAACGGCTGAACAAGCACAGCTTCGAACTGGCGCACGCGGTGATGATGACTACCGGCCAGGGCTGGATGATGGCTTTCCAGGCCGGCGCGCCGCACGCGCAGGATCGCGCCCTCGAAGCCGTCGCCTACGCCTGGCGCGAACAGAGTTTCGTACCGGCGGAAGCAATCTGGGAAAAACCGCAGGGCAAGAACCCGCCCCTGCGCATGCACAAGCAATTCGAGATCGTCGGCCGCGGCGTCGCGCTGGTCATCGGCTGCGGCACCTTTCCGACCTGGAACACCTACCCCGGCCTGTTCGCCGCGCTGGCCACCGGCAACCCGGTGATCGTCAAGCCGCACCCCAACGCCATACTGCCGGTAGCGATCAGCGTGCGCATCATCCGCGAAGTGCTGGCCGAGAACGGTATCGACGCCAACCTGGTCAGCCTGGCGGCGTTCAAAGAAGACCAGGCAACGCGCGAACTGGCGCAACACCGGGCAATCCGGTCCATCGATTTCACCGGCAGCAATGCCTTCGGCAACTGGCTGATCGACCACTGTCGCCAGGCTCAGGTCTATGCCGAACTCGCCGGCGTCAACAACATCGTCATCGACTCCACCGATGCCTACAAGGCAATGCTGCGCAACCTGGCGTTCACGCTTTCGCTCTACTCGGGGCAGATGTGCACCACCTCGCAAGCGCTCTTCGTACCGGCTGCCGGTATCGAAACCGACCTTGGCCACAAGACTTTCGACGATCTGGCCAGCGACCTCGCCGGCGCCATCGACGCGCTCCTCGGCAAGCCGGAAGTCGCGCTTGCGGTACTCGGCGCGGTGCAGTCCGAAGACACACTGCGGCGCATCGAAACGGCGAGCAGCGGCTCGCTGGGCAAGGTCGTTCTCGGCACCAAAGCGATCGACCACCCCGAGTTTCCCGAGGCACGCGTGCGCTCACCGGTGCTGATCGCCTGCGCAGCCGACGAGCCACCATGGACCCAGGAATGCTTCGGGCCGATCAGCTTCCTGGTCCGGGTCGCCGATACCGCTGCCGCCATCGCCCTCTCCGAGCGCGTCGTCAGCGAGCACGGCGCACTGACCGCCGCGGTATACTCGACCTCGGCCGAAGTCATCGAGGCCATGAGCGAAGCGACCTGGCGGTCGAAGGTCGCGCTGTCGATCAACCTGACCGGAGCCGTCTTCGTCAACCAATCGACGGCTTTCTCCGATTATCATGGCACGGGTGGCAACCCGGCCGCCAACGCTTCATATGCCGATTCCGCCTTTGTCGCCAACCGCTTCCGCGTCGTACAGCGCCGCCGCCATCTCTGAGAACCGCCCAATGAGCTTCACTGCCATCACTTGCGCCGTCGACGACGGCATCGCACGCCTGACGCTCAATCGTCCCGATCGCCTGAACAGTTTCACCGAGGTGATGCATGCCGAGATCCGGCAGGCAATGGACGCGCTCGACGCCGACCTCAGCGCCCGCGTTCTGGTACTCAGCGGCGCCGGACGCGCGTTCTGTGCCGGCCAGGATCTCAACGATCGCGCAGTGGCGGGCAGCGACGAGCCGCCCGACCTGGCAGCAACGATCGAGAAGAACTACAAGCCGCTGGTCCTGCGCCTGCAGCACCTGCGCATGCCGACGATCTGCGGGGTGAACGGCATTGCCGCCGGTGCCGGCGCCAGCCTGGTGCTGGCCTGCGACATCGTCGTTGCCGCACGCTCGGCGAGTTTTCTGCAGGCCTTCAGCAAGATCGGGCTGATTCCCGATACCGGCGGCAGCTGGTTCCTGCCACAACGCGTCGGCATGGCGCGTGCCATCGGACTGGCGATGCTGGCCGAAAAGCTGCCGGCCGAGAAAGCCGCCGCCTGGGGCCTGATCTGGGATTGCGTCGACGACGCCGAACTGGCGCCAACGATCGACCGAATCGCCAGGCAACTCGCCAGCGCGCCGACCCGGGCGCTGGTCCGCACCCGCCAGGTGATGCGTGCCGGGGTCAACAATCCGCTCGAAACGCAGCTCGACCTGGAGCGCGACATCATGCGCGAACTCGGCCGCAGCGACGACTACCGTGAAGGTGTCGCCGCCTTCATCGGCAGGCGAACGCCGACCTTCACGGATCGCTAGCAAAATTGAACGCCGCCCTCAGCAAGGACAGGATCGTCGGCATCGTTGGCGCCGGTGCCATGGGCGCCGGTATCGCGCAGGTCGCCGCTGCTGCCGGCCATCGGGTGCGCCTCTTCGACGCCGATGCAGCTGTCGCCGAGCAGGCGATCACCGGCATCGGCGCAGCTTTCGAACAACTGGTCAGCCGCGGGAAGCTCGCTGCAGCCACCGCGCAAGCGGCACGGGCCAGACTGTCGCTGGCGCGCACTATCGACGAACTCGCCGACAGCGCTCTGGTGATCGAAGCCATCGTCGAGGATCTGGGCGCCAAGCGGGCGCTGTTTCGCGACCTGGAAGGCCTGGTCGCGCCGGATTGCCTGCTCGCCAGCAATACCTCTTCGCTATCGATCACGGCCGTCGCCGCGGTGCTGAAATCGCCGCAGCGAATGGCCGGACTGCACTTCTTCAACCCGGCGCCACTGATGGTCCTGGTCGAAGTGGTCAGCGGGCTGGCGACCGACGCGCAGGTCGCCGGCACGCTGCAGGCCACGGCGCAGGCCTGGGGAAAGACGGCCGTAATGGCGCGCTCGACGCCGGGCTTCATCGTCAATCGCGTCGCCCGCCCCTACTACGGCGAAGCGCTGCGCCTGCTCAACGAAGGCGCCGCCGACTGCGCGACGCTCGATGCCGTCTTCCGCGAGGCCGGCGGCTTCCGCATGGGGCCTTTCGAGCTGATGGATCTGATCGGACTCGACGTCAACCTGGCGGTCAGCAGATCGGTGTGGAGCGCGTTCTTCAACGACCCTCGCTACGCGCCCTCGCTGATCCAGCAGGAACTGGTCGCCGCCGGCTTTCTCGGCCGCAAGAGCGGGCGCGGCTTCTATCGCTACGACGACACACCGCGACCGCCGGCGAACACCCTGCCGAAGCAGGCCGCCCTGTCGTCGGCGCCGCTGATTTTTGCCGAGGGTTCGCTGGCCGAGTCCCTGCGCAGCCGGCTGCAAGCGCACGGCCTGCCGTTTCAGCCAGCCGGCACGACACCGGACGGCCGCTTTGCCGAAGCCGGCAGCGCCGTGCTCTACCTGACCGATGGCCGCACCGCCAGCGAGCGCGCTGCGCGCAAGGGCGTTTCCAACACCGTCCTGGTCGACCTGGCACTCGACTACGGCAGCGCCAGCCGCCTGGCAATTGCCGCTGCCGAGCAATGCAGCCCGGCGGCGATCGAGACTGCCGTCGCGCTGCTCCAGTCTGCCGGCTTCGCCGTCTCGAAGCTGGCCGACGTTCCCGGCCTGGCTGTCATGCGCAGCGTCTGCATGCTGGCCAACGAGGCTGCCGATGCGGTCTACCAGCAGGTCTGCGACGCGCACGCCGTCGATCAGGCGATGTGCCTGGGTACCAACTACCCGCTCGGTCCGCTGGCCTGGGCCGAGCGCATCGGCCTCAAGCAGGTCCGCCGCGTACTGGCCAATCTCGCCGCCACCTACGGCGAAGACCGCTATCGCGTTTCGCCGCTGCTCGCCCGCAAGGTGTTTTCCCGAAAGACTTTCCATGCCTGACCCCGCCAGCCCCGACCCCGACCCCGATCCCGAGACCGCGCGCCTGCTCGCCGAACAGACGGCCGAGGCGATGTTCAGCCGCGACGCGGCCAGCAAGCTGATCGACCTGAAACTGGCCAGCGTTCGCCCCGGTTACTCGCGATTGACGATGCTCGTCCGACCGGATATGGTCAACGGCCACCATATCTGTCACGGCGGCTATCTGTTCACTCTTGCCGACTCGGCTTTTGCCTACGCCTGCAACAGCTACAACCGCAACACGGTCGCTTCCGCGTGCCACATAGACTTCCTCACGCCGGCACGCGAGGGCGAACTGCTCGAAGCGGAGTGCGAGGAACGATCGCTCGCCGGACGCACCGGCGTCTACGACACGACGATCCGCAACGCGCGCGGCAAGGTGGTGGCCCTTTTCCGCGGCAAATCGTACCGCATCGCCGGCGAAGTGATCGCCGGCCTCGAAGCCGAAGACAGCGAACCTGGCGCATCGAGCAGTGCGGCCAGGCAGGGGCCGGATGCGGTCGAAGGAAACCCGCAATGAAGCCTCGACCTCCACGGTCGCAGCACGCAGCAAAGCCACGCAGCAACTCGAGACCAACCGGCAGGACAATACGCCTGCCCCGCCCTCGTTGCCAACCAGCCCCCCATACCCCGGTCGACCATGCCGCGCCAGCGCTCGACCACTGAAAGGACTCCCCGTAAATGAACGAAGCCTTTATCTGCGACGCTGTCAGGACGCCGGTCGGCCGTTATGGAGGTGCGCTGTCCGGCGTGCGCACCGATGACCTCGCAGCCTTGCCGATTCGCGCCCTGATCGACCGCAACCCCGGGGTAGACTGGTCCCTTGTCGATGACGTGATCTACGGCTGCGCCAATCAGGCCGGCGAGGACAACCGCAATGTGGCGCGCATGGCCGGTCTGCTCGCCGGGCTGCCGGTCGAGGTCGCCGGAACGACGGTCAACCGCCTCTGCGCCTCGGGAATGGATGCCATCGGCCTGGCTGCGCGCTCGATCAAGGCGGGCGAAGCCGATCTGATGATTGCCGGCGGCGTCGAGAGCATGTCGCGCGCGCCGTTCGTCATCCCCAAGGCCGAAAGCGCCTTCTCGCGCAGCACGGCGATCCACGACACGACGCTCGGCTGGCGCTTCGTCAACCCGCTCCTGAAAAAGCTCCACGACACGCACTCGATGGCGCAGACCGCCGACAACGTCGCCGCCAGGTTCAGCATTTCGCGAGCCGATCAGGACGCCTTTGCCTTGCGCTCGCAACAGCGCTGGGGTGCCGCGCACGAAGCCGAACGATTCGCCGACGAGATCATCCCCGTTCGTCTGGCGCAAAAGAAAGGTCACGCGACGGTCTTCAAGAGCGATGAACACCCCCGCCCGGAGATGACCATGGCCCGACTGGCCAAGCGCGAAGGCATCAACGCTGCCGGACTCACGGTTACCGCCGGCAACTCGGCGGGAATCAACGATGGTGCCTGCGCGCTGCTCATCGCCAATGAAGAGGCGGCCGCCAAACACGGCCTGACACCCCGCGCACGCATCGTGGCCATGGCCACTGCCGGCGTTGCGCCGCGGATCATGGGCTTCGGCCCTGCGCCGGCGACGCGCAAGGTGCTGGCCAGGAGCGGGCTGCGGCTGGACCAGATGGACGTCATCGAGATCAACGAAGCGTTTGCCGCGCAGTGCCTGGCGGTGCTGCGCGACCTGTCAATCCCCGCCAACGCCGCGCACGTCAACCCGAATGGCGGCGCGATTGCCATTGGCCATCCGCTCGGCATGACCGGTGCGCGTCTGGTGACCACCGCCGCCTGGGAACTGCGTCGCCGCTCCGCCCGCTACGCGTTATGCACCCTGTGCGTCGGCGTCGGCCAGGGCGTGGCGATGATCATCGAGCGCGTCTGACGAAAACGCCTGCCGCACGATCGCCGCTGCCGCTGCTGCGGCAAGGCCTACTCTCAGGGAACGCCTGGATCTCCGTCGGCCGCAAAGCGGACGAGCCATGCGCCCGTCTGGTCAAGCACGTGGCTCCAGTCTTCCGGGGACATGAAATGAGACGCGCCGGCGATCGTCCGGTAGTCGAGCCGCTCCGGATCCTGCCGATAGCGCGCTTCCAGCTGCCCGTGCAAGGCACGCGCCGCCATTGGCGGAACGACCTCGTCGTTCTCGGCGGTGATCGACAGCAGAGCCGTGGGGAAGAACCGATCGACAGGAAAGTCGGCGCCATCCGGATGCAGCCAGGCCGGCGAACCCATCAGCGCGACGGCGGCACGAAGGGAACAATCACTACTGCTCGCACCGTAGACGATACAGCCGCCCATCGACACACCGGCGACAGCGATCCGCTCGCGGTCGCTCAGCCCGCAGCCGACCAGCGCGTCGATGAGCTGCGGGAGTTCGGCGGCCGTTTGCGCCACCAGCGAATCGAAAAGTCTGCTCGCGTGTTCTGGCGGCTGCGCGAAACGCTGCTCGAAATCGGCCAGGCGCCGCTGGCCGTGACCGACCGCATCGATCCCGATGGCCAGCAGGCCCGCGCCGGCGAAGCGCTGCAACTCGGGCAAATGCAGTTCCTTGTCTGCACCGAGACCATGAAACCAGAGCACGGTCGGCAAGGGCGTCACCCTGCCGGCGGGGTGCACGATCAGCAGCGGCACCCCGGCCAGCAAGCGACGCTCGACGACGGCGGCCGCGTGGCTCATCGCCGAGCTGCCGGCAGCAGGCGAGCGGTCGCCTTCAGCACGGCGCTGGCCGCTGCGCGGAGGCAACGGCTCCTCACCAGACCATGACCGCCGTTTCGGCCGCCATCTGCGCATAGTACAGGCGTATGCCGATCTGATAGTGCCGTCCCCTGATCAGGCGCATTTCGATCTTTGCGTTCCTGTCGGTGCCGCTGTCATCGTCACCGCCGATCTGCACGTTGCCGGTGCTGCGCACCTCGAAGAGCACCATCAGGGTGTCCGCGCTGCCGAAGGTGGTGATGCTGTAGTTGCGTGTGCGCTTCGGCATGAAATCGAAGACACGCGTCTCGCCGGCCTTGATCGCCAGCCTCTGTGACAAGCCGACTTCGAGCGCCGGAATCTTCTTCGTCGGACCGGCTCCCGGATAGGACTCGACGATCCACGCCTTGTCGGCCGCCGAGAGCCCGCCCTTGGGTTGCAAGCCGCCGCGGTAGGCAGCGGGCTCGACGATCAGGCCGGCGCCGAAAGCGTATTCCATCACCGAGTTGGGGTCCCAGTTGGTGCCCTTCACTTCTGCGGGGCTGATCTTGCGCAGGATGTTCCAGTCGATGGTCTGCGCATCCCAGTTGTTCGGCGGCCCCTGGAAATAGTTGCGTACGGCATCGGTATCCCAGGCGATTCCGGCGAAGGGGTTCTGGTGTTCATGCTCGAGGCCGAGAGCGTGGCCGATCTCGTGCAATGCAGTGTCGCGTCCGTAGGCGGTATTGAGCGCCCAGCCGAAGTTCATGGTTCGCTGCAGGGGATCGCGTATGTTCAGGTTGTCGCGGCCGACGTAGGACCACGAGCCATCGCCGGGCGCAAAGCCGATACGCAGCATTGCATCGTCGGGTTCAGCCAGTTCCTTGAAGCTGATGCCGATGCCCAGCTTGAACCAGGTCTCGAAAGCCTGGCGCACCTCCTCGATGTCTGTCGCCTTGCCTTTCCAGGCATTGGGAACGGCATCGCCGGCCTTGTAGCAGCAAAAGGTCAATTGCGTTCCATTGACCCATTTCTTGCCGCCGGCCAGTATGGCGCGCGAACGCAGCACATCGACCGCCGGATCGAACTGCCGTGG
Source organism: Accumulibacter sp. (assembly GCA_024235715.1). Classification (GTDB taxonomy): domain Bacteria; phylum Pseudomonadota; class Gammaproteobacteria; order Burkholderiales; family Rhodocyclaceae; genus Accumulibacter. The sequence goes on along the minus strand of JACKLW010000007.1, from coordinate 137,381 downwards.
ATGCTGCACGGGCTGACAGCAGTAGCGCAAGTTGGAGGCTTCGCTTTCGGTTGCCGCCTGGCTTGCCGCTTTGGGTGCTCTTGGCATTGTGTTCTCCTCTGTCCGAATCGATTAAGGAAGGCGCTACCAACGGTCATGACACATCGAAATACCCCGGATCATGCAAGTCATGACCGTACCCCTTTTCCCCCGCCACTTGTCTCGCAAGGGGCGAAGGGGGGATTGGTGAGTCGCCTGGGCGACTTTCACATTAGCCGCATCTCTGCAAACTGCGACGCAAGGCTTGCTGCGGCAGAGGCAGCATGCCTCCCGCAGCAGGCCGGGTCAAGCGCCCGATCAGGCCCCCGATGCGCTGCCGGCACGCAAAACCACCTCGACCGGGTGTTCGCGATGATCGTCGACGAGAGGGATTGTTTGGTCGCTTCGTTCTTCGCCGTCAACCGTCACGCTCATCTGCATGCGCGCGCCCTGCTCGCCGACGTGTTCCTGCGCCACGGCGATGTGATAGACGGTCTCCCTGTAGCGGTAGTGAATCTTGAATGCCTGCCAGTTCGCGGGCAGGCACGGAGCGAGATGCAGCCTGTCGCACTCGAGCCTGAGGCCGAGTAGCGATTCGACCATCAGCCGATACATCCAGCCGGCCGAACCGGAGTACCAGGTCCATCCGCCGCGCCCGGTGTGCGGCGCGAGCGCATAGACGTCGGCGGCCATGACGTAGGGTTCGACCTTGTAGGTGGCGATGCCTTGCGCCGATGTGGCATGGTGCACCGGATTGATCATTGCCGTGACTTCCCATGCGCGCCGCGCGTCGCCCAGGGCGGCGAAGGCCATCGCCGTCCAGATCGCCCCGTGCGTGTATTGCCCGCCGTTCTCCCGCACGCCGGGCACGTAGCCGCGGATGTAGCCGGGGTCCAGATTCGACTTGTCGAAGGGCGGATCGAGAAGCTGGACAAGCGCGTCCTCGCGGCGCACGAGCCGCTCGTCCACCGCCTGCATGGCCATGCGCGAGCGTATCGCGTCGCCCGCCCCGGAGAGCACCGACCAGCTCTGCGAGATGGAATCGAGCTGACACTCTTCGTTGCTTGCCGAACCAAGCGGCGTACCGTCGTCGAAGTAGCCGCGCCGGTACCACTCGCCGTCCCAGCCGTGACCTTCGAGATCCCGGCGCAGCCGCGTGGCCTCCGCCGTGCAGCGCTCCGCGAAGGGCGTATCGCCACGCACGCGCGCAAGGGCGCTGAATTGCCCGAGGACTTCACAAAGGAAGAATCCCAGCCAGACGCTCTCGCCCTTGCCGCCGATCCCCACCAGATTCATGCCGTCGTTCCAGTCGCCCGAGCCAATCAGCGGCAGGCCGTGCTCGCCGAAGCGCAGACCGTGCAGGATGGCGCGCACGCAGTGCTCGTACAGGCTGGCCGCCTCGGCGGAGCGCCCGGGCAGGTCGTAGTAGGAGTCGTCCTGCGGGTTGACCGGGCGGCCCTCCAGGAAATGTGCGTGTTCATCGAGCACCCCGGTGTCGCCGCTGCTGGTCACGTAGCGACAGACGGCCAGCGGCAACCACAGGTAGTCGTCCGAACAATGGGTGCGCACGCCACGACCCGACGGTGGATGCCACCAGTGCTGGACATCGCCCTCCTGGAACTGACGGCTCGCGCAGAGCAGCAGATGTTGGCGCACCAGCGCGGGCTCGGTGTGGACCAGCGCCATGACGTCCTGCAACTGGTCGCGAAAGCCGAAGGCGCCGCCGGACTGGTAGTAGCCGCTGCGCGCCCAGAGACGGCACGCCAGTGTCTGGTACATCAGCCAGCCGTTGGCCAGTACGTTGACCGACGGGTCGGGTGTTTCCACCTGCACCGCGCCGAGGGTGTGCTTCCAGTACTGCCACACCGCTTCGAGTGCGCTGCGCGCGGCCAGCGCGCCGCGGAAGCGGTGCACGAGTTCGCCGGCGTCATCGGCGTTGCGCCCGACGCCGAGCCGGAAGACGACTTCGCGCTCCTCCCCGTCGGCCAGTTCGAAGGCGACCTGGATCGCGCCGCAGGGATCCAGACCAGCGCCCACCCTGCCTGACAGGTGCGAGCGTCTCATGCCGGCCGGATTTCGCAGCGTGCCGTTGCGCCCGAGGAATTCCGTACGGTCGCCGCTCAGGCTGCGCTGCGGATCATCCACGTCGAAGAAGGCGAGACGATCGGCGAATTCCGCGTTGTACCGATTTCTGGCGAACAGGACACCGCTGTGCGGATCGATCTCGGTGGTGACGTGCATGGCCGTTTTCGCGGGCAGATCCCCGAGCACCCAATCCACATAGCCGGTTGCGGAGAGCTTGCGCGCCCGGCCTGATTCGTTGCGCACCTTCAGCACCGAGAACTTGACCGCGGCGTCGATGGCCACGTAGACCCACAGTTCGGAGCGAATACCGCCCGAGCGGTGTTCGAAGACGCTGTAGCCGAATCCATGCCGGCTCACATAGGGCGCCGCTGCACGCACCGGCAGCGGCGTCGGCGACCAGAAGTGGCCGCTCGCTTCGTCGCGCAGGTAGAGCGCTTCACCACTGGCGTCACACACCGGGTCGTTGTGCCACGGCGTGAGACGGAATTCGTGCGCGTTTTCGCTCCATGTGTAGCCGACGCCGCTCTCCGAGACGACAGTCCCGAAGTCCGGATTCGCCAGGACGTTGACCCACGGTGCCGGCGTCACCTGGCCGGGCGCCAGCGTGATGACATATTCGCGCCCGTCCGGGGTGAATCCTCCCAGCCCATTGAACAGGATCAGGTCACGCCGCTGCCTCTCGTTGGCGGCAGTCGTGTCGGGCAGGTCCTCGCTTCGGTGGGCTCGACTCGCCACAAAACGGGGCATGCGCGGTCCGGCGAGCCGAAGATGATCGAGCTGTTCGGCCAGCGTTCCCCGGCCATCCGAGATGACGGCGCGCGCGACCGACTGCAGCAGAACGCGATCTTCGCTGGATATCTGCTCCGCAGACCGCAAGAAGATGCCGCCCGGCCGGTCGATCACGCTGGCCTCGATGCCGGAGGCGATGAAGCCCATGATCTGCTCCTGCAATCGCTGCCGATAACCGGCGTGGTCTTCGTTCCAGATCACCAGGTCCACCGCCAGTCCCTTCAGGCGCCAGTACGCGTGCGCCTGTACCAGCTGGCGCACGAGATCGATATTGGCCGCGTCGCCGATCTGTAGCAGAACGATTGGCAGATCGCCGGAGATGCCGTACCCCCACAGCCCCGACTGCCCGCGACAATTCGTACCGAGCAAAGCGGCGTCCGCGCGCAGCGACGCGTTGGCGTAAATCACCGAGCTGGCCAGGCGCGCATACAGTTGCGCATCGGCCTCGCTGGCGTTGAGCTGCCGCAGCACCACCTGGCTGTGCGTCCAGTTGAGATCGAGAACGCGGTCCGAGAGATGCCGGTCCTGGTATTTCTCGATCAGGCTCAAGACCGTGTCGCGAGACTTGCCGATGCCAAACACCATGTCGATGGTGACCGTCTGCTCCGGATCAAGCGCCAGCGAACAGCGGATGGCGACGATCGGATCGAGCACCGAACCCTCACCGCCGGAAAGCGGCGCGGGGTCGCTCATCGCCAGGGGAGCGGCGGCCGTTCTGCCGCGGCCGATAAAGCGCAGGCGATCGGTCTCGTAGGAAATCTCGCCGACATCGGCGCCGTGTGCCGTCATCAGGTGGAACATCCAGGGCGCCTGCTCGCCGGCCGAGCGGGGCCGGCGGGTGCACAGGATGGCGCAGCGTTCCCGCAGAATCTCGGTCTGGACGAACAGGTTGCTGAAGGCTGGATGAATGGCGTCCGCGGCCGGCGGCGCGATCACCACTTCGGCATAACTGGTGACGTCGAGTGGCCGCCGTTGCCGAGAGCGGTTGGTGATGCGCACCCTGCGCAACTCGATGTCATCCTCCGGCGAGACGATGATCTCGGTGTGGGTCTCGAACTGGCCGCCTTCGGCGCCTTCGCCACCGGTCACGGAATCGCGGCGGCGAAACTCGGCTCTGCCCTCGGAAAAAATCGCTTCGTAGTGCTCGGGGCGCTTGCGCGTCGGCTGATAGCCGGTCGACCAGAATGCCGTGCTCTGCGCATCGCGGACGTAGCAGAACGTGCCCCAGTGATCGCAACTGCCATCTTCGCGCCAGCGCGTAACGGCGAGATCCTTCCAGCGGCTGTAGCCGCCGCCGGCATTGGTGACCATCAGGTGATAGCGGCCGTTCGACAGCAACTGCACCTCCGGCACCGCTGTGTCGGGGCTGCTGAACACGCGAATCGGCGTTTCCGCCGCAACCGACGGCGAGCGTACCGCCGAGAGTTGTGCGGTGTGCGTAAACCATGCCGTAGTCCTGGGAATGCGCTCCTGGAGCAGCAGCATGATTGCCTGGAACAGCGGCTCCGATTCGAATCGCCGCTGCATCGGACGCTCCAGCACCAGATAGGCAAGCGCGAGCAGGCTCATGCCCTGATGATGGGCCATGAAGGAGCGCACCACCGTTCGCGCTTGCCCGCGTCGCTGCCGTGCAGGCGTGTAGTCGATCGCCTCGAAGAAGCCGAACTGGCCCATGAACCCTTCGGCCGCAAGGCGCTGCAGATTCACGCACGCCTGCTCGGGCGCCACCATCAACGCCAGGGCCGAGGCATAGGGTGCAATAACCAGATCGTCGGCCAGTCCTCGTTTGAGTCCCAGGCCGGGTACGCCGAAGGCGCGGTACTGGTAGTTGAGCTGCACGTCGACCGCGTTGTAGCCGGATTCCGACAGTCCCCAGGGCACGCCGCGCAGGTGCCCATACTCGATCTGCCTGGCCACTGCCGCCTTGCAGGTCTGGTCGAGCAGCGTGTTGTCGTAGGTCGGCATCACCAGCAGCGGCATCAGGTATTCGAACATCGAACCGCTCCACGACAGCAGAACCGGTTCTCCGTCCTTGCCGGTGAGCAGGCGCCCAAGGGCGAACCAGCTCTCCTGAGGCAGTTGTCCCTGCGCAATCGCCACGAAGTTGCACAAGCGCGCTTCCGAGGCCAGCAGGTCGTAGTAGCCCGGGTCCGCGCGCCGTTCGGCCACGTTGTAACCGATGCTCAACAGGTGCCGCAGTTCGTCGTAAAGGAAGCCATACTCCATGCGCGCGTGTTGCAGGCACTGCAGCGCCACGCGCTCGATCGCCGCCATCCTTTCTCCGGCCGGGGCGCTGCCTGCCATCGCCAGTTCGCGCAGCGTCGGTATTGCAGCGCTCTCGGCGAAGGTCTCTTTCGCAGCCGCGGGCAACGGCAGAACTTGCCGCGGCGCCAGGAAGTTCAGTTCGTCCAGTGCCTCGCGGCATTGGCGCGCAAGCGCCTGGGCCCATCCCCCGTCATGTCCCTTTGCGTCGTGCCCGGGCGCCCTGATGTCCCCGTCCTGCGGACTCTCCGCGACCTGTGTGGCAAGTGCGGCGGCACGCATCGCCAGGCGCTCGAGGCGAGCGCGCGCCGCCGCGAGACCGTCCGGACGGGCAGCCGATGCCGATTCCAGTTCGTTGCGAAATGCCGTCGCCTGCTCCACGGCGGCTTCGTCGGCCTCGCCGAGGAGAATCCCGAGCGTATCGCCCAGGCCTTCGAACAGCCGCGCCGGCAGTATCCTGTCGTCGGCGAGGGCGAGCAGACCCGCACGGAGGGTCAACAGGTGGCCCGCGAGGTTGCCGCTGTCTACTGTCGAGATGTACAGTGGCAGCAGCGGTCGCAGGGTCTGCGTGTCATACCAGTTATAGAAGTGCCCCCGGTAACGTTCCAGCGTGTCCATCGTGTTCAGGGTGTTCGCCGTCCGTTCGAGGGCTTGTCCGGCCACGATATAGCCGAAGTCGTAGGCGGAAAGGTTTGCCAGCAGCGCCAGTCCCATGTTGGTGGGCGACGTGCGGTGCGCAACCGCGGCAACGCGATACTGCTGAATGTTGTCCGGTGGCAGCCAATGGTCTTCCGGGCCGACGAAGTCGTCGAAGAAGGCCCAGGTACGGCGCGACAGCGCGCGCAGAAAGACTGTCTGCTCGCCGCTCAGGATCGCCTTGCGAGGCGCCAGCGGGCGGCTGATCCACCAGGCGATGATCGGCGAGGCAAACCAGAGGAGCAGGATCGGCCCCGCCGCCGCCAGCACTGCTGGCTTCGACGCCGCCAGATGTATGGCGGCCACGGCGGCGACAGCCGGGGCGAACCACATGGCCCGAAAACAGGCGCCCAGCGTGCCAGGGTCGCGCTCGCGCGACTGGCGATCCGCCTCCCCCGACGGAATCCATTCGAGCAATCGTGCGCGGGTCACAAGCATCCGCCAGGTGGTGCGCAAGACCGCGTCGAGACTGAAGAACGCCTCGTAGGGGAGACAGGCGATTTCGAACACGACCTGCACGAAGTGCCGGTATGCCGAGCGCGCGATGCTTGCGAGATGCTGCGTCAGGTGCATGTCCTCGGGCTTGCGGAAGATGTCGAGGATGGCGGCGCACAGTGAGGGAAGGAGCATGATCCCGATCACCGCCAGCGTCCACAACCAGGCCGGCGCGAGCAGCGTCCATGCCGACAGCAGGAGCAGCGTCAGCGCCGCGGGGACGAGGCTTCGCCGCAGGTTGTCGAAGAGCTTCCACTGCGACAGCATCGAGAGCGGATTCTTCCGCCGCGTGTGGTCCGTGCCGGAGGCCGCGCCCGGGACACGCCTGCGCAGCCACCCCGCCAGCTGCCAGTCGCCGCGGATCCAGCGGTAGCGGCGGCTCACATCGGCGCCGTAGCGCGCCGGACAATCCTCGTACAGATGCACGTCGCTCAACAGTGCCGAGCGCGCATGACACCCCTCCAGGAGATCGTGGCTGAGAACGCGATTCTCAGGGAAGCGTCCGCCCAGCGCTTGCTCGAAGGCGTCGACGTCGTAGATTCCCTTGCCGATGAACGAGCCTTCGCCGAACAGGTCCTGGTAGACATCCGATACGGCGCGCGTGTATGGGTCGATGCCCGGCTCGCCTCCATACAGGCACGCATAGCGCGAGCGGTTCGTTCCCGGCAGGGCGATCGCCACGCGTGGCTGCAGGATGCCGTAGCCCTCGGTGACACGCTGCTTCGCTGTATCGTAGCCGGGGCGATTCAGCGGGTGCGCCATGGTAGCGACGAATTGCCGCGCCGCATCGCGCGGCAGCTGCGTATCGGTGTCGAGCGTCAGCACGTACTTCACCGATGACAGGACCGCGAGATCACCGACAACGAGCGCAAAGGCTTCCTTGCCGCCACCGCGTAGCAGCGCGTTCAAGTCGGCCAGCTTGCCGCGCTTGCGCTCGTGACCCATCCACAGCCGGTCCTTGGCGTTCCAGCGCCGCGGGCGATGGAAGAGGCAGAAAAGGTCGTCCCTGATGCCGGCCCCGCCAGCGCCATACTTCTCGTTCAGCTCTCCTATCCTGGTTCGCGCCAGTTGCAGCAGCGATTCGTCCTCCGGGAGCGATTCCTGACGGGCGTCGTGGAGATCGGTCAACAGGCCGAAGTGCAGACGTTCATCGCGATTCGCCAGGAACCTCACTTCCAGTCCCTCGATCAGATCCTCCACTCCCGCAGCGCTGGTAAGCATGGTAGGGACCACTACCAGCGTGCGCGCCTCGGGCGGGATGCCTTTGCTGAAGTCCATTCTGGGCAGAGGATGCGGTGCCACCAGCAGCGTTGCCAGCCAGTTCACCAGCGCGACGCCCAATCGACTTGCAGCCAGCAGCGAGAGGAGGCCGACCGGTGCCAGCAGCCAGTCCGGCGCCCCGGCGGCAAACGCCTGCGCCAGCAGGCTTCCCGAGAGAATCACCGTGACCAGCGCGATGCCGCCCAGGTACACAGGTAGCTGGAAGCGGCCTGCCGTTCTGCGCAAGGACGCGCTGCCGGAAAGGCGAACCTGCGCCGCCCGTTCGAGTTGCGGCAAGCCCTTGTCGATCAGGTAGTAGCCAACGTGACCTGCACGATCCTTGGTGCCGGCGCCAGCATCGATCGCCGCGGCACCCATGCGCGCGAGCTCGACCGCCTGGCGCGCGACCTCGCCCTCGGACAGGGCGCCCTGCTTTGCGATCCTCTCGATGGCATGGCGGTATCGGTCACGGGTGGCGAAATCCATCCGGCCATAGACGCCCGCTGGATCCTCACGCAGCGTGTTCTCGACGACGCTCTGTGTCTCGACGAATGTGCGCCAGTCCGTCGCGCCGAGAACCCTGAGACTGCCGATACTGTTGCTGATCGAGACCTGATCGGCGGCCTGCTGCTGGTTCTCGGATTGCACGAGGTGCTCGATCGTCAGACCCGACTCGGACAGGCGCTGCTCGATCCAGGTCAGGGGCAGCGCCAGAGTCGGGCCGCGTCCCTGCAAGCGCCGCGCGAGCTCGGCGACGAAACCGCCAACCATCGGAGGATCCGAGCACGCCATGTCGGCGATCACCAGGATCAGGCTCTTGGGATCACTGACTGCGGTCTCCGCCATCAGGTCCGCCCAGGTAGCGGCCAGGTTGCGCTCCGCCCAACCCGCCGCGATTCTTATGCCGACGCGACGCAGATTCTCGATCACTGCCAGCCGCAGCATGATCGGGATCGCCCACAACTCGCCCAGCTTCATCGGGCTGACGGCCTGATACGCCGCCACAAAACCGCTGAGACTGTCGATATCGACACGGCCGTCGCCGTGCGCAATGGCCTCCAGCGCGATGTCGTACACCCGCGGACGCCCGGCCGACGGGCCGTGCGCGAGGCGCGGGAGTTCACGACTGTAGCCTTTTGGCAAGTGCCGCTTGGCCGTGCGGATCTGCTCTTCGATGAGATAGAAGTTATCGAGCAGCCATTCGCCGGCCGGCATCATCCGGCGGCTCTCCGTGGCCGCCGTCGTCAGCAGCTCGCTGACACCCACCAGAGTGCTCTCGTTGTCTGCCAGCCGAGCCAGAAGCAGGTCCGGCGCCTGGCCGGGAATCAGCTTGTGCGTGGCCGCGAGCGCCTCGCCGTGCAGGGCCATTTGATCGGCGCTGTACAACTCGGAGCGCAACGGGGGTTCCGCGTCGGGCAAGGTGCCTAGCACGCCATCATCGGGAAGCCGGGCTTTTGATGGCCGAAAATAGCGGCTGCGCTTGCTGTCGACGTTCAATTGAAAAGGTCCTTTTCTGACAACGGGATCGCCATGCAGGACAGCACAGCGAGGAACCTGTGCGGCCTACTCTCCCAACAGTTCCGCCACCGGCTCAAGTTGCTCCACATGCTGAGCCACTACTTTCAGGATGACCGTGATCGGGATGCTCAGGAGCATTCCCCAGATGCCCCACAGCCACGCCCAGAAAAGCAGCGAGACGAATACCGCAGCCGTGTTCATCCTGGCGATCCGGCCGGTCATCCAGGTGGTGACGAAGGTCCCGACCAGGGTGGCGACCGCCAGCGAGGCTCCCGCGGGCAGCAGCGCCATCGACAGGGTGTCGAACTGCATGAAGGCGGCCATGCCGATGGCGGCGGCGGTAACGGCAGGACCGAAGTAGGGAATGACATGCAGCAGGCCTGCGGCCACTGCCCAGGCGCCGGCGTTCTCGAGGCCGATCCAGCGCAGTGCGAGCCAGGTAAGCAGCGCCACCAGCACGTTCGTCGCCAGGAGCATGGACATGTAGCGCTGGACCGATGCGTTGATGTCATCGAGGATGCGAACGGTGATCTTCCTGTTCGAGAGCGTCGGTCCCGTAAGGCGCACCAGCTTCCTCTTGTAGGTATCGCCTGACAGCAAGAGGAAGAAAGTCAGGAAGAGCACCATCGCCGCCTGGCCGATCACGCCCACTGCGCCGACGGAGTTCGCCCACAGGAAGTCGCCGAGTTTGAAGCCGGGCGTGTCGATGACGACGCGAGTTGCCGGCCGTCTGGGCGTTGAATCAATGCCCGCCGCCTGGCTGGTCGCCTTTTCGATTTCGCTGGCCGCCGTTTGCACCTTCTGCATGGTACTGGTCTGGCCCTTGCGTACGCTGGCGAGGCCGGCCGACAACTTGCTCACCGCCGCAGGTACCTGGTCGAGAATGGTCTGAAACTGCCCACGCAGCGAATAGGCCCCGAACGTGAGCGAACATACGACCCCCACCATCACCAATGTGCTACCCAGCGCGCGCGGTATCCTGATCTGTTCCAGCCAGACGACCAGAGGATTCAGGGTGTAGGCGAAGAGAAGACCGAGCAACAGGGTGATGACGAACAGCTGTGCCCATTCCAACGCGAAGACCGTGGCCATCGTGGCGAGGACGGCCAGCGACAGGCTCTGCGTGCCCGGTCCGATACGAAGCGTGGGTGGCGTCACGTCGGGCGCCGCCGCCGTCTCGCCGGCCGGGGACTGCACATGGCGACTATCGGTGGATGGCGAGGCAGGCAACGGCATCGCTAGCTCGCAGGGCGCTGCGGGTGATCAGCGGGTGATCGCACGCTTTTCGCCCATCGCCCTGGCTGCGGGCGTTCTTTCCATCGAGGCTGGCTGATCACGGCCGCCACCGAATGGGACCATACGGTTGTGGACGCCAGCTGTCATCGCTCACTTGACCCGCATGTCGTTCTTGACAGAGCTTACGCCACCGACGGCACGTGCCAAGGCAACCGCCTTGTTGACCGCGGCCTGCGAACTCACGAAGCCGCTCAGTTGAACCGCGCCCTTGAACGTTTCGACGTTGATCTCGGCAGACTTCAGGCTGGGCTCGTTGAATATGGCGGCCTTCACCTTGCTGGTGATGACGCTGTCGTCCACATACTCGCCGGTCCCCTCCTGCTTCGAAGTTGACGCGCAGCCAGCGGCGGCGACCAGCGTCACCGCCAGAAACAGTGCGCAAAGATACTTCCCAAGTGTTCTCATGATCAATTCTCCAGACCCACGTCAAACAGGACTTCGCGAATGCGGCGCGAAACCGCGTGCTACACCAGCAGCAGCGCACTTGCGCCGACTACGGCGACAAGCAGGCGGTAAAGCGTGAATCCCCGACAGCGACCATCGCAAAGGCATTGAACAGCCAGCCGCCGGTGACTGCGCCGACGACGCCAAGGAACGGTGTCCCTGGCCGCACCCTGCCCGGTTTCGCCAACGATCCTGCTGGCGATGAACCCGGCGATGAGCCCGAGTGCGATCCATGCGAGCAAGGACATGATTGCCTCCGTATCGAAGACTACGCTTTGCGCTCAGCTTTCCGTTCCGTTTGGTCTGCAGGCAACAGCGCCGCTTTCCGAACCGACCCGCGAACCTGACGCGGCGTGACCCGCACACGATGTCGAATCCTCAACCACAGCCTATTCACTGTGACGAGCTCAGTCTGTGCGCTGACGTACATACGTCATGCGCAGGGACAGCCTCCGCGAGCACCGCGGTGGCGTCCGCGGTTGACGCGCGCTTGCTGTCAGCCTGCCCGGTGAACGTCGCGTGCCTACTCATTGATCCGTAGGCAGGGCGGCAAGCATGGATCCTCACAGCCCATGACCAGTTCATGTTTCACGAACAGGGATGGCCGTTCATCTGATCACCCGACCCGGAAAGACATCCGGCTGATTTGAACGCTGGCAGTGCGAGACGCATCCAGCCATTGCCGAGCAGACGACGGCGCAACCGATCGAGCTGTTCTTCCGGGACGGGTCTGGCTTTCGGCGCGATACCGTTCACGGCAAGAATTGCGGCGTGCGCGGACAAACGCCGGTCCTCGAGCCCAGGCCTAAGAGAAGCGATCAGCGCCGCGTCCGCCGGCAATGCGAGCGATGCGTTCTGGTCCTGCGCGCACCAAGACGCGCCTAACGCCGACCTGCTTGCCGAACTGGGCAAACGGGTGATGGTCTCGAGAACAAGGCCGGCCCATCCGATCGTCGATGGCTGGCCGGCCCCAGGGGCGTCCGCGTAAGAGAGTTCGTGAACACGACTAACGCGCGTCTCGCGCTGCATTTCTTGTCCGGATCTGCTCCGGACTTGAATCGCGATGAATTGGTGTGGAGTCATGTCAGCCTGCCAAGCTACGCCGACGCCGCGACATCCTTTGCGCAAGGGCGAAGGTCCCTGTAAACAGATCGCAGAACAACTCGCAAATTCGAAAATGCCGACACTCGTTCGATCATTTTTCGGCGCGCCTTCCGTCGCCTATAGCGACGACTGGCGACCAGAATAATCGACTGTATTGACGAACCTGGCACGATCCGTGCCCGATCGCCGTATTCAACATAACCGGATCAGGAAGGATCGCTTGGACGGTAGTCCTTGTTGAGTTCTTCAAAGTTCTTGATCTGCTTTTCGGCTTCGTCTGTCGTGACGCCGTAGCTCTCCTGAATCCTGCCGGCCAGATCGATACGTTTGCCGGCAATCACATCAAGCTGGTCGTCAGTAAGCTTGCCCCACTGAACCTTTACCCTGCCTTTGAATTGTTTCCAGTTTCCTTCAACGATATCCCAGTTCATATCGATTTCCTCTTCAAAATTCCATCCCGGATGCCACCAGCGAGATTGCCAGTTCAGCATCCATCATCGGTATTGACGACAATCTCAGGCTACCCGCCTGCTCAAGAACCGTCTGTGCGCTGGCGAACACAATCAAGGAAAAATCTACTGCTTCCTTGACCAGCATGTCGGGATCGCCGACTACGTTTGTTCTGTCTTTCAACAGCTGTCCCCTCGTCATTTCGACATAGCCATGGGTTGCAGCCATTTCCCCAGTCATCACGCCTGCTGACGACGGCTTGTAGTTGGCAGGCCGTCACAACTGCAGAAACGAGCACTGCATTGCAATCGAGCGGGTAAGCGGGGCTTCACCGCAATGCTCCCAACCTAGCGCGCCATTGTCATAATTCGATCAGCAAATAAAGAAACGGGTTGCGCGCCTGGAAGGCTCCCGGCAGAATCCGTATCCCATTGATACGGATGTAAAATTTTATATGCAGCGATCTTTATGTCAACGTCGTTAACTCATTTTCTAACTTCCTTTTTTCTCACGCTTTTTTCGTCAAGTCGCGTCTGACAGAAAAAGCGTTCTCACGAACAGGTGTCCTCAGTTTCCCCCGCCTGATTGCCTGCCTGCTCGGCGGATACACCTCCAAAGTGCAGTCGGAACTGGACGCGTTCTTTGCCAACCTGGCCAACCGCGCCGATCTGATGCGAGAAGTCTCGGCGCAGGCCTTTGCCAAAGCCCGAATGCAGGTGTCGGTCGCAGCCTTTGAGGTCCTCAACGATCATTTCCTGGCCTTGGTCGATGCGCAGTTCGGCTTTCCCCTCTGGTACGGCCTGCGCGTCGTCGCCGGTGATGCCACAGTCCTGCGCTTGACCCTCTTCGGGAAGACCCGTGACGGCAAGCGATTCGTCCGCCACATAGTCGACGCCATTGGCTTCGCGCTCTATCTGCCCGGTATCGAAATGACCCTGGCTGCCAAGCTCTATTCCCCCAACACCGGCGAGCGTCAGATGCTCTTCGAACACCTCGGCAAGCTCCGTTCCAATGACATCCTGGTACTCGACCGAGGTTATCCGGCCTACTGGCTCTTCGCCGTCTTGTTGCAGCGAGAACGCCATTTCTGCATGCGGGCCGATAGCCTCAATTTCAGCGCTATCCAAGCATTCCGCCGATCGGGCTTGGCCGAGCAGGTTGTGATGCTGCCAGCCCCCTGCAAACAGGACGCGCTCGACTACGAAATCGCCGCCACGCCGAGCGAAGTTCGCCTCATTCGCCAGGTGTTCGGCCACAAGGTGCGCGTCCTCGTCACCTCGCTCCTCGACATGAACGCCTTCCCCGCCGCCGCGTTCGGGGGCCTCTATCACTCTCGGTGGCGAATCGAGGAGGCGTTCAAACGGATCAAGCACCGTCTGGCACTGGAGCAACTCTCGGGCATGTCCTGGCTGGCCGCACAACAAGACTTCAGCGCTAAAATCCTCTGCGACAACATCAATGCTCTGGCCGTCCACGCCGCCAGTGAATCTCTCGATCCCAACATCTGCGCACGTTACTTCATCAACCGCGGCGACGCCTTCTCTCGTATCAAACGTACCCTCGGACGCTGGCTCCTCCAGGGTCGAGATGCTCTCGAAAATATCACCTCCGTCTTCGACGAACTCATCAAGAACCTCGTCCGCATAAAACCAGACCGGTCATACCCCAGAAACTTCACTCAAAAGCCCCATCTATCCCACGCTTACAAAAATGGAATATGACTATGTTCTGGTAAGTTGAGAGCATTGGGCTTCACCGCACACGACCTTCCGTTGCTCTTTCTCCTGGTCCTCTCCAGACCAGCTGTCGGTACGCAAGCGTACTCCTGCACCCTTTTGTCCAGTGTGTCCTAGCGAACAGACAGCCCGTCGTGCTTGAGTAGCATGTCGGGCAAGGACGTGGCGTTGACTGCCGGTATCGATAGCGATCATCGTCTACTCCGACAAGGAAACAGCGCTTCGAAAGGGCGACTGGAAACACTTTATTCTCTGACACCGTGTGACCAAAATCAACTGGAGGAGGCATCAAATGTCATTGGGAACAATACTGCTGATCGTTCTGGTATTCATGCTTATTGGCGCCATCCCGACCTGGCCCCATAGTCGGGGATGGGGTTATGGTCCAAGCGGTGGTCTTGGCATGGCAGTTGTGATCCTTCTTGTTCTGTTGCTGATGGGCAGGATATAGCGTGTTCATTTGATCTGCACTGAATCGCCAACACCGAGGTTGAAACCCGTCCGTCTGCAGACCCTGTTCAGTAATGCACTGAAGACGCTGAGGGGACGTGGGATAGTGCGATGGGCGGAAGGCCGGATAAGACACGCCAATCGAATCCGGAGATTATTATTAACGACATGATTCATCTCTCAAAGGAAATAAAATGACAACTATCATCAATTTCAGAGTGCTGGGTATTTCACTGCTACTCGTTGCGGGGCTTGCCGGATGCGACACAAAACAGCCAGGACCTGCGGAAAGTGCAGGAAAGCAAATTGACCAGACGGCAGCTAGTGCCGGTAAGCAAGTTGACGCAGCAGTCGACAAGATCGGCGCAAAAGTCGGCGATCAAAGTGAAAAAGCGGGTATAGCCATCGACGATACTGAAATCACGGCCAAGGTCAAAGCAGGGATTTTTGCAGAACCAGGTCTCGACACGCTGCAAATCAGTGTGGATACTGTACAAGGCGTAGTGACTCTCAGTGGCTCGGCTGACTCTCCCGCAAACAGTGACAAGGCAAAAGCATTGGCCGCAGCGGTGCCTGGCGTTAAAGAAGTGCAGAACGAGCTGGTTATCAAGCTGGCCAAATAAACGTGATTGGTCTTAGAGCAGTTTGGAGATCACGATGAATTTTCAAAGCGCCGATCACGAGACAAGTTTTGCGCAACTGCATGTCGGTTCCGGTTGAACCAATGCTCACGTGTGACGCAGCTGTCATCAGGCGCGTCACACGTAAACGATTACCAAACCCTACTATTTGCTGACTTCGTGACCGATGACGCCACCAACCGCAGCGCCACCGACCGTTCCAATCGCACTACCACCCGTCAGCACGGCACCACCTACGGGGTTTAGGTCGTTTTGTGTGGAACGAGCGAGAATTGGGCGAACGGAGAAGCGGGCAAGTGAGTGAGTTTCCCGGCGATGAGGTAGGCCATGGCGATGAAGTTTTCGACGCGGCGATAGCCGCGTGCCCTTGCGCGAGCCTCCTGAAGGGCTCGATTCATCGCCTCGACACGGCCGTTGTGTTTGCCTGTCTGGAAGCCGTTGAGGACGCCAGGGAGATGCTTGGTGATGGTTCTACCGAGGCGCTTGAAGGGTTCCAGTGGGCAGCGGCTGGCCCAGCTGAGCCAGCGCTTGAGCAAGGGCTGAGCCTCGGCAGGTGTGGTGGCCGTGAGGTAGATGGAGCGCAGCGCCTGCTTGATCCGCCAAGCCCGTGCGGTCTTGAGGTTCGAGCGCTGCAACCAGTGCATGGTGTCGGTTTGCTTGACGGTCCAGTCGGCGGGTTTCTTGTGCAGGCCCCAGCGGGTGCCTTTGAGTTCGGGTGCGCTCTTGACCTCGGCGCGCCGCACCTCGTCCAGCGCCGTGCTGCTCAGAGCAACGACGTGAAAGCGGTCAAAGCAGACCTCGGCTGCCGGAAAGTGCGCGGCGGCGCCGGCCTGAAACGAGCCGCTCATGTCCATGCTGACATGGGTAATCGCGGTGGGCTGGCCACCATGCGCCCTCAGGTCGCTGGCGAACTTCCCGAGCGTGGCCTTGTCCCGGCCCGGCGTCGCGAACAGCAGACGCTGTGCGTCGAGGTCATAAAAAACAG
The DNA here is from genome assembly GCA_024235715.1 of Accumulibacter sp. GTDB lineage: Bacteria > Pseudomonadota > Gammaproteobacteria > Burkholderiales > Rhodocyclaceae > Accumulibacter. Next base: position 121,152 of record JACKLW010000007.1, on the reverse strand, counting down.
AGATGTACATCTGACCGCGCTTGCTCGCGGTCTCATCGACGCCGATCGCGCGAACCCTGGCATGACTTTCCTGGGCGCGCGCCCGGCCCACATGATGATTGATCACGCGCCACAGTCGGCGACTGCGCACGCGCAGCGGTCGGCCGGCGGCAAGGACCGACATGGTCGGCGCCAGCATCAGTGTCAAGGCCTCGAACAGCAGGGTGAAGCCACTGCCTTCACGCGCCCAGGGCACGGCGACCTGCGTCACCTTGCCACAACCGGCACAGGCTACTCGGGGCACCTCGGCATGCAGGTGGGCTTCGTACTGGAAGAAATCCAGATGGCGCCAAGAGCGCGCCAAGCGGTCGTGCAGCGGCTGCGCCGCCGCACCACAGGCCGGACAGGCGTGGACGGCCGCGCCAAATCGGACCTCGAAGTCGATCCGTCCGCACTCCGGCTTGAAGATGACTTCATCGACCTGCCAAGGAGCAACGAGACCCAGAGCCTGGGTGAACAGCGTTTCAATCATCCGGAACCAGTCGCAACGGAAAAGGCCGCTATTGTCCTCCATGCCGAGGGCGGCAGACTGCCTTCCTCGGCCCGGAGGAAGCGTAAGCGAGCGGGCAGCGATGTAAAGGGTTCGGCTTCGCCCGGACTGCGTCCGCCCTTGACATCACCGCCCCCTCAAACCGCCAAAACCAGCGCCCGTTCCACACGAAACGACATAGAGCCCACCTACGGCACCAGCGCCGGCGCCAATGGCCGTGTTCTTGTCCTGATTCGACATCCCGGCACATCCCCCCAAACCGAGGAGAAACATCGCCACAACAGCACCTAGCGTAATTCTTTGATTCGTTTTCATGGACTTACCTCTTTTGTAGATATGGTGTTACCTGATTCGATCGCGATCTTGTCTTTGCCGGCCTTGTATTCGCTCTTCGATATGGCTTCTGCCATGGCGCCCGCACTGAATGTCATGCTGATTGCGATTGCGACGGCTTTGATGTTGAACGTATTCATTTTTGTTCCTTCATGTGATGAAAATGGATGTGATGGTTCGACAAGTCTTGCCGTGCAGGCACTTGTCTTTGTCAGAAACACGCTGGTATACGCCACGCCTATTGCCACGGCGCATGAATCACACCATTGCTGACTCCGATGGCAACAAGTTGGTGTGTACGAGATTCACCGTCTGTTTGCTGACGCACACAAACGACATTCAATTTCCGGGCGCAGCTTTACTCGTTGGGCCTGTTTGCACCGGCGATGAAAATTACGCGCTCACCCCGTCGCCAATTTGTGTGCTTGCCATCCAGAAAATGCTGCCTTGCTCCATCAATCATACGAATGGTGACTTCGGTAGCTGTTATCGAATGCTCCTGCGCACCCCGGTTTCCAATCCTTGCCATCGGGCCTGACAGGTCCGCATCGATTTCTTCGCCTGGCTTTTGAATCAGCCGCGTCGACTCGACGACGCCGCATTCCGGGCACCGTGATCTGACGCGCCCGGCATCATCGCTCCGCCCGGTAAAATCGGTGAATGCGGATTGGACACCTGGCGCAACGCCAAGCACGTCATCCGATCCAGGTTCCCGAACCATCACGATGCCGATTGCAAAAGTTCCAATCAGAAACACTGCAATGCCGGCGATCACCAACTGTGGATTTGGAACCCTGCTGACGTGACGCTTGATGTTCGCCACGCGCAGCATCGTGAAGCCGCGGACATGGCAAATGACCTGATCAATAACGGTACAGATTGCCATTTTCATACCGTACCCGATCACCGACGCGGAAATTGCTATTGGTGTCTTGCATCAATGCCTGATAAGAACCGTCATCCATGCGCACCGTGATTTTGTACGCATCGACCGTCTGTTGCTGCCGGTTTTTCTTTTCAAGTTCATGGCCTGCATAGGCGCCGCCTGCCACACCGGCGACTGTCGCAACGGTTTTACCACGGCCGCCACCAATCTGGTTACCGACAACGCCACCGATCAAGGCGCCGGCGATGGTGCCCAAGCCGATGTCGCTCCCGCCACCGGAATTCTCCTGTTGCACAACGTCAATTGATTGCACGACGCCATACCCCGGATGGTTATAGCTCGATCCGGCACCACCGTCATTCGGGAGATACGGCGAAGACTGCAGATTCGTGCACGCGCCAAGTGTCAGGGCAGCGATCATTGTCAGCGCACCACCAATACCTGTATTCATTTTCATATCGAGACTCCAGCACCATTAAAAACACACCACCTATCGGCCACTCCGTTTCGGATTGCCGACCATGGAGACAATAATTACTGAAGCTCGGGACTTTTTCTGTGCGCTGGCGCTCATATCTCACACGCCGGGGAAGTCACCCATCGGTTGGAGATCTTCAAGCCGAGCAACAGGGTGATGAAATAAAGCTGTGCCCATTCCGGTGCGAAGACCGCGGCTATGGTGGCGATCGAGGTCAGTGCCAGTTCCTGCCGGCCCAGCGCGACGCGGAGCGTGGGCGGGGTAGCGCCGCACGCCGTGGTCGTCGGTGGCCCGAGACTGCGCATCGCGATTCGCGGTGGATGGCGAGGCAGGCAAACACGACGGCATCGCTAGCACGCGGGGTGCTGCAGCAGGTGATCGGCGGGTGATCGCGCGCCATTCTCCCACACCCGTCGGCTCGGGCGTGGAAGTTGTTTCGATTGAGGCAGACGGGTCACGACCACCACCGGATGACGGCGCCCGGCGGTGGCCGCGAATTGCCGTCTTGCCATCCCTCCTCACTTGACCCGCATGTCGTTCTTGACCGAGCTTACGCCGCCGACGGCGCGTGCCACCTCAAGCGCTTTACTGATCGCGGCCTGCGAACTCACGAAGCCGCTCAGTTGAACCGCCCCCTTGAAGGTCTCGACGTTGATCTCGGCGGACTTCAGGCTGGGCTCGTTGAAGATGGCCGCTTTCACCTTGCTGGTGATGACGCTGTCGTCCACGTACTCACCGGCCCCCTCCTGCTTCGAGCTTGACACGCAACCCGCGGCGGAGACCAGCGTTACGGCCAGGAAGAGCGCGGAAAGATACTTGCCAAGAATTTTCATGATTCATTCTCCAGATCGAGGTTGAACAGAGCTTCCCGAAGACTACGCAAGACCGCGTGGTAGACCAGCAGCAGCGCACCTGCGCCGACGACGGCGACAAGCAGGCTGTAGAGTTTGAATCCGCCTACAGCAGCGGTCCCGAAGGTGTTGAAGAACCAGCCACCGACCACTGCGCCGACAACCCCAACGACGACATCCATGACGGCAGGCCGCGCAGTTCCGGCAACCAGATTGCTGGCGATGAGCCCGGCGATCAGTCCAAGTACGCTCCATAGCAGTAACGACATGTTTTCCTCCTGTATCTGCAGCTGTCGGGCCACACCATTTCCAGTATCCAGCGGCTGGGCCCAAAAGCCGCTGAAGCATCTCCACACCGGGTTGCGCAGCCTGCGTCAGCCGCGCGACGGTATGACAGGCACGCTGCTCGCACCCGGCGTGTCGACCACCCGACTCGATTCGATTACGCCGCAATCGGCGCAGTTCGCGCCCACAAATGCGCTCGCTGCTGCCGGCGCAGGGCTCTTGTTGGAATCCGGCCCATGATGGCCGCAACGCCGGCCAGACAGAGGACGATGATCGACACACCTGCCAACCACGTCAGCAGATGTGGCGACTCGCTGGCTACGGTTTGCACCTTGCCTTCCTTTCAGTTCGTTCTGTTTGCATCACGATCATCACGACCGCAATCCGGAAAGGCTCGCGACAAGCGAATCTTGCTGCGTGCGACTCGCGCATCGTGTCAAATGCGCACTGGCAGCGTATTCACGACGACGAACGCGGTCTGTTCGCTGACACACAGTACTCATTCCGGCGGCTGCAAGATCGGGCTCGACGAGCAACCGTCTGCAGGAGCACCGACCACGACGTACAGCTGCGTGTAGTCGTCGATCGAGTCACGAGCGTTTCGCCCCGACGCCGGACACCGTCGGGCCGCGTTCCTCTGCGCAGTCGACGAGAGCTGCCTCCTGTCGACTTTTTGCCAACTCGCCGGGACGACGGACTGCGAGCGTTGCGAAGCGTGCAAGAAACGCCGCGTCGCCCGTGGGCGCAGGCGGCGACATGAAACCGATGAAGCGTCTATAGCTGGTCATGAGGTGTGTCCTTTACGAAAGCGCCTGCACCGGCGATCCGGACGTGGTCAGAGCGACAGGCGGAGAAGGCCGCAGTACGCCGGCCGCAGTCATCTGTGAGCGGATTGCGTCGAAACGGCAGATGCAACTGAAAGCGTGGGCGCATGGCCCGGCACCGCCTGTACGACAGCGCACACATGACCGCGCTCGAGCACCGCGACGACGGCTGTGAGCGGCTGGGCGCGGCTATCAGGGAGCCAGCGCGTCCCTCGCGCAGTACCTGCGAGGATAGACCGCAGACCACGAGCCCTGCGCTGCTCGTCCGACACCGAGCCTCGTTCGGCAGGTCGCTGGTTGTTTTCCTGGCATCCGAAATTTGCAGCGGTGATTGACCGGCTGCGGGAGCACCGGATAGCTGTCGAAGGCCGGATCGGACAACACCCTGAATACTGAAATACTGAATGCGGACCACCTGATGCAGATCGCTGGACGTAAACGCCTATGTCGGCCAGCGCACAGAACTCGATCCCCGTTTGATCTTAGGCTCTGTGCGTCGACGCCGGGCATCGCTTGTTTGATGATCAGGAGCCGCAGGACGAACCGCAGCTGGCTCGGGTATCAGACGGATAAACCATAAGTCAGGAGTTCACAATGAACAAAGATCAAGTCAAGGGCGCAGCAAAAGACGTGGGCGGCAAGATTCAGGAAGAGGTCGGCAAACTCATGGGCAGAAAGAAGCAGCAGGCAAAGGGCCTGAAACACCAGGCTGAAGGCAAGGCGCAGGAACATTTCGGCGACCTGAAAGAGAACCTCGAAGATGCCAAGGACGCGATCAAGGATGCCTTGAAACCGTAGTCCCAAGGGGCATGGCTGCCCATCCGTTTCACGAAGCAGCCGCCAATGGCGGTTGCGTCGTTTGCTATGCTCATCCGCGCGCTGGGTGATGCGAGGTCAGACTGCCGGACGATCATCGGCGTGTTCACCGGGCGCGGCGAAACAGAATACGGCGAGCCGCTCATCGAACGTATCATCATGCATGCGACGAAGCTTGTGGACTCTGTGAAATACACTCATTTGTCGTCAGGCTCGCCGATTCGCGGCAAGCTTTCGGTTGGACTGTCGATCGACCTCATCTGCCAGGAATCACCCGCACCAGGGGAACAACGACGGATTGAGCTCTGCGATGCGTCGCCGTTTCGCGCCCAGCCGGCATGTCGGGATCGCGATTGAACCTGACCCGGCGTTGGTGCTCGCGCAGCCGCAGTTATGGCGACACTTGTGCCGTGCCATCGTGACCACGCTGGGGTCGGCGCTGCGCTGAACACCCACTACGTGACCTGTTGCCCAAGAAGTCACCTGTCACCAGGAAGCACCAATGCAAATACGCATCGGCTATGACATCGTCTATGCCTGCGCGCAGCCGACGCCGATGATCCTGACGCTCGACATCCACTCCTCGCGGATGAACGACGTCGTGGTGCCTGCCCACCTGATGACCGATCCAGCGGTACCAGTGGTTGCCTATCGCGACGGCTTCGGCAACTGGTGCAGCCGAATCGTCGCGCCGCGCGGCGACATCCGCATCTTCGCCGACGGCGTCGTTCGCGATTCGGGTCGGGTGGACGACGTCGCTACGGAGGCGCAACAGATTCCCCTGCAGGAACTGCCGGAAGAGACGCTGGTCTTTCTGCTCGGCAGCCGCTATTGTGAAACCGATCGACTGTCCACCGAGGCATGGCGTCTGTTCGAGCACACGCCGCCCGGCTGGGCGCGCGTGCAGGCGATCTGCGATTTTGTCAACCAGCGCATCCGCTTCGGCTACCAGTTCGCACGCCCGACCAAGACGGCCTGGGAGACATACAACGAGCGCGCCGGCGTTTGCCGCGACTACGCTCATCTGGCCATCACGTTCTGCCGCTGCATGAACATACCGGCCCGCTACTGTACCGGCTATCTGGGCGACATCGGCATCACGCCGGTGCCGGGTCCGATGGACTTCTCGGGCTGGTTCGACGTGTATCTCGGCGGCCGCTGGTACACCTTCGACGCGCGCAACAACGTTCCTCGCATCGGCCGCGTCCTGATCGCACGCGGCCGCGATGCCGCCGACGTCGCGATGGTCACCACCTTCGGACCGAGCATTCTCAAGAGCTTTCTCGTCCGCACCGACGAAGTGTCGACAGCCTGGTGCAGGAACGGCGAGGCGAATGACTAGATCAATGACAACGGGTTAGCCCCCCGGGTCAAGGCTGCACCGCATTCGAGACATTCAAAGGGGGAAGCTGCGATGACTGGAGCACTGTGGTTCCTGCTGGTGGGCGGACTGTTGCTCGTCATGGGTCTGACCCCGTCGTTCATCAAACGCCTGCCGGTCACCTCGGCGATCATCTACCTGGCGATCGGCCTGCTCGTCGGGCCGACGCTGCTCAACGCCTTTCACTTCAACCCGCTCAAGGAATCGGCACTGCTGGAAGTGCTGACCGAAGTGGCGGTGCTGATTTCGCTCTTTGCCGCCGGGGTCAAGATGCCGGCGCCAATGCGGCTCGACCGCTGGCGCACACCGCTGCTTCTGGCATCGGCATCGATGGCCCTCACGGTGGCCCTGGTTGCCGCCTTTGCCCACTACGTGCTCGGGCTGTCCCTCGGCGCAGCGGTGCTTCTCGGCGCCATTGTGGCGCCAACGGATCCGGTCCTCGCCACCGATGTCCAGATCCGTCATCCCGGCGACCGCGACCGCCTGCGCTTCGATCTCACCTGCGAAGCCGGCATGAATGACGGCAGCGCCTTCCCGTTCGTGATGCTCGGCCTGGGTTTGCTCGGCTTGCACGAGCTCGGCGATTTCGGCATGCACTGGGCGCTGGTGGATGTGCTGTGGGCGACTGTAGCCGGGACCGCGATCGGCGCTGTCCTCGGTTCCGCTCTCGGCCGGCTCGGCTGGATTCTGCGCAGCAGACGTTTCGACCACGAGCTCATGGACGATTTTCTCGGCCTCGGACTGATCGGTGTCGTTTACGGACTCAGCGAACTGCTCAACGCCTGGGGGTTTCTTGCGGTGTTCTTTGCGGCCGTCTCGCTGCGACAGACCGAAGTGAGGCTGATCAATGCGCGGGCCGCCAACCGGGAACGAGGGCTGGCCGGGTACGACCCGGTCGCCACCTCTGGTGGTGGCGATCCCGTGCCGACGGTCAGCGAAGGGTCTCTGGTCTTCAAGGAGCATCTCGAGCGAATCTCGGAACTGCTGCTGATCCTGCTCGTCGGGGGCTCGCTGTTCCTTGATTCGTGGAGTTGGCGAGCCGTGAGCCTCGCCCTGTTCCTGTTCCTCGTCGCCCGCCCGCTCAGCGTAGCGTTCGGGCTGCTGGGTTCGCGTACGCCAGCGCGCGTTCGCGGCATGGTGGGCTGGTTCGGGGTGCGTGGAATAGGCTCGCTCTACTACCTCATGTACGCCATCGAACACGGCCTCCCGGAAGACGTGGCGCTGGAACTCATCCACATGACCCTGATCGTCGTCACGATGTCGATCCTCGTCCACGGCATCAGCGTCAAGCCGCTGATGAACCGTTTCTGGCGAGATGGCTGATGCATCGCCAACGCCCAGACGGCACTTGAGACGACGTATCGCGGGAAAACACGCGGCGCGATTGAATAACGTGATCGGCCTAAGATTGGACGCCTCAGGGAAGGCAGTTTGCAACCGGCCCGACCGACTGATAGGGGTGATCGCTGCCTTCCCCTGGCAGTAAAGAAGGAATGAAAAGTCTGCCGCTATGTACGCCAGCCAACAGTGTCTGTGGAATTTTTCTCCTAAGCTGCTCTTGGGATTCAGAGTTCGTGGTTGTCTGAACCGCTGTTCAAAGGGGGCATACCAGTACCGCTGAGTTCCTATTTTCATTCCCCATAGGAGCAACACCATGCCTTCTGCCAGCCCGGACCTGATCGGCGCCGCCGAGATCAACGCCAAAGCCTTCATGACGTTATCGAAACTGGCGTTTTCCAACGTTGAACGTTTGGCCACCCTGAACCTCAATGCGACGCGCGCTGCCTTGGAAGGCGGCACCGCCGCCGTCGGCTCCTTGAGCCAGACCAAAGACGCGAAGCAGCAGCAGAATCCGCCGGCGAGCGCGGCTGGAACGGCGACCAACAACGCCGCCGCCTACCTCAAGGGGGTGCAGGACATCGCCGCCGAAACGCAGAAAGAGGTCAGTAATCTCATGGCATCCTACTTCTCTCCGCATGGCGAGGGTTCAACCCCCAGCGCGGGGTGGCTCAAGGGCTTCGAACAGTTCAAGGGCTTTGCGAAGCAGATTACCGACATGACGGATGCCAACACCAAAGTGGCTGGTGACGTAACGGCCAGAATCGCCAACTCGATGGCCTCTATGTCGAAGAAGAGCGTGTGACCAAGGAAAGCGTCGGCTTGATTGTGAAGAAGAGCCCCGCAAGCCGGGGCTTTTTCTTGGTCAATGCCGTTCCTGGAGCGCCTGCTTCCGGGAGTTCACAACACAGCCGGACGAAAAGCGCTTGACCACGCTTGATGACGGCGAACCGAAGAGAATGAAATGAGACAGAACTACCCAAAGATCCTGCCATGGCTCGCCAGAAAAGCCGGGGTTCGTGGCGACAAGGCCGAGGTCCTCTGGATGGCGGCCCTGCGCCATGCCATTGACGAGTGCGCCACGCCCGAATCGTCTGCCTACTGGAAGATGGCCGTTGATCATCTGCGCGCATCCCTGGCGCGTCGTGCGCGCCCCGCGCCGGCAATCGCGCCGGGCGCGCGCGCAGGCGCCGGACCTGGACGACCACTCCGGACAACTGCCGAAGATGGCGCGCGACAAAGTGCCCGCGCGCGCACGCTTCGAGACGGTTTTTCGCTCGTCGATCCTGGGGTTCGGCCTAGAGCTGCGACTTGAAGTACTTGAAGGAATGAACGAAGGCGTCGCGAATCTTTTCCATTTCCGCAACCATCGAATCCCAGGAGTCCTCGCCAGAGACTCTCAGTTCTTCGAGCTTGCTGAGTGCCATTTGGGACTGCTGGCGCAGCTTGCCCATTTCCTGCGCGTACTTCTCGCGCGCATCGGCCTTGGCTTCTCTTGCCTTGGCTTCCAGCTCGTTCATCTTTGCATTCGCTTCATCGAGTTGAAGTTTCATCTTCTCGATGTAGTCGTCTCTTTTTGACATGGCAATGGTTCCTTGTGGTTGAAAAGCGTGAAACGATTTGGCAGATTGCACCGCGCCGGCAATTGGCGGAGGTGACGGAATGAAGTCAGTGAAGCGTCGAGAGCTGGCCATGATCTGGGTCCTGTAGAGAAAGTACCTGCCTCGGCAAACCTGACGTAGTGCACAGCGCGGAGCTGCGCACGGTGCTGAACGGCGCTCGGGCTTTCTACGGTCGGTAATCCTTGTTGCGCTCCTCGAAGCGCTTGATCTGCGCCTCGGCCTCTTCCTCGGTGGTGCCGTAGGTCTTCTGAATCCTGGCCGCGAGTTCGACGCGCTTGCCGGCAATCACGTCGAGGTTCCTTTCGGTGAGGCTGCGCCACTGCCCTTTTACCTTCCCCTTGAAGTGCTTCCAGTTGCCTTCGACGATGTTCCAGTTCATGTAGAGGTCCTTGTGTTCGTGATCCGAACGGCCGAATGGCCGATCAGGCGTCCTGCGTCCTGCGTCGCGGCCGCTTGTTCGCTGCCGCGACCCCGTACCGCGCGACAGCCGGGGAATCACGGTGCCGCCCGGCGCACTTCACCGGGGGACGGATCACTTCCCAACGCCAGTCGCGAGGGCAAGTCCGGGTGCATGACCCGGCGCGGCGCGAGCCAGCGCTTCACCTGTGCCTGGACGGCGAGCCGGGTGAGTAGATCATGAAGCCTGATCCCCGTCCTTAGGCGGTTCTGCGCAGCAAGCAAGCTGCCTGGCAGCGACCGTGCCGATGCCATTACTCATGCTCCCAACGGAAATCGGCCGTTCTGAGCGCTGAGCGGTCGACGGCGATGGACCGCTCGATCGCTTTGCCTGCATAAGTTGCGACCACCCGATACTTGCCCACCGGCAATTTCGCCAGGAACCACGGTCCATCGGAGACAGCCTCGAGGAGCGTCTTGCCCTTTGCGTCAGCGATGCTAACCCGCACGTTGCTCAGGAATGCTCCCGAGTTCATGGCGAATACCAGCTTCAGGTTGAACTCGCTGGCTTGGTCTCTGAGCCGCTGCAGCGACTCCTCGCCCACCCCGCCCGACACATAGGGCAAACCACCCGTCTGGTGGACGATGGGTCCGTCATCAGCTCCGGCATAGGTCACAAACGACCCAAAGGTCATCGCAGTGATCAGCAGGCCCTGGACTAGAAATTTGTTGTTCATGTCGAAACTCCGATTGATGGGCCGAGACCCTGTTAGGCACGCCAGAAGGATTGTTGCGCAGCGTCGCACCTGCAGCCTGCCTGGCAAAAATCCGATCGCGTGCCATGTTGCGACAGAGAAGGCCCTGTCGTCTGTTCGGTAGCACACGCAAGACGGCCAGGGTAGCGCCCCCCCGACGCTACCGGTCGGTAGGCTGGGAGCATGCGTTTGCTGGTCGCGAGCCCCAACGGCGCCCTGCGGGGCACGACAGGTGGCCGAGCGCGGAAGATGGACATTGTGGCGCACATGAGGTGTCCATTTGTGCGGCAACGTACAGAGTGTCTGGACCAATACGAGTAGCGTGGGGAACGGTGACTTTGAGTCGCCGCATTCGCGCGATTCGGTCCTGTTGACCCCTTCCGGAGGAAACCCCATGAACAGCATCATTTATCTCGTCGGTCTAGTCGTCATCGTTCTCTTCGTCCTGTCGTTCTTCGGGCTTCGCTAGAAAAGGTCGAGGAGTTCGCTGGAGCTTGCACAATCCGCGCCCGTCATCGGGACGCGGACGCTGGTTCAGGGCCCGGTGTCGTCAGCAGGCGCAGGGCGACACCGGGCCCTGATCCCACCCAGCCGGCCGACACCATGGCTGCAAGTCGTCCCCGCCGGCCAGCAGGCGCGTGAAGTCGTCGGCGGACAGGGGGTAACTCAACTCAAAGCCTTGCCCCTCGCCGCATCGCTGCGTCTGAAGGAAGGCGAGCTGCTCGCGGGTTTCCACGCCCTCGGCAATGACCCGCTGCTTGAGGTTTCTCCCCATCCCGATCACGGCGCTCACGATGGTGGCGTCATTGGCATCGGTGGCGATGTCGCGCACGAAGGATTTGTCGATCTTCAGGGTTCCAATCGGGAAGCGCTTCAGATAGCTGAGACTGGAATAGCCGGTACCGAAGTCGTCGACGGCCAGGCTCACGCCCATCGCCTCGAGCGCTTCAAGTACCGATCCCGAGGACTCGGCGTTGTGCATGAGAACGCTTTCCGTCAGTTCCAGTTCGAGATAACGGGAAGCCAAACCGGTCTCCTGCAGGATCGTGGCAATGCCTTCAACAAAATCCCTTTGTCTGAACTCGACCGCGGCAATGTTGACCGCCACCGGCACCGCCTGGAGGCCCGCATCGCGCCAGGCCTGGACCTGCCTGCAGGCCTCGCGCAGCACCCAGCGGCCAATCGGCACGATGAGGCCACACTCTTCCGCAATGCTTATGAAGTCCCCCGGGTAGACCAGTCCAAGATCGGGATCCCACCAGCGGATAAGCGCCTCGGCACCGGTCATGGCGCCTGAAACGAGATCTATCTGTGGCTGGTAATGGAGCACGAACTCGTCCTGCTTCAGGGCGCGGCGCAGGCTGCCTTCCACCAACAGCCGGCGCGCCGCCCGGGCGTTCATGTCGGCCGTGAAGAAACGGTAGGTGTTTCGCCCACCCGCCTTGGCGTGATACATCGCGGTGTCGGCGTTGCCCATCACGGTATTCGCGTCGCTACCGTCATCCGGATAGACGCTGATGCCGATGCTCAAGGTCACGTGGAGTTCGTGCCCGCCGACGAGGTGCGGCACGGCGGACGCCACGTGCAGCTTCTCCGCAACATGGGCCGCATCCTGCGGCTTATCGATGTCCGCCAGAAGGATCACGAACTCGTCACCGCCGTGGCGACATACCGTGTCGGTGGCGCGCACACACGCTACCAGGCGGCCTGCAACCGACTGCAGCAATTCGTCGCCAACGACGTGCCCCAGCGAATCGTTGATGTGTTTGAAACGATCCATGTCCAGGAACAGCAGCGCGACCTGCTTGCCGTGCCTTTGGGCCAGACCGATGGCCAGCGAAAGCCGTTCCGTCATCAGCAAGCGATTGGGCAAGCCGGTGAGAACGTCGTGTTGGGCCAGATGGGCCATCTTGAGCGTCATGGCTCGCGATTGGCTGACGTCGTGGAAGACGATCACGGCGCCGGTAACCTGACCGTAGCGGTTGTGGATCGGCGCGGCGGAATCCTCGATGGCGGACTCGACTCCATCGCGGCGCACCAGTAAACAATCGGCGATCAGCCCCACACTCCTGTCCTCCTCGATGGCGCGTTGAGCCGGATTCGCAGCGGCCTGGCGTGTCGTGCCGTCGATGATCGCGAACACCTCGGAAAGCGGCCGGCCCAGGGCATCCTCGCGAGACCACCCGGTCATCGCCTCGGCGACCAGATTCAGATAGCTCACGTTTCCGAGAAGGTCAGTGGTCAGCACCGCGTCACCAATGGAGTTGAGGGTCACCTGGGCCCGCTCCTTCTCCTCGAACAAGGCCTCTTCCGCCGCGCACAGCACGAACTCCAGCGACTTGCGCACGCTGATGTCTTCAACCGTCCACACGTGAGCCTGCGCCGTCCCGCCGTCCCCCAGGGGGGCCGCGTTCAGGCGCGTCCAGACGACGCTCCCGTCTTCACGCAGGAAGCGGACCTCCGAGTGGAAGGGCTCCTGAGCGCGCGCGGCGGCGTGCCATGCGGCAAGAACGCGCTGGCGATCTTCGGGGTGTATGGCCATGCTCCACGTCGTGCCCAGCGTCTGCTCGAAACAGCGCCCCGATATCTTCTGATACGCGACATTGCTGTAGTCGCAACGACCCTGCGCGTCGGAGACGAAAACGCCCAGAGGAGAGGCATCGCTCATGGCGCGGAAGCGAGCCTCGCTGCGACGCAGCGCGGCATGGGCCAGTCGAGCATCGGCTGGATCGTCATTGACGAGAAGCTCGCTGGTCGGAAAATCGTTCATGGCCCGGGCTTCAACGGGCTGGATGCCTTCATTGCAGATCCGTCTCCGCGTCCGCTGGCGGGGCGAGCCGCGAACTCCCGTTCATGACTCGCCTCGGGCGTCCTCAGCGACCCGGAACGACGACCACGGGGTGTCGCCCGTTGTACGACCTTTCGCGCCGGTGCTGCCCCTCGCACCGGTGCTGCCGGTTGCTCCCGTATCACCAGTTGCGCCGGTGTACCTCGTCGCGCCCGTGCCTCCCGTTGCACCGGTACCGCCCGTTGCCCCCATACCTCGCATGACACCCTTAGCGCCTTGCGGTCCGGGCGAGCCCGCTGGAACGGTGAAGCGAGCGTCATACGGGTTGCGGCCGTCAGCTTCGAATATCTCATGGTAATTCCTTGGGTTGGGCGTGCGACCACTACCCACCTCACGACGAGCAATCCCCCTTTATTGATCACTTCCCGATGGAATCAATCAGCGTCGGCAGATCAGGCCATCGCCGCTACGGCAGCGGATCAGCAGCCGACTTGCAAATGCCGCCGCCAGGAGTACGCCAATTCTGCGCCTCGCCGTTTTCAAGGAGACTACGCGTGCCTTGCAGCCGGCTCTTTACGCCAGCGAACATGGCGCAGTTTTCACCTCAGCAGGGGATGGCCGGGGCGCCGGATGTGTGATCGGCAGTTCACGAGGGAGGTGATGCGCAATCGGAGCCATGCAGACGATTCAGGAACGATGAGCTTTATCTGATCTCGCCGAGCCAACGCGGCTCGCGGCGAGAACACGCCACGTTCGGTCGCGCGCGACGACACGTCGCGCGCATTTGCCAGGCATTTGCCACCATCCTATTGCTTGTCGCCCTTGGCAGCGTCCTGAATGGCGCCACCGGCCTTCTCGATCTGCTGTCCAGCCTTCTCTACCGCCTTGTCCATTTCCTTTCCGGCTTGTTCGGCCGGGCCTTCCTGCTTCTGGCAGCCGGGCAGTGCGATGAGCAGCGCGCTCATGAGCAAGGCTGTGCCAATTGATCCGCCGTGTTTCATCTCTGATACCTCCTGGTGATTCTGGTAAATCGATTGGCCCGCAACGGGAGCGACCATGTGCGTCGCGTCGACTGCGGGATCAGGGTAACGAGCGGGCGCGAGAGTCCAGCCGGAGAAGCGAGCCGCATCGCGCTGCGCATCACTTCTTGCCTACGTCGTGGCCGATCACCCCGCCAACAGGTGCGCCGCCAACAGTTCCGACGCTGCTGCCGTCGGGAAGATTGGCTACGCCGATAGCGTCGGCGCCAGCGTCAATGCTGGTGCTCTTGTCCTGCGCCGACATCTCCGCACAACCGCCAGGGCCGAAAAGCACGGCTACGGCGAGTGAACTGAACGCAACTCTGCGAATCGTCTTCATGAGCTTGCTCCTTGCCTGGTTGAACATGGTGTCTCCGTGAAGCAGCGCATACTTCACGACGGCTGGCGACTTGCCGGGCAAACAGTTCGGTTCGCCAGGGCGCTGCTATCAATCGTCACGCATCGCCAAGGCACAAACGCCGAGGATTTGCCGGCCCGGAAAACACGAGCTTACGCACGAGCGCTTTGGCGCTCTGTTCGCCAGCGCACACAGGCGCAGCCAGACAGGGTGCCCGCGCGTGCCAAACGGCGCGAATCGCGGGCATTGCGCCAATGCAGGAGGAATGCCGCGCCGAGGCTGCGCGTTCCTCTTGCCCGAGCTGTGCGGAAAGACACGACATCGGGTGGCGACCCGGCTACCTGCCACCCCGAGATCGAGGCGGCGGCCTGGACTGTACTCTGGGCGATCGCTCGCTGCCACCCGTCAGCCACCGGCTTCAGCACGTTCTCCGGGCGCTCCTGGGCACGGCGCTGCCGCGCAGGTGCGGCGGCCGCAAGCGGTCAAGCCAGTTCGTTGATCGCGCTCGCAACGGCGTCGTCGACGAGTTGTCGATCAGCGGGCCCGTCGCCGAGAACGGTAGCCCATTGAAGCCGCAAATAGCTCGAACGGCTGCGGCTCTTCAGGACCAGGGTCTGCCGTCCGCGTGCCTCGCCGACGGCGAAGTCGGTCGCGTAGCCGAGCAGGTCGTGCACACCGTTCTTCCACATCCCTGCCTGGACGGCAACGATGATCGCCTCCATGCGCCGATGAAACTCCTGAGCCACTTCGATAGTGAGTTGATGGTTGTCCATGCGTGTTCCGGTGACTGGATGACAATTGAAGACAGGCAACGCCGCTGCCGCGAGTGAGACCGATCCCGCTTCCTGCCATGAGCGTGCAGAGCCTGCGCCGAACGCCTGCTGTCGTCTGTACGCTGACGTACATCGCCGGTACGAGGCGCGTATACTCAATACACCACGAATGGCCGATGCGAGCGCATCGACGAGGTCGCCCGACCACTACTTATGAATGGGAGAACCGCCATGCCGTCGATCGCTCAATTGCCTGCCAGGCCGGCTGACACGCATGACCCGCGCCAGAACCACCTGCTCGCCGCCCTGCCGGCGGATGAGTGCGCGCGCCTCGTTCCCAACCTGGAACTGGTCCCGATGCCGCTCGCCGCGGCGCTGTACGAGTCTGGCGTCCAGATGCGCCACGTCTATTTCCCCACCACCTCGATCGTGTCCCTGCTCTATGTCATGGAGGACGGCTCATCGGCTGAAATCGCCGTCGTCGGCAACGAGGGGATCGTCGGCGTGTCCCTGTTCATGGGCGGCGAAACGACGTCAAGCCGCGCGGTTGTGCAAAGCGCCGGCCACGCCTACCGCCTGAAGGGGCAATTGCTCAAGGATGAGTTCTATCGCGCCGGCCCGATGCAGCGCCTGTTGCTGCGCTACACCCAGGCGCTGCTGACGCAGATGGCACAGACGGCGGTATGCAACCGCCACCATTCGCTCGACCAGCAGCTGTGCCGCTGGCTGCTGCTCTCAATCGACCGCCTGCCCTCGAACGAGCTGGTCATGACGCAGGAACTGATCGCCAACATGCTCGGCGTGCGCCGCGAAGGCGTTACCGAGGCCGCCGGCAATTTACAGCGGGCCGGCCTGATCGCCTATCAGCGCGGGCGCATCACGATACTCGACCGGGCGCGCCTTGAAGCGCGCTGCTGCGAGTGCTACGCGGTGGTCAGAAAGGAGTTCGAGCGCCTGCTCCCCGAGGTGATCGCCTGGTAGACCGAAGGATCGGGTGCCGTCACAATCGCTCCCGCGAGCGTCGGCTTCTTGGCAGCCGGCTTGCAATCTTCGCGCCGCTGGTCAGCCGCAGCAGGTTTACCGCCGGCCCGCCGGCGCCCCAAGGAGGCGGATAGGCCCAGACCTCCAAAAGGCCGCACCTGGGCTGCAGTGGCTCACCGAGGCTTTAGCGGTCCGCCTCCGCCTTCCTGTGAAAGCCAAGCATGTTCCTCAAAACCGACCACCGGGGCTCGGGTGGGATTGGCGGCAGCAAATCGATCCAATATTCGCGCTGGCGCCGCTCGAATCCATCCGCTTTCTTGAGTTCCAGCCAGTAGTTCACGAACTTGGAAAACTCATCGGCGCCGGGCGGCATGATGTAGGCGAACAGATACGGATTGCCAGCATCCGCAGGCGCCACGGCGATCAGATCTGGATTGGACACCGCCAGGGCCTTGGCCTGGACCAGCGTCCACAGCGCGGCATCGATCCTCGCGAAATCCGGTAGGGCGCCGTTGCGGTATTCGAGCGTCGTCACGATTTCGGCATTGGGGAACGTCCGCTTCAACCTCGGCACCAGCACGGGTGAGTCATAGACGCCGATCCTCAACCCGCTGCGCTCGAGAAGGTCGGAACGGGTCTTGAAGCCCTGAGCGCGTTGACGCGGCATGAAAAGCGCGAGCGGGCTCTGGAAGTACGGCGTCGAAACCGTCAAATCGAGCAGGCGCTCGTCGGTCACGTAGACGCCCGTCATCGCGATGTCGATGCGACCCGACTTCAGATCCGACGCCAGGTCGCCCCAGTCGAAGCGGACGAACGCGAGGGCGACGTTGAGATCCCGCGCCAGTTGGTAGGCATGGGCCACGTCGTAGCCAACCAGTTCGCCGGCAGCGTTCCGATAGCAGAACGGCATGATGTTGTCGTTGTAGCCCACCCGCAGCTCGCCTGATCGCTGAATGCGGGCCAGCACCCTCGTTTCTGTGACCACAGGCGCCTTGGCTGGCGCATCGACCGAGACCGCAACGCCCCTGGTGAGTGCAGGATCGAGTGCCAGTGCCAGATAGGGGTCGGGCGAATCATCGAGCAACCAGGCGCCGAAACCGCGGGCGCCGACGATGCACAGCGCGAGGATGGCCGCTGGCGCAATGAGCACCCACGACAACCGACGCCAGCGCAACTGCAGCTTTCCGCCGTAGGCAAGGGTGACGCCGAAGCTCAGGAACGCAAACCCGGCCACCGACACGACCACCTGACCATAGCGCGTCAGGGTCATCAGGCTCACATAGAGCGCGGTGGTCTGCGAAGGCAGCCCCAACCATTTCGACAGGAAATCCACCGCATCCACCGACGAGGTCGGCGAGCCGATGCCGGACAGCAGCGAGACCAGCGGGAGCGCGACCGCGACGGACGGGTCGGGCGCCACGCCGAAGCGGAACATCGCGAACAGGATGAACAGGTAGACGAAGAAATTGCCGAGCTGGCCCAGCGGATAGGCCACGGCAAGGTTGGTGCGGATGACATTGGCCATGTCGGGCCCGTCGGCACCGCTGGCCTTGGCGAGCCGCTCGGTCGCCGCGCTGATGTAAGGCAGCGCCGAGACGGAAAGGGTCGTCGCGACGACGATCAGGAAGGCCGAGCGCAGATCTCGCACGATCTCGGTGTGCTTGACCGGGACGAAGATCGAGATGCATGCCGGCAAGATCCAGAAGGCGAGGATCAGGCAACCTGCAAAGAGCAGAAGGAAATAGATGGACAGCTCTTCGAGGCCTCGGAGGTGAAGCGTGCCCGCGAGATCGGCAAACAGCGCGAACACGGCGAGGGGCGCAAAGCGGACGACTGCATTCCAGAACTGCAGACTGGTAAGGCGAATGCTCTCCAGCACCGACAACAGTTCCGTCTTCTCCCGAACGTGCTGCAGCGCGATCCCGAAGAAGAAGCAGAACAGCACCACCGCCGGCACGTAGTTCATCGACAGCGAGGCAAAGGGGTCGCTGGGAATCAATAGCGTCAGCAGGTCCGGGCCGGCCGCCGTCTCGGCTCGAGGCTCCAGACTCGTGGGCATCGCCGCGGGAATTCCCATGGAGAGCGCAACGAGAACCGCGAAGGTCACGATCCACAGTGCAGCGTAGAACTTCCACCCGAGCCTGAACAACTTCAGAGCGCCCGCGGGCGACATGCTGCCCAGACCATGCAGCAGCGAGCAGATCAGGTACGGATAGACCGCGACCTCGAGCATGAGCACGTAGGCCTTGCCCACCGGACGAAACACTTGCGCGTAGTCGCCCAGGAACAAGCCCGCCAGGATGCCCAGCGCCCCAGCAGCCGCAACGGGCCACACCGACAGCGCTGCGGGTGATTTGTCCGACATGGAGGTGTCCGCCGATCGAACCATGTCCGCGCGCCTGCGTGCTTCGCGGGCCGAAGCGCTACGCCCCTCGCGGGTCGAAGTCGACCCGCACCGGCGCGGTGTCGTAGATGATCGTCACCCCGTCGAACTTGTCACCGTCCTTGCTCAACTCGAAAACATCGACGCCCTCGATTGTGGCCGGCTCACCGTTTCCGACCGTGCGCGTGTAGGCAAGGTGGATCGCCGCCCGAAGCGGCTCGGAAGTGCCGATGAAGATCGTCTTGATCACGATCGAACGAGCGCTCGTCACCCGCATAACGTAGGCATAGAAGTCGCGCGCGAGCTGCCTGCCGGAAATCGGTGAAGTGGCGCTCGCCTCGTCGGAGAAGAGTTCGAGCAGTGCCTCGATATCACCATGTTGCAGGGCGGTCACGTACTTGCGGCACATGTCTTCGACCTTGGCCGACTCGTTCCTCGTCATTGCAGCGCCTTTCTCGGGTCGGTTGGACCATAAAGGATAGGAAATACAACGAGCCTTCGGGGAGTATGGCTGACGCCGGGTGCAGCCGTCAATCGCCGAGTTTGGGCCGGCATGGGTCGCGATTTGCCGGATAGCATCGCTAGTACTGCCGCTCCCGCCGCGCCGCACGCAGCGCGTGGCAGCGCTGTTCTGTGCGCTAGCGCCCAGACGGGCGTCGGTCTTCGATGCACGCTATGCGCCATGAAGTGTTCATCCGGGCGACACTGTTCGCTCCCGGTCCGCGTCCGACACGGGGCTAACGCCACCAGGCCGTCGCTTGCCGGTTTCTTCTTTGCATGGGGAGGGGCGACGTGCCAATAACTCAGGCTGCTGCTGCCGCCAATCGTCTGATCGAGGCCCTGCCGCGCAAGGACCGGCGGCATATTCTGGCCGCCTGCGAGCCGGTCGAACTGGCGTTTGCCGAGGTTCTTGCCGAACCCGGCGAGCGCATTCGCCACGTCTTCTTTCCAACGACGAGTTACATTTCCCTGGTAACGCCGATCGACGGCTGTGCCAGCCTGGAGGTGGGTCTGGTCGGCGACGAAGGCATGCTCGGCATCTCCCTCATACTCGGGGTGGACATTTCGCCGCTCAGCGCCCTCGTACAGGGCGAAGGACTTGCCCTGCGGATAGAGGCGACTTCGTTTCGCCGCGAGCTCGGACTCAGTCCGGCGCTGCACGGGGTGCTCAAGCGTTACCTTCACGTAGTGATGGGCCAACTCGCGCAATCAAGCGCCTGCACCCGCTTTCATGTCGTCGAAGCCCGTCTCGCCCGATGCCTGTTGATGACGCAGGACCGGGCGCACGCGGACGCTTTTCATGGCACCCACGCTTTCCTGGCCTCCATGCTGGGCGTGCGGCGGGTCGGCGTGACCAAGGCCGCCACTTCGCTGCAGAATAGAAAGCTGATCAGCTACACTCGCGGGAACATCACGATCCTCGACCGCGGCGGCCTGGAAGCCGCTGCCTGCGGGTGCTACGAGGCCGACAACGCCACCTATGCCCGCGGAATGGGCTAGCGGTCTGCCGACGGTCTCGGCCACCCGCCGCGTCATGGCTCGATGCCGTTGTCTCTTCGAGACAAGGGCCGACTTCCGGAATGTGCAAACCCGCGCACCGATCCACCCGAGGCACGCTGTCAGGCGACGCACCGACACGGCCTCGATGGCCCCGCTTCTCCTCTGGGGAGAAATCGTCGGAGTACCTTCCATTGGGGGGTTGTTTGCTGGTCCGCCCAGCCTAAGCATCTACTATTATTTTTGATATGCTTACGCCACGTTGCTGGCGGAGAGAGCGGGATTCGAACCCGCGTTAGGATATTATCCTAAACACGCTTTCCAGGCGTGCGACTTAAACCACTCATCCATCTCTCCGCAAGACCGCGGATTCTAGCAGAACGCCACGCGAACACCAAACCTGTCGTGCGGGCACGACGCCGCTCCCGGTGACCAATTTGTCCAGCGTCGGGCGTTGTCCGCGCCGCTGCGTACCATGTGCCGCTCGATCCTCGCGCGGTCTTCCGGATTGCCTGACGTCGCTCGCCTTGGGCACCTGCTGCGCGCCCATCCGGCGCATGCCCGTCAAGACCCTGGTACCAGCAAGGCCTGGATTTCGGCGATAGCTTTTTCCGACAGCACCCCGGCGGCGGCTTTCAGCTGCAGCGTGCTGACCAGGAACTCGTAGCGCGCCCGCGCAAAATCGCGCCGGGCAACGAACATCAGGCGTTCGGCATCGAGCACGTCGGTGTTGGTTCGAATACCGGCGGCCATGCCGCGCTTGTTGCCCGTGACGGCCACCACGCTCGCGTCGACCGCCTTTCGATACGCGGCAACCTTGCTGACGCCGGTCTGTACGGCGAAAAACTGCCGTTCGACCTCGACCATGACCTCGTTCACGGCGAGCGCAAGTTCGGCCTGCGCGCGCCCGCGGTTGGCGACCGCCTGCCCGGTCAGCGCGTTCACCCGCCCCCCCGCGTACAGCGGCACGTTGAGCTGGACGCCGACTGCGGTTATCGAGCTCTTCTGGTTGAGCGTTGAAATGGTCTCGTTCTCGGCGCGCATGGCACGCGCCACGAAGTCCAGTTGTGGCAGGTGCCCCGCACGATTACGTTCGACTTCCAGGCTGGCGTGTTCGAGAGCTTTCTGACGCGCGCGGATCTCCGGACTGTTGTCCTGTGCCAGCGCCGACCACTCATCGAGACGAGCGGGCTCGATCCCGGTCGGCATGAAGTCCGGGTGAAGCGCCCAGAGGTCGCGCATCGGCGTGCCGGTGATGCCCTGCAAAACGCGTGTAGTAACGGCGACGCGATCGAGGGCCTCGGCGCGGCCTGCCTCGGCAAACTGCAGCCGCGACTCGGCTTCGGCAATATCGGTCAACGTGCCCTCGCCGCCCTTCATCCGGCGCTCGGCAAGCTCGCGCTGCGCGCCGTAGGCGGCAATTTCCGACTCGGTCAGGGCGAGTTGCTCGAGGGCCAGCAGCGCATCGAAGTAGGCGGTTGACAGCTTGCTGGCGAGTTCGGCTTCCTTGCGGCCAAAAACAGCGTCGCTGTAGGCAGCCTGGACGCCGCCCTGCTGATAGCGGACGTAGCTCTCGTAGTTGAACAGCGGCTGGCGCAGGACGATCGCCGCCTGCTTGTC
This sequence comes from Accumulibacter sp., assembly GCA_024235715.1. GTDB lineage: Bacteria > Pseudomonadota > Gammaproteobacteria > Burkholderiales > Rhodocyclaceae > Accumulibacter. The sequence goes on along the minus strand of JACKLW010000007.1, from coordinate 99,239 downwards.
GTCGTAGTCGAGCGACTGGGTGACGTTAACCACCGTCGACTCGCGCTCACCGGTATTCCTGGCGAAGGAACCGGTGATCGAGATGTTCGGCAGGAGACCGGCACGGCCGATGTCCGCTGCATACTGACCGGCTTCGCGTTCGTAACGTGCGGCGGTGAATGCCGGATCGTTCTGCCGCGCTGCCCGGTAGGCATCGAGCAGGCCGACGGCGAACGCCGCCGATGAGCAAAGCGCCAGCGTGCAACCGAGCGCTGCCAGCCAGGGTCGGATGTTCATTCTTCGGTCAGTGCCGAGTTGAAGCGGTCGCGCAGCGGCTTGAACAGATAGTTCAGCATCGTTCGCTCGCCGGTCTTGATGAACACTTCGGCGGGCATTCCAGCCTTGATCTCGTGCGCCCTCAGCTTCTTCATGCCCGCGGCGGTGACCACGACCTGGCCGCGGTAGAACGGCGGCACCCGGCCTTCCGGGTCGGTGGTGGCGTCGGCGGCGACGTGCACAAACTCTCCCGGAATCTGGGGGGTAGTGCGCTGATTGAACGCTGGAAAGGTGATCTCTACCGGCAGGCCGAGCCGGACCTTGTCGATCAGGGTGGTGGGAATGTTCACGTCGATGCGCAGCGGCTCGTTCTTGGGCACGACATCCATCAGCGGCGTGCCCTGGGCGAGGACGCCGCCTATGGTATGGATGCTCAGGCCGACGATGATCCCTTCCGAGGGCGCGCGAACGTCGGTGTTGGCGAGTTGGTAGGCGAGACCCTTGAGGCGGCTTTCGAGGCTGCTGGTTTCCTTCTGGACTTCGGCCAGGGCGGTCTCGACGTCCTTCCGATACTCCTGTTCGCGGGCGACGATGCGCATCCTGATCTCGCCGATGCTCTGCTGCGCGCGCCCAAGATTGCCGAGGTCTTCCGAGATGGCGCCGCTGAGTTGCGCCAGCAGGCGTTCCTGCTCGGACAGGCGATTGCGCGGCAGGTAGCCTTCGGCGGCCAGATCGCGCAGTCCCTTGAGTTCTTCGCGCAGCAGTTTCGATTGGGCGTCCTTGGCGCGACGTGTCGCGTCCAGGCCTTTGGCGTAGGACTGCAGACCGGCCAGCGTGTTGTCCATGGCGGCGAGTTCGGCGCGCAAGCCCGCCTGGCGGGAACGCAGCAGCTGGCTCTGTACGGCCATTGCGCTCGCTGCGCGCGGATCATTCTGTTCCTTCGACAGTTCCTCGGGAAAGAGAATGTCCGACTGTCCCTGGATTTCGGCGAGCAGGCGTGCTTCGGTGGCCTTGGCGACCAGCCATTGACTATGCGCCACTTCGTACTCGGAGCGCGCTGTCGTCGGGTCGAGCCGAACCAGGACGTCGCCGCTGTTGACCTCGTCGCCGTCCTTGACCAGGATCGCCTGGACCATTCCCGGGCTGAGGTTCTGAACCGTCTTGCGATTGCCGGTGACAACCACTTTGCCGCTGCTCGGCACGCCCTGGTCGAGTGGCGCCAGGCTGGCCCAGAGAATGAAGCCGCCGAAGCCAGTGACCAGTACCAGCCAGCCGAGTCGCGCAGCCCGGCCGTGGTTGATATCGACGGTCGGCACGACTTCGCCCGCGTTGTCAGCCCTGGCGTCGCCGAGATGGCTGCGCTGGCTCACGGCGGTAACATTGGCGATCTCACTGCCGGAGCTGCGCTTGCGCTCGAACATGTTGGTCGTCATCCTGCTGGTTCGCCAATCATGCGCTGGCAACCGTTGCCGAAGGCGCTTCATCAACTGCCGCCACAGGCGGCCTTGGCCGTGCAGCCTGCGGCGCGCGGCCGGCAGCCGGTGTACTGGCTGATCGCATGGCTTCGAGCACCTGCTCGCGCGGACCGTGCGCCTTCACCGTTCCCTCCTGCAGCACCAGAATGCTGTCGGCGACCAGTAGTGTGGTCATGCGGTGGGTGACGATCACCACGGTCCGCCTTCTGGCCTTCAGGCGCCGGATCGTTTCGGCCAGCGCTGCCTCACCCTGGTCGTCGAGATTGGAGTTGGGCTCGTCGAGGACGATCAGCGCCGGGTCACCATAGAGCGCGCGGGCGAGCCCGATGCGCTGCTTCTGGCCACCGGAAAGCGCGCTGCCGGAATCACCGAGCGGCGTGTCGTAGCCGTACGGCAGGAGCAGGATCAGTTCATGGACGCCGGCCGCGTGTGCGGCAGCAATGACCTGTTCCGAATCGACCTCACCGAAGCGGGCTATATTCTCGGCGACAGTGCCGTCGAACAGTTCGATGTCCTGCGGCAGGTAGCCCAGATAGGGACCGAGTTCGTCCTTGTTCCACTTGTAGACTTCGGAACCGTCGAGGCGTACGGAACCGGCCAGCGCCGGCCAGATACCGACCAGCAAGCGCGCGAGGGTGGATTTGCCGGAGGCGCTGGGTCCGATGACGGCGACGACTTCACCGGCCCCGATCTTGAAACTGACGTTCTTGAGGATCGGCGTCTTGCTGCCCGGCGCGGCGGTGGTGGCGTGCTCGACGAGCACATCGCCCCGAGGCCTGGGCAAAGCCATCCCGGCGACCCGGGCGGGATAGATGCGCAACAGTTCCGACAGCCGCCCATAGGCGGCGCGTGCGGAGACGAGTGGCTTCCAGTTGCCGATCAGCGCTTCGACAGGCGCCAGCGCCCGGCCGACGAGAATCGAGCCGGCAATCATCATGCCGGCGGTGATCTCGCCGTCGATGGTCAACAGGGCCCCATAGCCAAGGGCGAGCGATTGCAGCGAGATCCGCACGAAGCGCGTAATGGCGTTGAGCATGCCGGCTCGATCGCTGGCCAGCGCCTGTTGCGTCAGGAACTTCTGGTGCAACTTGAACCAGCGGCCACGAATGGCGGGCAGCATGCCCATGGCTTCGATTACTTCGGCATTGCGAAGATGGCTGTTGGCCTGCGCATTGGCGGCGATGCCGAGCTTCTGCGCCTCGCCCAGCGGCGCTGCCGAGATGCGTTCATTGATTATCGCCAGCATGACCAGCAACATGATGCCGATCAGGGCGAAAACGCCGAGATGCGTGTGCATCATGAATATCACCAGCACGTAGATCGGTATCCACGGAGCGTCGGTCAGGGCAATCAGGCCGGCGCCGGTCAGCGTCTGCCGCATCGACGCCAGATCGTGCAGCGCCTGCGCCGGGTTCTGGCCTGCCTGGCGCAGGTTACGTTCGAAGGTGGCATCGAAGACGCGGCCGTTGATGTCGAGATCGAGGCGTGCGCCAACCCGCACCAGAACCATCGACCGAATCCACTCGAGTAGCGACATCAGCGCCAGCAAACCCAGCGCGATCAGGGTCAGCATCAGCAGCGTCGTGGGATTGCGGCTGCCCAGCGCCCGATCGTAGAGCTGCAGCATGTAGATCGCCGGCGTCAGCATCAGCAGATTGGTGAAAAAACTGAAGGCCCCGACAGTGAGGAAAGCCCGGCGGAACGACAGAAGGGCCCGCTCGAGTTCGGGGCGCTGCAAGGACTCGGTCATCCAGACGCTTCCTCGGAAACCATTTCATCACTGCCAAAAAAAGAAACCCGCGCGCGGCACCGGTCGCGCGGCGACCGCCACACTTCTGGTGGACGACAGTCTAATCCTCGCGCCCGGCGAATGCCAGGCAAGAGGATCGGCCAGAGTCTCGTACGCGCATCACCTGGCCGGCAAGTTGCCCCCACCCGGCGAAGTTGGCCGCTTTTTGGCGCTCGCGGCGGCGCACATGGCTCGGCTGCAGGCGAACCCGTCCTCGTTTGTCGGATGCCTGCCTCATTGCGCGGCGGCTGAAGCTCACGATGTCTTGGTCAACGCGAGTCGCCACGCTGGCGCAAAGTTGGGTCGGCGCTCAACGAGAGCGTTGCCTGTCCCACTTCTCCGCAAACCTGCCGCCCCATCAACATGGCACAGCGTCGTCCTGCCGCGCATCGCTGCCAGATGCCCTGCGTTTGATCAATGAACCGGCCCTGCTCCCGCGTCGTCCGCAATCTCCGTCGGCCTTGCCCCGTTTGGTCTGCCGACCACCTCCACCGGGCAGGTCTCGCCTTGGCCCCCCGCGCGAGAACAACTGTGCCGGTGCCTTCCACAGCGCGTGGCCTGGGAACGGTCCGGTGGTGACCGATGGCGAACGCGTCACGTACATTCCTACTCGGATCATCAAGCAATATTCATGCTAGATTTCTCAAGCCTATGACATAAAGCGCTTGTCTTGCCTCACCCAGGCGAGCTGCCGTTCAAGTGCAAAGTTTACCGACACGATGACCCAACGGCAGGGGCATTTCCTGCACCCGCGTCACGTTTGGGGATGCCCCCTGGGAATCGATAGCACGACGCGGCGGGCGGAATGGTGAGGCGGCTGTCGATGGAACAGCTCCGGTCGATCATCCCTGGACGGGGTTCTCGCGGGTTACGGCTGGCCCGTCTGGCGGCGCCGCAGCGTCTCAAAGAGGCAAACCGCCGCGGCTGCGGCAACATTCAGCGATTCACTGCCATCGCGCATCGGGATGTGCAATTGCAGATCAACCGCGGCCGCTACGGCAGACCTCACACCAGTCCCTTCGTTGCCAAAAACCCAGGCCAACGGTTGTCCCAGACCGGCGCCGTAGATGCTGCCTGACGCGGCGATTACTGTCGCGACCGACTGGCCGCGATAGACAGCAAGAAATCCCGCCAGATCGCTGTGCTCATGGATGTCGAGCTGGAAATGCGCACCCATCGCCGCCCGCAGCGTCTTCGGAGACCACGCTTGCGCGCAATCGTCCGACAGCAGTATCTGGTGGAAACCGGCTGCGGCGGCGCTGCGCAGGATGGAACCGAGATTTCCCGGATCCTGGATGCCGTCGAGGAGTACGGCATCGCCGTCATGATCGAAGTTGCCTGCCGGCTGCGGTAGAGAGACGATGGCCATGATTCCGCTCGGAGTATCCACCACAGCCAGAGCGTCGAAAAGCGCGTCGGCCAGGCAGGTGACCGCCGCAGCCGCCCTGCCTTCGAGATAGCGGGCGTTTTCGGGCCGCCTGGCACCGCTTTCGCTGACCAGCACTTCTTCCGGGTTGCCACGGTGTTGCTCGTAGGCCTCGATCAGATGCATGCCGTCGAGCAGCACGCGACCGCTCTTGCGACGCTCTCGGCCGCTGCGGCACAGCCGGAGCAGCGCCTTGTAATGCGCATTGTCGCGTGAGGTGATCGGCCTCATGAGCGGCACAGTCGGGCCACCGGTGCGTAGCTGCGGCGATGTGCCAGGCACGCACCGTGCTCGCGCAGGGCCTTGAGATGGAGCGCGGTCGGGTAGCCCTTGTGGCGATCGAAGCCGTATTCAGGATAGATGTCGTGAAGTACGCGCATGCCTGCGTCGCGGGTCGTCTTGGCGAGAATTGATGCGGCGGCGATCGCCGCGACCTTGCCATCGCCGCCGACGACGGCCTCGACAGAGCACGGCAGCCGTGGACATTGATTACCGTCGACCAGTGCATGGCTTGGGACTACTGGACCATCGGCACCGGCCAACGCCACCACCGCCCGCTGCATTGCAAGCAGGCTGGCCTGCAGGATATTGACACGATCAATTTCCTCGACAGAGGCTTCGGCAACAGCCCAGGCCAGTGCTGTCGCGCGGATCTGCTCAGCGAGCGCCGCCCGCCGCAAGGCCGTGAGCTTCTTCGAATCGTTCAGCCCGGAAATCGGCCTGGCGGGATCGAGAATCACTGCGGCAGCCACCACCGGTCCCGCCAAAGGCCCACGGCCAGCTTCATCCACGCCGCAAACCAGACCTTCAGGCGGCCGCAGGAACGGCATTTTCGCGCGCCACCAATGGCAGCGAAGCGATGATCGCTACAGCGGCCTTCTGCGCAGCATTCTGGCGCAGTTGCAGATGGATCTCGCGAAAGACCAGCTTGATACGTTCGCACAACGCCTTGTCGGCGTAGAGATTGAGCAGCGCCTGCGCAAGGTTCTCTGGCGTCGCTTCGTCCTGGATGAATTCCGGAACCACGAACTTCCCGGCCAGGACATTGGGCAAGCCGACGTAGGGCAGGTAGCCCATCCGCCGCATCATCCGGTACGACAATGGCGCCATCTTGTACACGATGGCCATCGGTCTCTTGAGCAGTGCGGCCTCGAGCGTCGCCGTTCCACTGGCAACCAGGACAGCATCGGCGGCCATCATCGCCTCGTGGGCGTGTCCAAACAGCAGGCGAATGGGCAGTTGCTTCGCTTGCCGACGGTGCAGGGCACGTTCGAACAACAGGCGCGTTTCGCGCGTCGTCAGCGGCGCCAGGAAGACGGCATCGGGAATCTGCTTGTGGATCAGTCGCGCAGTCTCGACGAAGGTGTCCGCCATGTACTGGAGTTCGGACTGGCGACTGCCGGGCAGGAGTGCGAAAACCGGCTCTGCTGGCGCCACCCCGAGCAGCGTCCGTGCCATATCCCGGCAGTCTTCAAGAGGAAGCATGTCTGCCAGTGGATGGCCGACGTAGGTCACCGGGATGCGCTGCTTCTCGTAGAGCGCCGCCTCGAATGGAAACAGCGCCAGCATGCGCGAAACGGCCGCGGCGATGGCGTGGATACGCTCGCCGCGCCAGGCCCATATCGACGGACTGACGTAGTGGATGCTCGGAATACCCTGCCGCTTCAGCGCCTTTTCAAGCGAGAGATTGAAGTCCGGCGCGTCAACACCAATGAAAACGTCCGGCGGGTCAGCGAGCAGGCGGCGCTTGAGATCCCTGCGAATACCGGCGATTTCGCGATAGTGCCTGAGCACCTCGACGTAACCGCGCACGGCCAGCTTTTCCAGCGGATGCCAGGCCTGGAAGCCCATGCCGAGCATCTTCGGACCACCGATCCCGAAGAACACGGCGCCGGGGAGTCGCGCCTGCAGCGCCTGCATCAGCTGACTGGCCAGCAGGTCGCCGGAGGCCTCGCCAGCGACCATCGCGATCCGAACCGGCACGAACGCGGTCATCGTATGATGCCGCGCCTGGATACCGCGAGGAAGTCGACCAGTGGCTGCAGTTCCGGATGGACGAGTACTTCTTCATCAAGCTTGGCGCGTGCCTCGTCAAGCATCAGGCCCGACTTGTAGAGCGTCCGGTAGGCCCGTTTGAGGGCCAGCAGCGCCTGCGCGGAAAAACCGCGCCGTTTGAGCCCCTCGGCGTTGATCCCGAAGGGGCTCGCGGTGTTGCCGGCGGCCATCACGAACGGCGGAATGTCCTGCAGGACCACCGTCCCGACGGCGGTCATGGTGTGGGCACCAACCCGGCAGAACTGGTGCACGCCGGTGTAGCCGCCGAGAATCGCCCAGTCGCCGATGTGAACGTGGCCGGCCAGTTGCGCGTTGTTGGCAAAAACGGTGCGATTGCCCACCTGGCAATCATGCGCGATATGGACATAGGCCATGATCCAGTTGTCATCGCCGACGCGGGTGATGCCGACATCCTGGGCCGTGCCCAGATTGAAGGTGCAGAACTCGCGAATCGTGTTCCGGTCGCCGATCTCGAGCCGGGTCGGCTCACCGTCGTATTTCTTGTCCTGCGGCGCTTCGCCCAGGGAATTGAACTGGAAGATGCGGTTGTCACGACCGATGCGCGTTCGCCCGGAAATAACGACATGCGGACCGATCACCGTGTTGTCGCCGATTTCCACGTGTTCACCGATGATCGAATACGCGCCAACCGATACGTTGGCGCCGAGCTGTGCGCCACGATCGACGAGTGCGCTCTGATGGATCATCGCTGCGGTCACCCGCCTGCTCCGGTGACCTCGCGCTTGGCGCACATCAGGTCGGCCTCGGCGACGACCTCGCCATCAACGCGCGCCTGCGCCTTGTATTTCCAGATACCGCGCATCTGACGCTGGATCTGCACATGCAAATGCAACTGATCACCGGCAGTCACCGGCTTCTTGAAGCGTGCGGCGTCGATAGCGACGAAGTAGAAGACGGAATTCGCGTCGGGCTTGGCGCCCATCGTCTTGAACGACAGGATGCCTGCCGCCTGCGCCAGCGCCTCCATGATCAGCACGCCGGGCATTACCGGGTTATGCGGGAAATGGCCGACGAAGAATGGCTCATTGACCGTCACGTTCTTGTAAGCATGGATGGACTTGCCGAGTTCGAAGTCGACCACACGGTCGACCAGCAGAAAGGGATAGCGGTGTGGCAGATGCTCCAGGATCTCGCGGATGTCCATTGCGTTCAAGACGTTTTCTCCCTCAGTTCGAGTTTCTTTTCAAGTTCGGTGACGCGCTCGGCGAGCCTTGCCAGGCGCTTGATCTGGGCCGCATTGCGTAGCCACTGCTGGTGCCCTTCGAGCGGAAATATGCTGGTGTACTGACCCGGACTGGGCAGGTTTCTGGTCACCATGCTGCCCGCGGAAATATGCACGTCGTCGGCCAGTTCGAGGTGACCAACGATCATCCCCGCGCCGCCGACGGTACAGCGACGGCCGATCCTCGTGCTGCCGGCAATTCCGACACAACCGGCCATTGCAGCATGGTCCCCGATGCTGACGTTGTGGCCAATCTGAATCTGATTGTCGAGTTTGACGCCGTCACCGATGACCGTGTCGTCGAGTGCGCCGCGATCGATGGACGTATTGACCCCGATCTCGACATCGTCACCGATGACCACCCGACCGATCTGCGGAATCTTCAGCCAGCGCTCGCCGTCCTTGGCGAAACCAAAACCGTCGGCACCAATGACCGCACCGGCATGTATGATCGCCCGCTTGCCGATTATGCAACCGTGATAGACCACCACATTGGGGTAGAGCAGCGAGTCATCGCCGATCGAAACGCCGTCGCCGACGACACAGCCGGGATGCAGGGTGACGTTCTCGCCAATACACGCGCCCTCGCCGATGACGACGTTCTCACCGATGCTGGCCGATGACGGCAGCGCCGAATGGACCACCGCACCTGGATGAACACCGGGCCGGCGTCGCAGAGGTGGATTGAGCAGCGCGACGACGCGGGCGTAATACGCGTAGGGGTTTGAATGAACGATTCTTGGCAGCGGCGTCGCATCGGAAAACTGCGGCGGCACGATCACCGCCGCTGCTTGGGTCTCCTGCAGTTGCTGCCTGTACCTCGGGTTGGCGAGAAAGGCGATGCGGCCTTCGCCCGCCGAAAGAAGGCTGCCAACCTGCGACACGACGACCGATCCATCACCTTCGAGCACGCCACCGAGACACGCGACGATCTCGTCTAGCCGCAGACCTCCGGACACCTCAACCCCATTGCTTGACCATGGAAGCGCTTACCGTCCGCTGGAATCGGACAGGGCCTTGATCACCTTGTCGGTGATGTCCAGCTTCGGGCTCACCCACACCACATCCTGGACGATCAAGTCATACTTTTCGTTCTCGGCGAGTTGCTTGATTGCCTGGTTGGCCTTTTCGATGATCGCCGCATTCTCTTCGTTCTGGCGCAGGTTCAGATCCTCACGGAACTCGCGCTGCTTGCGCTGGAACTCTCGCGACAACTCGCCGAGATCCTTTTCCTTCGCACGGCGATCCGCTTCTGCCATCGTCAGGCCGTTCTTCTCAAGTGCCTCCTGCAAGCCCTGAACCTGCTTGGCCAGACGCTGCAAGTCCTGGTCACGCTTGGAGAATTCCTGCTCGATCTTCTTGGCAGCTCGAACCGCTGCCGGTGCGTCACGAAAAAGACGCTGGGTGTTCACGTAGCCAACCTTGAGTTGTTCCACCGCCGACGCATAAGACACTGGCAGCGAGGCCATCAACGCAACCAGCAGTCTGGCAATCGTCTTGTTCAAGCTAGTTCTCCCGAATTAAAAGGTGGTCCCAAACTGAAACTGGAACTTCTGGAGTTTATCATTGTTTTTCTCGTTGAATGGCTGGCCGTAGCTGAACTTCAACGGCCCGAGCGGCGAAATCCACGCGGCAGTGAGTCCGGCTGACATCCGCAACCCTTCGTCCGCGTACGTATAGTTGTCGGTGAAAACGTTGCCGGCGTCAAAGAACGGCCCGAAGCGGAATGACTTGTCGACGCCCGGAAACGGCATCAGGATTTCCGAATTGAAGACCACCTTGCGTGTTCCGCCAAGACGGGTGTCCGGATACAGCGGATCGACCGGACCCAGGCTCGCAGTATCGTATCCACGAACCGAACCGACGCCGCCGGCGTAGAAGTTCTTGTAGAAAGGCAGGCTCTGCCCTGAAAGACCGTCCGCATAGCCAAGGTCGGCGTTGAGCATCAACACGAAGTCCTTGGCCAACTGGAAGTAACGCTGATGCTGATAGGTCGCTCGATAGAACGTCAGGTCGAGGCCCGGGATAGCCACCTCCAACCCTGCCCGCTGAACGCCGCCAGTCGTCGGATAGATGGCGCTGTTCCTGGTGTCGCTGGTCCACCCGATGGTCGCCGGCAGAGTGACGTTCGAGTCGCCGTGCTGAGCCTGGAACTGAATGTACTGGATCGGGGTCGCCAAGGTGATCGGCGTGATGTCGATGGTGGTCTGATCAATCGCCAGACCGAAATTGAGCGTTTCCTTTTCCCCAATCGGATAGCCGAAGCGAATACCGCCACCGTAGGACGTGGACTGAAAGGCGTAGCCGAGGGATGTCGGATTGAGCGTCCGGTAGTAAAGGTCGAAGCCCTGGCTGATGCCGTCAACCGTGAAATAGGGATTCGTGTAGTTGATGCCCAGCGTGCGGTTCAACTTGCCGGTGTTGACCTGCAGGGAAAGGAACTTGCCGCTGCCGAAAATGTTCGACTGCGAGATCGAGCCCGAGAGAACGACCTTCTCCGAACTCGAATAGCCGGCGCCGAGCGAGATGTTGCCGGTCGACTTTTCGGCCACATTGACGTTCACATCCACCTGGTCGATTGTCCCCGGAACGGGCGGCGTCTCAACGGTGACCTCGCTGAAATAGTCGGTCCGGTCGATCCGCTGACGGGAAGCAGCGACGCGGTCCGTGTCGTACCAGGCGCCCTCCATCTGGCGCATTTCCTGGCGAATCACCTCGTCGCGCGTCTTGGTGTTGCCGGTGATGTTGATCCGCCGGACGTAGGCGCGTTTTCCCGGATCGACGAAGATTGTAAACGCCACGAGGTGCTTTTCCTTGTCAAGCTCCGGAGCGGCGTTAACGTTGGCAAAAGCGTATCCCTCGCCGCCCAGCTTGTCGGCAATCGACTTTGTGCTTTCGTTGAGTTTTTCGCGCGAGAAGACATCGCCCGCCTTGATCTTTACCGACTCCCTGAACGCCTCCTCCGGCAGCACCAGATCACCGGCCAGCTTCACCGAGGAAACGAGGTAGCGGCTGCCTTCCTTGATACTGATCGTGATGTAAATGTCTTTCTTGTCCGGGCTGATCGACACCTGGGTGGACTCGACATTGAATTCCAGAAAGCCGCGATCGAGGTAGTAGGAACGCAGCGTTTCGAGATCCGCCGCAAGCTTCTGCTTCGAGTACTGGTCGCTCTTGGTGTACCAGCTGATCCAGGTTGGCGTTTTCAGCTCCATCGCGCCCAGCAGATCCTTTTCCTTCAGGGCGTCTGCACCGACAATGTTGATCTGCCTGATCTTGGCCGTTTCGCCTTCTTCGATATTGAAGTTGATCGCCACGCGGTTCCGGTCGAGCGGCGTGATGGTAGTGGTAATTGCCACTGCGTACCTGCCCCGCGAAAGATACTGGCGCTTCAACTCCTGTTCTGCCTTCTCGAGGGTGGCACGGTCGAAGGTTCGCGAGACTGCTATTCCGACCTCCTTGAGGCCCTTGATCAGCTGCTCCTTGTCGAACTCCTTCAGGCCGACGAAGTCTATCTGCGCGATCGCCGGGCGCTCCTGAACGACAACGATCAGCACCCGACCGTCAACCTCGATGCGAACATCCTTGAAGAACCCGGTCGCGAACAGCGTCTTGATGACCTGTGCCGCCTTCTCGTCGTTCATCGTTTCGCCGACTTTTACCGGCAGGTAGCTGAACACCGTTCCCGCTTCGACACGTTGAATGCCTTCGACGCGAACGTCCTCGACCGTAAACGGTTCCATCGCTGCGGCGCCCGAGGCGGCAAAAAGGGCGGCAAGCAGCCCTGCGAGCATGGTCTTCTTCATGGGCTCAGCCGGAAAACAGTCGATTGATGTCGTTGTAGAAAGCGAAGGCCATCAGCATGAACAGGAGTGCCATGCCGATCTGCTGGCCGATTTCCATGGTGCGTTCGGAAAGCGGCCCACGCCTGATGATTTCGACGAGATAATACAATAAATGCCCTCCATCCAGAATCGGGATCGGCAACAGATTCAGCACACCGAGACTGATGCTCACCAGGGCGAGGAACTTGATGTAATAGTCCAGCCCCAGTTGCGCCGACCGGCCGGCGTAGTCGGCAATGGTCACCGGTCCGCTGATGTTGCGCCACGACACTTCACCGGTGATCATCTTGCCGATCATCAGCAGGGTGAACGCCGACTTGTCCCAGGTCTCGACGATCGCCTTGCCCAGGGCCGTCGCGGGAGGGTAACTGACGGTCACCATCAACTCGGACCGCGAGCGGGCGCCATCACTGACCGCGACCCCGATCCGTCCCACCTGCTGCCCCCCGTCCTCGACGGCAGCCGGGGTAACGGTGATCGTGATGCGCTGGCCATCACGCAACAGATCCAGAGCCAGCTGCCTCCCCGGCGACTCGCGAACAATGCGCACGAAGTCCGTCCAGCTACCGATTTCCTCCCCGTCGACGGCGAGCACCTTGTCTCCGGAACGCAGATCGGCGTCGGCCGCAGCGCCGTTCCGGCTTACCGTGCCGAAGACGGCCGGCAGTCTGGGACGGTAGAGGCCCAATCCCAACCGTCCCAACGCGTCCCCCTCCCAACCGGACTCACGGATCGGCGAGACATCAAGGCGGCGAATATTGATTTCCTTGCGCGAATTGATCACCTCAAGATCGATGAGGTCCTGATCCACGGCTCGCTGCAGGAGCAGCCAGCGCATGTCCTGCCAGGTCTTGACCGCTCCGCCAGCGACCTTGAGCACCAACTCACCGTCTTCCAGGCCTGCCGCCGCAGCCGCAGTTGCCACAGCCGGCGCAGCCAGCCGTGGCTTGTACTCCTCGGTACCGTGCCAGAAAAGCACCCAGTAAAGCAGCACGGCGAGCACAAAATTCGCCGCCGGCCCGGCGGCAACAATGACCATTCGCCAGAGCACCGGCTGCCTGTTGAAGCTTCGCGGCAGGTCCTCCGCTGCAACTTCGCCCTCGCGCTCGTCGACCATCTTCACGTAACCGCCCAGCGGGAACGCGGCAATGGCCCACTCGGTCCCATCCCGCCCGAATCGTTTCGCCCAGAGCGGTCGTCCGAAACCAACCGAAAAGCGCAGCACCTTGACGCCGGCCCAACGAGCGGCGAGGTAGTGCCCGAATTCGTGGACCACGACCAGAATGCCGAGGACCAGAGCAAACGCAGCCAGGTAGTAGAGAAAGCCGCTCACCGTCACGCGCGCCCCACTATGAGCTGCTCGGCGGCTTCGCGCGCTGCCCGGTCGGCGGCGAGAACGTCGGCCAGCGATTCAAGCGTCCGGCTTGCCGGTAGCTGGTCCATGGCGCCGGCAATGATGCGCGGAATCGTGGTGAATCCGATTCTTCGGTCGAGAAAAGCCTGGACCGCGACCTCGTTGGCCGCATTCAGCGTCGTCGGCGCACAGCCACCGTCAGCCAGCGCCCGATAGGCCAGGGCGAGACAGGGGAAGCGCCCGAAGTCCGGCCTCTCGAAATGGAGCGACGCCACCTTGAACAAGTCGAGCGGCTCGACGCCGGCCGCAATGCGCCGCGGATAGGCCAGGGCGTGTGCGATCGGCGTGCGCATGTCCGGATTGCCCAACTCGGCGATTACCGAGCCATCCGCGTACCTGACCAAGGAATGGACGACGCTTTCCGGATGGATGACCACCTCGATTTTGTCCGCAGGAACGTTGAAAAGCCAGTGCGCCTCGATCACCTCCAGGCCCTTGTTCATCATCGTCGCCGAATCGACCGAGATCTTTTGTCCCATGACCCAGTTGGGATGTGCGCAGGCCTGCTCGGGGCTGACCGAATCGAGGTCCGCAACCGCGGTCAGGCGAAAAGGGCCACCCGAGGCGGTGAGGAACAGACCAAGCACGCCACTGTCATCTATATCACCTGAATAATCGCCAGGAAGCGACTGAAAAATAGCGTTGTGTTCACTGTCTATCGGCAGAAGAATGGCACCATTTTCGCGGACCGCACGCATGAACACCGCACCGGCCATGACCAGGGCTTCCTTGTTGGCCAGGAGAATCTTCTTGCCGGCGACTGCCGCCGCCAGGGTTGGCGGCAAACCTGCCGCACCGACGATGGCGGCCATCACGGTGTCGACTTCCGGCAGAGCGGCCGCGCGCAGCAGGGCCTCGGGGCCGTACGCAACGGCGGTCCGGCATCCCACGGCGGCCAGGCGGGCAGCAAGCTCGGCGGCCAATACGGCGTCGCCAAGGACTGCATGGCATGGCCGAAACTCGACGCACTGCTCGAACAAGCGGTCAAGCTGCCGATGCGCGCACAGCGCGACCAGCCGGTAACGTTGCGGGTGGCGGCGAACGACATCCAGGGTGTTGACCCCGATCGACCCGGTCGATCCGAGAATGGTGAGATTCTGCACCTTGCTCCCCGACATCCTCACCGGCCGGTCATCAGCCACACCAGCGCCACGAGCGGCAGCGTCGAAGTGAGGCTGTCGATACGGTCGAGCACGCCGCCATGGCCTGGCAGCACACTGCTGCTGTCCTTCAGTCCCGCCTGGCGTTTGAGCAGCGACTCGAAGAGGTCGCCAAGGACGCTGATCAGGGTCAGGAGAAGCAGGACTGCCAGCAAAAGCAGATCATTGCCGGCCAAGGCCGCAGGCAACCTGGCCGACAGCAGGAAGCCATAGGCAAGGACCGCAACGCCGCCACCAATCGCCCCCTCCCAGGTCTTGCCAGGGCTGATGTTCGGCGCCAGTTTGTGCTTGCCGAAGCGTCGACCGACGAAATAGGCACCGATATCCGCCAGCCAGACGACGACCATGACTGCCAGCAGCGCCAGCGGACCCGCTTGCCGCAATTGCACCAGTGCCAGCCAGGTCGGCAGAATCAACGCACCGCCGGTCGCCAGGCCGAGCACGACGTTCGACAACGGCCAGCGCCGGTTTAGCCAGATCGGCACGACGAGCAGCCAGAACGCCGCCGCAGGCAGGTAGAGAACCCAACCCAGGCGCCACGCCGCCGCTGGCGAAAAGCCCACGCCAAGCCCGACCGCTGCCGGCTCGAAAGCGCTCAGCAGAACACAGACGAGGAACAGAATGAGCGCCAGCCAGATGCGTGCGCTGGCACCGAGACGCATCAGGGCACCCCACTCCCAGGCGGCGACCGCGGCGATCACCGTCACGAAACCCAGCCACCCCATGGGCGGCAGATAGAAGAGCGCGAACAGGAAAGCGGCCAACAGAAAAACCGCGGTGATGACCCGCGTCTTAAGCATCTATGCGCGGGTCCTTCGCTGATGCCGTATCGGGCAGGTTGTCAAGCAACTGCTCGCTGGTTCGCCCGAATCGACGTTCACGGTGCTGGTACCAGGCCAGCGCCCCGTCGAAAGCGGCCGCGTCGAATTCCGGCCAGAGCACATCCGTGAAGTACAACTCCGAATACGCCAGTTGCCAGAGCAGGAAATTGCTGATTCGCTGCTCGCCACCGGTGCGGATGAAGAGATCAGGCTCGGGTGCGTAGCTCATGGCCAGATGTGGCGCGAGATCACTCTCGCTCCATTCGCCGCTTCGCTGCGGATCACTGCTCAGCATCCGGTTGATCGCCTGAATGATGTCCCACCGCCCGCCATAATTTGCGGCAACGGTCAGGATCAGGCGGCTGTTGTCGGCCGTCCTTCGCTCCGACGCACGAATCAGCGCCTGCAATTCGGGCTCAAAACGCGACAGGTCGCCGACGACCCGCAAACGCACGCCGTTACGTGCGAGTTTGCTGACTTCCTGCTTCAAGGCACGCACGAAGAGCTGCATCAGCAACGAGACTTCTTCCTGCGGGCGACGCCAGTTCTCGGAACTGAACGCAAAAAGAGTGAGAAACCCGATACCCCGCTCGAGACAGGTCTTGACGGTGGCACGCACCGTTTCAACACCGCGGTGGTGTCCGGCGAAACGCGGCAACAAGCGTTTCTTGGCCCAGCGTCCGTTGCCGTCCATGATGATTGCCACATGCCGTGGCACCGCCGTCGTCGGCGGAACATCCCTTGTGGAGCTGGCGAAGAAGGCCATTTTCCGTACTCGTCCGGCCGCCCCTAGATGGCCATCAACTCGGTTTCCTTGTGACTCAGCTGTTTGTCGATTTCCGCGACGTAGCGATCGGTGAGCTTCTGTATGTCGTCCTGGGCGCGGTGCTCTTCATCCTCCGAGCACTCCTTGTTTTTCAGCATGTCTTTCAGCGTCGCAATGGCGTCACGGCGCAGGTTGCGAATTGCCACCTTTGACCCCTCGGCCTCGGCTTTCACGACCTTGATCAATTCACGGCGCCGGTCCTCGGTCAACGCGGGCATCGGCACCCGGATCAGATCGCCTTGAGTGGAGGGATTGAGTCCCAGGTCACAGTCGCGAATTGCTTTCTCGACCTTGGCCGACATGCCTTTTTCCCAGGTCTGAACACCAAGAGCGCGAGCGTCGATCACGGTCACGCTGGCGACACTGTTGATCGGTACCAGCGCGCCGTAGTACTCGACCTGCACGTGGTCGAGCAAGCCGGTGTGGGCGCGCCCGGTGCGCACTTTTGCCAGGTCCACCCTGAGTGCCTCCAGAGACTTCTGCATTTTTCTTTCGGTCGTCTTGTTCACATCTGCTATGGACATCTCGCTCTCCGTCAGCAATACACCAGGGTGCCTTCGTGCCCGCCCATCGTAACCCGCTCCAACGCACCCGGTTTGAAAATCGAAAAGACGTTGACCGGCAACTTCTGGTCTCGACACAGGGCGAAAGCCGTCGCATCCATGACCGCCAGATTCTGGGCGATCGCCTCATCGAAGCTGATCCGGTCATAGCGGATCGCCAGCGGGTCCTTCTTTGGATCTGCCGAGTAGATACCGTCAACCTTGGTCGCCTTGAGCACGATTTCAGCACCGATTTCCGCACCACGCAAGGCGGCCGCGGTATCCGTGGTAAAGAACGGATTCCCGGTACCCCCGGAGAAGATTACCGTTCGGCCCTGCTCGAGGTAGCGGATCGCCTTGGCACGAATGTAGGGTTCCACCACCTGCTCGATGTTCAGAGCCGACTGCACGCGCGAAACCATTCCCGCGGAGCGCATGGCATCGTGCAGTGCCAGACCGTTCATGACGGTCGCCAGCATGCCCATGTAGTCAGCCTGCGCGCGATCCATGCCGGAGGCCGCGGGCGCCACACCGCGGAAGATGTTGCCACCGCCGATAACGACGCCGACCTGCACGCCCATATCGACGATGACCTTGATTTCCGCAACAATACCCGAAATGGTTTGCCGGTTAATGCCGTATGCGTCGGACCCCATGAGGGCCTCACCGGAGAGCTTGAGCAGGATACGCTTGTATCTTGGTGCTTTCTTGGACATTGGCGTCGGGCTCCTTCGGCGAGTTCTGGAAACGGGTCTGCTGCTATTTCTGGGCAGCGGCAGCCTGGGCAGCCACCTCGGCAGCGAAGTCGTTGCTCTTCCTGGCGATGCCTTCGCCGACGACGAAGAGCGTGAACCCGGTCACCGACGCGGCTTTGCCCTTGAGCAATTGGGCGATTGTCTGCTTGCCATCGTCGGCCTTGACAAAGACCTGGCCGAGCAGAGTGACCTCATTGAGGAACTTCTGCACCGAACCTTCGGCGATTTTCTCGAGCATCGCTTCCGGCTTGCCCGCTTCCTTCGCCTTCTCGATCGCGATACGACGTTCGCTCTCGATCAACTCGGCGTCGACACCGGCCGCATCCAGCGCCTTCGGCTTGCCGGCAGCGATCTGCATCGCCAGATCCCTGCCCAGTTGCTCGTCACCACCGAGGTAATCGAGCAGCACACCGATCTTCGCCCCGCCGTGGATATACGAGGCCAGTCGTCCCTTCGCGGTCATCCGGACGAAGCGCCGGATCGACATGTTCTCACCGATCTTGCCGACCAGCGCGGCGCGCGTCGACTCGACGGTACCGTCACCCATCGGCAGGGCCGACAAGGCAGCAACATCGGCCGGATCATGCTTGGCGACCAGCGCTGCGCAATCGTTCGCCAGCTTCAGGAAATCGTCGTTCTTGGCGACGAAGTCGGTCTCCGAGTTGACTTCGATCAGCACACCAGTCCTGCCGTCCTCCGACAAGTGGACGGCCACGACACCTTCGGCGGCAATCCGGCTTGCTGCCTTGCTGGCCTTCGAACCCAGCTTGACTCGCAGGATTTCCTCGGCCTTGCTCAGGTCGCCAGCAGCCTCGGTAAGCGCCCGTTTGCATTCCATCATCGGCGCGTCGGTCCTTTCGCGCAGTTCCTTCACCATGCTTGCGGTAATTTCCGCCATTTCATTCTCCACTTGCGGACACGGCCGGAAGAGCCGGCCGCGCCTTGCTGAACATGTTCAAGATCAGCCGGCGGCGACTTCCCGCACGCACGACTGCAGCAATCGGCGATCAGTCGTCGCTTGCCTCTTCAATGAATTCCTCGCCCGAAACCGCTTCGATGATTTCCTCGACAAACTGACTGCGCCCCTCGAGGACAGCATCGGCGACGCCGCGCGCATAGAGACGGATGGCGCGCGAAGAATCGTCGTTGCCGGGAATGACGTAGTCGACGCCCTCCGGCGAATGGTTGGTATCGACGACCGCCACCACCGGGATACCCAGCTTGCTCGCCTCGGTGATGGCAATCTTGTGGTAGCCGACATCAATCACGAACAGTGCGTCGGGCAGGGTGACCATATCCTTGATACCACCAATCGACTTGAGCATCTTGTCGAGTTCGCGCGTCGTCATCAACGCTTCCTTCTTGCCGAGACGCTCCAGAGAGCCATCCTCGACCATGGCTTCCATCTCCTTGAGACGCTTGATCGACTGCTTGATCGTCTTGAAGTTGGTCAGCATGCCTCCCAACCAACGCTGGTCGACGTAGGGAGAAGCACATCGCGATGCTTCCTCGGCCATGATTTCCCGGGCCTGCCGCTTGGTTCCGACGAAAAGGATGTTGCCCTTGTTGGCGGACAGCTTGCGAACAAAGGCCATCGCCTCGTTGTATTTGGCAAGCGTCTTCTCAAGGTTGACAATGTGGATCTTGTTGCGGGCGCCAAAAATGAATGGCGCCATCCTGGGGTTCCAGAATCGTGTCTGGTGGCCAAAGTGAACACCGGCCTCGAGCATCTGACGCATCGTTGTAGACATATGTTTTTACTCTCAATATCAGGGTTGGACCACCATCCGCCCAGCTACAGCCTGCCGTGCTGTCCTGGCAGACACCCTTGAACAGGCGGATGTGCGTAATAAGGCGGCCACTTCGGCGCACCCCGGCGCGGCAAAGCGGCGCGCCTTCCTGCCTTGCTGACAGCGGCCAGCAAAACCGGGCGATAGTACCATCAAGCGCAGCTGTAGTTCAAATGCGTTCGCATGCCCTTCTCCCGCCCCGCGCCCGGCAGGGCGGGAACAATCGCCTTCACCGCGCGGCAAATTGCCTAAGCCTGTGGCTTCCTTTATCCTTCCCCCTCTTAACTTTCGCGCCGGCCAAAACGCATGAGCATTTCACTCAAGACCCCGCAGGAAATCGAAAAGATGCGCGTCGCAGGCCGGCTCACGGCCGAAGTACTCGACTACATCACGCCACACGTCAGATCAGGAATCACCACTGGCGAGCTGGATCGCCTTTGCCACGACTACATGGTGGATGTGCAGGGCAGCATACCGGCACCACTCAACTATGCGCCGCCAGGCTACCGGCCGTATCCGAAATCCGTTTGCACCTCCGTAAACCACCAGGTCTGCCACGGCGTGCCCGGGGAGCGACAGTTGAAGAACGGCGACATCGTCAATATCGATGTCACGGTGATCAAGGACGGCTATCACGGTGACAGCAGTCGCATGTTTCCGGTCGGAGACACCTCGGTACAGGCACGGCGGCTGTGCGAGATCACCTTCGAATGCCTTTGGCTGGGCATCGCACAGGTGCGGGCCGGCGCACACCTCGGTGACATCGGTCATGCCATTCAGCAACAGGCCGAAAAATCAGGCTACTCGGTGGTACGCGAGTTCTGCGGTCATGGCATCGGCGCAAATTTCCACGAAGAACCGCAGGTTCTCCACTATGGGCGACCGCACACCGGTGTTCGCCTGGAGGCCGGTATGATCTTCACCATCGAGCCAATGATCAATGCCGGCAAAGCGGCGATCAGAACCATGGCTGACGGCTGGACCATCGTCACCAAGGACCACAGCCTGTCGGCCCAATGGGAGCATACCATCCTGGTCACCGAAACCGGCTACGAGGTCCTTACCATGTCCGCCGGTACGCGCCAGCCAGCCGACGGGCTGCGGTCTTAGCCCGTGGACAGCGATACGACCAGAGACCCGCTGGCGCTGGTTGCAGGCTACCGTTTACGACTGCAACGGGAGCAGACGACGATCCGCGATCGTTATCTGGCCAGTGGCGATGCACCGCGTCTGTTGCGTGAACGCTGCTGCCTGATCGACCAGGTTCTCTGCGACCTGTGGCAGGGGCTGGACCTGCCGTCATCGCTGGCTCTGCTCGCCGTCGGCGGTTACGGACGCGGCGAACTCTATCCTGCCTCGGACGTCGATCTGCTGCTGCTTCTACCGGCAACACCCGACGCCGTTCTGATCAAGAAACTGGAACAGGCAGTCACCCTGTTCTATGACATCGGCCTTGAAGTCGCTCCCAGTGTACGCACCGTGGACGAGTGCTCGCACGAAGCCGCCGGCGACCTCACGATCCAGACGGCGCTGCTCGAAGCCCGCCTGTTGACCGGCAGTGAGGAACTGTTCGGGGAGTTTGCCGCAGAGCTGGAAAAGGTCCTCGATCCGCACGCCTTTTTTGAAGCGAAGCGCAGCGAACAGGAAGAACGCCACCGGCGCTACGACGATACCCCCTACAGCCTGGAACCCAACTGCAAGGAAGGTCCCGGCGGACTGCGCGATCTGCACACCATCCTGTGGATCGCCAGTGCCGCGGGCTACGGAACCACCTGGCATGAACTGGCGCAGTACGGCTTCCTCACCCAGGAAGAAGAGGCACAGCTGCAGCGCTGCCTCGTATTTCTGCAACAGCTGCGCACCCAATTGCACGTTCACGTCGGACGCCGTGAAGATCGGCTCCTTTTCGACTACCAGACGGCCCTCGCCGAACAGCTCGGCTATCAGGCGACCGCTACCCGCCGGGCCAGCGAGCTGTTGATGCAGCGCTATTACCGCACGGCCAAGGAGGTCACGCAGATCAATACCATCCTGCTGGTGAACATCGGCACCGCAATCTCACCGCAACTGCAGCAGCCACCACGACCGATCAACGCGAACTTCCAGAACAGCAACGATTTCCTTGACGTGGTCGACGAGGACGTCTTTCAGCGCGATCCGGCCGCGATTCTCGAAGCCTTTCTGCTGATGCAGAAGCTGCCGGCCTTGCAGGGGATGACCGCACGCACATTGAGAGCGCTGTGGCACGCCAGGACGCGGATCGATAGCGCGTTCCGCGCTGACCCCGGCAATCGCGCCCGCTTTCTCGAAATCCTGCAGCAGCCGCGCGGAGTCCTGCATGAGATCCGACGGATGAATCAGTTCGGCATTCTTGGCCGCTATCTGCCGAATTTTGGCAAGATCGTCGGCCAGATGCAGCACGATCTGTTCCACGTCTATACGGTGGACCAGCACATGCTGCGTGTCCTGCGCAACCTGCGGCGCTTTCTCGCCGACGAGTTCGCCCACGAGTATCCGCTGTGCAGCGAGCTGATGGGCGATTTTCAGCGCCCGTGGGTGCTCTATATCGCGGCGCTCTTCCACGACATCGCCAAGGGACGCGGCGGTGATCACTCGCGGCTCGGGGCCGTCGATGCCGCCCGCTTCTGCAACGATCACGGCCTCGCGGCAGAAGATAGCGAACTGATCTGCTGGCTGGTCGAACAACATCTCCTGATGTCCACCGTTGCCCAGAAACAGGACATTGGCGACCCGGAAGTCGTCGGCGCATTCGCGGCAACGGTCAAGGACGAACGTCATCTCACGGCGCTCTATCTATTCACGGTGGCCGATATCCGCGGCACCAGCCCGAAAGTCTGGAACAGCTGGAAGGGGCAACTGCTCGAGCAACTGTTCAGAGGTACCTGCCGCTCCCTGCTCGCCGGCGGCGAAGTCCCGGTCAGGCAGGGACTGATCGAGGAGCGGCAGCAAGAAGCACTGCGCCTGCTGCGCTATTTCGCACTTCCCGACGCCGTACACGAGCGCCTGTGGAAACAGCTCGATACCGTCTATTTCCTGCGCCATTCGGCAGAAGAGATCGCCTGGCATACGCGCGCCCTGCACTATCGGCCGGTTGTCGAGCAAGCAGTGATCAAAGCGCGCATGAACCCACAGGGCGAGGGACTGGAAGTGATGATCTACGCGCCGGACCAGCCCGATCTCTTCGCACGCCTGGTCGGCTTCTTCTGCCGCGCCGGCTACACCATCGTCGACGCCAAGATCCATACCACCCGCCACGGCTACGCGCTCGACAGCTTCATGCTGCTGAACGTCGGCGATCTGGGCAGCGATCGGGCAATGATCAGTTACATCGAGCACGAACTGCAGGGGTGCCTGAACCACGGACGGCCACCAGAGGCTCCGGGCAACGGGCGCATCTCGAGACAGGTGAAACACTTCCCGATACACCCGCTGGTCACTATCGAGCCCGATGAGAAAGGCGCTCACTACGTCCTGTCGGTCAGCGCGGCCGACCGACCGGGTCTGTTGTACGCCATCGCCATGACTTTGGCGGCGCACGGTGCTAATCTGCATACAGCAAAGATTTCCACCCTCGGCGAGCGCGTCGAGGATACCTTTCTGATCGGTGGCGGCGACCTCGGCATGACGGCCAGCCGCATCAAGCTGGAAACCGAGTTGCTGGAACGATTGAAAGTCTGACGGCACTCCTGGCAGGCGCGACGACGATGACCATCTGCAAAACCTTCCTGAAACAGGAGAAGGAGGGAAAAACTCGCCAAGACCATCTCGTTAGGCGTGTCGGTTTTTTTTACACCGAAGCCCTCGAGTCTCGATCGACGCCACACGGCGACCAGACAAGCAAATGATTTATGGGAACATTTTATTTTTCCGCACCGCCTGGTATAGAGTTTGCTTATAGGTTGTTGAACGGTAACGTGGCCATTGAAAGTGGAATCTCACGGTAACGGCTGCCCTTCTTCCTTGGCGCGATCGTGACGTACTTCGCAATCGGCCCATGGCGCGAACACTAGAATGACTCTTGTCGAGAAGACGCAGATCTCGCTTCGGGCACGGTCGGCGCGATGGATGGACGGGCTGATAGGCGAGTCGTCACCGGCTGGTAGTCACTGGCGAAGATACTGGAGATGATGTCGAGATGCTTACCGACAACGACGAAAAAAGAATGCTGGGTATTCAGCGTGTGGTCCAGGCTCAGAAAACTTTGGGAGCAGCATGATGAAGGCTAAGGAATCAATTGACGACTCGCGGGAATCGATGAACCTATCGCCCGCGGCCACTGAAGCAGTCATCCAAGGTGCGGCTTCGACCCTCGAGAACAAACGGCGACGCCTGGTTCGGGGGGCTGTGGCCGCCGCGCCGCTGGTCCTGACATTGCGCAGCGGAGCGCTGGCGGCCGCTTCGTGTACAGGCGCGAGACTGGTGGATATTCCCGACGATGGGAAATTCCCTTCAGCGAACCTGACGGACGTCTGCATCAACCAAGACCCTGCGCCTGTCTGCCCAGAATACCCACTCCAGCCCGGACTGACAAAAGTACTGACCGAGCCAGTGCCGGTATTGCCCGTAACTCCATCAGACGACGGGCAGTACTACTGTGGCACCGAAGGCAACCACCTGAGCGGCAAGAGGGTTGCGATTTTGAGCTCGATGAGTGCCAGCTCCTTGACGGGGGGGCGTATTCCTTAGCCGGTATATCCAGAAGTCTTCGCTGTGGAGTAAAATTCGCCTCAAGACATTCGGAGCACCAATTTCCCTTCCGATCGGGCACAACTGATGATCTTGATGGCAGCCGGTCGCGGTTTGATTTGGCAAGACTGGGACGATGTCTATCTCGTCTATCAACCTTCCTCCACCGAAACACATGTCTTCAACGAGACAACCGCACAGATCCTGAAATGCCTGGAGCACGGCTCGTTGTCGACGGCCGCCGCGAAGGAGCGCACCGAAGCTGCTCTCGGCGTCGGTCCGGGTGAACTCAGCGCCGACGATTTTGCGTTCGCCACCATGAGGCTGGAGGAACTGGGCCTTGTGGAGCGCCTGGACGACGTCAGCGCCGCTCAATGAATGTCGGTGACCTGAGTCGCCGGGAAACGGGAGAGCGGCTGGCAGGAGAGGGCCTCCCGCTTCAGTTCGGTCCGTTCAATCTCAGCGTCCGCTCCGATCTGGACTCCTTCGCCGCGTACGCACACCAACTTTACGAGCCTTATCCCCTGCCGGACACAACGGCAATCTGCGACTTTCACGTCCAGATAAGCGCTCCCCGCGGGCTGCGTCGCTGGCTGCGCCGCCAGGCATGTTTCGGCGTCGATGGGCAGTTCCCTTTCGCGCCATATACGGTCGAACACGCCTTTCCGGCACTCGAATGGGGAATCAACTGGTGCGTGGCAACGCGTGCACATCATCTGCTCCTCCTGCATTCGGCGGTAGTCGAGCGTAATGGCCGGGCGATCCTGTTTCCTGCCTCGCCCGGTGACGGCAAGTCGACCCTCTGCACCGCGCTGGTCCACTCCGGATGGCGCCTGCTCTCGGACGAATTTGGCCTGGTACGGCCCGAGGATGGCATGCTCCTCCCGATACCGCGCCTGATCCCCCTGAAAAACGAGTCGATCGAAGTGATCAGACGATTCAGGCCGGAAGCTGTCATCGGCCCCCCCTTCCTGAAAACCCGCAAAGGGACGGTAGCGCACGTGCGGCCGCCGCTCGACAGTATCAGGCGCGGGCAGGAGCCAGCTCGACCGCGCTGGTTGATCTTCCCGCGCTGGGTCGCCAACGCGCCGCTCAGGCTCGAAAGCATGCCCAGGAGCCAGGCCTTCCTGATGGTCGCGACCAACGCATTCAACTACGAAGTGCTCGACGAGGCCGCCTTCCGGCTGGTTGCCGACGTGGTTCGCGCCTGCGATTGCTATTCGCTGGTGTACTCCGATCTCAACGAGGCGATTCCCGCGCTTGACGAACTCTCCAACGCCATGGATGGGTGATGGCCAAGGTTGCCAGCGAAAGGCTGCGGGCGCGAAAGCTCCTGCTCGACGCCCTGAATACACCGGAAACGCTGCCCGCTCTGTCCCTCGCCGACTGGGAACTGCTGTTGCGCGTCGCCCGGCGCGCCCGGGTACTGGGACGACTGGAATCAGCGCTGGACCATGCAGGACTGCTCGGTGACATCCCGCCACGTGCTGCAGCCCATCTCAGAGCCGCCCGCAATGTCATCGCGCACCGGAAGACACTGATATCCTGGGAAGTGAACCGTTTGCTCTGGGCTCTCAAGGGGATCGACGCACCGCTGATTCTGCTCAAAGGAACTGCTTATCTTCTCGCAGACCTGCCGCCGGCGCAGGGCCGAATTTTCGCCGACGTGGATCTTCTGGTACCTGAAGAGCTGATCGTGGAAATCGAGGAGAGACTGGTCAAACGCGGCTGGTTCAAGACCGAGATCGACCCCTACGACGACCGCTACTACCGCGTCTGGATGCACGAGATCCCTCCCATACGTCACCAGGAGCGAGGAACCGAAATCGACATCCACCACCGGCTCTTGCCGAAAACCAGCCATCTGGCCTCGGATCCGGCCCCGCTGTTCGCCGCAGCCCGGCCGCTCGCCGACCCGCGGCTGCGCGTTCTCGCGCCTGCCGACATGATACTGCACGCCCTGGTGCACCTGTTTCTCGAGGGCGACCCCGACGAGGGTCTGCGCCTGCGCGATCTGGTCGATGTCCATGATCTCCTTTGCCACCATGGTCAGGAGCCCGGTTTCTGGGCGAGCCTCGTACCACGAGCACGGGCCCTGGGTTTCCAGCGCCCGCTGTTCTATGGGCTGCATCACGCGCAACGTCTCTTGGGCACGCCGATCCCCCCGGATGTGCTGCGCGACCTGGAAGACGCTGCGCCCGCCTGGCCGATCAGCAAGCTGATGAATCGTCTGATCCCGCTGGCGCTGCTGCCGGGACACCCCGATCACCCTTCCCGCCAGGCAGCTCTGGCCCGCTGGCTGATTTATGTGCGCGCCCACTGGTTGCGGATGCCGCCCGGCCTGCTCGTCAAGCACCTGTCGCACAAGGCCTGGCTGCGCGTCCGCGGATTCAGGAAACGGGTCGACCTGGCCCAGCTCGATCTGAAACAGCAGTAGCCGGAAGGAGCAGACTGCAACAAAGCCGGATACGACGATATACTGTAAATCCATACAGCTATCGCCATGTCCGACGCCCTGCCGCCCTACGCCGAACTCCACTGCTGCTCCAACTTCTCCTTCCTGCGCGGTGCTTCGCATCCGGAAGAACTGGTCGAGCAGGCGCTGGCGCTTGGCTACAGCGCGCTGGCGATCACCGATGAGGCCTCGCTCGCTGGCGTCGTGCGGGCGCATCGTGCAGCCAGCGCGCGCGGCCTGCAACTGATCGTCGGCGCCGAGTTTCGCCTCGGCAGCGAGCCGGGAAAGGACCTCAGGCTGGTCCTGCTGGCGCAGAACCGCGCCGGTTACGGCAACCTGTCGGCGCTGATCACGCTGGCGCGGCGGCGCTCGCTGAAGGGCGAATACCGCCTCTACCGCGGCGACTTCGAGAATCCCGGCGACTTTGCCTGCGCAGCAGCGGCGCCCTGCCCGATTGCCTGGCCTTGTGGATTCCGGGTTCTGGCGCCAGCGCGGAAGACGGCCGCTGGCTGGCGACCCGTTTTCCGGCACGCGCCTGGCTGGCCGTAGAACTCCACTCCGGGCCTGACGACACGACACGGCTGGCGATGCTGCTGGAACTGGCCACGGCGAGCGGCCTGCCGGCGGTCGCCACCGGTGACGTGCACATGCACCAACGCGCCCGCCGTCCGTTGCAGGACACGCTGACGGCGATCCGCCTGAAAAGCACGCTTTTGCCGCTGGCCACGCGCTCTTCGCCAATGGTGAGCGCCACCTGCGCAGCCGCCTGCGGCTGGCACGACTCTACCCGCCCGAACTGCTGGCCGAAACGCTGGCCATCGCCGCGCGCTGCGACTTCTCACTCGCCGAACTGCGCTACGAGTACCCCGACGAAGTGGTGCCGGAGGGTCAGACAGCCGCTGCTTTTTCCTGCGCAACGAAGTCGAAAAGGGCTTGCGCCGGCGCTACCCCGGCACGCCGGCGCCAGAGGTGCGACAGCGCATCGAACACGAACTCGAACTGATCGGCGAACTCGCTTACGAGCCCTATTTCCTGACAGTTCACGACATCGTCAACTTTGCACGCAGCCGCAACATCCTTTGCCAGGGGCGCGGTTCGGCAGCCAACTCGGCAGTTTGTTACTGCCTTGGCATCACCGAAGTCGACCCGGCACGTTCAAGTCTTCTTTTCGAACGCTTCATCTCCCGGGAGCGCGCCGAGCCACCGGATATCGATGTCGATTTCGAGCACCAGCGACGCGAGGAGGTCATTCAGTATCTCTACAGCAAGTATGGGCGTGAACGCGCCGCGCTGGCGGCAACGGTGATCAGCTACCGGACCCGCGGCGCCTTGCGCGACGTCGGCCGCGCACTCGGCTTCGGTACAGCCCAGATCGACGCCCTGACCACCTCGCTGGGATGGTGGGACAAACGGGAGCAACTGCCCGCTCGCCTGCGTTCGGTCGGCCTCGACCCGTCTGCCCCGCGCGTCGCCAAATGGCTGCTGCTGGCCGACGCGCTGCGCGGATTCCCGCGCCACCTCTCGCAGCACGTTGGCGGCTTCGTGATCTCGCGCGGCCCGCTGGCACGCCTGGTGCCTGTGGAAAACGCTGCCATGCCCGAGCGTACGGTGATTCAATGGGACAAG
Organism: Accumulibacter sp.; assembly: GCA_024235715.1. Classification (GTDB taxonomy): domain Bacteria; phylum Pseudomonadota; class Gammaproteobacteria; order Burkholderiales; family Rhodocyclaceae; genus Accumulibacter. The sequence continues at coordinate 71,055 of JACKLW010000007.1, read as the reverse complement.
GACGATCTCGATGCGCTCGGGCTGCTGAAGGTCGACGTCCTGGCCCTCGGCATGCTCTCGGCAATCCACCGGGCGCTGGACCTGGTCGGCACCCGACTGCAGGACGTGCCGCCCGAAGATCCGGCGGTCTCACGACATGGTCTGCGCCGCGGACACGGTCGGCGTCTTCCAGATCGAATCGCGAGCGCAGATGGCGATGCTGCCGCGCCTCAGACCGCGCAACTTCTACGATCTGGTAATAGAAGTGGCGTTGGTCAGGCCGGGGCCAATCCAGGGCGACATGGTTCATCCCTATCTACGTCGCCGACACGGCCAGGAAGCCATCGAACCGATGCGCCCCGAAATTGCCGCGGTACTCGGCCGCACCTGCGGAGTACCGATCTTTCAGGAGCAGGTGATGCAGCTGGCAGTGGTCGCCGGCGGCTTCACCCCCGGCGAAGCCGATCAACTGCGCCGGGCGATGGCTGCCTGGCGACGCAAGGGTGGGCTGGAGCCTTTCGAAGAGAAGCTGATCAAAGGCATGCGCCAGCGTGGCCATGATGAAGCATTTGCACAGCGCATCTTCGCGCAGATTCGCGGTTTCGGCGAATATGGCTTCCCCGAGTCGCACGCCGCCTCGTTCGCCTTGCTGGTGTACGTCTCGGCCTGGCTCAAACGCCACCATCCGGCAGCTTTTCTCTGCGCCCTGCTCAACAGTCAGCCAATGGGTTTCTACTCGCCTTCACAGCTGCTGCAGGATGCGCGACGACATGGCGTCGAGTTGCGCCCGGTAACGGTCAACGACAGCGCCTGGGAGGCAGTGCTCGACCCCCCCCGGCCAGCAGGCACGGCGGCCAATGTTCCTCCCGCCGTGCGCCTTGGTCTGAGCAGCATTGCCGGCCTGCCGCAAGCCGCGGCCGAGCGCCTGCTCGCAGCCCGCCGGCAACGTCCGCCGAGCAGCGTTGCCGATCTCGCGACGCGGGCCCGGCTGACGCACAGGGATCTGGCGCTGCTCGCCGCTGCCGGTGCTCTGGCGAGTCTGGCCGGCCATCGTCGGCAGGCCGCCTGGGCAGCCGCCGACGCCGCCGTACAACTCGACCTGCTGGCCATCGCCCCAGCGGCGGAGGCCGTTGTCGAACTCGCCACTGCGTCCGAGGCCGAGGAAATGATCGCCGATTACGTGGCCACCGGTTTCACTCTCGGCCGCCACCCCTTGACACTGCTGCGCAGTCGGCTGGCCGCACAGCGCTTCATTTCCGCCAGTCAACTGCAGAACGCCGCCGACCGCCAGCTCGCCCGCGCTGCCGGCATCGTCACCTGCCGGCAACGGCCGGGCACCGCCAGCGGAATCGTCTTCGTCACTCTGGAAGATGAAACCGGGCTGGCCAACATCGTCGTACACCCCCGGCTCGTCGAACAGCAGCGACATGCGCTACTCGGGGCACGCCTGCTCGGCGTCCTTGGGCAGGTACAACGCGAAGGTGAAGTCGTCCACCTGGTGGCCAAGCGTCTGGTCGATCTGTCTTCGCTGCTTGGCCGCTTGCCGACGGCAAGCCGCAATTTTCATTGACCGTCGGGAAAAGCGGCGGCCAGGGCCGTCAGGCCGCGCCGGCAACGAACTCGGCGTAAAGGTCGTGCTCGTCGGCATCGAGCACACGTACGCGCAGGAAATCGCCGGGTTCGGCGTCGAAGTAGTCATTGACGAAAACCAGACCGTCGATTTCCGGCGCGTCCGCCGCCGAACGGGCAATCGTTCCGTCGTCATCCACCTCGTCGACCAGAACCTCGATCTCGCGCCCGATCTTCGCCGCCAGCAACTCGGCCGAGATATCCTCCTGCAGTTCCATCAGACGCCGCTTGCGCTCTTCACGAACTTCCTCCGCTACCGCCCCTGGCAGCGCGTTGGCCGCCGCACCGTCCACCGCCGAATAGGCGAAGCAACCGACGCGATCGAGGCGAGCCTCTTCGATGAACGCCAGCAATTCCTCGAACTCGGCTTCGCTCTCACCGGGGAAGCCGGTAATGAAGGTGCTGCGCACCGTGATCTCGGGACAGATGGCGCGCCATGCCCTGAGGCGTTCGAGATTGTTCTCGGCACTGGCCGGCCGCTTCATCGCCTTGAGAACGCGGGCACTGGCGTGCTGGAAAGGCACATCAAGATACGGCAGTATCTTTCCTTCGGCCATCAGCGGCAGCAGCGCGTCCACACTCGGATACGGATAGACGTAGTGCAGACGCACCCAGATTCCGAGTTCCCCCAGCGCCTCGCAGAGCTCACGCAGCCGTGTTCGCAGCGGACGGCCGCCGGCAAAACCGGTCCGGTACCTGACATCGACCCCGTAGGCGCTGGTGTCCTGAGAAATGACCAGCAGTTCACGCACGCCGGCGTCGGCGAGATGCCTTGCTTCCTGCAGCACGTCGCCAATCGGTCGGCTGACCAGCGGGCCACGCATCGATGGGATGATGCAGAAGGTGCAGCTGTGATTACAGCCCTCGGAAATCTTGAGGTAGGCGAAATGCTGCGGTGTCAGCTTGATGCCCTGCGGCGGCACCAGGCTGCTGAACGGGTCGTGTGGTTGCGGCAGATGGGCGTGGACCTGTTGCAGCACCTCGTCCGCAGCATGCGGACCGGTCACCGCCAGCACCTGCGGATGCGCATTGCGGATGACCTCCTCCCTGGCGCCAAGGCAACCGGTAACGATCACCTTGCCGTTCTCGCTCAGCGCCTCGCCGATGGCATCGAGCGACTCCTCGACCGCAGCGTCGATGAAGCCGCAGGTATTGACGACGACCAGGTCGGCACCTTCATACGAAGGCGAGATAAGATAACCCTCGGCACGCAGCTTGGTGAGGATCTGTTCGGAATCGACGAGCGCCTTCGGGCAACCCAGTGAAACGAAACCGATGTTTTTCGGCTTTGACATGGCGTACCAGTGCTGTTGAATAGCGCGCCAGTATACCTTCAGCTTGCCGCCGGGCCGCCGGCATCGATCAATCGCCGCCCACCTTGCTCACCGCGCCCGTCGGCGAAGATGACTCACTCGCGCGCCGGCAGGGAACGGGCCGTCAGCACCAGCAACAGAAGAAAACAGCCAACGACGACGACGGCCACGCCCGCCTGCAACAGTGTCGCCAACTCGAAACCGCCGAGGTAGTAAGCTCCGCCAAGCCGCGTGACCGCAGCGACGACGCACAGTGCCAGGCCGGCAACGCCGGCAATACGCCCCAACAACAGCAGAAGACCATCCATTTCCCACCCCTTTGCGTCGAAAGATTCATGGCGCCCTGCCACCCACGCGCCGGGCGGAGACACCGCATCGGGCGAAGCGCTGAACAAGCGCTACCCGCCCGAATTGTAAGCGAGAGCAGCCCTGAGTCAAGCGCGCAAGGCAACCTCGCCAGACTCTCCGCCACGGCCGTTCGATACGCCGGTGGGCGCCGGCCTCCGGCCGCACGTTCGCGATCCTGGACAAGGGGTTACGAACAGTGCTCAATGTGCTATATAAAGATGACTCATGGTGCGCCCGCGGTCTTTGCCGGCTGACTGAGCGTAGATCGGCCAGCGAAGCCGACGAGACGAAGCAGTACGGGGTGACAACCAGACGAAACCAGAGGAGGCCCGTCGATGAGCGAAAACGATACGCCAGTTACTACGCCAGGCGCCGATAGCCCTGCCAGCCGCTTCCCGGTCATCCGCCGCGTAAAGCCCGGCGCCGTCGTCGGCTGGATGCGTGGCGGCTGCCACGACCTGCGCCGAAGCGGCCTGCCCAGCCTCTTCTACGGTAGCTGCTTCGCGATCGCCGGCTGGCTGATGCAGGTCGTTTTTGCCGAAGCCTACGCACTCTTCGCCGGCTTGACTACCGGCTTCCTGCTGGTCGGCCCGTTCCTGACGCTGGGACTCTACGATCTCAGCCGGCGCATCGAGTTCGGCATGCCCGCAAAACTGGCCCCGACCCTCGCTGCCTGGCGTCCGAACCTGCCCAACGTCGGTCTCTTTGCCGCCCTGCTGGCCATCGTCCTGCTGGTCTGGGCACGCGCATCGATCATCGTTTTTGCGCTTTTCTTTACTGGCGGATTGCCGACCTTCGGCAACGTCGTGCACACCGTTCTGACTTTCGAGCAACTCGACTTCGCGCTGGTCTACTTTGCCGTCGGGGGCTTTTTCGCGACTTTCGTTTTTGCGATCAGCGTCATCGCCGTCCCGCTGATGTTCGACCGCAAGACCGACGCCGTCACCGCGACCATCGCCAGCCTCGTCGCCTGTGGCCGCAACCCGGTCCCCCTGTTGCTTTGGGGAACGTGCATCGGGGCCCTGGGCCTGATCGGCTTCGCCACCTTCTTTGTCGGCCTGATCGTCACCATGCCGCTGGTCGGGCACTCGACGTGGTACGCCTATCGGGACATCGTCGCACCCGAAGACGACGGGCAGGGCGCAGCCGTCACGCCCTGACTGCGGCCGCGCTACTCCGGCATGCCGTTCAGGAAGTAAAGGCTGTCCAGCCTTGGTTCCGGTTTGCCCAGCACGCCGAACCAGCGCTCATGAATGGCGTAGATCTCACCGCTGCGGCTGAGACGCGCCAGTTCACGGTTGACGGCCAGACGGAAATCCGCATCGTTACGACGCAGCATCAGCGCATAGGGCTCATAGGAGAAGATCTCGCCGCCCAGCGACCAGGTGTCCTGGTTGCCCGAATCAAGCGCAAGACCGATCAGCAAGGCGCGATCCGAGGCGTAAGCGTCGGCCCGTCCCTCGTTCATGGCGTCGATCCCCTGCTGGTGGTCGCTGACCTTGACCAGTCTGGCACTCACTCCGTTCTTCCTGAGGGCCTCTGCCAGGCTCTGCTCGGTCGTCGTGCCGACGGCCACGGCGACCTTCTTGCCGGCCAGATCCTTCAGGCTCTTGATGCCCGCCGCCCGGGGCGCCATGTAACTGCCGCCATCGACGAAGATCGGCAGGCTGAAATCGACTTTTTCCATGCGCGACAGGGAACTCGTCGTTGACCCGCAATCGAGGTCGATTTCGCCGGATACCACTTTTCCGATTCTTGTCTCCGGCGTCACGGGAACCCACTTCAGCTGCAGATCGTCAAGCCCCAGCTGCTTGCTGATCGCTGCCGCCACGCTGGTGCACAGGTCCACCGAGTAACCCCAGGGCTGCTTGTCCTTGCCGGCAAACGAGAACGGGACAGACGCCTGACGATATCCGAGCGTCAGTGTCCTCGACGCCTTGATCTTGTCGAGTGTCCCGGCCGCCTGCGTCAGCATGGGAAAGCAAAACGCCAAACCTGTTGCAACAGACACAACCCAGTGACGCAGCTTCATGCCGTTCCCCCTCAAAAATGACGCCGCAAGCAAAATAGCTGTGAAATATATGCGGCAAATTGCTAACGGCCGCGGCTGCCCTCGCAAGATGGTTCATGCGCTTGCCGCCGCGCCGAGTCTGTGCGCCCACGGCGAAAGCGGCATGCGTGCGACCGACCGCCACGCAGAAGAGTGGCCAGCGAGCATGCCGCGGCCCTGGGCGACTACTCCCACGCTGCCAGGAACTCCTGCCAGTGCGGCTTGCCGACCTTCTCGAGCTCGGCGCGGACGAACGAGACTTCGGCCTCGTACTCGGAGCGCGACAACTCGCCACGCATCAGGCGAAAGCGGACTGAAACGAGATAGGTATTGAGCACGTCGGTCTCGCAATAGTCGCGCACATCGGACATTCCGCCAGCCAGCCACGCCTGCCACACCTTGCTGCCGTCCATGCCCAGCTTGCCCGGAAAACCGATCAGCCTGGCAAGCTCGTCAAGGCGCACGCTGGCACGCGGCTGGTACATTGCCAGAAGGTCCATCAAATCAAGATGGCGCGTGTGATAGCGGCTGATGTAATTGTTCCACTTGAACTCACGGCTGTCCGGGTAGTCGCCATCGCCGAGATCCCAGTAGCGCGGCGCAGTGGCGCCATGGATCAGCCCCCGATAGTGCAACACCGGCAGATCGAAGCCGCCACCATTCCAGGAAACGATCTGCGGTGTGAACTTGTCGATGCCGTCAAAGAAGCGTTGAATGATCTCGCCCTCGCTTTGCTCTGGCTCGGCCAGTGACCACACCCGGAAATCCTTGCCAACCCGCAGCGCGCACGAGATCACCGCCACCCGCTGCAGGTGCAGCGGCAGGAAGTCGTTGCCGTGGCTTGCGCGCCGGTGCTGAAAAGCCAGCTCGGCGACCTCGTCATCGGACAGCGCCGGATCGAGATCGTGCAGCCGCCGCAGACCGGCAACGTCCGGAATCGTTTCGATGTCAAAGGCGAGGACCGGCTTCATCTGGCGCTGTTACCCTGGAAGCAGCACGCGTCCGAGAACCTCCCTGCGACGACAACCGCCATGATCAGCGGAAACGCCAGTACGCATGTGAGCTTCCGGCAAGAAGCGAGCGACCGGAGGCAGTTTGCGGGTTCAAGCCGGGAAGACCCCTGTCGACAGGTAGCGGTCACCACGATCGCAAACGATGCTGACGATGGTCGCATTCTCGAGTTCTCCAGCCAGGCGCAGCGCGACGGCCAGCGCCCCCCCGGACGAGATGCCGGCGAAAATGCCTTCTTCGCGAGCCAGACGCCGGGTCATCTCTTCAGCTTCGCCCTGCGCAACCGACTCCACACGATCGACGCGCGCGCGGTCGAAAATCTTTGGCAGATAGGCTTCTGGCCATTTCCGGATGCCTGGAATCTGCGACCCCTCTTCGGGCTGGCAGCCAACAATGCAGACACCTGGGTTCTGCTCCTTCAGGAAGCGCGAAACGCCCATGATCGTCCCGGTGGTTCCCATGCTGCTGACGAAGTGGCTGATGCGCCCCTCGGTCTGCTGCCAGATCTCGGGCCCGGTCCCTTCGTAGTGGGCCAGCGGGTTGTCCGGGTTGGCGAACTGGTCGAGGATGATGCCGCGGCCGTCGTTGCGCATGCTTTCGGCCACGTCTCGCGCCAGTTCCATGCCGCCGTCACGCGGCGTCAGTACCAGTTCCGCGCCGAAGGCGCGCATCGTCTGTCGACGTTCGACGCTCTGGTTCTCCGGCATGACCAGGATCATCTGGAAACCGCGCATCGCCGCCGCCATCGCCAGGGCGATTCCGGTATTGCCTGAAGTGGCCTCGATCAGCGTGTCACCGGGTTTGATATCGCCGCGCTGCTCGGCGTGGATGATCATCGACAGCGCCGGTCTATCCTTGACCGAGCCGGCGGGATTGTTGCCCTCGAGCTTGGCCAGCACGATATTGCCGCGCGCATCGCAAGCGGCGCCCGGCAAACGCTTCAGGCGCACCAGCGGTGTGTCGCCGACGTAGTCCTCGAGTGTCTTATGCACCGCCAGCCAGCCATTTGACGTACTTCGGGACGGCCTCTTCGACACTGGAAAAAACATGCTTGTAGCCCGCTTTGTGCAACTGCCCGAGGTCGGCCTGAGTGAAGTTCTGGTACTTGCCGCGCAGATCCTCCGGAAACGGTATGTACTCGATCAGGCCACACCTGACCAGTTCGGCGAGCGGCAGCGCTTCCTGCCCGGCCAGCGCCCGACAGGCGTTGACATTGGCTACGGCCAACTCATTGAAGGTCTGCGCGCGGCCGCTACCAACATTGAAGATGCCGGACCTGTCCGGATGGTCCAGGAAGTGCAGGTTCACCCGCGCGATGTCGTCGACATAGACGAAATCGCGCCGCTGTTCGCCGTTGGCGTAGCCGTCACATCCCTCGAAGAGTCTCACCCGGCCATCGTTCTGGAACTGGTGATAGTGATGAAAGGCAACCGACGCCATCCGCCCCTTGTGCGATTCGCGCGGACCGTAGACGTTGAAATAGCGGAAACCGACCACCTGCGAGTTGCACGAACCGGCGGCCGCGAGACGCTGGCGGACGATCTGGTCGAAAAGAAACTTCGAGTAACCGTAGACATTCAGCGGCGCCTCGTATTGCCGCTCTTCCCTGAAAACACCGCCACCACCGTAGGTCGCCGCGCTCGATGCGTAGAGCAACTGCACTTCCTGATCCAGGCACCAGTCGAGAATGGCCAGCGAGTAGCGGTAATTGTTCTCCATCATGTAGCGGCCATCGCTCTCCATGGTGTCAGAGCAGGCGCCCTGGTGGACGATGGCATCGACATCGCCGTCGAAGTCACCGGCGATCAGGCGGTCGATGAATTCGCTCTTGTCGATGTAGTCGGCGATCTCACAATCGACGAGATTGCGGAACTTGTCAGCCCTGCTGAGATTGTCGACGGCTATGATGCGGCGCACGCCGCGTTCGTTGAGCGCCTTGACCAGATTGGCGCCGATGAAACCGGCAGCACCGGTGACGATGGTGTACATGAACCTACCTCATTTCAGAGCAGCGGCAAGCTCATCACGGCTGACGACCGCCGTCCCGAGCTTGCCAACGACCACGCCGGCGGCGACGTTGGCTGCGTGCACTGCGTCCGCCCAACCGGCCCCCCCGGCGAGCATCACGGCGAGCGTCGCGATGACCGTGTCGCCGGCGCCGGAGACATCAAAGACCTCTCTCGCCACAGCCTGCTCGTGCACCGCGCCCGCGCCATGAAAGAGCGACATGCCCTCTTCGCTGCGGGTGACCAGCAAGGCCTCGAGTCCCAGGCTGGCACGCAGCGCCTCGGCCTTGCCGGCAAGCCCTGCATCGTCCTGCCAGCGACCAACAACTTCGCGCAATTCGGCGCGGTTCGGGGTGACCACGGTCGCGCCCGCATACTTCGAGAAATCATCGCCCTTCGGATCAACCAGCACTTTCTTGCCGGCCGCACGCGCCATGCGGATCATCTCGCCGATGTGCGCCAGGCCACCCTTGCCGTAATCGGAAAGAATCACCGCATCGTAGGCGGGCAGACGCGACTCGAACTCGACGAGCTTGGCGCGCAGGACCTCGTGCGAGGGCGAGGTTTCGAAATCGATGCGCAGCAGTTGCTGCTGACGGCCAATCACCCGCAGCTTGACGGTCGTGCTGATGGCTGGATCGACATGCAGGCTGACATCGATCCCGCTCGCTGCGAGCAGACCCTGCAGGTGCCGGCCGGCTTCGTCGTCGCCGACGACCGACAACAGGCCGACGTGCGCCCCCAGGGCAACGACATTGCGTGCCACGTTGGCGGCACCACCCGGGCGCTCCTCGCTGCGCGCCACCTTGACGACCGGCACCGGCGCCTCGGGGGAAATGCGCGCGACGTCACCGAACCAGTAGCGATCGAGCATGACGTCGCCGACGATCAGCAAGCGTGCATCAGACAGGCTGGCGAGCTGCATCGCTACGACTCGACAAGACGGACTGTGCTCACCAGGCTGGCGCGCCCGGTAGCCAGCATGGTGGCAGCCAACATGGAACTCCTAGGGTGTCAGATCGAATTCCTCAGTGCGCTTTGGCGAGTAGGTCTCCCAACCGCCGCAGGCCGGGCAACGCCAATAGAACTGACGTGCCTTGAAGCCGCAATTATCGCACCGATAGCGCGCCAGGCGGCGCGTGTAGCCATGAACAATTGCTTTTGCCAGATCCAGGTCGGGACGGATGTCCGGTGATGCAAAAAGCAGCCTGGCCTCGAGAAGTTTGTCGAAGCCCAGCAGGGTCGGATTGCGCTTCAGTTCATCGCGAACCAGGCGATAGGCCGCTTCCGGCCCACCATTTTCAAGTTCGAGCTGAAAAACGACGTCCAACAGGTCGAGCGAAGGATAGTGGTCCAGATAGCCGCGCAAGAGCTGCAGCCCCGCCTCACGCCGATCGAGCTTGCGAAAGGCGTCAAGCAAACGCTTCGCGACGAGCGCCAGATACGTCGGATCCTGCTGCTCGATACGCTGCCAGGCGGCAATCGCGTCGGCGAACAGATCTTGCTGGAAGAGCAGGTCACCCTGAAGAAGGCTGGCGCGAACGCACTTGCGATTGCGTTCAAACGCGCTCCGCAGATAGTTGGAAGCCAGCTCCCGACGCGAACGAATCATCTCGGCGGCCGCCAGCTCGCAGTAATACTCGGCAATCTCCTTGTGTGATGCGAAATCCGGCAGTTCCGAGGCGATCGCGATCGCCTTCTCCCAGTCCTTCTCCAACTGGTAGATTTCGAGCAGGTTGCGCTTGGCCTCCTCGGCCATCGCCGAGTCGCGCAGTTTTTCGAACACTGCCTCGGCGCCGTCGAGCAAACCGGCCTTGAGGTAATCCTGGCCAAGTTCGCTCATCGCCTGCAGTTTCAGTTCCTGCGGCAAGTCGTCTCGGTCTACGAGATTCTGATGCATGCGGATTGCACGCTCGGTCTCGCCACGGCGTCGAAACAGGCTGCCGAGCGCGAAATGGATCTCTATCGTCTGTGGATCGACTTTGACCGCTTCGACGAAGGCCTCGATTGCACGATCCGGCTGCTCGTTGAGCAGGAAGTTGAGCCCCTGGAAGTACGAACGCGGCAGGGCGCGCGACTCCTTCACCAGGTGCCGGATATCGATGCGCGCAGCCGCCCACCCCAGCCCGAAAAACAGTGGGAAGAGCAATAGCTGCCAGTACTCGAAGTCAATCATGCGGGCAAGCGAGGCAGGACGAGGCCCGACCGGCCAGCAAGAAGCGGGGGCGCGTGCCGTCGCGCAACGCGATTCGGGCAGGCACGCGGCAACATCGCCAGATCACACCCGCCAACGACCTCCCGAACAGAATCACACGTGATGCTCGCCAGTGCCGGGCCGGCGTGTCCGCAGCGCGTGCAACTCGCGCTGCAATCTGTTCACTTCGCGCCGCCGACCCATGAGGGGGACGAACAGGAAGAGCATCGAGAAGATGACCCCGCCAGCGAAGAAAGCAAGCAGGATGATCACCAGTGGTGCATTCCATGCTGCGTCAAGGAAGAAGCGGACGTTTACCGGATCGGTGTTTCTGATGGCAAACGCAAAAAGAAAAAGAAACAGGACAACTCTAAGAATCCACAACAACCAACGCATCATCACCTTCCCATGGGAAACGGGCGACAACGCGTGTTGCCGCCCGCGATAAGACATAGTCCGACCACTCAGATCACTTCCAGCGAGCCATCGACGCGCTCCCGCAATTCCTTGCCCGCCTTGAAATGCGGCACCCATTTTTCCGGGACGTCGACCTTGTCGCCGGACTTGGGGTTGCGGCCAACACGCGGCGGTCGGTAGTTCAACGCAAAGCTCCCGAAGCCGCGGATCTCGATACGATCGCCCTTGGACAAAGCCTCGGACATCGCATCGAGAATGGTTTTCACCGACAAATCAGCGTCCTTTGCGACCAGTTGGGGAAAGCGCCCTGCCAATTGACCGATTAGATCCGACTTGGTCATTCTCTAACCCTACTGGGGGTTGTTGAGCTTGGCCTTGAGCAAAGCGCCAAGGTTCGTGGTACCCGAACTGGCGTTGCTGTCCGCAGAAAACTTCTGCATCGCCTCGTGCTGCTCGGCCTGATCCTTGGCTTTGATCGACAAGCTGATGGAGCGCGTCTTGCGATCGACGTTGATGATCATCGCTTCCAGCGAGTCACCTTCCTTGTACACCTTGGTCAGATCGTCGATCCGGTCACGGGACACTTCGGAAGCGCGCAGATAGCCTTCCATATCGCCGTCAAGCATCACCACCGCACCACGCGCATCAACCGACTTGACGATTCCGCGGACGACGCTGTTCTTGTCATGGGTTGCGATATAGCTGGTGTACGGATCCCCATCGAGCTGTTTGATGCCCAGGGAAATGCGCTCCTTGTCGGTATCGATGGCCAGCACCACCGCATCGACCTCGTCGCCCTTCTTGAAGTTGCGAATCGCTTCCTCGCCAGGAAGCGACCACGACAGGTCGGAGAGGTGCACCAGACCGTCAATCCCGCCAGGCAGACCAATGAAGACGCCAAAGTCGGTGATCGACTTGATGGCCCCGCGCACCCGGTCACCCTTTTTGTAATTCATCGAGAAGTCGTCCCACGGGTTGGCTGCGCACTGCTTCATCCCCAGGGAAATACGGCGTCGATCTTCGTCGATCTCGAGGATCATCACCTCGACCTCGTCACCCAGCTGGACGACCTTGGACGGATGAACGTTCTTGTTGGTCCAGTCCATCTCCGACACATGCACCAATCCCTCGATGCCCTGCTCGATTTCGACGAAGGCGCCGTAGTCGGTCAGATTGGTCACCTTTCCGAAAAGACGGGTAGTCGACGGATAACGGCGCGAGATGCCGACCCACGGATCTTCGCCCAGCTGCTTGAGTCCCAGCGAGACGCGGTTCTTCTCCTGATCGAACTTGAGGATCTTGGCCTGCAGCTCGTCGCCGACGGCGAGAACTTCGGACGGATGACGAACACGACGCCACGCCAGATCCGTGATGTGCAGCAAGCCATCGATACCGCCGAGATCGACGAAGGCGCCGTAATCGGTGATGTTCTTGACGACGCCCTTGACGACACTGCCTTCCCTGAGGGAGGCGAGCAGCGCTTCGCGCTCTTCGCCGACGCTTGCCTCGAGAACGGCGCGGCGCGAGACGACCACATTGTTGCGTTTGCGGTCGAGCTTGATGACCTTGAATTCGTAGGTCTTGCCTTCGTACGGCGTGGTGTCCTTGACCGGACGCATATCGACCAGCGAACCGGGCAGGAATGCACGTACGCCGTTGGTCATCACCGTCAAACCGCCCTTGACCTTGCCGGTGATGGTACCGGCAACCAGACTGCCGTCGTTAAGTGCCAGTTCGAGCGCGTTCCAGGCAGCGACACGCTTGGCACGGTCGCGTGACAGCCGGGTTTCACCGAAACCGTTCTCCAGCTGCTCGATGGCCACCTGAACGAAGTCGCCGACGCCAACTTCCAGTTCGCCCTGATCGTTCAGAAATTCTTCAAGATCAATGTAGCTTTCGGACTTGAGGCCGGCATTGACCACGACAAAGTTCTGGTCGATACGCACGACTTCCGCAGTGATTACCTCGCCTGGGCGCATCTCCTGACGTCCGAGGCTTTCTTCGAAGAGTTCGGCAAAGCTTTCTTGCATGGTGGGAGTGTCTGACATATGGATAGAGTTACCTGACCGCAGAGCTGCGGGGTGAGTTATAAACGATCACCAGCACCAGCCACTCCGGGTCGCGCACCGAAACGGTGAGCACGGACACTGCACGGGCAGACCCCGAAGGGGACTGCGGCCGTGCCGACGGAACGACGCATGGAACTGGCGACACCTTTGGCGAACGGCAAACACCGTTTCACCCTCTTTCGGAGACCTTCTTGACCCAGTCCAGCACCTGTGCCACCGCGCTGGCGATGGTCAGGTTCGTCGTGTCGAGCAATTCAGCATCCGCGCTGTGCTGCATCGGAGCGACGCTACGTTGGCTATCCCGTTCGTCACGTTCGCGCAGATCCAGCGAGAGGGCTGCAATACTAGCAGCGATTCCTTTTTCGATCAACTGCTTATGGCGTCTCTCCGCACGCACTTCGACGCTGGCCGTGAGGAAGACCTTGGTCATCGAATCGGGGAAGACCACCGAGCCCATATCGCGCCCGTCCGCGACCAGTCCGGGAGGCCGGCGAAACGCCCGCTGCCGAAACAGCAGGGCGGCACGTACCGCAGGCAGCGCAGCCACCAGCGACGCCCCGGCCGAAATCTCCTCGCTGCGGATGGCATCGCCGACATCCTCGCCGGCAAGACTGATCACACGGCCGGCAAAAGCGACGTCGAGAGTGGCGGCGATTGCCGCCACGCCTGCCTCGTCGTGCCAGTCGACGGCGGCCCGGCGAGCGGCCAGCGCCGTCAGGCGATAGAGGGCGCCGGAATCGAGGTAGTGCCAGCCAAGCGCGTCGGCGACGCGCGACGCGACGGTTCCCTTCCCGGACGCCGAAGTGCCATCGATGGCCACCACCGGCACCGCTCGCGTCACCGCGCCGAAGCGCTCGAAATAGTCCGGAAAGGTCTTGCTGACCACCTTCGGCTCGTTGATGCGCAGCGGTGTGCCAAGAGCAGCCAGCGAGAAACACATCGCCATGCGGTGATCGTCGTAGGTGTCGATGGCCGCCGGGCGCAGCCCGCGAATGCTGGCAGGTGGCAGCACGCGGATGTGATCGTCACCTTCCTCGACGGTGGCGCCCAGCTTGCGCAGCTCGCTGGCCATGGCCGCGAGGCGATCGGTCTCCTTGACGCGCCAGCTGGCGATGTTGCGCACGCTCGTCGGTCCTTCGGCAAACAAGGCCACCGTGGCCAGCGTCATCGCCGCATCGGGAATATGGTTGCAGTCCAGCGTGATGCCCTGGAGCCGCCCGCTGCCGGCCGTCGCTTCGATCCAGTTATCGCCGGAAGTGATCGTCGCGCCCATGACGGCCAGCGCGTCGGCAAAGCGGACGTCGCCCTGCAGCGAATCCAGAGAGACACCCTCGACCCGCACCGGCCCGCCAGAGATCGCGCCGAGCGCAAGAAAGTAGGACGCCGACGACGCATCACCTTCGACATGGACGATGCCGGGGGAGCGGTACGCGCTGCCGGCCGCAACGGTGAAGCGCCGCCAGCCGTCGCGGATCACCTGCACGCCAAAGCGCGCCATGCTGGCCAGCGTCAGCTCGACGTAGGGTCTGGAGATGAGTTCACCGACCACTTCCACCGTCGTTTCGACGCCGCGCAAGGGCAAGGCCATCAGCAGGCCGGTGAGGAACTGGCTCGACACGTCGGCACGCAGCCTGACCACAGCAGCGGCGCAAGGCCCGGGCGACGAAATTCGCAGGGGCGGAAAACCCTCGCCATCCAGATAGCGAATCCCGGCACCCAGCTGCCGCAAGCCGTCAACCAGATCGCCGATCGGCCGCTCGTGCATGCGCGGCACGCCCGACAGCCGATAGTCGCCACCAGCCAGCGCCAGCACCGCGGTCAGCGAACGGAAGGCGGTGCCGGCATTGCCGAGAAACAGATCGGCCTGGCGAACCGGAAACGAGCCGCCGACGCCGTTGACACGAAAAGCGTCTTCCGCCAGAGGCTCGATCCCGACACCCAGAGAGCGCAGCGCTTCGATCATGCGCGCCGTGTCGTCCGACGCCAGCAGGTCGTGAAGTTCGGTTTCGCCGCTGGCCAGCGCGGCCAGCAGCAGCAAGCGGTTGGATATGCTCTTCGAGCCGGGCAGGCGAACCGTTCCCCGGGCCGAGAGCACCTGCGGCAAGTCAATGTAATCCACGCTCACTTCCTTGCCTTGCCCTCGGCCCATTCTCGCCGGGTCGTCCTGGCAACGTCGAAAGTCGCTTCCAGGCTGGCACCGTCGCCACGCTGCAGGGCGTCACGCAGCTCGTCGAGCTGCGCCCGGTAGCGGTCGAGTTCCTCGAGCAGTGCGGTCCGGTTGGCGAGGCAGATGTCGCGCCACATCTCGGGGTGACTGGCCGCAATCCGCGTGAAGTCGCGAAAACCGCTGGCGGCGTAGGCAAACAACAGCTCGCGATTGTCGCGGCGGGCGAGGTCGTGCACCAGGGCAAACGACAACAGGTGCGGCAGGTGGCTGACGGCAGCGAAGACGCGATCGTGTTCAGCCGGCAGCAACTCCGTGATCACGCCCCCGCAGGCTTCCCACGCCAAGCGCACGCGGGCGACGCTCGCCTCACTGCTCTCCGGCAAGGGCGTCAGCACCACCCGCTTTTCCTGGTAGAGATCGGGCCGCGCGGCGAGCGCGCCACTGTTCTCGGCGCCGGCGATCGGATGCGCGGGGACGAACTGCCGCAGTTGCTCGCCAAAATGCGCGCGCGCCGCGCGGACGACATCCTCCTTGGTACTGCCGGCGTCGCTGACGACCGTCTGCGGACCCAGGCAGGGCGCAATGCGCGCCATCACCTCCGGCGTCGTCCCGACCGGGGTGGCGATCAGCACCAGGTCCGCATTCGACACCTCCTGGCCGACATTGAAACCGGCGCGATCGACGATCCCGAGTTCGAGCGCCTGCGTCAGCGAGCCGAGCGTACGTCCGAAGCCGACCACCTCGCCAACCTGCCCGGCCGCCTTCAGGGCCAGCGCGAAGGATCCCCCGATCAGGCCGACGCCGAAGACGACGACCTTGCCAAACGGCGCATCGCCGCTCATGGCAGGCAAGCAACCAGGTTTTTGTTCATAGGGACAACTCCAGTGCTTCGAGAAAGCGGCTGTTTTCGCTTTCCGTGCCAATCGTTACCCGCAGCCAGTCCGGCATCCCGTAAGCGGCGATCGGGCGAACGATGACGCCAATCCTGAGCAGTTTCTGGTTCACCGTGGCCGCCTCGGCGACGTTGAAGGTGACGAAATTGCCGTGCGAGGGGATGTGGCGGCAACCCAGCCGTTTGAGTCCGGCAACGATCTGCGCCATGCCCGTGCGGTTCAGGGTGTAGCTCCTGGCAACGAATTCGTGGTCGTCGAGCGCCGCCAGCGCGGCAGCGAGGGCGAGGTTGTTGCAATTGAATGGTTGACGAACGCGATTCATCAGATCGGCGACTTCGGCCGAGCACAGGGCATAGCCGATGCGCAGCCCCGCCAGACCGTAGATCTTCGAAAAGGTGCGGGTAATCACCAGATTCGGGAATGCGGCCAGCCAACGGGTCGTTTCGACGCGTTCGGCCGGCGGCAGGTATTCGTTGTACGCCTCGTCGAGCACTACCACGACGTCGGGCGGAACAGCCTGCAGAAAAACCTCGAGTTGCGAATAGGGCAGGAAGGTGCCGGTCGGATTGTTCGGGTTGGCAATCCAGATCAGCCGCGTATCGGGCCGGATTGCCGCCAGCATCGCGCCCAGGTCGTGACCGTAGTCGCTGGCGGCAACCGCTATCGGCTCGCCACCGGCTGACATCGTCGCCAGCGGATAGACAGCAAAGGCATACTGCGAAAAGATCGCCGAACGGCCCGGTGCGAGAAAGACACGCGCGATCAGGTCGAGCACGTCATTCGACCCGTTGCCGAGAACGATGCGCTCCATTCCCAGGCCGCTACGCTCGGCGAGGGCCTGCTTCAGGGCGAAGTCATCCGGATAGCGAGACAGGCCGGAGACGGCTTCGGCGACCGCCGCCTGCGCCTTGGGACTCATGCCGAGCGGGTTCTCGTTGGAAGCCAGCTTGACGATCTGCTCGACCGCCAGGCCCAGATCACGCGCCAGCTGGGTAATCGGTTTGCCCGGCTGATAGGGCGAAATCGCGCGGATGTAGGGCAATGCAGGCAATGCTTGGGCGCTGGGTGGCATCTACGTTCCTCGAAAGTGTCCGAGCTGCCTAGTAGGCGGCCATCGGGTAAGAACCAAGGAGCTTGAGATAGGGGGCACGGCGAGCAAGTTCGGCGAGCGCGCTGGCGACCGCTGCGTCGTCACGGTGGCCTTCGAGATCGACGAAGAATACGTAGGCCCACAAGGTGTGACGCGCCGGACGCGACTCGAGCCGGGTCATCGAGACGCCGGCATCCGAGAACGGCGCCAGCAGCTTGCTGAGCGCCCCGGTCTGGTTGTGCGCCGACATGATCAGCGAAGTCCGGTCACGTCCCGACGGTCCCGCGTCCTGACGGCCGAGAACCACGAAGCGCGTCGTGTTGTTCGGTTCGTCCTCGACGTTGCTGGCCAGTTGTGGCAGACCATAGCGGTCTGCGGCCGCCTGGCCGGCGAGCGCTGCTGCCCCTGGCTCGGCCGCGGCGAGTTGCGCGGCCTGCGCATTGCTGCCCACCGAAATACGCTGCGCATGCGGCAGCGAGCGGTTCAGCCACTCGTGGCATTGCGCCAGCGACTGCGCGTGTGAATAGACTTTCGTCACTTCGCCCAGCGAGCCCGCGTTGGACAGCAGGTGCTGGTGGATGCGCAACACCACTTCGCCGCAGATCTTCAACGGCGTGGTCAACAGCAGGTCGAGCGTGCGCCCGATGGCGCCCTCGGTCGAATTCTCGATCGGAACCACTGCATAGTCGGCATGGCAGGCCTCGACTTCCCGGAAAATGTCGTCGATCGAGATTTGCGGCATCAGGCGCGCGGCGTGGCCGAAGTGCTTGGTCGCCGCGCCCTCGGAAAAGGTTCCGAGCGGGCCCAGGAATGCTATTCCAAGCGGCTGCTCGAGTGACAGGCAGGCCGACATCACCTCGCGGAAAAACCAGGTCACGGTCTCGTGCGACAGTGGCCCGGGGTTGCGTTCCTGGATGCGATGCAAGACCTGCGCTTCGCGTTCGGGGCGATAGATGAAACCCGCCTCGCCGTGACGTGCCTTGATCTCACCCACCTGCTGGGCAAAGCGGGCACGCTGGTTCAACAGCTCGAGCAATTGCCCGTCGAGGCTGTCGATCTGCTGGCGGACGGCCGCCAGCTCGCTCTGCAGATCGTCGTTCATCAAAGCGCTTCCGTCTGGTTTGCTGGCCACCCGGCAAGCAAAGCCACTGCCGCGAACGTGATGCGAGGCATGCCTTTCACTCCTGCTCCGGATCGGGACCGGACTCCTGCTCCGGCGACTCACTCGCCTGCTCGTCGAGTTCACCGGCCTCGCCCGCCTCGCCATCATCGTCCGTCTCGACGACTTTCTCGAGGCCGGCAAGCTTCTCACCGGCGTCAAGCGCAATCAGCGTGACGCCCTGCGTTGCGCGACCAAGTTCGCGGATCTCCCGGACACGGGTACGGATCAGCACGCCGCCGGTAGTGATCAACATGATCTCGTCGTCGTCGCCGACCAGGCGGGCAGCGACGACCTTGCCATTGCGCTCGCTGGCAGCGATGGCGATGACCCCTTGCGTGCCACGACCTGAATGCCGAAAGCTGGCCAGCGCCGATCGTTTGCCAAAACCATTCGCGGTCGCCACCAGGACCGTCTGCTGATCGCTGTCGGCGATCAGCAAGGACAGCACCTGCTGCCCCTCCGCCAGGCGCATCCCGCGTACACCGCGCGCCGTACGTCCCATCGGCCGCACGTCTTCCTCGTCGAACCAGACGGCCTTGCCGGCATCCGAGACGAGGATCACGTCCTGGCTGCCATTGGTGATCTCGGCGCCGATCAGGAAGTCTTCGTCGTCGAGGACGACAGCGATGATGCCGTTCTTGCGCGGATTCGAGAAATCGGACAGTGGCGTCTTCTTCACCGTCCCCTGCGCTGTTCCCATGAAGATGTAGCGATCGTCGGTGAACTCCTTGACCGGCAGAATGGCGCTGATCTTCTCGCCGTCCTCGAAGGGGAAGACATTGACCACCGGCTTGCCACGGCTGTTGCGCGTCCCCTGCGGCACTTCGTAGACCTTCAGCCAGAACACCCGGCCGCGGCTGGTAAAACAGAGAATGTAGTCGTGGGTATTGGCAACGAACAGGTGATCAACGAAATCGTCAGTCTTCATTGCCGCCGCCTGCTTGCCACGCCCACCACGCCGCTGCGCGCGATAGTCCGCCAGCGGCTGCGACTTGATATAGCCGGTATGCGAAAGCGTCACCACCATGTCAACCGGGGTGATGAAATCGGCAATGCCGAGATCCTGCGTACTGATGACGATTTCCGAGCGGCGCTTGTCGCCAAACTGGGCGCGGATGCCGCTCAATTCCTCGACGATCATTTCGGTGATCCGCTCGGCTCGCGCCAGGATATCCATGAGATCGGCAATACGCGCCAGCAGTTCGCCGAAATCGGCGACGATTCTGTCGCGTTCAAGACCGGTCAGGCGTTGCAGACGCAGTTCGAGGATTGCCTGGGCCTGCGCTTCCGAGAGCAGGTAGCCACTCTCCAACAGTCCGTATTCACCCGCCAGGCCGTCCGGGCGGGTCGCATCGAGCTTGGCGCGACGCAGCATCTCGGCAACCGTCGGCGAGGTCCACATCCGGGCCATCAGGCCCCGGCGGGCATCGGCCGGCGTCGGCGAGGCCTTGATCAGCGCGATGATCTCGTCGACGTTGTCGAGGGCAACCGCCAGACCTTCCTGGATGTGCGCCCGCTCGCGCGCCTTGCGCAATTCGAAAACCGTACGACGGGTCAGCACTTCACGGCGGTGCCAGAGGAAACACTCGAGCATCTGCTTGAGGTTCAGCAGGCGCGGTTGCCCATCGACCAGCGCCACCATGTTCATGCCGAAGGTGTCCTGCAGCTGTGTCTGCTTGTACAGGCAGTTGAGCACCACCTCGGCGACCTCGCCACGCTTGAGCTCGATGACCACGCGCATGCCCGACTTGTCGGACTCGTCCCGCAGATCGGAAATGCCCTCGATGCGCTTGTCGTTGACCAGCTCGCCGATCTTTTCGAGCAGGGTCCGCTTGTTCACCTGATACGGCAGTTCGTCGATGATGATCGCCTGACGATTGCCTTTTTCGAGATCCTCGAAGTGCGTCCGGCCGCGCATGACCACCCGCCCGCGGCCGGTCCGATAACCCTCGCAAACGCCCGCGATGCCGTAGATGATGCCGGCCGTCGGAAAATCGGGAGCCGGCATGATGGCGATCAGCTCGTCGATCGTTGTCTCGGGGTTGCCCAGCAGGGCCAGACAGGCATCCACCACTTCGCCGAGGTTGTGCGGCGGGATGTTGGTCGCCATGCCGACCGCGATACCCGACGAACCATTGATCAGCAGGTTCGGAATACGCGCCGGCAGGACCAGCGGCTCCTGCTCCGAGCCATCGTAGTTGGGCCCGAAATCGACGGTTTCCTTTTCGATATCGGCCAGCAGTTCATGGCCAATTCGCGCCATGCGCACTTCGGTGTAACGCATCGCCGCTGCGTTGTCGCCGTCGACCGAACCGAAGTTGCCCTGCCCATCGACCAGCATGTAGCGCAGGGAGAAACTCTGCGCCATGCGCACAATCGTGTCGTAGACCGCCGTGTCACCATGCGGATGGTATTTACCGATGACGTCACCGACGATCCGTGCCGACTTCTTGTACGGTTTGTTCCAGTCGTTCGACAATTCGTGCATGGCGAACAGGACGCGCCGATGTACCGGTTTGAGACCGTCGCGAGCATCGGGCAGGGCGCGGCCGACTATTACGCTCATGGCGTAATCGAGATACGATCGACGCATCTCGTCTTCAAGGCTGATGGGCAGGGTTTCTTTAGCGAAGGATTCCATCTTCTATCCGCTGATGACGTGACTTCCAGGGGGATGTCATCGTCTTGATCAAGCCCATGATTCTAGCACGCCCGACCCCTCCTCGGGCTCGCCGAGTGGCTGATTTTCGGGCGTTTTCGTGACATCGGGCGAGCCGGACCGCAGAAACATGCGGATCCTCAGCGGATGCGGGTCAGCAACCGTTTGCGGAACGATTCCACACCGCCACCAGCGGCCTGCGCGGTCAGCGCCGGATGGCGTTCGGGAAGTGCTGCCAACACTGTTTCGCGACGCTACCGCCGCGCATCGGACGAGGCTCGCCACCTGCTCGCGCCGCAAGCTCTTTGTCGCCTGGGACAAATGCCGTGCGCGGGCATCGCGGCGTTAGCGCTTCCCGGCCGCCATAGCCGAAAAACGCACTCATTGCCCGGTTGCAGCGCCGGGCGACCCCTCAGCCATGCCCACCGAAAGGAACCGCAGCAGTCGCCAGCAGGTCAGTGCCTGGCCAGCCGCTCCGCATTTGCTTCCACCTGGCGAAGGACTGGCGACACCCCCTGCCCGGCGATCTCCGCGACCGTACCAAAAAGGCGACACCAGCCGACCGACGCATTGATCAAGGTCGTGCACAATGCCACCTGCCGTTCGCGGAAATCGTCGGCGCTGCGACTGCCGGCCAGGGACAGGGTGTCGCTGGTACACGCCAGCATCGACAGCCCGGCATGCGTCCAGAATTGACGCACGGCCGGCACCGCCGCCACGGCCATTGCGGTGGCCGCTTCAATTGGCACCTCGACCTTCTCACGCGTCATCAGGGCCACCTCGTCCCAGTCGGCCTGCCGTGAGATCGCTCCCGCCCGCAGCAGGCGGCGACTGCGATAACTGAGAACGGCGGTGCTGGCGGTCATCAGGCGGCTGCTCTGCCGCCCGAGTCGCGTCCACTGCAGAACCGGCGCAAACAACTGGTCACGAAGTTCCTCTCGAGTCATCCCTGATCCTCCTGAGTGAATGGCGGACCTGCGGCCGCAGTGCCATTAGCGTGGGATTGTACACTTCGCCACCGGCAGAAGCAGCAAAAAGGCGGTCAAACCATCCACCGGGCGCGCCTCTCCCGGAGCTCTGGAAATAACGCGCGGCGGCGTCGAAGTTGATCGCCCGTGCGGGCAGATCGGCGCGGGAGAAACGCGCCAGGATGAATGCCCGCCGCACCGTTGGCGCGCCGGTCAGTTCTGCCAGCGAGAAGTCGACCTCGGCTGCCCGATCGGCACTTCCTTCTTCCACCAGCACATGCATCGTGTTCATCCGCAAGCGCTTCTGCTCCACGCGCACGTAACGCGCGGGGTGCGCGAGCACTTTCTTCAGGCACTCGAGTTCCATCTCCAGCGCCGACTGACTGTCACCGATCACTTCCAGCTGGCGCTCGTTCTCGAGCAGCTTCGCCTGTCGTTCGGCCTGCTCGGAAGCGTCGCCAGGCGCGGCGCCGAACATCGATCCCAGCCCCGGCCCCTGCCGGCGAAGAAGGCGCAGAGGCGCCCGGATCAGTGCACGATTCCCCTCCAGTTCCTGCCTTTCGAGCCGATCCTCGCCGATCTCCGACAGGGCCTGCGCAAGCAGGTACTCGCAGGCTTGCACACCGACCAGGTGGCGCAACTCGGAATCGTCCTGAGCACAGATGTGCGCCCGCTCTGATCCGAGAAACCGACGCTCGTCTGGATCACGTCACGGCGGACGATTTCGCCGTGCAGGGCAAGTCCCAGGCCGCGTCGCTCGTTCAACGCCATGCCCAGGACCACGCACGCCTCGTCGACCAGGGGGGTATTTGTCGAACAGGGTGCGCACATTGTCCGAGCGTCCCAGCGCGGCCGGGATATCCGACGGCGCGACGAAGAACGCCCGCAGGGCGGGATCCGACGACCAGCCGGTCGGCGAGACGGCCTTCGCGGCGGGCAGAGCATCGACCATCGCACGCAGATACCTGATCGCCGTGGAAATTGCCGGCGCCAGACGCGCATGGCACGATGACAGTACGCTCAGCCGCGGGTTGGTGAGGGCGATCGCCTTCTCGGTGGCACGACGAACCATTGTCTCCGACACGCGACCGGTATCGAACGGCGCCGGCCGGTTCATGAACCAGCCGAGAATTCCCATGCCTTCTCCTGCTACCGGAAGACTAATCGCATGATAGCCAGGAACGGGCAGCTGTCGAGACGTCAGCGCCGCCCGCCGCGCCGAGCGAGAGGGAACAGGCGCCAGACCGGCATGCTGCCAGTCCGCTAGCTGCTATCCCTCCGCATCAGGAACGGGCAGGACACGGAAATGCGCGGCCTGGTCAGCCCAGCGGATGGCGGTGCACGACGGTTTCGCGGCGTTCCGGCCCGGTCGACACGATATCGATCGGCACCTCGCACAGCTCTTCGATACGCGCGAGATAGGCGCGCGCCGCGACCGGCAGCGCTTCCATCGTACTGGCACCGGCCGTCGACCCCGACCAGCCCGGCAAGGTCTCGAGTACCGGCTCACAGGCCGCAACGTCGTCTGCACCCATCGGCAGCAGATCGACGGTCTTTCCGTCAAGCCCATAGCCGGTACAGATTTTCAGCTCGGAAAGCCCGTCGAGGACGTCGAGTTTGGTGATACACAGGCCGCTCACCCCGTTGATCTGGATCGAACGCCTGAGCGCCGCCACATCGAGCCAGCCACAGCGGCGCTTGCGTCCGGTGACGGTGCCGAATTCGCGCCCTTTCTGTGACATCTGGTAGCCAGGCAGGCCCTCCTGGTCGATATCCAGCTCGCTCGGGAACGGACCGCCGCCGACGCGCGTGCAATACGCCTTGGTGATGCCAAGGACGTAATGCAGCATCCCCGGGCCGACCCCGGCGCCCGCCGCCGCCTGGCCGGCGACGCAGTTCGACGAGGTCACGAACGGGTAGGTGCCATGATCGATGTCGAGCAGCGCACCCTGGGCGCCCTCGAAAAGCAGGTTATGACCACCCTTGTTGAGTGCGTGCAGGGCCGCCGAGACGTCGGCAACCAAAGGCTTTATCTCTTCTGCATCAGCCATCGCCTGCGCCAGGACAGCATCGCAATCGACGGCCTGGGCACCCAGATAGCGAGTCAGGACAAAGTTGTGATAATCAAGATTCTCCCGCACGCGCTCGGCAAAACGCGCCGGATAGAACAGGTCGTAGACCCGCAGTGCGCGACGCGCCACCTTGTCTTCGTAGGCCGGGCCGATGCCCTTGCCGGTGGTACCGATCCTCAGATCGGCGCACTTGGCGGCCTCACGCGCGTGATCGAGTGCCGAGTGGTAGCCGAGGATCAGCGGGCAACCGGGACTGATCCTGAGACGCCGGCGCACGTCGATGTTCCCCGCCTCCAGGACGCGTATTTCGCTGATCAGGTGATGGATGTCAAGCACCACACCATTACCGATGAAGCAATCGACCTCCTCGCGAACGATACCCGAGGGCACCAGATTGAGCTTGTAGACCGTCTCGCCAACAACCAGCGTATGACCCGCATTGTGGCCGCCCTGGAAACGAACGACTCCCTTCGCGCGATCGGTCAGCCAGTCAACGATCTTGCCCTTGCCCTCGTCGCCCCATTGAGTACCCACGACTACGACGTTCTTGGCCATGCTTGTCATCCGTCCCTGTTGATTGCCTCGATTAGCCATTGCCCATTGCGCTCGACCAGTTGCCGGTCGCACAGCGGTCCGTCGCTGCCCAGCTCGTCCGGCAGCAGTTCCACGACCACCTCACCTTGTGCTCGCAACGAAGCGATGATGTCCCCCAAGGCCGCGCTGGCAAGCGAACACGGCGCCAGGATCGCCCTGGCGCCCTCGCCGCGCGCCGTCAGCCGCGCCAGTTCGCGCAGGTCCAACGAAAAGCCGGTAGCCGGCCGCGCACGGCCGAAAGCCTTGCCGACGCCGTCATAGCGTCCGCCGAGCGCGATGGCGCTCGGAAACGCGGCGTGATACGCGGCGAAGACGACGCCGTTGTGGTAGTGGTAGCCACGCAGGTCCGCCAGATCGAAGGACAGCGGCAGCTTCGGCAGCGAGGCCTGCAACTCGCGCAGAGCGTCCAGCGCTGCCGTGATCGCTGGCAGCGCCGGCAAGGCTCTGCCGGCAGAGGCAAGCGTTTCGACGCCGCCATAGAGGTCCGGCAGGGAGAGCAGCGCCGAACGGAAAGGCTCGTCCAGCCGGCTGCAACACTCACGCAGGCTCGGCACGTCCTTGTCCTGCAGCAACTGCAGCAGCAAGCCCTCGAGTTCCCCCTCGAGCCCGGCTGCGTCGGCGAGTGCGCGAAAGACGCCGACGTGACCGAGATCGATTCGCGCCGCCGGCGCGCCGGCGGCGCCCAGTGCGTCGGCCATCAGGCGGATCACTTCGCGATCCGCCGCCAGACCCGCATGTCCGAAGATCTCGGCGCCCAACTGGATCGGTTCGCGACTCGCCGCCAGCGACGCTGGCAGGGTGTGCAGCACGCTGTCGCAATAGCACAGCCGGGTCACTCCCTGGCGATTGAGCAGATGCGCATCGATGCGCGCCACCTGCGGCGTCATGTCGGCGCGCACGCCGAGCGTCCGTCCCGACAACTGGTCGACCAGCTTGAAGGTACGCAGCTTCAGGTCGTGCCCGGAACCGGTGAGCAGGGAATCCAGGTGTTCCAGCAGCGGCGGCATGACCAGCTCATAGCCATGGACCCGGAACAGATCCAGTAGCGTACGGCGCAGACGTTCGATTTGCGCAGCTTCGGACGGCAGCGCGTCGGCAAGGTATTCGGGGAGCAGCCAGTTCATCGGAAAACCATCAACAGGACCAGGCCGATCAGCATCGACGTCAGGCCAACGAAGCGAATCTGCCCATCGGAACAGCTGATCAGGCGACGGAATGTCTCACGCCAGGCGCTCGGCGCCACAAACGGCACCAGTCCCTCGAGCACCAGCATCAGGGCCAAGGCAAGCAGCAGATTGTCGGTCATCTGGCGGGATTGTCGCCGCCTCGGCCGATGCCCTTCATGTACTTGAAGAAATCTGATGTGGGCTCGACGACGATCACGTCGCTCTTGCCGTCGAAGCTGTTGCGATAGGCTTCGAGGCTACGATAGAAGGCGTAGAACTCGGGATTCTTCTGAAACGCCTGGGCGTATGTTGCAGCCGCCCTGGCGTCGCCCTCACCCTTCGTCTTCTGCGCATCACGATAAGCCTCGGCAACGATCACCTCCCGCTGCTTGTCGGCATCGGCGCGAATCTTCTCGGCTTCAGCCGCACCCTGCGAACGCAGTTCGTTGGCGACGCGCTTGCGCTCTGCGTCCATGCGCCGGTACACCGACTCGCTGACGTCATTGGGCAGCTCGACGCGCTTGACGCGAACATCGACGATCTGGACACCGATCTTGCGCGCATCCAGGTCCGCCTTCTCACGCATCATTTCCATCAACTGGTCACGTTCACCGGACACCACATCATGCACCGTCCGCTTGCCGAACTCCTCGCGCAGACCTGCATTGACGGTCTGCGAAAGACGTGTTCTGGCACGCGATTCGTCACCGGCAACCGAAATGTAATAAAGCTTGGGATCGACGATCTTCCACTTCGTGAAAGAGTCAACCAGCACGTTCTTCTTTTCGGAAGTGATGAAGCGCTCAGGCTCAGCGGCGTCAAGCGTGAGGATGCGCTTGTCGAAATAGCGCACGTTCTGGATCATCGGCCACTTGAAATACAGGCCGGGCTCCTCGATCACGCGACGAACCTCGCCAAGCTGGAAGACGAGCGCGT
This sequence comes from Accumulibacter sp., assembly GCA_024235715.1. Lineage (GTDB taxonomy): Bacteria > Pseudomonadota > Gammaproteobacteria > Burkholderiales > Rhodocyclaceae > Accumulibacter. The sequence continues at coordinate 44,332 of JACKLW010000007.1, read as the reverse complement.
GCTGACGCTGATCGACCGTGAAAATCGTCGCCCCGAGAACGACCAGTGCGGTCACCAAAAGGGCCGCGAGTACATTCATGCTCGCTCTCATCAGCGGGACTCCCGATCACGTTGGAGCAGCGTACCACGCGAACGCCCTTCGCTCACCTGCGGCGGAACCTCGTTTGAAATCGGCGGCGACGAACGGCCCGATCCCGTCGTCTCCGAGCTACGGTCGACGGCACCAGGTGCTGCGGCAGCCGCGCCCGCAGCCTGGATCAGCTTGTCGAGCGGCAGGTAGAGCAGGTTCCCCTGCCCCTTGCTATCGACCAGCACCTTACTGGTGTTCGCATAGACCTGCTGCATGGTGTCCAGATACAGACGCGTGCGGGTCACCTCCGGCGCCTTGGCGTATTCGGTGTAGATCTGCGTGAACCGGCTCGCATCGCCTTCGGCGTTCGCGATCACCCGCTGCTTGTAACCCTCGGCTTCCTCGAACAGTCGCGAGGCGGTACCCTGCGCTCTCGGAATCACGTCGTTGGCATAGGCCTGACCCTCGTTCTTCAGCCGTGCCCGATCCTGCGACGCCTTGACGGCATCATCAAACGCCGCCTGTACCTCTTCCGGCGGCTGCGCATTCTGCATGGTCACCTTGGAGATCAGAATTCCGGTCTTGTAGCGGTCGAGAATCTCCTGCATCAACTGCGAGGCCGTGAATGCTACCTGCTCGCGACCTTCATAGAGGACGAAGTCCATCTTGTTCTTGCCGACGATCTGGCGGATGGCAGTTTCTGCCACCTGCATCACCGCTTCGTCGGGATTCCTGTTGGCGAACACGTAGTCGACGGGATCCTTGAGGATGTACTGCACGGCAAACTGGATATTGATGATGTTCTCATCGTCGGTGAGCATCCGCGCTTCCTTCAGCACCTTGTTCTTTTCCATCCCGCGATAACCGACCTCGAGCGTCCGCACACCGGAGATGTTCACCAGTTCATGCGACTGGATCGGATACGGCAGGCGCCACCTGAGACCCGGATCAGTACTTTCGCTGTAGCGGCCGAACTGCAGCACCAGACCCCGCTGCCCCGCGTCGACAATGTAGAAACCGCTGGCCAGCCAGACGATCGCCACCAGCACCAGCAGCAAGCCGATGCCCCCACCAAGGAACTTGGGGCTGAACTGCACGGGCGGGCGGTCGCCGCCGTCACCGCCGCGGTCGCCGCCGCCGCGTTTCTTGTCGAAGATCCCGGACAGTCGACGATTGAGGTCACGCCACAACTGCTCGAGATCGGGAGGGCCCTGATTGGGACGCCGCCCGCCACCGCCGTCATCGTTGCCGCGATTTCCCCACTGCGGATCATTCAGCGACATAAGTACTCCAAGGCTTGAAATCATGCGGAACCATCTGAGTCAAAAACCATATTCCCATCCTGTTTAGCAGCATTGCCGGACGCCCCCTGACGCAGGTTCCGGGACTTGGCGAGAGCGATCTCGGCCAAGGCGTCGCGCAGCAGCGACAGGCCATCACCAAAGCTGGCGCTGACGCGAACCCGCAGGAGTGTACCATATTCGTCCCGCTCGACTGCCGGCGGCAGGCCTGTCAGATCAAGCTTGTTGAGGACCATCAGTTGCGGGACCTCCGCCGCGCCGATCTCGAGCAGCACCTTGTTGACGTCGGCGATCTGGTCGTCGCGCGCCGGACTCGCCGAGTCCACCACGTGCAACAGGAGATCGGCCTCCGCCGTCGCTTCGAGCGTGGCATGGAAAGCGGCAACCAGCGAATGGGGCAGCTCGCGAATGAAACCGACGGTATCGGAAAGCACGATATGGCCAGCCTCGGCGAGCCACAGCTTGCGCGTGGTCGTGTCCAGCGTCGCGAACAGCTGGTCGGCGGCCAAGACGCCAGCATGCGTCAGGGCATTGAAAAGCGTCGACTTGCCGGCGTTGGTATAGCCGACCAGCGAGACATTCAGCAGTTCACCCCGCCCACGCGCCTGGCGTTGGACGCCACGCTGGCGCTCGAGTTTGACCAGTCGCTCCTTGAGCAGGCGCACCCGGATACCAAGCAGGCGGCGGTCGGTCTCAAGCTGGGTTTCGCCCGGGCCGCGCAGGCCGATACCGCCTTTTTGCCGTTCCAGGTGCGTCCAGCCGCGAACCAGTCGCGTGGCCAGGTGTTCAAGTTGCGCCAGCTCGACCTGCAGCTTGCCTTCGGCGCTCTTGGCGCGCTGCGCGAAGATGTCGAGAATCAGGCTGGTGCGATCGATGACGCGACACTGCAGCAAGCGCTCCAGATTGCGTTGCTGCCCGGCGCTCAGCTCGTGATTGAAAATTATCAGATCGGCCTCGTGCGCCTGCACTTCGACCGCCACTTCCTGCACCTTGCCTTTGCCGGCATAGGTCGCGGCGTCCGGGCTGTGGCGACGGCCATGCACCACGGAACAAACCCTGGCGCCAGCAGAGCGGGCGAGCAGGCGGACCTCTTCCAGTTGCTCGGAGAGGTCGTCACGGCCGAAGTCGAGCTGGACGATGATCGCCCGTTCCTCGGCAGAGGGACGCTCATGCATGCAGAGATTCCACGAAAGATTGGCCCCGGCTGAAGCAGCCAGGGCCGGTCAGGAGGTGAGGACGGGAGGAGGCCTGCGGGCAAGCCGAAATCGATCAGCCCTCGCCGTTGGCATCCTGCTGGATGGTGATCGGACGCGACGGCACGACCGTAGAGATTGCATGCTTGTATACCATCTGGGTGACAGTATTCCTGAGCAGGACAACGTACTGGTCGAAGGATTCGACCTGACCCTGGAGCTTGATACCATTGACCAGGTAGATCGAAACGGGAACACGCTCACGCCGCAAGGTGTTGAGGAACGGGTCTTGTAGAAGTTGCCCTTTATTAGTCATCCTGCAAACTCCACTATTGATCATGTTTTGGAGAGACCAGCATAATTGATTTTCCTGTCGTTTGCCATATCAAGGTCGAGCCGCACGAATTTGAAAGCCTCGGTCCGGATAGCTCATCGCGCACTGCCTTACCCAGACAGCTGTCCGGTGCCGTCGCGCACAGCCCGCACGCCGTCATCGCTACGAGCCCTCTCCCCTCGCGGGAGAGGGGCAACACCTGCCCGGGAATTCGTCAATTCCAGGCAACAGCACATGCCCGCGGCCGACACGCCCTGGTCGGCCACGGCCTCAGCTACGCCGCCCGGATCGCAGCCGCGGAACAAAAAGCATGATTGATCCATCACCCTCTGGCGATCTCGACTGTGGTCTCGTGGCACTTCTCGCCATTATCGCCGCATGCCTCGTCTGGGGCCTGCGATTCTTCCTGCGCTACAACCGCAAGGACCTTGACAGCCTGAAGGAGAAGCTGCGAGCCGATGCGCGGGACGATCACGAGTAGTTCGTCCACGTCGGCACATCGTCCCTCCCCGGCCTCCCTTCCGGCCTTGCCCCGGCAGGTTTCCCGCGGCTGCCTCCGCTATACTCCCAGGCACGTCAACTTGCAGCGGGAACAGTCAGCATGATCGGCGCCATTACCCTTCTCCTGGTTTTTCAACTGATCGGCGAGATCATCGCCAGGACGCTGAGCCTGCCGATCCCGGGCCCGGTGATCGGCATGGCGCTGCTCTTCGCCGCACTCGCCGCGCGCGGCGGGCCGTCCGCGGAGTTGCGCACGACAGCGCAGGGGCTCCTGCAACACCTCTCCCTGCTCTTCGTCCCGGCCGGCACCGGCGTCATGCTGCACTTCCAGCGCATGTCCGACGAGTGGTTGGCACTGGCGTTGTCACTGCTTGGCAGCACGCTGATCACCATCGCCGTGAGCGCACTGACGCTGCGCTTCCTGGCCCGACGCAGCAAGATCCGGAGCGATGCACCATGAATGCGCGCTTCGACGAGATCTGGGTCTACCTCTCGGCCTCACCACTGCTCGGCCTGACGCTGACCCTGCTGGCCTATCAGGGCGCGGTGTACGTAAACAGGCGTTGCAACGGCCATCCGCTGACCAACCCGGTATTGCTCGCCGTGGCCATGCTGGTTGGCCTGCTCTGGCTCACCGACACACCGTACGGCACCTATTTCGACGGCGCGCAGTTCGTGCACTTCCTGCTCGGCCCGGCAACCGTCGCCCTGGCCATTCCGCTTTACGCCCAGCTCGACCGCCTCAAGCGTCTGGTCATCCCGCTGCTCGGCGCACTGCTCGTCGGCTCGCTGACCGCCGCACTATCCGCCATTGCCATCGGCGGCGTGCTCGGCGCCAGCAAGGCGACCCTGCTGTCGCTGGCACCGAAATCGGTGACCACCCCGATCGCCATGGGCGTCGCCGAACGCATCGGCGGCCTCCCGTCGCTGACCGCAGTCCTGGTCATCACCACCGGCATCATCGGCGCGATCGGCGCGCGCTACGTCTATCGCGCCCTGCACATCGAGGACGACACCGTGCGCGGCTTCGCCATGGGCATCGCCGCGCACGGCATCGGCACCGCGCGCGCCTTCCAGGAAAGCGAACAAACAGGCGCCTTCGCTGCCCTGGCAATGGGGCTCAACGGCCTGACCACGGCGCTGCTGCTGCCGGTGCTGATACCCTGGCTGCTGGCCTAGCCGGAACAACACCTGATTCGGGGCCGCTTCTCCACTTCGGCGCAAGTCTCCACGCGACAGCATGGCCGCATCGCGCATCGTTGGATTGCTTCCCTTGTCCTCGACTCGACGGAATATGGCACACGCACCACGCACTGGACCAAGGCGACACCGGTCCACAAACGGACGAACCGTCTGCGTGCCGTGCAGCGTTGCTCCTCGAGTGATCTCGGCTTCCGCTTCTTCGACGCCGGCGAGCAGTTCCCGGCAACGCGAATGGAAAACCACGCCCGCGGCGGTCAGCGCCAACTTACCCAGCGCCTTCGTCTCGCACGGCGCACCCGGCTGCGCGCTCGAGCCCGCCTGGCCGGGCCGCGACTGACGGCCCGGAGCCGCGAACTGCCCAAGGCCCGCACGGTGCTGAGCGTATCGCCGCACTGGATGACGCCCGGTCCGCAGGCCGGGATAGTGGAACGACCCGGGACGATCCACGACTTCGGTGGCTTCGACCCGGCGCTGTGCGAGATCGACTACCCGGTGGACGGACACCCGCAGCTGGCGTGTCGCATGCCCGATCTGCTGCAGGAAGCGGGCTGGTCGCCGCGGCCTGGACCACGGCGCCTGGGTTTGCACCGCCGTCGTCACCGGCGACCGGCGGCGCGCGCTCTCCGCACGACACACTTCTTTGGAGGTTCTGGTGCTCGGCGACCAGCATGCGGTCATCCGCGCGAGGGCTTGCTGCGTTAGGTAAGGATTGCAACCAATACAGGGCCAGCATGAAACATCTCCTCTTTGCCGCCGCACTGATCGTCTCCGCCTCGCCAGCGCTTCCCGCCGACGTTGGCGTCTCGGTAAGCATCGGCCAACCCGGCTTCTATGGCCGCATCGACATTGGCGGCTATCCGCCGCCGCAACTGATCTACCCGCAGCCGGTCATCATCGAGCGGGTAGCGGTCATGCGCCCGCCGATCTACCTGAACGTTCCACCCGGCCACGCCAAGCACTGGAGCAAGAATTGCCACAAGTACCATGCCTGCGGGGAGCGGGTCTACTTCGTCCAGAACAACTGGTACACCCGCGAGTACGTTCCCTATTATCAGGGCCAGCAGCGCTATCGCCGTGAGGAATACCGCGAGGACTACCGCGAGGACTACCGCCGCGACTACCGCCATGACCAGGGTGACGAACACGGGGATGGCCATCGTGGCAAACAGAAGAAGGACAAGGGCCACGGCAACAACGGTAACCATGGCGGGAATCGACAGGATTAGCCGCTGTGTAACCGGAAACATACCGCGGTTGACGAAATCGTCGGAGAATGTCGGGTGCAGATCATCAACCGCTCTGCTCCGGAAATATCGGCCCTCGAAGCGTGCCGCCGTCCTGTTGGCCGGCGAACCGCGGAAGGCCACCTCCTTCGGGCTGAATGGCGCCGACTCCACGGGCGCTCGCGCTGGCACCGCTGTGCTCCTCATGAATCTCTTGCGGGTCGCTAAGGGCCGCCCACCGCATCGCCTCTGACCGCGTGTTGCGCGCCCAACGGCCTCTGCCCCTGCGTACCCGTGCGCCGTGTGTTCAAGGACCGGCACCGAAGAGCACCGGCGATCACGCGCGGCACGACAGCCTTCCGACCCGTCCTGGTCGCATGGAAACCCAGCGCACCGCCCCCCCACTCCATCACGACTCGTGCGCCCGGAAAGCTACCGGAACAACAACGGAATGAAAGTACAATTGGCGCCTCGCTCCCTTCCTCTACTGCCCAGTTGACCAGCAATCGGCCGTGTCAATCTCCATCTGATGACCAACCGCCTTCAAGACCGCCTCCGCCATGCGAGTGACTCGCGCGCTGCGCGCCGATGCTGAGTCGATCGCTTGTCGCCACGCTGTGGCTGCTTCATTTCCTGCCGCTGTCGGCCCTGGCCTTCGTCGGCAATGCGCTGGGGCTGGTGCTTTTCAGGCTTGCCGGCAAGCGCCGGCACATCGTGCTGGTGAATCTGCGCCTGTGTTTTCCGGAACTCGACGAAACACAGCGGCGACGCCTGGCAAGGGAACACTTCAAGGTGCTCGGCCGCAGCATGCTCGAGCGCTCGCTGCTCTGGTGGGCAAGTCCGCAGCGACTGTCGCCGCTGCTGCACGTCGAAGGCGAAGAGCGGATGCGCAAGCTGGTCGATGCCGGCCGGCCGGTCCTGATGCTCACGCCGCACTTCGTCGGGCTCGACGCCGGCGGCGCGGCCATCGCCATGCGCTTCGACAGCGCGAGCATCTATGCCGTACAGTCGGACCCGGTCTTCGACCGCCTCCTGCTCCGCGGGCGCCAACGCTTCGGCGACCAGTTGCTGCTCTCGCGCCAGGAAAGCGTGCGCGCCAGCGTCCGGGCGATGAAGTCGGGCAGGCCGCTCTACTATCTGCCGGACATGGATTTCGGCAGCAAGGATTCGATCTTCGTGCCCTTCTTCGGCATCCAGACGGCGACCATTCCCGGTCTGTCGCGCCTGGCGCGCCTGGCAAACGCCACCGTCGTGCCCTGCGTGACGCGCATCCTGCCCGGCAGTCGGGGCTACGCCGTCGAGGTCGGCGAGCCCTGGGCCGATTTCCCGAGCGACGACGTCGAGGCGGATACGCGACGCATGAACGCCTGGATCGAAGCGGCCGTGCGCAGCATGCCCGAGCAATACTACTGGGTGCACCGTCGTTTCAAGACGCGTCCGCCGGGCGAGCCGCGACCTTACTGAGGGCCTTGCGCTCGCCGCCGGAGCCACGGCCGCGAGGCGGGTGGATTCACCGCCGTGTGCGCGCCGACCGGCGGCAAGCAGCGCAGCGAGGCTGGCTGGCTTCCGGTAGAATCGCGCCTTATCGCGTCCGCCGCACCTGCCGCCCGGACTGCCCCTGCCACCAGTCCCACCGACACCACTTCGACCACGCATGGAATACCTGACCTACTTCATCGATATCGTCCTGCACCTCGACAAGCATCTCGCGATGCTGGTCCAGCAATACGGGCAGTGGATCTACGCCATCCTTTTCGTGATCATCTTCAGCGAGACCGGTTTCGTGGTGACGCCCTTCCTGCCCGGCGACTCACTGCTGTTCGTCGCCGGCGCGCTGGCGGCGGTCGGTGGCATGGAACTGGGCATTCTGATGGTGGTCCTGATGGCTGCTGCAATTCTCGGCAACATGCTCAACTACCAGATCGGTCGCTATCTCGGTCCCAAGGTCTTCCACTGGGAGCAATCGCGGTTCTTCAATCGGGCGGCGCTCGACAAGACGCACGCCTTCTACGAAAAGCATGGCGGCAAGACGCTGGTCATTTCGCGTTTCCTGCCCCTGTTCCGCACTTTCGCGCCGTTCGTCGCCGGAATCGGTGCCATGAGCTATGCACGTTTCACTTTCTTCAACCTGATAGGTGGCGTCAGCTGGGTGGGCTCGCTGACGCTGGCGGGCTACCTGTTCGGCAATCTGCCATGGATTCAGAAGAATCTGACGCTGGTGATCCTGGTGATCATCGCAATTTCCCTGGTCCCGCTGTTCATCGGCTGGCTGCAACACCGCAAGGCGGAAGCCTAGGGCATGCGCGCCGCCTTCGCTGGCTTTTTCCCGGACCGGCACCTGACCACTATCTTGAGCAGGGCCCGCGCATGATATCGGTGGTGATCCTGATCTCCGGACGCGGCAGCAACATGGCCTCACTGCTCGCCGCGGCCGACGCCCGCACGCTGCCGGCGCGCATCGTCGGCGTCCTCGCCAACCGCCCAGACGCTGGCGGCCTCGAGACGGCCACCGCCGCCGGCGTGCCGACACGTGTCGTTGACCACAAGCTGTTCGCCAGGCGCGAAGAGTTCGACGCTGCCATGGCCGCGGCAATAGACGAGTTCGCCCCCGACCTGGTCGTGCTCGCCGGTTTCATGCGCATTCTTGGCGACGCTTTCGTCCGCCATTACCAGGGACGACTGATCAATATCCACCCTTCCCTGCTGCCGACCTTCCCGGGGCTGCACACGCATCGGCGAGCACTCGCCGAGGGTGTAAGAATTCACGGCTGTACGGTGCACTTCGTGACCCCCGATCTCGATCACGGGCCGATCATCGCCCAGGCCGCCGTTCCGGTGCTCGATGGCGACGACGAGGCGACGCTTGCCGGGCGCGTGCTGGCGCAGGAACACCAGGTCTATCCGCAGGCCGTGCGCTGGTTTGCCGAAGGGCGGCTGCGCGTCAGCGGAGGACGCGTCATCCTGGCCTCGCCGCAGGATGGCAGCAGCGCATTGATCGCCCCGCAGGCGTCCGGGGCGTGAATCGGCCGATCGATGCCGATCGCGCTGATCATCGCTGTCGCTGCCTCGCTTGCCGTGCATGCCATGCTGCTGTTCATTCCCGACATCGACCTGGCAAGCTTCAGCGAGCCGCCGCCGCTGCTCGCCGAACTGAAACCGCCGCCAGCAAGGGAAGCGCCGGTCGAATCGGCGCCAAAGCCAGGACCAGCGGCCGTGGCCGCCAAGAGCCGGGCGACGAAGCGCAAGGCCCGTGCGCCGGCGCCACCCGCTCCGACAGCGGTCCGGCGCGTGCCGGAATCGCCGGCGGTGGTGCTGCCCGATGCATCGCCCGAGCGGGCTGGCGAAGCAGCGTCCGGAGCAAGCGGCAGGCTCGCTCCGGACGCGCCGGCTGCCGTCGCTCCAATTGCCGCGACCGCGTCCCGACTGCCGGCGCGCGGGGTGATCCGCTACCGCGTCGACCGTGGCGACCAGGGCTTCATGATAGGTCAGTCGACCCACGACTGGGTGGTCGTCGACGCTGCCTACCGGATTACCTCGGTCACCGAGACCAACGGCCTGGTGGCGCTGTTCAAACCCTTTCGCATTGAACTCGAAAGCCGTGGCACGATGACTGCTGCCGGACTGCTACCCGAGCACTTCTCGACCCGCCGCAAAGGCCGCGCGACCAGCGAGCAGGCCCAGTTCGACTGGGCGCAGATGCTGGTGCAGGTCGGCAAGCGACCGGCGCAGGCCCTGGACCCGGGGGCCCAGGACCTGCTCTCGTTTCAATACCAGCTGGGATTGCTGGCCGACCTGGCAACCGGCAGCGTCTTGCCGGTGGCCACTGGCAAGAAGTACGAGCACTACCGGCTCGAAGTCGTCGGCGACGAGCAGCTCGAAACGCCGGCCGGAATCTTCCGCTCGCTGCACCTGCGCGTACCCGGCGAGTCGACGACCGAACTGTGGCTGGCATACGATCGCTCCATGCTGCCGGTGAAGATCCTGCATACCGACCACGAGGGCGCTGTCTACGTCGAAACCGCGACGTCCATCGAACTGAGCCAGGAGCCATGAGCACACGTTTTACGCCAGCACTCTTCCATCATGCCCAGAAGCTGCTGTCCGAAATGCTGCGCGCGACCTCTGCCGCCGATCGCGTCGTAGCGGACTATTTTCGGCAGCATCGCGAACTCGGCCAGGGCGACCGCGGCTTCATCGCCGAAGCGGTGTTCAGCGTGCTGCGCCGCAAACGTTCGCTGGCTGCGCGCTGTGCCGGCGAGCAGACCTCGCGGCGCCTGTTGCTGGCCGCCCTGGCCTGCCTGCAGCGGATGAACCTGCGCGAGCTCGACGCGGTCCTGACCGCAGCCGAGCGTCACTGGCTGGCGCAGGCCAAGGCCCTGCAGCTCAAGGAGCTTCCGGCGGCGGTACGCCTCGACCTGCCCGACTGGCTGTACGAGCGGCTGGTCGGGCAGGTCGCCGAGCAGGAAATCGAGCCCCTGGTGCTCGCTCTCAATCAGCCGGCCCCCCTCGATCTGCGCATCAACCCGCTCAAGACCGGCCGGCAAGAAGTGCTTGAACGCTTGCACGCTGACGGCCTGAGCGCCGAGGCCTGCACTTATTCGCCACTGGGCATCCGCCTGGCCGGCAAGCCGGCACTCGCGAAACACTCCTTGTTCGTCGACGGCAGCATCGAAGTGCAGGACGAAGGCAGCCAGTTGCTCGGCTTCCTGCTGCAGCCAAGACGTGGCGAAATGGTCGCCGACTTCTGCGCCGGTGCGGGTGGCAAGACCTTGCTGCTCGGCGCGCTGATGCGCTCGCAGGGAAGGCTCTATGCCTTCGACGTCGCCGAACAGCGGCTGGCGCGGTTGAAACCGCGCCTGGCACGCTCGGGACTGTCGAATGTCCATCCGGTGCGCATCGACTCCGAACGCGACATCAAGATCAGGCGTCTGGCCGGCAAGCTGGATCGCGTGCTGATCGACGCGCCCTGCTCGGGCCTGGGCACCCTGCGCCGCAACCCCTACCTGAAGTGGCGGCAAACGCCGGAAAGCATTGCCGAACTGGGCGTCAGGCAGGCCGCGATCCTGACTGCTGCCGCCAGCCTGGTGAAGAGGGGTGGGCGGCTGGTTTACGCAACCTGCAGCCTGCTCGAGGAGGAGAACGAGACTGTCGTTCGTGCCTTCCTGACGCAGCAGCCCGAGTTCGCCATCTGCTCGGCCGGGGAGATCCTCGACAAACAGGAAATTGCCATCGACTGTGGCGAGCAACTGCACTTGCTGCCGCATCGCCACGGGACCGATGCCTTCTATGCAGCAGTGATGGAGCGGCGATGAACGAAGCGGCGAACGAAGCGAGCGAATTGGCGATGCAAGCCCTTTCCCGGGAGACTGCGAGATTCGCGCAGCTGTTTGTGGACCTCTGGCGGGACGTGCAGGACCCGGGATTCCTCTGGCAGGTGTTGGCCCTGGCGCTTTGCCTGCTGCTCGCCTGGGTCCTGTCGCGCTATTGGCTGAGGCAGAAACACGCACGCTCGAGCGCCGATCACGGGCTCCTGCGAGCTTTCGGCACCGGCAGCCTGAAGCGCGTTGCTTTCCCCCTGCTGGCGCTGCTCCTGGTCCTGACCGTGCGCACGATTTTCGGCCACTGGCGACTCGGGCCGGTCAGTCTGCTCGACCTGGGCGTACCGCTGCTGCTTTCGATGGCGCTGGTTCGCGCAGCGATCTACGTCGTCCACCACGCTTTCCCCCCGAGCAGCCTGCTGGCCACTTCCGAGCGCTTCCTCGCCACCAGCATCTGGATCGGCCTGGCGCTGTATCTCACCGGGCTCGCGCAACCGCTGATCGAGATGCTCGAGCAGGTGAGCTTCAATGTCGGCAGGCAGGAACTCGACTTGTGGACGCTGCTTACCGGACTGGTGACAGTCATCGTCACGCTGCTGGTCGCGCTCTGGATCGCCGGCGTGATCGAGGGGCGCGTACTGTCCAGGCCACGGATCGACGCCAGCATGCGGGTTGTCCTTGGCCGCCTGGTCAAGGCCATCCTGTCGGTAGTTGCCCTGCTCCTCAGCCTGTCGATCGTCGGTATCGACATCACCGCCCTGTCGGTGTTCAGTGGCGCGCTTGCCGTCGGTCTTGGCTTCGGACTGCAGAAGATCGCCAGCAACTACGTCAGCGGCTTCATCATCCTGCTCGACCGTTCGATCCGCATCGGCAACGTGATCAATCTCGACCCGCTGACGACCGGGGTCGTGATGCAGATCACCGCCCGCTGCACCGTCTTGCGCACGCTGAGCGGCACCGAGGTGATCATCCCCAACGAGTACCTGGTGTCGAACATCGTGCGCAACGAGTCCTACACCGATTCACGCGTGCGCTTCAGTGTCTCGGTTCAGGTTGCCTACGGTTCCGATCTCGATGTGGTGATGCGCCTGATGGGCGAGGCCGCGCGTGCACACGAAAGAGTGCTTGCCGACCCGGAACCGCAAGTGCTGCTAGTGCTCTTCGCCGACAGCGGCATCAATCTCGAACTGCGCTTCTGGATAGCCGACCCCGAGAACGGAACCGGCAGCATCGTCTCGGCGATCCACCTGGCGATCTGGCGCTCGTTCCGCGACAATGGTATCCAGATTCCCTTCCCGCAGCGCGAGGTACGACTGATTGGCGACCTGCCGTCGGCCGTAGCGCAGGCGTCGGATTGAGCGCGGCAACCACGGCGGCCGGGTGGCCGCTCAACGCCGCTTTCGGCGACTGGCAGTCGCCCAGCAACGTGCGCAATACCAGACCACGGTACTGCCGGCGGCGATCAACAACGCCTTGAGAAGCTCCATCTGGCCGGCACTGAGCACATCCCAGGCGACAATCCCCACGAAGATACCGACACCTTCGGCTACCGGGACGGAGGTGCGGGGTTCAGCCAAGACGTTCAGGAACCGGCGCGTTCGCGCTGCCGCATGGCGCCGCAGCCAGCAGGGCCAGCGGCCGTTTCAACGCCGGCCTGGCAGCTGCAAGAAAGCGCCTCGCAGGCAAACAGATGCTGGCGCGCGGTGGCCAGAAAGCGCTCATAGCTGAGTTTGTATTGGGTGAACTCGTTCATTTCGTCTTCTTCCGTCGCCGTTTCGATAACAACGGCCGATGCTAGAGCTTTGCCGCCGGCACGTCTGCAGGAATAACGTCAGCTTTCAGTGACGTTTTGTGACAATGGCCAGCTGAGCGTGAAGCGGGCACCTCCGAGAGGCGACTCCCCGGCGCTGGCGTGGCCGTGATGCTGCTCCATGACCAGCTGCACGATCGCCAGCCCAAGGCCGTAGCCCCCGGTCGCGCGGTCGCGCGAGCGGTCTAGCCGGGTGAAGGGCGAGAAGACCCTTTCGCGCTCGTCGAGAGGAATGCCGATCCCGTCGTCGTCGACGTGCAACAGAATCTGCTCGCCGGCCACTTCTGCGCTGACGCGGATTCTTGTCTGCGCATACTTCATGGCGTTGCGCAGCAGGTTGGTGATCGCGTGCGGCATCGTCCGGCGATCCAGCTCGACATACAGCATTGGCTGCAGAGCCGAGGTGTCCACCTGCAGCTCGAGCTGTCGCTCCAGCATGCGAATCGCGTCCACCTGCCCGTCGAGCCATGGCGCCAACTCCACCGCGGTGAGCTGCAGGTCGGGCTGCTCGCGGCCGAAACGCGCATAGGTCAGACTCGCCTCGATCAGACCGTCGAGCTCGTCGAGGTCTGCTTCCATCAAGTGCCACAAGCGTTCGCGCTCGGCGGGCACGTCGGAGTCGACCAGCATCTCGAGGGCAAAGCGAATGCGGGCGATCGGCGTGCGGAGCTCGTGCGAAATCGCGCTCGACAGCTCGCGCTGCGTGGCTATCAGGCGCTGAATGCGTTCGGCCATGCCGTTGAGCGTCTCGGCGAGAGGCTCGAAAGCGCTGCTGCGCATCGTCGGTGCGCGCGCTTCGAAAAGCCCCTCGCCCAGGGCACGGGTGGTCTGGCGCATTGCTTCTAGATCGCGCCACACCGGATGCACCCACAGCCAGACGACGATCGCCAGACAGACGCCGATCAGGCTCCAGGTCAGCAGACTGATGCGCAGATCCAGCGGCATGCCCCGCCGGTACTCGGGATTGCGTTCCGGTGAGAGCGGGCCGACCACGAGTATCAGTGGTGTCTGCTTGAGACGATGATAGATCACATCCCCCTGAGCATCGATCACCAGTTCCCCATTGTCGAGCCTTTCGGCCTGCTTCGGTGGCAGCAGCAGCGTCCAGCGGTCGACAATATGGATCCTGTAGGCGAACTGCTCGTCCAGAGTCGCTATCGTTTGTGGCCACTTCGAACGCGGCTTGCGGAACAACTCCTCTTCGATCAGAACGATGGTGCCGTGCATGAAGCGGCTCGTGTAGTCGTCTGTAATCCCCTTGACGGCAGTCGAAATGACGAAGTCGGCAAAGATCGCGATGGCCACGAATGAACCCATGACCAGGAGGTAGAAATTGAAGAACAGACGCGACAGACTGTAGCGCTCTCGCCAGGGTGCGGGCTTGTAGGGCCCGAAGATCGAGAACAGCTTGCTGCTATTGCCAGTCATGCTTGCTGAAGAGATAGCCTTTGCCGCGCACGGTCTTGATCCGTGTCGGATTCTCGGGGTCGTCACCGAGCTTGCGGCGCAGGCGTGAAATACGCGCGTCGATCGAGCGGTCGAGCCCGTCAAAACCAATGCCGCGCAACTGCTGCAACAGATCGTCGCGTGACAGCACGCTGCCGGCGTGGCAGGCGAGCAGCCAGAGCAGATCGAATTCGGCGGTCGTCAGGTCGATCACGCCCGATCCCAGATAGGCACTGCGTGTTGCCTGGCTGATGCGAAAGCTGCCAAAGGCGAGTTCGGCGGGCTTGTTGGCCTGGCTGCGCTCGGCGCCACCCACGGCGGTCGCCGGCGAACGGCGCAACAGCGCCTTGATCCGCGCCAGCAGGAGGCGAGGCTGCACCGGCTTGGCGATGTAATCGTCGGCGCCGAGTTCCAGGCCGAGGATCTGGTCGAAGTCCTCGTCCCGAGCGGTAAGCATCAGGATCACCCCATGATAGCGCGCCCGCACGGCGCGGCAGATTTCGAAGCCATCCTTGCCCGGCAGCATGATGTCGAGAATGACCAGGTCAGGCCGCTCCGCGAGGATGCGTGCCTCGGCCGTGTCTCCGCGCGCTTCGATGAGGACTTCAAGATCGTTCTTGCGCAGGTACTCGGCAGTCAGTTCGGCGAGGCGCTGATCGTCCTCGACCAACAGAATTCTTGTCTTCATGGCGCAATGATAGCGGGTTGCCGGTGTCGGACAAGTGTGTACCGGGGATCGGCGGCAGGAGCGCCGGCAGACTCGGGCATTTGGTGGCGAAAGCGGTACGCCTGCGGCATGCGCACACCGGTTTTGCGGTGTGCACTTATTACCTTACAATTGCAGGTTCGTTCTTTTGAGAGTGTTCCATGTACGCTGGATTAGTCGACTGGCCCTGGTGGGCCTACCTGCTGGCGACCCTTGCTTTGACGCACGTGACGATCGCCTCGGTCACCATCTTCCTGCACCGGCACCAGGCGCATCGCGCGCTGGAACTGCATCCGTTGGCGGCGCATTTCTTCCGTTTCTGGCTGTGGCTGACCACCGGCATGATCACCAAGGAGTGGGCCGCCATCCATCGCAAGCACCACGGCAAATGCGAGACGGCGGAGGATCCGCACAGCCCCCAGATCTACGGTCTGCACCGGGTACTCTGGACGGGTGTCTTCCTGTACGTCAGGGAGGCCAGGAACACCGAGACGCTGCAGCGCTATGGCCATGGCACGCCCGACGACTGGCTCGAGAAGCACCTCTACACGCCGTGGCACAAGCTTGGCGTGGTCATCCTTCTGGCCATCGACATTGCCTTGTTCGGCGTCCTTGCCGGCGCGTTGATCTGGGCGGTGCAGGTGGCCTGGATTCCCTTCTGGGCGGCCGGCGTGATCAACGGACTGGGGCACTTCTGGGGCTATCGCAACTTCAGCACGGCTGACGCCAGCACCAACCTCTCGCCGATAGGGATTCTCATCGGCGGAGAGGAACTGCACAACAATCATCACGCTTTCCCGACCTCCGCCAAGCTGTCTAATCGCTGGTACGAGTTCGACATCGGCTGGCTCTATATCAGCATCCTGGCCGCGCTGGGTCTGGCTGAGGTCAAGAAGGTGGCACCCGTACCCCGCCTGGGCACGCTGCGACCGGTCGTCGACCTGGACACGCTGCAGGCGGTGATCGCCAACCGTTACGACGTCCTCTCGCGCTACACGCACTCGCTGAAGCAGGTCTACCGCGAGGAGGTCGGCAAGCGGCAGGATGGCAAGCGCTTCAAGGGTCTCAAGCCCTGGCTGGCCGAGCATGTCGGGGACGTTCCGCAGGAGTTGCGTGGGCGGCTCGAACTGCTGCGTGGCGAAAGCCGTGCGCTGCACACGCTGTACGCCATGCGTCAGGAACTGGTGGCGATCTGGGAACGTTCGAACGCATCCCGCGAGAACCTGCTCAAGAGGTTGCAGGACTGGTGCGAGCGTGCCGAGAACTCGGGCGTCCGCCAGTTGCAGGACCTTTCGATGCGCCTGCGCAGTTACGTGCCTGCCTGATCACCTGAAACGATGCGTCTTTCGCTGCGTGCCTGTTTCGGCCTGCTGGCGTTTCTCGCCGTTGGCCTGACGGGCACCGGACTGTTGATCGGCGAGCTGATGAACCTGCAGCCCTGCCCGCTGTGCATCTTTCAGCGACTGCTCTATCTGCTGCTCGCCTGCTTCGCGCTGTGTGGCGCGCTGCTGCCGCAGTGGTGGCGCCTGTGGAGCGTGCTGATCGGCCTGACAGCAAGCGGCGGAATGGGCACTGCCGCCTATCAGACCTGGCTGCAGCTCTACCCGGAGGCCAGCATCGCCTGCGGTTTCGGCGAGCCGACCTTCATCGAGCAGATCGTCGATTGGTTCGGCATGCGCTGGCCGCAGCTATTCCTGGCCACCGGCTTTTGCTCGAGCAAGGAGTGGGTATTTCTCGGTCTGTCGATGGCCAACTGGTCGCTCGCCTGCTTCCTCGCTTTCATGGTCGCCGCCGCACAGCTGGCAAGCAGGGGCCAGCGCTCCTGACCTGCACTGTCGAGCGGCGCTTCGTACGCTCCGCTCGCGCTCAGGAGCGGCCGGTGCTGCCGAAACCGCCCTCTCCACGCGTGCTGGCGGAAAAATCCTCGACGACGTTGAACGCCATCCGCAGGACCGGGACGACCACCAGTTGCGCCAGGCGGTCGAGCGGCTGCAGCGTGAATGGCTCGCTGCCGCGGTTCCAGGTCGACACCATCAGCTCGCCCTGATAGTCGGAATCGATCAGCCCGACCAGATTGCCGAGAACGATGCCGTGCTTATGCCCAAGACCCGAGCGCGGCAGGATCATCGCGGCGAGACCCGGGTCGGCGAGATGAATCGCCAGCCCGGTCGGAATTAGTACCGTTTCCCCCGGCGCGATCTGCAGCGGCGCGGCGACACAGGCGCGCAGGTCCAGCCCGGCCGAGCCGGCGCTGGCATAGTGCGGCGGATTGTCGCGCAGGCGCGGGTCGAGCAGCTTGATATCCACTGCCACCTCTCCAGCGACATTCATCGGGTTTTCTCCAGCAAGTCGGCGATGCGTGCCACCAGTTGGCGCGCCAGGTCGATCTTCGGCGCTGGTGGCAGGGGATGCTGGCCATCGTCGTCAAACAGCACCAGCGTGTTGCGGTCGCCGGCAAAGCCATCCTCGATCAGGTTGCCGACGATCAAGGGGATCTTCTTGCTGCGCCGCTTGCTTTCGGCATACTCGGCAAGGTTCTCGCTTTCGGCTGCAAAGCCGACGCAAAGCGGCGGACGGGGAAGCGCGGCGACCTCGCCAAGAATGTCCGGATTCGCCACCAGCTCGATCGTCGGCGGTGCGGCCTGCAGGCGTTTCTTTATTTTCTGGCCGACGAACCGTGCCGGCCGGTAGTCGGCGACTGCCGCCACGGCAATGAAGACGTCGTTCTCGGCGATCTGCCCGAGGACCGCCGCGTGCATCTGCAAGGCGCTGCTCACCGAAACGCGGCTGACGCCGACCGGACAGGGCAGGCAGACAGGGCCGGAGATCAGCGTCACCCGGGCGCCCGCTTCCTGCGCCGCACGGCTGATCGCATAGCCCATCTTCCCGGTCGACAGATTGGTGATGCCACGCACCGGGTCGATGGCTTCAAAGGTCGGCCCGGCGGTGAGCAATACCCGTTTGCCGGCCAGCAGCTTCGGCTGAAAGTGCGCGACCGTGCAGGCCAGGATTTCCTCCGCTTCCAGCATCCGCCCCGGCCCGCTCTCGCCGCAGGCCTGGTCGCCACTTCCGGGGCCGACGATGGCCACGCCGTCAGTGCGCAGGGTGGCGATATTGCGTGCGGTGGCGGGGTTCTCCCACATCTGGCGGTTCATCGCCGGCGCCACCAGCAAGGGGCAGTCGCGCGCCAGGACCAGAGTGGTCAGCAGATCGTCAGCCAGCCCGTTGGCGAGCTTGGCGAGAAAATCAGCCGATGCCGGAGCGATCAGCAGCAGGTCCGCGGCACGCGACAGATCGATGTGCGCCATGTTGTTGGCTACCCGCGGATCCCACTGATCGGTGAACACCGGCCGGCCGGACAGCGCCTGAAAAGTGACCGGGGTGACGAAACGTGCCGCCGCTTCGCTCATTACCACCTGCACGGTGGCGCCTTCCCCGGTCAGCAGGCGGACCAGTTCGGCCGCCTTGTAGGCAGCAATGCCGCCGGTGACGCCGAGGACGATGCGTTTTCCTGCCAGTTCCATGCGCTGTGCTCTTGATCTCGTACCGTGAAAGCCGCGTCCGCGACTCACGTATTCACTTCTCCCCGAGGCGAGAGAGGAATCGGGAATGAGGAAACGGTCATGACCTTCATGATCACGGGCGTCTCGACGCGTCATGTCCGTTTGCAATTGTCAGGCGGCACATTCTACTTGAGATTGCCCGGCGGCGATCAGGCAGGCCCGTGCACGCGCTCGTTGCGGCCGCCCCCCTGCGCAGCCCGCCGAAAGATGGACGCCGCAAGCGCGGCCAGCGCGACACGCCGATACCGGCGCGAGCGGGCCGTTCACTTCCGCCACGACGGCCGTGGGATAATCGCTGTATGCCCGCAACAACCGCGACACCCGCGCCAGCCGCCATCCACCTGCTGCCCGATCTGCTGATCAGCCAGATCGCCGCCGGCGAAGTCGTCGACCGTCCGGCTTCGGTACTCAAGGAACTGCTCGAAAACGCCCTCGACGCGGGCAGCTCGACAATCCAGATCCAGCTCGAAGAAGGCGGCATCAAGCTGATCCGCGTCAGCGACGACGGCGCCGGCATCGCGCGCGACGAACTGCCGCTGGCCCTCACCCGCCACGCCACGTCGAAAATCCGTTCGCTCGACGACCTCGAACGCGTAGGCACTCTTGGCTTTCGCGGTGAAGCGCTGGCATCGATCGCCGGCGTCGCACGCGTCGCGCTGAGCAGTCGCCGCCAGGGCGAGCCGGGAAACGGACCGCCAGGGCACGCCTGGCAACTGCGTGCCGAGCCGGGGGCGGCACCCGAGCCGACCGCCCTGCTCGCCGGCACGGTCGTCGAAATGCGTGACCTCTACTACAACACACCGGCACGCCGCAAATTCCTCAAATCCGACGCCACCGAGTTCGCGCATTGCGCTGAGGCGGTCAAGCGCATCGCGCTGGCCCACCCCGACGTCGGCTTCACGCTGTCGCACAACGGCCGCGTCAGTCTGCACCTGCAGCAGAGCGATGCCCGCAGTCGTGTCGGGGCCATCCTCGGCGGCGACTTCCTGGCTGAATCGCGCCCTCTGGACGCACTCGCCGGACCGCTGCGCGTATCCGGCTTCTGCGCACTGCCGGCCTACTCGAAGGCCCGCAATGACGCCCAGTACTGTTACGTGAACGGCCGCTTCGTCCGTGACAAGCTGCTGGTGCATGCGCTGCGCGAGGCTTACCAGGACCAGTTGCACGGCAGCCGGTATCCGGCTTACTGCGTGTTCCTCGAGATCGACCCGGCGACGGTGGACGTCAATGTGCATCCGCAGAAGACCGAAGTCCGCTTCCGCGACGCGCGCGCCGTACACCAGTTCGTCTTTCACGCCGTGCAGCGCCTGCTGTCTACGCCGTCGGCCGCGCTTGGCGGCGGAGAAGCCCGGCCGCTTCCATACGCCGACCAGTCGCGCTGGCCGGAACGCGCAGCAGCACCGTCGTCGGAAGCCGGCGCTGCAGCCTTCTCCGGCGCCCGGGCGCCCTACCAGGGAACCCTGCAGGTCGGCGAGCCGAACAGCGCGGGCACTATGAGCGCCTACCTGGCGTTTGTCGGCGCGGCGCACGCGCCCGACGACGGACTGGACGGCACGCCGGCACACGCTCCAGCCACGGAAAACGACTTACCTCCACTCGGCTACGCCCTCGCCCAGTTGCACGGCGTCTATATTCTGGCCCAGAACAGCCAGGGGCTGGTGGTCGTGGACATGCACGCAGCGCACGAGCGCATCCTCTACGAGAAGCTCAAGGTGGCGTTTTCCGAGCAGCAGATGGCAAGCCAGGCGCTGCTGATTCCCGCGGTCTTCGGCGCCGAGGCGATCGACATCGCCACAGCCGAGGAACACGGCGACGCGCTGCGGAGGCTCGGCTTCGACCTGGCGCCGATGGGGCCCCGCCAACTTGTGGTGAGACGGGTTCCGGCGCTGCTGCAGGCAGCCGACCCGGCAACCCTGGCGCGTACGCTGCTCGACGAGTTGCGCGAGCACGGCGTCAGCGAGCTGCTCACCGCGCGCCGCAACGAGTTCCTCGCCGGCATGGCCTGCCACGGCGCGGTGCGCGCCCGCCGCCTGTTGTCGGTGGCCGAAATGAATGCGCTGCTGCGGCAGATGGAAGAGACCGATCGTGCCGACCACTGCAACCATGGCCGCCCGACCTGGACCCAGCTGACGATGGCCGAGCTCGACCGCCACTTCATGCGCGGTCGATGAGCGACGACGCCGCAGGGTCTGCGCAACGACGACCACCGGCGATCCTGCTGATGGGGCCGACAGCCAGCGGCAAGACGGCGCTGGCCATGGCCCTGGCACGTCGTTTCCCGGTCGAACTGATCAGCGTCGACTCGGCGCAGGTCTTTCGCGACATGGACATCGGCACCGCCAAACCCGACGCGGCGACACTGGCGCGATTCCCGCACCGGCTGATCGACCTGATCCCGCCGACCGAGGCCTACTCGGCAGCACGCTTTCGCGCCGACGCGCTGGCGGCAATGGCCGAGATCAGCGCACGCGGCCGTGTCCCCCTTCTCGTCGGCGGCAGCATGCTCTATTTCAAGGCGCTGCTCGAAGGCCTGGCCGACCTGCCGCAGGCCGACCCGGCGACGCGTGCGGCGATCGATCGCGAAGCCGAGGCCCGCGGCTGGCCGGCGCTGCACGCAGAGCTGGAGCACGTCGACCCGGCAACGGCGGCACGTCTGCACAGCACGGACGCCCAGCGCATCCAGCGCGCACTCGAGGTATTCCGTCTCAGCGGCCGGCCACTGTCCGCACTGCTCGCCGCCGGCGAGAAACAGAGCCCGCCGCCCTATCGCTTCGCGGCGATCGGTCTGCTGCCTGCCGACCGCGCGCTCCTGCACCAACGCATCGCCGAACGGTTCGTCGCCATGCTCGACACCGGGCTGGAAGCGGAAGTGACGATGCTGCGCCAGCGCTACCGCCTGCACGCCGCGCTACCGTCGATGCGTTGTGTCGGCTACCGGCAGGTATGGGAAGTGCAGGAGGGCCTGGCACCGCGCAGCGAGCTGCGTGATCGCGGCATCTACGCGACCCGGCAGTTGGCCAAGCGACAGATCACCTGGATCGGCAACAGCTTGCGGCCCGAGATCGTCGATTGCCTGGCAGCCAATGTCGATGCCCTGGTGATCAGAAAAGTCGCTCACATATTCGCTTGCTGACGCAGAAGAAGCGGCCAGCGCTGCTGCTCAGGCCGCGCTGCGTGCCTCGGTGCTGCTCACCGTCCGCTGCAGGACAGCGCGAATCCCGTCGCCGATATCGGAAAGGACCTGCATCTGCGACAGCAGGCTGTTTTCGACGTGGACCAGTTCCTCGATGCGCTCTTCCAGCGTATCGGTCGCCTGGTGGATGCGCTTGATACTCTCGAGCCTGCGCTTCAGCTGGATCTGGTGCTCACGAATCTGGATCTCCATCGGCGCCATGATCGCCTTCAGCCAGGACTCGGCATCACGATTGGCGTGTTCGAAAGTCTTTCTCACCTGCACCGAGACCTCTTCGAAGAAGCGCTGCGTGAGCTGCGATTTTTCGTGGGTCAGCAGCTGCAACATCGAGTTGATGTGAGTGCTGCACCATTGATCGAGACGATTGATTTCCCTTTCGTAGCGGCGCAGCGAAAAGGCAACCGGCGTACCCAGCTTGAGGCCATGTTCGACGGCGAACTTCTTGTAGATGACCTCCATCATGGTCGCGATCTCCTTGACTTCGGCCCGCGATCTGCCGAGATTGCCACGCGAGACGTCGAAGAAATGCTTCATCGCTCCGGAAAACGTGATCGAGAAGGTCGCATTGACCATGGTCTCGCGCGTACTGTTGGTCAGCAGGCGTAGTGCATCCAGCCCGAGGTGCGCAAACAGGTTGTTGGTCAACTGTGAAAAGACGCTGCGGACAGCGTAGTAGCGCTGCAGACCGGCTTCGAATTCCTCCTTCTCGACGCGCACCTTGCCCATCATGTACTCGACGACACCCTTGTTCTTGCCACGCAGCTCGGTGAGCTCGACGAGTTGCTCGCGCAAACCCACGAGGCGCGACTCGAGCAGGCCGCGCGTACTCCGGTAGCAATCGGCAAACTCGCTGTCGGTATTGTCGCGAACGATTTCCTGCTTGGCCGGAATCAGTTCTTCGGACAGCGCAAATTCCAGCTCGGACAGGCGACTGCGCTCGAGCAACTGCTGATCGTCGTTGATCTTGGCAAGCAAGGCCTTTTGCGCCGAAACGGGAAAGATCTGATGTTCCGGCAAGGCCAGCGTCCACGCGCAGCTGTCGACCTGCCTGGCGATCTCGGCGTCGATCTCCGGCCGTGATTTGAGATCGTCCCAAAGGCTGTCGATCTTGTTCAGGACGACGATACGACCTTTCTTGCGGCCGCCCAGGGTGGCAATGTGCTCGCGCCAGACGGTGAGGTCGGACTGCGTGACGCCGGTGTCGGCGGCCAGAATGAACAGCACGGCGTGCGCGTTGGGCAGCAGGGACAAGGTCAATTCCGGCTCGGTACCAATCGCGTTCAGACCTGGCGTATCGAGAATGACCAACCCCTGCTTGAGCAGCGGGTGCGGGAAATTGATGATTGCGTGCCGCCAGCGCGGAATCTCGACGCAGCCATCCTCGTCGACGCGGAACACCGCAGTATCGCCGTCCTCGATGGTAAAACCGAGACTCTCCGCGACGCCGCGCCCGACCCGGATCACTTCGCTCACCTGCCGCAACGCCTCCTGCATCGCGCTGGCCGAGTCGGTGTCGAGCGGCACAATGGTCCACTCGTCGTTGAAGCGCTTGAACTCGCTGATACTGCCACCGGACTCCCGGCTTTCGATCGGCAGCAACTCGATCGAGGGCGCCTTGCTGGCGTCGAACATCAGCTCGGTCGGACACATCGTCGTACGACCCGGCGTCGACGGCAGAATGCGACTGCCGTATTCCGCGAAGAAGATGGCGTTGATCAGCTCGGACTTGCCGCGCGAGAACTCGGCGACGAAGGCGACATGCAAACGATCCTCACGCAGCTTGTCGAGCAGCTGCGCGACGCGTCGATCGGTGTGGGCGTCGGTAAGCTCGTTGTCGACCAGCCAGGCCGAGAACTTCCCGAGGACAGCGGACAGCTCGGAACGCCATTCGCTATAGGCTGCAAAATGTTGAGCAAGCGTCACGGCCAGTTCCAGCGCAACAGAGAGGGCTTCACTCTATCATGAAACCAAGAGCAATCAGCGACATGCGACTGCTGCCGGCAAAGGCCATGCGCCAGCTCGCTCAACGCTGACAGGTCGGGCAGTAAAAGGTCGACCTGCCAGCCTGTCGGGTGGTGCGTATCGGCGTCATGCACACCGGGCAGGGCTGGCCCCTGCGATCATAGACCGCACACGCCAGCTGGAAGCACCCCGCGCCACCATCACTGTGCACGTAATCACGCACCGTGCTGCCGCCGGCAGCGATTGACGCTTCCAGCGTCGAACGGATCGCGCCGGTCAATATCCGGTAGCGCTGCAGACTGATCCGGCCGGCGCCGCGCAGCGGTGATATCCCGGCGCGAAAGAGACTTTCTGCGGCATAGATGTTGCCGATACCAACGACCAGACGACTGTCCATCAAGAGGGGCTTCACCGGCATCCGCCGCCCGCGTGTCGCCGCATGCAGCCAGTCGCCGCTGAAAGCGTCAGAGAGTGGTTCGATACCGAGAGCAGCAAGGGCAGGATGCGCTCCGACCTCGGCGCCTTCGTGCCAGAGCAGCGCGCCGAAGCGCCGCGGATCGCGCAGACGCATGACCGTGTTTTTGAAAACGAGGTCCACGTGATCGTGCTTCTGTGCCGGTGTCGCCGGTGGCACCAAGCGCAGACTGCCCGACATGCCGAGGTGAATCAGCAGCCAGCCACCCCCGCGTTTGCTGGCGCAGTCGAGCAGCAGGTACTTGCCGCGCCGCAAGATGGCGTCTACCTGCAGGCCGGAGAGCCGCGAATCGAGCCCGACCGGGATCTCGTGGCGCAGTCTCGGCGTGCGCACGACGGTCCCGACGATGGTCTGGCCGGACAGATGCGGGAGCAACCCCTGGCGACTCACTTCAACTTCCGGCAGTTCCGGCATTGCTGCTACCCCGAAAAGTCCATAACATGCGCGGCAGGAATTATGACGCAATCTCCCCCGTCAACTCCTGTAACTGTTTGCAGCAAGCAAGGAAACCATGAAACCGATCATCAGCACGCTCCTCTGCGCCGCCCTGGCGCTTGCCCTCGGCACGCCTGCGCAAGCGGCCGGAGAGGCGACGGCAGGCAAGCAGACCAGACCGGCCAAGGCGCCGAAGCCGACCGGCCGGGCGCCGAAGAGCGCGCTGCCGCAGTCGCCTGCACCGATCCCCGACGTCCCGGACAGCAAGGAACTGACCGGGCAGATCGTATACCAGGTGCTGCTTGCCGAAGTCGCGTTGCAGCGAGGACGCAGCGAGTTCGCGAGTCAGGCCTACGCCGACCTGGCGGTGCGGACGCGCGACCCCGGGATCCTCGAACGCGCGATCGAAGTGGCGGGTTACGCGCGTCGCTTTGACCGGGTACTCGAACTTGCACGCCTGTGGGCACAGGTCGATCCGGACTCGAAACGCGCGCAGCAGGTATTGGTCGGCGTGCTGATCATGACCAATCAGTTCAATGGTCTGGCGCCGCGCCTGATCAGGATGCTCGAGGCCGACAAGGTGTCACTGCCCGGGAACCTGCTGGCACTCAACCGGATGTTTGCCCGCAGCCCGAACCGCAAGGCCGTCCTGCAACTGATCAGCCAGGTGTGCGAACCCTTCCAGGAGTTTCCCGAAGCGCACTACGCTGTTGCCGTCGCTGCCAGCGCGGCTGGTGAAAACGACCGCGCACTCGCGGAAGCGCGGCAAGCACTCGACCTGCGCCCGGATTGGCAGATCGGCGCCCTGCTGGAAGCACAGTTGCTGGCACGCAAGTCGCCTGCCGAGGCCATCTCCTCGCTGCAGGTCTTTGTCGAGAAGAATCCGCAGGCGCGCGATGCCCAACTGCAACTGGCGCGCGCCCTGGTGAGCGAGAAGCGCTATGGCGAAGCCAAGCGGCTGTTCGAGCAGTTGTTGCTGGCCGATCCGGACAACCCGGACGTGGTCTTCCCGGTCGCCATCCTTGCCCTCCAGGAAAACGACCCGGTGCTCGCCGAGGCGCAGCTCAAGCACCTGGTCACACTCGACGTCCCTGACAAGAGCGCGCCCTACTACTACCTTGGCCAGGTGGCCGAAGAAGGCCGGCGCTACGACGAGGCGCTGGCCTATTATCAGCAGGTTGGCGCGGGCGAGCACTACCTTCCGGCGCAGATTCGCAGAGCCGCCATCCTCTCCCGGCAGGGCAAGCTCGACCAGGCGAGAAATGAACTCGGTGCTGCGGCGGACCGTTACCCGCAGTTGCGCGTCCAGTTGTCGATCGCCGAAGCGGCCCTGCTGCGAGACGCGAAGCAGACCGAGGCGGCATTTGCCTTGCTGGACCACGAACTCGGCAAACAACCCGAGCAACCGGAACTGCTCTATGAGACTGCCCTGCTGGCCGAACGCCTTGACCGCCTGGAACTCATGGAAACCCGCTTGCGCAAGCTGATCGAACTGCAGCCACAAAGCGCGCAGGCGTACAACGCGCTCGGCTACTCCTACGCGGACCGCAACATGCGGCTGCCGGAAGCGCGTCAGCTGATCGAAAAAGCACTCAAGCTGGCGCCCAACGACCCGTTCATTCTCGACAGCATGGCCTGGGTGACGTACCGGCAAGGCGACCTCGAAGGCGCGCTGACCCTCCTGCAGCGCGCCTACGCGCAACGCCCGGACGCCGAAATCGCGGCCCACATGGCTGAAGTCCTGTGGATGCTCGGGCGCAAGGAGGAGGCCCAACGCACCCTGCAGGAGGCGCTGAAACGGCATCCTGACAGCGAGGAAGTCAGGCAGGCACTGACCAGGTTTTCGCCCTGAGTTTGGACCACGCCGCAACACACACCGACCTGGCATCGGCATCGGCAGCGG
This sequence comes from Accumulibacter sp., assembly GCA_024235715.1. GTDB lineage: Bacteria > Pseudomonadota > Gammaproteobacteria > Burkholderiales > Rhodocyclaceae > Accumulibacter. The sequence continues at coordinate 17,696 of JACKLW010000007.1, read as the reverse complement.
GCATGCGACGGCTGTGCTTCGCGCTGCTGTTGTTCGTGCTGACCGCGCTGAACGCCTGCAGCACAGTGCCACCGCCGGGCGATACCCCGCCGCCCGCCGCACGCGACACGCTGCAGGCATTTTCGCTGCTCGGCCGCTTTTCGCTGCGCCAGGAAGGCGAAAGCTACACCGGACGGCTGGACTGGCGCCATGCCGGCGACAGCGACCAACTGTTACTCTCCTCGCCACTCGGGCAAGGCATGGCCGAGATCAGCAGCGACGCCACGGGCGCCCGCCTGACCGACGCTGACGGCAAGGTCCGCCACGCGGCGAGCGCCGACGCACTGCTGCAGTCGGTCCTCGGTTACCCCTTGCCGCTCGACAAGCTGGCTGACTGGGTACGTGGCCGCAATCCCGATGGCGGGCGCATCGTTGCCGATCCTCTGGGGCGTCCCTTGCGCCTGCAGTACGAAGACTGGCGCATCGCCTATGAATACGACAGCGACGATCCACAGGCGCTGCCCGGTCGCCTGTTCGTCGAACGTGAAACGGGACTCGAACTGCGCCTGAAGATTGACGAATGGGCCTCGCTGTCGCCACCCGATCCGACAAGTGCCGGCAACTCGGCGCATTCGCTGCAATGACCGCCGTCGGCCAGGCCTGGGATTGGCAGAGCGTCTATCCGGCGCCGGCCAAGATCAACCTCTTCCTGCATGTCGTCGGCAGACGCGCCGATGGCTACCACCTGCTGCAGACGCTGTTTCGTTTCCTCGCCCACGGCGACCACTTGCGCTTTTCGCCGCGCGCCGACGGCTCGGTAAGCCTGGCGAAACCGCTTGCGGGCGTGCCGGCCGAGAGCGATCTGACCGTGCGCGCCGCGCGTCTCCTGCAGGCGGCGAGCGGCTGCCGTATGGGCGTCGAGATCAGCGTCGAAAAGCGCCTGCCGCTGGGCGGCGGACTGGGCGGCGGCAGTTCGGCTGCGGCCACCGTCCTGCTGGCACTCAACCATCTCTGGCAACTTGGCCTGCCACGCCAGCGACTGCAGGAAATCGGACTCGAACTCGGCGCCGACGTTCCGGTCTTCGTTTTCGGGCGCAACGCCTTTGCCGAAGGCGTCGGCGAAGCGCTGCAGGTGGTCGATCTGCCACCCTCCTGGTACGTCGTTCTCGAACCACCGGTAGAGGTTCCCACGGCGACCATTTTCGCTGCCCCGGAACTGCCGCGCGATTCGCCGCCCATCGACGCCCGCCAGTGGCGTCCGGGATTCGGCAGCAATGACCTGGAGGCCGTGGCGTCTGCCCGCTTTCCCGTGATCGCCGAGCATCTTGCCTGCCTGTCTGCCTTCGCGCCGGCAAGGATGAGCGGTTCCGGCGCCTGTGTTTTCGCCGAGTTCGAACACCGCCAGGACGCTGAAACCGTACTTCGGAAACTGCCCGCCAGTTGCCGTGGCTGGGTGGCTGCCGGTCTCGACCATCACCCTCTGCTGCAACTGGCGGGCTGAGGCCGCCAGCAGGATCGACAGAATATTTGCCTTTGCGCTTCTTTTCCTGAGAGATTCTGGGTATAATGCGCGCCTCGTTCGCCAGCCAGGCGATGCGAGCGACAGCTGGGGAGTCGCCAAGTTGGTCAAGGCACCGGATTTTGATTCCGGCATTCGAAGGTTCGAATCCTTCTTCCCCAGCCACTCAATTTCTGTCAAAGCGGGCAGGCCACCTTACCTGCCCGTCTTGCTTTACACGGCGCCGCCTCGCGGCGCCTCGGGAAGCGCACCATGGCCTACGACAGCCTGATGGTTTTCACCGGCAACGCCAACCCGGCGTTGGCTAGCGAAGTTGTCAAGCGTCTCAACATCTCGCTTGGCCGCGCCCAGGTTGGCCGCTTCTCCGACGGAGAGATCAGCGTCGAAATCCAGGAGCATGTCCGCGGCATGGACGTGTTCATCCTGCAGTCGACCTGCGCACCGACCAACGAGAACCTGATGGAACTGCTGGTGATGGCCGACGCGCTCAAACGCGCTTCCGCCGCCCGGATCACCGCTGCCATCCCGTATTTCGGCTACGCCCGCCAGGATCGCCGCGTACGCTCGGCACGGGTGCCGATCGCCGCCAAGTTGGTGGCCGACCTGCTGACCGCAGCCGGCGTGCACCGGGTGCTGACCATGGACCTGCACACCGAGCAGATCCAGGGCTTCTTCAACATCCCGGTCGACAACATCTATTCGCTGCCGATCATGCTCGGCGATGTCTGGAAGAAGAACTTCGATCACCTGATGGTCGTCTCGCCCGACGTCGGCGGCGTCGTTCGCGCAAGGGCGCTGGCCAAGCGCCTCGAATGCGATCTGGCGATCATCGACAAGCGGCGGCCGAAAGCCAATGTTTCCGAGGTCATGAACATCATCGGCGAAGTCCAGGGGCGGACCTGCGTGATCATGGACGACCTCGTCGATACCGCCGGAACGCTGTGCAAGGCGGCCACCGCGCTCAAGGAACACGGCGCCCGACAGGTCCTCTCCTACTGCGTCCACCCGGTGCTGTCCGGCCGGGCCGTCGAACGGATCAACGCCTCCGACCTCGACGAACTGGTCGTCACCGACACCATCCCCCTGCGTGAGGATGCCAGGAACTCGCCACGCATCCGGCAGCTATCGGTCGCCGAAGTAATGGCCGAAACGATTCGCCGGATCAGCAACGAGGATTCGGTTTCCTCGCTGTTCATCGAATAGGGCGCCAGGCGCCTCAGACAGCTTTTTCCACCCCTGCCTGGTCGCGGGCGGGGTTTGTGTTTCAACCAGGAGTAGTCCATGAAGTTTGAAATCGAAGCGCGCGAGCGCACTCTGCAGGGGTCCGGAGCGAGCCGCCGCCTGCGTCGCGAAAACAGGGTCCCGGCCATCGTCTATGGCGGCACGAGGAAGCCGCTGATGATCGACATCGATCACAATGAAATCCTCCTCAACCTGCGCAAGGAAGGATTCCGCTCGTCGGTGCTGACGCTCAAGCTCGACGGCAAGAGCCAGCAAGCCTTGCTGCGCGACGCGCAGGTACACCCGTGGAAGCCGCTGGTCCTGCACTGCGACTTCCTGCGTGTGGACGCCACCCATGCGATCCATCAGCGCATCCCGCTGCACTTCCTGAACGGCGATATTGCCCCCGGCGTCAAGCTTGAAGGCGGCGCGGTCGCCCCGGCGCTCAACGACATCGAAGTGAGTTGCCTGCCGCAGCACCTGCCGGCGTTCATCGAGGTCGACCTGAAGGATCTCGCGCTCGGCGACACGATCCACGTTTCCGAACTCGTCTTCCCGGACAAAGTCGCGCCGGTGGTCACCGGTGACGATCTCGTCGTCGTCTCGATCATTGCGCCCAAGGTCGTCGAGGAGGAGGCAGAAGGTGAAGAAGGGGCGGAGATCGAGGCCGCCGCCGATGTGGACAAGGAACACAAGGACGACTAGGCAGACAGCCAGCCAGGCGTCCAGCCAGATCCAGGCCGCCGTCAGGCACTTGCTGCCCACGGCGGCCTGTTCTTTTTAAGCGGTGCAATCGATGTCATGTCGCCCCCCACGCCTGATTGTCGGCCTCGGCAACCCCGGCGGCCAGTACCAGGACAACCGGCACAACGTCGGCTTCTGGTTCGTTGACCAGCTTGCCGCCCGCCTGCACGCACCGCTGGCAGCGCAGGGGAAGTTCCTTGGCCGCGTCGCGCGCGACGGCGAACTTTGGCTGTTGCAGCCGATGACCTTCATGAACCTTTCCGGCCAGGCAGTCGCAGCACTCGCGCGTTTCTACAGGATCGCCGCCGACGAGACGCTGGTCGTCCACGACGACCTCGATCTCGAACCGGGCAGCATCCGCCTCAAGCAGGGTGGTGGCAATGGCGGGCACAATGGTCTCAAGGATATTCAGGCACGCTTGTCGAGCCCCGACTTCTGGCGCCTGCGACTGGGGATCGGCCACCCGGCGAACGCGCCGCAGTCATCAGTTACGTCCTCAAGGCACCCCGACGCGAAGAACAGGAGCTGATCGACCGCGCCATCGAGCGCTGCCTGCTGGCCTGGCCCGATCTGGCCGCCGGCGACTACGCGGCCGCGCAACGGCAACTGCACGTCAAGACCGTCTCACCATAGGAATCAGAGCATGAGCCTCAAATGCGGTATCGTCGGCCTGCCGAACGTCGGCAAATCGACCCTCTTCAATGCCCTCACCAAGGCGGGAATCGCCGCCGAGAACTACCCCTTCTGCACCATCGAGCCCAACGTCGGAATCGTCGAAGTACCCGATCCGCGCCTCGCGCAACTGGCCGCCATCGTCAAGCCGCAGCGTATCCAGCCGGCGACCGTCGAGTTCGTCGATATCGCCGGGCTGGTCGCCGGCGCCTCGAAAGGCGAAGGCCTGGGCAACCAGTTCCTGGCCAACATTCGCGAGACCGATGCCATCGTCAATGTCGTGCGCTGTTTCGAGGACGAAAACGTGGTCCATGTTTCAGGCCGCGTCGATCCGCTGTCGGACATCGAAACGATCATGACCGAACTGGCGCTCGCCGATCTCGCCGCCGTCGAGCGGACCATCAACCGGGACGGCAAGAAGGCCAGATCCGGCGACAAGGATGCGCAGCACATGGTCGCCATTCTCGAGCGCCTGCTGCCGCATCTCAACGAAGGCCAGCCGGCGCGCACACTGTCGCTTTCCGACGACGAGAAAGCGCTGCTCAAACCCCTCTGCCTGCTGACCATCAAACCAACGATGTACGTCGCCAACGTCCTCGAAGACGGCTTCGAGAACAACCCGCATCTCGACACGCTGCGCGCGCATGCCGCCAGGGAAGGTGCGCCGGTGGTCGCCCTCTGCGCCAAGATCGAAGCCGAACTCGCCGATCTCGACGATGAAGACAGACAGGATTTCCTCGCCGACCTCGGCCTCGAAGAGCCCGGCCTGCACCGCCTGATTCGTGCCGGTTACCAGCTGCTTGGCCTGCAGACCTACTTCACCGCCGGCGTCAAGGAGGTCCGCGCGTGGACGATCCACGTCGGCGATACCGCGCCGCAAGCCGCCGGTGTCATCCACACCGACTTCGAACGAGGCTTCATCCGCGCCCAGACCATCGCCCTCGCCGACTTCATCGCCTGCAAGGGCGAACAGGGCGCCAGGGAAGCCGGGAAGATGCGCGCCGAAGGCAAGGAGTACGTCGTCAAGGACGGCGATGTGCTGAACTTCCTGTTCAACGTCTGACGGCTGCGCGCGTTGTCGGCTGCCGGCTGCACGAGTTCAGGTAAAGCTCCGCAAAACGGGCACCGCGGCGGCTGAAGATCGCGGCCGACAGCCTTCACGCGCGCCGCCGACTGGCACCAGCGCAGCCCCCCAGCGAAGTCCCGCATCGACATCGCCTGGCACATTGCGATGCGCGTCGGCCACGCCCGTCGCCGAACACTGGAAGCACCTCGCGCGCGTACTCTACGGTTGCCCGTCCGTCTGGAAGGCGGGGTACTTCGGACTGCCTTTTCGTGCTTCGCTCGCAGCAATCGGAGACAGGGAACAAGTGAAGACCTGACCCCACCGGACGACCCCTGACCCCACCGGACGACCCCACCGGACTCTATTCGTTTTGTATAAAATGCCGGAAGGCCAGAACCGAACGAGCCGTCGTCAAAGATCGGCAGCTGGCTATGCGCCGTTGACAAAACACCCGGAGACACCATGAAAAAAAGAACCAGCTACTACAATGACCTCGCTGCCGACTATTCGCGACCCGGTCTTGTCCCCGAGCCGTTGAAAAGCGACTTGATCGCACTTGCCCTGAAGATCAACGACATGCAGGAAGAGTCGCTGCCCGTGATTGGCGAGGACTATACGATGTCGCAGATCGAACAGGAGAACAGGCAGTGGTGGCCGACGCACTGCGAGGCCTTGAGACAGGGCCGAGGGGATATCCTTACCGGGAGTACAGGAAGGACCTGGTCTACTTCTGCCAGGACGGCGCCTATTACGGCATCGAGGAACAACAGGACAGGGAACGGCACTGGTGGGCCCTGATCGCACAGCCCGGCGCCAGCATGGCCTGGCCCATTGTCATGTTTCACGGGGAAATCGTATGGTTCGAATGGAATTGCATCGATGACCATACGAGCGAGACGATCGCCAAGGGGTGCTGTTCCTGGATCAGGCGGGGTCACAGGGGCGGCTGCCACTTCAAGGGCGAGCAGCTGACGTTCTACAGGGATGTGTTTTCATCCCCGGAGCTGTTGCAGTTGATTACGACGACCTGACGTCCGAAGGTGCCGTTACCGCGAGTCGGCTTTGGTCAGGGCATTCCTGACCTGCATTCGCGCCCTTCGCTTCGCCCCTTTCTCGCCCGTTTGACAAGGCATGGAGCCACGCAACGAACACCAGCGCCTTGCCATGCCATCGACTCGTCCCAGGCGATACGACACAGGAGCCTCCATGAACGCTTTCCTTACCCGATCTCTTGTCGCCGTCGCGATCCTCCTGATCAGTGCATCGGTCATTGCGCAAACCGCCAACCCGGTATTGACCGTCGACGGTGAACGCGGCAGTCAAAGCCTCAGCCTCGACGCCTTGCGTAGCCGCCTGGAGACACGCGAGATCGAAGTCGTCAATCCGGATCTCGGCAGACCCGTTCGCTACCTGACATTCTCGCTCGCCGATGTTCTCAGGCTGATGGACGCCGGTGACGCCGAAGATCTGGTTTTCCATTGCCTGGACGGTTACGAGGCCAACACCGCCGCCGCCAACGTCGCCACACTCGACCTGCGGCTGGCGTACGGCGAAGACGGCGTTCCAGAACGATGGTCACCCATTCCCACCGGGAAGACGATGACCGACCCGGCGCCATTCATCGTCATCAGCGCCAACACCTCGGACCCGAAGACCTTTTCCTGGCCATTTCAGATGAACCGCATCGAGGCCATCTCGTTCGCCAAGAAGTTCCCGCTGACCCTGCCCACCGGCGCTCCCGCCGACGGCGAGGTTTCCAGGGGCTTCGCCGTATTTCGCGAGCAATGCCTGAAATGCCACTCTGTCAATCTGCAGGGAGGCGAAGTCGGCCCCGAGCTGAATATCCCGAAAAACATCACCGAATACCGAAGCACCGGCTTTCTGCGTCAGTGGATCCACGACCCCAGTCAATTTCGAGCACGCGCAAGAATGCCGCCAACACAGCTGACGCCCGTGGAAATCGACGAGGTCATCGCTTACCTACGGTATATGGGTCGCCACAAGCAGGGAGGATAGCTCGCACCGTCAGCGATTGGCCGCTTGCATGGCCGTGCTACGCGGTGCGCCGGAACCCCCGCCCGGAGGCGCATGTCGCGCACCGGACTCTTCCGGCGACCAGGGTCGAGAAACCATGCTCGGGGCACACTGCCGGCTTCTTCCGTGCCGGCGCTCCGCCTCGATTATCGCCGCAAGCCCCACCCGGACGGACTGAACGAGCTTACCCTTTTACGGCAGTGGAGATACCTTCTGCCATATACTCTGCACTCACGACCGACTGTCGTCCTGCACTTCCACAAGGAACGCGTCTTGATTCGGAGTCTCAGCATCCTGTATCGGAGCGAGCATGATCTGGCCCGGCTCCCGCAGGATATTCTTTCACACCCAGCGGACAGGATGCTCATACAGGTGTTCTCCGGAATTCTGGAGGAAGACCGGATCAAGGAATTGCTGGACCAACTGAAATCCCGCTTCCCGGGTGCGCCCATTCTGGGTACCACCACCGCGGGGGAGATTCTCGAAGGCAAGTCGCTCGACAATTCCACCGTTCTCGGCATCACCTGTTTCGAAAATTCCAGGGTACGTTCCTCGCTGGTTGCGCAGAACGACGATCTGCCCGCAGCCGGACGCGCGCTTGGAATCAGCCTCGGGCAGCCAGACACCAAAGTCGTGATTGCCTTCGGCTGTGGCATCAAGGACAAACGAACCCTTTTCGCCCAGTCCCTGCTCGATGCGCTTCGCCAGCAACTGCCCGGGGCCGCCCTCGCGGGCGGGCAAGCCGGCGATAACGGCAGGGGTACCCAGACCCTGGTGTTCACCGACGAGGGGATCGCCGGCGAAGGCGTGGCCGCCGCTTCGATCGCCGGCGCCGACTTGATTGCCAACAATGCCTACACCCTCAGCTGGGTGCCGATCGGCAAGAAGATGACCATCACGCACGCGGAAGGATCGCGGGTCTACGCCATCGACGGCCAGACCCCCTACGACATCTACAGCCACTACCTTGGCAAGGAGGTGGCGGACGGTCTTCCGCTATCCGCGGCGGAATTCTCGTTGATGATCGAGCGCGATGGAGTGCTGCTGGCGATCCACGCCACGGGTGTCAACCCGGACGGATCCATCGACTACATCCACAACTTCAACGTCGGCGAGCAACTGCGCTTCGGCCACTGTCACACCGGGCTCATAGGCCGTGGGGCGCAAAGGCTCTGCGCGGAATTGAGCGCACAGCCGGCGGAGACGGCGTTCGTCTACTCCTGCGTGTCGCGCAAATGGATCCTGGGCGCAGATGTACTTGTCGAACTCGCACCCATCGACTGCGTGGCCCCCTCGACGGGCTTCTTCAGCTACGGCGAATTTTTCGGACGCCCCCACTGCAAGCCCGTGTTCCTGAGTCAAACGCTGACCGTTCTCTGTCTCGCAGAGGGCAACGCAAAGACCCGGCGGGAAGGGATCCTCGATACAAGGTCGGAACCAGAGAAGGCGGCGTCGCGACAATTCAAGACCATGCGCGTGCTGCACCGACTGGTGGAAACCTCCACCCGCGAAATCGAAACCACGAATCGGGAACTGGCCGGGCTGGCCCAGAAGGACTTCCTGACCGGCCTCGCGAACCGCAGGCTGTTCGAGGAGCGGCTGGCCCTGGAAATCAAGCTTTTCGCGCGCTCGGGCAACCAGCTGTCGCTCATCATGCTCGACGTCGACCATTTCAAGTGCTACAACGACACCTATGGCCACGTCATGGGAGACAACTGCCTGCGCGGTGTCGGCCAGGTGCTCAGGGAGGTGGTCCAGCGATCCTCGGACCTGGTGGCAAGATATGGCGGCGAGGAATTCGCGGTCATCCTTCCCGATATCGCCCACGCCCGGGCCATGCTCCTGGCCGACACGGTCAGGCAGGGCATCGAACGGCTGAACATTCAGCACAGCGCCTCGGCGACGTCCCACCGCGTGACTGCCAGTCTTGGCGTCGTGACAGTCTCGCTGGACAAGACCTCGGACTCGGCAGACATCGTGTCCCTTGCCGACGAGCAACTCTATCTCGCCAAGGAGAGCGGCCGAAACCAGGTGCGCGGCCTGGATCGGACAATCTCGGCGAAGTGACTCCCCTTACATCGGCTTCGCAGCACGGCCATGCTCCAGCCAGGAACTTCCGAGCCGGACAAAGGGCCAGGACGCGCGCCGTTGGCGGTCACAGGCATGACGCAACCATGCGCCACCGCCGTGTGGCAGAATGACAAGGTCGTTCATGACTTCTCGCGGCGATTGCGCCCGCTTCGTATGGAAGGGTTTCGACGACGAAAGGCGCCAGATGATTACCGCATGAAGTCTGCGCCGGGTCTGCCGGCAGTTCGCGGGCTGCTCTTGCACATGTGATCCCTTGACCTTCGTCCGCGACGTCTTCGCGCCCGAAGGATTCTCCGGTCTGATCAGGAAAAGGAAGCGACTATGACCACACCCTATGCGAACGCCGTTCTCGACGACAGGAATCTTCAGGAGAAACTGGCAGCGATCAATCCGAAGTATGGTCCCTGGGTTACCCGGGTGGCTGGCGAGATGTGGGGACTACCCCTGATCGACCAGAAGACAAAGGCCTTGATCGCCCTCACGACCGACGTTGTCAATCAGAGCCCGCTGGGTGGGCCCGGCAGCGCCTTCGTGGCACACGTGCATATTGCCCTCGATCAGGGAGCCACGCGGGAAGAGATCGAAGAGCTGTTCTTGTTTCTAACCGTGTATGCCGGGTTCAACAAGATGGTCGGCTGTTTTGCAGCGCTCAACGATGTGCTCGCAGCCCGTTCATAGCGCAGGCCGGCCATCAGGCCGTCGAGAAACCAACGTACCTTGGGACGGTCTTGATTCAGCGGACGGCGAGCCTCAGTGACGCCCCGCCGCCGGACCAACCGCCACCGCGAGTTGACTTGAACATTTTTCCTCGTATAACGTCCGCCAAACGATCCTAAAACCATAAGAGACGCAGGGGGGCCTGGGATGGGCAGACTGCAAAGGTTTCAGCTCGCAGCGATTCTTGGCGCAGTCTGGTGGTCGTCTGGGGCCCTGGGCGCCTCGTGCTCCTACACCAACTTTTCCATCGGCTTCGAGATCTCGGCCAGGCAGGGGCCCGTTGCTGGAAAGTACCTGTTTGCTGTCTCACCGCTGCGCTGCGATGGCGCCGGGACCGTCATCTACGATGCCGGAACAGGGTTCTCCGATGGCTACGAAATGGGCTGGTACTCGCCGGCCGAGATCAGAAATGCCCTGAGAACCTCGTATCTCAACAACATGAAGTCCTTCGAGGGCTGGTGCCGCCTGCACTACGTCGGCGTCAACAGCCGCTACCGGGGCACGGTCGCAGGCGTTGACGCTGATGCCTTTGCGGTACAGGCAACGCCCTACCTGCGGGTCTTCCAGAACGAATTGCACTTACCTGTTGGCGACCAGCCGCGAGCATACCGCCGCGACGCACTCGCCGATCAATCGACAAATATCTGCAGCCGCCCGGCGCAGTCCAAAGGTTCGCAATGTACCGTCGCCAACCCGATCGCCCCCGGACAAGGCTGCAAACTCCAGACGGAAACGGATTTTAGCTCAGCGGGATCATCACTCCTCGACTTCGTCCGCTACTACGACAGCAAGAACCCTTACCACTATCTTACCGCCCCACCGCAGCCGCTCGGCAATCGCTGGCGCCACAACCAGCAGGTCAGTCTCAGCCCCCCTGCCGGAACCGATTTGGTTGTCATGCTGCGCGGCGACGGGAGAATTCTTCATTTTCACCCCAAGACGGGCAGCGCCAGTGAATGGGCGGGCGATGCCGACGTCGTCGGGCGCCTCAGCAAGACCGCCAGCGGCTGGACCTATCAAGACGCAGACGATGCATTGGAGACCTTCGACAGCCTCGGCACGAGACTGACGCGCGCGCTGCCCGATGGCCGATCGCTGAGCTTCAGCTACGATGCCGCAGGTCGCCTCAGCGAAGTCACAGACCTCCTAGACCGACGGCTGCGGCTGAACTACGACGCTTACGGTCGCTTGTCCGCGCTGACCGATCCCGCCGGTCATCACGTGCACTACACCTACGATGGCGAAGGATCGCTTGCCAGCGTCAGCTACCCGGATCTCACCGAACGGCGTTACAGCTACACGCAAGTCGACGTCGGGGGCACCGTAGAACCCGCGCTGCTGACCGGGCTGACCGACGAGAACGCCAACCTCTATGCCAGCTGGACCTACGATAGCAGCGCCCTCGCCAAAAGCAGCGAACACGCTGGCGGCGTCGACCGCTACGAGTTCACCTACCAGAAAGACGCCAACGGCAAGATCACCGGCGCGACGCTTACCAATCCGCTCACTGCCGTCAGCCAGTACGCGTTTCAGGACATCCTCGGCAGCAACAAGGTCACCAGCCTTGGCCACCCGCTGCTTTCCGGGGTGATGCGGCGTTTCACCTACGACGCGAGCGGCAACCTGACAACAGCAAGCGATTTCAACGGCAACAGCAGCAGCTACACCTACGACCTCGACCGCAACCTTGAGATCCAGCGCGTCGAGGCCTCGGGCAAGCCCGAGATGCGCACCATCAGCACGCAGTGGCACCCGGTCTGGCGCCGCCCCGTCAAGGTCGCGGAACCTCGACGGCTCAGCACCCGGGTCTACAACGGTGACACTGTCAATGGCAGCGTCGTCCGCTGTGCGCCGGACGACGCAACCGTCCCTGGCAGCGCCCGGCAAGCGATTGGCGTCCTTTGCAGAATGACCGAGCAGGCGACCGATGACGTGACCGGTGGCAACGGCTTCAGCGCCGGTCTGGTCGGCCTGCCGCGCACCTGGAATTTCAGCTATGACGCGACCGGCCAGCTGCTTGCCGCCGACGGCCCACGTACCGATATCAGCGACCTCACCACCGTCACCTATTACCCGGCCGACGATTCAGACCCAAGCCTCCGCGGCCAGCTCGCCAGCGTTACCAACGCGCTCGGCCATGTCACCCAGCTCACTGCCTACGACCTCAATGGCAACCCGCTCACGGTTATAGACGCCAACGGCACGCCCAGCACCCTCGCCTACGACGCCCGTCAGCGCCTGACCAGCCGCACCGTCGGTAGCGAAGTCACCACCTATACCTACGACGACGCTGGCCAGCTCACGCGCATCACGCTGCCTGACGGCAGCAGCATGCACTACACCTACGACCAGGCGCATCGACTCATTGCCATCGCCGATTCCCTGGGTAACCAGACGCGCTACACGCTCGATGCCATGGGCAACCGCATCCGCGACGACACGCTCGACCCGGCCGGCCAGCTTGTGCAACTCCGCCGCCGCAGGTTCGACGCGCTCGGCCGCCTGGTCCAGGACATCGGCGCTCGCGACCAGATCACAGCCTACGCGTATGACCCCAATGGCAACCGAAGCGCGCTCACCGACCCCTTGAACCATCGCGCGCTCTTTGCTTACGACGCCCGCGACCGCCTGATCCAACTTACCGACCCCGGTCTCGGCCAGACACGCTACCGGTACGACGGCCAGAATCGCCTGGTACAGGTTACCGATCCAAGAAACCTGCACACCACCTACACCGTTGACGGCCTCGGCAACCGCTTGCAGCAACATAGCCCCGACACCGGTAAGACGACCAGCACCCACGACGCTGCCGGCAACGAAGTCACACGCACCGACGCCAAGGGCCAGGTCACCAGACTTGTCCATGACGCCCTCAACCGCCCGACCCGGGTTTCGTACCATGACGGCAGCCAGACACGTTACCTCTGGGACCAAGACGCCAATGGCATTGGTCGCCTGACGCGGGTCGAGGACTACCGGAACAACCAGATCACTGGCAGCGTCCAGAGCAGCTACGACCCGCAAGGTCGCCTGCTCAACCAGACGCGCAGCGTCGGCAGCGTTGCACACACGGTCAGCTACGTCTGGGCTGCCGGCCGACTCGCCAGCATCACGCTCCCGAGTGGTCGCCAGGTCAGCTACACCCGCGACGGCGCCGGCCGCATCAGCGAAGTCCGCCTCACCGACAGCGCCCCCGGCGGCAGCGGCAAGAGCCGGGTCATTGCCCGCGACATCAGCTACCACCCCTTAGCCGGAGTGAGCGCTTACATCGACGGCGCCGGGCAGTCGCACCACCGCAGCATCGACCAGGACGGCCGGATCGCAAGCTACACCCTCGGCGGCCAGACCTGGCTGCTGAACCACGATCTCGCCGGAAGAATCACTGCCCAGTTCGACGTCGGCAACGCTATCCAGAGCATCACCTACGGCTACGATGCGCAGGATCGCCTTACCAGCGCCAATCCGCCCAATACCAGCTACGGCTACGGCTGGGACGCCAGCGGCAACCGCATCAGCCACACCCTCGGCAGCAGCACCCGCGCCTACGCCATCGATCCGGCCAGCAACCATCTGCTCAGCGTCGGCAGCGTCCCGCCCCGGATCTACAGCCACGACGCCAACGGCAGCATCATCAGCGATGGCACGAACAGCTTTGCCTACGACGGCAAGGGCCGCCTGGCGCAGGCCAGCACCGCCGCCGGGGTGACCGCCTACCAGTACAACGGCCTTGGCGAACGCGTCCGCAAGACCGGTTCGACCGACGTGGTCTATCACTACGACCCCGCCGGTCACCTGCTGGCGGAGAGCACGCCGGATGGCCGCATTGCGCGCGAATATCTCTGGCTCGACGACGTACCGCTGGCGGTGCTGCAATGAAGACGATCGACTCGCGGCAGACGCAATCGCTACTTCGGTCGCTATGGCGACGGCTGCTGCTGCCGTTCTGCGCGCTTGCCTTCAGTGCTCAGGCCGGCGCGCTGACCTGTGACATCGACGGCGATGGTGACATCGATCGCGGTGACCTCACTCTCATTCAGCAGGCCATCCTCGCCCGCCTCCCCGCAACTGGGCCGGGCGATCCGCGCGACGCCGACGGCAACGGAGTCATCAACTCCCTCGACGGCCGCTTGTGTGCCCTGCGCTGCACGCGCGTCCGGTGCAGCGCGACCAACGACCCGCCGGTGGCCAACGCTGGCCCCGACCAGAGCGTGCCGCGCGGCAGCCTGGTAACGCTCGACGCGAGCGCTTCGCACGACCCCGAGGGTGCGAACCTCAGCCTGGCCTGGTCGCTGATCGGCAAACCGCCCGGCAGCGCGGCCCAACTTGCAGGCAGCAGCAGCGCCACGCCGACTTTCACGGCGGACCTCGCCGGTGACTATGTCGTTCAGTTGATTGTCCATGACGGCCAAGTGGCCAGTGCCCCGGACACGGTCAACATCAGTGCCAGCGTCAGCAACACACCACCGACCGTCAGCCTGAGCGCTCCGCTCGCCAACCAGCGCTTCACGGCCCCGGCAACGATGATCGTCAGCGCCGATGCGGCCGACAGCGATGGCCAGATCACCGCCGTGACCTTCTATCAGGGAAGCACGCCGATCGGTACGGTATCCAGCGCGCCGTATCGCATCACCTGGAGCACGGTCAAGGCTGGAAGCTACCTGCTGGCAGCCAGCGCGACCGACGACAAGGGCGCAACGACCTGGTCTGGTGCAGTGCCGGTCACGGTAACGAACGATACTGGCGTACAGGTCTACTACCTGCACAACGATCATCTGAACACCCCACGGATGGTCACCGACGAAGCGAACCGGGTCGTCTGGCGCAACCTGCCGCTCTCCGAGCCCTTCGGGATGACTCCGCCAGAGGAGGACCCGGACGGCGATGGGCAGGCCTTCACCCTGAACCTGCGCTTCCCGGGGCAATATGCCGATCAGGAGACCAATCTGAGCTACAACTACTTCCGGGACTATGATCCGGAGACCGGGAGGTATTGGCAGAGCGATCCGGTCGGATTGGCGGGGGGCATCAATACCTACGCCTACGGCGCTGCGAATCCCCTGAGTCACGGCGACCCAATGGGATTGTGGGTTTATGGCGTGTACGACAACGCTACTGGTCGACTCACCATCAGCGATTTGGAAACCGGCCAATCAATACGGGGAATCTTCGTCTCTGGCGGCCATCCATTTGGAGAACCGATTCCCAACGGAATCTATGACATTCTGCAGCATCCGGACCCGGACTTCTACCGCTTGGAACCTGTAGATCCTTTATATGGTGACGACACACACGATCGAAGCGGCCGGAATTACTTTCGCCTGCATCGACCCGGCCGAACTATCGGATGCATTGCGGCGGACGATGCCAAGAACTGGAACGAGGTGCGAGACTTGGTTCGCCAGACCTTGGCGGACAGCGTAGTCGTACAAAGCAAATCTCGGCGTCCGTGGGCACCGTCGACAGAGCGACTAATTCGATACGGAAAAATCGTGGTCATCAATTCAAATTAGGGGGAAAGATCATGGCAGCGTCCACCATATATCTTCGGCTACTCGCATGTTGCGCCTTCGCACTCGCATTAGTTGAACTCGCGCTAATTGTTGAGCGGACCGGAGCTGCTTTTTTTAAGGCGTACAAGTTCCATTTCGACGGTGTCTCGCCGATTATCCTGAGCCGCGACACGGTCATTTCGTTTTTTTTCGCGGCGGCTGCGTTCTTCTGTGCTTGCCTCCTTGGCATTTTGGTATCGACTCGGCGAGATCCTCGCGCCGCAAGACTCTTTCGTGCATCCGCTTTCATCAATATAACGGGCACAACAATTATCGCCCTGTTGCTCATGAGCCCATTCGCTCGCACATAGATCTGGCCACCGATATCGTCGGCTGCCGTTACCGGGCATGGTGCCTATAAGCATCTCGTTATCAACAACTCATTCAGCATGACTTGGCCACCCGATGGGCCGCTGGCCAATAGTTGACGGATTTTATCTGGTATACCCCTTGCTTGCCCATTTCCCATTTTCATGGGGATCGGACGATGGCAAACTGGGCGGGAGACGAATTTGGCAGGGCTGAACTGGGGGACGGACGTCTGAGGCTGAGGCTGATCAAACTGGCGACACGCTTTGCCGAGCAGCCGACGGCGAGCATACCGGGCGCCTGTGGGGATTGGGCGGAGACGGTGGCGGCGTACCGCTTCTTCGATCAGGCCCGCGCTGGCAAGCGCGGGTTGAACTGGCAATCGATCCTGCAACCGCACATGGATTGCAGCCAAGGGCGCATGGCACAACACCCGGTGGTGTTGTGCCTTCAGGACACCACCGAACTGGACTTCAACGGTCAGGAAATCGAAGGACTCGGGCCGCTCTCTTACGAAGCCCAGCGCGGCATGTATCTGCACCCGACCTATGCGGTGACCCCGGAACGCGAACCGCTCGGGGTGATCGACGCCTGGATGTGGGCCAGAGAAGCAAAGGCGGCCGACGGAAGCCGGCCGGGCATCAGCGAGAGCACGCGCTGGATTGAAGGCTACGAGCGGGTCGCCGAAACTGCGGCGGCGATGCCACAAACGCGATTGGTCTATGTCGCCGACCGCGAAGCGGACATCGTCGGCCTGATGCAGCGGGCCCAGGCGTTGGGGACGCCGGCCGACTGGCTGATTCGCGCCAAGCACAACCGCTGTTTGCCGCAAGGCGGCAAACTGTGGGCGGCAACTCTTGCCGAAGCGCCGCTCGGCGAGATCGAATTCACTCTGGCATCGCGGCACGGGCAGCCGAAACGTATCGTGCGCCAGCAGTTGCGAAGCCATGCGGTCGACCTCCCGGCTCCTGACACGGAAGGCCGCCAGGTCAGCGTGACCTGCCTGATCGCCACGGAAATCGGGGCGCCCGCGGGCTGCAAGCCGGTCGAATGGCGCTTGCTGACCAATCGCCAAGTCACCGGTCTTGAGGCGGCCGTCGAGTTGATCGACTGGTATCGCTGCCGCTGGGAGATCGAAACCTTGTTCCATGTGCTCAAGAACGGTTGCCGCGTCGAGGCCCTGCAACTGGGCAGCCAGAGCAAGCTGGAACTGGCGCTGGCGGTCTATCTGGTCGTTTCCTGGCGCCTCGCCCGCCTGATCCGCCTGGGACGCGTCCACCCACAGTGGTCCGCCGATCTGTTCTTCTCCGAGACGGAATGGGCCGGCGCCTTTATCCTCAACAAGAAGAAGCCACCGACGAAGGTGCCGACAATTCGCGAGGTCATCCGCCTGATCGCGCAGCTCGGCGGATTCCTCGCCCGCAAGGGCGACGGCGAACCCGGCGTCAAATCCCTCTGGCTCGGCATCCAGCGCTTGCGTGACTTCGCGTCGGGCGTAGAGCATATGCGCGAGATCGGTCATGTCATGTGAGTTGTGTATAACGGGATGCACAGAGCCCTATTTGCGGTTTCTTAGAGAAAAAATGCTCGAGGAGTTTCGAGAATTCTTATCTGGTCAAAGGGCTGGAAACCAAGCTGTTCAGGATGCCGCAAAAATACTTCATGCTGCAGAGGACTTGGCGGAAAAGTCTTTGGCTAGTTCGCAAGAGGTGCGGAGGCGTGAGCAAGCTTGACGAATAAAGTCAGATCGCATGCAGTCATGATCAACCGCAGTTGTTGGGCACCCCCGTTTGTT
>JACKLW010000006.1 GCA_024235715.1 Accumulibacter sp. | reverse complement strand
ACCAGCGGGTCGTGGCCAGCTTCGTTTGCGGCGCCACGATACGCGAAGCGATCATCGCCAGCACCAGATCACGCTCGCGGCACGGCTTGCTGGCAATCAACGACGCGAATCCCAGGCGCTGCATGGCCATTGACACGGCCTGCACCTGCCCATGCGCGCGCGAGCGCTCGATCTCGAAGGCCTTTGCCAGCGGCACAAAGGTTTCGCCCTGCAGCGATCGGCGGATGACATCGACCAGCGCATCGGGCAGATGCGAGAGATTGCCCAGCGTCTCGTTCTTGACCGAGCCGCCTTCGCGATAACTGCGACGCAGCAGGTGCGTGTGATAGACCCGATCCTTGTACTTGCGGGTCGTAGTGACGACGTGAGCGGTTCCAGTGCGAGCAGGCATGCTCATAAATATAAAACAAATAACAGCGCATGTCAATACGAATTAGTGACTACAAAAAGAAGCCAGAAAACCTGCTTCTCGAACGACTTACTTAGAAAAAACAGAGGCTTGTCGCCGCAATCGCGGTTGCGAGCGGTCGGAACTTCAGATTAGCTTGCGGAGGAAGCATGGTGATGATGACACGAGCCTCGTCCACGTGGGGTTTGTCGGCCAACCACCTGATCGTCCCATGGTCATAGATCGCTTCATAGCTCTTTAGCATGAACGGTTCTCCTTAAGCTCCCTGCCGAGCCCGGTGGCCGGCGGCGTAGATTTTCGGTTTGCTCATCGCTTGCCTATTCGTGGTGGTCGAACATTCTGACGCCGGCCGATTTGACGAGCGCGTCACGCTTGGCCGAACTGTAGTCGGCAAGAAGCATTTCCTTGAGCAGGTAGCGGAAGTTTCGCCGCGGACCAGGCTTTCGTGGTTGAAAAGGATGCCGTTGAAGGCGTACATGCCGTAGGCGTGGCGTTCTTGAGACGCTGCCGGGTAGTTTGGCTGAGGGGGCCAAAGCGGCGGGCAAGTAGCCGTTCGAGTACCTTTTCTTCGCCTTGTTGCATGCCTTTCTGGATACCGCGTTCGGTGGCACGACGTTCGACGCTGGTGACGTAGGGCATTTTGCGCTCTCCTTCAATTTGTTCGATATCTTGCCACAGCTTATCTTCCAGGCCTTCCGGCAGGCGCATCATCCAGTCGAGCACGGCAAAGAGGTCGAGGATACGCTGGCGCTCCCAGCCCTGGCGGTAGAGCAGCCGGACGAGGGTACGTTTGGCCTGGTAGCGGGCTTCGGGGTCGTGTTTGGTTTGCCGGTTGCGCAGGTGGGCGGCGGTGACCAGGGCGAAGGGGTTGTGGTCGCTTTCAAGCTGATCAACGCGCTCGGCGTATTCGAGCAATTTGACCACAGGGAACTCCAGGCTGTGGCGACAGCCGAGGACTTCAAAACCATAGCGGTCGGGTTTCCAGCCTTCGCTTTCGTCGGCCAGGACGGCCAGGCTGGCGATGGGGGTGGCGAAGCGATCATAGAGCCGGTAGTTGTAGGTGAACATGCGATGGGCAAAATCGCTGTCTCGCTGGCCCTGAATTTCGATATGGATGTAGATCCAGCGGCGCTGGCCGTCCTGGAGGGTGACCTGGACGAGGGTGTCGGCAAAGCGTTTGCCCAGCTCGGCATCGCGCACCACCTGGCGTAGTTCGGTGGGTTTGAATTCATGCCCCTGGTTCCAGTCGATCTGGGCGTGGGCCTGGGGAAAGTAGAAGGCCATGAACTCGGGAAAGGCGTGTTCGAGTACGTCTTTCCAGGGGCTGTCGTAGTCGTCGGCTGGGATTTGGGTCATGGCAGCAAAGAATCGTCCTAGACCAGCCACAGCCGTTCTTCCAGCCCAATCCTGGCATTCCAGCCAGGAGCATCAAGGTGTGCGCTGTCCATAAGCTTGCGCGAGGGCCGTCGGGTTTGCGGGGCTGCGTGTTATCCGGGCACGCTACCGCCATACCGGAATGCTTAGGCATTCAGCATGTGGTGCGCCTGCCGAGGTGGGCACTGCCCTCCCCGGTTCGACCGATTTGGCGCTTGGCCGAAGCGGTGGTTCTTTGCGCGTTGGCGCTGCTTGCTTTTTTGGGCAGCCCGACGGTCATGAACTATCGAGACAACCCCGACCATGAAAGCCATGACCGCTTACGTCACCTGCAGTGTGCATTCGTCCCGCTTGTGCGCGGAAATCGTTCGACGGGCAGGGAGTTTGCTCCGTGAATACCCCTGGTCAGTCGTCGGCCCTTCTCCTGCACAGGGGAGAAGGGAGATTCGTGAGTTGGGGAGGCGGCTTTCACGGTAACGGCGCCTATTTTCAGTTCTCTGGTTGTTTCCCCCGGTCGTCCTGCGTGGCCAGTTCGGCTCGCATACCTTCGATTTCCACTTTCATCGCGACGTACTCCTCTTCCTTCCGGGCGAGGTAGTCGCGCGTCAGCCGCAGCCTGGCGCGAATGCCCTCGGGAGTCAGGAGGTACGCGTATTTCAGTTTGTTTTGGGCGCGAAGAAAGTTGCCAGCCTTGATATAACCCCTGTCGAGCAGCGCCTTGAGCAGGTAATTGGTCTTGCCCAGGCTGGCGCCAAGCCGTTCAGCAAGCTGCCGCTGGCTGATCTGTGGCTCTTCCTCGACGATTCGGAGGATGCGCAGGTGCACTTGCTCGGCCGGGGTCATGTCTGGTTGTTCAATTATTGAACGCGGATATTAAGACATGTTGGCGGAACGGGCAAGGGCGCGATTGTCATGGCGAGTGTAACGTGGGTGCAACGCGGGGTCTGTTGGCCTTCGGCAACACGCGTGCCCACATGTAGGAGCCCGATTTAACGCGCGATTGGCGGGTGGGTGATCTCGGACGTGGTCGGCGACGAGGATCGTCGTGCTCGCCCGATAAATCGGGCTCCGACCGGGTAAGGTCGAGCAGCCATCAATGTCCCACCGTCACGTGGGGAGCCAGCGATCGTTCAGGACTTCCTCGTCGATTGCCCAAGGGCACGCGTCAGGAAAACAGTCGAGTCCGGATTCGCCGACGGCCTGGGCAACGGCCTTGGCCCACACCATCTCAAGCCATTTAGCTTCACGAAGCTTGCGGGCCAGGCTGGGTGTGTCCTGCAATCCGTAGGCGATTTCCTTACGCTGCGCCAGAATCGTCTTTTCCCAGCTGGCTCCCCTTCTTTCCGGCTGATACCGCCACTTGAGCAAGTGAGCGAGCAGCACCGCCATCCTGCTCGCGAGTTCGCGCTGTTCGCTCTTGCCCACATCCTCGATCTCCTCAGCTATATGCTCTCGGTCGAGCAATTCGAACTGCCCTGCACGAAGCAGCCCGGCCTGTTCGCTCGCCCAGGCCACGACATCTGTTTCGTAACTGGTTCTCACGTCGTCTCCTTTCAACGCTAGCCAAGGCTTGGATTCTACGCCAAGCTTCCGACGGGAGTGGAGCAAGCGCAGCTGGTTGCTCAACCCAAGCCGCGAAGCTTGTGGTGTGCGATGCGTGCTCGGCAACGCGCCTGCCAACGTGTAGGAGCCCGATTTATGGGGCGATTGGCGTGGGTGGTCTCGTGTGTCTTCGACGGTGCGGCAGGCCGTCATTGCCCGATGGATCGGGCTCCTACAGGGTGAGGTTCGTGGCGGTTATCACCTGGTGGGTCGGGCGATGGCGGTGATGTTTGGCTATCGAGACAGCGGCAGGTCAGACCCAGCCGCGTCGCTCCGCTTCTGCAAGCAGCGCATCGGCCGTGGCGATCAGTACGGGAACATAGGCGTGCCCCGTCAGCAAGGCACTGGTCAGTACGTCGAGGTCTTCAATGTACTCATGAACCATCTGATTCCTGATCTTGCGCATGGCCAGCCATTCATCGGCCGAGTCGAGTACGCCCAGGCGCTCGGCGTGGTCGAGGTTGTCTATCACCGCACCCGGATTTTCACCGAGAGCACGCAGGAACAGCGGTAGGAGCTTGTCTCCGACGGTGTCCTGAAGGCGGGCATACCTGCTGGCGAAGGCATCGACGCGCTCGGCCAGGTCTGGGTCTGAATCAAGCTGCGCGGCAGTACCTGACGTGAATGGGACGGCAAAAAGGCGCTGGTCTGTTATCTGCAGGCGCCTGCATTCCTTGCGCACGACCCTGATCAGAAACTGCATGCGTTCGGCCAGTTTGTGGTCCAGGGTCAAAGCAGGACACCATCCCGGTAGGCGACGTCATGGATGGGCAGGCGCCTGAGGTTGGGGGCACTGACCAAGACGTCAACCTTGCGGCCGTGCAGCGTGCGCGACACTCTTGCGGAGAGCCGGGCCGCCAGAAGCGCGGGGTTGGTCACGGGGTCGTTCAGTTCGATCATGAGATCGAGGTCGCCACCGCGTGCGGTGTCATCGAGCCTGGAGCCAAAGACGCGGGTGCGAACCGCCTCGCCGGCCACTTGCACGGCGAGCTTCTGGATCGCTTCAATCTGATCGGCGGTCAGGCGCATGGAGAGCGGCTTCTGCCTTCAAGCCTGATCAAAAACGTCGTCCAGCGATCGCGCATCGAGCACGTTGATGGCCCAGCTTTCGAGCTGCTCGACGGTGGCCTTGTCCAGGCGGGCGCGGACATCATCAGGCAGTGCGCCAAAGCGACGGGCGAGAAGGCTCTGCAAGAGCGCGGCCTCGCCCTCCTGGCGGCCTTCCTGGCGGCCTTGTTGCAATCCTTGTTGCAATCCTTGTTGCAATCCTTGTTGCAAGCCCTTTTCCATTCCGAAGCGTTCGGCAGAGGTGACGTAAGGCATCGTGACGTTCCTTTCCAATGTGTAGACTTCGTCCATCAACCGCTTCTCAAGTTCGGTCGGCAAGCGCATCAGCCAGTCGATGACGCTGAAGAGGTCGATGATGCGCTGCTTGTCCCAGCTGCGTTCGTAGAGCAGCTTGGCCAGCCGCCATTTTGCCGCATAACGTTCCTCGGGATCACCTTTGGTCTTGCGGGTGAATAGGTGCGCGGCGGTAACCAGGGCAAAGGGATTGGTATCGGCCAGGAGAGCTTCGATCTGGTCCGCGTAATCGAGGAGCTTTACGGTCGGAAAGCGGATCCCCATTTCGCAGCCGAACAGCTGGTAGACGAAGTGAGTCGGTTTCCAGTTTTCGCCATCGTCTGCCAGCACGGCGAGGCTGGCGACCGGGCGGCGGTAGCGGTCGTAGAGCCGGTAGTTGTAGGTAAACAGGCGCTCAGGGAAGTTGGCGTCGTGCTGTCCCTGCACCTCGACGTGAATGTAGACCCACTGCTCGCCCCCGTCCCGAGTACTTACCTGTACGAGGCGGTCCACCAAACGCTTGCCGAGTTCGGCATCTTGCACGATCTGGGCGAGTTCCTGATCGAGGAAGGCGTATGGTTGCTGCCAGTCTATTTCGCCGTGGGCGAGCGGAAAATAGAAGGCCATGAACTCGGGGAAGTAGCGCGTGATCGCGTCTTTCCACGGGCTGTCGTAGTCGTCGCTCGCTGGTGCCTCGTTGTCCATCGGTGGCTGCTCGACACAAAAACGATCACCGTAATGCTTTTGGAATAGCCAGGCGTTCTATTCGTTGCAAACATGGCGATGATGCGGTGTTTGTCCTCGGAGCTCAACGATTTTCTTCGCCCGATGAATCGGGCTCGCACAGGGGAGGTTGGTGGAGATTCATCGCCCGGCGGGTCGGGCGTGACGTGTGCTCGTGCGGTCAGGGAATGGATACCTCGATCGCCGGGTGGCACTGCCGGATGGCGGCGGCCAGGGCTTGCTTGGCGCCAGCGTCGCCGTGCACGAGGCGGACTTGCCGTGGCTGGCGACGCATGCGGCCGATGAAGTTGAGGAGGTCTTTCTGGTCGGCGTGCGCGGAGTAGCCGCCGAGGCTGTGGATGCCGGCGCGGATCGGGTAGCGTTGGCCATCGAGGACGGCGTAACCGCCCTTGGGACCGTAGCGCTGGATGTCCCTGCCCGGCGTGCCGCTCGCCTGGTAGCCGACGAAGAGGACGTCGTGGCGCGGGTCGCCGAGCATGGCCTTGAGGTAGTTGACGATGCGGCCGCCGCTGCACATGCCGCTGGCGGCGATGACGACGGCCGGTCGGGCGGTGCGTGCCAGGTAGTCGACGGTGCGCAGGTGGGTGGCATGGTCGTCGATGGTGGTGAGTTGTTCGAAGGCCAGCGGGTGGCGGCCGCTGGCCAGCTTGCGGCGCGCTTCCTTGTCCCAGTGCTCGCGCAGTTGCGCGTAGCCGGCGGTGAAGTCGGCTGCCAGAGGCGAGTCGACGATGATGTCGAGATCGTCCCAGGCGATGCCGGGTGCGGCGGGGCGCTGGCGGTTGCGGTGGATGATTTCCTCGAGTTCGTAGAGCAGTTCCTGCGTGCGACCGATGCTGAAGGCCGGGATGAGCACGCTGCCCTTGTTGCCGAAAGCGTGCTCGCAGAGCGCCTGCAGGCGCTGGCGGCGATCCTTGCGGCTTTCGTGCCTGCGGTCGCCGTAGGTGCTTTCGAGGACGACGATGTCGGCGCCATAGGGTGATCGGGGCGCAGGCAGCAATGGGGTGTAGGGGGCGCCGAGGTCGCCGGAGAAGACGATGCGCTGCTTGTCGCTGCCCTGCGCGACTTCGAACTCGACGTAGGCCGAACCGAGGATGTGACCGGCCGGCGAGAGCTTGACGCGCAGCCCCGACTGGCCGGTGATGATGCTGTGCCAGTGCTTGTAGGGCAAGGCGACGAGCTGTTGGTGAATCTGCGCGAGAAAGCGATCGATCAGCGTCTGGTTGCGGGTGAAGCCGATCTTGAGGGCGTCCTGGAGAACCAGGGGCAGCAGCGCGGCGGAGGCCTGGCTGCAGATGATCGGCCCGCGGAAACCAGCTGCCAGCAGGTAGGGGATGCGGCCGACATGGTCGATATGAACGTGGGTGACGACCAGCGCGCGGACGCCGTCCAACGGGAAACTGACGGCCAGTTGCTCGGCGCCCGCTCCCTCGCCGGAGGTCTCTGCGCCCTGGAAGAGGCCACAGTCGATCAGTACGGACTGGCCATCGGGCAGGCTGAGCTGGTGGCAGGAGCCGGTAACGCCGTCGACGGCGCCGTGGTGGATGATCCTGCTGACGGGCATCGGTCGTTATCGGGTTGTTGCCTGGCAAATCGGGCAATGACGGCGTTCGTCGGCGTTCGACAACGCATCGGCCGGCATGCGGGCGCCCGCTGTAGCGGGCAATGGGCGTCTCGGGTGATCTCGGACGGCTTCGACAGCACGGCACATGGTCCTCGCCCGATGACTCGGGCGACAAGACCTGGTCGTCGCGCGCGGCATCACGCCAGCGTCAGGTGCGCGGTCGGTACGGCGACCGACTTCTCGCGGCCGAGCAGGCTGAGCAGCACGCTGACCCGCTCGTCAGCGACCGCGGAAACGATGCCGGACATGCCTTTGAGTGGGCCAGCGGCGATCTGGACGCTGTCACCGGGCTGGAAAGGGGCCCTCTGCTCGTCCATTGCCCTCGCCCGGCTTTCCACCAGTGCGCGTATCGCCGCCAGCGTCGCCTCATCCAGGGTGGCGGGAATCGTGCCAAAAGTTACGAGTCCGGTGACGCCGGGCGTGCTGCGAATCGGCGCGATACTCTGCTCGAGGCGAGCGCAGCGCACGAAGCTGTAGCGTGGAAACATCACCTGCGGCTTTTTCTTCGTCCAGCCCTCCCGGGTCTTTTGCCATTGCGTCAGCATCGGCAGGTAAACCTCGTAGCCCTGTTCCTCGAGCTTGCGCACCGCCAGCGCCTCACGCCGCGGCTTGCAGAGGCAGACGTACCACGGTTTTTCTGGGGGCGAGTGGGCGGGCACTGGGAGTATGGTGGCTGGGCCGCGCCGAAGGTACGGCAGCGGCAGGATGGGAGGGAACGGCAAGTCGCCTGACGAGTATCTCCGGATCTGCTGTTGATCGTCAACAAGGTGCGGGGAAACGCTCCCAGCCGGGAGAGGGTTTGGCGGGCGGCACCACCACGAGCACCGTCCTGGCCCGACGGCTGGCGCCTCGCCGCAGTGCCTTTCGGGTGTGTTTCGGCTAGAATGTCATACGGTGCCGGCTGCACCTCGACTGGCGGAAGCACGGTCGACACCTCCAGCTGGCTATGCGCGAGGCATCGAGGCGCCAGCGAATGTCTTGGGCTCCATCGCCCGATCGCGCGGACGGGAAACTGCCGACGAAGCGGCCCCATGCGACTGTTTCACGCCACAACTCCAGGGATGTCCCCTGGTCTTTTTTTAGCAGGGCCATGAAATGACAGCAGCTCACAGCCAATCGTCACTCGGCGGTACGCCACTGCCCCGCAAGGGGATCATCCTTGCCGGCGGCTCCGGCACCCGCTTGTACCCGGCCACGCTGGCTGTTTCGAAGCAACTCCTGCCGATCTACGACAAGCCGATGATCTATTACCCGCTGACGACGCTGATGCTGGCGGGGATCCGCGACTTCCTGATCATCTCGACGCCGATGGATACGCCGCGCTTCCAGCACTTGCTCGGCGATGGCCGGCAGTGGGGACTGACTATCGAGTACGCGGTACAAGCCAGTCCGGATGGTCTGGCGCAGGCATTCATCATCGGCGCCGACTTTGTCGGCAACGGGCCTTCGGCGCTGGTGCTGGGCGACAACATCTTCTACGGACATGAACTGGGCGCTGACTTGCAGGCAGCCAGCGCCGTACAGAGGGGCGCGACGGTGTTCGCCTACCGCGTCCATGATCCCGAACGTTACGGGGTGGTGGAGTTCGACAAGAACGGCCGCGCCATCAGCCTCGAGGAAAAGCCCGCGCGACCCAGATCGCATTACGCGGTCACCGGGCTGTATTTCTATGATCACAGAGTGGTCGAGATCGCCAGGAATCTGAAGCCTTCGGCACGCGGTGAGCTGGAAATCACTGACGTAAACCGCCAGTACCTCGAATGGGGAGAACTCGGCGTTTCGATGATGGGACGCGGCCATGCGTGGCTCGATACCGGCACCCACGAATCACTGCTCGAGGCAAGCATGTTCATCGAGACGATCGAGAAGCGGCAGGGCCTGAAGATCGCGTGCCCGGAGGAGATTGCCTTTAGCGAGGGATGCATCACGGCAGAGCAACTCGAAGCGCTCGCCGAGCCCATGAAAAAGAACCTTTACGGGCAGTACCTGCTGGGGCTGCTCAATGAGTAGCGCTGGTGCTGGCCACGACGTTCTTCGCTGCAACAGCGCGGTTTGTCGCGGGCTGCCGTCTGCCATCCCGCTTCCCCACCCTTCAAGCGATTGAGCAATGAAACTCACTCCGACCCGACACCCCGACGTCCTGATCGTCGAACCGACAGTCTTCGGCGACGCCCGCGGTTTCTTCCTGGAAAGCTGGAACCGCAAGGCGTTCGCGGCTCTGGGACTGAACGCCGATTTCGTGCAGGACAACCACTCCCGCTCGCGCAAGGGCGTCCTGCGCGGCCTGCACTATCAGCTGCTGCATCCGCAGGGCAAGCTGGTGCGGGTGACCAGCGGCGCGGTCTTCGATGTCGCCGTCGACCTGCGCCGCTCGTCGCCGCACTTCGGGCGCTGGAGCGGCGTCGAGCTTTCCGACGATAATCAGCGCATGCTGTGGGTGCCGCCGGGTTTCGCGCACGGCTTCCTGGTGCTTTCCGAAAGCGCCGATTTTCTTTACAAGACCACCGAGTATTACGCGCCGGAACACGAGCGCTGCGTGCAGTGGAACGACCCGGAGATCGGCATCGACTGGCCACTGGACGGAGAACCGACGCTGTCTGCCAAGGACCGGGCAGGGATACCGCTGCGCCTGGCGGAAGCCTATCCCTGAGGGCCGTACGCCCCCTCCCCCGGCCTGGGTGGGAGCCCTCGATCGGCTCTGCTCAGAACTCGAAGATCTGGCCGTTCTGCAGCATCTTCGGATCGAGGTCACCGGCACAGGCCCGAATTTCGGCCATGGTCAACTCGGCCTGTCCGGGTTTCAGGTGGCTGATGTAGATCTCGGCGGTAATCGTCAGCTTTCGCAACTCGCTGGCCAGCATGTTCGGGCAGAGGTGCTTGGAGATTTCGGCGAGCCGCTGTTCGCGGTTGGCGAAGGCGGTTTCGATCAACAGATAGCGCAGATTGCCGATGCGGTTGAGCAACGGCCAGAAAGCGTCATTGACCGTCGTGTCACCGGTAAAGACCAGGCTGCCGGCCCCCGAGTCGAGCTGGTAGCCGACGGCCGGGACGGTATGCTCGGCGGGCAGTGCGGTGATCGTTCGCGACCCCAGGCGAAGCGAGCACCCGAGATCGATCGCCTGGTAGCGCATGAGCGCCTTCTCGCGACTCGGGATGACGCTGAAATCGGGCCAGATGGTCCAGTTGAAGATGTGCCTGGCGATGATCGCCAGCGTCGCCTCCGTCGCGTAGACCGTCAGCGGCTTCTCGCGCAGGTCGCTCACCGAATCGATGAGCAGCGGCAGCGAGGCGATGTGATCGAGATGGGAATGGGTCAGGAAGACGTGATCGATGCGCGCCAGTTGCTCGCGCGACAGATCGGCGACACCGGTTCCCGCATCGACGAGGATGTCGTCGTCAACCAGCATCGACGTGGTGCGCAGACGGTGCCCGCCGATCCCGCCGATCCCGCCACTGCAGCCCAGGACCCTGACTTTCATGACCGCTGCGCCAGCGCCTCCGCTCGTTGAAGGCGCCCGCGGCGCAAACGGCGGCCGTGCTCGCGCCGCCTGGACTGCTGATGATCGATCATCAGCTCTTGACGAAGAATTCCATCTTCACTCCGGCAATTTCGATGACGTCATGATCGACAAGGCAATGCGCCTGCGCACCGAGCAGCTTGCCATTCACCGTCGGGAACTTGGCTCCCTCGACGTGCGTCAGGAAGTAACCGTGCGGCCGCCTGGCGATCACCGCCACTTGCGTACCAGGCTTGCCGAGAGTGGTCAGCGTCTTGGTAAGCAGCAGTTCGCGACCGGCGTTCGAGCCGGTGAGCAACTGGATGGCGGCGGCCGGCGGCGCCGCGGTGCCGGCCGCCGCCTGCGGCGTGGTCGCCAGCATCGGATCGCCGAGCGTGGCCACATCGGGCAGCGGGCCGGACTGGAACAGCATGCTTTTATCGTAGTCGGCGGTCTCGCCGGGTGCCGTCGGCACGGCCAGATACTTCATCTTGTACTTGCCGAGCTCGATGACATCGCCGTCCTTGAGAAAATGCTTCTTGACCGACTGACCGTTGACCAGCGTTCCGTTGGTGCTGTTCAGATCCTCGAGGAAGGAGTCATTGAGAATGGTCACCACTGCCGCATGTTCACCGCTGATCGCCATGTTGTCGATCTGGATGTCGTTGTGTGCCTTGCGGCCGATACTCATGCGCTCCTTGAGCAGCGGGATTTCCTTGAGGACCAGACCATCCATGCTGAGTATGAGCTTTGCCATCGCCTTAACCTTCCTTATCTGAACCATGACCAGAGTTTTGCCCATCGCCCCGAGGCGACCGGAAACTCGCGCAAGACCTTGACCACCACTACCGAAACATTGTCCTCGCCGCCATTGTCGTTGGCCCGCTGTATGAGCTGCGCTGCAGCGAGGTCAAGATTGGCGCCGAACATCTCCAGCACGTGTTGTATCTCCCCCTCTTCGAGCATGTCGTAGAGGCCGTCCGAGCACAACAGATAGACATCGCCCGGGCGGACCGGGTGTATGTGAACCTCCGCCTCGACATCCGGGTCGACGCCAACGGCTCGCGTCACCAGGTTCCTGTTGACCGAGTAGCGTGCTTCTTCCGCCGAGATTTCCCCGCTGTCGATCTGCTCCTGCAGCAGCGAGTGATCGTGGGTCAGGACGACGAAGGCCTCGCCACGCAAACGATACAGCCGTGAATCCCCAATGTGCGCAACAAGCAGCTGATCGTCGCAGAATACCGCCGCGACGAGGGTCGTTCCCATGCCGCCAAAGCGCGACTGATCCGCTGCAGCATGATAGATCGCCGAATTCACTGTGGCGATCGCCTCGATCAGCGTTTGTTGTGCAAGCGCTTGTTCACTGCTGCGGTTGGCCAACTGCATGGCACCCGCCTTGAATGCGTCCTCCAGGCGGCTCGAGAGAAGCGTCGTCGCCATATTGCTGGCCACCTCACCAGCCTGATAGCCGCCCATTCCGTCAGCGAGGATCGCCAGGCCATGATCGCAGTCGGCATATACCGAATCCTCGTTCTGTCCCCGCACCAGTCCGGGGTCGGTACGCATGGCAATTTCCAGTGCGCCCAAGAGACTGTTTGTCACGTCTTCTCCCACTTGACTGGTCGCCCAGCCGAAGCGGCCAGGCCTCAGGCCGGCCTTCACCAACGACGACACCGGCGCGAGCGCGCAGTCGCCAATTTCTTATTGTGCCAACGCTAGCC
Organism: Accumulibacter sp.; assembly: GCA_024235715.1. GTDB lineage: Bacteria > Pseudomonadota > Gammaproteobacteria > Burkholderiales > Rhodocyclaceae > Accumulibacter. The sequence continues at coordinate 472,429 of JACKLW010000006.1, read as the reverse complement.
GCCGTAAGGCAATTCGACACCCAGGCCACGCTCGCGCGCCAGCGCCTCGAGGCGCACGGCGACGGCCAGATCCTGTACCGCCATGCCCTGTGACTCGAACAGGGTAATTTCGTCGGCCGTCGAACGCCCCGCCCGACGACCGCAGATGACATCGCCCAACTCGATCAAGGCGCGCGCCTGCAAGCGTCCCTTTTCGAGCAGCGGCAGCAGGTCGCCGGCTTCGCGAAGCGCCGTTTCGACACTGTCAACGACGATCGGCGAGCAACGCTTCAGAACGTCCTCGCCGAGTTCGCGGCGAATCAGCGAATTGGAACCGGCGCCATTGACATGCGTGCCGGGTGACAACCACTCGCCGCTGAACAGCGGCGTCGATGCCGTGGTGACGGTGCCGACGATATCGCTGTCGCGAACCACCTCCTCGGGCGAGTCGACCGGTCGCACCTCGATTTCCAGACGCTGAGACATCCGCGTGCAGAATGCCGCCAGCCGATCGGCACGCCGCGCATGCACCTTCACCAGTTGCAGCGGGCGCACGGCAGCGATCGCTGCAATATGACCTTCTGCCTGCCAGCCGGCACCAAAGACACCGGCAACCGTGGCGTCCGGTCTGGCCAGCCAGCGCGTGGCGACACCGGCCGCCGCGCCGGTACGCATCATGCCCAGGCGGTCGGCCTCGATTACCGCCCGTAAACGGCCGCTCGAGGCCGCGAACAGGTGCACCAGGAAGCGCACGCCGGAACGGTTGCTGGTATAGGCCTTGTAACCGATGGCGTCGAGCTGCGGCAAGGCTCCCTGCAGAATGTGCAGCGTCGTCTGCGGCTGGCGCGTCCGCTGCCGCGGTATGTCGCTGGCCTGGGAGCCCGAAAGCTGGCGGTGCGCGTCCTCGACGGCCTCCAGCGCCAGCGGCATGGTCAACAGTTGTTCAACATCCTTTTCATTCAGAAACAGTGCCATCTTTCTGCTTGACCTCCTCAATCAGACGAGATGCGTCAGAGCCCACCCTTGGCGCAGCAATTACCCGCCTCCGGGCAATATTGCCGATTCTACCGGGAAATAGCCTGCGCCAATCGCTGCACGGCCATTGCCAAGAAAAAAGGCAGACCGCAGTCTGCCTTTCCATGGACACCAGCGACTGCGCCTAGATCAGTTTCTTGATCAGTTTGCCCATTTCCGATGGATCGCGCGTCACCGTGAAGCCGCACTCTTCCATGATCGCGAGCTTGGCATCGGCGGTATCGGCCCCGCCCGAGATCAGCGCGCCCGCGTGACCCATGCGCTTGCCGGCCGGTGCGGTAACACCGGCGATGAAGCCGACGATCGGCTTCTTCATGTTGGCCTTGCACCACACCGCAGCGTCGGCCTCGTCGGGGCCACCGATCTCACCGATCATGATCACGGCATCGGTATCCGGGTCGTCGTTGAACAGACGCATGATGTCGATGTGCTTCAGTCCGTTGATCGGGTCGCCACCGGTACCGACGGCGGTCGATTGGCCGAGACCGATTTCGGTCAGCTGACCGACGGCTTCATAGGTCAGCGTGCCGGAACGCGAAACGACGCCGATGCGCCCCTTGCGGTGGATGTGACCGGGCATGATGCCGATCTTCACTTCATCCGGGGTGATCAGGCCGGGGCAGTTCGGGCCGAGCAGCAGGGTCTTCTTGCCGCCGGCGGCTTCGCGCTTCTTCATCCGGTTGCGAACGACCAGCATGTCGCGAACCGGTATCCCTTCGGTAATGCAGACCACCAGGTCGAGATCGGCCTCGACGGCTTCCCAGATCGCTGCAGCCGCACCTGGCGGCGGCACGTAGATCACCGAAACGGTGGCGCCGGTCTCGGCAGCAGCGTCCTTGACCGAGCCGAAGATCGGGATGCCCAGCAGGCTTTCGCCGGCTTTCTTGGGGTTCACACCGGCCACGAAGCAATTCTTGCCGTTGGCGTACTCCTGGCATTTCTCGGTGTGGAACTGCCCGGTCTTGCCGGTCATGCCCTGGGTGATGATCTTGGTGTCTTTGTTAATCAGAATCGACATGTTGGCTCCTTACTTGACCGCAGCAACGATCTTGGTGGCGGCATCAGCCATTGAATCCGCGGTGATGATCGGCAGACCCGAATCGCTCAGGATCTTCTTGCCGATGTCTTCGTTGGTCCCTTTCATGCGGACCACCAGCGGGACGGAGAGGTGCGTTTCCCTGGCCGCGGCAACGACGCCGGTGGCGATCGTGTCGCAGCGCATGATGCCGCCGAAGATGTTGACCAGGATGCCCTTGACCTTGGGATTCTTGAGCATGATCTGGAAGGCCGAAGTCACCTTCTCGGTGGTCGCGCCACCGCCGACGTCGAGGAAGTTGGCCGGCTCGGCGCCGAAATACTTGATGGTATCCATGGTCGCCATTGCCAGGCCGGCGCCGTTGACCAGGCAGCCGATGTTGCCGTCGAGCGAAATGTACGAAAGGTCGTGCTTGGAGGCTTCGAGTTCGTCGGGGTCCTCTTCGTCGAGATCACGGAATGCCATGATCTCGGGCTGGCGATAGAGGGCATTGGAGTCGAAGTTGAACTTGGCGTCGATGGCCTTGATGTTGCCATTGCCTTCGAGAATCAGCGGGTTGATCTCGGCCAGCGAAGCATCGGTTTCCATGTAGCACTTGAAGAGGCCCTGCAGTGCGGCAACGGCGCTGTCGACCGATGCGGCGGGGACGCCAATGCCGGTGGCGAGTTCAGCCGCCTGCTTGGCACTCAGACCTTCCTCGGGATCGACGAAGACCTTGAGGATTTTCTCGGGAGTATCGTGCGCGACCTTCTCGATATCCATGCCGCCCTCGGAAGAGGCCATCATCGCCACCGTCTGCGTGGTGCGATCGGTCAGCGCGGCAACGTAGTATTCCTTGCGGATGTCGGCGCCCTCTTCGATCAGCAGTCGACGTACTTTCTGGCCGACCGGACCGGTCTGGTGGGTGACCAGTTGCATGCCGAGAATCTGGCCGGCAAACTCGCGGACTTCGTCCAGCGACTTGGCGACCTTGACACCACCGCCCTTGCCACGACCGCCAGCGTGAATCTGGGCTTTGACGACCCAGAGATTGCCCCCCAGGGATTCGGCTGCCTTGACCGCCTCATCGACGGATTGGCAGAAGACCCCGCGCGGAACGGCAACGCCGAATTTCTTCAGGAGTTGCTTACCCTGATATTCGTGAATTTTCATGCGCTTTCCTTGCTTGAGTTAAGGTTGCGAAATGTAACAAGTAACGAGTAACGAAGCACGGGCAGAATTTCCTACTCGGGCTTCTGGCCGCGATACCAGCGCGGGTAATAGCGCCGAACCGCTTCCGAGTGCGACTCCAGCGCGTGGCAACGGTCGAGCTGATAGGGCTTTTGCCCGCTATCGTCGTTGTCGCGCACATCACTGGCGAAGGTTTGCAGCGCCGCGGTTGGCAGGAAAGTCACCAGCTCGCTGACATGCGAGCAGCCGCGCGTACTACGGAACAGATTCCTGACGGCAGTCCGGAAACCGTGAAAAAGATTGAGGCCGACAAGCTGCCTGTAATCCGGTGCTATCCGGTCGCAGAAGCCGACATACGGCATGGCGTCCACGCAGGCGACCGCATCGAGGATGTTCATCCGGGCATCGATTGTCACCCGCACCCACATGTCGTGCACCGCCTCACCCCGCTTGCGCAGCCCGGATGACAGGGGATAGTCATGATCCTTGGCGTCAACCAGCCGCGCTTCGATGTCCCAGCAACCGTCACTGCGCTTGTAGCCGTCGAGCTGCACGCTGCGGATATGCATGCGGGTGCGTTCGGCAGTGGGTGAGGGCAGCGGCATCAAGGATCCTGGGGGGATTTGCGAGCCCATCAAGGCTTCGCAGCTGGCCTGCAATTCTACACCAAAACGCCGCGCAGTTCTCGGCGAAATGCATAATTATGGCCGCCGCAGCGGGCGGCTGGCCACCTGCCGGCCAGTCGACATCCGCGCCGGCGCTCCCGCCCTGTCAGACGGAAGCGCCGCTCGTCAGCGGTTTCAGGCGGCCAGCAGGCGCCTGGCCTCGGCCAGTCCCGCCGAGAGCATGGCCAGGTCCTGCGGCACATTGCTCTTCAGTTCATCGAATACGGCACTGGCGCCCTCGGTGGGCGGCAAGCTTCCGCCGAGCACCTGCTGCAGGAGCTGCTGGCGAAGCGCCGTCAGTTCCGCCGAGAGCTGCGCGCGCGCCCTCGCCTGCCAGCGATTACCGGCCGGCAGCCGATTGATTGCAGCGCCCAGCCAGTCGAGATCGAGCTGTGCCGCGAGGCTGTCGAGCGCGCCCGCCACCTCGTTCAGCGGGTGAGCACAGGCGCGGGCAAGATTCACCAGCTCGAACGCGGCAATGATCTGCGCACGCGCTTGGATCAACGGTCTGATCACCTGCGCGCCGCCGTCGCCGCCACGAATGCGATCCATGCACTCGAGCACCGACGGACGGTATTCGGCGACCATCTGGCCGATGGAGGCGCCACCGACATGCTGTGCCAGCAACAGGCGTGTCGCTGCGCCCGTCATGGCGCGCAGATCGACCATCAAGGCCATTTGCGCGGCGGCATCGATTACCAGGTCCAGCGACTCGATGTCGCGCCAAAGCGCTTCGGCGTCGAGCACGCTGGTGGCGGCGTACCACGCGCCGGCGACCTGTGCCGGCGAGGCGCCGGTTTCATCGCTGACCTCCATGACGAAGATCGTCCCCATCCGGTTGACCAGGCGATTGACCAGCTGGGTGGTGATGATGTCGCGCTTCAACGGGTGGGCCGGCAACAGCTCGCTGCACTTCTCGAGCAGTGCGGCAGGGAAGTAGTTCACCAGCAGTTCGTAGACGTCTTCGCTGTCGGGCAGATCCGATGCCAGAATGGCTTCCTTCAGCGTGATCTTGGCATAGGCCAGGAGAACCGACAGCTCCGGGGCAGTGAGGCCGCGTCCCTGCTGCGCACGCTCGGCAAGACGCTTGTCGTTGGGCAGCGCTTCCAGGCCGCGGCGCAGGGCGCCACTGGCCTCGAGGCTGCGGATGAAACGGGCATGCCCTTCTATCAGTTCGACACCGGCGGCTGCTTCAAGTGAAATCGCCTGCGTTTGCTGATAGTTGTCGGCCAGCACCAGACGCCCGACCTCGTCGGTCATCGAAGCGAGCAGCGCATCGCGTTGCTTGCCGGTCACATCGCCACGCCTGATCAGGCCGGTCAGCAGGATTTTGATGTTGACTTCGTGATCGGAGCAGTCCACCCCGGCGGAGTTGTCGATGGCGTCGGTAAATATACGCCCGCCATGCAGCGCGAACTCGATACGGCCGTGCTGGGTGAGCCCCAGATTGCCGCCTTCACCGATCACCCGCGCCTGCAACTGCGTGGCATCAACCCGCAGGACGTCGTTGCCACGGTCATTCGCTTCCTGATGACTCTCGCTGCTGGCCTTGACATAGGTCCCGATACCGCCGTTGTAGAGCAGATCGACCGGCGCCTGCAGAAGAATCTTGATCAGTTCATGGGGCGGCAGCTGGATGGCGGTGGTGCCCAGCCAGGAGCGTACCTCGGGCGACAGGGGGATGACCTTGGCGCTACGCGACCAGACACCGCCGCCGCTGGAAATCAGGGTCGGGTCGTAGTCCGCCCAGGACGAGCGCGGCAGTGCGAACAGGCGCTGACGCTCGGCAAAGCTGCGCGCCGGATCCGGGTTCGGATCGAGGAACAGGTGCCGGTGATCGAAGGCGGCAAGCAATTTGATCGTCGGCGAAAGCAACATGCCGTTGCCAAAGACGTCGCCCGACATGTCGCCGATACCGACGACGGTGAACGGCTGCGTCTGCGTATCCAGTCCCAATTCGCGGAAATGCCGCTTGACCGCTTCCCAGGCACCCCTGGCGGTGATCCCCATCTTCTTGTGGTCGTAACCGACCGAACCACCCGAGGCGAAGGCATCGCCGAGCCAGAAGCCATATTCGATGGCGATGCCGTTGGCGAGGTCCGAGAAGGTCGCCGTTCCCTTGTCGGCAGCGACCACCAGGTAGGGGTCGTCGGCATCACGGCGACGGACGCCGCGCGGCGGAACCACCTCGCCATCGACCAGGTTGTCGGTCAGATCGAGCAGGCCGCGGATGAACGTCGTATAGCAGGCAATGCCCTCGGCCTGAAATGCCTCGCGCTCGGCAACGGGAGGCGGCCGCTTGCAGACGAAGCCGCCTTTCGAACCCAGCGGCACGATCACCGCGTTCTTGACCATCTGCGCTTTGACCAGGCCGAGCACCTCGGTACGGAAGTCCTCCATGCGGTCGGACCAGCGCAGCCCGCCACGGGCGACGCGTGCGCCGCGCAGGTGCACGCCTTCGACACGATCGCTGTAGACGAAGATCTCGTACAGTGGCGCCGGCTCGGGCAGGAACGGGATGTCTCTCGACGACAGCTTGAGCGACAGGTAGTCGCGTGCTTTTCCGTCACTGGCCGATTGATAGGCATTGGTCCGCAGGGTTGCTTCGATGACCGTCTGCAGGGCGGCAAGGATGCGGTCATCATTGGGATTGCTGACCTGCAGCAGGGCGGCGGTGAGTTCCCCGGAGATGGCTGCCGCACGCGCATCGTCGGCGGTCGGGGAGAAAAGCGCCTCGAACAGTTCGACCAGGCTGCGGGTAATGCTGAAATGCGTCGCCAGGCATTGCTCGATGTAGGCCTGGCTGAAAGGCAGGCCGGCCTGACGCAGGTAGCGGCGGTAGGCGCGCAGGATGCCGATCTGCCGCCCGTCAAGGCCGGCGAGCAGGACCAGTCGGTTGAAGCCGTCGTTCTCGGCCTCATCGCGGAGCAGTCTTTCGAGCAACTCGACGAATGCCCGCCGGGTGCCGTCGTCGTCAAGCGCCGCCGGGTCCGGCAACTGCACGGCGAAATCCGCGACATGCAGATCGCTCTGCGGCAGGTTGAACGGCTGCTCCGAGAGCACGGTCAGGCCCAGATTCTCGAGAATCGGCAGGATCGCCGAAAGCGGCCGGGGACGGCCGCGGCGGAAGAGCTTCAGGTGCTGGTGGGAGCCGTCGTCGCCCTGGGGGGCGCTGAGTTTCACTTCGACCCGCCCGCTGAGCTCCGCCGCCTCCAGACGTTCGAGGTCCGACACCGCCGAGGCGGGCGTCACGCGCTCCTGATAGAACTGTGGCAACTCGGCAGCGTAGCGACGCAGGAGAGCGTTGCCGCGCTCCTCGCCGAAATGCCCGACGAGATTGTGTTTCAGCTCGTCGGCCCAGCCGCGAACGATGCGCGCGACCTGCCTTTCGATCGCCTCGGCATCGTAGTGGTAGGTGGTTCCGACCGGCGTGTGGACGATGAAATGGATGCGTGCCAGGCGCGATTCGCCGAGCATGATGAAGAAGTCGACGTGCTCGGCGTCGAGTGTTTCGTTCAGCAGGGCCGAGATCCGCTTGCGCAGCCTGGTATCGAAATGGTCGCGCGGCATATAGACCATCGCCGAAACGTAGCGTCCCCAGGCGTCGTTGCGCATGAAGACGCGGACCTGCTCGCGTTCGTGCAGCGAAACGATGCCGCGCGCGGTAGCCATCAGGTCGTCCTGCGCGATTTCGATCAACTCGTCGCGCGGATAGGTTTCGAGCACATTGATCAGTGTCTTGTCGCGATGACTGCGCGCGACGAAGCCGATCGCCTCCCTGACGGCGGCAATCTTGCGCCGCAGGATCGGAATATCCGTTGCCGCCACGTGATAGACGTGCGCCGTGTACAGCCCGACCAGCGCGCGCAGACCGACGACCCTGCCAGCCGCGTCGTAACGCTTGACGCCGATGAAGTCGAGGTAGGCGGAGCGATGGACGGTCGAGCGCGCATCGGTTTTCACCAGGATCAGCGGCGACGGATCCCTGTTCAGTTCGGCCACGGCGCCCTGGAATCCCGCCAGGCAATGGCCAAAGCCGGGGTGATCGGCATGGCGGAGGATGCCGAGTCCGCTGTCGGCGACGCGGGCAAGGGCGTCGCCGTCGGAAGTGACGAGGTAGTCGGCGTAACCGAGAAAGACGAAATTGTTGACGCCGATCCAGCGCAGGAACGCTGCCGCTTCATCGCAGTCTGGACCTGGCACGTTGATCATTTCGTCGTACGCTTGCTGCATGCAGCGCTGCGTGGCCGTGACGTCCTCGACTGCCGCGCGTACGTCGGCGAGAACGCCGTCGATCTCCCGGCGAAGTTGCGCCAGCAGTTCGGCATCCCCGACGCGGTCGATCTCGAGGTGAATCCACGATTCCGGCTGGCTACCGGCGGTGCCGCGCGGCAAGGTGCGCTGCAGGTTGCCCTCGCTGTTTCTCTCGGTTGCCAGGAGGGGATGCAACAAGTGATGGATGGCCAGGCCATGGCGGTACACGACCATGGTCAGGGAATCGACGAGGAAGGGCATGTCGTCGGTCACGACATCGATCACCGTGTGCGGCGAATGCCAGCCGTGCCGGTCGAAGTCCGGGGTGTAAAGTGCGACGGCGGCATTTCCGGGCGGCCGCCGGTCGCCAAGGCGGAAGTGCTGGACGGCAGCGCCAAGAAGCTCCTCCGGGCTGGCGTCGCTGGCGTCACTCAGTTCGCCGTCGCCGAAATAGCATTCGAGATACTCGTCGACCCGCGCGGGCAGATTCTGTTGCTCGGCAATTTCGCGCAGATTGCGGAGCAGGTTGAGGGTGGATTCACTTATCATTGCCATGCTGCTCTCCTCTTTGTCGTTCCATGCCGTGCCGTCGTGCCACGCCAATGGTTTCCGCCTGTGCCGACGGTAGCTTGACCTCCCTGGGAAGGCCTATATTCTCTTGTGCGGTTCCCGGGGCCCACTCCCGGGACGGCAATCTACTCGTAGGGCTTGTCGTTCGGAGCCTTGTACAACGCTTTCATGGCGTCGGACAGCGGGAAATTGAGGTTCAGGCCCTTTGGCGGAATAGGCTGCAGGAACCACTTGCTGTAGATGGCCTCTGCCTCTCCCGAGGTCATCGCCGTGGCCAGCGCCTCGTCGACGACTTTCTTGAACGGCGAGTCGTACTTGGGAAGTATGCAACCGTAGGCCTCGAACGACTGTGGCGTACCGACCACCCGCCATGCTTCCGGATGCCTGGCGTTGGCCATTTCCCCGTAGAGCAGGGCATCGTCCATCATGAAAGCCACTGCGCGCCGCGTTTCGAGAAGCAGGAAGGCCTCGCCGTGATCCTTGGCGGCGATGATGCTCATGTTCAGCTTCTTGTCCTTGTTCATCTGGCGCAACAGGCGCTCCGAGGTGGTTCCCTTGGTGGTGACCACGTTCTTGCCCGACAGGTCAGAAAAATCCGTAACCCCGGAGTCGGCCTTGGTCAGCAGGCGCGTGCTAATTATGAAGATGGTATTCGAGAAGCTGACCTTTTTCTGGCGTTCGCGGTTGTTCGTCGTCGAACCGCATTCGATATCAACCGTGCCCTCCTCGACCAGTTCAATGCGGTTCGCCGAGGTGACGGGCACCATCTTGACGTTGATCTCGGCCATCTGCAGATCGGCCTTGATCGCTTCAATGACAATCTCCACCAGATCCTGTGAATAACCGATCACCTGTCGCTTGTCGTCGTAGTACGAGAAGGGGATGGACTCCTCCCGGTGCCCCACCGTGATCACGCCGCTGTCCTTGATCTTCTTCAGCGTCCCGGTCAGCTCAACGGGAGCGGGCGCCGCCTTGCTGGCTTTGCTCTCGGCCTTGGCCTTGCTCTTCGCCTTGGCCAAGGTTGGGGATGACAGTAATGCAGTCGCCAGGGTTGCCGTGAACAACAGGCGCCATGAAATTCCAATCACCTTCATGTCTCGTCCAGGTCTCCTTTCTCTTCAGCCGAATCAATATCTTTCCGGGCCCATTCCCGATGAAATCATTGTGGCACGACTTGCGTCGGGATCCTAATGATGATCGGGTCATCGGGCGTCCGCCGCCTGACGAACTCGAGATCAGGAATCGGTGCCCATATCCGGTACGCGCCGACGCCGGAGGCGAGCGCCATCTGGCGGGGGGTGAAGAGGACGTACAATTCGGGCGACGCCAACAAACGACTGCCGGGAGCGCCCGATGAAAGCCGCGAGCATTCACTACAGCATTCGCCCAAGCCATCCCGAGGCGCACATTTTCAAGGTTCGCTGCACGCTTGCCGCGACCGATCCGAAAGGCCAGCGCTTTTCCATGCCTGCCTGGATCCCGGGCAGCTACCTGATTCGCGACTTCGCGCGTCATGTCGTCGCGATTCGCGCCGAAGCCGCTGGCAAGCCGGTTCGTCTCGACAAGATTGACAAGCACACCTGGCAGGCGGCCGCGGTCGGCAAGAGCGTGTCACTGACGGTAATTTGCGAGGTCTACGCCTTCGATCTCTCGGTGCGCGGTGCACACCTCGACCAGACACATGCTTTCTTCAACGGTAGCAGCGTATTCCTGCGCCCCCATGGTCAGGAACAGACACCCTGCCTGGTCGATATCCAGCGTCCGACCGGCAAGCGCTATCGCGACTGGCGCGTCGCCACTGCACTCTCTCCCGCCGCAGGCGGGAAGGGCGGTGCCCAAGCGCACGCTTTCGGCGTCTACTACGCGGCCAATTACGCGGAACTCATCGATCATCCGGTCGAAATGGGCCGCTTCACGCTGGCTGCTTTCAGCGCCTGCGGTGTGCCACACGAAATCGCCATCAGCGGTCGCCATGACTGCGACCTGGCGCGCCTCACCGGCGACCTGCAGCGCATCTGTGAGTGGCAGATACGGTTCTTCGGCGAGCCCGCGCCAATGCCCCGCTACCTGTTCCTGCTTACCGCCGTCGGCGATGGCTACGGGGGCCTCGAGCACCGCGCCTCGACGGCCCTGCTCTGCGCCCGCGACGATCTGCCCTACGCCGGCATGAAGGGAACCCCAGAGCGCTATCGGACCTTGCTGGGTCTGTGCAGCCACGAGTATTTCCACAGCTGGAACGTCAAGCGCATCAGACCCGCCGCCTTCGCCGCCGGCAATCTCGACGGCGAGAACTACACCACGCTGCTCTGGGCCTTCGAGGGATTCACCTCGTACTACGACGATCTGACGCTGCTGCGCTGCGGCCTGATCAAGCTGCAGGACTGGCTGGGCTTGATTGCCGGCAACATCGACAGGGTGCACCGCGATCCCGGTCAGCGGCGGCAGACGCTGGCCGAGTCGAGCTTCGACGCCTGGATCAAGTACTACCGGCCGGACGAGAATACGCCCAACGCGGTGGTCAGCTACTACGCCAAGGGCGCCCTGGTCGCATTGGCCCTGGACTGCAGCCTGCGTACCGGGACAGAGAACCGTGTTTCACTTGACGACGTGATGCGTGCGCTCTGGCTGCGGCACGGCGAGCGCGATGGCCATGCCGGCACCGGCGTCGGTGATGACGACATCCAGCGGCTCGCCGAGGAGCTGTCGGGCCTCGACCTGGAGCGATTCTTCGCCACGGCCGTTCACGGCACAGCGAAACTTGCGCTGGCGAAACTGCTCAAACCGTTCGGTATCCGTCTGCAGCGCCGCAAGGCGTCGAGCACACCGACGCTCGGGGTCAAGACCGGCAGCGAAGGCAGCGAGCTTCGCCTGACCACCGTCTACGATGGCAGCCCGGCGCAAGCTGCCGGCCTGTCAGCGGGCGACGTGCTGCTGGCGATTGACGGTTTGCGGGTCACGCCGTCTGCACTGGAGCGCCTGCTGTGCCGGCGGAAGGCCGGAGATGCAATCAGCGTTCACGCTTTCCGCCGGGACGAGCTGATGGAATTCGCGGTCCGACTTGGCGCAGCGCCCAGAGACCGACACAAACTTGTCCTGAAACAGGCAGACAATGCGCTCCGCAAGGGCTGGCTGCAGGAATAGCGGCCGTGGACGGTTTGTGCTGCCCGCGGAAGCTATTGCCGTCGCAGAACACCGGTGCTGTGCCCGGCGCGGCGAACAAGACATCGCTCGCCGACACGCCCGGGTTCGCTTTCCAGGATAATCGCTGCTTGTCTGCCGAGGCGCCCTGAACGCGGCTGGTCAGCTTCCTTCAAACCCTTTTCCTCGCCCGGACCCGTGATGACCCGTCTCGCCGACCTCCGAAAAAGCTATGAGCGCGCCGAACTCAGCGAGGACGCCTCGCACGCCGACCCCTTGCAGCAGTTTGCGCAATGGCTGGGCGAAGCGATTGCCGCGCAGGTGCCCGAGCCGAACGCGATGACCCTGGCCACCGTCGATAGCAGCCTGCGCCCTTCCACTCGGGTCGTGCTCATCAAGGGCTGCGACGAGCAAGGCATCACCTGGTTCACCAACCATGACAGCCGCAAGGGCCGGGAACTGGCCGCGAACCCCTGGGCGGCGCTGCAGTTCCACTGGGTCGAGCTGGAACGGGTGGTACGCATCGAAGGCCGCGTCGACAAGGTCAGCGACGCAGAAAGCGACGCCTATTTCGCCAGCCGCCCGCTGGATTCAAGAATTGGCGCCTGGGCCAGCCCGCAAAGCCAGGTCATTGCCAGCCGCGCCGTACTGGTCGCCAATGCCGCTCGCTATGGCGCCAGGTTCCTGCTGCACCCGCCGCGCCCCCCGCATTGGGGTGGCTACCGCCTGCACCCGGATTGCTGGGAATTCTGGCAGGGGCGCAAGAGCCGCCTGCACGATCGCCTGCGCTATCGCCTCGGCAGCGATCGGCAATGGATTCGCGAGCGGCTCGCGCCGTGAGTGCTGCCGGCTGGAAGGCCGGCGACCAGCAGTGGCCGGCAACAGCGTGCCGCCAGGTATCGCGGCGCCTCGGCTCGCGGCCCTAGTCGGCGCGCGGCGCGACCGGCTCCCAGGCGCCGGGACACTGCATCACGGCCGGGTAGTAGCCGGCGAGTTCCCGGCAGTAGTACCAATAGCCGGGTTCGAGGGCCTGGCCGCTCCGCACCGCTGGCACCGGGTCTCGTTCGACGTAGACCACCGGTGGCGGTACGGTGACGACGGGCGGATAGACGGGCTGCGGATAGTAGACCGGCGGCCCCCACGGCCAGCCCCAGCCGAGGGGGGCGCCGTAATAGACTCCCACGGCCGGACCGCCCCTGTAGCCCCAGCGCGGACCGCCATAGCCGCCCCGCGGCCCGTAGTAGCCTCCCCGTGGCCCGTAACCGCCGCCGACGACCACCGCGCCGGAAACCTGCGTGCCGCCGCGCCCGCGGCCATCCGCGAGGGCGGCGTTCGGCTGGACGAAGGCCAGCAGCAGTAGCGCCCCGATCAAGGTTTTCATGGAATCGTCTCCGATATGATGAGTGCCCGGAGCCACGGCCGGCAGTCGCAGGATTGCGTTCCGGCCGGCTGGCGACGCCCTCCTTGAGGAAAGGCGGCTCCTGACTCCTGACGATGACTCCATACTAACGCAGCAAGCCCGGCGCGGCTGACACGCCTGGCTACCCTCACCGTCTTTCGGATCAGCAGGCGCCTTCGGCCGACGGTCCGAGAACTGCCTCGACGACGGCCCGCGTCGCCGAGCACCGCCACCTGATTTCCAGGTCATAAAGACGAAAACCGTATTGGCGCAGCGGATCGTCGGCGTAGGCCGGACGCGGATCCTGTGCCAGCACCTCGCGCAGCAAGGCGGCGAGATCGGGCCAACGCTGTTCATGTTTTCTCAGCTGACCGGCCGCCTGCACGCTGAACTCGACGCTTAGCTGCCGGGGAGGACCATCGACGAAACCGCCGCTGGCAAGAGGCTGGCTTTCGATGAAGGGAAGATACGGTTTGATGTCGAGCACCGGGGTACCGTCGAGCAGATCGACGCCGCCGAACGTCAGCAGCACGCCGTCACTGCTGTCGACGGCCAGCAACTCGACCAGTGACAGGCCCAGTGGATTCGGGCGAAACGGGCTGCGGCTGGCAAAAACACCGACGCGCGCATTGCCGCCGAGGCGCGGCGGACGAACCGTCGGATGCCACTGGCCGACGCTGCGGTGGAAGATGAAGGTCAGCCAGACGTGTGAGAAGGCGTCCAGCCCGCGCACCGCTTCTTCCCGATCGTACGGTGGCAACAGGCGCAACTGCCCACGGGCATGCGGCGCCAACAGCGGCTGCCGTGGAATGCCGAAGCGATCACCAAAAGGCGTCGCCAGAAATCCGATCGGTGAAAAAAAAGCCATTTCAGGCATTGGCACGCTGTATATCGAGAGCCGGGGGCAGCAGAAACAGCGCTCCGGCGACACCAACCCCGCGTCTGCCGGCGGCGCTGGCCATGATTTCTGCTAGCCGCCGATCAGCGCCAGCGCGTGCCCGGCCATTGCCTGCACGACGCTCTCGGCTTCACCGACCGCGCCAGCCAGTTCGAAGCGGGTCAGTCGATGGCGCTGCCGCAACTCGTCGAGCAGCAGGGGCACATCGCGTTTCAGATGTCCTCCCCGGGCGACAAACATCGGCAGCACGATGATACGTTCGAATCCCTCGTTGACCAGCGATTCGGCACACTCGCGCAACTCCGGCTTCATGAATTCCAGGAACGCGAGTTCGACACGCTGGCCGGGAGCCTGCTCGCGCAGGGACGCACAGACGCGGCGCATCGGATCGGCCCAATCGGGGTCACGGGCGCCATGGGCAAAGAGGATCAGGGCTGTCTGTGGCATGGGTCTGCTTCCAGAGAAGGTGCTGCGGGTCACGGGCGCTCAGTGGATACCGGCCAGGGCGGAAATTTCCTGCGCGTGATCGACGACATGATCGGCACCCCAGGCCTCTATCGGTTCACCATCGCCGAGATAGCCGTAACGCACCGCCACGGTCACCATGCCGGCAGCGCGGCCGGCCTGGATATCGCGCAGGTCGTCGCCAACGTAGAGGCAACGCCCGGGGTGCCTGGCGATCAGCATGCATGCCAGCCGCATCGGTTGTGGTGCCGGCTTCGCGCGTCGCGCAGAGTCGCCACTGACGACGCAGGCAGCACGCTTGGCGTAGCCGAGCCGGGCCAGCAGCGGCAAGGTGAAGCGTTGCGCCTTGTTGGTGACTATCCCCCACGGGGAACAGCATTCATCGAGAGCGTCGACGAGCGGATCGATGCCGGGAAACACTGTCGTCTCGACACAGATGTCCTGGCTGTAATAACGCAGGAAACGGTCGTAGAACTCGGCATAATGTGCATCGCCCGGGCGCAGGTCGAGCCCGCCCTTGAGCATGCCGCGTACGCCCTGTGAGGTCAGGGCGCGCAGTTGCCGCGGCGGCACCGGCGGCAGGCCCAGATCGGCGCGCAGACGGTTGAGCGCGGCGGCCAGATCGGGGGCGGTGTCGGCGAAGGTGCCGTCGAGGTCGAACAGTACCGCTTCAAACATCCTTCATCGCATGCATCAGATAGTTGACGTCCGTGTCATGGCCGAGCGCGTAGCGCCCCGTCAAGGGGTTGTAACTCATCCCGCGCAGTTCGTCGGGATCAAGACCGGCGCTTCTCGCCCAGCGCGAAAGCTCTGATGGCTTGATGAAGCGGGCATATTCGTGGGTGCCGCGCGGCAGCATCCGCAAGACATACTCTGCACCAATCACGGCCAACAGGTAGGCTTTCGGGTTGCGGTTGATGGTCGAGAAGAAGACATGCCCGCCGGGCTTTACCAGCGTCGCACAGGCGACGACCGTACTGGCCGGATCGGGAACATGCTCGAGCATTTCCATACAGGTCACCACGTCATAGCTGCCAGGCTGGCCAGCCGCCAGATCTTCGGTTGAGATCTGTCGATAGTCGACCCGCCGCCCACTTTCGAGCAGGTGCAGGCGGGCAACGCTCAAGGCCTTTTCGGAAAGGTCGATACCGGTCACGGCCGCGCCCCTGTCGCACATCCCTTCCGACAGCAGACCGCCGCCACAACCAACGTCGAGCACGTGCTTGCCGGCAAGTCCACAGTGCTGGTCTATCCAGTCGAGGCGCAAGGGATTGATGTCATGCAGCGGCTTGAAGTCGCTGTTCGGGTCCCACCAGCGATGCGCAAGCTGGCTGAATTTCTCGAGTTCGTTCTGGTCGGCGTTGATCATCAGGCGACGGTTTCCGTGACAGGTGACGGGCAGCAGGTCATCTTCCCGGCCCGTAGAAGTGAGTGCGCGCTTGCCGGGCGCCGCAACGAAAAAGCCCTGCCGAAGCAGGGCTCCTCCCCCAACAGCAGCAGATTACTTGGTGCCGATGAGTTCGATATCGACACGACGGTCAGGCTGCAGGCAGGCGATGACCTTCTTGGTCGGGCCGCCCGGGCACTGGCCAGGCTGGGTAACCGGCTGCTTCTCGCCCTTGCCTTCGGTGTAGACACGGTTGGCTTCGATGCCCTTGCTGACCAGATAGGTCTTGACCGATGCGGCGCGCCGCTCGGACAGCTTCTGGTTGTAGGCGTCGGAACCGAAGCGGTCGGTATGACCGACGGCGATGATCACTTCCAGCTTGATCTGCTGGGCCATGGCGGCGACTTCGTCGAGCTTGGCCTTGCCGGCCGGACGCAGGGTTGCCTTGTTGAAGTCGAACAGCGCATCGGCAGCGACGGTAACCTTGTCACCCGACGGTTTCGGCGTCGCAGCCTTGGCCATCGGCGGCTCGCAGACCTCCTTGGGCAGCAGGTCCTTGTCGCACTTGCAGCCAGCCGGGTCGTTGGCAGCTGCCGCCGGCGTCCAGAAGCCGGTCCGCCAGCAGAGGCCGGCACCGCTCATGACGACCTCACCGCTTGCGTCAATCACGTAAACGCGATCGAGAGGAATTGAAGTCTGTGCCTGAGCCAGCGAGGCGCCGAAGCCGAAAGCAGCAGCAGCGAGCGCGGCCACGATGGAACTTGTTCTTGCAATTCTTTTCATCTAGGTTTCCCTCGTTAATTTGAGGCCTGCGGAATCGCTCCACATGCCCTGTTATGCCTCATTATTCACTGAACTCGTCACGGACGGATTTTATTCTGCCACAAGAGCGCAAGCTTAATCAATCCGGTTTCGTTGCATTCAAGCAGTTGCCCGTTCTCGACCCGCATACGCCCCGCCACCCACACGGCAGAAACATGCTCACGGCCTACGCTGTAGGCAAGCTGCGACACGGGATCGTAGCAGGGCGCAAGAGCAAGGTCGTCGAGACTCACGGCGCACAGGTCGGCGGCCTTGCCAACGCTAATCGAGCCGATGCTCGCCTCGAGCCCCAGCGCCCTGGCGCCGCCCAGGGTTGCCATGCGCAGCACGCGATGGGCGTTGATCGCGTCGGCGCGGCCGCTTTGCTCCTTGGCCAGCAGCGCTGCCAGGCGCATCTCCTGCAGGAGGTCGAGGCGGTTGTTGCTGGCCGCACCGTCGGTCCCGAGGCCGACGTTTATCCCCCTTGCCGACAGCTCGCTGACCGGAGAAATGCCGCTGGCGAGCTTGAGATTGGAGCTCGGACAGTGCGCGACAGAGCAGCCATACTCGGCCAGCAACCCGATCTCGTGCGCTTCGAGGTGCACCGCGTGCACGGCGATCAATGCCGGACTCAGCAAGCCCAGGCGACGCAGGCGCTCGATCGGGCGCATCCCGAAGCGCTGCAGGCTGTCGTCGATTTCCTGACGCGTTTCATGGAGATGCAGATGAATCGGCAGCTCGATCTGCTCGGCAAGCGTCAGCACCCTGCCAAAGCCGGCGTCACTGACCGTGTACGGGGCATGCGGCGCCAGACAGAAGGACAGCAGCGGCTCGTCCAGGCGCTGGTCGCGCGCAGCAAGTCCCTTGGCAAGATAATCGTCCGCGTCGGTCGCGTAGCTGCTCGGAAAATCGACCGTGATCAGCCCGATCGCAGCGCGGATTCCGGAGGCCAGCGCGGCATCCGCGGCGGCACCGGGAAAGAAGTACATATCGTTGAAGCAGGTGATGCCACCGCGCAACATCTCCGCGCAGGCGAGCAGCGTGCCGTCATGGACGAATTGCTCGGACACGTGCTGCGCCTCGGCCGGCCAGATGTGCTGCTGTAGCCACTCCATCAGCGGCAGGTCGTCGGCAAGACCGCGCAGCAGACTCATGGCCGCGTGCGTGTGCAGATTGACCAGTCCCGGAATCAGGACATGCTGCTCCAGATGCTTGTGACTGCGTGCCGAAAAACGGACAGCCGCCTCGCTGTGCGGCAAGACGGCGACGATCCGGCCGTCGTTGACCACCACCGCGTGGTTGTCGAGAACCACATCGGCGGGATCAACCGGGACTGTCCAGCGCGCCTCGACAATCAGGTCGACAGGTTGCATGGGCATATTGCTCACGAAAACAACAATGCAAAGCCTGAAAAAAAACCCCGCCTGAGCGGGGTCTTGTTACGCGTTGCCTGGATTACTTGGTGCCGATGAGTTCGATATCGACACGACGGTCAGGCTGCAGGCAGGCGATGACCTTCTTGGTCGGGCCGCCCGGGCACTGGCCAGGCTGGGTAACCGGCTGCTTCTCGCCCTTGCCTTCGGTGTAGACGCGGTTGGCTTCGACACCCTTGCTGACCAGATAGCTCTTGACCGAGGCGGCGCGCCGCTCGGACAGCTTCTGGTTGTAGGCGTCGGAACCGAAGCGGTCGGTGTGGCCAACGGCGATGATCACTTCCAGCTTGATCTGCTTGGACATGGCGACGACTTCGTCGAGCTTGGCCATGCCGGCCGGACGCAGGGTTGCCTTGTTGAAGTCGAACAGCGCGTCGGCAGCGACGGTCACCTTGTCACCCGACGGCTTCGGCGTCGCTTCCTTGGCCATCGGCGGCTCGCAGACCTCCTTGGGCAGCAGATCCTTGTCGCACTGGCAGCCCGCCGGGTCTTTGGCGGCGCCAGCCGGCGTCCAGAAGCCAGTCCGCCAGCACAGGCCGGTACCGCTCATTGCGACTTCGCCGCGTGCGTCGATTACATAGACGCGGTCAGCGGCAGTTTGGGCTTGTGCGGCACCGACTGCTGCAAAAAGGCCGATAGAGGCCAGCAGGGTAGTAATGATTTTCGATTTCAAGATATTCCTCCTCGATTAATCTCTGTTAGGTCCGAATGCGTGTCACGCGATGCGATTTTTGCGCAGTCGGCGGATTTAAGCATACAAACTTCGGCGGCTTCAAGCATTGGTTTGGCATTGTGTTGCTTTTATGCAACGAAACACCTCCGCCGGCACTGCCTGACCGTCGCCGGGACACGCACGACGGCCCGACTTCGCTCCCGCAAAAAGCTTCTTGGCGAGCAGCATCGCCAACTGCGCAGATGCGTTGAAGCGCCATCGGCAAGACCCTGCAGGCGCTTCCAAGGCATGCGACAATCGACTCCGCTGATTGGGATTCGTCCGCTGGCTGCCCGTGGGGGCAGCCGGGCACCGTCGGCGACAGGCCAGGCAAAGGAGGACGAGATGCAGGCAGAGCAACTGGAATCGATCGCTGCCATGGTGCGCGAGGCGAGGGAAATCGTCGTTTTCTCGGGCGCAGGTCTGTCAGCCGACAGCGGCATCCCCACCTTCCGCGATGGTGCGACCGGGCTTTGGAACAAGGTCGACCCCGACGAAGTAGCCAGTATCGAAGGCTTCATGCGCAATCCGGGCCGGGTCTGGAACTGGCTCCTGCAATTAAAGAAGCTGGTCGACGAAAAGGCACCCAACGCGGGTCACGAAGCGCTTGCGCGACTGGAGAAGACCTGCCGCGGCAAGCAGTTGGCCGTGATCACCCAGAATATCGACGGCTACCACACACGTGCCGGAAACACGCAGGTGCTCGAGGTTCATGGCACCATTCATCGCGTCCGCTGCCACCACCATTGCGGCTTCGCCGCCGCCTGGCAGGAAGACGCTCTGGAACCCTTTTCCTGCCCGGGTTGCGGCGCACCGGTGCGGCCCGATCTGGTTCTTTTTGGAGAAATGCTCGATGAAGCGGTTTTTGGTGCCGCCGAAATGCGCAGCCTGACGGCGGACCTGTTCTTCTGCGTCGGCACCTCGTTCACGGTGCAACCCGCCGCGCTGTTGCCGGTGTGGGCAAAGCGCGCCGGCGCCACGGTGGTGGAAGTCAATCCGCACCCGACGCCGCTCTCAAAAGTCGCGGATTTTTCGATTCGCGGTGGCGCTTCCCAGTTCTTCGGCGCGCTGAGCACCCGACTCGAGGCAACACAGGCCTGAAGCACGCCGCGCCGAGCACTCGTCCGGGCACAGGCGAGGACGGGCGACGCCGCCCGATCGGCTATAATGCCGCCCTTTCGCTGCCTTGCCGAGACCGGCTCGCGCAGATCGTCCCGTTCTAGAAGTCGAGTCGCGAGTCGCATTCATTGTCATTTCCGCTTCCCCGATCGCCGTTGCCAGAAATCGGCGAAAAGCGCCAACTCCCCCCGTTTGCCGGCTCGGCCGACGCGCTGCTGATCGCCCAGGCGGCGAGCGAGGCCAATACGGGCAAGCGACGGCGCATGCTCGCCGTACTGACTGCCAGCGCCGCCGACGCGCAGCGCCTGCTCGAGGAAATCCCCTGGTTCGCCGCCGATCTGCGCATCCGCCTGCTGCCGGACTGGGAAACACTACCCTACGACAGTTTCTCGCCGCATCACGACCTGGTCTCCGAGCGCCTGGCAACGCTCTACGCGGTCATGCGCAACGATTGCGACGTCCTGCTGGTTCCCGCCGGCACGGCCGTCTACCGCCTGGCACCGCCGGCGTATCTGGCCGCCTATACCTTCTTTCTCAAGCAGGGCGAGCAACTCGACGCCGGCCAGTTCAGAACGCAGCTGACCCTGGCCGGCTACGCGCACGTCACACAGGTCGTGGCACCGGGCGAGTACTCGATCCGCGGCGGCATCGTCGACCTCTTCCCGATGGGATCGCAACTGCCGTACCGGCTCGACCTCTTCGACGACGAGATCGAAACGATCAAGACTTTCGACGTCGATAGCCAGCGCACGCTTTATCCGGTACCCGAGATTCGCCTGCTGCCAGCGCGCGAGTTTCCGCTCGACGAGAAAGGGCGCGCGCGTTTCCGACAGCGCTTCCGTGAAATCTTCGAGGGTGATCCGGGCCGGTCGCGGATCTACAAGGACGTGTCGAATGGCGTTGCCGCGGCCGGCATCGAGTACTGGCTGCCGCTGTTCTTCGAGGAAACGGCCAGCCTTTTCGACTATCTGCCGAATGAAACCGTCCTCTGCCTGCACAACAACGTACCGGAAGCGATTCGCGCTTTCTGGCGCGACGCGCAGTCGCGCTATGACATGCTCTCCGGTGACCGCAGCCACCCCCTGCTGCGGCCTGCGGAACTCTTTCTGGCCGAGGAGCCCTTCTTCGTCGCTGCCAAGTCGTATGCCCGGCTGAACCTGGCCGCCGGCGACGACGGACCTGCGCGGCCCCTGCCATCGCTGGCCGTGGACCGCCGCGCCCAGGATCCGCTGCACGCTCTGAAAGGCTTCGTCGACACCTTCCAGGGGCGGGTGCTGCTGCTCGCCGAAACGGCCGGACGC
Source organism: Accumulibacter sp. (assembly GCA_024235715.1). Taxonomy (GTDB): domain Bacteria; phylum Pseudomonadota; class Gammaproteobacteria; order Burkholderiales; family Rhodocyclaceae; genus Accumulibacter. Next base: position 451,067 of record JACKLW010000006.1, on the reverse strand, counting down.
CGCGAAACGCTGAGCGAACTCTTCTCGGAATACGGGCTGGCGCCGGCCGCCAGCAGCGGTTTTTCGGAATTCCTGGAGTCCGGCAGCCGGCTCTCGCTGAGCATTGCCCCGCTGCACGACGGCTTCCAGCTCGCGCAACTGGCGATCATCACCGAAGCCGAGCTGTACGCCGACAGCCCGTCGCGCCGCGCGCGACACACGGCACAGCGCAAGGCATCGGTCGATAACTGGTTGCGCGACCTCACGGAACTGAAGATCGGTTCGCCGGTGGTTCATGAGCAGCACGGCATCGCCCGCTATCAGGGTCTGATTCACCTGGACCTGGGTGAGGGCGAGATGGAGTTCCTCGAGCTGCACTACGCCGGCAACGCCAAGCTCTACGTACCGGTGTCGCAACTGCACGTCATCGCGCGCTACTCGGGCGCGGATCCGGACGCGGCGCCCCTGCATACGCTCGGCTCGCAGCAATGGGAGAAGGCAAAACGCCGCGCCGCGCTGCAGGCCCGCGACACTGCCGCCGAGTTGCTGGCGCTGTATGCCCTGCGCGCCGCACGCCAGGGTCACGCCTGCGAGTTCAAGGCCCATGACCACGACGCTTTTGCCGACGGCTTCGGTTTTGAGGAAACGGCCGACCAGGCGGCCGCGATCTCGGCAGTGATCGAAGACATGAAATCCGGCCGACCGATGGACCGTCTGGTCTGCGGCGACGTCGGCTTCGGCAAGACCGAGGTGGCCCTGCGCGCCGTTTTCTGCGCCGTGGCCGGTGGCCGGCAGGCGGCGGTTCTCTGCCCGACCACGCTGCTCTGCGAGCAGCACTTCCAGACCTTCAACGACCGTTTCGCCGACTGGCCCGTGCGCATCGCCGAGTTGTCCCGCTTCAAGACCGGCGCGGAAGTCACGCATGCCCTGCGCGAGCTGGCCGAGGGGAAGCTCGACATCGTCATCGGAACACACCGCTTGTTGCAAAAAGACGTCAAGTTCAGCCGTCTCGGCCTGGTGGTCATCGACGAGGAGCACCGCTTTGGCGTGCGCCAGAAAGAGGCCCTGAAGGCTCTGCGTGCCGAAGTCGACGTGCTGACACTGACCGCCACGCCGATCCCGCGCACACTCGCCATGTCGCTGGAAGGGCTGCGAGACTTCTCGGTCATCGCCACCGCCCCTCAGAAACGCCTGGCGATCAAGACCTTCGTCACCCGCTTCTCGGACGGTATCATCCGCGAAGCGCTGCTGCGCGAATTCAAACGCGGTGGGCAGGTGTACTTCCTGCACAACGAGGTCAACACCATCGAGAACATGTGCGACAGGCTCGGCAAGCTCTTGCCCGAGGCGCGCATCGTCGTCGGCCATGGCCAGATGAAGGAGCGCGACCTGGAGCGCGTGATGCGCGACTTCACGCAACAGCGGGCCAACGTCCTGCTGTGCACGACGATCATCGAGACCGGCATCGACAACCCGCACGCCAACACGATCGTCATCAACCGTGCCGAGAAGTTCGGCCTGGCGCAACTCCATCAGCTGCGCGGCCGGGTCGGACGCTCGCACCATCAGGCCTATGCCTACCTGCTCACGCAGGACGATGCGGCGCCCAACAAGCAGGCGAAACAGCGCCTTGAAGCGATCCAGATGATGGATGAGCTGGGAGCCGGCTTCTATCTCGCCATGCACGACCTGGAAATCCGTGGCGCTGGCGAAGTCCTCGGCGACAGCCAGTCCGGCGAAATGCAGGAAGTCGGCTTCAACATGTTCACCGAGATGCTCAACCGCGCCGTCGCGGCGCTGAAACAGGGCAAGGAACCCGACCTGTCGCAGCCGCTGGCGATAAGCACCGAGATCAACCTGCATACCCCCGCGCTGCTGCCGGACGACTACGCGCCCGATGTCCACGAAAGGCTGGCACTCTACAAGCGCCTGGCCAACTGCGCCCTGAGCGACGAAATTTCCGATCTGCAGGAGGAACTGGTCGATCGTTTTGGCGAACTGCCGCCACAGGCCCGCGCCCTGCTCGACAGTCACCGGCTGCGACTGCTCTGCAAGCCTCTCGGGGTAAGCAAGCTCGATGCCACCGCCGAACAGGTCAGCGTGCAGTTCGAAGCGGATCCCCAAATAGACCCGACGCGCGTCATCGACCTGATTCAGAAGGACCGCAACTACCGGCTGTCCGGACCGGACAGGTTGGTTCTCAAACGTCACTGCGCAACGCTTTCCGACCGCGTTGCCGCGGTAAAAGACCTTATTCATCAACTGAGCCGGCAGCCCAAACCATGACCACTCTCGACATCGACAACATCAACGTCAGCGCCTTCGACGCCATGCCCTCGCCCGAGGAAATCCAGGCCCGCCTGCCGCTTTCGCCACGCGCCGTGAACCTCGTGAAATGCGGCCGCGAGATCCTGCGCAACATCCTCGACCGCAGCGACCAGCGTCTGTTCGTTGTCGTCGGCCCCTGCTCGATCCACGATCCGGTCGCCGGACTCGACTACGCGCGTCGCCTGAAAGCGCTCGCTGACGAGGTCGGCGACACGCTTTACCTGGTGATGCGCGTCTACTTCGAAAAGCCGCGCACCACCACCGGCTGGAAAGGCTATATCAACGACCCGGACATGGACGATTCCTTCCGCGTCGACCGGGGCATGCAACAGGCACGCGAGTTCCTGCTCGAGCTCGCCGAACTCGGCCTGCCGGCCGGCACCGAGGCGCTCGACCCGATCGCGCCGCAATACCTGGGCGACCTCATTTCGTGGACAGCGATCGGCGCGCGCACCACCGAGTCGCAGACGCATCGCGAGATCTCGTCCGGCCTGTCCACCCCGGTGGGCTTCAAGAACGGCACCAACGGCGACGTCGCCATTGCCATCAACGCCATCCTTTCAGCATCACGGCCGCACAGCTTCCTCGGAATCAACGGCCAGGGACGCACGGCGATCGTCCGTACCCGCGGCAACCGCTACGGTCACCTGGTACTGCGTGGCGGCGACGGCCGCCCCAACTACGACACGGTCAGCGTGCAGATGGCTGAACAGGCGCTGCGCAAGGCCGCTCTGCCATGCAACATCGTGATCGACTGTTCGCATGCCAACAGCTACAAGAAGCCCGAGTTGCAGCCGTTGGTGATGGCCGACGTGGTCAACCAGGTACGCCTGGGGAACCAGTCGCTGGTCGGCATGATGGTCGAGTCCAATCTGGTCGCCGGCAACCAGCCGATTCCCGAGGATCTCTCGCAGCTGAAGTACGGCTGCTCGGTCACCGACGCCTGTGTCGACTGGCAGAGCACCGAAGAAATGATTCGCGACGCCGCCCGGCTCCTGCGCACGGTACTGCCGACGCGCGCCCGCTGACCGACGACCGGCAGCAGCGCGCGGTCACTGCCGGTCAGCAGCGCCTGGCTCAGGGCACGGGCGGAGCCGATTCCGGGAGCGGTGCAACATCGAACTGCCGCGCGTAGGCCTGGGTCGCCTGTTTCACGGACACATAGAAGTCCGCCCCACCGATCTCCTCGGAGAGTCCGACCTTGGCGAGCTCCTCGCGGAAGGGGCGCGGCGCGTCGGCGATCTTGACATCAACGCCCCTGGCGACCAGTTCGCGATGAAGTTCGGCAAAGCGCTGCGCGGCGGTAACGTCCATGTCGTGAATCGCCTGGGCATCGATGACCAGCCACTTGACGGGCGGCTGCGCCTGGTCGACCAGCGTCCGCAGGCGGGTCACGACGTGCCTTGCGTTGGCAAAGATCAGCGGCGCGTAGAGGCGATAGACCAGCAGGCCGGGAACACTCTCCGCTTCCTCGTCATCGAGGCAGTCGTGAAACTTGCCGTCGCTGCGCAAGCGGCGAAGCACCGCGTCGTCGGGACGCGAAACCTCGACAAGCACCGTCGTCAGCGACAGCAACAGACCGAGGATGATGCCAGGCACCACGCCGGCCAGCAGTATTGCAGCAGTCACGCCCAGGGCAATGCCGCACTCGACGCGATCGATCTTGTACAGACCCTTGAGCGATGCCACCTCGAGCATCCCGATGGCGGTGACGATCAGGATCGCACCCAGGGCCACCTTCGGCAACAGCGCGATCAGACCGGTGAGGAAGAACAGGAACAGCAGCAGGCCGACGGCCAGAATCAGCTGGGCAAGCTGCGTCCTGCCACCCGCCGAATCGACGATCGAGGTGCGTGACTGGCTGGCCGAAACGGGAAAGCCCTGCCACAGCCCGGCCAGTATGTTCGCCGAGCCGAGGGCAACGAGTTCGCGGTTCGGACTGACTTCGTAGCCGTTCTTCTCGGCGAAGGTCTGTGCGAGAAGAATGCCGTCTGAAAACGCCAGGAAGGCGATGGCCACGGCAGCCGGGGCAAGTGCCGCGAGGTCTGCCCAGTGAACCGCAGGAATCGTCAGATGCGGAAAGCCCGAGGGCACCTCGCCGACCAGGGCGACACCGTAGCTGCCCAGGTCGAGAACGAAAGTGGCGGCGATCGCCACCGCACAGACCGCCAGTGCGCCCGGCACGCGTGGCAGCCAGTGCGCCAGGGCGAACAGCAGGACAACCAGCAGCACACCGAAGAAGAAGGTCGCCAGATGCGTCTGGGGCAACTTCTGGAACACCGTGAACACGATATGGAAGAATTCCTCGCCCTCGGTCTTGATCCCGAACATCTTGCCGAGCTGCGTGGCGATCAGAACCAGCGAGGCACCGTTCAGATAGCCGATCAGCACCGGCCGGGACAGCAGATCGGCAATCACGCCCAGCTTCAGCCGCGCGGCGAGCAGCAGCACCACCCCCGAGAGGATGCTGAGTATCGCCGCCAGCACGACGATGCGCGCCGGGTCCCCTCCGGACAGCGGCAGGATCGCCGATCCGGCCAGCAGTCCGATCGCCGCATCCGGTCCGGCGATGACATGCCGTGAACTGGAGAACAGCGCGTAGCCGATGGCCGCAGCCAGCGCCGCGTACAAGCCGGTAATCGCCGGCAGGTGCACCAGCTCGGCATAGGCAATCACCGACGGAATCGAGACGATGCACGCCGAAAGCCCGGCGATGGAATCCTTGCCGAGCCATGCCAGGCGGTAGCCGCGCAGCGTCGCGATCAAGGGCAGACCGGATCCCAGGAACCCGAATAGAGCGCCAGCTTTCATGTGTGAGGCTCCAGGAAGGAATAAATGGAACCACAATATACCGTGATTTGTCGGCTATCCGGCAAGTGTTGACCGGGCGCAGCGCGGCACGGGGGATGCGCGCAGCATCCGGAAGATTGCTGCTGCCCGACGGCCATGACATGTCGGGGCACGCCGGATCATGGCGGTCATGACCGCCCACGCTCTTCCCCAACCCTTCTCCCGCACGGGGAGAAGGCGACTTCGCGGATCGCGCACGCGACTTTCACATTCATGCGCCGCCCTGGCCATCGACCAGGGCTGGGCAGCACCGCCAGAAATGACGATGGGGGCCGAAGCCCCCACCGATAGCCATTCTGTTTATCGGACGGCTATGTCCTCAGCAGGCCTTAAGCGGCCATTGCGAAACGCTCATCGTTGGCGTTTGTGGTTTTGCGCGGATTACGTCCGTCGCCTCTCGGGCCGCCTGCTCGCCATCTGTCACCCTGTCGAAACCGGTGCACCCCCGCAGTGGTGGAGGTGGCGGGAATCGAACCCGCGTCCAGAACGCTTCCGGTTTGCCGGAATTACGACCATGCGAAGCATTATGGGCGCTCTGATGCGCGAATTCAAGGCCCTGGAACGACTGCTCACGAATGACCATTCTCCGACGCGGCGGGCGGTCATGCAGGTCAGGCGGCTAGACCTGCATGTTCATCACGTCCTGGTAAGCGGAGACGAGCTTGTTGCGCACCTGGATCATCTCCTGGAACGAGAGATTGGCCGTTTGCAGGGCGATCATCACGTCGTGCAGGTTCTCGCTGCTGTTGCCGGCGGCAAAATTTGCCGCCATGGCTTCCGCCTGTTGCTGCGTCTGACTGACCTGTGCGATCGAATTCTGCAGCACCTGGGCAAAGTCCGTCCCTGCTGCAGGCGTGCTCTTCGCCTCGGCAACACGACCGCCAGCGGCGGCCGATGTCGCCTGCAACACGCTCAACACCTGCTCAATCCCCTTGCTGTCCATTTTCGTCTCCAAATACTGCCACGCTTTACGAAGCAAGACTCGCGCCAGCTCGCCGGCCCCGGCGATCAGACGATCAAGCCTTCAGAAAACCTTCCAGGCGATACTGTCGCAACTTGTGACGCAGGGTTCTCTCGGACATCCCGAGGCGCTGCCCTGCCAGCGTCCGTGACCCACCAACCGCCGCCAGCGTCTCGAGAATATGCTCGCGCTCGACTTCCCGCATCTTGTTGGTCGTCCGAACCGGCGGCGGCGACTGCGCAGCAGCGGGCGCCGACGCCGCCATTTCCGGCTGCCGCCCGCCCGTTGGCGCAACCGGCGCTGCCGCTGCCAGATGCAGGGCGGCCGGTTCGACGACATCGCCCGCAGCCAGAATGACCGCACGCTGCATGACGTTTTCCATTTCGCGGACGTTGCCTGGCCAGGCGTGCCGACGCAGAGCCTCCTCGGCAGCCACAGACAGGCGCAGGCCCGGACGACCGGCGCGCGCGCCGTGTTCGGCGAGGAAATGGCGCGCCAGGGGAACGATATCCTCGCCGCGCTGGCGCAGCGCCGGGATCAGCAGCGGGAAGACATTCAGACGGTAGAAGAGATCCTCGCGCAGGTGGCCGGTGGCGACGGCATCGGCCATGTCCCGATTGGACGTGGCGATGACCCGGATATCGAGGAGCACGGGCTGCTTGCCGCCGACCCTTTCCACTTCCCGTTCCTGCAGCACGCGCAGCAGCTTGGCCTGCAGACCGAGCGGCATTTCGGTCACCTCGTCGAGCAACAGGGTGCCGTGCTGCGCCTGCTCGAACTTGCCCGCCTGCGCATGCTGGGCGCCGCTGAAGGCGCCCTTCTCATAGCCGAAAAGCGTCGCCTCGAGCAGGCTGTCCGGAATCGCCGCACAATTGATGGCCACGAACGGTCCCTTGCGGCGCGCCGAGTGCTGGTGAATGAAACGCGCCACGACCTCCTTCCCGACACCGCTCTCGCCGCTCAGCAGGACGGTGCTATCGCTCTGCGCAACCCGCCTGGCAAGCGCGAAGAGGTTGACGCTCACCGCATCGATGGCGATGGCCCGCTCGTCGTCGTGCGTTTCCGGCAGGCGATAGCGCATGACATGATCAAGCAGCGCCTTCGGTTCGAAGGGTTTCAGCAGGAAGTCACAAGCGCCCGCGCGCATCGCTTCGACGGCGCGGTCGACGTCCGCAAAGGCGGTCATCAGGACCACCGGAAGGTAGGGATGACGGCTGCGGATTTCCCTGAGCAAGGTGATGCCATCGATCGGCAGCATGCGCACATCGCTGACCACCAGCGAGACGGAACGTCCGGCGAGCAGCGTCAGCGCCTCGTCGCCGCCGGCGGCCGAGACGACTGCCTGCCCGGCCAGTTCGAGCGTATCGCAGACCGCTTCGCGCAAGGCTGCGTCGTCTTCAACCACCAGTATCGGCAAACGCGGCACCATGGGATCGACGTTCCCTCAGAGAAGCGGCTCTGCCGCCGATGCAAGCGGCAGCGTGATCACGAACTCCGACCCCTCACCGGGAACCGAGTGCACCGTCATCGACCCACCGTGGGCACGCGCCACGCCCAGCGCGATGGCCAGGCCCAGCCCGGTCCCCTGCCCTCTGGTCGTGAAGAAAGGTTCGAATACGCGCGCCTGGATTTCCGGTGCTATCCCGGCGCCGGTATCGCACACGCGGATGCGCAGCTGGCCGTCGACGAGCTCGGCGCCGAGGCTCACTTCACCAGCAGTCGTGCAAGCCTGCAAGGCGTTCTCGAGCAGATCGACGAGCGCGCCAACCAGCGCCTTGCGGCTTCCGGTGACGAGGGTTCCGCCGGCGTCGCCGACGAGCCGGAAAGCGACGCCCTTCTCGAGGAACAGGGGCTCGACGATCTGGGCTGCTTCGGCGAGCAGCTGCCGGGCGGGCGTGCTGTCCCGGCCGATACTTTCGCCGCGCGCAAAGAGCAGGACTTCCTGTATCAGCCGCTCGAGGCGTCTCAACTGGGCGGTCGTCTTTTCCGCAAAACGGACGCGCGCGGCATCGGAAAGCACCTCCTGGGCAAGATTGGCACTGTAGAGCAGCGCTGTCGCCAGCGGCGTTCGCAACTGGTGCGCCAGAGAAGCGGCCATTTCTCCCATGGCCACCAGCCGCTGGTTACGTTCCAGTTCCGCCTTGAGACCGTGCGCTGCAGTGACGTCGTGAATCAGTAGAATGCGCCCGCCTGCCGAATCGAGTGGACTTTCGACGATTGCCAGGCGGCGCGCGCCAAGCTGCCACTCACCCGGGGCCTCGAGCGCGACCAGCCTCGCCTGCGCCAGCGTCGGCCAGGCTTCGCCGACGATCGCCCGATCGAACATCGCGGCCGCCGCCGGGTTGGCCTCGCTGACGGTGGCCGTGCTGTCGAGCACAACCACGCCGGCCGGCAGGGCGTTGAGCAGCAGGGACAGGCGCTCGGAAAGCGCCTCCTTTTCCTCGTACTGCCGACGCAACTCCCCATTGGCGACCGCAAGTTCGGCGGTCAGCGACTCGACCCGGCCCTGCAGTCCCTGGTACGACTGCGTCAGCGCAAGAGAAACCTGGTTGAAGGCGTCGAAGGCTCGTTGCAATTCCTGCGCCTTGAGTTCGTGTCCCGACTGGTCCGGCATTTGTACGACTTGGCTCATCCGATGGAAAGTCCCGTGCAGTTAACAGCTACAATAGCAGAGTAATTGTCATCTTTTTTTGCGTTCCGCCTGCTTTCTCGCAGGCTTTTCAGCGTATCAGGCGCATGGCCGCAGCCGTAACCGAAACCACAGAGACAGCAGTTGCGGGCAAACCGCTGGATCGCGCTCGCGAGGCGCTGGCGCGTTTGACCGACAGGCAGAAAGTGGTGCTGATGGTTTCCATCGCCGCCGTGTTCGCCCTGCTCGTCGTTGCCGGCAGCTGGCTCCGGCAGAGTGACTACAGGATACTCTTCTCCAACATTTCCGAGCGCGACGGCGGCGCCATAATCGCGGCGCTGGAACAGATGAACGTTCCCTACCAGTTCAGCGACTCGGGCAGCGCCATCCTGGTTCCCGGCAGCAGGGTCCATGACGTGCGCCTGCGTCTCGCCTCGCAGGGACTGCCGCGAGGCGGCGCGGTCGGTTTCGAGTTGATGGAAGGCCAGAAGTTCGGCGTCAGTCAGTTTGCCGAGCAGGTCAACTATCAGCGTGCCCTGGAAGGCGAACTGTCACGAACCATCCAGTCGATTGGCGCGGTCCAGGCGGCGCGCGTGCACCTGGCGATTCCCAAGCCGAGCGTATTCATGCGCGAGGAACAGCGACCGTCGGCGTCGGTTCTGCTCAATCTCTATCCCGGACGTTCGCTGGATCCGGCACAGATCGCCGGCATCCAGAACCTGATCGCCGCCAGCGTCCCGCATCTGGCGGCTGCCAGCGTCACGCTGCTCGACCAGAGCGGCGCCCTGCTCTCGAAGATGGCCAGCAAGCTGATGGCGGCCGGCCTCGACCCAACGCAGGTCAAGTACGTTCAGCAGGTGGAAGCGAGCATCATCAAGCGCGTTGAAGACATCCTGGCGCCGATCGTCGGGCCCGACAATGCGCGCGTCCAGATCGCCGCCGACATCGACTTTTCGCAGAGCGAACAGACGGCTGAAACGCATCGGCCCAACAGCACGCCGCCGGACATCAGCATTCGCAGCCAGCAGACCAGCGAGACGGCAAGCACCAACCCGACCGCGCAGGGGATTCCCGGCGCACTCACCAACCAGCCGCCGGTCCCGGCGACCGCGCCGCTGACGCGGCCAGCCGTCGCCGGCGCCGGGCCGGGCGCCGCCGCGAACCAGCCGCCCCTTGCGGGAACGATCGATGCGGCCGGGGTGCAGGCATCAATCGGCAGCGTCGGCCAACCGCTGAACACCAGCAAGAACTCGACAATCAACTATGAGGTCGACAAGACCATCCGCCACGTCAAGCAGGCGGTCGGGACGATCAAGCGCCTGTCTGCGGCGGTGGTGGTCAACCAGCGCCAGGAAATCGGCAAGGACGGCAAGGCCGTCAGCAAGGCAATGCCGGACGCACAGCTGCAGCAGATCAGAGATCTCGTCAAGGAGGCGATGGGCTTCAACGAAGATCGCGGAGACACCATTTCAGTCGCCAACGCGCCATTCACGGTGCCCGAAAAGGGCGACGAACTGCCGCTGTGGCGTGACCCGGAGATGATTTCGCTGGCCATGGAGCTGATCAAGTACGTCGCACTCGCCGGCATCGTCGCCTATCTGCTGCTCGGGGTCGTTCGCCCCTTGCTGAAGACCGTCCTGCAAGGAGAAGCTGGCAGCGAGCCGGGGGTCGGTGGCACGATCGATATTCTGGCGGGCGAGGAAGGCGAAGAGGAAGACAAGGAAAAGGCGCCGACCGCAGCCATGCAACTCGAGACCGCGCTTGCCGCGGCGCGCGCGCTGGCGGAGCAGGACCCGAAGGCGGTCGCCAACATCATCAGGGAATGGACCGGCGCCAATGCCAGCTGACGAGGGTATCGAGAAGAGCGCGATTCTGCTCATCGCGCTTGGCGAAGACCATGCCTCCGAGGTGCTCAAGCATCTGGGCCCGAAGGAAGTACAAAAGCTGGGACAAGCGATGGCGGCCTTGCGATCGGTACCGCGCACGCGCGTTGAAGAGGTTCTCAAGGAGTTCCAGACGACCGCCGCGGAGTCCGCCGCGGTGAACGTCGATACCGATGCCTACGTCCGCTCGGTGCTCACCAAGGCGCTGGGCGACGACAAGGCGTCGAACCTCATCTCGCGAATCCTGCAGCCGGGCGACACCAATGGTATCGAAGGGCTGAAGTGGATGGATGCGCCGACGGTCGCCGACCTGATCAAGAACGAGCATCCGCAGATCATCGCCACGATTCTCGTGCACCTCGCCCATGACCACACCAGCGACATCCTGAACCAGTTTACCGAACGTCTGCGCAACGACGTGGTCTTGCGGATCGCCACGCTCGAAGGGATCCAACCCGAAGCCCTGAAGGAGCTGAACGACGTCATGCTGCGCCTGCTTTCGGGCTCCGCCAGCGTCAAGCAGTCGGCGATGGGCGGGGTACGGACGGTCGCCGAAATCCTCAACTTCATGGGCACCGCCAACGAAACCTCGGTGGTCGACTCGATTCGCGAATACGATCCCGATCTGGCGCAGAAGATCCTCGACGAGATGTTCGTCTTCGAAAACCTCATGGATCTCGATGACCGTGCGATCCAGCTCCTGCTGCGCGAAATCCAGTCCGAGTCACTGATCCTGGCCATGAAGGGAGCGACCGAATCGCTGCGCGAGAAGATCTTCAAGAACATGTCGCAGCGGGCGTCGGAGATGCTCCGCGAAGATCTCGATTCGCGCGGACCGGTGCGGCTCTCTGAAGTCGAGGCCGAGCAGAAGGAGATCCTCAAGATCGTCCGCCGCCTGGCCGACGAAGGCCAGATCGTGCTCGGCGGCGCTGGTGGCGAGGCAATGGTCTGAACAGGCAATGGCCGTCATGAGCAACTGGATCCCGAAAGAGAAGCTGACCGCCTACCAGCGCTGGGAAGTGGCCGCCTTCGACGAGGAAGAGCGGGCCGCCGAAGCGCCGCCAGCGGCCGAGCCGCCAGTCGAGAAAGCCGCAGACGAGGATTCGGAGCAGCTAGCGGACACGCGTGCCGACCAGGCACCACGCGACGATGGGGACGATCAGACGGCGGCTCCACCGCTGGTCCTGCCAACCGCCGAAGACATCGAGCGCATGCATCACGAGGCGCACGAGGCCGGCTATGCTGCTGGCTATCAGGAAGGTGTCGCGGCTGCACAGGCCTCGGCGACAGCCATGGCGACCTTGATGGACAACCTGCAGCAGGCGATGGCCGGCATCGACCAGGATGTCGCCGACCAACTGCTGGCGCTGGCCATCGAGGTGGCAAGCCAGGTCCTGCGGCAGAGCCTGCAGATACGACCGGAGCTGCTGTTGCCAGTCGTCAGGGAAGCGGTGACCACCCTGCACCCCCATCACGGCCAGCCATTGCTCTTCGTTCACCCGGGCGACGCGGCGCTGGTGCGCAGCCATCTCGGCGATCAACTGACGCACGTCAATTGGCGCCTCGTCGAAGACACGACGCTGACACCTGGCGGCTGCCGGGTCGAACTCGCTGGCAGCGAAGTTGACGCCACCCTGGAGACACGCTGGCGCCGCGTCGTTGAAGGCATTGGCATCAGCGAGAAGTGGCTCGAGACCGGGGATTCAGAAAGCAAGCCGAATCCGCGATGAGCGACTTCCCCGACAATCGGCACCTCGCCGACTGGTGCCGCTTCCTCGCCGGTTGTGGACAGGCGGCAGGGCAGGTCAATTCGCTGCTGCCGAGCGGTCATCTGACGCGCATCAACGGCCTGGTGATGGAGGCCACCGGACTCAGACTGCCGCTGGGCAGCTCGTGCCGCATCATGCCGCCGGGCGGCTCGCCGATCGAGGCAGAAGTTGTCGGGTTCAACGGCGAGCGGCTTTTTCTGATGCCCTCCGAAGATGTCTATGGCCTTCCCCCGGGGGCCCGCGTCGTCGCCCTCGAGGCACCGAGACAGCCACCGCGAGTCGGGCGCCCCCCGCCGGCACGACGACGCTCGATTGACCGCGCCAAGCTGGTTCCGGTCGGCGAGTCACTGCTGGGCCGGGTCCTCGATGGTGCGGGACGACCACTCGACAAGCTGGGCCCGCTCGACGCGCGATCACTGCGCCCACTGCAAAGCCGGCCGGTAAACCCGATGTCGAGAGCAGCGATCGAACAGCCGCTCGACGTCGGCGTGCGGGCCATCAATGCCCTGCTCTGCGTCGGCCGTGGACAACGCATGGGCCTGTTCGCCGGTTCCGGCGTCGGCAAGAGCGTCTTGCTCGGCATGATGGCCCGCTATACCGAGGCTGACGTGATTGTCGTCGGATTGATCGGCGAACGTGGCCGGGAGGTCAAGGAGTTCATCGAGCAGATTCTTGGTGAGGAAGGTCTGCGCCGGTCGGTGGTCATCGCCGCGCCGGCTGACGTCAGCCCGCTGATGCGCCTGCAGGGGGCTGCCTACGCAACCAGCATCGCCGAATATTTCCGCGACCGGGGCCGGCACGTCCTGCTGATCATGGATTCCCTGACGCGCTACGCCATGGCACAGCGCGAGATTGCGCTGGCCATCGGCGAGCCGCCGGTCACCCGTGGTTATCCACCCTCCGTCTTCGCTCGCCTGCCGCAGCTGGTCGAACGCGCCGGCAACGGCCCCGACGGCGGCGGTTCGATCACCGGCTTCTACACCGTGCTTGCAGAAGGCGACGATCAGCAGGACCCGATCGCCGATTCCGCACGCGCAATCCTTGACGGCCATATCGTGCTTTCACGAACGCTCGCCGATGCCGGACACTATCCGGCGATAGACATCGAGCAATCGATCTCGCGCGCGATGGTCAACCTGGCCAGCCCGGCGCACCTGGAACTGATTCGCCGTTTCAAGAACCTCTTTGCGCGCTACCAGCGTTCGCGCGACCTGATCAGCGTCGGCGCCTACGCCGCCGGCTCCGACCTGCAGCTGGACCAGGCCATCGCCATCTATCCGAAATTCGAGGTATTGTTGCAACAGAGCCTCGCCCAACGAGCGGACTTCGACGGCAGCATCGCGCAACTGCAAGCCCTGTTTGCCGCCAACCCCTGACCGGGACCACGCCGCGATGCTGTGCGCCGCGGCTCCAATGATTTAGTCAGCCAAGACACCCGTGCCCAGACCTTTCTCCCTGCAAGCCGTGCTCGACCTGATGCAGACGCGCAGCGACGAGGCCACGCAACGCCTGGCACGCCTGATTGCCACGGAACGCGACGCGCAAAGCAGACTTGGCATGCTCGAACAGTACCGGGATGACTACGCCGAGCGTTTCCGGCAAGCCGCCAGGAAAGGGCTGGGGCAACCCGAATGGCGCAACTACCAGGAATTCCTCAACCGCCTCGACGAGGCCATCACCCAGCAATCGCAGGTGGTCAGCCTGCAGCAGGAGCACACCGCCGCCGGGCAGACCGACTGGCAGCGGCAGCGGACCCGGCTGCAGGCCTTCGACGCGCTCTTCGAGCGCCATCGTGCCAGTGAGGCAAAGCTCGAACTCCGCCTCGAACAGAAGGCGCAGGATGAGTTTGCTGCGCGCCGGAGGGACGACGAGACAGGTGGCTGACGGCAACATGGCACAACAATTGCTTGAAACGCAACAGCGCCTGCCGGAAAGGATCCGTCCATGAGCATTACCGTCGTTTCAAGCTTCGCCAAACCGATGCTGCCACCCCCCTCCCCGGGAGATGGCACCGCCGACTCCCGGGCGGTCGATGCGACGACCGGTGCCGACCTCGACTTCGCGAGCGTGCTGCTCGGGCTGCCGCCCGCTGCCGCGGCACCGCCAGTCGGCGACCAGGGCGATGCCGACGCCGAGGCCGGGAGCACCCTCGGCGAAGCCGACCCGCCTCTCGCCACCGCGCAGTTCCTGGCGACACTCGGACCGACGCAACCCGTTCCGGCAACCGCCATTGCGCTCGCCGAAGGGAGCGCGCAAGCCAGCATCTCGCTGCCAGCCAGTAGCGCTGCACTGCGCGCTTCGCAACCGTCTGGCCCGACGAAAGCCGGCTCGACGACGGAGCCCGCCGAGGCGGCGGCCAGGTCAAGCCGCGACGAGCGCTGGCCGTCTGCGCTGACGGCACAGACGGCGGACGGCAAAGCGGCAAAATTTGCCGTTGCCGTCGCCGACGTCGCCGTTCAGACGGCCGGGCGCAGCGATGCCAAGACCTCCCGGCAGCCATTGTCGCCGGCAAGCAGCCTGGCGACCCTGGCAGCCGGCAACCAGTTTCCGGCTGCCCAGGCAGCCCACGCCCTGGAGACTTCGCTCAACCTCCAGACAGCGCTCCGTGACCCCTCCTGGGCCAGCGAGCTGGGCCAGAAACTGCTGTGGTTCGTCGGCCACGACAAGCAGCTCGCGCAACTGACGCTCAATCCACCGCAACTGGGCTCGCTCGAGATCACCCTGAAGCTGGACAAGGACGGCGCCAATGCACACTTCGTCTCGGCAAACGCCGATGTTCGTGGGGCCATTGAAACGGCACTGCCGAGACTGCGCGAAATGTTCGCCACGGCGGGAATCGAATTGGGACAGGTCAGCGTTGGCAGCGAATCCTTTCGGCAGCAGGCTGACGGTCGCCAGGAGCAGTCGGGCTCGCCCCGCGAGATGGGCGATAAGGCTATACTTGGCGTTGCTTCGGCGGGCAGCCTCGTCGCTCCGACCGGCGCCACGCACGCTGGCAGCAGCCTGGTCGACACTTTTGCCTAGCAGATGCTGCCCGGCCAAGCAGAGGCCTGCCCGCATTGAATACGAGAACCGACACCAAGCGAACACGGAACCAGGGAGACAACCGCTGAATGGCCAAGGATGCAAAGCCCGAAGCTGACGGCGCCGCGCCGGCAAAGAGCGGCAAGAAGCTGCTGATCATCATCGTCGTGCTACTGGTACTGGTGCTCGGCCTCGGCGGCGTCGGCGCCTACATTCTCTTGAAGCCGGCGCCTGAATACGACGACGAGTACGCCGACGCCAGCCGTGAACGAGCCAAGCCGGTCCGGAGGAAGAAGGCCGACCACAACGCAGCGCCAATCTACGTGGCCATGGATGCCTTCACCGTCAATCTCGTACCGGAAGACGGTGACCAGTATCTGCAGCTGATTCTGTCGGTCGAGGTCGAAAGCGCGGAAGTCGACGAGCAGCTGAAGCAGTTCATGCCCAAGCTGCGTAACGACCTGACCCTGCTGCTGTCGAGCAAGAAGGCGTCCGAACTGATGACCACGGAAGGCAAGCAGGGCCTGGCCGCCGAGATCAAGGAGAAGATAAACGGCGTGCTCGACCCGGCCGGCAAGGGAAAGAACCGCGATTGGCCAATCAGGGAAGTGCTGTTCACTTCGTTCATCATTCAGTGAGTCGCAATGAGCGCCGATTTCCTCTCTCAGGATGAAGTCGATGCCCTGCTCAAGGGCGTCAGCGGCGAAGCCGACGAGCCGGAGGAGGTCGCCGAAGCAGGCGGCGGTGCGCGCCCCTACAATCTCGGCACGCAGGAGCGAATCGTCCGCGGGCGGATGCCCACGCTCGAACTGGTCAATGAACGCTTTGCGCGCTACCTGCGCATCGGCCTCTTCAACTACATGCATCGCAGCACGGAAATCTCGGTGGGCTCGATTCGGGTACAGAAATACAGCGAGTTCACCCGCAACCTGGTGGTGCCCACCAACCTGAATCTGGTCACCGCCAAGGCCCTGCGCGGAACCGCCCTGTTCATCTTCGACCCGAGCCTGGTCTTTCTGGTGGTCGACAACATGTTCGGCGGCGATGGCCGCTTCCACACCCGCGTCGAAGGCCGCGACTTCACGGCCACCGAGCAACGCATCATCCAGGGACTGCTGGCGGTCGTATTCACCGAGTATTCGCGTTCCTGGAAGCCGGTATACGATATGACTTTCGAGTACATCCGCTCGGAGATGAATTCGCAGTTCGCGAACATCGCCACACCTTCGGAGATCGTCATCTCGACGACCTTCTCGCTCGAATTCGGTGGCTCCAGCGCCGACATGCACATCTGTTTCCCGTACTCGATGCTCGAACCGATCCGCGACCTGCTGTACAGCGCGATGCAGAGCGACCAGCTGTCGACGGACCGCCGCTGGATCATCATGTTGCGCAAGCAGTTGAAGAACGCCGAGGTGGAGATCACCGCCAGACTGGCGACGACCAGCGTCGCGCTGCGCCAGATTCTGACCATGAAGGTTGGCGATGTCATCCCGCTCGACATCCCCGAGAAGATCGTCGCGCTGGTCGACGACGTGCCCGTGATGGAGTGCCGCTACGGGCAGCAGGATGGGCAATACGCACTCAAGGTCGAACGCTTCATGGCCGCCGACAACGAGGAAGCCCCCGCCGGAGAAAGCAATGGATAAAGACGAAACGGACGATTTCGAGAGCCTGCTCGGCGCCGACGACGGTGCTTCTGCCGACAGTAGCGCTGACGACGACTGGGCCGCGGCAATGGCCGAGCAGTCTGCGGCCGAAGCGCCACCCGCCGGCAACGCCCAGGCGGCGAACATCTTCCCGAGTTTCGATGAACCGGGGAACAAGGCCTCCCTGATGAACGAACTCGACATGATCCTGGATATACCGGTCCAGATCGCCGTCGAACTCGGGCGTACCAGGATCACCATCAAGAATCTCCTGCAACTGGCGCACGGCTCGGTCGTCGAACTGGATGCCATGGCTGGCGAACCGATGAGTGTCTTCGTCAATGGCACGCTGATCGCCCAGGGCGAGGTGGTGGTGGTCAACGACAAGTTCGGGATCCGTCTGACCGATATCGTCACCCCCTCGGAACGCGCCCGCAAGATCGGACACTGAGCGTCCATGCCGCCCTGGCGGGTGCAGGCGGCCTGGCTCGCGGCGTTTGCTCTTGCCGCCGCTTGCTTTAAGATAGCGACCAGCAAGCAGACGGTCATGCGCTGTGAAGCAACCGCCGATCATGACCCTTTCCCTCATTCCCGACCCTTCCTCCCGCTGCGGGGAGAAGGGGATTCGTGAGTCGCGAACGCGACTCGCACGCTAAGCTGGCCGACCCTTTTGCTTCGACACCGCAAATCGACTTTCTGCCGCCCGGCGCGCAGCGCGTGCCAGCTGTTGTTCGCCCTGCTTTCGCGTGGCGCCATGGCACAGTCCGCCATGCCAGAGCCACCCGGTGTGTCACTGACCACGATGCTGCAAACGCTGTTCGGACTGGCCGCAGTCATCGGCGTCCTGTTTCTGGCCGCCTACCTGCTGCGCAGGCTGAACGGCGGACGCGGCTTCGGCAGCAACGGCCCGATGCGCGTTGTCGGCGGCCTGATGATCGGCACCAGGGAACGCATCGTGCTCGTCGAAATTGGCGATACCTGGCTCGTTGTCGGCCTCGTGCCCGGCCAGATCCGCACCTTGCATACGCTGCCGAAGGGCGAACTCGCGACGGCCGGCGACGGCGAGAAACCCTTTGCCCAGTGGCTGAAGCAGATCGCCGAGCGCAGGCATGAAGAGCGCTAGGCTCGCCCGCTGCGGCGTTCTGCTCGGCATTCTGCTGGCGCCGCTGGCGGCCTGGGCACAGGCCGGCGGCCTGCCGGCGCTGACCAGCACGCCCGGCGCCGGGGGCAGCCAGACCTACACCCTCTCCATCCAGACGCTGCTGACGCTGACGGCACTGAGCTTCATTCCGGCGGCCCTGCTGATGATGACCAGCTTCACGCGGATCATCATCGTTCTTTCGCTGCTCAGGCACGCGCTGGGCACGCAGACCTCGCCGCCCAATCAGGTGCTGCTCGGGCTGTCGCTGTTCCTGACCTTTTTCATCATGTCGCCCGTGCTCGACCAGGTGTACAGCGAAGCCTACCTGCCCTTGTCGGAAAACAGGATCACCTATATCCAGGCGATGGAACGTGGTGCGGTGCCACTACGCAAGTTCATGCTCAAACAGACGCGCGAGTCCGACATTGCACTGTTTGCGCGCATGGCGGATGCGCCCCGCTTCCACTCGGCCGATGACATTCCAATGCGTTTGCTGATCCCGGCTTTCGTCACCAGCGAGCTGAAGACGGCTTTCCAGATCGGCTTCATCATCTTCATCCCCTTCCTGATCGTCGACATGGTCGTGGCCAGTGTGCTGATGTCGATGGGCATGATGATGATGTCACCGGTAATGATCGCCCTGCCCTTCAAGCTGATGCTTTTCGTGCTCGTCGATGGCTGGCACCTGATCCTTGGCTCGCTGGTCGCGAGCTTCGGCGGATGACGCCGGAACTGGTCATGGACATCGGGCGCCAGGCGGTCGAGGTGACCTTGCTGCTGGCCGCGCCACTGCTGCTGGCCGCACTGCTGATCGGCCTGATCGTCAGCGTCTTTCAGGCGGCGACCCAGATCAACGAGCAGACACTGTCGTTCATCCCCAAGCTGGTGGGCGTGTTCCTGACCCTTCTCCTGGCCGGCCCGTGGATGCTGCAGATGATGGTCGACTACGTCCGCCGACTGTTCGAGAGCATTCCACTGCTGGTCGGCTGAGCAGCGATGATCAGCGTCACGGCGGCGGAGATCAATGCCTGGGTGGTGGCTTTCTTCTTCCCGCTGGCACGCGTACTGGCCATTCTGGTCGCCGCACCGCCATTCAACAACCCGGCCCTGAGCACACGCGTCCGGCTGATTCTCGGCCTGGCCATCACCGCGGCCATCGCTCCCGCCCTGCCAGCGATGCCGGCGGTAGACCCGGCGTCGGCGGCCGGCCTGCTGATTCTCGCCCAACAAATGATCATCGGCCTGGCCATGGGCTTCGCCATCCGCCTCGTCCTGGCCGCGGTCGACCTGGCCGGCAGCGTCATCAGTCTGCAGATGGGGCTCGGCTTCGCCAGTTCCTACGACCCACTGACCGCCGGTCAGACCGGCGTCATCGCCGAGTTCCTCGGCTTGCTGGCGCTGCTCGTTTTCATGGCCATCAACGGCCACCTGATGGTACTCGCCACCCTGACCCGCAGCTTCAGCGCCCTGCCGGTCGGCGCAGCACAGCTGACGGGGGAAAGCTGGTGGAACCTGGCAAGCTCGGGCGCAGTCGTTTTCTCGTCGGGGCTGCTGCTCGCACTGCCGATTATCGTCGCGCTGCTGATCACCAACCTGGCCCTGGCCATCCTTAGCCGCGCAGCGCCGCAACTCAATCTTATCGTGATCGGCTTTCCGCTGACCATCACCCTGGGGCTGGCCGGCCTGATGTTCGGTCTCGCCTATCTGAGCCAGCCTCTGCAACAGCTGTTCGAGTACGGGCTGCAGTCGATGCTCGGGAATTTTGCGCCTGCGACGCGCTAATGCGCCCCATCTGAAACGCTGTGCACCAGCTGGAACGTGCCTTCGGCGTAGCGGTGCGTGATGGGCGTGCTCGATTCGATGCCCTCCGAGTAATCGAGAATCCGGTAACCCAGATAGCCTCGCTTGCGCTGCAACTGCCGTGCCCGCCGATTGAGAATCAGTCCGGACTCGCCATCGCCGCCCGTACGGAAGCCCTTGGCACGCATTGAAAGCCGGTAGGTGTCGCCGTCGACAACCCACTCCTCGATCGTCCAGTTGGGCGCCAGCGGATCGTAGACCACGTAGGCGACGACCGCGGCGGCAGCGGCCAGGCCCAGGTTCGCCGCCGGGCCGGTGTAGTGGGAAGCGGCATAGCCCGTCGCCCCGACCAGAGCAATGGCCTTGACGGGCTCGATGTTGACGGTCGGATCCGGCGACTGCGTGAAACCGCGATCGACCTCGGCGGTGTCCACGCGCGGCGGCGCCTGCCAGTCGACGCCGCCGCAGGCGGTCAGCAGGGCTGCCAGCGGAAAGACGGCAAGCGAACGCAGGGCGATGCTCATCGATCAGAGGTAGTTGAAAAGGCTCAGGCCGCTGACCGTGACGAAGGATTTCTGCGCCGCTTCGAGACTGATCTGCTGGCGGGTGAAGTCGGATATTGCTTTCGCATAGTCCAGATCCTGGAGATCGGAGAGGGTCTGCTGATACTTGACATCGACTGCCGCCGAGTTGTCGCTCAGGCCGTCCAGTGCCTGCAGACGCGCGCCAACCGATGCCTGCACGCGACTGACATTCGCCTGCACCTGGTCGAAGTTGCGCAGATGCCCCGCCAGTTCCCCGGAAAACACCGTTCTGGCGGCGCTGGAATCGAGCGGCGAACGCAACAGGCCGATCACTTCCTGCATCGTCTGGAAGACGCTCTTGTTGCCACCGGGAGCGATGCTGAAGCGGTCGCCGGCAGCCGGTGTGCCTTCGATCACCACCTGCGCGCCAAAGTCGGTGGTCAGCGGCGCGGCCGGCGGCTGCGCCTTGGTGAGCAGCGGGATCGCCTGTCCCGCGACGAACGGCGTCACATCGCTGACCGCCTGCGGAGGCGCCGCGGCGGCAGGCGGTGGCGGCGTGGAGGCATCGAACAGCTGGTAACTGCTGACCCCACCGGGAGACGAAAAGACGATCTGCAGACTGCGATTGCTCGTTCCCTGCCACGGGAAACCACTG
Organism: Accumulibacter sp.; assembly: GCA_024235715.1. Taxonomy (GTDB): domain Bacteria; phylum Pseudomonadota; class Gammaproteobacteria; order Burkholderiales; family Rhodocyclaceae; genus Accumulibacter. The sequence goes on along the minus strand of JACKLW010000006.1, from coordinate 429,875 downwards.
TTCAGGGCACTTTGCCACTTCTGCTGATCGAGCACCGAGCCAGTGTCGATAATCCCGCTCCCCTGGTTCGCCGTCCCGCCACCGCCGGCCGCCGTGGTGAAGGTCCCGTTGCCCTCGCGGATGTTCATGAACAGTTCGCTGCCGGCGACGCTGGCCGCCATCTGCTGTGCTGCGCCCACCTGCAGCAAGCGTTCGCCGTCGTCGCCGGAATAGCTCACCGAGCCGCTTGCTGCCGGCGCTGCGGCGAGCGCAAACGGCTTCGTTTCGCTCTGATAGCCCGAAAACAGATAGTCGCCCTCGGCGGTCCGGCTATTGGCAATCCCGAGCAGTTCATTGAAGCGCTCCTCGAGTTCGACGGCTATCGCCTGACGGTCGCTGTCGCCGAGCACCGTATTGCCTGCCTGCACGACGCGGCTGCGCACACTCTGCAGGAGATCGGTCAAGGCGCTCAACTGGCTGTCGACCAGGCCCAGACGATCGCTCGCGGCGCCCTGATTCTGCGCGTACTGGGCGGCCACTTCCCGGCTCTGGGTGATAGCCAGGGCACGCGCCGCGGCGACCGGATCGTCGGCTGGCGTGAGCATCCGACGCCCACTGGAAATCTGATTCTGCAGCTTGACCAGCTGACTCTGGTTGCGCTCCATGCCAAGCACGGCAGCATCGTAGATTTGACCCGTACTGACACGCATGTGCCTCTCCTTAGCCCGCCGCTATGGCGAGAATGGTATCGAACAGAGTGGCGCCGATCTCCAGGGCCCTGGCCGACGCCTGATACGCCTGCTGATAGCGGATCAGGTTCGCCGCCTCCTCGTCGAGGTTGACCCCCGAAAGCGAGTCCCGGCTGGCCTCCGCCTGGGCCAGCAGTCCCTGCTGAGCCTGCGAGCTGACCTCCACCTGGCGCGTCCTGTTGCCGACCTGGCCGACCAGCTGCGCATAGGTTTCCTGGTATGAGGCGGTACCCCCGGACATGGTGTCCTGCGTCTGCAGCAGCCCGAGAGACAGTGCGTTGCGCCCGTCCGCTGTGGCGCCACTGTTGCTGACAATCGAAAATGTGTCGCCATTGTTCGGCAGACCGGTGATCGCGAAAGTGAAGCCGGAGGGAGGAGCGCTGCTCAGCGAGTCAAGCAGGGTGATATCGGCCCCGCTGCTATAGGCGACACTGTCGGTCGGCGCAGCGATCAGCACTGGCGCGCCGCCAGCGACCGACACGATCGTACCCGCCGGAAAGTTGGTCAGCCCACCGCCCTGATAGCTCAAGCTGATCGGCAGCGCGGCAAGGGCACCCGGATAGCCCGGTCCGGCACTGCCCGGCGAGACCGTCGCCGCTCCGGTATTGCCCGCCCCGACGGCGGTGCGCAGCGGACCAGCGGCGGCGATCAGGCGTGGGTCGGCGACCAGCGCCGAATTCACCGTGATGTTCTGCGCGGCGCCACGGACAGGCTCGATGAGATAGCTCGAACCGGCCACCAATGGCGCGGAGGAAGCCAGGGTGAATCCCTGCGCGTCAGTGGCCAACAGGGCATTCACCGCCGCCAGGTCTGCTCCTGTCCATTGCCTGTCGTCGGAAAGGCGGCTCAGGGTGACGCCTGCCGCGTCGGCCGTCAGTCGATAGTCGCTGCTGCCCAGATCGGTGTAGAAGTTGCCATCGAAGGGCGGCGGATTGACGAAAGCGGCGCTGACGGTCGGACTGGCAGCCGGATTCTGGGTATTCGCGATCACCGTCGGCGAAGGGAGCGCAAAGAAGTTCGGCGCGAAGCTCGTCGGCGGCGACGAAAGCAGGGATTGCCCGAGAAGATCCTGACCGAGCGCATGCTGGGCGTTGAAGGTCAGCGCCAGCGATGCCGCATTGCGCCCGATGTCATTGCTCGCCCGATCGAGCGATTCGCTGCGGAACGCCAGCAGGCCGCCCAGGCTGCCACCGGAAAGCAGCGATTCCGGCATCTCCCGAACCCCGGCTGCGGTCTGCAGGCCGACCGTCAGGCGAGAAGGGTCGGCGGCAGACGGCGTCACGGCAAAGCCGACCGCCTGCGAGCCGACGACCAGTTGCTGGCCACTGCCGACAAAGACGTTGTAGCTGCCATCGCTGTTGGTCGTTGTCTTGGCCTTGATCAGCTTGTTCAGCTCGAAGACCAGCAGGTCACGGCTGTCGAGCAGGTCATTCGCCGGCTGGCCGGTGGAAGCCTGCGCGACAGCGATACGGTCGTTGAGCGAGGCGATCTCCTCGCCGAAGGCATTGATCCCGGCCACCGCTGCGCTGATTTCGCCGTTGATGCTGTCATACATCTCGGCGAGCTGACCGCCCAGCGCCTGATAGCGCGCGCTGAGCGACTGTGCCGTGGAGATCATGGCCTCGCGACTGGGCAACTGCGACGGATCGGTGGCGACCTGCTGAACGCTGGCGAAGAAATCCTGTAGCGCCGGCGACAGCCCGGTCGCCGGATCGGCCAGCAGGTTGTCTATCTGACTGATTTGCGCGTGGTAGGCGTCGAGTGCACTGACGCTGGCCTGCGAGCGATCGACCTGCTCGGTCAGGAAGCGACTGTACATACGTTCGATCGTCGCCACGTGCGTGCCCAGACCAATGAAACCGGCACCGGTGAGCACGGCCGGGTTGGTCGCCTGGATGGTCCGCTGCCGCGAAAAACCGGGGGTGTTGGCGTTGGCGATGTTGTGCTCGGTGGTCAGCAAACCAAGCTGAGCCGCCTGCAAACCCGTGACGCTGGTACTTATGATTCCTGAGCTCATGTGCCAAGCCTCTGTTCAACTGTCCCGTAAACGGCAGTATGGCCAAAAAGTTTAGCCGCTGCACTGGCGAGTTGCCGCGCAACTAGCCGGACAGCGCCTGCCGCAGTGTTTCGCCGCTGATGATGCGCGTGATCTTGTCGGCGTACATCGGATCGGTGGCGTAGCCGGCTTCCTGCAGCGAGCGCGCGAACTGCGCCGGATCCTGCTGGCCGATGACGCCGGAAAAGCGCGCCTTGCTGCTCAGCAGCTTCGCATAGTCGCGGAAGGCTTCCGCATAGGAAGCGTAGACACGGAATCGGGCGCGCTCGGCCTGCGCCACGCCATCGACGAATTCGCTGGTTCGCACCTCGACCGTCGGTCCCGACCAACTTCGCCCGGCCTTGATGCCAAAAAGGTTGAAACTCTGCGAGCCATCGGGGTTTCTGATTTCGTGTTTGCCCCAGCCCGTTTCCAGGGCCGACTGCGCGACCAGAAAATGCGGCGGCACGCCGGTCGTCGCGGCCGCCTCGACGGCGTGCGGCCAGACCTGCTCGACAAAGTCACGCGGAGCGATCGCCGACGCTTCCGCACTGGCCCAGCCAATGGCGGGACTGGCCGTGTTGCGCCTGGCGCCGACGGCGGAATACTGTGCCGCGGCAGCAGTCGCCGCATTCTGCGCGCGCAAGGACTGCTGCAGGGCGACAAGCGGCGAAACGGCAGTGCCTTCCCCCTGTCGCCCCGCCTGCTGCGCGATCAGCCCGGCCAGGCCAATGGGCATCTGGGACGCAAGATTCAAGGCCATCTGCTGGTCGCCGATGGCGGTAAAGAAACGACTCTGGTCGCTGTCCAGCAATCCGCTGCTGCCACTGGCGTCGCGCATGCTCTTCAGCATCAGGTGCAGGAGCATGCCTTCGAACTGTTGCGCCACCTGCTTCAGGCCGCCCTGCGCATCCTTGCCCAGCGTGGCGCGCAAATCGGCCGCCGCAGCGGGGTCGACGACAAGGCGGGTAGTGGACAGATCGATCGAATTCATGGCTTTGTTTCGGCTGCTTGTGTTTACGTGCGTCGCGAACGATGCCTAGATGATCTCGAGCTCGGCGCGCAAGGCGCCCGCCGCTTTCATCGATTGCAGGATGGACAACAGGTCCTGCGGCCCGGCGCCAAGCGCATTGATCGCCTTGACCACCTCCGCGAGATTGGCGCCGGCTGTCACCGACATCAAGGAACCGCCGCCCTGTTTGATCTCGATCTCACTTTGTGTGGTGGTCACCGTCTGTCCCGCAGCCAGCGCATTCGGCTGACTGACCTTCTGTTCGGTATTGATCACCACCGAGAGATTGCCATGCGCAACCGCGCAGGATTCGATGGTCACCGTCTGGTTCATGACCACCGAACCGGTACGCGGGTTGATGATCACCTTGGCGATGCCCTTGGCCGGGCGAACTTCAAGGCTCTCCAGGCGCCCCAGGAAGGCCACCCGGCTGTTCGCATCCTCGGGGGCGACGACCTGGATACGCCTGCCGTCGATTGCCTGTGCAATCCCGGGGCCGATCTCGCGATTGATCACCTCGACCACCCGCTGCGTGGTGCTGAAGTCAGTGCTGCGCATTTCATAATGAACGAACGGCCCCTGCCCGAGCGCTGTCGGAACCTCGCGCTCGACCGTGGCCCCGCCGACGATCCGGCCGGCAAGCAGGTGGTTGACCGTCACCCTGCTGCCCGCGGCTGCCGCACCGGCGCCCGGAACCAGCACGTTACCCTGCGCCTGCGCGTAGATCTGCCCGTCGGAGCCCTTCAGCGGGGTCATCACCAGCGTGCCACCACGCAGGCTCTTGGCATTGCCCATCGACGAGACGGTGATGTCGATCACCTGCCCGATTCTGGCAAACGCCGGCAGGTTGGCGGTGACCATGACCGCGGCGACATTCTTGAGCTGCAGTGACTGGGTCGTCGGCAGGGTCGTGCCGAGTTGCGCCAGCATGTTGATGATGCTCTGGGTGGTAAACGGCGTCTGCGTGGTCTGGTCGCCAGTACCGTCCAGGCCGACCACCAGGCCGTAGCCGACCAGCTGGTTGCTGCGTACCCCCTGGACCGAGGCCAGATCCTTGATTCGTTCCGCCGCCGCCGGCGACGTCAGCAGGGCCATCGCCAGAGCGGCAAGAATCGCCGTACGGCAGAGAACGCCGCTGACTCGCTTGCTGATGTTCGGGGCCACGTTCCGTTCTCCTTAGAATGGCATTACCGTAAGAAAGAACCGTGCCAGCCAGCCCATTACCTGCGCTTCGCTGATTGCACCGCTTTCCTTGTATTCGATCCGTGCATCGGCAATCTGTGACGACGGGATGGTATTGGCGGCGTTGACGAAATACGGATTGACGATTCCCGAAAGGCGGATGTATTCCTGTCCCTGACCAATCGCCACCTGCTTTTCACCCGAGACGACCAGATTCCCGTTCGGCAGCACCTCGATGACCGTCACCGTGATGGTCCCGGTGAAAACGTTGTTGGCAGCAGCGTCGCCCTTTCCGGCAGCGACATTGCTGCTGCTGGCACTCAATTCCGCTGGCCTGAACCAGTTGGCCGGAGACCCGACGAAGGGCCCGGCCGAGGCACTGATGCTGCCGGTCCGGCTGACGTTGTTGTTCGATTTGGTCGCTGCGGAGGTGTTCTCGGTAATCGTCACCGTGATCGTATCGCCGACGTAACGCGCGCGCCGGTCTTCGAACAGCGTCCTCGACGACCCTGCCTGGTAGATGCTGCCGGTTGCCGCAAGATTTGCCGCCAGGGCGTCGGTGCGATGCTGCGGGCGGGCGGTCATCGGCTGATGGATGTTGGTCGGCGGAACCGTCGTGCAGGCAGCCATCAGGAGCAGCCCCGGAAGCAGCGCCAGGTACTTGATGAGCGGCAGGCGATTGGCGGCCATGGCCAGTGCCTACAACTGGGTCAGACGCGCCAGCATCTGGTCCGAAGTCGACACCACCTTCGAGTTCAGCTCGTAGGCACGTTGTGTCTGGATCATGTTCACCAGTTCCTGCGCGACGTTCACGTTGGACGCCTCGACATAGTTCTGCACGACGAGTCCGGAACCGTTCGTTCCCGGCGTATTGGGCGTCGGCGTGCCGCTCGACGCGGTCTCCAGGTAGAGGTTGTCGCCAACGGCCAGCAGGCCACCGTTGTTGATGAAGGTGGCGACCTGGATGGTGCCGATCTGCACCGTCGCCGCATTGGCTGGCTGGGTGATGCTGACCACGCCATCGGTGCCGACGGTAATGCTCAGCGCATCCTGGGGAATGGTGATCGCCGGCTGCAGGGGGTAACCGCTGGTCGTGACGATCTGCCCCTGGTTGTCTTTCTGGAACGAGCCGTCACGGGTATAGGCGGTAGTCCCGTCGGGCAGCAGGACTTGAAAGAAGCCCGCGCCGTCGATGGCCATGTCCAGGCTGTTGCCGGTCTGCTGCAGAGATCCCTGCGTGAAGATCCGTCCGGTGGACACCGGCGTCACCCCGAGGCCGATTTGCAGACCGTCGGGAATCTGCGTCGTCTGGGATGACTGGGCGCCCGGCTGACGCAGCGTTTGATAGAGCAGATCGGCGAAGATGCCGCGCGCCTGCTTGAAACCATTGGTGCTGACGTTCGCCAGGTTGTTGGCGATGATGTCGATCTGTACCTGTTGGGCGTTGAGACCGGTGCTGGCAGTCCACAGTGAGCGGATCATCGTGCAGTCATCCTATCAGCGGTTGATGGTTAGAATCTGGCTGGCCGTTCGTGCGTTGGCGTCGGCCGTCTGCAACATCTTGATCTGCATCTCGAACTGGCGCGCCAGACTGATCATTCTGACCATCGCGTCGACCGCGTTGGCGTTGCTTCCCTCGAGCGCCTCGGGCGTCAGCTTGACGTTCTCATCGGCGAGAACCGGCAGACCGTTGGCCGTCCTGAACAGGCCGTCATCACCACGCACCAGTTCGTTCTCCGGCGGATTGACCAGCTTGATGCGGCCAACCACGTTGGTGTTGTTGATCGCCCCGGCACCGACGCGCGCAATGCTCGACACGGTCCCGTCGACGGCGATCACGATGTTGTTGTCCGGCGGCAGTGCGATCGGGCCGCCCTCGCCGAGCACGTTGAAGCCGTCGCTGGTCTGCAGCACACCGTTGGCATCGGTCTTGAGGTTGCCGGCACGGGTGAAGGCTTCGCGACCATCCCCCCCCTGCACGGCGATCCAGCCGGCGCCATTGACCGCGACATCGAGCGGCCGGCCGGTGACCGTCAGCGGCCCCTGCTCGAAGACATTGGCCACCGAGGCGTCGGCCGCGAACGCGCGTGTCGGCTCTCCCGGTCCGAGCACCGGCACCGCGCGGAAGCGGTGCTCCATCGCGCGGTAGCCCGTAGTCGTGGCATTGGCCAGGTTCTGGGCGACGCCGGCCTGCTGCAGGAAGACCTGCTTGGCGCCGCTCATTGCCGTGTAGATCAGGCGATCCATCGCCACACCGCACTCATGTTGGTTGCGCCCGGGTCAGTCATCAGCGCAGGTTGACCAGCGTTTGCAGTACCTGGTCCTGGGTCTTGATCGTCTGTGCGTTGGCCTGGTAATTGCGCTGCGCGGTGATCATCGCCACCAGTTCGTTGGTCAGATCGACGTTCGAATCCTCGACCGCAGCCGACTGGATGACGCCACGACTCCCCGACGCCGGCGCACCGATCAATTCGGGACCGGATACCGACGTCGACCGCCACTGGTTGTTGCCGAGATTCAGCAGCCCATTCGGGTCGGCAAAGCTGGCCAGCACGACCTGCCCCATGTTGCGCGTCTGGCCGTTGCTGTAGCGCCCCTGCACGATACCGTCGTTGTTGACACCGACGCCGACCAGGCTGCCGGAAGCGAAACCTCCCTGCGTCAGGCTGTCGACGCTCGAATCACTGCCGTACTGCGTCGTGCCAGTGAAGTTCATGGTCCCCGGCGACCACGGCGAAGCAGCACCGCTGCTCAGGTTCCAGGTAGGCAGCGTATGCAGTGCCGAGGCCGGGCTGAGCGTACCCGAGGTGTCAAAGACAAGATTGCCGCCAGCGACCAGTTGCGGGTCGGCACCATCGAGCGTCGCGTGCACGGTCCATTCACCACCGGCCGGAGCGCTTGGCGCGTTGAGAACGTAGTACGTGGCCAGGTTGTGCACCACGCCCAGGGTGTCGAAGACCGTCAGGGCAGTCGAGAAATTGTAGGTGGCCGGATTGGCGTAGTCGAAAGGACTCAGCGCCGGAACCGAGTCGCGCGAGTCGAGATTCAGTACCGCCGTCAGGTCTCCCGACAGCGGGTCGCTGGTCGCACGCGGCGGAATCTGGCTGGCGCTCAGCTGCAGTTCGACCGGGTTCGACGGCGAGATCTGGCCACTGGTGGTGACCGGATAACCGGTCAGGCGCAGGGTTTGGTCATTGATGATGTAACCCTCGTTGTCGATGTGGAACTGGCCGTTGCGCGTGTAGCTGACTGCCCCGCCCTGGCTCATGCGGAAAAAACCGCCGCCATTGATCGCCAGATCGAGGGGATTGTTGGTCGTCGTCAGATTGCCCTGCGTAAACTGCTGCTGGATCGCCGAGATGCCGACACCGATACCGATCTGCGATGCGCCGACGATGCCCAGCGAGGCTGCATAGACGTCAGCGAAGTTGGCGGTCGCACCCTTGAAACCGACGGTACTCGAGTTGGCGACATTGTTGCCGATCACGTCGAGTGCTACAGACGCCGCGTCGAGACCACTCAAACCCTGTTGAAAGCTCATTCCTGCCCCCTGCTCCTAGAGAATCTGCTGAACCTTGCTGAAATCCACCCGACCGAGTCCGCCGAGATCGAGCTGGAAACCGCCCTTGTCTCTGACCAACGCATTGACCGTGCCAATCTGCAGCGTTTCTGCGGGCACCTGTTCGCTGCCGCGCACGGCATTGACCACGAAGCCGTAGCTGCCCGGAGGCGCATCGGTCCCTGCGGAGGTCTTGCCGTCCCAGGTGAATGCAAAGCTGCCCGCTTCGCGTGCCCCGAGCTGCTCGCTCTGCAGCACGTTGCCGCTGGCACCGAGAATGCTCAGGGTCACGTTGTCGGCCGGCTCGGCGAGCTTGACGCCGCCGTTCGCCACGCCATTGAGCAGGCTCAGCCCTGAACCACCGACCAGCACGCTCTTGCCGATCAGCGCCGCGGCCTGTACGGCCTGCCCATCGCTGTAGGTACTCAGCAAGGTCTCCAGCGTCGCATTCAGCCGTTCGATGCCGGTGACCGTATTGATCTGCGAGATCTGCGTCGTTACCGCTGCGTTGTCGAGCGGGTTGAGTGGATCCTGGTTTTTCAGCTGCGTCACCAGCAGCTTGAGAAAGCGATTCTGGACTTCCTCGCTGGTCGACACCAGCTCGTTGGTACCGGTCTTCGCCTGCGCGTTGAGCGCAGCCATTATGTCGCTGCTCGAACTGCTTGATTTCACGGCTTCCATCATCTTCTCCCGGAGACTTGCATTCCTACTGGCCGAGCGTCAGCGTCTTGAGCAGCAGTTGCTTGGCAGTGTTCATGACTTCGGCATTGGTCTGGTAGGCTCGCGACGCCGAGATCATGTTGGTCATTTCGTCAACCACGCTGACATTGGGCATCGTGACGTAGCCTCGTTCATCGGCGGCCGGGTTACGCGGGTCGTAAAGCTGGCGGCCCGGACTGCTGTCCTCGACCACCTGCGTGACCCGTACCCCCTGCGCAGCGTCACCGGCCATCGGCGTTGCCGCGAACACCACCTGCTTGGCGCGATACGGCTGGCCATCCGAGGAAACCACGCTGTCGGCGTTGGCCAGGTTGCTGGCCACCGCGTTGAGACGCATCGCCTGCGCGGTCATGGCGCTGCCGGCCACGTGAAAAGCATTGAAGATGCTCATCTCTATTGTCCCTGGATGGCCGACCTCAGCGTCGCGATGCGACCCGAGAGAAAGGTCAGGCCGGCCTCGTAGTAGAAAGCATTTTCGGCGAACTGGGCCTGCTCGACGTCCATGTCGACGGTGTTGCCATCGGCGCTTGGCTGTACCACCTGGCGATACATCAGGTGCGCAGGCTGCGTTCCCGTAGTGCCTTGCGAATGGCGCGGGGAAGTGGTTGCCAAGCGCAGCCCCGCCTCGTCGCGACCGCTGACCGCGCTCTGCAGGACAGTCGCAAAATCGAAGTCCCTCGCCTGGAAGTGCGGCGTATCGGCGTTGGCGATATTCCCGGCCAGCACCTGCTGGCGCTCGGCACGCAGGCTCAATGCCTGCTGCTGAAAGAAAAGCGCATCCTGGATCTTGTTGACCATCATCTCCTCACCGCCTGCCGTGCGTTCATGGACTCAGCATAAGCAATACCCGTGCCACTACCCGGGGATGCCGGTCGGCGGCAGCTTTGCGGCCGATCGCTGGCTGCCGCCGACCGTCATTTGCCGGCCATGCGGCAAAAATTGCCGCCCTGCGTGCCAGGCGACTCTGGCCGACGTGCTTCGCCCGCCACGCAGAATCAGGCAGAATGGCGCCATGTGCATATCTTTCTCTGCCAGGCATCCGGGCGGCCTGCTCGGGCTGCTGATCGCCCTGCTCGCTGCCGCCAGCGCTGACGCTTTCGCGCAGGCTTCTCTGACCGGCGCACTGGACAACTATCTGCGTATTCAGACGCAAGGCTTGCCGGGCAAGGTCAGTTACCACATCGGTCGTCTCGACCAGCACGCACGGGAGGCCGCGTGCAGCGCCTTCGAGCCCTTTCTGCCGCCGGGAAGTCGGCTCTGGGGACGAACGACCGTCGGCGTACGCTGCCTGGCGCCGGCGCCATGGACCGTGTATGTGCCGGTCCGGATCAGCGTCTCCGGAAGCTACCTGGTAGCCGCGCGGCAACTGAGACGCGGCGAGATCGTCGGCGACGGCGACCTGTTCGCACAGAACGGCGATCTCGGCACCTTGCCGGCGAGCGTCGTCACCGACCCCGAACAGGCACTCGGCAAGACGGTCAGGAACGGCGTCGCCGCCGGCCAGCCACTGCGCGGCGACCAGCTGACCGCGCCCTGGGCCGTGCAACAGGGGCAGAGCGTAAAACTGTTGTCGACCGGCGCCGGATTCACGGTCAGCAACGAAGGCAAGGCACTGAACAACGCCACCGATGGCCAGATTGCACAGGTCCGAACGGCTTCCGGACAGGTGGTCAGCGGCGTCGCGCGTCCTGGCGGCATCGTTGAGGTCACGTATTGAGCTATCTGCAGGATCCGCAAGAAAAAAGTGTTAAAGTTTTGCCGTTCTTCGCCGATAGATGAAGTGAGAACAACTGTTCAAGGAATACGACCGTGAAGATCGACAGCACGACCACCGGCACGAACACTGTCAGCAGCGAGACGCGCAGCCGCAGCAGCACGGCCGGCAAGCCGGCGGCCAGTGCTGCTGCGGAAGTGCATCTGAGTGAAATGGCCGGGCGCTTGCAGGCCGCCGGCGAGACGCCCGCATTCGACGCAACCCGGGTCGCCGAAATCAAGCAGGCGATCGCCGAGGGTCGCTTCACGATCAACGCCGAAGCGGTCGCGGATCGGCTGATTGCGTCGGCCAGCGAGCTGATCAGCTCGCAACGGCAGCGCTGAGCCCTGACTTCCGGAAAGGTGATGGTCGCAACGGCGGAACTGGTGCACACGATCGAAAGCGAAACCACCGCCGTGAAGACCTTCATTGCGCTGCTCGAGCGCGAGCAGGAGATGCTGGTCAAGGGTGAGGTCGACGATCTGATCGACCTGGTGCGTCAGAAGAACGGGGTTGCCGCCGAACTCGCCACGCTCACCGCCGCGCGCAATCAAGCGCTGGCCGCCAGCGGTCTGGCCGGCGACCGCGCCGGCATGACCACCTGGCTCGATGGCCACCCCTCCGAGACAGCCGCTCGCGCCGCCTGGTCGTCGTTGCTGGCCGCCGCCAGCCAGGCGCGTGAACTGAACCGCGTGAATGGCGACCTCATCCAGGTTCGCATGCAACACAACGCGCAAGCGCTGGAAGCGCTTCTGGGCAGCAATGCCTCGGCGAGTCTTTACGGCCCGGACGGGCAAAGTACCCCACCCAGCGGCCGCCGCATCAGCGACAGCGCCTAGTAGCAGCCGGACTAGCGTGCCGAGGCGCTCGGCAAGACCTCCCCGGTCGGCGCGACGGCCGGCTCGGGAGCAGCGGCCTGACCCTGCAGATTGACCTCGGTGCCCTTTTCGGGGATCGCCGAGTCAATCAGGATCGACACCCGGCGATTGCGCGCCCGCCCGTCAGCCAGCGCATTCGGTTCGACCGGCCTGGTATCGGCATAGCCAATCGCCGTCAAGCGCGGTGCCGGTATTCCGGCGGCGGCGAACAGGCGCAACACCGTCGTCGCGCGTACGGCGGAAAGTTCCCAGTTGGAAGGAAACTGCGCCGTGTTGATCGGCACGTTGTCGGTGTGCCCCTCGATGGTGATCGGGAAATCGGTGCCGACGAGCACCTCGGCCACCGCCTCCATGGCTCTCGCCAGAGGCGGCTGGATCAGCGCCTGGCCTGGTGAAAACAGGATGCTGTCGTTGATTTCTATGGTCACGCCGCGACTTGTTTCAAGGACCCGCACCTTGCCCTGTTCCACCAGCGGCGCCATCACTTCCAGAATGTCCTTGGCGATGCTGCGCATGCTTTCGCGCTGCTTCTGCCTGACCGCCTCCTGCGTCTTGCTGGCCAGGTTGGGTTTTTCCACCGGCAGCGGGGTTGGCATCACCACCGCCAGCTGACCGACGCTATTCACCGGGATGTTGCGGAAGGCGCTGACCATCGAATCACTCAGGATGCGGTACTTGCCCTCGTTCACCGACGAAAGCGCGTACATCACGACGAAGAAGGCGAACAGCAGGGTAATGAAGTCCGCATAGGAAACGAGCCAGCGCTCGTGATTGTCATGCTCGTCCTCGCGCTTGCGACGGGCCATGGCCTAGAAGATGTAGCCGCGCAGGCGGCTCTCGATGATGCGTGGATTGTCGCCATTGGCGATGCCGACCAGCCCGTCGACCAGCATTTCGCGCTGCACGATGAGACGATTGATGTGCGCCTTCAGCTTGTTGGCCATCGGCAGATAGACCAGATTGGCCAGGCCAACGCCGTAAATCGTGGCCACGAAGGCCACCGCGATGCCGGCGCCCAGCTTCGACGGATCGGAAAGATTCTCCATCACCTGGATCAGGCCCATCACCGCGCCGAGGATGCCGATGGTCGGCGAATAACCGCCGGCCGCCTCCCATATTCTCGCCGAGAGCTTCATTTCCTGGTCGAAGGTATTGATCTCGACCTCGAGAACCTCGCGCAGCCGCTCCGGCTCGGCGCCGTCAACAAGCAGTTGCAGCCCCTTGCGGGTAAACTCGTCCTGCAATTCGTTGACCACCGCATCGAGCGCCAGCAAGCCTTCCCGGCGCGACACCTGGCTCCAGCTGGCGACCTGCTGGATCAACTGCTGCGAGTCGATGAGCGGAGGACGCCAGACCCATTTCGCCATGCGCATGCCGCGCACGAAGGTAGCGTACGGGCTCTGCAACATGACCGCGCCAAGCGTGCCACCAACGACGATCAGCAGCGCCGTGGGCTGTGACAGCGAGCCGACGTGGCCACCCTCGAGAATCTGGCCGCCAACGATCGCCAGAAACCCGATCGCCAGGCCAAGAACGCTTATCCTATCCAATGCCTGTGGCCTTCGCCGCTTTCCTGTCGGTGCCACCGAACAAGCGGGCACGCAGCCGCATCACCGCCTGGCTGTGCAGCTGACATACGCGCGATTCACTGACACCCATCACTTCCCCGATTTCGCGAAGATTCAGATCCTGTTCATAGTAGAGCGCCATCATCATCTTTTCGCGCTCCGGCAGCCCGGCAATGGCCCGCACCAGTGCCTGGCGGGCATCTTCGTCCTCGAAGAGCTGCGCCGGATCGCTGCGCTCCTCCACGAAATGACGGGCCAGGAAATCCTCGCCATCCTCGGCAACCAGGTCTTCAAGATAAACCAGCTGATGTCCGCGAGCCTCCTGCAGCATCTTCTGATAATCCGCCAGCGCCATGCCAAGAGCCGCGGCCAGGTCCTTTTCGCTCGGCGCGCGCCCGGTTTCCTGCTCGAGCTGGGCAATGGCCTCTTCCATGCGCCGACAGCTGCGTCGCAGGCTGCGCGGCAACCAGTCGCTCTCGCGCAGGCCGTCGAGCATCGCACCACGCACACGCTGCGCGGCATAGGCTTCGAACTGCGCCCCGACGCCGGCCTCGAAACGGCCGATCGCTTCAAGCAGGCCGAGCATGCCGTTCTGCACGAGGTCATCGAGTTGCACGCTGGCGGGCAGACGCGCCATCAGGTGGCAAGCAATGCGCTTGACCATCGGGGCGAAGCGCTGGACCAGCTGCTCCTTGTTGATCTGACCAGCGGCGTTGTACATGCGTCTTGGAAGGGGGCTATCAGGCGTAGATAGCCGTTGGATCGATGCGTTGGCTCAAGTGTAGCAGCTGTTGCACGAAATGTTCGAGCCCGCCGACATCGGCGTCGGCCCGCGGCCAGTTGAGCAGATCGGCGGCCACGGTCTGATACGCGCGCGCCGACGGCGAATCGGGAAACAGCCCGGCCACTGGTTGGCAAAGCCTGGACGCCTGCCGCAGGTACTCGTCAAGCGGCACGTGACCCGCATAGTCGAGACGCGCCAGGCGGCGGCTGTGGGCGACCTCGGCGATATTCTCATGCACCGCCTGCGCGTCGCTCGCCGTCCGCGCCTTGTTCACCAGAATGCGAAAATTCTTGCGCGCGTAACCAAGGCTGACTTTCTTGATCAGCGCGTAGGCGTCGGTGATCGACGCGCCGGTCGGCGAGACGACGATCACCGTCTCCTGCGCCGCGAGACCCAGCGGCGAAAAGCCGAGCGGATGATCCAGCGAGCTGTCGACCAGCACCACGTCGGCAGGCCGACCGATCTGAGCGAGGCTGTCGAGCAGGATGCGTTGCTCGGCGGCACTCAGGCTGGCAAGCTGCTTGACGACTTTCGCAGCCGGCAGAACACGCACCCCGGGCGCCACCGCAAGAATCACCTCCGACAGCGACTTCTCCCGATTCACCACCTGCTGCAGATCGTGACGCGCCAGCGCGCCGTAGTAGGCCGCGACACTGTCGTCCGTATTCTCGTCGACCACCAGCACTTCCCTGCCCTGGCGGGCCAATGCCGCAGCCAGGTTGGCGACCGACACGCTCTTGCCGACGCCGATGCTGCCAGCAGCGAAAGTCACGATGCGCAGCTGCGGGCGGCTGAAGAGGCGCCGCAGCCCGGCCGCCTGGTCTCCTCGCAAGCTAACCACGCTGAGATCCTCCGGCAGAAGCGACGTTGGCAGCAGCGCTGGCCATCATCAGGCCAGGCTCGACACCCGCCAGCCGATGCGGCGAGCTCTCGGGCAGGTCCTTGAAGGCGCGGTGCAGGAGATATGGGCGATTGGGCAGATGCAGGTCTTCCGGCACCCGTTGCCCGTTGGAGACATAGTACAGGCGCAGGCGGTGACGAATGATCACGTCGAGCGACGACGCCAGGCTCGCCGCTTCGTCTACCTTGGTAAGTATGCAGCCCGCGAGATGCTGCAGTCCGTTGTACGCCCTGACGACATCGTCGAGGGTATCGCCGCGGCTGGTGGCCGACAGCAGCAACAGGGACTTGACGTCGTTGTCACCGAACATGGCCACCTGTTCGCTGACCAGCCGATCACGCTGGCTCATACCCATGGTATCGATCAGGACCATGTGCGTGTGCTGCAGATCCTGCAGTGTCGCCCGCAGGTCGGCGGCATCCTTGGCCAGGTGGACCGAAACCCCGAGAATCCGTCCATAGATTCGCAGCTGCTCGTGCGCGCCGATCCGATAACCGTCGGTGGTCACCAGAGCCAGTTTCCTGGCGCCGTGGCGCAGGACGCAGCGAGCCGCCAGCTTTGCCGTGGTCGTCGTCTTGCCGACGCCGGTCGGACCGACCAGGGCGTAGATGCCGCCGCGGTCGACGATGTCGCTCTCGCTGGTGGTGGTCAGCAGGCCACGGTCGGCGCCACCCTTGACCCAGCCGAGCGCTTGCCCGGCATCGAGATCGCGGGGCAGGTCGGCAAGCAGTTCGCGCGCGAACTGCGGCGAGAAACCGGCGTCGAGCATCTGCCGCAGAATCTCGGTCTTCACCGGTTCGGCGCGCGCAGACTCGCCCCAGGCGAAACCGGCCAGGTGCTGCTCGACGATCTTGCGCAGCGAGCGAATCTCGTCCATCACCGCCGCCGGAACCACTTCCGCCTGCGGCCGGGCAGCGCGCCCCGACTGCGGCTCCGGCAGATCGAGCTGCGGC
The DNA here is from genome assembly GCA_024235715.1 of Accumulibacter sp. Taxonomy (GTDB): domain Bacteria; phylum Pseudomonadota; class Gammaproteobacteria; order Burkholderiales; family Rhodocyclaceae; genus Accumulibacter. The sequence continues at coordinate 413,802 of JACKLW010000006.1, read as the reverse complement.
CTGGGCCGCGCCGCCAGCGGCGGCGCGGGGCGGCCGGGTGGCTGCCCGCCACCCGCTGGCCTCGGCGCCGGCGCCTCCGCGGCTGGCTGCGCCGGCCGTTGTGGCGGCGCAGCGGCTCGCACGGCCGCTTTTGCCGGACCCGGCGAGGCCTCCTGACGGCGCGGCGAAGTGTCGCGCTCAGGCGCCGGAACGATCATTTCCATGTCGCGGGCGGCGACGGCCATGATCTCGACGCCTCCCGGGATACCACGATTGGAGAGAATGATCGCGTCCGGCCCGAGAGTCTCCTTGACCTTGCGCAATGCGTCCCGCGCGGTCGCAGCGATGAATTTCCTGACGTTCATACCTTGCCTCCAATAATCGAGGTAACTCTTATGATCCTGTTTTCAGGCACTTCGCCGTGTGCGAGCACCTTCAACTGCGAGATGCTCCGACGTAGAAAGCGGGATAACAGCGTGCGCAGATTTCCCGGTACCAGGAGGACGGTCGGCAGTCCGACCGCCTCCTGGCGCTGCGCCGCGGCGACCGCCTCACGGACCAGTGTCTCGGCCAGGCCCGGTTCGATACTGGCAGCATCGCCGCCGCCGGCAACGGCCTGCAGAAGAATCCGCTCCAGCTGCGGATCCAGTGACATCACCTGCATTTCCGCGCTGCCCGGGAACAGTTCCTGGGCAATCGAGCGGCCAAGCGCTATGCGCACTTGCGCGGTCAGAAACTCGGGATCCTGGGAGCGCGGCGCGACGTCGGCGATTGTTTCGATGATCGTGCGCATATCGCGCAGCGGCACGCTCTCTTCGAGCAGGTTGCGCAGCACTTTCTGGAAGACGCCAAGCGACAGCAGCTTGGGCACGACGTCCTCGACCAGCTTCGGCATCTCCTTGGCCAGATGATCGAGCAGCGCCTGCGTTTCCTGCCGCCCGAGCAACTCCGCGGCGTGCTCGAGGATCAGCTGATTGAGGTGCGTCGCGGTGACCGTGCTGGCATCGACGACCGTGTAGCCGTAGGCCTGTGCCTGCTCGCGCAGTGCCGGATCTATCCATACCGCAGGCAGCCCGTAGGCTGGATCCTTGGTGACGGTTCCGGCGACCTGCCCGGCGACGCGGCCCGGGTTGATCGCCAGCAGGTTGCCGGGAAATGCCTCCCCTTCGCCGATCTCTACGCCCTTGAGCAGGATCTTGTAGGCATTCGGCTTCAGTTCCAGGTTGTCGCGAATATGGACCGGCGACACCAGAAAACCCACTTCCTGGGCGAACTTCTTGCGGATGCCGCGGATGCGACGCAGCAGTTCGCCGTCCTGCGCCTTATCGACCAGTGGAATCAGCCGATAGCCGACCTCCAGTCCGAGAATGTCGAGCGTCGTGACGTCGGCCCAGCTGGCCTCCTGCACCTCCCGTGCCACGACCGGTGCGGCGGCTACCGGAACCGGCGCAGCGGCACGCTCGCCACGTTCCATCCGCCAGGCGATGGTCGCCAGCGCGCCCGCCAGGAGCAGAAAGACGAAATTCGGCATACCGGGAATCAGGCCCAGCAGGCCGATGATCCCGGCGGTCAGATAGATCAGCCGCGGATTCTTGAACAGCTGCGTGATGAACTGCTGCGAGACGTCCTGATCATCGCCGACGCGGGTCACCACCATGCCCGCAGCAATGGAAATGATCAGGGCCGGGATTTGCGCCACCAGACCGTCACCGATGGTCAGCAGGGTGTAGGTCCTGGCCGCCGTCGCGATATCGAGATTGTGCTGCAGGACGCCGACGAAGAGGCCACCGAGGACGTTGATCAGCATGATCAGGATCCCGGCGACGGCGTCACCACGAACGAATTTCGAGGCGCCGTCCATGGAACCGAAGAAGTCCGCCTCCTGGGCAATCGTGGCGCGGCGCTTGCGGGCGTCGTCCTCGCCGATCAGACCGGCGTTGAGATCGGCATCGATGGCCATCTGTTTGCCGGGCATGGCATCGAGCGTGAAGCGTGCAGCGACTTCCGCGACCCGGCCGGCGCCCTTGGTGATGACGACGAAGTTGATGATCACCAGAATCGTGAACACCACCAGTCCAACCGCATAGTTGCCACCGACCAGGAAATGCCCGAATGCTTCGATGACCTGCCCGGCCGCTCCCGGACCGGTGTGCCCGTCAAGCAGAACGATGCGGGTCGAGGCGACGTTGAGCGACAGGCGCAGCAGCGTCGTTACCAGCAATACGGTCGGAAAGACGGAGAAATCCAGCGGCTTCATCACGCTCATCGCGACCAGCATGACGATCACCGAAATGGCGATATTGAAGGTAAAGAACAGATCCAGCGCAAACGGCGGCAAGGGCAGGACCATCATCGCCAGGATCACCAGGATCAACACCGGACCGGCCAGCTGCCGCTGACCGAAACGAACGAAGAGATCCTGTAGCGCGACGACGCCCGCGTTAGCCATGCAGGGCCTCCGGAACGAGCTCCGCCGGGACGGCGATCGCGCGCGGCGGCAGCGGATAGCTGCCACCTGCCTCGCGCCAACTGCTCAGTTGATAGACATAGGCCAGTACTTCGGCGACCGCCCCGTAGAGGGCGACCGGGATCTCCTGGTCAAGTTCGGCGTGCCGATACAAGGCTCGCGCCAGCGGGGCAGCCTCGACCGTCGGCACCGCGTGCGCGGCCCCGATCTCGCGGATCTTGAGGGCCACCTCGCCCCTCCCCTTGGCCAGCAGCTTCGGCGCCCCCATGCCGGCCTTGTACGCCAGAGCCACCGCGTAGTGGCTGGGGTTGGTGACGATCACGTCGGCCGCCGGTACCGCCGCCATCATTCGCTTGCGAGCGGCCTCCCGCTGCAGCTGGCGAATACGGCCCTTCACTTCCGGGTTGCCTTCCAGTTCCCTGCCTTCCTTCTTGACTTCCTCGCGCGTCATCTTGAGCTTGTCATGGTATTGCCAGATCTGGAACGGCACGTCGACGAGGACGATCAGCAGCATTGCCGAGACGATCGCCAGGAAGCTGAAGCTGAGCAACTGGCCGGCACTCGACAGAGCGACCTCGACCGATTGCGCGAACATCGCCAGCAGGTCGCCGCTCTCGCTCCACAGGACGAGGATGGCAACGCCGCCAACCAGCGACGACTTGACCACGGCCTTGATCAATTCCACCAGTCCGTTCCAGGAAACGAGACGCGACAGACCCTTGAGCGGATCCAGACGGCTCAGGTCGGGCTGCAAGGCCTTTGGCGAGAAGTTCCAGCTGCCGACGAAGAAGGGCGACAGCAGAGCGGCGATGATCAGCGCCCCGAACAGCGGCGAGAAGGACAGCAGGGTATCGAGCGAGATGTCGGCCAGGCGGACCAGCATCAGCGCGGGCTCGGTTGCCATGCCGTGGTCGACTATCAGCCCGCGGCGGAAGATCCCGGCAACCCGCTGCACCATCCATGGACCGACGAGCCAGAACGCGGCCGCGGCAACGACAAGAACGAGGAACGTGCCGACCTCGCGCGAGCGCGGGACCTGCCCCTCCTCACGCGCCTGCTCCAGGCGTCGTGCTGACGCCGCTTCGGTTTTCTCGAGGTCGCTTTCCTCTGCCATTTCGAGTTTCCAGTGGACTCGTGGCTATTATAGAAAAAAACTTTAATAAATAGCGATGTAGCGGGTTTTATTTAGACCAATTCTTGAATAGTGGCAACGGCGCAACACCTGTTGCGACGGCCCAAAAAAATCAGGGGGCCGTGGCCCCCTGTAGAAACTCGTTACGCGACAAGCGCTTACGAAAAGAACTCCAGCGCCCTGGCAGGGGCAGCACGCCCTTCGCGGTCGCTGCTCGCCGACAGGTCGGCCAGCAATTCCTTCATGTCCAGGATCAGGACAATCTGGCCATTGGCCAGCGTCGTCACGCCGGCAACGCCGCGCGGACGGAAGTCGTCGAGCGCCTTGATCACCGCGTCATCGCGACCGGCAAAGTTGTCGACCGAAAGAATGAAGCTGCGCTCCGCAGTCTGCATCAGCACCCCATACTCGGCCTGCTGCACCTGCGGCCAGCCCAGCAGGCGCGACAGCGCGATCACCGGCAGGATCTCGCCACGCACGACGAGGGTTTCCTTGCCACCCACTTCCTGCATCTTGTCATGCTCGATCGGCAATATCTCGCGAACCATGGACAGCGGCAGGGCAAACGGCTGATCGCCCAGCAGGACCAGCAGGACCGGCAGGATCGCCAGCGTCAGGGGCAGCGAGATGCTGAACACCGAGCCCTTGCCGAGTTCCGAGCGAATCTCGATCGAGCCGTTGAGTTTCTGGATGTTGGTCTTGACGACATCCATGCCGACGCCGCGCCCGGACACCGCCGAGGCCTGCGCCATGGTCGAGAAACCCGGCAGGAAGATCAGGTTCAGGCTCTGCCGGTCATCGAGCGTGTTGGCTTCCTCTTCGCTGATGATGTTCTTCTCGATCGCCTTGGCGCGGATCTTCTCGGGGCTCATGCCGCGGCCGTCATCGGCAATGATCAGGACGATGTGATCGCCCTCCTGACGCGCCTCCAGACGGACCACGCTCTTCACCGGCTTGCCTGCCGCCTGCCGCTGCTCGGCCGACTCGACGCCGTGATCGACCGCATTGCGGATCAGGTGAACCAGCGGATCGGCGAGATCCTCGATCATCGTCTTGTCTACTTCGGTTTCTTCGCCGATCAGCGCCAGCTCGACGTCCTTGCCCAGCTGGCGAGCCAGATCGCGCGCAATACGCGGGTATTTCTGGAACAGGCGACCGATCGGCTGCATGCGCGTCTTCATCACCGAGTTCTGCAGGTCGGAGACCAGCAGGTCGAGCTGGCTGACCGCCTGATCGAGCGCCTGCAGCGTATCGGAGTCCGTTCGGCCGGCGAGAATGTCTGCTCGCAGACTGGTCAGCCGGTTCTTCGTCAGGCCGATCTCGCCGGACAGGTTGAGCACCTGATCGAGGCGCGCGGTATCGACCCGAATCGTCGTTTCGCGGACCGCACCTTTTTCCTCCGCCCGACGCCCGCCCGGCGCAGCACTGGCGACAGCACCCGGCTTGTCCGTCGCGCGCCGACCTTCCGGAGGAAAATGAGGCTGCAGTTTCGCCGCATCGACTGCGCCGGCAGGCGCTGCAGGCGCAGCCACGGCCGGCGGCTGGGCAGGCGCCACGGCCGACGATGGCCCGGGCCGCGGGCCGACCAGGGCCTGGTGGAGACGTTGCCAGTCCGGCCCGCCGGCGGCGGCCGGCGCCGACCCCTGCGCCGCAGGCGCATCGGGTGGACTCGCAGGCGTAGCGGCTGGACTACCCGCCGCGGCGCCAGCGCCGATGTTCTCCTCGACGCGGTCCTCGAGCGCCGCGCGCAGCGCGTCAGCCACTGCCGAAGACGCCGGCACGGGCTGCCGACCCTGCGCGATCTCGCCAAACATCTCGCGAACGCCCTGGGTTGCGGCCATGATGGTGTCCATCAATTCCGGACTGAGCGTCTTCTCGCCATTCCTCAGCTTGTCGAAGAGGTTTTCCGTCAGGTGACAAAGTTTCACCAGCTCGCCGGCATTGAGAAACCCGGCACCGCCCTTGATCGTATGGAAGCCCCGGAAAATGTCGTTGAGCAGGCGGCCATCATCGGGGCTCCTTTCGAGATCAACGAGCTTGTTGTCCACGTCCGACAGCAGATCGCCGGCTTCCTGCAGGAAATCCTGCAGCAGATCCTCCATGCCGCCAAAATCACTCATCCTGCACCTCCTAGAAACCCAGGCTGTCGAGCAGGTCGTCGACCTGCGCCTGCGTGGCCACCACGTCGCTGCGCCCTTCTGCATTGACGACCGGACCATTGAGCAGGCTCATCACTGATTCGGTGCGCCGCTCGCCAGGCATGGTTTCGATGAGCACTCCCATCAGTTGCGTCTCCAGCTCCTGGGCAACGGCGATGGTCTTCTTGATCACCTGCCCGGTAAGGTCCTGAAAGTCCTGCGCCATCATGATCTCGAGCAACTGCGCCTTGGTGGCTTCGGTCTTGTGCGGCAAACCGTGCTTGAGAAAGGATCGCGTCTCGTCGGCCAGCTGCTTGAACTCATCGACACTCATCTTGTTCGCGTAGAGCGCGTCCCATTTCGCGGCCAGCGTGGCCGATCCCTGCTCCAGCTGTTCCTGCAGGGGATTGGCGATATCGGTCGCATTCAATACCCGGCAGGCGGCCTGTTCGGTGAGCGTGGCGACATAGTTCAGGCGGTCCCTGGTATCCGGTATGGCGGCGACGGCGCTGTCGAGGAGTTCGTGATAGCCGAGTTCACCAAGCGTGTCGTGCAACTGCCTGGCCATCTGGCCGACGCGCTGAAACACCTTGTCATTCACGCTGTCGCTGAAGGGCTCGCCGCCGGACGCTGCCGGCGCCGCCTCGGGCGTCTCGGAATCCGCGCCCTGCGCAGCAGCCACTGCCTCGAACAGGGCCTGCAACTCGTCGCTGTCATCCTCTTCTGCCTCGACTTCGCGCAGCTGCTGCATCAGCGAGGGTTTGCCAGGGGCAGCGGCCGCTGCGCTCGGCGCCGCCGCTGCGGCAATGCTGTCGAACAGGGCTTCGAGTTCCTGCGAGTCACCAGAGCTGTTGGAGTCGGTCATCTCAGCCCCCCATCTTGTCGAAGATCTTCTGCAGCTTCTCGGCCAGCGTTGCTGCGGTGAACGGCTTGACGATGTAGCCGCTGGCCCCTGCCTGCGCAGCGGCAATGATGTTTTCCTTCTTGGCCTCGGCGGTAATCATCATCACCGGCAGGTGCTTGAGCGCCGGTGCGCTGCGAATCGCCTTGAGCAGTTGCAGGCCGTCCATGTTCGGCATGTTCCAGTCGGTAACCACGAACTCGAAGCCGCCCGCCTGCAGCTTCTGGAGCGCGATGGCACCGTCCTCTGCTTCATCGACGTTGGAGAAACCCAGTTCCTTGAGGAGATTCCTGACGATGCGCCTCATCGTCGAAAAATCATCCACCACCAGAATTCTCATCTTTGGATCAGCCATTCCTTACTCCTGTGTCTTCTTTCAGCGTTCAGCGTTCAACCAGCGGGCGCAGCGTATCGGCAAGGATTTCGGCGTCGAACTTGCCGACGTAGGCGTCGACGCCGACCGCCTTGCCCATTGCATGATTGGCCTCGGACGACAGCGACGAGTGCATGACCACCGGAATTCCCGCAAAGCGCACGTCGCTCTTGATGTTCTTGGTGAGAACATAACCGTCCATCTCGGGCATTTCGGCGTCGACCAGGATCAGGCGGATCTCGTCACGCACCTTGGCTCCGGTCTGGGTTGCGTGCGCCGCTATCCCCTGCAGGCGGGCCCACGCCTCGGCACCGTTGGTCGCATGCTTGTGCTTGACGCCGAGTTTGTCGAGCACCTCGACGATCTTGCGTCTGGCGACAATCGAATCGTCGGCAAAGAATATCGCCACATCCTCATCGACATTGGCGCGCTGGATATCGACGATCAGCGCCTCGCCAAAGGCATTGGCGAGAATCTGCTCGACGTCGAGAATCGACACCAGCTTGCCGTCATCGAGCTCGGTGATCGCCGTGATCAGCCCCTGGTTGGTCGACAGGACGCTTTCCGGCGCCTTCACTCTTTCCCAGTCGACACGAATGATGCGATCCACTTCATGCACCAGGAAGCCCAGAGTCCGCTTGGAATACTCGGCGACCATCATCGTCTTGCCGGACTCGAGGTGTTCGTCCTTATGTTCGAGGAAGGAGATCAGCGACAATACCGGTATGACGTTGCCACGCAGCGAAATCAGGCCTTCGACCCCGCGCGGCATGTTCGGCGTCCTGGTGATGTGCGGCGTTCGCCCGACTTCGCGCACCTTGAAGACGTTGATTCCGAATGTTTCCCGCGTTCCCAGCGAGAACAGCAGGATCTCCATCTTGTTGGAACCGGCCAGCCGCGTTCTCGCGTCAACGCCCTCGAGCAGGTTCTGTCTTTCTGCCAAATCCATCGTATCGCTCCAGAGGTGGCGGGATCAGGTGAGCTGTTCTGCCGGAAGCCCGCCCAGCAGCCTTCGCGTCAGCGTTTCGGACAGGCGCTGCGGTTCGAACTTGGGCACATACTCGTCCACACCCACAGACTTGCCGAGTTGCTGGTTCGACATCCCGGACAGGGACGAATGCATGATCACCGGCACCCCGGCGAAGCGCGCATCGGACTTGATTTTCTTGGTAAGGATATAGCCGTCCATTTCCGGCATCTCGATGTCGGTCAAAACCAGGCTGATCAGCTCACGCACCTCCTGACCCGCCGTCTGGGCGAAGGTCGCCACTTTAACGAGTTCGTCCCACGCTTCGCGACCATTGATCGCCGCCACGTACTTGACGCCCATGGCCTCCAGCGTCCGCTCGATCTGCTTGCGCGCTACCGCCGAGTCATCGGCAAAGAAGACGGTCAGCTCGGGATTGTCGAGCGGCTTTATATTGCGATAGACGATCTCATCGTCGTAGCGGGTCGTTTCCGAGAGGATCTTCTCGACGTCCATGAGCATCACCAGACGACCGTCCGGCAACTCGGTGACCGCGGTCACCAGCCCACCCAGTTCGGCGAGCAGCATTGCCGGCGGAACGCGCATCTGACTCCAGTCGAGGCGCAGAATCGTATCCACCGCCTCGACGAGAAAACCCTGCGTGTGACCCGCATACTCGGTGACGATCATGATCGAGCGCGGCGTCTGCGTATCCACCTTGGCATAGCGTGCCAGGTCGACCACCGGCACCAGCGCCCCCCGCAGACTGACCATTCCCTGCACCGACGCCGGCATTTCCGGCGCAGCCGTGATCGGCGGCGTACGCATGACCTCACGAACCTTGAAGACATTGATGCCGAAGGTCTCCTGCCGGCCGGTGCGTGCATCGGTGCCCAGCGAAAACAGCAGGATCTCCAGCTTGTTGGTCCCCGCCAGCTTGGTGCGGGCATCGATATTCTTCAACAGATCGGACATTGTTCATTTCCCTCGCGTACAGACCAGCAGCTGCGGCGCCGCGGACATCTTAATGCAATAAGCGCCGCCGCAGCACGAGCGGCCAGCGGCCGCCGCGGCCAGCGAAACTCGCCGGACAACTCAGACTTCGGTCTTGTAACCGATCCGGAAACCGCCCCAATGGCGGCCTTTCACGTAGATGGGTGCCGAAATGTCGTGCATCACTTCGCCGGTATCGCGCCGGTAGGTCTGCAGCAGGAAGGGTTGTTCGTGCGCACCGCAACGCTTGCCCACCGGGTCGTCGAACATGCGCTTGCTGCGATTATTCACGAAGTCGATCTTCTCGTCGCCGGTCAGCGCTTGCGAGAACTTCCGGTTGTGGGTCGGCACGTAGCTGTTGCGATCGATGCAGATCGCGTAGACGGCCCACTTGCACTGATCGAGCGTGCTCTCCTGCAACGGCGACACGTTCTTGTCGGTGAACTCGTCGAAGCGAGTCCTGAACTTCTGCGGCCGGGTATTGGCGATCGGCTGGTAGCGATCATCGAAAAGATCGTCGATCTTGATCTTGCCCGAATCGACCGCCTTGTCGAAGAGCTGGCCGATGCCCAGCGCCGCCTGCTTTACGATTGCCGGCATCTTGGCGTGCGTGGCGAGCGCCTGCTCGCCGACCGCGCCGAGTCTGAACACGTTGCTGATCTCGCGGAGGTTCTCGGCCAGGCACTCGACATGATCGACGGCGACCAGCGTCTCGGCGGCCACCGCGTTGTTGGCATCGGCCATGTCCTTGATCCGGCGCACGTGGTCGGCGATGCTTTGCCCGGTCCGGCTCTGCTGGGCGACTGCGGCCGCGATCGACTCGACTTTCTCCATCGTTGCCCGCGCGCCGCTGTTGATGCGCTCCAGCGACTCGGCCGCCTGCTGTGCCAGTTCGGCACCATTGCGCGCCTGCCCGCTGCCGGCCTCGATGCTGGCAATCGCACTCTGCGTTTCACCCTGGATCGCCGAAATCATCTGGCTGATTTCGCCGGTCGCCTGAGACGTCCTTTCGGCGAGCTTGCGCACCTCGTCGGCGACGACCGCGAAACCACGTCCCTGGTCGCCGGCACGCGCCGCCTCTATCGCCGCGTTGAGTGCCAGCAGGTTCGTCTGGTCGGCGATCTCGCGGATCGTCTGGACGATGCCGCTGATCGCCTTCGACCGCTCGCCGAGGGCCACGACCACCTTTGCCGACTGCGTTACCGAAGCGGCGATCTGCTCCATCTCGGCTGACGCGCTGTGCACGATCCGCATGCCCTCGGTCGAAAGGCTGTTCGAGGTCTCCGAGATTTCGGCCGTCTCGCTGGCGCTCTGACTGACCTGGTTCATGTTCTCGGTCAACTCGCCCATCGCGCCCGCGGTCGCCAGGGCGGCATCGCGTTGCTGGTTCGATCCCGAAGCGACGCGATTGGCGTCACCCATCAACTGCTTGGAAGCATTGACCACCTCGACCGAGTTGAAGAGCACCTTGCCGACGATGGTCGCAAAACTGCCGATCAGCCGGTTGAATTCGGTGGCCACGGCGGAAATTTCGTCATGGCCCTGCACCGGTGCGCGCCGGGTCAGATCGCCGTCACCGTACATGCCGGCAAGCACGGCGCGCAAGGCGTTCAAACGGCCGACGAGACTCTTCTCGAGGATCAGCCCGAGCACCACGGCGACCAGCACCAGAAATCCGATGGCGATGAGCGCAGCCTTGCCATCGCCCCCGAATACGTTGCTCGCCAGCCAGCCGGCGACGGCGGCCGCAGCCACCATTCCCAGCATTGCCGCGCGAATCTTCCAAGCGACTCCAGCCATCCCTTGCTCCTCCTGACGATTTGCGACGTTCTCTTTATATACGGACGTCTACGGCATAACCTACGCCTTCTTGAGGGCCCCCAGAGAAAAACTTCGGAGAGGCGCCTGAAACTCGACAAGTCCGCTCACCCCGGGAGGGGCGCGCAGATCGTCAGCGCGGCACTGCGGCCACGCGCGCCGAGCCTGTCCAGCTGGCGGCAGGGCCAGTGACCGATCGCCTGGCGTGTCGCCTCGCCGATGATCACGCCAGCGCTGCAAGGAGCCGAAAAGCGCCTGCCTTCGCGACGCCAGGTTCACCGCGTCGCCCAGTACGGGATAGGCACGCCGATGGCGCGACGCCGGAGTAGGTTTGGCCGACCGGCGTGAGGCGCTGGCCGAGCTGTCCGGGCGCGGTCGGCCGGCAGGCGACCGCTCGGGACGTCAGCCGCCGAGCGGCAAGTGAGGTCCCCGGCGGCACCACAAGACGGCAGCAGCGAGTTCTGCGGCAGCGGCCGCGGCGAGAGCCGGGACCAGCGCGCCGGCAACGAGCACTCGGCCAGGCCGGGCGACCCGCAAGCCGCATCTCTCGCTGCGGAGGCGGGTCAGCGGGCGCGATAGAGCAGCGTCGGATGCACTTCCTGCAGGACCTTCTGCATCGCCCGCCGGTTTCCCAGGTTGAGGATGATCGGCGAGCGCGTGTTGGCGGCGATCTTTCCGCCTGCGGCCGCGTCACGATAGACGATCACCGCCACCGTCGCATCCTCGGCGCGTTCGAGGCCGAGCAGCGCGCAGTCGGCGTCGGACAGTTCGATCTGATATTCGAGGTCGAGCATTTCCGGCGGCACGATCGGAAAGGTCAGGCCGGGGTCGTCGAGCGACTGCAGCCAGAACACCGTCGCCTTGCCTTCCTCGTGGAAGACCTTGAAACGCCGGCAGTCGGCAAAGCCGGCCAGCCCCTCGGCGAACGTGAACACCGTGTCCGGGTCGACCGGCACATCCTTCAGACCAAAACGTTCGAGATCGATTTTCATGTTGTCTCCGCTGACCGGCCGGCGCGTCAGCTGCCGGGATCACGAATTTAACCTGATTCGCCGGGCGGCGGCAATCGAATCGGCATGCAGATCGCTTTCGGCGGACCTGCCGGCGGATGGGCCAATGCGTCCGCAGGAGGCGCGCCACGAGCTTTGCCAGGCGCTCTGGCAATACCCGCCGTCCTTGAGTTCTGCCGCCCGATTCTGCATAGTGCGCGTCTTTTCAACCCACCCGACACCCCGATCGCCGATGTCCGCACAGACCACCGAACAACGTATCGCAGAGAAGATCGCCGAGGAAATCGGCTGCCGTCCCCAGCAGGTCCTGGCCACCGCCGCGCTGCTCGACGAGGCGGCAACCGTGCCGTTCATCGCCCGCTACCGCAAGGAGGTAACCGGCGGCCTCGACGACATCCAGCTGCGCCTGCTCGACGAACGGCTGACCTACCTGCGCGAGCTCGAGGAGCGGCGCGTCGGGATCCTTGCCTCGATCGAGGAACAGGGCAAGCTGAGCCCGGCGCTGCGTGCCGACATCAGCGCCGCCGAAACCAAGCAGCGCCTTGAAGACCTCTACCTGCCGTACAGGCCGAAACGGCGCAGCAAGGCGCAGATCGCCCGCGAAGCCGGCCTCGCGCCGCTCGCCGAAGCCCTCTTCGCCGATCCGACGCTGTCCCCCGAAAGCGAGGCCGAACGCTACCTCAACGGCGAAGCCGGCTTTGCCGACGTCCGGAGCGTCCTCGACGGTGCCCGCCAGATCCTGATGGAGCAGTTCGCCGAAGACGCCGGACTGCTCGGCGAGCTGCGCGCCTACCTGGAGAAGCACGGCCTGCTGTGTTCGACCATCGTTGCCGGCAAGGAGCATGAAGCGGCAAAGTTCCAGGACTATTTCGCCTACTCGGAAGCGATCCTGGCGATCCCCTCGCACCGCGCGCTGGCGCTCTTTCGCGGCCGCAACGAGGGCATGCTGCAACTGTCACTGCGACTCGACAGCGAGCTCGACGACACGACGAACAGCACCAACCCCTGCGAGATGCGCATCGCGGCACGCTTCGCAATCGTCGACCGCGGCCGCCCGGCCGACAGGTGGCTCGCCGACTGCGTACGCTGGACCTGGCGCATCAAGATCTCGCTGCACCTCGAACTCGAGCTGATGAACGCTTTGCGCGAGCGTGCCGAGGCCGAAGCGATCCGCGTTTTCGGCGCCAATCTGCACGACCTGCTGCTCGCCGCGCCGGCCGGCAAACACGCCACGATGGGCCTCGACCCGGGCCTGCGCACCGGCGTCAAGGTCGCCGTCGTCGATGCCACCGGCAAGCTCCTCGACACGGCCACCATCTACCCGCACGAACCCCGCCGCGATTGGGATCGCTCGCTGCACCAACTGGCCTTGCTGGCCGGCAGGCATCAGGTCGACCTGATCAGCATCGGCAACGGTACCGCGTCGCGCGAAACCGATCGCCTGGCCGCCGAACTGATCCGCCTGCATCCCCAACTGCGCCTGCGCAAGATCGTCGTTTCCGAGGCCGGCGCTTCGGTCTACTCGGCCTCCGAATACGCCTCGCGCGAGTTCCCTGACGTCGATGTCAGCCTGCGCGGCGCCGTGTCGATCGCCCGTCGGCTGCAGGATCCGCTGGCCGAACTGGTGAAGATCGACCCGAAGTCGATCGGCGTCGGCCAGTACCAGCACGACGTCAGCCAGACCCGCCTGGCGAAGGCGCTCAACGCCGTCGTCGAGGACTGCGTCAACGCCGTCGGCGTCGACGTCAACACGGCCTCGGTGCCACTGCTGACGCGGGTTTCCGGACTGACGGCAACGCTGGCTGCGAACATCGTCGCCCACCGCGACCGGTACGGCGCCTTCGCCAACCGGCAGGCGCTCAGGGAGGTACCCCGCCTCGGTGACAAGACCTTCGAACTCGCCGCCGGCTTCCTGCGCATCAGCGACAGCGACAACCCGCTCGACGCTTCGGCGGTACACCCGGAAGCCTACCCGCTCGTCGAGCGCATGCTCGCCGACATCGGGAAGGGTATCCGCGAGTGCATCGGCGACGCCGGCCAGCTCAAGGCGCTGGCGCCCGAGAAGTACACCGACGAAAAGTTCGGCCTGCCGACCATCCGCGACATCCTCAGGGAACTCGAGAAGCCCGGCCGCGACCCACGCCCGGAGTTCCGGACCGCCGCCTTCCGCGAAGGGGTCGAGACGGTCAGGGACCTGCAGCCCGGGATGATCCTCGAAGGCGTGGTCACCAACGTCGCCAACTTCGGCGCCTTCGTGGACATCGGCGTCCACCAGGACGGCCTGGTGCACATCTCGGCGATCGCCAACAAGTTCGTCAAGGACCCGCGCACGGTGGTCAAGGCCGGCGACGTGGTCAAGGTCAAGGTGCTCGAAGTCGACCTGCCGCGCCAGCGCATCGCGCTCAGCATGCGCCTTGCCGACGATCTGCCGGGCACGCCGAGAAGCGACGCTGCGCCGGCGCCGGCCTCGGCCAGAGCCCGCCAGCGCCAGCAAAGCCAGCCACAACCGGGCGGCGCGATGGCCAGCGCCTTTGCGCGCCTGAAACGCTGACGGAACGCACTATAATCGTCGGCGGCGCCAAACAGCTTGTGCTGCTTGAGGAGAAACGCCACTCGCCTGCCCGGCCTGCCGACGACGATACTGGCTCCAACACCCGCCCACCACACGCCCGCCGAAACCATGACCAAGACCTCCGGACAAGCCTCATCAAAAGGCCGCAAGACGAACGCCCGCAGCACTGCCGAACCGCGCCTCTCGCGCCAAAGAAAGCCAGCGGACCTCCCGACGGACGCCTGGCAAAGGGGACTGCGCCGACAGTTCGGCCGCGAGCAGGCCTTCGCTTTCGAAAACCTCGGCGAGCACCCGGTGTTTTCCGATTTTGCCGTCTTCAACCCCGAAACCCGGCGCCGCTACCGGGTCGTCATCCGTGGCGCGCGGCTCGGCGACAACCGCTGTTCGTGCCCCGATTTCGCGACCAACGATCTCGGCACCTGCAAGCACATCGAATTCACCCTCGCCCGGATCACCGCCAATGCGGCCGACAAGCGCGCACTCGAACAAGGCTTCCGCGAATCGTTCAGCGAGCTGTTTCTCGACTACGCCGGCCAGCGACGCGTCCGTCTGCGTCTCGGCAGCGACTTCCCCGCCGATCTGCTGCCGCAGACGAACGCACTGTTCGACGCGACCAGCGGCTGGCAACTGTCGCCGCAGCGCTTTGCCGATCTCCCCGGCTTCATCGACCAGGTACGCAGCGCCGGCCACGACCTTCGCTGCCAGGACGATGCGCTGGCCTTCGTTGCCGAAGTCCGCGATGGCGAAGCGCGCCGCAGGGCACTCGCCCTGATCTATCCGCTCGGTGCCGACACCCCCGCGTTGCAGACGCTGCTCAAGGTCGAGATGTATCCCTACCAGCGCGAAGGCGCACTGTTCGCCGCACGCGCCGGGCGCGCGCTGATCGGCGACGAAATGGGCCTCGGCAAGACGGTGCAGGCGATCGCAGCGATGGAGATTCTCGCTCGGCACTTCGCCGCCGAACGTGTGCTGGTGGTCTGCCCGACCTCGCTCAAGCATCAGTGGGAGCGCGAGATTGCCCGTTTCAGCGAACGCCGGGCGACGGTCATCGGCGGGCTGCGTGCGGTCCGCCAGGCGCGCTACACACAGGACGATTTCTGCAAGATCACCAACTACGAGACGCTGGGCCGCGACCTCGACCTGATCCAGGCCTGGGCGCCGGACCTGGTGATCGTCGACGAAGCGCAGCGCATCAAGAACTGGAACACCATCGCCGCGCGCGCGCTGAAGCGCGTCGACAGCCCGTACGCGCTGGTACTCACCGGCACGCCGCTCGAAAACCGCCTCGAGGAGCTGATCTCGATCGTCCAGTTCGTCGATCAGCATCGCCTCGGCCCGACCTGGCGCCTGCTCGACGAACACCAGGAGCGCGACGAGCGCGGCCGCGTCATCGGCTACCGCAAGCTGCAGCAGATCGGCGAGACGCTGGCCCCGATCATGGTCCGCCGGCGCAAGGCGGCGGTGCTCGAACAACTGCCCGAGCGCGTGGACAACACCCTCTTCGTACCGATGACCCCGCAGCAGGCCGAGCACCATGAAGAAAACCGCGTGCAGGTCGCGCGCCTCGTCCAGCGCTGGCGCCACACCGGCTTTCTCTCCGAGAAGGACCAGCTGCGCATGCGCTGCGCGCTGCAGAACATGCGCATGTCGTGCAACAGCACCTTCCTGCTCGACCACGAAACAGACCATGGCTACAAGGCCGACGAACTGGCCGCACTGCTCGACGACATCCTCGACGACCCGCAGGCCAAGGTCGTCATCTTCAGCCAGTGGCTGCGCACGCACGAGTTGATCGTCCGCCGCCTCAGCGAGCGTGGCTGGGGACACGTGCTATTTCACGGCGGCGTCGCCAGCGACAAACGTGGCGCACTGGTCGACCGCTTCAACCAGGATCCCGACTGCCGTGTATTCCTCAGCACCGATGCCGGTGGCGTCGGCCTCAACCTGCAGCACGCCGCGGCGGTGGTAATCAACATGGACCTGCCGTGGAATCCGGCCGTGCTCGAACAGCGCATCGGCCGCGTGCACCGCCTCGGCCAGACACGTGGCGTGCAGGTGATCAACTTCGTCTCCCGCGGCACCATCGAGGAAGGCATGCTGTCGGTGCTGGCGTTCAAGCAGTCGCTGTTCGCCGGCGTCCTCGATGGCGGCGAGAGCGAGGTCGTCCTGCAGGGAACGCGGCTGTCGAAGTTCATGGAAGCGGTCGAAAAAGCCACCAGCGCCGTCGAAAGCCAGGCCGCCAGCGAAGACGACGGCCTGGACACGCCGCCGCTCCCGGCCACCAGCGACGCCGCTGACGCCGATGCCGACGAGCGCGACGCCGACGCGATGACTGCCGCCGCCGAGCCAACAAGCGCCGGTGAAGGCGAAGAGCCGCCCGGCACCGCCGCAGCGCAGCCGGCGCCCGCCACTGACGGAGCGGCCACACCGGGCGTTGCCGATCCCTGGGCGCCGCTGCTGGCAGCCGGCGCGCAGTTGCTCGGCGAACTGGCCGCCGCATCGCAAGGCGAACGCCAATCGACCTTGGTGCACACCGACCCGGCAACCGGGCAGCGCTATCTCAGGCTACCCGTACCCGACCCGCAGACGGTGCACAACCTCGCCGCAGGACTGCTGGCGCTGTTCGGCAAGCCGAAATAGAGTCGCTGGTTGGCACCAGCATGAACGCGAAAGACTTGCGCCAGCAGGCTTTGGCGCTGATCTTGCCGCCTGAGCGTACTCGCGCGCCGGCAGCGGCCGGTTCGCTTTGCTCGCCCCTTGTCGAGGATCTACAATCAACGCCATGGTTCACTTTCACGACGCGGGCTACAAATACCTCTTCTCGCACGCCGACCTGGTGCGGGAGTTGCTGGAGGTGTTTGCCCCACCCGGTGTAAGCGAACTGCTGGACTATGGCACGCTCCGCCCGGAAACCGGCAACTTCATCACGCCGGCGATGAAAAAGCGCGAGGACGACGTGGTCTGGTCGATCGAACTCAAAGGACAACGCATCTACCTTTACCTGCTGCTGGAGTTCCAGTCGTCGATCGACAAATGCATGCCGGTGCGCATGATGCAGTACCTAGCGGCGCTCTACGACCAGCTGCTGCGCAGCAAGACCGTCGATCCGGCAGACGGTCTGCCGCCGGTCCTGCCGATCGTGATCTATAACGGCGACACGCGCTGGAACCGCAGTCCCGAGGTCTTCGACCTGATCCAGCCGCACCCGGCGGTGCTGACCGAGTATCAGCCAAGGCTGAAGTTCTGGTTGCTCGATGAGGGGCGGTTCAGTGCGGAATACCTGGAGGGCTTGCAACGAGTAATGGCGGCAATATTCCGAATGGAGCACACTCGCGACACGGAAGATGCGAAACGGGCGATCCGCTATCTTGGCCAGGCGGTCGCCCAATCGCCATTCAAGCAGACCATAGACCGAGCGGTGATGCAGTGGATGCAGTACCGTCTCAGTCGGAAGATGCCCGGGCTAACACTGCCGGAGCTTGACGACATGCTGAAAGGAACCGAAATGCTGGAAACGAATATTGATCAATGGCGAGCCAAGGCGGTGGCGGACGGCGTGCTCCAAGGCAAGCTCGAAGGCAAGCTCGAAGGCAAGCTCGAAGGCAAGCTCGAAGGCAAGCTCGAAGGCGAGGCTCGCGCCCTGCAACGCCTGCTTTCCCGGCGCTTCGGCGCTATCCCGATGGCCCTTGGCGAGCGAATAGCAGCGGCCGACCTCGAACAGATCGAAGCCTGGTTTGATGCAGCCATTACCGCACCCGACATGGCCTCCGTGTTCACCTCTACAGAGAGCTGACAAGCCTCTGAGCACCTCATCCGCACGCGAACGCAGCCGCAGACCATGCGGCAAGAAGGGTTGTCGCGATGATTCTCGACCTTGACGGCACCCTACCCGATAGCCGGCGACCCCCGCCCGGCGACGCCAATCCTGAACGCAAGCCGACCAATGCCATGACCAGGACCTCCGGACCAGGCACCGTCAAAACCACGAGCCGTATGTTCGACGTGGTGTCGACGACACCACCGCGTGTCCGGCTTCGGGATTTTCCGAACCCCCTGCCTAAACCACCGTCGGCCACTGGCCGCCTAGCTTTCCACGCCAGTTGCTCACCCGAGCACCTTTCCCTTGCCGACACACTCATCAATCAATGAAGCCTGTAGTAGCAATCATCGGTGCCGGGCCTGCGGGCCTGACGGCCGCGCTGGAACTGATCCGCGACGGCCGGATGATGCCGATCGTCTTCGAGGCAAGCGATCAGGTCGGCGGCATTTCGCGTACCGTCGAGTACAAGGGCAACCGCATGGATATCGGCGGCCATCGCTTCTTCTCCAAATCGGACTGGGTCATGAACTGGTGGCGAGAAATCCTGCCGATTGCCGCCGGTGACGACACCGTTGAAGTTGCCTATCAGGGCCAGCGCAGAAAGATCGCGACCGACGGCACGGCCGCCAGCGAGCGCGGGTTGACCATGCTCGTACGCCGGCGACTGTCACGAATCTATTTCCTGCGGAAGTACTTCGATTATCCCATCAAACTCAACGGCACCACGCTGGCGAATCTTGGCCCGTTACGACTGCTCAGAATCGGTTTCAGCTATACATGGGCCATGCTCTTCCCGCGCCGCAACGTCCGCTCGCTGGAAGACTTCCTTGTCAATCGCTTCGGCGGCGAGTTATATCGCACGTTCTTCATGGACTACACCGAGAAGGTCTGGGGCGTGCCGTGCAGCCAGATCAGTGCCGAATGGGGCGCCCAGCGCATAAAGGGGCTGTCGGTGATCGAAGCCATCAAGCATGCCTTGCGGCAGGGCAAGACCGCCAAAGACCAGACGACCAGTACCAGCCTGATCGAGAGCTTCCTTTACCCGCGCCTCGGACCGGGGCAGCTTTGGCAGGAGGTCGCGCGCCGTGTCGTCGCCGGCGGTGGAGATATCCGCTTCGCTCGGCAGGTCGTCGGCGTGCGGCATGCCGCGGGAACCGTGACCGCAGTTCTCACCACCGATGCCCTTGGACAACAGGAAGAAATGGCCGCCGACTTCGTCATTTCCACGATGTCGGTGAAGGACCTCGTAGCCGGTCTGCTGGCGCCGGCGCCGCCGGCCGTCGGCCGTCGGCAAGATAGCCGCGGCACTACCGTATCGGGACTTCATCACCGTCGGCCTGCTGCTGTCGCGCATGCGCGCCAATCCGCAGGCGAAAAGCGGTCGTGCCAACCACATGCCGCCGGATAACTGGATTTACATCCAGGAACCTGATGTGCGTATAGGCCGTTTGCAGGTCTTCAACAACTGGAGCCCTGATCTGCTGGCGCGAACCGACCAGATCTGGCTCGGGCTGGAGTACTTCTGCCAAGAAGGCGACGACTTGTGGACCATGCCGGATGATAAGATGCTCCAGTTCGCCGCCGGCGAGCTCGAACTCATCGGCATGATCGAAAAAGCCGACGTACTTGATGGCACGGTGGTTCATGTTCCGAAGACCTACCCGGCCTACTTTGGTTCCTATGCTGACTTCCCAGTGGTGCGCGACAGGCTGGACACCCTCGGCAATCTCTACCTGGTGGGGCGAAACGGCATGCACCGCTACAACAATCAGGACCACTCGATGCTGACCGCCAAGCTGGCGGTCGAGGCCATTCTCGATGGAACGGTGGACAAGGCAGCGATCTGGGCCGTTAACATCGACGACGATTACCACGAAGAGCGGAGCGATCGATCGGATGCGCCGTGAGTCTTTCGCCTTGCCGGTTGACGTGGCAGTTACCGCCGTTCGGCTGTATTCATTGAAGCCGTGACCTCGCCTCCTTGCATCACAACAGCCATGCCGGCGTCCTTGAAGCACCAGGTGCGGCGGCGAAGCGCGAAACATCGCCTTCACGGAAAAAGGCCCGGCGACGGGCAAGATTCTCTGCCACGTGGGCCAGCAGACCTCATCCCCACGTCTGGCGCCGGCGCGCGTTCCGCCTCTCTGGGAGCGGCGGATGGCTGGCCAGCGCGAGAGTGGCATGGCGACGCGCCTATTGGCGCGCTGAGTTTCCAGTCCTGAATCATGGCGCAAAGCTGTCAGGAATTGCGTGGTGCTGCTGCAGCCATCGCGAAATAGGCGCCAAAACCGATTAGCAGCTCGGTTCCTGAGGTCCACAATCTGGCGGCGAGGGCGACAAGTGCGGCTTGCGGGGCAGGCATGACTTGACTCAGGAGCGCAAGCAGGGTGAGGTCCTTGACGCCGATTCCCGCCGGCGCGAACACGCTGAGCATGCCAACGGTGCTGGCAAAGGCGAGTGCGCCAATCAGGAAAGGCATGTCGGCCATCCCGCCCGCTCCAAAAACCTGGGCAAGCATCACCATGCCGAGCCCTTGCCAGAACAGCCCTGCGAGGTGAATGGCGAGGCATCCCAGGAGACAGGGACGCGTCAGCGCAGGCGGGCTTTCCTTTCCTGCAAGCCGGGCCAACCCGGCAGTCACGCCATTGGCCCCTCGCGGCCAGAGCACCAGGCCGGCGCCGGCAGCGCCCACCACCATGATCAGCGAACCGATATGAGCCGATAGCGTAGGCAATCTGGCAACCACGAGTGTCGCGACGACACCAGCGGCGAGCAGCGAAAAGAAATGGTCGAGAAAAAGCGCATAGCCGACTCGCAACGCGCCGACATTGAATCGCCCGTAGGCCTTGCTCCGGATGAATAGCGGGACAACCTTTCCCGGGACATACTTACCGACGTTTGAGTAGCTCCATATGCCAAGGGACCAGCAATAGGGAATCGATGCTTCGACTTGCCGGGTGAGGATTTGCCAGGCCGCGTGTTGGGTAAGGAGATTGGCGACACCGAGGATCACCAGTGCCGCAACGTTTGTCGGCGCCAAAAGGGGCGAAATTCGCGCCAGTGTATCGGCGTCCAGATCCAGTGACCGCGCGAAGAAGAATATGGCGGCCCCAATGAACAGGACGTTGAGCGCCAGTTTGAATGACCGATCAAGTCGCATGTAGCGCATCGAAAGCGTTGGCTACGCAGCTCGGCGTCAGTTCCGTCAAGCAACGCCGTGTCGGGTGGATACAGTGGAAGGCACGACGCCGTGGGTCGTCTGTCAATGCGCAGGGGCTGCAGGGAAGCGCATTGACGATCACACGGCTTGCGCGGTTGAACGGCCCTGTGCGAACGGCATCGGTGGGGCCGAAGATGCCGAGCGTCGGGACGTTTTGCGCCGCGGCAACGTGCATCAGCCCGGAGTCGTTCGCAATGAACGCCGCGCATTCGCCGACACGGTCGAACAGTGATTCGGTAGTCAGATTGGTCGCAACTTCGACTCTGCCTGGCGCGCCGAGCCCGTCGTGGCGGGCAACAAGCGCGGCAAACCGGTGCTGTGTTTCCGCTTCGTCGGGTCCGAAGAAGACACGAAACCGGCACGCGCTGTGGCGCACTGCCAGCAACTCGATGAGGGCAACGAAGGCATCCAGCGGCCAACGCTTGAAATCGTCCTGCCGCTTGCATCCCGGGTGGATGCCAATCAGTCCGGGTTGATGCGCGATCTCCCGTATGACGTAGTCTTCCGGTGCCTCGGCCTCAATTCCCAGCGCGCCGTTGATCAATGCCACCATGCGTTCTGCATCGTGCAGGCCCGGCAGCGTATGGACGCGCTGGTGGTTGAGAAAGGCGAGCTGAGACCATGGTTGGCCCGCATGGTATGCGGCAACGCGGCGACGGCCAGATGACAGCCAGGCGGCAATCGGATAGTGGGGCCGCATGGAGGGCGGCAGGATCAGCGTGCTGGAAAACGCGATGCGCCGCAGGGTCAGAAATGTTCCCAGTAGCGCGTGGACACCATGTCCCAGGTGCATCGCGTGAACATGTGTGATCCACTGGTTCAATGGGGCAATGTGCCGGCACACCTCTTCCGTGCCGGGCAGCAGGCACGCAACATGGACCTCGCGCCCGGCGCCGTTAAGTGCGCGCAGAGCTGGAGTTGCCATAAGCAAGTTACCGATGCCGTACGGACCGATCAACAGGATCGGGCCTGTGGCAGGTTCATTCAAGCGGGTCATCTGAGGCTTGCCGGGGGGTGATGTCGATGGCGGTTCGGCCGACTTCGCTGTCCAGCGGGCGCGCGAGCAAGGTTGACAGCAATCCGGTCAGGAGCATCTGCGTGCCGACGGTGATCGTCAAAGCGCCGATGACGATCGCAGCCATGTGCGACTGGAACGAGTCCCCGGTCAGTTTTTGAATCAGCGCATACGCTTCCAGGCCGAGGCCGGTGAAGAGAAATGCCCAGGCGATCGTGCCGAAGATGTGAAACGGCCGTTCCCGGAACGAGAGAATGAAGCGCAGCGTCATCAGATCGAGGATGCTGGTCCAGAAGCGCAGTCCGCCATACTTGCTATGGCCGTGCTGACGGGGCCGATGCACAACGGGCGTTTGAGCCACCCGGAAGCCGGCCGAATGCGCTATCAGGGGGATGAATCGATAGAAATCACCATATAGGTCCAGTGATCGGGCGACCTCGGCCCGCATCGCGCGGAAACCGGAGTTGATGTCGCGCAAGCGCAAGCCGAACAGCGCGCCGACCGTACGATTGAAAACCCGCGACGGTATTGCCTTGGTCGGCTCGTTGAGCACGCGACCCTGTTTCCAGCCAACGACCAGGTCGGCCCCACGTTCCAGGGCGTCGAGAAGTGCGCCGATTTCGTGCGGATCGTCCTGCAGATCCGAGTCCATGGTGACGATTATTGGTCCACGCGAGGCGGCGAACCCGGCTGAATAGGCGATGGATTTACCCCGTGGCCGAGAGAATTGCAGCACCCGGAGGCGTGAGTCCAACGCCGCTAGACGGAGAAGCTCGTTCTGGCTGTCGTCGCTCGATCCGTCATTGACAAAGATGATTTCGGCGTCGAGTTCCAGGGTTGCCAATGCAGCGCTTAATTCACCGTAAAGCTGCGCCAGCGACGCCGCTTCATTCAGTACCGGCAGGACGATGGAGAGGTCGAGGCTAGTGGACGGCTTGGACATTCGTGATTTTCCAGATTTGCACCGACCCGTTCTGGTATACCAGTTCGAGGTTCGGCAGGCGCATATAAGCGGCAACGTTGCGCGCATACGTCGCGCCGCCCTTGCTGCGGCTCAGGTAGAGGTAGTCGATCTCGTGGCGCGACGCATCGATGATCGTCTGCGCCGAGACGTCGGGATCGAACAGAGTCCGGGCAAAGGAAATATCCGTTTCAGTGGTGCGCGTGCCGCGGTAGCCGTAGCGTACCGGATGATTCCCGAGCACGGGTATCCATGTATCCCGGCCGCCCTTGAGAAAATCGGGCTCTGGCCAGTCCTGCAGCACCGCGCCGGCGGGGATCTGCTGGCGAATCCAGGCTATCGCCAACGCGTCGTCGGAGGGGATCAGCACCGTGTCGGCGGAGAGCGTGCTGCGCGCAGCCGTGAGGCCGGTATGCCAGAGCAATTCGTGGCTAAGCGAAACAGCCGCCAACAGGCCGCCGACCGCAGCCAGAACTTGGACTTGCGGCGCGCGAATGGCGCTGAGCGGCATCGCCATCAGGACGACGACGCCGACCCATGCGGCGAAACTCGCTTTCAACTGGCTGTCAATCCTCAGATGCGCGCTGATTGGCAGTACTTCGGCAAGGAACGCGAACACGGTGGCGACAATGACCAAGGTCCATGCCATCTGGCGTACCTCGCTCGGGCGCGTGCAGCCGCGCCAGAAGAGAAGCAGGAACATGGGGCCGAACGTTGCCAGCCACTGCGGCAGAAACCACGCGGCTCGTTGCCAGGCAGTTGGGTTCAGTGCTTCGGCAGCGACCAGCAGCCGGGCATGGGAGGTGCCCAGGTCCACAATGCCCAGGAGAAACGGCAGCCCAAGGCTGATGAGACAGGCTGTAAGCAGCACCCGCTCGCAATACAGCGCGTTCCTGCCATGCGTGACCACCGTGTGCAGGCAGATGGTCGCGACGAGCAAACCGCCGAGGAGGGTACTGATGCAGCACAGTGCGACGATCAACGGCGTGGTCAGCGGCGCAGGGAGCGAACCAAAGGCCCGCAGCGTGAGCCAGGCCAGAAAGACGAGCAACGCGAGTTGGTGAACGGGCACATATAGGTTGAGTCGAAACAGGCTGCTTCCGGCAACGTCGCTATGCGCACCGATCAACGATGTCGCCGCGAGCAGTTCCTGATTGATGTCCCAGAGGAGTCCAGCGTCAGCGATGTTGGTGCCAAAGAGGGCGAGCACATCAAGGGAGGGCGACGCGACACCGATGAGTACGGCGAGCATGGTACCGATCGCGCTGGCGCCAGCCTGCCGGGCAAGGCCGAAAACCAGCGTGGCCAGGCCGAGCGTTTGCGCCAGTCCGATGGCCAGCGAGACGCCAAGTGGGCTGTCGCGAAAACCGCCGATGGCCAGCGCCGTGCCTGGCAGGAGGTGCTGAAACCAGTAGTAGTGCAATCGGGTGCCGGCACCGAAGGGGTCGATGGGGGGCAAGACGCCCGACGAGAAGCTGCCGGCGATCCCCATATGCTTGAAGTAATCGGCGTTGAAGTACGCCCTGAAAATCAGGCCTTCCGCGGTGCTGTCGCCAGCGACGAGCATGGGGACGGCAGTTACCGCCAGAATCGCGACGATCGTCACGCTGAACGGGCCGCCCAGAGCCATCGGCGCGCCGGCCGGGCGTTCGCTGGGAAATCGGCGGCCGAGGAGCGCGGCAATTCCCGTTGTGGCCAGCGAACTGGCCACAACCAATCTGACGTCGAACCAGTCGAGGACAGCACCAACCCCAACGATGAGCAGCATGTTTGTCGCTGCGCCCAACGCGGCATGGGCAACCCCGGAAGGCCACGTCCAGCGTTGCCGGCGCGCTCGGCACAGGACTAGGCCGGGCAGGCTGAAGCAGAGCAGCGCCAGGTTGGCCAGCGTCGTTGCCCAAGGCCCTGCAACCGCCAGTTGCGCGGCCAACAGGGCGGCAAGCGGAACGAACGCCCTAACGCCAGGGGTGTGGATCATTGGACGCGGCGTGCGCCCGCGTTACTTGGCGTCGTCCACTTTTTCCTCGTGATATTCCTCTTCAACGTTCACCGTCCAGATTGATTCCTTGGATACGCAACCAGCCAGAATGTCGTCGACCGCCAGTTTGGCAGTGAGCATGGAGTGATCCTGGTTGTTATAACGGTGCATGCCGTTGCGGCCTACCAGATACAGATTCCTGATCTCATCGGTAAAGCGGCGCAGCGTGTCGAATTGGTCGTAGGTGCCAAAATACGCCGGGTACGCTTTAGGGACGCGGGCGATGTGGAAGTCGAGCGCATCGGCGGCGTCGATGAGGTCGATCTTCACCAATTCCTCGATGGCCAGTCTCCCCATGGCTTCGTCATCCAGCGACCACAGCTCATCGTTTTCAAAGCAAAAATACTCGAGCCCGAGCCATACATTGGCGGCGTCCTGGACCAGGGCCGGACTCCAATTGTTGAAAATCTGGAGGCGGCCAATACGGACGTCTGGTTCCTGAATATAGATCCAGGTGTCGGGAAGCAGGTTGCGGGCGTCGCCGCGAGGGGTGTGACGTCCACGCTTCAGCTTCTTCACCAGTAAACCGACGGTCAGAAAGTCCCGGTAAGCGAGTCCTTCGGCAATCCGGGCGACGGGTTCCGGCGGGGCGGGCGTGAGGGCAGGGATCAGTTCCTTGATCGGCATCGAGGAAATCGCGGCTGCGCACTCGAGCACATGGGCTTGCCCCTGTGAATCGACATAAGTCACCTGCAACACCCGGCCGTTTTCATGGTGGAGGCCTGTGACGCGGCACCCGAATCGGACCTCGCCGCCGCCCGCCCGTACCTTGTCGGCCACCAGGCGCCACATTTGGCCGGGGCCGAACTTCGGATAAAGGAAACGTTCGATGAGGCTCGTTTCCACACCTTTTTGGGCGACATCGCCGCCCTTTGGCTGAACGAGGCGCTTTGCCGCATGGACAAGTGCTTTGCTTACCGAGAGGCCCTTGATTCGTTGCGCACCCCACTCCGGGCTGATTTCGTGGCAGCGAACGCCCCAGACCTTCTCGGTGTAATCCCTGAAAAAAGTCCGGTAGAGTTCGCCGCCAAACCGGTTGACAAAGAAATCCTCGAGGTGACGTTCCGGTCTGCGCGGAAAGCACATCGCCCACGCATAGCTGCAGCCGATCTTGATCAGGCGCAAGAGACCGAGATTTTGCATGGTCTGCGCGGTCAGCGAAATCGGGTAGTCGAAGAATCGGCGCAGAAAATAGATCCGGGAAAGCCGGCTGCGTAGCAGCATGACGTCGGTTTCCGGTGGAACCACGCCCAGCAAGTTGTCGGAACGGCCGTCGAGAGCCGGCAGCGGCATGATCTTCCGCCACCAGTCCATCACCCAGTCGGACTTTGAGAAGAAGCGATGGCCACCGATGTCCATCCGGTTTCCCTTGAACTCAATGGTTCGTGAGATGCCGCCGACGTCATCGAGGGCCTCCAGCACAATTGGTTTGTGCTTCGATCTCGCGGTGAGTTCGAGGGCGGCGGTCAGTCCGGCGGGACCGCCGCCAATGATCACGATGGGTTGTTCTTCGGTTTGCATTCGATACCCTTCTACAGGAATGGAGGATCGGCGCTTGGGACTGGTTGAACAAGAGCATTCGTAGCGAAGCAAGGCGGCATGACATTGCAATGCCGGCGGCAATGACGGTTGCAGTCACGCAGTGAATTTCCATCCAGTCCGCCGGGGCCGACGCCACAACGCTTTTCAAGGCGAGGCCGGCGACACCGAGACGCCCTCGGTCGTTCGTCTGCCGAGGACCAGGGTTCATGCCAACAGCTTCTTTCGGTGCTGCTCTCTGATCCAGTGCCAAACAAATTGAACAGGCGACCCGTCACCGAGAGGAATCGTGCAAACGGCAGTCGCCAGACCAGCGAGCCGATCGATCAGACAGCGCGATCGCCGGACGACAATTCATGGCGTTTCCAGGCGCGTTCTTTCTTTTCTTTCTGAAAACAACAACAAACGCCTGAAGAAGAAATTGAAAAACAGGATCAGCGCTGCCGCGCCTGCCTTGGACAGCAGGTAATAGAAGCCGAGAAAATCGGTAAATCCGTACATCAGCAAACTGTTGAGCAGAAGACCGACCAAACCGATCAGGGAAAAAATCGCAAATTCGTGTGCCTGATTCTGCAGCGCCCGATAATCAAAGATCCACGCGACACACAATAGGTAGTTGGTCACCAGTCCAAGCAGGAAGGCGACCGAGGCAGAGACGAGGTAGTGCAGTGCGAACTTCTCCGTGAGCAGGAACAGGGCCATGAAATCGACAACAAAAGCCAAACCGCCAACCAGTATGTATTGGATGAACTGACGCATGAGCGGCGTTATGGGCATCTCATCAGCTCGAAGAGAGAAAGGGATCGGGGAAAGCGCGCAGAGGCGCACAGGCATAAAGATGAAATTCGCCCGCGAAAGAAGAGAGGCTGAAAGTCTTCACCGGAGTCGTTCCGGCCACCCGTTCCGCCAATACGACGAAATCGAGAATTGGATCGTGACACACATGAATCAGCCCGTCCAGGCTGGCGGCCATTTCAGGCGACTCGTCAGTCGGCGTGGGCAACCAGCTAAACCGCGAATCGGCAACGCCAAGCTTCCGAAGTCTCGAGAGTCGTCGGTAGGACTCAATGGCTGTCTCTCGAGAAAATATGAGACCGGCGGCCTGGTGAAAAGAGGCGTAGCTTCCGCGACGAAGAATGAACCAGAGATAGGGATGCCCTCCCTCCCAGTAGGTAAGGTGATGCGGCTGGATGATTCGGGTCAGTTCTGCGAATCCCGTTTCACGGAGATGGTCTTCCTCCGCCTGATAGCGGATGCTGCGCTGCCAGTGGAGCGCAACCCAGATGAAGAGGAGGCTCGTTAGCACGAGCAGCCAGCGAGTGACGACAGGCCGATGCCGCATCAGCGCCCATACACCAAGAAACAGCGCGGGAGTAATGAACCAGCCGAATTCCTTGTTGACAATGAAAAGACGATCTGTTCGGCCGAGACCGATGAGGCTTGCCTCGGTAAAATCCAGTGAAACGGACGAAAGCATTATCCGCCAGAAGATGTTTTCGCCGACCATCAGAATTATTCCGCCCCACGCAACACGACGAAACCAGAGCGGCAGCCGGGGGTCAAGCGCGAAACGGTGCTGTGCTACTATCAGGCCGATCAGCAGGACGGCACAGGGGAATCCAGAATTTTCAAGATTCAGCGAAGCGACCAACAGCGCACCGAGAAGGATACGGCCGTAAGGCGAGGATAACCATGTCGTCTGCACCAGACAGACACCCGCGGCGACCGCAAGAACTCGGACAAGCCAAAGCACACGCCAGGGTTGCATTTGAATCAACAGCACGCCGGGCCACAACACGGCGAGAAGAGCCATCCCGATGCCAGTAGCAAATACGGCCAGAGCACACCACCAAACACGGCGATTTCCGGGATAGGCGACGAGCGCAGAGCCGAAAAGCAGCAAGGCGAGAAAACCCGCCTCCTTGTGCTCGGATGGTGTCCAGTGGTTGACAAACACGAACGGGCTGCGCTCTACGGAAAGGCTCAGCCATAGAGGATCCATGACCTTGTTGAGCCCAGCGAAGGGCGGGATTCCCGCCAGGTTCAGAGCCACCATGCTCAAGAAACCGAACAGAGCCAGGACGACCTGCTGACGGGCGCCAAATCCGAAGAAGAAGACGAACAGCGCTGCCGGGAAGGCGATGACAGGGTGCATGGCCGCCGCAAATACCAGGCTGGAAATGGCTTTGACCCTGTCGCCGCGCAGGATGAATGCAACAGCGAGCAACGCTGGGGGTTCGGCCCAGACACGCGCCGTAAGAAAGGTTTCGCCATAAGAAAAGATGCCAGATGATCCATAGGTGGCTGGAAGCACAGCGACAAGTACCAGCCCCAGCCAGAACGAAAGCCCCGTTAGAAGTTCCCGCAGCAAGAAAGCGGCAGCCGCAATCCAGGCCACGTGAGACATCCCGAGCAACAGGGCTGAAGCAGTTGGCAGTCCCACTTTGGCAATCGCCAAAGCATAGATCCCGGTAAAAACCGTAAAGCCGTCCTGTGATCCATAAGCGAAAAACAAGTCCCGTGAAAACGCAGTGGGATCCAGTCGAAAGATCGCTTGCCCGGCATACAGCACGCCGTCGTGCCAGATTCCCTGATAGCGATGAGTTGCGATCCACGCTACAGCAGCAACCGTTGCCAAGATGAGGCTGGCAGAACGGGAACTAGAATAGACTCGACCGCAGGACGTGGCGGGGACGTTCATTTGCGCATTGACCGACCAAGCGGCCGCGATTCAGGCTGCTGCCCGAAACAGGCTCTCTTGTTGTTCCACAGCCAAAGCAGGGCCTCCCTCACAAGGGTCAAGATGTGCATTGTGTTTGATCAGCTTGGCGCCGCCCTGCGATACCTTGCACATGGTTTTGCCACATCCCGAAATACGCATCCTCCAGCGAGCGGACGAAACGCGACATGTCGAACAGCGGACAGTCGCGTTTGTTTTCAGCCAGCCGTGAGCGCAGCGTATTCAGACGCGGCGTTTCGCGCGCCAGTGCCAGGGCAAGCTGACAGTAGTCTTCCGGCGAAGCAGCGATCAGCTCCACCAGGCCGGCAGCACGCAACAGACTGGCGCCAACCCGTCCCGGGAAGGTATCACCAAGCAGCGCAACCATCGGAACGCCGGCCCACAGCACGTCGAGTCCCGACGAGTGCGAGTTATAGGGGAAGGGGTCGAGCGCCAGGTCGGCCAGCTGCAGGCGCGACAGATGATCAACTCTCGATTCGACGCGCGAAGCAAAGATGATCCTGGCGGGGTCGACGCCGCGCGCACGGACTTCCTCGCGCAAGCGCTCCCCCGCTGAGCCGCCCGGCTGGCTCAGCCACAGGCAGCTTGCCGGCAACTCGCACAGCAGCCGGCACCAGAGGTCGAACACCTGCGGGTTGAACTTGTAGCTGTTGTTGAACGAACAGAAAACGAAGCCCTCCTCGGGCAGGCCGGCGTCGCGGCGCGCCGGTCGACAGCCCAGCTCCGTGCTGCTGTCGGCAGGCAGGTAGCAGTTCGGCAGATGCACCAGCGTCTCGGTGTAACAGGCCTGTTCCTCGAGCGGCGTGACCACCGGGTCGCCGAGCAGATAGTCGGCCAGTTTCCGGTGCCCGAGAGTGCCCGCGTAGCCGAGCCAGTTCACCTGCACCGGGGCACAGCGAAGCGCCAGGGCCTCCGGTCGCCCGTCGGTCGTCCAGCCATGCAGATCGACCAGGATGTCGATCCGGTCAGCGCGGATGCGCTGCGCCGTCTCGCGCACGCTGCAGTCGAACAGATCGACGAACTGATCGAAGGCGGCAGCCAGGCGTTTGCGGATGTCACTCTGGTCATCGATGCCCATCGAATAGGCAAAGATCTCGACCCGGGAGCGGTCGTGCAGCTCGATGACCTGCGGCAGGATCAGGCCGACCGGGTGGTTGCGATAATCCGCAGACAGATAGCCGATCCGCAAACGCCTCGCGGCCGACTGTTCCCCCTCGTCGCCCGGCCATTCGGGGTCGACCGCCTCGAGTACGCCCGGCGGAATGCTGCGGCGTGCGAAATTCGCTGCCACGCGCAGTTGCTCGGCGGCAGTCACCGACGGGAACGACAAGGTGACGAAGGGGTTGTCGGTCAGCGCAGCGTAATCCGCGGACAGCGACCTGAGGCCGAGCAGCCGCGCTTCAAGGTCTGTCCAGTCGCAACGCTTGAGGCTGGCACAAAGCAATTGCGACAGGATGGCAGCATTGTCCGGATCGTTCTTCCACAGTTCGTTGAGACAGACCCAGGCTTCGTCGTTGCGGTTGCTGCTGAGCAGGGCACCGGCGAGCTGCTCGATCGCTTCCAGGTAGTCACCCGGATGGCAGTCGATGGCCTTCAGGAAATAGGGCACTGCCTCGTCGAACCTGTGCATTCTCGACAGGGCAACACCGTAGTTCTTCAACACCTCCGGATCATCGGCCTTGAGCGCGATCGAGCGCGCAAAGCAGCTGATCGATTCGTCCCAGCGCATCAACGACGAAAGAACGATCCCGAGGTTGTTGTGCAACTCCGGGTCGTCAGGATGACGTTCGATGGAATGGCTGACGATCGGCAGCGCCTCGTCGTACCGGCCCTGGCCAATCAGGGCAAAGCCCACGGCTTTCAATGCCAGAGAATGTGTCGGGCGGCCGCCGAGGATGCGTCGTGCTGCGGCTTCGGCATCGACGTAGCTGCCGGAATCGACCAGACGCATCAGTGCCAGGCATTCAGGATCGAGTCGCGCCCGCTTCGCGGTCCCCGGGCGCTGTTTCTTGCGGGAAGTCTTCATTGTCTCGACAGTTCTTTCAATTGATCAGGGCCGGAACGGTTCGTGCAGGCACCGGCACAGGCGCGGGATGCTACTGGCCGACGGCGCGCATGAACGCCACTTCCAGTGAGAGTGTCGGACGGACTTCCAGCAAGACATGCCCGGCCGTCTGCAAGGCGTCGAGACGCGACCAGAGATCGACGCGCGAGACTTCGCCGATCCAGCGCCCGGCGAAATCCTCGCGCATCCCATCGACGGGTGCATTTCCCAGGGAGCGAACCAGGACCGTCTCCTGATCGCCGGTCAGCTCCGCAGGCGAGCGCACGGCACGCAGCACGCCTTCATGGATCAGGCCGAAGCGATCAGCGAGCCG
Organism: Accumulibacter sp.; assembly: GCA_024235715.1. Lineage (GTDB taxonomy): Bacteria > Pseudomonadota > Gammaproteobacteria > Burkholderiales > Rhodocyclaceae > Accumulibacter. The sequence goes on along the minus strand of JACKLW010000006.1, from coordinate 381,741 downwards.
TTCGACGTCGTGCAGGACGTGCGAAGTCAGGAACAGGGCACCACCGGCACGCTTGTAGTCGGAAAGGATATCGACCACGTCGCGGCGACCGATCGGGTCCAGTCCCGACAGGGGCTCGTCGAGAATCAACAGGCGCGGATTGATGCACAGGGCCTGCGCAATCGCCACCCGCTGTGTCATGCCCTTGGAGAAGGAGCGGATCGTCTTCCGCGCCACCTGCGCCAGGCCCAGGCGCTCCAGCCAGTCCACGCAGTGCTTTTCCGGGCCGGCGATCTTGACGCGATGCAGCCGCAAACCCATCAGCAGCAGTTCGAGCGGTGTCAGGTAGTCGTAGAGATAGGGATTCTCCGGAACATAGCCGAGGCCCCGTCGAGCAGCCGGCAAGGCCACCGAGGTTCCGAAAATGCGCGCGCTCCCTTTCGTCGCCCGGATCAGACCCATCAGTATCTTGATCGTCGTCGTCTTGCCGGCACCATTGGCACCGATGAAACCAAACGCTTCACCCGGCTCGACGGTCAGCGACACCCCCGCGAGCGCGGCAACCGGCGACGACCGCCAGCCCTTCCGGTAGCGTTTTTCCAGGCTTTCGATGGCGATGGCGGGAAACGTCACTTGCTGCCTTCCGACGATGAACGGAATATCGGCCGACCCGAGGCATCGAGACCGAAGCCGACGCCAAGCGGATCCACCGGAATCCTGGCGATCATACCGCTGCTCAGCAGTTCGCCGAGTTCCTTCACGTCCCTGCCGAAGCGCTCGCGAAAACGCTTCGCCGCGTCCTGCAGGGTCGCCAGGTCACGCAGACGGTCCGCCCTGACCTGCAGATAGTTGCGAAACGCGCCTCGCGGCGAGTTCTCCGCCATCGCCGCGACCAGTCCGGCGGCATTGGCGGTTTCGTAGCCCTTTTCGATCCACCCCGCGGCGACGTTCTGCAATGCCCAGGCATCCTGCTGATTCTTTACCCGCGGAACGCCCTTGAGCAACCACTGCGCGCCGGTCGCCGGATCGTGGCGGAAATGATAGAAGAGAAAGCCGTATTGAAAGAGCGGGTACCAGTCGAAGCTGCGCGCGTCCGACGCCTTGCGCAGCACATACTCGGCGGCATCGACCTCGCCGTTCCAGGGCAGGATCGCAGCGGCGATGTAGTAGTTGTCCTCGTGCGCCGGGTTGAACCAGGCGATGTCCCGCTGCAGCTTCGCCTGCACGGCGTAATCTTCGGGGCGCATGCGCGCCGTCTCGGCGACGAGGACGCGAAACCCGGCCAGGTTCGCGGCCAGATAACGATCGCCCGCGGCCAGCAGGACCTGGGCGAAGCGCGGCAGGGCGATCAGCAGTTCGGGCTTTGCCGTGGCTCGCGGCAGGCCGGACAGCCGCTGCGCGGCGAGGCCATAGAGCAGGGCCGACAGAACGCCGGCCAGCACCAGGAGCCTCGGCAGGGAACGCTGCATCAGGAAAACTCCCGCCTGGCAAAAAGCAGGCTGGCGCAGACCAGCAGCACGACGATGTAGGCGACAGCCATCGTCGCCGCCCAGAAAACCACCTCGCTGCCCGGTGGCAACTGATACATGGCCCACTCGCGCCAGTCCAGGCGCGAGAGGTCGGGAACCAGCCATTTCACCAGGTCGACGAGCGGACTGTAGCTGGCGACCAGTTCCTCGTTGCCGTCGGCACCCTGCGCAAGATAGGCCATCGTCGCCCCGAGCGCCTTGCCCGCCAGCGCAAACGCCGCACCCAGGGCGAGCGGCAGGACCGAGACGGTGGACAAGGCCGCGATGCACAGGGCGAAGGCGGCCACCACGGCAGCGTCGAGGGTGAAGCCGGCGACGGCGCTCCAGAACGGCAGGCCAAGCGCCAGTTCGAACTCCTGGCTATAGCCGCCACCCGCCGCCACCACCGCCAGCAGGAGAAGCAGGCCAAGAACCACTGCCGCCAGCGCCGAGAGGAGCAGGATGGCCGCAAAGCGCCCGGCCAGGAAAGCGCCGCGCGAGACCGGATAGGCCAGCGAGAAAAGGATCACGCGCCGATCGATCTCGCGCGCCACCAGTTCCTGGACCCAGAACAGGTTGAGCAGGACCAGCGAGAAACGGATTCCGGAGAAGCCGACGTCGAGAGCGACGGTCTGCGGCTGCCGCGGCGAAAAGAAGCCCGACAGATAGGCGATACCGATCAGCAGGACGCCCAGGATGAAGACGGCCTGGAAGCTCTTGCCCCGCAGGCCGGAGCGAAGACCGGAAACAGCGAACTCGAACATGCTTGTCAGCCACAACAAAAAGGGCGCACCCTGGGGCGCGCCCGCTTGCAGAGCAGAATACCGGGCGTCAGGACGACGGCAAGGCGGCTATCTTGGTCGAGACCTCGGACGAGGTGCAAGGTGATGCGGCACAGGTGCCGACATTGCCCACCGAACCGCCAAGGCTCGAACCGGCAAAGATCGTCTTGCCCTTGAGCGACGCCGAGCCCACTTTATAGACGGTCGCCGAAACATCTTCGCCGGTCAGGATCACGTTTGCCGAACATTTCGGCGTAAATGCCACCTTTACGAAGTCGGTGCCAGCGGCAACCTGCTGGCCATCTCCGGCCGCCCCACCAGTACAGATGCTCTGCGTGGCGCCATTTGCCGAAAGGGAGGTAACGGCTGCGACGGCAAGAACCGAACCCATAATGACATTCTTCATGGTGCTAGTTTTCATAGGAAATCTCCGATCAGAAAATGGGCTTAGGTGGTCGAGTTGGCGATGGCAGCCGTCAGCAGGTTGCGCGCATCCGATTGTGCCGACTTGTCCTCACCCTTCTTGGTGTACTCGGAGAACTGCGGGATGGCGATGGCGGCCAGAATACCGATGATCGCCACGACGATCATCAGCTCGATCAGGGTAAAGCCTTTTTGCAGCTTCTTCATTGTGTGAACTCCTTCCAGTGAGTGCAACGGACAATCCGTTGCTTTAACTGGTATCAAGTTCCGTGCCAGGCGCTGAAAACACGCAAAAGCGTGACTTTCCGCACGCGGCAGGCGGCGATCACGCCGATTCCCGTCACCCGGCTGACGAAAATTGTCACAATCCGTCACCTGGCGGCGATTCCTCGCTCTCGGGTGAAGCGGCTCGATCGGGCGCCTTGCGCGGCAGGGTCAGGGTGAAACGGGTGCCGCGACCCGGCGGGCTGTCGACCTTGATCGTGCCGCCGAGGACCGCGGTGACCAGGTTGTAGACGATGTACAGCCCGAGGCCACTGCCGCCCTGGCCGAGACGGGTCGTGAAGAAGGGTTCGAAGATTCGGTTGAGCGTCGCCGCCGGGATACCGCTCCCGTTGTCCGCATAGCGCAGGACCACCTGGTCGGGGCCGACGGTGTGTGCCTTGATTTCGATACGCCCCTCGTCGGTGCCGGCAAAGCCATGTGCCAGGGAGTTGCCGACGAGGTTGGCGATGACCTGTTCGAGCGGACCCGGGTAGCTGTCGAGTTCCAGGTTGGCGGGAATGTCGAGTTCGATCCGGTGCCGGCTGTGTTTGAAGCTGGGCTGCAGGGTGACCAGCATCTCCCTCACCGTCTGGCGCAGGTCGAAGAGGCGTCGCCGGGCGCTGCTCTGGTCCACCGCCACCTGCTTGAAGTGGCCGATCAGTTCGGCGGCGCGCACGGTATTGCGTTCGAGGAGGTCGACGGCTTCCTGGCCCCGAGCGAGCAGCGTTTCCACCTGCGAACGGCGCAGGTGGCCGGACGCGACGGCCTCGGAAAACTCGCGAAACTGCTCGGCCAGCACGCTGGCGACGACACGCGCGTTGCCCAGCGGCGTGTTCAGTTCGTGCGCCACGCCGGCGACCAGGTTGCCCAGCGCTGCCAGCTTTTCGGCCTGCAGCAGCTGCGCCATCGCCTGGCCCAGTTCGGCGGTCCGCTCGCCGACAAGCTCCTCGAGGTGCTCGCGATAGCGGCCCAGTTCCTCCTCGACGCGTTTGCGCGCGGTGATGTCGGAACCGACACTGAAGATCTCGACGACCTCACCGCCTTCGTCGCTGATCGCCCGGTTGGTCCACGAGACCCAGACCCGCTCGCCGTTGCGGCGCATGTTCTCGTTGATGTTGCGCTCGAAGCGCTCCGGGCTGTGACAGATATCGCTCATCAGCGTGCGCAGATCCTTGCCGCCGCTTTCAACGCGCGGGACGATGCTGCCCACGACGTCGCGGCCGAGCAGCTCGTCTTCCGAATAGCCGAAGAACTTCAGTCCGAATTCGTTGATGAAGGTGATCCGGCCTTCGGGTGTCCAGCGCAGGATGATGCTGTTGGCGTTCTCGACGAGCTCGCGGTATTTGAGCTCGCTCTCCAGGAGCGCCTGCTCGGAACGTCGGCGCTCGGTGATGTCATCGGCCAGAACGAGTTGTGCCGATCGCCCCTGGTAGGAGACTGCATGCTCGATCACTTCGACGTCGATGATTGTTCCGTCTTTCTTGCGATGTTGCCAGACGCCTGCGCAGTCACCCTCACCCGCAGCGTCTACCGAGACGATATCCTCGAGCGGGATCGGCGTATCGTCGCCCAGGCGAATTTCGACGACCGTCATGTTCAGGAATTCCTCGCGGGAATACCCGTAGCGGCTCACGGCAGCATCGTTGACGGTCACGAAGGCGAGCGTCTCCAGGTCGTAGACCCACATCGGATGCGGGTTGCTGTCGAAAAGCAGCCGGTAGCGCGCTTCGCTCTCGCGCAGCGCCTGATCAGCCTGTTCGCGCTTGATCCGCGTGCGCAACACGGTGATGCCGAATCCCAGATCTTCCGCCAGTTCGCTCAACAGGGCGACCTCTTCGGCATCGAAGGCATCGACGCTTGCCGAGTAGATGCTCATGGCACCCAGGATCACGTCGCCATCGCGCAGCGGCAACGCGCACAGGGCGGCATAGCCGCGCGCAGCGGCGTCGCGACGCCAGGGCGCGAAACACGCATCGCCGGCGATATCCGGGATCACGCAGGGGCGGCCGCTGCGAATGGCGATGCCGTTGGCGCCCTGCCCGCGCTCGCTGTCGGCCCAGGTGGTGTTCAGGTGCTCGAGGTAGCCCGCCTCGTGGCCAGCGTGCGCCACCGGCCGCACGCTCTTCGCTTCATCATCCTCCGCGTAGCCCACCCAGGCCATCCGGTAGCCGCCGACCTCGACGACGATCCCGCAGACGGTGCTCAGCAACTCGCTTTCATCGGTGGCGCGAATCAGCGCCTGGTTGCACTCGCTGATCATCCGCAGCTGCCGATTGGCTTGCTGCACGGCCTGTTCGGCCTGTTTGCGCTCGCTGATGTCGATGACGATGCCAAGATAGTGGGTCACCCGACCTTCAGCATCGCGCTCGACGGCCGTCCGGTCGTCCACCCAGCGTATCGATCCGTCCCGGCAAACGATTCGATACTCCTGCTGGAAGTGGTCATCACCATGCTGCGCGTAGAACTGCACTTCGGCAGCGACACGCAGGAGGTCGTCCGGGTGGATCAGCGCCGCGAAGCGAATCGATCCATCGAGCAGCTCCCGGGAAGAATAGCCAAGCTGGCTGACGTTGGCGGACGCGAACACCGCTGGCCAGCCCTCCTCTGCCCGCCAGCGAAAAAGCATCGCCGGGCTGTTTTCCACAACCAGCTTCGCCTGTTGCAGCTGCTCCTCGGCATGCACCCGCTCGGAGATGTCCAGCGCCACGCCCATGACCTCCAGCGAGCCCGTGCCATCGCGCACCGGATTGAAATAGGTCTCGAAAACCGCTTCACCTACCCTTACCGTGAAATACAGCGTTTCGCCGGCAATGGCGCGACGCGCGGGCTCGCAGATCTGCGGGTACTCGCGATAGAGATCGAACAGCGACTGGCCGACCGCCGCGCCGGGTTGCAGACCAACACTGACCAGACCCTTGCCTTCGCTGAGCGAGAACACGCCGTGCTCGTCGAACTGGAAGATCACCACCGGCGCATTGCTGATCACCGAGCGGTAGCGCGCCTCGCTGCTCGCCAGTTGCCCCTCGCGCTGGCGAATGGCCAGGGACATGCGATCGAGATGTTCAGCGAGGCTGTCCAGTTCCTTGATGTGTGAGACCGGCCAGGGTTGATCGTAATGGCCATCGGCGATTGCCTGCGCCTGCGCCGCGTAACCTCCGACCCGCCGGGCGAAGCCGCGCGCCACCATCCATGTGGCGCTGGTCGCCAGCAGCAGCGCCACCAGCAAGCCCGCAGCCAGCGCCCAGAGGGTGGCCATGAAGGGCTCGACGGCGCCGCTTCGCGGTTGTGCGACCAGCACCATCCAGTCGAGCTGCGGCACGCTGACCAGCGTGCCGATGAAGCGCTCCTCACCCCAGGCAAATTCCCTGGTCGTAAACTGTCCCCGCAGGCCGTCGCCGACGATCGCCAGCTGACCGAGGTTGAGTTCCCGATCGCCCGTACTCTGTCGCGATTGCGCGACGAGTCGCCCCCCGCGGTCCAGGATCATGGTCAGCATCCCGGCGTCGCTTGGCAGGTGATCAAGGAAGTTGGTCAGCTGGGCAATCGAGACTTCACCGAGCAGTTCTTGCTGACCGACCGGAATTGCCACACTCACGGCCAGTTGGGAACTGACGGAGGACAGGAAGACATCGGACCACACCTCCGCACCGCGCGCCCGTGCCTCGCGCAGTACCCGCCAGCCCGAAAGGTCGATTTGCAGAAGTTCGTGTCGCTGGCCGCGCTGCCCGGCCGGCAAACCCACGGCGAACACCTTGTCCGAAGCATCGGCGATGTAGATCGCCGCAAATACCTCCCCAGCGCCGGCGTGCGCATCGAGCACGTCGAACCAGAACGACGCCGGCTGCCCCGGCCGGTGATGAAGATGCGCCGCTATGGCGGAGAGTTCGCGCCCGGCGCCGAGCAGGTGCACTGTGATCTGCCCGGAGATGGCTCGGGCCAGCGCCTGGTGACGGCTTTCGATATCGTCAAACACCTGTGGCAGGCGGACCGACAGGAGCAGCGCGGCGACCAGCAGCAAGGGCAGGACGCCGGCCAGCACGAATCGCGATGCCAGCCAGAGCCACAGGGGCCGCCCCAACGACCGGCCGCTGGCTCGGCGTGCTGTGGGGCGAGATTCAGGCTTCACCGGGAGCGCCTCGACCCGGCCTGCTACGCAGGGTCAACGAGATTGCGCGCGTCCAGCCCCTGCCCCGCGAACTGGTCCAGCAGTTCGCGCTGATGGGCGAAGTCACGCGTTTCGATCTGCAGGATGATCTCGGTCATCCCCACCGGCACGTGCAGTTCGCCACGCCGGTGCTCGACGTGACGGACATTCATGCCGAGTTCGGCGACACCGCCGAGCAGCGCCGCAAGCCGCCCCGGCGAATCGGCGACCCTGACCGCGACGCTCATCAGGCGGCCGCTCGAAGCCAGGCCATAGTCGATCGAGCGGCCGACCAGTGTCATGTCCGCATTGCCGCCGCTGACCAGCACCACGACGCAATCGTCCGGGCGCGGCACGACCTTGCCCTTGAGCAGGGCAGCCAGCGCGACGACGCCGGCCCCCTCGCCGATCGTCCGCGTACGTTCCAGCAGGCAGACCATGGCCTCGGCGATGGCGTTGTCGTCGACGGTCACGATGGCATCGACGTAGCCGGCGATCACCCGCCGGGTGAACACCCCGGGTGCCTTCACCTTGATGCCGTCGGCGATGGTATGTGCCATCGGCGGAACGACTTCCAGGGTGCCATCCTCGAGGAAGCGCCGAAACGGCGCAACGCTCTCGGTCTGCACGCCGACGACCCGCACGTCCGGACGTTGCAGCTTGATCGCCAGTGCGACACCCGAAAGCAGACCGCCGCCGCCAAGCGGAACGATGACCAGGCTGGCGGCCGGCAAGGTTTCGATGATTTCCAGGCCGACGCTGGCCTGCCCGGCGATGATTTCCCAGTCGTCGTAGGGATGCACGAACTCGAGCCCGCGCTCGGCCGCCAGGCGCTCGGCGAGGACCTTTGCCTCTTCAAGGTTGGCGCCCGCGAGGACGACTTCGGCAGCGAGCCCGCGGCACGCGTCGATCTTGGTCAGCGACGCCGCCAGCGGCATCACCACCGTCGCCGGCAAGGCGTTGACCAGCGCCGCGCGGGCGACGCCCTGCGCATGGTTGCCGGCCGACGCGGCAATCACCCCGCGCAATTGGCCGCGCCGCGCGAGCAGGCGATCGATCTTGTGACTCGCGCCGCGCAGTTTGAACGAGCCGGTCGGCTGCAGATTCTCCAGCTTGAAATGAATCGGCACGCCGAAGTCGCGTGCCAGCGCATCATTGCGCCACAGGGGCGTCGGCAGCACCGCGCCGGCAATGCGCGTCCGCGCCGCTTCGAGATCGGCCAGCGTCAGCGGAATCGCCGCCTGCGCGGCGCGCCCGGCGCTCATCGTCCGCACACCGGGAAGCGTGCAACAGGTGAAGACGGCGATTTGACCGGAAAGTCCATGGCATGCAACTCACGCAACTGGCGACGCGGCAAGGTTTGGGCAAGGACAACAGTCTAACGCGATCAGCGACCTGCCGGCGTTGTTCACGGGCCGGCCTTTGCCGCTCTCCGGCTGCGCTCCGCGGAACCCCGGCAGGTGCAGGAGCGGCATCCCAAGAAGTGTCGACACGGCCCTCAAGAAATGCTGCTTTCCTGCCGTTACTCCATGGAGGCTATTCTGCCTTCCTCGAACGACCGCCTGGAGACCTGTGCATGCTCGCCCTGCTACGCAAACTGAAACTGACCACCCGCCTCTATCTGCTGTTGACCGGCATGCTGCTCGGACTGCTGGTCCTCGGCGGACTGTCGGTGTTCGAGTTGCGCCAGCAGGTGCTGCAGGAAAAGCGCCTGGCGATACGCGCCGTGGTCGATTCGGCCCTCGGCGTGCTGCAGCAGCAATACGAGCTGCAGCAGACGGGCGCACTGACCGAGGCCGAGGCGCAGCGACTGGCCAAGGACGCTCTGCGCAAGAGCCGCTTCAACGGCGACGACTACCTGTTCATCTACGATATGGGCGGCACGACGATGATGCACGGCGTCAGGCCCGAGCGCGAAGGCAAGAACACGCTCGACGCCAGGGACCCGACCGGCAAGACGTACATCAGGGACTGGATCGAGCTGCTCAAGGCGAACGGCGAGGCGGAAATGGATTACAAGTTCGCCAAACCGGACTCCGACAAGCCGATCGCCAAGATCGCCTACGCCAAGGTCTTTGCGCCCTGGGGCTGGTGGCTGGCCACCGGGGTGTACATCGAGGACGTGGACGCCGCATTCTGGTCCAGCGCCAGCCGCAGCATTGCGTTGATCGGGCTGACCAGCCTGCTGCTCGGCATTCTCGGCTGGACCATCAACCGCAGCGTCCAGCAGCAGATCGGCGGCGAACCGGCACTGGCCGCCGCGCAGGTCGAACACATCGCCGGCGGTGACCTGACGCAGAACATCAGCTCCAGCAGTACGCTGCCCGGCAACCTGCTGGGCAGACTGGCTTCCATGCAGGGCAGGCTGAACGGTGTCGTGCGACAGATCAACGAGGGCACCGAAATGCTGGCCAGGGAATCCGGCGAGCTGTCCGTGGCGGCCAGCGAAATCAGTATCGCGGCACGCAAGCAGGCCGAATCGAGCGCCGCCACTGCGGCGTCGATCGAAGAACTGACGGTGAGCATCAACGAAGTCTCCGAAATCGCCCACCTGACCGAGGACAACTCGCGCAAGACCGCCGAACTGGCCACCAGGGGCGCGGCCGTCGTGCGCCAGGCAGCCGGCGAACTGGAAAGCATCGCTGCCTCGGTGAAGGATTCCGCAGTGCGCATTCACGCGCTGGTCGGCCGTTCCCAGGACATCAGCACGATCACCAACGTGATCAGGGAGATCGCCGACCAGACCAATCTGCTGGCCCTCAACGCTGCCATCGAAGCGGCGCGCGCTGGCGAGCAGGGACGCGGCTTCGCGGTGGTCGCCGACGAGGTACGCAAGCTGGCCGAACGAACCACCCAGGCCACAGCCCAGATCAGCGCGATGGTATCCACCATTCAGGGCGACACCGGTGAGGCGGTGGTGGCCATGCAGAGCGCTGAACCCAAGGTGCGCCAGGGACAGGATCTCGCCGCGCAGGCTACCGGCGTGCTCGACGAAATCCAGCAACACGCCGAGAATTCGCTGGTCAAGGCGGGTGAAGTCGCCAGCGCGACCAGGGAACAGGCAATCGCCGCCACCGAAATCGCCGGCCACGTCGAGAGCATCGCCGCGATGACCGAGGAGGCCGACGCGGCAACGCAAAACAACGCCGAAGCCGCCGAGAAGCTGAAACGGCTGGCCGGGGATCTGCAGGCCGCAGTTGCTTATTTCAAAGTCTGAGCGCGCCTGCTGGCGACGCCGACGGGCAACAGACGGCGGGTGCCGGGAAAACACCCCCGGCACGGCGATGGCCTTTGACGCCGCAGGAGCTGCGCTTCAGGCTGCCCTCCCCGACCGACTCACCGCCACCGGCAAAGTGCCGCCCCTGGTCGACCTCATACGCCAACGCGACGCATGAGCCGTACCACCTTCCGAGGTGATTCCGGCGTTCAAGCCGGAATACGCACGGCAAGTAGAGGGGGCGGTCATGCCTCGCATGCCCTCGGGCATCTCGACATGTCATGACTGTCGGAAGCACCCAGCAAAGCTGCGCATGCCAAAGCCGTACCCCCGGCGGGGCTGCTGCGGCGCTCGACCGGCCATCACGGCGCGCCGAAACGGTTAGCGCTTGCAGCGACCGTGGCGTGCCAGCCCGACGCCGACCAGACCAAGTGCGAGCAGCGCCAGCGCGCCTGGCTCGGGTACCGACGAGCGGGTGTTGGTAAAAGAAAAGCTCAGATCGTTGAAATCGTAGGGCCCGCCCCTGAGATCCTCGAAACTGACCAGCGCTTCGTTAGGCGCCCAGTCAGCTTCGACGCGCGCGTGCGCGTGACCGTCGGAATTGCGGGCTGCCGGGCCGGTGAAGAAGTCATCACCAGTGTCGTTGACGTGTAGCCGGAAGATCAACTCGACGCCAACCGGGAAGGAGCCGAGGTCCACCGTGCTGCCAACCGCTGATGCGTGATTATTGAAAATGAACAGATCATTGCCGACGATCCCATCATCGCCCGGATCTCCCGCGGCATCGAGCATCAAGTACAGGTCGTTACTGTAGGCGGCGGAGTTGCCCTGGTATGTCGCAAGGATCGAACCCGTACCACTTACCACCACCGAGGCTCCCTCGCCACTACTGGCAATGGGAAAGGCATTCGCAGCAACCGGTAAAGCACCGAGTGCGGCAATCAGCATAACAACGGACTTCTTCTTCATGACGGTTTCGCCTCCAGAAAGACGTTTTTCGATGTTCGGGCCGACCTACCGGTCGGCAGTAATGGAGCAATAGCCAGTCCCGCACAGCAGGCTCCATGCTTATCCACATCTGGGTTCGAAGACGCCAACCAGCGGATAGCTACGGGGCAAGGAGCGAACAGGATTACGACAGGGATGCTTGCCCCCGACAATCCAGACAGCGCGGGAATCATCGGTGAATGTTTCCAAGCATAATTCGTGCCCGATCAGAGATAAGTCCAAATACCATCATAAAAACAATTGCTTATTTTCACCACTCAGGCCCAGTCACGCAGTGGCACCATATCGGAATGCGGGTACTGTAAAGAACTCCGACATGCTCAAGCCGATGATGCGCAGCGCGGCGTGCGCCCGAATCCGGCGGCCGGCGAAACTGCCCGCGTCACCCGACGCAGGAAGCCGAGGCCACATGCCGGCCAGATGGGTGGCGAAATCGGAATGTGGGCGCCGGTCTCTGGCGCCTTTGCTTCGATGGCCTGCTTCAGCGCCCGCGGTGCCACGGTGATTGCCTTGGCACTCGACGCCGTCCGCGTGGCTGGCTTGGTCCCGGACCTTAGAGCATGTTCTCCAGAAACGCCCGCGTCCGCGGATGTTCCGGAGCGGCAAACAACTCTCTCGCCGGACGCGCCTCGACGATTTCGCCACCGTCCATGAACACCACACGGCTCGCCACCTCGCGCGCGAAGGCCATCTCGTGCGTTACCACCAGCATCGTCATGCGTTCTTCCGCCAGTTCGCGGATGGTGCGCAACACCTCGCCGGTGAGTTCGGGGTCGAGCGCCGAGGTCGGCTCGTCGAAGAGCATGATGTCCGGTTCCATGGCCAGTGCCCGGGCAATGGCGACACGCTGCTTCTGCCCCCCCGAAAGCCGCGCGGGATAGCTTTCGCGCTTGTCCAGCAGGCCGACCTTGCGCAACAGCGCGTCGGCCTTCGCGACGGCATCCGCACGGGGTAATCCCTTCACGGTCAGCGGCGCCTCGATGAGGTTCTGCAGCACGGTCAGATGCGGAAAGAGATTGAAGTGCTGAAAGACCATGCCCATCTTGCGGCAGATGCGCCGGATGTCGGCGTCGGCGACGTAACGGCTGAGATGGTTCTCGCCGGGAGCGACCAGGGTTTCGCCTTCGATGTCGATGCGCCCGCGGTCAATCGTCTCGAGATGGTTGAGGCAGCGCAGGAAGGTGCTCTTGCCCGAACCCGAGGGACCGATGACGGCCAGCACCTCGCCCTTGCCGACATCCAGCGAAACGCCCTTGAGCACTTCCATCGCGCCGAAGCGCTTGTGCACGTCGAGGGCATGGATCATCGGTCTACTCATCGTACACCGCGTACTTCTTCTCCAGATGCTGGAAGGCCAGCGTCAGGACCAGCGTCATCACCAGATAGAAGGCAGCGGCGACGACGAAGGGCGTCGTCGTGAAATCGCGCTGCACGATGCCGCGCGCCGCGCGCAGCAGGTCGTTCATCGCCAGGACGTAGATCAGCGACGTGTCCTTGACCAGGGTGATCGTCTCGTTGCTCATCGGCGGCAGGATGCGCTTGAAGACCTGCGGCAGGACGATGCGGCGCATGGTCTGCGTGTAGCTCAGGCCGAGCACGCGCGCGCCCTCGTACTGGCCGCGGTCGATGGACTGGATGCCGGCGCGAAAGATCTCGGCAAAGTAGGCCGCGTAGTTCAGGACGAAAGCGACGATTGCCGCCGTAAAGTCCGGCAGGCGAACGCCGATCACCGGCACGAAGGGCAGGGCGAAGTAGATGAACAGCATCTGCAGCATCAGCGGCGTGCCGCGCATCAGCCAGATGTAGCCATTGACCAGTCCGCCGACGACGGCGAAACCCGAGACTCTGAGCAGCGCCAGAGACAGGCCCAGCGGAACCGCCAGAACGAAGGTAATGAGGAAAACCTGCAGGGTGACCCCCGTGCCTTCGAGCAGGGGACCCATTATCTGGATTACATAGTTCATGTTCTGCATCTCCCTGCCCGGCATCCTGGCGCGCCCGCGCGGCGAGCGCGGCTGCCTGGCGGGGCCGCCCAGCGCGGCCTGCGGCAGTCAGCCTGCCGGAGCTGGCGGAGGCCGCTGATACGACGGGCAGGCCTGCGGGTGCTGGCGTCGGCGAGCTGGGCACGGCAGCGACCGCGTCACTTCTTGACGATGTCCTTGCCGAACCACTTCGTCGAAATCGCGGCGGCCGAACCATCGCGCTTCATGTCGTCCATCGCCGTCTGCAGCCTGGCCATCAGTGCGGTATCGTCCTTGCGCGTGCCGACGCCATAGTCTTCGGTGCCGAAGTTCTCCTCGAGAACGCGATATTCACCGGGCTTCCTGGTCGTGTAGTAGCGACCGACGACTTCATCGACCACCAGCGCGTCGAGCCGGCCAACGCTGAGATCCATCAAGGCCGTCACGTTGTCGCCGAACTTCTTGAGTTCTTTCAGCGACTTGGCCGTGGCGCCATCCTTCTCGACGGCCTCGATCGCGCTGCTGCCGTCCTGAACGCCAACCACCTTGCCGGCCAGGTCGGCCTTGCTGTTGATCGGCGACTTGTCGGTGACGATGATGATCTGCCGGTTTTCGAGATACGGCGTGGTGAACAGGATCTTCTCCTTGCGGGCGTCGGTGATGGTCAGTCCGTTCCACAGCACGTCCACCCGCTTGCTGCTCAATTCGGCTTCCTTGGCATTCCAGTCGATCGGCTTGAACTGCACCTCGGCACCGAGCCGCTTGCCGGCCTCGCTGGCAAGGTCGATGTCGAAGCCGACCAGGACGTTGTTCTCGTCGCGGAATCCCATCGGTGGGAAGTTGTCGTCCAGCCCGACGACGATCACGGCCGCCGCAACCGGAGCCGCTGCGGCGCTCGCCGCCGGGGCGCCTTCCTGCTTCCCGCAGGCGGTCAGCAGTACGCCGGCCAGCAGCGCAATGGTCAGTATCGAGGTCTGTTTTTTCATGTCTTTTCTCATGGATATGGGTTGAGACGCGCAATCCTGTCAGGCTGGCAGCACGCCAAGGTGGCTGGCGCAGCACGGCCGGTGAACGCTGCGAAGGGCGGCATGATAACAGGCTCTGGCGGCCACCTCGCCACGGCTTGCATCAGGGAACAGCGGCTGCCTGGCGACATCAGCCCGGACCGCCATCAGGCGCATGCCGATTCCGGCTACGCCCCTGCATCGCGGGTCGGCGGGCGGCGCGGGCCGAGACGATGGATCCTTTCGTGGGGTTCCCTTTGCCAAGCTGCAACGGAGCGAGCATCTTCAACATGCCACCTGTCGGGGGCGGAAGCAGGGACAATCTCCCGAACTGCGCACGACAAGCACGATCCATTTCAACGGAATGCACTTGCCGAACACAACTCAGCAACCGCTGTCAATTCACGCTCAGGGAGGCATCTGTCCGCGCCACGACAGCGGGCGTTGCAGGATCTGTGCAAGAATTGCCGACAGTCGGCACGCATACGGGCTCTGGAGAGCAGGGACGGCGCCAGCCTGCGGGCGACCGGCAATCCGACCAACGAGAACGCGGAGACACAATGAGCGCGACAATCAACACCGCCTGGCATCTGGCGTCGAGGCCCGCGGGACCACCGACGGCCGCGAACTTCGAGTGGCGCGAAACGACGCTGCCGGAACTGGCCGACGGCCAGGTCAGGGTGCGCACGATCTGGTTGTCGATCGACCCCACCAACCGCATCTGGATGAACGACGCCGACAGCTACCTGCCAAAGCTCGAACTCGGCGAGGTGATGCGCGGCATCGGCATCGGCCGCATCGAGGAGTCGCGCGACGCCAACCTGCGTGTCGGTGACGTGGTGCAGGGAATGCTCGGCTGGCAGCAGTACTGCGTCAGCCCGGCCAGGGCGCTGAGCAGGCTGCCGCCGATCCCGCTGCCGCTGAGCGCACATTTCGGCCTGCTCGGCCACATCGGCCTGACCGCCTACTTCGGGCTGACCGACGTCGCTCAGGCCCGGGCCGGCGAGACCCTGGTGGTCTCGGCGGCAGCCGGCGCCGTCGGCTCGCTGGCCGTTCAGATCGGCAAGAATCTCGGCATGCGCGTCGTGGCCATCGCCGGCGGTGCCGAAAAGTGCCGCTGGCTGAGCCAGGAACTCGGCGCTGACGCAGTCATCGACTACAAGGCCGAGGACGTCGCCAGCGGGCTGGCGCGCGCCTGCCCGGAGGGCATCGACGTAGGCTTCGAGAACGTCGGCGGGCGCACACTCGACGCGGTACTGGGGCGCATCAGGCTCGGCGCGCGCATTGCCCTGTGCGGTCTGATTTCTCAGTACAACACAAGCGAGCCCGAGCCGGGACCCGCCAACCTCCCGAACCTGCTGATGCAGCGCGGCCGTATCCAGGGCTTTATAGTGCTCGACTATCTGGACCGCGCGCAGGAGGCCGCGGAGAAGCTTGTCGCCTGGCACCTGGCCGGGCACATGCACTACCGGCTGGACGTATCCAGAGGGCTGCAATCGGCGCCGGCCGCGCTGAACAAGCTGTTCGCCGGCACCAATACCGGCAAGGTGCTGGTCCAGCTCGGCGACGAATGGATGCCGGGCACCGCTGCCGCTGTCTCGCCCGACGGCTAGCCGGGTGAAGGTAGCGGTCGCCCAAGCGCAGCGGCCGCAGAGCGATGGTGATCAGCGCCCGGTCGTCGAGCCGATGAATCAGGAGCGCAGGCAGCGAGCCTCGCGCAGCAGTCGCTCGAAGTCCTGCAAGGGCAGCGGACGACTGAAGTAGAAGCCCTGCATTTCATCGCAGCCACGGTCACGAAGGAAGCGCAGTTGCCCCTCGCTCTCGACACCCTCGGCGACGACCTTCACGTCGAGGCTCCTCGCCATTGCCATCACTGCCAGCGAGACGGCGGCCGCGGTGCGGTCGGTGAGGATGTCGCGGACGAAGCAGCGATCGATCTTGATGCGGTCGACCGTGATTCGCATCAGCTGGGAAAGCGAAGAGAAGCCGGTGCCAAAGTCATCGATCGCCGTCGTCACGCCGGCGGCCCGGATCTTTCTCAGCATCGCGTCGACCCGAGCAATTTCCTGTAACGCGAGACTCTCGGTCAGTTCGACTTCCAGCGCGCCCGCCGCCAGCCCGGCACGCTCGATCGCGGCGACGATCTGATCGGCCAGATCGTCACTCTGGAACTGTCGCGCGGAAAGGTTGACCGCCAGGCGTGGCGCTTTCAGGCCGGCATCCCGCCAGATGCGGAGTTGCTGACAGGCGGAGTCGATCACCCACTGGCCGATCGGGACGATCAGGCCGGTGTCTTCGGCGAGCGCGATGAAATCGTCTGGTGCAATCATGCCGCGCGTGGCATGCCGCCAGCGGAGCAGCGCTTCGGCACCGACGATCTCGCCGCTGCGCAGGTCGACCTGCGGCTGGTAGTGAAGTTCGAGCTCGCCACGCTCGACCGCACGCGCCAGGTCCGCTTCGAGCGTCAACTGATCGGCGATGCGCTCGTTCATCTCGGCCTGATAGAAGTGGAAGGATCCACGGCCGGCAAGCTTGGCACGATGCATCGCGGCGTCGGCGTTCTTCAGCAGGGTCTCGGGATCGCGGCCATCGCGCGGGTAGATGCTGGCGCCGATGCTGCAGCTCATCGTCAGTTGCTGGCCGCCGACGTCGAGTGGTCGCGCAACCCGTTCCAGGATGCGCGCAATCACCCTCGCCGACTCGTCCTCAGCGAGCGGATCGGCAAGGACAATCACGAATTCGTCGCCGCCAAGGCGGGCCACGGTATCACCGTCACGAACGCTTTCGGCGAGCCGCTCGGCGACGACGCGCAGCAGTTGGTCGCCGTGGCCGTGACCCAGGCTGTCGTTGACCCGCTTGAACTGGTCAACGTCGACGGCCAGCACCGCCAGGCTGGCGTCGTGCCGTTCGGCGTAGGCGATCGCCTGCTGCTGGCGGTCGCGCAGGAGGTTCCGGTTCGCCAGCCCGGTCAGCGAATCGTGGTTGGCCTGGTGTTCGAGCTCCTCTTCGTAGCGCTGGCGCTCGCTGATATCGTGGAAGACGCTGACGAAATGCCCGAGCGTGCCATCCGGCGAAAATACCGGCGACAGATTCAGTTCGGTCCACAGCGGCGCACCATCCTTGCGCAAACAGCGCAGCGTGACCTGCGTGCCACGTCGCTCGCGCAGCGCCTGGCGCAACTCGTTGAGCGCCAGCTGATCGCGCCCGGCGCCGAGCAGACAACGGCCGCTGCCACCGAGAACGTCGGCAGACAAATAGCCGGTGATGGCTTCAAATCCGGGGTTGACATAGGTGATCGGATGATCGGGCGCCACCGCATCGGTGATCATGACACCGTTTGCCGACGCTTCGACGGCGCGCTGCAGGAGCAACATGCCGGCTTCGGCGCGCTGCGCGGCAATGCCGCAGGCGAGATCGTCGGCGAGTTCGCCAAGCAGCTCGCATGCGTCGTCATCGAAACCTTGCGGGTCGGGTGTCAGCAGATTCAGCACACCGACCGCCACGCCACGAGCGACCAGCGGCAGGGCGATCGCCGCGCGCTGCCCGCGCCCGGCGAGGTCGGCGATCCAGCTGGCGTCAGCATCAGCCGCAGCAAACAGGCAGGTCAATGCCCTGCCCTGCGCCAGAGCCGGCGACGACAGCTGCGCGCGGAAAGCGCGGTGCCAGCAGACGCCATCGAGCGCCGCCGCGGCGATGGCGGCGGCCGGCTCGGCCGCCATTTCGCCGTCGCCGCCGAGGCGATCGACCCAGACTGCTGAATACCCGCCCTGCCGATGCAGCAGGTCAACGATGGCGGCGATGATTTCGCTCTCGCTGCCGGCGCGCACCAGCGCGGCATTGCACGCGTGGAGCAGGCGCAACGACGCGTTCAGGCGGCGCAGTGCCAATGCCTGGTGGTCGCGTTCGCTGACGTCACGAACCGCGCAGGTGATGATTCGTCCCGAGTCGTGATGCACGTAGCTCAGGCTGATTTCAGCCGGAAATACGCTGCCATCGCGGCGCTGGCCTTCGAGTCGCGCGGCACGCATGCTGCCGTGGCGCGGCTGCGCGTCGAAGCGGGCACGGTGAGCAGCGTGGCCGGCACGCCTGGATTCCGGGACCAGCAGGTCGATGCACTGCCCCTCCAGAGAGCCGGGAGGGTAAGCGAACATCAGCTCGGCGCTGGTATTGGCAAGGACGATGGTGCCGCCGGAATCGACCAGAAGGATCGCATCGGCCGCGGTCTCGAGCACGCTGCGATAGCGCGCCTCGCCGGCCGCCAGCGCGGTGATGACCCGCTGGCGCTCGAGTTCGGCGGCGGCGCAGCTGGCAAAGAAACCGAGCACCGGGCGGGCACGATCATCATCCTGCGCGAGATCGGCACTGACCACTGCCAGGACACCGATTGCCGTGCCGTCGGCCGAAGTCAGAGGAGCCGCAAGGTAGCTGGCGAAAGCCAGGTCGGCGAGCCGCGGATCGCCCGCTGTGCGTGCTCCCGGCCGCGGCAGCCGCACGAAGCCGTTGGTGCGCAGGACCTCTGCAGCCGGCGTCTCGGCGACCGGAAAACGACATTCCAGGAGCAGCTTGCCGTCAACCCAGCCCGCCAGCATCCTCGCTTCCACGACGTCGGCAACCACGATCTCATCGACGAGGACAGCCTTGGCATGCAGCCCGACGGCCAGCTCGCTGACCAATGCAGCATAGAATTCCGGGCCCTTCCTGCGCGCCGTGGCGGCAAGGAACCGGCGCAGCAGCGCCGCGAGCTGCCGGTCGCTATCTGGCGGCCCGGTGGCGTAGTCGCCTGTCGTCAACACGACGTCGGCTTTCATTCGTTCAGCGCCGCCAGAGCGCGTGGCAATTCGGGCACCAGATTGGCCTTGCAGACATAGGCGTCGACGCCAATTTCAGCCGCCGCCTCGCGATACTCCGGCGTCGCGTGCAGCGAAAGGATCAACAGCTTGACGTCGGCGTAGTCTGCGCGGATCCGCTTGGCGGTTTCTAGACCATTGAGGCCCGCCATCGCGACGTCGAGAATCACGACATCGGGACGCTCGCTTGCCAGCGCCACCAGAGCCTCTTCGCCGGAGGCCACGCTACCCGCAATTTCCATACCCCGGCCGCGCAGCAGGCGTGCCAGCAACCTGCGGAATTCGGGACAGTCATCGACCAGCAACACCCTGCGCACACTCATGACGGCAATTCCATCACTTGAACACGCGGGCAGCTTGACGGCCGCAACGGCCGCGCGCCATCGGGCGATCCCCCAGCGGCGGCCAGAGAAATCCCGGTCGACAATCGCCCCCTGGCCGGGCAGACAGCTAGTCGGCGGCTGAAACAAGGCCGGTCCGGATCGCGTATCGGGTCAAGCCCGCCACGTCGTGAATTCCGAGCCGTTCCATGATCTGGGCACGATGCGACTCGACGGTCTTGGCGCTGATTCCCAGATCGAACGCGATTTCCTTTGCCGCGTTGCCGGCGGCGATGCGGCGCAGGATCTCGCGCTGGCGAGGTGTCAGGACGTCGTCTGCAGCCGGCTGGGCATTGAGACGCGCGACGTAGCCGTCGACCACCGTTCGTGAAACACGCGGCGACAGCCAGGTTTCGCCGCGCATCACCGCGTGCAGGGCGAGGTCGAGTTCGACTGGCGCGGCGTCCTTGATGAGATAGCCTGCAGCGCCGGCCTGCAGCGCCTGCAGCACGTACTCGGGGTCGGCATGCATCGACAGCACCACCACCCGCACGTGCGGATAAAGGCGGCGGATCTCGGCCGCTGCCAGCAAGCCGTTCATGTCCTTCATGGCAATATCGATCAACAGCACGTCCGGCAGGCAATCGCCGACGCAGCCGACTGCACCGCGCCCGTCGTCGGCTTCGCCCACCACCTCGACGCCGGCAAAGCCGCCGAGCAAAGAGCGAATGCCCGCTCGCACCAGGCAGTGATCGTCGGCGAGAACGACGCGAATGCGGTCGCTCACGACATCGCTCCGGGCAAGGGAAAAGTCACGCGCACCTCGCTGCCGACGCGCCGCTCGGGCGCCGAGAGCACCGCCAGTTGCCCGCCGGCGAGTGCTGCACGCTCCTGCATCGAGAGCAGGCCAAGACTCCTGGCGCGCGCTGCGTGGGCAAACGCCGCTGCGGCATCGAAGCCGCAACCGTCGTCGCGCAGGGAAAGCGCCAGCACGCCGTCGGCGAGCCGCAACTCGAGCACGACCGCGGTCGCACGTGCATGGCGAACGACATTGTTCAGCGCCTCCTGGGCAATGCGAAAGCAGGCGATGGCGATATTCTCCGGCACTCGCGGCAACCCCTCGCCGCCAACAAAGCTGGCCTTGATTCCGGCGTGGTGACAGGTCGTGTCGAGATGCGCCCGCAGCGCTGGCACCAGGCCGAGATCGTCGAGCTGCGGCGGGCGCAGCGCGACCGACAGGGCGCGTACCCGCTGCAGCGTCCGGTCGGCGATTTCCGCGGCTTCGCGGATTTCCTCGTTCGCGCCGTACGCGCCCGACTGGGTCATGCCCAGCAGTACGATCTTGATCATGGTCAGGTTCTGCCCGATGTCGTCGTGCAGATCGCGGGCCAGCCGACGTCGCTCGTCCTCCTGCACGCCGATCAGGCGCGCCGAAACCTCGTGCAGGCGCTCGAGAGCCCCCTGCAGGCCCGCCTCCGCACGGCGTCGCCGACTATCGTCGCCGAACTTGTCGAGTGCGAACGAGATGTCGCTGGCAAGTTCACCGAGCAGTTCTATGAGTTCCTGGTCGAAGAAGCCGACCTGCGCGGCATAGAGGCTGAAGACGCCGACTACCGCACCGGCGCGACGGACCGGAAACGCTGCCGAGGCCCGGATTCCCGCCGCTCGTGCCCGTCCCTGCCAGGGCCGGGTACGAGGGTCGGTGAGAAAATCATTGCAGATCGCCGGGCGACCGTCGCGCATCGCGGCACCGTTCGGGCCATGCCCCTCCTCTCGCTGCGCGTCGATCGAAATGCGCAGGCCAGTGAGGTACTCCCCGGCAGAACCCGAATCGGCGACGACACGGATCCAGCCTTCGGCATCGAGCAGGCCGATCCACGCGCCATCGACTTCGCCGTGACGGACGACGATCTCGCAGGCACGCGCCAGCAGCGCCTCGGCCGACTCGGCGTGCATGATCGCCTGATTGGTCAGCGCCAGCGCATTGAAAAAGCCACTCAGGCGACGCAGACGCCGTTCGGCGGCCTTGCGCGCGCTGATGTCGCGGGCAATGGCAAAGACCCCGGCCCGCTCGCCAGCGATCTGCAGGCAACCTCTGGTTGTCAGACAGGTGCGCTCCTCGCCGTCGGCACCGCTGATCACCTCCTCGCAGGTCTCGGTGGTCGCCGCAGCGATGATTCGCTGCTCATCGGCGCGCCGCCGTGCGGCCAGATCGGCGGCAAGAAGATCCTCGTCGCGACGCCCGAGAATTTCCTCGCGCGACCGTCCGAGAAGCTGCTCGACGGCGCGGTTGCAGAGGATGTAGCGACCATCGAGATCCTTGGCGAAAATGCAGTCGGTCGCTCCCTCGACCAGCGCCGAGAGCGTGCTCGCCAGTTCGTCGATGCGCCTATCCTGGCGCTCGGCTTCGGCACGCAACAGGGCATCGCGCTGGTGCCGCTGCAAGGCGAGCTCGATCGCCAGCTGCAGTTCGCGATCGTTGCAGGGCTTGATCAGGTAGGCGTAAGGGGCGGTAATCCGGGCGCGAGCAAAACGCTCCTCGTCGGCGTGCGCGGTCAGGTAGAGCAGCGGCAGCCGTTGCTCGTCGAGGATCACCCGCGCCGCCGCGATGCCGTCTACAGCGCCGGGCAGTACGATGTCCATCAACACCAGGTCGGGTGGTTCACGCGCCGCCCACGCCACCGCCTCATCGCCGGTGGCCACCGGACCAGCGGTGGCGTAGCCCATGGCCGTCAGCCGCAGGACCAGTTCGCGGGCAATGAGCGGGTCGTCCTCGACGATCAGGATGCGCGCCGACGGGTGGCCGACGCGATCGACAGGATCATCCGGGCAATCGAGCGGGCCGCCCCGCTGCTGCGCCGAAGCGTCCGGCGGACTGAACGCCGTTTCGGCAGCAGTCGGCGTACTGGCGGCGGAATTCAGGCTCGCCAGAAGCTCATCGAACACCAGGCGCACGCCTTCGTCATGCGCCGCCGGATCCGCATCCAGCCGGCACGCCAGTTCCTCGATCCGGCGCGCCGCTTCTCCCAGCACCGGGCGGCCAAAGGTTCCGGCCGCACCGACAAGGCGATGCGCTGCGCAACGCAGATCGACCAGCGCCGCGGGCTCCCAGTCGTCGACGATGGCTACCATCGCGGCTTTGACCTCGTCCACTCTGTTCGGCAGCGAACGCTGGAATTCGTCGGCCAGTGCAGCCAGTTGGGCGAGCAGATCGGCTGCGGACCGTTCAGACATCCTGCGTCTCCCAGAGGGCGCGCAGCTGATCGGCCAGGGTCATCGGATCGAAGGGCTTGGTGATCACGCCCACCGCGCCCTCGGCCTTGAGTGCCAAAATCTCGCCGGGGAGCGCACGTGCAGTCATGAAGATCGCCGGCACCGCCTCGGTATCTGGCAGCGTGCGCAGGGCGCGCAGGGTCGTCGGCCCGTCCATGCCCGGCATCATGACGTCGAGCAAGAGCAGGTCGGGGACGAATTCGCGCACCCGCACCAGCGCCTCCTCGCCGGAAGCGGCGACCTCGACCTCGAAGCCGCCCACGGCTTCGAGCGCCAGCTTGCTCACCGTGCGAATATCAACGTCATCCTCGACGTAGAGAATGCGTTGCAGGGTAGCGCTCATCATCTTTCTCCTTCTTCACTTCCATTGCGGGCGGGGCTGCGGGCGCGGCGTGTCTCAGGCGCCCGGCTGCGCAAGTTCGCGCACGATCTGCACCAGCCGCTCGTTCGAGGTTCGCGACTTGACCAGGCTGGCGGCAACTTCGTGCTCGGTCGCCAGCCGCGATTCGGCGTCGCTGGCGGAGAAAACGACGACCGGCGGCGAGCGGGCCAGGCCTTGTATCACCGGCAGGAGATCCAGGCCGGATCCGTCCGGCAAGCCGATATCGAGAATCACCACGTCGAAGGTCTTGCCGGCCACTGCTTCCCTGGCAGTTGACAGCGTACGCGCTTCGATAATTTCCGCCGAGCTGCCGAATTGGGCAGCGACGACGCGAACCAGATCGGCATCGTCCTCGACATGAAGAATACGAAGCACGGCGGCGGGCGATCGGCCGTCGGTTTCGTTGCCAGGGGTCACGCCACCTTCCAGCGGCGCGGCCCCCGCCGCCACCTCGGGCAGTTCGAACCAGAAGCAGCTGCCGCGACCCGGCTCGCTGCAAAAGCCAATCTCGCCGCCCATACGTTCGACCAGTGCCCGAGCGATCGACAAGCCAAGCCCGGACCCGCCCCTGGCGCGCGTCGTCGATGCGTCGGCCTGCGAGAACTTTTCGAAGATTCGCGCGCGGAAATCCTCCGGGATGCCTGGGCCGCGATCGACGACTTCGACGCGCAGGCGCGCGCCATGACGCCGCAGGGAAACATCGACCGTCTCGCCCGCAGGGGAGAACTTGGCGGCGTTGGACAGCAGGTTGGCGAGCACCTGCAGAAAGCGATCGGGATCGATGCGTGCGCTGCCCTCGGCGAGGCGCGCAACGAGTTCGAACCGCACTTCGTGCTGCACGGCAAAACCCTGGTTGGCCTCGACGGCCTGCTCGATGAGCGGCATGAGTGGCAGCGTCAAGGACTGGAAGCTCATCCCGTCCGAGGCCATCCTCTCCATATCGAGAATGTCGTTGATCAGTACCACCAGCCGCTCGCAGTTGCTGGCAGCGATGCCAATCAGCGATCGGGCCTGGCCTGGCAGTTCGCCGGCGAGTCCGCCCTCGAGCAGACCAAGCGAACCGCGGATCGATGTCAGCGGCGTGCGCAACTCATGGCTGACGGTAGACACGAACTCGTTCTTGAGTTGCTCCATCTTCTTACGTTCGGTCTTGTCGCGCATCAAGCCGATGAAACGACGGCGGTCGTTCACCATCACTTCGGTAACCGCCAGTTCCATCGGAAAGCAGCTGTCGTCGGCGCGCTTGCCGACGACTTCGCGCTCGCGACCGATGATCTTGCGCTGGCCGGTCCTGCGATAGGCGCTGAGGTAGCCATCATGCTCGCCGGCGTAGGGTTCGGGCATCAGCATCTTGACGTTGCGGCCGAGCACGTCCTCGCTGCCGTAGCGAAAGAGCTTCTCGGCGGCGAGGTTGAAGCTCTCGATCAGCCCCTGCTCGTCGATGGTGATGATCGCGTCAAGCGTATTGTCGAGCACCGCGCGGGTGTGCGCCTCGGATTCACGCAGTTCGTGCGTCATGCCGTCGGCCAGCTTGAGCGCACGCGCGCGCGACCCGGCAAAGGACTGCAACAGACCGAAAACAAGGACGCTGATCAAGGCGCCACCGGCGAGCACTGCCGTCGCCGTTCGCTTTACCGCCGTCGGCGCATCAACCGCCGTGCTCCGCAAACGCCATCGCCGGCCGGCAAAATCAAGCAGCGCCTCGCTGCGGAAAGGTGCTGATGAGGCACGCGGCGGCGACGGCGTCAGGCGCAGCAGCGGCAGCGCTTCGCCAGCCGCGCCAGCAACGGGGCCGGCATCGTCGACGGTCATGTCGAGACGGTCGACGTCGTCGCCGTAGACGCCACGGGCCAGGTCGCCCATGCGGAACGCCGCGTAGACGACGCCAGCGAAGGCATCCTGCCGCTCGTCCGCGGTCGCGATCCGGGCGTCGTTGCGGTAGATCGGCAGCATCAGCAGGAAGCTGGCCTGATTTCCGGTCTCCTGCACCAGGGTTACCGGCTCGGTTGCGGCCGGTGCACCCTTCGCGCGCGCGCGCTCGGCGGCACTCCGACGGGCGCTTTCGCTGAACAGATCAAAGCCGAAAGCCGCCTCGTTACCCCTGGCTGGCTCGGTATATTCAATCACGAGGTACTCCGGGCGATCGCCTGCCGGGCGAATCGCGAACGCCGGATAACCGTGGTCAGCGAGCCGGTGATCGGAGGCGACCGACTCGAGATAACTTTCGCGCCCGGAGAGCGGCACACGGCGTGCGAAACCGACGACCTGAACGCCGGGAAGGCGCGTCCCGAGGCCGAGGCGGACGACGTAGCGACGGAACTCGTCGCGGTCCACATCGACCGACCCGGCAAAGAAACCCTGCAGCCCGCGCAGGACGCCTTCGTAGGCGTCGAGTCTCTCCTTGAGCTGCAGCACACGTATGGCCGCCGCCTGCGTGAATTCGTGCCGGGCCTCGCTTTCGGCGACGCCTGCGGCCCATTGCGCAGCCCAGGCGGTCAGAGCCAGTCCACCGACCAGCGAAGCCAGCGCGCTGCCTTGAACGCTGAACCATGCCATTGCCACTCTCCGCGCCTGCCCTGGCGACTATCGCGAAACCCGGCCACCCTGACTGCGCTGTCCTCCCCGCAGGCGGGGAATATTCAGTAGCCTTATGCTGAGTATAGAGGTTGCGCAACGGTGGTCAATCGCTGCGCCGGGTTTGCGCGTTGCCGTCACCGCTGTGATCCCTCCACGGCCCCTGTCGGCAGCTTGTTCGCTGGCCGCGTTTCCCGCACACTGGCCGCCTTCAAGGGAGACCACGCATGGCGCTGAAAGCCACCATCTTCAAAGCAGAACTGACCGTCTCCGATACCGATCGCGGCTATTACGCAACGCACGCGCTGACCATCGCCCGCCACCCGTCCGAAACCGACGAACGAATGATGGTGCGCCTGCTGGCCTTTGCAGTGCATGCCGGCGAAAGCCTGCAGTTCACCACCGGGCTGTCGACCGAGGGCGAACCCGATCTCTGGCAGAGATCGCCGAGCAATGAAATCGATTTATGGATCGATGTTGGCCTGCCTGACGAAAAACATCTCCGCAGGGCCTGCGGTCGTGCCCGGCAGGTCGTCGTCTATGCCTACGGCGGCAACAGGGCGGGCATCTGGTGGGCCAGGGTAGGCGACGCCCTGAGCCGCCTCGACAACCTCAGCGTCTTCCAGCTACCGCGCGAAGCGACGAACGAACTTGCCGCGCTGGCCAAACGCGGGATGAGCATCGCGTGCATGATCAGTGATGGCAGTATCTGGTTGAGCGACACGACGAAAAACCTCTGCGTGGAACCGGCGGTGTGGAAGACCGCCCGCCCTGGCAGGCACGAATCCGCCAGCGCGCGTTGAGTGCGCAGCGGCGCTAAGGCCTGCCCCCCGGCGAGGGCGCCATTGGCGGTGTCGGGGCGGCGGCCAAGGAGAGCGCCAGGGTCGGCTGCCGCGCCGTGCGGGCCTTCGTAGCGGCTGTGTGCGCTCAGTACGGCGGAAAGCGATCGATGAGACGGCTGCGGTAGAGCAGCTCGGCCGCTTCGATACAGCGCGCGTTACCGGTCGCCAAGAGGTCGGCGTAGACCAGTTCCGCCGGTACCGTCGCGGACTCCTCCGCAGCCGCCATCAGCGACGGCCCCCAGAAGGGCTTGCGTAGCTCGACCAGATGCTCGTAGGCAGCCGGGCTGGCCACCTCGAGGCCCTGTTTTTCAGTCAGTCGCGCCGGCAATTTGTCCCCGTAGAGGGTCAGCACGCTTGGCGCCAGGCCGTTCAACAGCAATCCGCCGAGCAGCAGGTTTGCGGCGGCTTCGCCGCCCCAGCGCGTGTGTGCCGGGTTCAGCTGCCAGTCCCGCCAGCTGTCGAAGTGCTCGGCCCGATAGCGTTCGCTCAGCGTCTTGCCACGCAGACCGAGCGCATAGGCCTGAGCCCATTCGTCGAGCACGCGCTTGCTGGCATCGAGACAGCGCTGTTTGTCGGTGACGATCAGCGAACCATGCTGCCGCAGGTCGGCGACCACCGCCGGCATGGCGCCGAGAGCGACGTCAGCAGCTGCAGCGATCTTGCGGTAGGGCGCGCCGGCCAGCTCGGGATCGCAGATCAGGGCAAACAGCACCTTGAGCCTGGTGGTGCTGAAACTGGTGCTCGCCCGCAGTTCACGCTGTTTGGGGTGCAGCTTGCGACCGCTGACGAAAACAAAAAGACCGCGTCCTTCGAGATACGCGTTGCCCGCGGAATCGGCGAATTGCTGCCCGTATTCGCGCAACTGACTGGCCAGCGGCGGACTTACATAATCGGCGAGCAGCAGCGGCACCGGCCCACCCGCGTCGACCGGGTGACGCAGCTGCGCCACCACTGCCCCGAGGGTCCCTGGGGTCAGCCGACCCTTGACCTGCGCGGCGTAGTCGACAGCGGCACTGTCCTTGCCGAGACCCAGCCAGGTCCCTGGGCGCTTTTCGGCGCCGCGCCCCGAGGCTTCATTGCGCATTCTGACGGTCAGGCCATGCCCCTGCAGGGCCTGTACCACCCTTTCGAGAAGCGTGATCTGCTCCTGCTCGCTCATTCCCGGCCCCCATCGCCACTCGTGAACAGAAGCCGATTATGAACGGAGATCGTGAAACGTTCAATATTTCCCCTTGTTCACCCCCACGCCTGCGGAAGGCGGTGACCGACTCCGCCGCAGGCGCAGGAAGCCTAGGCGCCGGCGCGCCGGGAACACACGGGCAGCGGGTGCGCCGGGTGTTTGTCGCGCAGCGGCAGGTCACGATGCCAGCGCCAGACGCCTTGCAATGGGGCGAGCACGATCCTGCGCAAGGGATGCGCCGCTTTCTCGAAGCGCACACGCCCGCTGCCGATGGCTTCCAGCAAGGCCAGGCCGCGGCCGCGCACCAGATGGCTCCCGCCTGCGGTGAGCAGGATGTCGCCGGCTTCGCCGTCGACGGTCAGCCAGACACGACCGGCGGTGCAGCAGATGCGCACTCCCCTGGCCGACATCAGCCTGACCGGTGCGTTATGGGCGAGACACAACTCGCTGTTGTACAGATCGAAGTTCATGGCAGCCTCCTGCGTTTCCGTGTCGATGCGAAGCAGTGTAGGCCTCCGGCAGTTGATAATACAGTTACAAATTGGCAAAATTGTGACCAGCACAAAATTGCCTGTCCACAACTGTACCTGTCGCGAGCGGCGACAACTGTATTGGTGAATGCGATGGAAAGTGAACTCCTGCGTTACGAACAACTGGCGGAAGACCTGAGCTCCATCATCGCCGGCGGCAATCTGCGTCCGGGTGAGCGCCTGCCCTCGGTGCGACGCCTGTCGCGCGAACGGCGGCTGTCCGTTTCGACCGTACTGCAGGCGCTGCATCAACTCGAGGACCGCGGCCTGGTGGAAGCGCGGCCACAATCCGGCTACTTCGTCCGCCATGCGCAGGCGCCGCGCGCGCAACCGCACGTACGCTCGACCCCGGACGAAGCGGTGCCGGTAGACGTCAGCCAGCGCCTGCTACGGGTGCTGCAGACTGGCGGCCAGCCGGGCGTCGCGCCGCTGGGCGCCGCCCTGCCCGCATCGAGCCTGCTGCCGCTGGCCGCACTGCAGCGGCTCTACGGCGGCGTCGCCCGCCGTCACCCGCGGCTGCTCGAAGGCGCCAGCCACATCAACATGGACGAGGCGGCGCTGATCCGTCAGCTGGTGCTGCGCGCGGTCGGCTGGGCCGGGCCGCTGGCGGCAAGCGAGTTCGTCATCACCAACTCCTGTACCGAGGCCCTGGGACTATGCCTGCGTGCGGTGACCCGCCGCGGCGACACGGTCGCCGTCGAGTCGCCGAGCTATCACCTGATGCTCCAGCTCCTGGAAACGCTGGGACTGAAAGCGCTGGAGATCCCGACCGATCCGCGCACCGGCCTGTCGATCGAGGCGCTCGACATGGCCACCCGCGATGGCCAGGTGACCGCCTGCCTGCTGGTACCCAACGCCAGCAATCCACTCGGCAGCATCATGCCCGACGAGCACAAGCGCCGACTCGCGAAACTGACCGCAGAACGTGCCGTCGCAGTGATCGAAGACGACATCTACGGCGACCTGTATTTCGGCAGCAAGCCGCCGAGACCGATCAAGGCTTTCGACAAGGCGGGCAATGTGATGCTCTGCTCGTCCTTTTCCAAATCCCTCTCGCCGGCACTGCGCATCGGTTTCGTCGCCGCCGGTCGCTATCGGCGACAGGTGGCGCTGCACAAGACGGTGAGCAGCGGCGGGACCAACCCGATCACCCAGCTGGTCCTCGCCGAGTACCTCGAATCGGGATCCTACGAACGTCACCTGCGCGGTCTGCGGCGGACCTACGAGCGCCAGGTCGACGCCATGCGCGCGGCGGTCGCCCGACACTTCCCGCCAGCGACGCGGATCACCCAGCCGCTCGGTGGCTTCGTGCTCTGGGTCGAGCTGCCGGACGACGTCGACACCACCGCGCGTTACGACCAGGCAATTGCGGCCGGCATCGCCTACGTGCCGGGCGAGCTCTTTTCGGCCAGCGGCATGTACCGCAACTGCCTGCGGCTCAACTGCGGCAACCCGCATACGCCGGAAATCGAGGATGCCGTTCGCCGTCTTGGCAGGCTGATGGCGGCGTGACCCCCGCCGCCTCGCCGCCGCCGTTCACTCGTCGATCGGTACGGCCTTGAAGGCTTCGCTGTCTTCCAGCCTGGCAGCGAGCGCCTCGAGCGCCGGATACTCATCGTTCGGCCATTCGTCCGGGAGGACGAAGCGCACGAAACCAATGCCGACGACGGTGCTGATGTCGGCCTGCGTCAGGCGGTCGGCGAAAAGGAAGTCGCCGTGCAGCCGCTCCTCGAGCATGGCGAAAGCCTGGCGCATCTGGGCACGCACGCGGCCCATCCACTCGGCCCACTGCCGCTCGCTCGGACGCTGCCGCTCGTAGGCGATGGACACCGCTTTCTCGGTGGCCACCATGGCCAGCGCCACCAGTTGCTGCACCTGCCGCCGCGCCGCGCCGGCGGGCGGCGTGAGCGGCGCGAGGCCAGCGGCGGCTGCGCTTTCGTCGAGGTAGTCGAGCACATAGGCGCTCTCGTACAGTTTCTCGCCACCGGGCAGCGTCAGCATCGGCACCTTGAACAGCGGATTCATCGGCCGCATGGCATCCATGTGCCGGAAAACCGACAGCGAACAGTGCTCGAAAGGCATTCCGTAGCAATTCATGGTGACTGCCACGCGCCGCGTGAAGGGCGAATCATAGAGTCCGAGAAGCTTGTAGCGTGTGCTGCCGGTCGAATCGCTCATCTTTTTTCTCCGTTCATGAATGGCTGGCGGGAGCCCGGGAAGGCGGCCCGGGAGCCAGCGAACAAGCGCTTGTACCGAGGACAGGGCGAGCAGGACAGCGGCCAGGACAGGCTCCTGTCGAACTCGCGTGGCGCCGCCTCGCCGTGCCCTCTGGCGGCCAGCGCCTGGCCCGGCCTTCGCCCCTGTTTGAGAGTATCATGCCCGCCAGGCGGGACACGCGCCCCTCACCTTGCTGCCGGCCGTGCTCCCTTGCCCGCGCTTTGCCGCCGACCCTTTCCAGCACTCACAATGGTCATGTTTCCGAACGGGAATCTCGCATGCCACTCATCGAACTAAGCCTGCTTCTTCTCCTGGCAATCGCCGTCGGCGGCGCCCTCGTCCACTGGACGCCGCTGCCATTGCCGATCCTGTTGGTCGTCGTCGGCGTCGTGGCCTCTTTCCTGCCCGGACTCGGCAACGTCGCCGTCGATCCGGAACTCTTCCTGCTCCTGTTCATCCCGCCGATTCTCTTTGCCGACGCCTGGGTCTTGCCGCGCCGCGACTTCGTCCATACGCTCAAGCCGGTGCTGCTGCTGGCGCTCGGCCTGGTGGTCCTGACCGTCATCGTCGTCGGCTACGCAATGCACTGGCTGATCCCGGCAATGCCGCTGGCGGTCGCTTTCACGCTCGGAGCGATCGTTTCGCCCACCGACGCCGTGGCAACGGTCGCGACCACCCAACTGCTGCCCCTGCCCGCACGCATCGTGCATATCGTCAATGCCGAGAGCCTGCTCAATGATGCGTCGGGACTGGTGGCCTTCAAGCTCGCCGTCGCCGCGGCCGCCACCGGGCTGTTCTCGTCGGCCACTGTCGCCGGGAACTTCGTACACCTGGCTGGCGGCGGCATCCTCATCGGCATAACCATCGAGTGGGTCGGGCGAGAATTGCGACAACGCCTGATTCGTCTGCACGCTGGCGACCCGGTGTTGCAGACGCTGCTGACGGTCCTGATTCCCTACGGTGCGTACCTTGCCGCCGAGGCGTTGCACGTTTCCGGAATCCTGGCGGTGGTCGCTGCCGGACTATGGGCCAGCGGCCAGGAAATAAAAGGGCTGACAGCCGATGCACGCCAGCACGCACGCGAGGTCTGGCGGATGCTTTCGTATGTTCTGAATGGCGCGGTATTCGTTCTCCTCGGCCTGCAGTTGCGGCGCATGCTGAGCGGCGTCGACGATTTCTCGCCGCTCGACCTGATGCTGTATGCGCTGCTTCTGTGGGCGCTGTTGATGGTCCTGCGCATCGGCTGGGTATGGGCGTCGGCGCACCTGCGCTTTCGTCTGCACTGGGGGTGGACCGGCGCACCGACGGGTCCCGACCCGAAACGCCTGCTCCTGGTCAGCTGGGCGGCGGTGCGCGGCTCGATCACCCTGGCCACGGCGCTCTCGGTACCGGCCGTGGTTGCCGGGGGAATGCCTTTTCCCGAGCGCAACCTGGTGGTCTTTCTGGCGGCGGCAACGATCATCCTGACACTGGCGTTCAACGGCGTTCCGCTCCCCTGGCTGATCCGCAAACTCGCACTGGACAGCAGCGCAGACAACCCCAACGAGGAACACCGGGCGCGCGCCGAAATTGCGCGCGCGGCACTCGCTGCCGTCGCCGACGTTGCCGGCGACCTGACCGATCCCGAGGATATTGCTTTCGTCGAGCAACTGCTGCGCCGTTACCGCGGCAAGCTCGAACTGCACGAGGGCGATCCCGGGCACGCTTCGCTGCGGGCGACCCATATCGGCCTGCGCAGACGACTGCGCCTGGCCGCGATCAACGCCGAACGGCAGCGTCTGCGCGAATTGCGCGCCGCCAACGTGATCAACGACGACACCTTGCGCCTCATCGAAGGCGAACTCGACGAGCGCGAATTGGTTTCCTCGATCAGCGTCGACCGCGGTTAGCCGACCGCTGTCCCGGCACGGCGCTCAGACGGCGAACTGCAACGCCGCCAGGCGCGCGTAGAGGCCGCCGCGCTCGACCAGTTCAAGGTGCGTGCCGGCGTCGATCAGGCGCCCGTGGTCGAGGACGATGATCCGGTCGGCGCGTTGCACGGTGGCCAGCCGGTGGGCGATGACGATCGTCGTCCGGCCGCTCATCGCCGCTTCCAGAGCTGCCTGCACGACCCGCTCGCTTTCGGCGTCGAGACTGCTGGTCGCTTCGTCGAGCAGCAACAGGGGCGCGTTCTTGAGGATCGCGCGGGCGATGGCGATGCGTTGCCGCTGGCCGCCGGACAGGCGAACGCCACGCTCACCGACGAAAGTGGCATAGCCTTCCGGCAGCCGGTGCACGAATTCGTCGACGAAGGCGGCAGCGGCGGCGGCACGCATTTCCTCGTCGCTGGCCTCGGGCCGGCCGTAGCGGATGTTGTCGGCAACGCTGCCCGAGAAGATCACTGCCTCCTGCGGCACCACCGCGATGCGCGCGCGCAGTTCGGCCAGGCGCACATGGCGCAGGTCGATGCCGTCTATCCGGATGACCCCTTCGCTGACGTCGTAGAAGCGCTGCAGCAACTGGAAGACGGTCGTCTTGCCGGCGCCGGACGGACCGACCAGGGCCACCGTCTGACCGGCTTCGATGCGCAGATCGAGGCCGTGCAGTACCGGCTGGGCCGGGCGTGAGGGATAGGCGAAGCGCACTTGCTCGAAGGCGACGTGCAAACCGCCCGCCGGCGCCGGCAGGGCGAGCGCCACTGCCGGTTCGGCAATCGGCGAACGCAGACTGAGCAGTTCCATCAGCCGCTCGGTTGCCCCCGAAGCGCGCAGCAGTTCGCCCCAGACCTCGGCGAGTACCGCCACGCTGCCCGCGACGACCATCACGTAGAGCGCCGTCTGGCTCAATTGACCGGCGCTCATCTCGCCGGCGAGCACCGCCTGCACGCCGCCGTACAGGCCGTAGAGCAGCGAACCGAAGACACCGATGATGACAAACGCGGTGAACGCCGCACGCGTGCCGGTGCGCCGGATCGAGGTCGAGAAAGCCTTTTCGTTGGCCGCCGAAAAGCGTGCCGCTTCGGTGTTCTCCTGGGTATAGCTCTGGACGACGGAAATGGCATTGAGAATCTCGCCGGCAATGCCGCTGGTATCGGCAATGCGGTCCTGGCTGGCGCGCGAGAGCTTGCGCACGCGGCGGCCGATGATTCCCGCCGGCAGCACGAAGAGGACAATGATCCCGGCGACGGTGAGCATCAGTCGCGGCGTCGTCGTCACCAGCATCGTCAGGCCGCCGGCAAACAGCACGATGTTGCGCAGACCCATGCTGATGCTCGAGCCGACCGCATTGTGGATCACCGTGGTGTCGGTTGTCAGGCGCGACAGCACCTCGCCTGATTTCAGCGTCTCGAAAAACTGCGGACTCTGCCGCAGGACGTGCGCGTAGACCGCCTGGCGCAGGTCGGTGGTCACCCGCTCGCCGATCCAGCTGACCATGTAGTAGCGCGCAGCGGTCGCCAGGCCGAGCACCACGGCGACCGCGAACAGGAGCAGGAAGTGATCGCGAATCGACAGCATGCGCTGCCCGAGATCAGTGCCAGGCGGCAGCACCAGGCCGCCGTCGACCAGCAGTTTCACCGCGTATGGCAGGGTCAGGGTCGCCGCGGCCGCGAGCAGCAACAGCGACAGGGCCACGGCGATCTGCCTGCCGTATGGCGCCACGTAGGGCAGCAGCGCACGCAGTGGCCGCAGTCTCGGCGCTGCCGCCGAGCGTTGCGTGCCGCCGGCGGCGGCCGCGTCGGCAAGCGCCACGGATGGTTCCCGGGAAGCGTCGGGTTTCAGACCAGCAGCCCGCGCAGGACGCCCCAGGCGCCACCCAGGCCAAGGGCAGCGAAGCAGAGCATCGACAGAACGAAACCACCAGCACGCGCCTGCGGTTGGCGCGCGTAGGCCAGCGCGTACCAGACGCGCGCCGCCAGCCAGCCAGCACCGAAGACGGTCGCCCACTGGCTCGACAGGTTGAGTGCGAAAACCCACAGCACGGGCAGGAAAGCGACGCTGTTTTCCAGGGTATTCGACTGAATCCGGTAGGCGATGTCGAATTGCGGATGGCCGCTGACCGCCGGCGCCTTGATCCCGAACTTGATCCGGCAACGACCGACGTAAGCAGTGCAGGCGAAAAGCAGGAGCGAGGTGCCCAGCGTCACGAGGGTTGGTCCTGGGTAGGCAGTCATGATGTCGATCGGTCAAGCGTCAGGCATGGAGGAATCGGAACCTGCCTGCACCCGGATGCGCCGGCAGTCATTGCTCGAAGAACACGTCGCAATAGAAAGCGTATTGCGAGGCGTAGAGCACCGGCAGCAAGACCAGCCAGCCGAGCAGCAGCGGCAGGCTGGCGATCACCGCGGCGCAGAGCACCAGCGCGCCGTAGAACAGGAAGGGAGGAAAGTTTCGCCAGGCGACGACGAAACTTGTCCTGAGTGCTTCGAGCGCAGAAAAGTCGTGAAAGACCACCAGCGGTGGTGCCAGCCAGAAGGCCATGGCCAGCGGCACGAAGAGCAGGACCGCCGTCAGCAAGGGCAGTAGGGAGTTCCCGGACCTGCTCAGCGCCACCACGACGCCGATCGTCACGGCCAGCAGCATCACCGCCAGCATGTACAGCAGGCCGACCAGCAAGAGCCCGCGAGGCTTGCGCGTGAAACCGGCAAGCAGGTGAGTGAAATGTATCCCCTGACCATCCTCGATCGCCCGGCAGCCGATGCAGACGCCGCCGATCAGGACAGGGATCAGCAGGTTCACCCCGATATTGAGCAAGCGACTGGCGCTGACGACAAGCGTCAGCGCCATGAAGGCTGCGGCGATGGTCATCCAGGTGCCCGGCGCCATGCGAAACATCGTCCAGCCACGCAGCAACCATTGAGGACCATGACTGGCTGGCACGCGCCGCCCCCCGGCCAGGAAGTCCCCACGCGGCGGATGACGGGACCCGGTCGCCCCCGGACTCGCTGGCAAGAACGGATTTTCCTGTGTATTCATCACTGCATCATGCTGTCCGAAGTGCCGGATACGAAACTGGCTGCGGCCCCCTCCGATCAGCGGCAGGCCCGGCGCATACTATCACGCGCCGGCGCACACTCTGCGCTTCCCCACACGCCTTTGCTCAACGCCTTGGTCGACAGCGCGCAGCGAACGCGTCGCGGACCCATTCACTGCGTCACGCAGCGAGTCGCTTCGCTTCGCTCAGCGCATTGCTCAGCAGCGTCTCGACAAACCTGAGCGGCTCTCTGACGTCAAAGTTCACTTTCCAGTGCACCGGCCTGGAAAATATCGCCGCATCGACGTCCGCCTTGAACAACTCGCCGCGTTCGATGGCTTTCAGTTGGGCCGCAAGGCTGACGTGCCTGACGTCGATCAGCCCCCCGGCGTGCGCGGCCGCGTACGCCGACACCCGCAACATCGCCTGGGAACCCTGCTTGATGCCTTCCAGGCTTGCCTTGGCGCTCTCGAATGCCAGCGCGCTGGAACCCTGCCTGACCAGGTCGAGCGACTGTCTGGCGGCTTCCAGGGCCAGGTACAGCGATGACTGGCCGACCCCGGCGAGGCTTTGTTCGGCGGCATCGAGGGCCAGGCGACCGCCAGTCTGAACGGCCTTCAGCGCCTGATTCGCCGCCTGCCAGGCGGTGTAATCCGTTCCCGACTGTACCGCGGCCAGGCCTCT
Organism: Accumulibacter sp.; assembly: GCA_024235715.1. Lineage (GTDB taxonomy): Bacteria > Pseudomonadota > Gammaproteobacteria > Burkholderiales > Rhodocyclaceae > Accumulibacter. The sequence goes on along the minus strand of JACKLW010000006.1, from coordinate 345,652 downwards.
CCTGGCCGCTTCGAGCAGGCCATGGCTGCCACCCATGCGAGTCGCCTCGAGGGTTTGCCTGGCGGCTTCCAGGGCACCGTACTCACCACCAAAACGCACCGCCTCGAGCGCTGCCTTGGCCGCTTCGAAGGCGCCGAATTCGCCACCTTTCTGCACCGCCGTGAGCACGCCTTCGGCAGCATACAGCGCGCCCTGCGCGGTACGCATGGCGGTTTCAAGGCCGGCAATCTTCGCCGCCAGGTAAGGTGCCTTGTAGGCTTTCGCCCAATTCAGGTGCTTGAGTTCCTTCACCGCGGCATCGCGCTCCCGCACCAGCGAACCGACCGCTTCTCTTGCCGCCCTGACTTTGCTTGCCGCTCCTCCGATGGCGGTGCCGTAGGCCTTCTGGGCGCGGATCACCTCGTTTCTGGCAGCGGTCATCGCAGCGTCGTAATCGCGCTGAGCCTTGCTGACCGCTGCCTGCGCGCTGCGCATTGCCGTGTCGTAGTCAGCCTGCGCCTTGCTCAGTGCTTTCTCGGCGTTCGCCAGCGCCTTGTCGAAGTCCCGCTTTGCCCTGGCGACGTCGCGTTGCGCCTTGTTCAACGCTTCTGCGTATCTCTTTTCTTCGACAGCCACCGCCTGTCGGCACTGCTCGAGAAAGCGACTGGCATCGGCCCGCGCCCGAGTCAGCGTTTTGCTGGCTTTTTCGAACTCCGCCCTGTAGATCCGCTCGGCCTGGTCAAGCTGCTTCTTCGCCGCGTTGACGTCGGTTTCAACCACGCTTATCGCCGTATGCAGTTTCCGTGTCAGGTCGTTCTTCAGATAGTCGGTCAGCTGATTGTCGAACTCGCCGGAGAGCAGGAAATCCAGCGTTGCCGGTTCGCCGATCGAGCCTTTGCTGACGCCGTCGATGCGGTAGCCGAGCAGGCCGAGAAAACTCTGGTTGAAATGAAACTCTATGCCGCGATTGGAGATGTCGACCATCACACCCGATCTGGAACCGAGAAACTCGATTTCACCATCGATCAGAACCGACTGCCTCGTCGTCGTCAGCTCCAGGTCCAGCGTCGCATTCTGTCCAGCCTCGCCGCATATCTTGAGCGGACCGATTTCGAGCCTGTCCAGATGGCCTTTCGCTAGCACCCCGTCGTCCGACAGGCGGGTATAGGCGGAGGCCTTCTTTCCGAACAGGACGAGGTCACAGGCGAAGCTGAAGCCGCGCTCGAAGCTGACCGTGCCGATGCTTCCACCGGCCGGCGCACAGTAGATCTTGAGCGCATGCAAGGCGAAGAAATCGGGTACCGCGTCCGCCGGCAGTTTCAGCTTCGACACCTGTTCGGCAAAGCTCACCAGGTTGGCTGGCGACAGCTCCTGCAACTCGCCATAGAGGATCTCCTCGCTCGGATCCTCCGAGATTTTCACGGCCATATTGGCCGTAACCTCGCCCAGCGCGAGACCGCCGACGAAGCCGAAGTCCGAAGGCGTGCCGGTCGTCAGAAAGACCGGATAGAGTATGCCCAGTTCCAGTGCCAGCGCAGGTCCGACCTTGACGCCCTGCAATCCGAACGGGTTCGCCCAGTAGGCCTTCATCGTCCCGGAACCCGAAGCACCCTCGATGCCAACCGCCAACTGGGCATCGAAATGCAAGGCCTCATCCTGCCTGGGAACGGTGACATCGAGGCTGAAGATCAGGTTGAACGACGGCTTTGGCAGGACGACGATCCTGATCTGAAACGGATTGCAGGTCACCGAGTTGCCCAGGTGCAGCCGCGTGTCGGGCAGCGCGATTCCAATGTCAAGGGATTTGCCGTAGTAGGCCGACAGTTCAAGCCCGACCTGCCTGTTTCCGGTGAGATCCGAAAGCGCCGGGATCTCCTGCAGGACGCACATCAACTGCAGACCCTTGCGTACCTCAAAGGCGAGATCGGGATCCTTGCTCCGGCCGTCCTGCGACGCGTAAATGAACGCCGCTTTCGAGAATGTCAGCGAATCGACAAAGGTATTCTTCGCTGCCGGAATGATCGCCGAAAAAGCGAAACTCTCGGCCTGTATTGCCGCATAGACAATCGCCGCCCAGCCATCAGCGCTCTTTTCGTAGGCCACCTTGCAGTCGAGCTTCAGTCCTTCAATGACAGCCTGCCCGATGATCGCGAAATGACTCGCCCGGCCACTGGCAGCAGTGAAAAACTGCATCTGCAATTGTGCCTTCTTCAAGGCCACTGGCCCGATCTGCAGGTCCCCCAGGGCGCCCGTGAAGGCAATGCCGCTGGGGGATATCTGCGCCAGAGCCTGGCAATGATGCCCGTGCACCTGCAGGCGCCCAGCGAGGGTCACGCCCTCGGCCAACGCCTGTTCTCCCACTTTGCACTTCGCCGTCGCCAGGCCCAGGCAAACGTCACTGAAGGCCACGTCGAAATCGGGCAAAGCCAGATCCAGGGAAGTGATTTCGTGAAAGAGGGCTCGCAGTTCCGTCAGCGAGAAGGCATTGATCGACGCGTGCAATGCACTGAATTTCTGATTCAGGACGCCGCCAAGCGCGTAGCTCTTGCCGGCGACATCAATCGCCGCCTGCAACTCGATGGACTTCTCGCGCCCCAGCGCGAAATTCGCCTGCAGATCGGCGAGCGATAAAGTGGAGATGGCGAACAGCCCGTCCGCCCGCGCAGTCTGCGCGCTGACCTTGAGCGTCTTCCCGACGTATTCGATTCGACAGGCGAGGTCGACGGCGCCGTAGCCGAGATTGCCGAGCGTCACCTTGCCGGCAAGACTCGGCACCACGTTCCAGGTCGTCGCTGCACCCTTCGCCGGATCATCGGCCTTGATTTCCACAATCAGCTGCAGGTCACTGAACAGCACATCGTCGCTGACGGCGACGTGGAAGCTGGCGGCGCTGGTCAGGGTCATGCTCGACGGCCTGAGTTTTTGCGACAAGTCCTGATGGCTGACGTCGAGCGTGCCGCCGACAAGCAAACCCTGGTCCTGCTTGATGAATTTCTGCAAAGGCTGCAGCAGGGCACCACGCATTTTCAGGACACCGCTGAAAATCAGCCGCGACTTCTCCCTGTCCGTCTTCAGGATGACGCTTACCTGATCGAAGACGAAATACGCGTTGCTGCTGCTGGCGAAATCTGCGAAGAGAAGATCGAAGGTGAAATCGTTTTCCTGGATATCGAGGCTCGCGCGGGCAGTTCCGTCGTCCAGCCGAGCGACACGAATGGCGACGTCCTTCCTGCCCAGGGCGTCGGTGCTGGCGACAAGCGCCTTGCCGCCGGGTGTCGCGACAAGCGGGGCCAGGTCTGCCCGCTGCGCGGTCACGGTTCTCGCTCTGGCGGGCGGTGCCGCTGTTGCCAGCCGCACCTCGGGCGTGTCTACGACGACGAATTCATTGTTGACCACGTTGGCCAGACGTACTGATCTTAGCGACAGGCCGTGCAACGATCCTTCAAACGCTTCTGGTACGGTCATGGGAGAGTCCTCCAGTCATTCGCTGTGCGGCGCGAGGGCCGAGCCTCGATGGCACGTCCTGTCAGCGGGGAGTGGCCGCACGAAATCCAGGGCGGCAGGGAAAGGCGCACCCTTCGCCCCCTTGTGGCCGCCCAACGCTGAACGAGATCGCCCGGGAGCGTGAACCCGCCGCCTTGCAGTCACAGCGAAGGCGACCCATCGCGACAGCCGCGGATGGGAAAAGATGTGGGGCAAACGGCCAGATCCGGCGTGTCGCGCAATCCCGACTCGCCAGGCAGGCCTGGCGGCAAAACGGTCAGGAAGCGCCGGCGGTCTGAGCCGGCTGCACCGCAAAATCAGGCCAACTCGGCCTGCGCGCGCTCATACCAGGCCTTTAGATTTCCGCACTCCGCCGGTACGGACTCCTTCACCCAGGCCATGAAATCGACGGCGGCCACGAGGTCGATATCGGCGAAAGTGAAGTTTTCACCGGCCAGCCACGCGCTTCCCGCCAGGTGGGCGTCCAGGTCGGGCAGTATGCAGTGCACCTGCAGGCGCCCACGCTCGACCATCTCGGGGAGTTGGGGAACATTGTACGGGCCAGGCAGGGCGCGGTTGCGGAAGGCCTCGGCGCTGTTCCTCAGCATGTCGGCAATGGGCACGACCAGGGCGGCGAAGAGGCGATGATCCCAGCTGATGACGCGCGCCTTTTCAATGGCGCTGGTCCCGAGCAGGGGCCTGTCGGGGTAGAGCGCCTCGAGATACGTACAGATGCCGATCACCTCACTGAGCACGCTGCCGTCATCCAGTTTCAGTGCCGGCACCGTTTGGTGCGGATTGATCGCCCGATACTGCTCGCCGAGTTGCTCGCCTTTCATCAGGTCTACCTGCTGGCTGTCGAGCTCGATACCCTTGTATTTCATGAACATCGCCAGGCGACGGGGGTTTGGAGCGCGATCGTAGGTGTACAGTTTCATGGGACATCTCCGGTGGTTGTACGACGGGATCAGTGACCAGCTGTCATCTTAGGGGCAAAGGAACTGCTGCGCCAGCCACGGCCGAACAGCTGCTTCCCAGGCCTTCCCGACGAACGTCCGCTGCCATCGGGCAGCCGCTCCGGCTGTCGACCAGCCAACGAAACGGTCGCCTCTGTGCCAACCGCTCTTACAAGGATCGTGCGGCACGTCGCCGAGGATCTGCGGCGAACCAAAGGGCCGCCGGGAGTGGCCAAGGGGTGAAATCGGCATCCTGGTGACCCCGCCGCCAGCGCGTCGCACTCTTCGAAAAGGTGTCGAGATCCTTTACACCTTTCAACCCATTCGCCTATTGCGAAACCTGGCATCAAACGCAAGCCATTGAATAATTGTAAACAACATACAATACATCTACTAGTGGCATGGCTTTTGCCTTGTCAACGAAAGCGAGGGCAACTTGCCGGTGTCATCTTCGCTCTGGCCGTCGTCCCGGTTTTGGGCAATCGCCGGCGGTACGCAATCGCCAACCTGAGTAATCCACAAGTAGTTCCGATCGATTCATTCCTTAATCTTGGAGATAGTTATGAAAACCTCGATAAGACAGTTGATCAGCCTGGCCGCTGTGCCGGCACTTCTTGCAACCAGTTTGCCGTCGAATGCCGGGATCGTATACGGTACCGCCGCGCGTACGCAGTTCGAAGACTATGCCGCCACGCTGGGTGACACGCACGAGACCTTCAACGGCTTCGCAGCCCAGACCAAGCTGACCACCCAGATACCTGGCCTCACGTTTCGTACGACGGTTGACGGCACCGGGTTCCATGCCCCTCCCCCCGGGGGCTCGCGCGGCACGCCCGTCAATCTGGAAGTCAACGTGATCTGTTCCCTTGGCAATCCGTTCAGCACGTCGTGCGGGTCTGCTCCTGGTTCTGCGAATCGCCTCATTGGTGGCGTCAGACAGGGCGGTGTTACCGACGGTCAATCGGTATACGAGATTACCTTCGACACCGGACAAATGCGCGCCGGATTGACCAGGACCTTCTTCAACACCTTGATGCTCACCCGCTTCTACAGTGGTGCGACCTTGCTCGGTGAGCATCAGAACACGGCGATCGAGGAATTCGTCGGCTTTATTTCAGACGCAGCAAATCCGATCACGAGAATCGAAATGGACGGCCTGTTCGACGTGGTACCGAATTTCAGTCCCGCTGGCGTTTATCAGGTAGGTTACGCAGACGACCTGTTCTTTGGCTCGACGCCGTTGCCCACTTCCAACGTTCCGGAACCTGCCACCTGGCTGCTCGTGTTGCCTGCGCTCTGGGCGATGCGGCGCAGGGTGGTCTCGTAGCAAGCGAAAGACGGGCGTTGCGATGCAAGCCGTGAGACAGGTTGCCGGCACTGGTCTCCGGGCAGGGACCTGCCCGTCGTCGCAGCACGGGAATCACAGGTTACGGTAACGTGAAACGCGAGTCAGCGAACAGAAAATCGCCGACGAAGCTTCCGCAAGGCGCGTGCAGCGACAGACAGTGCGGGCGACTGCTTTCCGACGCCAATGTCGTGTTTTCTGCACTCATGGGGACGGGCAAGCCCGGTCCCAAGCTGCGTGCCGCCGCACTTGAAGTGCGGCGGCACCATCGTACGGCCGGGAGTCGCTCCGGCTACTTCTTCTTCATCGCCGGCAGGTCGGTGCACACACCTTCGTACACCTCGGCAGCCATGCCCACCGACTCGCCGAGTGTCGGGTGCGGGTGGATGGTGTGGCCGATGTCGGCAGCGTCGCAGCCCATTTCTATGGCCAGGCAGATTTCACCGATCAGGTCGCCGGCTTCGGTGCCGACGATGCTGCCGCCGATGATGCGGTGCGTTTCCTCGTCGAAGATCAGCTTGGTGAAACCCTCCTCGCGACCGTTGGCCAGCGCCCGACCCGAAGCGGCCCAGGGGAAGACGCTCTTGCCATACTTGACGCCTTCGGCACGGCACTGCTCCTCGGTCTTGCCGGCCCAGGCGATCTCCGGGTCGGTATAGGCGACCGACGGGATCTGCAGGGCGTCGAAACAGCGCTTGCTGCCATTCGCGGCCTCGGCGGCGACGTGCGCTTCATGAACGCCCTTGTGCGCCAGCATTGGCTGCCCGACGATGTCGCCGACGGCGAAGATGTGCGGCACGTTGGTACGCTGTTGCGCATCGACCGCAATGAAGCCACGATCGCTGACCGCGACGCCGGCGTTCTCGGCCGCCAGTTTCCGGCCATTGGGGGAACGCCCGACGGCGACCAGAACCAGATCGAAGCTTTCCTTCTCGTCGTTGCTGTAGGTGACTTCGATGCCGTCGCCGCTTGCGCTGGAAGCAACGACGCCGGTGTTGAGCAGGATACGATCGAAGCGGTGGGCGTTCTTCTTCTCCCAGACCTTGACCAGGTCGCGATCGGCGCCGGGCATCAGTACCGGCCCCAGTTCGACGACGGTGATGCGCGAGCCGAGCGCGGAATAGACACTGGCCATTTCAAGGCCGATGATGCCGCCACCGATGACCAGCATGCTTTTCGGAATCTGCCGCAGCTCGAGGGCACCGGTCGAGTCGACCACCCGCGGATCGTCATTGGGCATGAACGGCAGCGCGACGGCTTGCGAGCCGGCGGCGATGATCGCTTTCTGGAACCTGACGGTCTTCCTGCCGCCGTCGGCAAGCGTCACTTCGACGTGGTTGGGGTCGAGAAACTGCCCGACGCCCTGCACGACTTCGACCTTGCGCCCCTTGGCCATGCCCGCCAGACCGCCGGTCAGCTTGCCGACGACCTTGTCCTTGTGCGCCCGCAGCTTGTCGAGATCGACACTGGGGGCAGCGAAGCTGACCCCGCAGTCGCCCATGTGCTGCGCTTCGTCCATGACCCCGGCGATGTGCAGCAGCGCTTTCGACGGGATGCAACCAACGTTCAGGCAGACGCCGCCGAGCGTCGCGTAGCGCTCGATGAGGACCGTCTTCATGCCCAGGTCGGCACTGCGGAAGGCGGCCGAATAGCCGCCCGGGCCGGCACCGAGAACGAGCATCTCGCACTCGATGTCGGCGCTGCCGCCGATCGCGGCCGCCGCCTGTGGCGCCGGCGCAGTTGCCGCAGCCGGGGTGGCAGCCGTGGCCGCTGGCGACGCTGCAGCCGAAGCCGGGACGGCGTCACTGGTCTCGATCAGCACCACCACCGCGCCTTCGGAGATCTTGTCGCCCAGCTTGACCTTCACTTCCTTGACGACGCCGGCCACGTTGCTCGGCACATCCATCGTCGCCTTGTCGGATTCGAGGGTGACCAGCGCGTCGTCGACCTGGACGGTATCGCCAACCGCAACGCAGACGTCGATGACCGGGACGTCGTGGTAGTCGCCGATATCGGGCACTTTTGCTTCAATGATCTGGCTCATGGTCTTCTCCTGATCAAAGCAGCACGCGTCGCATGTCGGCGAGCAACTGGGCAAGGTAGACATTGAAGCGGGTGGCCAGCGCGCCGTCGATGACGCGATGGTCGGCGGTCAGCGACAGGGGCAGGATCAGCCGCGGCGCGAACTCGCGGCCGTTCCAGACCGCTTTCATCACCGACTTGTTGACCCCCAGGATGGCCACTTCGGGTGCATTGACGATCGGCGAGAAGTAGGTCCCGCCGATTCCGCCAAGGCTGGAAATGGTGAAACAGGCACCCGACATTTCGGCGGGGCCGAGCTTGCCGTCACGCGCCTTCCTCGCCAGCTCGCCGCTTTCGACGGCGAGCTGCGTCACCGATTTCTGGTCGGCGTTCTTGACCACCGGTACGACCAGGCCGTTCGGCGTGTCGGCAGCGAAGGCGATGTTGAAGTACTGCTTCATGACCAGACTCATTTCGCCGTTCTGGACGTCGAGCGAGCTGTTGAACTCCGGGAACTTCTTCAGCGCCATGACGCAGGCCTTGATCAGGAAAGCGAGCATGGTGATCTTGGTTCCAGACTTTTCGTTCTCCTTGTTCATCGCCACGCGGAAGGCTTCGAGCTCGGTGATGTCGGCGTCTTCGTGATAGGTCACCGCCGGGATCATCACCCAGTTGCGCGCCAGGTTCTGCGCCGAAATCTTCTTGATCCGCGACAGGGGCTTGACCTCGACCGCGCCGAACTTGGCGAAGTCGACTTTCGGCCAGGGCAGCAGGTCGAGGCCACCGCCGAGCGAAGCCCCGGCGGCCGCCGAGGCGGCCGGAGCGGCGCTCAGCGCGCTCTTGACGTAGGCGCTGACATCTTCCTTGAGAATGCGGGACTTGGGACCACTCGGCGTGACCCTGGCGAGGTCAACACCGAGTTCGCGGGCCAGCAGGCGTACCGAGGGACTGGCGTGCGTCCTGGCGCCGAGGGCCGGTCCGGCGGCCGGCGGTGCGGCAGCCGCCGACGGCGCGCTGGCGGCAGGGAGCGCTGCCGGGGCACTCGCCGGGGCACTTTCCGGAGCGGCGGCAACGGCAGCTGTCGCTGCGCCGCCACTGTCGAGAACGACGACCACCGCGCCTGCGGAGATCTTGTCGCCGAGCTTGACCTTGATCTCCCGGACCACGCCAGCCGCCGATGACGGCACGTCCATGGTCGCCTTGTCGGACTCCAGTGTCACCAGCGCATCATCGACCTTGACCGTGTCACCCACCTTGACGCAGATGTCGATCACCGGCACATCAGTGTAGTCACCGATATCGGGCACGCTGACCTCGACAGGCGCGCCAGCGGCGGCTACGGGAGCAGCTGCCGGCGCGGCAGCGGGAGCGCCGGGCGCGGCGGCCTGCGGCGCGGCTGCGGCGCTTTCGCCGGTCGCTTCGAGGACGACGACCACCGCACCCTCCGAGAGCTTGTCGCCAAGCTTGACCCGCACCTCCTTGACCACGCCGGCCGCCGAAGACGGCACGTCCATGGTCGCCTTGTCGGACTCCAGGGTCACCAGCGCGTCATCGACCTTGACGACGTCACCGGCCTTGACACAGACGTCGATCACCGGCACGTCGGTGTAATCGCCGATGTCAGGGACTTTTACTTCGATCAATTGACTCATCAGAGCGCTCCCTTAAACCGTCATCGGATTGGGTTTGTTCACGTCGATGCCGTACCTGGCAATCGCCGTGGCAACCGTCTGCCGCTCGATCGTTCCCTCGTCGGCGAGCGCTTTCAGGGCGGCAACGGTGACCCAGCGACGATCGACTTCGAAGAAGTGACGCAGTTTCTCGCGTGTGTCCGAGCGGCCGAAGCCATCGGTACCCAGCGTCACGTAACGACGGGTGAGGAAGGGACGGATCTGTTCGGCATACAGCCTGACGTAGTCGGTCGCCGCGACGATCGGACCACGGGTCTCGCCGAGGCATTTCTCGACGTGCGACAGGCGCGGCTTTTCGGTCGGGTTGAGCATGTTCCAGCGCTGCACGTCGTTGCCTTCGCGCGCCAGTTCGCCAAAGCCGGGGCAACCCCAGAGGTCGGCATCGACACCCCAGTCGTTCTTGAGCAGTTCGGCGGCGGCGATGACTTCGCGGAAGATGGTGCCCGAACCCAGCAACTGCACCCGTGGCGCCGCCGGCTTGCTGTCCGACGTCGCGCCGCGGCGCAGCAGATACATGCCCTTGAGGATGCCGGCTTCGGCGCCCGCCGGCATTTCCGGATGCTCGTAGTTCTCGTTCATCACGGTGATGTAATAGAAGATGTCCTCCTGTTCCTGGTACATCCGGCGCATGCCTTCGCGCATGATCACCGCGACTTCGAACGAGAAGGTCGGGTCATAGCTGATGCAGTTCGGGATCAGGCCCGAGAGGATCAGCGAATGACCGTCCTCGTGCTGCAGCCCTTCGCCGTTCAGCGTCGTCCGGCCGGCCGTGCCGCCGATCAGGAAGCCACGCGCACGCTGGTCGCCTGCCGCCCAGCAAAGGTCCATGACGCGCTGGAAACCGAACATCGAATAGCAGATGTAGAAGGGAATCATCTGCACGCCATGCACCGAATACGCGGTGGCCGCCGCGATCCAGTCGCTCATTGCGCCGGCTTCGTTGATCCCTTCCTGCAGCACCTGCCCGTCGATCGACTCCTTGTAGAACATCAGCTGGTCATGGTCTTCAGGAACGTATTTCTGGCCTTGCTGATTCCAGATGCCGATCTGGCGGAAGAGGCCTTCCATGCCGAAGGTGCGGGACTCGTCGGGCACGATCGGGACGACGTGGCGGCCGATCTTCTTGTCCTTGAGCAGGATGTTGAGGAAACGGACGATGGACATGGTGGTGGACACCTCCCGCCCCTCGCCTGAAGCCTTGAGCAGGGCGTCGAACGCGGCCAGATCCGGGATCTCCAGCGCTTGCGCACTGCGCCGACGTTGCGGCAGGTAGCCGCCGAGGTCCATTCGCCGCTGCCGCATGTAGGTCAGCTCGGGCGAACCTTCCTCGAACTTCAGGTAGGGAATCTCCTTGAGCCGATCGTCGGGGACCGGCAGGTTGAAGCGGTCACGGAAGCGTTTGATGGCGTCGTAATCGAGTTTCTTCTGCTGGTGCGAGATGTTCATCGCCTCGCCGGCCTGGCCCATGCCGAAGCCCTTGATGGTCTTGGCCAGGATCAGTGTCGGCTGGCCCTGGTGTTCGACGGCCGCCTTGTAGGCGCTGAAGATCTTGAAGATGTCGTGGCCACCACGGTTCAGCGCCCAGACCTGCTCGTCGGTCCAGTCGGCGACGAGTTCCTTGAGTTCCGGGGTGTCGAAGAAGTGTTCGCGCACGTAGGCGCCGTCCTTGGCCTTGAAGGTCTGGTACTCGCCGTCCACCGCTTCCATCATGCGCCGCTTGAGGATGCCCTTCGTGTCGCGCAGGAAGAGCGTGTCCCACTGCGTTCCCCAGACCAGCTTGATGACGTTCCAGCCGGCGCCGCGGAAGGTGCCTTCGAGTTCCTGGATGATCTTGCCGTTGCCGCGCACCGGCCCGTCGAGACGCTGCAGGTTGCAGTTGATGACGAAGATCAGGTTGTCGAGCTTCTCGCGCGCGGCCATGCCGATGGCGCCGAGCGATTCGACCTCGTCGGTTTCGCCGTCGCCGAGGAAAGCCCACACCTTGCGGTCGCCGGCCTGGATGAAGCCGCGGCTGTCCAGGTACTTCATGAAGCGCGCCTGGTAGATCGCCTGGATCGGACCGAGGCCCATCGAAACGGTCGGGAACTGCCAGAAATCGGGCATCAGCCAGGGATGCGGATAAGACGAGACACCCTTGCCATCGACTTCCTGCCGGAAGTTGTCCATCTGCTCGTCGCTCAGACGCCCAAGCAGATGCGCGCGGGCGTAGATGCCGGGTATCGAGTGCCCCTGAAAGAAGATAAGGTCACCGCCGTGCTGCTCGGAAGGCGCGTGCCAGAACCAGGAGAAACCAACGTCGTAGAGTGCCGCCGCCGAGGCAAACGAAGCGATATGGCCGCCGACGTTGCTGTTCTTGTTGGCGCGCACGACCATCGCCATGGCATTCCAGCGAATGTAGTTGTGGATGCGGATTTCGAGATCGGCGTTGCCGGGATACTTGGGCTGCTGGTCGACCGGGATCGTATTGACGTACTCGGTGGTGGCACTGTAGGGAATGTCGATCCCTTCCTGGCGTGCCTGGGAAATCAGGCCGTCGATCAGGTAGTGGGCACGCGCACTGCCCTCCCTGTCGATCACACCGCTCAGTGCGTCTTGCCATTCTTGGGTTTCTTGCGGGTCCGCATCGGTGATGCCGGCCGACAGCGCGTTTTCGGGCAGAGCTGCCATGAACTTGTCTCCTGATCTGCAGAATCGTGAAGTGAAAGTGTGCTGCGCGCCAAAATGCACGGCAAGCGCAAGGGTAGTACCTTGTTTCGCCGCAAAGTACCGCAGCGCACCAATCTTGTGCTTGCCGCATTGTAAAACATGGTTTTGTATCGTGCAATTTTTTGGCCGTTCCCGGCCCCCCTGCACGCGCCTTGGCACCCCCTATTGACCGTAACGCGCCAAGGAAGTTGATCTGCGTCAACGTGAAATCGTCAATGAACGGCTAAGTTTCCCGCTTTGTCGGTAATTTTTTCCTGTTCGAGGAGCGCAGATGAGCGCAGAAGCAGTGCTGTCAAACCGCCCCGTCGAGGCACCGAGCCGGCTTCTGATGTCCGGAAACGAGGCCGTGGCACGCGCCGTCTGGGAGGCTGGCGTGCGCGTTGCGGCGGCCTATCCGGGAACGCCGGCGACCGAGATGCTCGAGTGCGTGGCCACCTATCCGGATATCTACGCCGAGTGGTCGGTAAACGAGAAGGTCTCGCTGGAAGTCGCTTTCGGCGCCGCGATGGCCGGTTCGCGCAGCTTCTGCGCCATGAAGCACGTGGGCATGAACGTCGCTTCGGATGCCTTGATGACCATGACCCTGACCGGCGTTGCCGCCGGTCTGGTGATCGCCATCGCCGACGACGTCGGCCTCTCGTCGTCGCAGAACGAGCAGGATTCGCGCTTCTGGGGCCGCTTCGCGCATGTGCCGATTCTCGAACCGGCAGATTCCCAGGAAGCGCACGATTTCGCGCTGGCCGCGTTCGAACTCTCCGAGCGCTTCGAGACGCCGGTGATCCTGCGCATGACGACGCGCATCTGTCATGTGAAGGGGCTGGTCGGCGTTGGCCTGCGCAATGAACGACCGGTGGCCGGCTTCCACAAGGATGTCGGGCGCTGGGTGATGGTGCCGAGCGCCGCTGGCCGCCGCCTGCCGATGGTGTTCGACCGCGAGCGCCGCCTGCGCGCCGAAGCCGAGGTCTCGGCGCTCAACGTCATCGAGGCGGGCAGCGACCGCCGGGTCGGTTTCGTCACTTCCGGCCCGGCGTACATGCATGTCCGCGAGAGCTTCCCCGAGGCGCCGGTATTCAAGCTCGGCCTGTCGTTCCCCGTTCCGTTCGACAGCGTCCGCGAGTTCGCCGGCCAGTGCGACACCCTGGTCGTCGTTGAAGAGGTCGAGCCGCTGATCGAGACGGAACTCAAGGCGCAAGGCATCACGGTCAGCGGCAAGGACATCCTGCCGCAGTCCGGCGAGCTTTCGCCGCAGGTACTCAAGCCGGCCATGGCCCGGCTGCTCGGCGAGGCACTGCCCGACTCCGCCAGAGCAGCACCGATGCCGGTCTTTCCGCGTCCGCCGACGATGTGTGTCGCCTGTCCGCACCTGGGCGTTTACTACACGCTCTCGCAGTTGCGAAACGTCACCATCTCGGGCGACATCGGCTGCTATACGCTGGGCTTCGGTCAGCCGTGGAACGCGCTCGACGCATGCATCTCGATGGGCGCCTCGATGGGCATGGCGCTGGGACTCGACAAGGGCCGCAGCGCCAGCGAAGAGAAGCAGAAGATCGTCGCCGTGATCGGCGATTCGACCTTCCTGCACATGGGGATGCAGGGCCTGCTGGACATCGTCTACAACCGCGGCAACGTTACCGTGCTGCTGCTCGACAACCGCGCGGTCGGCATGACCGGCGGCCAGGACAATCCCGGCAACGGCCGCGACATTCACGGCAACGAAGCGCCGCGCGTCGATTTCGCGACCCTGGTGAAGGCACTCGGGGTGCGCGAGGAACGCGTGCACGTCGTAGACGCCTACGAATTGCCGGTACTGCTGCGCACGCTGCGCGACGAGACGAAGATTCCCGAACCCTCGGTGATCATCACCAGCCAGCCCTGCGTGCTGATCAAGGACTACCACGCGCTCAAGCCGTACACGGTGGTCGAGGACAGATGCACCGGCTGCGGCAACTGCGTCGATGTCGGCTGCCCGGCGATCCACGTCACCCGCCGCGACCGCGTCACGAAAGCCAGCGGTCGCGAGGTCGAGCTCGCCTTCGTGCGCATCGAGAGCGCCGCATGCACCGGCTGCGGCTTGTGCCTGAAGCCCTGCGCACCGGATGCAATCGTCCATGTCGATACGCTGGCCATGCCGATCAAGGTGGTCAGAAAAAGCTGAGCAGGCGTACGGCAGGCGGCGCCGGGAAATGGCCGGCGCGCCCCTCGACGGTCATGAAAGCGATGACCGTTTCCCGCAAGACCGACCCGTCTCCCGTGCGAGGGAGAAGGGCGCTTCGTGAGTCGCCCAGGCGACTTGAAGCGCAGTGCTGAAAGGTAGCCAGCAGATGTCCGCAGCAGCAGGCAGGTTCGAGACCACCAACATTCTCGTCGTCGGCACCGGTGGCCAGGGCGTCATGACCGCCACCGAAATCCTCGCCGAGGCAGCGATCGAACTCGGTCACGACGTCAAGAAAACCGAGGTCGCCGGCATGGCGCAGCGTGGCGGCGTCGTCTCCTCGCACCTGCGCTTTGGCCGGAAAGTGCTGTCGCCGCAGATAGACCCCGGCTCGGCCGATGTGCTGCTCGGTTTCGAAGCCGCGGAGGCCATGCGCTGGCGGCACATGTTGCGGCCGCGGGGACTGGTGCTGATGAACAGCGGCCGCCTGGTGCCGCCGGTCGTCGAACTTGGACTCTACGACTATCCCGAGGATCCGGTGGCCAGCATTCGCGCCGCCGGCAGCCGCGTCTTCTCCTTCGATGCCTCGACCATCGCCCAGGAACTCGGCGATATCCGGCTGGGAAATACGGTGATGCTCGGCGCCATCTCCGACCACCTGTCGTTCCCGGCAGAAATCCTCGAACGCTGCGTCCTCAAACGCTTTGCGCACAAGAAGGCTGCACTCGTCGAACTCAACCGGCTGGCCTTCGCTGCCGGACGCACGGCTGCCGCGCAGGCGGCGAACGCAGACGCAGCATCGGACGCCGCCTGATTTTGCGATAGAATCCCCCTCCTCCAAGATCGATGTGAAGAGGCCAAGCGCGCACCTGCGGCGTTTCGCCATTCGCCCCTTTGCCCGCTGGCCACCCCAGGAAACTCCGAAATGACGGCAAAAATACTCGACGGCACCGTGCTGGCAAAAAAGCTGCGCGCCGATTTCAAGACCCGCGCCGAAGCGCTCGCTGCCCGCGGCACCCGCCCCGGGCTGGCGGTGATCCTGGTCGGCGAAGACGCCGCTTCGCAGGTCTACGTGCGCAACAAGGTGAACGCCTGCGCGCAGGCCGGCTTTCACTCGGAGAAGATCAGTTACCCCCCTGAAGTCGAGCCCGGGCTGGTGCTGGCGAAGATCGCCGAACTCAACGCCGACCCGGAAATCCACGGCATTCTGGTGCAACTGCCGCTACCCAGGCATTTTGACAGCGACGCGGTGCTCAAGGCCATCGCTCCCGAAAAGGACGTCGACGGTTTTCATGCCGAGAACGTCGGCGCGCTGATGCAGGGCAATCCCCGTTTCATCCCGTGTACGCCCTACGGCATCATGAAGTTCTTCGCCGACGCCGGCATCGAACTGAAAGGCAAGGAGGCTGTCGTCCTGGGGCGCTCGAACATCGTCGGCAAGCCGATGGCAATGCTGCTGATGCAGGCCAGCGCGACGGTCACCATCTGCCACTCGCAGACCCGTGACCTGCTCTTCCACACCCGGCGCGCCGATATCCTGGTTGCCGCGCTCGGCCGCGCACGTTTCGTCACTGCCGAGATGGTCAAACCCGGTGCGGTGGTCATCGACGTCGGCATCAATCGCCTGCCGGACGGCAAACTCTGCGGCGACGTCGACTTCGGTCCGGTCAGCGAAATCGCCGCGGCGATCACGCCGGTCCCCGGTGGCGTCGGGCCGATGACCATCACCATGCTGCTCGCCAACACCCTCGAAGCTGCGGAAAGAGGGGCACACTGATGGCGCAGCAGGCACCGCTGGTCGGCGTCGTCATGGGTTCCGATTCCGACTGGCCGACGATGCAGGCAGCGGCGGTGATGCTCAAGGAGTTCGGCGTGCCCTTCGAGGCCCGCGTCGTTTCCGCGCATCGCACCCCCGATCTGCTCTTCGAGTATGCGGCGACCGCCGCCGAACGTGGCCTGAAGGCGATCATCGCCGGCGCCGGCGGTGCCGCGCATCTGCCGGGCATGCTCGCCGCCAAGAGCACGCTGCCGATACTCGGGGTGCCGGTGCAGTCAAAGGCGCTGTCCGGTCAGGACTCGCTGCTCTCGATCGTGCAGATGCCGAAAGGCATTCCGGTCGCCACTTTTGCGATCGGAGAGGCCGGGGCAGCCAATGCGGCGCTGTTTGCCGTCGCCATGCTGGCCACCGGCGACGCTGCACTGGCGCAGCGTCTCGGCGCATTCCGGCAATCCCAGGCGGCCAAGGTAATGGCCATGAAACTGCCGGAAGTGTGAGCGGACGCTGCAAGAACACAGGCGCGCCTGCGACCGCGATCCGCACGCGCCAGCCGAGCACGGGGCGATGATTCTTCCCCCCGCGACTCTCGGCATGCTCGGCGGTGGCCAGCTCGGCCGCTTTTTCGTCGCTGCGGCGCACGAACTGGGCTACCCGGTGTGGGTTCTCGACCCCGACCCGCACAGTCCCGCCGGAATGATCGCCGATCGTCATCTGATCGCGGGCTACGACGATTACCCGGCGCTCGACGAACTGGCGCAGGGCTGTACGGCGATCAGCACCGAGTTCGAGAACGTCCCGGCCGGCACCCTGGACTACCTCGCAAAATTCGTTCTCGTGCGCCCGGCGGCGGCGGCGGTGAGCATCTGCCAGAATCGCATCGCCGAAAAGAACTTCCTGCGCGAGAACGCGCTGCCGATTGCCGACTTCGTTGCAGTGCACGGCGAGCAGGACCTGCGTGACGCCCCGGCCGGCCTGTTCCCGGCCATCCTGAAGGTCGCCCGTTTCGGCTACGACGGCAAGGGGCAAGCGGTCGTCGCCGGCCGTGACGAGGCGATCGCCGCCTTCCGGCACTTCAGGGGCGAGACCTGTGTCCTCGAACAGAAACTCGTGCTCGGCAGCGAAGTGTCGGTGGTCCTGACGCGTGACCAGGACGGCCAGGTGAAATGCTTCCCGGCCGTCGAAAACAGCCACCGCAAGGGCATCCTCGACGTATCTCTGGTACCAGCGCGCGTTGCGCCGACGCTGCGCGCCCGTGCCGCCGAACTGGCCGAAAAGGTCGCCGACGGCCTGGCCTATATCGGCACCCTGGCGGTCGAATTCTTTGTGGTGGATGGCGAACTGGTGGTCAACGAAATGGCGCCGCGTCCGCACAACAGCGGCCACTACACGCTCGACGCCTGCCTGACCAGCCAGTACGAGCAGCAGGTACGCGCGCTGTGCGGCTTGCCGCTCGGTGACCCGCGTGCGCACTCGGCGGCGGCGATGGTCAACCTGCTCGGTGACATCTGGTACGAGGACGGTCCAGCCGGCAGTCGCTACCGTGAACCCGACTGGTCGCGACTGCACGCTTTTCCCGGCCTCAAGCTGCACCTCTATGGCAAGCACCACGCCAGGCACGGCCGCAAGATGGGGCACTTCACGGTGGTCGACGACGACCCGGAAAAAGCCCGCGCAGTGGCGCTGGCGGCGCGTGCCGCGATCGGCATCGTCGATGCCGCCTGAGCAGGCCGACATCGATCGCGCCGTCGCGCTGCTGCAGGCGGGCGAACTGGTCGCCTTTCCGACCGAGACAGTCTATGGCCTCGCTGCCGATGCCGCCAACCCGCTGGCGGTGCGCAGGATCTTTGCCGCCAAGGGCCGGCCTGCCGACCACCCGCTGATCGTCCATCTGGCCGGCGGCGGCTGTCTCGACCGCTGGGCACGCGACATCCCGGCTTCAGCGTGGGAACTCGCCGAAGCCTTCTGGCCGGGCCCCCTGACCTTGATCCTCAAGCGTGCCGGGGCGGTACCGACCGCGGTCACCGGCGGCCAGGACAGCGTCGGCGTGCGCGTACCGGCACATCCGGTCGCCCTCGCCCTGCTGCGCGCCTACGCCGAAGCCGGCGGTGGTCTTGGCGGCATGTGCGGACTGGCCGCACCATCGGCCAACCGTTTCGGCAGGATCAGCCCGACCGACGCCGCACATGTGCGCGAGGAGCTGGGCAACTCGGTGTCCCTGGTGCTCGACGGCGGCCGCTGCCAGGTCGGAATCGAGTCGACGATTCTCGACCTCACGCGCGACGACGGGGAGCCGCCACGTCTTTTGCGTCCGGGACGCGTGACGCCGGAACAGATCGCGGCGGTCATCGGCGTGCTGCCAGAGACGGCGACGCCGCAGGCAGACGATGGCGCACCGCGCGTCTCGGGTTCGCTGGCCGCGCACTACGCGCCGGCAACACCGCTGCGCCTGGTGGCGTCGGCACGGCTGGCCGGCCTTGTCGATGAACTCCGGCAGGCGGGTCGCCGCAGCGCCATCCTCTGCCACAGCGAGTTGCCGGGCGGCGTCGCGACGCCTGCCGTTCGCAAGCTGGCCGCCGATCCCCGCGGTTACGCCCGTGCGCTCTACGCCGCACTGCGCGAGCTCGATCAGATGGCCGTCGACCTGATCGTCGTCGAAGACGTTCCAGCGACACGCGCCTGGGCTGCGGTTGCCGACCGCCTGCGCCGGGCGGCCGTCGGCGCGGGCCAGAAACAGGATCCGGCCCGCTCTCGGCACTGAGCTGTCGGCACCGAAACCGGCAGCGGGCGAACGGCGCTAGCGCCCGAAGCGGTATTTCCAGAAGAAGTCCAGCGCATTGTCGGAACCGGCGCGGCCGACGAGAAAGAAGTTGCGGTTGAGATAGACGGTCAGCTTGACGACGCTTTCCGCCGTGTTCAGAGACTGCTCGTAGCCGATCTGTACATTCGATGACAGCCGCTTGCCGACGCTGACGATCTGCCCGGTCGTCGTATTGCTCGAGCCGAATGATCCGGTGTCGGCAATGCTGCTGGTCTGCGAGCGGCTGGAGCCGTCGATCGAGCCACTGCTGACGCCGAACTCGTCGATGCCCAGCCCGCGCTGCAGCTTGCCCAGTTCCCCGCCATCCTGGCCGCCGAAGATCGTTTGCGCGGCAGCCAGCAGCACCGATGAGCCACCTCCCCCCTCCTGATCGGACGCGTGCCCGAGAACCAGCCACGAAAGCTTCTCGGCGTCGGGCACGACGGGGTCGGAAACCAGTTTGATGATCGGTCGTCTGGCGGTTCCGGTGACCTCGACTCCCGCTTCCACCGGCAGGTTGGTACGAATTGCCCGGATGTTCAGGCCCGGGTTGTCGATCAGGCCCTGGAAGTTGAGAATGCCGCGCTCGATAGCCAACTTCTGGCCATAGGCGTCGAAACGACCGCCAACGGTACGGATCGAACCGACCGCCCGCGGCAATCCCGATCCATCCGACTCGATCTTGAGCGAGCCGGCCAGACGGCTTTCGACGCCAGCGCCGCGAAAACGGAAGTGGCCTCCCAAGTCGGCGTCGATGTCCAGCGACAGCAGACGAGCCGCTGGCGGCGCCTTCGCCTTGCTCGCTCCCTGGCGGACGATCACGACGTCGTCCGACAGCTGCGGTGTACCGCTCCTGGCCAACTCCCAGTACCCTGCGTCGACCTTGAACTTGCCGAGGACGTCGAGGAGTTTCTGGCCCAGGGTCAGCCTGGCGTCGCCGGAAACGAGCATCCATTGATTCGCCCGCTGCGTCACGCCGAGACGATCGGCGCGCAGGGTAAGAACGCCGTCGGTGCTCCCCAGATGCAACTCGCCGCTGGCCTCGATACTCCCGGGTTTGCCTGTCAGGGCAGCAACATCGACTCCGGGATCGAGCGCCAGCACACGCGGCATCGGCTGGAAATCGCTCTCGAAAAGAAGCTGCCGGAGCAGGAGACGCACGTCACCCGGCTGGTCACCGGCCAATTGCAGCAACAGCTTGCCACGTTCCAGCCGCATGCCGTAATCCAGGGCGCGCACAGCCAGTCCATCACCACGCAATTCACCGCTGATCTGGGGTTTGGCGGGCGTTCCGGCAAGCTGTGCTTCGCCTGCAAGGCGACCACCCAATTGCCAGCCTGCACCCAGCAGCCGCGCCGCCCAGGCCAGGTCCGGAACGTCAACCTTGAGCTGACCTTGCCATGGCGCCCGCGGATTGATCGGGGTGTCCGTCGCACCTGCCGCGCTCAGCTGACCGGAGATCTCTCCGAGCTTCTTGCCGCGCAAGCTGACTTCGGCGTCGAGACGGCCGTTCTTGAGCAGCAGTCCGACACTGCCCTCCTGCAGGCCGAGCGGCACCGCACCGATCGCCAGGTCGCCGCTCGCCCGCCACAGCCGCAGCTGGCCCGTCGGCAAGGCACCTTTCGGCGCAGTCTGTTTACCCGCGGAACGGCCGCTGCCGCGATTGCCAAGGTCCCATTCGGCATTCAGACGCAGCGCCTCGCTGCTGCCCTTGGCCGCCCCGATGGCCGAGTCGTCGAACCACTCCGGGAACTCGGCGAGGGTCGCAACCAGCGGCAGGCCCTGCAAGCTACCGGCCGTCTGCCAGCTCAGCCCGGCGTACAGCGCACGCTCGAGACGCGCCGACCAGGCGGGGCCGACGAACTCGGCGGGACCGGCGCTGATGCGCTCTGCGGCAGCCTGCAGCGGCAGTGGTCCGGCGAGACGAACGAAGGGCTTGTCCTTGTCGACCAGCGAAGACAGGCTCAGCTCGCTCAGAGTGCCGGTCCACACCATGCCGCTGGCCGGGGTCGTCAGCCCCCCTTCGAGCAGCAGGCGCAGATCGCGCTGGCGCGGCAGGGCAATCTCTCCGCGCAAGCGATGTGCGCTGCGGACGCCATCGGCCTCGAACAGGAGCTTGCCGACCAGCGTACCGCCGGACAGCTCAAGCCCGGCGAGTTGCAGCTTGCCCGACAGAGCGCCGTCCTTGCCATCGCCGAGGCGGGCACTGAAATCAAGCCCGCGGATCGCGCCAAAACCCTCCGCCGACAGGCGCGTCGACCGCAGCGTCGCCGACAGTTCGGGCGATTTGCTGCTGCCGCCGAGAACAAGCGTACCGTCGACATCACCATCGACGCCCAGCGGATCGAGTTTCGGCGCAGCGATGGTCACCGTCAAGCGGTCGCCACGAGCACCAAACGCGCCTTTTGCCAGCAGCCGGTTGCCGGCCGCGTTCAGTTCGATATCGGCCTTGCGCAACCGCTCGCCGGCGAGATCGACATCGCCTTGTCCGCTTACCGACTGGCCACGAAAACGACTGTCGTGCAGTTGAAACTGCATGCCGAGAACGAGCTGCGGCTGGCTGTTGCCCTTGACCTCGAACTCGGCGTTCAGACGTGCCGCCGGCACGTCGGCAAAGCGGCTGGGGTCGAAATTCTTCAGTTTTCCCTGCAGCGCAAACTTGCCGCTGTCGACCAGGCCTATCTTGCCGCTGGCAACGAGGCCCGCGTCGCCGGCCTGCAGTCGCAGCTTGTCGACGACAATCTCGGCGGGCTGGACGGCGATCTTGCCGTCCACAGAGAACTGCGGATCACGCAGCTCGGCCTCGAACAACTGCCGATCCGCGCTCAGGGTGGCGCGCAAGGGACCGGCAAGTTTCGTGGGCCGCAGGGTGCTGTACAGGGCACTCGCGTCGAGCGCGGTCGCCGCCAGGCGCAGTGTCAGTTCGCTGGCACGCAGCAGGCCGCTACCGCGCAGTCGACCGCCGCCCGACAGACGCAGATCGATATCGGACAACTGCAACGCATCGTCGCTCAGGCGCACGCCGGCATGCAGCGCTTCGACCGGCAGCAACTGCCGGTCAACCGCGCCCGGACGGCCATTGCGCAGCGTCAGCCGCCCTCCCAGCCCCTCCGACGATTCGCCGAGTGGCCGCAAATCGATGCTCAGATCTAGGGCCGCCTGCGGCGCGCCCCTGCTCCACGCCGCCGGGTCGACACCCGACAGCCTGGCGACGAGTTCGCGGATCGGTTGCGCCCCGAGAGGATTGATCCTCGCCGTGAGCTCGCCGGCGAAGTTTTCACCGGCCTTCGCGTCCAGCGGCCGGCCACTGCCGCGGATGGCCAGCTCTTCGAGCGAGCCGTCGGCGGCCAGATCGAAGGCCAGCGTTCGTCCGGCCGCCTCACCCTCGACAGCGGCCTTCGCCTCCAGAGCAAAGGGCTTGTCGGCAGCCAGGGAGACTTCGCCGCTGACCGCCAGCTTGCTGACGCTGGCATGCAGTGCGGACACGCGATGCAGCTCGCCGTCGCTGCTCAGCGTCGCTTCCAGCGCTTCGACGACGGTCGCCCCCTTGCCGTCCGGATCAGCGTGGTCGCCGACTTCGATGCTGCCCACTCTCAACTGCGCAATGTCGACCTGCAGCGGCAGGCGCAGGCTGTCCGGCAGCGTCGAAGGCTCATCGCTGGGCAGGCTCGCAACGCGCAGGCTTGCCGCGGCAAGACGGCTTACCGAAAGTCGCTTCTGCAGCAGTTGGGCCGGGCGCCAGTCAAACTGCAGATCCTGCAGCTGGACGTCGAGCGTCGCATTCCGCCAGTGTATCGACTGCACGGCGAACGAGCCGGCGAGCGACCCGCTCGGCGCAGCCAGCGTCAGCTGCCCACCGGCAAGTTGCTCCAGACCCCGGCAGGCGAGCCGAAAACCGGTGTCGGTGCCAAGCAGGCAGGCAACCGCGGCAAGGAACGTCAACAAGACGCCAGGCGGAATCAGCCACGGCCAGCGGCGCGTCCTGCGCGTCGGCGCGCCTTGTGCCGTTTCGGCGGCGCGCTCCGCAGCGCTTCGCTCGGGCGGCTCGGGGGCGGCGTTCAAAATGGCACCGCCAGGGAAAAATCGACGCGCAGCTTGCCCACTCGCTGCCCGTAAGCGAGGTCTATACCCAGTGGTCCAAGCGGACTTTTCCAGCGCGCGCCGACGCCGTAGCCGAGCGCCAGATCGAAGGCGTCACGGCTGTCCTGGGCGTCACCGGCATCGACGAAGGCTGCGGCGCCCCATGCGGGCGTGATCCAGTGCGTGTATTCGGCGCTCATGGTCATCATATAACGCCCGCCGACGACCGCCGAGCCGTCCGGCACGCCGAGACTTTGATAGGCGTAACCGCGCACCGAGTTGCTGCCGCCGGTTCGGAAGAGGAAACTCTGCGGAATGCCGTCGCTCGAAGGCGCGAAGGTCACGCCAAGCTCTGCACGCAGAAACAGGCCGTCACTGACGCCAAGGGGCAGCCCCTGAGCATAGCGAAAATAGGTACGCAGGAAATCCTGATCGGAGAGCAGCTGCTTGCTGCCGCCGCCGAGCTGAGCCTGAAGCGCGATGCCCTCCGCCGGATTCAGCGGATCCGGCGCGTGCCGCCAGGTCCAGCCGGCCTGCGCGGTCAGGGCACGGTTGGTAGTGGTCGGCGAACCCTTCGGGGTCTGCTTTTCCTGCAGCCAGTTGAGCGCCAGGCGCTGCTCGATGCTGCCGCGCTTCTGAACACGGGTCGCGCCAATCGAGTAGCCCTCGAGCGCCAGATCTTCGATGTCCGATTTCTCGAACGCCGCGCCGACGCCATCGCGCCGACGTCGCTGGTCGGGCGGCAGGAAGACGTCGGCGTAGGCCGTCTGGCGCAGTTGCTCGATACGCACACCACTGTGCAGCTCCCAGGCGCGACCTAACAGATCGGCGTTTCGATAGTTGGCTTCGACGCGCGCGCCGGTGTTGGTGCTGAAGCCGGCGCCCAGCGACACCTGGTAGGGCGCACGCTCGCGGACATGTACCAGCACCGGCACCTTCACCCGCCCATCGGCAGTCGCGGGCGCACCAGTATCATCAGTGCGATCGAGCGCAACGGTGACCGATCCGAAGTAGGGCGTGTCCTGCAAGGCGGTCTGCAAGGCCAGCAACCGGTCCTCGCTGTAGGGTCTGCCGGGTTCGACGCTACGGTTGTAGCGCTCGATCAGCGCCGCAGAGTAGCGCTTCAGGCCACTGATCTTGAGTTCGCCGAAACTGTAGGACGGACCGGCAACCAGTACGACCTGCAGATCGACCCGCTGCGTCTCGGGGTGGACTTCGGCCCGGCTGTCCTGCAGACGACCAGCCGCGAAATCCACGGCGATCAAATCGGCCAGCAGCGATTGCTTGGCGTCATCCCAGGCGCTCTGACGGAACGGTTCGCCACTCTTCAGCTTCCAGCTCTCGATCAAGGCCTCCCGACGTGCCGGTTCGACGTCGCCGTCGATCACGATGCGCACGCTGTCGACGTGCGAACGCGGGCCAGGGTCGACGTCGAGCCACAGCGAGCCGGCACGCTCGCTGACCACAAGGACCGGCGAGAAATAACCTTCGGTGGCCAGCAGGGCAGGCACTTCACGTCGCATCCGACGCTCGAAAGCGGCCTTTTCCGGCGCGTCGGTGACATCGCCCAGGTCCAGATATCTGGTCAGCAGTTCGCGGACCGCCTCCGGCGCCTGCAGTTGCGGCACGGCGGCCGAGACCGGCAGGGTCAGCAGCAGCGCTGCCAGAGCGACGAGTCTGTACATGTGCGGAGGAAGCGGGCGTGCCAAACGGGGTGTCGTGATCTTGGACCTTCTTGCGCCGAGGCGGCGGGAATCGCGCGATCGACCGGAAGGCCTGACGCTATTACCGCGGGCGGCATAGAATAGAGCATTTGCGTCCGACCTTGGCAAGATTCGCGCCGCGAAGGACAGACAACGCGGTCAGGTCGCGATATCCGAAGACTGGCACTGCGGCCATGCCTGCCGATCTCATCAACGCAACAGGCAGACAACTTGCCGGCGGCCGGCGGCGTCCGACTTCCAGCAGGCGCGGTTCTCCGGGGAGCACGAATACGATGCGCACACGAAGCCCGACGAACGCTGCCGGGCAACTCCGGCCAGAGTACCTGGTGCTGTGCGCTCTCGTGGTCGGCGGCTGCTCTTTTCACGCAGTCAACATCGAACGCGGCCAACAGGTGCTTCAGCCGAACACGGCACTGCTGGTCGGATCCGTCAGTCAGACCAGCGACGGCAAGCCGTCGCCGTTCCACGAGCGGGCAATGTTCTATTTCAGCGACACCGCCGGAGGAACTCGCTTCCGGCTCGACTCGGCACGGATCGAGCGACCGCTGCTCGGACCACCGAACCACGCGATGGCCGACCGTGGCCTTGAGGATGTAAACGGCAAGCTGTTTGCCGTCCAACTGCCCGCGGGCAGCTACCAGCTCCATTTCTTCCAGATCGAAGGAACGCAACAGAAGATCGAGCTTGAACGGCCACTGCGGTTCGACCTTTCAGCCGGCGAGGTCGCGTACATCGGCAATCTCGATGCCGCCTTCTGCATTCGCCATGCGTACGCCAATCAAGCCGGCGTGGCCGGGGTAGTGGTTTCGGTCAGGGATCGAGCGGATCGCGATTTTCGCCTGCTTGGCGAAATGTTTGCGAGCCTTCGCCAAAAACCGCTCGCGCATCGCGTTCTCGACAACTCCCTGTTGCAGCCACAGGTTGCGCGACTGGCATGACAATGCAGGTGCTGGAGGAATTGCTGAGCGGCAACGACCACGCGCCGCCCGGTAGCGACCGCGCCGTCGGCACGGCCCCGCTCGGGCAGATTTCAGACCCGCTCGAGGCGACGCGCATTCTCTTTCTCATTGACCGGCAGATCCGAGATGCTCAGCCGACGCAACATGGCCGTCTTCTTCTCATGGTGGGTTTCCATCCGTGTCAGCACGTCGCGCAGGAAGCGCAGCGTTTGCATGATGTACGGTCCCTTGTTGAGCATTACGCATTCTGCACGAACCCCCATCGCCGCGTCGGTCACTTCCGCACGCGACGGCATGCCTCCCTTGGCCAGCGATTCGAGCACCTGCGTTGCCCAGATCACCGGGATGTGCGCAGCCTCGCACATCCAGAGGATTTCCTCCTGCACCTCCGACAGGCGTTCAAAGCCAAGCTCTACGCCGAGATCGCCGCGGGCCACCATGACTGCGGCGGATGAGTGGCGCATGACCGCAAACAGCAGGCTGGGCAGACGGCTGAAAGCGTTCTTCGTCTCGATCTTGAGCACGATTCCGAGATGGGAGGCATCGAGCCGATCAAGGGCGGCCAGCAGATCCTCGATGTCCTGCGGACGCTGCACGAATGACATGGCCACCATGTCCGCGTAGCGGGCGGCGAAAGCGAGGTTTTCGATGTCTGTCGCGCCAAGCGCCGCCATGTCGATGTCGGTATCCGGCAGATTGATCCCCTTTTCGCCACGCAGCTTTGCCGCGCCTCCTGCCGCGTGCGTGATCTCGACGGCGAAGCGATCGGGCAGCACCTTCCGGATCGTTCCCGCGATCTTGCCGTCATCAAGAAAGATTCTTTCGCCTTCACGTACGCTGACGAAGGCTTCCTCGAGCGAGCAGGCGATGCGTGCAGCTTCAACGAGATTGCCGGCGTCGTCGAATACGGCGTTGCGACCGAGAATGTCGCCCTTGACCACATCGAGCGTATCCCCGGGTTTGAGCAACACGGCTTGCGGCATCGTTGGCAGGACGCCCACCCGGGCCTTGCCGATCCTTTTCGTTTTTCGACGCAGGTGCAGGCGGGTGCCTTCGATGACATAGGCGGTACGCACCCCCTGGCACAGGCAGGCATCGGCAGAAACAGCGATGACTTCGAGGGTCCGGGCACGCCCCCGTGCGTCGTGCAACTCGACGAAATCGCCCTCTCTCGCCTTGTCGAGGAGATCCCCTTGAACCGGGACGATGTTTCCTTCATTCGCGGCTTCGCTGCCGTCCTTGACGAAGCGAACGAGTGCCGGCGCGATCGTCCGGCCGAAGGCATTCCGCTGTGGCCGCCACTTGACGACACCCTCGATCGACTCTACCGCGCCGGTTCGCAGTTTTGGCCCGGCGAGATCGCAGCACACCTTGCACGAACGCCCAAGCGTCTTTTCCGCACGCCGCAGTTGCCCGACCATGCGTCCCCAGACCTCGGCATTGTCATGGGCGCAATTGATGCGCATGATGTTCATGCCCTGTGCCAGCAGGTTGCTGATGAACGACGGATCTGCGGCCGCTTCACTGGGCATGGTGACCATGATCCGTGTCTTGCGATCGCGTGGAAGTGGTCCGAGGATCGCCTTCGCGTGCCTGGCGAGCACCTGATCACCCTCGTGGAACATGATGGTTGGCGCGACCTTGACACGATCGGGAAAAGTGCTCTTGCCCAGCAGGCGAAGTACGTCGGCGACGTTGTCGAGCGAGGCCATGACATGCGCTTCCATGCGCCCCAGGGAACTCAGTCCCAGACGCCCCAGTTCGCGCTGCAGAACCCGGATATCGACCCGTCGCACGGCCAGATAGTGCGCCAGGTTGCGCGCACTCGCCGTGAAGCCCGGAGCGACGATGCGCAGTTCGTCGTCGAATTCGTCCTCGATCGCCATCGCGTCTTCGCGAAGGCGCTCGACCGCAAGTGCCACACGCCGCACAAGGCTGATGAGCGACAGCTCATTCGGGCTCTGATTTTGCTCGCTTGCCACGCCTGCTCTCCCCAATAGTTTTGAAATGGTCCTGCCAGGGGAGATATTCTTGGCCGCCAAGGTTGCAGTTGTATGACGGCGAGCAAGTACCACGCCGGTACGGGACTCCTCCGCGCCGAGTTGCGGTAACGGCATCTGCGCGGTGGGTGGGCGCCCAAGGTCCGGGCAGCGGCTTCACTGTCGCCTCGCTTCAAGAAGCACGAGCCATGCTGCGACGTTTTCAGGGAACGGAAGTTCAGACGCGACGGCGAACCGGTCTTCGTCGAAACGGATACTTGGCCTGCAAGAAATGGCTTGACGCCATCTGCAAAGGACCGGCCATGACGCGATCCCTGATCACGCAAATTCTTATCATCACTGCCGGCCTCGCACTGGCGGCGCCAGGCAGTGCCCGGGACGCGGTCAATAGGGACCCTGACAAATACCAGGATCTTCTCGAGAACGAAAACGTTCGGGTATTGGCGTATCACGACCCGCCTGGCGAAAAGACCCATCAGCACCGGCGCCCGGCATTCGTTCTCTACGCGATAACGCCGTTCAAACGCACGATCACCCTGCCGGATGGCAAGATGATCCTGCGCGAGTTCGAGGCGGGAGAGCAATGTGGTCAGAAGCACAAGCATTAGCGGCGAAAACGTTGGCCCGACCGATACGCGGGTGATCATGATCGAACTCAAGCAGGGCGTGCGAGGCAAGGCGGAGAACAGGTCTGACGGCGACTCGGCGGAATACTGAACGACGTGATTCGGAACTGCCGGGCCGGCATGGCAACGTTCGAGTGAACGCCTTCGAGTGAACGCCTTCCTCCCCGGCGGCGGAGGACCCGGCGATTGCCGGACTACTGCCGGATTGGACCATCTTGCCGGTGGCAAACATTGCACGGCGCGATCTGAATTCGGTATGATCCGCGGGAGAAGTTTCCGACGTCGTTTCCACCAAACCACTCCCACGGAGTTCCATTATGGCAAAAGCCGAAAAAGTCAAGAAACTGAAGAATAGCGAAGAAGCGGAAGAGTCCACTGTCAAAATCACCAAAGTCGTCGGGCGGCAAATCCTCGACTCACGCGGCAACCCGACAGTGGAGGTCGATATCACCCTCGACAATGGCTACATGGCTCGCGCTGCCGTCCCGTCGGGTGCCTCGACAGGTGAGTTCGAAGCCTGCGAACTGCGCGATGGCGACAAGAAGGCCTACCTTGGCAAAGGCGTCCTGAAAGCCGTTGCCGCGGTCAACGGCCCGATCGCAAAACTGCTCAAGGGCAGGAACCCGCTCGACCAGCGCGAGCTCGACGAGGCGATGATCGCGCTCGACGGCACGGCCAACAAGTCGAACCTGGGCGCCAACGCGCTGCTCGGCGCATCGATGGCGATCACCCTGTGCGGCGCCAACGTCAGCAAGATGCCGCTCTGGAAATACATTGGCAAGATCCACCGCAACCGTGATTTCTGCCTGCCGACGCCGATGGCTAACATCATCAACGGGGGCAAGCACGCCGACAACCTGATCGATTTCCAGGAATTCATGATCATGCCGGTGGGCGCGCCATCCTTCTCGGAAGGCCTGCGCTGGATCACCGAAATCTTCCACGCGCTGAAGAGCATTCTGAAAAAGGGCGGCCATGTGACCGCGGTCGGCGACGAAGGCGGTTTCGCGCCCAACCTGACCAACGACCAGTCGCTCGAAGTGATCATGGAAGCGATCGTCGCCGCCGGCTACAAGCCCGGCAAGCAGATCGGCATCGCGCTCGACTGCGCGTCCTCCGAGCTCTTCGACGAAGGCGACCGCAAGGGTTACAAGTTCTGGAAGTCGAACCCGGACAAGCTGTTCAGCGACGACGACATGATCAAGGTGTACAGCGACTGGTGCAAGAAGTACCCGATCGTCTCGATCGAAGACGGTCTCGACCAGAGCGACTGGGAAGGTTACGTCAAGCTGACCAGGGAACTCGGCGAGAAGGTGCAGATCGTCGGCGACGACTTCTTCGTCACCAATCCGGTACGCCTCAAGCAGGGCATCGACATGAAGGCGGCGAATGCCATCCTGATCAAGGTCAACCAGATCGGCACGGTTACCGAGACGCTGGACGCGATCAAGATGGCGCAGAAGGCAGGCTACGGCGTCATTTCCTCGCACCGCTCGGGCGAGACCGAAGACGCGTTCATCGCGGACCTGGCTGTCGGCACCGGCGCCGGCCAGATCAAGACCGGCTCCCTGTCGCGAACCGACCGTATCTGCAAGTACAACCAGCTGCTGCGTATCGAGGAGCAACTGGGCAGCAAGGCGGTCTACAAGGGCCTCAAGTCGATCAAGGGCGCCGGCTTCTAAGTCGGGGCGGAAGTAACGAGAAAGGCATCGCCTGGCGATGCCTTTCTCGTTCACCCGCGCGCGGTGGATCACTCGCCGAGGTCGCCGAGCTTGATCGGCTTGCTGCCTGCGCCGGGCTGACGCGGCAGCAGCAGCGACAGCAGACCGGCGACGAGAACGAATGCCGAAGACGCCCACAGGCAGGCAACCAGACCGCTGTTCGGTCCACTTTGCACTCCCCACTGGTAGAGCGCACCCGAGAGAACCGTGCCGGCCAGGCGCCCGGCAGCATTGGCCATGTAGTAGAAACCGACGCTCATCGCCACCTTGTCACTGTCGGTATAGGCCAGAATCAGGTAGGAGTGCACCGCCGAGTTGAGCGCGAAGACGGCGCCGAAGACGATCAGCCCGGCGACGACGACGATCGCCGGCGCCACACCGGCGCTCAGCGCGACGGCGATTCCGGCGGGCAGCGCGGCGAGAACGAAGGCCAGGATCGTCGCCGTGCGCCCATCGGGTTGGCGATGTTCCTCGACGCGGCTGCGCAGCAGACGCGGAGTCGCCGCCTGGACGATGCCGTAACCGATCACCCAGATCGCCAGGAAGCCACCCGATTGCCAGAAGGTCCAGCCGAGGACGCTCGACAGGAATACCGGCAGGCCGACGACGAACCAGACGTCGCGGGCGCCGAAAAGAAAGATGCGCGCAGCCGCCAGCTTGTTGACCGAGGCGTTGCGTGAAAACATCTGCCCGAATTTGGCCTTCTTGTTGGCCTGCCCGAGGCCGCCGCGCATCAGCGTGGCGGCCAGGACCAGGGCGACCGCCACCAGCACCACCAGCAGCCTCAGCGCAGTCTGGAAATCGAGCACGGTCAGCAGCAGGCCACCGAGGAAGAAGCCGACACCCTTCAGCGCGTTCTTCGACCCGGTCAGAACGGCCACCCAGCGGTACAGCGTTGCCGAAGCATCCTCCGGGACGATCAGCTTGACCGCGCTCTTGGAACTCATCTTGGTCATGTCCTTGGCAATCCCGCTCAGGGCCTGCGAGACCATCACCCAGGCGACGACCAGCCAGGACTGCGGCGCAAAGGCGAGCATCGACAGCGCCACCAACTGCGTGCCGAGCCCGATGAACAGCGTCGTCTTGAGCCCGAAACGTGCGCCAATGTAGCCGCCGAAGAGATTCGTCAGAATGCCGAAGACTTCGTAGAAGATGAACAGCGAAGCCACCGCCAGTGGCGTGTAGCCCAGATTGTAGAAGTAGAACAGCACCAGCATGCGCGTCGCGCCGTCGGTCACCGTATCGGCCCAGTAGGCGCCGGTAACCAGGACGTAGTTGCGCAGACCGGCGCGCGGCGCGGCGCCGCTGGCTGCTGATGGATCGCTCATGGTCCTCTTCCTCTACAGTATGCCGCGCTGCGCCGGGGCAGTCGGCCATCGGCTTGCCCAACCGCCGCTGGGTAGCACGGCCTAACCGCCTAAAGCGACCTCGCCAGCTTGCGCGCCAGTTCGGCGTAGCGGTTGGCGTAGCCCCACTCGTTGTCATACCAGGCGTAGATCTTGAGCATCGTGTCGTTGACCACCAGGGTGTGCGCCGCGTCAACGATCGACGAACGCGCGTCGCCCAGATAGTCCATCGAAACCAGGGGCCGCTCCTCGTAGCCCAGAATTCCGTTCAGGGGTCCGGCCGCGGCGGCCTTGAACAGGCCATTCACTTCAGCAGCCGTCGTCGGCCGCTGCATTTCGAAGACGCAATCGGTCAGCGAGGCATTGAGCAGAGGCACGCGTACCGCATGGCCATCGAGCTTGCCCTTCAGTTCCGGGAAGATCAGCGCAATCGCCGTCGCCGAACCAGTCGTCGTCGGGATCAGTGACAGGCTGGCCGAGCGGGCGCGGCGAAGGTCCTTGTGCATCTGGTCGTGCACCACCTGCGTGTTCGTCGAACTGTGGATGGTGGTGATCATCCCGCGTGCGATGCCGATCGCCTCATGGACGACCTTGACCACCGGCGCCAGGCAGTTTGTGGTGCAAGAGGCCGCGGTGACGATCTGGTCGCGGGCGGGATCGTAGAGGTGGTCATTGATGCCCATGACGATGTTCAGAACACCGCCATCCTTGACCGGCGCAGCGACGACCACTTTCCTGACGCCCGCGTCGAGATAGGGTGTCAGCTGATCGACGGTTCGCCACTTGCCGCTGGCCTCGAGAACGATATCCGCGCCGACGTCGCGCCACGGTCCGCCGGCCACGTCCTTTGCACTGCTGTAGGTGATCGACTTTCCGTCCACCAGCATGCGCCCGTCACGGACTTCGATGTCGCGCCGCCAACGGCCCTGCACCGAATCGAACTCCAGCAGGTGCGCCGCCGACTCGACCGGACCGTTTGCTTCGTTGATGTGCACGAATTCCAGTTCCGGATAATCCCAGGCCGCGCGCAGCGCCAGCCTGCCCATGCGGCCGAAACCGTTGATGCCAACCCTTACCGTCATTTTTCGTTCCTCCGAGTGGTGAGCGCTCTTTCGCCGGACGCCGGCGAGCCGGCAACTGCATGCCGAGACAGCAGCGGCCAGGGCGACATTTCCATATTGCTAGAATATTCGAATCATGTAAACCCTGCCGGCGCTGCTCGTGGCACCGCCGCGACGCAGCAAGTCTGCTTCGACGATCGGCCGGCGGCCCCTCGCCGCAGACGAACGCTGCCACGTGGGCCCAAACACTTTGCGGCAGCGGCGATATTTCGGTATCTTTGGAACAATGAACGAATCGAATGCCGTCACCGCACTGGCCGCGCTGGCACAAGACAGCCGCCTGGCGATCTTCCGCTTGCTGGTCCAGCATGCGCCCGAGGGCCTTACCGTCGGTGTCATTGCGGAGCAATTGGCCTTACCCGCACCGACACTGTCCTTCCACTTGAAGACACTTACCCATGCCGGACTGATCAGCACCGTCCAGGAAGGGCGCTTCGTGCGCTGCCATGCGGACATGCGCAGAATCGATGCGCTGATCGGCTTCCTGACCGACAGCTGCTGCGGCGGCCACCCCGAAATCTGCAAACCCGCGGCCCCGTAGATGGTGCTTCCCGGATCTCGCCAGGCATCTGCGACCGCACGCACTACCGCGCGTCGCGACCGCCATCCGCAGTTCGCACGCCGATGAGCTTCTTCGAACGTTGGCTGACGCTGTGGGTCTTCCTGTGCATCGTCGCCGGAACGGCGACCGGCGTTGCACTCCCGGAGCTGGCGCAGACGGTCGGCCAGCTGCAGATTGCGCAGGTCAACCTGCCGGTCGGCCTGCTGATCTGGGCGATGATCATCCCGATGCTGATGAAGGTCGACTTCGCTTCACTGCATCAGGTACGGCGCCAGAAACGTGCTATCGCCATCACGCTGATCGTGAACTGGGCAGTCAAACCTTTTTCGATGGCGCTGCTCGGCTGGCTATTCATCCGGCACGTTTTCGCCCCTTTTCTTCCCGCAGGACAGGTCGACAGCTACGTCGCCGGCCTGATCCTGCTTGGCGCGGCGCCGTGCACGGCGATGGTTTTCGTGTGGAGCAACCTGTGCCGTGGCGACGCCAACTTCACACTCACGCAGGTGGCACTCAACGATCTGGTGATGATCTTCGCCTTCGCCCCGATCGTTGCCCTGCTGCTCGGCGTCTCGGCGATTCCCGTGCCCTGGGAAACGCTTTTCCTGTCAGTCGTGATGTACATCGTGCTGCCGCTGGCCATCGCCCAGTTTGTCCGCCACCGCCTGCGCATGCGTGGCGAGGCGTATTTCCAGCAGGCGCTGGCCCGCGTCGGCGCGTTCTCGATCTTCGCCCTCCTGGCGACCCTGGTGCTGCTCTTTGCCTTCCAGGGCCAGGCCATCATCGAACAACCGTTCGTCATCGGCATGCTCGCCGTGCCGATCCTGCTGCAGGGACTGCTCATCGCAGCCCTTGGCTACTGGCTGAACCGGACGTTCTCTGTTGCGCATGCCGTCGCTGGCCCGTCAACAATGATAGGGGCATCAAACTTCTTCGAGCTGGCAGTTGCAGTGGCAATCGTCCTGTACGGCTTCGATTCCGGAGCTGCACTGGCCACGGTCGTCGGGGTCCTTATCGAGGTCCCGGTGATGCTCTGGCTGGTGCATCTCGTGAATCGCAGCAGGCCCTGGTACGAGGCTGGTCTGCGCCACCCGCAGGCGAGTGGCGAACAAGCCTGAGCGAAGAGACAAGAGCCTGCAAGGCTTGGCGAGCCGGTGCTTGACGAGTTGCTGCGCGAACGAGATACTTCCATTGAACCGGTCAACTTCAGCGGCCGCTTTCCTCTAGTTTTTGAACCCACTCAATCAACTGAATCTGGACCTGAACCCATGAATGCAAAAGGCATTAAACCAGGTGTCGCCAGCGGCGACCAACTGCAAGCAATCTTCGATCTGGCCAAGGAAAAGCAATTCGCCCTGCCGGCCGTGAACGTCATCAACACGAGCACCGTAAACGGCGTCATCGAGACTGCCGCCGAGCTCAACTCCCCGGCCATCATCCAGCTCTCGAATGGTGGTGCGCAATTCTATGCCGGCAAGGGACTCGACAATGCCGGCCAGCGCGCCTGTGTTGCCGGTGCCGTCTCCGCTGCCATGCACATCCATCACATGGCCGAGCTGTACGGCGCCACTGTCGTCACCCATACCGACCACGCCGCGAAAAAGCTGCTGCCCTGGATTGACGGCCTGCTCGACGCCGGCGAGCAGTATTTCAAGGTGCACGGCAAGCCGCTCTACAGCTCGCACATGCTTGACCTCTCCGAAGAGCCGATCGCCGAGAACATCGAGATCTGCAAGCGCTATCTCGAACGGATGAGCAAGATGGGCATGACCCTCGAAATCGAGCTCGGCGTCACGGGCGGCGAGGAGGACGGCGTGGACAACACCAACGTCGACAGCTCGAAGCTCTACACCCAGCCTGAAGACGTGGCTCTGGCCTATGAAGAACTGTCCAAGGTCAGCGATCGCTTCACCGTCGCCGCCGCCTTCGGCAACGTGCATGGCGTATACAAGCCGGGCAACGTCAAGCTGCAGCCGATCATCCTCAAGAACTCGCAGGAGTACGTGCAGAAGAAATTCGCTACCAAGGCGCAGCCGGTCAACTTCGTCTTCCACGGCGGCTCGGGATCGACCCTCGAGGAAATCCGCGAAGCGATCTCCTACGGCGTCATCAAGATGAACCTCGACACCGACCTGCAGTGGGCGTTCTGGGAAGGCGTGATGGGCTTCTACAAGAAGAATGAAGGCTATCTGCAAGGCCAGATCGGCAACCCCGAAGGCGACAGCAAGCCGAACAAGAAGTACTACGATCCGCGTGCCTGGCTGCGCAAGGGCGAAGATTCCTTCCGCGCCCGCCTGACGCAGGCCTTCAAGGATCTGAACAACGTCGGGACCCTGGCGTAAGCGAGCGCTGAGGATTCCGAAACGGGCTGGCCCAAGTCTCTTGGGCTGGCCCTTTTTTGTGTCGGGCCAGGACGCTGCGAACGCGCAGGATCCACGTCGCCGGCGAGCCCTTGCCGCGACGCTGGCGCGCCGGCCCGAACAGCGCGGCGAGCCGTGCATGCACCGACACCGCAACTCCTGCCAAAAGAGGACCCAAACATGAGCACCCTGGTAGAACAGCTAATCAATACAGAAGCGCACAAGTCGATCTTCGAATCTGCAGTGCGCCAACTCCCGCTTCCGGTCTGCGCCGCCTTCGGCTCGTCCGACAAACCGCAGCCGGTCAGCTTCAGCAGCACCGATCGTGTCCTGCGCACCAAAGACAGCGACGCGGTCGCCAAGCAGTTTCCGAAGACCGTCGCCGCGTCCGGCAATGTCGTGCTCACCTCCGCCGGCAGCCGGACGACCAACATCAAGGGCAAGCGCGTCGCCGTCCTCTTCTCCGGCGGACCCGCCGCCGGTGGCCATAACGTCGTTTGCGGCCTGAAGCGCGTTCTCGGCACCGGCAACACCCTGCTCGGGGTCAAGGCCGGCCCCAAGGGCCTGCTCGAAGGCTCGCTGTTCGAGATCAGCGATGCCGACGTCGACTTCGTCCTGAACACCGGCGGCTTCAACTTCCTCGGGTCGGACAGGACCAAGATCAAGAGCGACGCCCAGTTCGCACAGGTCAGGGAGACCTGTATCAAGCACAACCTGGACGCCATCGTCGTCGTCGGCGGCGACGATTCGAACACCAACGCGGCGGTACTCGCCGAGTCGCTGTATCGCGGTGTCAAGGCCGACGGCTCGGGCGTGCAGGTCATCGGCGTGCCGAAGACGATCGACGGCGACCTGCAACTCGGTGATCTGCTGGCCATCTCGTTCGGCTTCGACACCGCGACACGGATCTACAGCGAAATGGTCGGCAACATCCTGCAGGACACCAGCTCGTCGCTGAAGTACTGGCACTTCGTCAAGCTGATGGGTCGCTCGGCATCGCACGTGGCGCTCGAAGTGGCGCTGCAGACCAAGCCGGCAATCGCCATCATTTCCGAAGAAGTCTCGACCAAGAAGATGTCGCTGGCGAGCATCATCGACAGCATCGCCAAAATCGTTGTCGAACGCTCACACAAGGGCATGAACTACGGCGTGTTGCTCGCTCCCGAAGGGCTGATCGAGTTCATCCCCGAAATGAACGCCATGATCGCCGAACTCAACGACGTCCTGGCGCATGAAGCGGCTGCTTTCGCCGCCCTCGCCGACGACGCCAAGGCGGCTTTCGTCGAGAGCAAGCTGAGCGCCGACAACGGTCGCCTGCTGGCTTCGCTGCCACACTACATCGTCGACATGCTGCTTGCCGAGCGTGACTCGCACGGCAACCTGCAGGTCTCGCTGATCCCGACCGAGCAGCTGCTGATCGACATGACCAAGGCACGTGTCAAGGAACTCGATGGCAAAGTCCCGTTTGCCGCGCACAGCCACTTCCTCGGCTACGAAGGCCGTTGCGGCGCGCCGACCCTGTTCGACGCCGCCTACACCTACAACCTCGGCCTGACTGCCGGCTCCTTGATCCTCGACGGCCATAGCGGCTACATGGCGACGATCACCGGTCTGACCAGCGGCGGCGTGCCGCAGGCGATCCCGCTCGCCGGCCTGCTCAACATCGAGCGTCGTCACGGTCAGGACGAGTTCGTGATCGAGAAGGCACTGGTCAGGATGGATTCGCCGGCCATGCAGTTCTTTGCCTCGCGGCGTGACGAATGGGCCGCCAGCGACCTCTTCACCTCGCCCGGCCCACGCCAGTTCTGGGGCCCGACGACACACCAGCAGCCAATCAGCGTGGCCTTGAACTCCGGCTCGAACTCGCTGATGTTCAAGATCGGCTGACCGCGAAGTCGTATGCGGTAATGGGGGGCCGTCGGCTAGCGATGGCCCTTTTTCTTTTCAGTTTCGAGGTGACCGTGCGAAACGCAGGTGCGCAGAGACTTGATCCCTGCTCGTGGCGACAAACATGCCGGCTGGCAGCCACGGCAGTACCGTCCGCCGCCGACATCCGCGCGCTTGCCTGCCCTCGGCGACGACAAAGATGATCAGCGCCTTCGTCGCCTCGTACGGTTATACGACGGTTTTTCTCGGGACCCTGCTCGAAGGGGAAACGATCCTCATCGCCGCCGGCTTTGCCGCGCACCGCGGCTTGCTCGATTGGCGCCTGGTGTTCCTGGTGGCCATGCTTGGCGCCACCCTCGGTGACCAGATCGCCTTTCTTCTCGGCCGCTGGAAAGGCACGGCCCTGATCAGACGCTTTCCGTTCCTCGTGCAGCAAAAACCCCGTGTCGATCGACTGTTGCAGCGCTACAACGTGCTGTTTGTCCTCGGTGTCCGCTTCCTCTACGGCCTGCGAATCGCCGGGCCGGTACTGCTCGGGTCGAGCGGCATGGCCGTGTGGCGTTTCGCGCTGCTCAACACGCTCGGCGCGGCGTTGTGGGCGGCGCTGATCACCGCCGCCGGCTACGCCTTCGGCGAGGCCATCGCTTCGCTGCTTAGCGATCTCAAGACCATCGAGGAAGCGCTGCTGCTTGCCATCGTTGTCGCGGGCCTGGCTTTCTGGCTGTGGCGCACGCTCCGCGCGCAGAGGAAAAATCGGTCAGAATCAGACGCTGCGAAACGTTGACATGCCGGCAAGCGCCAGCGCGCGGCGCCGAGCCGTCCACGATTGCGACAGTTTTTTTCGGACGCCAGCGAGGGCACCGTCGAAACGCCAGGCTGGCGTCACTGTTGTCGATTCTCCACCCACCGGGTACAAGAAATGAAAGTGATCGTTCTCGGCGCCGGCGTGGTCGGCGTCACCACCGCCTACTACCTCGCGCGCGACGGCCATCAGGTGACCATCGTGGACCGCAACCAAGGCGCCGCGCTCGAAGCGAGCTACGCCAACGGCGGACAGCTGAGCTACAGCTACGTGGCGCCGCTGGCCGATCCCGGTGTATGGCCGAAGCTCGTCCCGTGGCTGCTTTCATCGACCTCACCGGTACGTTATCGCCCGCAGCTCGACCCTCATCAATGGCGCTGGTGCCTGCAGTTTCTCGCGGCCTGCAGCAGCGTCCGCAGCGCCGAGACGACGCGACACCTGCTGCGTCTCGGGCATGCCAGCCGTCGCCTGATGCATGAACTGCTCGGCGAGGAGCCTGAGCTCGACTTCGCCTGGGCCAACAGCGGCAAGCTCGTCGTCTATCGCGACGCTGCATCGCTGGCGGCTGCGCGCCGCCAGGTCGAGTTTCAGCAGCGCCTCGCCGGCGACAGCGAGCACTCGCAGGAGGTGCTGGACGCCGCCGCGTGCATCGCCATCGAGCCGGCCCTCGACTCCCTGCGCCGAGAGATCGTCGGTGGGGTTCACACGCCAAGTGAAGACAGCGCAGATTGCTATCGCTTCACGGTCGGACTGCTCGACCGGATTCGCGCCGCCTCGCCGGACAACCGCTGCCTGTTCGACACGGTGATACACGGCCTGCGCGTCAGTCAGGACGAAGTCGTCGGCGTCGAAACCAGCGCCGGGCTGCTCGAAGCCGACGCCTACGTGCTCGCCAGCGGCTGCGACAGCGCGCGCCTGGCTCGACCGCTAGGCGTGGCACTGCCGATATACCCGCTCAAGGGCTACAGCCTGACGGCGCCGATTGCCGACCCGGACGCCGCACCACGGCTCAGCGTCACCGACTTCCAGCGCAAGATCGTGTACGCCGTGATCGACGGCAAGCTGCGCGTGGCCGGTATCGCCGACATCGGCGGCTACCACCGGACGATCGTGCCGGCGCGCGTGGCAACGCTGCTGGCCGAGGCAGGTGCGGCCTTCCCCGGGGCCATGGACGAGCAGCAAGTCGAGGCCTGGGCCGGGCTGCGCCCGGCGACCCCGAGTGGCCGGCCGATTCTGGGCCACAGCACCTGTCGCAGGCTCTGGCTCAACGTCGGTCACGGCGCACTCGGCTTCACGCTGTCGCTGGCCAGTGGCCGCGCGCTCGCCGACCTGATCGCCGAACAGGCACCGTTTGTGTCGCTGGACGGTTTCACGCTGCCCCGCGCCACCAGCAGAAAGGCTGGCCATCCATGATCCGGCGCTCCTTACTGCTTTCCCTCGCCTCGCTGCTGAGCGCCTGTTCCAGCTGTCAGCCAGCTTCCTACTACAAGCCAATGGTTGACAACGGCAAGCAGCTGCAGACCTACGCACAGTTGCCGGGCTACGTCGGATTGACGCTTGGCGACACGGCATCAGCAATGATCGCAGCCTGCGGCGACAGCTACCCGCCGGCGCCGGGAGACAGCATTCGGCTCTGCATGTCGGTGGAACTCGCCAGCAACGCGAGCATGCGCTTTCTGGACGGGAGCATGCAGCTCACTGCTGGCAGGGCGAAGCCGGTGATGGTGCAGCTGGCAAGCATCGAATATGAAATCTGGTGCCGTGTTGGTCAGGCCGGGAGCAGAGTCTGTTCGTCGCCCGAGGAGTCACCGGTCGACGGCCCACGACGAAAGGCTGCGGGGAGCTCTGGCACGGATCGATACGTCTTCGACCCAACGCTGGCGTTTCGCGGGGCGAGCGACGGCTTGCATGAAGGGGCGGTGCTTGGCCAGCGCCTGAGCGGGACACGACGTTACCTTGTCAAGACAGTACCGATCACGCTCGGGACGGAAACCCGCATCAGCGTTCGCTTCCCGGACGTGCTCATCGACGGGCAAAGACTTGCAGTGCCAGCGCTGCAGTTTCAGGCGGTCACCGAGGAGCTTTGTCGAATGCTTCCGCTGGCATGATCGGTCCCGGAGCCATCGCCAGCGGCGCAAGGTGCCGAACGCGACAGCAGGGCGCGGAGAACACCTCACCGACGCAGGCACTACGTTCCGGCAAGAAAAAGGGCGATCACCAGCAGCAACAAGGTCAGGCCCTGAAAACCGACGCGCATGGCCATGAAGCGCGTGCTGTGAACCCTATCGTACTCGCCACCACGCTCCATCGAGCCGATGCCGAGAGCCAAAGACAGGACCGTGGCCGCCAGGGCCAGAAAGATCAGGACAGTGAGCAGGGTCATGGCGATTCTCCTTTCGGTTGGGCTTGTCCGCGACGGAGCATCGCTTTTTTCTTGGCGGCTCGGTCGCCTTCGAAAGCATACTTAAGGATAGGAAACCAGATGCCTGTGCCGCAAGTACCGCCGCTTACCGTGGCCGTCGGCGGGCAACGCACGCCTGTCCAGTGATCTGATGCCTTAACTCGTCTTATATAGCGAGTGTCGCGGGTAACGTTGGCGATTTTCGCCAAAAGCGGCGAATCCTATCGACTCGCCAACGAAGCCGGGTAAAGTTGCTGATCGCGACCAGTTCGCCCAAGGTGACGCATCATGAAAATTCTGGAAACATCCGGCAACCAGGCCGTCATCCACGAGTTGGGTCAACGGCTGGCGGCAGCGCGGCTGGCACGCAACCTGACCCAGGCGACACTGGCCGAGGAAGCGGGCGTCGCCAAGCGCACGCTGGAGCGGCTGGAATCAGGCGAATCGGCAACGCAGTTGTCGGGTTTCATCAGGGTATGCCGGGCGCTCGGCCTGCTGGAGCGCCTGGATGCCCTGCTCCCCGAGAGCGCGGCCAGCCCGATCGCACAGCTGCAGCTGCATGGCCGTAAACGCCAGCGTGCCAGCGGCCGCAGGCCGGTAGCCGCGAAAGCGCAACCATGGACCTGGGGTGAGCAACCGTGATCGCCGGGGTTCGGCTCTGGGGGCGAACCATCGGGGCAGTCTCGCTGGAGGCAGGGCGCGACCACGCCGCGTTTCAATACGAGCCCGTCTTTGCCAGAAGCGGGATCGAGCTCTCTCCCCTGGTGATGCCCCTGAGCGACCGGGTTTATGAATTCCCGACGCTGCCGCGCGAAACCTTTCATGGCCTGCCAGGGCTGCTGGCCGATTCGCTGCCGGACAGATTCGGCAACGCCCTGATCAATGCCTGGTTGGCCACACAAGGGCGAACGCCGGAGAGCTTCAGCCCCGTCGAACGGCTCTGCTACACCGGCTCGCGCGGCATGGGCGCGCTCGAGTTTTCACCCGTGCTGGGACCAAGGTCGCGCCAGGCAGCGAAGATCGAGATCGATGCACTGGTGCGGCTGGCATCCGATATCCTGACCCAGCGGAATGCGTTGAAAGCCACGCTTGCCGGCGCCGCACGCGAAAAAGCGCTGAACGACCTTCTCCGAGTCGGCACCTCCGCCGGCGGTGCACGCGCCAAGGTGGTGATCGCATGGAACCCCGGGACGAACGAGCTGCGCCCGGGGCAGGTCGCCACCGGCGAAGGCTTTGAATACTGGCTGCTGAAATTCGACGGCGTCTCGGGAAACAGGGACCGGGAACTCGACGATCGGCAAGGCTGCGGCGCCATCGAGTACGCGTATCACCTGATGGCCAGGGCCGCCGGCATCACCATGAGCGACTGCCGTCTCCTTGAGGAAAGCGGCAGGCGGCACTTCATGACCCGCCGCTTTGACCGGCTGGCTGGCGGCGAGAAACTGCACATGCAGTCCCTGTGCGCGCTGGCGCATTTCGATTTCAACCACGCCGGCGCTCATGCCTACGAACAGGCGCTGCTGACGATTCGCCAGCTGCAGCTACCGATGGCCGCACTTGAGGAGCAGTTCCGGCGGATGGTCTTCAACATCGTCGCCCGCAACCAGGACGATCATGTGAAGAACATCGCCTTCCTGATGGACAAGCAGGGCCGCTGGTCGCTCGCGCCGGCATTCGATGTCACCTACAGCTACAATCCGTCGGGCGCGTGGACTTCGGCACACCAGATGACACTCAACGGGAAAAGGGATGACTTCACGCTCGAAGACTTCGAGGCCTGTGCGAGGTCTGCGCTGATGAAACGAGGCCGTGCCGGGACGATCATCGAAGAAGTGCGGGCGGCAGTGCTGCGCTGGCCCGAGTTTGCGGCGGCGGCGGGTCTTGCCGACGAATGGCGCGAGAAGATTCGAGAAAGCCACAGGCTGAGCCTTGCGTCCAGTTGACTCGCGGTCATGACTCCACTGGCTCGGGAGTCTCGTTCCGCGACATCACTGCCGGGCCAAGCTCTGGCCGCGTGCCGAAGAGCCTGCCGAGCAGCGCCACGGCTTCCAGGGGACCGGCATCGGCCCTGCCCGTGCGGGCGACGCGGCGCAGCAGCCGCAGGTCATCGCTGAGCACGCGAAAGCAGCCGGGCGGCGGCCGCAAGGTGGCAGGGACGCCGCCGCCTCGGGTAAAAGAAAGGGACCAGGTTCCCCGATGCGTCGCGCCGATCCCTTGCGGGGGCGCCGATTCTATCTGACATGCTGCAGCGCCGTAAATCAGCGCCGACCAGGCAGCCGCTCGCCAGGCGCTGGCGTCGCTCCTTGCCTGGTCTGCCGTGGGAAGCTGTTGTAAG
The DNA here is from genome assembly GCA_024235715.1 of Accumulibacter sp. Taxonomy (GTDB): domain Bacteria; phylum Pseudomonadota; class Gammaproteobacteria; order Burkholderiales; family Rhodocyclaceae; genus Accumulibacter. The sequence goes on along the minus strand of JACKLW010000006.1, from coordinate 302,823 downwards.
GTTGGCTGCGCGTGCGCATCGCAATGGCCCGGCTGATGGGCGAGATCATGGCCAGAGAGGAATGGAATGAATCTGCTCTTTGTCTGTAGCGAGAACCGACTCCGCAGCCCCACGGCGGAGGAAATCTTTTCGGCCTACGAAGGCATCAAGGCGCTTGGCTGCGGTACCAGTAGCGCCGCCGCAACAGCGATATCCGGCGATCTGGTGAGTTGGGCGGATATCGTCTTCCTGATGGAAAACAGTCACAGAAACAAGGTCGGCAAGCGATTCAAGCCTTTGCTGAGAGGCAAGAAACTCGTTTGCCTGGATATTCCCGATGAATACGAGCGAATGGATCCCCTTCTGGTCCGCTTGCTGGAGAGTCGCGTCTTGCCGCATATCCCTGCCAATGTCCGCAAGAACAGCATGGCGAACAGATGAAATGGGGTCCTGTTCTTCCATGAAGAAAAGGGCAGTGGCGGTGACTCTCCCGCCATTCGCCACAGCCGCTTCATTGCGGCCTGCGCACGACCTTGGGCCGGAACAGGACTACACTCCATCGAGGCCCCGGAAACGCGATCCCCAGGTGCGCCCGAGCGGGAGGCGCCGCGAGGCTTTCCCCGTCCCGACCATGTGCAAGGCTGAGAGGTAGAAACCATGACTGTGCCCGTGTGGATGTTGCTTGGCTTCGCCGCCTGGACCGTGCTGCTGTTGCTGGCCACGGTTGGCGTATATCGCTGGAGCCTTATTCTGACCGGACGGGTCCCGATACGCGACTTCCGTGCCGATCAGGTTGAAGGCGCTGATCGCTACAGGCGCGCGATGCGGGCACACGCAAACTGCATAGAGAATCTGCCGGTGTTTGGCGCCATCGTTATCGCGCTCTACGTTGGCAAGGTGTCCGGCACGCTGGTGGACGGGCTCGCAGCGACGATTCTGCTTGCCCGGGTGACGCAATCGCTGGTGCACGTAAGTTTCGTCCAGAGCAACACCGTGACATCCGTCCGCTTCGCCTTCTTCCTGGTGCAGATCATCGCCTTTCTCTGGCTGATCGGGATCATCGTGGCCGAGCTGAGCTGAGGCGCATGGCACGCGCGTGCCGGCAAGCGCCCTTCGCGGCGTGCGCCCGGCCCTGTCCCCTCATCGGGATTCTCGATGACCTGCGAAGGAGCTATCGATCGGCATGGCGAAATTCCGTCTGACGCTGCTGGGTGGCTTCCGGCTCGACGACGAGAAAGGCCGGGAGATTGCCGTCGCCTCCCGCAAGGCGCGGGCCATGCTCGCCGTTCTCGCCGTCCACAGTCCGGCTGCCGTCACGCGCGAGCGCATCGCCGGACTGTTCTGGGGCGAGCTTGCCGAAGAGCGTGCCCGGCACAGCCTGCGCCAGGTACTCACGGCCTTGCGGCGGGACGCGCCGATGGTCGAGGCAAGCGGCGAAACACTGTTCCTGGATAGCCGCGTTTGCACCTCCGACGTGTCCGAATTCGCCGCACTCGCAGCGAGCACCAGCAGCGCTGAACTCGAGCGTGCGCTGCTTCTGCACGCGGGGATTTTCCTCGACGGAATGGTGACGAAAGCGGAAGCTTTCGAGGCCTGGCTGGGCGTCGAACGCGCGCGACTGGCGAAGGCGGCGGCGCAAGCAATGCTGCGCCTTGCAGCACGGCATGCCGGGCAATCCAGGCATGCAGCCGCACTGCCGCTGCTGCATCGCCTGCTGCGCTGCGATCCCACGAACGAAGACGCTCACCGCGCCATGATGCGCTCGCTCGAAGCCCTCGGCCGGCGCAGCGAAGCGCTGCAGCAATATCAGCTGTGCCGGGAACTGTTGCGCAAGCAGTTGCAGGTCGAACCAGACACGGCCACGCAAGACCTCCATGACGACATCCGCCAGGCGAGCACCGCCCTGCGCGGCACCGACGGTCGCCGGCAAGCTGTCATCGCCGTCCTGCCGTTTGCCAACGTCGCGCGCGCGCCCGAACTCGACGCCCTTGCCGCGTCCATCGCCGATGAACTCGGCAGACAGCTCTCGCGCGCACCCGGGTTCCAGGTCGTGGCCCAGCCAGCGGTCGTTACGGCCATGCGGCCGAATCCCGACGATCTCGGCCAGCTCGCTCGCGTGTTGGGCGCCAGCTATCTGGTCACCGGCAGCCTGCGCCTGCCCGAACGTGGCTGTCTGCGCATTGCCCTGCAGATCGTAGACGGGGACAAGGCCCGCTACCTGTGGACCCTGCAACAGGATCTGGCGTCGCGCGGAGCCACTGCCGATATCGACGACTTCGTCGCCGGAACCGCGGCCAGGATCGAACAACAACTGATCCTCGCCGAGGCCGCCGCAAGCGATACCCGGGGCGACCGGCAGAACGCCTGGCAGAAGACGCACCAGGCGACGAGCGCGCTGTTCGCGGCCGGATGGTCCGAAGCCGCGGTCGGCACCGCCGTGCGCCTGTATCGGGAGGCGATCGCGCTCGATCCCGAACTTGCGCTGGCCTACGCGCACAAGGCGCTGATCATGGCCTTTGCCCACGACTGGGGATTGCTGCACGGCAATACGGCCCGGGACGAGGCGCGCGCCGACGCGGAAAAAGCGCTGGAACTGGCGCCAGGCCGATCCGAAGTCCTCGCTCTGGCCGCCTGCGCCATTTCCCACCTCGGTGATCCGGCGCGCGCCGTGCCGTTGCTGCAGCGCGCGATAGAGGAGAATCCGAACAATGCGCAGGCGTGGGCGGCACTCGGCGCCACGCACTTGCTGCAGATGCAGTTCGAAACCGCCGTCGAGGCGCTGCGCCGCGGCCTGCGCACCAGCCCGACCGACTACCGTCGCTCGGTCTGGCTGACGGCGCTGGCCAGTGCCCTGGTGCGCCTGAACCGGCTCGACGAAGCGCTCGATGCCGCGCAGGGCGCCTGCCGGTCGGACGCAAGATACCATCCGGCGCGAATCGTCCTGGCGATGGTGCTGGCAAAGCTCGGCAGGGATGGCGAGGCGGCAGCGGCGCTGAGAGACGCAAGACGCATCCGCCCGCAGCTCACGCCCGCCGAAATGCGGCGCTTTGTCGGCAGCGCCCTCGACCGTCTCGTCACTTCGTCCGGATTCTGAAAATTCGCGCCTCGATTGACGGCGGATTGACGCTTTCCGGGACGGTCGACTGACGCCCGCGCAGGAAACTCCTAACGAGCCCCAGACCGACACCAAACGCTCGCCGGTCGATCGTCAGCACGCAAGGAGAAAGCACGTGAACCAGCAAACCATGCAATCCGCTCTGCAACGCGCCGAGCACATTTTTTCGAAGCGTCCGGAAGCGGCGCAGATGAGCAAGATCTCGCGGGCCAGCGTTGGCGACGGCATGCGCTGTGAATTCAGAGAAGACGAGTGGACCTTCATCGCCGACATGCCGGAGCCCATCGGCGGCACTGCCAGCGGACCGACGCCGAGCACCTTTGCCCGCGCCGCGCTCAGCTCCTGCCTGGCCATCGGCTATGCGATGCGCGCCGCCTACCTCGGCGTCCCGATACGCGGCGTCGAAGTCGAACTGCGCGCCGACGTGGACATTCGCGGCCTCTTTTGCGGGCAGGCGGAAGTGCCCAACCATGCCGCCCTCGCCTACCTGGTCACCTTTGACAGCGACGCGCCTGAAAGGGACCTGCAGCGCGTTCTCGACGAGGCCGACGAGCGCAGCCCGGATCTGCAGCTTTTCAAGAAGCCGCAGAGTCTGAGCCGCGAAATGCGCGTCACCCGAACCGCCGCGGCGGCATGATGGATGCGCGACTGCAAAGACGCATCCAGCGTTATGGCTGGGATCGCGCCGTCGACTTCTACGATCAGCACTGGATGAAACAGCTACTGCCGGCGACGCAAAACGTGCTCGAACGCGCAAACATCCAGCCCGGCGAGCGCGTGCTCGACGTGGCGTGCGGAACCGGCGTCCTGACGATCGCGGCGGCCGCCGCCGTCGGCAACGATGGCTCGGTGACGGGAATCGATCTGTCGGGGAAAATGGTCGACGCCGCGCGTGCCGCGGCGTCGGCGCTCGGCCTGGTCAACTGTCGCTTCGAACGCGGCGACGCCGAGGCACCGCCCGATCTGGAGGGCGGCTTCGACGTCGCCCTGTGCGGCCTCGGGCTGATGTACATGCCGGACCCGGAGCGCGCGCTTGCGGTGATCGCGCAGCGCCTCGTGCCCGGTGCTCGCGTGGCGGTATCGGTCTGGGGGCAGCGCAGTCGATGCGCCTGGGCGGAGATCTTTCCGATCGTCGACGCCCACGTCGAATCCGAGGTCTGCCCGCTCTTCTTTCGCACCGGCGCAGGCGATACGCTGCACCAGGCGCTCGGCGCTGCCGGCCTGACCGCTGTCGCGACCGAACGTCTGTCGGTCACTCTGCGCTACGAAAACGGCGCCGAGGCCTGTGATGCGGCCTTCCTCGGAGGACCGGTCGCACTCGCCTACTCGCACTTCGATACGGCGACCCGCGCTGCCGTGCGCGCAGCGTATCTGCAATCGGTGGCCCCTTACAGACTCGGCGATGCCTACGCGATTCCGGGCGAGTTCCTCATCGGCTACGGCGTCAATCCGGCAGCGGTCTGAATCGGTCAGCGGCGGCCGGCGCTTAAATGCTCGCCAGGTACGCGCTCATTCTTGCCCGTTCTTTCGCGTCGGGCAGCCGACCATGGCCGGCGGCGAGGTTGTCTTCCAGATGCTGCGGCTTGCTGGTCGCCGGGATGGCGCAGGTCACCGCCGGCTGGGCGAGGATGAACTTCAGGAAGAACTGCGCCCAGCTGGCGCAGTCAAACTCCGCCGCCCAATCGGGCAGCGGCTTGCCGCGCACCCGCGAGAAGAGCGAGGCCTTGGCGAAAGGCCGGTTGATGATGACGGCTATGCCCAGGTCCTGCGCCAGCGGCAGCATGCGTACTTCGGCATCGCGCTCGGCCATGCTGTAGTTGATCTGCACGAAATCAGGTCTTTCGGCGCGCAGTACGGCCTCGACGTCGCGGTAGGCGCCTTCGTGGTAGTGCGTTACGCCGAGATAGCGAATGCGCCCTTCCTGCTTCCACGCGCGCAAGGTCGGAAGCTGCACCCGCCAGTCGAGCAGGTTATGCACCTGCATCAGTTCCAGATGGCTGGTTCGCAGCCGGCTGAGTGAGTTCGCCATCTGCCGGATACCTTCGGCACGACCGCTGGTCCAGACCTTGCTTGCCAGGAAAAGCCGCTCGCGTATCCCGAGCCTTGCCGCCAGTTCGCCGACGACGGACTCCGAACGCCCGTACATCGGCGAACTGTCGACCATCTGCCCGCCAAGCGCGACAAGACGCGCCAGCACCTGCTCCAGTGCCGGGCTGGCGGAATCGGCGACGTCGAAGCTCTGGTAGGTTCCCAGCCCGACAGCAGCAAGCAGTTCGCCGGACGACGGAATGCGCCGCCTGAGCATGCCGTCGTCGGGGGTCGCCGGGACGCTGCCAGGCGCGGCGCCCAGTGCGCCGCCAGCGAAGGCCAGCCCGCCGGCCGCAATCACCTTCAGCGCGGCACGCCGCCTTTCGAGCATCGAGTCGCCATCGCGCGCTTTCATCGCCCTCTCCTTTCATTCCGCCGCCCGCGTCGCCAGCCGGGCGCCCGTATCCACTTCATCCACACCGCTGGCGGCGGCTGTCTGCGCCACCTGCCGCTGGTAGTGCCTGCCGAGTTTCATCCCCAGCCAGGCGAGTACAAGGGCGCCGGGAATTGCCGCCAGGGCGACACCTGTAGTGCCCAGACCGGCAACCGCGTGCATCCAGGCACCCAGGGCGTCGCCGGCGCGGGACACCACGGTGTCGAGGACGTTCTTGGCCTTGTAGCGGGATTCTCGCTCAACGGCGGTAAACAGCGCCTCGCGCGCCGGACGCATCAGGCCGTGGCCACCGGCTCGCGAAACGACCTGGATGACCAGCACCGTGGCCAGCAGCGGAATCGCCGCCAGGAACGCCAGCGGCACGGCCAGCAATAGCGGCACCGCCGCCAGCGTAATGCCGAGGCCCAGCCTTTGCATCAGGCGACCGGCAAGCAGGGCCTGCAGTCCCAGGGCGAGCAGGTTTACCGCCAGGTCGATCAGCGCGAAAAGCTGGGTGCGCGTCTCGGCGGCCAGCGCCGCGGCCCTGACCAGTCGCGCCTGCTCGAAATAGACGAAAGTGCCGAGCACGCTTTGCAGCACGATCGCCAGCGCGATCATCGCCAGGTACGGTGAGGCCGCGATTTCCGCCAGTCCGGCGAGAACCTTGCCGCCGAGTGCCTGGCCGACGTCAGCCGGGCCATGGCCGTCGACCACCCGCAGGATGCACAGCAGCGAGAGCAGCATCAATGCCGCCGAAACCAGCAGCAGGCCATGCACGCCGACGGCACGCACCGAGAAGGCGGTGATCATCGGCCCGGCCAGCGCGCCGCTGCTGCCGCCGGCAGCAATCATGCCGAACAGGCGCCGCGCCTGCGCGTGCGCGAAGCTGTCGGCCATCGCCGTCCAGAACAGCGAGACGATCACCAGGTTGAAGACACTGACCCAGACAAAGAGGGCCAGCGCCGCCGCAGGCGAGGCGCCACCGGCGATCCAGGCCTGAAAACCCGCCAGCACCAGGGCCGTGATGCCGAAGGCCGTCGCCAGCAGGGCACGCCGCGGCAGCCGGGCCGCCGCCCAGCCATAGAGCGGGACGATCGCCAGCATGCCGGCCAGGGTCAGCGTGAAGGCCCATTGCAGCCTGTCCGGCCCGATCTGCACGCCCATTTCCTCGCGTACCGGGCGCAACACATAGTAGCCGGCAAGCAGCAGGAAGAAGCCGAAAAAGGACCAGCACAGTGCGCGCCCCTCGCCCGGACGACAATCGACGAGCCGGGCGGCACGCACCGTCCATGCGGCCGGCACGGTCACCGACTGAGCGGCCTGACCGGGCGGAACGTTCCCCGCGCACTACCCGGCGCCTGTGTCAGGGCGGGCGGCAGTCGCCGGCAGGCAGGGAAGACGAGCGAGGCAACAGCGAACAGAATGCGGCGGTGGCTGGCATGCGGCATACGAATCTCCGTAACGTCGGGTTTTCGACCGAGTGTGCCCCTGATGATTCCGTTGGCAAGCCTTGGCGCGCCAATCACCCCGCAGCGGAGTGCCGTGCCCGCGAGAGCTGATCTCCCGGCGCGCGACTGCCCGGCAGCCTGCCCCGGCGCAGCGGCTCGGCGGCGCACGAATTGGCGGGCGCTTGAGTACGGGTGGCGGTCGTGCGATGATCGCCGCGCCGCCGGCACTGGCAGGCAGGCGCGCCGCTTGCAGCCGTTCCGGACACGAACGCGCGGCACGCGGCAACGACGCGCGACAGGCTCGCCGCCAATAATAACTGCAGGAACATTTTCGCATGGTCTGGTTCATCCCTGGTCTCCTGGCTCTGATCATCGGCGCCGAACTGCTCGTCCGCGGCGCCTCCAGACTCGCTCTGTCCTTGGGCATCTCGCCGCTGGTGGTCGGCTTGACGGTGGTCGCCTTCGGCACCAGCTCTCCGGAACTTGCGGTGTCGGTACAGTCGGCGTGGTCTGGCCAGGTGGACATTGCAATGGGCAACGTGGTCGGCAGCAACATCCTCAACGTCCTCTTCATCCTCGGCATTTCGGCGCTGATTGCGCCACTGCTGGTGCACCGGCAGTTGATCCGGCAGGAAGTGCCGATCATGGTCGGTATCTCGCTGCTGCTCTGGGCATTGGTCGCCGACGGCGGCATCAGCCGTGGCGAGGGCCTGCTGCTGGTCGGCCTGCTGATCGGCTACAACTTCCTGATCATTCGCCAGAGCCGGCGCGACGGCGTTGCCGCGAGCGAGCAGGCGCCCGCGATCGACACGGCAGGCGGCAGGTCCTGGGATGCGCACTGGCTGGTGCAGATGCTGCTCGTTGTGGGCGGGATGGGCCTGCTGGTGCTCGGCTCCAACTGGCTTGTCGAAGCCGCTGTCACCCTCGCCCGGCGGCTGGGGATGAGCGAAGCGATCGTCGGCCTGACCATCGTCGCCGCCGGCACGTCGCTCCCCGAAGTGGCGACCTCGATCATGGCCGCCGTTCGTGGCGAGCGCGACATCGCCGTCGGCAACGTGGTCGGCAGCAACATCTTCAACATTCTCGCCGTACTGGGGATCTCGGCCAGCGTCGCTCCCGGCGACCTGATCGTCGCGCCTTCGATTCGCGCTTTCGACCTGCCGGTGATGGTCGCCGTCGCGGTCGCCTGCCTGCCGATCTTCTTCACCGACCACCTGATCGCGCGCTGGGAAGGCGCGCTATTCCTCGCCTACTACGCGGCCTACACCACCTATCTGATTCTCGACGCCGCGGGTCATGCCGTGCAGAGCGGGTTTTCGCTGGCAATGAGCGGCTTCGCCCTGCCATTGACGGCGATCACCCTGATCGTCCTCGCCTGGCGGCAGTGGCGCCGCCGGCGCGCAGTTGGCCGGTGAACGGGCACGCCGGCGTCAGCGCATCGCCGCCTATTGCGGATTGGCGAAATCGGCCGCGTATCTGCTGACCCATTCCAGTGCCGCTGCTTCGCTGTCCAGTTGCCGGCCTTCGACCTGCCGCACCTCCTGACGATAGTGCTCGATGTGGCAGATCTGCTCGACCATGCGTACCGAAAACGCCTCCTCGGCGCTGACGAACTGCACGCCGACGTCGAAATGCCGCTCGCGCGCGGTGCACCAGACGACGCGCCCACTGGTTTCGAACGCTGGCCGCACGATGGCGATACGCACGCGCACCACCGCCCCCACCGCCAGCGGCTGTTCGGATGCGAAGGCCAGACCACCTGCGGCGACGTCCCACAAGCGATGGCCGGCGCGGCCCGTCGGCGCGGCATCAACCTCGATCGGAATATCGGCCGGGTGACGCACGAAGGCGCGAGCAACAGGATCGGCTGCTGTCATTGTCTTTTTCCTCGCCGCATGGGCAAAGGTTCCCGGCCCCGGAAATCCCCTTGCTTGGACGCAACGGCAGCCGGCAGCGTTCCGTCCAGCGTACGCGAGCGAGGGGCGATTGGGCAGCATTTCCGCGCTCGCATCGCGTTTCCGGCCTCTTGCCGGCCAGATGCCAGCCGGCGCCGTGCTAAAGTCGAAAGCATCATGAAAACACGACGAATTCATACCCTGCACCGGCCGGCTGTCGGCCCGGTGCGTTCTCCCCGCCTCCTTTTTGTCCACGGCGGCTACGCCACGGCGGGCTGCTGGGATGCCTATTTTCTGCCCTACTTCAGCCGTCTCGGCTTCGACTGCCGCGCGCTCGACCTCGCCGGCCACGGCGCCAGCGATGGCCGCGAGCGCCTCGACTCCTTCGGACTCGACGACTACGTCGAGGACGTCAGGCAGGTCATGGAAGGCATCGAGGGACCGATCATCCTGATCGGGCATTCGATGGGCTGCGTCGTCGTCGAGCGCGTTCTCGAACGCAACCACACGCAGGCCGCGATCCTGATGGCGCCGGTGCCGCCGGGCGGCATCCTTGGCGCGACGATGAACATCGCCTTCAGCCAACCGTCCTTCTTCGGCGAACAGGCGCGTGCCGCGCACGGCGAGTACACGGCGCAAACGCTGCAGACGATGCGCGACGTGTATTACTCGCGCGAAACGAAAACCGAAGATCTGATCCGCTTCGGGCGATTGTTCCAGTCCGAATCCCGGCGCGCGATCCTCGATCTGACCCTGCTGGCAATGCGCATCGGCCGACGCCGGCCGGAACTGCCCGTGCTCGTCGTCGGCGGCGAAGCCGACGCGGTCTTCCAGCCGGGTCTGCTGAATTTCACTGCCAGCCGCTGGCGGGCCGAAGTGCAAGTCATCCCTGCCGCCGGTCACACGCTGATGCTCGACGCGCACTGGCAGGCAGCGGCAGAGAAGATTGCCGACTGGATCGATCGCCAGCCGTAACGGAAATTTGCCGGATCGAGCCGGCGCCGCTTTCAAATCGGCGCGAAACGCCTGCCGGTCGCGCGAGCGCAGGCGCGCCGCGAAGTCCGCCGGCAGGGCACGCCGTCGCAATCGAAAACAAGCAGTGCCGGCGCCGGTCGATTCACTGCGCAGCGCCCGGCATATCCAGCGGCGTACTCGTCGAGGTCGCTCCTTCACCGGAGTCCGGCGCGTCGCGACAAGCCTTCAGCTGCGCACGCCGGGCCGCATCCAGACGCCAGACCACTCTTCTGTCGTCGGCAAAGGCAACCGCGTCCCGCGGGAGAAATTCGTAGCGCAGCAATTGCGTCATCTTCCCCCACACCCACAGCGAACCACCGCGGTAGGCACAGAGGCGCGAAACGAACTCGCCGGGAAGGAGCAGTACTTCGCGCATCCTTGCCGCGTCGAACTGGCCGGCATCGTAGAGTTCCTTGCGCCAGTTGTCTCGTTCGGCAATCGCCGCGGCATCCTGCCAGTCGCTGACCACCCAGGCGTCCTTCTCTGCCTGCAGGTAGAAGGGCACGTCGTACTCATATTCGTCGATCATCACGATCTGATCGCCGCTGCGGTAGAGCGGTGCCACCTGCCGGCTTAGCGCTCTCGTCGACGTGTCGTCGAACTGTCCGACCAGGGCGATGAAAAGGACGCACATGCCGCCGGCCACGACCAGGCTGCCGCCGAGATAGGCGGCTGCCTCCGGGCGCTGCGCCTCCTGCCGTTTCCTCAGCCAGCCGAGCAGCGCATCGGCGATCAGGAATGCCAGCGGCGGCAGTGCCGGAAAGACGTAGCCGACGAGTTTTGAATTGGGCAGCGAGAAGAAGATGACGATCACCAGCATCCAGACGATCATCAGGCTGCGGATCTCGAATTGCTCCGGGTCGGCCAGGAATTTCCACGTACAGGCGCGCGCAATCCACGGCGACCACGGCAGCGCGCCGAGCAGCAGGACGGGCACATAGAACCAGAATGCCTGGGCGTTGCTGAAGCCGGTCTGCGAGAAGCGCTGGAAATGGTGATAGACAAAGAAGTAATCCCAGAAGCCGCTGTACGAAATCTGCATCCACACGAACCACGGCGCGGCGACGGCGACAAACAGGCCGATCATCGCGATCGACAGTAGGCGCGGAATCAGCCGATAGCGTTTGCGCAACAACAGCCAGGCGAACAGCACCGCGCCGGGAAGTACGAAGCCGATCAAGCCCTTGGCAAGAACGCCCAGAGCAGCGAAAACGTAGGCGGCAGCCAGCGCCAGCCGGTACGGCTCGCCGTTCGCCATGCGCAGCACGGCAGCGGCGCCGCAGACGATGGTCGCCGAGATCATTCCGGCGACGAGCATGTCGAGGTTGGCGTACTGGGCGCCGGCAAAGAACATCGGCTGGGTCACCAGAACGGCCGCCGACAGCGTCGCCAGGCGCTGATCCACGTGGCGCCGGACAAAGAGATACAGGCCGCTGGCAGCAAGCACGGCGCCGAGAACGGAGGCCAGGCGCCCGGCCCAGTCGTTGCTGCCAAAGAGCTTCAGGGCCAGCCCGGTCAGCCAGTAGAACAGCGGCGGCTTGTGAAAATAGGGCAAACCGTCGAGCTTCGGGGTCAGCCAGTCGCCGCTCTCGAGCATTGCCCAGGCGACGCCGATATAACGGCCCTCGTCAGGCAGCATCAGCGATCTCGTTCCCGCCAGCATGGCCAGCCAGACGAGACAGGAAACAGGCACCAGCACCCTGCTGCGGGTATCAAGGAGACGCTCGGCAAGCGCTGAGAAGAGGCTTTTCATTTTGGCCCGATAACAGGTGGACGCCGGTTCAGGTTGCCGTCGGCGGACAGCGGCGACCGCCCGCTTCCGGCCGGCGCGACGCGCAGCGCCCAGTCGTCGAACAGGCGGCACAGCGCCGACAGGCCTTGGCGAATCGCGGCCGGCCCGGGAGACAGGATGACCGCCGACTTGATCTCGTGCAGTTGTCCGTCGGCGACTGCCGGGATTTCATGCCAGCCGGGGCGCGCGGCGACTTTCCCGGGGCGAAAACGCTTGCCGCACCATGAGCCGATGATGATGTCCGGGGCGCGCCGGACGACTTCGAGCGGATCGGCGATGATTCGCTCCCTGGCCGCCCTTTGGCCCGCCCGGTCGGCGAAAACGTCCTCGCCGCCAGCCATGCCGATCAGCTCCGAAACCCAGCCGATGCCGGCGATCGGCGGATCGTCCCATTCCTCGAAATAGACTCGCGGTCGGCGCGGCAGACGTGCAGCGGCGAGGCGAGCCTGCGCGATGAGCGCTTCCAGTTCGGCGACCAGCAGGCTGGCGCGCTCTGCGGCGCCGACCAGGCGGCCAACGCTTTCGATCATCGCCAGGATACCTTCGACGGTGCGCTGGTTGAAAGCGTGCACCGCCACACCGGCCTTGATCAGGTCGCGGCTGATGTCTGCCTGCAGATCCGAGAAACCGAACACCAGATCCGGTTCGACGGCCCGAATGCGGTCGACATCGCCACTGCTGAAGGCAAAGACCTTGGGTTTTTCCTTGCGTGCGCGCGGCGGGAAGACGGTGTAGCCGCTGATGCCGACGACGCGCGCTTCCTCGCCGAGAGCATAGAGGACTTCGACCGTTTCGGTACTCAGGCAGACGATGCGCTGTGGCAGGCGGGACATGGCGTGCAGGCCCGTCACTTCGTCGGCCGGCGGCCGCGCGCGGTCTCGAGGTGCTGGCAGAGCAACTCGGCGCCGTCGAGCAGGCGCGGGGTATGGCGCTGGATCAGATCGGGCGGGACGAAGAAGAGGTTGCCACGCGCGACGGCGGTGATCGCTGTCCACTGTTGCCAGTCGTCCAGCCAGTCGGGCCGCTGTTCGCCCATGCCACTGGCGACAATCACTTCCGGATCGGCGGCGATGATCGCTTCGACCGTCACCGTCGGCGCCATCGTTTCGAGCATGCCGAAAACGTTCTCACCACCGCACAGGCGGATGACGTCCGAGATGATCTGGCGACGGCCGACGGTCATCAGCGGTTGCTTCCAGATCTGGTAGAAAGTCGGTACCGGCGGCTGGCGGCTATAGCGCTTCTGCAAGGCTGCCAGCCGCCGGCGGAAACTCGCCGCGGCGCGACCGGCGACCGGAGCGCTGCCGGCCAGCACGCCGAGACGTTCGATCTCGCTGGCGACTTCCTCGATGCGATCGGGCTGCGAGACGTAGACCGGAAAACCGAGCGCGCGCAGGCGATCGACGTGCGCTGCCGCGTTACCGCTCTGCCAGGCGATGATCAGGTCCGGTCGCAAGGCGATCACGCGCTCGAGGTCGATCTGCGAGTAGCTGCCGACGCGCGCAATCTTCGCCGCTGCCGGCGGGTAGTTGCTGTATTCGACGCTGCCGACGATGCGTTCACCGGCGCCAGCAGCGAACAGCGTCTCGGTCAGATGCGGCGCCAGGCTGACGATGCGCCTGGCCGGCTGTGCCAGGCGCAGCGTCGTCCCGACATCGTCCAGGACCTCGACCGTCCCGGCGCGCAGCAGGCTGCTGGCGCTCAGCAGACAGGCAAGCAGCAACAGTCTCGGCAGGTTCTTGCGCATTTCACGGTGTCCAGCTCGCCAGCGCGACGGTCAGGCGCTGCCAGTCATCCTCGCTGCCGGGCAGCCCGCAGCGAAGCAATCCGTACTCCGGAAAATGCCGGCACAGAATTGCCTGGCGGGCCAGATGCTCGAAGAGCGGCAAAGCCCGGGGCGAAGCAACGGTGGCGAACAGGGCTGTCGCGCCGACTTCACCGAAAGGCTCCAGCAAGGTCACCAGGCGCGCCGCAGCGACGGGCAGTTCGCGGCGCATCCGTGTCTGCCAGCCACGATCGGCCAGTGCCAGGCTGGCCACGGCGCGGGCCGGGCCGGATACCGCCCAGGGACCGATCGCTTCGCGCAGGCGTTCGAGCTTGTCAGCGGCGCCGAAGACGAAGCCCACACGAGCGCCGGCCAGACCAAAGAACTTTCCAAGTGACCGCAGGACGATCAGATTCGGTGCCTCCTTGCTGCCGGCCAGGGCAGCGACGCAGTTCTCCGGATCGGCGTCGCCAAATGCCTCGTCGACCACCAGCCAGCCGCCGCGCTGCCGCAGCTGACTGGCGGCATCGAGCAGCGCGCTCGCCGGCAGGCGCCGGCCGGTCGGGTTGTTGGGGTTGCAGAGGACGATGATCGGCGTCATGACTGCCAGTGCGCGCGCCAGCGAGACATTCTCCAGCCGGCGCAGCTTGTGGCCGGCGCGCTGCCAGGCCTGCGCATGTTCGGCGTAGATCGGGGTCATGCAGGCCACGGCAGCCGGCGGGAACAGTGCCGGCAGGAACTGGATCCCCACCTGCGATCCCGGCAGGGCAAGCACGCGCTCGCTGCCGTAGCAGGCCGCGGCGGCCCCGACCAGAGCGTCGTCGTCCTCGGGCAGGCGTCGCCAGCACGCCGGGTCGATCAGCGGCACCGGGTAGGAATGCGGGTTGATGCCGGTGGACAAATCCAGCCAGTCGGCCAGCTCGCACTCAGCGCAGGCCGCGTACTCCCTGGCTGCGGCGCGCAGGCGGCCGCCGTGTTCAAGCACCTGCCAGCCCCAGGCACAGCAGCACCGCCAGCCACAGCCAGACGCTGCGACGCAGCAGGGCCAGCGCCTGCGCGATGTCCTGGCCGCCGGCCGCGCGACCGTCGCCAAGCGGCGGCCGCTCTTCCAGTCGCCCTTCGTAGCAAGCCGCACCGCCCAGGGCAACGCCCAGGCTGCCGGCGCCGGCAGCCATTACCGGACCGGCGTTGGGGCTCTTCCAGTTCGCCGCCTGCTTGCGCCAGCAGCGCAGCGCGCCACGCGTACGGCCGCAGAGCGCGTAGCTGAGAGCGGTCAGCCGGGCTGGCAGGAAGTTGAGCAGATCATCGAGGCGCGCAGCAGCCCAGCCGAAGTCGGCGAAGCGATGCGTGCGGTAGCCCCACATGGCGTCGAGCGTATTGGCCAGGCGATAGAGCAGCGCACCCGGCCCACCAAGCAGGGCGAACCAGAAGAGCGCGCCGAAAACGGCGTCGTTGCCGTTCTCGAGCGTCGATTCGACGCAGGCGCTGGCGACGCCGCCGGCGTCGAGATTGTCGGTCTGCCGCGAGACCATCCAGCCGACGTGCTGCCGGGCCTGCAGCAGATCACCTGCCGCCAGATCGTCGGCAACCCGGCTGGCATGCTCGCCAAGGCTGCGGCCGCCGAGCGCCAGGTAGAGCAGCAGCACGTGCAGCAACCAGCCCGGCACACCGGACGGAATCGACCAGGCGGCCAGGACAAATGCCGGCAAGACCAGCAGCGACCAGGCCAGCAGACCGCGCAGACGCCTTGTGCCGCCGACGTTGAGGCGCCGCTCTACTGCACCGGCCAGTACGCCGAAACCGACCAGCGGATGCCAGCGCCGCGGCTCGCCGCAGAGCCGATCGAGCCCGACGCCGAGCAGCGCGGCCAGCGGCAGAAAGAGCGCGGCCGGCACCGGGGCGGCAATCAGTGCGGAGGAAGAAACGATCGGCATGCGAGAATCGGGGCAACGAAACCATGGATTCTACGATGAACGAGCGCCCAACCCCCAGCCTGATGGTTCAAGGCTGCACTTCGGACTCCGGCAAGACGACCCTGGTCGCCGCCCTGTGCCGTATCCTGCACCGCCGCGGCGTCCGTGTCGCACCCTTCAAACCGCAGAACATGGCCCTCAATTCAGCGGTCACCGTCGACGGCGGCGAGATCGGACGGGCACAGGCACTGCAGGCGCTTGCCGCCGGCGTGCCCACGCATTCCGATTTCAATCCGGTCCTGCTCAAGCCGGCGACCGACAAACGCGCGCAGGTGATCATCCATGGCAAGGCGCTGACCGACCTCGATGCGCGCGACTACCATGCCTACAAGCCGCGCGCCATGCAGGCGGTGCTCGAATCGTGGCAGCGCCTGGGGGCACAGTACGAATGTCTGATCGTCGAAGGCGCCGGCAGCCCGGCGGAGATCAACCTGCGCGACCGCGACATCGCCAACATGGGTTTCGCGGAGGCGGTCGATTGTCCGGTGATCCTGATCGCCGACATCGATCGCGGCGGCGTCTTCGCGCATCTCTGCGGCACCCTCGACCTGCTCTCGCCGTCGGAGCAGGCGCGCATTAAGGGCTTTGTCATCAACCGCTTTCGCGGCGACATCGGCCTGCTCGAGGGCGGCCTGCGCTGGCTCGAAGAGCGCACCGGCAAGCCGGTGCTCGGCGTCTTGCCGTATCTGCACGGACTCTACCTCGATGCCGAAGATGCGCTGCCACGCGAGCATTTGCCCAAGAAGGCCGCGGCGCTGCGCGTCGTGACGCCGGTCTATCCGAGGATTTCCAATCACAACGACCTCGATCCGTTGCGCTTCCACCCGGAGGTCGATTTTCGCTTTGTCGGCCCGAACGAGCCGCTGCCACCCTGTGACCTGATCGTCCTGCCAGGCTCGAAAGCAGTCCAGGCCGACCTGGAATGGCTGCGCGCACAGGGCTGGGAGGAGGCAATCCGACGACACCTGCGCTACGCTGGCAAGCTGATCGGCATCTGCGGCGGCCTGCAGATGCTCGGCCGCAGCCTGCATGACCCTCTGGGTATCGAAGGCCCCCCTGGCAGCATGCCGGGACTGGGATTGCTGGACTACGAGACGCGCCTGGCCGCCCAGAAAACCTTGCAGAACGTCAGCGGCGAACTGCAGCTTCCGGGATCGGCAAGGGTCAGCGGTTACCGCATCCACATGGGCGTCACGCAGGGGCCGGCGTTGGCTACTCCGGCACTGCGGCTCGCCGGCCAGCCGGATGGCGCGCTATCGGATGACGGCCAGGTTCTCGCCACGTACTGCCACGGCCTGTTCGACTCGCCACCGGCGCTGGCTGCCCTGCTGGCCTGGGCCGGCCACCATCCCACAAAGGAGTTCGACCCGCGTCAGCGTCGGGAAGCCGACATCGATCGCCTCGCCGATGCGGTCGAGCAGCACCTCGACCTGCGGCAGCTGGCGGCCTGGCTGCCGGAACGGGCGCTTACGCCCCTGTCGCCCATGCGGCACCGCGCGGTGCCTGCCGGGACCTAGTCGTTGGGATCTTCGCCGCGCACCAGCAGCAGCGACCTGCGGCCCTTGCGCACCAGGCGCTCGGCGACGCTGCCGACGAAGAAGCGCTCGACGCCGCGAAGGCCGTGCGTACCGACGACCAGCAGATCGGCCTTCCACTCAGCCGCCGCTTCGATGAGCATGTCGGAAACGTGCTTCTTCTCCGACTCGACGACCATGGTTTCCGCCTCCACCCCGGCCGCACGCGCCGTCTCGGCAGCCTTTTCGACAAATCCCTGCGCGCCCAGACGCAGCCGTGCTTCGGTCTTGCCGACGCTGTTCGGCAGCATCATCGCGACGTCGCGCTGGGCAAGAACCGTTTCATCGATGGCATGACAGATCGCCACCCTGGCGCCGGTGCTCTTGGCCAGTTCGATCGCCGTATCGAGCACCCTGCTGGTCATGAAGCTCTGGTCAAGGGCGACCATGATTCGCTTGTACATTGCTCTCAGCTCCTCGCTCAGTTGTCAGACAACCTGAAGAATAGCACTGATCAAAGCACCGCTGGACAGCGCAAGGCGGCGGTCAGACAAGGACGAAAGGGCAGCGCTCAGCGCAGGGTCAGCGGCAACCCCGCGGCCACCAGCGTCACCCGCTCGCACACCGCCGCCACCCGCTGGTTGAGCCGACCTTGCTCGTCGGCGAACAGTCGCGACAGCGCTGCCATCGGCACGATGCCCCAGCCGACCTCGTTGGTGACGAGGATGATCTGACCGGGCAATTGCGGCAAGACATCGATCAAGCCGTCCGTGGCACCCGTCAGGCGCCGGCACGACACTGTTTCCCCAGCTTCGGCCTGGCGCGCGGCGTCACCGGCAAAGAGCAGATTCGACAACCACAACGTCAGGCAATCGACCAGCAGGCAGACGCCCGGTGCAGCGTTTCTGCGCAGGGCCCCCGCCAGGTCGAGTGGCTCCTCGACCAGTTCCCAGTCGGCTCGACGCCGCGCCCGATGGTGTGCGATGCGCTGCGACATCTCGCTGTCGAGCGCCTGTGCAGTCGCCAGGTACACGACCTGCAGGCCGCTTTCTCCGGCCCGGCGTTCGGCCAGCAGACTCTTGCCCGAACGGGCGCCACCAATGATCAGTTCTCGCATGCCGAACAGATTAACACGGCCGCGGGAGGCGTATAATCGACACCTTTGCCGACACGTGCCCGACAATGCGATTCTCTGTCCCGCCAACGCTCCCGCTCCCCGCCCTGCAGGCGCGCATCGACGGCAAGACCAAACCGCCCGGCTCGCTCGGCCAACTGGAGCGCCTGGCGCTGCAGATCGGCCAGGTGCAGCAGTCGCTGACGCCTGCGCTCGACCGCCCGTATGTGCTGGTTTTTGCGGGTGACCACGGCGCCGCCCGCGCTGGCGTCTCGGCGTACCCGCAGGATGTGACCTGGCAGATGGTCGAGAACTTCCTCGCCGGCGGCGCCGCGATCAACGTCTTCGCGCGCCAGAACGGTCTGCAGCTGCAGATCATCGATGCCGGTGTCGCCCACGATTTCGGGCCCCGCGACGGTCTGGTCGACGCCAAGATCGGCTTCGGAACGCACAACTACCTCGAGCAGGCGGCGATGAGCGCCGACGACTGCGCCGCGGCCCTGGCCCGCGGCGCCGTGATCGCACGCCAGCTTGCCGACCAGGGCTGCCGGGTGATCGGTTTCGGCGAAATGGGCATCGGCAACACCGCCGCCGCCGCATTGCTGACTCACCAGTTCACCGGCACGCCACTGGCCGACTGCGTCGGCCGCGGTACCGGCCTCGACGATGCCGGGCTGGCGCGCAAGCAGGCACTGCTGGCGCAGGCGGCACGCCGCGCAGCACTGGCGCCGGATGCGCCGGCAGCGAAGGTGCTCGCCGAGTTCGGCGGCTTTGAGATGGCGATGATCACCGGTGCCATGCTTGCGGCCGCCGAGCGCGGGATACTGCTGCTGATCGACGGCTTCATCGTCACCTCGGCACTCCTGGTGGCGGTCAGGATCGCACCGGCCGTTCGCGAGTACTGCGTCTTCTGTCACCGCTCGGCCGAGCCGGGCCATCAGGCGCAGCTGAATGCCTTGCAAGCCGAGCCGCTGCTCGATCTCGGCCTGCGCCTCGGCGAAGGAACCGGCGCGGCGCTGGCCTGGCCGCTGGTCCGTGCAGCCGCCGCCTTCCTCAATGAAATGGCCAGTTTCGAGTCAGCGGGGGTCAGCAAGCAGGCCTGACAGGCGGAGGCTTCTGCAGGCAGCCCCGCGCAAACATCAACCCTTCCCCTCTGGAGCGGAAATGCTCGTAACGACCACGCACAACATCGAAGGCAAGCGAATCACCCGCTACCATGGCCTCGTCGCCGGCGAGGCGATTCTCGGCGCCAATCTCTTCAAGGACCTTTTTGCCGGCATTCGGGATCTGGTCGGTGGGCGATCGGCCACCTACGAGAAGGAACTGCAGCGCGCTCGCGACATTGCCCTCGAGGAACTTCAACGGCGGGCCCATGATCTCGGCGCCAATGCAGTGGTCGGCGTGGATCTCGACTACGAGGTTCTCGGCAAGAGCAATGGCATGCTCATGGTATCCGCCAGCGGCACTGCGGTGCTCGTGGAATGAGCGGCAGGCAGCGCCTTCCAGCCCCGACGGCCTGACCGACCGCCTATTTCCCCGGCACGGGAGGCCCATCGCGTTCCTGGCCGGACTGCTCGAACTCGGGACGGATCTGACTCGCACCGCGGTAGCGCGGCTGAATATGTGCGTCCGGCGTCGGCGCGACGTCACGCGGACGCGGCGGCAAGGCGACCGCCGGTGGACCCGGCGCAATACGCCCACCATAGTTGCGCTCATAGCGATCAAGAAAGCGTCGCAACTGCTCGTAGTCGGCACAATTCAGGCGAGCCAGGCAGGGACCGAACGGATCGTAAACGAACGGCGGCGCGAAGGCGGCACCGTAGGGCGAATACCAGGGACCGACGACCACCTGGCCACGGCCAACGAAGCTCCCGGCGTCGGCATTGACCGTCGCCGCGAGAACTGCCGCAAGGAGTGCTGGCGTGCGCATGAGGGGCAGTCTAACACTCCGCGACCGCGAGTCCGCCGCTGAGACGTCACCGGCACTTGCCGCCCCTCGCTGCAGGCCCAAGGTCGGTGACACCAGCAGCACGTAGCAGCACCAGAGCGACCGCCAGGTCGCAGGGAAACGCTCATCGTTCGTGACAAAGTACGCCACTGCCTGCCGTGAAAAAGTTAAAATTACCCATTTCCTTGTTATTGTCTCCTCAAACCATCGGCGGCAGCCAGACCGCCTGATTGAACACCGGAGGCCTACGTTCAACCATGATATGCCCTGACTGCAATTCGGAGGACGTCCGCCGCTCGAGGCGACGTGGCCCGAAGGAAGGAACAGCTCTTCGTCTGAAGGGTGAAGCCCCGTATCGCTGCAGACAATGCGGCTCGCGGTTCGCCGCCAAGAACGAGGAGACCGATCAGGCTACCGCTACACACCAGGTGTCATTTGCAGATTATCTCGGTCTGAGGGGTTGGGCCAGAAGAGCGTTCAGCGACCACATGGTTATCGGCGGCCTGCTGGCGATACTGTTCCTGGTCATGCTTGGCCTCTTCTTTGCGTTCGCTTTGGGCTGGCTGGAACCGCTCGTCCTGCACCTGAAAGACGACTAGCACGGCTGCACGGGCGAATTGATCGAGCCCCCCGTCCGAAACCGTCGCATCGCGGCGGAGCGCCTGTAAATCTCGGGTTGCGGGCCCACCAACATCGCCCGCTATCGCCTGAATCGCAAGGCGTCGCTGATTCGCACTCCGTGGTGGGCGCAAAGTGGCGCCGGCGCCAGCGCCAGCGCCGGGCAAGGCTCGCCCCACGACGGGCACCCCGCAAGCTCAGTCGGCGTCATACGACCGCCTGCCGCGCAAAAATGAATACTGCAGCGCACAATCGACTGCCATGGATTGGTGAAAACCGGTGTTAAAATACGAGCTTGGCAGATGTGCACTCCGGTCAACCATTCTGCTTCTCGCTCGTTATAACCAGCTCGTTATGACTATTTTGTCGTCAATAAAGGGAACCCCCAAATGAAACATTCGCTGCTCGTTGCTGCTCTGCTCGCATTCGCTCTGACCGCCTGTGGCAAGAAAGAGGAAGCCAAGCCCATGGCCGCCCCCGCTCCCGCGGCTGCCCCTGTCGCCGAACCTGCGGCTGCGCCTGCGGCCGCGCCTGCAACTGCGCCTGCGGACACCGCTGCTGCTGCGGACGCCGCAAAACCCACCGATAGCGCCGCTGCGCCCGCAGACGCCGCCAAGATGCCAACCGAAGCCGCCATGGACAAGGCCAAGGAAGCTGCCGATGCCGCTGCCCAGGGGGCTGCCGACGCTGCCAAGGACGCGATGAAGAAGTAATTCATGGCCTGAGCGCAGATCACCCAAAGCCGGCCCGCGCCGGCTTTTTCGCTTTTCGTTCAAACGCGCAGATTCAACCCAGTTGCCGCCAGGCGAAGCCGCCCTCCTGGTCAGCGACACCGATCCAGTCCTCGCTGCAGCCGAGGGCGCCGGCAAGCGCGCTGACAGCCAGCTCCGGCCGGTTGTTCTCCTGGCTCAAATGGGCCGCAACCAGATGCTGCAGACGCCCGGTCTCGACCTGGCGCAGGAGATCCGCTGCCTGACTGTTCTCGAGATGCCCGAAACGGCCACCGATGCGCTGCTTGAGAACTGCCGGATAACGCGACGCAGCAAGCAAGGCGGCATCGTGATTGCACTCGAGCACCAGCGCGTCGCAGGCAGCGAGAATTTCAACGATGTGGGGGGTTATCGAGCCCGTATCGGTGAGGACACCGAGGCGATGCCGGCCATCGCCGAACAAATATTGCACGGGTTCGCGCGCATCGTGAGGAACCGGGAAGGGCATCACTTCGAGGTCGCCGATAGAAAATGGCGAGTGACCGTCGATCAGGCGGCATTCAGGCAGGGCGGCGACTCCTCGCGACGCGGCGGCATGCGTGCCGTGGGTGAGATAGACCGCGAGCCGATGGCGACGCGCAAAGGCAAAGACCCCGCCCACATGATCTGCGTGCTCATGGGTGACCAGTATTGCGTCGAGGTCATCGGCCGCTGCGGCAAGCCTGGCCAGCCTGGCGGTCGCCATTCGAGTGGAGAAACCGCAGTCGACCATCACTTTCGTTTCGCCGGCCTCGACAATCAGGGCGTTGCCCTGACTGCCACTGCCCAGCGACGCAAAACGCATCACTTCAACTGATCGTAGAGCAGATTCAGGATCCGTTTTGAAGTCTCGGACTTGTCAATACCGCCCTCTGGCGTCAACACCTGGACAGTCGACCGGCTACCCGCATCTTTCACGAAGATACGGTACTGGATCTGCTGCTTGCCGTCCGAACTGCTCTTGAAGGGATTCAGCCTGGCGAAGAAGCCGTCCTCCTTCTTCTCGTTGTCGATTTCGGGATCGACGTAGCGGACAAAGTACAGACCGCGCGAGCGGTCCCGGTCGATGACGGTGAAACCGACACGATCGAGCGCCAGACCCACGCGCCGCCAGGCACGTTCAAAGGATTCGTCCACCTCAAGAGTCCCGGCACCGTCATCCCCACGGGTCAGGGTCGCTCGCTCGACGGCTTTCTCCTTTGCCGCCTGCAGGGCAGCAGCAGCATGCTTCTCGTCGCTGCCAAGGCGAATCATCAGGCGACGCAGCATTTCCGCTTCAAGCTCCGGATCCGCCGGACGCGGCTGCCACTTGGTCTGCTCTCGCCCCTCGGTGACGAATATCTCGTACATCCCGCGGTGACTGATGAAGATGTCGGTGGTCCCCGGAGTGATGCCTGGTTCGAGGCGGGTGCGGAACTTGTCCCTCTCGGCCGTCGAGTAGACCGAATCGATCACCTTGCCGAGAATGTTGCGGATGAAATCCTGTGGGATCTTGGCGCGGTTTTCCGCCCAGTCGGTTTCCATCACCCCGGCACTCGGCTCATCGAGCGCGATCACGAAACCGGTTTCCTGCCAGAATTCCTTGACCGGGTCCCACAGTTTCTCGGGAGACCCCTTGACCACCAGCCAGCGCACGTTACCGGCGCGTTCGATGCGCGCGTTGTCGACGGCCGGCAGGACATCACTCTGCTGTTGCGCCCGCGCCTCTGGCGAACGCTCGGCGGTGTATGCCGAGTAGGTAGCCGTCCCTTTGCCGCCACCGGTGTCAGGGACCGCGTAACGGTCGTCCCGCGTCGGCGAGGTCAGATCCGGCGGTATCTCGAGCGTCGGCACCTTGTTCGCAGACGCTGACTTGTAGTCGATCTTCTTGCCTTCGAAGGTCGTGCTGCAGGCCAGCAGGAACACCGGCACCAGCAGCAGCCCGGCAAGTCGAAAGGGCGCGGCGAGAGGACTCATTTGGCAACTCCGCATCTAGACCAGCACGCCAGCCTGGCGCATGGCAACCCGCACCCGTTCGTGGCAATCGGGCGACAGCGGTGTCAGCGGCAGGCGCAGCCCGCCGGCGATCAAGCCGAGTTCCTGGCACGCCCACTTGACCGGAATCGGATTCGCCTCGCAGAAAAGCTGCCGGTGCAAGCCGAGCAGACGGGCATGCAGCGCGCGCGCGACGACCGCGTTGCCATCCAGCGCCGCGGCGCACATCTCGTGCATGAGGCGCGGTGCGACGTTGGCCACCACCGAAATGTCGCCCTGGGCGCCCATCAGAATCAGGGCGCAGGCACTGGCATCATCTCCGCTGTAGACGGCAAAGCCCTCTGGGGCCCGGGCGATCAGGTCGGTACCACGTTCCATGTTGCCAGTAGCGTCCTTGATGCCGACGATATTCGGGATTTCCGCCAAACGCAGCGCGGTATCGTTGCCCATATCGGCGACAGTCCTCCCCGGCACGTTGTAGAGGATGACCGGGATGTCCACCGCTTCGGCAATCGCCCGGAAGTGGCGATAGAGGCCTTCCTGCGTCGGCTTGTTATAGTACGGCACCACCGAGAGCGCCGCGTCAGCCCCCGCCTCGTGGGCGAAACGGGTCAGCGCAATGGCTTCCGCCGTCGAGTTGGCGCCGGTACCGGCAATCACCGGGACACGCCCGGCAGCCTGTTCGACAGTCACTCGTATCAGTTCGCAGTGTTCGTCAACGTTGACCGTCGGCGACTCGCCGGTCGTACCGACGATGACGATGGCGTCGGTCTTCTCCTGCACGTGAAAGTCGACAAGGCGGCGCAGGCCGGGCAAGTCGAGGCTTCCGTCCGCGTGCATCGGAGTAACGATGGCGACGATCGATCCAGTAATCATGCTCATGTGGCTGGGCGCCCGAGAATTGGCCGAGGGCCTTCGGCCGTGGAAAGTCAAGCTTTGGATTCTAACCGAAGGAAAGCGCCTTGGCCATGATAAGCGCCAAGTCGTGGACAGCGGCAAATGGCAGCACTTCGGCGAAACCCGGGATCAGAAATCGGCCAGCACGCGTAGATGGGCAACGACGCTGCGCGCCAGCGCAGACAGCGCGTAACCTCCCTCGAGCATCGACACGATACGCCTCTGCGAGAACTCGTCGGCAAGCTCGGTCAACTGGCCGGTAACCCAGGCGTAGTCTTTTTCGAGCAGCCTCAAACCACCCATTTCGTCTTCGTAGTGCGCATCGAAACCCGCCGAAATGAAGATCATCTCCGGCTGGAACTCGCGCAGACGCGGCATCCAGATCTCGCTGACCACGCGCCGGAATTCCTCACCGTCGGTATCCCGGCTGAGAGGGATGTTGAGCATGTTGGCAGCGGGCTTTTCCGTACCGCTGTACGGGTAGAAGGGGTGCTGGAAGGTGCCCGCCATCAGCACGCGCTGATCGCCCTTGAAGCAGTCTTCGGTACCGTTTCCATGGTGCACATCGAAATCGATCACCGCCACTCGAGACAGCTTGTGCGCTTCAAGCGCATGTGCCGCGGCAACGGCAATGTTGTTGAAGAAGCAGAAGCCCATCGCCGCCGCGCGCTCGGCATGGTGGCCAGGCGGACGAACCGCACAGAATGCGTTTTGTGCCTTGCCGGCCATCACCAGGTCAACTGCCAGAACACCCGCCCCTGCGGCGCGCAGTGCTGCTTTCCAGGTGTGCCGGTTCATCGCCGTGTCGGGGTCGAGGTGCACGATACCCAGTTCGGGCGAGGCGCGCTTCACACGTTCCAGATGCGCCGCCGAGTGCACCCGCCCGAGTTGCTGGAAGCTGGCCAGCGGCGCATCGTGATAGGCAAAATACGAGTCCAGCCCCTGTGCGATCATGTGATCACTGATCGCAGAGAGGCGCTCCGGACATTCCGGATGATACGATCCCATGTCATGCAAATGGCAGTCTCGGTGGGTGATGAATGCGGTACTGGTCACTGTTGCCTCTCTGCCGCAGGCGGAGGCCGCCTCGGGCGCCGGGATCTGCGGAAAATCAAGTTAACTGATGATGGTTTATTATCGTCCCAATTGCGCCACCACGACAAGCGATGCTGCCCACCACCCGACAACCGCCACTCAGCGAAATCCTTGCCGCAGCCGATCAGGTGATTCTCGGCAAGAGCCGGCAAACCCGCCTGGCCCTGTGCTGCCTGCTGGCCAAAGGCCATCTGCTGATCGAAGATCTGCCAGGCGTCGGCAAGACGACACTGGCGCATACCCTGGCCCGCCTGCTGGGCTTCCAGTTTTCGCGCATCCAGTTCACCAGCGACATGCTGCCTGCAGACATTCTCGGCGTCTCGGTCTTCGACCGCGATCGCGGCGACTTCCGCTTTCTGCCCGGCCCGGTGTTCTCGCAGGTACTGCTTGCCGACGAGATCAACCGCGCCACACCCAAGACACAGAGCGCCCTGCTCGAAGCCATGGAAGAGGGGCAGGTAACCACCGAGGGAGAGACGCGTCCCCTGCCGCAACCCTTCTTCGTGATTGCCACCCAGAACCCATCGAATCAGATCGGCACCTTCCCCCTGCCGGAGTCGCAACTGGATCGATTCCTGCTGCGTATCGAACTCGGTTACCCGGACCACGACGCCGAGCGCGCTCTGCTCGAGAGCGGTGGGCGCCGCGAGCAACTGCCGATGCTGGCCGCCCGCCTGACCTGCAGCGACTTTGCGGCCCTGCAGCAGCAAGCGGCAGCCGTACACGCTGCGCCAGCCCTGCTCGATTACCTGCAACTGCTGGTCGAAGCGACCCGCGCGGATCCGCGGCTGGTGCATGGTCTGAGTCCGCGTGCGGCCTTGTCCCTGCTTGCCGCGGCACGCGCCTGGGCATTTACCGATGGCCGAACGATGGTCCTGCCGGAGGATGTGCAGGCGGTGCTGCCGGCCGTCGCCCGCCACCGGCTGCGTCTGGTCAGCGGCAACCAGGCTGACGGCGAAGACATTGCCGCCCTGATCCGCGCCGTGCCCCTGCCCTGATGCAGGCGCTGGCGTCCTTCCGGCGCTGGCTGTTTCGCCTGGCGCGTGACGAGCAGTTGCCGATCATTCTCGGGCAGCGCCGAATCTTCATCGTCCCGACCCGCGCCGGCACGGTCTTCGCGGTCGTACTGGCGGTGATGCTGATCGGTGCGATCAACTACAACCTGAGCCTGGGCCACGCACTGATCTTTCTGCTGGTCGGACTGGGCATCGTTGCCATGGTGCATACTTTCCACAACCTCTTCGGGCTGCAAATGGCACCAGGACGGGTGCAGCCGGTCTTTGCCGGTGACCTGGCGCGCTTCCCGCTGCACCTGGAAAACGCTCGCCGGCAATCGCGGCGGGCACTCGAGTTTTCCTTCGCCGGGCAAGCGGCGAACTGCGTCGACCTGCCTGCGGAAGGCCACGCGACCGTCGCCATCGCCTGCACCACGACGCGTCGGGGCCGCCTCGACCCCGGTCGCGTGACTCTGGCCAGCCGCTATCCGCTCGGCCTCTTTCGCGCCTGGAGCTATCCGCACCCGACATGGTCGTGCGTCGTCTATCCACGGCCCATATTCACGCCCCTGCCAGCCCCATCGCCAAACGCGCACGCCGATCATCTGCACGGCGACAACGGGCAGGAGGATTTCGCCGGACTGCGGCCGCGCCAGATCAGCGACCCGACCCGGCACATCGCGTGGAAAGCGGTGGCCCGCCGTTCGGAGGAGCAAGCGCTGCTGGTGAAACAGTTCGCCGGCGGCGCGGCCGAAGAACTGTGGCTGAACTGGTCGCAGACACCAGCCGACCGCGACCCGGAAGAGCGCCTGTCGATCCTCGCCGGCTGGATCCTCGCCGCCGACGACCAGCAGGCACGCTACGGCCTCGCTCTGCCGGGAACGCACATCGCCCCGGCGCAGGGCGACGCGCATCGGGCAAGCTGCCTGCAATCCCTGGCGCTGCATGGTGAAGATGGTGAAAGCGACCAGCCGCGCTAGGCCTGCCGTTGCGCTCGAACACGGCGCCGTCCCGTGGCTGCTGCTCGTTGCCACCGTCACCGCCGGCCCGCATGTCACGCACCTTCCCTGGTGGCTGTCGCTGCTCGTCGGCGGCACCCTGTCGTGGCGCGCCTGGCTTTGGCAGCAGCGTCGCCCGCTGCCACCGCGCTGGACGCTGGCCTTGCTGGTGATCGGCACCGTCGCCGCAATCGGCTGGCAATACCGCACCCTGTTCGGCAAGGATGCGGGGGTCGCATTGCTGGTCGTCTTCATGGCCCTGAAGCCGATGGAAATGAACAGCCGACGCGACGCCCTGGTGGTCGTCATGCTCGGCTACTTTCTCTTGCTCACTCACTATCTCTACTCGCAGAGCATCCCCACCGGGCTGTGGCTGCTGGCGGCCATCACGCTGCTCACCGCAGCGCTGATCAGATTGCACGGCGGCGCCCAACCGGTCGTCACCGTGCTCCGCCACGCGGGCCTGCTGCTGACGCAGGCGCTGCCCTTCATGCTCATTCTCTACCTGCTGTTCCCGCGCATCTCGGGTCCGCTATGGGGATTGCCGCAGGACGCCTACGCCGGACTCAGCGGCCTGTCCGAGCAGATGGCGCCCGGCTCGATAAGCCGCCTGATCCAGTCCGGCGCGATTGCCTTCCGCAGCCGCTTCGACGGTGAGCCCCCGGAAAAGTCCGACCTCTACTGGCGCGGCCCGGTTTTCGACGAATACGACGGCCTGACCTGGCACACGCGCGCGCGGCCCGGCGGCTCGGCGACGCCGGCACCGGTCGTCGAGGGTGTCGGCCAGTCATACGCCTACAGCAGCATCCTCGAAGCACACGATCGGCGCTGGCTGCTGGCGCTGGACGTCGCCACCCGCCTGCCGCCGGACAGCAGCCTGGCGCCGACTCTCGAGGCCGTGTCACGTGAGCCGGTACGCGTCCGCTCACGTTTTTCCTTTGTCTCGTCGACCAACTATCGCGCCAACGTCATCGAAGCAGCCGGCATTCTGGAGCAGGCTCTGGTGCTGCCGGAAGGAATCAACCCGCGCACGCGCGCGCTGGCCAGCGAGTGGGCTTCACGCCCACCCGCCAGGATTGCCGAAGCGGCTCTGGCCATGTTCCGCAACGAGGACTTCCATTACACCCTGCGCCCACCGCTGCTCGGCAGGGATGCAATGGATGAATTCCTCTTCGACACACGCCGTGGCTTCTGCGAACACTACGCTTCAGCCTTCGTCTTCCTGATGCGCGCAGCAAACGTACCGGCGCGGGTGGTCGCCGGCTACCAGGGTGGCGAGATCAACCCGGTCGACGGCTATCTCACCGTGCGCCAGTCCGACGCCCACGCCTGGGCCGAAGTATGGCTTGCCGGACAAGGCTGGGTGCGCTTCGATCCGACCGCGGCGGTGGCTCCGTCGCGCATAGAGCAGGGAATCGTTGCCGCGCTGCCCGCTGGCGAGCCCCTGCCGATCGTCGTCCGTCTCGACGCCGACTGGCTGCGCGAACTGCGCAACCGCTGGGAAGCGGCAAACAACACCTGGAATCAGTGGGTGCTCGGTTACAATCCGCAGCGCCAGCGCGAAGTGCTCTCGCGACTCGGCTGGCGGGATCCCGACTGGCGCGGCATGACCGCGTCGCTGGCCGTTCTGTGTGGCGTGGCGCTGTTGATTGTCACACTGTGGACCCTGCCGCGACGTCTCGCCGCGGACCCGGTGCAGCGCGCCTGGCGGAAATACTGCACACAGCTCGGGCGGCGGGGAATAAGCCGCGCCGCATGGGAAGGCCCGCTCGATTTCGCGCAACGGGTGGCGCGCGAAAAACCCGATCTGGCCGCCCTCACCAGCGAAGCCGCCGGCTATTATGCCAAGCTGCGCTATGGCCGCAGCGCCCGCACGGAGCATGATCTGCGTCGCCTGCGACAATGCCTGTACCGACTGCCACCAAGAAGGAGAAACAACGCTTGAAGAAACTATTTGCCAGCCTGCTGCTCGGCGTGCTCGGTGGCTTGCTGCCACTGACCGGGCACCCACAGTCGCGCGCCGCATTCAGCGAGGAACCAGAGGTACAGGCCTTCATCATCGAAATGCACGAAAAGCACGGCTTCGACATCGCCCGCCTGACGAGCCAGTTCGCCAGCATTCACCCGAACGCCACCGTGCTGCGCCTGATCCGCCCGGCGGCCAGACCAGGCACGCAGCGCTCCTGGCAGCGCTACCGCCAGCGCTTTGTCAATGGTCGCCGCGAAGCGGGCGGCCTGCGCTTTTGGGAGGAAAACGGCGCGCTCCTGCAACGTGCCGAGGCGATCTACGGCGTGCCCGCAGAAATCATCGTCGCGATCATCGGCGTGGAGACCGAATACGGTGGCAATACCGGCAACTTCAGCGTCCTTGAAGCACTCGCCTCGCTGGCGTTCGATTACCCGCCACGGGCTGAATTCTTTCGCAGGGAACTCGAAGAGTTTCTCCTCCTGGCACGCGAAAACGGCGACGAGCCGCTCGCCATCCAGGGCTCCTACGCCGGCGCAATGGGTATCCCGCAGTTCATGCCGAGCAGCCAGCGCGAGTACGCGGTCGACTTTGACGGCGACGGTCGCATCGACCTGCGCAACAGCACCGCCGACGCGATCGGCAGCGTTGCCCGCTACCTGCAGAAATACGGGTGGCAAAAAGGCGCACCGATCGCCGTTCCGGCACGCGTCAACGGCGATCCTGCGGCACTGATCGCCGCCGGAATCAGGCCCGTGCAGACGGTCCGGGAGCTGGTCTCGCAAGGGGTCTTTGCCAGTGCGGCCAGTGACGGCAACCGGCAGGCTGCGTTGATCGACCTGGAGACACCGGGAGAGACCACCGAATACTGGCTGGGCTTCGACAACTTCTACGTGATCACCCGCTACAATCGATCGAGCTTCTACGCGATGTCGGTCTTCCAGCTCGCAGAAGCGATACGCGAAGTGCGCAACAACCGGCTTGCGGCGACTCGCTAAAGCAGGTTGTCGCGCGTGACGCCGCCGCGCCTGATCAGGCGACGAAGCTGATCGAGCGCTTCGATCTGGATCTGGCGGACACGCTCGCGGGTCAGATTGAGGTCGACGGCGATTTCCTCGAGGGTCGAGGTCTCGGCGCCGCCAAGACCGTAACGGCGCTGCAGCACCTGCTGCTGCTTTTCGGCAAGCTGCTCCACCCAGCAGCCAAGGAGGTCACCGACCTCACTGCACTGCAGCAGTTCGTCGGGGTCCGCCAGACTCTCGTCGGCGATCACTTCACCGACGGTCCGGCTGGGATCGACCTGCAGCGGCGCATCGAGCGACGCGATACGCTCGTTGAGGGCCATCACCCGGCGCACATCCTCGACCGGTCGGTCGATCAGATGGGCGATCTGTTCGAGGCAGATTTCTCGACCGTTGGCTGACTCCAGGTGACGGATCGCGCGCAGCACGACGTTGATTTCCTTGACCACGTGGACCGGCAGGCGAATGGTCCGCGACTGGTTCATGATCGCCCGGCCAATGCTTTGCCGGATCCACCAGGTGGCGTAAGTCGAGAAACGAAAGCCGCGCTCGGGATCGAATTTCTCTATCGCGTGGATCAATCCGAGATTTCCCTCCTCGACCAGATCGAGCAAAGGCATGCCGCGATTCAGATAGTGCTTGGCGATGTTGACCACCAGGCGCAGGTTGTGCTCGATCATTTTCTGTCGCGCCAGGAACTCTCCCGCCCGTGCCCGTCGCGCCCAGTCAGCCTCCTCGCTCGGTGAAAAGAGGGGCTTGGCGCCGATGTCGTTCAGGTAGTGCTGGGTGACGTCGTTGAGCAGCTCTGCTTCCGGGGACTGGAATCCTTCCGCCTGTCCCGGCTCGGCCTGCTCCGGCTCGGAGAGCGGCTCGATGGCCGGGAAGTCCGGCTCGTCGACATAGTCTTCGAGTCGATCGGGATCAGAATCGAAAACACCGCCAGCCATGATGGTCAGCGCGGCGGCAGATGCTTCAGGGGGTCAACCGGCTTGCCCTGCTGCCGGACCTCGAAGTGCAGCTTGACCTGTTCGGCGTCGGTGTTGCCCATTTCGGCGATTTTCTGCCCCTTGACGACTTGCTGGCCTTCCTTCACCAGGAGACTCTGGTTGTGCGCATAGGCGGTCAGGAACGTGCTGCTGTGCTTGACGATGACCAGTTTGCCATAGCCGCGCAGGCCGGTGCCGCTATACACGACCTTGCCGCTGCTGGCGGCAAGCACGGGGTCACCCGCCTTGCCGGCGATATCGATGCCCTTGGCGCCACCCTCGCTGAAGGTGCCGACGATCTTGCCGGAAGCGGGCCAGATCCAGTCGCTCCCGGGATCGCCGCCGGTTGCCGCAGCCGGCGTGGCTGCGGGCACCGTATCGCTCGCTACCGGCGCTTTCCCCGCCGCCTGTGCTTGCGCCCGTGCCAGCGTCTGCGCAGAGTACGCCTGCTTGCCGACCAGCGGCTCGCGCTTCACGCTGCCAGCAGCGCCCAGGTCGCGCTGCTCGACCGACGACGAGGTGTCGATCGGCCTTACCGTGGTTGCGGCGACAGGACCCGAAGAGCCTGGTGGCCGCGTGCGCAGCGCCTGGCCAACAAGAATGTGATTCGGATTCTCGATGCTGTTCCAGATCACCAGGCTGCGATAGTCGAGGCCATGATCGGCGGCGATGGAATGCAGGGTATCGCCCTTGCGTACGATGTAGACGCCCTGCCCCGCGCTGCCGCTCTGGGAAGCACTGACCGACGACGGCGCGTTGCTGGCGCAGCCAGCCAACAGGAGCACGACCAGCAAAGCCAGAAGTGGTCGGTGCCAGGCGAGAAACGCTTGATCCTTCATTCGACTCCCGTCAGTAACGGAACGAAGCGTACGGTATCGAGGCTGGTTTCGACATAGGCCTCGCCCTGGTTTTCGATCAGGGCCAGGTGCTGCTGTGTCGCCACCCCCAGCGGCAGGATCATCCGCCCACCGGGCGCGAGCTGCTGCACCAGCGCCGGCGGCACACGGATCGCCGCCGCGGCGACGATAATGGTATCAAAAGGCGCCGCCTCGGGCAGACCGAGCCGCCCATCGGCGTGCTTCAGGCGCACCTTCATCTGGTTGATCGCACGCAGATTGAGCTTGGCCTTGGCCAACAGCGGCGCGATGCGCTCCACGGCGTAGACTTCGTCGGTGAGTTGCGCGAGCACGGCCGCCTGATAACCACATCCGGCACCGATCTCAAGGGTCTTGCCGAGCCGGCGACCACCGGCACAAAGCACCTCGATCATCCGCGCCACCACGTAGGGCTGCGAGATGGTCTGCGAAAAGCCCAGCGGCAGCGCCGTGTCCTCGTAGGCCCGCGACGCCAGCGCCTCTTCGACGAACACATGCCGTGGCACCGCGGCGATCGCCGCCAGAACCTCCTCGTCGTCGATGCCCTGCTCGCGCAGACGTTCGATCATTCGCGCCCGCGTGCGCTGCGAAGTCATGCCGAAACCCGACACCACCCGGTTCATTGTACCAGCCAGCCGCGAACCAGCGAGAGCTGGGCATTGTGGGTCAGATCGACCTGCAGCGGCGTTACCGACACCTGATTCTCGTGCACGGCGTGGAAATCGGTCCCCTCGCCCGCATCCTGCGCCTCGCCAGCGGCACCGACCCAGTAGACCGTCTCGTGCCGCGGCGACAGCGTGCGCACCACCGGTTCGGCCTTGTGGCGCTTGCCAAGCCGCGTAACGACGGTACCACGCAGTTGCGCGTGCGGCACATCGGGAACATTGACGTTGAGCAACACCGGTTCGCGCAGGGCCTGCTTTTCCAGCATGCCGATGAGTTCGAGGGCTACCCGTGCAGCGGTCTCGTAGTGTTCGCCGGTCTTGCTGCACAGCGAAATGGCCAGCGACGGCACGCCGAGCAGAAAGCCCTCGGTCGCCGCCGCGACGGTTCCCGAATAGATCGTGTCGTCGCCCATGTTGGCACCGATGTTGATCCCCGAAACGACCATATCGGGCAGTTCATCGAACATGCCGGTGACAGCCAGGTGGACACAGTCGGTCGGTGTTCCGTTGACGTAGTAGAAGCCGTTCGCGGCGCGCTTGAGCGAAAGCGGGCGATCGAGCGTCAGCGAATTGCTGGCGCCACTTCGGTCGCGTTCGGGAGCCACTACCGTAATCTGTGCGACAGTCGACAGCGCAAGCGCCAGGTGCTCGATCCCGGGCGCGAAATAACCGTCATCGTTACAGAGCAGGATGCGCATCTTCCATCCACAAACACGGGCAAACGGACAAAAAAACCGGCAAGCTGCCGGCCTTCTCGGAATCGACTGGGCGAATGTCGCTCGCCCGGATCGCGCAAGACAGCACCTGGACGCTCGTCAACACCGCTTTTCCGACGGCATTCTGCAAGAGCCGCGCTGCCACGCCGACGGCAATTATAACCGCCCGCGCGTATCGCTGAAAACAGAGTTGGCGCCCCCATAAGAAACGCATCCCCCATCGCCTCGGCAATGCGTCCTGGCACGCGCACCGCGCTCGCCGACAGCCCCTCCCCTCGCGGAAGAGGGGTGGGGGAGAGGGGGCGCGCAGCAATCACGCCGTCACCCAGCGCCGCGCAACTCGCTTTTTCCTGCTTCCCTGCCCTCAACTCCTACGCGCCGATGCCGCTAAGGAACTTACACGGCGCCCCCCCGAGAAAGTGACTAAAGTTTTCCGCGGGCCCGTCGTAAGTAAAGTTGTCAGCGAACAAATCGCCACACACGATGGACCGGCAAATGCCTCGCCAGGCAGTCACCGGAAACTGAAGCAAATTTGACCGTGATAGGAGAAGCAAAATGCCACAAGTCATCAATACCAACGTCCAGTCGCTCAACTCGCAGCGCAGCCTCAACATGTCGCAGAATACGCTGGCGACCTCGCTGCAGCGCCTGTCCTCCGGCCTGCGCATCAACAGTGCCAAGGACGACGCCGCCGGCCTGGCCATCTCCCAGCGCATGACCTCGCAGATCAACGGTCTCAATCAGGCGTCGCGCAATGCCAACGACGGCATCTCGCTGGCGCAGACGGCTGAAGGCGGCCTGCAGAGCATCACCGAATCGCTGCAGCGCATGCGCGAACTGGCCGTGCAATCGTCGAACGCGACCAACACCGCCACTGACCGTGCCGCCCTGCAGAACGAAGTAGACCAGCTGGTGCAGCAGATCAACACCGTCGCCGGCCAGACCGCGTTCAACGGCGTAAAAGTGCTCGACGGCACCTTCAACTCGCAGTCGTTCCAGGTCGGCGCCAACAGCGGCGAAACCATTGCCGTCTCCTCCATCGCCAGCGCCAAGGCCGACGCCCTCGGCGTCGGCACGACCTCGTCGTATTCGACATCGCTCACCGCAACGGTCACCAAGGGCGCGATCTCGACCGGCGGTATCACGGTCAATGGTTACGGCGTCGGCCCCTCGGTATCTGACGGCGTTTCCAGTTCGGCCACGGTCACCGGCGCAGCCATCGCCTCGACAGCGGTCATCGCCGCGGGAGACATCAAGATCAACGGCGTCGATATCGGCGCAGCCGACCCGACCACCGGTACCACGGCAACTCTTCAGGGCGACGCCATCGTTACGGCGATCAACCTCCTGACCAGTTCCACCGGCGTCACCGCCTCGAATGCCGCCGGCACGCTCACTCTGACCTCCAAGGACGGCAAGGACATCAAGATCGAACTGAGCGGTGCCGCGACGCTCGTCAAGACCGGCCTCACCGCAGGCACGACGAGCGTCGGCTCGGACAGCGCCATCGCCAAGGCCGCCGCATTCAATACGGTCACCGGGCAGACCGGCGTGTCGGCGACTGCCACGGCGACCAGCGTCACCAGCGCCAAGCTCACGGCCACCACCGCGGTAGCCGGCGATGCGACCGACTTCATCAAGATCAACGGCGTCAAGCTCGGCGCGATTGCCGCGGGTGCCGACGCCAATGCCCAGGGCAACAACGTCGTCGCGGCATTCAACGCCGTCTCGAACCAGACCGGCGTCACCGCGAGTTTCGACACCAGCACCCAGAAGGTCAGCCTGGTGGCCGCGGACGGACGCACCGTCACCGTCGAGACGGGGGGCGCGGCCGACACGCAGAACGTCGGTTTCGCCACCGCGACGCAGACCAACACCTACGGCGGCGTCAAGCTGTCCTCGACCGGCAGCGCGGGCATCAACCTGGGCGGTGCCGACATCACCAAGACGGCCCTGACCGCCGGCTACACGGCCGCCACGGCAACCTTCGGCGCCGGCATCGCGAGCGTCGATCTGACCACCGCCAGTGGTGCGCAGAACGCGATCGCAACGATCGACTCGGCGCTGGCCAACATCAACTCCAGTCGAGCGAACCTGGGTGCGATACAGAACCGGTTCAGCAGCGTGGTAAGCAATCTGGCAACGACTTCGGAGAACCTTTCCGCGTCACGCAGCCGCATCGTCGATGCCGACTTCGCTGCCGAAACCGCCAACCTGACCCGCGCGCAGATCCTGCAGCAGGCCGGAACCGCGATGCTGGCACAGGCCAATTCGCTGCCGCAGAACGTCCTCTCGCTGCTGCGAGGGTAAGCGAAGCGGCCTGAATCGCAGTAAGATCGGGGGCGCGATTGCGGCGATGCCGTGATCGCGCCCCAGCGCCTCTTCACCAAGGAGTGTGAGATGAGCATCCAAGCCACAGCCGCCTCTCTGCCACCCCAGGGCAACCCGGTGGCGAACAACGCGACGCGTGAAGTCGGCACGGGCAGCGCCGAAATCGCGGCCAAGGCCGCAAGCCTGCCCGGGCCAACATCGCCAGTGCAGCTGCCGGACCGCAAGACGCTCGAAGCCGCCACCCAAAGCGTGCGCGAATTCGTCAAGCCAATCAACAGCAACCTGGAGTTCAGCGTCAACGCCGATACCGGGCAGCTGGTGGTCAAGATCATCGACCGGACGACCAAGGAAGTCATCCGCCAGATGCCGTCGGAAGAAATGCTCTCCATTGCCAAGGCGCTGGACAGCATCAAGGGCCTGTTTGTACAGCAAACGGCCTGAGAAAGAGCAGAACGCGTCGCCGCTGCTTCATGTAGCAAACGGCGCAGGAGAAAAGCATGGCCATTGCCTCACCGGGCTTAGGCTCGAGCCTCGACGTCAACAGCATCGTCAGTCAGCTGATGTCGCTGGAACAACGTCCGCTGACCGTCCTGGCCCAGAAGGAAGCCGGCTTCCAGGCGAAGATCTCGGCTCTCGGCTCCCTGCAGGGCGTCATCTCCGCAGTGCAGGGCGCGGCAGCGAAGCTGGTGCCGGAAAGTGGCAGCACGGCAACGCAGAAATTTTCGGTATTCAAATCGACCGTCGGCGACCCGACAATCGCCTCGATCGCCACCTCGTCGAGTGCAGTCGCCGGCAGCTATACGCTGGAAGTGAACCAGCTCGCCAAGCAGCACGGCGTGGTTACGGCAACCGGCGCGACAACACCTTTTTCCGGCGCCGGTGACACGCTGCCCGTTGGCGGCACGCTGACCATCTCGCTCGACGCCCTGGGCGGCTCCAGCCCGCACACCAGCACCGACATCGTTATCGCCGACGGCGCTTCGCCCGAGGATATCCGCGACGCGATCAACAGCGCCAGCGCCGGCGTGTCGGCGGTGGTGATCAACGGCACCGCCGGCAAGCAGCTGGTATTGACCGGCAACGAGGCCGGCAGCAACCAGTTCATCAAGCTCTCCGGAATTGCCGGCCTGGCCTTCGATCCGGATGCCGTGCCACAACCGCTGAGCGATCCGTTCGTCCAGTCGCAGGCTGCACAGGGCTCCAGCTTCAAGCTCAATGGCATCGCCGTCGAGGGAATCACCAATACCGTGACGACGGCCATCGACGGCCTCACCCTGACCCTCCTCAAAGGCCCGGAAGCGCCAGCAACGGGAATCAGCACCACGCTGAGCATCAGCAAGGACAACGCCAGCCTGACCAGCGGCGTCAACGCGCTGGTCAAGGCGCTCAACGATTTTCACACCACCGCCAGCAGCCTCGGCAGTTACAACGCTGCCACCAGGCAGGCGGGCGCGCTGAACGGCGAGAGCACCCTGCGCTCGGCGCAGAGCGCCTTTCGCAGCGCCTTGGGCAACGTCCCGTCGGAGCTTTCCAGCGCCAGCCTGCAACGCCTGTCCGACATCGGCGTCACCCTCCAGAAGGACGGCAGCCTGGTGGTCGATGCGGCCGCGCTGAGCACGGCGATCGGCGATGACCTGAGCGGCGTGGCCAATCTTGTTGCCGCCTACGGCGGCGCACTCAAGACGGCGACCGACGGCCTGGTCGGCAGTGACGGCCTGATAGCGGCGCGCAGTGCCGGACTGAGCGCATCAATCACCAGCCTGGGCAAACAGTCGGAGGTGATTTCAAGCAGACTGACCGACATTGAAGCGCGCTTACGCAGGCAATTCACCTCACTTGACGTCCTGATCGCCGGGATGACCAAGACCAGCAGCTTCCTCGAACAGCAACTCGCCACTCTGCCCAATTTCTATCAGAGGTCCTAAATGTTCGGCAACGCACGCATCGCGATTTCAGCCTATCAGAAGGTGGGTATCGACGCAGCCATCGAGGTGGCCGACCCACACCGCTTGATTCTGCTGCTGTTCTCTGGCGCCCAGGCGGCAATCGGCAATGCCCGCGCAGCCATGCAACAGGACCGGATTGCCGCCAGGGGCGAAGCCATTTCCAAGGCCATCGACATCATCGGCAATGGACTCAAGGTGAGCCTCGATCTGGAACTGGGTGGCGAACTGGCCGAACGCCTCGACGCACTGTACGACTACCTCGTGTTGCGCCTGCTGCGCGCCAATCTGGAAAACGACCTGCAGGCACTGGAAGAGGTCTCCGCCTTGCTCGAGGAAGTGCATGGTGCCTGGCGACAAATTTCGCCGAATGCGGAACAACAAGCGGTCGCATGAGTGCGTCGCTGCAGGCGCTCGAACGACTGCTCGCGGCCTCCGAGGCGATGCTTGCTGCGGCACAGAATCAGAACTGGGAACAGCTCGCCAGTCGTGAAACCGAGCGGCGGGCACTGGCCGAGAGCCTGCCCGATGCTGCCAGCGCCCGGCTATCGATTGCCGAGCAGGCGCGTGCGCGCCAACTGATCGAAGCCTGCCTGCACTGCGACGCGCGTATCCTGCCACTGATCGCCACGCGCATGAACGAACTCAGGGTCGTCCTGCGCGAAGCGCGACCAGACACCTGACAAGATGATCCGCCCGGAAGTCGCCACCCGCATCCAGCCATCGGCCGACCTCGCCCTGCGGCCGGCTCCGCCGGCGCAGGAAATTGCCGACAAGCTGCCCGGACTGTTCGCCGGACAGCGGTTGCTGGCCGAGATCCAGTCGCTGATGCCCAACGGCACCTACCGCGCGCTGATCAATCAGCGCAACGTGACCCTCGCCCTGCCTTTCGCGGCCAAGAGCGGTGACGTGATCGAACTCGAGGTCGCCGAGAGCAACGGCAAGCTTACTCTCGCCGTGGTTGCCCGGACGACGTCGGAAGGTGGCAAGGCGGGCAGCGAAGCAGCCGCCACCAGCTTGAGCCGAACCGGGCAACTGATCAGCAACCTCCTGGCAAGTACGCAGGGTGGCAAAGGGAGCGCACCGCCTCTGCCGCTGAACGGCAATCTGCCAATCGCGGCCGCCCCGCTGAGCAGCGCACAGGCGCTGGTACCTCTACTCAAGCAGGCGATCGTCCAGAGCGGCATGTTTTACGAAGCGCATCAGGCGGAATGGGTCGAGGGTCGCTACAGCAAGGTGCAGCTGCAGCAGGAGCCGCAAGGGAAGCTGGCGCCAGCGACAACCGCCGCACATGCTCCCGCGGCCAGCAACGCGGCAACGACCATGGCCCGCGCTGCCACCGATGGCGCCCTGGCACAAAACACCGGCAACGAAGCAGCAAGCAAGGCGGGAGTCGCCCAATCGGCTCAAGCGGCCGCGCCCGGGCAAGTTGCCCAGCCAGTCGCAGCGCAGACCCAGGCGCTCGTCCAGCAGCAACTCGAAGCTTTCGCCACCCAGAATTTTTCCTGGCAGGGACAGCTCTGGCCCGGTCAGCAAATCCAGTGGGAAATCGAAAAGCAGGGCAAGGGCAGCGAAAGCGACGATAATGATGCTGGCGAGAAGTGGCAGACGCGACTTCGTCTGGTCCTTCCCAGACTTGGCGAGGTCGACGCCCGACTGCTCATCGATGGACAGCAGCTGACGCTGACCATGACCGCCAGTGATGCGGCAACGCGGCTGCTCTTGAGGACCGAGACGGCCACCCTGCGTAGCCAGCTGGAGAACGCAGGCCTCGACCTCACGTCACTCGGCATTGCTGCCCCACAGGAAGACCAGACCGATGTCCGAATCAGCGAATGATTCGTCGCAGGAAAGCGGCACAGCAGCGGCCGAACACCCGCCGACGCTCGACGAGGTGCTTTCCCAGGCGCTGGCAAAAGCGCTGGCATGTCACCGCGCCGGCCAGCTCGCCGCGGCTGAGCAGCTCTATCGGGCAATCCTGCAGGCGCAAGCAGATCATCCGGAGGCGAACCACCACCTGGGTCTTCTGGAGGTCCAGCGGCAGCAGCCTGCCGCCGCCCTGCCGCACCTCGTCGCCGCGCTCGAAGCCAGCCCGGCGTCGCGGCAATACTGGCTGAGCTATCTGGAAGCACTGCTGCTGGCAGGCCAGGCGGAGACCGCACGGCAGGTGCTCGAACTGGGCCGGCAGCATGGCCTGGAAGGGGAAGCCGTGGACGCCCTGGCACTGCGCCTGGCCCAGGAAGAACCGGTCAAGCTGACGCCGCAACACAGCGAGCCGCGGCAGCCCAAGGCAAGCAAGCGCGCTGCAGCGAAGGTCCCGCCTGCGCACAGCGGCAAACCATCCGCCGAGGAAGAGCGCGCCCTGGTGGCCCTGTTCACCGCCGGGCGCTACAGTGAGGGCGAGAGCGTCGCACGCGCGCTGACCGAGCGCTTTCCGCGCCATGGATTTGCCTGGAAAGTGCTGGCAACGCTGCTCAAGGCGCAGGGGTGCGATGATGAAGCGCTACCGGCGATGCGGCACGCCTCTCGGCTGCTGCCACGCGACGAACAGGTGCAGAGCAACCTTGGCCTGATCCTCGTGGATCGAGGTGAACTCGCGGCGGCGGAAACCTGTCAGCGGAAAGCCCTGCGCATCAGGCCCGATTTCGCGGAAGCCCACTACAACCTCGGCAATGTCCTCTGCTCCCAGGGACGGCCCAAAGAAGCTGAAGCCAGCTATCGCCGCGCGGCGGCTCTGAAACCCGACTTTGCCTCGGCACATTTCAACCTCGGCAACGTCCTCATGAACCAGGGCCGCCTGGCCGAAGCTGAAGTCGCCTACCGGCGCACGCTGGAGCTGGCACCGGATCTGGCCGAGGCACACAACAACCTTGGCGATACCCTGAGAGGACTGGACAGACCGGGGGAAGCGGAGAGTGCCTTGCGTCGGGCGCTCGAATGCCGCCCGGACTTCGCCGAGGCGCTCTACAACCTGGGCACTACGCTCGGCGACCTCGGCCGAGGCAGCGAAGCCGAGATCGCCTGGCGCAATGCGCTGGACTTGAAGGCGCACTTTCCCGAAGCGCTGCTCGCCCTCGGTTCAGCACTCGCCGAACAAGGCCGGTTCGCCGAGGCCGAAAGCCATCTGCGGCGGGCGTTGGCGTGCCGTCCGGACTTCGCCGAAGCGCTGGTCGCTTTGAGTGCGACGCTGCGAGCGCGGGGAGGACGGGACAGCGAGGCCGAAAGCACTTTGCGCCGTGCCTTGCTGACGACGCCCGCTCTCGCCGAAGGGCACTACAACCTCGGCAATATCCTGCGCGACCAGGAACGGCACAGCGAAGCCGAAGCGAGCTACCGCCGCGCGTTGGAACTCAGACCCGAACTCGCCAGCGCCTACCTGAATCTGGCCGTCACCCTCGCCGAACTGGCTCGCTACGCCGAAGCCGAGCAAGCCTATCGGCACGCGCTGGCACTGGACCCCGACTACCCCCTGGCACATAGCAATCTCCTCTTCTGTCTCACGCACAACGAAAAGGTCGACGCGCGCACACTGTTTGCCGAACACCGTCGTTTCGCCGAGCAGTTTGAAACGCCACTGCTGAGCCACTGGGCGCCGCATGACAATTCCACAGATCCCGACCGCTGCCTGCGCG
The DNA here is from genome assembly GCA_024235715.1 of Accumulibacter sp. Lineage (GTDB taxonomy): Bacteria > Pseudomonadota > Gammaproteobacteria > Burkholderiales > Rhodocyclaceae > Accumulibacter. The sequence continues at coordinate 261,343 of JACKLW010000006.1, read as the reverse complement.
TCGGCCTTGTTTCGGCCGACTTCCGCAATCACGCCGTGGCCAGCTTCATCGAACCGGTGCTGGCAGAACTGGCAACAGACCGACAGCTGTCAATACACGCCTACTCGACCTACGCCACGGAAGACGAAGTAACGCAGCGACTGCGCAAGCTCGTCGCGCACTGGCACGCCGTCGCAGGGACTTCCGACGCCGCACTCGCGGAAACGATCCGCGCCGATGGCATCGACATCCTGATCGACCTGAGCGGCCATACCGGCCACCATCGACTACTGACGTTTGCTCACAAGCCCGCTCCCTTGCAGGCGAGCTGGATGGGCTACCCGGGGACCACCGGCCTGCACGCCATGGACTACTATCTCGCCGATCGCTTCTTCTTGCCGGTTGGCAAGTTCGACGAACAGTTCACCGAGAAGATCGCCCGCATTCCGGTCGGCGCGCCCTTCCAGCCATTCGCCGATGCACCGCCGGTCAACGCCCTGCCGGCTCTCGCTCAGGGACAGCTCACCTTTGGCAGCTTCAACCGCCCGACCAAGATCAGTGCCTCGGTCATCGCCCTGTGGTCGGAACTTCTGAGAGCCCTGCCCGGCTCGCGAATGCTGCTCGGCTCCATGCGACCTGACCCGGCCTGCCAGCAATTGATCGACGAGTTTGCGCGCCACGGCATCAGCCGAGACCGCTTGAGCCTGCATCTGCGCTGTGAGGTGCAAACCTATCTGCAACTGCATCAACAGGTGGACATTTGCCTGGATACCTTTCCGTATACCGGCGGCACGACGACGCTGAACGCCTTGTGGATGGGTGTCCCAACGCTGACACTCGTCGGCGAGACGGTTCCCGGTCGATCGGGCGCCGCGATCCTCGGCCATGTCGCACTCGAAGAGTTCGTCACTCACACGCCCGCAGAATTCGTCGCCCGAGGCGTATCGTGGTCGAACGAGCTCACACGCCTGGCCACGCTGCGAACCGAGCTGCGCGCGCGCTTGCAGCAGTCCGGCATGGGTCAGCCAGAGCTGGTCGCGAACGGACTGTCGCGGGCCCTGCGCATCATGTGGCAGCGATGGTGCAAGCAGTTGCCAGCGGCGGCGTTTGAAGTGCGCGCGCAGGACTTGCCAGATCGAGCAGCCTCGGCGGAGCCATGAGCACGCCGGAAGACAGGCATCACGGCAGCACTGATCCGTTGCCGAAAAACGCGTGCCTGTAGCGGCTGCAGGGATCAGCCCGCGATGAAAAAACTGGCGATCATGCAGCCCTATTTTTTCCCCTACATTGGTTATTTTCAACTGATCAGGGCGGTCGACACCTTCGTGATCTACGACAATATCCAGTATTCCAAGAAGGGCTGGATCAACAGAAATCGCATTCTGCGACAGGGGAAGGAAGCCTTGATTTCCATCCCCTTGAAGAAGGACTCGGACTTTCTCGATATCCGCGACCGGCGACTGGCTGCCGACTTCCGGAGAGAAAGACTGCTCAATCAGATCTCGGACGCTTACCGCCGCGCACCGTATTTCGCTGAAGCCTTCCCGATCGTCGAGACGGTTCTGCGGCATGACGACGACAATCTGTTTCGCTTCCTGTACCACTCGATCATCAGCGTCTGCGAGTACCTGCAGGTCGACACCGATTTCGCGACATCGTCGGCCATCCCGATCGACCACGCGCTCCGAGGACAAGACAAGGTTCTGGCGATTTGCGAGCACGCTGCCGCCAGCCACTACATCAATCCAATCGGCGGCGTGACCCTTTACTCCCGGGAAGATTTCATGCTCAGGAACATCCAGCTGCAGTTCCTGAGAACGCTCCCCTGCCTCTACCCGCAAATGGACAAGCCATTCGTCCCTTCCCTTTCGATCATCGACGTCATGATGTTCAATAGCGTACGCAAGATCGGCCATTTCCTGAACTCGAACCACGAAGTGCTGTGAGGACCGGAGGCAGGCTGCCGCGATGAACCATTCCTGTTCGTCGACAGCCGCGAAAATTGAGGCCGCATGACACACTGGCGCAAACTCGGGAAGATCTTCGACCCGACACAATACAGGCTGCCCGCTGGCTGCAGCGAGTTCGCCCAGTCACCGCAGGCGCTCGTCTTCGACGACTTCGTACGAATCTATTTCTCCACCCGCTCCCGTGATGCGCACGGCGGAGAGTACCTGAGCCATATTGCCTTCGTCGATATGCGAAAGGACTTTCGCGAGGTGATTGCGGTATCGCGGCATACGGTCATCGAACTCGGGAAGACCGGATGCTTTGACGAGCACGGGATCTTTCCGATGAATGTCCTTCGCCACGGCGATCTGATTTACGGCTACACCAGTGGCGTAAATAGACGAATGTCCGTTCCCGTGGACAGTTCGATCGGCCTCGCCATAAGCCGCGACGGCGGCTTCACCTTCCAGCGACTGGGTGATGGGCCAGTTCTTTCCGCATCGCTGCGCGAGCCATGCCTGATTGCCGACCCGTTCGTCCAGGTGCATCACGACATGTTTCACATGTGGTACATCTTTGGTGCCGGCTGGAAGCGACTTGCGGCTGGAACGCCTCTGGAGCGCATCTACAGGATCGGGCACGCCGTTTCGAGTGACGGGATACACTGGCTCAAGGAGGAAGGGAAGAAGGTCATCCCTGCACGCCTCGGCGCCGATGAGTGCCAGGCCCTGCCCACAACGACGAGCATTGCGGGACGACAGCACATGTTCTTCTGTTATCGTCAAGCACACGACTTCCGGGACAACAGAGACAGAGGCTACCGCATCGGCCACGCGCACTCCGATGACCTCGTGGTCTGGACGCGGGACGATGAACAGATCCGCTTCGATCGCAGCGAGAACGACTGGGATTCGGAAATGCAGTGCTATCCACACGTGTTCGAACTCGATGGCCGGATCTACATGCTGTACAACGGCAACGAGTTCGGCCGCCACGGCTTCGGACTGGCGATTCTAGACGGAATGGAAGACACCATACAGGACCAGCATCATTGACATGAAGTTGCGCTGTCTGAGATACAGCTTCATATCGGGAGCCAGTTCCTTCAGCAGGATCGGCAGGCGAAAGAAGTCCTCTTTCGTATGCAGCCTGAGCACAACTTTAGGCAGATGCGTCTGTATGGTGGCACGCGCGCCGCAAATGGCTCGATACTCGGCACCGTTGATGTCCAGCTTCATCAGGGTCACCTTGCTTTCGAGCTTGCCGAGAATCGAATCGATGGTGTCCACCTCGATCTGTCCGACACCGTCTTTCGAGATCTGGTTGTCGATGTGCATATCCTTGGTTGCAAACCGGAGCGTCGCTTTTTCGTCCCAGGCACCGACCCTGAGGGCAACGACCCGGGAAAGACACAGGGTGTCGATCGTCGACTTCAGCTTTGCGAAGTTTTCCTCGCCAGGCTCAAGCGATATTATGCGCGCGTAGCGACCGTGGCTGATTTCGTGAAACTCGCGAACGGTATCACCGGTAAACCCACCGACATCGAGCAACACCTCGTCTTTCCGCAGAGGAACCTCCGCCGCAGGAAAATAAAGCCTGTCGAGGCGAACGTAAGGCCTGATGTAGGCCAGATTCTCGTTGATCTTGGTGTTGATCGCCGCGATATAGGTTTCTCTGGACAGTTCATCGGCGAACAATCCGGCGGCTTGGTCGAACTGCTCGCCGTTTTCCTCCACGAACGCCCGATCCATGAACGCTGCGGGCATGTTCAGGTAATCCGGAACGTCGACCACGTGGACTTCCCGCGCGCCCAGCTTGACCGCTCTGGTGACGAATGCCGGGTAGTTCACGATGCCCACGATCACATGGCAGTCGCGCAGGCGGGCGGCGACTTCTTCCGTCGTGCTCACTGTCGAATCCAACAAGTGGTCATCCGAGCGATGGGCGGGGTCCACCATCACCGCCGCGACCGGGATTCCATTGGCTGCCAGGAAGCGTTTCAGGACATAGGCGTAAACGCCGGCCCCGTAGATGACCACTGGCTCTCCGGAATCGCGGAGCCGGGTCAGCAGGGCGCGCTGCCCGTTTTCCTCCGCGACGATGCGCTCGATCACCCTCACCGTCCGAGACCCGCTTGCCGCGGCACTTCCGAATACGTGCTTAGCTCGGCGATACCGAAACCCTCACGACCGAAGTCGTTGCCGCAGTAGAACATCAGCACGCGGCCATCCACTTCGATCACCTGCGGGTAACACATCATCCGGGAATCCCATCCCGTCTCGGAAAGCTCAATCCCCACCTGCGAGTCGTCACGAACCCAGTTCTCCAGATCGTCGGACGACGCATAGCCCAGACGATAGTTTCCGGCGGCCGCCGAAGGTCTGCGCCATGCGAAGATTGCATGCCATTTGCCGCCCAGAAAGAATGGCGAGAAGATATCCTGGCACTCATCTTCCGCCAGCGTCGGGATGACCGGCAGGCCGTCGCGAGTCCACCTTATCCCGTCGCTCGACGTGGCGCGCGCGATCTGGTACACCGGTTCGTGTTTTCCGTCCTCGAACAACCACTTCCTCCCCGTCAGGTACCACATATGCCATTGCTCGCCGATCAGGCGCACGACGGGACCGGTGACGAAGTAGGGTTCGCTCAGGCTCAAGCCGAGAACGGGGCCTTCGCCGGCTTTGGTGAACGTCGTTCCCCCATCGCGGCTGACCGCCATGCCGATGGCCAAGGTGTAGGGAACCGACCGCATCCGCGTCCAGCCCGAGTAATAGGCGCACACATCATCGCCCTTCTTCACAATGCTGCTCGGCATGATCCCGAACTCGTCGAAAGCGCCGGGATTGCCAAGTGGCATAAGCGGCGTCGCGGAAACGCCCTCGACACGCGACAGATCGGCACGCGCCAGATCAACGTAGCCGGGATACGAGACGTACTGGAGGTCCGTTCCGCGCTGCGGCCGGCAGGCGACGTACACGCGGAGCACCTGGTCGTTGAGGATGAAAGGCGTCGGACACTGTGCGAACTCGTTCATCCACGCCCTGGGCCGGCTCAGGGTCGGATTGAAGATATTGCCAAGCTTCTTCCAGGAGAACATCCGGTCACCCCTTACTGGTCGCGCTTCCGAGGGCCGGCATCCTGGTCATGCGCAGAAAGGCGTTGCTGTCCAGCCGGAACTTCTCCGTGCCTGGTGCGATGAAAACGCTGCGTGGCGGTGCACTCTTGAGGACCAGACTGGCTGCTCCCAGGAAAGATGCCGCTCCGATCGACAACTCCCCGCCAATCGTGGCGTTAAGCCCCACGAACGAACGCGCGCCCAGGGTCACCCCGCCACCGAGCGTTGCGCCGGCCGCTATCCAGCAATGATCATCGACAATCGAATGGTGGCCGACGAGCGCGTTGTTCCACAGCGATACGTTGTTGCCGATCCGTACGCCGGGCTGAATCCCGACGCTGTCAAGGATCAGGCAGTTTTCCCCGACATCCAGCCAGGGGCCATGGTCGGCCCTGGGGCTGACGTAGCTGATCAAGCGATAGCCCTTTGCCTTGGCCGCGTCACATTTCGCCGCCCGGACGGCGTTGAGGTCGTGATAACCGATAGCCACGAACATGGATACCGACTCGGGTGGATAAAGGCGTTCGATTTCTTCGAAAGGAACGACCGGACGGCCGTAAAACGTGCTGCCCTGGTCACCTTTTGGCAACCACTCGGCATCGCAGGTAAACGCCACCACCTCGTACGCGCGGTCGCGGACGATGTGCTGGTAGGCGACATCGGCGATCTTGCCCAGCCCGAAAATGATCACTGTCTTCATCGTTCGTCTCCTTTTCCCTTGTCGCTGCCGACCGGATCCTCCAGCGAGGATGTCGCGTCGGCCGATTGCTCTGCAGGACAATCATCCACGGCCTGCTACCCGCGACTTTCTGCCAGAGAGTGTACCTCCTCTCCGCCCGACACCGACGATGTCTTCGCGCGAGAGCGGGATAATGACGCCAGGCACCGGGCCGCTCGCGACATCGCTCCGTCGCCGTTTCGGTCATCGTCCCCGTCGCTTGCTCGCTGGCACTACAATGACGACTTCAGACCGCCTCGCTCACGCCGGCTTGACCGGCGGCGACAATGGCCTTCGCACGGTTCACCATTGCCCTTTGGGAAGACGCATGCGCACAGGAGAAGAGGACTTCTACATTGATCCAGCGACGCTGGAGTCTCTGACGCTGTCGGAGGCGGTTCGCGACGGCGATGAAATCGTCAGCGGCGTGCTGTCGAGCCCCTCCGGTCACCGCTTCGAGATTCACGACGGGCTGCCGAATCTGGTCTACCCCTTCGAGCTGCCTTCACTTGATCGGGCGGCGCTGCAGCAATACGAGCAGCGCGCCGACGCCTACGATCGTTACCTGCCGTTGACCTTCAGCACCTATGGTGAAGACGAACAGACCGTGCGCAACGCAATGATCGACAAGCTCGACCTGCGCCCGGACTCGACCGTACTCGAAACGGGTGCGGGGACAGGCCGGGACTCGGAGATCATCGCGCGCCGCCTGGGGCCTGACGGTCGACTCTATATCCAGGATCTGTCGCCGTCGTTTCTGGCCAGGAATGTCGAGCGAATGCGTGCTGCGCGCGCGCGCATCGAACCGGCGCTGGCCAACGGCTATTTCCTGCCATTTGCCGACAACAGCTTCGATGCCTGCTTCCATTTTGGCGGAATCAACGCCTTCGGCGATGTCAGGCGCGCCTTTCGCGAAATGGCTCGGGTCACACGGCCCGGGGGCAAGGTGGTGGTTGGCGACGAGAGCATGCCGCCGTGGCTGCGAGATACCGATTTCGGCAAGATCCTGATGAATTCCAACCCCGAATTCGTCTATCCCCTGCCCCTGGACAAGCTGCCCATCGAAGCACGCAAGACGCGCCTCGAGTGGATCATCGGCGGCGTATTCTATGTCTTCGACTTCGTGGTCGGCGAAGGCGAACCGGTCGCCGACCTGGACTTCCCGATCCCGGGTGCACGGGGGGGGACGCACCGCACTCGCTACCATGGCCAACTCGAGGGGGTCACGCCAGAGGCCAAGCGACTGGCTCATGAGGCGCAGGCCAGGACGGGCAAGAGCATGCACCAGTGGCTGGACGAGGCGGTTCGTCAAGCCGCCAGGCGAGACATCGGACTGACGGACTGAGGACCCTCGAACCATGGGCGATGCGCAGACCGCTCGCGCAACACTGGTGTTCCCGGCGGTAAACGAAGCCGCAGAGGCGTATGTGACGGCGGCGCGCGCGCGCGGAGAAGAGACGATCTGCGCTGCTTCCGTGACGGACGGCGAGATTGCTGGTGTACGCGACGACCTGCATCGGCTGCCGCCGATCTACGACGAACAGTTCTCGGAGACCTTCCTCGCGCTGGCGGCCGCCCAGTCGGTCGGACGCTTGTTCTGCCCGGTCGCGAGCGTGCATGATTTCATGGCGCGCTTCATTGACTCCCAAAATCTCGCGATCGAGCTGATCGGCCAGTCGCCGATCCGGCAACAGGTCGAGCAACATCGTCGTCTGATGGCCCGGGCAAGGCGCTTGTTGCCGCTTGTGGAACATTGCGCGGGCCCCGTCCCCTGCCTGTCGCTGCTCGAGGTAGCCGGCATACTGCGGCAAGCGTCGCAAATTTACGGCGAATCGAACGACGACAAACTGGCCGCGATGATGGGGATCATGGCCAGCGCGCCGCCGGGAGATGTCATCGAAATCGGTGCGCTGATGGGCAGATCGGCCTTCGTACTGCTTTACCTGGCCTGGCGATATCGCGTCGGGCCGGTACTGACGATCGATCCCTGGAGGGCCGACAACGCGGTGCAACGGCGATCGCCGCAAGCCCTGCAGACGCTGGTCGACGAATGGGATTTCGAGGTCATGCGCGAAGGCTTTTTTGTAAACATGGTCCCGCTGCGCGCCGACGACCACTCCCATCTTCGCCTGCCGTCGGAAGAGGCTTTTGCCGTGTACGCCCAGGACAGTGCGCGGACCTACTCGGCAAGCAGCAAGGTCGCCTATTCGGGACAGATCGCAGCCATCCATATCGACGGAAATCACGACCATGATCTGGTCGGGAAGGATTGCCGGCTCTGGCTCGGCAGGATGCTGCCAGGGTCCTGGCTGATTCTCGACGACTACATCTGGGCACATGGTGACGGCCCCTACCGGGTCGGCAACGACTTGCTGCGCGAGCAAGGCAAGCGGATCGCGAGAGCCTTCGTGTGCGGCAAGGCGCTTTTTGTCCAGTGGCAGCACGAGCCTCGATGACGATGCCTGCGCAAGAGAACGGCGCAATGCATCGATCGCGCGCTCGACCGGCATGCCACCTCTGAGCCTGGCGACGATGGCTTACCACTGCAATCTCGGCCGGGCCTTTGAGCACATTGCCGCAATCCATGCCCGGCGACCAGCGCTGGCGATCGGCCCTGGGCAGTCGGTGTCATACGGCGAACTGGATCGCTGCGCCAGCCAGTTGGCCAACTGGCTGAAGGCGCAAGGACTGCGTCGTCGCGACGTCCTGGCGCTGTTCAACGGCAAGTCGATGGAGGGCTTTGCGCTGATGCTGGCCGCCCTGAAGCTGGGCGCAGCCTACGTCAATCTCGACGACCAGAACCCTGCACGACGCCTCGGGAAGATTCTTTCGACCTGCCAGCCACGTCTCGTGGTCAGCGATCACTCCCTGCCCGAAGAAATCCTGCTTTGCTGCCAGACATACGGCAAGTCACTGCTGAGGCTTCCCGAGCCAGCCATCCTGGCACGACACCCGGCCGAACTCCCTGGCGACCACGACGAAGCGATCGGCAGCGACCCGGCCTACCTGATGTTCACCTCCGGTTCGACCGGAACGCCAAAGGGCGTCGCCATCTCGCATGCCAGCGTTCTCAATCTTGTCCAGTGGGCGGGTGACGAGTTCGCAATCACTCCGCTTGACGTCCTGAGCAACGTCAACCCCGTGCATTTCGACAATTCGGTATTCGACTTCTACGCGGCCCTGTTCAACGGTGCCGCCCTGGCCCCACTGGCGCGGGATGTCGTCGCCTCCGCGGCTGACCTGGTACGGCGCGTCGATGAACTCGGCTGCACGCTGTGGTTCTCGGTCCCTTCGTTGCTGATCTATCTGATCACCATGCGCCAGCTTCGGCCGGAAACGTGGCCCCGGATCCGTTGCCTGATTTTTGGCGGCGAGGCCTACCCCAAGAAGGAATTAAAACGCCTGTTCGACCTCTTTCATCCGCGGGCACGGCTGGTCAACGTCTACGGTCCCACGGAGTGCACCTGCATCTGTTCCGCGTACACGCTGACGGAATCGGACTTCGCTGATCCACGCAGCCTCGCACCCTTGGGCAGACTGGCGGCCAATTTCGACTACCTCCTGGTCAGCGACGATCTCACTCCGGCCACGGACGGCATCGGCGAACTGTGCCTGCTTGGCCCGCAACTGGCGATCGCCTACTACAATGACCCGGAACGTACGGCCCGCAGTTTCGTTGCCAATCCGCTATGCGCGCCTTTCCACGAACGGATGTACCGGACGGGCGATCTGGTTCGACGTGATGAGCAGGGATTGCTCTGCTTCCTTGGCCGGACCGACAACCAGATCAAGCATCTCGGCTACCGCATCGAACTGGAAGAAATCGAGGCTGCCATGCACGCGCTGCCGCAGGTGACGCGGGCGGTCGCCATCTATCAGCGCGTCCGGGAGCAACACGGGCAGATCGTCGCCTTCGTCAGCGCAAGCGAACCCACCACTGCTGCGGCCATCCGGGATTCTCTCAGGAATAGCCTGCCCGCCTACATGATCCCGGGACAGGTCGAAGTGCTGGCCGAGTTGCCCAGCAACGCCAACGGAAAGGTCGACCGCCTGGCACTGGCGCAGCAACTGCGCGCGCGCTAGTGCGTGCGCCGTGCCGCCTTACAGTTTCAGGCCACCGTCCAGTTCGATGACGGTTCCTGTCAGGTAGTCGTTCTCGACGGCAAAGATGACCGTTCGAGCAACCTCGGGCGCAGTCCCCAGGCGACGCAACGCCGTCTTGCCGACCCAGTCCTTGAGACGTTCCTCGCTCATCGCGCTGTGCGTCGAAGGTGTGTCGATGAAACCCGGCGCGATCGCCAGCGCACGAATGCCAAAACCACCCAGTTCCTTTGCCCAGGTCATCGCCAGCGCATTGCAGCCGGCCTTGGCTGCCGCGTAGGCACTCTGTCCGGCATTGCCACGGGCGGCGACGGAACTGATGTTGATGATCACGCCACGCGTGCGCTGGCGCATCATCTGCTCCACCACGCACGAACCCATTACCAGAGCCGTCGTCAGATTCGAGCGCAAGGTCTTTTCCCAGACAGCAAGATCGTGACGACCAGCGGTTCTGCCGAGCAGGTTGTAGAGCGGCGCACTGCAGATCCAGCCGGCCGCGTTGACCAGCACGTCGATGCGCCCGAACTCCGCCATGACTGCCTGGACCACAGCCGCCGCCCGCTCCGGATCGGCGGCATCGCACGGAAAGACGCTGATCTGGTCGCTGCCCAGATCAGCGAGCAGTTCCTCGTTGAGATCCAGGGCGGCCACTCTGCAGCCAGCGGCAGCGAGAGCCAGGGCAATGCCACGACCGATATTCTGCGCCGCCCCGGTCACAACGGCGACTGCCCCATCAAGCTTCATCGTGCACCACTCCCATGCTCTGCAACTGGTGGACGATGGCAGCCACCGAAGTCATGTCCGCGATCTGATCACCATCGAGAACAATCTGGTAGTGGTCCTCGATACTTATCACCAGTTCCATGTGTGCCAGCGAATCCCACGCAGCACTGGATTTCATCGACGTCTGCGCGTCAATGTCACTCTTTGGCAGCTTCAGGGCCGTGGCAATCAGTTCAAGGAGTTCGTTCATGGGTGGCAATCGCAAGGTTTGGCTCAGTGGATTGAGAGAATGATCTCGATGATCCGATCGACGGTGTCGACGTCGAGATCAGGGTAGATCGGCAGGCAAAGGACACGCTTGGCGATACCGGTCGCCACCGGCAGATTCGCGGGGGCTGCTGAAGCAAATCCTCGGTACATCGGGAGATTGCTGATCAGCGGAAAGAAGTAGCGACGAACGTGGATGTCGTGGCGGCGAAATTCGTCGTAAAGCTGGTCGCGAGACAGCGGAAAGTCGGCACCGACCAGCACGGGAAAATAGCCGCAATTTGGCTTGACGCCGTCGGCAATGCTCAGGCACTGCAGCCCTGGAACCTCGGCCAGCGCCATGCGGTATCGTTGGTCGATGGCGCAGCGCGCCGCAATGGCCTGGTCGACGTGTCTCAGTTGCAGCAGGCCCAGGGCCGCCTGGAATTCGTTCATCTTGCCGTTGATCCCCGGGGCAACGACGGTGACTTCGTCGGCAAAACCAAAATTCTTGAGGTAGTCGAGACGTTGCTTGATCTTCAGGTCGTGGCCGATGATCGCACCGCCCTCGAAAGTATTGAAGACTTTCGTTGCGTGGAAGCTGAGCATCGCCAGGTCGCCATGCTCGAGCAGCGAATGCCCACCGATGCTGACCCCGAAGGCGTGCGCCGCATCGTAGATCAGCTTCAGTCCGTAGGTATCGGCGATTTGCTGCAAGCGCTGGCTGGTGCAGGGATTTCCGTAGCAGTGAACGGGCAGGATGGCGGTGGTCCGTGGGGTAATGGCCGCCTCGACAAGGTCCTCGTCAAGGTTGCAGGTATCGCCGCGAATGTCGACGAAAACGGGCTTGATACCGTTCCACAGCAGCGCGTGCGTCGTCGCGGCAAAAGTGTAGGGGGTGGTGATCACCTCGCCGGTCACCCGCAGCGCCTGCAAGGCAGTCATCAGCGCCAGTGTGCCGTTGGCAAACAGGGAAACGTAGGGCACGCCCAGGTACTCCCTGAGCGCCTCCTCGAACTGCTGATGAAACGGTCCGCCGTTGGTAAGCTGGCCGCTTTCCCAGATCTCGGCCAGATAGGGCAGGAACTCTTCCAACGGCGGCAGATAGGGCCGGGTAAGGAATGTTGGCTTTTCTGTCATGGCTTCCAGGATGTTTGAATAGAACCCGAGCCGCACCATTATGCACCGCATGGCGACAAACGGGATTCTCTGCTTGTCACCGCGCTAGCAAGCGCTGACGAGCCGTTCCGCCGGCCGACGCCAGGCCGGTGATCTGGCCGTGCCACCGCGTGCGGGGTACTCGGGGTAAGATGCAGAGGTATCAGCGCAAGCCCGGCATTCGACCGATTCGGGGAAGACCAGCGACGGATGACGAATACTAACCGAAAAAGCTTTCACCGCCGGCGAGGCTGGCAGGGTGCTGCCGTTGGCACCAGGAGGTCGGCGCCACGCGTCGGCCGTACAGCCCAGTTGCCTGGCGCGCGCTGACCATGGCAAGAAGCGCGGATGAAACGCTGAAGAACGCCGTCGCCCTGGCCTACAGTCAGACCGACGCCGCGCCGCGGGTGGTCGCCAAGGGGCGGGGCCTGCTGGCCGAACAGATCATCGCCCGCGCACACGAAAACGGCGTCTATGTGCATGAATCGGCCGAGCTGGTATCGCTGCTGATGCAGGTTGACCTCGATCGGCACATCCCACCACAGCTGTATCTGGCGGTCGCCGAACTGCTCGCATGGATCTACCAGCTCGAAAACGGTCAGGCGCTGCCAACGCTGCCGTCCCTTTCTGGCCGTGGCGAGAAGCGCTGAGGCACCGATTCTCGGCACTGTCCCTTGCCGGGCCGGGGGGGTTTTGCATTACACTGCGCCCTCCGGGCAATACAGGACAAGCAGATGGAAGAAACGGACGTTCAGCCAGGAACAGAGGCAGAAAACCCACGCTTGGAAATCGAGCGAGCCGAGGACTACAGCGAGTATCTGCTGCACTCGAAGGCCGAGATCGTGGCCGTCCTTCGCTCGCTTGTTCAGCGACGGGCGCTGGTCAGCGCCTACCTCGACCCGGGCCGGAATTTTCTCATGACCTCGCTGCTCGAGGTCGCCACGGACAGCGGTGAACTGGTTCTCGATTGGGGTCGCGACGACGAGATCAACCGCCAGGCGCTGCAGGCCGAACAGGTCTTCCTGAGCGCGATGGTGGACAAGGTGAAGGTGCAGTTCACCCTGCGCGGTCTTTCCGAGACCCGTAGCGAGGGGCGGCCGGCCTTCCGCGCAGTGCTGCCGGACAAGGTTCTGCGGCTGCAGCGTCGCGAGTATTTTCGCCTGTCGACGCCGATCGCCAAACCCGTCAAATTCATCGCCACAATCAAGCGCGTGGACGGCAGCACGCTGATCGCCGAAGCCTCCCTGCTGGATATCAGTGGCGGCGGCGTCGGCCTGATGGCCACCCCGAGTCTGGCCGCACTGCTGCCGGGAGGCACGGTCCTCAACGACTGCAAGATGACGCTACCCGACGAGGGCCTGCTGGTCGCCAACCTCTGCGTGCGCAACAAGTTTGACGTCACCACCCGAGGCGGTGCCCGCTACGTCCGGGTCGGCTGTGAATTCGTGGCTCTCCCCGGCGCCCGGATGAGCATGGTGCAGCGCTACATCACGCGCATCGAACGCGAACGCAAGGCCCGCCTGAGCGGCATGGCATAGCAGGGACAGGATTCCTGGCCGGCAGGACGCCGACCAGCGGCGGCACACGGATCGGATCGGGCGACGCGCCTGGCGGCGCCCGATCCGGGCAGGCTAGAAGCCGATCGCCAGCAGCTCGTAGGCGGTAATCAGCGTCGCGACCATCGCACCGCCGTAGCAGATCAGCTTGGCCACGATACCGGCGTGAATACCGATGTCGTGCAGACTGTGGAAGATGCGATGCGCGGCATGCCAGAGGAACAGCGCGATTATTGCGAAGATGAAGCCCTTGCCGATGATGTTCTGGGCAAAGGCCTGCATGTTCGCGTAGCTCATGGTGTCGGCCGGCAGCAACATCCCGAGCGGAACGGCCAGGCCGGTGATGAACACCAGGATCGGGCCGAGCAGCGCCGACAGCATGCCGCCGGCACCGAACAGTGCCCAGAAGATAGGTGCGTTGGAACGTTTCAGCGGCCGTTTCATCGTGCCATCCCCCATACCAGACCAAACATGGCAAGACTGGCCGTCACGGCGACGGCCAGACCGCTACCGGTGATTGCGAAGTCCGGCAGGCGCTTGCCACCGACGATTACCGGCGGCATGGTCCGCGGCATGATCTTGAACCAGGTGTAGGTGTGGTAGCACATCGCCGCCAGGGCCAGCCAGTGGAAAGCGATATACCACGGGTTCTTGAGCCCTTCGAGCCAGACGTTCCAGGCCGCCTCGCCGTGCGCCAGGTAAACCAGTCCGGTCAGCAGGATCAGCGCATAGGCGGCAACGAAGAGGGCGGTGCCCTCGTGGATCATGTACTCGACGAAAAACGGGTTCTTGCGCCACCAACCCGCCATCGGACGAACATAGGGACGACGCTTGCTCACTTGGCACCTCCCTTCGGAGTAAGGAAACGCATGAAATAGTCGGCCGCGCTATTGGTCTTGTTCTGGTTGACGGCGTTGGCCGGGTCGACGTGCTTCGGACAGACCTCGGAGCAATAGCCGACGGCGGTGCAGTTGAACACCCCCTCTTCGGAATTGACCAATTCCATTCGCTCGGCCTTGCCGCCATCGCGCGAATCGACATTGTAGCGGTGCAGCAGCGCCATCGCTGCCGGACCGACGAACTCCGAGTTGAGCCCGAACTGCGGACACGCGGCATAGCACAACATGCAGTTGATGCACGAACTGAACTGCTCGTAGGCACCCAGTTGTGCGGGCGTCTGCAGGTACTCGCCCTGCGCCAGCGTACGCGGCTCCTTGGGGATGATGTACGGCTGGATGCTTTCGAGTTTCTCGATGAAGCCTTCCATGTTGATCACCAGGTCGCGCTCGATCGGAAAATGCGCCAGTGCCTCGACGCGTACCCGCGCCGGGTAATAGTCGCGCAGGAAGGTCTCGCAGGACAGGCTGGGTTCGCCGTTGATCATCATCCCGCAGCTGCCGCAGATGGCCATCCGGCAGGACCAGCGAAAGCTCAGCGAGCCGTCGAGATAGTCCTTGATGTATTGCACGCCCTGCAATACCGACATGTCGTCGGTAAAGGGCACCTGGAAAACCTGCTGGTACGGCGCCTTATCCTTTTCCGGGTGATAGCGCAACACCTCGATTTCAATGATTCTCTGATTCTCAGACATTGGCTGCCTTCCTTTCCTGCTCTGCCTTTTCACCCGCCGCACCGTAGGCGCGCGTTCCCGGCTGCGACTTGGTGATCTTCACGTCGCCGTAGTCGATGCGCGGCGCACCGCCAGCAACATAGTGCGCCTGCGAGTGCTTCAGGAAGTTTTCATCGTCACGCTTCTCGAAGCCGTCGAGGCGCTGGTGAGCACCACGCGACTCACGGCGATTCAACGCCGAATAGGCCATGCTCTGGGCGACGTCGAGCTGATACTCGAGTTCGATGGCCAGCAGCCACTCGGTATTCCAGACACTCGACTTGTCCTCGACGTTGACGTTCTTGAAGCGCTCCTTGAGTTCATCGAGCTTGTCGCATGTCTTTTGCATGGTATCGGCCAGGCGATAGATACCGCAGCCATCCTCCATGGTCTGCGCCATTTCCTTGCGCAACGTAGCAATGCGCTCGTTGCCGCCGGTTTTCGTTTTCAGCCCGCTGACCCGCTGTTCGACCGCCTGCGCCTGCTTGAGCAGACTGGCCGAATTTCCCGGCGCGGACGCCTTGGCAAAACGGGCGGCTTCTTCGCCGGCCACCTTGCCAAAGACGCACAGCTCCGACAGGGAGTTCGAGCCCAGGCGATTGGCACCATGGATGCCGACGCTGGAACATTCCCCGGCGGCGTAGAGACCGGGCAGCGGCGAGGCACAGCGACCGTCAACCAGAATGCCGCCCATGGTGTAGTGGACCGCTGGTCGGACCGGGATCGGTGCACGCGCCGGGTCGACACCGAGGAACTGCTCGGCCAGCTCGTAGATCTGCGGCAGACGCTCGCGCAGCTTGGCCTCGCCGAGATGGCGCAGGTCGAGATGCACGACCGAACCATGCTGGCCTTCGATGGTACGACCCTTCTGCTGCTCGTACCAGAACGCCTGGCTGAGGCGGTCACGCGGCCCGAGTTCCATCGCCTTGTTGCGTGGCGACGGCTCGGCCGGGCCGAGACCGTAATCCTGCAGGTAGCGATAGCCGTCCTTGTTCACCAGGAAACCGCCTTCGCCGCGACATGCTTCGGTGAATAGCAGCCCGGTACCAGGCATGCAGGTCGGGTGGTACTGGACGAACTCCATGTCCCGCAGGGGCACACCGTGCCGGTACGCCACCGCCATGCCGTCGCCGGTGACCACGCCACCATTGGTGTTCTCGCGAAAAACGCGGCCAGCGCCACCGGTAGCGATGACCACCGACCTGCCCTCGACCAGCGTGAACTCTCCGGAACCGATCTCGATGGCGACGACGCCCTGAACGCGGCCATGCTCGACGACAAGGTCGACGCAGAAATGCTCGTCGAAGCGCTTGATCGACGGATACTTGATCGACGTCTGGAAAAGCGTGTGCAGCATGTGAAAACCGGTCTTGTCCGCGGCGAACCAGGTGCGTTCGATCTTCATACCGCCAAAAGCGCGGACGTTGACATGCCCATCGGGGGTACGACTCCAGGGGCATCCCCAGTGCTCGAGCTGGGTCAGTTCTTCGTTGCAATGGGCGACGAAGTACTCGACCACATCCTGCTCGCACAACCAGTCGCCACCACCGACGGTGTCGTTGAAATGGTACTCGAGACTATCGGTCGGCAGCTTCACCCCCGCCGATCCGCCTTCGGCGGCGACGGTATGGCTGCGCATCGGATAGACCTTGGAAACCAGTGCGATCCTGAGGGCCGGATCGGACTCCGCCACGGCGATGGCTGCCCTGAGGCCCGCTCCGCCGCCGCCCACAATCACCACATCTGCCTTGTAACTCTCCATGCTTCTTCCTTTCTCGCGCCGGGCATCGCCGGCAGCGAACAACATCAGGGAAGCCCCGCAGGAATCGGTTCCTGACGCAGGGCCGGCTAATCATCCACTCGTGAGTCTGCCAATCGCTCTCCGGATTCGACGATCTCGAGGGTCAACATTTGATACATACCACCGAAGAAGCGCTGATTGCTGACCGTGCAGAAGCGACCGTCTGTCGGCAGCCAGGCCGCGACCTCCTCACTGAAGAGGTCGCGTGCAAACGGCTCCAGCCGGTCCAGAACCGGTTTCCAGAAATAGCGCAAGGGGTTCAACTTGCTCAGCGGCGCATAGTCGACGATGGTCAGCGTCCCGCCCGGACGGAGCACGCGCAGCGCCTCGGCCAGCGTCTTTTCGCGCACGGCTTGTGGCTGCTCATGCAACAGGAAAAACAGCAATGCACGGTCGAAACTGGCGTCGGCAAAGCCAAGCGCCGCAGAGTCCATGCAGTGCAGCTGGATCGGCGCATCCTTCGGCAACTTCTTGGCCAGATTTTCGAGCTGGATCGGCAGGATATCGACCACCTCCAGCGTACCGCCGGGCGCCACGCAATCAACCAGTCTTGGTGTCAGGTCGCCATAGGCACAGGCGACCTGCAGCGTACGGCCACGCAGGTCGTGACCGTAGTCATGCAGTACCGCATTGCACAAGCGCTTGTAGTTGCCCCAGAGAATCAGATTTACCAGCCACTGCCTCTCAAAAACATGCACCGCGCGCGGGTGAACATAAGCCCACCAGTAGTGCGCCTGCAGGTAGTGAGGTACATCAGGGAGGCTTTCCTTGACAGCCACGCAGGTAGCCGCCGGTCGATCCAGGTGAGTTTTCATTATGTGAGAGTGCCAATGGTGGTTTTCCGCAAGAGGTCATCGGAGATCGGAAGGCGCGACGAGATCCACGCAAAAAATTGCGCCACCCGAAGAAGCGCCAGTCTCCTGTTCTGCTCATTTCCTGGCCCGCTGCTCACTCTTTATGAAAAATCGGAAGCCCGAAGCCGTCGTCAGGCGGTAACGTACCCGATCGCTCTTGCAAACGCAACCGAGGCAGCGCGGCATGCGCGTTGGAAGTCGTCGCGCGAGCCAGCTCAGCGGCGTCGATGGCACGCAGGCCGGCCAGCAGTTCATTGATCCTCGGCAGCGCCAGAGGCGTGTTGCGGCCGCCCGCCAGCCACGCCGGAGGCATGTCCGGAGCGTCGGTCTCGAGCACGATCGAGGCGAGCGGCAAGGAAGCCGCCAGACGGCGGATGCGCGTCGAGCCGGCATGGGTCATGGCGCCACCGAAACCGAGCTTGAAGCCCAGCTTGATGAACTCGTCCGCCTGCTGGCGACTGCCGTTGAAGGCATGCGCGATGCCCCCCCTGACCCTGATCCGGCGCAGATGCTTGAGTACCGGATCGATCGCCCGGCGAACGTGCAGGAGCACGGGAAGGTCGATCTCGCGGGCGATCTTGAGCTGCTCAATGAAGAACTGCTCCTGCCTGTCGAACGCGGAATCGGTGACAAACAGATCAAGGCCAATCTCACCCACGGCAACCGGCTGCGGCGAGCCGGGCAAAGGCCGCAGCAGCCATTCCTTCAAGGCCGCCAGATCCGCAGACCTGGCATTCCGGACGTACAGCGGATGAATTCCATACGCAGGCGCACAGCCCGGGTAGCACGCGCAGCAGGCGCGCACCTCGGCGAAGCTGGCGACATCGACCGCCGGCACAACGATTGTCGACACACCGGCAGCGTGCGCCGCCGCCGCCACTGCGTCACGATCACCGGCGAACTCGGCGGCAGCAAGGTGGCAGTGGGTATCAACCAGCATCGCAACCTCCCGCTTTTCCGGCGGCAGCATGCAGTGATCGCGGCGGGCGAAGCAGGCGCCTTGCCGCGCCGGGCGGCATGCCTGGCCACTGATGACGTCGACAATCCTTCACTTGCGCTCTCCTGTGCTGGCTGTGGCGAACTCAGAGAAACCGGAAATGCGGTTCGGGCAAGCGACCGCTGACGATGTCGGCCAGAGCAGCGCCCGAGCCGCAGGCCATCGTCCAGCCGAGCGTGCCGTGGCCGGTGTTGACATACAGATTGCTGATCGTCGAGCGCCCGATCAGCGGCACGTTGGATGGCGTAGCCGGACGCAGGCCACACCAGAATTGCGCCTCACCGGCCGGGCGCAGGTCGGGAAAGAGCTCGCCGGCCCGGCGCATCAAGGCATCGCAACGCACGGCATTGAGCTCGGTATTGTAACCATTGAACTCGGCGGTGCCGGCGATCCGCAGACGCTGGCCAAGGCGCGAAAAGACGATCTTGTGGCCGTCATCGGTGAGGCTGACGCTCGGCGCTACGCTGTCCGCGCCCAGCGCCAGGGTCGCCGAATAGCCCTTCGCCGGATAGACCGGCAGACGCAGGCCGAGCGGACGCAGCAACAGGGGCGTGTAGCTGCCAAGTGCGACGACATACGCATCCGCTTGATGTAGCTCGCCGGCAACCAGCACACCGGTTACACGGCCGGCGGCAGTGGTCAGCCGGTCCACCCTGGCGCCATAGACAAAAGCCACACCGCTGGCCGCACAACGGGCGGCGAGTTGCTGCGTGAAGCGATGTGCGTCACCGGACTCATCGTCGACGGTATAGTCGCCGCCGACCAACAGCCGCTTCGCCGAGCCCAGCGCCGGCTCGATGGCCAGGCATTCATCGACCGTCACCGTTCGTCGCTCACAGCCGAATTCACGCATCACCACGGCCGCCGCGGTCGCCGCCGCAAACTCGCGTCGATCGGTGTAGACATGCAGGATGCCACGTTCCAGATGATCGTAGTCCAGCGAGGTTTCCGCACGCAGCGCCTGCAACTGGCGGCGGCTGTAGAGGGCAAGCGTGACGATGTCCCGGATATTGGCCCGCGTCCGCCGCGGCATGCACTCGCGCAAGAAACGCACACTCCAGTCCAGCAAAGCGGCATCCCGGCGCAAACGGAACAGGAGGGGCGCGTCCTCGCGACCCATCCAGGCCAGAGCACGCAGCGGTGCATGCGGGTTCGCCCACGGCTCGGCGTGCGAAACGGAGATCTGCCCGCCGTTGGCGAAGCTGGTCTCCAGGCCGGCAGCGGCCTGGCGGTCCAGCACCGTCACCTGATGTCCCGCCCTGGCCAGATACCACGCGCTGGTGACACCGACGACACCCGCGCCGAGGAGCAGGACTTTCACGCTGAAAACCGCGGCGACATGCGACCGACGAGCCCTTCGGGCTGTTCGCCGGCAAGCCGCACGGCCGCCGCTTCGCGGCGCGCGACGCCGTACGCAGGCAGTGAAAGCTCCAGGACAGGTGAATGGGCCAAGCGCTGTTCCGATTCAGGCAGGAAGCCCTTGCTCCCTCGCAATACGCACCACTTCCGGGATGCGCCGCAGGCTGCGCATCAGGCGCGCCAAAGCGGTACGATCGCTCACCTGGACCGTGAAACGCAGCGTCGTGTACAAGCCGGGATGCTTGTCGTCCATATTGATGGTCACGATATTGGTTCCCGAGCTCGATATCTCGGTAGCGATCTTGCCCAGGGCGCCAAGCGTGTTCTGTACCATGATCAGCAGGCGCACGTTGAACAGTTGGCCGGGCTCCGGTGCCCACTCGACATCGATCCACTTCGCCGGTCTGGCACGACGCGCCTTGCGGATCGCCGGGCAGTCATGGGTGTGGATGACCAGGCCCTTGCCCTTCCAGATCGAACCGATGACCGGATCGCCCGGGATCGGCTGGCAGCAGGGTGCGAACTGAACGGCCATTCCCTCGGTGCCACGTATGACCAGGGAGGAATCCGACTTGTCCGACAGGTGCGGCGGGTGCTCCTTGCTCAGCAGTCGGCGAGCGACCACGCCGGCCAGACGAAATCCGAGGCCGATGTCGGTATACACCTCCTTGACCAGGCGGTTTCCCGAATCGCGCAGCACGCTCTTCCACCTGGCGACCGGCACATCGGAGGCCGCCACACCGAGCGCCCGCAGTTCCTGCCCAAGCATCTTCTCGCCGAGCGCTGTCGGCTCGTCCCGGTGCGCAGTCTTCAGGTAATGGCGAATCTTGCTGCGCGCCCGGCCGGTCTTGACGTGGTTGAGCCAGTCAGCAATCGGATGCGCATCGGCCGCGGTGACGATCTCGACGCGGTCACCATTGGTCAGCTCGGTCGCCAGCGGCACCAGATTGAAGTTGACCCGGGCAATGACGCTGTGATTGCCGATGTCGGTGTGCACGGCGTAGGCGAGGTCAACCGCCGTCGCACCACGCGGCAACGGAATGATCTTGCCTTTCGGCGTGAAGACGTAGATCTCGTGCGGAAAAAGATCGACCTTGAGGTGTTCGAGGAACTCGGAAGAATCACCGCCGGCGCTCTGCAGTTCCAGCAAGGAGTGAAACCACTTTGTCGTCTTCTGTTGCAGGTCGACCCCGAACGATTCGCTGTCCTTGTACAACCAGTGCGAGGCGATCCCTTCCTGAGCCACATTGTCCATTGCCGCTGTCCGTATCTGCAACTCGAACGGCGTTCCGTACGGGCCGATCAGCGTCGTATGCAGGGACTGGTAGCCATTGGTCTTGGGGATGGCGATGTAGTCCTTGAACTTCCCGGGCACCGGCTTGAAGAGTTCGTGCAGCGCGCCCAGGGCGAGATAGCAAGTGGGCACATCACCGACCACGACGCGAAAACCATAGACATCGAGCACCTGCGAGAACGACAGGCGCTTGTCCAGCATCTTGCGATAAATCGAATAGAGGCTTTTCTCGCGACCGAAAACCTGAGCCTTGATATCGGTGGCCTTGAGCTTGTCCGTGATGCCTTCGAGAGTTTTCGACAGCAAGGCGCGCCGGTTACCCCGCGCAGCCTTCAGCGCGCGTCCGAGGACACGCGCGCGCATCGGGTAAATGAGCTGGAACGAGAGATCCTGCAGCTCACCAAAGAGCGTGTTGAGGCCCAGCCGACTGGCAATCGGCGCGTAGATCTCGAGTGTTTCGCGGGCCACGCGGCGACGCTTTTCCGCGCCCACCGCGGCCATCGTCTGCAGGTTGTGATGGCGGTCGGCAAGCTTGATGAGCACCACGCGCAGGTCGTGGGCCATGGCCATCAGCATCTTTCGGAAGTTCTCGGCCTGCGCTTCTTCCTGCGACTGAAACTCGATCTTGTCGAGCTTCGACAGGCCATCGACGAGATCGGCGACCGGGTTGCCGAAGCGTTCGGCAATCTCGGCCTTGCCAACGCGCGTATCTTCCATCACGTCGTGCAACAGCGCCGCCACCACCCCTTCAACGTCGATCTGCCACTCGGCAATCGCTCCGGCCACCGCCAGGGGGTGGGTTATATACGGCTCTCCAGACTGACGGAACTGGCCGCGATGCGCCTCCTCGCCGAACAGATACGCCTCGCGAACAAGCTCGATTTCTTCCGGCGTGAGGTAGCTCAGGCTGTCGATGAAGACCTGGTAAGCCGGATCGTCCTCGGCAGGGAGCAAGTCTGTAGGGCCGTCAGCCACCGGCAGCTCAACAGAGGTGTTGGTTGCGGCCACTGAATTGACGATTGCGCACTGGAAAAGCAGCTTGCAAGAGTCAGGCTTGACCGCGGTTGAGAACTTCCAGGCCGACCTCGCCAGCGGCCAGTTCGCGCAGGGCGATTACCGTCGGCTTGTCGCGGCCGGCATCGACCAACGGTGATGCGCCGGCAGTAAGCTGCCGCGCGCGGTAGGTCGCCGCCAGGGTCATCTGAAAACGGTTTGGAATACGGTGCAGACAGTCGTCTACGGTCACTCGTGCCATGCGAATCTCCCCATGAGAATCAAAGCATTGTTGAGAACAGACTGGAATGGCGCTGGCGCTGCGCAGGGTAACGGAGCCGCGAGGCCCGAACCACCGCCAAGAGGTCGTACAGCGCGTGCTGCAGATCATCGTTGATAATAACATAGTCGAATTCGTCGACATGCCGCATCTCTTCGCGCGCGGCGGCGACGCGGCGAGCAATCGTCTCGGCACTGTCGGTCGCGCGCGCGCAAAGACGGCGCTCGAGTTCGGCCATCGACGGTGGCAGGATGAAGACACCGATTGCCTCGGGAAATGCCCGGCGCACCTGCTGTGCACCCTGCCAGTCGATCTCCAGGAGCACGTCCTGGCCGGCCTGCAGCGCAGCGTCGATGTCGCTGGTCGATGTACCGTAGTAGTTGCCATGCACCTGCGCCCACTCAAGGAATTCGTTACCACGGACCTTTTCGAGGAAGTCCTGGACACCGACGAAGTGGTACGCGAAACCATCCCGCTCACCAGCACGCGGCGCCCGCGTGGTGTGAGAAATTGACAGCCGGATCGCCGGATCGTTCTCGAGCAAATGCCGCACCAGCGTCGTCTTGCCGGCGCCAGACGGGGCGGTGACGATGTAGAGGTTTCCGATCATTGGTATGGGCCAACCGAAAGCTAAGGAACAATTGTACACCTGGCGCGCGAGCGCCTTGATCAGGTTGGCATGGACTACCCGCGCCGTACGGGGGAGAATCGGGCCCTTCAGATCTTCACTAGCGAGGAGCAAGGCTCGATGTCCCGATGGAAGTTGATGCAAAGCACTGTCCTGATTCTGACGGCGACGGCCGCCGGCACTGCTGGCGCCGCCGGGATTCCGGTCAAGATTCTCGGACTCGACGACATGTCGTGTAGCGCCTGGAAGGCCTCCAGTGGTGACGCTGACGACCGTGCACTCAACATCGCCTGGGTGCGCGGCGTCCTCACCGGCCACAATTACGTCAGCCGGCGCCAGCAAGTGTCGACGATGTCCAGCGGAACCGTCGAGAAGCACATCACGCGCTATTGCAACGAAAACCCGCGTGGCGACTTCAGCGATGCGGCATTTCGCCTGAGCGACAAGTTTTCAGGACGCAACGAGGAGATCACCAAATAGAAAGAGCCGCTGACGCGGCTCTTCGACTAACAATCGACTTCCCCTGAACGGAAAGCGGGATGGGAACTCAGTAGCCTCGCTGCTGCTGGTTCTTGCCCTTGATATTGCCCACGGTTCCGCCAAGAACGCCACCAATGGCCGCGCCGGTCCAGCCGTTACCGCCAGAAATGGCAGCTATGCCGGCGCCGGCAGCGGCGCCGATCGCCGCACCACTGACCGTACCCTGCTCGCGCGGGGTCATGTTCGTACAACCGAGAACGGTCAGTGCCGCAACCGCCAGGGCCAATCCAGTTCTGTTCATTTCTCGCCTCCGTTATTTGCTGTTGTCGAGTCCCGGGACGACCATCTCGAACCAGATCGTCTCGACCACCGGGCGTTGCAGCTGATCGGGATGCGCCGCATACCATTTGTCGATGGTTGCGAGCGCCGTGTCCAGGGTCTGACCCTGCATCCCCTTGGTCACTTTCGGCGAAAAGTCACTCATGCTCGCCTGTGGGTTGTCTGCCTGATAAGCCACGTCGACCTGAATGGCGTTGGCCAGACCGATCAGATACGCCTTCTTGACCTCCGGCGACGACTTCGTCCAGTGGGTGCCATTTACCAGCGTCCCCTCGACCGCGCCAGCCTTGCCGCAAACCACCAGCAATGCCACGCACGCAGCAGCAACAGCCTTTCTCAACGTAATGCAACTCAATCCAGTAGCCATCGTCTTCTCCTCCATTGCAGGAGTTCCCACGCTACCACAGCTCAGGGAGTGTTTGAAGTGAATCTTGCCCTGCGCCAGTGCCTGGGAACCTGGTCGAGGCGATGTTTCGTCACACTGACGAACGGAGCCCGGTGGTCCGTCATTCGAGATTCTGAACCTGCTCGCGCATCTGTTCGATGAGCAGTTTGAACTCGACCGCCAGTCGCGACAGGTCCGCGACCAGCGACTTGGAACCAAAGGTGTTGGCTTCACGCGTGAGTTCCTGCATCAGAAAGTCCAGGCGTTTGCCGCTCGCGCCGCCGGTCGCCAGCACCCGCTCGACTTCGTCGAGATGGGTGGACAAGCGCGACAGTTCCTCGGCGACATCGATGCGTGCGGCGAAGACGGCGACTTCCTGGCGGATCCTTTCATCATCGACCGTCGCCGCCGCATCGAGCAGGCGCTGCCGCAATCTGTCGTTGAACGCTGCCAGTGCAGCCGGGACTCGCGGCTCGACGTCGCGCAGCAGGGCCCGCATGCAATCGACCCTCTCGACGATTACAGCGGCCAGTTTTGCACCCTCCCGCGCCCGACACGCGGCGAACTCGTCGAGCGCGTCGCTGGCCAGCGCCAGACACGCAGGCATCAGGGTCTCGATATCGAGACCGTCGTCGCCAAAGATGCCCGGCCAACGCAACACGTCGCTGACTGCCAGTGGCGCCGCAAGCGGCAATACCCTTCGGATCTCGGCGTCGAACAGCGTCAGGCGTCCAAGCAAATCGGCATTCAAATTCGCTTGCGGCCCGGTAGCCGCCGCGGCTACAAAGCCGAGCCGACACTCCAGCTTGCCGCGGACAAGCCGCGCACCGATCAGTTCGCGCAGCGCGGGTTCGACGATGCGGAGTTCATCACAGATTCGAAACTGATAGTCGAGATAGCGCGAATTGACGCTTTTCAACTCCATATGCAGGGCGCCGCCTTTGACGGTGCGCGTCACTGCGGCATAGCCGGTCATGCTGTTGATCATGGAAATCCTGACGTGTGGACGGTAATGGTTCGCAGCCGGCTTTACAGCCCACCCCGAAAGACCGGACAATGGCCGACACTCTGAATGATAGCTTTGACACCGATGGTGCAACAAGCGAACCACCCCCTTCCTGCCACGTTCCAACTCGACGAGTACTGCATCGAGCGACAGCTCTCACTGGGTGGGTTTTCGATTGTCTATGTCGCCACCGACAGCCAGGGCAACCGCGTCGCCATCAAGGAATATCTGCCGAACACGCTGGCCTTGCGGGGCGAAGGAAGGACGGCGCCAGTCATTGCCGAGGATCATCTGCCGGCTTTTCGCTATGGGATGAAGTGTTTCTTCGAAGAAGGCCGGTCACTCGCCGGCCTTTCTCATCCGAACGTGATTCGCGTGCTGAACTTCTTTCGTGCCAACGACACGGTGTATATGGTCATGGAATACGAGCATGGGCGCACGCTGCAGGAACTGATCCAGAAGAACAGGGCCGGGGTCACCGAAAACTTCATCCGCAACGTCTTCACCAAGATGCTCAATGGCCTGCGCGAGGTACACTCGCACCGCTTGCTCCATCTCGACCTCAAGCCATCGAACATCTACATGCGCAACAACCATGTGCCGGTGCTGATCGATTTTGGCGCGGCCCGTCAGACGCTTGCTTGCGACACACCGATGCTCAAACCGATGTACACGCCGGGCTTCGCCTCGCCGGAGCATTACCACCAGCGCGAACTGCTCGGCCCGTGGAGCGACATCTACAGCGTCGGCGCATCAATGTATGCGTGCATCTCCGGAAGCACGCCGCAAGCCGCCGACAGCCGCCTCGAAAAGGACCGCCTGGTACCGGCGATGGTGCGCTGGGAAGGCCAGTACTCGGACCAGTTGCTCGAGACCATCGATTGGTGCCTGTGCCTCAACCACCGCTACCGGCCGCAGAGCGTCTTTGCCCTGCAGAAGGCGCTTACCGAAGCGGTCATTGCCCCGTCGCCGCTGCCGAAGGAAACCTGGCTCGACCAGGTGGTCGGCAAACTCAAGAAATCCATAAACCCATGAAATTCACCATCTACCAGGAAAGCCGCACCGGCAAGCGGGCCAATAACGAAGACAGGCTGGCGCACTGCTATTCGCGCGACAGCCTGCTGATGGTCGTCGCCGACGGCATGGGGGGGCACTACTACGGCGAAGTCGCCGCCCAAATTGCCGTGCAGACGCTGACCGAGGCGTTTCAGCGCCTCGTCAAGACCACGATTCGGGACCCTTTCCTGTTCCTGCAGACCGGTATGCTCAATGCACACCGCGCAATTCTCGACTTTGCCGGCAAGCACGATCTTCAGGACTCGCCACGCACCACCTGCGTCGCCTGCATCGTTCAGAACAACGTTGCCTACTGGGCACACTCGGGTGATTCGCGGCTGTACCTGCTGCGCAAGGGAAGGGTCCTCGCGCAAACGAAGGACCACTCACGCGTCCGGCTCCTGCTCGAACAGGGGGTGATCAGCGTAGACGAGGCCAGCACTCACCCCGACCGCAACAAGATCTACGGCTGCCTTGGCGGCCAGCAAACCCCGGAAATCGAGTTCTCGCGCAAGACGACTCTCGACGCCGAAGACGTGCTGCTGCTGTGTACCGACGGCGCCTGGAGCGAATTGCCGGGCGACATGCTGGCGACCGCCCTGAAGACCGGCAACCTGATGCGCACCGTGCCCGTGTTGCTTGACCAGGCAGAGGATCGCGGCGGCCCGCATGCCGACAACCTGTCGATGATCGCCGTACGCTGGCAGGACACCTACGTCGACGACAGCACCGGCAGCAGCCTGGTGACGACCAAGTCAATGCCTCGCGACACGGTCACTACCCGACTGGACGAATTCGGGCGCAACCCGCGCCAGAAGACCGAACTCACCGAGGAAGAGATCGAACTCGCCATCGAGGAAATCCGCTCGACCATCCAGAAGTACGCCAGATAGGAATCTGCATGCGCCCCAGCCACCGTCAACCATCGCAGTTGCGCAACGTGCGCATTGCACGCCGATTCACCCGCCATGCCGAAGGCTCGGTACTGATCGAAATGGGCGACACGCGCGTTCTGTGCACAGCCAGCATAGAAGAGTCGGTCCCCGCTTTTCTGCGCGGCGGCGGTCAGGGCTGGGTGACGGCCGAATACGGCATGCTGCCGCGCTCGACGCACACGCGCAGCGGCCGTGAAGCCGCCAAGGGCAAGCAGTCGGGGCGCACGCAGGAGATCCAGCGCCTGATCGGGCGCGCGCTGCGCGCGGTCACCGACCTGAAAGCACTTGGCGAGCGCCAGATCACGCTCGACTGCGACGTCCTGCAGGCCGACGGGGGTACGCGCTGTGCGGCAATCACCGGCGCCTGGCTGGCGCTCAACGACGCCTGCGAGCAACTGTTGGGCAAAGGCAAGGTGGCCAGCAATCCGCTTCGCGATCATGTCGCCGCAGTGTCGGTCGGCGTCTACCGGGGCCAGCCGGTGCTCGACCTTGACTACGCCGAGGACTCCGGCTGTGACACCGACATGAATGTGGTGATGACCGGCAGCGGGGGCATCGTCGAGGTGCAGGGAACCGCCGAAGGTGAGCCCTTTACGCGGGCGCAGATGAACGACATGCTCGACCTTGCCGGTGCCGGCATCGACCGCCTGATTGCCCACCAGAAAGCCTCGCTCGCCCAATGAGACTCGTCCTCGCTTCCAACAACACCAAGAAACTGAAGGAACTGGACGCCATCCTTGCGCCACTCGGCTGGGAACTCGTCCCTCAGGGTCAACTCGACGTTCCGGAAGTGGATGAGCCGCACTGCACCTTCGTCGAGAATGCCCTGGCGAAAGCACGCCACGCAGCGCAGTTGACCGGCCTGCCCGCACTGGCCGACGACTCGGGCTTGTGCGTGGACGCCTTCGGCGGCGCGCCGGGTGTGCAATCCGCACGCTACGCGGGCGAGCCGCGATCCGACGCACGCAACAACGAAAAGCTGCTCGCCGAGCTTGGCGAGAACCGGCAGCGCGCCGCTCACTACGTGTCGGTCATCGTTTTCGTGCGCCACGCGCACGACCCGCAGCCGATCATCGCCGAGGGCGAATGGCACGGCGAGATCCTGCCGGCAGCGCGCGGCGACAGCGGCTTTGGCTACGATCCGCTGTTCTGGGTTCGCGAACTCGAGCAGAGCGCCGCAGAACTCGACGCTGCCGAAAAGAACCGCCGCTCGCACCGCGGCCAGGCGCTTGCCCGCCTCGTCGAGCAGCTGCTGGCACATCGCTGATGCCCGAGCCGACGAGGCGCCAGGTCATCATCCCGCTGATCCCGCACCGCAGTGCAGCAGCGGCAGCCCGCCAGGAGGTCCACTTCCGCAGCCCGCCGCCGCTGGCGCTCTACGTCCATATCCCCTGGTGCGTGCAGAAGTGCCCCTATTGCGACTTCAACTCGCACCCCGTGCCGGCAGCACCGAACGCCGATCGATCGCCACCGGCGATCCCCGAAGATGACTACCTGGCGGCGCTGATCGCCGATCTCGAATCCGCGCTGCCGATGATCTGGGGACGCCGGGTGGACAGCGTCTTCCTGGGCGGCGGCACACCCAGTCTGCTCTCCGGCGCGGGCGTCGATACGCTGCTGGCTGCCTTGCGCAGTCGCCTGCCCTTGCTGCCCAGTGCCGAAATCACCCTTGAGGCCAACCCGGCAAGCGTTGAAGCCGGCAAGTTCGCCGCCTTTCGTGCCGCTGGCGTCAACCGCTTGTCGATCGGCATCCAGAGCTTCAATCCACGCCACCTCGTGGCGCTCGGCCGCGCCCACGACGACCGCGAATCCAGGACGGCGGTGGAAATCGCAGCCCGGCACTTCGAGAATTTCAATCTCGACCTGATCTACGGCCTGCCCGGGCAGACACTCGCCGAGGCGATCGACGACATCGAGACCGCACTCTCCTTCGCGCCACCGCACCTGTCGTGCTATCAACTGACGATCGAGGCGAACACCGCGTTCGCGGCGCGGCCGCCCATCCTGCCCGAAGCCGACATCTGCGCCGACATGCAGGACGCCATCGAGGCCAGGCTGGCCGCTGCCGGCTACCATCATTACGAAACCTCGGCCTTCGCCCGTACCGGGCAGGAGTGCCGGCACAACCTCAACTACTGGCATTTCGGCGACTACCTGGGAATCGGCGCGGGCGCCCACAGCAAATTGACCCTGCACGACCAGGTGCTGCGGCAAATGCGCTGGAAGCGGCCCGAACAGTATCTGGCCAGGGTCGCGACGGGGACCCCGCTGCAACAGGCGTTCGCCGTCGCCGCCACCGACCTGCCGTTCGAGTTCATGCTCAACGCCATGCGCCTGATAGAGGGCTTCGATGCGTCATTGTTCGAAGCCCGGACGTCGCGGCCACTGATCAGCATCGAGAGCGAACTGCGACAGGCCGAACGCGACGGCCTGCTGGAACGAAATGCGCAACGCATCGCCCCAAGCGATCGCGGCCGGCGCTTTCTCAATCAGCTTCTGGCGCGCTTTCTCGCCGACACCGACCGGCGTTCCTGAGCAGGCCGGCCAGCTATTGCATCGCCTCGACCGCCTGATACAGCTTCTGCCTGAGTTCGTCGGCGGGTTGCCCCTGCGCCTCGGCAAGACGAATCTGGCGCAACAGATCCGAAACCAGCGCCGCTGCCGCCGCGCTTTGTGCTCGCGAAGGTCCGACCGATCCGGCCGCCTTGCCTGCCGGCCCGGCCGTCGCCGCGACGCCCTGTGCAGCCGGCTTACCCGCAACCATCAGCTGCGCACGCTCGGCACCCGGCCGGCCGCGCCGGGCCGTAATGACCATTGACGGGGGCATGTAGGGGCGCGGCATCGGATGCTGCGCCGCAGGTCGCGTACTTGCTCGCTGCAGGGCCTGGCTGGTCGCCAGGAGCTTCCTGTGCAGGTCGACGCTCGGCCGGCCTTCGGCTTCGGCAGCGCGGATCGCCTTCAGGATCTCGTCGATCTCGCGCGGCACAGCCGCCGAGCGAACGGCTTCCCCAAAGCTTTCTTTCGGCGCCTTGACGGCAATCTCGAACTCCTCCGGCGACGAAATCATCTTCGCCAGGCGCAGATTGTCGTAGCGCATGGCCATGGTCAGCGCATTGTCGCCCCAGTCATTCCGCGACGTCACGTCAGCACCCGCTTCGAGCAGGCGTCGCGCCAGCTCGTCGTGGCCTTCTCGGGCGGCGAGGATCAGCGGCGTCGACAGGTTCGGGGAACGGGCATTGACGTTGGCGCCTAGCGCGATCAGTTCCTCGACCAGTTCCTGGTGACCGTTGAAGACCGCGTAATGCAGAGCGCCCCATTTGTTGCCCTGGCGTTCGAGCGGCGCGCCGTGCGCCAGCAGCCAGCGCACTGCTTCGCGATGACCGTTCCAGGCGGCCAGTTGCAGCGCTTGCTCGCCGTTGCGGTTGCTGCGCCGCAGATCGGCACCGCGTTCGACGAACAGGGCCATCATCTCGATGTTGCCATACCAGGCGGCAACCATCAGACCCGTGCCGACATGCGCCGCTTCGTATTCGGGGTCCAGGCCGTCGTCGAGCCAGCGGGTCACCGTGCCCAGGTCGCCACGTTCGACGGCATAGCCGAAGGTGATCGGGTCCGGCGCTGGCGTCGACATCTGCGCAAGCGCCGATCCGCCAAACAGGCAGACCACGAGCAACAGCCAGTTGCCGAACATGCTGCACGCGTGCCGTTCAAGATAGCTCACAATACTCCTCCATGCGGACCAGGCAGCGGTCACTTTTTCGCGTCGGATGCGTGTGTTCTGTCGCACGCTTTTCGTTCACAATGTCGAGTCCATGCCGTCCAGCCTGATTCTCGCCCTCGCGCTGTCACTCGCCCTGCACGCCAGCCTTCTCCTTCCAGACGCTATCGAGCGCGGTACGCCGCCGCCACGACAACCGCTACTGCAGGCGCTGCTGCTTCCGCCGGTCAAGCCGCCCGAGCGCAGCACCGACGCGCTCTTGAAGGACACCCTGGCGACCGCCGAAGCACCGGCCGCCGTCAAACCGCCGCCCCCGAAAGTGGCCGTACACCGCCAGCCCGCCGCCAAAGCTGTCGCCAGGCGAGAAGTCGAGGCGGCGCAGCGGAAGCTTTCGCAACACCTTTACTACCCGCCGGAAGCGGTCGCCCGGGGTATCGAAGGCGAAGTCCGGCTGATCCTGACGGTAGGCGACGACGGCAGCATCGTCGACGTTCACGTCGGCGTCAGCAGCGGCCATGCGCTGCTCGACAAGGCGGCCGAGAGAGCCGCCTGGTCGATGGGCAAGGTGAACTGGGCGCACTCACGTGAATTGATCCTGCCGGTCATCTTCCGCCTCGAGTGAGCGCGGCTGACCCGACGTCGGCCGACGCCGGAAGACCAGATCCCAGACACCGTGCCCAAGCCGCAGTCCACGCTGTTCGAACTTGGTCTGCGGGCGATGCGCCGGGCGCGGCGCGTAGCCCGGCGCAGTGTTTTCGAGCAGCGCTTCGGACGACAGCACGGCCAGCATCTGCTGCGCATAGTCCTGCCAATCGGTGGCACTGTGCAGATAGCCGCCGGGCCGCAACCTGCTCGCCAGCAGGCTGACAAGCGCCGGCTGCAGCAGGCGTCTCTTGTGGTGACGCTTCTTCGGCCAGGGATCGGGAAAGAAGATATGAATGCCGGCCAGCGTGGCCGGCGCGATCATCTCGCGCAGTACCTCGACCGCATCGTGCTGGATGATGCGCTGATTGCCGAGACCCATCTCGGCCACCAGCTTGCACAGGCTGCCGACACCAGGCGTGTGTACCTCGATGCCCAGATAGTCGTTATCGGGATGTCCGGCAGCAATCGCCGCCGAGGTCTCGCCCATGCCGAAACCGATTTCGAGAATCTGTGGTGCCGAACGTCCGAACAGGGCGTCGAGGTCGACGCGCGCCGCGACGTAGGGAACGCCAATGCGACCCATCATCTCGTCTCGATAGCGCTGCTGGGCGGCCGAGACTCGTCCCTGGCGGCGTACGAAGCTGCGGATATGCCCCGGCCGGTCCACGCCGGCGCCGGTCTGTGCCGTGTCCATGCCTACTACCCGATCAGACCGCTCGTCGGCGAAGAGGGATCGGCGGCATAGTACTTGCGCGGCATGCGCCCGGCAAGGAACGCCTCGCGCCCGGCCTCGACCGCTTTCTTCATCGCACTGGCCATCAGCAGCGGATCACGCGCGTGCGCAATGGCGGTGTTCATCAGCACGCCATCGCAACCGAGTTCCATGGCGATCGCCGCATCGGAAGCGGTACCGACGCCGGCATCCACCAGCACCGGCACCTTGGCGTTGTCGATGATCAGACGGAGGTTCCACGGATTGACGATGCCCATCCCGGAGCCGATCAGCGAAGCCAGCGGCATCACCGCGACGCAGCCGATCTCCTCGAGCATTTTGGCCTGGATCGGATCGTCGGCGCAGTAGACCATCACCTCGAAACCCTCGCTGACCAGCGTCTCCGCCGCCTTCAGCGTTTCCGGCATGTTCGGGAAGAGGTTGGTGGGATCGCCCAGAACTTCGAGCTTGCACAGGGGATGGCCGTCGAGCAGTTCGCGCGCCAGGCGCAGGGTGCGCACCGCGTCCGCCGCGGTGTAGCAGCCGGCGGTATTTGGCAGGATGGTGAACTGCGACGGCGGCAGCACGTCCAGCAGGTTCGGCTCGCCGGCATTCTGGCCGATGTTGGTGCGACGAATGGCGACAGTGACGATCTCGGCGCCAGAGGCATCGATCGCCGCCCGCGTCTCGGCGAAATCCTGATACTTGCCGGTACCGACGAGCAGGCGCGAACGATAGGTCCTGCCGGCAACCGTCAGGCGGTGGGGAGAAGCGTGCATGCGTCCTTGTCTTCCGAATGAGGCTCAGCCACCACCGACCGCGACGACGATCTCGATGCGGTCGCCATCGGCCAGTGCCGTTTCCGCGTGGCGGCCGCGCGGCACGATGTCACCATTGCGTTCGACGGCGATCCGCTTGCCAACATGGTTCAGCGCTGCAACCAGTCCGGCGACCGTCAACGGCGAGGGAAATTGGCGGCTTTCGCCATTGATCACGAGTTCCATACGAACACGATTTTACCACGCCACGACAGGATCGCCCGGCAGCGCACCGGCAACCACGCCGCCGGCCAGCGTCCACTGCGCAGCAATCAGCCCGACTCACCCGGAGGACGTGTCCTCGTGTGCAGCTGCGACGGAAGAATGCGATTGACCAGATACAACGGCCGTCCCTTGACCTCGTTGAATATCCGTCCGATGTACTCGCCGAGGACGCCGACCGAGATCAGCTGCACACCGCCAAGGAAGAGCACCACCACCATCAGCGACGGATAGCCTCTGACCGGATCGCCGTAAATCAGCGTCTTCCAGATCACGAAGGCAGCGTACAGCAGGGACAGGAGGGCCACCGACAGCCCCAGGTAGGTGGCAATCTTCAGGGGTCCGATGGTGAAGGAAGTGATTCCCTCCAGAGCCAGGTTCCAGAGCTTCCAGTAGCTCCATTTCGTGATCCCCGCTGCGCGGGGACTGCGCCGATAGCGGATCGGCCTGGACGGGAAGCCGACCCATGCGAACAGCCCTTTCATGAAGCGGTGTTCCTCGCGCAGACGCGACAGTTCGCGCACCACTCGCCGCGTCATCAGACGAAAATCGCCGGTATCTGGAGGAATTTCCACGCGGCTTACGCTGCCGATCAGACGATAGAAAAGCTTAGCGGTGCCCTTTTTCAGCCAGCTTTCTCCATCGCGGTGGCTGCGCACGCCATAAATGACGTCGTAGCCCTCGCGCCAGCCCGCCAGCATCTCCGGAATCAGTTCGGGCGGATCCTGCAGGTCTGCATCGAGGACCACCACCACCTCTCCACTGCAATGGTCGAGGCCGGCACTCAGCGCGACCTCCTTGCCGAAGTTCCTCGACAGGTCGACGACCATCACCTGCGGATCACTCGCTTGCAGGGCGTGCATCAGGGCCAGCGTATCGTCGGTGCTGCCGTCATTGACCAGCACCAGCTCGTAGGAAGCACCCAGGTCCACCAGGATTCCGCTTACCCGGCGATGAAACTCCTCGATCACTTCCTGCTCGTTGTAGGCAGGCGCGACCACCGAAATGCTTGGCAGCGCGTCGTCCGCGCGCGGCCTGAGCCTGGCTTGTTCAGCGCTCACCGCCGGCGACTGCGCGCTCCGTTCCTGTCGTTTCGTCACCGCTAGCACCTGCCCGTGTTTGATGGAAATGCACGACATCGCCCTCGATCAAGGACCGCCTCCAGGCAATGGCGTGGCTGCTCCCCGGCCATCTGCCCTCAGCCCTCAGCCCTCGCTGAACGTCCAGAAGCGGTTGGCAAGGAAATTCCAGACCAGAACGATGCCGGAGACTATGACTTGCACCAGCAGATAATGGATATCGAGGTGGGATAACAGGATAGCCATCAGCGCCCCATTCAGCAACCAGCCCCCGCCGGCGACCACGGCGAAGCGGGGGAGTGCGTCACGGTGCTTCCTGCGGCTGCGGAACGTCAGCCGGTAGTTGAGGCCATAGTTGACCAGTGCGCCAGCCAGCGCGCCCAGACTCGATCCGGCCAGCGGGCCAAGGCCGAGCAGCGAAACAAGCGCGTAGAGAACCAGGAAATGCGTTGCCGTGCCCAGCACGCCGATCAGGGCGAAGGAAAGGAACTGCCTCAGCAGCCGCCGCGACGACAAGGCTTCAGCTGGGAAGCGGCGCGAACAGCGCGGCGATGTCGTCGCTGCCGAACTTGGCCCGGACGCTGCTGTCGGCCGACAGAATGCTCGCCGCGAGCTCGGCCTTGCGCTCCTGGAGGGCAAGGATCTTCTCCTCGATGCTGCCGGCGACGATCAGCTTGTAGACGAAGACCGGCTTGTCCTGGCCGAGGCGATGGGCACGATCGGTGGCCTGGTTCTCGGCAGCCGGGTTCCACCACGGATCGTAGTGAATGACGGTATCGGCGGCGGTCAGATTGAGTCCGACGCCACCGGTCTTGAGGCTGATCAGGAAGACCGGCACCTCGCCCGTCTGGAAGCGGCGGACCTGCTCTTCGCGATCCTTGGTGTCGCCGGTCAGAAGAACGTAGCCGATATCGGCCTGCCTGAGTTCCTTCTCGATCAGCGCCAGCATGCTGGTGAACTGCGAGAAGAGCAGGATCCGGCGCCCCTCTTCGACCTGCTCCGGGAGCATGGTCATCAGGAGATCGAGCTTGGCGCGTTCCCTGACCTTCTGTGCCGCCTTCGCCTTGACCAGGCGCGGGTCGCAGCAGACCTGGCGCAGTTTCAGGAGCGCGTCGAGAATGACGATCTGACTGCGGTTGAAACCCTTGCTGGCAATTTCGAAGCGCACCTTCTCGTCCATCGCGACGCGCACCGTCTCATACAGATCACGCTGACTGCCGGCGAGTTCGACCTTGCGCACGATGATCGTCTTCGGGGGCAGCTCGCGCGCCACCTCCTCCTTCCTGCGACGCAGGATGAACGGACGCAGTCGGCGGGAGAGCAGCTCGCGACGAAGCGTGTCGTCCTGCTTCTCGATCGGCGTGCGCCAGTACTTGGTGAAGTTCTGATTGCTGCCGAGAAAGCCGGGCAACAGGAAGTCGAACTGGCTCCACAGCTCGCCGAGGTGGTTTTCCAGCGGCGTGCCGGTCAGGCACAGGCGATGGCGGGCGGTGATCTTGCGCACCACCTCGGCACCCTGACTGCGTGCATTCTTTACGGTCTGCGCTTCATCGAGAATCAGGAGGTGGTAGCAGTATCTGGTCAGCTGCGCGGCGTCGCGCCAGAGCAAGGGGTAGGTGGTCAACACCACGTCGTGCTGCGCGATCTCGGCGAAACGACTCTTGCGTTCGGGGCCGTGCAGCGAGAGGATCGACAGGCCAGGCGCGAAACGCGCCGCCTCGTTCTTCCAGTTGAAGATCAAGGAGGTCGGCAGAACGACCAGGGCCGGGCGATCGAGTCGCCCACCTTCCTTTTCGAGCAACAGGTGCGCCAGGGTCTGCGCAGTCTTTCCCAGACCCATGTCGTCGGCAAGAATCCCGGAGAGTTTCTGGGCACGCAGAAACTGCAGCCAGGCGATGCCTTCGGTCTGGTAGTGGCGCAGTTCGAGGCCCAGTCCGACAGGCGGATCGATGTGACTGATGCCCTGCGCTGCGTTCAGCTGATCGGCCAGTGCCAGCACGTCACCCTGCCCGCGGAACTGCCAGCGACTGCTGTCGTTGAGTTCCGCGAGGCGCGGCGCATCGAAACGTGACAGGCGCAAGGTGTTGCCGCCGGGAAAACCATCGAACAGGTCGATCAGCGTTCCCGCCAGCGGCTTCAGGCGCCAGGCCGGCGCACGCACGCGCTGGCCGGTCGGGGTCACCAGTTCGATCATCTCGTCGTCCGCGATCTGCCCCAGCAGAGCGGTATCCAGCCAGCGCCCGTCACGGCGGAAGAGGGCAGCAAGCAGCGGCGCCAGCGGCAGGCGTTCGCCTTCGACGAAGATTCCCATGTCGAGATCGAACCAGCCGTTCTCGGACTCGACCAGATCGGCATCCCAGGCCTCGACCTCGAGCTGGCGATGGCGGAAATCGTCGGCGAACTCGACCTGCCAGCCGGCGTCGCGCAAGTGCGGCAACTCCTCGTGCATGAACGCCGACCAAAGGCCCTCGAAGGCCAGGCCATAAGCGTTGTCCGGCGGCCTGCCGAGCGTCTGCAGCACATAGCCCGGAACCTTCTCGAGGCCGGCAGCCGCCGACTCGTCCATCAACTGCTCTTCGAACGCACGCTGCCGCTCGATGTGCACCATTTCTCCGCTCGGGAGGATCGAAAAATCACGGGTGTCGTCAGGTTTCACCTCGACATCCCCGTAGCGAAAGACCGGCAGCGCTACGTCGAACGAGGAGACGCCGAAGTTGGTGGCGTACTCTCGCCAGCCGCGGTTGCCGTGCGTATCCAGCGTTTGCAGGCGCAGCACCGGAACGGGGTCGGCACTGATGTTGCGCAGGTTGCCGCTGCTGGCCTCGGCGTCGCCGGGAAGTTCGCAGGCGGGCTCGCTCAAGGCCTCGCCGACCAGCGCCGCCGCGGTTGCCGACAGCGGCGGCAAGGAGAAAAGGCGAGCGACGACCGCCGGGTTGCCATCCACCTTCAGGGGCCCGATCAGACGCCTGTCGAGATCGATGTACCACGGCGTCGGCAGCGGAATGACCACGCAGGACTCGGGTTCCGCTCGCAACACCGGCACGCGACGCCCCTCGGCGTTGTTCCGCCAGCTGACTTCCGCCGGACGCGCCACGGCGAGCGTCAGGCTGGAGAAGTCGTCCTTGCGGCACAGTCGGCCAGTCTCGGCCATCAGTCGCAGGACCTCGCTGCCGTGCGCCGGCCCAAGACCGAAAACGCGAAGTCCGGTGTCGAATGAACGCTCGGCCCACAAGAGGCGCAGAATGGCGCGATCTTCGTCGCTGACGAAACGCGGCGGCTTGCTCAACGCGCGATCCAGGCTCCAGATCGCTTCGGCACTCTCCGGATCGCGGCCCTTGTTCACGGTCACACCGAAACCGCGGGCGTCGGCCGTCCACTGCAAGAGATAGAACAGGCGCTGACGATTGGCTGACGGACTGCGGTCCTTCTTGCTGACCGCCATCGCCACCCGGCGCAGTTCTTCGGTCCAGGAAAGTGCACCGGGCTCGGCGCGCTCGGCCGGCTCTGAACCCTCGGGCGGGTTATACAAGGGCAACACCATGGGCGCAAGTGGCACTGGTGGTGATGTGCCGGAACACGAATCGACGAAACAAGCTGATTGGCAGAACTCTCAACATCTGGACTCGCAAGACAACAGCGATCGGCCGTCCGCGGCTTCGGTGCGCACGCCAGCGCAGCTCAGCGGGGGAACAAGAACCCGTCAGGGTAGCATAAGGCGGCAGCGAGTTGATGCAAAGATGCATTCGAAAACGCTCGCAGGGATGCTGCTCGATCATGCGGCCAGCACGCCGGCCCTTGCCCAAGCAATGACAGCCCTCGGATGCCAGACCGTATCAGTCGCCGTCTTGTACGCCGGCCGGTGCGCCGGCCTGTGCGCCGGCTGGAAAGACCATGCCGCCATCGCACACCAGGAAGTCGACGCGATCGTCGGCCAGGGCCTGCAAGGCCTCCTCCGGGGTGTTGATGATCGGTTCTTCGTGGACGTTGAAGCTGGTGTTGACCAGGGTCGGCAAGCCTGTAAGACGTTTGAAGGCATCGAGGATGTCGTAATACAAGGGGTTGCTCGCGCGCTCGACGATCTGCGGGCGCGCAGTGCCGTCGACATGCACGACCGCCGGGATCCTCGTCAGCCAGTCGGCCTTGACGCGAGTGGTTATGGTCATGAAACGACAGGCATAGCGGTTGCGCTCATCGACCTCGTACAGCTGCTCGGCATCGACATCCAGCACATAGGGCGCAAATGGCATGAACTCGGTACGTTGCAGGCGCTTGTTGACGCTGTCGTTGACTTCACGCCGTGCCGGGCTGGCCAGAATCGAGCGTGCGCCGAGGGCGCGTGGCCCCATTTCCATGGCCCCGTAGAAGATCGCTCCGATGTGTTTGCCCGCCAGCAGTTGCGCGGTCCTCTCGACATACGCCGCGCTCCGCTCGACGCGAAAGTGCAGACGCTCGCCAGCGCTCAGCAGATCTTCGCCGGTATAGGGACGGCCGAAATAGAGATGAGGCAGGCGGTCGCGGGTCAAGCGCGCCATGCCCTGACTGGCGATCCAGTAGTCGACACAGGCGCCCACCGGCAGGCCTTCGTCGCCCATTGCCGGGAAGACGAAGACCTCGTCAATTCCTGGCAGCGCCGCCACCAGTTGATTCAGGCGCACGTTTGAGAAGACGCCACCACTCATCGCGACATACCTGGCCGGATGCTTTTTCAGCAGAGCTTGCAGCCAACCAACAACCACCTGCTCGGTGGCGATCTGGATCGAGGCCGCAATATCCTCTCTTGAAAGGCCCTGGAAGAACTCCGCCAATGTCCGCTGCAGCGCCTTGCTGTCGGCCAGTTCATTATGGATATGTCCGTTCTCGTCGACCGGAAACAGGGCGACGATCTGCGCGGCGACTCGCGGCTGACCGAAAGCAGCCAGACCCGTCAGCTTGCCTTCATGGCGATTGGGTCTGAAGCCACACGCAGCGGTGGCGAAGGCATAGGCCAAACCGATCGAGGCCCCGCCGTTCTGCGGATGGCCAAGCAGCGTTTCCTCACCACCCCAGATTTCGTGCAGTTGTCGGTCCGCATAGAGGCAGGCCGAGTAGTGAGCGGCGTCGCCGCCGCCATCACAACTGACCAGCAGGACGTCGTCCGTCCAGTCGCAGTAGCGCAGTGACGACAGCACGTGCGCGCGGTGGTGGTTGCAGAAGTGCAGGCTGACGTCGGGGCGCAAGCCCATGTACCTGCACAGCTTCGGCAGATCGAGGAAAACGCTGGCGTCGAGACTCCCGCGACGGATCATCAGGCTGGCCAGCGAGCGGTCACGCCGCTGACCCAGCAGCTTGCGGCGCAGGTCCTGGAAAGGCACGGCGCCAATCCTGAAACACGAGACCGGAAACTTCATCCGTGTAAAAGCCACCGCATCGACCTGGGAACGCTGGATGCCGGCAATCTGCAGGACTTCGTCTACCGACTGCAGGTCAAAGAAACCGCCATCGTTCTTGACCCGGTTCAGTCGCTCTTCCTTGCAAAAAGCCAGCAGCATATCGTCGGCAAAAAGACAGGCGCCGGCGTCGTGGCCGGTGTGAATCCCCAGGATGTACATATCAGACGCTGCTCCCGTGCCCACTGACGTCCACACGCGCCCGCCGTTTGTGCCGACCGGCGCGGCCGTCGGCCGCCAGACGAATGGGCAACGGGGCGTGCGCCCGATACCGCCGGATCGAATTCGCCAACACCCTATCCTTGACTCTGCGCAGGCACCAGATCGGCCATGGCGAGGGCGGCGACATGGTGCTTCCCTCAGTCCCGGAAATTGCCATACTTGATCGGAAAATCGGTGATCGCCTTGGTGACCGTCGCGATGCACGCCTGCAGTTCATCACGTTTGGCGCCGCTGACGCGCACCGCGTCACCCTGAATCGACGCCTGCACCTTGAGTTTCGAGTCCTTGATCAGCTTGACGATCTTCTTCGCCAGATCGGACTCGATGCCGATCCTGATCTTCAGTTCCTGCTTCACCTTGTTGCCGGAGATGGTCTGGACTGGCTGAGCGTCCAGCCGCTTGGTGCTCTCCTTTTCTTTCTTTTCCATGGCTGGAAAAAGCAGATCCTTGATCTGGCCGAGCTGAAAATCGGAGTCACCGTGCAGG
This sequence comes from Accumulibacter sp., assembly GCA_024235715.1. Lineage (GTDB taxonomy): Bacteria > Pseudomonadota > Gammaproteobacteria > Burkholderiales > Rhodocyclaceae > Accumulibacter. The sequence goes on along the minus strand of JACKLW010000006.1, from coordinate 220,453 downwards.
ATGATCAGCTTGTCCTTTTCGTTCAACTCCACCTTGGCGCTGGTCGCCTTGAAGTCGTAACGATTGTCGATGGCCCGCTTGGCCACATCTATCGCATTGTGCAGGGCCGCCATGTCGGCTTCTGAAGAAAAATCAAATGAAGGCATGTGTGAACTCCAATCGCGAGTGGTTTTGGTGAGCAAGGCGATCAGACATGATTGCCTGGCTGCCGCCCAGCAGAGGTCAATTCTGCAGGGTCAGATCGACGAACCCGGCATTTTCCTTGACGTAGAAAGGCCGGTAGTGATTATCATCCTTGTAGATTGGCCTGCCATCGGCGGTAACCACCGGACAGCGGTTATTGACACAAAGGTGTTCAACGGGATCAATCACGAGCGCCCCGGCTGCGGCCGCGGCTTCGGCCAGGCGCAGACGCAAGGCGTTCTGATCCTTGTCAAGCGTAACCTGCTCCTGAAATGGTTTGACCGTCAGGCTGGTCAGCCGGGTACCGACAAAGAAATGGCGAGGCTCGAACGGTGGCCCACTTGGATTATCGAGTAGAACATACACCTTCTTCTGCGACACGATCGACTCGATAAACGTCTGAAGGGCGTTCAACTCGAAAGAGAGATCAAGATTCTCGGGCGCTTGCGAACTGGATTCCACGAAATACATGCTCCAGCCGGCGGCAATGACTACAGCACTGATTTCCGGGCGTAGAACAAGTTCCGCGACTTGCTCCCGGAAAACCCTGCATGTTTCGACGTGATAACTGTTGGTCTGCGCAGTTCCCGGAATCGGAGAACAACCGGGACTGGTCAGAAAGATGGCAGAATTGTACTGGTCAGGATTACTCTCCAGAGACTGCACGACGCGGGGTCCATATTGCTCAAGATGTGAATCACCAATGAACAGAACGGTCTTTTCGCCCGCCGGTATCGATCTGACTGAAACCCCTGCAAAAACCGTCTTTTCAAAACCATCCGGATAGTCCCAGTCGTGTAGCGCCTCCAGGATCGGGCCGATCGCCTTGCTGTCGTTTCTCGGGGAAATGGCCCCGGAGTAGGTGACCAGCCCCGTCAAGCCCAGGCAAATCATCACCGCGACCAACGCCACAGCCATCGTGTTGCCGGCGGCTCTGGCCCGCTTTTCAACGAAACGATAGGTCAAATAGGCCAGCAGGAAGCTGACCATCACCAGCGCCCCCCTGACCCCCGGCGGCGGCGTCTTTCCTCGCGCTATCCACGCAAACGACAGCAGCAGCCAATGCCAGAGATACAGCGGATAGCTGATCAGCCCCACCCACACCACGGGACGGCTGCTCAGGAACTTCCTGTTCAGCCAGGCGCCCGGCCCTGCGGAGATGACAAGGCAGGTGCCGATCGTCGGCAATACCGCCCACCAACCCGGGAAGGCGGCCTTCTTGTTCAGCAGTCCCAGCGCAATGGCGATCATCAACAGGCCGATCGCCGATTGCCAGTTTGCGTTGATTCTAAGGCGTTCCGGATGGTGCAAGGCGACGTAGGCAAGTATACCGCCCATCATCAACTCCCAAAAACGCGCCCATGGCGAATAGAAAGCGGCGACCGGGTCGGATTTCACCATGAGAATACTGGCAGAAAACGAGAGGACCGCGATGAGAACGGTTATGGCGAGGAAGTTGTACTTCTTCCTCCATACCAGCACCAGAAGGAGAGGCCAGAAGATGTAGAACTGCTCTTCCACACCAAGAGACCATAGATGCAGGAACGGTTTACTGGTTGCGTCGCTGTCGAAGTAACTTGCTTCAGTCCAGAGCACAAAATTTGAAATAAATCCCGCGCCTGCTGCGACATGCTTGCCCAGTGTTTGCTGTTCGTCGACGAACAGAATATACCAACCGAGCGCCAGACCAGCCGCCAGAACGAGAACCAATGCCGGGAATATCCTGCGAACTCTGCGCGCATAAAACTCCGCGATACTGAAGCTGCCGTTCTCCAGATTGCCGAAAACGATGGTGCTGATCAGGTAGCCAGAGACCACGAAGAAGAGTTCGACGCCGATGAAGCCACCGGGAAGCGTCTTCGGAAAGGCGTGGTAGATGACAGCCATCAGCACCGCCAAGCCACGCAAGCCATCAATATCCGGACGGTACCTTGGATGCGTCAAATGCCGCGCTTCAGTCGGTTCGAGGCTGGCACTCCCTTCCAGAGCACGGACATCCAAGCTTGCTGCAGGATCTCTCATGGGCAGTTGACGGAATTATCAACGATCATGGACACCGAATGCCGCTCATCACGCGCAGGTCGCCCGGGTGATACGGTAAATCCAGGCGCAAGGCCTAGCCATAGTGGCAGACGTAGTGATAGGCGTCATCGCAGACGATCTCGAAAGATGAGTTGGCCGGCACCGAAAATGACTGGCCCGCCCCGTAGGCTGTCCACTGTTCGTCGCCGCTGAGCCGTACGCGGCACGAACCGCCGACACCTTCCATCACCTCGGCGACGCCGGTGCTGAAGGTCAGCGACGACGGCAGGATCACGCCAATGCTCTTGCGGGTTCCATCCGCCATCTGCAGCGTGTGGCTGATGCACTTGCCGTCGAAATAGACGTTGGCCTGCTTGATCACGCTGACGTTATCGAACTGCGGCATGCTCACAACCCCCAGAATTTTTCCATGATCGCCTTGGCAATGAAGCCAAGCATCCCGAACGAGAGGACGAAGAACAGGACGATCGTTCCCGTCCGTCCGGCCTTCGCTTTCCACGCAATCTCGCCGATGATGAACAGCATGAAGAGCATGAAGGCACCGATCCCGAAGGTCATGCCAAAATCCGATATCTGCTCTTCCGTCAGCCCAAACATGGCGGGCTCATCTCCAGATCAGCGTGCGCGTTTCGCCAGTTTTGCGGCAATACGCATGCGCAGTGCGTTCAGCTTGATGAAGCCGCCGGCGTCCTTCTGGTCGTAGGCGCCGGCATCGTCCTCGAACGTGGCGATGGTCGCATCGAACAGGGAATTGGTCTTCGAATCGCGGCCGACGACAATTACGTTGCCCTTGTAGAGTTTGACCCGTACCCAGCCATTCACCGGTTGCTGGGTATGGTCGATCAGGGCCTGCAGGGCAAGACGCTCGGGGCTCCACCAGTAGCCGTTGTAGATCAGGCTGGCGTAGCGCGCCATCAGGTCGTCCTTGAGATGAGCGACTTCGCGGTCGAGGGTGATCGACTCGATGGCCCTGTGCGCCGGCAAGAGGATGGTTCCACCCGGGGTCTCGTAGCAACCGCGCGACTTCATGCCCACATAGCGGTTCTCGACCAGATCGATGCGGCCGATGCCGTGCTTGCCGGCCAACCGGTTGAGCAGCGCAAGCAATTCGTGCGCCGGCATGCGCGTGCCGTTGATGGCCACCAGGTCGCCGCTCTCGAATTCCAACTCCACATACTCGGCCGCGTCCGGCGCTGCTTCCGGCGACACCGTCCAGCGCCACATCGACTCCTCGGCTTCGGCAGCCGGATCTTCCAGGTGGCGGCCCTCGTAACTGATGTGCAGCAGGTTGGCGTCCATCGAGTACGGTGAACCGCCCTGGCGGTGCTTCATCTCGACGGGAATGCCGTGCTGCTCGGCGTAGGCCAGCAGCTTCTCGCGCGACAGCAGGTCCCATTCGCGCCACGGGGCAATGATCCGGATGTCCGGCTTGAGCGCATAGGCACCAAGTTCGAAACGGACCTGGTCATTGCCCTTGCCCGTCGCCCCATGAACCACGGCATCGGAACCCGTCAGCTCGACGATTTCGATCATCCGCTTGGCAATCAAGGGCCTGGCGATCGACGTACCGAGAAGGTATTCACCTTCGTAAACGGTATTGGCCCGAAACATCGGAAACACGAAGTCGCGAACGAACTCTTCGCGCAGGTCGTCGATGTAGATGTTTTCCGGCTTGATGCCGAACTGCAGCGCCTTGGGTCGCGCCGCCTCGAGTTCGTCGCCCTGGCCGACGTCGGCGGTGAAGGTCACCACTTCGCATTGATAGGTATCCTGCAACCACTTCAGGATCACCGAAGTATCGAGACCGCCCGAATAGGCCAGTACCGCTTTCTTGACGTCACTCATGAGATTTCCCTGCTAAGGCAGCTGATTCAGCTAGTTGGATTTTGGCGCGTCGACCCGGCCCAGGAGCACATACTCGAGCAAGGCCTTCTGGGTGTGCATGCGGTTCTCGGCCTCGTCCCAGACGACGCTCTGCGCGCCATCGATGACCGCAGCCTCGACCTCCTCGCCGCGATGCACCGGCAGGCAGTGCATGAACAGCGACGCGGGGCCGGCGGCATGCATCATGTCCAGGTCAACCTGCCAGTCGGCAAAGTCACGCCGGCGTTCTGCGTTCTCCGCTTCGAAACCCATCGACGTCCACACATCGGTAGTCACCAGATCGGCGCCGCGCGCGGCATCCATCGGATCGGTGAAATGCTCGAAGTGGTCGGTGCCGTACAGTCCGGCGCGCGACGGCTCGACCTCGTAGCCGGGCGGCGTCGATACATGGACGTTGAAGTCGAGCACTTCGGCGGCCTGCAGCCAGGTGTTGCAGACGTTGTTCGAGTCGCCGATCCAGGCCACCGTCTTGCCCTGGATCGGACCGCGATGCTCGATGAAGGTGAAGATGTCGGCGACGATCTGGCAGGGATGATACTCGTTGGTCAGGCCGTTGATCACCGGCACCCGCGAATTGGCGGCAAAGCGCTCGATCATCTCCTGCTCGAAGGTACGAATCATGACCACGTCGCTCATCCGCGAGATCACCTGCGCCGCGTCTTCCACGGACTCGCCGCGCTGCAGCTGCGAATCGCGACTGTTCAGATAGATCGCCGAACCGCCGAGCTGCTGCATCCCCGCCTCGAAAGACAGGCGGGTGCGCGTGCTGGCCTTCTCGAAAATCATCACCAGGGTACGGTCGCTGAGCGGCCAGTATTTCCGGTACGACTTGAACTGCGCCTTGATCCAGCGCGAGCGTTCGAAGAGGTGGTCGAACTCCGCACGCGTGAAGTCCTTGAACTGCAGAAAATGTTTGATGCGGTCCATCACAGATCTCTGTCAGGTGGCGAGAAAATCGCCAATCAGTCCGGCCAGGCGCGCGACCAGTTCGCGCGCCTCGTCGGCGCTGAAGTTCAGCGGCGGCAGCAGGCGGACGACACGATCGGCAGTAACGTTGATCAGCAGGCCGACGTCGAGCGCACGCGTCACCAGTTCGCCGCAGGGGCGACCAAGCTCGATGCCGATCATCAGGCCCTGACCGCGAATATCGACCAGCCCTTCACGACCGGCCAAGGCCTGCGACAGACCCTCACGGATCAGCCTGCCAATGGCCACGGCGTTGTCGATCAGGCCCTCGTCTTCGATCACGCCGATGGTCGTCAGCGCTGCGGTCGACGCCAGCTGGTTGCCACCGAAAGTCGAACCATGCTTGCCAGGCTTGAACAGGCCCGTCGCCCGGCCGGCCGTCAGACAGGCGCCAATCGGCACGCCGCCACCAAGCCCCTTGGCCAGCGTCACCACGTCCGGGCGGATACCCGAGTGCTGAAAACCGAACCAGGTGCCGGTGCGGCCCGTGCCACACTGCACTTCATCGCAGATCAGCAGCCAATCGTTCTCGTCGCAGAGAGCACGCAGACCACGCTGGAAATCGACGTCGGCGATGTTGATGCCACCCTCGCCCTGGACGATTTCGAGCATCACCGCCGCAACGTTGTGATTCGATCGGGCCACCGCCCGGATCGCTTCGAGGTCGTTGTACGGAACGCGCACGAAACCCGACACCAGCGGTTCAAAACCCGCCTGAGCCTTGCGATTGCCGGTCGCCGAGAGCGTCGCCATGGTCCGCCCGTGGAACGCCTTCTCCATGACCACGATCGCCGGCCGCTCGATATCCCGCTGGTGACCGTGATAGCGCGCCAGCTTGATCGCCGCTTCGTTGGCTTCGCAACCGGAATTGCAGAAAAAGACCTCGTCCATCCCTGCCAGCGTCGCCAGCTTTTCGGCCAGCTGCTCCTGCTGCGGAATGCGGTAGAGGTTCGACGAGTGGAGAATGCGTCCGGCCTGCGCAGCAATCGCCGCAACCAGCGCCGGGTGGTTGTGCCCGAGCGTCGACACGGCGATTCCGGCCAGCGCGTCGAGGTAGCACTTGCCGTCGGTATCGGTCACCCAGCTGCCGTCGCCATGACTGAAGGCGATGGGCAGGCGAGCGTAGGTATTCATCAGGTGCGACATGGACCACCCATTGCAAAGCACTTGAAACTGAAACGGCGGCTTGCGCCGCCGGATAACGAGATACGCACTGGAACCAGAATCGGTCCGTTCCGGCGTGCGTCAACAGGGGTTCACACACCGTATTACAAGGGGCAGGATTCTACGGGAAAAAGACTCGCCTGTATAGAAAAGGCGAGCGTTTTGAGTAGTCTGCAGCGAGACGGCCGGGCCGCGCGCCGCGCGACCGCTCATCCCGTGCCGGCGAGCAGCTTCCTTGGCTGCGTGGCCGCCAGCGCTTCCTCTACCGGGCTCCGCAAGGGCCCGGATGTCAGCTGCTGCCAGCCTGGCGCGAATGTCTCGCCTGCAGCCGACCAGGCGGAGACGCTGGCTGGGACCCGGGGCCAACGCCGAACGGCCTGCGCGTCCGCATGATGCGCTTGCAGACGCTCGCAAGGCCTCCGGTGCAGGCGGGCCATCACCGTCCTCGCTACCGCCGCAACAGCTTCCAGACGGTTTCGATACCGCCCAGCACCAGATCGGAGATGTCCTCCTCGAGGAAACTCCTGCGCTTTTCGCGGCTGCGCATGGACTTGGCGCGCTCGTTGGCGACCAGTGCGTCGGCGACGGCGTGCGGGTTGAGGTGTTCCTGCCGGCTCGCTCTTTCACCGAAATTGTCGAGCGCGTCCTGCACCGCGTCCGGGTCGAGGACGACGATCGGCGAACGGCAATGTGAACATACGTTGTCGCGGCGGATGTCGACCGGCGCGCCGCAACCCGAGCAGCGGATGGTCTGCACCTGGCGCGCGAGTTCGGCGACTTCGGCGCCGTTGAGCTGGCGGACGAAACCCTTCTCGATCATGAACGCCGCAAAGGCGGTGTAGCGGCCGTGGTGCTGCGGGCAACGGCTGTAGGCAAAGCGTCCGCTGCGCGTACTGTCGAGCCGGTGCATCAGGCGTTCGCGACAGCGCGGGCACTGCAGCACGTCGCGCCAGGGTTGGCGAAGGTCGGCCTGGTGTTCGTGCAGCAGCCGGAACAGTTCGAGGACGCCGGCCGGCGCCAGCTGGGCGCTCTCGTATTCATCGAACCAGATGCCCTGGCAGGGAAAGCAGATGTCCAGAGAGACGACGCCGTTGAGCTGGCGTTTGAAACGCTGGATCGTCATCGGCGCCTGGCAACTGGGACACGGACCACCGCTGGTAGAACGGCTTGGCTGATGGTGCTGAGGATCGCTGTAGTAGTTCATGGCGTCGGTTGCTTGGCGGCTGTGGTCAGTCGGGGCGCTGTCGCATTTTCTTGTTCTCTGTTTCCGGCTCTGCGCGTGTCGGCGAGTATAGCGGCCCGGCCTTGAGCAGGCGAGTCTTGGCGACAATCTGCTGGCGACAATTCCCGTGCATCGAGAGCGTCGGGCTCGGCAATCTGCTGACGGGGATATGGCGACATCGGGTTCAGGCATTGCCCCCTCGCCGGCGACCGGAGAGAGGCGGTCCGCGACGCCGCCGTGATTGCTGCGTGTCCCGTTCCGGCTCACCGATCAAGCCTGCGCACCCAGAACAGTTCATGACGGCGAACGGCCTTGCGGAAGAATTCGTTTTCGCCGCTGGCCGGCCACTGGCGGCCGGCGAGCGCTTGCTGGATGATGCGTCGCAGGCGCTTCTTGAACGGCAGCCTCCCCTGCAGGTCGTGCTGCATGGCCAGCGCCATGGCCTTGTCGAGCTGCACCGCTCGGCTCAGGCAGGGGCTCCACAGGGTGTCGGCGGGCAGCGGCGCCAGCACCGGCGGCAGGGCGATGCCCTGCCCGGCCGGCCCCATCGGCCAGCGATCGTTGTCGTGCAGGTGGTTGGCGTAGAGCAGAGCCGTTTCAGGCTTCCAGAACGACTGCTGTACCGCCTGCAAGAGCGCCTGCGTGCAGGCGACGTGGTCGGCGTGCGGATCGAGCTCGGGGTGCGGCGTAACGACGACCTGCGGACGAAAGTGCTCGAGCAGCGCCACCAGATCGGCGAGCAGGTTTTCCCCGCACGGCTTGCCATCGTCATCGCCGGGCAGGGCGAACGGATTGTGGGCCCGCGCGTCGCGCACGTCGGCGTCACCGGATTCACGCGACGCAAACGCCTGCCGTGGCTCGGCGAGCATCGCCGGGAGTTGCAGGCAGTAGTAACCCAGCTGCACGCAGCGGCTCTGTGGCACCCCCCCCCAGAGCGGCACGGCCATGCTGTCCCAGCTGCGCAGACGCCCCTTCAGACGCGCCGCGGCCGCCGCATCGAGCCCCAGGCAACGATAGCGACCGGCTTCGATCTCGCCCTGCGTCAAGGTGACGATGCTGAGCTCGGCGGCCCGGCGGTAGAGGCCGAATGCCGCCAGTTCGGCGTCGTCGGCGTGCGGCGCAATGAGCATCATTCGCTGCCGCGCGTAGTCCGGATTTGCCATGCTGTAGAGCGTGGCAGTGCCCGGCAGACGGCAGAATCGCCCGCGGATCGAGAGATCCCCGCCGGCCAGTGCCGCCGCCTGGCCGGAGGCGTTCAGATAGCGACGGCCGCGCACTCCGCGCTCGAAATCCTGCCGGTCGTCACCGAGCAGTACCCGCGGGTCGAAGCAGTGGCCGAGGCCGGTACTCTGCACATGCAGCTCGAGGACAAGCGTCTCGCCGGCCGCCAGCGGCTCGCTCAGCTGCACGCGTCCGCCGCTCAGCGAGACGCGCTGCCGCGGGGTCGCCGCCGGAAAACGATATTGGTAATCGTCCTGAGCCGAATAGAACAGGTGATCGGCGAACCAGGCTTCGTGAGCCAGCCAGCCGAGCACCAGCAAGACCGGCAGCAGCCACCAGGCGATGAACAACCCGAGGGCGGCAAGCAATGACAGCGCCGCCAGCAGGAAGAACCGTTTCTGTCGGCGATGACGCTTCAGCAGTAGCTGTTTTCGTGAGCTCATGGGCATTCTCTGGCGGTGACCCCGCTCGCCGGGCGGCGGGCAATGCGCTGCGCAGTGGTGGACGCTAGACCTGATACGCCGGCACGCGGTGGCACCAGCGATCCTTGTACTCGCGGTCGGCGCGGCCGAAGGAATAGCGCAAGGGCTTGCCGAGCGCGCGGGCCTCTGCCCAGGCATTTTGCGTGTTGATGAAACTGAGCACGCTGCCAGGGCTGAAGTCACGGGTTTCAGGGGCGACGCCGCCGTTGATGTACTCCAGGGAAATCCACGCTGGCGCTTCGACCCGGTAGAGGATCTGGATGGCGATCGGCTGATCCTTGCGAAACAGGATGGCGCCGGTCATGAACTCGCGCAGCAGTGCGAATACCTCGCCCAGATGCTCGGCACCCCTGGCCGCGAAACCCCAGCGGCGCCGGAATAGATCGGCATACATGGCGGCTTGCTCGCCCGGCGAGAAGTCCAGCATCTGCCTCGCCTGCCCGCCAGCCTCTTCGAGCAGACGCAGCTCGCGGCGCTGGTTGTAGCGAAACTTCTTCGTGTAGTCCTCGGGGGGGCGCGCCAGCGCCAGTCCCTCGGGCTGCGTTCGGAGACCGCTGATGCGCCCGGCGTTCAGTTCGGACACATAGCGCATGCGCTGACGCACCGGCACGCAGGCCTGTGCGGCAATCGGCAGGATGACCTCGGCGTTGCCCAGATCGAAGAGGCCGCGCTGGCGACGTTTCTTGAGCACTTCCTTGGAAAGCGCCAGATAAGGCCCCCAGCAGGGAATCGCCGCCAGCAACTGCTCGCCGGAAAAACAGGCGAGGTAGCGAACCGGAATTCCCGCCAGCGCGGCAAGCCGCTCGACGACCACGGGATGGGTGAACACGCTGCCGCCGTAGCGCTGCCAGGCGGCGGCGTACGCTGTTGCGTCGATTTCCGTCCAGCCGCGTTCGCGCCAGACGCGCAGCCGATTCAGCATGCGCCCGCCGGCGCCGCGTGAGCAGGGTCGTCGCGTTGCGGCGATCCGGCGCCGCCGATGCTGCCGAGGCACTCCCCGGCGCCGACCACAGCCGAGCGGCCGCTATCGCCAAACGCCGCCTGGTCTCCTGGTGGCCGCCTCGCCTGCATCCCCACACTCTCCGGAAAAGAGGGAAATGTACCGCTTTTGCACGTCCCTGGCATACCCCGCGACTGCGCAAACGATCTTCCTGACGCGAAAAACAGCCTCCACGATTGCGCGATGGCTTTGCATCGCCCTGCAGATCAAGGAAAATATCCTCTCGTCGCCCCGGCAATCGTTCGGGCCCCCCCTCACCGCGAGGTTGTCGATTTTGCCTGCCAGCACTTCATTCTGCGCGCCCCGGCGCAAGCACATCGCGTCGGCGACACGAAAGGGCGGCGAAGGCAATGCCACAGCTGGCGAACGGCATCCGGACCGGCATGGCTGAGTCAGACGCAGCGCTGATCAGCGTCATCATTCCGACCTACAACTACGCGCATCTCGTGACCCGCGCGGTGGATTCGGCGATGACGCCGCCGGCAGCGGATGTCGAGGTGATCGTCGTCGACGACGGCTCGACGGACAATACGGCCGAGGTACTGCACGAATGCACGGCGCGCTATCCGCAGTTGCGGGTCGTCCGTCAAGCCAATGCCGGCGCCAGCGCCGCCCGCAACCACGGCATTCGCCTGGCGCGTGCCCCGTATGCGCTGCTCCTCGACGCGGATGACGAACTGCTGCCCGACGCCCTGGAGAAACTGCGCGCACTGCTGGCAGCAAACCCGGCAGTGGCAATGATTCTCGGCGCGCAGATTTCGGTCTATGCGGACGGTCGCGAGCGCTTGCGTCTGCCGACGCCGGTTGACGCCGCCTCGCCAAGGGAGTTGACCCGACGCTATCTGCTCACCAAACGCATCTCGATCTCGCATTGCTGCTCGCTCTTTCGCCGCGACCTGCTCCTGCAACGCCCCTACCCCGAGAATCTTCGCGGCGGCGAGGACATCCCGGTTTTCGCCCACGTCCTGGTCAGTGGCCCGGCGGTGGTCACCAATGCGCCACTGGCGCGCATCCACAAACATGCGGACAGCCTGCGGCACGACCGGCAGAACGAAGAGCAACGCGCAGCGATGATGGTCCATGAAGTGTTCGCCGGCCTGCCCGCCGAATGCCAGACGCTGCGCCAGCGCTACGCGGCGCAGCGTTACCTCTCTCTGTTTCGAAGCGCCTTGCTGGCCGGCGAGCGGTCGACCGCCAGGCGCTACTATCGCCACGCCTTGCGCTTGAGCCCCCTGCAGGCCCTGCGCTGGACCTACCTGCGCAAGTCCATCCGCCTGCTGGCTGGAAGCTGAACTCGTGAAACGACCAATTCCGACGTCGCGCTGGATGCCGGTTGCGCGCAAACTCGTGGAGCGAACACCGCCGCCGGCGCTGGCCTTCCTGGCAAGCCTGTTGTTGTCGCTGATCGCCATCGGCGGCGAAGTGACCGTCGGCAAGGATGCCGCGTTCTACCTGGATATCGCGCAGCAGGTTCTCGCAAAAGGTCCCGGCGTGGCGTTCCAGATCTTTTCCTGGCCCTGGTTCTCGCTGTTGCTCGCCGGGACCCATTGGCTGTCCGGCGTTTCGCTGGAACTCGCGGCCTACCTCTGGTGTGCGTTCTTCATGGCCGGAACCTGCGCCCTGCTGGTCTTGCTCACGCAGCGTTTCCTTTCCGGCAGTGGCTACTGGGCCTGTCTGGTGGTGCTCTCCCTACCCGCGTTCAACCAGTTTCGTGGCGACATCCTCAGAGAATTCGGCTTCTGGTTCTTCTCGATCCTCGCGCTCTGGCTGGCACAGCGCTGGTTCGCGGCCGGCGGATGGCTGCGCGCGGCGTTGATCCAGACCGTCATCGGCTGCGCAGCCCTCTTTCGCCTCGAAGCGGTGATGCTGACGGCGGCTCTCGTGCTCTGCCTGCTCGGCGAACTGTCGACCCGCCAGGGCTGGCTGCGGCTGTTGCAACTCAACGCCGTACCTCTTGCCGCAATGGTCCTGTTCGGGTCTTTGCTGCTCTTCGGCGGCGCATCTTCGCCCGAACGCATGCTTTACTACGTTTCCCTGCTCGATCCGCACCTGTTGTGGGATCGTTTCGATCTGATGGCCAATGCCCTGGCCGAATCGGCGCTGGAAAAATATTCCAGAGATGATGCCCGGCTGATCATATTTTCCGGCCTGTCGACCGTCGTTCTGGTCAAGTTCCTGACCCTGAGCGGGCCATTCGCGCTGCCCCTGCTTTTCCCGACGAACTGGGTTGCCGTTGGCGACTACTGGCGCAAACTCAGGCCCTTTGCCTGGACCTGCCTGCTCTATTTCGGCGTACTTCTGATCTTCTTCGTCCAACAGCGCTTCGTCAACTCACGCTATGTCAGCTTCCTGCACTGGCTTGCGGTGCCGCTGCTGACCATGGCGAGCGTCCTGTTCGTGCGACGCTTTGCGCGCTTCTCGAAAGCCTTTGTGATCCTGGCCCTGGCCGTCATGCTGCACAACGTCGTCAGCTTTGGTGCCAAGAAGACGCACTTCCTCGAAGCCAGCGCCTGGCTTGCGGAGCACACGCAGAGGTCCGACACGATCTTCTACGAGGACTCGCGAATCGCCTACTACGCGGGTCGAGGGTTTCCCACCGACCTGCCGACGCGCGAAGTGATGATGCTTGGCGAGCAGTCGAAGCCGTACCGTTACCTGGTCATCAACGGCCAGGCTGACGATCCCGAGCTACAGGCCTGGTTGACGCAACGGCATAGACGGATACTTGCTCATTTTTCCAATCGCCGCGGCCATGGCGTGCTGATCATTGGAGAATGAGAGCAGGCCATGGCGCGCCGGCACTCACGCCGCCGTGATGGCAGCCGCATCGAGCGCCGGGTAGTCGATGTAGCCCTTCGCCCCGCCCTTGTAGACGGTTGTCGAGTTCCACGTTGCCAACGGTGCGCCGATGCGCAGACGCTGAACCAGATCGGGATTGGCGATGAAATGCTTGCCGAAGGCGATCAGATCGCCGCATCCGGCGCGCAGCGCGGATTCCGCGCGCTCACGATCGAAACCGCCGCAAAGGATCATCGTCCCCGGGAAGCAGGCCCGCAGGTGCGGCAGCAGTTCTCCCTGCCGATCGTGGATCCAGCTGCCTTCCTGATCATAGACGTGCAGGTGGCCGATCTTCAGCTGCCCCAGGCGTGTGGCGAGATAGCCGAAGGTCACCAGCGGATCAGGGTCGGGCAGCATCTCGTGCGCGCTACCCAGCGGCGAGATGCGCACGCCGACGCGGGCGCCGCCAATGGCCTCGGCGACGGCCTGCACCGTCTCCAGCAGGAAGCGCCAGCGATTGCTGGTCGTACCACCATACTGGTCGACGCGGTCGTTCAGGTAGGGACAACGAAACTGGTCGAACAGATAGCCGTTGGCGGCATGGATCTCGACGCCGTCGAAGCCGGCGGCGATGGCGTTGTGCGCGGCGCGAACGAAATCGGCGACGATCAGCCGGACTTCGTCGGTGGCCAGCGCGCGCGGCGGGTCGCACGGCACCAGCACCGGCTCGCTGCTGCCGTTGAGAATCGGCACGCGGTCACTGTGCAGTGCCTTGGTGCTCGGCCCGACCGGTGGCGAGCCGTCGGCACGCAGGCTGCAGTGCCCGACGCGCCCGACGTGCCAGAGCTGCAGATAGATGCGACCGCCGCCCTCGTGCACCGCCGCGGTGACCTTTCGCCAGCCGGCCACCTGCCGGCCGCTGTAGATGCCTGGCGTGCGGGCGCAGCCGCGGGCCTGTGGCGAGACGGGCGTCCCTTCGGCGACAATCAGGCCGGCCGAGGCGCGCTGTGCATAGTACTTGGCGGTCATCGCGCGCGGAGCGAGTTGCCAGTCGGTCGCGCGATTGCGGTTCATTGGCGCCATCACGACGCGGTTCGGCAGCAGCTTGCCGCCGAGCGAATGACGAGAAAACAGTTTTCTGGACATCTTTTTCCTACCTCCGTTGATGGCCGGGCATATCAGAAGCTCAGCAATTTCCGTGCCCGGAAACCATCAGCCTTACTGCGTGTTTGTCGGGGTGATCCACCGCCAGCGCGCTTCGCCATCCTGGCGAGCGGGCGATCTGTGCGGCGTTCTGGGGATCAGCGGGAGCCTCATGATGAGCGCAGCGAACAGACGCTGGACGGCGATCGAATCATGGGCGCTACAGGTTGCGAATGTGTGGCAGCGAGCCAGCACAACATGGCGTTGTGCGGAAATGCGACAGTACAGCGGACCGGCGACTGCACCCAGCAGACGATTGCGGCCCGATGAACAACGGCAATCGGACGCGCATTGTACGGAAAAGTTCGCTGCGGGAGAGGAATCATTGCGCGCGGTCCGACCGCGGTGGCGATCACCGACGGCTAGCTTTCCTCGCTCTTCGGATCCCGGTTCAGCAGTTTGTCGACCGCCGACAACGCGGGTTCGTCACGGTAGAGGATGGCGTCGACGGCCTGGGTGATCGGCATCTCGATCGCCAGCTGGCTCGCCAGACGAGCCACCTCACGCGTCGTGCTGACACCCTCGGCGACATGACCGAGGTCGAGGAGGATCTGCGACAGCGTCTTGCCGGCGGCGAGTTCCAGACCGACACGCCGATTGCGCGAGAGGTCGCCAGTACAGGTGAGTATCAGGTCTCCCATCCCGGCAAGGCCCATGAAGGTCTGCGTCTGGCCTCCGAGGGCCACGCCAAAACGCGCTATCTCGGCCAGGCCGCGCGTGATCAGGGCCGCCCGGGCATTGAGACCAAGGCCAAGGCCGTCGCAGACGCCAGTGGCAATGGCCATGATGTTCTTCACCGCGCCGCCGACCTCGACACCGGGCAGGTCTTCGTTGGCATAGATGCGAAAGCGCGGACTGTGCAGGGCGCACGCCGTTCGCTGCCCGAAAGCGGTATCGTTGGCGGCCAGCGTGACCGCCGTTGGCAGACCGCGCGCCACCTCTTCGGCGAAGCTCGGTCCCGACAGGGCGCCACAGGGGAGCTGCGCGCCGAGCTCTTCGGCGACAATCTGGTGCGGCAGTTTGGCTGTTTCGGCCTCCAGCCCCTTGCACGCCCAGAGCAGCGGGCGCAGCACATGGGCATCACGCAGGCGGCGAAGAGTCGGCCGCAGGCCGGCGATCGGGGTGGCAATCAGCAACAGCTCGGCGCCGGCCACGGCGGTCTCGAAATCGTCGCCGACATGCAGGGTCTCGGGCAAGCGCTGGCCGGGAAGAAAGCGCGGGTTCTCGCGGCGGTCGCGCAAGGCGCGACGAATTTCCGGCTCGCGCGCCCACAGCGTGACGCTGTGCCGGTCGCAGAAGGCACCTGCCAGCGCGCTGCCCCACGCGCCGGCACCAACGACGGTCAGTTTCATGACTCTCAGACGCCCCAGACCTGGTCGGCACGCACGTAGCCCGATTGCCCGTCCGCGTGACGCACTCTTACCCAGCCACCGGGTGCCATTTCGAGATAGTCGAGCGCCACGTTCTGCTCGGCCTCGAAGACCACCGGCGCAGCTTCGTCTGCCCTTTCCCGAATCTGGGCACGCGACGCGGTAACAACCACGGTATGCCGCTTGTCGAGATACCTGGTCTCGATCCAGGCCATGCCGCCTTCGGAATCGCGCACCTTTGCCCAGCCTTCGAGATGAACGACCAACTCGACCGGCGTACCTCGCTTGATGACGAAAAGCCTCTTGCCTCGCTGCGAAGGTGCGTCGTAGAGCAGCGTCGCCGCGTCGACGGTACGGAACTCGACCGCCAGCGACGGCGCGCAAAGGCCTGCCGCAAGCAGCAAAGTCAGCAGCCGCCTCATGCAGCTCGCCTGCCGACCTGGCCTGCTGCTACTGGATGGTGTTATCGCCGGAAGCCTCCGTCGTCGCCGCCTCCTTGGCCGCAGCCTCCTCCTGCTGTTGCAGGCGCTGCATGTAGAGCGCTTCGAAATTGACCGGCTGCAGCATCACCGGCGCGAAGCCGGCGCGGGTCACGGCATCGGAGACGACTTCACGTGCGTAGGGATAGAGAATGTTCGGACAGGCGATCGACAGCAAGGGATCCATGTTCTCGCTCGGCACGTTCTGCACGCGGAAGATGCCGGCCTGACCGACTTCGACGAGGAAGACGGTCTTTTCCCCGATCTTTGACGTTACCGTGGCCGTCAGGGCCACCTCGAACAGTCCCTCGCCAATACCCTGTGCCTTGGTCTGCAGCTGGATATTGATGTTCGGCGTCTCGCGGTCGAGAAAGATCTGCGGTGCGTTCGGCACTTCGACCGAGAGGTCCTTGACGTAGATCTTCTCGATAGCAAAAACGGGGTTCGGGGTCTCTTGTTCGCTCATGGTGATCTTTCAGCCTATGGATTAGTGGTGAATGAAGGTGGGAGAGCAGGCGTCAGACAGCGCCGCCCGCCAGCAGAGGCAGTAACTTGCCCGCCCGGTCGAACGCCTGCAGATCGTCGAAACCACCGACGTGCGTCTCGCCGATGTATATCTGCGGGACCGTGCGCCGGGCGGTCTTTTCGACCATTTCGGTACGCCGCGCAGGATCGAGGTCGATGCGTATCTTGTCGATGGCGACGACCCCTCTGGCATGCAACAGCCGCTCGGCCCGGATGCAGAACGGGCAGACGGCGGTCGCGTACATCAGCACCCGCGGCGACCCACTCACCTGCGCGAACCCTTTTTCAGCGGCAGGCCGGCTTCGGCCCATGCCGTGATGCCACCCTCCAGGGAGTGCAGCCGTGTGAATCCGAGCTTGGCGAGCTTGGCGCAGGCGGACGACGAACGCGCACCCGACTGACAGATCAGAATCACCGGTGTGTCCTTGAACTGCGCCAGTTCGTCGGCGCGCTCGACAAGCGAGCCCACGGGAATATTGCGCGAGTCGGACGGGTGACCGGCGACGTACTCGTTCGGTTCGCGGACGTCCAGCAACTGGGCGTTCTCGCGGTTGATCAGCAGCGTTGCCTGCGCAGGTGTCAGCGATCGCGCGCCACCCGGGCGGCGGAACGAAAGGCCGAGCAGCAGCGTGCCGCTGACCACGGCGACAGCCACCAGAAGTAGATTCTGCTGTATGAATTCCAATCGAAGCTCCAGAAATTGACGCGGCAAATGGCACGAGGCCCGAAACGAAACCCGACTCAACCCACCGCCAGGGGCAAGCCGGGCGGCGGCGAGGCGCCGCTAATCGCCGCAGAACACTTCGCGCATCATGCCGATCAACTGCAGCGTGCGCGCGTCGCCGACGCGATAGTAAACCCGGTTGGCGTCCTTGCGTGCGAGCAGAACGCCCTTTTCGCGAAGGATTGCGAGGTGCTGGGAGATATTGCTTTGCGAAGTACCCACCGCGTCGACGATCTCTTGTACACAGGCATCCTGATCACCGATCACACACAGGATCTTGAGGCGCAGCGGATGTGATATCGATTTCAGCGCACGTGCCGCCTGTTCGATATGCTCCTGCTTGTCGATGATGCTGGTCCGGATAGGCACGTTACGCCAGACTCGCCGTTTATCATATAATCCGCGATTATAGAACAAAAGCCCTGCGTCAGGGTGTGTGCTGCAGCCGCCTTCGACCTCTCCCCCTCGACCTCGCCCCCGTCGACTTTGCTCCCATTTGTCAGTCCCGCCCAGCCAACCCACGTGCCGTCAGACGTGCGCCGTTCACTCTCATTGACATACACCACCGCCACCACGCTTCCCGGCAGCAGGCCGAAAGCCGCGGCCAGCGCGCCGAACCTTGCCGCAGGGCTGCCGCCGGGGCAGCGCCGCCGGCCGCCAACGGAAAAACCGATGGCGAACGGCTCGCACCGGGCCCTGACCAACCCTGGCCGGCGGCATCGGCCGGGCTGGCGGCTCTGGCGCGTGCTGCTCGCCGTGCTGTTGGCCGTGTTCCTCCTGCCAGCGGCCTCGGCCGCCGACAGCAAACGGTCGAAGCAGGACACGGATGCCGCGTCGCCGCGCGAGGTCGCCGACAAGCAGAGCGATCTGAAATCCTTGCGCGCCCAGATCGAAGCGCTGCGCCAGGAGATGGTCGCTGCGGAAGGGGCTCGCCAGGATTCGATCGATCAGCTGAAAGACGCCGAGCGGGCGATATCGTCCACGCAGAGAGAACTGCATCAACTGGCGACGCAGATTGCGACCCTGCAAGCGCGGCTCAAGGAACTCGACGGTCAGTCCGACGCACTCGCGCAACAACTGGCAACGCAACAGGGGCAACTGGAAGGGCTGCTCTATCGGCAGTACCTGCGCGGCAACCCCGATGCGCTGCGGCTGTTTCTCAACGGTGACGATGCGCATCAGTTGGCGCGGGATCTGCACTATCTGCAAGCCATCGGACGGGCACGCAGCCAACTGCTGCTCGACATCGAGTCCAGCCTGCACCGCCAGAAGGCGCTGGCCACCGACATCCGGCAGCGGGCGACAGAACTCGCGGTCGCGGAGCACCGGCAACAGCAGGAACACGCCAAGCTGCTGGAGCAGCGAGCACAACGTCAGGCGACGCTCGACAGCCAGTCGCAACAGATCGCCGCGCAGCGGCGCGAAATCGGCAAGCTGCAGCGCGATGAAAAGCAACTCGGCAAGCTGATCGATCGCCTGTCGAAAATCATTGCCGCCCGGGCGGCCGAAGCGCGCGCGGCAGCCCGGGAAGCAGAACGGCGGGCGCTGCTGGCGCGGCAGGCACAGGCCCGGCAGGAGAAAGCCCGGCAGGAACTTGCGCGACAGGAAGCGCTGCAGCAGGAGCAACCCCGGCCCGATCATGCCGTCCGTGAACGCGTGGTACCCCCAGGCGAGCCGCCGCCGGCCCGCGAGGAACGCCGCGAAGCACGCCAGGAAGCACCGCCGCCGGAGCCATTCGTCGGCGATCTGGCAAGAATGAAGGGCCGGCTGCGCCTGCCGGCCAGAGGCTCGGTGAGCAATCGCTTTGGCAGCCGGCGACAGGAGGGTACGACCTGGAAAGGGCTCTTCATCCGGGCCGGCGCCGGCAGCGAAGTGCATAGCATTGCCAACGGCCGCGTCGTCTTTGCCGAATGGATGCGCGGCTTCGGCAATCTGCTGATTGTCGACCATGGCAGCGACTACCTGTCCATCTATGCCAATAACGATTCGCTGCTGAAACAGGTCGGCGATGACGTGGACCGTGGAGAGAGCATCGCCACCGTGGGCAACACCGGTGGCAATCCTGAATCCGGTTTATACTTTGAAATTCGTCATCAAGGGAAACCACTGGACCCGCTGGCATGGGTCAGTGAGAAATGAGCTGCGCACGGAGTGAAACGAATGAGCAAGTGGAAACAGGCCGGGCTGCTTTGCGCCGGTGTCCTTGGTGGCATTCTGATCAGCATTCAGGTTTCGGCACTGGCCGAGAAGGAGACGCGCGCCAGCCTGCCCGTCGAGGAATTGCGCACGCTTGCCGAAGTATTCAACGCCATCAAGAAGGGCTATGTCGAGCCGGTTGACGACAAGACCCTGATCACGCACGCAATCAGCGGCATGCTCTCCAACCTCGATCCGCACTCGACCTATCTTGACGTCGACGCCTTCAAGGACTTGCAGGTCGGCACGCAAGGCGAGTTCGGCGGCATCGGCATCGAAGTGGGAATGGAGGACGGACTGGTCAAGGTCGTCTCGCCGATAGAAGACACGCCGGCCGACCGCGCCGGCGTCAAGCCCGGCGACCTGATCTTCAAGATCGACGACACCCTGGTCAAGGGCCTGACCCTGACCGAAGCCGTCAAGCGCATGCGGGGCAAGCCGAAGTCGCAGATCCGCCTGTCGATCCTGCGCAAGGGCGAGGAAAAACCGGTGGACGTCACGCTGACGCGAGAAGTGATCAAGGTGCAGAGCGTCAAGTCGAAACTGGTCGAAGACGGCTACGGCTATCTGCGCATCACTTCCTTCCAGGAGAACACCGGCGCCGCCGTGGTCAAGCACCTCAACGCCCTGGCCAAGCCGGCGCCGCTGAAGGGACTGGTTCTCGACCTGCGCAACGATCCCGGCGGCTTGCTGAACAGCGCCGTCGGCGTGTCGGCCGCCTTCCTGCCACCGGATATCCTGATCACCTCGACCGACGGGCGTGCGCCCGATGCCAAGCACGAGTTTCATGCGTCGCCCGCCGACTACCTGCGCGGCAGCCGGGATGACTACATCAAGCGACTGCCGGCGGAAGCGCGCAATGTGCCGATGGTGGTGCTGGTCAATGGCGGCTCGGCGTCGGCGTCCGAAATCGTCGCCGGAGCGCTGCAGGATCACAAGCGCGCCGTCGTCGTCGGCACGACGACCTTCGGCAAGGGCTCGGTACAGACCGTTCTGCCCTTGCCGGGTAACACGGCGATCAAGCTGACGACCGCGCGCTACTTCACGCCGTCGGGGCGCTCGATCCAGGCCAAAGGCATCGTCCCGGACATCGTCGTCGAGGAAAGTGCCAATGGGCGTTCGGCGCAGCGCTTGCGCGAGGCCAACCTCGATCACCACCTCGAGAACAACACCGACGACACGGCCGCGCCGGCCAGGCCGGCAGGCAAGCTCCCGGCCCCGAACAAGCCCGAATCCAAGGCGCCGCAGGAAGAAGGCGACGAGACCGCCGAACTTCCGAGCCGCGAGCTGGCTTCCAAGAAGGACTACCAGCTGACGCAGGCCTTGAATCTTCTCAAGGGCATGCAGATCATGCGCAACAAGCCCTGACCTTGTTCTCCGGGGAAGGAACGTGAAACGACCGGCGCCGGCCAGCGACAGGAAAGCACCGATCCGCAAGCAGCGGAACATTCTGTTTGCCAAGTTCCCCCCGGACCAGGTGCCTGCAGCCAGCGACTTTCTCGGCCGGATCGAGCAGCTCGAAGTCGAGCAACGCGAGCAGGAGCGTGCGGTCGGCGTCGCCTACGACCTCCACCAGCACTCGCTGCAGGAACTCGAAGGCACGCTCGAAGACCAGGGCTACCACCTCGACAACACCCTGATGAGCAAGATGATGCGGGCGCTGATCTACTACGTCGAGGAAACCCAGCTGCACAACCTCGACGCCCCCGAGCGGCTGCTAAAACGCTCGCAGTCGGAGGCCTACACCCATGCCTGGGAACGCCACCCGCACGGCGACCACGACGACACACCGCCGGAGTGGCGCGAGTACAAGTGATCCCGGCACCGCCGGCGCCAGCCCGATGAACGACGCGCAGTTGCTTCGCTACAGCCGCCACATCCTGCTCGACGAGATCGGCATCGAAGGGCAGCAACGCCTGATCAACGGCAAAGCACTGATCGTCGGTGCCGGTGGCCTTGGCTCACCCGCGGCCCTCTATCTGGCGGCTGCCGGGCTTGGGCAGATCACTCTCGCCGACGGCGATCAGGTCGATCTCACCAATCTGCAACGCCAGATCCTGCATACGCAGGAGCGCATCGGTCAGTCGAAAGCCCTGTCGGGGCAGGTGGCGCTGGCGCAAATCAACCCCGAGGTGCGCGTCGAAGCGATCAGCAGCCGCCTGGCCGGCGCAACGCTGGCCAGGCTGGTCGCCGAGGCCGACGTGGTCCTTGACTGTTGCGACAACTTTGCCACGCGCCATGCCGTCAATCTGGCCTGCGTCAGGCAGCGCACGCCGCTGGTCTCCGGCGCGGCGATCCGCTTCGCCGGACAGCTGGCCGTGTTCGACAGCCGGCAGGACAACACGCCCTGCTACAGCTGCCTGTTCCCTGAAGCTGATGATGTCGAGGAGGAGCGCTGTGCGGTGATGGGGGTATTCGCGCCGCTCACCGGCATTATTGGCGCGATGCAGGCCGCGGAAGCGCTGAAGCTGATCGCCGGTGCCGGCGAAGTCGTCCTTGGCCGCCTGTGGCTACTCGACGGGCTGTCGATGGAATGGCGCAGCGTGAACTTTGGCAGGGACCCGCAGTGTCCGGTCTGCGCGCCCGCCAGCGTCAGCCAAGGCGCGCCAGCAGACGCAGATCGGAACCCACCGGGCGCAGATCGCGGATGAGCAGGCTGCGTTTGCCGGCCAGCGAGTCGAGCGCCGGCAAGTCGAACATGCCGCGTGCCGCATCGCCGACCAGGCAAGGCGCCAGGTAGAGCAGCAGTTCGTCGACCAGCCCGGCGCGCAGCAGCGAACCACTGAGCCGGCATCCCGCTTCGCCGTGCACTTCATTGATGCCGCGGCGGGCAAGTTCGGCGAGCAGCGCAGGCAGATCGACCTGCCCGTCGGACCCCGGGACGAGAACGACCTCGGCGCCAAGTTGCCGGAGGGCGGTGATCCGGTTCGGCTCGGCGACGGCGGCGGCGACCAGGACGTTGCCGTCGCGCAGCAATCTGGCGTCCGGCCGCAGTTCGAGCCGGCTATCGACGACGACCTTGAGCGGCTGCCGCGAATAATTGCCCTGCCCTTTGACGCCGCGCACACTGAGCTGCGGGTCGTCATGACGGACCGTGCCGCTGCCGGTCAGGATGGCGCAGGCGCGGGCCCGCCAGCGGTGTCCGTCCTGGCGGGCTTGCGGACCGGTAAGCCACTGGCTGCTGCCGTTGCGCAGCGCGGTCTTGCCGTCGAGACTCGCCGCGACCTTGATGCGCAGCCAGGGGCGGGCACGCGTCATGCGCGCAATGAAGCCGATATTGATCTCCTGCGCCTGCTCAGCCAGGAGGCCCTCTTCGGCGCGCACGCCGGCGGCGCGAAGAAGGGCCAGCCCCCGCCCGGCGACCAGCGGATTGGGATCCGCAATCGCAGCGACGACCCGCTGTACCCCGGCGGCCAGCAGCGCGTCGGCACAAGGGGGCGTGCGACCATGGTGGCTGCATGGTTCGAGGGTGACATACACGGTGGCCCCGCGCGCGCTGCCGCCAGCGGCCTGCAGGGCATGCACTTCGGCATGCCGCCCGCCGGCGCGCAGATGCCAGCCTTCACCGACGATGCGACCATCATTGACGATGACGCAGCCGACGCGTGGATTCGGCGTCGTGGTGTACAGACCGCGTTCGGCCAGACGCAGCGCCCGTGCCATCAGTTCGTGGTCGGCGCTACTGAAGCCCGGCGACATCAGCGCCCGATTTTCTGTGGCGAGCGCGAAACTTCGCGTATCAGCTTGGAGAACTCGTCCACGTCCTCGAAATTGCGATACACCGAAGCGAAGCGAACGTAGGCCACCTTGTCGAGTTTCTTCAACTCGAGCATGACCATCTCGCCGATCTTCTCTGACGCGAGCTCGCGCTCACCGAGCGCCAGAAGCTTTCCCTCGATGCAGGCGATCGCGGCCTCGACCGCTTCGGTCGCCACCGCTCGCTTGCGCAGCGCCAGCCAGAGGCTGGCGGCAAGCTTCCCGGGGTCGAAATCGACGCGTGAGCCGTTCTTCTTGATCACCTGCGGCATGCGCAGTTCGGCCCGCTCGTAGGTCGTGAAGCGCTTGTCGCATTTCAGACAGCGCCGACGACGGCGAACGATGTCGCCGTCGTCGTTGATCCGGGTGTCCGCGACGGTCGTTTCGTCAGCGCCGCAGAACGGGCACTTCATCCCGCCCGACCACCGTAGACGGGGAATTTCCTGCACAGCGCCGCACCGTCGGCACGCACTCTGGCCAGGACCTTTTCATCAGCGGGCGCATCGAGCACGTCGGCGATCATGTGGCCGACCTGTTCGGATTCGATCTCGGTAAAACCACGCGTGGTCATCGCCGGCGAACCGATGCGGATTCCGGAAGTGACGAAAGGCTTCTGCGGATCGTTCGGGATGGCATTCTTGTTTACCGTGATGTGCGCGGCGCCCAGGGCAGCCTCGGCTTCCTTGCCGGTGATGTTCTTGGCGCGCAGATCGACCAGGAAGACGTGCGATTCGGTGCGGCCGGAAACAATGCGCATGCCGCGCTCTTCCGCCAGCACCCGCGACAGAACGCGCGCGTTGGCGAGAACCTGCTCCTGGTACTTGGCAAAGCCCGGCTTCAGCGCCTCCTTGAAAGCGACCGCCTTGGCGGCGATCACATGCATCAGCGGCCCGCCCTGCAAACCGGGAAAGACCGCCGAGTTGATCGCCTTCTCATGCTCTGCCTTCATCAGGATGACGCCGCCACGCGGGCCGCGCAGCGTCTTGTGCGTCGTCGAGGTCACCACATCGGCGTGCGGAACCGGGTTCGGGTAGCAGCCGGCGGCGATCAGACCCGCGTAGTGCGCCATGTCGACCATGAAAATCGCGCCGACTTCCCTGGCGACGCGCGCGAAACGCTCGAAATCGATGCGCAGCGAGTAGGCCGAAGCGCCGGCGATCAGGATCCGCGGCCTGTGCTCGCGGGCCAGCGCTGCCATTTTTTCGTAATCGATCGCTTCATGCTTGTCGAGACCGTAGGCGACGACATTGAACCACTTGCCGGACATGTTCAGCGGCATGCCGTGCGTGAGGTGGCCACCTTCGGCCAGGCTCATCCCCATGATCGTGTCGCCCGGCTTGGCAAAAGCCATCAGAACCGCCTGATTGGCCTGCGATCCGGAATTGGCCTGGACGTTGGCCGCCTCGGCGGAAAACAGCTTCTTGAGGCGACTGATTGCCAGCAGCTCGGCGACATCGACGTACTCGCAGCCGCCGTAGTAGCGTTTGCCCGGGTAGCCTTCGGCGTACTTGTTGGTCAACTGCGAGCCTTGCGCGGCCATCACCGCGTGGCTGACGTAGTTCTCCGAGGCTATGAGCTCGATATGCGCTTCCTGACGCCGATTCTCGTCTTCGATCGCCTGCCAGATCTCGGGATCCACCTTCGCCAGTGTGTCGTTAGCCGAAAACATCGTACGCCTCTCAAGCCTTGAAAAAAAAGGGATTGTAACATGCACCGCCGGCCCCGCTGCGGCCCGTCGTCGGCCAGGCGCAGCCAGGCTCAGCCGTATTCCTCGTCGCCGAACCCGGGACCGAAGGGAAGCCGGCGCGACGACCCGCCTGCAACTCGCCGACCAGCGATTTCCAGATCGGGCTCAGTCGTGGCGAACGGGAAAGATTCGCTGGCGGTAGTTTATCGACAGGACGCTGAGCACGGGCCGCTCGCGCAGGCGCTCGACGAACTGGCGTTCCGCGGCGCGCACCAGCGCCGGGTCGGCGAGCACATCGCAGGGCAGATAGACTTCGGCTTCGACGCGGCCTCTGAGGTAGTGCAGGACCACTCGCTGCGGTTTCGGCAGCGCCGCCAGCACCGGTGCCAGGAAATTCATCAGTTCGCCGCGGTCGGGCATGTTCTGGCTCGTGCTGTCATGATCCTCGTCGTCTTCGACGTCGACATGGACGAGCACGTCGGAAACCGTCGGGTGACTGTCGAGCACGCGCTTGCGGGTCGCCTCGGCAATGCGATGCCCCTCCGAGACGCTGATCCTCGGATCGACGCAGACATGCGCATCGACCAGCGAGCGATGGGCCATGCGCCGAGTGCGCAGTTCGTGCAGGCTGCCCACGCCCTGCGTGTCGATGATCACCTGGCGAATGCTGTCCACCTCCTCGACCGACAAGCCGGTATCGATCAGTTCCTGCAGCGCCTCCCAGGAAAAGACCACCCCCATGCGCACGATCATGAAGCCGACGATCACCGCGGCCAGCGAATCGGCAAAGACGAAGCCCATCAGGTTACCGCCGATCCCCACGGCGACCACCAGTGACGAGGCGGCATCCGAGCGCGCATGCCAGGCGTTGGCGATCAGCATCGGCGAGCGCAGGCTTTCACCGACGTGCAGCATGTAGCGAAACAGTCCTTCCTTGGCGACCAGCGCGAGAAGCGCCGTCCACAGCGCGAGCGGCGCCACCGGCGGCAGGCTGCCGGGATCCTGCAGCTTCATGGCCGCGCTCCAGATGATGGCCCCACCGGTAGCGGCCAGGATTGCGCCCAGGGCAAACGATGCCGCCGTCTCGATGCGCGCGTGACCGTAAGGATGCCTCTCGTCGGCCGGGTCCTTGCTGTGATGGGCGGCAAAGAGCACCAGAAAGTCACAGACGAGATCGGACAGCGAATGCATGCCATCGGCGATCAGCGCCTGCGAGTTGGCGACCATGCCGGCGACAACCTGCGCGGCCGTCAGCAGCACGTTGACCGCCACGCTGATCCACGTGCAGCGCTGGGTCATCGCGTGCCGCCCCGGGTCGTCAAAGGAAATTTTCGAGGCTGCTTTACCGGTACTCATGCGCTGGGTCGCTTTCAGAAGGGAGGCGTCATATTTTATCGCCATCACCAGACGCGAAGAGCCATCGCCGGCAAAAACGGCGCCCTCCCGGCCACGTGCGAGAAGACGCCGCCAGTGCACGGCGGCCCGGCCAGCCACGATCGTCACCGCCGTGCCTGCCTTGAGCGCGGCAACACGGCTTGCGGCAGCGCCTCGGCAAACCGCCCGTTGACAATGCCGAACATAACGCATACGTTATTGCCGACAAACAACAGGAGGAGCGGTCGCAGTGCCAACAGAATCCATTGCCCCGCGCATATCGCTCGCCGCCCTGGAGTTCGCCGGCAGCGACCTGCAACGTCCCGAATGCGTCCTGGCGACAGCCAGAGGTGCCTTGTACACCGCCGACTGGCGTGGTGGCGTCGCCCAGACGTTCCGCGACGGCAGCCAGAAGCTGTTTCTTGCCAGGCTGCCGGACGGCCGCCAACTCAAACCCAACGGCATCGCCCTGCGTGCGGACGGCAGCTTCCTGCTGGCCGACCTGGGTGACAGCCAGGGCGGCATCTTTCACCTGCAGCGCGACGGCACTGTGGCGCCCTTTCTCGAGGCCATCGACGGCGTGCCCCTGCCGCCGTCGAATTTCGTCGTCGAGGACGGCAAGCGCACCTGGGTCACCGTCAGCACACGGCAGCAACCACGTGCGCTGGCCTATCGCAGCGATATTGCCGACGGTTACATTGCCGTCGTCGACCAGCACGGTGCGCGCATCGTTGCCGACGGCCTGTGCTACACCAACGAGGCGGTGCCAAGTCCCGACGGGCAGTGGCTGTATGTCAATGAGACCTTCGCCCGCCGCCTGACGCGCTTTCGCATCGCCCCTGACGGCGGACTGTCGGACCGTGAAACGGTCACCACTTTTGGTCACGGCACTTACCCGGACGGCCTCAGTTTCGATGTCGAAGGCGCCATCTGGATCACCTCGATCGTCTCCAACCGGGTCATCCGCGTCCTCCCCGACGGCCGTCAGGAGCTGATTCTCGAAGATTGCGATCCGCTGCACGTGGACTGGGTGGAGCAGGCCTTCCTGGCCGGCGAAATGGGCCGCCCGCATCTCGACAAGGCGCGCGGGCGCCTGCTGAAGAACATCTCCAGCCTGGCCTTCGGCGGTCCCGGCCTGCGTACCGCCTTCCTCGGTTGCCTGCTCGACGATCGCGTTGCCTGCTTCGACTCGCCAGTGGCCGGGCATCCGCCGTACCACTGGCACTTCTGAGCTGCCTTTACGCAGCGCGTGCGACAAGCTTCGCCCTGGAACTCCCACCGAGGAACAACAACGTGAGCAAGCATATTTTCAAGGTAGCCGTCCTGCCCGGCGACGGTATCGGCAAGGAGATCATGGCCGCCTGCATTGAAGTGCTGCATCGCCTGCTGGGCAATCAGTCGCCCCTCGCTCTGGACTATGTCGCCTGTCCGGGCGGCGCCCAGCACTACGCCGACAAGGGCGTCGCGCTGCCCGACGACACGCTTCGCCAGTGCGAAAACGCCGATGCGATTCTCTTTGGCGCCATGGGATTGCCGCACATTCGCTACCCGGATGGCACCGAAGTCAATCCTCAGCTCGGCCTGCGCAAGGATTTCGACCTCTATGCGGGTGTCCGCCCGATACGTGCCATCCCGGGCGTGCCCTCGACGCTGGCCGACCCGCGTGCGGCAGGCATCGATTTCGTCTTGATTCGCGAACAGTCGGAGGGCCTCTTCTACGGCCGCCTGTACCCTGAAAAACAACCACCGGCGAACGACGAAGAGGCCTTCGATCTCGGGCGCATCTCGCGCAAGGCCTCCGAGCGACTGTTCGATTTCGCCTTCCGCCTGGCGCGTCAGCGCCACGCCAGCAATCCGGCCAAGGGCCGCGTGACCTGTGTGGACAAGGCCAACGTTCTGAACAGCATGGCTTTCTTCCACAAGATCTACTGGCAGCGTGCCGCCCTCAATGCGGACATCACGGCCGACCACTGCTACGTCGATGCAATGGCCCTGAACCTGCTCAAACACCCCTGGGACTACGACATGCTGCCCACCGAAAACCAGTTCGGTGACATCCTTTCCGATCTTGCCGCCGGCCTGATCGGCGGCCTCGGAATGTCTCCCTCCGGCGACATCGGCGACCGCTACGGGCTGTTTCAACCCAGCCATGGCAGCGCCCCGGATATCGCCGGGCAGGGCAAGGCCAATCCGACAGCGATGATCCTGTCGGCGGCGATGATGCTCGAATGGCTGGGCGAAAAACACGCCCTGCCGGAAGTGACGGCCACCGGGGCTCGCCTGGTCCGGGCGGTCGATGCCGCCTTCGCCAGCGGCCGCCTGCGTTCCGTCGAGACGGGTGGCAGTGACGGCACGCAGCGCATCGCCGGGGCCATTGGCGACGCTCTCGAGCGGCGCTCGGCGCCGGCCTGAAGCGCATGGACAGGAAACTCAGGGTAGTCGCCGTCGGCGCCGGTTACTTCAGCCAGTTCCAGTATCAGGGCTGGCGCAACATCGACGCCGTCGACATCAGCGCACTGACCAATCGCGACCTTGCCAAGGGGCAGGCGCTGGCCGCTCGCTACGGCGTGCCAAGGGTCTACGGCCAGGTCGAGGAAATGCTCGACAGAGAACGCCCCGACCTGCTGGATATCATCACCACGCCGGCCACCTACCGCCAGTACATCGCCGCCGCCGCGCAGCGCGGGATCGCGGTGATCTGCCAGAAACCTTTCGGGCGCAGCTTCGGCGAAGCCGTGCAGCTGGTCGAGATAGCCGAGCAGGCGGGCATCCCGCTGGTCGTGCACGAGAACTTCCGCTGGCAGCCGTGGTATCGCGAGGCCAGGCGGCTGATCGACGCCGGCCGGCTGGGCGTTCTGCACAGCGCCGCTTTCCGCCTGCGTCCGGGTGACGGTCAGGGTGCGCAGGCCTATCTCGACCGGCAGCCGTATTTCCAGCAGATGCCGCGCCTGCTCGTCTATGAAACGGCCATTCACTGGATCGACACCTTTCGCTTCCTGATCGGCGAGGTCGCCGCGGTCTATGCGCGGCTGCGCCGGATCAATCCGGTGATCGCCGGCGAGGACGCGGCCTACATCGTGTTCGAGTACGACTCCACAGTCACTGGCAGCGCTCGAATGGCTGCAGGCACGCGGCGTACGACAGTTCTTCTTCAAGGTCTGCTCGACCTTCGACTCGACCGATGCCGGAAACATCGGCCAGGTGGCCGACGCCCTGCTCGATGCCCTCGGCGAGAAGATCGCGGTGGTCTGTCCGGCCTACCCGGCGAACGGGCGAACGGTCTTTCAGGGACACCTGTTTGTCGGCGAGACCCTGCTTTCGGATTCACCGATGCGCAATCATCCGCTGACGCCCATGACCGACGCCAGCCTGGTACGCGTACTCGGCCGGCAAAGCCGGCACCCCGTCGGACTGCTGCCGTGGGCAGTCGTCAGCGCTGGTGTAACGGCGACGGAGGAGGCGCTGGCAGCGCTGCCGGCGCAGGGCGTGCGCCATGCCGTCGCCGATGCGCTGCGCGACGACGATTTGTTCACGCTCGGCGCGGCGTGTCGAAACCTGCGTCTTCTGACCGGCGGTGCGGGGCTGGCGCTTGGCCTGCCGCAGAACTTCCGCGCCGCCGGCCTGCTCGCCGATCGGCCAGAGAGCGATTCGCTGGGGCGCGTCGGTGGCACGGCTGCCGTCCTTGCCGGCAGCTGCTCGCAAGCCACCCGGACGCAGGTGGCGGCGATGGCAAGCTGCCACCCGAGCGTGCTGATCGACCCGCTGGCCGCCGACAGCGCCGCCGCGATCGCTGCCTCAGCACTGCACAAGGCCGCCAGCGCACTGGGCCGCGGCGAGACTGTGCTCTTCTACTCCAGCGCCGACCCGGCGACCATCGCCGCGGTCCAGTCGCGGCTTGGACAGGCGCAGGCAGCCGCACTGGTGGAGGACACCTTCGCCGAACTGGCAAGAGCGCTGCTCGCCCGGCAGGTGCGGCGGCTGGTGATCGCCGGCGGCGAAACCTCGGGCGCGGTGGTCGCCGCGCTCGGCGTGCAGGCACTGGCCATCGGCCCGCAGATCGACCCCGGCGTTCCCTGGACACGCGTACTCGGTCCTCAACCGCTGTTGCTGGCGCTCAAGTCGGGCAACTTCGGCGCGCCCGACTTCTTCAGCCGTGCGCTGGCGATGGTGCAATGAGCGCCGAATCGGCAGCGCGCGACGTCCTGTGCCGCACCGCGCTCTCGCTGTACGAGCGCGGACTGACGCACGGCTCGACCGCCAATCTGAGCCTCCGCCTTGACGATGGCTATCTGCTGAGCCCGACCGGCGTCTCCCTTGGCGCACTCGATCCGGCACGCCTGGCGCGGCTCGACAGCGACGGCCGGCACCTGGCCGGCGACAGACCGACCAAGGAGTCCTTCCTGCATCTGGCCATGTATCGGCAACGGCCGGGCAGCGGCGCGGTGGTGCACCTGCATTCGACGCATTCGGTGGCCGTGTCGGTGCTTGCCGAACTCGATCCGCAGGATTTGTTGCCGCCGCTCACCGCCTACTACGTGATGCGCATTGGCCGCCTGCCGCTGGTACCCTATTTCCCGCCCGGGGACACGGCGCTGGCCGACGCCGTTCGCGGACTGGCCGGCAAGCACCATGCGCTGTTGCTCGCCAATCACGGCCCGGTGGTTGCCGGCAGTTCGCTTTCCGCGGCCACCGACGCCATCGAGGAACTCGAAGCGACCGCACGGCTGTACCTGCTGCTGCGCGGCCAGCCGCTGCGCCTGCTCTCATCCGAACAGGTCGCCGAGCTGCGTCGGCGCCACCCTTCATGAGGACCACGCGATGTACGTCATTGCTGTCGATTTCATGGTTCACCAGCAGCATCTGATGGCATTCATGCCCCTGCTGCTCGACAACGCGCGCGTTTCGCGCGAGCGCGAAGCAGGCTGCCGGCGCTTCGACGTGTGCCAGGACCCGCAGCAGCGGCAACATGTCTTCCTCTACGAGTTGTACGACGACCGCGCGGCCTTCGAAGCGCACCTGGCGACGCAGCATTTCCGGGCTTTCGACGCCGCGGCGCAAGGCATGGTGGCCGCAAAGACCGTCCACTCGTACCAACTGATCGACGATTGACACGCCGCAGCGAATACAATTGGGCAGGTCGACGCCAATGAAATCATCCACTACCCGTAGCGCCAGTCCGCCGCGCAGCGCGGCCAGACCGCCGCCTGCCGCCGCCAAGGTGACAACAGCCGCGGCACGGGCTGGCAGCCGCCGCGTGCGCGAACCCTTCGCCGACCAGGCTTACCGGGAATTGCGGACGCGCATCCTGGACAACCGCATGCCTTCAGGCGAGCAATACACCGAAGCCGAACTGGCGGCCCTGTTGCACATGAGCCGCACGCCGACCCGTGAAGCGATGCTGCGTCTGGCCAGCGAAGGCCTGGTCGAAGTTCGCCCGCGGCACGGCATGCGGGTAAGACCGGTGTCCATGGTCGACATGCGCGAAATCTACGAAGTACTCACGGCGCTTGAATCAACCGCTGCCGCCCTGGCTGCCGCCCGCGCCGACCAGGGCGAAGCGATCAGCCAGTTGCGCGCGGCAATCCGTGACATGGACTCGGCGCTCGA
This sequence comes from Accumulibacter sp., assembly GCA_024235715.1. Lineage (GTDB taxonomy): Bacteria > Pseudomonadota > Gammaproteobacteria > Burkholderiales > Rhodocyclaceae > Accumulibacter. The sequence continues at coordinate 188,589 of JACKLW010000006.1, read as the reverse complement.
AAACGACGACCTGCTGGCCTGGGCGGCGGCTGACGAGCGATTCCACACCTTGTTGGTCGCGGCAGCCGGAAACCGGCGGCTGAGCGAGCTGGTGCAGACCTATGTCGGCCAGTCGCACCGGGTGCGCATGCAGACCCTGCGCCTGCGGCCCAGGCCCCAGACCTCCAACCGCGATCACGAAGCAGTGGTGGACGCCCTCGAAGCCCACGACGCCACGCGTGCCCGGGAAATCCACTACGCCCATCGCGAAAAGAGCGGGCGCATGCTGGTCGAGTTGCTCGCCAGCCATGGCCTGACGCAGCTCTGAACCCCGCTGATGCGGAGACCGACAAGGCCTCGCTGAGCAGCGGCGCCGCGAGCTGCGGACCGGTGCTCAGCGCCCCAGCGAGCTGACCACTTGCGAGAAGGTGTGCGCGATTTCTTCGGTTGTCGGCTCGCCGCCCAGCTGGCGCTCGATCTGAGGCAGGAAGAAGGCGCCGCAAAGGATGTGGTGGTCAGCTTCATCGTGCTCGACGACCAGACAGCTGGGGGTCCCCAGCGCCTTGAGCGTGGCCACGACGTTGCCAACCTTCGCCCCGTCAACGTCCTTGAGGTGCACCACCTCCGCGTCATCGTGCTTGTTGATCATCACATTGCCGACCACCAGCTCGCGCGGGCGAATTCCCATCGCGTGCGCTACCGCAAGTGGCCGGTGCCCCTTGGTGCTGGCCTCGGTGACGATTCCCAGCAGCTGCCGCTGCTCGTCGCCGACCAGCAGGTAATGCACGCCGCACAGCGTCATCAGCCGGCTGGCCTCGTCCAGCGCGGCGTCCCGCGCAATCGTCACCGGAGCAAAGCGACGAAAATCGGTCATCACCGCCAGCGCCGGGGAATCGGCAGAAACCCGAGCGCCCACGGCAGCCTTCGGCAGGTAACACGGGACGCCTCTCTTGAGCCGGGTCCAGGGCAGAGGCTTGAAGTGACTATCGGGCATGTCGTGACTCCTCAGGTGGGTTACGATAGAACGATTAAAGCACCTGTTTTTCCCTTCTGACAAGCGCTGTGACGTTTCCCCCGCGTCTGCCGGTAATGATCGCCGCCACAGCCGGCCTGCCCGCTGGCTGGCGACACCGACTCCCTGCTTCGTGGCCCGGCGCTGCACAAGGCCGTCGCCGTGCGCGCCAGCGGAAGAAGCAGGCGCAGATGACGCCGTTTGACGGCAGCCATGCTCGCCGGCAACAGACGCCCGGCGATACCAGAATTGCGTCGACCGAGTCTTGAAGGTAGTATCCATGCCGCGCGGCACATGCAACGCCGATCCTGTCATCCTGCCTCTTGCGGCGCCCAGATCCGAATTGCTCACCATTGGCTCTCCATTTTTCGCCGCGGCAATGTGCTGCCGCCGCTATATGACAAGGGTTCCCATCCTAACTTCGCAGCTTCCTTTACCGTTCCCAGAATGATTCCCGGCCTACTCAAGAAGATTTTCGGCAGCCGCAACGATCGGCTGATCAAGCAGTACTCGCGGGCTGTCCGCAAGATCAACGCGCTGGAAGCGGAAATCAGCTCGCTGTCCGACGAAGATCTGCGCGGCAAGACGGACGAATTCAAGGAACGCGTAGCCAAGGGCGAAACGCTGGACGCGCTGCTCCCGGAAGCTTTCGCGGTCGTTCGCGAGGCCGGCAAGCGCGCCCTCGGCATGCGTCATTTCGACGTGCAGTTGATCGGTGGCATGGTCCTGCACGACGGCAAGATTGCCGAAATGCGCACCGGCGAAGGCAAGACGCTGGTCGCCACGCTACCCGCCTACCTCAATGCCCTGGCCGGCAAGGGCGTGCACATCGTGACGGTCAACGACTACCTGGCCAACCGCGACGCGGAATGGATGGGGCGCCTGCATCGCTTTCTCGGCCTTTCCGTCGGCGTGAACCTGTCGCAGATGGCGCACGAAGACAAGCAGGCAGCCTATGCGTCGGACATCACCTACGGGACCAACAACGAGTTCGGCTTCGACTACCTGCGCGACAACATGGTCTACTCGACCGGCGAACGGGTGCAGCGCAAGCTCAGCTTCGCGATCGTCGACGAGGTCGACTCGATCCTCATCGATGAAGCACGCACGCCGCTGATCATCTCGGGCCAGGCCGAGGATCATACCGATCTCTACGTGCGCATGAACGCGATCGCGCCGATGCTCGAGCGCTGCAAGGAAGAAGAGGGTCCCGGCGACTACTGGGTCGACGAGAAAGGGCATCAGATCCTGATGACCGAGGCCGGTCACGAGCACGCCGAAGACATGCTCGCCGGTGCGGGCCTGCTTCCCGATGGCGGCAGCCTCTACGACGCCAGCAATATCCTGATGATTCACCACCTTTACGCCGCCCTGCGCGCCCACAACCTGTTCCTCAGGGATCAGCAGTACGTGGTGCAGAACGGCGAAGTGATCATCGTCGACGAGTTCACCGGCCGCCTGATGTCCGGTCGTCGCTGGTCGGATGGCCTGCACCAGGCCGTCGAAGCCAAGGAAGGCGTCAAGATCCAGAACGAAAACCAGACGCTGGCGTCGATCACTTTCCAGAACTACTTCCGGATGTACGGCAAGCTGTCGGGAATGACCGGCACGGCAGACACCGAGGCCTACGAGTTCCAGCAGATCTATGGCCTGGAGACGGTGGTCATCCCGACGAACAAGCCGATGCGGCGGACCGACAACAACGACCAGGTGTTCCGCACCGCGCAGGAGAAACACGCAGCGATCGTCGCCGACATACGCAGCTGCCGCGAGCGTGGTCAGCCGGTGCTGGTCGGCACGACGTCGATCGAGAACTCGGAACTGCTCTCGGCACTGCTCGACCACGAAAAACTGCCGCACCAGGTCCTCAACGCCAAGCAGCACGCACGCGAGGCCGACATCGTCATCCAGGCGGGCCGCCCGGGAGTGATCACCATCGCCACCAACATGGCCGGTCGCGGAACCGACATCGTTCTCGGCGGCAGCATCGAGAAGCAGATCGCCGCGGTCCGTGACGACGACGCGCTGGCTGCGGCCGACCGCGACGCCCAGATCGCCGGGATCCGCGCACAGTGGCAGGTGCTCCACGACCAGGTGGTCGCGGCCGGCGGCCTGCATATCATCGGCTCGGAACGACACGAGTCGCGCCGTATCGACAATCAGCTGCGCGGCCGTTCGGGTCGCCAGGGCGACCCCGGTTCCTCGCGCTTCTACCTGGCGCTTGACGATTCGCTGCTGCGCATCTTTGCCGGCGATCGCCTGAAAGCGATCATGGAGCGCCTGAAGATGCCCGAAGGCGAACCCATCGAGCATCCGCTGGTGTCGCGCTCGCTTGAATCGGCACAGCGCAAGGTCGAAGCACGCAACTTCGACATCCGCAAGCAGTTGCTCGAGTACGACGATGTTTCCAACGACCAGCGCAAGGTCATCTATGCGCAGCGCAACGAGCTTCTGGAGAGCGACGACATCTCGGAAACGGTGACCGCCATGCGCGAGTCGGTGCTGCACGACCATTTCCGCCAGTACGTTCCGGCCGACAGCGTCGAAGAGCAATGGGACCTGCCGGGACTCGAGAGGATGCTGGACAGCGAGTTGCTGCTGCCGTTGCCTGTCGTCGAATGGTCGGCCAACGAACCGAATCTGCGCGACGAAGAAATGCTGGCCAGGATTGTCGACAACGCGACAGCTTCCTACTCGGCCAAGGTCGAACTGGTGGGCGCCGAGATGTTTCACCAGTTCGAGCGCAACGTCATGCTGCAGAGCCTGGACACGCACTGGCGCGAGCATCTGGCGGCACTTGACCATCTGCGCCAGGGCATACACCTGCGTGGCTACGCCCAGAAGAATCCGAAGCAGGAGTACAAGCGCGAAGCCTTCGAGCTATTTGAGCGCCTGCTCGACAGCGTGCGCGCCGACGTCACACGCCTGCTGATGACGGTTCAGGTACGCCCGCAGGATGTCGAGGAAACGGCGCCGCACGCCGACGTGCAGAACGTCCGGTATCAGCACGCGGGCTTTGACGAAGCCCTCGGCAGCGGCGAACAGGCCGCTGCCGCGGAGGGTCTCAAACCACTGGCTGCCGGGCCAAAGGTCGGCCGTAACGACCCCTGCCCCTGCGGCTCGGGCAAGAAGTACAAATTCTGTCACGGCAAGCTGTCCTGAGCGACACGGCCGACGCAGCCAACACTACCGACGTTGCGGGCGGCGACCGCGTCGCCGCCTGCCAGACCCCGTTCGCGAGCCTGCCATGCCCGTTAATTACCGTACCCCCGCCGCCGCCGATCTCTGGCCGGTTGCCGGCGTTCGTCTCGGCGTCGCCGAGGCGGGAATCCGCAAGCCTGACCGGCGCGACCTGACCCTGCTGGCGCTCGACAGTGGCTGTCGAGTGGCCGGCGTGTTTACCGCCAACCGCTTTTGCGCCGCGCCGGTGCACGTCTGCCGCCGCCACCTGGAACTGGGCGGCGAACTGCGCGCGCTGGTCATCAATACCGGCGTCGCCAATGCCGGAACCGGCGAACAGGGTTGGCAGGCGGCGACCGAAACCTGCGCGGCGGTCGGCCGGCTGCTGGGCATCGCCGACCGCCAGGTACTGCCGTTCTCGACCGGCGTAATCCTCGAACCCTTGCCGGTCGACCGCCTGATAGCCGGCCTGCCCGGCTGTGTCGCCGACCTGCGCGCCGACAACTGGCATGCTGCCGCGCACGCGATAATGACCACTGACACGGTGGCCAAGGCCGCCTCGCGGCGTATCGAGATCGACGGCAGACGCGTCACTGTCACCGGCATCAGCAAGGGCGCCGGGATGATCCGGCCGAACATGGCCACCATGCTCGGCTTCATCGCCACCGACGCCGGCATCGCCGCGCCGCTCTTGCAGCAATTGCTGCGCGACGCTGCCGACGAATCCTTCAACTGCATCACCGTCGACGGCGACACCTCGACCAATGACTCCTTCATCCTGATCGCCACCGGCCAGGCCGGCGTTGAATTTGGCGACGCCGGCGCTCCGGCCTACGCCGCGCTGCGCGCAGCGGTGATCGCGGTCGCCGTCGAACTGGCGCAGGCAATCATTCGCGACGGCGAAGGCGCCAGCAAGTTCATCACCGTCGCCGTCGAGGGCGGCCGCAACCGCCAGGAATGCAAGAGCGTCGGCTATGCCGTCGCCCATTCACCTCTGGTCAAGACGGCTTTCTTCGCTTCCGACCCCAACCTCGGGCGCATCCTGGCGGCAATCGGCTACGCCGACGTCGATGACCTCGACGTGGAGCGCGTCAGGGTCTGGCTGCGCGGCGCCGGCAGCGTGGAAAGCGCGGACAGTGAAATCCTGGTCGCCGAAAACGGCGGCCGCGCCGCCTCGTATCGCGAAGAAGACGGCGCGCGCATCATGCAGCAGAGCGAGATCGACGTCCGCGTGGACCTTGGACGCGGCGCGGCGCGAGCGGCGGTGTATACCTGCGACCTCTCCTACGAATACGTGCGAATCAACGCCGATTACCGCAGCTAGACCCGCTGCAGACGAATCAGTCGAAACCAGCCTGCGGCCAGCGCCGACCGGTCGCTCTCGACGATCAGTTGCGGGACTTCTGCGAGCACGTCTTCGAAAACCACGTCGAGCCGCGTCGCGATACGGCGCAGCAGCGGGTTGAGCAGTCGCCGCAGAGGCGCTCGCCGCCCCGGCTGCAGAAACTTGTCGAAGATCAGCACCTGGCCTCCGGGGGCCAGCACGCGCGCCGTCTCGCACAGGCAGGCCACCGGATCGGGCACGACGGCGAGGATCAGGTGCAGAACCGCGTGTTCGAAACTGCCGTCGGCAAAAGGCAGGCGCTGCGCATCACCCTGCACGCAGCGGAAATCGAGTTGCCCCGCGCGCGGCACGGCGCGCCGCAGCATGGCCTGTGTCAGGTCGATACCGGTATAGCGGTGCTGCGCCGGCAGCAGCGGCAGATCGAGGCCGGTTCCGACGCCACTCAACAACACCCGCGCCGGCGCCACGGGCAGCCCGGCCAGGCTGCGTGCACGCGTGGCGCGGGTTGCCGCGGCAAGCGCCGCATCGTAAAAAGGCGAGATAAGGGTGTAGCTGTGCCTGAGGCTCAACAGCGGCGACTCAATGCAGAACGCGCGGCACCGCCAGGGTGAACTCGCGAATTTCCGCGTCGAACTGCCTGCCGTCCACCGCGGTCATCTGGTAGCTGCCGCGCATCGTGCCGACCGGCGTTTCAAGTTGGCAGCCGCTGGTGTATTCGAACTTCTCGCCCGGCTGCAGCAAGGGCTGCCGGCCGACGACGCCCAGCCCGCGCACCTCCTGCACCTCGCCACTGGCATCGGTAATGATCCAGTGCCGCGAGATCAACTGCGCGGCTACGGTCCCCACGTTCTCGAGGGTGATCGTATAGGCAAAGACGTAGCTGTCATTGGCTGGATCCGACTGCTCGGCGATGTACTGCGGGACGGCGCTGACTGCGATTTCGTATTTCTTGCTTTCGGCCATGGTTGCTCGATGTCGGGGCGATCAGAACCGGCATTGCACACCAAAGCGCGCATGCTGACAAGCCCGTTGGCAAGGCAGAACAGCTCGCCGGGCGCGAGCGCCGCCTGCGTCACCGCTTTTCCGCGGTAGAATACGGCCTCTCCCTCCTCGCCGATCCCGCTCATGCACGTCATAGCGCCCAGTATTCTTTCTGCCGATTTCGCCAGGCTTGGCGACGAAGTGGTCAACGTGCTCGCTTCCGGCGCGGACTGGATTCACTTCGATGTCATGGACAACCATTATGTGCCGAACCTGACCATCGGTCCGCTGGTCTGCGCGGCGATCCGGCCACTGACCGAGGCCCCGATCGACGTCCACCTGATGGTCAAACCCGTCGACCGGATCATCCCCGACTTCGCCAAGGCGGGCGCCAACATCATTACCTTTCACCCCGAGGCTTCGGAGCACGTCGACCGCACGCTGGCGCTGATCCGTGAGAACGGCTGCCAGGCCGGCCTGGTCTTCAACCCGGCGACGCCGCTGCACTACATGGACCACGTCATGGACAAGCTCGATATCGTCCTGCTGATGAGCGTCAACCCGGGCTTTGGCGGCCAGACGTTCATTTCCTCGACGCTGGCCAAGCTGCGCGCAGCGCGCGCCCGCATCGACGCCTACCAGCGCGAGAGTGGACGCTGCATCCGGCTCGAAGTCGACGGCGGCGTCAAGGTTGACAATATCGCCGGGATCGCCGCGGCCGGCGCCGACGCCTTCGTCGCCGGTTCGGCCGTCTTCGGCGCCGGCCGGGATGCCGATGCCAACCGCTACGATTCGGTGATCGCAGCACTGCGCGCCGAGCTGGCGGCCAGCTGATGGCCGCGCCGCTCGCCGTCCGCGCCGTGCTCTTCGATCTGGACGGCACGCTGCTCGACACCGTACTCGACCTGCATGCAGCGGCCAACGCCATGCTCGGCGACCTCGGTCGGCCAGGCGTCGAAGTGGCCGCAGTACGCAGCTATGTCGGGCGCGGCATTCCCAATCTCGTCAAGCGTGTCCTGGCCGGGACCATGGTCGCCGCCGAGGACCCGGCGCCACCGCCCAGCGCAGCGCTGGACAGCTTCCGGCACCACTACGCCCGCGCCAATGGCCGGCACGCCCTCCTCTTCCCGGGCGTCCGCGAAGGCCTCGAAGCATTCCGCGCGCTGCACCTGCCGCTCGGGGTGATCACCAACAAGGCGCAGGCCTTCTCCGTGCCACTCCTCGAACATGTCGGTCTGGCGCCGTTCTTCGACGTCGTGGTAAGCGGCGACGTCCTGCCGCGCCCGAAGCCCGACCCGATGCCGTTGATCTGGGCCAGCGGCCGCCTCGGCGCTTCGCCTGCCGACGTCCTGATGATCGGCGATTCGGTGCACGACTTTCACGCCGGACGGGCTGCGTGCTGCCACGTTTTCCTGGTGCCCTATGGCTACAACGAAGGGCGCGGAGTGAGCGACCTGGCCTGCGATGGTATAGTCGACAGCCTCGCAGAAGCCGCCCTGCGCGTCAGCCACGCATGAACACACTCGACAACCGACCGCACACGCCGCCCGCCAGCCGGGCGGAGGCATGGCCCTGGCGCCCCTGGCGCCGGTAGACATGCCTGGCAGCGTTGCCGCTGCCCCACCCCGGTGTGTACATCCGTCCGGTGTGCATTCGTTCCAGCAGTGTTTTCTTGTGGAGTTCTCATGAGCGCAGCGTATTTCAATCGGCTGGCTGCCGAAGGCTACAACCGCATCCCGGTGACGCTCGAAACCTTTGCCGATCTCGACACCCCGCTGTCGATCTACCTGAAGCTGGCCAACGGGCCGTACACCTACCTGCTTGAGTCGGTGCAGGGCGGCGAGCGCTTCGGACGCTACTCGATCATCGGCCTGGCCAGCCCGACGCGAATCGTCGTCAACGCACACCAGGTCCTGGTACTGAACGGCAATCGCATTGCCGAACGCGAAGACGACACCAATCCGCTTGATTTCATCGCCAAGTACATGCAACGTTTTCGTGCCGCGCCGACGACCGGCCTGCCCCGCTTCTGCGGCGGCCTGGTGGGCTGTTTCGGCTACGACACCGTTCGCTACATCGAGACGCGTCTGACGCGCTCGCAAAAACCTGACGACCTCGGCATTCCCGATATCGTCCTCCTGCTCTCCGAAGAGATTGCCGTGGTCGACAACCTGTCGGGCAAGCTGACGCTGATCGTCTACGCGGAACCAGGGGTCCCCGGCGCCTACCAGAAGGCGCAGACGCGACTCAGGGAACTGCTGGCCAGGTTGCGCGAACCGGTGAACATCCCTGCCGAGAAGCCGCAGCCCTCGCAAGCAGCGACGTCGATGTTCGGTGAGACACAGTACAAGCAGGCGGTAGTCAAGGCCAAGCGCTACATCACCGAAGGCGACATCATGCAGGTCGTCCTTTCACAGCGCATGAGCAAGCCGCTCGCCGCCAGCCCGATGGCCCTGTACCGCTCTCTGCGCTCGCTCAATCCGTCGCCGTACATGTTCTATTTCGACTTCGAGGACTTTCACGTCGTCGGCGCTTCGCCGGAAATCCTCGTCCGCCTCGAAGGCGACACGGTGACCGTGCGGCCGATTGCCGGCACCCGCCGGCGCGGCGTCTCCTTCGACGAAGACCAGGCGCTCGCCGACGAATTGCTGGCCGACGAGAAGGAGCGTGCCGAACACGTGCAGCTCCTCGACCTCGGCCGCAACGACGCCGGGCGCGTCGCGCGTGTCGGCAGCATCAAGCTGACCGAGAACATGATCGTCGAGCGCTACTCGCACGTCATGCACATCGTATCCAACGTCGAAGCCCGGCTGCGGCCCGAGCTGAACGCCTTCGACGTGCTCAAGGCCACCTTCCCGGCAGGAACCGTCTCGGGCGCTGCAAAAGTCCGGGCGATGGAGATCATCGACGAGCTGGAACCGGTCAAGCGCGGCATCTACGCCGGCGCAGTCGGTCACCTGGGCTTCAATGGCGACATGGACCTGGCGATCGCCATCCGCACCGCCATCGTCAAGGACGGCCAATTGCACGTGCAGGCCGGCGCCGGCATCGTCGCTGACTCGGATCCGGCTTCGGAATGGCAGGAAACCCAGAACAAGGCCCAGGCCGTGCTGCGTGCTGCCGAACTCGCCGAGCATGGACTCGACACCCGCCTGTAGCCGGCCAGGCGCCAGCGGCTAGGGAAAACCGCTGCGCAAGCGGCCGGCAGCCGAGCCATCCTGGCCATCCTTCAGCCTTGCTTCCGGCAGCGCACCACGCACGGCATCGTCGACATCGTCGAGAAAGACGAAGGTCAGCCTCTCTTTCGCGGCCGCCGGCACCTCGTCGAGATCGCGACGGTTTCTTGCCGGCAGCAGCACGCGGTCGATTCCGGCGCGCATGGCCGCCAGGACCTTGTCCTTGATGCCGCCGACCGGCAATACCAGTCCGCGCAGGCTGATCTCGCCGGTCATCGCCGTATCGTTGCGTACCGGCATGTCGGTGAATAGCGAGGCCAGCGCGATGAACATTGCCACACCCGCGCTCGGACCATCCTTGGGGATCGCACCGGCCGGGACATGGACATGCACCGTGCATTTTTCGAAGACGGCGACCTCGATGCCAAGGCTTCGGGCATGCGTCTTCACCAAGGTCAGCGCCGCCTGCGCCGACTCCTTCATCACCTCGCCCAACTGCCCGGTGAGAATCAGCTTCCCGTCGCCCGCCGTGCGGCTGGCCTCGATGAACAGGATGTCGCCGCCGGATGGCGTCCACGCCAGTCCGGTGGCGACGCCAGCCAGACCGGTGCGCAGCGCGACTTCGTTTTCAAAGCGAATCGGGCCGAGAATGCCGGGCAGTTCGCTGCCATCGACCTGCATGCGCTGAATCGTTCCCTCGGCGATATTCACGGCGGCACGACGGCAGACCGCACCGATCATCCGTTCGAGCGAACGCACGCCGGCTTCGCGCGTGTAATCGCGGATGATCGCCAGCAACGCTGCGTCGGAGAACTCGATCTGCCCTGCCTTGAGGCCATTCTGCTCGATCTGCCGCCCGACCAGGTAGCGACGCGCGATCTCCAGTTTTTCCTCCTGCGTATAGCCGGGAAGTTCGATCAGCTCCATCCGGTCGCGCAGCGGACCGGGGACATTGTCGAGCACATTGGCAGTGGTGATGAACAGCATCCGCGACAGGTCAAAGGGCAGCGCAAGGTAATTGTCGCGAAAGCTGTCGTTCTGTTCGGGATCAAGCACTTCCAGGAGCGCCGCCGAGGGATCGCCCTGAATACCGCTGCCGAGCTTGTCAACCTCGTCGAGCATCATCACGCAGCCCCTCGATCCGGCCTTGCGGATGGCCTGGATGATATTGCCCGGGAGCGCGCCGATATAGGTGCGGCGATGGCCGCGGATTTCGGCCTCGTCGTGAACACCACCGAGAGACGCACGCACGAACCTGCGCCCCAGCGCCCTGGCGATCGACTGGCCGAGCGACGTCTTGCCGACGCCGGGTGGACCGACGAAGCAGAGAATCGGCCCATGCCCGTTCGGGTTGAGCTTGCGCACGGCAAGAAACTCGACGATGCGCTTCTTGACCTGCTCCAGGCCGAAGTGATCGGCTTCGAGAATTCGCCGTGCTTCGGCCATCTCGATGCGGTCCGGCTCGGGCTCGCGCCAGGGCAACTCGACCAGCCAGTCGAGGTAGGCGCGGATCATCGAATACTCGGCCGACCCGTCCGACATGCGCTCCAGGCGCTTCAGTTCCTTGTTGGCCTGGCTCGCCACCTCCTCGGGCATCTGCGCCTCGCCGATCGCCTTGCGCAGCCCCTCGATCTCGAGCGCGTTGCCGGCTTCGCCCTCGCCGAGTTCCTTCTGGATCGATTTCAGCTGCTCGCGCAATAGATACTCGCGCTGGTGCTGGTCCATGCTGGCTTTCGTTCGTTCGTCGATCTCGCGCGACAAACGCAGTACTTCCAGTCGCTGCAACAGACAGTCGAGCACGACATCGAGCCGCGTCGGCAGATCCACGGCCTCCAGAACGTTCTGCCGGTCGGCGGTCTTGATCTCGGTGATACTCGCCACCAGATCGGCCAGGGCACCCGGCTGACTGATGCTCTTGACCGCGTGAATCAGTTCCTGCGAAATCTGCGGCATGAAATGCAGGACTTCGAGAGCGCGTTCCCGCAACCGGATCAGGCGCGCTTCGATCTCGCGATCACTTTCTGCCGGTTCTTCGATACGCACGATCCGCGCCACCGGAAAGGGGTAAGCCGGCAGATACTCGGTGACGCGAAATCGCTGCTCACCCTGGCAGACGATGACGTGGGTGCTGTCCGGCAGCGTGACGTAGCGCAGAATGCTGGCCACCGTTCCGACGTCAAACAGATCATCGCCGGCCGGCGCCTCGGCCTCGGCGTTCCGCTGCAGCAATATGCCCACCGGGCTCTCCGCCTTCACCGCCTGCTGTGCAGCGTGGATCGCCTGCTCGCGACTGATCGTCAGCGGCAGGATCATGCCCGGAAAGAGCACCGCATTGCGTATCGGGACGATAACCAAAGCATCGACAGGAATCACCAGGACGCCGCCGGCACCCGCCGGGCGATCGCCTTCCCGCTCGCTTTGTTCGATCGGCACGCGCTTATCCTTGTCCGGGTTGACGCAGGACCACTATCAGAAAGCCGTTTTCCAGAAGCTGTTCATGCAAGCGGTAGCTTCCCGGGGGCAGCGCAATCCGGCGCTCGAAACGGCCATAGGGGATTTCAAGGCGGTGAATGGCCGCGCGCTGGCAAACCGAAGGCATCGGCCGCTCGCCGCGCACGACCAGGCCCGCTTCTTCGAGGGCCACTTCGACCTGCCGGGCACTGACGCCTGGCAATGCGACCAGCAGGGTCAGCTCGTCGCCGTTCTCGTAGAGATCGACCGACGGTTCCCAGCACGGCGCCGAGGGCACGGTCTTTACCATGAAGCCCTGTCGTTGCAGGCGCTCGCCGCCCTGCAGAAGATCAAGCGCCTCAGCCCACACCCAGAAACTTCGGTCACGGGATCTCATAGCCTGCATCCTTTTCCGGAAAGACAAGTGCTCGCCCTCGATCGACCCGCTGAGTATAGCCTGCTGTGCCGAACGCGCCAGCTGCCGTGTCGGCGGTGGCGGCGATCGGTCGAGCCGACGAGCATACCGCTCAGGACACTTGCCCTTGCCAGGAAACTTGAGCTGACCGGGCGCACGCGCGATAATCAGCGCTTTACCGTTGCCGCAAGTAGCGATCCCCCTCCAGCAGGCGCAAGGCAGCGGGTATCAATCGACGGCATGGCAGGCGCCAGCCTGATCAGTCAAGAGGTAGGCTCTGCATGCTGTTGATGATCGACAACTACGACTCCTTCACCTACAACCTTGTCCAGTATTTTGGCGAGCTGGGGCAGGAGGTCAGGGTGTTCCGCAATGACGCCATCAGCGTCGCCGAGATTGCTCGTCTCGCCCCTGCCCTGCTGGTCATTTCTCCGGGCCCCTGTACGCCGGGCCAGGCGGGAATCTCGCTGGCGGCGATCCGCGAGTTTGCCGGCCGGATTCCGCTGCTCGGCGTATGCCTCGGCCACCAGGCGATCGGAGAGGCCTTCGGCGGCCGCGTGGTGCATGCCCACAGGTTGATGCACGGCAAGGTATCGCCGGTGCACCATACCGATCAGGGGGTGTTCCGCGGCCTGCCGAATCCCCTGACCTGCACGCGCTACCATTCGCTGGCGGTCGAGCGCCGTTCCCTGCCGGACTGCCTGGAGATCACCGCCTGGACCGATGACGGGGAGATCATGGGCCTGCGTCACCGCAGCCTGGCCGTCGAGGGCGTCCAGTTTCACCCGGAATCGATTCTTACCGAACGCGGCCACGATCTGTTGAAGAACTTCCTTGAGGAGCACGGCAAATGAAAGCACAGGACGCGCTGGCGCGAGTCATCGAACATCGCGAAATCTTTCACGACGAAATGGTCTCCCTGATGCGCCAGATCATGGGCGGCGAGGTGACGCCGGTGATGATCGCCGCGATCATCACCGGCCTGCGTGTCAAGAAGGAGACGATCGGCGAGATCGCGGCCGCAGCCGAAGTCATGCGCGAACTGTCGACCAAGGTGCTGGTCAGCGATCGCTCGCGGCTGGTTGACACCTGCGGCACCGGCGGTGACGGGGCGCAGACTTTCAATATCTCCACCGCCGCAATGTTCGTTGCCGCCGCCGCCGGCGCACGCGTCGCCAAGCACGGCGGACGTTCGGTTTCTTCGCAGTCGGGCAGTGCCGACGTTCTCGAAGCGCTCGGCGTGAATATCAACCTCACGCCCGAACAGGTCGGGCAGTGCATCGATGAGGTCGGCATCGGTTTCATGTTCGCACCGAATCACCACAACGCGATGAAGCACGCGGCGCCGGTGCGCCGCGAACTCGGCATACGCACGCTGTTCAACATTCTCGGCCCGCTGACCAATCCGGCCGGCGCGGCGAATCAGGTGCTCGGCGTCTTCCATGCCGACCTGGTCGGAATCCAGGTGCGCGTTCTGCAGCGCCTCGGCAGCGCGCACGCGCTGACCGTCTTCGGCCGGGAAGGCCTCGACGAAATCTCGATTTCCGGCGAGACGCTGGTCGGCGAACTGAAAAACGGCCGCATCGACGAGTACACGATTCACCCCGAACAGTTCAACCTGCCGGTGCACGACCCGCGCGTCCTGCGCGTCGGCAACGTCGAGGAGTCGAAAGCGATGTTGCTGGCCACGCTGCAGAACAGGAATGGCGCCGCACGTGACATCGTCGCCCTCAACGCCGGCGCGAGCATCTACGTCAGCGGCCTGACCGCATCCCTGGCCGAGGGGGTCGACCGCGCCTTCGAAGCGATCGCCTCGGGCGCGGCACTCGCCCGGCTGGACGAGTTCGTTGCCTTCACGGGCGGCTTCTCCGCCTGAGCGACAGCCGCGAAAGGGAAACGAACGATGGCCATCCCGCAAGCTGAGAAGCGCTTCGACACTGCCGCCTACCTGGCCTGGGAAGAAGAACAGCCAGAGCGTCACGAATACGTCGCCGGCGAGGTGTTTGCCATGGTCGGCGTGCGCCAGTCGCACAACGTCGCGACGCTTAACCTGGCCGCGATCTTGCGCCAGGCGCTTAGAGGCGGTCCGTGTCGCGTCTTCGTCGAATCCGTCAAGGCGCGCATCGAAGCCGCCGATTGCTTCTTCTATCCGGATATCCTTGTCACCTGCGACCCGCGTGACCGCTTGACACCCGACTACGTAAGCAACGCGCTGCTGGTCGCCGAAGTGCTCTCCGAATCGACAGCAGCCTTTGACCGCGGCGGCAAGTTCGCCGCCTATCGCAAGCTCGATAGTTTGCAGGAATACGTTCTGATTGATCTTGCGGCACAGCGAATCGAGGTATTCCGCCGCGACCCCGAGAATCACTGGGTACTGCATGAGCATGGCCCGGGCGACACGGTCGAACTGGCGTCCCTGGCGCTGCAGGTCGCGGTTGATGAAGTGCTCGAAGACACCGCCGAAACCACCGCCAGCGGCGCAACACCTTCGGCGGCAGAGACACCGCCATGAGTGACATCCTCAAGCGGATCCTGGCCGTCAAGCGCGAAGAAGTTGCCGCCGCCCAGGCCGAGATACCGCTTGCCGGCATCTGCGCCGCCGCCGAACAACAAGCACCGACACGTGACTTCGTCGGCGCGATCCGGCGCGAGATTGCCGCCGCCCAGCCGGCGGTGATCGCCGAAATCAAGAAGGCGAGTCCGTCCAGGGGCGTGTTGCGTGCGGACTTTCGTCCGGCCGAGATCGCCGCCAGCTATCAGCGACACGGCGCGGCCTGCCTGTCGGTGCTCACCGACCGGCAGTTCTTCCAGGGTTCTCGTGCTTTCCTGCAGGCCGCGCGTGCTGCCTGCACGCTGCCGGTGCTGCGCAAGGACTTCATGGTGGACGCCTACCAGATCTACGAAGCACGCGCCATGGGCGCCGATGCGATCCTGCTGATCGCCGCCGCACTCGACCTGTTCACGATGCGCGATTTCGAGGCCATCGCCAGGGCGCTGGGAATGGCGATACTCGTCGAAGTACACGATGGCCAGGAACTCGAACTCGCCCTGCAACTCGACACGCCGCTGATCGGCATCAACAATCGCAACCTGCGCAGCTTCGAGGTCAGCCTGCAGACGACACTGGAACTCCTGCCCTCAATCCCCGAAAATCGCATCGTCGTCACCGAGAGCGGCATTCTCGCCGGCCCGGACGTCGCCTTGATGCGCGACCACGGCGTCAATGCCTTCCTGGTCGGCGAAGCCTTCATGCGTGCCGCCGAACCTGGTGAAGCTCTGGCTGCACTGTTCTCCTGATCCCCGCCAGCGAAACGAAATTGGCAGGCTGTTGCAAAAACCCAACACTCTTCCAACAACAGGCAACTAAAGCACTCGGGGAACTTGCCCCGCTTATCGGCGTTTGCCACAATCCCCTCAACTTCTCGTCTTTACCGAGAGGCCCGGTTTGATGAAGCACCAGTTGGATTCATTGATCGCAAATCTAGAGGAGATTCACCATGCAAAAGAAACTAATCGCACTGGCCGTTGCCGGCCTGGCCTCGGGCGCCGCTTTTGCCCAGACCAACGTCACCATGTACGGTATTGCTGACGCCGGCTACGTCTACAGCTCCGGCGGCGACCTCAACAGAAATTTTGTTAATAACTTGGGATCTAATAACGGTAACCCCACCTTCAGTGGCATCGCATCCGGCCTGCTGAGTGGTTCGCGTCTCGGCTTCAGGGGTTCGGAAGCGCTGGGCAACGGCCTGAAAGCAGTCTTCACCCTCGAGTACTCGCTGAACATCGATAACAACTCCGGCGTCGGCGCCACCGGCGGCCTCAATGCCCGCCAGCAGTTCGTCGGCCTCTCCAGCGACAAGCTCGGTACCGTAGCCCTCGGTCGTCAATATGCACCTGGCTATGTTGCCACGGTGAACAACGACGCCATCGGTGGCGCTGTCTTCTCGCCCCAGTCTTTCCTGAGCGCCCAAGCTGGCAATACCATCACGCCTAACAGCCCGGCCCGCTGGGACAACGCGATCACCTACACCTCGCCGAACTGGAGCGGCTTCACCGCCAAGGCGATTTACAGCTTCGGCGAAGCCGGTGTAAACAACAGCACTTCAGATAATGGCAAGTGGGGTATTGGCGGCAACTACGCCAACGGCCCGCTGAACCTCGATGTGCTCTACCAGTCCCGCACGAGCGTTGTAGACGCCTACGCGAAGCTGCCGTTTAACGCCGCGTACGGCGGTCCTGTGGTCACGCTCCCCAACTCCTCGTATAGTGCTGGTACACTCACGGTAAATGGCACCGGGGATGCCGTCAACGAGTACTACGTTGGTGGCAGCTACGACTTCAAGGTTGTCAAGGTGTTGGGCTCGTGGCAACAGCAGAACGACAAGAACATCGCCAACCTTGACAACTCGGTGTGGTCGCTCGGTGCGGTCATCCCGGTCATGGCAGCGAGCAACGTCCACATCACCTATGGTCAGCTATTGTGGGACAACGCCGGCGTCAACGCCGACCTCACCAACAATCGCCTCGACAACATGAGCCAATCCGCCGCGCTGGCCTGGACAACGAACCTGTCCAAGCGGACGACGCTCTACACCGGCTACGTCTGGGTGAAGAACCAGAACAAGAGCACAGGCAACTCCCCGGACAGCCTCAACACCGGCGTCCTTGGCGAGACCAACAACACCTTCCTGGCTGGTATGCGTCACTCGTTCTAAGCTGGCCTGAGTCAGTCAGCTCCGGAAACGGGCGCTTCGGCGCCCGTTTTTTTGTCGTCTTTTTCTCAGGGCACGAGAAGGCACTGCCCGGCGCTGTCGCGAAACGATCGTCACGCGTTTGCCCGGCGGCGCGCAGGGCCGTGATCACGCCGCCGCACCGGAACGCGGCGTCTTGCCTGAGACGGCACCTTCCCTGCCAGGCACCTCGCGGCGAAGCCGTTGGCTACGACCGCTGCACTGACAAGGAAGCGACACGCCGACCAGCGCAACGCACCAAAATCGGGCACAAAACCCGGGCTGCGGCGTCGTAAGTGTGACAAAAATGCAACAGCTTTTGCTCGCGTGATGAAAGGACTGTCGTCGCACTTGCTCGTGCCCGGCTGCTCTGCCAACATCGTTACCAATGCCTCAAGGGATTCCGTCGTTAGGGAATCGATTTGACGGAGCAGGTTTTCATCTTGGCGTTTCAGAACCTTCAGGAGATTCATCATGCAAAAGAAACTCATCGCACTGGCGATTGCGGGCCTGGCTTCGGGTGCCGCCCTCGCCCAGACCAACGTCACCATGTACGGCATCGTCGATGCCGGCTACCTCTACTCGTCGGGCAACGCCAGCAAGGCGCAGGGCGGCGGCACCAACACCTTCAGCGGCCTTTCTTCCGGCATCAATGCCGGAAACCGGATCGGTTTCAAGGGATCAGAAGCTTTGGGCAATGGCCTGAAAGCCGTGTTCACGCTTGAGTACGGCTTGGACATCGACACCAACCAGGGTATCGGCACTGGCGGCCTCAATGCCCGCCAGCAATTCGTCGGTCTCTCCAGCGACAAACTTGGCACCATCGCCCTCGGTCGCCAGTACGCCCCGGGCTTCAATGCCTCTGCACGCAACTCCGCGCTCGACGCGACGGATCTGGCCATCCAGACAAACCTCAGCGTCCTGTCCGGTATGTCGATCACCCCGAACAGCCCTGCTCGTTACGATAATTCCATCACCTACACCAGCAACAACTACTCCGGACTCACGGTCAGCGCGATCTACGGCTTCGGCGAGGCAGGTGTCAATGCGAGCACGTCAGACGGCGGCAAGTATGGCATTGGCGCCAACTACGCCAATGGTCCGATCAATCTCGATCTGGTCTACCAGGGCCGTCAAAACGTCATTGTTACGCCTCCTATTACAACGGCCACCGTTCGTACTGGCAAGGATATCAACGAGTGGTATCTTGGCGGCAGCTACGACTTCAAGGTCGTCAAAATGTTCGCAAGCTATCAGGAGCTTTACAGTCAGACCACCACAGCGACGCAAACGTTTAAGGGTAGCGATCTCTGGACGCTGGGCGTTAATGCACCGGTCGGTCCGGGCACGCTCGCCCTGAGCTACGGCAGCCTGTCCTTGGATAACACCACGATGAAGGATGGCTCAAGCTGGGGCGCGGGCACCATGTATTCCTACCCGCTGTCAAAGCGGACCACGTTGTACGCAGCCTACAGCTACTTCAGCAACGACAAGTACTCGCTGCCCATGCAAACGCAGCTGGCGCCGATCACCACTCCTGCCAGCTGGGCCAGTCCTGAAACTGGTATCGGTGCCGTCGGCGAGAGCAACTACGCCGTTGGTGCGGGTATAACGCACGTTTTCTAGGCTCTCTCGGGTCGCAAAAGGAACGGGCGCCAGGCGCCCGTTTTTTTTCCCTTGTGCGAGTGTGCGTTTTCTACCACGATATTCACATTCGCGCGCCGGCTGCTTGCGTCACCCTGCCCGGCCCTGTACAATCTTCGGCTTTCCAGCTCTTCATCAGCCTTTACATAGGGACAAACATTCATGGCCAATAGCGCACAAGCTCGCAAGCGGGCCCGCCAAGCCGTCAAGCAACGCACCCACAATGCCGGCCTGCGCTCGACGCTGCGGACCGCCGTGAAGCGCGTTCAGAAGGCGATCATGGCTGGCGACAAGACTGCGGCCCGGAGCATTTTCCAGGAGTCGGTAGCGGTGATCGACCGCATCGCCGACAAGAATATCATTCACAAGAACAAGGCCGCTCGCCAGAAGAGCCGCCTTTCGGCCCAGATCAAGGGCCTTGCTGCCTGACTTGCCGGCTTGTTGGTCAAGCATTTGCAGCACAGCCAAAGCGGCGCCATAGAGCGCCGTTTTTTTCGCTTCGGATAGTTGGCAGCCGCCGGCCCGCCGAGCGCCGGTCACGGGCGCTTCTCCAGCCTGGGAGAGGAACCGACAGGCCCGCGCGCCGGCCCTGGACGCAGCGACCCGGCACAGATACGAGGGTATAATCTCGCTGAAGATGTAATATTAGATGGTGCTAATATTGTTATTGCTATGGGGAATGCTATGACGGTGGTGAAGATGGACATGGAACAGGCTCGCTTCAACATGATCGAGCAGCAGATCCGCACCTGGGAGGTTCTTGATCCCGAGGTGCTCGATCTCCTCGCTGCGGTAAAGCGCGAATGCTTTGTCTCGGCCGCTCACCAGCCATTGGCCTTTGCCGACATCGAGCTGCCGATCGGCAATGGTCAGACGATGCTTCAGCCCCGGATCGAGGCCCGCATTCTCCAGGAGGTAGCGGTCAGGAACACCGACATCGTGCTCGAAGTCGGTGCCGGTAGCGGCTACATGGCAGCGCTTCTGGCATCGAAGGCCGAGTACGTCTACAGCGTCGAGATCGACCCCGTCCTGGCCGAAAACGCCCGGCGCAACCTGCAGCAGGCCGGCGTTGCCAATGTCAGCGTCGAAACCGGCGATGCGTCCGGGGGGTGGCCCGCTCACGGCCCCTATGACGTGATAGTCATTTCCGGCTCACTGCCCGAGTTGCCCGAGGCCTTTCTGCAGCAATTGAAGATCGGCGGCCGCCTGGCGGCGTTCATCGGCGAAGCGCCGGCGATGCAGGCACGCCTGACGACGCGTACCAGCGACCAGGCCTTCAACACCATCAACCTCTTCGAGACCGTGGTCGCGCCGCTCAGTACGGCCAAACAGCGGCAGCGCTTCGTCTTCTGACACCCGCTGGACCACATGCAGCAACTCTCGACGCGCCAGTTGGCCGCCTGGCTGACCGCCAGTGACCCCATGCCGGACGGCCGCGCTGGCGAAGCACGCAGGAAGCCACTGCTGCTCGACGTCCGCGAGCCTTGGGAATACGAGCTCTGCCACCTCACCGGTTCGCTGCTGATGCCGATGCAGGCAGTCCCGGCGCGGCTCACCGAGCTTGACGCCGATGCCGACGTTGTGGTGATCTGCCATCATGGCGTGCGCAGCCGGCAGGTCGGAAATTTCCTCGAACACCAGGGCTTCAGTTCAATCTACAATCTCGTCGGTGGCGTCGACGCCTGGGCAAATGACGTTGATCCGGCGATGTGCAAATATTGAAAGGAAGGTACCGTCATGCCTGTGAAACCCCGTGCCGGAAAGCTCGCCCTCCTGTTGGCGGCGCTTTTCTCTGCAGCGCCTGCCTTTGCCGCCGATCTGTTGCAGGTCTATCGCGATGCGCTGGCCTACGATGCCCAGTACGCAGCAGCTCGCGCCACGGCCGCCGCCGGACGCGAGAAGCAGCCGCAGGCCCTGGCAGGCCTGCTGCCGACCATCACCGCAACGGGCAACTCTTTCTGGAACGACACCGACTACAGGGTCAGGGTCGCAAGTGCCCGCGATTCGTACAGCAACCGGTACAACTCCAATAGCTACGGCGTAAACCTGACGCAACCGCTGTTTCGCTGGCAGAATCTTGTCCAGTACGACCAGTCGAAACTGCTGGTGATGCAGAGCGAGGCAAACTTTGCCCAGGCCGGGCAGGACCTGATCCTGCGCGTCGCACAGGCCTACTTCGACGTGCTCTTCGCGGTCGAGAATCTGCGCGCCGTACAGGCCAACAAAACGGCAATCGCGCAGCAACTCGCGCAGGCCAGGAAGAACTTCGAGGTCGGCATCGCCACGGTCACCGACACCTACGAGTCGCAATCCCGCTTCGATCTGGCGACCGCACAGGAGGTGGCGGCGGAAAGCGACCTGGCCGTCAAGCGTTACGCGCTGAGCGTGCTGATCGGCAAGGATCCCGGCGAGCTGAATCGCCTCAAACCCAAAGCGGTAATGCAGCCGCCGCAACCCGCGGACATGGAACAGTGGGTCACGGCGGCGGAACGCGACAGCTTTCTCGTCCAGGGCCAGCAGGCAGCCGCCGAGGCGGCGGCCAAGGCGGTCGAAATCAACAGGGCCGGCCATTACCCGACGCTGGACATGGTCGCCGGCGTCAACCAGAACAATGGACCCGGCCAGTTTGGCGTCGGTTCGATAGACAACAGGACCAACCAGATCGGCCTGCAGCTCAATATCCCGATCTTTCAGGGCGGTGCCGTCAACTCGAAGACCCGCGAAGCAGTCGCCAGGCACGATGCCGAACAGGCCGCGCTCGACAACGCCAGGCGCAGTTCGACGCTCAACGCGCGCCAGTCGTATCTGGGGGTGGTCAATGGTCTGGCCGGCGTAAAAGCGCTGGAAGCGGCTCTCGTGTCGGGTCTCAGTTCGCTGGAATCCAACCGGCTCGGCTACCAGGTCGGCGTGCGCATCAATATCGACGTTCTCAATGCCGAAAACCAGGTCTATGTCACCCGCCGCGACCTGGCGAAAGCGCGTTTCGACACCCTGCTTTCCCAACTCAAGCTGAAGGCAGCCGTTGGCTCGCTCAGCGAGGCCGACCTCGAGCAGATCAACAGTCTTTTCGAGGCCCCATGATCCGCTCGATAAGCGCCACGGTACGCGCCGTGGCGCCGCGGTGTGCCTGACTGAACGCCAACGCCGCGGAGTGCATCGCCCGTAACTGCGCTGGCTGCACGAGAAGTTCACCCGCCACCTGCGCCGCCTGGCGAGCGTCGGCCACGCGTCGCGCGGCGCCGCAGGCGACGGCATCGTCGCTGGCCTGTGCAAAGTTGAAGCTGTGCGGACCCAACAGCAGCGGACAGCCACAGGACGCCGCCTCGATCAGGTTCTGACCACCGAAGGGCAGTAGCGTACCGCCAATCAGCGCCAGATCGGCCAGCGCATAATAGGCGATCATTTCACCCATGCTGTCACCCAGCCAGACCTTGATCCCGGGGCTCGGCAGCGTCGTCGCGCTTCTTCGGCAGAAGGCCAGGCCGCGGTCGGCAATCAGCGCCGCAACCTCGGCAAAGCGCTGTGGGTGGCGGGGGACCAGCAGCAGCAGCAGGTCGGGCACGTCCATCGCCGCGCAGGCGTCAAGAAACAGGGCCTCCTCGCCTGCACGGCTGCTGGCCAGCAGCCATACCGGGCGCCGGCCGATGGCTTGCCGCCATTGCGCTCCCAGCTGCAAGCCGTCGGCTGCCGGAGTGACGTCAAACTTGAGGTTGCCGCAAACGCTCGGCTGGCGGGCGCCGATCTGCTGCAGGCGCTCGGCATCGGCGCTGGTCTGCGCGGCGACCGCGCTCAACGACAGCAGTGCCGGGCGGATGAGGCTTCCCAGCCGCGCATAACCCCGCAGGGAGCGCGCCGAGAGGCGGGCGTTGACCAGGGCGACCGGCAGCTGTCGCTTTCTCGCGGCACTGATCATGTTCGGCCACAGCTCGGTTTCCATCAGCAGCCCGACCCGCGGCCGAAAGTGATCGAGGAAACGCCCGCAGGCATCGGGCAGATCGTAGGGCAGGTAGACCTGCAGCAGCCGTTCGGGACGCCCCGCGAACAGCGCCGTGCCGGCATCCCGACCGGTCGGCGTCATATGCGTCAGCAACAGGTCGTGATCTGGGCGGGCGTCCAGCAGCGCGTCGATCAGCGGTGCCGCCGCGCGCGTCTCGCCGAGTGACACGGCGTGCAGCCAGATCAGCGGCCGATGGCCAGGCGCCTGACGCCGGGTGTAGAAACCGTGACGCTCGCCAAGATGCTGCAAGTACTCTGGTTGCCGGCGCGCCCGCCAGAGCAGCCGCAGCCAGACCAGCGGCATCGCCAGGTAGAAAAGCAGCGAATAGAGCAGGCGGGCCATCAGCGCAAGGCCTGCACGGCTACCGTCAACACCTCGCCTGGCGACGGCGGCGCGCCGGCCCCGCCGAGATTGCGCACGAAGCCACTGCCGTAAACGCCGGTCAGCGACGGATCGGTGGCGACATAGAGGGCGATGGTCGGTACCCGCAAGGCCGCTGCCAGGTGAGCCAGACCGGTATCGACGCCAATCACCAGACTGGCCCGCGCAAGCAGCGCGGCGACCTGCGGCAGCGACAGCGGCGGCGGCACGATGGCCCCAGGCATGGCCATGACCAGACGCTCGCAGCGCTGCCTCTCCGGCGCGCTGCCCGCCGGCAGGACGGGCGTCAAGCCGCGCTCGAGAAGCGCCCGGCCGAGCGCACACCAGTGCGCTTCATCCCACAGCTTGTCGTCGCGACTGGTGGCCGTCAGGAGGACGACCACACGGTCGGCGGCCAGCCAGCCGGTATCGATCGCCGGCGCCGAGATACCATAGTCGAGCGGCAGGTCGACCGGATAGTCGAAAGCGGCGGCGGCCAGCCAGCGGTTGCGCTGCACCGCATGCACGTTGCGGGGAATGACGAAGGTGGCATCGTAGAAGCGTGCTGCAAGGGGTTCACGTGCAGCCTCGGCTGCGTAACCGTAGCGCCTGCCGCGTGCCTGTCGGGCGAGCAGCGCGCTTTTCAGCAAGCCCTGCGTGTCCAGAACCGCATCGTAGCTCCGGGCGCGGATCCGTCGCCGGAAATCGCCTGCCTCGCGCCAGGTGGCGAGTCGCCCGAGGTTTCTGCGCCAGCGCCTGATGGCCACCGGGATGACCTGGTCGACGGCCGGGTGCAGGCGAGGAATTTCCGCAAAACTGTCCTCGACGCACCAGTCGATCGTCGCTGCCGGAAAGCTGTGCCGCAGATCGCTGACCACCGGCAGATTGTGGATTACGTCACCGAGCGACGACGTTTTTACCAGCAGGATGCGCATCGGTGGGCCAGAATCGGAAAGGTGGGCGAGAGGCGGGAAGAGCGCATTATAGGAGATGGCGGGCATCACCGTCCGCCTTGCGGGCGACCCGCAACTGCCGGCGCTTCCTTCCTGCCGCCACTCGCCCGCCATCGCCCTGCCGGTCGCGGCCCGCTCCGACAATGGCCGACGGCGCTATAATGCGGCCTCCCGAAGCCCCTCGCGGCGCGCCTGCGCCAACTGGAGACGCCACCACCGATGAAATCCAAAGTCATACGCCCGGTAATCCTCTGCGGAGGCTCGGGCACCCGCCTCTGGCCGCTGTCCCGAACGCACTACCCGAAACAGTTTCTCCGCCTGGCCGACGACCTGTCGCTGCTGCAGAATACGGTGCGTCGCGTCGACGGCATCGAGGGGCTTGGCGTGGCGATCGCCGTGGCCAATGAAAACCACCGCTTCCTGGTCGCCGAGCAATTTCACGAGATCGGACTGAAGGCCGACATTCTCCTCGAACCGGCCGCGCGCAACACCGCCCCGGCAGTCGCCGCTGCGGCGGTGCATGCCATCGGCGAAAGCGCTCGGCAGGAGCCGCCCCCGCTGCTCCTGGTGTTGCCGTCTGATCACGTGATCAGCGATGTCGCCGCTTTCCAGAACGCCGTCCGGGCGGCAATTCCACACGCCGACGCGGGCGCCCTGGTCACTTTCGGCGTGATCGCTCAGCGTGCCGAGACCGGCTACGGCTACATTCGTCGCGGCGACGCCGTGGAAGGTGGCTATGCTCTCGATCGCTTCGTCGAGAAACCCGACGCCGAGACTGCGCAGCGCTACCTCGATTCGGGAGACTACTACTGGAACAGTGGCATGTTTCTCTTTCGTGCCGACAGCTACCTCGAAGCGCTCGACCGCCATGCACCGGGAATCCGCGAGTGCGTGACCGCGGCAGTCGCCAGCGACCGCTGCGACCTCGACTTCGTACGTCTCGATCGCGCCGCTTTCGTCGCCAGTCCGGCGACCTCGATCGACTACGCGGTCATGGAAAAGACCGACCACGGCGTGGTCATCCCGCTGGACGCCGGCTGGAACGACATCGGTGCCTGGGACGCGATGGCCGCTGTCGGCCAGCCCGACAGTGCCGGCAACACGAGGCGCGGCGACGTCCTGAGCATCGACACCCGTGACTCGATCCTCCTCTCCGAAGGACGCCTGCTGGCCACCGTCGGCATCAGGGATCTGATCGTTGTCGCCACGCCCGATGCGGTGCTGGTGGCCGACAAGGCGAAGGCGCAGGAAGTCAAGGCGCTGGTCGAGGAACTCAAGCGCACGGGACGTGGTGAAACAGAGTTGCGGCACATCGTGCACCGCCCCTGGGGTAGCTACGAAGGACTGGCACAAGCCCCGCGCTATCAGGTCAAGCGCATCCTCGTGAAACCGGGCGCCAGCCTCAGTCTGCAGAAGCACCATCATCGCGCCGAGCACTGGGTGGTCGTCAAGGGCACCGCGCTGATCGTCCGGGGCGAGGAGACGCTGTTGCTTTCGGAGAACCAGTCGACCTACATTCCGCTCGGCGTCGTCCATCGTCTGGAAAACCCGGGCAAGATCGACCTCGAAATGATCGAGGTGCAGTCCGGCAGCTACCTCGGCGAAGACGACATAGTCCGCCTGCAGGACAGCTACGGCCGCTGATCACGGCGCACGGCAGCAGCGCGGCCAGGGCCCACCAGCGCCCCCCATCAACGACGTCCAGAAAGGTTCAGTCATGATCGTGGTTACCGGCGGCGCCGGCTTCATCGGCGCGAATTTCGTTCTCGACTGGCTGGCACAGAGTGACGAGGCTCTGATCAACCTCGACAAGCTGACCTACGCCGGCAATCGCGAGAACCTCGCCTCACTGGCCGGTGACCCGCGGCACGTCTTCGTGCACGGGGACATTGGCGACAGCCGGCTGGTCGGCAGCCTGCTCGCGCAGTACCAGCCGCGCGCCATCGTCAATTTTGCCGCCGAGTCGCACGTCGATCGCTCGATACATGGTCCGGAGGACTTCATCCAGACCAATATCGTCGGCAGCTTCCATCTTCTCGAAAGCACGCGCGCCTACTGGAACACCCTGCCCGACGAGGCCCGGCAGCGCTTCCGTTTCCTGCACGTGTCGACCGACGAAGTGTATGGTTCCCTGGCCAGCGACGAACCGGCTTTCAGCGAAACGCATGCCTATGCGCCGAACAGCCCGTACTCGGCGAGCAAGGCGGCGAGCGACCATCTGGTGCGCGCCTACCACCACACCTACGCGCTGCCGGTGCTGACCACCAACTGCTCGAACAACTACGGCCCCTACCATTTCCCCGAGAAACTGATCCCGCTGATGATCGTCAATGCCCTCGCCGGCAAACCCCTGCCGGTCTATGGCGACGGCCAGCAGATTCGCGACTGGCTGTATGTCGGGGACCACTGCAGCGCCATCCGGCGGGTGCTCGAGGCCGGTCGCCCGGGCGAGACCTATAACGTCGGCGGACGGAACGAGCAGCCCAATCTCGACATCGTGCACACCGTTTGTCGGCTGCTCGACGAACTTCGCCCTCGCACCGACGGCCTGCCCTACCGTGCGCAGATCACCAGCGTCGCCGACCGCCCGGGTCACGACCGCCGCTACGCCATAGACGCCCGCAAGATCGAGCGTGAGCTTGGCTGGATGCCGGCGGAAACCTTCGCCACCGGCATCCTCAAGACCGTGAACTGGTATCTGGACAATCAACAATGGGTGCAGCGCGTCCAGTCGGGCGCCTACCGCGACTGGGTCGAGAAGAACTACGGCGAGCGCAGGCCATGAAGATCCTGCTCTTCGGCAAACGCGGACAGGTCGGCTGGGAGTTGCAGCGCAGCCTGGCACCGCTGGGGACGATCATCGCCCTTGACTGCGAAGGCGATGGCGAACTGTGCGGCGACTTCAGCGACCTCGCCGGCCTGGCAGCCTGCGTGCGCAGCGTCGCTCCCGACGTGATCGTCAATGCCGCCGCCCACACCGCGGTAGACCGGGCGGAGTCGGAACCCGCGCTGGCGCGGACGCTCAACGCGCTGGCTCCCGGCGTGCTCGCCGACGAAGCCGGCAAGCTTGGTGCCTGGCTGGTGCACTACTCGACCGACTATGTCTTCGACGGCAGCGGCGACAGCGCCTGGCGGGAAAGCGACCGGGCCGCGCCACTCAGCGTCTATGGACAGACCAAGCTCGCCGGCGAGCGCGCCGTCGCCGCTTGCGAACGACACCTGATCTTCCGTACCAGCTGGGTGTACGCTGCCCGCGGCAACAACTTTGCGCGAACGATGCTGCGCCTGGCCAGGGAGCGCGACCAGTTGCAGGTGATCGCCGATCAGATCGGCGCACCAACCGGCGCCGATCTGCTGGCCGACGTCACGGCGCACGCCATCCGCAGCCTTGGCCAACGACCGCAGCTGGCCGGCCTCTACCATCTGGCGGCGGCCGGCGAGACCAGCTGGCACGGCTACGCCCGACACGTCATCGATTTCGCCCGGCAGGCCGGCGAGGTCATCCGCGTCGCCCCGGCGGCCATCGAGGCGGTGCCGACCAGCGCCTACCCCTTGCCCGCGCCACGGCCGCACAACTCGCGGCTGGACACGCGCAAGCTGCAGGCCGCCTTCGATCTGTGCCTGCCCGACTGGCAAGCCGGTGTGGACCGGATGCTGGCCGAGATTCTCGGGCAGTAGACGGCATCGCGCCACGGGCATTGCGGGCAGGGGCCGGATTCGTGGGATGATGAGCCCCTTTGGCACAGTCGGTTCTTGAAAGGGGTCTGCCTTGCTCTGGTGGCTGGCATATATCGCGCTCGGCGTGTTCACCGGTTGTTTCGCCGGCATGCTCGGCATTGGCGGCGGCCTGGTAATGGTCCCCACCCTGACCATGATGTTCGCCGCGCAGGCCGGATTTCCGGCGGACGAAGTCCTGCATCTCGCACTCGGCACTTCCATGGCCACCATCCTGTTCACTGCGCTCGCCAGCCTGCGCGCGCATCACGACCATGGCGCCGTGCTGTGGAAGGTCGTCGCCCAGATCACCCCGGGAATTCTGCTCGGCACAGTGATCGGCACGCTGTTCGCCGGCAGCGTGCCGTCCCGTCCTCTGGCGCTGTTCTTCATGGCCTTCGTCTGCCTGGTCGCAGTGCAAATGATCCTCGACCTGAAACCCAAGCCATCGCGTGAGTTGCCCGGCACGCCCGGCGTCGTTGGCGTGGGCATGGTCATCGGCGCCCTGTCGGCACTGGTCGCCATCGGCGGTGGATCGCTCACGGTGCCCTTCCTGACCTGGTGCAACGTGCGCGTGCAGCACGCGATCGGGACTTCGGCAGCGGTCGGCTTCCCGATCGCCATCGGCGGGTCGCTTGGTTACATCTTCAACGGCTGGGGGCACCCCGGCCTACCGGAATGGAGCCTCGGCTACGTGTACCTGCCGGCGCTGCTCTGGCTGGTACCGTCCAGCATGCTGGTCGCACCGCTCGGCGCCCGCCTGGCGCACAGCTTGCCGGTGGCCACACTGAAGCGTCTTTTCGCCGGGATCCTCATCCTGCTGGCGGCAAAGATGGCCTGGGGCCTGTTCACCTGACGGTCATGGCATGTCGAGACAGCACGCGTATCTCCGACGCGATCACGGCCGGGCCGGCGATCAGCGGCCGCGGAACTGCGGCTTGCGCTTCTCGATGAATGCCGCCAGGCCCTCGCGGTAGTCGTCGGTATCGAGGAAGGCGAACGAGGCTCGCAGTTCCTCTTCGCCGAGCGGCGCACCCTGCTGCAGCCGGCGCAGCCACTGCTTGTGCCAGCGGGCGACCAGTGGCGCGCCGGCGCAAATGCGACGCGCACTTGCGTACGCCTCGTCAACGACCTCGGCATCGGCAACGACCCGGGTGACGAGGCCCTTGGCCAGCGCCTCCGCGGCGCCGA
This sequence comes from Accumulibacter sp., assembly GCA_024235715.1. Classification (GTDB taxonomy): domain Bacteria; phylum Pseudomonadota; class Gammaproteobacteria; order Burkholderiales; family Rhodocyclaceae; genus Accumulibacter. The sequence goes on along the minus strand of JACKLW010000006.1, from coordinate 159,461 downwards.
AAACCCGCCCTTCGAGCAGCATTTCGAGCAGGCATGCCGGCCCGGCAAGACGCAGCAGGCTTGCCATTTCAGCGGGATACATCGAAAAACCGAGCTTGTTGATCGGCGCGCCGAGACGCGACGACTGCGCGCAGACGCGCAGGTCGCACTGCGCGGCAATCTCCAGCCCGCCGCCGATGCACGCCCCCTGCAACAGCGCGATCGTCGGCTGAGGGCAGTCTGCCAGGGCCTGCAGGGCGGCGCCTGCCTGCGCGTGGTAGGCCATCGCACGCTCCAGCGTGTCCCGCCTGCTGACGAATTCCTCGATATCGCCACCGGCAGCGAAGGCCTGATCGCCATCGCCGCGGATGATCACGCAGCGCAGATCCTCATCACGGGACAGCTCGGCAACGAGCCCGGCGAGGCTTTTCCACATGGCCGAGTCAACGGCATTGAGCTTGCCCGGATTCGAAAGGGTGACCGTCGCCACCGCCTCGGCTCGCGCACACAGAATGCGGCCGCTCACGCCGGCACGTCCTGCCCGGCGTGGCTCCTGGCCAGCGCCTGGCGCCCGGAAAGGATGTGATCGTGCATCGCCGACTGCGCGCGGGCCGCGTCGCCGGCCTTGATCGCCGCCAGGATTTCGACGTGTTCGGCGAGCGACTGCTGCAGACGACCGTCGATGCTCAGCGAAAAGAGGCGGGTCAGCTTGAGCACCTTGCGCAGATCCTGGATCACCTGTCGCAGCCTGCGATTGCCGGACATTTCCTGGATCTGCGAGTGAAACGCCTGATTGGCCTCGAAGAAACGCTCGATCTCGTTGCTCCCGGCAAAAGACTGCAGTTGCCCGTGAATCGCCTCCAGCCTGGCCAGATCCTCGGGCCGCGCCCGGGTCGTCGCTTCGAGCGCACAACGCGCTTCGAGCATCGCCAGCAAGGGGAAGATGTCGTCGAGGTCCTGTTCCGAGATCTCGGTAACGAAGCAGCCGCGGCGCGGCCGCAGCGTCACCAGGCCCTCTGCCGCAAGAACCTTCAGCGCCTCACGCAGGGGCGTGCGGCTGATTCCGTAGTCGATCGCCAGAGCCTGCTCGTCGATTCTGGCCCCCGGCGGCAACTGATGCGCAAAGATTCTCTGCCGTAGTCTTTCAGCGACCTCCTGGTAGAGGGCAGTCTGGGCTATTTGACTCGGATCCATCGATCTCTTTTCTTGCTGACTCGTTCAGGGTCTCAGACGAGACCTTGCTTTCATAATTATGGATACAGTATTATTCGTCGGGCGGGGTGTCAAGCTTTACGGATCTTCGTGAGCCATGAAGGCTCTCGGGGTCGGTATAATTCTTTGCGTCGTCCGGGGGCGAAAGCCCCACCCCATTCCACCGATTCCGTGAAAGGTTCCGTCATGTCCAACGCGAACGATCCTCAAGTAGCCGATTCTGCAAACCTCGATGACTGGAAGAAAGCCGCCGCCAAAGCGCTGCGCGGTGCCGAACTCGAAACACTGAACTGGGTGACTCCCGAAGGCGTGGTCGTCAAGCCGCTCTATACCCGCAAGGATCTGGAAGGCCTGCCCTACACCGACACCCTGCCCGGCCTCGCCCCCTTCGTCCGCGGCCCGCAGGCAACGATGTACACCGGCCGGCCATGGACCATCCGGCAGTATGCCGGCTTCTCCACTGCCGAAGCGTCGAACGCCTTCTACCGCAAGGCGCTGGCCGGCGGCGGCCAGGGCGTCTCGGTGGCCTTCGACCTGGCTACCCACCGCGGTTATGACTCCGACCATCCGCGGGTCACCGGCGACGTCGGCAAGGCCGGCGTGGCGATCGACTCCGTCGAAGACATGAAGATCCTGTTCGACGGCATCCCGCTCGAGAAGATCTCGGTGTCGATGACCATGAACGGTGCCGTCCTGCCGATCCTTGCCGGCTACATCGTCGCCGCCGAAGAACAGGGCGTGCCGCAGGACAAGCTCTCGGGAACCATCCAGAACGACATCCTCAAGGAGTTCATGGTCCGCAATACCTACATCTACCCGCCGCAGCCGTCGATGAAGATCATTTCCGACATCATCGGCTATACGGCACAGCACATGCCGAAGTTCAACTCGATCTCGATTTCGGGTTACCACATGCAGGAGGCCGGTGCCACGCAGGCCGTCGAACTGGCCTTCACCATTGCCGACGGTCGCGACTACGTGCGCACGGCAATTGCCTCCGGACTCGACGTCGATGCCTTTGCCGGCCGGCTTTCGTTCTTCTTCGCCATCGGCATGAACTTCTACCTGGAAGTGGCCAAGCTGCGCGCTGCCCGCCTGCTGTGGTGGAAAGCCATGCAGGAGTTCGGCCCGAAGAATCCGAAGTCGATGATGCTGCGCACGCACTGCCAGACCTCGGGCTGGTCGCTGACCGAACAGGACCCCTACAACAACGTCGTGCGCACGACCATCGAAGCGATGGCCGCCGTCTTTGGTGGCACGCAGTCGCTGCACACCAATGCGCTCGACGAAGCGATCGCGCTGCCGACCGAATTCTCGTCGCGCATTGCCCGCAACACGCAGCTGGTCATCCAGGAAGAGACGCACATCACCAACGTCATCGACCCGTGGGCCGGTTCCTACATGATGGAGAGACTGACCCAGGACCTGGCCGACGAGGCCTGGAAGATCATCGAAGAAGTAGACAGCATGGGCGGCATGACGCACGCCGTCGAGTCCGGCTGGGCCAAGATGAAGATCGAGGGCTGCGCCGCCGACAAGCAGGCGCGCATCGACTCCGGCAAAGACGTCATCGTCGGTGTAAACAAGTACAAGCTGGCCAAGGAAGACGACCTCGAAATCCGCGACATCGACAACAACGCGGTCCGCGAGTCGCAGATCGTCAGGCTGAAGAGCATCCGCGCCAGCCGCGACGGCGACAAGGTCGACGCCGCACTTGCCGACCTGACGCGCTGTGCGGAAACCAAGGAAGGCAACCTGCTCGACCTGGCCGTCAAGGCGATGCGCCTGCGCGCTACGGTGGGCGAGGTTTCCGATGCGCTGGAGAAAGTCTACGGACGCTTCCGCGCCACGCAGCAGACCGTTTCCGGGGTCTACGGAGCGGTCGTCGAAGGCATCGCCAGCTGGGAAGCGCTGAAATCCGAAATCGCGAAGTTCAACGAGGACGAAGGCCGGCGGCCGCGGATCATGGTCGCCAAGCTCGGCCAGGACGGTCACGACCGTGGCGCCAAGGTGGTGGCGACGGCCTTTGCCGATCTCGGTTTCGACATCGATGTCGGTCCGCTCTTTCAGACCCCCGAAGAAGCCGCGCGACTGGCCATCGAGAACGACGTGCATGCAGTCGGCGTCTCGTCGCTCGCAGCCGGCCACAAGACGCTGTTGCCGGCGCTGGTCCAGGCACTCAAGGATCAGGGCGCGGACGACATCATCGTCTTCGCCGGTGGCGTGATCCCGGCACAGGACTATGACTTCCTGTACAAGTCGGGTGCCAAGGCGATCTTCGGACCGGGAACGCGCATCGAGGATTCGGCGATGACCATCCTCAAGGAAATCCGCAAGGCACGCGCCTCTGCCTGAAAGGGCCCACCAACAGCTGTCAGCCATGGAAATGACCCATTCTTCCAAAGCCGAAATGGCCACGGCCGACCAGCATCTCGTCGACGGCGTCCTCGCACGCCGTCGGCGGGCGCTGGCCAAAGCCATCACGCTCGTCGAATCGACGCGCCATGATCACCAGCGTCGTGCCCGGCAGGTGCTGACGGCACTGCTGCCGCACACCGGACGAACCGTCCGGGTAGGCATCTCGGGAGCACCGGGTGCCGGCAAATCGACTTTCATCGAGTCGCTCGGCCTGTTCCTGATCGGCGCCGGCAAGCGCGTCGCCGTGCTCGCCGTCGACCCCTCCTCTTCGGTCTCCGGCGGCTCGATTCTCGGCGACAAGACGCGCATGGAGCAACTCTGCCAGCGTGACGAAGCCTTCATCCGACCCAGCCCCTCGTCGGGGTCACTGGGCGGCGTGGCAGACAAGACACGCGAAGCGATGCTGCTTTGCGAAGCAGCCGGCTTCGACGTGATCATCGTCGAGACCGTCGGCGTCGGCCAGTCCGAAACGACCGTTGCCGGCATGGTCGACGCGTTTGTCCTGCTGCAGTTGCCCAATCAGGGCGATGACCTGCAAGCCATCAAGAAGGGCATCGTCGAGATTGCCGACCTGGTGGTCTTCAACAAGGCCGATATCGACGCCCGTGCCGCGGCCTTCGCGCGCGGCCAGATGAAGGCGGCGCTGACCATGCTGCGCAGCGCCAGCCCCAACTGGCGGCCACCGGTTCTCACCTGCAGCGCGCTCGCCAAGAACGGCATTGCCGAGTTCTGGGCCGAGATCGAGCGCTACAAGCAGACCATGAGCGCCAGCGGCGAATTCGAGCAGAAGCGCCGCCGGCAGGCCGTGGACTGGATGTGGAGCCTGATCGATTCCGGCCTGCGCCGCGATTTTCGCGCCCATCCGGGGGTGCGCGCAGCGCTGCCGGAGCTGTCGACCGACGTCGCCGAGGGGCGGACGACGCCGGGAGCGGCAGCTTCGCGGCTGCTACGCGCCATGAAACACTGATTACAGGAGTCGGGCCAAGATAGTCCGGCTTGTTCGCGCAGTTCTGATGTTCCAGTAGTTCTGATTGACCCGACCGTTAGGGAGTAAACCTTATGCACGACATTATTCGCCAGCTTGCAGAAAAGCGTGCGGCGGCGTGTCTGGGTGGTGGCCAGAAACGCATCGACAACCAGCACAGCAAGGGCAAACTGTCCGCCCGCGAGCGCATCGAGCTATTGCTCGACAGTGGCTCTTTTGAAGAGTGGGACATGTTCAAGGAGCACCGCTGCCACGACTTCGGAATGGCCGACCAGTCGGTACCCGGCGACGGTGTCGTGATTGGCTGTGGCACGATCAATGGTCGGTTGATGTTCGTCTTTTCGCAGGACTTCACGGTCTTCGGCGGTTCGCTGTCCGAAGCGCATGCCGAAAAGATCTGCAAGGTGATGGACCACGCGATCAAGGTCGGCGCGCCGGTGATCGGCCTCAACGACTCGGGCGGCGCACGCATCCAGGAAGGCGTCGCCTCGCTCGCCGGTTATGCCGACGTTTTCCAGCGCAACGTTCTCGCTTCCGGCGTCGTGCCGCAGATCTCGCTGATCATGGGTCCGTGCGCCGGTGGCGCCGTTTACAGCCCGTCGATGACCGACTTCATCTTCATGGTCAAGGACTCGTCGTACATGTTCGTTACCGGCCCGGAAGTGGTCAAGACGGTCACCCATGAGGATGTCACCGCCGAGGAGCTTGGCGGTGCGATCACCCATACCAGCAAGTCCGGCGTCGCCGACCTGGCTTTCGAAAACGATGTCGAAGCGCTGATGATGCTGCGCCGCTTCATCAGTTTCCTGCCGTCGAACAACCGCGAAAAACCGCCGCGCCTGCCCTCTCAGGATGCCGCGGACCGGCTCGACTTCTCGCTCGACACGCTGGTGCCGGACAACGCCAACAAGCCGTACAACATCAAGGAACTGATCATCAAGGTTGCCGATGATGGTGACTTCTTTGAACTGCAGCGCGAATACGCCAAGAACATAGTCATCGGCTTTGCGCGCATGGACGGCTCGACCGTCGGCATCGTCGCCAACCAGCCGCTGGTCCTGGCCGGCTGCCTGGACATCAAGAGCTCGATCAAGGCGGCGCGCTTCGTGCGCTACTGCGACGCTTTCAACATCCCGGTGGTGACTTTCGTCGATGTCCCCGGCTTCATGCCGGGCACCTCGCAGGAGTACGGCGGCATCATCAAGCACGGCGCCAAACTGCTCTACGCCTACGCCGAGTGTACGGTGCCCAAGATCACCGTGATCACCCGCAAGGCCTACGGCGGTGCCTACGACGTGATGGCCTCCAAGCACCTGCGTGGCGACGTCAACTTCGCCTGGCCATCGGCCGAGATCGCCGTCATGGGTCCGAAAGGCGCGGTCGAGATCATTTTCCGCGACGAGAAGAACGACCCGGAAAAACTGGCGGCACGCGAAGCGGAGTACAAGGCCAAGTTCGCCAACCCCTTCGTCGCAGGAGCCCGCGGCTTCATCGACGACGTGATCATGCCGCACGAGACCCGCAAGCGCATCTGCCGCTCGCTGGCCATGTTGCGGGACAAGAAACTGGAAAATCCGTGGCGCAAGCACGGCAACATTCCGCTTTGATCCACGGGGAGAAATAGAGATGTTCAAGAAAATACTGATCGCCAACCGAGGCGAAATTGCCTGCCGGGTCATGAAGACCGCCAAGCAGATGGGTATCAAGACGGTCGCCGTCTATTCCGAAGCCGACAAGGACTCGATGCACGTACTGATGGCCGACGAAGGCGTGTGTATCGGCCCGGCGGCGTCCAAGGAATCCTATCTGGTGATCGACAAGATCATCGCTGCCTGCAAACAGACCGGCGCCGAGGCGGTGCACCCGGGCTACGGCTTTCTCTCGGAGAACGAGGAGTTCTCGCGCCGTCTCGAAGAAAGCGGCATCGTCTTCATCGGCCCGAAGCACCATTCGATCGCGGCCATGGGCGACAAGATCGCGTCGAAGAAGCTCGCGGAAGAGGCCAGGGTCAACACCATTCCCGGTTACAACTCGGCAATCGAGGATTCCGCCACAGCCGTCGGAATCGCCAGGGATATCGGTTACCCGGTAATGATCAAGGCCTCTGCCGGGGGTGGCGGCAAGGGACTGCGCGTCGCCTACAACGACAAGGAGGCCGCCGAAGGCTTTGAAGCCTGCCGCAACGAGGCGCGCAACAGCTTCGGCGACGATCGCGTGTTCATCGAGAAGTTCGTCGAGGGACCGCACCACATCGAAATCCAGGTCATCGCCGACGCCTTCGGCAACACCGTCTACCTGCTCGAACGCGAGTGCTCGATCCAGCGACGCCACCAGAAAGTCATCGAGGAAGCGCCGTCGCCATTCATCGACGACAGCATCCGCAAGGCCATGGGCGAGCAGGCCGTGGCACTGGCCAAGGCAGTGAAGTATCAGAGCGCGGGCACCGTCGAGTTCGTCGTCGGTTCGGACAAATCGTTCTACTTCCTGGAAATGAACACCCGCCTGCAGGTCGAGCATCCGGTCACCGAAATGATCACCGGCGTCGATCTCGTCGAGTTGATGATCCGCGTAGCGGCGGGCGAGAAACTGCCTTTCGTGCAGGACGACATCAAGGCCAACGGCTGGGCAATCGAGTGCCGGATCAACGCCGAAGACCCCTTCCGCGGTTTCCTGCCATCCGTCGGCCGGCTCGTCAAGTATCGGCCGCCGGAGACCGTCGATGGCGAAGTCCGGGTCGATACCGGGGTCTTCGAAGGCGGTGAAATTTCGATGTACTACGACTCGATGATCGCCAAGCTGATCTGCCACGGGTCGACCCGCGAGCAGGCGATCAATCGCATGCGCGACGCGCTGAACGCCTTCGTGATTCGCGGCATCAGCTCGAACATTCCTTTCCAGGCGGCGCTGATGCAGAATCAGCGCTTCCTGTCGGGAATCTTCACCACCTCCTTCCTTGCCGACGAGTTCCCCAGCGGCTTCGTTGCCAGCGACGTGGTGCACGATGATCCGGGCCTGCTCGCTGCCGTTGCCGCCTTCGGGCGTCGTCGCTACATCGACCGGGCAGTCCAGGTCAGTGGCCAGATGCCGGGACACGAGCGCAAGGTCGGCAGCGGCTGGGTGGTGCAGATGGAGGGCAAGGACTACGCGGTGGTGGTCACGCCGATCCCGGGCGGTTACTCGGTCACCTACGGCGCCGACCGCTACGATCTCGTTTCCGACTGGAAGTTTGGCGAGCAGGTCTTCCACGGCACCTGCAACGGCGCGCCACTGTGTCTGCAACTCGAACGCATCGGCCTGCTCTATCGCGTGGTGCACTTCGGCAAGCAGGTCAAGGCGACGGTGATGACTGCCAATGCCGCCCGCATGCTCGCGCTGATGCCGAAGAAGGTGCCGCCGGATCTCTCCAAGTTCCTGCTCTCGCCGATGCCGGGGCTGTTGCGCGAAGTTTCGGTCAAGGCCGGCCAGCAGGTCAGCGCCGGCGAAAAACTCGCCGTCATCGAGGCGATGAAGATGGAGAACGTCCTCCGGGCCGAACTCGACTGCAAGGTCAAGAAGGTCGTTACCGAGCCTGGCGAGAGCCTGTCGGTCGATCAGGTGATCATAGAGTTCGAATAGCTCTCCCGGCGGGGAAAACCCCGCCTGTGGCGACCATCGAGGCCCGCCGCCAGGCGGGCTTCTTGCGTTCCGCTGTCTGCCGCGCATCCCGCTGCACGAAGCGGCTGCAGGCCGCCAGCACGCCAAGCAGCAGAAGAACACCCTTCAGATCGGTGCCGTCACTGCTTCTTCTCGCCGCTCACCAGGTGCGCCTTGATCATGTGCTGCAGCACCGACATCAGCGCCGCGCTGGTTATGGCGAACATCAACACGCCGTTGGCGGCCTCCAGGGGGCCCAGCAATTTCCGCTCGTCGCTCATGACCAGGTCGCCATAGCCGAGCGTGGTGAAGTTGACCGCCGAATGGTAGAAGGCCGCGTGCATGCTGTCGAACTCTCCCAGGAAGAGGAAGATTGCTCCCCAGATCGCCATCTGCAGGAAATTGCCTGCCATCATGACCACCATCACCATCATCAGCGGGCGAATGCCGGCCAGCCATCCGCTCTTCGCCAACTGCCCGGCGGACAGGCGAAGGTAGTACTTGACCACCCAGAAGGTCACCGACACCTGCAGGATCAGGCATGCCAACATGGTCGGCAGGCCGATCGCCAGATCAATCAAGGTCATGCCGCGTTCCCCCTTTCAACCACGATCGAAAAACAGCGCCTGCGAACGCGAGGCGCGCCAGCGCTCGAGGACCCAGACCGTTGCCCAGGCATAGAGCGAGACCCCGACGAAGAGAACGATGCGACGGGCCGATGCAGCCAGAACATTGCTGCCGTTGGCGCTGTCCTCGATCGCGGGCCCGAGCAGGATGAGCATCGTCAGCAGCGCATTGCTCCAGAACGAGGGAGAAAACGCGCTCGCCCTGACCCCGAAAATGCGCGCGCCGCTCCACAGGGCGGCGCCCGTGACCCACAGCATCAGCATCCACAGGTTCGGCCACATGGACAGGCCAAACCAGACCAGCATCGCCATCCAGGCGCCCATCAGCGTCGAGCCGACCAGTTCCCGCCCTGCCGACCGGGCTCGGGCAGAACCCGCCTGCTGCGCCAGCGCGACCGTCTTCATGATCGCTGCCAGGTAGAAGGACGGATTGCTCAGGGCGAGGACGAAGACCGGCAGGACGATCAGCGTTGCCCGCAGGGCGATCCAGCTCGCCGCCTCGCGGCCGACTGGCGGTGGCTTTGCGGCACTGTCCGGGAGTTCGGGAGGGTCGGGAAAGAAGGCGTGTGAAACGCCATTGACGACAACCCCGACCAGAACCCCGACCATCAAAGCGACGCTGATCACGGTCACCAGCGCCTGTGCCGCCACCCCGGCGACCGGCACCAGGGTGAAAGAGACGACCAGAATCATGGTCAGGGGATTGGCAGTGCGCAGGCCAAAGAAAAACAGCGCGTAGAGCACGAGGCCAGTCAGCATGACGCCACTCAGCACATAATGCTGCAACAGCGGCACCATCAGAACACCGCCGACGATCAGCGCGCCGAGCAACAGGGCGACCAGTACGCCCTTGAGCATCGGCAGCGGCGGCCCCGGCTTGCAGAGCATCATCACCGCCAGCAGACAGACCACGAACGGCATCGGCAACGCCAGGCCATAGGCCAGCAGCACCGCCAGAAACAGTCCGCTTGCCAGGCGCAGCACAGCCTTGTCGGCGCGCGTCATCGGGCGATGCTCAATAGAGATACGAGAGCAGGCTCATCAGCCTGATATAGCCGGCCCCGAGGAAGTTCATCAGCGGATGCTCGCCGGTATAGACCAGCACCTCGGCCTGGCCGCCGATCCGTATGTCGGGCAAGCGCTTGCCTTCGGCAGGGTCGAACTCGACCACCACCGGAAAGCGCTGCGCCTGCCGCAGCCAGTCACGGCTGTTCTCGATCGTCGGCAGTGCTCCAGGCGACGTCTGCTTGCCCGAACTGACGCCGCTGCCGACACTGCGCACGCGCCCCTTGAACACTTCACCAGGCCACACGTCGAGCACGATGGCGACCTCGTCGCCGGCGTCGACATTGCCGAGGTTGTTCTCGGTGAGGTCGGCATTGATCCAGAAATCGTGGATGGTGATCAAGGTCATCGCCGGCGCCCCGGCCTGGGCGAACTGCCCGACTTCGGTACGCAGATCGGTGACCAGACCGCGGGCGGGCGCCAGCACGCGGGTGCGCTGCAGGTCAAGCTCGGCCTTCGCGATGGCCGAACGCGCGCTCAGCAACTGTGAGTTGTTTTCATCGCTCTCGCCGGCTGACTCCTGCGCCCGGCGCAAGTCGGCCTCGGCAGCCTTTTCCTGACTGCGCGCCTGTACCCGGGTCGCCTGCGCGCTTTCCAGGCGGCGCACCGAAATGGCGCCGGGATCCTCGGCATAGAGTCTCTCCTGCCGCGTCGCATCCTTCTCGGCCTTGACGTGATTGGCCTGCGCGGCCTGCAACGCGGCGCGCGCCGCTTCGACCGCCGCACTCGCAGCATTCACCGAACGGCGCACCGATTCATAGTCCGAGCGCGCGCGTTGCAGGGCGATCTCGTACTGGCTGGGATCGATGTCGAAGAGCGGCTCGCCGCGTTGCACATCGTCGTTGTTCTTCACATGCACGCTGAGCACCTTGCCCGCCACCTCGGCAGCCACCGGCACGACAAAGGCCTGCACCCTGGCTTGCGAGGTGTAGGGGGTCAGGCGATCGGCAGCAAAATACCAGAGCAGACTGGCGCAGATCAGCGCGACGACGGTCAGCGAGCCGATCCGCGTCCCGACGCCTGGCTTCTCCGCCGGTGGCTCTGGTGCAGCAGGCGCTGGCGCCTCGGTCGGTGTTACGGCTTTTTCACTCATTGCTCTCCCTCCGGGTTTTCCACGGCTGCCGGCAGGGAGCGGGAAGCGGGTGGCAAGGGCGTGGCCAACATCTCCTGCCAGTCGCTGCGCTCGCCCATCGTCTCGCGCGTGGCGTCATCCAGCAAGGGACGGCTACGGCCGGCTTGCCAGCCACCGCCCATCGCCTTGTAGAGAGCGATCAGGCTCTTCGCGACATCGCCGAGCGCGTTGACCTCGCGTTCCTGCTGGCCGAACAGCGCACGCTGTGAATCGAGCACCCGTTCGAAACCGGTCAGTCCTTCCCGGTACTGGATATTCGCAATCGCCAGCGAGCGCCGCGACGCGGTCACCGCTTCGGCAAGCAGCACCGTCTGCTCACGGCCTTTGGCAAAAGCAACGGCGGCGTCGTCAACCTCGCGGGCCGCGCTCAGTACCGTTGCCTGATACTGCTCGAAGAGCTGCTGGAAGCGGGCATCCTGGACCAGGACCTGATTGCTCAAGCGGCCATGGTCGAAGACGTTCCAGGTCAGGCTGGGGCCGACTGCCCAGTCGAAGGTGTTTCTCGAAGCGCTCAGGGAGGTGCCCGAGACGCCCAGCGAACCGAGCAGACTGATCGCCGGGTAGAGCTCGGCCTCGCTGACGCCAATCAGCGCCGACTGAGCCGCCAGCTGCATCTCGGCCGCCCGTACATCCGGGCGGCGGCGCAGCAGATCGGCAGGCATGTCCGCAATCAGCTCGAGCTGCGCGTTCGGAATGCGGCCGCGACCGGCCGCCATTTCAGGCAACGGTCCAGGTGCCCGGACGAGCAGCGTGGCAAGCGCGTTCTGCGCCTGCCGCAGGCCATTCTCCAGCTGTGGAATGGCAGCCAGCGTACTCAGGTACTGGCTCTTCGCCTGCTGCACGTCGAGTTCGGCGTCATTGCCACTCCTGAACCGCCGCTCGGTGATTTGCAGGCTGCGCGCCTGCAGGGCAGCATTCTCGCCGGCGATCTGCAAACGCACCTCGAGGGTTCGAACCGTCGCATACAGGGTCGCGACCTGCGCGGCCATCAACACCTGCACGTCGTCATACTGCGCCAGGCTCGCGAAATAGCTGGCATCCGCCGCCTCGATACTGCGCCGGAACTTGCCCCAGAAGTCGAGTTCCCAGCCGATACCGAAGCCCAGCCCATAGCTGCTGAAGGCGCTGTTCGGCCCACCGTCCTGACGCTGTCCGACACGCAGTGCTTCGCCGCTGAGCTGCTGCACCTGCGGGTAGAGCGTACTGCCCGCGATGCCGAGATTGGCGCGCGCCTCGAGAATCCGCAGCCCGGCAATGCGCACATTGGGGTTCCTGCGCAGCGCCTCGTCGATCAGCGCATCGAGCACGGGGTCGTCGAGGCTGCGCCACCATTCCCGAGTGACCGCCGATGAACGCCCCGTCCTCCCCGCGGCCAGTGCTGCCAGCGAACCACCGGACCAGTCGGCCAGCCACGAGGGCAGCAGCGGCGGCTTGAAGTCAGGCCCCACCGTAGTGCAGGCGCTGAGCACCATGGCCCCGCTGACTGCCACGATCCGGCCCGTTCGCCTCACCGGCACCTGCAGGCGGCCTCAGGCGACCGGCTGCGAATCATCCACAGCCTGCTCCAACTCGTCGCGCGCTTCCACCCAGCCCATGAAGATCTGGTAACCCAGGGCCAGCAAGGTCGCGCCGACGAACATGCCGAGGATGCCGGTGGCGGCCATGCCGCCCAGTGCGCCGAGCAGGACCACGGGCATCGGCGCATCGACGCCGCGACCGAGCATCAGCGGTTTCAGCACGTTGTCGGCCGAACCGGCAACGATCAGCAGCACGCTGTAGCTGGCGGCGGCAACCGTACCGTAATCGCCGATGGTCCACATATAGGCGATCGCCGGCAGGGTAACCAGCAGTGCCGGGACCTGCGCGATGCCCAACAGGAGCATCACCAGCGCCAGCACTCCGGCCCAGGGAATGCCGGCGACCAGCAAGGCCAGCCCGACGACGATAGCCTGGATGAAGGCCACCCCGATGACGCCCATGGCCACCGCGCGCACCGTTGCCGTCGACAGCTTGTTGAGTTCTTCACCGCGCGCCTTGCCAGCCACGCGGTCGAATATCGCCCGCGCACCCCGCTCGCCAGATTCGCCGAAAGTCATGATCACGCCGGCAATGATGAACGAGAACAGAAACATCAGCATGCCGCTGCCGATGCTGGCAACCATCCCCAGGGCTTTCTTGGCCAGGCTGCCGATTTGCGGTTGCAACTTCTGTATGAACGCCGGCAGGTCCGAGTGCGCCATCGACCAGGCGGCCGCGAGCTTCTCGCCGACCAGCGGCCACTCGGCCACTTTCTCGGGAGGCGCCGGGATCGCGAAAGTATTGTCTTTGACGCCGGCAATCAGCTGATGAATCGAATCGCCCATTGAACTGGCCAGCAGGGCGGTCGGCACTACGATCAGGGCGATGCCCGCCAGGACCAGCAGGGTAGCCGCGCGACCCTGCCTGCCGCCGAGGCTGCCCGCCAGCTTCTGATGCAGCGGGTAGAGGGTGATCGCCAGAATCAGCGCCCACATCATCAAGCCCAGAAAGGGCGAGAAGATCCGGTAACACAGCATCACCAGGGCAATGACCAGACCGGCCCTGATGAAGACGTCCAGGAGCTTGTCGGACAAGCGCTTCTCGAGCGCGAGATCGGGCTTGAAGGGCATGTTCACGGGCAGTTCCCTTTCCGAAAGTTGGCATCCACAGGATGCGTGTCGTCTGACTTCAAGGCACGGCGGCTGGACAACCGGCAGCGGGCCGCACGCCTTGCCGGGCACCAGCCTCGGGGCTGGCGGCGGGAGAGATCAATATCTGCCGCGCACATCCGCAGCCGACCCTGACGCTCGTCATAATAGCCGCGCCGCCCGCGCGTGTCGCGCAGCCTTGCCGGACGCCGCGGACCGGGCGCGGCCAGCGTGCGCCTTCGGCCGGACGCCGAGGACCACGGCGCGCAGCATTCGTCGCGCTGCGCTGCCGCCGTTTCCGCCGCCCGGCACCTAGCGCTCGCCCGCCGACATGGGCAGATTGTGCTGCATCAGCGCGAAGAAGCGATCGTAGAAACGCCCGGCGGGAATCGTTTCGCTGGCCACCTTGACCAGCGAGTCACCGGACGCCGTGAGCGGGATCGACAGCGAGCCGATCGCCGCCACGCCGACACTCGCCGAATTGGGGTTCTTCTTGAGCATGTAGCGGTCCTGCACCGCGCTCACGTACGCCGTCGCCAACTTGCCGCCCGTGCCCACCGGGGCGCAGACGACGTTGAAGACGATCTGCACATGCACCTCGCCCTCGGGCTGGAAGCTCTTGCTGCCGCTGACGAAATCGTGCACCTGCGTGGTCAGCCGGTAGCCCTGGCTGAGCAGCGCGCGGCGCGCCGCTTCGCAGGTCTCTTCGACGCTGGCGTCGAAGAGACGCGAGAAGGTCTCGTCGGGCTCGAAACCTTCCTTCTGGTAAACGGCAAGGCGGCTCGGCTCAGTCGTGCAGGCGGCCAGCAGAGCGAGCAACGCCATCACGGTCAGTCTTTGGCAAACCCGGGATGGACGGCGGCACGCGTCCAGCCCGGGTTGTTGTTCCGAGGATTTGCTGCAAGTAGGCATCGCCATTCTCCGGTCGGCGGTAGTGCAGATAGCACATTATTCCAAAACGATTCGGCGCCGCAAAATAGACAAAGGCATTGATATCGTTCTCGTGCTCGAAACCGCGCACGCCGCTGGCCGCGATCAACTGCTCGCGCAACGCGTCCGGCAGGCTGGCGAGTTGAGCCACGTAAGCCAGGTACTCCAGTTTCAATCTTGGGACGACTCGGCCGGCGAGGGCAAGGTCGGTGAGCGCATGCACGACCTCATGGACAACGAAACTGCGGTAGATGTCGGCAGCCGGTGGACAGCCGAAGGGCGGATCATCGGCGCACGCAGCCACGAACTGCTGGAGCGAAAGAACACGAATCTCGGAGACCTTGGGATCGTATTGGCCCAACAAGGCGATTCCATGCGGCATGGGCAGCTCGTCGACCACTTTCACGCGCACCGCCACTTCGCTGGCGAAGCCCAGCGAGCGCATGAACTCGACACCGATGCTCACCGCTTCGCAGGCCAGGCCCAGGTCCGTCGCGCCAGCCGTGCTCGCTGCGAGCTCGACCCGGCCAGCGCCACAGCGCTCGATGTCGGTAGCGCCAACTCCACCGCCGGACTGCAGGCACATGGCGATGAACAGTATGCGTGCTGCACGCAATTCGGCCTCCTGCAAACTCCGATCCCGCCATGATAGCCGACGCGGCCCTGGATTCTCACCCCAGCCTCTCAGGCACGGGTTCGATAGGGCTCCTCGAAGTCAAGGAAGTCGTGCTCGGCCAGCGCGTCAGTGGTCCAGGCGGCAACCCCGGGCAGCGCCTGCACCTGCTCGACATAGGCGTCAATCATCGGCGGAAGCGGCACGCCGTAGGTCACCAGGCGCTTGACCACCGGCGCGAAGAAGGCATCCGCGATGCTGAACCCGCCGAACAGCAGCGGCCCGCCATGCGCAGCCAGCAGTTCGCTCCACATCCGCACGAGTCGATCGACATCGCCTCGCACGTCCGCCTGCTCACGCAGAATGCGCTGCCCCACTTCGGGCAGGCTGGCCTCGATATTCATCGGGAAGTGGTCGCGCAGGGCGCCGAAGCCGGCGTGCATCTCGGCGCAAATGCTGCGTGCGCGGGCACGCGCCCGCCGGTCAGCGGGCCACAACAAGCGATCGGGATACTTCTCCGCCAGGTACTCGGCGATCGCCAGCGTGTCCCAGACCGCCAGGCCGTCGTCCACCAGCACCGGCACCCGCCCGGCGGGGCTGCAACGCGCGACTTCGCTCTTGAACTTCGAGTCGGGGGTGAAGGCATCGAAGCGGAGCATCACCTCGGCAAAGGGAATCTCGGCCTGCCTGAGCAGTACCCACGGGCGCATCGACCAGGACGAGTAATTCTTGTTGCCGATACAGAGTTGCATGGACATGGCGGGGAAACTCCTGAAAACGGGATGATTGGCAAAAATTGTTCGATGGCGGGCGCTGCTGCAGATCGCACCCGACGCCCTGTCATGAGCGCCTCAGTGATGGAATCCGGACGCTTCTTCGGCACTCATCGCCACCGGCGTCGGGTGCCTGGCAAAGTAGTCGAGCGCGCGCTGAATATCGTCGACCAGCAGCGTCGCCAGATCGCGGCTAACGCCGTGACGAACGAGGATCCGCTGAATCACCAGGTCCTGACGATTCGCCGGAAGCGCGTAGGCCGGCACCTGCCAGCCGCGGCTGCGCAGGCGGTCGGCGAGATCGTAGAGACTGAAGCCCGGCGCGACGCCTTCCTTCATCTTCCAGCACAGGGCCGGGATTCCGCCGCCCATCTCGCCACCGTAGATGATCTCGAAAGGCCCCAGCTTGCCGATCCTGCCGGCGAGGTAGGCGGCGGTCTCGTAGCAGGCGCTGTGGATCTTGCGGTAGCCCTCCATGCCGAGGCGCAGAAAGTTGTAATACTGGCAGACGACCTGCCCACCCGGCCGCGAGAAGTTCAGGGCGATGTCGCGCATGTTGCCGCCCAGGTAGTTGACCCAGAAGATCATTTCTTCGGGCAGGTCGGCGGCTTCCCGCCAGATGATCCAGCCGACGCCGAGCGGGGAGAGACCGAATTTGTGCCCCGACGTGTTGATCGACTTGACCCGCGGAATGCGGAAATCCCAGACCAGGTCGGGCGCACAGAACGGCGCGAGAAAGCCGCCGCTGGCAGCATCGACGTGTATCGGGATGTCGAGTCCCTGTTCGTTCGCCAGTCGATCGAGCGCGTCGGCGACCGCCTTCACCGGCTCGTACTGGCAGGTGAAGGTCACCCCCAGGGTCGGCACCACGCCGATCGTGTTTTCGTCACAGCGCTGGAGAACTTCCTCGGGCGTCATCAGCATGCGCTCGCCTTCCAGCGGAATTTCGCGCAGTTCGATGTCCCAGTAGCGGGCGAACTTGTGCCAGCAGATCTGCACCGGGCCGCTTATCAGGTTCGGCTTGTCGATTGATTTGCCCGCCGCCCTTCGCCTGGCCTCCCAGCGCCGCTTCATGGCCATGCCCCCGAGCATCGCCGCTTCGCTCGACCCGGTCGTCGAGCAGCCGATGGTGTTCGCCGCGGCCGGCGATTTCCACAGGTCGGCGAGCATGTTCACGCAACGCGCCTCGATTTCGGCAGTCTGCGGATACTCGTCCTTGTCGACCATGTTCTTGTCCATGCACTCGTCCATCAGCTGGTGCACTTCGGGCTCGGCCCAGGTCTGGCAGAAGGTCGCCAGATTCTGACGCGCATTGCCGTCGAGCATCAGTTCGTCATGGACCACCGAATAGGCGTGTCGCGGATCGTGTTCGAGTACCGGAAACCTGTATTTCGGCATGCTTATCGACAAGTCGGCCGAGGCGTACACCTCGTCCTCCAGTTGTTCGCGGACGCTTTCCTTCTCGTGCAGAGCCATGCTTGCCTGCCTTTCCGTGCCTGCTGAAGCACAAAGTCAAAAAAAACGAAATGCCGGTCCTCGCGCCCTGCGCCGCCGCTCGTCAATGCGCCTGGTCCCAGTTTGCGCCGACACCGATGTCGACCAGCAGCGGCACGCGCAGGGCTGCCACTTCGCTCATCAGTCGCGGCAACTCGGCGCGCACCCGTTCCAGCTCGTCGCCGGGCACCTCGAGAACCAGCTCGTCATGCACCTGCAGCAGCAAACGCGCCTGCAGGCGCTCGCCGTCGAGCCAGCCCTGCACGGCGATCATCGCCGTCTTGATCAGGTCGGCCGCCGAGCCCTGCATCGGCGCGTTGATCGCCGCCCGCTCGGCGCCCTGGCGGCGCGCGGCCTGGCTGGAGCGGATTTCCGGCAGCCACAGCCGACGACCGAAAACGGTGTCGACGTAGCCCTGCGTCCTGGCCATTTCGCGGGTCCTGGCCATGTAAGCGGCGACGCCGGGATAGCGCGCGAAATAGCGCTCGATGTAGGCTTGCGCGGCGCTGCGTTCGAGGTCGAGCTGGCGGGCGAGACCAAAGGCGCTCATGCCGTAGATCAGCCCGAAGTTGATGACCTTGGCGACCCGCCGCTGGTCCGGGCCGACATCGCCCAGGCTGACGCCGAAGATCTCGGCCGCCGTCGCCCGGTGCACGTCCTCGCCCTGCGCGAATGCTTCGAGAAGGCGCGGGTCCTCCGAGAGGTGGGCCATGATGCGCAGTTCGATCTGCGAATAGTCCGCCGAAACGATGACGCTGCCCGCCGGGGCAACGAACGCGGCGCGGATGCGCCGCCCTTCGGGCGTTCGTACCGGAATGTTCTGCAGGTTGGGATCGCTCGACGCCAGGCGGCCGGTGACCGCCACCGCCTGCGCATAACTGGTGTGCACGCGGCCGGTCTGCGCATTGACCATTTTCGGCAGCTTGTCGGTATAGGTCCCCTTCAGTTTGGCGAGCTGCCGTGATTCGAGCAGGATCCTGGGCAGGGGATAGTCGAGCGCCAGCTCCGAGAGCACTTCTTCGTCGGTCGAGGGGCCTCCCGACGGGGTCTTCTTCTTTATCGGCAGGCCCAGTGTGCCGAAGAGGATTTCAGCCAGCTGCTTCGGCGAGTTGATGTTGAACGGCTGCCCTGCCGCCGCATGTGCCTGCGCCTCGAGTTCGAGCAGGCGCTTGCCGATTTCGTTGCTTTGCCGGGTCAGCAACTGCGCATCGATGAGCACGCCGGTGCGCTCCATGCGGAAAAGCACGTCGCGCACCGGCATTTCGATCGCCGTATAGACGCGCGCCAGGCCGGCATCGGCGGCAATCTGCGGATAGAGCCTGGCGTGCAGACGCAGGCAGAGGTCTGCGTCTTCGGCAGCGTATTCGGCGGCCTGCTCGATCGCCACCTGCGCGAAGCTGATCTGCTTCGCGCCCTTGCCGCAGAGCGCTTCGTAGGGGATCGTCGCCAGTCCGAGATGGCGCGTCGCCAGGCGACCGAGGTCGTGGCCGCGGGCGCCGTCCTTGCCGGATTCGAGAACGTAGGATTGCAGCAGCGTGTCGTGCGCGACGCCGGCCAGCGCGATGCCGTGGTTGGCCAGGACGTGCTGGTCGTACTTGAGGTTCTGGCCGATCTTGGCGTGCAGCGCCGATTCCAGCCAGGGTTTCAGGCGCGCCAGCGTTTCGTCGCACGGCAGCTGTTGCGGCCCGCCGGGATGGTGATGGGCGAGCGGCAGGTAGGCGGCGTCGCCTTCGGCAACGGCCAGCGAGAGGCCGACGATGCGTGCCGCGAAGGGATCGAGGCTGGTGGTTTCGGTGTCCAGGGCGGTCAGCGGGCAGCTCTCGACCTTCGTCAGCCAGCGCACCAAGGCCTCCTCGTCGAGAATCGTTTCGTAGGCTGCCCGGTGCGCGTCCTCGGACAGCAGTCCCGCTTGTCCTGGCGAGGCCGTGTCGGGCAGAGCACGGTGCGCTGCCTCCCTGACCGCGCCAGCCTCCTGCCCGGACTGGACTTCGCGCAGCCACGAGCGCATTTCGTAGTGCGCAAAGAGCTCGCCCAGGCATTCGTGGTCGACCGGGCGAGGTCCCAGGTCGGCCAGCGAGAGCGGCAGATCGAGGTCGCAGCGAACGGTCACCAGGCGCCGCGCCAGCGGCAGGAAGTCGAGCGCCCGGCGCAGGTTCTCGCCGACCGCGCCGCCGATCTCGGCGGCGGCGGCGATGACGCCGTCCAGCGATCCGTACTCTCTGAGCCACTTGACCGCCGTCTTGGCGCCGACCTTGTCCACGCCCGGCACGTTGTCGACCGCGTCACCGACCAGCGCCAGGTAATCGACGACACGCTCGGCCGGAACGCCGAACTTGGCGAGCACGCCGGCTTCGTCGAGCACCTCCTTGCTCATGGTATTGACCAGCTGCACCTGCGGCCCCACCAGCTGTGCCAGATCCTTGTCACCGGTAGACACCACCACAGCGATCCCCTGCGCCACCGCCTGCCGCGTCAGCGTGCCGATGACATCGTCGGCTTCGACGCCATCGACGTTCAGCAGCGGCCAGCCGAGGGCGGCAATGGCGGTGTGCAGGGGCTCGATCTGGCGGGCCATGTCGTCGGGCATCGGCGGGCGGTTGGCCTTGTATTGCGGGTACCAGTCGTCGCGGAAGGTCTTTCCCTTGGCGTCGAAGACACATGCCTTGTAAGCGACATCGGCGTCCTGATAGTCGCTTTCCAGGCGACGCAGCATGTTCAGCACGCCGTGCAGCGCACCCGTCGGTTCGCTGCGCGTCGTGCGCAGATCGGGCATGGCGTGGAAGGCGCGATAGAGGTAGGACGATCCGTCGACCAGGAGCAGGATGGGCATCAGCACGTCGCGAAAGCAAGAAGGAGAAAGGACAGAAGGGGGATAAACCGGTCCACCGCAAGACGACGCCCTACGGCAATGGCTGCAGACGATCGCCGCCCGGCCAGTCACGGACATTATCGCAGACTTCGGCGAGGCCGCCGAACAGCTGCCCCGAGCAAGCGATCCGGTGCACGAATCTTGTACTGAAGCCGACTTTGACCGATGATGCTCACCATTTGCCCAACCACCCGGGAACGAACCCATGCGTCGCACCCAGACTCTCGTCCTCGCCTTCGCCCTCGCCGCCCTGCCCGCGCTTGCGCAGGACAGGACCGATCTGCAGCCACTGCCGGCGGTCCCGCCGCCGCCACCCGAGATGGCGGGCTTCGACGAGAGCCTCGAACCCGAGGTGACCATCAAGAAACGCGACGGCGACACCATCGAGGAACATCGCATCAACGGCAAGCTGTTCAAGATCAAGGTCACGCCGGCACACGGCGTCCCCTACTATCTGATCGACCGCAACGGCGACGGCAACTTCACGCAGACGACGATGGGTTCTCCCGATCTGAGTGTCCCGCAGTGGGTGATCGGCACTTTCTGACCCCCTCCCATTGATCGCCTTCCGCCCCTTGCCGGATCTTGCCTGACCACCGTGTCGGTGTTCACCCAGCTCAGCTTCGAGCAGGCCGCCGCCTGTCTCGAAGCCTATCCCCTGGGCAGCATCGAAGCGCTGACCGGCATTGCCGAAGGCGTACAGAACTCCAATTTCTTCCTCGGCACCAGCGCCGGCGACTACGTGCTGACCATTTTCGACGGCGTGCCGCGCGCGCAGCTCCCTTTCTTCATTCAGCTGATGACCCATCTCGCGGCGCGCGGCATTCCCTGCCCGGCACCCGTCGCCAGACACGACAAGGCGCCGCTGACCTGCCTCGGCGGCAAGCCGGCGGTGATCGTCAGCCGTCTGCCGGGACGTTCCGAACGCTCGCCGACGCAGTCGCAATGCGCAGCCCTTGGCGCCATGCTCGCCGAGTTGCACCTCGCGGCAGGCTCCTTCCCGGAGCCGCTGGCGCATCAGCGCGATACCGACTGGTGCGCCCGGGTGGCCGGCGAGATCGAGGCCTGCCTGGACGAAGACGACGCCCGCCTGCTGCGCGCCGAGTTGCGCCATCAACAGCGCAATCGACCGACCGGACTGCCGCGCGGGATAATCCACGCCGACCTGTTTCGCGACAATGTGCTGTTCTCGGGCAATCGGGTGAGCGGCCTGCTCGACTTCTATTTCGCCGGCGTCGACGACCTGCTCTTCGACCTGGCGGTAGCCGTCAATGACTGGTGTCTGACGCCCGCCCTGGCAGTCGACGGCGAACGCTGCGCGGCGCTGCTGACCGCCTACGACGAACGCCGGCCGCTGTCGCCGGCCGAGAAAGCCGCCTGGCCAACGATGCTGCGTGCCGCCGCGCTGCGTTTCTGGATCTCGCGGCTGCAGGATCATCACTCGCCGCGGCCCGGCGCACTGGTCGTCGAGCGTGACCCCGACACCTACCGGGCGATCCTGCGCAAGCGCATCGCGACAGGCGACGACAGCCCCTGGCTTGCCTCCCCGGCGCAGGGCGACTAGCATTTGCCAATTGACCTCGAGACGAGGATGACCATGCAAGCCTTTCCGATACCCGCGCCGCAATTCAACGGCGCCAGTCGCCGCGTCGATGCCGGCAACGCAGTGAACTGGCTGAAACAGGGCTGGGCCATTTTCATCGCCAATCCGGGCGCCTGGATTGCGATGATGGTCATTCTGCTCGTCGTCTACGTCGGCCTGGCGATCGTCCCCCTGATCGGCCCGCTCGCTGCGCACCTGCTCACCCCGGTACTTGCCGCGGGCATGCTCGTCGCCTGCCACAAGCTGGCGCGTGATCAGCCGCTGGAGATCGGCGACCTGTTCGCCGGCTTCCAGCAGCACACGGCAGCCCTGCTGACCCTCGGCGTGCTGTACATGATCGGCATGTTGGCCATCATGCTGCTGGTAATGCTGCTCGCCGGCGGTGGCATGGCCGGGGCGATGGTGCTGCAAAGCCCACTCGGCGCCGGTATCGCCTTCGGCGGCATCCTGCTTGCCGGCCTGCTCTGGGCGCTCCTCTCGGTGCCGGTGGTGATGGCCGTGTGGTTTGCCCCGGCGCTGGTCGTCTTCAACGCCATGCAGCCGGTCGATGCGCTCAAGGCCAGCTTCAGCGCCTGCCTGAAGAACGTCCTCGTGTTCCTGGTCTATGGTCTGATCGTCATGGTCCTCGGCTTTTTCGCCGCCCTTCCCGTTGGTCTCGGTTTCCTGGTCCTCGGGCCGGTACTTGCCGGCTCCGTTTATGCTTCCTATCGCGACATTTTCCTCGCCGCCTGAGCGCGCGCCCAAGACATATCATGCAAGCACTGACTCTCAAGGCGGCGCACGGCTGGCGCTGGCTGACCGAAGGCTTCCGGATCTTCAGGAAGAATCACTTGATGCTCACCTTCCTGGTCGTCAGCTACTGGATGCTGATGGCCCTGGTGAATGTCATTCCGATGATCGGCACCATCGCCACCACCCTGTGCATTCCGGCGTTCTCGGTGAGCCTGATGAATGCCTGTCGCAACATCGACCGGGGCAACCCGCTGGGCCCGCAGACGCTGTTCTCCGGTTTCGAGAAGAACCTGCGCGCGCTGATCACCCTTGGCGCAATCTACCTTGCGGCGTCGGTCGGCATTCTCGCCCTTTCGTCACTGGCCGATGGCGGCGCACTGATGCAGTTGATGCTTGCCGGCCACAAGCCGGACGAGGAGGTGATGGCCAATGGCGAGCTGTTGCTGGCCACCCAGATGGCGCTGCTTCTGCTCTGCCCGCTGGTCATGGCCTACTGGTACGCGCCGATTCTCGCTGCCTGGCATGGCCTGTCACCGGCCAAGGCGCTGTTTTTCAGTTTCATCGCCTGCGTCCGCAACTGGCGAGCCTTCCTGGTGTACTCGCTGGCAATCCTGGCGGCGGCAACGCTGCTGCCCGGCCTGCTCGTCGGCATACTCGTCGCTCTGCTCCCGGACGGTGCCGCATTGTTCACCGTACTCCTCAGCGTACTGCTGATCCTCATACTTGCGCCAACGCTGTTCGCCAGCTTTTACGTCAGTTACCGCGACGTCTTCGTCACCGGAGCTGCGCAAAGCGATGCCTGAGCAAGCCAGCGGGCGGCCGCTGGGACTTTTTGGCGGCACCTTCGACCCGGTCCATTTCGGCCACTTGCGACTCGCCGAAGAAGCCGCCGACCATCTCGATCTCGACCGCGTACGCTGGATCCCGGCCGGCCGGCCGGCGCTGCGCGAAACGCCCGCAGTAACCGCTCGGCAACGCCTGGCGATGGTGCGTCTGGCAACTTCCGGAAACCCCGGCTTCGAAGTCGATGCCGCCGAAGTCGACGCCGCACGCGCGAGCTACACGGTACTCACCCTGGAACGTCTGCGCCAGATCAAGCAGATCGGCCAGCAGCGGCCGCTGGTCCTGCTGCTCGGCGCCGACGCCTTTGCCGGTCTGCCGAAATGGCACCGCTGGCAATCACTGCTCGACCTGGCGCACATCGGCGTCGCCCACCGCCCCGGATTTCCGGTCGACACCGCCAGTCTGCCGGGAGTGCTGGAAGTGGCCTGTCGCGATCGCTTCTGCGCCAGTCCGGCGGAGTTGCGCGAATCGCCCGCCGGCCGTATCGCCAGCTTCGCGATGACCCAGCTGGCGATTTCGGCTACGCAGATTCGCGCGCTGCTGGCCAGAGGCTGCAGCCCCCGCTATTTGCTGCCCGATGAAGTTATCGCTTATATTCGGGCGCAGAACCTTTACCCGGAGCACTGACTCGCCAATGAAACTCGCGCAGCTGGAGAAACTCGTCGTCGACGCGCTCGAAGACATCAAGGGCCGTGATATCGAGGTCATCAACACCAGCCGACTGACCTCGCTGTTCGACTGCATCGTCGTCGCCTGCGGCGACTCCAACCGGCAGGTCAAATCGCTGGCCCGCAACGTCCAGGACAAGGCCCGCGAGGCCGGCGTCGAGATCCTCTCCTGCGAAGGTGAGGAATCCGGCGAATGGGTGCTCGTCGACCTCGGCGACATCGTCGTGCATGTCATGCAACCGGCGGTGCGCAGCTATTACCGGCTCGAAGAACTGTGGGGTGGCAAGGGCCCGGAGCGCGTGCGCCGGGCAGCATCGGAGGCGCAACAGGCGATCGCCGGCGAGAGATGAAGCTGACCATCCTCGCCGTCGGCCACAAGCCACCCGCGTGGGTGGCGCAGGGCTGCGCCGAGTATCTAAAACGCATGCCGCGCGAATTGCCGCTGGCGATCGTCGAGATCAAGCCCGAAACACGCGGCTCGAAATCCCGCGGACAACTGCTGGCCGCCGAGAAGTCCCGTTTGCTGGCCGCGCTGAACGGCTATCAACGGCTGGTGGTGCTCGACGAACGCGGCGCCGATCTGCCGACCGTGCAACTTGCCGAGCGCCTGGAAAACTGGATGCGTGCCGGTGGCGCCACGGCCTTCGTCATCGGCGGCGCCGATGGCATCGACGAAACCCTGAAAGAACAGGCCGACGAAATGATCCGCCTCTCCAGCCTGACCCTGCCACATGCACTCGCCCGACTGATCCTCTGCGAACAGCTTTATCGCGCGATCAGCGTCGTTCGCAAGCATCCTTACCATCGGGAGGGCTGATGCCGGCCGGTCTGCAGCACTCACGGGTGCACCTGGCGTCGCGCAGCCCGCGCCGACGCGAACTGCTGGCGCAGATTGGCGTCGGCTTCGACACCATCGTCTTCCGCGACGCGCACCGCGGCGACCGGGAACTCGATGAAACGCCGCTACCCGACGAAGATGCGCTGGCCTACGTCGAGCGCATTGCGTACAACAAGGCCTCGCTCGGCTGGCGCATCGTCAACTGGCGCGGACTCCTCCTGCAGCCGGTTCTGGCGGCCGACACGACCATCGAACTGGCTGGCGAACTGATTGGCAAGCCCCGCGACGTGGACGACGCCGAACACATCCTGCAGCGCCTGTCGGGCCAGACCCACCGCGTGCTGACTGCGGTGGCCGTCGGCTTCGACGGGCGTATCGAAGTCATCCGTTCGATCAGCGAGGTGCGCTTCCGCGCCCTCGATGCGGGCGAAATTGCGCGTTACGTCGCCACCGGTGAGCCCATGGACAAAGCGGGCGCCTATGGCATTCAGGGGCGCGCCGCCATGTTCATCGAGCACCTCGCCGGCAGCTATACCGGAGTCATGGGACTGCCGCTGTGCGAGACGGCGCAGTTGCTGAAGCGCTTCGGGTACCGGGACTAGCCTGCCGAAGGGTCAGGTGAACAAGGAAAACCGTCCCGTGCGCATCCTGCTGGCTGAAGACGATGCCCTGCTTGGCGACGGCATTCGTGCCGGTCTCAAGCTCGCCGGCTATGCGGTCGACTGGGTACGCGACGGCGACGCCGCGCGTCTGGCGCTGCTCGACCATGCCTATCAGGCCTGCGTTCTCGATCTTGGCCTGCCGAAGCGCGACGGTCTGTCGGTGCTCAGGGACCTGCGCGCGCGCGGCCAGCAGCTGCCGGTACTGATCCTGACGGCCCGCGACACCAGCGCCGACAAGATCGCCGGGCTGGACAGCGGCGCCGACGACTACCTGACCAAGCCGTTCGATCTTCCCGAGTTGCAGGCGCGCCTGCGCGCGCTTATCCGTCGTGCTGGCGGCGTGGCGGCCCCGGCGCTGACACACGCCGGTGTGCGACTCGATCCGGCAAGCAAGCGGGTGACCAGGGACGGCCAGCCGGTCGCTCTATCGGCCCGAGAATTCACGCTGCTGCGCGACCTGCTCAACCACGGGACGCACATCCGCAGCCGCAGGCAGCTCGAGGAAAGTCTCTACGCCTGGGGCGAGGAGGCCGGCAGCAACACCGTCGAGGTCCACATCCACAATCTGCGCCGCAAGCTCGGTGCCGACTTCATCCGCACCATCCGTGGTCTCGGCTACCGGCTCGGTGACCCCGACTGATGTCCACACTGTTGCCCGGCGTACGCTTTCGGTCACTGCGCTGGCGACTGCTGGGCAGCGTCGGCATCGCTTCCCTGCTCGGCCTGCTGGCCAGCGGCGTATTGACTTTCTGGCAGGCGCGCCACGAGGCAGAGGAAATGATCGACGGGCATCTGGCGCAAACCGCCAGGCTCCTGATGGCGCTGCTGCCCAGCAATGAAAGTCATCTGGCGGAACTGGCGGCGCACCTGGCGAGCCTGCCCCGCGAACAGTCGAGTCCCTACGAAATCCCGATCGAATTCCAGATCGGGCGCAGCGACGGATCACTGTTGCTGCGCTCGCAACACGCACCGAAGACCGCCTTGTCCAGCGCACAGGGCTACACGGTCATCGAGCACCACGGCCACCCCTGGCGAATGCTCGACTTACGGGCGGCCGGCGACTATCGGGTGCAGGTCAGCCAGTCCCTCCGACTACACGACTTTGGAGCGATGGAGGTTGCCGGCCAGGCGGTCGTCCCGATCGTCCTGATTTCGCCGCTTCTCCTGCTGCTGATCTACGTCTCGATCCGCCGCGGCTTGAAACCTCTCGACGATCTGGCCAACGACGTCGCGGCGCGCTCGCCTGACAACCTCAAACCGCTGACCAACCGCGGCGCGCCGCTGGAAGTCCAACCGCTGCTTCTGGCACTCAACCGTCTGCTGCTCCGGCTGCGCAACACGCTCGACTGCGAGCGCCGCTTCACAGCCGACGCTGCCCACGAATTGCGCACGCCACTGGCAATCGTCAAGATTCAGGCCCAGGTCGCCGAGAGCAGCAGCGACGCCAACGACCGCCAGCACGCGCTGGCGCAGATCGTCGCGGGGAGCAACCGCGCCACTCAAGCCCTCGAACAGCTGCTGCGCCTGGCGCGCCTCGACCCCCTGGCCGGACTCCCCGACAGCGCCGAAATCGACCTCGGCGAACTGGCACGGCGGCTGTTTGCCGAACTTTGGCCGACCGCCGAGGCACGCACCGCGCACCTGCAGGCCAGCGTCCCTTGCTTGCGGGTCAGGGGCGACGCCGAGCTACTGGAGATCGCGCTGCGCAATCTCTTCGACAACGCCATACGCCATACCCCGCCGGGCAGCACGATCACCGTTTTCGCACGCTCGCAGCATGGCGAGCTGTCGCTCGGCGTCAGCGACGACGGCTCGGGGGTTGCGCCACAGGAGCTGCCGCGACTGGCCGAACGCTTCTATCGCGGTCGCGACGTGAACAGCGAAGGAAGTGGCCTGGGACTGGCCATCGTGCAGCGCATCGCCGAGTTGCACGATGCCCGCCTGCAGCTCAAGAACCTGAGCGACGGCGGTTTCGAGGCGTCCCTGCGCTGGTCTCTGCCGCCCGCGGAATGAACTTCTCGCGACCCTTCGTCGCCAGTCGTCGCGGCCGGTTCTGCCGTGCCGCCGTTCACGACACGGCGGCGGCGCGGAGGATGCGCCTGGCTAGGGACCGAGATACGGGCCAAAATACCGACTGAGCAGCAGCAGCGCCAGCAAGACGGCAATGAGCGCCAGCCAGCGGCCCTGCTGACGCTGCGCGCGCACCAGTTTGGCCAGTTGCGGCGCCAGGTCGGGTGCTGGCGGATGGGCCAGCGCCTGATGCACGAGGCGTGGCAGTTGCGGCAGCATGCGTGCCCAGCCCGGCGCTTCCTGCTGCATGCCACGCTGGAAGGCGCGCCTGCCCAACTGCTCGCTCATCCAGCGCTCCAGGAAGGGCTTGGCGGTCTTCCAGAGGTCGAGATTGGGATCGAGCTGGCGGCCGAGGCCCTCGATATTGAGCAGTGTCTTCTGCAGCATCACCAGTTGCGGCTGAATTTCCACGTTGAAGCGGCGCGAGGTCTGGAAAAGACGCAGCAGCACGCGACCGAACGAGATTTCGTGCAGCGGGCGGTCGAAGATCGGCTCGCAAACGGCGCGCACGGCGGCCTCGAACTCGTCCGCGCGGGTATCGGGCGGCGCCCAGCCCGCTTCGATGTGCGCCGTCGCGACGCGCTTGTAGTCGCGCTGAAAAAAAGCGAGAAAGTTCTGCGCCAGGTAGTTCTTGTCGGTGTCGGTCAGCGTGCCGACGATACCGAAGTCGAGCGCGATGTAGCTGCCGTGATGCGCCGGGTCGGTGGCGATGAAGATGTTGCCCGGGTGCATGTCGGCGTGGAAGAAGCCATCGCGAAAGACCTGCGTGAAGAAGATCTCGACGCCGGCGCGTGACAAGGCCGACAGGTCGACGCCGGCGGCGAGCAGCGCGCCGGTCTGACTGATGGGGATGCCGCGCATGCGCTCCATGACCATCACCGTCGTCGTGCACTGATCCCAGTACACCTCGGGAACCTGCAGCAGCCGGGAACCGTGGAAGTTGCGCCGCAGCTGCGAGCAATTGGCCGCTTCACGCATCAGATCGAGTTCGTCGTAAAGGTACTTGGCGAATTCGGCGACGACTTCACGCGGCTTCAGCCGCTTGCCGTCCGACCAGACGCTCTCCAGCAGTCCGGCCAGGGTATCGAGCAGCGCCAGGTCATTGGCGATGACCCCACGCATTTCCGGCCGCAGAACCTTGACTGCCACGTCCTGGCCGCCGTCCTCGGGACGCAGGCGGGCGAAGTGCACCTGCGCAATCGAAGCGCTGGCCACCGGCGTCGAGTCGAATTCGGCGAACACCTCGCTGGCTGGCCGGCCGTAGGCTTCCTCGATCTGCGCCAGGGCCAGTTCGGACGAGAACGGCGGGACGCGGTCCTGCAACCTGGCAAGTTCATCGGCGATGTCGGGCCGCAACAGGTCGCGACGGGTGGACAGCACCTGCCCGAACTTGACGAATATCGGCCCCAGCGCTTCGAGAGCCAGGCGCAGGCGAACTGCCGACGGAGTATCGAAACGCCGCCAGAAATGCAGTGCGCGCGACAAGGCCGCCAGGCGACCGCTTGGCTCATGCTCGAGAATCATCTCGTCGAGACCGTAGCGGCTGACGATGCTGAGAATCTTGGCGAGGCGGAAAAGTCGCACGGCTACGCTAGCCCTGTCGTCGATAAAGGAACGAGTTTACACAGAAACGTGCTTCATCGCGCCGCGGATCGTCGCCGACCGAGCCCCGGCATCGTATAATCGGGAGCTCGACAGAATCAACCACCCCGCGCCCTGATGAGTCACGATCTGAAATCTCACCTTGCCGAACTGATGCGCACGGCGCTGCAAAGCGTCGCGCCGGCGGAGGCCGATGGCGAAATCCACATCGAAAGGCCGAAACAGTCGACGCATGGGGACTTCTCGTGCAATCTGGCAATGCAGCTGGCGCGGTCGCTGAAGCGCAACCCGCGCCAGCTGGCGGAACTGCTGCTGGCCGAGCTGCCGACCTCGCCGCTGCTCGAGCGCGCCGAAATCGCTGGCGCCGGCTTCATCAACTTCCATTTGCGGGCCGCCAGCAAACTCGAGGTCGTTCATGCGGTGCTCGAACAGGGGCAGTCGTTCGGGCGCTCGTCGGCAGGCGAAAAGAAGAAGGTGCTGGTCGAATTCGTTTCCGCCAACCCGACCGGGCCGCTGCATGTCGGCCATGGCCGTGGCGCAGCCTACGGCGGCAGCCTCTGCAAGCTGCTCGCCTACGCCGGCTGGGAGGTAACCAGCGAATACTATGTCAACGATGCCGGACGGCAGATGGATATCCTGGCCCTGTCGACCTGGCTCCGCTATCTGGCGCTGGCGGGCGACGACGACGTGCAGATCGCCTTCCCAAGCAACGGCTACCAGGGCGCCTACGTCAGCGACATGGCCCGGCAATTGCTGGCGGCGCACGGCGACCGCTACCTGCGCCCGGCTGCCGGCGTCACCGCTGGAACGCCCGGCTTGCCGGACCCCGAGCGTAGCGACGCCGAAGCCGCACAACAGCGCGAAGCGCAGCTCGATGCGCTGATTGCCAACGCCAGGACGCTGCTCGGCGGCGACTGGAAGTACGTCCATGACCACGTACTCACCGAACAGCTCGCGGACTGTCGCGGCGACCTCGAGGAATCGGGCGTGCACTTCGACGTCTGGTTCTCCGAGCAGTCGCTGTTCGATACCGGTCTCGTGACGCGTTGCGTCGAGCAACTGGACAGGGGCGGCCACCTCTATCTGCAGGATGGTGCGCGCTGGTTCAGGTCGACCGCGTTCGGCGACGAGAAGGATCGCGTGGTGCAACGTGAAAACGGCCAGTACACCTACTTCGCATCCGACATCGCCTATCACCTCAACAAGTACGAGCGCGGCTTCGGGCGGATCATCAATGTCTGGGGAGCGGATCATCATGGCTACATTGCACGCGTCAAGGGCGCCATCGCCGCGCTCGGACTCGATCCCGGGAAGCTCGACGTGGCCCTGGTACAGTTTGCCGTGCTCTATCGCTCCGGCTGCAAGGCGCAGATGTCCACCCGCTCCGGGGAGTTCGTGACCCTGCGCACCCTGCGCGAAGAAGTCGGCAACGACGCCTGCCGCTTCTTCTACGTCCTGCGCAAGGCGGACCAGCATCTCGATTTCGACCTCGATCTGGCCGCCAGCCAGTCGAACGAGAACCCGGTGTACTACATCCAGTACGCGCACGCTCGCGTCTGCTCCCTGCTGGCGCTGTGGGGAGGAGAGCCGGAAGGGCTCACCGCCGCCGAGCTCGGCCGGCTCGAAGGTGCGCACGAACTGGCTCTGGCTGCCCGCCTGGGCGAATTTCCCGAAACCGTCGAAGCAGCTGCCAGCGAACTGGCGCCGCACCTGATCGCCTTCTATCTCAAGGATCTGGCAGCCGAGTTTCACAGCTACTACAACGCCGAACGGATGCTCGTCGACGACCCCGGGCTCAAGAATGCGCGCGTCGCGCTGGCAGCGGCGGTCGGGCAGACGATCCGCAACGGCATGGCGATTCTGGGCGTCAGCTGCCCCGAATCGATGTAGGCAAAGTTCAGAGGATTGCCATGAGTCGTGACATGAAACCACCCCGCAAGACGCCAGCCCGCAAGAAGTCGGGCGGCGGCACGCTGCTCGGACTGTTCATCGGGCTGGTCATCGGCGTCATCGCGGTGGCTGGCGTGGTCTGGTACGTCAACAGGGTGCCGCTACCCTTCACCACCACCGGGCAGCAGCCGAAACTGCCACCGCCTGTTGCCGACGCACCACCGCCGGCACCGCCCCCGGACATGGCCGCGCTGCCGCCGGCGCCGGTGGCGCTGCCGGGCAAGCCTGGAGATTCGACGGCGCCCGAGAAGCCCCGGTTCGACTTCTACAAGATCCTGCCGGGCAATGCGGAAGCGATTCCCGACCCGACGCAGCGTGCGCCGGGACTGGCCGACATCCCGCCGGCTGTCGAGCAGCCGCTGGAGAGCAAAGCCCTCGATGGCAAACCGCCCGAAGTCAAAACGGTAGATACCAGCAAGCCCGAGCGGGAAGCCACACTGAAACAACCGATCTATCTGCAGGCCGGTTCTTTCCAGAATGTCGGCGAGGCCGACAACCAGAAGGCACGACTGGCGTTGATGGGTGTGGAGGCAAGGATTCAGCAGGTGATGCTGCACGACAAGGTGTGGTACCGGGTTCGCCTGGGTCCTTACCCACGCATGGACGAGGTCAATATCCTGCGCAGCGAACTGGCCAGACAGGGTATCGACGCCCGCGTGGTCAAGAAGGATTGAGCCCGGTCGCGACCGCGACCTTCACGGTAGAAGGAGAAGAGCAATGCACGGACGCATGAGTGGATGGTTGATCGCAGTAAGCCTGGCGCTGTTGACAATTGCCTTGCCGGCGGGCGCAGAACCGACGCTCGACAGCGATTATGTGCTGATCGTCCCGGCGCAGGCGACCGACAACCCGGCCAGGATCGAAGTGATCGAGTTCTTCTCGTATGGCTGTCCGCACTGCAGCGACTTTCACCCGACGGTCAGCAAATGGGCAGCAGGCCTGCCAGGCGACGTGGTCTTCAAGCGCGTGCCGATCTCCTTCGGCCGCCCGCAGTGGGCGAATCTGGCCAGACTGTACTATGCGCTGGAAGCGACCGGCGAGCTGGCCAGGCTCGATGGCGCCGTCTTCCGCGCCCTGCACCAGGAAGGCAAGAAACTGTACGACGAAAAGAGCATCGTTGCCTGGGCCACGGCTCAGGGCGTCGACGGCAAGAAATTCAGCGATGCCTTCAACTCCTTTGGCGTCGTCAGCCAGGCCAAGCGCGGTGACCAGATGGCCCACACGTACAAGATCCAGGGCGTCCCGGCACTTGCCGTCGACGGCAAGTACCTGATGGGCGGCAAGGGAATCAAGGGCTACCCCGATCTGCTCGCGCGCACCGACCAGGTGATCGACATGGCGCGTCGCGATCACGAAAAGAAATGAGGAAGTGAGCATTCGGCTGCCGGCGGCCGCGCTGTTTCGTGCACCCGGAGGCTGAGTGCGACCGCTGCGCAGACTGTTCATCACGGGGGCTTCGTCGGGAATCGGCCAGGCGCTGGCCGAGCATTATGCGCAACAGGGTGCACAGCTCGGGCTTTGTGCGCGGCGAACGGAGCCTCTGCAGAAGCTGGCCGAACGCTGGCCGGGACAGGTCAGCTGTTACCCGCTCGACGTTACCGACGCCAGGGCCTTGCGCGCCGCCGCCGCCGATTTCATTGCGCGGCTTGGCGACCCGGACATCGTTATCGCCAATGCCGGCATCTCGGTCGGCACGCTGACCGAACACGCCGAAGACCTCGACGCCATCCGGCGGGTCATGGATACCAACTTCTTCGGCATGGCGGCGACCTTCTCACCCTTCGTCGGCGGCATGCGCCGGGCCGGTCGGGGACGCCTGGTCGGCATTGCCTCGGTGGCCGGTATCCGGGGCCTGCCGGGTTCGGAAGCGTACAGCGCATCGAAAGCCGCGGTGATCAGCTATCTCGAAAGTCTGCGCGTCGAATTGCGCGCTTCGGGAGTCAGGGTGATCACCATTTGTCCGGGCTACATCAGCACGCCGATGACCGAGGTCAATCCGTTCCCGATGCCTTTCCTGATGCCCGCCGACGCCGCCGCACGTCGCTTCGCGCGGGCCATCGACAAGGGCCGCAGCTATGTTGTCATTCCCTGGCAGATGGGTGTCGCAGCGCGCTTGCTGCGGCTGCTGCCGAACGCCGTCTATGACCGCCTGATGGCTGCCGCGCCGCGCAAGCCGCGGCAACGCCTGCGCGAATAGACGGCAGCGCCTTGTCCGACCGCCAGCTGCGCAGTATCCTGAGCGGCTGTTTACCCGTGGCAGACAGGCAATCAGGGGGACTCCGTCATGCAGATCGCACAGGTCGTTCTGCACAACACCGCGAACATCGCCGACCAGTTGGCCCCGCTGCAGCACATCGCTCCCGATCTGGTCCTCGCCTTCGGCGCCGGCCACCTGCTCGGCGAGGTGGCGGCGCCGCTTGCCACCGCTGTTCCCGGCGCGCGACGCGCAGGCTGCTCGACGGCCGGGGAGATCTCCGCGAGCGGCGTGACCGACGGCACGTGCGTGCTGACTGCCGTGCGCTTCGAGAAGACCCGGGTGCTTCAGGCCTCGACCACGCTGGCCGGCATGGATGACTCGCGGGCTGCCGGCCAGCGACTGGCAGCCCGCTTGCCAGCGGAGGGCTTGCGTGCGGTGCTGGTCTTCGGTCAGGGCGTGCGCATCAATGGCGGGGCCCTGCTGGTCGGGATCGGCCAGGTCGTCGGTAGCGATGTGCCGGTGACCGGCGGGCTGGCAGGCGACGGCGACGCTTTCCGCGAGACCTGGGTACTCGACGATGCCGGCGCCAGCACCGAGCGCATCGTCGCAGTGGGTCTTTACGGGCAGGCGCTACGCTTCTCGCATGGTTCGTTCGGCGGCTGGTCACCGTTCGGGCCGGCGCGCAAGGTTACCCGCAGCGCTGACAACGTGCTCTATGAACTCGATGGCCAACCGGCGCTGGACGTCTACAAGCGTTACCTTGGCGAGCACGCCAGGGATCTGCCCGCGTCAGGGCTGCTTTTCCCCTTTGCCATGCTTGGCAGCGATCATCGCGAACTGGGCCTGATTCGCACCATCCTCGACGTCGATGAGCGCGGCGGCAGCCTTACACTGGCTGGCGAGATCGATGCGGATGGCTACCTGAAGCTGATGCACGCCGGCACCGACGCGCTGGTCGGCGGCGCTGAATCCGCAGCGGAAGCAGCCCGGCTCGGCGTCCCTTCGGGTGAGCAGGGACTGGCTTTGCTGGTCAGTTGCGTCGGTCGCAAGTTGGTCATGGGCGGACGCGTCGATGAAGAGATTGAAGCCGTCGGCGACGTCTTCTCTCAGCCTGCGGTGCTCGCCGGTTTCTATTCATACGGGGAAATTGCCCCATTCGCGCCGACAGGTACTTGCCGGCTACACAATCAGACCATGACCATTACCTGGATCAGTGAGCGCTGACGGCATTCTTGCCACAGGCCTCCACCCCCGCCCTCTCATGCACAAGCTCCTCAGCCGGCAAATGCGGCGCGTCCTCGGTGTCGACGGCGAGCGCGCGGCCGCGGTCTTCGACGAACTCAGGCAGGTGGCCGCGAATGGTCGCGTGTCGCCGGAAGCAGCCCGTCTGCTCGTCGGGCTCGACGGCTTTCTCGCCCAGGTCGATCGCGCCTACGAGCAGAATGACCGCGACCTGCAGTTGCGAACGCGCAGCCTGGACTTGAGTTCGAGCGAACTGCTACAGGCCAATGACCGCCTGCGCCGCGAACTGAGCAGCCGCATGCGCGCCATCGCGTCCCTGCGCAGCACCGCCAGCGGCCTGCTGCGTTGTGGTCACCGTGAGTTGCCCTCGCCGGACGACGACAACCTCGAAGCGCTGTCATCGCTGATGGCCGACCTGGTGAACCAGCGCGAAGAGAGCCGGCGCGATCTGCAGGCTGCGCTCACAGCGCTGGCCAACCAGAAGTTTGCCCTCGATCAGCATGCAATCGTCAGCACCACCGACGTGCATGGCACCATTACCTACGCCAATGACAAGTTCTGCCAGATCAGCGGCTACGCCCGCAGCGAGTTGCTCGGCCGCAATCACCGCATCACCAGGTCGAACGTCCATCCGCCAACGTTGTTTGCCGACCTGTGGACAACGATCAGCGCCGGGAGGGTATGGCATGGCGAGCTGTGCAATCGCAGCAAGTCGGGCGACGCCTACTGGGTCAGCGCGACCATCGTGCCGTTCTGCGATCACCGCGGCCGGCCGGTACAGTACATCTCGATTCGTACCGACATTACCGAGCGCAAGCGCATCGAAGGCCAGCTCGCCGACAGTGAGCGGCGCTTCCGTACGGTTGTCGAAAGCCTCAAGGAGGTGATCTTCAGGACCGACGCCAGCGGCTGCTGGACCTATCTCAACCCGGCCTGGAGCGAAATTACCGGCTATGCGATTCACGAAAGCATCGGCCGCCCCTCGCTGGCAAGCGTCCCGATCGAGGACCGTGCCTACGCCGCTTCGCGCTTCTCGGCTCTGGCCAGCGCCAAGATCGACTTTGTCCGCGAGGAGGCACGCTACCGCACGCGACATGGCGACGATCGCTGGCTGGAGGTCTTTGCCCGTGCCGAGTTCGATGACGCCGGAAACTTCAGCGGCTGCGCCGGCACGCTGAATGACGTGACCGAACGACGGCTCGCGCTGGAACAGGTGCAGGAGCAACTGCATCTGGTGCAGGAGCTCTTCGAGGTGGTGCCCTTGCCGATCTACCTCACGGATACCGGCGGACGTTATCAGCACCTCAACCGGGCGTTTGCCGAGTTCTTCGGCATCGCGCGCAGCGACTGGGCAGGAAGGACCGTCCAGGATCTGCTGCCTGCCGAATTCTCGGGACTGCACATCGAGAAGGATCGCGAACTCCTGCAGGCGGTCGGCCAGCAGATCTATGAGGCGCAGGTCGAGCTATCCGACGGCAGTCGGCGCGACGTGATCTTCCACAAGGCGACCCTGACCAAAGCCGATGGCAGTATTGCCGGCCTGCTTGGCGCGATCGTGGACATCACCGACCGCAAGGCGCAGGAAGCTGCGATATCGGGGGCGGAATCCCGCCTGCGCCAGATCACCAACAGCGTACCTGCGGTGGTCTTTCAGTGCGAGGTCAGTCCGCAGCGGATTCGCTACACCTTCGTCAGCGATCGCCTGGGCGAGATTCGCGGGCTGGAGCCTGCGGCCCTGTTCGCCGATGCGTCGCTCGCCACCCGGCAGATCGTCTCCGCAGACCGGCGACGTGTCGAAAAGGGCCTCAGATGGGCGGCGGAGCGCCGCCAGAGGTGGCAGTGGGAGTGTCGAATTCGCCTTCCCGGCGGCGCGCTGCGCTGGATTCGCGGCGAGATCAACCCGACGCCCGAGCCTGCGACGGCCGACGGTGCAACGATCTTCACGGGCATCTGGCAGGACGTCACCGCGCTCAAGGAAGCCGACGCGCGCTTGCGGGAAACAACCGACAATATCCCGGTCGCCGTCTACCAGTATCAATGGTCGCACGGCGAACACCGCTTCCTTTTCTTCAGTCGCGCGGTGGCGCAAATCTGCGGCGTGCCGGCTGAAGAGGTCATGGCCAGTGCCGACAAACTCTTTGACCTGGTACATGCAGACGATCGGCCACTGCTCGAGAAGTCGATCGCTGCAACGACGAGTCGCCAGTCGCGATGGTCGCTCGAGTTCCGAATCGTCCACCCGCAGCGTCGTGAACCCGTCTGGTTGCACGGCGCGGCGCAAGCGATGCCGACAGCCAGCGGCGGCAGGCTGTGGAACGGTTACCTGGCCGACATCTCGGCCGCCAAACGCACCTCCGAGGAGTTGCGCCGTGCCAAGGAAGACGCGGAGACCGCCAACCGCGCCAAGTCCGAGTTTCTGGCCAACATGAGCCACGAAATACGTACGCCGATGAACGGCATCATCGGCATGACCGATCTGCTCCTCGACAGCGAACTCAGCGAGGAGCGACGCGCTTCCCTGCAGATCGTCAAGGACTCATCCGATGCGCTGCTGACGATCATCAACGACATCCTCGACTTTTCGAAGATCGAGGCCGGCAAAATGGTCACCGAACGCGTCGCATTCAACCTCTGGCAATGCGTTGGCGAGACACTCAAGTCGCTCGCCCTGCGCGCCTACGACAAGGGACTCGAGCTGCTCTGCGACATCGACCCCCAGGTTCCCCTGGTAGTGCTGGGCGACGCAGGTCGCTTGCGTCAGGTGCTGCTCAATCTGGTCGGCAACGCGATCAAATTCACGCCGCGAGGCGAAGTGATGCTGCACCTGGAGCGCGCGGTGGGCGACCAGGCGGGCGAAATCGAACTGCATTTTGCCGTGGTCGACAGCGGCATTGGCGTTCCTGAAGAGAAGCTGGCGACGATTTTTGACGCCTTCGCCCAGGTCGATGCTTCCGTTACCCGCAGGTACGGCGGAACCGGTCTCGGACTCACCATCTCCGCACGGCTGGCCGAACTTCTCGGCGGACGCATCTGGGTCGAAAGTCAGCTCGGTCGAGGCAGCACTTTCCACTTCACAATCCGCTGTGGCGTCGCCCCCGGGGAGCAACGACAGGCCTTGCAGCTGGCGCAACTGGTCGACAAGCGGGTGCTGATCGTCGACCGCCACCCGCTCAGCCGCGCGCTCATGAGGCGTGCGCTGGAGGGCTGCGGCGCGGTCGTCGACGCCGTTGGCTCAGGCGAAGCGGCCTTGGCGATGCTTGCTGCTACGCGATGTGCATTCGACGTCGCCGTGCTTGACAGCGGACTGCCAGGGGTCGACGCCTATACCCTCGCCGGCCGGCTTCGCGCCGAACCGGGAGGAGAGGCGATGGCGCTGGTGATCGTTTCCGCAGTGCCCAGACATGGCGATGCCGGGCGTAACCGCCAGCTCGGAGTCGCTGGCTGCCTGCGCAAACCGGTCACCGGCGACGAGATCCTCCGGATGCTCGGCCGCGCTCTCGGAAGCAGGGCTGCCGACCCCGTCGCCCGCCCTGGCGGGCATTCCCCCAACGGTGAATCGCCCTCGCTGCGGGTCTTGCTGGTCGAGGACAATGAAATCAATCAGGAGCTGGAGACGAGACTCCTCGAACGCTGGGGTCACCGGGTCACGCTGGTGGACAACGGCCTGGCTGCCGTTGAACGCCTGCGCACCGACAGCTTCGACGTGGTCCTGATGGACCTGATGATGCCGGTCATGGATGGCCTCGAAGCGACGCGGCTGGTTCGCGCTGCCGAAGCAGCCAGCGGCGCGCGACGTCAGCCTATCATCGCCATGACCGCCAACGCCGCATATGGCGGTCGCGAAACCTGTCTCGCCGCCGGCATGGACGACTACCTCGCCAAGCCCATCAACGGCCAGGATCTGCAGGAGCGGCTGCAAAAGCATGCGGCCACCACCGGCGACGCCACCCCCTGAAACGCCGCGCCCGTGTGCACACCGCCCGGGCTCCGACGCAGCCGACCAGCGCCCAATTCGACTGCGGCGTCGCCCTGGCCGGCGAGATCGAACGGCTGCGGGCCGCGCTCAAGCCGGGCCGGGCGACGTCCTGACGACACGCGCGGCATCGCGAGACTGCGTACTCGCCGAGCTCGCGCCGCCCGCCGGCTCGGCCGTCTCGAAAAGCACTTCCGGCAGGGCGTCGAGCCGTGGCGACCAGACCACCTCCAGCTCTCCTGATCGCGTCCACTCGGTCAAGGACCTGCGTGACCGGGCAATCAGGGCTTCGGCCGATTCGTCGCCGGCGCTCAGCGCTCCCAGCCAGCCGTTGCGCCCTGCGCCCTTCACCGTGTACAGCGCCGCATCGGCGATATTGACCGCGGCAGCCCAGCCCAGCGCATCCGCATGCTGCGTTGACAGGGGGAAGCAGCAGAAGCCGATCGAGCAGGTCTTGGCCACCCGCCTGCCGTCGTCCAGGACGAAAGGCTGCTCAGCGACCGCAAGGCGCGCCCGCTCGGCCAGGTCGGCTGCATGGCTGCGCGGCGTCGCGCGCGCCACGACGAGGAACTCTTCCCCGCCCCAGCGAATCAGGTAGTCCGTGTCGCGGAACACGGCGACCAGTCGGTCGCGCATTTGCCTGATCACCGCATCACCCGCGGCATGGCCATAACGGTCGTTGACATGTTTGAAGTGATCGATGTCGAAGAGGAAGAAGATCAGGCCGGCTTCGTCACGCAGCTTCGCCCCGTACTTGTAGTGACTCTCGTACTCGCGCACCGCAAGGGCGGCGTCAGCCTCGATGTGCTGCGTCAGGAAGCGGCGGTTGCGCAGACCGGTCAAGGGGTCGGTCAGGCTCGACTCCTCCAGTGCGGCCGACTCGCGTTGCAGCGCCAGCGCCAGCGCCTCCAGTTCGGCCGTACGCGCCTGCACCAGGTGCTTCAGCTGGCTCTGGCGCAAACGAAGGTGACGGGTACGCAACTGCAGCAGGGCGTAGAGCAGCAGCGTCAGCAAGGCGAGGAAGAACAGGCGGAACCACCAGGTTTCCCACCAGGCAGGCAGGATGCGCACCGGGATTGCCAGCTGGTATGGACTCCAGGTACCGCTGCGATTACTGGCACGCACGCGCAGCAGGTAGTCGCCAGGATTCAGGTTGCTGTAGGTGGCGACGCGGGAATCGGCTGCGCTGTCGATCCAGTCGGGGTCGAAACCCTGCAACTGGTAGGCGTAGCGAACGCGGCCCGGATCACGGAAATCGACCGCCGCAAATGCCAGGCTGAAGCTGCGCTGCGCGGGTGCCAGCGTGAGTCCGCCAAGGATTCCTCCGGCCGACTCGCGCTGGCCGTTGATGGTCAGCTCGGCAACCAGCAGCGGCGGCTGGTAGGCCCAGGCGTCGAAACGCTCCGGCCGGACCACCAGGATGCCCTTGCTGCCGCCGAACAGCATGCGCCCGTCGGTCGTTTTGGTCCGTGACAGGAACCAGCCGGTACCGAGATTCGCGCCATCGGCGGCGGTCAATTCGTCGAGCCGATCGCTGGCGGGGTCATAGACGTGCATCTGCGTCCAGATGCGACCGCGCGCATCCTCGAGCAGGTTGCCGCCGAACGGCCGGCTGACGATGCCATGTCTTGCGCTGATATGCTCGAAGCGCGCTTGCCGGCCATCCCAGCTGAGCATGCGATGCAGACCGGTAACCGCCGTGTCCACCCACAGCGTCTGCTGGCTGTCGAACAGCAGTCCGATGACGCTGGGGTTGAGGCCGTCGCCCGCCGGGCTTTCGACCGGCAGCAGCTCGCTGCTGCCGGCAGCGGCACGAAACAGTCCCTTGCCGCCGCCGACCCAGACGCTGCCATCGCTGGCCTCGGCGAGGGCGTTGATGTCGGCGTGCAACGCTTGCCCAGCGGGCAGCTTGACACGCAGGACTTCAGTTGCACCGCGCCGCAGGCGATGAACGCCATCCTGGCTGGCCACCCACAGCGAGCCATCGCTGCCGGCCAGCAGGCGTCGGGTAAGACCGCCGCCATGCGGCAAGGTGCGCAGTTGCCGATGGTCGCGGCTGAACTGATAGAGCACGGAATCGGCGCCCAGCCAGACGCTGCCATCGCCGGCCTGCGTCATCGCCTCGATACGTACCGGCGGCGGCTGGCCTGCCTGCCCGCCGGCCGCGCCGCTCGCTCCCGAAGCCTGCGGCGACAGCGTACCGGTAACACGCAGCAACTGGTCCATGACCGCCACGTCGCCCTTGGGGGTGGCGGCCCAGATTTCGCCATTGTCCACCTGCAGCAGGGCGCGCACGTCGGCTTCCGAAAATGGGCTGTCGGGCCGCGCATCGGCGCCGCGCAGCCAGATACTGCGATTGCTCGGATCGTGGCGCTGCAGCCCGACGCCGAAGCCGCCGACCCAGATCAGGCCGGCCTGATCGCGGATCAGCGCCGTCACCTCGTTGCCCGCCAGTCCGGAACGTTTGCGCAGGTCGTGGCGCAGGCGCTGTACAAGGTGACCGTCAACAGCATCGTGCAGGTCGATGCCTGTCGATCGGCCGACCCACATCTGCCCGCCCGGCGCCTCGAGCAGACTGGACACCGCGCCGTGATTGGCGTTGTCCTGCGCATGATCGACGAACAGGCCCTCGCCCGTCGCCGCATCGACGATCGCCAGGTCGCCTTGCCGCGTGCCGACCCAGATACGCCCGTCCGATGCCTGCGCCAGGGCTTCCACGACGCGCCCGGCAAGGCTGGCGCCACCGACGCCCTTGCTCGAGAAGACCGGCTCGAAGGCATCGCTGCCCGCCTGGCGGCGGCTCAAGCCGGCCCAGCTGCCCACCCACAGGGTCCCCTGGCGGTCAACGAGCAGCGCCTGCACGCGATCGTCGGGCAGGCTGCCCGCTTGCTGCGAGTGGCGGTAGCGGGCGACGCTGCCGCTTTGCAGATCGTAGTGTTCGAGCCCGCTTCCCTCGGCGCCGGCCCAGATGCTGCCGTCTGCATCCTCGGCCAGGGCGCGAATCGTTGGCAGGCCCCTGTCCTTCTGGAGACCGGTCTTTTCGTCGTTCTCTTCGCCCTTGCCGCGCCAGGCAGTCACTTTCTCGCTGGCCGGGTCATAGACCGCCAGACCTTCCCACTCGGTACCTATCCACAGCCGCCCGTCGCTACCCGGCAGCAGGGCACGAATCCAGCCGAGGTTGCGCGCCGCCGGGTCCGCACTCTCGCGCTCCTGCGGCCGAAAGCGGTAGCCATCGAAGCGCACCAGACCGTCACCGGTGGCAATCCACAGGAAACCGGCGCGGTCCTGGGCCATTGTCGGGACCACGTCGCGCGGGATGATGCCGACGCCGACCGACTCGAAACGCGGCTCGGCCAGCGGGTTGTCGACGTTCAGCGGTGGCGCCGGTTCGGCGTGCGCCAGGCTGGCCAGAAGCAGGACGGTCCCGGCTCGCTGCAGAAGTCTCGCGGACCCGGAAACGATGCGGACCTGCAACAGATCGCGCATCCGTTCCAGGCCTGCGAAGCTCATTGCGAGACCGTCACGGCGCGCAGCCGAGCGGCAGTCGCCTCGTTCATCGCGAACGATTCCGCGGCCAACGGCAGCGCTCGTCGATCAGCCATGTTGCGGGCTGCATGCGCGGCCCCGGCCGGCTTACCACTCGATTGCCTCGCCATCGCGAAAGAAACCGCCGCTCGGACCGTCGTCAGGCAGCAGCGCTGCCCAGACAATCCCCTTGGCGCCCTCATCGGCGCTGCGCGGCGCGTCCTTGCCGCCCATCTCGGTACGACACCAGCCGGGGCAGACCGCGTTGATCTTGACCGGGCTTGCCTCGAGTTCAGCGGCAGTGAGGCGGGTCAGCGCATTGAGCGCGGCTTTCGACATCCGGTAGCCGGGCCAGGCCCCACCCATGGCGGACAGTTGCCCCATCGCCGATGAAACATTGACGATGCGACCCCAGGCATTTTCGCGCATCAGGGGCACGATTGCCTGAATCAGGCGCAGCGGCGCCAGCGCGTTGGCGGTGTAGGTGGCGGCGACCGCCTCCGGATCGACGGCGAAAACACTGCCGGCCTGCGGCTGCGCGAAATCCGTGCGTTCGGGAAATATACCGGCATTGTTGACCAGGATGTCGGCGCGGCCGAACTCGCGACGCAGACGGGCGGCAAGCGCGGCGACGGCGCCGGCGTCGGTGACGTCGGCAACGTGAGCAACCACCTGCTGACCGCCTGCACGCAACTCCCGGGCAGCATTTTCAATCGCTTCGGCATTACGCCCGACCATCAGCACCAGGCAGCCGGCGGCGGCCAGATCGCGCGCAACCGCCAGGCCCAGCCCACGCGCCGCGCCGGTCACAACGGCAAGTTTCTGAGCTAGCATCCTCCTCTCTCCTTCTCTTCCCTCAAGACCCCAATCATGCAATGGTCTGACGCGATCGGCAAGCAACACGACCGCTTTCCGGAGACGCCGCGAATCGTCTCGCTGGTACCGAGCCTCACCGAACTGCTCGTCGATCTCGGACTGGCCGATTGCCTGGTTGGCCGCACCGGCTTCTGCATCCATCCACGACAGGTCGTCCGGCGCCTGCCAAAGGTCGGCGGCACCAAGGGCTTCTCGATCGAGAAACTGCGCGCCTTGCGGCCGACGCACGTGATCGTCAACATCGATGAAAACCGTCGTGATGAAGTCGAAGCGCTGCAAGCCTTCGTGCCGCATCTGATCGTCACCCATCCGCTGGCCGCACGCGACAATCTCGGCCTCTACCGCCTGCTCGGCGGCGTCTTCGGGCGCGAACCACAAGCCGCGGCGCTGGCGGCCGCTTTCGAGCGTCAGTGGGCGGCGCTGGCCACCACGGCGGCGGGCCTGCCGCGACAGCGCGTGCTCTATCTGATCTGGCAGAAACCCTGGCTCGGCGTCGCCCGCGACACCTATATCTCGCGCATGCTGGCGGCCGCCGGCTGGGACACCCTGCCGGTCGAAAGCAGGGATCGCTACCCGGCGGTCGACCTGGCGACGCTGGCTGGTGAAGCCGAGCTGGTCCTCCTGTCCAGCGAGCCCTACCCATTTCGCGAGCAACACCTTCGACGACTGGCCGACGCAGCGCCGGATGCGCGTGCGGCACTCATCGACGGCGAAATGGTCTCCTGGTACGGCAGCCGGGCGATCCGTGGGCTGGCCTATCTGCGGCGCCTGCGCGCCAGCCTGGCGCAATCGCCGGGAACTTGACGCGAATCAAGTGCCGCGTGGCTGTCCTCGCTATACTGGCCAGTTCTCGTCACTCGCCCGCTCTCCTCGCCGAGGTTTCGCATGCCGCGCCCGAACGTTCCCGAACTCATTTGCCCTGCCGGCAGCCTGCCGGCACTCAAGGCGGCGGTCGATCACGGTGCCGACGCGGTGTACCTCGGTTACCGTGATGACACCAACGCGCGCAACTTCGCCGGTCTCAACTTCGACCACAAGGCGATGGTCGAAGGCCTGCGCTACGCCCGCTCGCGTCGCCGCAAGGTATTGATGGCAATCAACACCTTCGCCCAGCCCGGACGCGTCGCCGACTGGCGACGCGCCGTCGATGGCGCTGCCGATCTCGGGGTCGACGCGGTGATCCTCGCCGATGTCGGCCTGCTCGACTACGCCAGCAAGCGCCACCCCGAGCTGCGTCTGCACCTCTCGGTGCAGGCTTCGGCGACCAGTTACGA
Source organism: Accumulibacter sp. (assembly GCA_024235715.1). Lineage (GTDB taxonomy): Bacteria > Pseudomonadota > Gammaproteobacteria > Burkholderiales > Rhodocyclaceae > Accumulibacter. The sequence goes on along the minus strand of JACKLW010000006.1, from coordinate 115,011 downwards.
AGCAGTCAATTTCGCCCGCCGGGAGTTCGGCATCCGTCGCGCGGTATTGCCGCGCGTGCTGACGCTGGCGCAGGTCGAGACGGTGATCCGCAACACGCCGGTGGAAATCGAAGTCTTCGGGTTCGGCAGTCTCTGCGTGATGAACGAGGGCCGCTGCTGGCTCTCGTCCTACGCCACCGGCGAGTCGCCGAATACCGTCGGTGCCTGTTCGCCGGCGAGATACGTGCAGTGGGAAAAATCCCCCGGCGCGATGAGCACCCGTCTGAACGGTATCCTCATCGACCGTTTCGGCGACGATGAGGCAGCCGGCTACCCGACGCTGTGCAAGGGACGCTTCGAGGTCAATGGCGACACCTACTACGCGCTCGAGGAGCCGACCAGTCTCAACGTCCTCGAAGTCCTGCCGGAGATCGCCGCCATCGGCGTCGCGGCGATCAAGGTCGAGGGCCGCCAGCGCAGCCCGACCTACGTCGCGCAGGTGACGCGCGCCATGCGCGCCGCGCTCGACGCGCTCGCCAGCGACCCCGAACACTTCCGCGTCAAGCCGGCCTGGCAGGCCGAGCTGGCACGGGTTTCCGAAGGCAGCCAGGTGACTCTTGGCGCCTACAACCGCCCCTGGCGCTGAGCGCCGGAGCCGCCATGAAACTCTCACTCGGGCCGCTGCTCTACTTCTGGCCGAAAAACGAAGTCTTCGAGTTCTATGCCGAAATGGCGCAGAACCCGGCGATCGACATCATCAGCATCGGCGAAGTGGTCTGCTCGCGGCGCCAGCAAATCCGCGTTGCCGACTGGCTGGCGCTGGCGCGCGACCTGGCCGATGCCGGCAAGGAGGTCGTCGTCGCGGCGCAGGCGCTGCTCGAATCGGAAGGCGACCTGAAGGCGCTGCGCCGCCTGGCCGCCGAGCTGACCGAAATCCCCGGCTGCCGGCTCGAAGCCAACGATCTCGGCGCGGTCAACATTGCTGCCGGCCGCCCGTTCGTCGCCGGCCCGCATCTCAACATCTACAACGAAGCGACACTGGCGACTTTCGCCGGCTACGGCATGCAGCGCTGGGTGCCGCCACTGGAAGGCGACCGGCGGCTGGTAGAGACGCTGCACCGCGCGCGACCGGAAGGCGTCGAAAGCGAAGTCTTCGCTTTCGGCAGGCTGCCGCTGGCTTTTTCGGCACGCTGCTTCACCGCGCGCCACTACGAGCTCAACAAGGACGACTGCCAGTTCAAATGCCTCGACCATCCCGAGGGGATGACGCTGCGCACGCGCGAAGGGCAGCCGTTTCTGGCCATCAACGGCATCCAGACGATGTCGGCACAGACCTACAACCTGTTGCCGCAGGTGCCGGAACTACTGGCGCTGGGCATCGAGGTGCTGCGCATCAGCCCGCAGCCGCGGGCGATGGCCGCGATCATCGCCGCCTTCGACGCCGCCCGCTGCGCCCGGCCGGCCGATCCCGACACGACGGGATGGGCCAGTGAAGGACTCGTTGACGGCTACTGGTTCGGCGACGCCGGCATCGCGCAGCACTGCCGGCAAGCCGGCGCAGAAGTGAAAGGAAACTGTTCATGAGCCAACGATTTTCGATTCCCCGTTTCAGACTGCCCGCCCTGGTGGCTTCGATCGGTACGCATTTGCCACAGTGGCCACACTCGCTGGCGCTGGCGACGGCGCTCAACGCCGCCGCCAGAATGGGACTGCTGCCCGACGACAGCCTGGCGCAGCTCGAAGGGCGCAGCTTTCTCGTCGAGGTCCTGGATGCTGGCGGACAGGCCAGCTTCACTTATCGCGCCGGTCGGTTCCGGCCGCTGTTGAAAGCGCCGGAAACGCCGGATCTGTCGTTCAGCGCCAATCTCTCGGCCTTCCTGCAACTGCTCGCGCGCCAGGAGGATCCGGACACCCTGTTCTTCAACCGCGAGCTGTCGATCGTCGGTGACACCGAGCTCGGCCTGCTGATCAAGAACATGCTCGATGCCGTCGAACTGCCAACACTGCCAAGCCTGCCCGGACTGACAGCTTATCGCCACTGAGCGGCCGCTGCCGGCCGTGAGCGAAAGCGCGCCGACGACGAGAGCACGGCTGCCCCTGCGCCGCAACCTCGTCGAAGGCGTCGCCTGCGCGCTTGGCGCCGGGCTGCTGTGGGGCCTGGTGTTCGTCGTGCCCCTGATGCTGCCCGATTACCCGCCGGCGATGCTCTCCTTCGGCCGCTACCTCAGCTTCGGGGTGATTGCCCTGCTGCTCGCGTGGACCGACAGACCGCGCCTGCAGAGCCTGCGCCGCCAGGACTGGCGGACGGCTTTCGAACTGGCGCTGGTCGGCAACATCCTCTACTACCTGTTTCTCTCGGCCGCCATCCAGCTCGCCGACGCCCCGCTGCCGACGATGCTCATCGGCACGCTGCCGATCGTCATTGCCATCGCCGCCAACTTCAGCGCCGAAGCACTGCCCTGGCGCCGGTTGCTGCCTTCGCTGCTGGTCATCGCCGCCGGCATCGCGCTGGTGAACAGCCACGAGATGGCCCTGCTCGACGAGCGGCGCAGCACGCAGGACTATTTCCTCGGCACGGCGTTCGCGCTGGCGGCAGTGTTCGCCTGGACCTGGTACCCGCTGCGCAATTCGCGCTGGCTGCAGCAGCGACCGGCGCTGGCTTCCGGCACCTGGGCCATCGCCCAGGGACTGGCAACGCTGCCGCTGGCGCTCATCGGCATGGCCGCCGCCGGTCTGTACTTCCACTGGAACGGCGGTTTCGACTTCCCGCTCGGCGCGCATCCCGGGCGCTACATCGGACTGATGCTGACGCTGGGTTTCTGCGCCTCGTGGCTCGGCACGCTGCTCTGGAACCGGGCCAGCAGACTGCTGCCCGCCGCGCTCGTCGGCCAGTTGATCGTTTTCGAAACCCTGGCGGCGTTCGCCTATGCCTTCCTCTGGCGAACCGCGCTGCCGGGCAGCACGGCCCTGCTCGGCATCGCCCTGCTGGTCAGCGGCGTGATCCTCGGCGTGCGGGCATTCCGAGCTACCTGAAGCTGTCGCTCGCGCGCTCTGGACCGATGACGATCAGATGCGCCGCTTGCGACGCATGGCGGCCGCTCAGGCCAGCCATCGTGTCGCTCATTCCAAACCGGGATCCGCGTCGTCCCGTCAACTGTCGGTTTCTCCTACACGCTGCGGCGCAGCGCGCCGCCGGCCCATGGCTACCCCGCTGATTTAATGAGTCGACGCACTCCAGGAGTGAAAGTTGCTTATCAACGCCGCGAATGACAAATCGGCCAGACCGCTTCCAACAGGTGAGATCAGATGTTCAAACTCACCCCGCCCGTCCTTCGACGCCTGTTCGGCGTCGCCGCATTGGCGTTGAGCGTCACGTCCGTTCACGCTACCTACTGGAACGTCTTCAACATCGAGGAAGAGGCGCTGCCGACGGCACGGATCGTCACCTATGCCGCTCTGAGCGACATGCTCAACGATACCAACCGCACCGGCGATTTCGCCCCCAATCCGAGCGGCTTCGGCAGGAACATCGTCGGCTCGGGTTCGGACAACAGCGCGGGTGGCGGGACGCTGCTTCCCGAACCAACAAGCCTGCTGCTCGTCGACCTCGGGATGGCGGGCCTTGCTTTCCGGCTGCGCAGGAAGCGGGCAGCGCCGCAACCCGCCGGCTCGCAAGCTCCCACGGTCAGCGGCGCATCAAGCCGGCGAATCAACAAAAACCCGGCGGCACCGGCGGCTGGTCCTCGGCATCCGGATTGATGACGCCGAAACGGGCCGACATGCAGGTGTAGAAGATGCGCTTCCTTGCCGCGCCGACGACATCGAGCAGGCGTTTCGCTTCGTCGTCGGTGACCACGAACTCGACTTCGATGCCGGTGCTGCCCGCCAGTTCGAAGAAGCCACCTTCGTGCACCGCGTGCGAGCGGCCAAATCCGCCGATCGAGCGAAAAGCTGAGCCGCCGCGGATGCCGAGCTTGCTGCCCTGTTCGAGCAACCACTCCCAGAGCATACGACCATGATGCTTGTCGCTTTCGTTCACGTACAACCGCAGGAATGATCCTTCCACGCTCGCCTCCCTTGCTTTGACCAATGCTGGACCGGGCCAATCCGGAAACTGCCGCCGCCAGCCGCAGCCTGTGGGCGGATCATGTCGCCGATCAGCTCGCACTCCTCGCCCAGGCGACGGTGGCGATGCCGGCAAAGGTCATCAGAACCGATCCGGCAACATGGGCCACGGCTGCGCCGAAGGCCCAGGAAAGCCGCCCCTGCTGCAGCAGCAGCGCGAGTTCGGCAGAAAAAGTCGAGAAGGTCGTCAGCCCGCCACAGAAACCGGTAATGATCAGCAGCCGCCACTCCGGCGACAGTGCCGAGAACGAGCTGAAGAACGCAATCGCCAGACCGATCAGGTAGGCACCGACCAGATTGGCCGCCAGTGTGCCCGGCGGGACGGTCGGAAACAGGCTGTTGAGGCGGATGCCAAGCTGCCAGCGCAAGACGGCGCCGAGCGCGGCGCCGATCGAGATGGCGAGAACCGATTTCCACATATGCTGCCCTGAAGACACGTTGCCGATGCGGACAGGTGGGCTAAGACCTGCACGCCGAACCGGGATCCGGAAGGAAGCATCTGCAGCGGCCGCTCAGTGAAGGCGCAACACCGTCTCCCCGGCGGCCAATATAGCACTGGAACTTGCGCCCTGAACAGGCGCCGGCCGAGCCGGTGGACGAAGCTTCAAGGATCGACAGCTGCGCGCAGCAGCCGGAAAGCGCCGTAACCGCAGCGGCCAGGCCGGGACTGTCGACGCTTTTTCTGTCGCCGGCGTGGCGGCACGGGCTTCTCCCTGCAAGAGGACCGGTCCCGAGACCACGGCGACCGCAGCCCCGGAACAGCCGTGGCGGTTCAGGCGAAACCTGCCGTCCTCCGTCGGTCCATTGCGCCGCGCCGCTCGCCGCCGTCTTTCGCATCGACAAAACCGCGCCCCAGGGCGTGCGGCCGTCGCCGCTCCTCGTCGCGCCGGTCGTCGAAGCGGGCGTACTTGCACACACAGCCCTCGACATCACAGCTCGCCAGCGGCAGCAGTGGCGCCTCGGCTGGCAGAAAACGCCTTCCTTCAAGCGCGTTGGCAGCAGCACAGGCTCTGCTGCCCCGCTTGATGGCGACGCAATGATAGGGGTTGCGTGGACGCGCGCTGGCGGTATCGACAGGGACGGCGGCACGTCGGCGTAGTATCCACCAGAGCCCGGCAGCAACGACAAGCCCGCTGGAAAGAACGACAAGCCAATCTGACACGGTGAGGCCCTCCTTCTCAAGTCTGATCATGACGGTTACAGCGCCCGCGCCGTGACCGGAACAGCACTTCCTTCCCGGCAAAGCGGGCGCCGCCAAGGCGAGCTTGCGTCAGACCGGGATCCGCATGCAACCCCGCAAGCGAATTTCTTGTCCATGATATAACAACTTTGCGCCTGCAGACTCGGCTCAGACGAGGCACCTGCCCGCAGCACCCTGCCGCCGTCCCGGGGTAGCCGCTCACACGACCTCGGGAAGCGGGCACGCTGGCCCATGCGGCCACTCGATCAACTACTCCCGGTTGCCACGCGGCCGCTCAGCAGGGACTGCCAGTGACTGATCTCGGGCGTCCGAAGCAGCTCCTGCAGCAGTGCGAAGGCGCTGTCGGCATGGCCAGCCGCGGCCTCGCCAAGCCCCTCGCCGAGAACGAAGCTCTCACCGCGCACGCCGAGGACGAAAGCCGGCGGCGGCGCTTCGTGGTCGATGCGCGGCAGCACCGCGAGCACCGCTTCCGGTGACAGCGCGTGTGTGCTGTGACTGGCGAGAGCGCTGCTCGCCTGTGCCTGCCGAAAGACGAATGGTGGCGCGCATTGCCGATCGGCGTCGATGAACAGCACCAGGCGCCTGCCGACGAGGTCGAGCGCGTGCTCGATCTGCAACTGGAAATCAGCGATCAACTCGCAACCGGCGGCGAGGCCGGCACTCTCCAGCCAGCCCTGCAGGCGATCGAGGAGCAGCGGCCCGAGCGCGTCGTCGCCGCGACTCGGGTTGCCGCAGGCCAGGATCAGTACCGGGGCAAGAGGCATCGGCGCGTCCCCTCTGCCCTCAGGAAGCGCTTGCCAGCCGCCCGACCACCGTGCCAGCGGCATCAAGCAGTTCGAGTTGCAGCGGCATCTGGCCGAGCGCATGCGTGGCGCAGGACAGACAGGGGTCGAAAGCGCGGATGGCGACCTCGATGTGGTTCAGCAGTCCTTCCGTGAGCTCGCGCCCGCCGAGATAGCGGCGCGCGACACGACGAATCGCCTCGTTCATCGGCTGATTGTTATGGGTCGTCGACACGATCAGATTGCAGCTGCTCACCAGATCGTTGTCGTCGACCTGATAGTGGTGGATCAGCGTGCCGCGCGGCGCCTCGATGACACCGATACCTTCGCGGCTGCGCTCGCCGCTGGCGACCAGTTCGCTGCCCGAAAGCGCCTCGTCGGGCAGCAGATCGGCGATCGTCTCGGCGGCGTGCAGCAGTTCGATCATGCGCGCCCAGTGGTAGGCCAGCGGCGCGTGGATCGGCTTTCCCCGACCGTAGTCGATGAACTCGCGGCGCTCGGCCTCGGCGAGCGGCGTCGCGATGCGATCACAGTTCTGTACCCGCGCCAGCGGCCCGACCTTGTACCAGCCCTGCTGCGGACCGAGCGCGGCGAGAAAGGGGAATTTCATGTAGCTCCAGGCCTTGACTTCTTCACGAATCAACTGCTGGTAGTTGGCGACGTCGAAACCGTCGACCAGAATGCCGCCATCCGCGTCGCGGACGCGCAGTTGCCCGTCGTAGAAGTCGAGTTCGCCGTCGGAGCCGACCAGCGACACGATGTTCGAACGGAAAGTGCCGAAAACGTCGTACAGTGCCGGGTCGGCGGCGTGCAGGCGCTTGACCAGTTGCACCGCGTCGCGACTCCAGCCGACGATCTGGCCGATGTCGGCGAGCAGGCCGTCGCGTTCCTGCCGGCTCACGGCGCGATTGACGCCACCGGGAATCGCGCCGGTACCGTGGATGCGCTTGCCGGCGGTCAGCCGGATCACTTCCTGGCCGAACCGGCGCAACAACACTCCCTGCCGGGCGACCTCGGGGTAGGCCGCAGCGACGCCGACGATGTTGCGCCGGCCGGCCTCGCTCTCGAAGCCGAAGAGCAGGTCGGGGGATGCCAGATGGAAGAAGTGCAGGGCGTGCGACTGCAGGATCTGCCCATAGTGCATGAGCCGGCGCAGCTTCCCGGCACTCGCCGTCAGCTGGCTGGCGCCGACGACGTGGTCGAGCGCCTTGGCCGCCGCCAGGTGGTGCGATACCGGGCAGATGCCGCACAGGCGCTGCACCATCACCGGCACCTCCCAGTACGGGCGGCCCCGGATGAAGGCCTCGAAGCCGCGGAATTCGACGATGTGCAGACGAACCTGCTGCACCTGGTCGTTCTCGTCGAGCAGCAGCGTCACCTTGCCGTGGCCCTCGACGCGCGACACCGGGTCGATCGCCACGCGGCGCAGGCCATCCGCGGCAGCGGCAGTCTCCAGTTCGAAATGTTCGCCGCGCATGGCGCCCTCAGTCGAAGTGCAGCATGGGATGGCCGAGGCGCGGCGTGCGCCCGTCGAGCAGGTCGGTCAGAAACTTCCAGATGGCGTCGCCCGACGGCGGACAGCCGGGAATGACATAGTCGACGCGCACGATTTCATGGATCGGATGCACCTTGTCGAGCGGCAGGGGCAGTTCGGGATCGTTGGGAATCTGCCCGCTGACGACATCCGGCGCCGTCAGGTAGACCTCCTGCAGGCACTGGCCGAGGTCGAGATGGTTGCGCTGCGCCGGCAGGCCGCCATTGATCGCGCAGGCGCCGATGGCGATCAGCACCTTGCAGTGGCTGCGGAACTCGCGCAGGACATGCACATTCTCGGCGTTGCAGATGCCGCCCTCGATCAGGCCGATGTCGCAGGGTCCGCAATGCTTGATGTCGGTCAGCGGCGAACGGTCGAAATCGACACGCTCGACGAGCGCGAAGAGCCGCTCGTCGATGTCCAGAAAGGACATGTGACAGCCGAAGCAGCCGGCCAGCGAGGCGGTGGCCAGACGCAGCTTCCTGTTCCCGGCGACAGCCGCCGACTCGACCCGCATCTCAGTCGCCATCCATGCCCTCCTCGCCGGCGCTGCGCGCCGCCATTCGCTCGACCTGCATGCCGATCGGCTCGACGTCGTAGCGGCGCTTGCCGATCGGCACCGCGAAACCAACGCGCTTCCTGAGAATCACGCCGACCGGGCAGACCTGCGCGGCCTTGTCGGCCCAGGAAAAATTGGTATCGGCGAGGCGCCCGGACTCGGCATTGACGATCAGGTGCTTGCCGATACCGCGCCCGGACAGCGCGAAGACGCTCTTGCCATCGACATCGCGGCTGGCGCGCACGCACAGCTCGCAGAGAATGCAGCGATTGAAATCGAGCAGCACTTCCGGGTGCGACGCATCGACCGGCCGGTCGGGGTAGAACTGGTCGAAGTGCGGACTCAGCATCTCGAGCTCGTAGGCCAGCGCCTGCAGCATGCAGTTGCCGCTCTTCTCGCACGAGGGGCAGAAGTGATTGCCTTCGACGAAGAGCATCTGCAGCAGCGTCCGCCGCTTGTCGTTGAGGTCGGGCGTATTGTTCTCGACCTCCATGCCGTCCCTGGCCGGCGTGAAGCACGCGGAAACGTGGCGGCCGTTGGCCTTGACCGTGCACAGCTTGCAACTCCCCTGCGGCTTGAAGTCGGGGTGATGACAGAGATGCGGGATGAAAATCCCGGCGGCCGTCGCCGCGTCCATGATCGTCTGCCCGGCGACGAAAGGGATCGGCAGACCATCCAGCAGGATGCTCGCCTGCGTCATGAAGCCACTCCCGGAAGCCTGGCGGCGAGGCCGAAGTGCGCCGCCGGGTCGTCGCGACCGGTCATCTGGCGCGCCGCCGCCAGCGCCTGGTCGAGGTCGAAGGCCGGCTCGAAGTCGAGCGAGCACAAACGGCGCTCGTAGGCCGGGCGAAACTTCTGCAGGGTATCGAACAGGGGATTGCACGCCGCCTGGCCGAGCCCGCAATGGCTGGCCGCGTGCAGCAGGCGATGGATCTTGAACACCTGGTTGATCTCGTACTGCGTCCCCAGGCCCCTGGCGATCTTGTCCATGCAGTCGGCGACCAGCGAAGTGCCGACCCGGCAGGGGGTACAGAAACCGCAGCTCTCATGCCTGAAGAAGTGCGCGAAATTGCGCGCCACCTCGAACATGTCGCGATGCGCCCCGAAGACCATGAAGGCGCCGGCGGTCGGCACGTCCTCGAAGGCGATGCTGCGCGAGAACTCGTGCATCGCCAGGCAGATCCCCGAAGGCCCGCCGACCTGCACCGCCTGCGCATTGCCGGCGCCGCAGTCCCTGAGCACCTGCTCGACCGAAACGCCGAAGGGATACTCGTAGATGCCCGGCGTCTCGACGTCGCCCGAAATCGACAGCAGCTTGCTGCCGGTCGACTGCTTGGTGCCCAGGCCGGCAAACCAGGCACCGCCCCGGCAGGCGATCAGTGCCGCCTTGCACAGCGTCTCGACGTTGTTCACCACCGTCGGCTGGCCACGATAGCCGGCGCTTACGGGGAAAGGCGGACGAATGCGCGGGATGCCGCGCCTGCCTTCGAGCGACTCGAGCAGCGCGGTTTCTTCGCCGCAGACGTAGGCGCCGGCGCCGAGGTGGATGTCGATCTCGAAATCCAGCCCCGGCTGGCCGCAAAGCGCTGTGCCGAGCAGGCCGTCGCGGCGGCGGCGTTCGAGTTTCTCGCGCAGCGCCGGCAGCAGCCAGGCATACTCGCCACGCAGGTAGAGCAGCCCCCTGGCGGCGCCGATGGTGAAGCCGGCGATGGTCATGCCGTCGAAAAGCAGATCGGCGTAGCTGGAGAGAAGCACGCGATCCTTGAACGTGCCCGGCTCGCCCTCGTCGGCGTTGCAGACGACGTAGCGCACGCCCGACTCGCCGTGGCAGGGCGCGCGGCGCGCCGACTCCCACTTGATGGCGGTGGTGAATCCGGCGCCGCCGCGGCCACGCAGGTTCGAACGCTTCATTTCGGCAAGCATCGCCTCGGCGCCACGGGCGATCGCCGCCTGCAGCGCCTCCCCGGCGGGCCAGTCGACCGAAAGCAGGCTGTCGCGGCGGCGGATATTGTCGTCGACGCGAAAATACTCGGGCGGCCAGTCGGCCAGCGGCAACTGCGCACGAATCAGTTCGGCGATGCGATCGATGCGTTCGGCAGACATGCGGGTCAGCGCGCGGCCGTTGACCAGCAGCGCCGGCCCCTGATCGCACAAGCCGGTGCAGGAGGTGGTGTCGACGCTGACCAGGCCGTCCTCCGAGACCTTGCCGCGTTCGATCCACAGCCTGTTGCACAGGCGATCGAGCATTTCTGCGCTGCCCAGCATGCGGTCGGTGATGTTGTCCGAGAAGAGCACGCGGTAGCGGCCTGGCGGCGTCAGATGGAAGAAGGAGTAGAAGCCGGCGACGCCTTCGACCTGCGCGCGGGGAAGCTTGAGCGCCCGGGCGATGGCGGTCAGCAGCGGCGCCGGGAGGTAACCGATGCGTTCCTGCGCCTCGCGCAGAATCTGCACCAGCTGACCCGGCTCGCGCGCGTGGCGCTCGAGGACCGGCAGCAGCAAGTCGTCGAGCCGTCTTGCGTCGAAGCACTCTTCAGTCACCATTGCCTCCCGCAACCGCATCAGTTCCCGAACCTTTGCCAGAGCTTAAGACCCCATTGGCTGGCGCGTACTGATGCACGTCAACAAGGGCCATCGTCGACCAGGAGGCCGTGGCCGGCAAGATTAGAGTACACGCTCGAGAAATCGCCCTACATTTTCGTGCTGCATTGCAGCATAATGACGCTGATCAAGCGCCGAAAAAACGCCACAACGACCCATGCCACGCGACTGCCTCGGTTTCCTGGCGGATTCCGAAAACGTCTGGTGAGCATTACCGGGAGCACCACCATGCACTTCGAGACCCCGCTGGAATTCCTCGAGAGCCGCACCTACGACGAGATCAACGTCGGCGACAGCTCGTCGCTCGTACGCACCCTGCGCCCGGAAGACGTCAAGCTGTTCGCGGTGATGTCGGGCGACATGAATCCGGCGCTGGCCAACGCCGACTTCAGCCACAGCGGTCTGTTCCAGGATTTCATCGCGCACGGCATGTGGTGCGCCTCGCTGCTGTCGACCATGCTCGGCACCCAGTTTCCCGGCCCGGGGACGGTGATGATCGACTCGTCGCTGCATTTTGCCCGGCCGGTGGCGATCGGCGACACGATCACCGTCACCGTGACCATCGCACAGAAATTCCCCCGCAACCGGCACATCCTGCTCGAATGCGCCTGTCACAACCAGGACCATCTGCTGGTGGTATCGGGCAGCGCCGAGGTGCTGGCGCCGCGCGAGAAGATCATCACCAAGCGCAAGGCCATGCCGGAAATCACCATTTCCGACAAGTACGCGCGCCTGCAGGCGCTGGTATCGCGCGCCGAGGGCCTGGCGCCGATCGACATGGCGGTGGTCCACCCCTGCGACCGCGAATCGCTCAAGGGTGCGCTGCTGGCCGCAGAGGCGAAACTCATCGAACCGATCCTGATCGGCCCCGAGCAGCGCATCCGCGGCGTCGCCGCAGAGAACGACCTGGACCTCAAGGCGTACCGGATCGTGAACTGCAGGCACAGCCACGAATCGGCAGCAATGGCGGTGACGCTGATCCGCAGCGGCGACGCCGAAGCGCTGATGAAAGGCAGCCTGCACACCGACGAACTGATGGCCGAGGTGATCTCGGGCAGTTCGGGCCTGCGCACCGGCCGGCGCATCAGCCATGTCTTCCTGATGGACGTGCCGACCTATCCGCGGCCGATCATGATCACCGACGCGGCAGTCAACATCGCGCCGACGCTGATGGAGAAGGTCGATATCGTGCAGAACGCCATCGACCTGGCGCACATCATCGGCACAGCGGAACCCAAGGTGGCGATCCTCTCGGCGGTGGAGACGGTCAGCGACAAGATCCAGTCCACCCTCGACGCCGCCGCACTGTGCAAGATGGCCGACCGCGGCCAGATCAAGGGCGGCCTGGTCGACGGGCCGCTGGCCTTCGACAACGCCGTGTCGCTGGTCGCCGCCAAGACCAAGGGCATCGTCTCGGCAGTGGCCGGGCGTGCCGACATCCTGGTCGTCCCAGACCTCGAATCGGGCAACATGATCGCCAAGCAGCTCGAATACCTGGCCAATGCGCTGAGTGCCGGCATCATCCTCGGCGCACGCGTGCCGATCGTCCTCACCAGCCGCGCCGACACCGCCGAAACGCGCCTCGCCTCGTGCGTGATCGCCGCCCTGGTCGCGCACGCCACCCGCGCCAGGGAGAGTACCGCCTGACAGACCGGCCGGCGCGAGTCCCCGGCTCCCGCCCCTCCGGCTTCTTCGCCCCCCTTCCGCGCGGACCGGGCGCGCGCCCCTCGCGGCTGCGCCAGCAAAAAAATCCAGCCCCTCGAAAAGCCTCAAGACCGTGATTCTACGGCCTTTCCGGCAGCCCGGCAGACCCCTGCCCTGAAACTACATCTAGTCAAGTTGTTGCCTTTGGCCACTGTATGCAGTAGGTTTACAGCATTGCACAGCGAACAGAAGGACAGCGCCGTGCGCCACCCGGACCGGCAAGCCGGGCACGGCAGCCGGCCGAAAAGCAGCGCGCAACAGCGGCAGGCCCGCTTTGACGAACACGCTTCAAGCACCCGCTTCGCCATCAACAAGCCAGTCAACAACAACGCCAACAATCGGAGGGACAAACCATGAGCCAGTTCGAACACCAGTTACCGCTGTCAGCCGTCGCCGAGGCACCCGCGATCACGCCGCTTGCCGAGCAGGAAATCTCGGCCGAGGTGCTGGTCGAGAAATACGCCAAAGGCAATGAAACCTCGGTTCATGACGTGCGCCGTCGCGTCGCCCGCGCCCTCGCCGCCAACGAGGAGGAAAAGCAGCGCGCGCACTGGGAAGAGCGCTTTCTGTGGGCGCAGGAAACCGGCTTCGTCCCCGCCGGGCGCATCAACTCGGCCGCCGGCACGACGCTCGCGGCGACGCTGATCAACTGCTTCGTGCAGCCGATCGGCGACTCGGTGGTCGAGATCGTCGACGGCAAGCCCGGCATCTACAGCGCGCTGGCCGAAGCCGCCGAAACCATGCGCCGCGGTGGCGGCGTCGGCTACGACTTCTCGTCGATCCGGCCGATCGGCGCGCTGGTCAAGGGAACGCAGTCGCGCGCCTCGGGCCCGGTTTCCTACATGCGCGTCTTCGACCGCTCGTGCGAAACCGTCGAATCGGCCGGCGCGCGCCGCGGCGCGCAGATGGGGGTGCTGCGCTGCGACCACCCGGACGTCGAGGTGTTCATCCACGCCAAGGACCACGGCGACCTCTCCAACTTCAACGTCTCGATCGCCGTCACCGACGGCTTCATGGAAGCCGTCGAGGCCGATGCGGAAGTCGAACTCACCCATCGCGCCGAACCCAATGCCGACATGAAGCGCGCCGGCGCCTTCCAGCGCGAAGACGGCATCTGGGTCTACCGCCGCGTCCGCGCCCGCGACCTCTGGGACCAGGTGATGAAATCGACCTACGACCACGCCGAGCCGGGAATCCTCTTCCTCGACCGCATGAACAAGGACAACAACCTCTACTACTGCGAAGTGATCGAGGCCACCAACCCCTGCGCCGAGCAGCCGCTGCCGCCCTACGGCTGCTGCTGCCTGGGTTCGATCAACCTGACGCCCTTCGTCAAGGACGCTTTCAGCACGCACGCCGAGTTCGACTTTGCCGCTTTCGGCGAAGTGATCAAGGTGTCGACGCGCATGCTCGACAACGTCCTCGACGTCACCGCCTGGCCGCTCGAGCGGCAGCGCGAGGAAGCCAGCAACAAGCGCCGCGTCGGCCTCGGCTTCACCGGCCTCGGCGACACCCTGTGCATGCTGCGCCTGCGCTACGACCGCCCGGAAGCGGCGGCGATGGGCGCGCGCATCTCCGAGTACATGCGCGACACCGCCTACCTGGCGTCGGTCGAACTGGCCAGGGAACGCGGCGCCTTCCCGCTGTTCAACGCCGAGCTCTACCTCTCCGGCGGCAACTTCGCCTCACGGCTGCCGAACGAGATCAAGAACAGGATCCGCAAGCACGGCCTGCGCAACTCGCACCTGCTGTCGATCGCCCCGACCGGCACCATCTCGCTGGCCTTCGCCGACAACGCCTCGAACGGCATCGAACCGCCGTTCTCGTGGACCTACAGCCGCAAGAAGCGCATGGCCGACGGCACGCTCAAGGAATACGCCGTCGAAGACTACGCCTGGCGGCTCTACAAGCACCTCGGCGGCGACGTCGAGAAACTGCCCGACTACTTCGTCACGGCGCTGGAAATCTCGGCCAAGGCGCACAAGGACATGGTCGCCGCCGTCGCGCCGTACATCGACACCTCGATCTCGAAGACGGTCAACGTCCCTGCCGACTATCCCTACGAGGAATTCCAGGATCTCTACATGAGCGCCTGGAAAGCCGGCCTCAAGGGCCTGGCCACCTACCGCCCGAACAGCGTCATGGGCGCCGTGCTCTCGGTCGAGTCGAAGAAGCAGGCCGAGGAGAAAAAGCAGCCGCAGGACTTCGTCAGCGGCGACGCCAACCGCCGCCTGTCGATCAAGACCCTGCCGGCGCCGGTACTGGCCAGCCTGCGCTGGCCGAACCGGCCCAGCCTGCCGGAAGGCAACATGGCCTGGACCTACATGATCGAGCACATGCACGGCAAGTTCGCGCTGTTCGTCGGCCAGGTAGACCAGGAAGGTCGCAAGTGGCCCTTCGAAGCCTGGGTCAACGGCCCCGAGCAGCCGCGCGGCCTCGGCGCCGTCGCCAAGACCCTGTCGATGGACATGCGCGCCAATGATCACGGCTGGCTGGCGCTGAAACTCGAATCGCTGGCCAGGACCCCCGGCGACGAAGGCTTCGACATGGCCTTCCCGCCGCACGGCGAACACAAGCGCATGCCCTCGGTGGTCGCCGCCGTCGCGCAGCTGATCCAGTATCGCGTCGAGAAGATCGGCGCCTTCAACCACGACGGCCCGACGCCGGTGCTCGACGCCATGTTCAGCCTCAAGGAACCGAAGACCGGCACCGACGGCACGCTCTCGTGGACCGTCGACGTCTTCAATCCGGCGACCGGCGAAGACTTCGTCCTCGGCCTCAAGGAAATCACCCTGCCCGACGGCGTCACCCGACCCTACTCGGTATGGCTGGCCGGCAACTACCCGCGCGCCCTCGACGGCCTGACCAAGCTGCTGTCGCTGGACATGCGCGTCGTCGACCCGGCGTGGATCGGCATGAAGCTCAGGAAGCTGCTCGACTACCCCGAGCCGCTCGGCGACTTCATGGCCTTCGTCCCCGGCACCCGCCGCCAGACCAACTACACCTCGACCGTCGCCTACCTCGCGCAGCTGATCATCCACCGCTACGCGATGCTCGGCATCCTCGACGAAAACGGGCTGCCGCTGCAGCAGATGGGGATTCTGGAAGCGCCGGCGGGTGGCACGGCGGCGAAGCCGACGGCCGGGAAGCTTTGTGGGGAGTGCGGGAACCGGACGATGATCAGGAAGGATGGGTGCGATTTCTGTACGGCTTGTGGGGCGGTGGGGAGTTGCGGGTAGGTTTTGTAGCGTGCTAGCCATCATAGCGTCGTGCGCACCTAGCTTCGGTCAGGGCGCTCGGCGACTAAAAAGGGTGTGTGCTCCCTTGTTGGGAGCCTACCGCACTCGCCTGCTGAATGGTCCCTTACCAGCACGGGCACCTAAAAAAGCCGGAAGGTTCTCCGCACGCTCGCATCGCGAGCGGTAGCACTCCCAATGTTTCCCTCTACTTGCATTTTCTTAACCACTTTAGTAAAATGTACTCTGTTTTTGGAAAACACCTGAGAGGAGAGAAGGGTGAATATTACTGAATTTGGAAAAGTGGTACGCAAGGCACGCCTTGATGCGGAGGTGTCGCTACTGCAGATGGCAAACGAGCTGAATGTTTCTTCTGCGTTTCTCAGCGGGATGGAAACCGGTCGAAAGAAGGTCACTGAAAACTGGGTGAACAAGATAACGGCGTTCTTTGCGTCGCGGAACATCGTGCTGCCGAATCTGGCCGAGACTGCCGATGTTTCCAATCAGTCCGTGAGTTTGGAAGGGCTTAGCCCAGCCCATAAGATGCTCATTGCGGGCTTCGCCAGAACATCCTTGAGCCAAAAAGAAATCGAGAACTTGAGGAGTTTACTAGCTGCAGCCAATACGAAGAAGGAGAACATATGATCGGAGACGGGCCACTAGGAGGCTTCCGTGTTGCCGGACGAAGCATTGCCGATATCAGGGTGTCAGCGGATAACGTCCGGCGGATCTTGGGAATAGGGAACGCGCCGCAGGACATGGACATTGGGTTGCTGCTCGACCGACTGAGCGTAACGTACGGCATCACGTATGACGTGCTCTACGTCGACGAAATGCCTCATCCTGAAGTTGAGGCGTGTTGGGACCCCGAGAGCATAACTATGCACATCCGCACCGACGTCTTTGAGCGAGCATGCCGGAATGACCCCCGCGCGCGTTTCACGGTCATGCATGAACTCGGGCACGGCCTACTGGGACACCGCAGAACCATAAATCGGCTCGGGATCAGCGTATCGCCAAAGGTGTACGAGGACTCAGAATGGCAGGCAAATCAATTTGCTGCGGAGTTTCTAATGCCATTGGACGCTGTACGCCACCATAGATTGAAAACGGCGTTCGAGATCGAAAGGCACTTCAATGCCTCATCTCAAGCCGCAACGCGTCGAGCAAATCAGTTGGGAAAGCGTGGAGAACTTCCGTGCTGAGGAACGAAAATGGCCTTAACGCGCCAACGCTAAGGCCATTTCTAGGCGGGCTGAACAGCTACAACAGCCTGTGCCGGTCCTTCGACCGCCGACAACGTACGTTGGGACGGGTACTCCGTGGTAGCACGCGGAATTTAACACCGAACTCAATGTGCGTCCACTCTAGCAAGCGTCGACAACCAGTAACGAAGGAGGTTAAACATGCGTACGAGACAGAAGATCGTCCACGTGAATGCTTACCCTCGGTACCGGCTCGGCAAGTGGGAACACGTGTGTTCGCATTTCCGTAGTCTACCGAGGTAGTGAAGGACTAGCACTCACAGGAGCCGGGGTTTCCCTGGCTCCTTTTTCAGGTCAGCACCAACAGCAGAGCCAGCGGGGTCAAGCCAGCGGGGTCAAGCCAGCGGGGTCAGTGCTAAGATTCCAACATTTCTTTTCGAGCAGGAACGAGAGGACCCGCTCAATCCTGCTCGCAGAGCTGACGGCGATGTCACCTTCATAATGGAAAAACGTTGGCAAGCCGCAAGACGGGCCAGAGGCAAAACTTGACCCCACGTTTTCGGTCGCATCAAGGTTGGCTAGCGTCGCTCGCCGACCGCGTTTGGTCTCCGATTTCAATGGCTTGGTAATCTGCTCACTTGGGAATAGACTCAGCTTGAGGAGACACGGGTATGACCGACAACGTAGAGAATCTGATTCTTGAGCACTTGCGCGGGTTGCGACCCGGACAGGATCGCCTTGAGAGCGAAATGCGGGAGGTTGCCGCGCGTCTGACCAGCCTGGAAGCGAGTACGGCGGCCGGTCGGCGCGACAGCGCGCACAACTACGAAGAAGTCATCCGGCAACAGTCGAGTATCGACCAGATCAGAGCGCGAATTGACCGGATTGAAAAGCGTTTGGAGATTGTGGGCTAAGGCGTCAGGAGAGCGTCGACGGAGTCGGTACTAACATCCCGACACCTTCTCAGGCGAAGAATCAACCGAGCGAAACTCGACCTGTCGCGGCCTTTTTCCCGCAGCAATACACCGCGACACCGACTCGCATCACTTCACAATGCCCAGGAACACGGCCAGGCAGCGCTCTATTGACCGTATCGCATCCGCGTCGATTCGCCCGAACGCCGGGCCACGCCAAACGGGGTCAGAGGTATTTGCCTTTTCCCCCTGGCGCGTCACGAAGCGCAAACGCAGTCACGTTTTCGCCGGCCGATCTCGAACGTGCCTGCCCAGGCGCGGGTCGCGACATGATTCGGCGAGTCCTGATCACGCAGAAGGAGCAGACGCTCGACTGCATCGGCCGCGGCCCGGGCGCACCCTGGCAAGAGAGGTCATTCACGTGAAGAAGTGCAATCGCGAGGGACATAACGGTGCTGGCCACGCTCATCAATCGTAACGCGCTCGAATCGCGGGCGGGCGGCACGGCCTTTCGGCGTGGCGAAGCATACTTTTCCACCGGCGCTGTCGGGCAGCTACGGGCGCAGGAAGACAAGGTCTCTGCCAAAGTCGAAGGCACGGAAAGCTATCGGGTCGAACTCCGGAGCGAGGACGGCGAGCTTGCCGCAGACTGCACCTGTCCGCGCTCCGGCGACGGCTATTTCTGCAAGCATTGCGTCGCAGTTGGATTGGCATGGCTCGACGAACACGGATCGGCGTCATTGCCGACCGATGGCGCGGGCAGAAAACCTGCCAGGGCCAAACGCCGCGATCCGTGGCAAGACATCCGGCAATACCTGGAAAGCCAGCCAAGCGAATCTTTGGTCGACATGTTGCTGGATGTCGCGCAGCGCGACGACCGGCTATTCCAGTCGCTGCTGCTCAAGGCGGAGCGAACACACGGCGGCGGCAATGCCGAAAAGGCATTCCGGCGTGCGATCGACGACGCGGTGCGGGTTCGTGGCTTCATCGACTGGCGCGAGGTCCGCAGCTATGCCGGGAACATCGATCAGGTGGTCGATTCCCTGGCCGAGTTGCTGCAAGCGGATTCCGCCGCCATGCTGGTCCGTCTCGCCGAGCATGCGATCGAGGAAGTCGAGCGCGCCATGGAGCAGGTCGATGACTCGAACGGCGAAATCGGCGGCATCGTCTGTCGCCTTGGCGAAATGCATCTCAAGGCCTGCACGCTGGCGAAGCCCGACCCGGCGGCCCTTGCCGAGCGCTTGTTCCGTTTTGCAACCACCTTGCCCTTCGGCTTGTGCAGTTTCGACGCCGCCACCTACCGGACACCCCTCGGCAAGGAGGGCTTGCGGCGCTACCGGGAGCTGGCCGAAGCCGAATGGCAGAAGATCAAGCCACGCGCCGACGACAAGGGTTACGACCCTCATCGGGCGTCGATCACCCGGATCATGGAGCGCCTCGCCGAGGCCAGCGGCGACGTCGATGAACTGGTGGCGATCAGGGCCAGGGATCTTTCCTCCAGCTACCGCTATCTCGGCATCGCCGAAATTCTGGCCAAGGCGAAACGCGATGACGAAGCCCTTGGCTGGGCCGAGCGCGGCCTGGAAGCGTTTCCGGATCGACCGCACAATGACCTGCGGGATTTTCTGGTCGCCGCCTATCTCGCGCGCAAGCGCAACGACGAGGCGCTGCAACTCACCTGGGCACAGTTCGCGGAACGTCCCGGTCTGGAGCCGTACAGGAAGCTGCATGACGTCGCCGGCAAGCTGGGCATCTGGCCGGTGCAGCGCGAGCGTGCCCTGGCCTGGCTAGATCTGGCGATTACCAGGGAGGCCGCATCGACCAGCCGCTGGAAACCCGAGCCATCAACGCCAAACTACAGCTTGCGGCTGTCAATCGCCTTATGGGAGGAGGACCTGGATGCTGCCTGGGCTGTGGTCCACAAAGGCATCTGTGACCGTAGCCTGTTGATCACGCTCGCAGGGAAGCTCGAAAAGGATCGCGCCGATGATGCCATCAGTCTGTATCGGCGCGTCATACCTGCCATCGTCGACGAAGCCAAGAACTCGGCGTACGAGGAAGGCGTGCGGCTGGTCCGCAAGATCGGTAGTCTGATGGCGGCACAAAACAGGCTGCGCGCATTTGGCGACTATCTGGCCGAACTCCGATTGCAGTTCAAGCCGAAACGGAATTTCATCAAGCTGCTGGATGACCTAGTCCGCTCGATGACACTCGCAAAATGACCCGTGCAAGACCCAGTCGCAAGCGTCTGATTCCTTGGCAATTACAATTAAATGGACCAGGCTCGACCATACGAATCAAAGGTCAGAGTGAATAGTTTTCTTGAAGCGCAAGCGCAAATGGCTATGCCCCTTTTGGGTACGCGACCCCGCGTCACTGCGAATGGCTGACGTTGATGAGGTCGCTGCAGCCGCAATGCCGGGAGGAGACGTGATGGTGGGACTCAATACGGACGATCGGGAAGCTTACGACGTGTTTCTCTCGCATCGGTCGGAAGACAAGCCGACGGTCGAGAGACTCGCCGAGAAACTCGTCGAGGAGGCAGGGCTGGCCCCTTTTCTCGACCGTTGGCATCTTGTTCCCGGCGAGCCATGGCAGGAAGCCCTGGAACAGGCGCTGAACCGGAGCCGCTGCTGCGCCGTATTCATCGGGCCGAGCGGCGTCGGGTCCTGGGAGAACGAAGAGATGCGCACGGCGCTGAGCCGGCGCGTTCACGGGAACCGGTTTCGCGTCATTCCGGTACTGCTTCCCGGTGCCGGCAGTCTGGTCAGGGAGGAGCTGCCGTCGTTTCTCCTCCGCTTCACCTGGGTCGACTTCACCGCCGGCATCGACGACGAGATGGCCTTCGCCCGTCTGGTGGCCGGTATTCGCGGCGAGGCCCCGGGCCGCTCGCCGCCGCAGCGTCTGTCGGAGGTTTCGCTGTATGTTCGCAAGAGCGTGCGCGAACTCATGGACGAGGCGCTGCGAGCCGACGGTATCGATCTCGCCGGCGTTCCGGTGGTGCTTGGTGCGACGATCAGGATGGTCGTTCGTCGTTGCCAGCTGCAGTATCCGGAACTCGATCCGCTCTACGTCGCCGAGCGGATTGCCGCTGCCCGGTCGCTGGCCTACGACGAGAAGTATGCGCGCCGCAGCAGGAAGGAAGACGAACGCTACCGCGCCTTCGACGAGTGGGAGGCGGAACTGCATGCCGTGCTTCGGCAGGTCGGCATCCGCGACTTCGGGCGCTGCAAGGCCATCAACGTCGGTATCGGCAACGGCCTCGAAAACCCTTTTTTCTACCGCGACTTCAAGTTATTGACGGGCGTCGATCTGTCGCAGACGGCGCTGGCCGCCGCGGCACGCGCGACGCCGGGACTGTGCACCTGCTGTAGCGAAGCGGAACGGCTTGACGGCGTCGAAAGCGGCGCCTACGACCTCTACCTCTCGCTGCGCACCTATCAGTCAACGCTGTTCGATATCGACGACGCGCTTTTCGAGGCTTGCCGCGTGCTCAGGATAGGCGGCGCTGCCGTGATCTCGATACCGTACGTGTACTTCGACCAGGGGCGTCGACTCATTGGCCTGCAGCGGCCCGGCGGGCACGACCTCGACCCCGATTTGCCGTACGAGTTTGCCGAACGGGTACGCCGTGGCCTGCAGAATCTGGGGTTTGAGTCGCTGGGCATACGCACCGGGCTGTTCGAGATCTACATCTACGGGAACAAGTTGGCGTAGGAACCAAAGCACCCGCGTTAAAGCTCAAGCTCTTTCGGATCCCATGGAGCACCAATCTCGACCACCTAAGCCATCGGGGTCAGGGCTACGCCCCCGGGGTCACCGCCCCCGGGGGCTCACATGCGACGCGAAAGTCAGGTCTTTCCTTTTGCCTTCGCTGTGAAACCCGACGACACGTGTAGGGAAAGAGTAAAGACCTGAGCCCGCTCGAACCTGTGACCACAAGAAAATGTGACTACTGGGCCCGCTTGCCGCGCGTCAAGACCAGACCGAGAAGACCGATGCCGACCAAACTGATTGCTAGCGGTTCCGGGACGGCCTGCCCAACGCGAACGTCGGCACGGATGCTGCCAGAGTTGTCTCCCCTATTGCTGTCCCAGTAGTGGAGGCTCAGTGTCCCGGCAACGGGTGCGGGACCAGAGAAGCTGGTGCCAAGAAGAAAGTACGTTCCGGCTAGCTCGCCGATCAGGGCGCCAAAGGGCGCGCTGATCCCGTGCTGAGTCCACAGCCCGAAGCTTCGACCAATCTTGGTCCCCACAGACTGCCCGGAGTCGTCCGAACCCGTGGCGAACAGATCTGCGACAAGCCCGTTGGCATTGGACCAGCGGGGCAAGGCACCGGCGCTCCAGAGGTCGTCAGTGGCTGCTGTCACTGAAAACACCTGATTTGCGCTCAGGATGATGCCAGTGTTCAGCCCCACGCCTCCGGACGAACTGTTGGCACTCGCTCCGACATCGAAAAGCGCGGCGTTAGCGGTGGCTGCGCCGCCGCAGGCAAGCGCGGCGATCGCCACGCGGATCATGTTGATTTTCATCGCAAAAACCTTCAAGAAAAGGAGGGTTCTGGTGCGCTGCGAACACACCACTTCCTGGCGCCCTGCAACCGTCGCGCTGATCGTTCGCGGGCACCGGGAAGACAGGGGTCCATTGGAACAGGGGAACTGGCGCGCCTACGTGAGGAATCGCACATATTGGCTGTGCCTGCGCAGCCCCACAGGTCGGTCGTCGCCCGTTCCATACGAAACGACCCAAGCCCGAAGGAACATGCCCTCCGCGCCTTGCGCCGATACGTTCCTTCGCCAGCCCGAGTCTCAATATGGCCAACGACGATCTTAAACCCGAGATTTCTGTTGCGCCACCCACCTCCTGTTGTAGTGTGCAGGCGATGAAAATACGCGCTTTTCGCTTGCCGTTCCTTGGCGCGCCTTACCACGTCACTGTAGGCGACGATGGCCTCCTCGAGGACATCTCCCGGGAGAACTGGCAAGACCCGCTCCGGCACACAGCATCCGCCAGATGATCGACCACGTCAGAAAACTCATCTTTGTTCACATCGCGCGAACGGGGGGAAGCAGCATAGAAACGGCGCTCGTTGGCAAAGACTGGTGGTCCATAGACCCGTCGACAAAACACATTTCAGCCACGGCTGCACGAGAAATCTATGGCGAGGAAATATGGAGCACATACCATAAATTTACGGTTGTCAGGAATCCATGGGACAGAATTGTTTCCATGTGGGCAACAAAATGGTGGCACAGGTCGTCTGAACTCGACGATTGCTGTTCATTCGATGAATTTATCAAGAACATCAAGCCGCATCCGCATGAACGATACAACACGCTGTTTTATCACCAGATACTCAACGAGGAAATGGACTCCATCCTTCGTTTCGAAACCCTGAGAGAGGATTTCGCCCGTATGCTGAACAGCGTTGGCGCTGACGATGTGCCGCTTCCGCATGTCGAAAAGCGAGAGCATGCGCACTACACTACGATGTACAACGCGGCCGAACGACGATCCGTATTTGAGCGATTTCATGCCGATATCGTGCAGTTCAACTATTGCTGAAGCACTACCGAACAGCAGCGCTCGCACCGCTATCGACAACACGCACCACGCAGGGTCAGCTCCGTCCTTTTGCCTTCGCAATTTGATCTTCGGCAAAAAAAATCAAGACCGGGCCCGGCCATTGGGTGCCCCCCGCTCCTGACCCCGCGCTCGGACATGGGCAAGCACTGTCGAAAATATTTACAGCATCTTCGAGAAACAACGAGAGAGCCGCAAGACGGCCGGCTAGGCCATTGCTTTATATACGTTTTTTTCCACGCGCCGGATCGCGTATGAAAATTGCTTCGATCGTTCATCCCCGAAATGGCAGACCGAACAGCAACCGTCATCGGATGCAACAAAGGCGATTCAGGGCTACCAAACTTCTTTGCCATGCCCGTTCGCTGTCTCTGCCATCCCGTTTGGGGCACCATTCACGGAGGAGGAACCAGACGATGTCGACGACAGCTGATCGCGCAATCCATTGCGGTGGCGGCTTTTCCGCTGCCTACCGCCTTCTCCACCGACTGACTCGCCTGTCGCTTCGCTCGCTGGCGATTGTGGTCATTGCGTGCACCGTCGGACTGCAATTTCCGCAGCTCGCGGTTGCGCATCCACTGTGCCTGACCGGACCTGCTCCGGCGGGCACACCGGGCCCGATACCCGGGCCAGCCGTGCAACGGATCTGTGACGGGGAAGCCATGGACAGCGATCCTGCCACCGGCGCGATCCAGTTCCATTTCTCCGGACAGGGGGTCGAAACGAGTGGCACCTTGCTGTCCCCGGAATCCGGCGCGACGGCTTTCACGTCAACGCCACAGTTTCCGGTCCCGGCGGGCTACGATCCGCAAAACCTGTTCTCCAGCGCGATGTGGATCGTCGGGTATGCACACGATGCCGCCGGCCAGCTTCTCGTCTCGCACACAAATCTCTACCCGAATGCCCACGACGCAACGGTCAGCATCGGCCTTCGACTCACCGGCTATGTCTATTTTCCGACGACCTTCACGGGCAGCGTCTTTCTCTCGCTGACAGGCGAATTCGCATCGGCGTTCAACTCGATCAACCAGAACATTGTCAACCTTGGAGCCGGTTACTATCCATTCGACACCGGCTTGATACCGAGCGTGGCAGTTCCGGGTCGCAACGGGCCGTTCAATCTGCTCGGCACACTTGATTTCCACTTCTTCGGCGGAAGCGCTGCCATCTTCCTCCCAGCGAGTGCGGAACTGGAACCAACGGTGGTCATACCGGAGCCCGGGGCCCTGCTTCTGGTTGTTCTCGGACTGATCGTAGTCGCCGGCTTCAGGCGCACGACCTAGCGGGGGTCAAGCGCACCGCCCTTGGCGAGCGAAGGGATGCTCCACCATCTGGCGTCCAAACCCGGTGCCGCACGGTTACAATGGCTCAACTTGGAAGGTCCCAATTGCCCTGGCGGTTCTTCCCTGGCCGGATGTTGGACCGTCGAACTTGCGTAGTACGCGCCGAACTGGACAGTCATTTGTAATATCCCGGCGTGCGGGATGACGGTGGCACCCTCGGGTGGTTTGCCGGGGGCCACGTGGCGTAATGGCAGCTTACCGATGCGCAGGACTCTTGACGTTTTACGGCTGTCCCACAAAGGCGGCCGCAGGCACCGCATTGCCCGGTCGGTCGAGGCCTCACCGACGGTCGCCGGCGAAATCCTCCGCCGCGCGAGACTCTACGGCATCACCTGGCCAGCGGAGGCGGAAAGTAGCGAGGGGCAGCTGTACCCTCAGGTGGCGCGTCGAACCACCGGCCGTGGGGTCAAAGCGGTAGGGCACACGGCGTGCGATAAGGCCTGTCTTGTCGATTTTTCCAAATACGCAGTCCGGCTCTATGTCTACTGTGTGAAGTGATCATTGGCAATGCCCATGAACTCACCGCGCAATTCTGGTGGGTGAGCACGCCCCATACTTTCCTCGAATACCATCTGGAGTCGCCTTGTTCAAAGTCATCGGTTTCATTGCCGGCTATTACTTCTTAGGGCTCTTCGGAGCGCTGCTCGGCCTGTTCCTTGGGTCGATCGCCGATCGCGCCAGAGCGTATGGGGCTGGCGGCATAAATCCGCTGCAGAATGCGCTCCGTCAAAGCGTTTTCCTCGAGACGATGTTCATCTCGATGGGCAAACTGGCCAAGGCCGATGGCAGGGTCTCGCAGGACGAGATCGAGCATGTCGAGCTGTTGATGCAGAAACTTGGCATGACCCCGGAGCATCGCGCACAGGCGATTGCGCTGTTCAAACGGGGCGCCGACCCGGCGTTCACCATCGAGTCGACCTACGCCAGGTTCATGGCGGTCTGTGGTCACACCCGGCACTTGAAGCAGGTGTTGCTGGTCTATCTGATCGCCATGGCGACTGCCGACGGAGATATCCATCCGGCGGAAGAGAGCGTGCTTGCCGACATCGCCCACCGTCTCGGCTTCGATCAGGCGACATTCAGCCAGTTGATCGCCATGGTCCTGAATCAATCCCATTTCGCCGCCGGGCAGCCCGCTACGGAATCGGCACTGGAGGATGCCTACAAGGCCCTGGGGGTGACGAAAGAAAATACCGACCAGGAAATCAAGCGCGCCTATCGCAAGCTGATCAGCCAATACCATCCGGACAAGTTGATCGGACAAGGCCTGCCGGAAGACATGATCGCGTTGGCCAGCGAAAAGGCCAAGGAGATCCAGCTGGCGCACGATCTGATCAAGCAGAGCCGCAATATCTGAACTGCTGAGAAAATCGAGCCTGGCCCCTTTTCCCACTTTCCGCGCAAGGCGAAGATGATGAACAGCCAGACAAATCCCCGGACCGCCGGGATCAATGGCCGTCCATGGGGCGCCAGCGCGCGCGACTGGGCGGACATTCAGGAGGGCGGGTGCCGCCCGGTGTACCTGGCTGTTTTCGAGCGAGTCGGGCTGCGCGCCGGCATGCGCTGTCTCGACGCAGGGTGCGGGGCCGGAATGGCCTCACAGATCGCCGCTGAACGCGGGGCTCACGTATCGGGGCTCGACGCCGCCGCCAGTCTGCTGGCCATTGCGCGGGAGCGGGTCCCGGCCGGCGACCTGCGCGTCGGCGACCTGGAGGGCCTGCCCTACGCCGACCACAGCTTCGACCTTGTCACCGGCTTCAACTCGTTTCAGTTCGCCGGGAATCCCGGCCTTGCCCTCGCCGAAGCGAGACGCGTGACCAGACCCGGCGGCCATGTGGCGATCGTGACCTGGGGAAGCCCCGAGGGAATGGAAGCGGCGTCGCTCCTTGCGGCGCTCAGGCCGTTGCTGCCTCCGCCGCCGCCCGGCGCTCCCGGTCCATTCGCCTTGTCGGACCAAGCCGCCCTGCGTGCTTTCGCCACCGACGCCGGCCTCGATCCGGCCGACATCTTCGACGTAGACTCGCCCTGGCAATATCCCGATCTCGCTACCGCCCTGCGAGGGCTGGGCTCTTCGGGGGTTGCGGCGCGTGCCATCGAAACGCATGGCCGGGAAGCTGTCGATTCGGCGCATGCGGCGGCACTTGCGCCGTTCCGGACAGCTGCCGGGAAGTACACGATCGGCGCAAGCTTCCGCTGTCTGCTCGCTCGCGCCTGATCCAGCGGGGAAGGTGCCGGGAGGCTGGCGACGCGCGACGCGCCGCAGAAGCCGTCAGCGAACGAAGCGGTGCAGCGGAATGATCTTCAGATCCCCCGGAAGGCCGCTGATGTAGGCCGCGAGTTCCTCGATGTCCTGCGCCGAGAGGCCTTCGGTCTGGCCGCTCATCAGCGCATTCTTGCGCGTACCGAGCTTGTAATCGGCCAGCGCGCGCGCGAGGTAGTCCTCGTACTGACCGGCGAGGCGGGGAATGTCTTCCGAGACGGGGGTATTGAAATCGGCGCCATGGCAGGCCGCACAGACCTCGGCCTTTTGCGGCGCGGCGCCGCCTGCGGCGTTGGCGGACGCGCTGACGAAGGCCAACAGAGCGATAAGCAAGCTCGCTTTCATGGTCGATCCTTTATTTCTGCAGGCTGGAATAATAGGCCGCGATGTCCGCCATATCCTGCTCGGACAGCCCCTGGGCGATGGCGCGCATCGTCGGATGGGTGCGCGCTCCCGACTTGTACTCTTGCAAGGCATTGACCAGGTACACCGCCTGCTGGCCCCCGAGCTTCGGCACGCGATAGACGTGCGGAGAGGCCGTCCGGTAGCCCGGAACGCCGTGGCAACCTTCACACATCGATAGTTTTCCCTGGGCCGCCTTCGCGTCGCCCACCGGTGTCTGGGCGAAGGCTGCGCCGGCCAGCGCAAACACCATCAAACCGAGAATCGCTCTCATCGTTATCACTCTCAAAAATGGCGGTCTGAAAACCGGCCCGCGAGCCGTTCAAGGATAGAAGAAGCAGCCACGGAGTATATGGGCCTCCGTCGAGCGGCGTCAATGTCGCATTCGCCCGCGGCCATCGCGGCGTTGGGGCCGTGCGGGAACCATGTCGCGCTTGCAGGCGGCAAGCTCGCGCGCAGCAGTCCAAACCCGGGGACGACTGGAAAAGTTTGCGGGGCCACGAATCTTCCCACGGACGAGGCATTTCCTTTCGGCCTGATTCGCTGTCGCCCGCGCGGCGCTCCCCGGGTACCGGCCGATAAACAGGCGCGCGCACGTTCGCCAGGCCCTGCTGCACAACCCGAAAGCTCATCGGTGCTTGAACCGGGCAGCCCGTGTTTCCTCCTCCAGATCTTGTTGTCCCACGTCCAAGAAAGATATCAAGCTATAGCGAAGTCCAGCGGCCCGGCAAGCCGCCAACGCGGCCGCTCAACCCGGGAACGAGGCGCGTAGCGGATTTTGTGCAAGGCGTTCGCCGGATCGTTGCCGCGCCGTTCCGAGCACGAAGGCGGTTGATCTGCCCGCCGCCGACAGTGCCGTGGCAACTCGCCCCGGCCTTGCGCCCCCGCTATTTCCGGCCGGCGCAAGACGAGCGCCGCACCAGCGCTTCGAAACCCTCGGCCGGCAGCGGACGGCTGTGCAGGTAGCCCTGGTACGCGAAGCAACCAATGCTGGCCAGAAAGTCGCGTTGCTCTTCACGTTCCACCCCCTCGGCGATTATGTCCAGGCCCAGGCTCTGGCCGAGGGCGACGATGGTTCTGGCGATTGCCGCGTCGCTGGGATTGGCGACGATATCGCGCACAAACGACTGGTCGATCTTCAGTTCGTCAAGCGGAAGACGCCTGAGGTAAGACAGCGAGGAGTAACCAGTACCGAAGTCGTCGAGCGAGAAGCCGACACCCCGTGCCTTCAGGGCGGAGATCTTGCCTGCCGCATCGGAAACGTTGTCCAGCAGCAAGCTCTCGGTGAGTTCCAGCTTCAGTCGCTCAGGCCTGGCACCAGTGCGTTGAATTACCTTCAGCACTTGATCGACGATGTCGACCTCATGGAACTGCCTGGCGCTGACATTCACGGCAATGGTCAGATGTGCCATCTCCGGCTGTTTCGCCCACGCAGCCAGTTGGCGACAGGCAGCGTCGAGCACCCAGAGGCCAAGCGGCAGAATCAGGCCGGTCTCCTCGGTCAGTCGGATGAACGCGCGGGGGGCAACCAGACCGCGCCGCGGACTCTGCCAGCGCAACAGGGCTTCTGCACCGCAAAGCCGGCCATTGCGGCCGACCTGCGCCTGGTAGTGCAGCAGGAACTGCGTCTCCGCGAGAGCCCGGCGCAGATCCCCTTCCAGTCTGACGCGCTCCGTCACCGCCGACTCGAGAGTCGGATCGAAAAACCGGACCAGATTGCGACCGGCATCCTTGGATCGGTACATGGCGAGATCGGCCTGCTTCATCAAGTCCTCGGCAGTCGCCTGCGCACCATCAAACAAGGTCACGCCAACGCTTGCCGTGCTGCGTTGCGCAACATGACCCAGATGATAGACGTCATTCAGCGACGAAAGGATCTTGTGCGCAACCACCTCGGCGCCGGCCGCGGCATCTTCGGCACTGCCATTCAAGCCGGCCAGGATGACGACGAACTCGTCGCCACCCAGGCGGGCGACGGTGTCTTCCTCGCGCACGCATCGCCTTAGTCGTTGCGCAACCTGCTGCAGCAGGATATCGCCGGTATCATGCCCGAGCGTGTCGTTCAGCGACTTGAAGTGGTCCAGGTCGATGAACAGCAGAGCACCACGGCAGGCACTGCGCAGGCAGCTGGCCATGGTCTGCTTCAGGCGATCGAGCAGCAGTGTTCGATTCGGCAGGGAAGTAAGCTGGTCAAAGAACGCCAGCTCCTTGATTTTTTCATCTGCCTGCCGGCGCTCGGTCACATCCTCGGCCGAGGAAAGCGTTCCTGTCACTGTCCCCGCTTCGTCGCGCAGCAGGGTGTTGTTCCAGGCCATGATCCGCAATTGGCCCGCTCTGGTAACGATGACATTTTCGTAAGACTCGACCAGCCGCGTATCGGCGGCCATCAGCCGGTCGAATACCTCGCGAACCTCCGCCCTCTCGCGAGCCGGCAGAAAGTTCTCGAACCAGTCCACGCCGATCAGGCTCTCTTCCGCCTGGCCGAGCAACTCGGCGCCCTTGCGGTTGACCATCAGGATCCTGCCCTGCCTGTCGAGGGCCATGAGCATCACGCCGGCGATGTCCAGATAGCCCTGTGCGGTATCGCGTTCGCGCGCCAGTTCGGCAGTCCGCTTCGCGACCCTCTGCTCGAGATGCCGATACTGGGCGTCGATGGTCCGTCGCTGGCTGCGCTCCTCCAGGATCACCGCCAGCATGAAAGCGAAATTTCGGATGTGATCGGCGTAGGGCGCGAAGGCCGTGGCGTCGCTGACGCCGAACAACAGTTCCCCGTGTTCGCTGGCGCCGCAGGTCAGGCGAAAGTGCAGGGCAGCCTCCTCGTCAGCGCACACCCCGGTGCGAAACTGCACGCGCGTGACCCCCGGAATATCAACCAGACCCTGCGTTACAAACTGAATGATCGAGTCATCGGGCAGGGACGTAACGACGCTCTGCATCAACAGGAGTTGTCCAAGCACCCGCACTTCCGGCAAGGCTGCAACCGACATCTGGCGCCCCCGAAACTCAGCAGTGATTTGCCAGGAAATCCTCGGGTGGGAGGTAAAACGGGTTATGCACGATGGTGTCGCGGATCACCATCAACGGATGAACCTTGAGAACCTGCATGATCGTTGCGCCATCAAATGCATTGGCATCGTACTGGCATACTGCGGTCATCGGGCATGTGCGAAGAAGCAGGCTGACACGGGCTTCATATTCCAGAAGACGGGAAATACCAGCCACGTGCAGCACGTCCGCCATCATCTCGCCGATGACGCGAGCCGCCACGAATCCGCCGGCGAGCGCATCCTCGCGGAGCTTACGCAGCGAGCCAAGCAAACGTTCCGGGTCGAAGCAGCCGTCCGCGAAATAGACCTCGCTGGCGTCGGTTTTCGAGAACGCCCCGCTGCCCGTGTACTCTTCAAGCGACAGGCGATGATCAGCCAGATACCCGACCAAACGAGCATTGTCCAGCTTGTCGGTAAAGCACGCCACCCGCTCGCCGGCCTCGAGACCACTGCGCAAGAACTTCAGGACGGCGTCGAGACGGTCCTCGTCATTGCTGAAGATCTGACAGATGTGCCCCCCGGCCGGCAAGTTCTGCCTGGTGAACCCGAGTGACGCATGGTGTGCTTGTGGAATGGCGCACATGGCAGATCCTCCGTACGAAGAGTGCAGGCAGGTCCGCGACAACGAGGGCCGTTCTGCCTCCCCCGATGGGACGACGGCTCGCGGGGGATGACTGACGTACCCGAATCATCATTTTTCCCAACATCCGCGCAGTCAGGCAGGATCACCCATTCGTCGTCGCCCGTCAACGGGGAGACGCAGGACTCGCCTCAGGCGCGATCCTTCTACGTGTGACCCATTCTCTTGTGTGCCGCTCTTCCGGCATCTGTCCGCCATCGAAATGTCGTCCGTAGCCAAGCACTGCCGCGCGCGGCGATCTTCCCGAGATGGCCGGCGACAGGCATCGCCGGAACCCGTTCGTCATGTATCGAATTCGGCATTGACGGCCCCGGCCGGGGCACCGATACTCTCGCCCCAGGCATCGAGATTGCTGCATCGAGTTGCTGCCGGAGCGGGCAGCTGCGCGTGCGCGGGGCCAGGCTGCTCGTACGGTGAAGGGTTCTCTCCGTACCCTCTCACCATTACCGGAGATGCCGCGTGATTGGCACTTTCAAGCGTTCAACGAAGCGTCTGTTCGCGCTGCTGCTTAGCATTCCCCTGGTGATTCTGGCAGGCGGCATGCTGTACATGTTCGGCATGACCTATCTGGAGCACACGCCGCGCGACTTCTGGACCAGCCTGGAGTGGGCCGCCGAAACGCTGACCACGACAGGTTATGGTAGTGACTCGCACTGGACGCATCCGGCGATGACGGTGTTCGTCATTTTCTTCGAGCTGGTCGGCATGTCCTTCTATGTGCTGATCTTCCCGGTCTTCTTTCTGCCCTACTTCGAGGAGCGCTTCGAGGCGCGCCTGCCCGGCAACCTGCCCGCGATGACCGACCGCGTGCTCATCCATCGCTACGGCCCGGCGGTCGATTCGCTGATCGAGGAACTGCGCCGGGTCGGCATGGCCTTCGTCATCCTGGAGCAGGATGAACGCCAGGCCCGCCGCCTGCGCGATCGTGGCTATGACGTGGTCTTTGGCTCGCTCGACGAACAACCCGGAATACTGGCTGGCGTGGAGGCGGCGCGTGCACTGATCACCAATGCCGACGACCACGCCGACGCGACCTTCATCATGATGGCACGGGAACGCGGCTTTGCCGGACCGATACTGGCGCTCGCCGAGGAACCCCTGCATCGTCCGGCGATGGAGAAGATCGGGGCGACCGCGGTGTTCACGCCTTCGCACGTACTCGGTGCAGCCCTGGCAGCGCGGGCAAGTTCGCGCATCAGCCCGAAAGTCGAAGGGATGCAACTGCTCGGCGAGCGGGTGGGCATCGCCGACTTCCGGGTGCAGGCCGGCAGCCCGCTGGCCGGGCAGCGTCTCGGCGACCTGCGCATGCGCGCGCGCCATGGGGTGACGGTGATCGGGCAATGGAATGGCGGCCGCTTCGCCCCGGCCGAAGGCCCCGACACGCGCATCGAAGCGCGCGCGATCCTGGTTGTGGCCGGGGCGCACGTCAATCTGGCCCGCGTCGAACGTATGGCTACGCCACTGCGTCGATACGGCCCGATCGTTGTCGCCGGCCATGGGGTCGTCGGCGGGAAAGTGGTGGAGATGTTGCGCGACGCCGGCGAAACGGTCATCGTCATCGACGAGCGTCCGGATGCCGCCGTCGATGTCGTCGGCAACGTGCTCGAACACTCCACACTGGAACGTGCAGAGGTACGCAAGGCCCGTACTGTCGTGCTCGCGCTGAGCAACGACAGCGCCGGCGTTTTCGCAACCGCGGTGGTACGCGACTATGCCCCGGACGTGCGGCTGATCGCGCGCGTGAATCTGGCGCCGAACGTGGCCCGGCTCTACCAGGCGGGCGCCGATGTTGCGCTTTCGGTCGGTCAGGTGGCCGGCCAGATCCTCGCCCACCACCTGCTGGGAGAAGACGCGGTTACCGTGGAACAGCGGCTTAAGCTGGCCCGCGTCGCACCGGGTGCGCTGGTCGGCGGGCACCCCTGGCAGGCCGGCATTCGCGAGAAAACGGCGACCGCCGTCGTGGCCGTGGAACGAGGCTCGGAAGTGCTGGTGGAGTTCGACCAGTCGTTCCAGGTGCGCGCGGATGACGTGCTCTTCGTGTGCGGAACGACCGACAGTCTGGACAAATACATGCGCGAGTATCGCGCCAGCCCGGCGGAGAGACCCGAGACGCCGGCGGCAACGTCCTGAGTGCAAGGGGCTTTCGCGGCAGACCGGCTACCGGTAGCCTAGCGCCGCAGGTACGACAATGTCTTCGGCAGGACGACGTTGTTGCCGAAGGCATCCTCACCGTAGCCGTTCCTGGCCAGGGCATCGACGTCGCTGAGGACGCGCTTGTCGCCCATGAAGGTGACCGTCAGATCAGTGCGGATGTCGAGTTGCCCGGTGGCCTGCAACAGGGCGATCTCGGCGACCGTGTTTTCGAGAACACCGCCCTCACGGCTGCCGATCCGCTCCGAGAGCTCGAACGGCTGGCGGTAGAGGACGATCTTCCCCTCGCCGGCAAGCCGATGGACGATGAACAGCACGGCCTCGGCAATGGCCGCCGGGTCGAGTTCGCCGGCCGGATCCGGATGAACACGGGCAATTTCAGCTGCCAGCCAGCGCCGCTTGCGGGCGTTGATCGACTCGTTGGCGCGAAACAGGTCGAGCGGCGAACCGGCGTCGAAGAGCTTGCCGTCCAGTTCCATCCGCACCTCGCCACCGTAGTGCGCGACGATGCGCGCCACAAGGTTCGACGGGCGGACGTGGAATCCCCGATAGGCGGGCACCGGCACCTCCAGGCGGCCGCACTCGGCGTAGCGGCGCAGGATGCCCTGGCAAAGGCGCTGGCCGCCGGCCAGGAAATCACTCGAGAAGGCCATCGCGTAGGCGAACAGGGTCGTCATGGCCGTGTCCGCATCGACCACCGGCCGCCCGCGCTGCAGGCCGTCGCCAGTCCGCGGATTGAGGTGCCGCTCGTAGTAGTGGGCCAGGTCGGTGGCGATTTCGAGCAGATGGAAGATAACGCTGGCGTGGTCACGGAGAACCGGCAGGTCCGTATCCGACGTTTCGATCGAGGTTCCGGACACGTGTGTGTCGTAGAGCGACTGCAGGTTGTGAAAACGGAAGCCCAGCTGACGCAGCCGTTCCTCGCTGACCGGGTCCGGAAAGCAATCGGCGTAGTCCGCGGGCGAAACCTGCGCCGCAGCGCCGAGCAGATCGCTTTCGGCCGCCAGATTGAGGAATTCCGTGGCCAGACGGGTGACCGTGCCGGCTGCGTTGCCGGCGATGCGCTCGTCGCGGTTGCGCAGCAGGCGACCCGGCGGCAGTCGCTCGGCGAAATCGTCGAGCGTCTGGGCGACTCCCGGCCCCGGGATTCCCAGGCGCTGCGCTTCCTCGAGGAGACCGGCGGCAAGCCGCGCGACGACCTCGCCGATGACACGCAGCCGCTCGCCGGTCGCCGCCGGGAAATCGGCGTCGACCGGCATCAAGCGGTAGGCCTGCAAGCGCATTTGCAGGTGGGCCAGTGCCTGACCAACGCGTGAAAAGTTCCTGAGCGCCGCGACCAGGGCCCGGAAACCGCTCCAGTGGCGGTTCTCGCGGGCGCCGTACTCGTCCAGCAGTTCTTCTGCCTGTCCTGATTCGAGCAGCAGGCGGCCGATCAGCGGCCGCGTCAGGGACGATTCGCCCGCAGGCAGTGTCGCCAGACGGCTGGCGAGTTCGAGCAGGGGCCGGCAGCGCGCGCTGATCAGATCGCGAAACTGTTCGTCGCCGATCAGCGGTGTCGGCGCGTCGCTGTCGGCAAGCGCGCTGCAGGTCGATTGCTTCGTCATGTCCTCTCCGCCGCCCGGTCCTGGGTTCCGGGCCAATCGCCGACATTGTCCAGCTTGCACGGCGATCGGCACAAGCAGCGGCGTTCACAGTGTCCAGCCGCGACCATCATGTGCGGCGCGAACCGGTCAGTCGCGCATCAGCCATGGCCAGGCCCGTTCGAGCACTTCCCCGCGAACCGCCGCCTGCAAGCATGGCACCGTCGCAGGCGGGGCCCAGCGATCATCGGCGGGGCTTCGTGCCGCACAAGGTCCCATTCTGATCACACTGCGGGCTGATGCCCTCATACCTTTGCGCGTCGTTCAGGCGCCATATTTCCTCGTTGGTCTTCTTGCTCGGCTCACAGCCGCAGATCTGGCTGGCGGCGCAACTCTTGCCGACCGCCAGTTCCAGCTTGAGGATTTCCGAAACATCATGCTTGTCGAGTCCGGCACAAGCCCTGGTCACGAGCGCAGGATCGGAAGCGGCGGTGCACAAGGTCGCGTCGCAGGTGAAGCCGACCTGAATTCCTTTCCTGTTGCTCTTCTTGTATTCGCTGCACACCTTGTTGCAGCTGATCTGCGCGGGTGGCGCCGGAAAATCGGGCGGTGGGGGCGACAGCAGCGGGCAGCCCTTGTCGCCGGGGGCATCAGGAATGCAGTCCGGGATGGTCGGGAAGGTAGGGCCAAAGGTCGAGTAGGCGGCCGACCAGACCGTGTTGTCGCCGAGTTCGCAGCCCGCTGTGCCAGTCAGCTTTGTCCCGACCTGAAAAGGACCCAGGTAAGTCGGGCACGCGCATTGCGCCTGGAAGTTGCCGGTGATCGGATCGACGACCGGTGTCCTCGTGCAGGGCGCGGTCATGCACCCCGCGTAAAGCGTATAGGGTTCCGCAGTGCAGGCGTTGTCTGTCTTGGCGATCGGGATCTTCTGATCGAGTGCGTTGCTGAAGGTCGAGACCAGATCCACTTCCTTGCCGGGATACAGGGTGCCCTTGCGGATCGCTTCGCACACCGGTGCAACTTTTTTCCCCTTGGGGAGGCATTCGCTGCCATCCCACCCGCAGACGCTCACTGTCTCGACGTAGACGGCAAGGTTCAGGATGGCATTGATGTCGACAAAATAGGTCGACCCGGGCGGGATCTCGAGACAGGTGCAATCGGCAATCGCCCCTCCTTCGCGCAGTTTGCAGGGGAGTGAAGTTCCCCCCGCCGACATTTCAGGTCCCGAGTAGTAACAAAGCGCGATCGGAGAAGCCTTGCAGGCAACGAAATTCGATGGCGCCAGGAGAACGTCGGCCCACGCCGGGGTATCAGGCGTGCCGGGGGGATAGGGGGTCGTGCACAGCGTGTTGAGATGGAAGCGCTTCGTCCCGAATGTATCGAAACTGAAACCCGGCGACCGGCACAGGTCGCTGGACGGCGATGACGCCGGACCGGCGCTGAACGCAAGGCCTGGTACCGCCACGCCGCAGAGAACCGCGAGCACCATGAACCAGCGACGGAATTCTTTTCGTGTTGTCATTTGTCCCCCTCCTGTTGTCGAGCTTCCAACCGTGATCCCGCCTGAAAAACTGGCAAGAACTCCCGTAGTCTAGTCGACAGCGATGGCAGTGGCGAAAGCAGTCACCGCACGCGGACGGCCGGTCTCGGCGTCCGGGCCTGGTGCGCAACGCACCCGCCAATCGATCCAGAGCCCGTGCGCCGGTTCACTGGCCCGCCGACTGCTGCTCCATCCGTTTGCTGTGCCGGCTGATGCTGCCACTCAGCTGGCCGACGATCTCCGAAGCGGCGTTGATGATCTGGCTTGAGCCGAATCCGGCGCGGGTCATTTCCCTGTAGAACGATTTCGCCAGTATCCGGGCCACCTGATCGGGGTTCTGTACGGCACTCTCCAGCGCGTTGCCGATATCCTTTTCCGCAGACTGCATCAGTGCCAGCTGGGCGAAACGCGACTTCAGGATGTTCTGCAATTGCACCACCTGAATCGCCTTGCCAACAAAAAGCGCGACCACCTCGAGCAGCTGCAGGTCTTTGCCGGTGAAGCTGCGTCCCTTCAGATGCCCGCTGATATTGACCACCCCGATGAGCTTGCCGTTGATTGAAATCGGCGCCGACAGGAGGCTCTTGCGGGGATCATCCGCACGCCGCGCCGAGTTGGCGAACGCCGAGCGCTCGATGTTTTCGATGAGCAGGGACTTGCCGGTGGCGATCACCCGCCCGGCGATACCTTCGCCGCTGCGGGCCGACTCCTTGTGGGCAGCGGCCGGCAGCGGCCCGCAGCTGCCACAGACGCGCATGCACAATTCCTCGCCCTCGTCCTCGGTCAGCAACATCAGCGAACAGTTCTCGGCATTGAGAACGCCTGCCGATACGGCAGCGAGTCGCTGCATGTTGTCGTCGAAGCTGCCCTCTTCCAGAAAGCTGGCCAGATCCTGGAGCTTGATCAGTGAATTTTCCCTGTCACCCATGCCTGTTCCCCTGCCGATGCCACGGTGGGTTGATTATAGGCCTGTGGACGCTGCCCGAATCGCCGTTTCCATCGCCAGGAAAAGTCGGTCGGCTGCCGAAGCAGGCACCGACCCGGTCGCAGTTCCCAACGCTGTATCGCCGCCCGGACATCGGGGCGTCCGGTTGCGCTACCATTGCGCCTCGACAGAAATTTCCGGGCACTTTCCCATGCAGCTCACCCATCGTGCTGGCGAATCATCACGCAAACGGATCAGGCAGACCCTGGCTCGAGGGTCGCTACTCGCGCTCGCCTTGATGATGCCTGCCTGCACCCGCGAGGCCTGGTACGAAGGCATGAAGCACAGTGCTGAAAGCCAATGCCGGCAGCAAGCGCCAGGCGATACGCAGGCCTGCCTCGAGCGGCTCAACAGGAAGAGCCATGCAGACTATGACAAGGAACGCTCGGGCATAAGATAGCCGGTGACGTTTCATTGCGCTGCCGGAAGCGATGGCCCGCCTGCCGAAACACCGGCCGCCGACCGACCGCACATTTCCGATTGGATTGCCGACCATGCCCGACCAGAAGATCGAAGACATCCAGTGGTTCCATCAGCTCACGCTGAAGGACGGGCGGGTCACGCCGGGCCAGGTGGATATCGCCCGGCACGAGCATCTCTATCTGTTCGACCGTCTCGAGCTGAAGGGAAAATCGCTGCTCGACATCGGCTGCTGGGATGGTTACTTCAGTTTCATGGCCGAACAGCGCGGCGCACGACGGGTGCTGAGCCTCGACGATCCGGATTTCCGCTGGGGCGGTCTCGACGGCTACAACTTCCTCCACCGGCACTTCGAGAGCCAGGCCGAGTGGCGCAAGGGTTCGATCTATGACCTGCCCGATGAGCGCTTCGACATCGTCCTTTGTTATGGCGTGCTCTACCATCTCGCCGACCCGCTCGCGGCAATGATCAACAGCTTCCAGGCAGCCCTCGACGAGGTGGTTTTCGAGGGCCTGATCTACGACGATCCGCAGCCAACCCTGTTCCTCCTGGCGCCCAGAGAGCTCGATGGCGATCCGACGAACTTCTACACGATGAGCACGGGCTACGTCGAAAAGGTCGCGGCAATGTGCGGTTTTGAACTGGTGGACCGCCAGATGCGGCACTACGCCGCGACAGCGCTGCGCCGCTCGTTGCGCAAGCCGCAGCCGCGAACGGACCGCGCCGCGATGCGCTTTCGGCGGGTCGCAGAACAGACGCCCGCGTACGAGGCAAGCTGCTTTTCCGTCGCCCCGAAAGGGCTGCTCAAGGGACGCTCGCGGTAGGCGGCTTGACTTCGTGGCAGTCGTCGCAGCAAGAAAGCCACTCCCTGCAGCTGCGCGGCCAATCGCGACTGGAACGTTTCCGGCAGCGGCGCGGCAACCGGCTGCAGCGCGGTGGCAAATCCTTCCGGCGGTGTATTTGCGGCCCTTGTGATGAACGATGGCACCGGTGTCCCCCCGGCGTACAGCTTGTCCAAGTTCTTTGCCGTCGCTACGGGAACCAGCGGTGGAACGTATTCCTTTGACCTGTGGTCGTTCAACCAGGCCGATGCTGATGTCTGTTCTGCGGCTTCGGGAGGATTGCCATGAGGCCGTTGAATCTTCTTCCCGGCATCGGGTCAGACCCGCAAGCTGATCGCGCGTGCTCTCGCCGCGCCATTTCCCGCCTTCGTACGCGATCTCCCGGGCGACCCGGGCTGGCCAACGGCCAGGATCCCTTTTGTGCCCGGATAGCTGCGCCGGCCGTGCAGCTTTAGTTGCGACGTGCGGGCCGCCCCGTGACCTGTCGATTACCCGGGAGGCTGACCATGAGACCCCAACTGCATCCTTTCGCCGTGGTACTTGCCGCCTTTCTTGTCGGCCTGAGCAATCCGACGCTCGGCGCCGATCTCGCTCATCTTCTCGATGGCAAAGCCTTTCAAAGGCGTTCGCCGGAAATGAGGTGCCCACTACTGCAAGCGAAGCAGGACGGTGCCTGCACGGCATGCAGGAACGGTGATGGCCGCTGATCCGATGCACACTGCGCAAACACCGGTGAACACCGCCCGTTACCCGAGAATCCTGCTGCTGGTCGCCATTGTCGGCTTGCTGAATTTCGGCGGCTCTTGGTTTGCGCAGCAGTTCGACTTCCAGATCTTCCCGCGCCACGATTCCGTGCTGCACATGGCGGTCATGGTGGCGAGCGTGCTTTACTGGCTGCTGATGGTGCTACCCTTCGTGCCCGGAATGGAGATCGGCGTGGCGCTGATGCTCACACTGGGCAGCGAGGGCGCGCTTCTCGTCTACCTGTGCACTGTGGCCGCCCTTTCCTGCAGCTTCGCCATCGGCAGGATCACGCCTTGCCGGCCACTCTACCTGCTGTTCAGCTGGCTGCACCTGCACAAGGCAAGCGCCCTGCTACGTGAGCTGGAGCCCTTGAATTCGCAGCAGCGCATCGCCTTCCTGAACGAGAAAGCGCCCTCGAAGATCACCCCGTTCATCATGAAACACCGCTTGCTGAGCATTGCCGTGCTCCTCAACCTGCCGGGAAACGCCCTGCTTGGCGGCGGCGGCGGGATCGGGCTGCTCGTCGGAATGAGCAAGCTCGTGGCCTTCCGCCACTTCGTCCTGTTGGTTGCTGTGGCGGTCGCACCTGTCCCGCTGTGCTTCTACTTGCTTGGTGGCTGAGCTGTGCCCCGGTAAGGCGTCAAACGTCAAACGGCATCATCGGATGGCCACGGCTGACCGTCTCGACAAAGATGATGCCCTGATTCGGCTCGCCGAGGTCGGCAGCCGCGAAAATCTGCGCGAAAACGTCGTCGGACTGCGGCGCTTCGACCAGCACCATCACCACATCGCGCTCGGTCCATAGGAGGGCGCCGGGCTGCCGGCGACCCGTACCGCGCGCATGGTGGTGGGTGACCGACAGGACGCCGGCCGCGTTCGCGACGAGCTTCGTCAGCTTCATGCCTTGCCCACTGACGACGATCGCCGTGATCAGTTTCTTTTCGACGCCATAGCCGATATGCGCCAGCACGCTCATCCGGCGCGCTCCGTGTGTACGCCAAAGCGGGCGGCCACGTCGTGCGGCACGTAAGTGGACATCTTGTCGAGCCGCGTCATCCACAGGATACCCATGCCCGGGGTATCCATCTTGGCCGACACGAATATACGTTCGAACATGCTGTCCGCCTGCTCCGCAGGCACGACGACATAGATGATCTCCTTCTCGGTGTTGACCGTCAGGCCGAGGATACCGAGATGCTTCTGACGGACGCCGGAGCCGTGGGCGTGAAAAACGGTCGCCCCTTGCGCGCCCGCTTCCACGGCGACCTGGACCACCAGATCGGCGACGCCGCGCTGGACGACAACGGTGATCAGCACCACGTCCGTCAGGACGATCAGTTCATTCTTCTTGCTCATGCCTTCTTGCTCCTTCTCTTGCGTCCGCGGGTCTTCATGTCGATCCACAGGCCGGTGCCGAGAACCGAAATGATCGGGCCGACCGAACACATGGCGAGAATGCCGAATCCTTCCGCTGCACCGACGACTTCACCGAGGCCGATACCCAGCGCCAGCAACAGCGGTACGGTCACCGGGCCGGTCGTGACGCCGGCGCTGTCCCAGGCGAGGTTGACGATCTCTTCGCGCGAGGCGATGGTCAGGGCCAGTGCGATCGTATAACCGCCGAGCAGGAGCGTCCACACCGGCAGATGAAAGAGGATGCGGGCAACGCCGAGGGCGGCACCGACGCCGACACCGGCGGCGACCGCATGGATCAGCATCCGTTTGCGGAAGGCGCCGTCGGTTAGGTTTTCGACGGTCATGCCCATGGCGTTGAGTGCCGGCTCGGCGACGGTTGCACCGAAACCGATGGCGAACGCAAAAGCCAGGGTCAGGCCAATACCCAGCGCGAAGGGATAAAGCGGCGCCGCGCCGGTTTCCCGGTTCTTCGAAAAGGCCCAGGGAACATTGTTGCCGGCCTGCTCGCCGAGAGCCACCAGGCCCTCGGTCAGACCGAGGTTGAAGAGCAGCATGCCCGCCAGGGCCATCGAGATGCCATAGACAAAAACGTCGCGCTGACGAATCTTCTGGCCCAGCAGCCGCGTCTGCACGAGCACCAGGAGCAGGACCAGCGGGACGATGGCGCGCAGCGCGCCGAGGATCTCGGCAAACGGCGTGCGGTTGTACCAGCCGTCAAGAGCCGGGGGAAGAACGGGAAGCATTGCTCCGGGACCCTGACCGGTCAGGTAGATCGCCGTGCTGAGCACGGCAAGGATCGGGAAAACCGACGCCAGGGTGACAATGCCGAAGCCCGAAAGGGGGTTGTCGCTGCGTCCGGTCGATGCCGCAACGCCAACGCCGACTGCCAGCACCAGCGGCACGGTGACCGGGCCGGTGGTTACCGCCCCGCAGTCCCAGGCAAGGCCGATGATCGACGCCATTTCGGGCTGCTGCGCGCACCAGGCGGTCAGGCCAAGAGTCGGCGGCATGATCAGCAGGACCAGGGTCTTGAGTTTCCAGCCGAACATGGTGCGCAGCATCCCGATGCTGACCGCCAGGCCGACCCCACCGGCGACGGCCAGAACCAGCCAGTGGGAATAGGGGCCGAGCAATTGCCGCAGCCAGGGGGCATTCTCCGGCGAAATGGCACTGGCAGCCGCCTGCAGCGCCCCGATGGCCGGCTCGGCAAAGGTCGCGGCTGCGCCCAGCAGCAAGCTGAAACCGAGCAGCACGGCCGGGTTCGTCTTGCCGGGCATCTGGAAGCCGACATTCTCGGCGAGGGGCATCAAGCCGATCTTGACCCCTTCCATGAAGCACATCAGGCCGATGATCACCGCCAGGATTCCGAGCGCGACGGAGTCGGCGTCGAGCAGCGAAGTGCGCAACGCGAGCGCCTGAAAACCGATCAGCATCAACGCCAGCGGCAGGACCGCGCGCAACTGCTCGCCGAGACGTACAGATACGTAAGGCGTGAGCAAGCGGTGCAGATCGATGGCACGCAGCGCCGGGCGCTTGCGCCTCAGGCGTTCCGCTTCAAGCAGCGCGGCAAAGCTGATCTGGCGCTTGTGGCGCTGGATGGCGCCGAGATAGACCCCGTAACGTAACTTGCGTTCTGCCAATTTTTCTCCTCCCGTGCGAATCTAATCTAACACAGAAGAAAGACTGTCGTTCCGCCTCTGGTCGGCCCTCCGGATACCCAAATGGGATAACGGGCGAGTCCCGCGGGATGACCGCGGAGCAGGGACGCTTGCGGTCCATCGGCATGGCCCTCTGCAGAAGGCGCTCGCCGACCCGACGCGCACGAGTACGGCCGTACCGCTGTGCAATCGGCTACCAGAAGCAGTTCAGCGTTCAGGCGTCTGACCCGCTGTCCGGCTTCGTGATCGGCAACCGGGATGCCTGCCCGGTAGCGCACTGGTCAGGGAGTGTACAAAGACGTTGTCGTGGTGAGCGTCGGGCCACCGGGAAAAGCCGTTCCGACGGTCCACGATCCATGGACACCATGTCCGATACGGGAACGGACTTGGGCGGCGCCCGCTCCCCTCACGCCTGACCTGGCAGGCAGCAGACTGCGCCGCGGGCCAGCGCGGGCAAACGCCTTTGTGTCCGTCGGGTCAGTGTGTCTTCTGCTCGCCGGACGCTTTCTCGACGGACTCGGCCTGCCCTTTGCCTGCGGGCCCTGCCGGCTCCTTGTCGCCGGGCACGGTCTCGGTCGTCGTCGCTGCGTCACCGCTGGTCGCGGCGGGCGCCTCCTCGTCTGTGGCAGTCGCGGGCTGGTCGGCGGAGGCCTCGACATGCTGGCTGTCCGCTGCGGCTGCAGCAGGCTCGAGCGGCGCACCGGCCGCAGCGAGTGCCGCCGAAACCTTGTCTGCAGTGCTCGCTGCGGAGGGACCACCAACGAGCAGTGCTACGACCCGGTCCCTGAACAGCTGCCGCGCGGAACCGCTCGAGAGCTGCTCGTAGCCTGCCGAGAGATGTTCGAAGAGATCCTTGTACGAGCCGGCCATGGAGGCGACAAGCGTCGCCGTCCTGTCGAAGTGCGACTCGACATCACGCTTGTAACCGGCAAGCTCTTCCTTCTGGCGCGAAACTTCCGCCTCAAGCGACGCGACCCGCGCCTTTCCTCCGCCGCTGATGCGACCAAAGACGAACCCGACCACTGCTGCGGTAACCACCGCCGTCACAAATATCATCCACAATTGCTGTTCCGTCATGCCAAGCCTCCCTCTGTAAATTCCAGCCTTCCCGCGAACAGGAAGCTGTCAACGCCGAAGATGTCCGCGTGGTGGGCACAACAGCGTGCTGGGTGTGTTGTCCGTGCTCGAAATAGCGTGCCGCCGGCGCCAAGTATATCGGCCATTCGCGACAGCGGGATCCGTTGCGGGGCTCCGCGCCGGTCGGCCAGCAGCACATTGCCGGAACCGGACCCGAGTCCGCTCAGCGCCATGCCGCCCCAGAGGGAGCTGTCTGCTGTGCTGCAGGTGCGCACCTCAGACGACTTCGACAGGTTCAATGCGTCCCATGCCGATATACACATGCGCAGCTTGATTGAACAAGCCGTCAAGGTCGGCCCATCTCATCTCGGTCACTGCCCCGGTGATCCAGCCGTTTGGCGCTTGCAGGAAATACCCGGTATGGCAGTCGCTCGTCTTGTCACCGCCATCGTCCATATTACACAGCTGCACGGGACCAATGGCCGTGATCGGCACCGGGTAAGCATCTTCGGCGCGCACGCCGAAACCAATCACGGTGAAGCGTTCAGTGACCCCCCACTTCTTGATGTCGCCTTTGTCCGACGTATCGACAAAAACCACTTCCCAGCCAGTCTCCGCGGGCAATACTGCTTCGAATTGTTTTTTGGCCATCTCTCCATCCTTGAAGTTGTGAAGACATATGCGCGGCACCATTGCCGGCAAAAAGCGAAACCGTATCACGTCCGTTCGCAAGAAGTGTGATCTGCCGCGCCCCCAGATCCGAATCGCCGACCTGGCTGCACCTTCTTCGACAGCGCTTCACTGGAAGTACTCCTTGAGACCTGCCAGAACATTCGAAGCAGCGATCGACGCCAGGACCAGACCCATCACGCGGCTGACGATGCTGGCGCCACCGTCACCGATCACTTTCGAGATCCCTGCCGCGGCGCGCATCAGGAGATAGACCACGGCGATCACTGAGAGCATCAGGAGCCCGGTGACTGCCTGCTGGGCGATTGAATGCTTGGCGTTTTCAGTGAGCAGGACGATGGCCATCATCGCCCCCGGCGATGCGATGGACGGCGTCGCCAGCGGAAAGATCGCCGTGTCCTGTACCGAGCGCGCCATCTTCATTTCACCTTCGGGCTTGCTTTCGCCAAAGATCATCGTCAGGGCGAACAGGAAGAGCACCAGGCCGCCGGCAATCTGGAAAGCAACCAGCGGTACGCCCATGGCACGCAGCAGGATTTCCCCGGCAATCAGGAAGAAAAGGAGTATTCCGGCAGAGGCGGTCGCCGCGACCAGCGCAATCTTCCGTCGCTCGGCATCGTCGCGACCTTGCGTCGAGGAGATGAAGACGGGCACCGTCCCGATCGGGTCGATGACGGCCCAGAGAAGGATGAAA
This sequence comes from Accumulibacter sp., assembly GCA_024235715.1. GTDB lineage: Bacteria > Pseudomonadota > Gammaproteobacteria > Burkholderiales > Rhodocyclaceae > Accumulibacter. The sequence goes on along the minus strand of JACKLW010000006.1, from coordinate 70,103 downwards.
GTGCTCAGCATTTCCTGGCTGGTCTGCATGCTGTTTGATTTCCCTGGCGGAGAGCGATTGACTAGGCGCCGACGCCCTGATGGCGAACTTGCGCCGCCCGGCACGGGGCCGCACAGCTTGATCTGGCGCGCTGCGCGCATTCTGTCATCTGCGGATGGGCATCACAAGCCACCATGCCCGAAATGACGCCACCAACATTCCGGAGGGGGTCAAAGATCAATGCTTCAACGACGCAGAACGGCCTTGCGCGTGACGTAGCCGATCGAAAGTCCCTGGGCAAATATGGAGAACACGACAACGCAGTAGGTCAGCGCAACCACGGTGTCGCGCTCCTGCCCTGCCGGCAGCGACAGCGCGAGCGCCACCGAGACTCCACCCCGCAAACCTCCCCAGGTCAGTACCTTCCATGCACCACGCGGCAGGTTGAAAGCGTTGCTGAGAACGGCCACCGGCAATCCGGCCGTCAGCAATCGCGCCAGCAGGGTGACGCAGATCGCCACGCCCGCGGCGACCAGGAGGTTGATCGAAAACAGCACCACCACCACCTCCATGCCGATCAGGACAAAAAGCGTCGCGTTCAATATCTCGTCGATCAATTCCCAGAACATGTCCACGTAGCGACGCGTGCTTTCCGACATCGCCAGCGCCCGGCCGTGGTTGCCGATGATCAGGCCGGCGACCACCATGGCCAGCGGGCCGGAGACATCCAGCCTGTTCGCCAGTGCGTAACCGCCGGTGACCGCAGCCAGCGACAACAGGACGTCAACCTGGTAGCTATCGCCACTCTTGAGCAAGCGAAAGGTCAGATAGCCGAGTACCAGGCCCAGGAGCAGGCCACCGCCGGCTTCGTGCAGCAGCAAGTCGAGGCTCTCGCCGAAGGCCGGCTTCAGGCCGCTCGCCAACATGCCCGTGAATAGCGAGAAGAGCACCAACGCCACACCGTCGTTGAAGAGCGATTCGCCCACGATTACCAGTTTCAGCGCCTTTGGCGCGCCGGCAGACTTCAGGATACCCATCACCGCGATCGGGTCCGTCGGCGAGATCAAGGCGCCGAAGATCAGACAATACACCAGCGACAGGTCGATACCGGTGAGCGGCAGCGTGAACCACATTCCAAATCCGACCACCAGCGTCGACAGCAGCGTACCGAAAACGGCCAGGGCGGCAACCGGGAGGCGGTAGGTCTTGAGTTCGCTCAGGTCGACGTGCAGTGCGCCGGCAAAAAGCAGCAGCGACAGCATGCCCTCCATGAGGACATCGGCAAAATCGATCGACAGGAGCAGCGATTTCTCGAGTTTCCAGAAGCGATGTGCGATGCCCAGCGCGTCCAGGCCGATCAGGGTCAGGGAAAAGAGCAGCGCTGCGGCCATCACACCGACCGGCGTCGGCAGGCCAACGAAGCGCTGGTTCAGGTACGCGAGCAGTGCGGTGATGACGAGGCAGATGGCAACGATATCGAGCATGCGCAATACGGCGATCGAGAGAGAACGGGCGAAGCATACCCTGAACGTCGCAGCCTGTCGGGCGCCGCCCCGGAACAACAGTCGCGAGAGTCCGCCTGAGAAGGAAATGGACCGGTGGCATCCCCGGCCAAGCGGGGTAGTGCCGTACGGCCAGATCACGTGATCGACAGCCGCGCTTCCAGTTCCCCTGCCACATGCCGCCAGTCGCGAGACTCGGTCGTCTGCCGCGCATGATGCCCGACGGCCCGGAACCGTTCCCGCTCGCGCGCGTGCAGCGTTGCCAGCCTGCTGGCCAGCATCGTGAACTCGCCGCTGCAGCCGTAGGCAGCAACGAGGCCGTTCGCGCCATGCAGCATTTGCTGCGCCGCTGACCACGACCGCGGCGAAGCAGGGCAACGCCATCAAGCAGAACGAAGCCGTCATCGCGCTGTGCGAACGAAAGCTCGGTGAGCAGTCCAAGGCAAGTCGTCACCACCGCAAGAGATATCACCCGCATTCGCTTCCGTCGCTGAAGGCGACCGCTTTCCTGTCTCTTTTTCGCGTCCTATTATTGCCTGAATTGTTCAGTAGACGGTGCCAATCGTCGAGGTCAGGTCGCCTTCTATGACGTTGATCTGGTATTTGACTGGTTGGCAATTGATTGTCGGGCTAGTGACGGGACACTTTTGCACGTCAACATGCGTAAAAGTCAACGGCTGACGCGGATCAACGATCAGGCTGCCACCTGCACCGGCGCTGAGAAAATAAGCGGCACCAAGAATGCCGGGATTGGCGATGATTGTAACGGTGGCAAACGCACGTTTTGAAGGCGAGGATGACTTGTCGTAATACTCCATGAGCAATGCGGTTTGCTGATCGACGCCGATGGCGCGTGCACTGTTCGTGTTTGCCCACTTGTCCTCGATGACGCGCGCCAAGAAAGTGACCAACCGCCCCATGCGGTTACGGGTGTCAAAATGCGAATCCGTAACCGTCGATAACAGCGGCAGGAATGGCGTGGTGTAGGTCCAGAAATCCCGTTTCAGCGTTACTGCGCCGTCCTTGTATGGGTCGTGCAATGCATCGTACGAACTTATCGTGTATGGATCGGCGATGTAGTTGAACTCGCTAAGGATCATCATGCCAGCGCTCGTTCCCCCAATAGGGATGCCGTAGTTCGCGACTTGCTCGGAAACCAGACGTTCCAGTAGCGTACCTTTCCAGAAGTTGTAGTAATCGCCCTGATCTCCGCCGGTGAGCCAGATCGCGCCGGCGTTGCGAATGTAGGGTTCAAGTGCAGTGTCATTGGCGGTTTCGACAGTCGGGACAACCAGTGTTTGGACCGAGGCGACTGGACCGAGTTTGAAGATAAAGCTGTCATAGGAGGGATTGCCGCCAGCACGAATCACCACGAAATTGCCCGGCTTCCCCGCGATACCATCCGGGCATTCGGCCATCTTGGCGATCATCCAACTGTAAGCATCCTTGACGTCGAGACCACCGCCCATCAAAACAGCGGCTCGCTTCGGTAGCATCGCCGTGTCGCAGGGCAGGTATCCGACCGGCTTTCCATGCTGAAAGATACTGAGTTTGGACTTGCTGGCCGCCTCGGCCGAGCCGACGCCGAGAGCGAGAAAGACACCGAGAATGGTAGATGCCAACAACCCGTGCGCTATCCCGGCGACCTTGTGTTGATTCTCAGGAAAAAACGGTTGCAGAAGCAGTTTCATTTCGATCTCCCTTCGGGCTTGAACACGGACAACAAGGTTTCAGCTGACATGGCCGGCTTTTGGCTTAAGGATAGTGCATTCGGTGCGAGCTTCCCCGCAAGTTCGTCTTCCGAGGGTGACGTAGGACTCGGTCACTTCGGAAGCGAGAACTGGAGACGCCGAAACCGGCATACGAGCCGGCGTTCAGGGAACTGACGGTGAAGCGGGTGAAAGCAGGGGAGGCCGCCAGAGCCGCCGCCCCGGAGCTACGCCCACTGGTTGAACAACGCTTCCTCGGCATCTGCGCCGAAGAGCCCTAGTAGCCCGACCTGGGGTACAGGATGGTCGTCGAACCGCACGTCAGTCGTCCCAGCCGTATCCGCTTCCGCCGCAAACCATCAATGCGACTCCAGCGGGTTGAAGAAAACATAAGTTGACTATTTTGATCATCTATACTGTTATCGACGGCGAGTGACGACGGTGAATTATCTGTCCTTGGTCGCGTACGCGCTGTTGATGCGCGCCGTCATCTTCTTTACTGTGAAAGTCACCGAAGGAGAATCCCATGAAAAACCTCATGACCAAGTGCGCAGCCATTCTCCCGCTCATTCTGTGTCTCCCGGGACTCGCCGACGCCCGGCCCAAGCAACACCGGTGCACGGAAGACACCCTGCGAGGGCAGTATGTCTTCACCGCGAGCGGATTCACGCGGACTGCCGGCAGTGGGTCTGGCGCCGCCTGGTATCCCAAGGCGATCCTCGAAGTACTCGATTTCAATGGTGACGGTACGCTGAGCACGCCAGCGGTCACCGTCGCAAACCCGTTCGGTGACAGCGGCGCCATCCTTCACCCCCCTCGGGCGGTGCTCCCGGCTCTTATTCGATTAACGAGGACTGTAACGGCACCGTTCCGTTCTCTGACGCCAGTGGTGTGAAGTTCAACATCTACGTCGAGCCCCCCCAGGGCGACACGATCTGGATGATCCAGACCAACCCGTCCGACAACGTGTTCCAGGGAACAGCGAAACGCGTGCGCTGAGTGCTCGCGGTGTCGAGCGAGCGGCAAACCACAACCCCGGTTCGCCAATCACCGAACGACCAACCAACCAACCAGGAGTCGCCGATGGAGAAGGCGGAACTGGTATCGCCTCCAGCCATTGGCTCCATTTGCCATGAGATTCCCGGGAAGCGGCTGCTGATCGATGAGAAGGAACAAGTGATACAGCATCATCCGGCGGCACACCCTGTTGCGCAACGTATTATTGGCCTGCAGCCAATTCCACGCTTTCCACGATCTCTTCGACAGCCTCCGGCGGCTCAGGCCGGGATGATCGACGATCAGCTGGGGAATGAATACGGGCTTGTCGAAGAGATCGCCCCGGTGACGGTGGATCGGCGTCGTTTGCATGCGCCGCACGGCAGGCCAACAGGCGTTGCAAGGTATGTGGAAAATGCAGGCGATCTCTTCGCCGACGCCTCCCAGCATATTCCGGTCGCGAATTCATGCAGACTCGCCGCAGCGACACGCTGCCCGTGTTCAAGGAGGGCGACAATAGCCGAGGAGTTGTTCGCCTTGGCCGACGCTCGCCGCCCGGCTTTACTTGTCACGCCGCGGGCGGTGGCAGGGGCTCAAGCCATCAAGTATTGACGCGCCGCATCGCTGGACAGAAGACCCCGGCCAGCACGGTTTCTGGCACTCGCAGCATAAACATCTGCCCGAGCATGCGTAATCCCGAGAGGGTCGAAGCCATTAGCCGGATTGAATGCCATCTGGTTGACAATCCTCTCGTCTTCTTCTGACGGAATCGATGAAATCTCCAGTTCACCAATAACGCTGGGCACGCTTTGCCATTTCTTCGATGCGTCATGGACGGGGGTGTCGTTTTCGTTAACGAAGAGCTGCACGGCAAGCTGCCATTTGACAGGTCCAGTGGCCAGGCGGTGCAAAATCTCCTGCCGGAGATACTCCGGGCCATCAGAGGCAGAGTCATGCAACGGCAGGGTCTCCGGATGGCGGTGGAGTGAATACTTGAAGGCAGCATCGCCCAGCTTCACAACCGATCCCCAGTAGCTTTCGAGCGACAGACTATGAACCCTGTGCAAGCCGACTTCTTTTAGGAGAATCGCCGCCATGCGGGAAACTTCACCTACGGTAAGCTTGTCGCCGCGCAACTCCTTGAGAAGCTCCTCGACAGCGCCGCTTGTTCCGTTCTCGATCCTTGAGACAAGAATGTCGGCGAACGCCATGAACGTTTCGGCATTCCTGGCATGCGACCGTCCACCTTCGTTGGTTGCCAGAATGTCTGTTTCGCTCCCCTGTGGGGAGAAGAATTTGAGAGCCATGCCGCGGACGTCGGCAGACGTATCGGCGAACGGGCATGGTTGACCGCTGGACAACCGACAGGCTACGGGAAGTGAGCACGCGGTCGCGAAAGGTCCCCTCTTCACGGGGCTGGGAATGCTGTCGACCAGACGCAAGGTAGCTTTAGCACCGAGCAATTGCTTCTGATGCTGTCCCCGATCCACTTTTCCTCCGAGGCCGGAACCAACGGCGAAAGCCACGCGTCGCTGCTGCTCGCCAATCCTGGCAACCAGTTCTGCGCGGGTGGTCTTTTCGTCAGGTGTATCAACCCATCCATGCCCGTCGCCGAGCGGTCTTGGATCTGCTTCGGTCGCATCGGATGACATGGTCTGGCCCCTCCTTCGGGTCGATTTTCAGGCAGTCGGCCACAGGTGGCTGGTTGCCGGTACGCTGCACCCGCCGTATAAGGTCTCTGCCAGCAACACAGGGCTTCGCAGCGAACGGAACGGCAACCGCGCTGTTTGCTCGCTGCTAGAAGGCGCTGTAATCGATAAAACCCTTGTTGATACTGGAAATTTTCCGTGAGTCGCGCTTGAAGACGCCAATGCCGTTTCTCGAACCGTTGTCATTGGTGTTGCCTTCAATGGTCACCAGCCTGCCATTTGCCACTTCGATGACCATCCCCGAGTGGCCCATGCCTCTTCCCAGATCAATGATAAATAGCGAACCAGGCGTGACCAGACCCGGGTCTCCAACCGCTTGGTCGTGAGTCACACGCACCACCTTGCTCTTTGCCGCAGCCTTGTTCCAATGAGCGAGCACGCCCGCAGTCCTGATATGCGGGTTCGAGAGGCTGAGCGATGCCGAAGCGGTTCGGTAACAGAAATGAGTGAATGCCACACACCAGGCGAAACTCCCTGCGGCTGGATCAAGCCCGACGGCAGTGAGATAGCGATCGACCTCTGGACCCCGATTCGATCCGAGCGGCTCTTCCATGACGCCGATCTGAGTAACGGCGAAATCTATCGCTGCTCTGGTAAGCGCCGAAGGTGCGGCTGAGTTGGCGGGTACTGTCGACGCGCCGAACATTGCGCCCCAGGTGAGCGAACCAACTTTCCCGTCGATTTCAAGCGGCGTTCCAGTGACGTCAGGAAAGCGGGCCTGGAATACCCTCACCGCTCTCTCCGTTCCTTTCTTGTCGAAGATTCCGTCTTCAGGAATCGGCCCGCATCCTGCGGCGTTCAAGCGATTCTGTATCTTCCTGACGATTTTCTTGTCAGGATCTCCGACCTGGATAATGCGAGCCGGAAAGGCAATCAGGTCCATCGGACCGAACAATGTATCTGCGCGTGGCATGACAGCCCCCTTTCTTTGCGACAAGCAGTGCTGCACGCATTCTCAGCATCGCGTGCGGTGCGGACGCTCATTAGATGCGGAGACCTGGGTAACGTTCGCAGAGCTGTGACACCGGCAGTCCATTGGATTGGCAAGCCTCCGCCACTGTTGAAGACTCCTCCGCACCATCCAAGCCAAGCTGCCCCCATTGCGAAACCGTGACAGACTACCGGCCCGCGCGTGCCTGCTCCTCGGTGCGCCCGTGCCGAAAACACGCGATCAAGCGACAGGCCGCGGCGCGCGACGCGCGACGCGCTCAGCCGCGGTCTGACGGAAGCAGCGTCAGCGACACGCGACATACCGGGCATCCCTGCAGCGACAGGGGCTTCTCGAGCCGGCAGCCGGCGAGCAGCACCTCGTCGCGAAAAATCTCGCGGCTCGGTCCGTCGGCGACGACACGGCCTTGGTGGAGCACGATGCTCCGCTCGCATGCGTCCGCTACCAGGTCCATGTCATGAGTGGCGATGATGCGCGTGTGGCGGAAGCCCTTGATCAGGGCGATCAGTTGTCGGCGAGCGAAGGCATCGAGGCCGCTGCTCGGCTCGTCCATGGCCAGAACGGCGGGGTCCATGGAAAGCACCGTGGCGATGGCGACACGCTTCTTCTCGCCGCCGGACAGCAGATACGGCGGCTTGTCGCGCAGGTGCCAGGCGTCGACCTGCTCAAGCGCCCTCTGCGCACGCATTTCGGCGTCGGCAGGGGGCAAACCCAGGTTCAGCGGCCCGAAGGCGACATCGTCGAAAACGGTCGGCATGAACAGCTGGCTGTCGGGATCCTGGAAGATCATTCCGACCGTGCGCCGGATCTGCGGCAGGGTGGCCTTGTTCAAAGGAAGATCGCCGACCCTGACTTCGCCGCTGGTCGGCGACAGCGATCCGTTCAACTGCTGCAGCAGTGTCGACTTGCCGGCCCCATTGGCGCCGATGACCGCCACGCACTCCCCGTGCGTGATGCGCAACGAAATGTCACTGAGCGCGACGCTGCCATCGGGATAGACGTAGCGAAGTTTGCTGAACGCAACGACATGCTGAGTCATGGCAAATACTGCAAGAGCAGCGATCCGAGAAGATGCGTGACATCGTAGGCGCGAAGCATGCAGAAGACGGCCAGCCAGCCGAAAACGAAAAAAAACTCTCCGGCGCCAAAGCGGTAGACCTTCCGGCAACGGATTTCGCCGCTGTAGGCCCTGGCCAGCATGGCGGTGTAAACGTCTTCCGCACGCCGCCAGCTGCGCAGGAGAAGGAAACCGAGCAAGGAGGCGACCGTGGTCAGGCGCGGCCTGTTGCCGCAGGAGCGCAGCGCAAGCGCACGCGCGCCACGCGCGCCGTCGTCCAGCAGGACGAAGATGTAGCGGTAGAGGAAGAGCATCTGCATGGCCAGTATCCGCGGCATGCCGAGGCGATCGAGTGCACCGCAGACGCCGGGGAAACCGGTGACGCCGACCAGGATCAGCGCCGCACCAAGAGTAAGCACGGCGCGCAACACGATCGAAGCGCAGGAAATCCACCCACCACTGAGCGCCAACGAGCCAAGCTGAAAGACGATCTCACGGTCGAAAACCGGATTGAACAGGCCGATCGTCAGCGCGAAAGGGATGGCCAGCGCGAGATTCTTCACGAGGTAGCCGGTTGGCAGTCTGCCTAGCGCGGCGAGAACGATCGGGAAGATGAACAGGGGCAGGAGGGCCGACACCGCGTAGCGGTCGAACGACGCAACCGTCACGACGAATCCGAGGGTCACCACCACCTTCGCGCGAGCATCCAGTCGGTGGATCGCCGTATCCGCCCGGGCGAACTGGTCGAGACGGCGAAAATTGCTGGCAAGCTGTTCGACGGTTGACATGATTCTCGCTCGCTGCAGTGGCCGTGACGCCTGTGCCAAGTGTCAGTGCTGCCGGCGCCCTCGCCTCTTGAGCAGGGCGCCTATCAGCAAGGCAAGCACCAGCGCAATCAGGCCACCGGCAATCCCGGCAACACTTCTGCCCGGCTTGCCTGGCAGCTTGGCCCCGGCGGCGGCTGATGACTCCGCTTTGCGGTCAACGGCAGCCGCGGCGGCTGGCCTGAAGGCGTAATCGGGAAGCAAGGCGCTCTCCTCCTGCAAGGCCGAGAGCGCGCGATGAATGTCGTCGGCGTGTGCATTGGGCGCTGGCCCGCTGCCGGCCTTGGCGATCGACCATTCAAGGCCATCCGGCCTGGTCGAGGCGAACCACGACAGGAGTCCCCCGGTCAGCATGGCGGCGGCCAGCAAAGCTCCCAGGACCTTGCGCTGCGGACAGCGGCCGGCTGTCGCCCCATTGGCGGCATGCAGCATTTCTGGCCGGGCGCGTGCAATGAAGGTGACCAGCGCAGCAGTGAGCAGACCTTCCGCGATGCCGATGAGCAGGTGAATCGGCTGCATGAACAGGGCGAAGGTGGCGAACGTCAAGGCGGATCTCCCCGACAACACGGTCTCGACAACCACGCCCAACGCCCCCAGCTGCAGGCCGACGACCGCCGCGACGACGGTCGCCAGAGACCGCCGCGATGCGCTCGTCCGTTCGCCGAGCAGTTTTCGATAGACCAGCGGGTAGGCGACGAACGCCGGCAGAAAACCGAGGTTGAAGATGTTGCAACCCAGTGCCAGCAGCCCGCCATCGGCGAAGAACAGCGCCTGCACCAGCAGCACCGAGGCAAGGGTGAGCAGCGCCGCGTGCGGCCCGAGGAGCATAGCCAGCAGCAGTCCGCCGCCGAGGTGGCCACTCGAACCAGTGCCGGGAATAGTGAAATTGATCATCTGCGCGGCAAAGAGGAAGGCGCCGAGGACGCCCATCAGCGGCACCTTGCGCTCGTCGAACTGCTCGCTCACGCGCCGCGAACAGTACGCGAGGCTGCCTGCCGAAACTGCCCACAGGGCAAGCCCGACAGCCGGCGACAGCAGCGCATCCGCCATGTGCATTGCACAACTCCTGAACCTGGACCGCAAATCAATCCAGAACCGAACGCAGAGCCCACGCAGAGCCCACGCAGAGCCAACTCAGAAGCACCACGTTGAAAAATAATGAACAACACTAACGCGCCATGCTGTCACCAAGCTTACGGTAGTGCGCACACCAGCGCCTGTCAGAGTACACCGCAAGCGCCGCCGCTGCGCTGATGATCGCCGGCAAGGTCGGCCTGGCCAATTCGCCTGTCGGCGGATATGCTGCTAAAGTAACCTTTCGCCTTTCGGTTGAATGCCCGAACTGCAGAATCGCACTCGGCTCTTGTCGCCTCTCTCGTAAATCGCTGTTTTGTATCCGAGGATGCCCGATGAACTCAAAATACTCCCGATCCTGTGCGCTGCTTTCGGCGCTGATGCTCGCGGTGTCACCGACAATGGCTCAGCAAGCCCCGTCGACAGCGGCCCCGCAGGCAGCATCGGCCGGTTCGGCGCAGCAAACCTTCTCGCAGGAAGAACTCGACCGGCTGCTGGCGCCGATTGCCCTGTATCCGGATGCATTGCTGGCACAGATCCTGATGGCTTCGACCTACCCGCTGGAAGTCGTCGAGGCTGCACGCTGGTCGAAGGCCAACCCCAAGGTCACCGACAAGGCGCTCGAGGATGCGATGGCGAGGCAGCAGTGGGATCCGGCGGTCAAGTCCCTGACCGCCGTACCCGAAGTCCTCAAGCAGATGAACGACAACCTCAGCTGGACGCAGAAACTCGGTGATGCCTTCCTCGCCCAGCAGCAGGCGGTAATGGACACCGTGCAGACGCTGCGCGCCAAGGCCGATGCCAACGGCAACCTCAAGACGACGCCACAGCAGGTGGTCAGGACCGAGACGCAGGGCAGCCAGACGATCTACGTCGTCGAGTCACCGAAGCCGGAGGTGGTCTATGTGCCGACCTACAATCCCGCCGTGGTCTACGGCAGCTGGTGGTATCCGACACCGCCGTACACCGTCTATCCACCGGCCTACGTCTACCCTCCCGGACTGGCCTTCGCCACCGGCATCCTCGTCGGCGCCGCGATCTGGGGAAGCTGCAACTGGGGTTGGGGCCGCGGCTCCGTCAATGTCAACGTCAATCGCTACAACTCGTTCAACCGCACGAACATCAGCAACAACCGCTGGAATCACAATGTAAACCACCGCCGCGGCGTCGCCTACCGTGACCAGAACGTGGCGCGCCAGTACAATCGCGGAGGCAACGCCTCCGCCGCCCAGGCGCGCGAGAATTTTCGCGGCCGCGCCGAGAGCGGGCGCTCGGAACTCAAGGGCATGGATCGCAACAGGTTGAACGATCGCGCCCGCAATGCCAATCGCGGCGCAAGCGCCGCAACGCGCGACAGGCCCGTCGGTGACGGTGGCCGCGGCGCGGCGGCGAGCGATCGCATGCGGGGCGGCGGCGGACGCGAATCAGCCGGCAACCGCATGCAGGGCGGCGGACAAGCGACGGCCGGCAACCGCATGCAAGGAAGTCAGGCACGCAGCAATGCCAGCAGTCGTGCAAGCGCTGGCGGTTTCTCGGGCGCCGGCAATGGCCGTGCCACACGGGAAGCCAGCCAGCGCGGCAGCGCCAGCCGCGCACAGATGACCAGCCGGAGCGGCGGTGGCGGTCGCGCACAGATGGGTGGTGGCGGAGGCGGTCACCGTGGCGGCGGCGGAGGTCGTGGCGGCGGCGGCCGTGGTCGCTGAAACCCCTGCCCCACCATTTCTGCGGAGAACAAGACAATGAAACTCAAGCACACGATCACGACGCTCGCAGTCGCCCTGTTGATCGCGACGACCCCACCGATCCTCGCCGCGCCAGCGGCACAGCCTGCACCGAAGGTGGTCCACAGCGCTTTTGCCACGCCTGACGATGCCGCCATGGCGCTCGCGGAAGCGGTTCGCATGCAGGATCCGAAAGCGCTGCTGGCCGTCGTTGGTCCCGACTCGGGGAGCTGGCTTTTCAGCGGCGACAACGTTGCCGACCGTGAGGACTGGAAGAAATTCCTGGCCGCCTACGATGAAAAACACAGCATCAGCGAGGAAGCTGACGGCCACGCGGTGCTGCTCGTCGGTGACAGCGACTGGCCGTTCCCGGCGCCTCTGGTGCACAGGGAAGACGGCTGGGTCTTCGATGCCGAAGCCGGACGGGAGGAAATCACCAACCGGCGCATCGGCCGCAACGAGTTGGACACCATCCAGACCTTGCTGGCGATCGTCGACGCGCAGCGCGAGTATGCCGCCGAGGATCTCGACGGCAACGGCTTCAGCGACTACGCCCGCCGCTTCGTCTCGACCAGGGGCAAGCGCGATGGTCTCTACTGGCCTGTGGCAGAAGGCCAGCCGCCCAGCCCGCTGGGACAGCTGATTGCCGCTGCCGCCGGCGAAGGCTATGCCATGAAGCAGCCAAAGACCAAGCGTCACGAGCCAAGGCCGTACCACGGCTATCTCTACCGCATGCTGACCGCCCAGGGCAAGGACTCGCCGGACGGCGCCTACGGCTACCTCGTCGCAGACAAGATGCTCGGCGGTTTCGCGGTGGTCGCCTATCCCGCCAGGTACGATGCATCGGGGATAATGACTTTCATTGTCAATCACGATGGTGTCGTGTACCAGAAGGACCTCGGCGAAGAAACCAGCACTGTCGCCGGCGCAATGCGCAGCTACAACCCGGACAGCAGCTGGACGAAAGTCCCCTGACCGCGCAGCACGCCTGTTCGGCGCAGTACGGGGCACCGGCGCGGCCCTGTGCTGCGCCGCACGCTTCTCAGGCCGCTGGCGGACGCTCGAAGAGGGCGATCGACTCGACGTGTGACGTGTTGGGAAACATGTTCACCACGCCGGCACCACGCAGGCGGTAGCCCTTCTGCCTGACCAGGATGGATGCGTCGCGAGCCAGGCTCGGCGGACTGCACGAGATGTAGACGATACGCCATGGTCCGTCGTCGGCCAGGGCCTTGACCAACTCCAGCGCGCCGTCGCGCGGCGGATCGATGAGCAGCTTGTCGAGCCGGCCAAAAGCGGCAACGCTCTCGGCGGTCGCTGCGAAGAGATTGGCGACACGGTACTCGACGCGGCCGGCGAGGCCGTTTGCCGCCGCGTTCTCGGCGGCACGGGCGACCAGTTCGGGGCTGCCCTCGACACCGAGCACGTCTGCGCCCGAGCGCCCTATCGCCAGCGTGAAGTTGCCCAGGCCGCAGAACATGTCGCCGATGCGCTCACCCGGCTGCGCAGCCAGGAGCGTCATCGCCCGGCGCACGAGTACGCGATTGATCGAATGATTGACCTGCGTAAACTCGGTCGGCGAGAAGAAGTGCTCGACGTCGAAGTCCGGAAGCAGATACGAAAGCGGCGGTCCGGCGAGCGGATGGAAGCGGTAAGCCGTTGCCGGCCCTTTTGGCTGCAGGTAGAAGACAATGCCATGGCGGTCGGAGAAATCGCGCAGCAGGACCTCGTCCTCCGCCGTCGGCGCCTCCAGAACGCGCAGCACCAGCGCCGTCACCTGTTCGCCGACCGCGATTTCGATTTGCGGCAGGCGGTCGCGGATCGAGAGTTCGCCGATCATTTCGCGCAGCGGCAGCAGCATTGCCGAAAGATGCGGCGGCAGAATCTCGCACTGGCGCATGTCGGCGACGTAACTGCTCTTGCGTTCGTGAAAACCGACCAGCACGCCGCCTTTCTTGGGCACCAGGCGAACCGACAGGCGGGCGCGGAAGCGGTAGGCCCAGGCCTGACCATGGATCGGTGCGTACAGCTGCTCGGCCCGGATCTCGCCGAGATGGCGCAGGTTGTCCTCGAGCAGGCGCTGTTTGGCGGCGACCTGCGCCTCGGCATCGAGATGCTGCATGCTGCAGCCACCGCAAACGCCGAAATGCGGACACCGCGGCGTCACGCGGTCTGACGACGGCTCGATGACACGCAGCGTGCGGGCCTGCTCGTAGCTCGGTTTCCGCCGATAGACCGCGTATTCGACGCGCTCGCCCGGCAAGGCGCCCTCGATGAAGATCGTCTTGCCGTCGACCACGGTCAGCCCTCGACCCTCATGATCCAGCGCAGCAATGATTCCGGTGGGCATTCCACGTATCCGCAAGATAACGGCTGATTCTACCTCATTGAGCGCCAGGAACCCGGCGTCCCCCGGCCGTCGGAGTCATCTGCCTGCTGCACCCCGGCCTTGCCCCGCCGCGTACGGAATGACGACCGGAAGCCACGCCGTCGCCTCGGCGACGGCAAGGGCTTGCCCGAGCGGCGACATGCCTGCTATCTTCGCAAGCGAATCCCTTGGACGATTCGCCGGAAAGCACGCGGAGTACTCCTGATGCCCAGTCGCCTGATCACCACCTGGAGCGAGCACGACAGCGCGGTCCAGGAAATCCTGGACCTCTCGCCAAGCACCTTGCAGGTCTTCGACGAAGACCTGTCGCCGCTCAAACTCGAAAACCCCGAAAGAATCGCCGCCCTGAATCGCCTGCTGGCTTTCGGACAGGAAGGCAGGCAACTGACGATCGTCGTTCAGAAGACCGACTTCGTCCGGCAATACAGCCCGCAATTGCTGAAGCTGCTGCGCGTCTATTCGCCAACCCTGCGGATCATCCACGCGCCACCACATCTCGACGCCCTCAAGGACTCGCTGTTGATCGCCGACGGCCGGCACGCGCTGGTGCGCTTTCACCGCGACCACGCCCGATCCCGGCTGATCATCGACGAGAGCCAGGAGTGCAAGCCCTACCTGAAGCGCTTCGAGGAGATCCTTGGCGAAGGCGGCGATCCGATCAGTGCGATAACGCTCGGGCTGTAAGCGCCACGACGGCTGCTGCCGGGGTGAGTGAGACGGACTGCCAGCCGATCTGGCGAGTCCGTTGCGCAGGGCGCAGGTGCCGCGAAGACAGCCGCTTCGGCTACACTGGCGGGCTTTTTCCGGAAGCTTTCACCTTGAGTCGCGCCCAGGCCAATCTCCTGCTACTCGCCGTTGCCCTGATCTGGGGCTCGGCGTTCGTCGCCCAGGCCAAGGGCATGGCCGGCGTCGGGCCGCTGGGCTTCACCGGCATTCGCTTCCTGCTCGGGACCACCATCATTGCCCCGCTTGCCTGGCGCGAGTGGCGCCAGCTGTCCGTACGCCAGGCCCGGCCGGCGGCGGCCGACGCGCTCGCCATCGGCGCCCTGGGCGTACTGCTGATGCTCGGCGCCGCCTTTCAGCAGATCGGCATCATCAGCACGACGGTCACCAACGCCGGCTTTCTCACCGCGCTCTACGTGCCGCTGGTACCGCTGCTCGGCTGGCTGCTGCTGCGCACGCCTGCACACTGGTCGGTGTGGCCGACGTCGATCGGCTGCCTGGTCGGCACCTGGCTGCTCTCCGGCGCGCAGGGATTCGACCTCGTCGTCGGCGACCTGTGGGTGATGGCCAGCAGCGTCTTCTGGGCGCTGCACGTGATCTATGTCGGACGCATCTCCGGGCGCCTGCACGCGCCCTTCCTCATCGCCTGCGGCCAGTTCCTGGTCTGCGGCACAGCCAGCCTGCTATGGGCGCTGCTGGCCGAGACCATCACCCTGTCGGGCGTTGCGCAGGCAGCACTCCCGATCGCCTACGCCGGTCTGGTGTCGGTGGGCATCGGCTACACCACGCAGGTGGTCGCGCAGCGCTACGCGCAGCCGGCCGACGCGGCGGTCATTCTCTCGGCGGAAACCGTCTTCGCGGCCATGTTCGGCTTCCTGCTCATGGGTGATCGCCTGACCGCCAACGGCATTGCCGGATGTGCGCTGATCCTGGTGTGCATCATCGTCGTCCAGATCGCGCCGCTGACCGCCGCCGGCCGGCAGGCGCTCGCCGGCAGACGCGCGCAACGGCAGGAGAACTGAACGACGCCGAGCGAGCAGCTCAGGCGCCGGCCGGCGTCAGCCCTGGCGCACCTGCGACAGGAAAGCCTGCGCGCGGGCGTGATCCGGATTCGCGAAGAAGTTCTTCGGCGTCGTGTCTTCAAGAATCACGCCCTCGTCGAAGAAGATCAGCCGGTCGGCGACTTCCTTCGCGAAACCCATCTCGTGCGTGACGACCAGCATGGTGATGCCGCTGTGCGCCAGTTCGCGCATCACCGCCAGCACTTCGTTGACCATTTCCGGGTCCAGCGCCGAAGTCGGCTCATCGAAGAGCAGCACTTTCGGATCCATCGCCAACGCACGTGCGATCGCCACCCGCTGTTGCTGCCCGCCGGAGAGCTGTACCGGATACTTGTCCGCCTGGCTGCTCAGGCCGACCCGCTCCAGCAGGCCCATGGCCTTGGCTTCGGCGGCGGCCTTGCTCATCTTCCTGACGCGCATCGGCGCCAGCGTGAGATTGCGCAGGATGCTCAGGTGCGAGAAGAGGTTGAAGCTCTGGAACACCATGCCCACTTCGCGACGGATGGCGTCGAGGTTCTTCACGTCGTCGTTGAGGACGATGCCATCGATGACGATCTCGCCGGAATCGTGCGCTTCGAGACGATTGAGCGTGCGCAGGAAGGTCGATTTGCCCGAGCCGGAGGGCCCGACGATTGCCGTCACCTGCCCCTCGTAGAAGGTCGCCGACACGTCCTTCAGCGCCACGAAGGAACCGAAGCGCTTGCCGATCGCGCGCGCCTCGATGATCGGTCGCAGATTGGCCTGAGCGGCTGCCGTGTGCATGCGATTCCTAGCGCTTCTGGCCGACGTCGAGCTTTGCTTCCAGCGCCGCGGTGAGCGTCGTGAAAGCGGTGGTCAGGATCAGGTAGATGGCGCCGATGGTCAGGAACACCGGGATCGGCTGATAGCTCTGCGCCTGCACCCGGTAGCCGACCATGGTCAGTTCGACGACGCTGATCGCGTAGGCCAGCGACGAATCCTTGACCAGCGAAGCCAGGTTGTTGGCCAGCGCGGGCAGCGCGACGCGCATGCTCTGTGGCAGGACGACGGCCATGAAGGTCTGCAGCGGGCTGAGGCCGAGGGCATGCGCCGCCTCCACCTGGCCATGCGGAACGGCGAGGATGCCGGCACGCACGCACTCGGTATTGTAGGCGCCGATGTTCAGCGACAGGGCAATCGCTGCACAGGCGAAGTCGGAAAGGACGATGCCCGCGGGCATGATCTCGGGCGCCGCCAGCCAGACGAAAAGGATCTGCAGCAACAGCGGCGTGCCGCGAATCAGCCAGACGTAGGCTTCACAGAACGCGCGCAGAGGCCAGAACTTCGAGACCTTGCCAAGCCCGGCCAGGACGCCGATCACCACCCCGACCGAGCCGGCGATCAGCGTCAGCCAGACGGTGATCCGCGCCCCGTCGGCAAACTGCTGCGCCGCCGGGCCGACCGGCGCCGGCGCCGCCGAGAGCGGAATCGCCATCCCCCAGAGGAAGACGAGCAAGCCGATCATCGCGGCAAACATCGTCCATCCGGGGTTTTTCCTGGTCCAGTTCATGCAGCCTTACCCGGATCAGGGACGGCAGGAAACGTCTTCCTTGAAGTATTTCTGCGACAGCGCCTGGTAGCTGCCGTCCTTCATCACTTCGGCGAGCGCCTGGTTGAGCTTCTCGGCGAGTTCCTTGTTGCCCTTGGGCATGATCATCGAAACCTTCTCGACGAACACCAGCGCGCCGCCGACGATGCCGGCATCCGGGTTCTTGTCGAGCGTGCCCTTGACGGTGAACTTGTCGGAGATCCAGGCATCGACCTTCTTCGCACGCAGGGCCGAGAATGCCTCGGGGTCACCCTTGTAGGTCTTGATGGCCTTGATGCCCTTGATCTTCTGTGCGGCACCGGCGTAGGTGGTCGCCAGTTGCACGCCGACCGACTTGCCGTTCAGCGCAGCGACGGTCAAGGGCCCATCCTTGTGGGCAGCGATCTGGCCGCCGGTGCAGTAGTGCGGATCGGCGAAATCGACCGACTTCGCCCGCTCTTCCGTAAAGCCGTGCGAAGCGATGGCGAAATCGAAACGGTCCTGCTTGAGCGCCGCAATCTGGGCATCGAAGGGTACGACGCTCCATTCCAGCTTCAGGCCCAGCTTCTTGGCGATGGCCTCGGCCAGCTCGACTTCGAAGCCGGTGAGCGTGGAGCCCTCATAGTAATTGAACGGCTGGAAAGCCCCTTCGGTCGCCGCCTTGATCGTCCCCGACGCCTCGATCGCCTTCCATTCGCGTGCTTCGGATACGCCTCCAAGCAGCAGCGTTAGCGGAATGACGGCACTCAACAACCTGGCAAGAAATCGCATGACACCTCCTGTTGATAAAGATCGGACACTCGAAATAAGCTCTGCCGCCGCCACAAGACCCGTCAAACGCGACCCGGTCGGCGAAAACGGAGGACAGAGTACAACAAACAGCCGCAAAAAAGCGCAACAAACGCAAGCCGCCACCACCGCTGCCGAGCGCCCGACGCTAGCATACGCGGTCGCTGGCGGTAGCGGCGAGGGTATCGCCTGCGTCATATGCGGGCCGCGTCCACGACACGTCGCCATGGGCAGCCGCGCACGGCGTGGCGTGGCCACGACTCCCGACCACCTCCGCCAGAGGGTTTTCGGCTAACATCGAGACTGCGTCGCGGCGGCCGCCGGCAAGAGCAGGCAAGCGCCCGACCTTCCGCAAACAGCGGCACAGATTGCATGCCATGGACATCAGCACGCACGATTTCTTCATCAGCTACACCCAGGCCGACAAGCACTGGGCGGAATGGATCGCCTGGCAACTCGAAGACGCCGGCTACTCCACGTCTCTGCAGGCATGGGACTGCCACGCCGGCGGCAATTTCGTCCTTTACATGCAGAGCGCCGCCACGAACGCCCGCCAGACGATTGCCGTCCTGTCGAGCAACTACCTCGCCGCGCAATACACCCACCCCGAGTGGACAGCCGCGTTCGCGCAGGACCCTACCGGTAAGGATCGAGTCCTGGTGCCGGTCAGAGTGGGTGAGTGCCAGCCACAAGGCATGCTGCGCGCGCTCAACTACGTCGACCTGGTCGGGCTCGACGAAGAGACTGCCAACCAGGCGCTGCTCGCGCGCATCAGTGGCAAGAGGCTCAAACCCTCTCACCCGCCCGACTTCCCCGCCGTCGCCGCCCCGACCGTCTCTCGCCAACCCGGCTTCCCCGGCCAGCCGCAGGCACTTGCCGCCTTGCGCGCAGCGCTGCTCGCGGGACAGGCAGCTCCGGCATTTGACGAGACGACACGGCAGCAAATCCTCCGCCACTCGCCGCGTACGCTCGAAGACTACCGCCTGGTCCGCGTCGCCGAATGCTCGCAGGCGCGCTTCGCGCTCGACAAGCGTTTCACGAAGCTGACGCTGCTCGTGGATCAACTGACATAAGCTCGCGCTGTGCAGTTACCGCAGCTTTGATCTCTGTCACTCTGTGGATTCGCTGGCACTGTGCAACGCCGCTACGCGGCGTTGTGCGGCACGCTCAGCGCTCCGGCATCTTATGCAGTCGGATAGCCGGCGTCCTCGATGATCTCGCGGATGTCGCTTTCGCTCACCATCGCCGTGTGCTCGATGATCGCCTCGCCGGTTTCCAGCGAGACGTCGACGTAGCCGATGCACGGCAGGTCCTGGATGGCGTTCATCACCAGGCGCAGACAGTCGTCGGACTTCATTCCGGTAATTTTGAGGGTGGTGGTCGGCATCGCAGGCTCCTGTTCGGCGTGGCCGCTCATTGTATTCGCGATCGCCAGCGTCACCCACCAACACCCCCCTCTTCCCTCGCTGGAGAAGGGGCCAGGGGAGAGGGAGAGCCCGGGCCGCTACATCGACTGCGCCAGCGGCAGCGCCAGGCAAAGACGCGTGCCGCCGTCCGGCGACGGCAGCGGCCGCAGGCTGCCGCCGTGCAGTGCGGCGACACGCTGGGCGATGGCCAGGCCGAGGCCGCCGATGCCGCCGCTGCCGCGCCTGAGCGGCGGGTCGCGCAGCGACTGGCCGTGTTCGAGGCGGAGCAGCACTTCTTCGGGCAGGCCGCCGCCGGCGTCCTCGATGGTGATCCGCGCCTGCCCTTCATCCTGGCTGACGCTGACTCGCACCGGCGCGGCACCGGGGGCGTGGCGCATGGCGTTGTCGATGAGGTTGGTCAGCGCGCGCTCGATGAGCTGCAGGTCGCCGTCGAGCTCGAGGCTCCCCGGCGGCGCGCCGTGCAGGGTCACCGGCGGCGGCCCTCCGTTGACTTCGAATTTCTGCACCGCGTCGGTGACCAGTTCGTCGAGCCGGAAGCGCTCGCGGTGCAGCAGCTGGTCGGTCGATTGCAGCGCTGCCAGTTCGAAGAGCTGTTGCGAAAGGCGCCGCACCTTGTCGCTCTGCGCCAGCGCCGCGGCGAGTACCCGCTGGCGCTGCCCGGGTTCGGCGAGCGCCTTGCCGGCCAGCGCTTCGAGGTGGCCGTGCAACGCGGTCAGCGGCGTGCGCAGGTCGTGGGCGACGCTGGCCATCGTCTCGCGGTGCGCGCCCGCCTGCTGCTGCTCGCGCGCCGCCTGCGACTCGATGCGTTGCGTCATTTCGTCGAAAGCGGCGCCAATGGCCTGCACTTCATCGCCCGCGCTCGGCGACGAGCTGCGGCCGGGTTCGGCGGCATGCAGGGTGTGCAGGCTGTAGTCGCGCATGCGCCGGGCGAGACGGTGCAGGGGCTGCGTCAGGCGGCGCAGGGCAAAGGCGCCGACCGCCAGGGTCACCAGCAGACCCAGGCCGGCGACCAGCGCGGTCCCCTGCCAGACGCGGCGCTGGCTCAGTTGCCCGGCAACGGCTTCGCGCGCCTGGCCGTCGAGGACGATGTACAGGTAGCCCGGCGGGCGGCTGTCGCCGGCGCGCGGCGGGAACATCGCCGCGCTGAAGATGCGCGGGATGCCCGAACCCATCGGGTCGCTGCCGCGCAGTGGCAAGGCTGCGCCACCGAGGAAGGCGCGTACCGGCCGCAGATCCACCTGTTCCTCCTGGACCATGCCGGGATCGCCGATGTAGGCCTGCACGCGCCCGTCGGCGTCGAGCACGTAGACCTGGATGCCGGGGTTGACCACCATCAGCATCGACAGCAGCTCGTCGCGCGCGACGCGGTCGGCCTGGTCGCGGTCGGTCAGGGTGATCTCGGGCCAGTGTTCGACGATGTGCCGGGCAAGGCCGTGCGACAGCCGCTGCAGCGACTCCTGTTCGTCCTCGGCCGCGACGTGCCAGCCGAGCACGCCGACCAGCGCCCCGTAGGCCAGCAGGAGCAGCGCCATGGCCATCGTCAGGCGCGAGGAAAACGAACGCCGCAGTCGCCGCGTACGCGGCGTACGCCGCGCCGAGCGCGAAACGTCACTTTCCACCAACCCGGTCATGGCGAAGTCTCTTCGAAGCGGTAGCCGACGCCCCAGACGGTGACGATGCGGCGCGGGTCGCGCGGGTCGTCTTCGATCTTGGTTCGCAGGCGGTTGATGTGCGAGTTGACGGTGTGCTCGTAGCCGTCGAAACCGGCGCCCCAGACGCGCTGCAGCAGCTCGCCGCGGCTGAAGGCGCGGCCCGGGTGGCGGGCCAGGAAGTGCAGCAGGTCGAACTCGCGCAGTGTCAGCGACACGACGCCCTCGCCGCGCAGCAATTCGCGGCGCACGGTGTCGAGGCGGAAGGGACCGAAGCGCAATTCCGACGCTGCCGCCGGCGAGGCGCGCAACTGCTCGATGCGACGCAGCAGGGCGCGCACGCGCGCGACCAGTTCGAGCATCGAGAACGGCTTGGCGAGGTAGTCGTCGGCGCCGAGTTCGAGGCCGAGAACGCGGTGCGCCTCGGCCGACCGCGCGCTGAGCATGATCACCGGCACATCGGCGTGCCGCGCGCGCAGATGGCGGCAGACGTCCCAGCCGTCGGCGCCGGGGAGCATCAGGTCGAGCAGCACCATGTCCCAGCGCTGACGGTCGATGGCCGCCATCGCACGCAGTCCGTCGGACTCGCGATGCAAGCGGTAGCCGGCCTCCTCGAGGTGCAGGCGCAAGGCGCCGGCGATCGCGTCGTCGTCCTCCACGAGCAGCAACTGCTCGTTCATGCGACGAGCGGCGTCTTGCGCTGCGGGCGCCGACGCCGGACCACGACGAGAAGCGGGCCGGCGATCGCGTTCACACCGCCGACAGAGACGACGCGGCGCCCTGTCTGTTGCTGCGCCGGCGGCCAACCCAGCCAACCGCGAGCAGTCCCGGCAGCATCAGCGCCAGGCCTGCCGGTTCGGGGACCGCGAAGCTGATGCGGTAGATCGGCGTCTCACCGGCCAGCTGACTGGCGAACACGTAGCCGGCCCCGGTGGTCTGCCCGTCGAAGCCCGCGAGCTGGGCGAAGTTCCTGCTGACCGTGCCCCCCTCGTCCGTGTGCAGCAAAGCATTGCCGACGAACGCCGCACTTGCTGTTTCAAACGCTTCGGAACCGGCGTCCCAGATGTCGTTCGCTGTCTGGACGATCGACGTGATCGCCAGCCGGCCGGCAGCGTCGAACACGCGGTATTGCATCGGCAGGTCGTTGCCGATGAACGAATCGTTGCTCGGCAGTACCATGGCGGCGAAAGTGAAAAACGGATTGCTGACCGTATCGACGGTGAACACCCCACTGGCGATCGCGCCAGGCACCAGTATACCGACGGCCGGATGGGCGATCGCGCCGACGCTTGCGTTGCTCTCGGCCGCAGCGAACGCTGCCCGCCATTGCGTGCCGTCACCGAGTTCCGCGACGCGGGTCACCGCGGTGCTGGCAGTGGCGCCGTTGTCGAAGGGATCGAAGCTGCCGTTGCCGAAGCCCAGTTGCAGCGGCGTCACGCTGACGCTGTTAGCTGGCGCAAGGTTCTCGATGGTTACCTGAATCTGCGTGGCGCCGGCGGCAGCGCAGAAAGCCAGCGCGGCAGCACCGGCGGCAAGGCGGAAAGGAATGGCAAGGCGTTCGTGCATCAGGATTCTCCTCGAGGAAAGAGTCAGATGGGAAATCGAGCCGGAAAACCCGAACTCGCACGAACGATGATAGGAAGCCAGCCTCACCGAGTCCTCATGGAATGATCACGCTGCCGTGAACATTTGCTGCCCTTGCATGCCGACGGACGCCGCGCCAGCGGGCAACGCAACGACAGCGCAGAGTATCCCCGCCACTGACAGCGCCAGTCAATCGGCGATTGCGGGCCGGACAGGGCCGCCAGGGCGACTCGTCGCCCTGGCGCCGCGCGCAACAGCCGGCAACATCAATCGCAGCAGGCAATGTTCAGCATCCTTCCGGCCACCACTTCACGACTCGGCGCCGGCGATGCGGGTAGCGACCCGGCAGTTCCTGCCAGGCCGCCGGAGGGGTTCTCCCGCGCCGGGAAACCGGCGAAGTGCAGGACGCGGCGCACGTACTGCCGTGTTTCGAGGCACGGAGAAACAGCGCTGCAATGCACGGCGCTGCCTTCACCGGCGCCGTAGGCGGCGGCAATCAGGCGCCAGTCGCCGGCGAAGCGTTCTTGCAGCACGCGCAGGTAGGCCATCGCCGCACTGACGTTCTGCTCTCGATCGAAGGGCCGGGTAACGCCGAAACGTTGCTGCGTGGCAGGCGCAAGTTGCATCACGCCCCTGGCGTCGTTCGCCGAGACGGCGGCGGGATCGAGGTCCGATTCCGCCAGCGCGATGGCCAGCGCCAGGCGCGCATCGACCTGGTGCTGGCGCGCCGCGCCGCGGATCAGTCCGGCAAGCCGCTGCTTTGCGGGCGACAGCCCCGAGAGATAGGCATCGAGATCGAAGGGCGGCGACCGTGACGCGTCACCAAAGGCAGCGCACGGCTCGGCGAGGGGCGCATTGTCCACCTCGGGGTCGTAGTACTCGAGCGCCTGCTCCTTGCCCAGACGGGCCGCCAGCGCCAGGTAGGTGTTCGCCAGCGGGCGATTGCGCAGAGACCGCGGAGCGGTGGCCAGCACGCGCCCGAGTTGAAAGAAGCCTTCGCGACTGCCCATCGTTCCGGCATCGCAGTAAAGGGCCATGGCCAGCCTCAGATTCCTGCCAATGCCGATTCCCAGCTCGGCCGCCCGCGCCTGCGCCAGCGCCGCCTGCACGCGGGGCGCCTCAAGCTCGCCCCCGGCGTGCGCCGGCACCCCGTGCAAACCGGTTGCCAGCAACAGCACCAGCAATGCGCTTCGGATCATCTGTCTGCCCTGCGTTACTGCCGTCACTCGGGCGCGCGCCAGCCGCGCCGCAACTGCAGGAGAAATGCCCTGTCACGGCGTTTCCTGCCACTCGGGCGAGTGTCTCAACAGATGGGCAGCCAGCCACAGGAAATAATCCGCACTTGCCGGCGTTCTCGTGGCGTGGCGCATTGCTCCCCGGCGCCCGCCCAGTGCACGATCGCCATGCCCTCCACATGAATGGCGAGTCGCGGGTTCCGCGAATCTCTGCCGGCGCAGCTCAGGCGAACGCGCTGAATTCGACAGCCTTGCCGGGACCGTCGGCGACGGACCGGTAGGCCGCGGCGCCGGCGCCGACGCGCGGCCCGGCAGCCGCCGACTGCGCCTGGCGGCCCTGCACGCCTTCCAGCGCGGCCAGTTCCAGCCGGGCGGCGCTGGCCATGCGGGCGGCCATCGCGGCAACCTTCTGGTCCTGCGGCGAGGGATCGGCCGGCGCCAGCGCCGCGGCGCGAATCTGCTCTGCCTTGGCAAGCGTTGCCGCGGGGTCGCCCGCCGGCGAGGTGTCGATGCTCACTTCGCCAGCCACGGCGTAGCGCTGGTTGTCGGGGCCGACCTGGTAGGTGAAGGAAGCGCCGCCGGCCAGGCCGGCGCCCGCCGCCATGTGCGCCAGTTCGTGCGTGCGCACCTGACGGTCGGTGGCGCTGAGTTGATCGATCAGGCGCAGTTCTTCGCTGGAGAGGGCGCTCTCGCCACCACCGTTGATCCCACTGCCCCCTGCCGCCGGCTTGCCGGCATCGCCGCGCTCCGCTTCGGCGACCCGCTCCATTTCCGCCGCAGCCGCTGTTTCGGGCCGGCCCGCCGGCTCGCGGTCGATGACCCGGCCGGCTCTCTGATCGGACGCCACGATCACCCGGAGAACGGAAGCGTGCGCAGCGGTGACGCTGTTGACCACGGGGAACCTCGGCAGGCAAAGGGCGAGACCCCGACTATAGACCCGGCAGACAGCATTCGCCAAACAGCGCGATCAGCCCGGTCGAACCCGCGCCACCAGTCGGCGCAACCAGAAGCCTCCTGTCCGGGACCGGCGTTCGCGCATGAAGGCGAGATAGAGCAGGGGCACGGCGAACAGCGTCAGCGCCGTCGAGAACAGCAGCCCCCAGACGATGCTCGAGGCCACCGGCCCCCACAACAGGCTTTTGCCGCCGAGGCCGAAAGCCAGCGAGAAGAGGCCACCGATGGTCGTGGTGGTGGTGATCAGGATCGGCACGACGCGGCGACGGGCGGCCTGGACCAGGGCATGTATGCCACCCATGCGCGCCATCCGGTCGTTGGCTGCGTCGATCAGGACGATGGCCGAGTTGACGCCGATGCCGGTCAGCGCGATCACCCCGTACAAGGTGTACAGCGACAGCGGGTTGCCCGACAGGGCCAGCCCGAAGGCGACGCCGGTGAAGGCCAGCGGCACGGTCACCAGGATCATCAGCGGCTGCCAGTAGCTGGCGAACTGCGCGGCGAGAATCAGGTAGATCAGACCGACGCCGAGCAGGAAGAGCATCTTCATCGCAGCGAGGCTTTCCTCGATGTCCTCCAGCTCACCCGAGAAGTCGAGGCTGACACCGGGATGCCCGGCGCGGATCTTGTCCCATTCGCCGGCGATGATGGCGTTGGCCACGGCCGTATCGGTGAGCGCCTTGTCGAGGCTGGCCTCGACGGTGATCGTGCGGCGCAGGTTGTAGTGGCGGATGAAGCCGCGACCAGGCGTGATCTCTTCTTCGACGAGGGCACCGAGGCGGCTGATCTGGCCGTCGGGCAGGGCGACCGGTTCGTTCAGGAAGGTCGCCGGATCGAGGCGCCGGGTACGCTCCGAACGCACGCGCACCTCGATCTTGTCGCCCTCGTCGCGGGTGAAGGCGACCACCTCGCCGTCGATCGCGATACGCACCTGCCGGGCCAGTTGCGCCGCATCCAGGCCCGCCTTGCGCAAGGCATCGCGGTCGAGCCGCAGGTTCAGCTGCGGACGACCGGGAACGTTGTCGTCCTGCACGTCGCGGGCGCCGGGGATCCGGGCGGCAATCTCCTTGAGCGCGTCGGCGGCGGCCTGCAGCTTGTCGAAATCGTCGCCGCGCACCTTGACGCTGATCGCCTTGCCGGCCGGCGGCCCGCCCGAGAGCACGGTAAAGCTCTTGCGACCGACACCCGGCACGGCTTCGACACTGGCCCGCATCGCCTCGACCGCGTCGTTGACGCCGCGCGCGCCCTTGACCATCGGGTTGAGCGAGACGATGACCTGGCCATAGGGATCGCCGTAGAGCGGTTCGGTATCGGTGAACTTGACGCCGGCGTTGGCGTACACCGAGCGCGCCTCGCCACCCGGCCCGACCCCCTCGAGCTGGCTGCGCACCACCTTCTCGACCGCCTGCGTCTCGGCAAGGGTGTCTTCGAGCGTCGCCGTCGCCGGCATGTCGACGTTCACGTAGATGATGCGTATCGGGTCGAAGGCGAAGAACTGGACGCGAATCACGCCGGTGGCAACCAGCGCCACGGCGGCGATCACGGTGGCCAGCGTCAGCGCCGCGAAGCGCTTCGGCCGGCGCAGCGTGTACGCCAGCGCCTGCCCGTAGCGCAGGCGGATGCGGCGATTGAAACGGTTGCGCCAGCGCTGCAGGCGCGACGGCCGGTCAAGGTGCAGCTGGGTGACGACGACATGCACCGGCATCATCCAGAAGGCTTCGAGCAGAGAGATCAGCAGGGCCAGGGTGACCACGAAAGGAATGATGAACATGAACTTGCCGACGATTCCGGGCAGCAGCATCAGCGGCAGGAAGGCGGCCATGGTCGTCGCCACCGACGCCAGCACCGGCGCCCAGACTTCGCCGATCGCGTCGAGACTGGCCTGCAGCGTCGGCTGCCCGCGTTCGATGCGGTAGTAGGTGGCCTCGACGATGACCACCGCGTCATCGACCAGCAGGCCGAGCGCGATGACCACGCCGAGCAATACCGAGACATTGACCGTGTGCCCCATCGCCGCCAGCACGGCAAAGGTACCGAGCAGCGAAAACGGGATGCCCAGCGCGACCAGCACGCCGATCTTGCCGCCGAGGAAGAGCCAGCAGACCAGCAGCACCATGATCACCCCGTAGAGCGCATTGGTCTGCATGACGTTGATCGCTTCGCGGGTCGGCACCGTCTGGTCGTCGGCCAGCGTCAGCTGCAGGCCGCTGGCGGCGAGCACGGTGTTTTCCTCGGCGATGAAGCTGCGCAGGCGGTCCACCAGTTCGAGCGTATTGCTGCCGGCCTTCTTGTTGATGGCCATCGAGATCGCGTCGCGGCCGCCGGTCGACGAGTATTGCGTCGCCGGCGCGCGCGCCCGTTCGATGCTCGCCACCTCGTCGAGCCGCGCCGACACGCCGGGCCGCGACGCCGACATCACCGGCAGCGTCGCCAGCGACTCGGGGTCGGTGACCACGCCCTTGACGCCGACCGACCAGGCGCTGCCCCGTCCCTTCAGGGTGCCGCCGGAAACGTCGCGGTACCAGGCGCGCACGCTGTCGGCGATGTCGGTGCTGGTCAACCCGCGCGCCGCCAGCGCCTGCGGTCTGGCGCTGATCAGGATTTCCGGGTCGCGCAGTCCCGAGGCGATGACGCTGTCGACACCGCTCATGCGCTCGAGGTCGGTCTTGATGCGGCGCGCATTGAGGCGCAGCGTCTCGTCGTCGGCCTGGCCGATGAGCAGGATCGACGCCGTCGGAAAACCGTTCGACGTGGTGATCTCCATGACCAGGGGGTCCTTGGCTTCGGGCGGCAGCTCGGACTTGGCCTTGTTCTGGATTTCGCGACGCAGGTCGTTCATCCGCTTGTCGAAGTTGCGCTCGGAGATTTCGCGGAAGCGCACCAGGATCGTCGAGATGTTCTCGCGCGAGGTCGACACCACGAAGCGGACGTCGGCGACGCCCTTGATGCCGTCTTCGAGCGGGTTGGTCACCAGCCGCTCGACTTCCTCGGCACTCGAACCCGGCAGCGAGGTGACGATGCTCACCCAGTTGAAATTGATTTCCGGGTCCTGCTCGCGCGGCATCGTCAGGTAGCTGAGCAGGCCGAGCAGCAGAACCACCACGAAGGCGATATTGGCCAGCGGATGGTTCGATATCAGCGCGCGCATCAGTTTCATGGCCGGCGGCTCTCCCTAATGCAGCGCCACGCCGTCCTGCAGCGTCGCCTGGCCGCGCACCACGACCCGCGTCTGCGCCGGCAGGCTGACCGGCGCCGCACGGCCTTCCTGGGCGCCGGGCAGGGCCACGAAGCGTGCGACACCGCCCTGGTCCACGAAGACGCCGATCTCGCTGCCACGGCGGACCAGCAGTGGCGCCGGCAGGTAGGGCTGAGGATCCGACCACAGGAGGCGCCCGTCGCTGCCCACCGGTACCGGAACCCCGGCGCCACCAGCGAAGCCCAGGCGGACTTCCTGCGTGCGCGCCGGGGCCGACACCGTGCCGCCAACGCGCAAAAGGCGCAGCGGATAACGCCTGCCACGCGTCTCGAAAACCGGGTCGCTGGCGCGACGCAGCCCGGCGACATCGGCCGGCGCAATGCTCGCGGTGACCTCGGCGGCGCCGGTTTCGGCGAGGACGTAGAGCACCGTTCCCGGCGCCACCGCCTCGCCGGTCTGCGCCAGCCGCTCGACGACGCTGCCGGCGAACGGCGCGCGCAGCGTCGCTTTCGCCAGCTGGCGTCTGGCGACCGCCAGCTGCGCCTGCTTCGCTGCCCGTTCGCTGCGCATCAGGGCCACCTCGGTTTCACGCTGGATGAGGGCTTCGCGCGAGAAGAATCCCTGCCTTACCAGTTCCTGCGCACGCCCGAGCTGCTGCTCGGCCTGCCTGAGGCGCGCCAGCGCAGCATCGAGCGCCGCCTGCGCCTGCTGCAGCGCCAGCCGGAGATCGACCGGGTCGATCTCGGCCAGGACCTCACCCTTCTTCACGGCGCTGCCGGCTTCCGCCGTCCAGCGCAGCAAGACACCGCCGACCTCGGCCGACAGCTTCGACTCGTTGCGCGGCATTACGCTGGCCGCCAGTTCGCGCTGCGGGTGGATCACCACCTCGTTCAGCGCTGCGGTACCGATGCTCACCGCCGCGCCTGACGCAGCAGCCGGCGTGCCCTGCGCATGCGCCGCGGGCGTGCCCGCGAGAAGGAGGGCCACGCAGGCGGCCACGAACGCGGCGCCTGCCCGGGCCGGCCGCGCCGCCGCGGTAGATCGGTGTCTTCCGGCCGGGCGCGCCAAGCGTCCGATCACTTGCTGCAGGTCAATGAGTCTCATGTACTGCCGCCATCGTGGCGTCGAAAAATGTCGGGAGAATGGCGGCTGCACCGCCAGCACAAGGGGCGAAGTATCCGCAGCAATGGCGCGGTGGTCAAACTGCGTTGTCGTTCGTCCCGGACCAGGTCACTGCGCTTGCAACCCGGTGACAGTCAAGAGGCGAGTGGGGCAAGGGTCGGCGAGATCCGGGAGTAGTTCAGGGAGTACGCTCGCTAGGCTTCGTCGGCCGGCAGTTCTCAGACGCTGCCGAGTCTCTCGCGCAATGCGCGCACCTGTGCCAGGCCCGCCGCGTTGTTCAGCTTCGCAAGAGCGTCTTCAGCCTGCGCCAGAGTAGCCAGCGCCTGCTCGCGCTGGCCAGCCATCGCCAGGACCTGCGCGAGGAGTTGACCGATCGCAGCGACGAAATCCGGCCGGCCGAGCACGATGCTGATCGCGAAGGCCTCGGCAAGCTCGTCGTGAATCGTTTGCAGCCCGCCGGTCCCGTGCTCACCGCGCTGCAGGCGCAGCAATGCGGTCGAGTAGCGGATGTGCGCCAGGCTCTCGATGTCGCCAAGCCGCTGCGCGATCGGCAAGCGCTGCTCGTGCAGCGCCAGCGCCTCGTCGAGCTGGCCCCGCGCCTCCAGGATGTCGGCGATCTTTCCCATCGTCACCGCCTTCGAGCGCACGTCGCCCAGGCGCTCATAGACCGGCAGCTGTTCTTCCTGGCGGATGCGCAGCGCCTCGTCGAGCTGGCCGCGCGCCTCCAGGATGTCGGCGATCTTTCCCATCGTCACCGCCTTCGAGCGCACGTCGCCCAGGCGCTCGGCGATCAGACCGGCAGCTGTTCTTCTTCTGGCGGATGCGCAGCGCCTCGTCGAGCTGGCCGCGCGCCTGCAGGATGTCGGCGATCTTTCCCATCGTCACCGCCTTCGAGCGCACGTCGCCCAGGCGCTCATAGACCGGCAGCTCTTCTTCCTGGCGGATGCGCAGCGCCTCGTCGAGCTGGCCGCGCGCCTCCAGGATGTCGGCGATCTTTCCCATCGTCACCGCCTTCGAGCGCACGTCGCCCAGGCGCTCATAGACCGGCAGCTGTTCTTCCTGGCGGATGCGCAGCGCCTCGTCGAGCTGGCCGCGCGCCTGCACGATGTCGGCGATCTTTCCCATCGTCACCGCCTTCGAGCGCACGTCGCCCAGGCGCTCATAGACCGGCAGCTCTTCTTCCTGGCGGATGCGCAGCGCCTCGTCGAGCTGGCCGCGCGCCTGCACGATGTCGGCGACACGGCCAGCAGCGCGCACTTCGCCAAGACGATCGTCGAGCCGACGGAAGATCGCGCCCGCTGCTGCTGCGCGCTTCACGGCCGCGTCGAGGTCGCCGAGCGACTCCTCGATGTCGCCAGCTTCGAGCAGCAAGCCGGCGTCGGCTCCTGACAGGTCGCTCGCCGTCTTCAGATGCTCGCTTATCTCCGCCAGGCGCTGGTCGCGTTTGGCGCGTTCGGCACTTCCGAGGAATATGGACTGCTCGTGGATCGCCTGCCGGGGCGCCGACGGATGCGAGAAGTCGAGTACTGCCGCGCGCCATGCCCAGAGATCGGGAGCCTCGGCAGCAAAGGTAGGGATGGTCCCGGGTTCCACCCACAGCAGCAGCGTGTTCACGACATCAGTGGCCAGCGTCTCGCGGCGGTAGTTGAGCGCGCGCAGGGCTTCCAGCCCGCAGCGCCGCAGCCAGGCTTCGATGCCGAAGATATGGATCGGCCTGTGTTGCGTACCGATCTGCCGCAAACCGTCCAGGAACGCCGATGGGTCCTTGCCCGACGCGAGATCGAGGAGGGCAGCGGACGGGTGCAGGGAGCCGACGCGGTCGATCAGCAACTGCCGGTAAGCGACCGAGACGCAGGCGGCGAAGACCAGTTGAAAGCCGTCGCCGTGTTCGAGCAAGCGTTGCAGGCGCAGAAAGTCACCGCTGTGTCGCCCGTCCAGTTGCATGCCGAATTCCGCCGCGGACACTTCCGAAGCAGTGTCCAGCAGCGCTGGAGAGCTAGGAGGCGGGGAGTCCATCCACAGGTCCGCCAGCCCGCGCCGCAGCGCTGCGATAGGCTTCGAGCGTGCGCACGGCAGGGTGCGATTGCCACCAGTAACTGTTGTATTCGAGCAAAACCAGATCGTATAGCAGCCGCAATGTCTGTTCGGTTGCGGGTGCGTAGTCGGGAGCTGCGCCGTCGATCGCGGCGAGCAGCGGGAAGTCTTCGGGCCGAACCAGGCGCCGATACTCGTTGCTCAGGCGACTCGCCGCCGTTTCCGCGACTGTTTGGGTAATTGGTCCCTGGTCGATTTCCTGGAAACAGAGATTGACCAGCCGCAGCAAATCCCGCGGGTGGCCACCCGAATGGGTGATCAGCAGGTCGACCGTGTCGCCATGGTCGAAATTGTCCTCGGGAAGTCGCTTGTACAGGAATTCGCGCAAGCGGTCCCAGGCGACGGCGATCCGCTCCGCCCTGCCTTTCTCGGCCAGCTTGACCATCGGCAGGCGGAAGATGGCGTCGAAATTCTGCGCAACCTGCCCCTGCTCGTTGAGCACGCTGATCGGCGCACAGTAGATGCAGTTGGCACGCAACTGGCGGAGCTGGTGGATGTCGCGGATGAAGAGTGCGTCGGCTTCGCCGCCACGCAGGCGGTCGGTGCCATCGACGACGAAGATCAGCGAACGACCCTGCGCCTGCCGGTGAATTTCCTGCGCAACATAGGCGAGCAGCTGGTTGAAGGCACCGGCGAACGCCGAGAATGCGTTCCTGACCTTGTCGCGGATTTCGCTCTTGTACGTGGTGTTGCTGCGGATTGCTGCCGTGAGGCTGGCAAACAGTTTGCCGACGAAGGGTAGGCCGACCGCCGCGTTGGCACCGGTCTTGAGCTCACCGCTCAGACTTTCGGCGAAGGTGGTCTTGTGACAGACGTCCTGGAACCACTGGCGCAGTGGCGTGAGATGGACCTCGGGGACCTCGATGCCCGCCTCTCCGGCCCGAACCGCCAGCGCCTCGGCGAGCGCCAGGGCGATGTCGGCGTAGGTGAGATTGTTGATGTCCAGCAACTGCAGCGCATCGATGGATACGACGAAAAAGCGCTCCGGCCCCGCCAGATCGTACGCAATGGCCAGCAGCTCGGTGCTCTTCCCGCAACCCCGGTGACCGCCGAAGAGGACACATTTTCCAGCAGGAACGTCGCGCAGCTGTCTTGACCCGGGGTCGATCCCCAGTTCGCGCAACAGGCGCTTGCGGCTGTAATCGCCACGGGCATCATTGAGGTCAACCCGACGCTCATCCCGCGGGTCGAGAGGGTTATCGTAAGCGAAGTTGGCGCGGTAGTCCCAAATGCTCATCGGTCGTCTTCCGGAAAGGGCTGCGGCGATACGCGAAATTCTGGCCGGAGCGCACGCCTGGTCGCCAAAGCCCCGAGTCTATCGCTTGTAGGAAGAGTCGAACAGAGGCGAAAAAGCGGCGCCGACCAACCGGAGCAGCCTGTCACGCCCTCACCACCCGGTCGACTTCCAGCGCAAGTATAGCCGCATAGCGGGTCAGCAATGTCAGTCGCTCGTCATTCGTCTGGGCGATGAACAGTCGATCGAAGGGATCGGCATGTGCGCAGTTCAATCGGCGCACGGCCGCGACGTGGCGCGGCAGGATCGGCAACAGGACGAAGCCCTGCGCTTGCAGCCCTTCCCAGATATCGCCTGGCGGCAAGGGCAACCTGCCTTTGCCGTTCTTCAGCACCATTTCTCAGACGCTGGAGGTACTGACAACGATCTCGGATGTTTCGACGAGCCCTTGAGTGGCCTCGCCCAGGCATGCGTCGGCGGTCATCCCCCAATAGACCAGATGCGTGTCGAGCAGGTGACGCTTCACGGCATTTCGCCACCGCTGAGCGCAGCGGCGATGGCTGCATTGGTTGCTGGCGCATCCCAGTCAGGATCGGCCGTGGGCAAGGCCGCCCACGCACCGGGCTTGCGCATGGGTGCCGACGTGCCGACTCTCACCAGCCTGACCACCGGAACGCCATTGTTGGCGATGACCACATCCTCGCCCGCCAGCGCAGCCTGCACCAGCCGGGAAAGCTGGTTCCTGGCTTCCAGCATGTTGACCTGCATCTCGGACCCCTTTGGCGATTCCGTCGCGTGCGCACAGTTTAGCCTTGCCTAGACAGCTTGGCCAACACCTCCTGGTCCCTCGCAGGCTGGCGACGTCGAGAATGGTTCGCAGCCGACACGAGACCACAAGCGCGAACATTCAAAGATCGGGGCCCGCCGGCGAAGTGACGCGGCTACGACTGTCGCGAACGCGCCACCAGCATCACGTTGCAGGGCCGCCCGCCCTTTGGCGAGGGCAGCAAGCGCATCGCCAGGCGGGCGAGCAGGTAGCTGAAGACCAGGTTCAGGTGCCAGCCCCAGCGATGCGCGAGATAGCGTTCGCCCGGGCCGGGGCGCGCACGCAGCAGCGACAAACGGTGCATCCAGTACACGATGGCCTCGGAATCATGGGGTGACGGCGGAACCTCGACGATCTCGAGCGGCTCGACGCCGATGACCTCCGCGAGCGCCTGGCAGGCGCTGGCGGTCCACCAGGTGAGATGGTGCGGCGGGGCGTTGATCAGGAAGTTGGGGATCTCGGTCAGGGGCGAGGGGTGCAGCGGCGCGCAGACGATCAGCGTGCCGCCCGGTCGCAGCAAAGCGAGCAGTTGCCTGGCGAAGCCGAGCGGGTCGGCGACGTGTTCGATCACCTGGAAGGCGGTGACTGCGTCGTAGCAGCCGCGCGCCTCCGCGAGATGCTCGGGCAGCGTCTGGCGGATCACGTCGGCGGCCGCAGCGGGCGCGGCAAAGGGGTCGAGGCCGCGATAGCGACATTGCGGCAGGTGTTCACGGAAGGCGCCGCTGCCGCAGCCGACATCGAGCACCAGCGACCCGGCGGCAATGTGCCTGGCGGCAATCAGGAACTCGAGACGCTTTTCGGAAGCTGCGCTGAGCGTCGCGTGCGCGGCGTGGGCACTGTAAAAACGCCGGTAGAACTCGCCGTCGCCGGCGACCGGCGGGGCGAAGAAGTACAGGCCGGTGTCGGACTCGTAGAGCACCACCTGTGGCGCGTCGGGAAAGAGGTGGCCGAGGTCGCCGGCGCCGGCCGCCCGCCACATCCAGAGCAGCGCCCGGGTCGACACCCCATGCACCCGGCGACGTGCTGGCCGGCCGGTAATCGGGCAGGGAGGCAGCGCGTCCGCCATGGGCTCAAGTGGCGCCACGGGCGGTGATCTGCAGGCGGAAGTCGTAATCCGGCCTTGAAGTCAGCGTGCCGAGGGGGTTCGGTGCGCGTCCGCGCGTACGCGCGATGCGGCAACTGCCGAGCAGTTCACGCAGGATCGCCTGCATCTCGATCTCGGCGAATCGCTTGCCGGGGCAGACGCGCGGACCGTAGCCGAAGGGAATCAATGCCAGCCGGTCGGCCATCGCCGCGGGCGGCTCGGCGGCCAGCCAGCGCGCCGGATGAAAACGATCGGGCTCGGACCACAGCGCGCGGTGACGTTGAATCGTCCACGGCGAAACGACGATATAACCACCGGCGCAGACCGGTCGCTCGCGAAAGCTCACCGCCTCGCTCGTCTCGCGCAAGAGAAAGGCGATCGGCGGATAGAGGCGCAGCGCCTCCTGGGTCAGGGCGGCCAGCTGCCGCGCCAGCGCCGGGTCGATGCGGCCGTCGCGGTCGTCCGGCCGGCCGGCGCCCGATGCCGCGATCAGGCGGGCCACGGCGTCCTGTTCGTGCGGCGCAGCGGAGAGCTCCCAGAGCAGCCAGCTGAGGACCGAGGCGGTCGTCTCGTGGCCGGCGAGGAGCATCACCGCGATTTCGTCGAGCATCGCCGTCTGGCGGGCCGCATCCAGCGCCAGCGAGGTATCCGGGGCCAGCCCGGCAGCGGCGGCCTCGAGCAGGGCGGCGGCAAAGGGTGCGGGTGCGGACGGTGACGGGTCGGCGAGCAGGGGAGCCAGGAAGCGCCGCCGGATCAGCGCGCGCATCTCGGCACCGATCGCCGCCAGTCCCATGCGTTCGACCAGCGCCTGCTGCGCCGCCGGTCCCTGACCGCCGAGCAGCATCAGGACCGGATTCGCCCGCCGGTGATACTCGAAGAACAGTTCGACGAAGCGCTGCCCCTCCCCGGCCGTGAAGCGCGCGCCGAGGCTGGCTTCGCTGACGATGTCGATGGTCAGCCGCGACAGCTCGCTGGGCACCGGCACCGGCCGCCCTGTACGCTGCCAGCCGGCGATATAGGCGCGGGTCAGATCGGCGGCGACCGCCGCCACCCGCTGCTCGGGAATGCGCACCAGCGCGCGCAGGAAGACGCGCCGCGCCTGCTTGACGGCGTCGCCCCCCGGCTGGCCGAAGACGCCGCCGCCGACCAGCGGTCGCAGCAGGCGCTCGAGCGCCGCCGCCTTCGGAAAAGTGCCTGCACGGTCACTGAGGATGGTATCGACGACGCGCAGGTCGTTGGCCAGCGCCAGTTGTGTCTCGGGCAGGTCATAGACCAGCAACTGCCGCTCGACCGGCTTGCCCTTCAGGTGTCGCAGTTCATGTGCCACCAGGCGCCCCGCGAGGCGTGTCAGCAAGGCCGAGCGACCGGCCAGGCGGCCGGCGACGTTGATGATCAGCCCCATTGACTGCGCTTCGTTATGGCGATCTGCCGGGGTCCGGAAACGCGATAGCTGAGGTGACCCCAGTGTACGACGCGCGCGTCGCAGGCTGCCAGCACCATGCTCCAGTGGAAAAGATCGAGCAGCGGCCGGCACAGAGCGAGCGCTGCCTGGAGCAGCGTCACCGCGATCGGGTCCGCCATGCCCAGGCGCCGCCCGACGAGCGCCTGCACCGCCACCGCCGCCAGCGCACAGCAGACCAGCACGGCTGCGGCGAGACGCGCCCACCACTGCCCGAGATTGGCCAGCAGGACGAGCCAGGCCAGCACACGGGCGCTCAGCGCCAGGCAGGCAAGCGACCACAGCGGCAGCCGATAGACGCGGATGATCTGATACTGGCGGCGGCCGAAACGCCACACCGCCGCCAGGCCGTCGCTCGCCGGCGTCGGCACCAGCAGCGCGCGCCTGGTCAGCACCCGCAGGCCGGCCGTGGCCGCCTGCTCGCCGATCGAGCAGTCGTCGGACAGGGTGCCGGCGAGAAGCTGCGCCACGCCGAGTTTTTCGATTGCGTGCGGTGACAGCGCCAGCGACCCGCCCCAGGTGACATGGAAGGTGGCCAGCCGCGGCAGCAGGGCGATGCCGCGATCGATCGCCGCAACCAGCTGCGAAGCCAGGCGCAATGCGCCGGGCGTCGGCCAGCGGTAGCCGGTGACGATGTCGGCGCTGCCGTCGAGGATGGGCGTCGCCAGCGCCGACAGCCACCAGGGCGGCGGCAGGATGTCGGCATCACAGAGGACGACGACCTCGTCGTCGGCATCGATGCGCGCCAGGCCG
Organism: Accumulibacter sp.; assembly: GCA_024235715.1. Lineage (GTDB taxonomy): Bacteria > Pseudomonadota > Gammaproteobacteria > Burkholderiales > Rhodocyclaceae > Accumulibacter. Next base: position 33,458 of record JACKLW010000006.1, on the reverse strand, counting down.
GCAATCTGATTGCAGCACTTCTGGGCGCAGCGGGTCGCCTGACCGGCGATCACGATCTCGATCGGCAGACGCGCCCCGCTCGCCAGTTGCGCAGCTCGGGCGCAGGCCGGATCCCGCGCATCCTCGACACAGACGAGCAGGCGCCGCGCCGGCAGGGTTTGCGCCTCGAGTGCGCGCAACAGCCCGCCGAGACCCGGGGCGTGACCGGTCAGCGGCAGGATCAGGGTCACCGAGCCGGCGCGCTGCACGCGCGGCAGCGACAGGCGAAACAGGAAGACGAGTCCTGCCAGAAGGCCGGCAGCGGCGACCAGAAAAGCTGGCGCAACAAGAAGCAGGTGAGTCAGCGACACGGCGGCAAGTCCCTGATGCCTGACCGAAGTCTCCGCAAGCCTTGATCGTTCAGCTGCCGGCGGTCGTCCCCGCGTCGTCCGATTCCGCGCCTGGCTGCGCCGTGCCATCCGCATCGCCATCGCCTGCCGGGTTCTTCGCAGCCTGCGCCAGCTGGCGCTTCTCTTCCTTCTTGCGCTTCTTCTCAAGTTCTCTCTGGCGCTTCTCGAACTGATAGTTTGGTTTTGCCAATGCGAATCCCCCAATGGCCGCGACAGCAGCCAAGCCGAGTTGAAAGAGCAAAGTGTCGCACAAATCGCGCCGGTCGCGGCGTTGGATGTTGCCCGGCGCGACCCTGCCGGACAGCCACCGCCGGGCGAGCGAGCATCGGCCGACGCCGGCAGTGCCAGGCCTCGCGATGGCGCTAGAATGGCGGCTTCATGACGCTCGGCGCTACCCCGATGGAGCCCGTCCTGCCCACACCGCCCCCCGAGGCCGACGATCTGCCCGCACAGCAGTCGCGACCGCAGCCGACGCCGCTGCCGCTCTATCTGGCGCTCGCCTACGTCGTTCTGATCAGCTACGCCAGCCTCTACCCCTTCGCCAACTGGCGCGACCTGGGCATCTCGCCGCTGGCCTTTCTCGACGCCGCCTGGCCGCGCTACTGGACGGCGTTCGACCTTTCGGTCAACGTCATCGTCTATGTGCCGCTGGGCTTCCTGCTGGCGCTGACCCTGCGCCGACTGCCCGGCCGCTGGTCGGCGGCGCTGGCCGCCCTGTGCATCGGCGGTCTGCTCAGCTTAACCCTCGAGTGCCTGCAGAACTGGCTGCCGACGCGCGTGCCGTCGAATCTCGATCTCGCCTGCAACACCGCTGGCAGCGCCGTCGGCGCCGTGATCGCGGTCTGGAAGGGCAGACCGCTCTTCCGGCGCATCGGTCTGCTGCAACAGGAAATGCTGGCACCGATACCACATGCCGAACTGGGGCTGATGCTGATCGGCATGTGGCTGCTGACCCAGCTGTCGCCGGAAACTCTGCTCTTCGGCGTCGGCGACCTGCGCCAGGTACTCGGCCTGACGCCGGCGGTTCCCTACGCGGCACCGGCGTTCTTCATGCTCGAAACCGGCGTCATCGCCTGCAACACCATCGTCATCGGCCTCTTCGCACGTACCCTGCTGGCCGACCGGACCGCCCCGCACCTGGCGCTGCTCGCCTTCTTCGTGGTGGCGCTGTCGATCAGGACAGTTGCTGCCGCGGTGCTCGTCGCGCCGCAGGACGCCCTGGTCTGGCTCACCCCGGGCGCCAGGCTCGGGCTGCTGATCGGCGGCGTTCTGCTGTCCCTGCTGCTCCTGCTGCCGACGGCGATGCGTATCGCGCTGGCTGGCGTTGCCCTGATGGCCGGCACGGCGCTGGTCAACCTGACGCCACCGAACCCCTACTCCGAGGCCGCACTGGCCACCTGGAGACAGGGCCATTTCCTCAACTTCAACGGCCTGACCCGCTGGGTCGCCAGTCTCTGGCCTTTTCTTGCCCTGCCCTACCTGACGGCGCTCGGCCGCCGCCTGTAGCACCGCGTCACGTCCGTGCCCGATGCCGCCGCGCGCGCATGGCCACCTCCCACACCGCCAGTTCCGGCGCGCGTCGTTCGCGATCTCCGGCCAGCCGCTCGTCCAGGCGTTCGAGCAGTTCGATGTCCTCGGGACCGATGCGCTGCGGCTGAATACGCTGCAGTTGCAGCACCAGATCGCCGGCCGCACGCCGCCCTTTTCCCGGAAACCCCTGCCCCGGCAGGCGATACTCGAGCAGGTGCTGCGGGTCGGCGGAGAGTTCGAGCGTCGTCGTTCCGGCCAGGCTGGGCACTTCGATCCGTCCACCGCAAAGCAGGCGGAAGACACTGACCGGTACCTGGCAATGAAGGTCGCGTCCGTGCAGAACGAACAGCGGATGGGCCGCCAGCCTTATCTCGAGGTACAGGTCACCGCCCTTGCCGCTGGCGCTTCCTGGCGGCGCCGGCGCCTGACCCGCCAGACGCAGGCGCTCACCGGCGAGCAGGCCCGGTGGCACGGTGACCGACAGCGTGCGTGGCTGCTGCAGCCAGCCGCTGCCGGCACACTGGGAGCAGTCGGTCTCGCGCAGGAAACCGCGCCCGGCGCAGCCGTCGCAGACGGTCGTTGCACCGCCCCGGCTGGCGATCCGGCCACAACCGCTGCAGCGTCGGCAGGCCACGGAATTGCGGTGTTGCACGCGGCCACTGCCACGACACCCGGGACAGCCGACGCCGTGCACCAGTTCGATGCTCTTGCGACAGCCGAGAGCTGCCTCTTCGAGGGTCAGCGTCAGCGCCTGCGTCAGGTCATCGCCGGCAGCCTGCTTCGCAGAAGGCTTGCCTGCGCTCGCCCGGCGCTCACCGGGCCCGCCATCGCCGGCCGCAGCGCTGGCCTGCGCCTGTCGCCACGCGGCCAGCCGCTGCGGATCGAGAAACAGCTCGTAGGCTGCGTGCACCCGCCTGAACTCGGCCTCGGCGGCCGCTGACGGGTTGCGATCCGGGTGCCACTGCATGGCCAGCCGGCGATAGGCCCGCTTGACTTCGGCAAGCGATGCCTCGGGGCCGACGCCAAGAATGGCGGAGGGGTCGTCACAAATTGTCATGCCATGCCCGGTGGTGGTGCGCGTGGGACTTGCGGCGGCAAGCAGAGCCGCCGAAAGCCTCGGCAGACCGAACATTTTACGCGATCAGCGCCCTCTCGGCCCCGACATCGGCCGGCAAGGACGCCTCTGCGTCCACCGGCCAGGCGCCCGCTGCGCCGCTCCGGCGCGCTTGCAGCATGCGAATCGGAGGTAGAATCAACCGCCATGATCAGCAAACACTCGCCAGGAGCCAGTTCGCATGAGCTATTTCAAGCACCACGTCTTCTTCTGCTGCAATCAACGCGGCGAGGGTGAGACCTGCTGCAACAATTTCGGCGCCAGCGCCGCGCAGACCTACGCCAAGGACCGCATCGGCCAGCTGAAGCTCAAGGGCGTCGGCAAGGTGCGCATCAACAAGGCCGGCTGCATGGACCGCTGCGATGACGGACCGGTAGTGGTCGTCTATCCGGAAGAAGTCTGGTACAGCTACGTCGACAACGAAGACATCGAGGAAATCATCCAGGAACACCTGGTGCACGGACGCGTCGTCGAGCGGCTGCGCATCTGAGCCGCGCCAGCGACGAAGCGCTCGATGAGCTACCCGGCATGGCCGGCGAAAGGAGTTTCAGGCGATGAAGGTGCAAGCGGAACAACTGCTGATCGATGGACCGGCCGGCAAGATCGAGGTCACCGTCGAGAACCCCGGCGCGCCGCGTGGCATCGCCATGATCGGCCACCCGCACCCCCTGTTCGGCGGCGGCAATACCAACAAGGTGGTGCAGACGCTGGCGCGCACTTTCAACCACCTCGACTACGTCGCGCTGCGGCCCAATTTCCGCGGCATCGGCCTGACCGAGGGCGAGCACGACGAGGGCAGCGGTGAAACCGAGGACCTGCTGGCGGTGCTCGCCGAAGCCAAGTGCCGCTACGGCAACCTGCCGGTCGCCCTGGCCGGCTTCTCCTTCGGCGCCTACGTGCAGACCCGCGTCGCCGAGGCCTTGCTCGAAGCCGGCCATCCGGCACAGCGCCTGGTACTGGTCGGCACCGCTTCGGGTTTCGTCGAGGGCGCGCGCCGCTATCACACCAAGGCCGTTCCCGGCGATACCATCGTCATCCACGGTTCCGAGGACACGACCGTGCCGCTGGCCAACGTCATCGAATGGGCGAAGCCGCTGGAACTGCCGGTGATCGTCGTCCCCGGTGCCGACCATTTCTTCCACCGCCGCCTGCACGTCATCCGCGAGATCGTCACCCGCGCCTGGCGGCACTGAAAGCCGCCGCGCCGTCGGTCCAGGCGCCGGATCGCGCGGCCGTGGCAGGAGGCTGCCGGCGCAGAAGCGTACAATGCGCCCTGTGACCACCCTGCTCGTCCTGACCACCCTGCCCGACCGACCGTCTGCCGAAGCGCTGGCCGGCGAACTCGTCGATGCGCGCCTGGCGGCCTGCGTCAATGTGCTGGCGCCCTGCCACTCGGTCTACCGCTGGCAGGAGGCAGTCGAGACGGCCAGCGAAATACCGCTGCTGATCAAGACCAGCAGCGAGCGTTACGCAGCGCTCGAAGCAGCGATCCGCCAGCGTCACCCCTACGAGCTTCCGGAAATCATCGCCCTGCCGGTGGTCGCCGGGCTACCCGACTATCTCGCCTGGGTAGCGGCCGCAACGGGCGCTCCCGACGACCTTCAAGACACACCGCAATGACCCGGCTGTTCGCTTTTCCGCGCGTTTTCCCGCGTTTCCTGTTGCCGTTCCTGCTGGCCCTGTTCGCCCTGCAGGCGCCAGCCGAAGACTTCCTCGATCCCGCCGTTGCCTTCAGGCCAAGTGCGCGCGCAGTCGACGGGCAGACCATCGAAGTGCGCTTCGAGATCGCCAGGGGCTATTACCTCTACCGCGACAAGTTCCGCTTCGCCGTGCTGCCGGACAGCGTGCAGCTCGGCACACCGCTCCTGCCGCCGGGCAAGGTGAAAGAGGATCCCAATTTCGGGGATGTCGAGGTCTACTACCAGCAGGCGCTGATCCGCATTCCCGTCGAGCGCAACAGCTCGAGACCATTGCCGCTGACCCTGAAAGTGACCTCGCAGGGTTGCGCCGACGCCGGTATCTGCTATCCGCCACAACGACAGCAGCTGAGCGTCGAACTGCCGGACCCGGCACCGGTGGCGGCGGCTGCGGTCGCCACGCCGCCGGCGCAGGCGCCGCTCGCGGACCTCTCCGGCGACGAATCCGGACGCATCGCGCAACTGTTCAGGAACGCCAGTTTCTGGCTGCTGGTCGTCAGTTTCTTCGGTTTCGGGCTGCTGCTGTCGCTGACCCCCTGCTGTTTCCCGATGATTCCGATCCTCTCGAGCATCATCGTCGGCTCGGGCCGCGACGGGCATGGCGTCTCGCATGCGCGCGGCTTCTCGCTGTCGCTGGTCTACGTGCTGGGAATGGCGATCACCTACGCCGCAGCCGGCGTCGCTGCCGGGATGACCGGCACGCTGCTCTCGGCGGCCTTGCAGAACGCCTGGGTTCTGGGCGGCTTTGCGCTGGTCTTCGTCGTCCTGTCGCTGTCGATGTTCGGCTTCTACGAGCTGCAGCTGCCGACCTTCCTGCAGAGCAGGGTTTCGGAGGAAGCCAGCCACCTGCGCGGCGGCTCGCTGCCCGGCGTGGCGGCGATGGGCGTGCTCTCGGCGATCATCGTCGGCCCCTGCGTCGCCGCACCGCTGGCCGGCGCCCTGCTCTACATCGGCCAGAGCGGCGACGCCTTCCTCGGCGGCGCGGCGCTGTTCGCGATGGGCATCGGCATGGGTACGCCGCTGCTTGCCGTCGGCCTCTCGGCGGGCACGCTGCTGCCGCGCTCCGGGCCGTGGATGGAAACGATCAAGAAGGCTTTCGGCGTACTCCTCTTGGCAACCGCCGTGTGGCTGCTTGCGCCGGTCATTCCGGCGGTTGCGCAGATGATCGCCTGGGCCTTGCTGCTCATCGTTCCGGCGATCTACATGCACGCGCTCGACCCGCTGCCACCGCACAGCAAGGGCTGGCAGCGCTTCTGGAAAGGCATCGGCATCTTCATGCTGATTGGCGGTGCGGCGATGCTGCTCGGCGCGCTCGCCGGCTCGCGCGACCCGCTGCAGCCGCTCTCCATATTGCGCAGCAGCGCGGCCGACGTCGAAGTCAGGCCGCTACCGTTCACCCGCGTCAGGACGCTGGCCGAACTCGAAAGCCGCATCGCCAGCGCCGGGCAGCCGGTAATGCTCGACTTCTACGCCGACTGGTGCGTCTCGTGCAAGGAGATGGAACGTTTCACCTTCTCCGATGCGCGCGTGCGCAGAAAGCTGGGCGGCTGGACCCTGCTGCAGGCCGACGTCACGGCCAATTCGGACGACGACACGGCACTGCTGCAGCATTTCAATCTCTACGGCCCGCCGGGAATCATCTTCTTCGACCGCAACGGCAAGGAGATCGAAGGTGTGCGCGTGGTCGGCTTCATGAGCGCCGACGAATTCCTCCGCCTGCTGGCGCGTCTGGATTAGACCGCGCGCTGTCGAAGGGCGGCCATCAAGCCTGCGCATTCACGGTCGCCTTGCGCTCCAGCCTGCCCCAGCCGACGAGCACGCCTTTCAGCGAGGTCACCGTGCTCTTGATGGCGACGTAGTACATCAGCTGGCGATAGAAGAAGCGCTGCCAGAACAGCCAGATCAACAGCCCCCAGCTTTCCTTTCGTTCGAGGACGAAGGCGAGGATCGCGGCCAGGTAGTCCACGGTGACGAAGAGCGCGTAGTAGAAGAGCACGCGCCACAGGTTGTCGGCGGGATCCCCCTCCGGGTGATGCCAGTGACTGAAGGCGGCCGACGCCAGCGAGCCGACCAGGAGCAGGTCCATGATCGGCGAGATCAGCGGGAAGAGCACCTGGAAAATGATGACATTGGGCAGCGCGACGAAGCCGAGCGCACCGTAGCGTCGGCGGAACAACACGTCGCGGTGTTTCCAGGCGGCTTGCATGGTGCCGTACATCCAGCGGTAGCGCTGCGCGATGAAACCACGCACCGTGTCGGGTGCTTCGGTCAGGGCGATGGCTTCCTCTTCGTAGACGATGAGCTTGTCGAGCTTGCGGATGGCCAGGGTGACGTCGGCGTCTTCAGCGAGCGTGTCGTGCGTAAAACCGCCAGCGCTTTCGACCAGCTCGCGGCGCCAGGCGCCGACGGCGCCGGGGACGACCGTGATGCAGTTGAGAACGGCGAAGGCGCGGCGGTCGAGATTCTGGCTGGTGATGTACTCGAGTGCCTGCCAGCGGGTGAGCAGATTGATTCGATTGCCGACCTTGGTGTTGCCGGCGACGGCACCGACCCGCGGATCGGCGAAGTGGCGAACGAGTTTGCTGATCGTGTCGCGGGTGAAAACGGTGTCGGCGTCGAGGGCGACGACGATTTCTGCGCCCGTTTGCGCGAAGCCGAAGTTGAGCGCCGCCGGCTTGCCACCATTGACCTGCGTGAATACGCGCACCCGCGGATCGTTGGCGAAGGCTTCCCTGGCGACGCGATAGGTCGCGTCACTTGAGCCGTCATCGACGACGATGATTTCGAACTTCCGTGGCGACGCGCAGGCCAGCAGCGAGGCAATCGTCTGGGCGATCACTTTTTCTTCGTTGAAGGCCGGCACGACGACCGCGACCGTCGGCTTGTAGTCCGGATCGAAAACGCGATCGCTCTGCTGCCAGCGCTGGTAGATGGCCAGGCCACCGACAAACAGAAGGCGGGCAATGCCCAGGACGATGCCGACCACGAACAGCCAGTCGATGGCCGCGCCGGTCAAGTTGATGACCGCAAAGGCGGCGCCGTCGAACCAGGTACGCAACTGGTCTTCCGGGGGAACCGGCGGCATGATCGCGTCGCGGTCGCGCCCGAGGAGTTGCGCCATGGTGACGAATTCGAAACCGCGCCGGTGCAGCGCTTCGACGATTCTCGGAATCGCGGCGATGGTCTGACTGCGGTCGCCACCCGAATCGTGCAGCAGCACGATGTTGCCGTCACCTTGCTCGGCGCCTTCGACGACGCGCTTGACGATCTCGTCGGTGCCCGGACGCTTCCAGTCGTCCGGGTCGAGCTGCATGCCGACGACGACATAGCCCTGTTGCGAGGCGAGTTCGATCGGCCGCACCTGGTCGATGGTTTCCGGCTCGGCGTCGACGGCGTAGGGCGGACGGAACAGCAGCGAGTGACGGCCGACCTCGCTGGCCAGAAGGTGTTGCGTGGCCGACAGTTCGAGTGCCAGCTGCTTCGGCGAAATGCTTGAGATATTGGGGTGCGTGAAGGTGTGGTTGCCAAGTTCGTGCCCTTCATTGATCGCTCGGCGCAGCAATTCCGGATGGTTCTGGCCGTTGCCGCCAATGATGAAGAAGGTCGCCGGAACGCCCGCGTCGCGCAGGGCATCGAGGATCTGCGGCGTGGACCGGGGGTCGGGACCGTCGTCGAAGGTGAGGACGATCTTGCGCGGCTCGCTGCCGTGGCGAGTGATGACGTAGGGAGAAGGAAACGCGGTGAAGCGCTCGCCGGCGATCAGGCCGCGCTGGGCGTCGAAGTGGATGATCCGCCTGCCGACCTGTGGCTGCGCCGTGACGTCGAGGACTTCGCCCTTGCCTTCGTAATCGACGCCGTAGGCGAAACGAATCTCGGCGAGCTGCCCGGCCCGTTCGGCATCGAGCGGACCCTTCTTGCCGAACACCTTCCACAGCGCCGGGTCTTCGCTGCCCAGTCGCCACAGGGCCAGACCGTGCGGCTGCAGAGAGCGCATGGCGACCAGCTGGTTGAAAGCAGTCACGGCGTCGAGCAGCCAGACGCGGTGGCGGCGGTCGTCGTCGTCTGCATAGGCGAAGGTCGGGTTGAGCGAGACCGGGTCGAGGCGTAGCTTGCCCTCCGATTCCTTGGCGATGAGTACCGCTTCTTCGAATGTGCGCTCCTCCGCCGGGTGTCCGGGAGGACCCCAGTCGTAGGCGTAGTTGCCAATGGCGATGATCATCTTGTCGGCCGGGATGTCGCGCTGCCTGGCGCGCAGGACACGGGCAAACCAGGGCAGGCCGGCGATCGGGCCGGGCGTGCCGTCGGCCCAGTGCTCGTCGTAGGCCATCACGATCAGGTAATCGGCGTTGCGGACCAGGCGGCGGTAATCGAAAGCGGCGTCGTCGGCCGGCACGTTGACCGACACCAGCAGCTTCCGCGGATGCATCACCGCATACAGCTCGGCCATGAAACGCTGGAAGTCGGATTGGGCGCTGGCTGCGACGTTCTCGAAGTCGATGCTGATGCCAGCGTAGCGATGGCTTTCGACGAAGGCCAGGATCTGGGCGATGGTCCGCGCGCGCGCCGCTGGATCGGCAAGCATGCGTCCCAGTTTGGCGCCTTCCCACTGGTGGCCATTCCAGTTGTTGACCAGCGGCACCAGCGACAGGTCGGGGCGGCGGGCGCGAATGTACTCGGTGACGTGCGTGGTGCGCACGGGATCGTTCTCGCGCAGCGTACCGGTCTCGTCAGAAAGGTGCAGCCATTCGGCGATTACCGTGTCCAGGCTGCCGAGATTCTCCTTCAGCGAGCTCATGCTGGCGTCGTCCCAGTTGACGAAGAAAGCGATGGCCTGGGGTTGGTGATCGACGCTTGCGGCACTTGCGCGCGGCGGCTGCAGCAAGTGACGCAGACTGCGCTCACGCTCGCGAGCGAGCTTGAGCTGGTCGTTGCGCGAGGCGCGTTCGCGACGGCTGAGAGGTTTTTCCGGCGCAAGATCCGGGACGTCGGGAACGGCATGCGCGCCGTGCGGCAGGAAACTGACGTTGGGCAGTTGCAGTGCCGGCAAAAGCGGCGCCGCCAGAATACTGAGGACGAGTCCGCCGAGCAACAGGGTCAGGGCGACACCGACCACGACCATGCCCAGCCGGAGGCGCGGCCAGCGCTTGTTGGCCGGATCGAAGAACACGGCCGCGGTGGCTTTCGCGCGGGCGCCTGGCCGTGGCGACTTATCGACGGAAGGTGGCTGCGACATGCGGGAATTACGGCCTTGTCGGAGTAAGCCTCGTGCACGACCTGCCCCCGCCAGGATGATTTTCCTGCTCGGGGAGCGAAGGCGTGCGGGTGGCGGAAATGGCGGACATCTGGCGAATGCGGATCTTATCCTCTGCCCGGCGTTAACGCATTATTCCTTTGCGCGCCGGGACGGCAATCATCACGCACTGCCACTAAGGCTGCGCTAAGTCTTGATCGCTATCTTGAACCTCGCGCGAATTTCCGCGTGACTTGAAGCAGAGATCCCCGTGAAACAGCTGACCATGAAGAACAGCATCTATCTGGCAGCGCTTGCGGTGCTTTCGGCGGGTGTTGTCGGCAGTGCCTACGCCGCCAAAGCGGCCGACAACGACGCGCTGGCGGTCAACGACGCGAAGGTCGGGCCGGCGCAGGCGGCGAGCGCCGCCGAACAGCATGTCGTTGGCAAGGCTTCGCGCGCCGAGTACGCGGATCCCAAAGGGCAGTGGGTGTTCGCTGTGGAAGTGGTCAAGGGTGCGAAGTCATGGACGTGACCGTCAACTCGATCAGCGCCGCGGTCATCGCTGCGGTCGAAGACACGGCCGACCGCCGGGATGACCACGACCGGGACAGCGACCGCGACCATGACCGTGACGATTGATGGCCTGAAACAACACCGGGGCAGCCGCACGGCCCCGGCCTTTCACTCGCGCCGGAGCATGGCCCGGCAGGCAGGGAAAGACCTCGAATGACGACGCACGGCTACCAGCAGACGACACAGAGCCGGACGGCGATGCTCAACGAGTTCCCGGAGGTGACGCTTTACTTCTGGACCACCACGATCATGGCGACGACCGTCGGCGAGACTGCCGCCGATTTCCTCAACTTCGATCTGTATTTCGCGCTGAACGGCACGTCGCTGCTGATGAACGCGCCGCGCCGGACAATGTCATCTGCCTCCCTTACGGCGGGGCATGTGCTCCGACGGCAGCGGCTGACGGTTGCCGATTTGATTCGATGAGACCGAGTGAGACAATGACACATTACCAACCGTGGAAGGCGTGATGCGCATCCTGCTTGTCGAGGACGACGCAATGATCGGCGAAGCGACGTGCGTCGCCCTCGAGGACGCGGCATACGCCGTGGAGGACTGGGTCGGCGACGGCGCCACCGACGTCCTCCAGGACGGCGGACACCAGCCGGTGCTGGTCATCACCGCCCGGGACGGGGTAGACGAGCGCATCGAGGGACTCGATTTCAGCGCCGACGATAACCCGGCGAGACCCTTCGACGTCAACCAGCTGCTCGCCAGGCTGAGGGCGATCGTCCGCCGCCCGGGCGGACACGCGGCCCCCGTGCTGGGCGACGGCAAGGTCAGTCTCGACCCAGGACCCAGACGACGCGTGCTGCGACGATGCGGTGGAAATACTCAGCGCGCGTGAATTTGCCTTGCTGCAAGCCCTCGTGGGGCGTCCCGGCGCCATTCTCGCGCGCCATGAACTGGAAGAATGCTCTTACGGCTGGAATGAGGAAATGGAAAACAAGGTCATCGATGTCCTGATTCACGGCCTTCGCCGAAGGCTTGGAGCGACCATCATCAGGAACGACGGTGGTGGCGGCTGGATGGTGGACAAGCGAAAATGCAACGATCCTGGCAGCGGCACCTGTCGCTGATGCTGGAAAGCGCCACCGTGTTCACCGGTCTGGTGGCGACGGCAGCGTCGTTCGCTCTCGGCTACGGCGAAGCCAGGGAATTCCAGGATGACATGCTGCGGCAGATCGCCTCACTTGACACTGGCGGCGCGACGGCACTTTGGTCGCCGGAAACGGCACCGAAAAGCTCCCGACACATCAAGCCGGGCACAGGCGTCGGAGGCAGCGGGCTCGGACTGACCATCGCTCGCGAAGCGGCGGCCCGGCCAATGGCTTCTTCGGCCCGAGCCGCGCGGAGCCGGCCAGGGTCGGGCCGATGATCCGGCCTTTCTTGTGCACCGCCCGCTCCACGCTGGTCATTGATTTGCACAGAAATGGCCGCAATATATGAAAGGGACAAGCGCTTGCTTTCCGCGCGTGCCAACGCGATAGTCGGCGATAATCCTTCGTCCTCTGTAGGAAGCCGCCACATCGGTCGTTGGCTTCGCCACCGCACCCGGCCTCGCGAGGAGACCGCCTTGGGTGGGCGCACCGTGTCTTTTGCCGCCTCGCAGGCAGCATGTTGCACCAGCGCCTTCTTGTTGTCCTCCCGGGAGATCGGATAATGTCGTTAACGTTGAAACCTTACTGGCGCAGCGCCCTCGTTCTGCTCGGCTGCGCCTCGCTGCTCTATCTGATCTATGCCAGCTGGCGCCAGTACTACCCGGTGAATACGGCCAGCGGCTGGGAAGTGCAGGTCTATCGCGACGATATCGCCATGGTCAGCGCCCTGGCGCTGGACGGCAAGGGCGGCTTGTATGTCAGCCAGGAAATCTCCGACGGCAGGGGCAAGATCCTCGAACTCAAGGCCGATGGCAGCCTCAGCGATGCCTTGATCGGGCTATCCAAACCGGACGGTCAGGTGATGTTCCGCGATGGACTGGTGACCGGCCAGGAGGGCGGCACGCTGCCCGTGCTGTGGCTGCGCCACGGCAAGGCCGAAACCCTGTTCGCCGCCACAAACGTCGAGGGCATCGCGACCGACGGCCAGGTTCTGTATGCGATCGAGGACGCGCGACCGGGGCGGCTGCTGCGTTTTGCGCCGGACAGCGGCGAGCTTACGGTGCTGCGGGCCGGACTGGACGACGGCGAGGGCGTGAGCCTGTGTGCCGACGGGCGGCTGTTCTATACCGAGAAGCGCAAGGGCTGGGTCAAACTGTGGCAAGCCGACGGCCCGGACATCGTCGTCGCTGACGGCCTCAACGCCCCCGGTTATCTGCAATGTACGGCCGACGGCCTGTGGATAACCGAAGACGCCACGCATCTGGCACGCGTGCTGCTGCTTGACGCAGCAGGCAAGCTGGAGGTCGTCGTCAAGCACCTGCGCTCGGCGCAAACCATCATTCCCCTTGCCTCCGGCAGTTACCTGCTCGCCGAACAGGGGCGCCGGCGAATACTGAAAATCGACCGGCTCGCTGCCAAATCCTGACCAGACATGAATACCGCAATCACGCCAAGCCGCTCGTCGCCGATCAGCCAACCGACGCTGAAGAATCACCTGGCTTTCACCCTGCTCAGTGCCGGCACGCTGCTGGTGCTTTACAGCGCCTTGCGAATGGCGCTGCTGATCTACAATCGCGAACTGATCGGCAGCACGCCGGTCGCGACCTTCGTCGAGGCCTTCTACAACGGCTTGCGCTTCGATCTGCGGGTGGTGGTCTATGGCATCGCACCGCTGCTCCTGGCACTGCTCAGCGTCCGCGCCATGGCCGCCCGCAGCCTGTTGCGCTGGTGGCTGACGGCCTTTGCCAGCCTTACCCTGTTGCTCGGCATCAGCGAACTGGATTTTTACCGCGAGTTCCATCAGCGCCTCAACGGCCTGGTTTTCCAGTATCTCGAGGAAGACCCGGCGACGGTGGCGAGCATGCTGTGGAACGGTTTTCCGGTCGGCCGCTATCTGCTTGCCTGGGCCGCCGCGACCTGGCTCCTGGCCAGGCTGTTCAGGTTCATCGACCTGCGCAGCCGGCCGACGGCACCGGAGAACGACCATCCGCCGCGACACGACGCCGCAGCACGCTGGTACTGGCGGATTGGCAGCTTTTCGCTGTGCCTGCTGCTGGCGGTGATCGCCGCCCGCGGCCACCTGCGGCAAGGGCCGCCTTTGCGCTGGGGCGATGCCTACACCACCGATTCGATGTTTGCCAACCAGCTCGGCCTGAACGGCACCCTGACGCTGATTTCCGCGGCCCAGGCCAGCTTCTCGTCACACCGTGGCAATGCCTGGCAGTCGACGATGGCCGACGACGAAGCGCTGGCAACGGTGCGCCAGCTGTTGCTGACACCGCACGACCGGCTGGTCGACGCCGAGGAGGCCGCCATCCGCCGTGATTTCACACCGCCGGCCGACGGCACGCTGCCGATTCGCAACGTGGTGGTGATCCTCATGGAGAGCTTCGCCGGCCGCTTCGTCGGCGCGCTCGGCGGCACAGGCGACATCACGCCGAACTTCGACCGTTTGGCCAGCGAGGGCCTGCTGTTCGACCATTTCTTTTCCAACGGCACGCACACCCACCAGGGCATGTTCGCGACCATGGCCTGCTTCCCGAACCTGCCCGGCTTCGAGTACCTGATGCGCACCCCGGAAGGCGCGCACAACTTCTCCGGCCTGCCGCAACTGCTCGGTGCCCGCGGTTACGACAACCTGTACGTGTACAACGGCAACTTCCAGTGGGACAACCAGTCCGGCTTTTTCAGCAACCAGGGGATGACCAATTTCATCGGCCGCGAAGACTTCGTCAACCCGGTGTACATGGACCCCACCTGGGGCGTTTCCGACCAGGACATGTTCGACCGCGCGGCCCGCGAGCTGGCCCGCTTGCCTGCCGACAGGCCCTTCTACGCGCTGCTGCAGACGCTCTCCAACCACACCCCCTACGCGCTGCCGAAAGCGCTTCCGGTGCAGGCGGTGAGCGGCCGGGGCACCGCCGACGAGCACCTGACGGCGATGCGCTACGCCGACTGGGCGCTCGGTGAATTCTTCGAGAAGGCACGCCATGCCCCCTACTACAAGGACACGCTGTTCGTCCTGGTTGGCGACCATGGCTTCGGCAGCGACCGGCAATTGACCGAAATGGACCTCTTCCGCTTCAACGTGCCATTGCTGCTGATCGCCCCGGGCATCCAGGAAAAGTTCGGCAAACGCAACCACAATGTCGGCACGCAGGTCGATGTCGTGCCGACGATCATGGGCCGCCTCGGCGGCGGCGTGCGTCACCAGTGCTGGGGCAGGGATCTGCTCAATCTGCCGGAAGGCGACCTCGGCATCGGCGTCATCAAGCCCTCGGGCGGCGAACAGACCGTCGCCCTGATCAGCGCACAGCGCATCCTGATAGAGCCGAAGGGTTTCGAGCCGCGCCTGTACAGCTACCAGCTGGGCGCCGATCCGAAGGCCGAACGCATCCCGGTCGACCTCGCGCCAGAGCTGGAGAAGAAGCTCGAAGCCTTCCTGCAGACCGCCACCCGCAGCCTGCTGGAGAATACCGCCGGCGTCGAAGACGCGATGTCGCACAAGCCCTGAGCCCGTAGTCTCCGCCAACTCGCCTGGCTGCCCTCCTCTTGCAATACCTCCGCCTTTCCGGAACAATAACCAAGCGCTTGCTTTCCAAAATCCTGATCACCATTTCCCGGATACCCTTTCATGAACCAGAGCCCTGGCACGGTCGTGCCAACCATGCCCGCCTCCCCCTACCCGCACCTGCTCGCCCCGCTCGATCTCGGCTTCACGACGCTGAAGAACCGCGTCCTGATGGGCTCGATGCACACCGGGCTCGAAGAGGAGAAGAACGGCTTCGAACGCATGGCGGTCTTCTATGCCGAGCGTGCCCGCGGCGGCGTCGGACTGATCGTCACCGGCGGCTATTCGCCGAACCTGGCCGGCCGTGTCTACCACTTCGGTTCGCAGCTCAGCTTTCCGTGGCAGGTCGCCAGGCACCGCATGATCAGCGACGCCGTGCATGCCGCCGGCGGCAAGATCGCGTTGCAGATCCTGCATACCGGACGCTATGCCTATCACCCGCTGAACGTCGCGCCGTCGAAACTGCGCGCGCCGATCAACCGCTTCACGCCGCGCGCGCTGACCCGGTGGGGCATCCGCAAGACGATTGCCGATTACGCGCGCTGCGCGCAACTGGCGCAGAAAGCCGGCTACGACGGCGTCGAGATCATGGGTTCCGAGGGATACCTGATCAACCAGTTCATCGCCCAGCAGACCAACAAGCGCAACGACGAGTGGGGTGGCTCGTTCGAGAACCGTATCCGCTTTGCGGTCGAGACGGTGCGCACGACGCGCGAGAGGGTCGGACCGGACTTCATAATCATCTTCCGCCTGTCGATGCTCGACCTCGTCGAGGGCGGCAGTAGCTGGGAGGAAGTGGTCGAACTCGCCAAGGCCATCGAGGCCGCCGGCGCGACGCTGATCAATACCGGCATCGGCTGGCACGAGGCGCGCATCCCGACCATCGCCACGATGGTACCGCGCGCCGCTTTCGCCTGGGTCACCAAGCGGCTGAAGGGCGCAGTGAAGGTCCCGCTGATCACCACCAACCGCATCAACACGCCGGAAATCGCCGAGGAGGTGCTGGCCTCGGGCTGCGCCGACATGGTTTCGATGGCCCGCCCCTTCCTTGCCGACGCCGACTTCGTCAACAAGGCGGCGGCCAACAGGGGCGACGAGATCAACACCTGCATCGCCTGCAACCAGGCCTGCCTGGACCACATCTTCAATGGCCGGCTGAGTTCCTGCCTGGTCAATCCGCGCGCCTGCCACGAAACCGAGCTGATCATCGGGAAGGCCGCCTCGCCGAAGAAGCTGGCCGTCGTCGGTGCCGGACCGGCCGGCATGGCCTGCGCGACGACCGCCGCCGAACGCGGCCACCAGGTGACGCTGTTCGACGCCGCCGGCCGCATCGGCGGCCAGTTCAACATCGCCAAGGAAATCCCCGGCAAGGAAGACTTCGCCGAAACGCTGCGCTACTTCGGCCGGCGCATCGAAACCAGCGGGGTCAGGCTGCAGCTCGGCCGGCGGGTCGATGCCGAACTGCTCAAGACCGGCGGCTTCGACCATGTCGTTCTGGCCACCGGCATCACCCCGCGCCAGCCGGCGATTCCGGGAATCGACAGCGACAGGGTGGCGAGCTACGTGGACATCGTCGAAGGCCGAAAGCCGGCCGGAAGGCGCGTGGCGATCATCGGTGCCGGCGGCATCGGCTTCGACATCGGCGAGTTCCTGACCCATGCACACAACGGCAGGAGCGAGACCGAACGCTTCAACGACGAATGGGGGATCGACACCAGCTACGCGCATCGTGGCGGCCTCAAGCTGCCTGTGGACGAAACCCCGCCGCGGCAGGTCTTTCTGCTGCAGCGCAAGTCGTCCAAGGTTGGTGACGGTCTGGCCAAGACCACCGGCTGGATTCGCCGTACCCTGCTCAAGAAGCGCGGCGTAGAGATGATCGGCGGGGTGAACTACGAGCGCATCGACGACGCCGGCCTGCACATCACCGTCGATGGCCAGGCCAGGACACTGCCGGTGGACACGATCGTCGTCTGCGCTGGCCAGGAATCGCGGCGAGACTTGCTGGCGCCGCTCGAGGCTGCCGGCATCCCGGTGACGCTGATCGGTGGTGCCGACGTTGCCGCCGAACTCGACGCCAAGCGCGCCATCGACCAGGGCACGCGGGTTGCCGCGGCGCTGTGACGAGCGATCGCCTGAACCATTCGCCTGCGCCGCGCGCTACAAACCTCTACGGACGAGTATGAGCCGATGCCGAGACGGAAAAAGGAAACCGGGCCCGAACCGAACCGGCGCGCCGAACTGCTGCGCGCGGCTGCGAGGCTGTTCGTCGAAAAGGGTTTCGACGCCACCACCACGCGCGACATCGCCGAAGCTGTCGGCATGCGCTCGGGCAGCCCCTTCTACCACTTCCGCAGCAAGCAGGAACTGCTCAAGGCGGCGATGGTCGACGGACTCGATGCCGGCTACGCCCGCCTGCTCGCCGCCATCGACGGCATTGCCGATCCCGAGAAGCGGCTGCGTGTCCTGGTGCGCACCCATCTCGGTACGCTGCTGGAAGGCGAGTGCCCGTCGCCCATGCTGCTCGGCGAAACCCGCGCCCTCGACGCCGCCGCGCACGCCGAAATCGCCGCCGCCTTCGACCGCTATCAGCTGCCGTGGCAGGAAACGCTTGAGGAACTCGAACGAACAGGCAGGATACCGTCCGCCGCGTCGCCGGTGCGGCTGCTGCTTTTCGGCATGCTCAACTGGTCCAAGCACTGGTATAGGGCGGACGGGGAGCTTTCGCTCGACGAACTCGCCGACCGCGCCGTCGCATTGCTGCTTGCAGAAATGCACTCGTTGGCGCCGCAAACCGCGCTGGAAAAAGACAGGCCATGAGCGCTGTCCTGGCACCAGCGACCAGGCGCAGCAGATCGTGAAGGTCACATGCGCCGTCGATTGCGGCCCTGGATTGCTTCACGCTTTCGTAATGAAACCCGACCGCCGGACCGTCACTGCAGATCGTGCAGCGATCCGGCCGGGACTGATGCGCGGCTGCCTCACGATCAACCCGGATTTGCGTAGAATTGCGCGATGGCAGGAAGACTGGCGACGCGATCCGCATAGTCCTTGAGTTTCGGTGCCACTGCCTCGACCAGATCGCCAGGGATGTGATCCAGCTTCCCGGAACTCAGCCAGCGAAGGGTAACGATGGCCTTGAGGTCGGCGATGGTCAGGCGATTGTCCGCGAGAAACGCTCCGCCATGGCTGTCGAGCTGAGTCTGGAGCCATCGCAAATACCGCGGCAACGGGTCTTCCACCAGGGCCTCACGCGCCTTCTTCAGGTCGTCTCCCTGCAGCCCGAAGGTCGCCCCTATCTTGATGTTGATGTCTTCGAGCGCGCCCATCACCTCGTCACACAGCAGAGCCTGAAAAGCATCTTCGGGATACAGGCCCGCCAGTTTTCCGACATAGCGGGTAATCGCGTCACTCTGCGTTATCTGCACATCATTGACGTGCAGGGTCGGAACCTGATTCAGCGGCGTCGCCTTGCGGACCTCGGCAAAATCGCCAGGCGCAAAGCGGTAGTCCTCGAACGGAATTCCGCCGATGTGCATGGCCAGCCGCGCAGGCTCTGCCCGTCCGCCGGAAAAGTCGAAATAGGTCAGCTTCAGTTTGTTCATTTGTCGCCTTTCTGAGATGTCGAGCCGGGACTGTTGAGGACACGACTCTTGCGCCCGACCAGGGACTTCATAATATCGTCATGTACCGGAAGAAAAAAGCCAGGGGCCAGCGTCGCCCCCCCCCACCCCCCGCAGCAGCAGCGAGCCAGGGTCAGGTGTCGCATCGTTGCATTGCGCCTCGTACGATCCGTCCGACCGTAGCCAGGTGCACGGCAAATTCTTCCGAAATTTCACGGTGGCTGTATGCGCCGGTCGCGTAGGCGGCCACGCTACCCGCATTTCTCCCGTCATGACGGGCCAGGAATGCTGTCAACGCCTCCGGCGGTGAGCGGCGCTGCGCCCGTGGAACGCTCAGACTGTCCCCCGCCATTCTCGCCCTCGCCTGCATGCGCTCGACGAAGGACACGTCGCCGAGGTAAATCCGTTGGCGCAAGCCAGCCCAAATGCCACAGCCTTTGCCTTCGGGAACGAAATCCCGGTAGCGGCGACGTGCCTGTTCCCTGCCTTGCCCAAACTGCCCGCGAAGTCGATCCACCGACAGCCAATGCGCAACCGGCGCCGCTCCGGGCATCGCTCGGCGACTGCGCCAGGGCCATTGTGCGGGCTCATCGACCATCCCCGCCCGGACCGGGTTGAACACGACCTACCGGCCCAGCTCGAGCAGGTAGCCATCCCGATCCACCAGGATACCTTTGAACCGTCCCTGAAACAGATGGCCGCTTCGCCCATGGCGTCGGTTCCACGCCTGTACCGACCCCGTTGCTCCAGGCTCGGCGGGCTGCACTCCGCCGAGCCACGGCTGTCAGACCGCGCCCGCCTCCCGCAGCCGGGCAATCGCCGCCTGATCCCAGCCGAGTTCGCTCAGAATCGCATCCGTGTGCTGGCCCAGGGCCGGCACCGCGTCCATGCGCGGGGCAAAGGCGTCGACTTCTCCGGGCGGCAGCAGGGCCGGGATCGGGCCGGACGGCGTGTCGACCTCGGTCCAGCGCCCACGCGCCTTCAGCTGCGGGTGCTCCCAGACCTCGTGCATGTCGTTCATGCGCGCGTTGGCGATCTGTGCCGCGTCGAGCCGTGCGATCAGCTGCTCGGAAGTCAGCCGCGCAAAGCTGGCGTCGATCAGCGCTTGGAGTTCGTCGCGCGCCTGGGTGCGCAGCGGGTTGGACGAAAAACGGGGATCGCTGGCCAGATCGGGGCGTTCGAGCACGCGCGCGCAGAACACCTGCCATTCGCGCTCGTTCTGCAGGCCGAGCATCACCGTCCTGCCGTCGCCGGCGGCAAACGGGCCGTAGGGGAAGATCGTCGCGTGCGCAGCACCGGCACGCGGCGGCGGGTTGGCGCCGTCGAAAGCGTAGTAAAGCGGATAGCTCATCCACTCGACCATGCTTTCGAGCATCGACACCTCGATGTGGCAGCCGCGCGCGCTCCGGCCACGCTGCAGCAGCGCCGCCAGGATGTTGCTCTGGGCGTACATGCCGGCCGAGATGTCGGCGATCGAGCAGCCGGCCTTGGCCGGCGCGTCGGGCAGACCGGTCACCGAAAGGAAGCCCGACTCGCTCTGGATCAGCAGGTCGTAGGCTTTCTTGTCACGATACGGTCCGTCGCTGCCGTAGCCCGAGATGTCGCAGACGATCAGCCGCGGGTGGCGCTCGCGCAACGCGTCGTACGACAGGCCGAGACGTGCCGCGGCGCCGGGGGCGAGGTTCTGTACCAGCACGTCTGCCTGTTCGAGCAGGCGCAGCAGGATGGCCTGCGCCTCGGGATGCTTGACGTCGAGCGTCAGGCTCTCCTTCGAGCGGTTGGTCCACACGAAATGCGATGCCAGGCCGCGCACGCGCTCGTCGTAGGCGCGCGCGAAATCGCCGGTGTGCGGACGTTCGACCTTGATCACGCGGGCGCCGAGGTCGGCCAGCTGGCGGGTGCAGAAGGGGGCGGCAATGGCGTGTTCGAGGGTGACCACGGTGATGCCGTCGAGTGGACGCATGGCAGACTTCCTAGAAGGAGCGCGGCAGCCCGAGCAGGTGCTCGGCAACGTAGGAAAAGATCAGGTTGGTCGAGATCGGCGCCACCTGATACAGGCGCGTCTCGCGGAACTTGCGCTCGATGTCGTACTCGGTGGCGAAGCCGAAGCCGCCGTGCGTCTGCAGACAGACATTCGCCGCTTCCCACGCGGCCTTGGCGGCAAGGTACTTGGCCATGTTCGCCTCGGCGCCGCACGGCTGCAGCGCGTCGAACAGCGCGCAGGCCTTGAAGCGCATCAGGTTGGCCGCCTCGACTTCGATGAAGGCGTCGGCGATCGGGAACTGCACCCCCTGGTTCTGCCCGATCGGCCGGTCAAAGACGACCCGTTCCCTGGCGTAGCGACTGGCCCGGTCGACGAACCAGTAGCCGTCGCCGATGCACTCGGCAGCGATCAGCGCGCGCTCGGCGTTGAGCCCTTCGAGAAGGTAGCGGAAGCCCTTGCCCTCCTCGCCAATCAGGTTCTCTTCCGGAATCTCCAGGTTGTCGAAGAACAGCTCGTTGGTTTCGTGATTGACCATGTTGGCGATCGGCTGCACGCTCAGGCCGTTGCCGATGGCCTGCCGCAGATCGACGATGAAGATCGACATGCCGGCTGACTTCTTCGCCACCTCGGCGAGCGGCGTCGTGCGCGCCAGCAGGATCATCAGGTCCGAGTGCTGCACGCGCGAGATCCAGACCTTCTGCCCATTGACCACGTAGCGGCCGTCCTTCTTCAGCGCGATGGTCTTGATGCGCGTGGTGTCGGTGCCGGCGCCCGGCTCGGTGACCGCCATCGACTGGATGCGCAGCCTGCCGGCAGCGATGTCGGGCAGGTATTTCGCTTTCTGCGCCGTACTGCCGCTGCGCAGCAGGGTGCCCATGTTGTACATCTGGCCATGCACGGCGCCGGCGTTGCCGCCGCTGCGGTTGATCTCCTCCATGATCACGCTCGCCGCGGTCAGCCCGAGCCCCGAGCCGCCGTATTCCTCGGGAATCATCGCCGACAGCCAGCCGGCGCCGATCAGCGCGTCGACGAAGGCCTCCGGATAGCCGCGCTGCGCGTCGATCTGGCGAAAATACGCGTCCGGAAACTGCCGGCAGAGGTCGCGAACGGCGTCGCGAATGTCCTGGTGCTGGTCGGGCGTATCGAGCATGGTCGCCTCCTGGTGGTGTGGATCTGTTGGCCTCGTCTGGCCGCCACTCGCCAGCGAGCGGCAGGGGCAGGTGGACGAAAAGCCGGAGGTTAGCAGGGCCCGGGCGTTAAATGAACCGGCAATTCCGCGCCACGCCACGCGCCCGGGATCAACGCCGAGGCAGACGCTCACCCGCAGCATTCAAACCCTGGCAGGCAGGCACTCCGCTGCCAACGCAGCTACTGCAGCGCGCCCGCCGACAGCGGCCTGCCGGCGGGCAGCGGGCGCGTGCCGGCAGGCAGCGTGAATTGCGCGTTCGGCGTAAGGCTCTTCCCGCGTACCGAACCCGGCGAAGTGGCCTTGCCCCACAGCGGCGAGTTGTTCGGCAGACGGAACAGCGGGCCGTCGCCATCGGCGAGCATGGCGCGGTTGATGACCTCGTTGCCGTCGTAGCGACCGGGCGCCTGCGGCGCGAAGACACCATGGCCGACAAGCAGGTTGTTGAGCGCCCAGACCTCGGTTCCCGGCGGCAGCTTGTCGGCCCAGACATGCAGGAAGCGTCCATTGGCGTGGGCATCGAAGAGCGTGTTGTGGGCCAGATAGAGGGCGTTGTCCGGCCAGCGCTGACCTTCGGCGCCGTAGGAAACCACGTCCGGATTGTCGGTCTGCTCGCTCTGTCCGATGACGTTGCCGATCACCCACGCCAGCCCGCCATTCGGGAACTCGAGTTCGTACGAGGCGCGACCGCTCGGGCCATCGACCAGCAGGTTGTAGAGGATGACGCTTTCGCGCGCCCGCGACTTGATCAGATGGCCCAGATAACCCTGCTGGAAGCGGCTGCCGCGGACGCTGAGACGCTCGATGCTGCCCGCGTAGAGCAGGTGGTGCAGCGAGCCGGCGAGCTTCGGCGCCTCGCCGAACTCGCTGTCCTCGACCTCGAGCACGGCATCGGCGAAATTGCTGGTCAGGATGCCCATCTCGTTGTCGAAGAAGCCACAGCGGACGACGCGCAGGTGACCTCTTTCGAAACGGATGCCGGCGCCGTTGCCGTCGGGGACGCGCGCGCCGCGAAACTCGATGTTCTCGATCAACATCTCGGCGTCGCGCACCACCCACAGCGCCTTGCCTTCGGCGCTGGCGCCGTCGGCAACGAGCACCGGGCGCTTGCCGCTGCCCCTGATGGTCAGCCGGGCCTGCGTCCAGACGACGGCCTGCTGGCGGTACTCGCCGGGCCGGATCTCGATGGTGTCGCCGTCATGCGCGATCTTCGCCGCTTCCTGGATGCTGCGGATCTGCTCCTGCGGACCGACGACGATGGTCCTGCCGCTTGCCGCTGCGCCCGCGGCGTTCTTGTCGGGAGACTTGCCCGGCGCCGCCTTGCTGCCGGCAGCGGAAGCGTCGGCCGATGCGCCTGCCGGGGTCTCGGGCGGCGTCCTGACCCCTTCCAGCTGCCCCTGGGCGTTTCGCCGGATGTGGCCGATTTCGCTGGATTCCGACGGCAGCTGGTCGGCGAATGCAGGGGCGACCAGCAGGTTCAGCACCAGTACGGCTGCGCATCGTCTTGCATGCTTCATTGTTGTCCCCCTGTTCGGTTCGCCGGCGGCGCTGATCGTCCGATTCTCGCCGATCTGCCGGCAGTCCGGCAATCGCCATCGACGGGAGGAGAGGAGACGCGTCAGAGCTCGACCTGCGAGCCCAGCTCGACGACGCGGTTGGGGGGAATCCTGAAATAGGCAGTCACGCTCTCGGCGTTGCGAAACATCCAGGCGAAAAGCACCTGCCGCCAGCGCGTCATCGGCGAATGTCGCGAAACCGGTAGCCGGACGACTGTCTCGCGACCGAGAAAGAAGGATGTTTCCATCATTTCGAAGTGCAATCCCTGGTTGGCGCACAGCGCCAGTGCGTGCGGCAGGTCGGGGTCATCGCTGAAGCCATAGCGGATGAAGACACGATGGAATCCGGCAGGCAGCGTCTCGACGCTTACCCGCTCGTCGTCGGGGATGTGCGGCACGTCCTGCGTGTCCACGTGCAGGAGTACGACCCGTTCGTGCAGAACCTTGTTGTGGTACAGGTTGTGGAGCATGGCGCGCGGCACGCCGGCCGGGCTGGCGGTCAGGAACACGCTGGTACCTGTAACCCGCTGCGGTCCGCCGGTGGCGATGCTGGTCAGAAAGGCGTCGAGCGGCATCGAATCCTGCTGCAGTCTCTCGCTGAGCAGTTGCCGACCGAGCTTCCAGGTGGACAGCAGCAGAAAGACGGCCAGACCCAGCGCCAGCGGGAACCAGCCGCCATCGAGGATCTTGATGACATTGGCCGAAAAGAAGGCAAAGTCGACAACCACGAACAACACCAGGAACACGACGGCGCGCGGCCAGCTCCAGTTCCACAGTGCGTGGACGACGACAAAGGCGAGGACGGTATCGATCATCATCGTCAAGGTGACCGCGATGCCATAGGCCGCTGCCAGGTTCGACGACGACCGGAAGCCGAGCACGACGGCAATAACCGCCAGCAGCAGCAACCAGTTGATGTTCGGGACGTAGATCTGACCCTTTTCGCGCAGCGAGGTGAACTTGATCTGGATGCGGGGACAATAGCCGAGCTGAATGGCCTGGCTGGTCAGTGAGAAGGCGCCGGAGATCACCGCCTGCGAGGCGATCACGGTGGCCATGCTGGCAACGGCAACCAGCGGTATCAGCAGCGCCGGATGCGGCACCAGCCGGAAGAAGGGATTGCTGATCGTCGCCGGGTCGGCGAGCAGCAAGGCGCCCTGGCCCAGGTAGTTGAGATAGAGCAGGGGGAAGACGCAGGCAAACCAGGCCCACTTGATCGAACGGCGGCCGAAATGGCCCATGTCGGCGTAAAGGGCTTCGCCGCCGGTAATCGCCAGCACCACCGAACCCAGCGCCAGGAAGGCCATGCCCGAATGGTCGATGATGAAAATCAGCGCGTACCAGGGATTGACGGCCGCCAGTACGTAGGGATGCTGGAGCACGTTCCACAAGCCGAGTGCGCCGAGCGTGGCGAACCAGAACATCATCAGCGGCCCGAACAAGGCGGCGACCGCAGCTGTCCCGTGGCGCTGAAAGGCGAACAGCACGACCAGAATGCCGACGGTGACCGGCAACACGTAGGGCTTGAGCACCGGCGTCACCACTTCGAGACCCTCAACCGCCGAGAGAACCGACATCGCCGGGGTGATCACGGCGTCGCCGTAGAAAAGAGCGGCACCAAAAATGCCCAGGGCCGACAACATCCAGAGGACGCGCGGCGTGGCATTCGCTGTACGCAAGGCCAGTGCCGTCAGGGCCATGATGCCGCCTTCACCCTTGTTGTCGGCGCGCATGATGAAAAGCACGTACTTGATGGAAACGGTAATGGTCAGCGCCCAGAAGACCAGCGAGAGGATTCCCAGGACACTGGCGGTATTGATCGGCAGCGGATGGTGGCCGCCGAAGACCTCCTTCATCGTGTACAGGGGACTGGTACCGATGTCGCCGAAGACGACGCCCATCGCTGCCAGCGCGGTGCCCGCCAGGCGCGGCCTGCCGCCCTGCGTGGCGCTGTCCGTACTCATTGCCGCCTCCTGGAAGTCTCCTCGCGATGCCGTTTACCGTGCATTCCACGGCCTGACGGCGGGGCATGCAGACAGTGCCTGCCTGCAAGAATGCGGCATTTGCGGAGGTGCCGGCAAGCCCCTCGTCGGCCGCTGCAGCGCCACGGCGGAGGCGCGATTCCAAGACGACCGCAAACCGGCAACAAGAATAGGAACAACGCCGCGACAGTGCAAGGGAATTCCCTGCCAGGGACCTCTGGAGCGCAGGATTGGCAGTTGTTCGGATCAACAATAAAAGCCCATGAATCGACACGCCCGGCCCGTCCGGCGGTGCTAAACTCACGCCCCTTGTTCTGCCGCATTTTGGATCGGGGAGACTAGACCTTGAGCGAAGAAAGAAAGCTGCCTGCGCCGGAAGCTCTGGAGAAAGGTCTCGCCGACGTCCACCTCAGCGAGGTGCGTTCGCTGCTCTCGCTGCAGAAGCGGGTGGAAGAACTCGTCGAACCACTCCTGCGTGAGCAGGAGACCCCGTCGCTCGACGCAGCGAGCAGCGAAATCCAGCAGCAGTATCGCCGCGAGCTGCGCAGCAAGCTCAGGATGATGCCGGCCAAGGAAGTCGCCTATATCCTTGAATCGCTGGAAGCCAACGAACGGCTGATCGTCTGGGAGGAAGTCAAGGAAGGCGCCGACCCGATCCTGGCGCTGCTCCCGGACGACGTCCTCGAGGAACTGATCGACGACAGCCACTACCGCAACGAGAAGACGGCGATCACCGCGTTCGAGCTGCGCGACGGCCACCTGCGCCAGCTCACGGTGAGCCGCCCCGAGGATCTGCAGGACGTGAAGCCGATCTGGGTGGACCTGATCGCGCCGACGAAGAAGATTCGCGGGTGGATCGGCAGCCGCTTTGACGTCGACCTGCCCGACCCCGGCAGCCTGACCGACCTGGAAGCCAGTGCGCGCTTCTACGTCGACGAAGAGGGGCATACGCACCTGCATTCGGACTTCCTGCTCGACACCAAGGAAGAGTCGCACAACGTCCCGGTGGCCCTGATTCTGAAGGATGACGTCCTGTTCACCATACGTACCGAGGAACTGCCGGTGTTCCGCCTGCAGAGGGCGCGGGCGCGCACCCGCCCGGGCTATGTCACCGACGGCAAGGACATCCTTCTCGACCTCTACGCGGCGGGAGTGGAGTACTCGGCGAACGCGCTCGAGGACGTTTACGCCGAACTCGAGAGGGTGGGCCGGCAGGTGCTGCGCTCGCACGTCACCGACCAGGAAGCGACCGAGATTCTGGCGGCGGTTTCCGAGGCCGAGGATCTGAACGGGCGGACCCGGCGCAACGTGCTCGATACCCGGCGCGCGCTCTCGTTCCTGCTGCGCGGGCGCTTCCTGCTCTCCGACGAGCAACTGACCGACGGCCGCGAAATCCTGCGCGACATCGAATCGCTCGACGGCCACACGGCTTTCCTGTTCAACAAGATCAACTTCCTGATGGACGCCACCGACAGCGCCATCAACATCAATCAGAACAAGGACATCAAGCGCCTGACGATTCTCAGCGTCATCTTCATGCCGATCAACGTCATCGCCGGCATGGGTGGCATGTCGGAGTTCACGATGGTGACCGAGGGCATTCCCTGGCAGGTCGCCTACTCTGCCCTGGTCGTCGGCATGGTGGCCGTTGGCAGCTGCATGTATTACGGCCTGAAGCTTTTCGAGAAGCGCCGCATCCGCATCAACCGGGCGGCCCACCGCAGGACCGCCTGAGGCCAGCGGCGATCACCAGGCCTTGAAGACCGCTTCGGCAGCGGCAACAGTGGCGGCGATGTCAGCCTCTGCATGGGCTGCCGAGACGAAGCCCGCTTCGAAGGCGGCAGGAGCGAAGTAGTGCCCGGCGTCGAGCATGCCGTGGAAGAAGCGGTTGAAGGCCTGCAGATCGCAGCTCATCACTTCCGCGTAGCTTTGCGGGCACTCGGAACGGAAATACAGGCCGAACATGCCGCCCACCGCCTGCGCTGAAAACGGCACCCCGTTGCGGTGTGCGGCGGCCTGCAAGCCATCGGTGAGCTGTCGGGTACGCTGCGCCAGTTCCTCGTAGAATCCGGCCGCACGAAGCTGCCTCAGGGTCGCCAGGCCGGCGGCCACGGCGACCGGATTGCCGGACAGTGTCCCCGCCTGGTAGACCGGTCCTAGGGGTGCAATCTTGCCCATGATCTCGGCGCGCCCGCCGAAGGCACCGACCGGCATGCCGCCGCCGATCACCTTGCCGAGCGTGGTCAGGTCCGGCGTTATCCCGTACAGCCCCTGCGCTCCTCTGGGGCCGACGCGGAAACCGGTCATCACCTCGTCGAAGATCAGCACGGCGCCGTGCCGGGTGCACAGCTCGCGCAGCGCCTGCAGGAACTGCAGCCGCGGCGTGACCAGGTTCATGTTGCCGGCAACCGGTTCGACGATCACGGCGGCGATCTGCGCAGCGTGCTCGGCAAACGCCGCCGCGAGGCCGGCGCTGTCGTTGTAGTCGAGAACCATGGTGTGCTGCGCGAGATCCGCCGGCACCCCCGCGGAACTCGGATTGCCGAGCGTCAGCAGCCCCGAGCCGGCCTTGACCAGCAGGCTGTCCGAATGGCCATGGTAGCAACCCTCGAACTTGATCAGCAGATCCCGCCCGGTGTAGCCGCGCGCCAGCCGGATGGCGCTCATCGTCGCCTCGGTCCCGGAACTGACCAGGCGAACCATTTCGAGCGACGGCAGCAACTCGCAAAGCAGATCGGCCATGTCGACCTCGCTTTCGGTCGGCGCGCCGAAGGACAGCCCCTTCAGCGTCGCCTCCTGCACCGCGGCGATCACCGCCGGATGCGCGTGGCCGAGAATCAGCGGTCCCCAGGAACCGACGTAGTCGACATAACGCCTGCCGTCGGCGTCGGTGACGTGGGCGCCGGAACCGGCAACGAAGAAGCGTGGCGTACCGCCGACCGAACGGAAGGCGCGCACCGGCGAGTTGACGCCGCCGGGGATGTGTTTCTGGGCGCGCTCAAAGAGTTGCTGATTTCGGGAGATCACGAGCGTTTTCCTCGAAGAGTCGTTGATAGGCAGCGGCCCGCGACGCCACATCGGGCGCCTCGAAGAGGTCGCTGATTACTGCCAGCAGATCGGCACCGGCAGCCAGCAGGGGGGCAGCATTCTCGACGGTGATGCCGCCGATCGCGCAGGCCGGCACATGCAGTTCGGCACGGCAGCGGGTGAAAAGCGACGGCGACGCGCGTACCGCCAGCGGCTTGGTCGACGATGGGTGCATGGCGCCGAAGGCGACATAATCAGCGCCGGCGGCGACCGCGGCGCGGGCGCGCTCGAAATCGTCGTAGCATGAGGCGCCGAGCAGGCGGCCGGCGCCGAGCGCCTGACGCGCCGCCGCCAGGTCGCCATCAGCCGAGCCGAGGTGCAGGCCATCGGCACCAACGGCCAGCGCCAGTGCCAGATCGTCATTGATCAGCAGGCTGGCGCCAAACGCGCGGCACAGGCCGAGCAGGGCGCGCGCGCCTTCGGCGCGGCGGACTGCGCTGCCTCCCTTGTCGCGATACTGTACGAAAGCCGCGCCGCCGCAAAGGGCCGCGCGAACACGGTCGAGCAGGACGTTCAGCGCCAAACATTCGGGCGTGATCGCATAGAGACCACGCAACGCGCGACCGCCCGCCTCAGCCATTGCGCAGGCGATCGTGCGCGCGCAACCGAAAGAGGCGGTCGGGCAGGTACTGCCCCATCCCCAGCCGGAAACCGGCGGCCAGCGCCTGCCAGGTGTAGTCCTGCGCAGACTGCACGGCGTCACGGGCGGCCATGCCCCTGGCCAGATGGGCGGCGACGGCCGAGGCCAGCGTGCAACCCGAACCGTGGTAGCTTCCCGGCAAGCGATCCCAGACATCGCTCCGCAGCAGCCCCGATTCGCGTCCGTAGAGGCTATTGACGACGCGCGGCGTGTTGTCATGGGTGCCGGTCAGCAGGACGTACTGGCAGCCCTGCGCGAGCAGGCGCTGCGCGCACTCGTCGAGAGTCAGCGCTTCGTCGCCTTGATCCTCATCCGCGAGTCGGCGCGCTTCGAGAGAATTCGGCGTCAGGATCGTGGTCAGCGGCAGGAGCATTTCACGCAGCGTGGCAATCATCTCCTCATCCGCGAGTTCGTCGCCGCGCCCGGAGGCCAGCACGGGATCGAGAACCAATGGTACCGAGGGGTAGTCGGCGACGATCTCGGCAATGACCTGCATGTTCTCCGCACTGCCCATGAGGCCGATCTTGAAGGCCGCAACCGGCATGTCTTCGAGCAGCGTCCGTGCCTGGTCCTCGACCCAGTCGGCCTCGACGGCCAGGATGCTGGCAACGCCAACGGTATCCTGCACGGTCAGCGCCGTGGTCACCGATACCGGGTGGCAGCCGAGCGAGGCAATGGTCAGCAAATCCGCCTGCAAGCCGGCGCCGCCCGAGGGGTCGCTGGCGGCGAAGGTCAACACGATCGGTGGCGGCAGTTGGGCAGGATATTGGTTCATCGGCGTGAGGCCGCGTTCAGCGCGGATTTTCTGCCAGGCGAAGAAAAACTTGGCAGCGAGAGAGGGCTTTGGCTAGAATCTAGCGGTTTTTCGCCGATTCTAACCGAAAACCGACGGTAGCCATGACCACAGCAAACGACGAGCAGTACCTCACCTGGATGTGCCTTACCTGCGGGTTCATTTATGACGAAGCAGCCGGCCTTCCGGACGAAGGCATCGCACCCGGGACCCATTGGCGAGACGTGCCAATCAACTGGACCTGCCCGGAATGCGGCGCGCGCAAGGAAGACTT
Source organism: Accumulibacter sp. (assembly GCA_024235715.1). GTDB lineage: Bacteria > Pseudomonadota > Gammaproteobacteria > Burkholderiales > Rhodocyclaceae > Accumulibacter. The sequence continues at coordinate 3,129 of JACKLW010000006.1, read as the reverse complement.
TGAAATGGTCGAAATCTGAAGACAATGCGGTATAGTAGAGCCGGCAGTAGATCGTGTCGGAGCAGGGACCCTCGAAGAAAAATTTCCTGACGCACTCTGGAGGAGAGAATTGGCTGAAGCTGCAAGCCTGCGCGGCGTCAAGGTCATGGTCATTGACGACAGCAATACCATACGCCGGAGCGCTGAAATTTTCCTCGTCCAGGCTGGCTGTCAGGTATTGCTGGCTGAGGATGGCTTCGATGCGCTGGCGAAAATCGCCGATCACCAGCCGGCAGTGATTTTCTGCGACATCGTGATGCCGCGGCTCGACGGCTATCAGACCTGTGCCCTGATCAAGAAGAACCAGCGTTTCCGCTCGACGCCGGTGATCATGCTGTCATCGAAAGATGGCCTGTTCGACCGCGCACGCGGCCGTATGGTCGGCTCGGACCAGTACCTGACAAAGCCATTCACGAAGGACAGTCTCCTACAAACGGTCGCGACTTTTGCACCACCGTCAGCCTCAGGGAGCCAGACCCCATGACCATCAAGAAGATCCTCGTCGTCGACGACTCGCCGACCGAACGCCATGTCATGAAGGCCCTGTTGACCAGCGGCGGCTATGAGGTGATTACTGCGGAAAGCGGTGAAGAGGGAATCGCCAAGGCAAAGAGCGAATTGCCGGACCTGATCCTGATGGACGTGGTCATGCCCGGTCTCAACGGCTACCAGGCAACCCGCACCCTGACGCGTGACGAGGCCACCCGCGGCATCCCGGTCATCGTGTGCACGACCAAGGGGCAGGAAACGGACAAGATCTGGGGTCTGCGCCAGGGCGCGCAGGATTACCTCGTCAAGCCGGTCAACGGGCCCGAGTTGCTGGCCAAGATTGCCGCGCTCTGAACGGCAGCGCGCGCATGACCAAGAAGATCAGCCTGCACGATTTTCAGTCCTATCTCGCAGCCCGCCTTGCGGGTATGGGCAACCAGAGTTCGGCAGGCCTGCTTGGCATCCAGGCGGGGTCGGACTACTGGCTCCTGGACCTTGCGGACTCGGGCGAAATCGTCCCCCTGGCACCGCTGACCACGGTGCCGTTGACCAAGCCCTGGTTCGCGGGGATTGCCAACATACGCGGCAATCTGTACTCGGCGGTCGACCTGTCCGCATTTCTCGGCAAGGACAAAACGCCACAGAATGCCAGCTCGCGACTGCTGTTGATTGGTACCCGTCATGGCAGCAACGCTGCCCTGCTGGTGACGCGAATGATCGGCTTGCGCAACGTCGAGGCCCTGAATCCCGAAGCGTCGGATCCCGCTGCACCCCGATGGGCGCATGAATCCTATACCGACAACGAAGGGCGTCGCTGGAGAAAGCTCAAGGTACGCGAACTGCTCGCCGACGAGGCGTTCATGGACATCGGCGTTTAAGTCCTTTTCCCGAAACAGCGCCGTGACGACAGCAAGCACACCGTAGATACCGTGTAACCGGAGAGGAAACATGACGTTGAATTCCAAACTGCCGGGCCCTTCTTCCCGTACCCAAGACCCGGCAGGCGAGACCCTGGTGGCGCACACGGTGATGGATATGGACGAGCCGGCAATCGAAGAAGAAATGCCGTTTGCCCTGCCCTTTCTGGACCGCTACCCGGTTACAAAACAACTGAAGATTCTTGGCGGCGTCTTGCTCCTGACCATGCTGATCATTGCCGTCGTGGTCTATCGTGACGACCGCCAGTCGACCTACGGCACCGCATACATCGCCGCCACGGGCGACATGGGAATGCTTTCGCAGCGGCTGGCCAAGGCATCGAGCCTGGCCCTGCTCGGTGATCCGGTGGCTTTCGCGCAGCTGCGCAGTTCGCGTGACACCTTCGCGACCAATCTCGAACGGCTTACCAGCGGCGGAGCGCTGGGCGACACCAGCGTCCCGCCTTCGCCATCTGCCGTGCAGCCACAACTGGCGACCCTGTCGCACGCCTGGGAGAAGACCGACAAGAATGCCGCTCGCCTGCTGGAGATGGAAAAGAACCTGATTTCGCTCGGCAAGGATGTGGCCTCGATCAACGACAAGAATCCGCAGCTACTCGAACTGTCGGAACAGATCGCCGCCCTCAAACTGCAGAGCGGCGCCGGGATCCGCGAAATCGCGGCGGCCAATCAGCTGGTAATGCTTACCCAGCGCATTGCCAAGAACGCCAATGCGCTACTCGTGGGCGATGCCATCGACTCGGAAATCGCTTTTCTGCTGGGCAAGGACACGAACACCTTCCGCGATCTGGTGAATGCCCTGAGCAAGGGCAGCGAGGAGCGGCGCATAGCCGCCACCTCGGACGCGGCGATCAAGCAGAAGCTTGCTGAACTCGACACCAGTTTCAGCGAATACCGAACCGCCGTCGGCGGCATCCTCGGCAACCTGCAGCGACTGGTGATTGCCAAGCAGGCCGGCTCGCAGATCTTCCGTGACAGCGAACAGCTCCTGCAGGCCACCGATCAGCTGGCCCGGGCATACCAGACCATCGTCATGAAACGAACCGGCTACGGCTTTGCGCTCGCAGGCCTGATCGTGCTGGCCATCGGCCTTCTCTTGCTGCTGGCCAAGACCTATCTTGCCGAAAGCCGCCGGCAGGCCGAGACCGCCGAACGCAGCCGCCGCGAAACCGAGTTGGTCAACCGCCAGAATCAAGGGGCGATCCTGCGCCTGATGAACGAGCTTGGCGACCTCGCCGACGGCGATCTGACGGTAACCGCAACCGTTTCCGAGGACATCACCGGCGCGATCGCGGACTCGATCAACTACACGATTGAGGAACTGCGCGTCCTGGTTGGCCGCATCAACGATGCCGCCAGCCGCGTGACGGTGGCCACCGGCATCGCCCAGCAGACCTCTGCCGAGTTGCTCGCCGCTGCCGAGCGCCAGACCACCGAGATCAAGTCGGCCGGTCAATCGGTACTGACCATGTCGACATCGATGACCAACGTTTCCGGTGATGCCAAACAGTCGGCGATGGTCGCCCGCCAGTCGCTGGCCGCTGCCGCCAAGGGGACGCAGGCGGTCGAAGACTCGATCAAGGGCATGAACAAGATTCGCGACCAGATTCAGGAAACCTCGAAACGGATCAAACGCCTCGGCGAATCCTCACAGGAAATCGGG
>JACKLW010000005.1 GCA_024235715.1 Accumulibacter sp. | reverse complement strand
CGGACACGAGGCGGCCGGGGCGGTCGAGGCCTGTGGCCGCGGGGTGAACGATCTGGCGCGGCGATGCGGCAGGTGATCCGCTTCCAGTAATTGGGGGCCTGCCTGCGGTCGAGCGCAAGCCACCTACTACCGAGTCCGTGAGGCTGAGCAATGGCGAGCATCGATACCCCAAGGATCAGGCGTCGTTGGCCGGTTTATGTCCTGCTGGTACTGGTGGGGCTGGTCGTTGCCGCTGTCGGTGCCATCAGCTGGCTTCTGCTCGATACCAATCGTCTGCGCAGCGCCCTTGAAGAAGGCATCAGCACGCTGAGCGATCGCCCATTTCATATTGACGGCGAGTTCGACATCAGCCCGGGCCGGGTGACGACCTTCCGCGGCACCAATATCCGCTGGCTGAATCCGGCCTGGAGCGAGCAGCCGGACATGCTCACGGTCAGGAAGCTGTCGTTTTCCGTCGACCTGTGGAGTGTGATCAGGGGGCCGATCGTGATCGAGAGTGCTCAGGCAGAGGACGCAAGCCTGCTCTTCGAGTGGAACGAGGAGGGGCAGTTCAACTGGCAAATGGCGGGCAAGGACGCCAGGACAGACAAGCCCGACGAGCGGTCGAATCCCCTGCACCTGCTGCTCGGTCAGACCGAGCTGCGCAATGTCGAGATTCGCGTCAGGCATCCGGGGCTGACCGACGAGCTGCGCGTGGATGTCGAGCAGGCGAGCCAGCAACACGATGCGCAGGACATGCTGGTGGTCGCTTCCAGCGTTTCGGTCGGCGGTCGCGAGATCGCCGTGCGGGGTCGCGTCGGGCCATTCGCGGAACTCATCGCCGGGGGCGCCATAGACTACCAGGCCGACCTCGTCGGGGCGAATGGCAGCCTCGCTGCCAAGGGCCACTTCGATCGACTGCGGGCCCCGATCGCACCCAGCCTCGAACTGACGGCGGTCGCAGCCGATGCCGAGGAGATTCTGAAAGCGCTGGCCATACGCCCCGTGACCAGAGGCAAGGTGCAGCTGCAGGCGCGGATCGCTCCCGCGGGAGACCGTCTGGCCAGCAGCGTGAAAGGCAATTTCGGTGAGTTCAACATCGATGCCGGTCTGGCGAGCAAGAGCGTCACTTCATTTGGCGAATTCTCGCTTGCGCTCAGCTCGGACGGGCCGCGCGTCGGCGCGCTGGCCAGGCTTGCGGGGATCGATCATCTACCGGACGCAAGCTATACGCTGCATGTCGATGCCAATCGCGATGGGCAGAGTCTGCAGGTCAAGCAACTCTCGTTCAGCAGCGACGGGATCTCTCTGGAGGCGTCTGGCGTCGCCCACAAGCTGCCGGAACTCCGGGATCTCGATGTGGACATCGCTCTCAGGGCGGGCAGTGCGCAGACCATCGGCAAGCTCTTTGCGCTCGCTTCTCTGCCGGCGCTGCCGCTGGACATCAAGGCCACGATCAAGAGCAAGGGTGGCGGCCACAAGGATGCGCTGCGCGCCCGCTTCGCACTCGGCAACATCGAGGGCGAATTGTCCGGCGACTTGAGCGAGGAACGCGATTTCGCCGGATCGACCTTCAGCTATCGGGGGCGCTCGCCGGATCTCCGGGAACTTGCGCGTTCCCGTGGAATCACCCTGCCGGCCGTCGTCCCGGCCGGTCTCGAGGTCGATCTGGAACTGCTTCCCGAGCGCTTGCACGTCAAAAGGCTGGTGGCGAACGTTGACGACAATCAGCTGGCCGCCAGCGGGATGATCGATTTCGGGCTTGCCGGCACGGTGTTTGCCTTCGACCCACGGATGACCGGGTCAGACCTGGGCAGTCTGGCCAGAGTGTTTCTCGGTAACGAGAAAGCCGGCTATTTCCCTGGCGGAAGCTACGAGCTGACCGCCAGGCTTGCTCTCAAGGGCAAGCGGCTGACGATCAGCAGTGGCGACGCCAGGGCAGGCAGTAACCTCCTCGGTTTCGACGGTTCAGTCGATTTTGCCGGCGAGATTCCAAAGGTGGATGGCAAGATCACGGCCAAGGGCACGAGCCTTGCCGAACTGATCAAGCCGGAGATCGCCAAAGGCGTCCCGGTCGCCGCTTATTCGCTGAGTTCCGCATTGCGGGTTTCCGAACAGGGAGTCGCACTCGATGATCTGCAATTCTCGCTCGCCGACAGCAGTCTGAGCGGGCGGCTGTCGAGCGGCTGGCCAGGCAAGCCGGAGCAGGTCGGATTCGATCTGACTGCTGCGGGCAGCAATCTGCGGGCCGTGCTGCCGGAATTCCCGGGCTACGTCGCTGCGCCGGTCGCCTTTCGCATCGAGGCCAGGGGCAGGTCTGATCCGACCGGCATCAACATCGAAGCCCTGAAAGGGAAACTGGCGGATGCCGGCGTCGACATGGCCGGCAAGCTGATCCTGAAACCGAGCTTTTCGGCGGATGGCCTGCGTTTGTCGGTGAGCGGGCCGAAGCTGTCGGACCTCGGCCGTGTCAAGGCGTGGCCGCTGGCGGACCTGCCTTTCGCTGTCAGTACGACCATGACCGGTAGTGAAAACCGACTCAGCATGGATGACCTGCAGCTGACGCTCGGCGACAGTGACCTCAAGGGAAGCGTGCGTATCGACACGCAGGCCAGACCAGACATCGATCTGAATGTGCGATCCGATTACCTGCACCTCGACCAGCTGCTGGCGCATCGGACAGTGGCGACGGGCGAGACGGGCGAGGCCAGTGGGATCAGCCAGACCACGCCGGACGGCAAGCGCAAGAAGCTGTTTTCGGACAATGCGCTGCGTTTCGAAGCGCTGCGGGATTTCGACGGCACGCTGATGGCGTCAGTGACAAACGTGGACAGCGAACATCGGCAGCTGCGCAATGTTCGCGCCAATGCCACCCTGAAAGACGGTCTGCTGGTGGTGAAGCAACTTCAGGCCGATGAGCACAGCGGCACGTTGAAGGCAGGCTTCAGCGTCGACAGCCGGGACAAGCAGCTGCTCGTAAAGGGCGATCTGCAGGGAAGCGACGTGGTGTTCGCGATCCGCGGGATGAGCAAGGAGGATCACGACCAGCTGCCGCATCTCGACCTGAACAGCAGCTTTTCGGCGAGCGGCAACAGCATCAGCGGTCTGGCCGCTGGACTGAGCGGCTATTTCTGGTTGCATGCCTCAAAGGGAAGCTTTCCGTCGATGGAAGTGGGGGCGCTTTATGGCGATTTCGCTTCCCTGCTGATCAGCACGCTCAATCCCTTCGTCAAGAAGGACCCGTACTCGAAGTTGAGCTGCGGCGGCATCTATCTTGAGGCCAACAAGGGGCGGGTGGCGACCGCGCCGGCGGTGGTCATGCAAACCGACAAGCTGTCTATCGTCGCCAAGGGGACCATCGACCTGCGTTCGGAGGCCATTGATTTCGCCTTCAAGACCACGCCACTGCGCGGCGTTGGTCTCAGCGCCGGGGATATCATCAACCCCTTCATCAAGCTCGCTGGCACCTTGCAGGCACCCGTGCTGCGTCTGGATGTCCAGAACGCAGCCATCGAGGGAGGCGTCGCCGCAGCGACGGCCGGGATGTCGATTCTGGCGACCAGCCTCTGGGACCGCTGGATAGGTTCGTCCGATGCCTGCGAGAAGGTCCGTGAGGAAGCGCGCAAGATCCGCAATAGGGCAGGCAAAGCCGGCTGATCTGCCGGAATTCCGAGGCCAGAACCCCGCTCGTCGGCTTTTTTCCGTCGTGAAACGGGAGTGTGGCGAACCAACGGCGCCTGGCGGGTACCAATGGCTGTTGCCGCAAGCGTCAGGAGGATTTTCCGGATGAGTTTTTCGCGATCGTGGGCGTGGCGACTGGCGCTCACGCTGTTGCTGCTCTTCGTCGTCCCGGTCGGCGTCGCGCTGAGCAGGCATTTGGCCGACGGCGCCCGGCCAGGTGACTGGCGCAGTGCGCGCCACGACAGCAGCGGACAGGCGCCAGATCCACGCGAGACGCCGGAGGCAGTCATCCAGGTCTATGCGGCACGGGCCTTCGGTTGGCGAGGCGTTTTCGGGTGCATACCTGGGTCGCCACCAAGGAGAGCGATGGCGAACGTTACACGCGGCTGGAAGTCGTTGGCTGGGGTGTTCGCCGCGGCATGGATGCGGTGCGCATCCAGCACGGGAGGCTGACGGCTACTGGTACGGCAGTACGCCGACGCTGATTCGTCAGCTGCGCGGCGGCGCCGAGGTCGACGCACTGATCAAGCGCCTGCACGCGGCGGCGCGGGCCTATCCTCACAATCACGAATACCGCCTCTGGCCGGGTCCCAACAGCAACACCTTCGTCGCCTACCTGGGCCGCGCCGTGCCCGCACTTCGTCTCGATCTGCCGCCGACGGCGATCGGCAGGACTACCTGCCCGAGGCCGCTCTCTTTGCCAGCGCACCGAGTGGCGGTGGCTTCCACTCGCTGCTGGGCCTGCTTGGCGTGACGATAGCTGCCGAGGAAGGGGTCGAGCTCAACCTGCTCGGCTTGTCGGCCGGCATCGATCTCTCGCCGCCGGCGATCAAGCTGCCCGGCCTGGGGCGATTGGGAATGTCGGCGGTCGACTAGACAGACCAGTGCCCCGCCGCGTAGCGCTTTACAGCGCGCAGCCGGATCCCTATAATCGCCGCTTCTTTCGCGCGGGGGTATAGCTCAGCTGGGAGAGCGCTTGCATGGCATGCAAGAGGTCCGCGGTTCGATCCCGCGTACCTCCACCAACAAGCCGAAAGAAGTCCGGGTCCCCATCGTCTAGAGGCCTAGGACACTACCCTTTCACGGTAGGTACCGGGGTTCGAATCCCCGTGGGGATGCCAGCATATTCACGAGCGACGGCCGCGCGCCGGGCGTGCCGTGCATTGCTGCCGGCGCCAGGTGCTGCTGCCAGAAGCGCGCTTCCGTCTTTCCCATGCTCAGCGCCGGATGCGTTTTTTTGCGCCGGGCGCGTGCAGGCAGGTGGATCCGCCACGAATTGCGGTTAGCATGTGCGCCAGCCTTGGCCAAGCCTGCAACGACAGCTGACCTTCGCGACCGAGCAATGCAATGGGCTGCCCGACGCTGTGAACTGCGCGGCCAAGTCGCTGTCTGTATGGGTGGCTGCGCTTGCCATGCCTGCGTGCAATGCCAGGGTGCAAGGTTCTGCCGACCAGCGCGCTACCCCCAATCACAAGTACAAGCCGCGGCCTCGTCCGCGGCGCCAAGAAACGGAGTCCCCCATGAAAGGCGATAAGACGGTCATTCAGCTGCTCAACAAGCAGCTGGCCAACGAGCTTGCAGCGATCAACCAGTACTTCCTGCACGCGCGCATGTACAAGAACTGGGGTTTCAACGCCCTCGGCAAGCACGAATACGAGGAGTCGATCGAAGAGATGCAGCACGCCGACAAGATCATCGAGCGCCTGCTGTTTCTCGAGGGCCTGCCGTGGATGGAAGTGCCCAAGCTGTTGATCGGCCAGAACGTTCCCGAGTGCCTGAGCGGCGACCTCAAGCTCGAGCGCGGCGCGCATGCCGACCTGATTGCCGGTGTTGCCCACTGCGAATCGGTGAAGGACTATGTTTCTCGCGACTTGCTGCAGGAGATCCTCAACGACACCGAAGATCACCTCGACTACCTCGAAACGCAGCTCGAGCTGATCGACAAGGTCGGCGTGCAGAACTATCTGCAGACGCAGATGGGCGTGGCATCCGGGGATTGATCATCGGCCAGCGGCCGGGGTCAGCAAAGCGTATGCCCGGTAACGCCGCTATTCCGGCTGGCGTGAATCGATGCCGATCGTCACCGGGCCGTCGTTGACCAGGTGAACCTGCATGTCGGCGCCGAAGACGCCGGTGGCGACGCGGCGTCCGAGTGCCGCTTCGAGCCGTTCGACAAAGCGCTCGAAAAGCGGTTGCGCAACTTCCGGTGGCGCCGCGCGGCTCCAGGAAGGGCGGTTGCCTTCCTGGTCGAGGCGAAGAGCGTGAACTGGCTGACTGCCAGCACTTCGCCGTCGGCATCGACGACGCTGCGGTTCATCACCCCCTCGGCATCGGCAAAGATGCGCAGCCGGGCCAGCTTGGCAGCCATCCAGTCGAGGTCGGCGTCGGTGTCACGGGCCTCGAAGCCGGCCAGGACCAGCAGGCCCGCGCCGATACTGCCGCTGAGCTGTCCATCGACTTCGACCCGCGCCGCAGCGACGCGCTGGACGACGACCCTCATGGCGACGCCTCACGTTGCAGCGCGCACGCCAGATTCTTGACCATGCATGTCGCCGACGCCGGGCACAGGCAGCGGAACTGGGCGCTTTCGGCAATCGCCGCCGGCACCGAGCTGCGCGCCACCGGCTGGAACCCGCGGCTGGCGAAGAAGTCCTGCGCGGAGGTGGTCAGCAGAAACACCTGCTCTCGCCGCAGCGATCTCGCGCGCTCCTCGAGCGCCTCCAGCAGCCGAGCGGCCAGCCCCCGGCGACGGTAGGCCGGCGCTACGGCCAGCGACCGCAAGAGCAGCGCCTCGCCGCAGGACTCGAGGCCGGCGGCGGCGATCGGGCGAGCATCGTCGCGACAGAGCAGGAACGCCGGCAGATGCCGCGCTTCGAGGTCGGCAATCGGCAGGGCGCATTCGTCAAGCAGGGCGAGCAGGGCCGGCATCTCGTCGAGCCGCGGCTCGCTGATGGCCAAGGGCGCTGCTGCCACCTTCTTCAGCTTCCCGGCACGCCGCGCTGTTCGCCGGGCGCCAGCCAGCGCACCGTGTTGTGCAGCGGTTCCGGCTGCAGCGTGACGTGCGTGATGCCCTGCTCGGCCAGCGCGCGCCGACTGGCGGCGAGAACCGCCGGCCAGTGTGCCAGCGATTCGACGACCAGATGCGCCGACAGGGCAGTGCGATGCGAAGACAGGGTCCAGATGTGCAGGTCGTGCACCGAGGCGACGCCCGGCACGCCGGCCAGCCGGCGGCCGATCTGTTCGGTGGACAGGCTCACCGGCACACCTTCCATCAACGCCTGCAGGACCTCACGCAGCAGGCGCAGGCTGGAAACGAGCATCAGCGCGCAGATCAGCAGCGAGAGCAGCGGGTCAACGGTTGTCCAGCCGGTCCACATGATCACCGCACCGGAGACCAGCGCGGCGACCGAGCCGAGCAGGTCGCCGAGCACGTGCAGCAGGGCGCCGCGCGTATTCATCGTCTGCTCGCCATGCATCAGCAACCAGGCGACACCGATGTTGAGCAACAGTCCGAGCGCCGCCACGACGGTCACCGCTTCGCCGTTGACCGCTCCGGGTTCGAGGATGCGGCGCACCGCCATCACCGAAATGCCGACCACCACCGCGACCATGAACACCACGTTGGCCAGCGCCGCCAGCGTCTCGACGCGGCCGTAACCGTAGGTGTGCCGCTGTGTCGGCGGGCGTTTCGAGATCCAGGCGGCAAAGGCGGCGAGGCCCAGCGAGGCACTGTCGGTGACCATGTGCCCGGCGTCCCCGAGCAGCGCCAGCGATCCCGACCAGAAACCGGCGGCCGCTTCGACCGCGGCAAAGCCGAGGGTCAGCAGCAGCGCCCAGATCAGGCGTGGTCCGGCATCCGCGTGGTGATGATGCGCGTGGCCGTCATGCCCGCCGTGTTTATCGTGATCGCGATGGTCGTGGTGATCTTGCTGGTGGCGTTCGCTCATGGTGCCGGCATTCTAGCCGACATCGGCGCGCATCGCCTCAGGAATGCGGCTGGAAAACGCTGCCACTGGCGATGCCGCGCGCCGTGCGCGACAGGGTCAGCAGCCAGATGGCGAAAAGCAGACCCCAGCAGGCGATCCCGAACAGTTCGACGCCGGCCAGGCCGGATGCGCGACCGAGCCGGAAGCTTGCCGCGACGAAGGCCCCGAGGGGAAAGGTGAAGCCCCACCAGGACAGTGCGAACGGCAGCAGTCTCCGGCGCCAGGCAGCCGCGGTGAGCAGGGCGGCCATTACCACCCACCACGCGCCGAAGCCCCAGAGAAGCAGGCTGGCGAAGACCAGGGCGCCGCCTGGCAGCACCAGTGGCATTTGCTCGGCTAGATTCAGCAGGCTCACGGGTATGGCGCCGATTGGCCCGAGATGTGTCCACACGGTGGGTGTCAGAACGCCGAAGGCAGGCTTGGCGAGATACTTGCGCTGCAGGGTCAGTGCGAGCAGACCCAGGTACATCAGCGAACCGGCGCCGAGGCCAATGACGTTGGCCAGCAGCGCCAGATCCCTGGCGCTGCCCTGCAGGTGGCCAAGCAGCGGACCACCGGCAATCGGAATCACCACCAGGCCGACCGCGGGGATGAAATTGGCTGGCGTGACGTGTTCCAGTCCGACATGTTGGCCGCTGAACATGGCGTAGAGCACCGCAAAGCTGAAGATGAAGGTGAGCACCATTCCTGGCCACCAGAAGAGCAAGGCCAGATCAAGCTGTCCACCAAAAGCAAGGAACTGCGCCGCGATCACCAGCATGGCAATCGAAAAGGTCGGATAGAAGCTCGCCTGTACCGGGTGCCGCAAGGTCGCCAGCGCCAGCTCGCGGTAGGCAAGCCAGCGGTAGAGCCAGGGAACTGCCAGTACGAAGAAAAGCAGCAGGTTGAAGTAATGCACGCCCCAGGCAAGCGGCTTGAGCAGCGGCCAACGCGCAGCAAGCGCCAGCGTCGTGATGGCCAGCACGCCGCTGCCCATCACCGCAGCGAACCAGCCCGGAGCGAAGTGACGCGAGATCCCGGAGAAGCCGGGGCGGACGGGTAGTGCGGCAGGCATGGTAACAGGCCCTTGTCATAAGCGAATGCTGATTGTCGCGCAAAACTCCCCCGCCGTGACGAGCGCTGCGCTGCAGCAGCGAAACGGTCTACCGGCACAGCGATGTTGACGAACGAGCGCTCGGCAATCCGGCCGGGGCAGGTGGCTGCCGTGACCCGGTCACCGTTCTCTTCGCCTCCACGGCGAGGATCCCCAGGAAGACGAGCGTCATGAGCGGTGACCAGAACTTGTCGAATTCATTCCTGATCGGCTTGCCAAGGAACAGCCCGATCAGATCTGCCAGGAGCATGATCGTCAGGGAAATAAGCGCGACGGTCTGAACCATTCTTGTCTTGCCGTGTACGACGTACCATCCCGCCCACAGCCCCAGGGCGGGAGCCAGCATGACATAGCTGTTGGCCTCGTTCATCGGCGTGAAAAGCATGATGTAGCTGCCGCTGAAGCCCAGCCAGAGCAAGACTCGCCGGAAATCAGTGGCGCGCCTGGCAGAGAACCAGATGGTGATGGCCATCGCCAGGCCTGCAGCGACCCGCACAAGAAGCGACGGCGTACCGCTCAGCTTGACGTTCCAGACCCTCAGGATGCCGTTCAAATCAGCGAATGTCCGACCCGGTGGCTCAAAGCAATCGACGAGGTTGCTGGCGAAAGCTGCATAGAGTTCATTCACGTAGCCCGCCGGCGCCAGGAGGTAGGGCGCCATCAGCACCGCCAGTGTGCCGAGCAGCGCGCGCCACCAGAGACCGGGAAAGGCGACTGCCGCGAGGCCGATCGCTGGCAGCGCCAGCGGTTTGCAGACGAGCGCGAGGCTAAGCCACGCGGTGGCCATCCACCAGCGTTGCCGGTGCAGAAAGCAGGCGGCGAGGACCAGACAGGCCGCCAGTTGAGCGCTCGATTGACCATTGCGGATCGCGCTGAGGCCGATTGGCAGGCTGAGAACGGACACCAGTGCGAATAGCTGGTAGCAGTCTCCGGGCGCCGATGTCATCAGGCGGGTGCAGCGCCACAGCCCGAAGCCAAGGCCAGCGAGTGCAGCCGATCGCCAAAGAATTTCGCAGATTTCCTGCGATAGCGAAGCGAAAAGGCTGAAGCCGGGGAGAAACGGCGGCAAGTAGTTGAAGCCGCCGGAACCGCTATAAACCGGCTGCAACGACCACCAGTTCTCTACCGCTTCGTGGTAGATCGGGGTGACGCTGCGGGACAGCGGATCCGCGACGATTATCCCGAAAATCAAGGCCGCTGGAAGCAGCCAGATTGCCAGGGCGACAAGACGCCATTGTCCTTGGTTCTCCATCGTTGCGCTCGCATGATTTTCTTCGCAAGTTTAGCCGCGATAGCAGCGCTTGTCAGCGGGTGAGCCGGTCGATGTGCCTCGAACGCGTACCCGATTCAGGCTTGTCGGCAACCCCCTGCGCGCCATCGGCACGCTCGGCATGGGGGAGCTTTTGCCATTGCCAGGGTTGCGATGCAGCACGCGCCAACGTGAACGACCCGTCGCCTCGGCAGCGCGGTGCTATTGAACCCGTTCGAAGAGCGCCACATGCAAGGTGTGCAGGAAGGGACTGCGCGCAAAGTCCTTCACCAGTCGGAATCCCTGCGTTCTGAAACAAGCGTCTACCTCCTTGAGCGACGTCGTGAATTTCTGCGACTTGCGGCCGCCGAAGAGCGCTCTGAGACGGCGGGCGATGGAGCTTGCCGACCAGGGGCTCGAGTAGGAGATGACGACCTGGCTTCGGGCGACGCGACAGAGCTCCGAAACGGCTCTTTGCCGGATGGTCTGCGTCGGGAAATGATGAAACAGGCGAAAGCAGACGATGGTGTCGAACTGGGCGTCGGCGTATGTCAGCTGTTCGATGTCCTGCCTCTCAACCGGGCAATCGAGCGCATTCACGGCCAGGCTCTCGCGCGCAATCTGCAGCATGGCTTCGGAGTGATCGGCACAACTCATGTGATAGCCCTGCATGGCCAGATGAACGCTCACCCTGCCGGCGCCACAGGGCAGGTCCAGAACCCGCCGGTTTTTGGGCCATGGGCAAAGACCTGATCGAGAAGCGCCATCTCGGCGGTCTGTTGCGTTGCCGGGCGGTCCTTGTAAGCCAGCGCGGTACTGGCGTCGTACTTGTGCTTGCCGTGTTAGTCGATCACTGTCTGCATGCGATGGCCTCCTGCATGAAATGCGCCGGACGGAAGCTGGCGGTTCCCTCTGGAGCCTGCACCGGGGCGCCCACCTCTTCCCTCTCCCGCCGGTTCTCGTGCTTCCTAGGGTAGCGATCGATGCTTAAGTGAGTCTTAGTCTGGCTATTTCGACTTGTCGTTGACTGCCGTCCGATCCAGGGCAGCCAGCTCGCGGGCGAGCGCATCCTCGACCGAGCGCTGCACGGTGGTGAAACCCTTGGCTCCGACGATCAGGCCGTTCGGCGTCAGCACCGAGAGCGTGATGGACGTGCCGGCAAGCGCGGCAAGGCTCTTTTCCACCCTGGCCACCTCGGCCGGCTGCAGGACTCTGGCACTGACCACCTCTGCCCGAATTTCCCAACCGTCGCCCTGCTTCGCCGCGTCGATACTGTCGACGAAGGTGTTCGCGACCTGCTGCAGTCCGCTTCTTCCGCGCGCTTCGAGCTTTTGCTGAACAGCCTGTTCGGCTGCGGTCATCGGTGCGAACTGCGCCTCACCAAGCAGCACGCGGCCCTTGGCGGTGATATCGCTGGTGGTCGTGGCGCGCACCAGCAGAGTGGCGGTCTGATCGCCGAGCCGCTCGCGGATCGTTTCCTGGGCAAGCCTGACCTGTGTGGGAACCGGCGGACGCGCTCCGGAGACGGTGGCAACGATCACCGGACCGGTCGGCAATTCGACGAGCTGCACCTCCCGCAACTCGAAGCTTTTCCGCCGGCTCACCAGTTCCCGGAGGACCTGCTCGGCAGTTTCGGTCATCCGGACATTGGGCGTCACGTCGGCGGCAATGAAGTCGCCGTTGAGGTTGACCGTCGGCAGGAGGTTCGCCGAACCCGCGGCCGCCACGTCCTGAGTGATGGCACACCTGACGAAAAGGCTGACGCGCCGATTGACGCTACCGGCGATGGCCTGCTGCATGGCCTCGACTTTCTGCGGGGTGAACGGTCGCGGCGTATTGACCGTCGCCAGGACGTTGACCGAGCGGCCCGAGCCCTGATCATATATCACGTTCGCAAGGCGGGCACCGGGATCATCGGCGATGGCGTGTTCGATGGTGGTAACGATCGACTGCTTGAGGCGCCAGTCGTCGATGGTGATGAGCAGTTGACGGGTGAGGATGGTCGCGACGGCGAGCAGGCCGATGCCGGCCGCGGAAAAGCGTTTCAGGAGGTCGGTTCGCGAGCCGATCTCCGCACGGGTGACGAATCCGGCCAGAATGAAGATGGCGGCGGAGACGGCGAGTATCGTAAGGAAGTTGGCAAAGAACAGCAGGAAGGCTCCCCAGGCGCCATCCAGAGCCCCGAATGCCAGCGACAGTCCGGAGGTGGCGAGTGGCGGCGTCAGGGAGGTGGCAATCGCCACCCCCGGCAACGCCGGACTGGTTCGCTCATCGACCAGCGCCAGGCCACCGGCGAGCCCGGCCAGGCCTGCCACGAACAGATCGAGCAAGTTCGGCCTGGTGCGCGCCAGCATTTCCGGCGTCACTTCCAGCGCAAACGGCAACAGACCCAGGACCACGGCAAACGCGACGATCAGCAGTACGCCGCCGAACTCGGCGACCAATGCGTTGCGCAACAAACGCAGATCGCCGCGGGAAAGCGCCAACGCAATGCCGAAGATCGGCGCCATCAGCGGTGAGACGAGCATGGCGCCGATAACCACGGCAGCGCTGTTGGCGAGCAAGCCGAAGGCGGCAATTCCTCCGGAGGCAAGCAGCAGCACATAGTACAGCGGCCTGGGGATGGATCCGTGGGCGATATCGTCGATCACCGCCGCCTTGCGTTGTTGCGATACCGACCACAAGGCAAGCAGCGGCAAATCCAGGTCAGTGCGTTTCGAACTCGGGTCGGGACGGACCGGGTCCGCCGCTGCGCTGTTGCTATCCATGACGGCGGCTGTGCGTCGTAGCGGCTAGTAGGGGTTGAAGATCGACGGTGCGACCGTACCTTTCGCAGGCGTGCTGGAGGGTGGCGGTTCAACCGCCTGCGGCGACGGGGGCTCCGGCGGTTCGACTGTTTCCGGCAGCGAGGATTCCGCTGCCACTGGGCTCGCGGGCTCGGGAGCTTGTTGCGGCGATCCCTGCGTTGGAAGACGCCACGTCAGCTGCGCATTCGCGACCCATCCGGTTTCACCGGTCGACGCCACGCGCACGCGGGCAAATCCCCTGTCCAGTTGCTCCCGATAGAGCTTCGTGTACTGTGGCAGGTGCGCGATGATGACACCGCCGGGGCTGCGGTGCAGGGGCAGATCGGGCGACGCGGCGTAGTAGACGCCTTCCGCGGTCGCCGACCCGCTCGTTGCCGGAGTTCCCGCACCCATGCCGGGGATGTGTTTTTCGAGCGTCGAACACCCTCCCAAGCCGGCGACGAGACCGGCCGACAACATTAAGGGCATGAGGTGTCTTGAGTTTTGAAACATGCCGGCTGATCCTCGGAAAACACGCTATCGGCGATGCGGCGAGGCGTCAACGGATAGCGGAAACGTTGCGTATCCGGCATATTGCAGCGCTTGGCAGGAACCCGCAAGGGGGTGATTTTCGACCGATGGAGCGGCGGGGCTTGCAAATGATTCCGGCGTCGAGAGCCGGGCCCTCGGGGCAACCATTGGCGGGCTTATCTGACCAGGGAGTTGCTGCTCAGCAGTACGAGCAACAGCATCGCCAACATGAACGACAGGCCCTGCCAGAAGCGCAGCGGGTTGCGTTCGATCAGTGCCGGTGGACGTTCCTCCAGCAGGGCCTTATTGGGGTGGCGCAGGTCGTGGGTGAACTCGGAGAGTTCCTGGTAACGCCTGTTGGGGTCGGGGTGGACGGCTTTGGCCAGCGCGCTGTCGACCCAGGCCGGGATTTCGCGATTCTCGTCGAGGACGGACTGATACCTGAGCTTCCTTTGCGCGGCCCTGGTTCTCGATTTTGCGACCTCTGCCCCGTAGGGTAGTCGCCCGGAGAGCATCTGGTAGCTGATGACCGCCAGCGAGAAAAGATCGGAACATGGCCGGCCAGGTTCGCCGAGGAAGTACTCGGGCGCGGTGTATTGAACGGTTCCGAGAATGTGCGGCTGGAGGTTTGCCGTTCCGGCTTCGCTCAGCCCGGAAACGCGGGCGGCACCGAAATCGATGATCTTCACGGTCCCCGACGCATCGATCATGATGTTGTTCGGCCGCAGGTCCTGATGCAGCATTTCCATGCGATGGAAGGCGAGCAGGCCGCGCGCTATTTGCTCGACGATGCCGCGCACCGTTTCCAGTTCCGCGGCTGGATTGTCGAGCATCCACTGCGCCAGCGTCTGGCCTTCGATGTACTCGCTGACGACATAGAGGTAGTTGCGCTTGCGCGTCTGCGGGCAGGGTTTCAGCACATGCGCGTTGTTGATGCGCCGTGCGATCCACTCTTCCAGCATGAACCGCTCGAGATAGGCCGGGTCGCCACGCAGATCGATGGACGGGATCTTGAGGACGACCAGCGTGCCGCTTTCGCTGTCCTCGGCCAGGTAGATGTGGCTGCGGCTGCTGCCGTGGACCTCGCGAATGATCCTGTAGCCGTCGAAGATCATTCTGGGTTCGAGGATGGGCGCCGGCGGCAGCTCCGCCCATTGCCGGTAGAGCTCGTTGGCCGCAGGCTGCGCCAGGGTTTCGATTCTGACGATCTGGATCGTCAGGTTGTCCGTGCTGCCGCGCGCGTAGGCTTCCTCGGCAATGCGTCTGGCTGCCGCGTCGAGATCCGCCTGATGTTGTCCGATAGTCTGGACGATGAATGCTGCAGCAGAAAATTCATGGACCCCGTCGGTGGCGAGGATGAACAGATCGCCTGCCGCGACCTGCAGGGCCTGGTAGTCGATCTCGACCTGTTCGCTGATGCCGAGGGCACGGCTGAGATAACTCCTGTCCGCTGCAACGACGAGTCGGTGGTCGTTGGTCAGCTGTTCGAGCGTGCCATCGCGCAGGCGATAGACGCGGCTGTCGCCGACATGGAAGATGTGTGCGGTGGTGGACTTGACGATCAGCGCGCTGAGCGTGCACACATAACCGCGGTCCATATCGTAGCGGTACTGGCTCTGCCGGCTCTGCGCATACAGCCAGGAATTGGTCGCGGTCACGACGCGTTGCGCCGAGGACTTGACCGACCAGGCTTCCGACGTGCAGTAGTAGTCGTCGAGAAAACTCTTGACCGCCGATTCACTGGCGATGTGGCCGACATCGCTGCTGCTGATTCCGTCGGCCAGGGCAATGGCGATTCCCTTTGCGCTCAGCTGCGGTTCGTCGGGGATGCACAGCCCATGAAAATCCTGATTGATTTCCTTGCGGCCCCTGGCGGAGTACTGACCGGCTGAAACGGTGAGTTTGCTGGACATTGCGCGTGGCCTGAGGGTCTCGCCCCGCGAGGCGGCGGCGAGACCCCCGTAGCGAGCGACGCTCAGGCGGCGCCGTGCTTCGCTGCGGTGCGCAGCTGGCTGGCGTAGTCGGCGTTGCGTTTCGGTGCCGTACGCACGTGGGTGGAGTAGAGCGTCAGGCCGACGAAGGCCAGGCCACCGACCAGATTGCCGAGCACCGTCGGGATCTCGTTCCAGACCATGTAGTCATAGATCGAGAAGTTGCCGCCGAGCATCAGGCCCGACGGGAACAGGAACATGTTCACGATCGAGTGTTCGAAACCCATGTAGAAGAAGAGCATGATCGGCATCCACATGGCGATCACCTTGCCCGACACATTGGTCGATACCATGGCGCCGACGACGCCTGTCGAAACCATCCAGTTGCACAGCACGCCGCGGATGAACAGGGTCAGCATGCCTGCCGCACCGTGCGCTGCGTAGCCGACCGTACGTCCCTCGCCGATGACCCCGATCTTCTGGCCGACGATGTTGGGTTCGGTGGTGAAGCCGTAGGTGAAGATGATCGCCATCATCACCGCCACAGTCATCGCCCCGGCGAAATTGCCGACGAAGACCAGGCTCCAGTTGCGAATCACGCCGCCCACGGTCACTCCCGGCCGCTTGTCGATCAAGGCCAGCGGGCAAAGGGTGAACACCCCGGTCAGCAGGTCGAAGCCCAGCAGGTACAGGATGCAGAAGCCGACCGGGAAGAGGATCGCGCCGGCGAGCGGCTGACCGGTCTGGACGTTGATGGTGATTGCAAAGGCAGCGGCAAGGGCGAGGATGGCGCCGGCCATGTAGGCACGGACGATCGTGTCGCGTGTCGACATGAAGACCTTGGATTCTCCTGCATCCACCATTTTGGTGACGAACTCCGTAGGTGCTAGGTAGGACATGATGTATTCCCCTGGGTGAGTGATAGATCGTGCTGGCGACGAAAGCGTCCACCTCCGGCCCTCCATCGGCGAAGGGGCACGGGACCCATTCATCAATCCAGACTCCAGTGCAGGTGCATCGTCGCTGCACTCGGTTCAGGCGGCTGTCAGCCTGACTTGAACAAAGCTAAGCACGTACCATGCCAGCGACTGAAAGCCCTGTTGCGGCAATGGTCCGGGCCGTGCTGGCCACTGACCCGGGTCGATTCCTGCCCCCGACCGGGGCGCGCCTCTCAGCTTCTTGCCTGCTTTTGGTGCGGCGCAGCAGCGAGTAACGGAGAGGTCGCGAGGCCGCCCGTGGGAGCGCGTGTGGGCGACGGGAGATTGCCGGCCTGCTGCCGCAGTGATGGCCGGTTCTGCGATCCCGCCGGACGGCGAACGGCGCACGGGAAGCGGGCCATTCCGGCGTCAACCGTCTCGATCGCCGCGGATGGCCCACATGGCACGAAAGCTGCTTGAGCCATTGCAAGCGCCAGGCGCCCAAGCCGCCGTCGTCCATTGCATCGAGTACATCCCAGCTGACAAGGAGCCAGTCATGAATCGCATCGAAGTTACCGAGATGATCGTCGCCGCCAAGATCCAGAAAGGAATCAAGTGGGCGGATGTGGCCAGCGAGGTCGGTCTGTCCAAGGAATGGGTTACCGCGGCATGCCTCGGCCAGATGACCTTCGACAAGCAGCAGGCGACGACCGTCGGCAGGATCTTCGGTCTGCCCGCCGAGGCGGTCGCCCTGCTGCAGGTCGTTCCGTACAAGGGCTCGCTGCCGACCGCCGTGCCGACGGATCCGCTGATCTATCGCTTCTACGAATTGATCAATGTCTACGGCACGACCTTCAAGGAGCTGATTCACGAGGAATTCGGTGACGGCATCATGTCGGCGATCGACTTCAACCTGAATCTCGAACGCGAGCCGAACGCGGCGGGCGACCGCGTGAACATCGTCATGTCGGGGAAGTTCCTGCCGTACAAGACCTATTGATTGCACGGCGCCGAGGTGCCGGCTGATCGGGGCTGTCGTCTCCGCAAGGCTGCGCCCGGGACGCCTGGCCATGGCGCATTTCCCGTTGCACAGGCCAGAGACGCCAGTCACGCTGCATGCCGCAAGAGTCGGCGAGCTGGTCGGAACCGGAAGATGGCTCGCGGCGCTTCCCCCACATTGCCAGACTCAGGGGTTACATAGATGCTGCTCTGATGGATTGAGTCCAGGCCTGCCGCCATGTCGGTGCGCCGCGGGCATTCCCGCGCCACGACAACGGACAATGCTGCTAACATCAGCGGGATCAAGCATGAGCGGCCGCGCCTGGCAGCAGCGGCCGGCGCATGGTTCTGCGATTTGTGCCGGTCGGAGCCGCAAGGCATGCTGGCCGGCAAAACGGCAGTCGGGAGGCAGCAAGCCCATGGCAACTCACCGCGAGAGCCGCACCATTGCGCTGGCACGCGAGCGCCTGTTCGAGGTCGTTGCCGACGTCGAACGCTACCCCGAGTTCGTGCCGCTAGTCCAGGAAGCGAAGATCGTCCGCCGTGAAGATGAGGCCTACGAGACCGAGCAGAGCCTGGCGCTGGGCTTGCTGCTGCATCGCTTCCGCACACGCACCGAACTCGACCGGCCACAGCGGATCACCGTCTCGTCCAGCGATCGCTCATTCGGTCACTTCGACATCCGCTGGACCTTCACGCCGATGGGCGACGACCGCTGCCAGGTCGACTTCGCGCTCGATTGCCAGACCCGTTCGCTGCTCCTGATGCCGGTCATTCAGCTGCTGGTCCTGCCGATGGCCGCCGGCATGGTCAGCGCCTTCGAGTCGCGAGCGCATGCGCTGGCAAGAAAAGGCGACGCCTCAGGCACTGCCACAGGCTAGGCGCAGCGCACGCGGATCGGCGATTTTTCGTGTCTACGCGGTTTTGCGATCCCGGCCGGTTAGAATGCGAGGCTTCTCGAATCAAGGATCGTCCCGTGAGCAAGGAGCCAACCAGCAGCGCCGCCGGCGCCTCTGCAGTCGCCAGCACGAATTTCATCCGCAACATCATCGAGGCCGACCTGGCTGCCGGCAAGCACGCGGCGCGCAGGTGGTCTGGCGCGCCCGGTCCCGGCGCCCAGCAACTCGCCGGAGCACTCGACCCGGCGAGGATCCGCACCCGCTTTCCGCCGGAGCCGAACGGCTATCTGCACTTCGGCCATGCCAAGTCGATCTGCCTCAACTTCGGGCTGGCGCAGGACTATGGCGGACGCTGCCATCTGCGCTTCGATGACACCAACCCGGAGAAGGAGGAGCAGGAATACGTCGATTCGATCGTCGATTCGGTGCGCTGGCTCGGCTATTCCTGGGAAGGGTCGATCGGCCAGGGACAGGCCGGCAGCGAGTCCAATCTCTACTTCGCGTCCAACTACTTCGACTGGATGATCGAGTTCGCCGAATACCTGATCAGCAGCGGCCACGCCTACGTCGACAGCCAGAGCGCCGACGAGATGCGCGCCAGTCGCGGCACGCTCACCGAGGCCGGCGCCGACTCGCCGTTTCGCGAACGCGGCGTCGAGGAGAACATGGATCTCTTCAAGCGCATGCAGAAAGGCGAGTTTGCCGACGGCGCGCACATTCTGCGCGCACGCATCGACATGGCGTCGGCGAACATCAATCTGCGCGATCCGGCCATCTACCGCATCCGCCACGCCAGCCACCACAATACCGGCGACCGCTGGTGCGTCTATCCGATGTACACCTACGCGCACCCGATCGAAGACGCCCTCGAAAACATCACCCATTCGATCTGCACACTCGAATTTGCCGACCAGCGCCCCTTCTACGACTGGCTGCTCGAACGCCTCGCCGAAGGCGGGCTGTTGCAGCGGCCGCTGCCGCAGCAGATCGAGTTCTCGCGCCTGAACCTGAGCTACATCGTCCTCTCGAAGCGCAAGCTGATCCAGCTCGTCGAGGAAGAACATGTGGCCGGCTGGGACGACCCGCGCTTGCCGACCCTGGTCGGTGCGCGCCGGCGCGGTTATCCGGCGGCGGGTTTTCGCCTGTTTGCCGAGCGCGGCGGTGTATCGAAATCCGATTCGCTGATCGAATACTCGCTGCTCGAGGACAGCATGCGCGAAGTGCTCAACGAATCCGCCGAACGCCGCGTCGCGGTGCTCGACCCGCTCAGGTTGATCATCGACAACTACCCCGCCGGCGCCAGCGAAGACTGCTTTGCGCCCAACCACCCGCTGAAGCCGGAAACCGGCAAGCGCGCGATGCCCTTTGGCCGCGAACTGTGGATCGAGCGCGAGGACTTCATGGCGCAGCCGAGCAAGGGCTATCATCGCCTCTACCCCGGCAACATGGCCCGCCTGCGCTATGCCTACGTGGTCCGCTGCACCGGCTTTGACTGCGACGAAGACGGCGCCGTCAGCGCCGTCCATTGCGAATACCTGCCCGACTCGAAGAGCGGCACCGCCGGCGCCGACAGCTACAAGGTCAAGGGCAACCTGCACTGGATTTCGCTGGCCGATGCCTGTCCGGCCGAAGTGCGGCTCTACGACCGGCTGTTCGCCGTTCCCTCACCGGGGGCCAGGCGTGAAGGTGACCCCGAAGGCACCGAGCGCGACTTCCGCGACGACCTCAATCCGGACAGCATGCGCGTCATCCAGGCCTGGCTCGAACCGGCGCTGAAGAATGCCCGGCCCGAAGAGAGCTTCCAGTTCGAGCGGCACGGCTACTTCGTCGCTGATCGCGTCGATTCGCAAGCCGGCGCGCCGGTCTTCAACCGGACGGTGACGCTCAGGGATTCGTGGTCGGTCAAGGGCGGTTCGCGGAAGTAGGCTCCTCCTCCGGCCTGGCCCCGGCGGCATCCGCAGCCAGGCGGCGGCGTCTGCCCTACAGCAGTTCCAGCACCTTTTCGGGCGGTCGGCCGAGAACCGCCTGCTCGCCGCGCACGACGATCGGCCGCTCGATGAGAATCGGATGGGTCGCCAGCGCTTCCAGCCATTCGTCATCGCTCAGCGAACGCCCGGCGTAGTGCTCCTTGAAGACCGCTTCGCCGCGGCGAACGAGCTGCTCGGGCTTCATGCCCAGCTTGCGCAGCAGCTCGCGCAGTTCGTCCCGGCTCGGCGGTGTCGCCAGGTAGTCGACGATCTCTGCATCGACGCCTCTTTCGGCGATCAACTGGCAGGCGGCGCGGCTCTTCGAGCAGCGCTTGTTGTGGTAGATGCGAAGTGGGATGTCGCTCATCGGGTCTTCTCGCGTAAAAAGTGATTGGGGGAACCCGTCGGTCGGGCGACGGTACAAGGGCCGATCCGCAATGATCGCACGGCGCCCGTTGCCGTGCGACGCGGAAGCTGGTGGACGCGGCGAAGGTCGCGGTGGACGATCAACTCATTCGGCGCGCAGCGCCTCGACCGCGTCCAGCCTGGCCGCACGCCTGGCGGGCAGAACCCCGGCCAGCAGTCCGATCACCACCGCGATGAGCTCGGCGAGAGCGACGAAGCTCAGTGGCGTGTGCACCGGCAGCGCCGGCAGCAGCAGGTGGATCAGCTGCGCCAGACCGAATCCGAGCAGCAGGCCCATCAGTCCGCCGAGTGCCGAGAGGGCGACCGCTTCGCCGAGAAACAGGCCGAGAATCGTCCGTCGCGGGGCGCCGAGGGCGACCAGCAGGCCGATCTCGCCGGTTCGCTCGCTGACCGCGATGGTCATGATGGTGACGATGCCGACGCCGCCGACGAGCAGCGAGATGCTGCCCAGCGCGCCCACGGCCATGGTCAGCACGTCGAGGATGTTCGACAGCGTGCGCAGCATGTCTTCCTGGGTGGTGATCGTGAAATCCTCGCGACCGTGCCGGGCCTCGAGGGTGCGCTTGACGCGCGCGCTGACGCCGGCGGCGCGCGCGCCTTCCTCGTACGACAGGTCGATCTTCATCAGTCCGTCGCGGTTGTACAGTTCCAGCGCCCGCGCGGTCGGGATGTAGGCGGCGTCGTCGAGATCGATGCCGAGGAACTGCCCCTTGGCTTCGAGGACGCCGATGACGCGAAACTGCATGCCGCCGGCGCTGACGCGCGCCCCCAAGGGGTTGGCGCTGCCGAACAGTTCCTCCTTGAGGCGCGCGCCGAGCACCATGAACGCGCGCGCGCTGTCGGCGTCCTCGTCCGGCAGGAACTGGCCGCTGCGCACCTTGATGCTGAACACCTTGAGCATGTCCGGGCTGACCCCGTTGACGGTCGTGCGCCGCAGGCGGCCATTGGCATTGACCTCGGTGTTGCCCCAGACGGTGGCGGTCATGCCGACGATCTGCGGCAGACGGGCCAGGGCGCGCGCGTCGTCCAGCGTCAGGGGCCGCACCGAGGTCGGGATGCCGCTCGGCGCGTGGCCGGCAGTCTTCGTCCGGCCCGGCGAGATGCTGATCACGTTGGTGCCGAACTGGGTGAATTCGGCAAGCACGAAACGATGGATGCCTTCGCCGATCGAAGTCAGCAGGATCACCGCCGCAATGCCGACGGCGATGCCGAGCAGGGTCAGGAAACTGCGCAGCCGGTGCGCGGTGATCGCACGCAGCGCGAGCTGCAGGGAATCGGCGGGACGGATCATCTATGCGCCTGCCCAGGCCTCAGACAGCAGCTCCGCCTGCGCCAGCACGGTTTTCACGGCCTCCGCCTGCAAGTCCGGTGGATAGCCATGCTTGTTGAGAATACGCTTGACCAGCACGCGAATCCTGGCCCGCGCGCTTTCCCGCAGGGTCCAGTCGATGCTCACGCTCTGGCGCACCTTGCCGATCAGCTCGGCGGCGATGACTTTGAGTTTCTCGTCGCCCATGGCCAGGACCGCGCTCTCGTTGGCGGCGAGCGCGTCGTAGAAGGCGACTTCGTCGTCGCTCAGGCCGAGGTCCTGGCCGCGCCTGGTCGCTGCAGCGAGTTCCCTGGCCAGGGTGATCAGCTCTTCCAGCACCTGCATCGTCGAGATGGCGCGGTTATGGTAGGCGTTGAGGGTCTTCTTGAGCTTCTCGCTGAACAGCTGGCTTTGCACGAGGTTGCGCCTGAAGCGGACCTTGAGTTCGCCCTTGAGCAGTTTCTCCAGCAACTCGGCGGCGACGTTCTTGTGCCTGAGGCCACGCACTTCGGCGAGGAACTGGTCGCTGAGGATCGAAATGTCCGGCTTGGGCAGACCGGCAGCGGTAAACACATCGATGATCTGGCCTGCGGGGGTGATGGCCTTGGACACCAGCTGGCGAACGGCGGCGTCGATCTGGTCGGGAGCCGGCCTGCTGCCGCCGCCCTGTTTGTTCAGCGCGGCATGCAAAGCCTGGAAGAAGCTGACGTCGTCGCGGATCGCCGTGGCTTCATCGCTGGCGGCGCAGAGGGCGAAGGCGCGGGAGAGTTCGCTCACCAGCTGCAGCCAGCGCTGCTTGCCGTCCTCCTGTTCGAGGATGTGCTCCTGGCCGGCGGGGATCAGGGCCAGGCGTTCGGCAGCCGTGCCGGTCGTCCACTTGTCCCAACTGAAACGGTGCAGCATGTCGCAGGCAATGCCGTGTTTCTCAAGCATCACGGCAATGGCCTGCGCCGTGTCGACGGTCGCCTCGCCCGTGCCGCCGTTCTCGGTGTAGTTGGCGACGGCGCGCTTGAGTGGATCGGCGAGGCCGAGGTAATCGACCACCAGGCCACCGGGCTTGTCGCGGAAGACGCGGTTCACCCGCGCGATGGCCTGCATCAGACCGTGGCCCTGCATCGGCTTGTCGGCATACATCGTGTGCAGGCACGGCGCGTCGAAGCCGGTCAGCCACATGTCGCGCACGATGGCGATGCGGAAGGGGTCGCGACTGTCCTTGAAACGGTTCGCCAGCTTGCGGCGCTTGTCCTTGCTGCGGATGTGCGGCTGCCAGTCGGGGCCGTCGTCGGCGCTGCCGGTCATCACCACTTTCACCACGCAGGTCTTGCCTCTCTCGGCTTCCATCTCGTCGTCGCTGGCGCTGGCCCAGTCGGGACGCAGCGTGATCAGCGCGTCGTAAAGATCCACGGCGATGCGGCGGCTCATGCAGACGACCATCGCCTTGCCGTCCATCGCCTCCAGGCGCTTCTCGAAATGCGCCACGAGGTCGGCGGCGATCAGCGCAATGCGCCTGGAATCGCCGACCAGCGCTTCCAGCGCAGCCCACCTGCTTTTCAGCCTTTCCTTCTGCGTCGGCTCCTCGGCTTCGGTGATCTCGTCGAACTCCTCGTCGAGCGTCGGCAGCGCGGCGGCATTGAGGGCCAGCCTGGAAATGCGGCTCTCGTAGTAGATCGGCACCGTGGCCTTGTCGGCGACGGCGCGCTGGATGTCGTAGATCGAGATGTAATCGCCGAAGATCGCCCGCGTGTTGGCGTCGGTCTTCTCGATGGGCGTGCCGGTGAAGCCGATGAAGCTCGCGTTTGGCAGCGCGTCGCGCAGGTGCCGGGCGAGACCGTCGATGAGGTCGTACTGGCTGCGGTGCGCTTCGTCGGTGATGACGATGACGTTGCGGCGCTCGCTCAGGCCGGGCATCGTCTGGCCCTTCTCGGGGAGGAACTTCTGGATGGTGGTGAACACCACGCCACCGCTGGCCACGGCCAGCAGCTCGCGCAGCGTCTCGCGGTTCGCGGCCTGCACGGGCGTCTGCCCCAGGATGTCCGCGCAGCGCTGGAACTGCCCGAAGAGCTGGTCGTCGAGATCGTTGCGGTCGGTCAGCACCACCAGCGTCGGGTTGCGCATCGCGCGCTCGCGGATGATCTTCGCTGCGAAGAAGAGCATGCTCAGGCTCTTGCCGCTGCCCTGCGTATGCCAGACCACGCCGGCGCGACGGTCGCCCGGCTCGCCGCCGTGCATGCGGCCCGCCCAGTAGGTGCCTCTATCTTCGCGAAACACCCTGCTTTCGCTCATGCCGCTGGCGCGCAGCGTTTCCTGTACCGCCGCATTCACCGCATGGAACTGATGGTAGCCGGCGATGATCTTGTGCAGCGCGCCGGAGTCCGCGTCTTCCTCGAAGACGATGAAGTGCTGCAGCAGCTCGAGGAAGCGTTGCCGCTCGAACACGCCGCGCACCAGCACCTCCAGCTCGAGCGCGGACTTCGGCGCCTCGGTTGGCAAACCTGCCTGACCATCGATCGCGCGCCAGACCTTGAACCACTCCTGCGTTGCCGTGAGCGAGCCGATGCGCGCCTGCAGGCCATCGCTCACCACCAGCACCGCGTTGTAATGCAGCAGCGAGGGAATCTCCGCCTTGTAGGTCTGCAGTTGCGCG
Source organism: Accumulibacter sp. (assembly GCA_024235715.1). Classification (GTDB taxonomy): domain Bacteria; phylum Pseudomonadota; class Gammaproteobacteria; order Burkholderiales; family Rhodocyclaceae; genus Accumulibacter. Next base: position 1,119,634 of record JACKLW010000005.1, on the reverse strand, counting down.
TAGGCGCTCCAGATCGTCGCCTCCTCATCCGCCGGGTTCTTCAGCTCGATCAGGCCCAGCGGCAGCCCGTTGAGGAAGATCACGATGTCCGGTCGCCGCTTGTGCTGCCCCTCGATCACCGTGAACTGGTTTACCGCCAGCCAGTCGTTCGCGCCCGCATCGCCGAAATCCACCAGCCGCGCATGATCGCCCGCGATGCTGCCATCGCGCCGTGGATACTCCACGGGCACGCCGTCGCGCAGCATCCGCTGAAAGGCACGGTTGGTCTGCGCGAGCGACGGCGTCCCCACCCGCATCACCTTGCGCAAGGCTTCCTCGCGCGCCTCCTCGGGAATGGCCGGGTTCAGCCGCCGGATCGCCGCCCGCAAGCGCCCGACCAGCACCACCTCGGCAAACGAATCCCGCTCCGCCGCCGGTTCACCGGGCGCGAGACGCGGCCCGTGCTCGAGCGCATAGCCCAGCTCCCCGAACCATTCGAGGGCGGCGCCTTCGACGATCGATTCCTTGAGGCTCATGGTTTCCCTGCCTTGGGTTTTCTCGGGCGCGGCAGCTTCTTCAATGCCTTTGCCGCCTTCTCGAAATCGGCATCCACGCGCCGCGGCTGCGCATCGCGCAGCGCACGATAGCGGGCATATTCGCGTTCGGCCCTGGCGCGGGCGTCGTCAGCGGAAATCCTGCCCGCGTGATCGAGCAGTTCGCGTCCGGAAATTTTCAGAAAGTCGTCGAGCTTGGTGATCCAGTCGCGCATCGTCATCGGCTTGCGCTCCAGCGCCTGCAGCTCGGCGTATTCGATGTAGAGGTTCACGATGCGGTTGAGTACCTGGAACTCGTTCTCGCTCAGGTAGTTCTTGGCAACCGTCGCGTCGTCCTTGCGCACGATGCCGCCCGGCCGCGTCGTCTGCAGACCCATGAACGGCCGGGTCGAATCGGCGCGCTCGTGGATGATCTCGGCGGCGGTGTGGCCATGCGTGGCCCAGTGCATCTTGTTCTGCACGGCGGCAAAGAAGCGCTGGGACTGCTCCGTATCCGGCGTGTAGTCCACACTGGTCGCGTAGATGTCGAGCACCTTCTGGTAGAAGCGCCGCTCCGACGAGCGGATGTCGCGGATGCGCTCCAGCAGTTCGTCGAAGTAATCCTGCTGCCCCTCGCCCGGCGGATTCTTCAGCCGCTCGTCGTCCATGGCGAAGCCCTTCACCAGGAACTCGCCCAGGCGTGCGGTCGCCCACTGGCGGAACTGCGTGCCGCGCTGGCTGCGCACGCGGAAACCGACGGCGAGGATGACGGGCAAGCTGTAGTGCAGAACCGGGCGCGAGACCTGCCGGGAACCCTCGTGCCGAACCATTAAGTGGGACTTAATGGTTGCCTCCGCCGCCAGCTCAGCCTCCGCGTAAATGGCCTTCAGGTGCAGGTTGATGTTGGGCACCGTCGTCTGGAACAAATCGGCAATCTGGATCTGCGTCAGCCACAGCGTTTCGTCGTCAAACCGGCACTGGATGCGCGTGCGGCCATCCTCGGTCTGGTAGAGGACGAATTCGGACTGCGGCAAGGCGTCGTCGCTCATGGCCTGGCCTGCCTGGAATTGCAGGAATTGGCGGGCAGGACTGCGGCGTTGCCACTCAGCTTCAGGGAGCTCAAATCCAGATCCGGGGAACTCGGTGGCGAAATTCGGGGAGGTCGAGCCAACACGCCAGCGGTGTTCATGCGACGGCCGCCTGTCCGGATTCGATCGTCGCCACGCCTGCCTGCGCTGCAAGCATCGCAGCAGGTAGGGTCAACTCGCCGCTCAGCAGCTTCGGCAGCAGCGTGTCGCGCAGGGTGGCGAGGGTGCGGGATTCGGTGGAGTTGGCTTTGATTTTCGCCATAAGTGGCGCGGTTAGTTCGTCGAAACGGCGAGCAATTTCGGGCGGTGGGACGGCGAGCCAGAATGTTTTGAAGCACTCCGAGGGGACGCGCTGGCGTCCGCTGGTTCCGGTCATGTTCTGGATGGCGTGAGAGCGTAGCGCGTCGGAGCGGGCGAGAAGGTAGCCGAACTGTGGCGGAAGCGGCGGTTTTGGGGCGAGGACGATGTATTCGGTGGAACCCCAGCCGACTTGCCCGCCTTCGAGGAAATCTACGTAGCCTGTCTTGCCATTCTCCAAGCAAGGCGTGATGCGGGCGAGCAGCGTGTCGCCGTTTTGAAACTTGGTGCCCGAGCTGAACTCGCGGTCAATGACTTGCTCGGCGGAATGGCCCTGCGTCGGCAGGTTCTTCACATCCAGGTAGGGTGCGATGGTTCCGCCCTTCAGCGTGCGGCGCGGGTTGTCGCGCTCGATGGCGACCATGGCGTCGTCCACGATCCTGCCGATGGCCGGTTGTTTGGCATTGGCCTGGAGGTGCGACCAGCGCGCATCGGCGGGTACCCAGAAGACGTTCTCGGCCTTGTATTCGTCGGGGTCCTCGGGGTTCGCCCCCTCGTAGTCGCCCTGGCCGGCGAGGAGCCTGGCGCGGTGCTCCTCGAAGGTGTCGGAGATGTATTTGAGGAAGATCAGCCCGAGGACGACGTGCTTGTACTCCGCGGCGTCCATGTTGTTGCGCAGCTTGTCGGCGGCGAGCCAGAGCTTGGCCTCGAAGCCGATGGTGGCGCTTGAGTCGCCTTTTCTGGTGGTTCTCCTCGCCATCAGCTTGTCATTTCCCCGGGCCGCAGTGTTCAAGGGCTCGCGAAACACCCTACCCGCAGCATTCTAGCGGATTAGCGTGCTCCGCCGTGGGCTCAGCGCCTGGACAGCGACTGTACGGGATCGAGCGCGCGGGGCCTTCCCCCGTGCCTTGGGCAGAAGTCAAGATCCCATTTCTGTGGAAGCACGCAGCGTGTCTGCGGATTCCCCAATTGGGGAATCAATCCGGCTGGGTGTGACGGTTGAGAATCGTTCATGGCGAGGCTTCTGGTGCGACCAGTTTCACCTCGGGAAAACAGGATTTGTAGCGTCGCGTATCTCGGGTCAATAGCGGAAATCGCGATACAGCGGCATGCGCACCGATGAAGAAGTCGGCGAGCACGTTGTTTTTGGTTCCGCCCTGTCGGCGGTAACGCACAAACGCCTTACCGGCCAAGAACAGGGCTGGGCGCGGCAACTCGATCATTGCCAGCTCAAGCTCGTCGATGGTTTCGTCGAGCGCCTCAACGGTCGAGAAGGTCAGCGACAGTTCGGAATAGATGATCGGGTTGATCGCCAGCCGGTGAACTTTCGATTGCGCGCGCAGTTGGCCAATTGACCAGTCCGCCCATTCCGGATCGTTCTCCAGAACATCGACCAGCACGTTGGTGTCGACCAGCAGCATCAGCCCTCACTCTCACTGCGCAGTAGCGCCATCAGCTCGTCAGTCCGCCATTTGACATCGGCTTTACCACGGGCAGATTCGAAGCGGTCGGGTTTGCGACTCGGTCTTGCGCCTACCTTGTGAATAACGACATCCCCTTCGCGATTGACCGAAAAATCCACCGAGCAACCGGGTGCCAGATTCAATGCATCGCGAATCTGCTTGGGGATGGTGACCTGACCCTTGCTGGTAAGTGTCGTCGCCATGTCGCGCCTCCTTCTGTATTACGTTAGCGATTATTGTAATACCCGGCGTGTGGCTGTGCTATCGAGGCCACGGAGCGCGCGCGATTTCCGCGCAATGACGGGGTGGGTGCGTATCGCTCGGCGAAAGTTCTCGCCCGTCCCGCCGTTGGCTCAGCGCCTGGACAGCGACTGCACCGGATCTAGCCGCGCCGCCTGGCTGGCGGGCAGGACGCCGAAGAGAACGCCGGTGAGCAGGGCCGTGCCGAGGGCGGCGAGCACCGCCCAGTCGGGCGGGAAGGCCGGGTAAACGGGATACAGCTGGCGGATCAGCGCCGCGCCGGCCTGTCCAAGAATAAAGCCGAGCACCGCGCCGGCGAACGAGAGCATCACCGCCTCGGTCAGGAAGGCGTTGCGGATCGTGGCGCCGGTGGCGCCGAGCGCCTTGAGCAGGCCGATCTCGGCGGTGCGCTGGGCGACCGAGACGAGCATCACGTTCATCACCAGGATGCCGGCGACGGCCAGGCTGATCGCCGCGATGCCGGCGACGGCGAGGGTCATCGTGCCGAGCAGGCGGTCGAAAGTGGCCAGCACGGCGTCCTGGGTGATGATCGTCACGTCCTCCTCGCCGTCGTGGCGCTGCCTGATGATCTCGGTCACCTGCGCCTTGGCCGGTTCGATCGCTTCGCGGCTGCTCGCTTCGACCAGGATCCGGAACAGGGTGTTGCTGTTGAACATCGCCTGCGCCAGGGCCACCGGCACGATGACCAGTTCGTCGGTGTTCATGCCCAGTCCCTGGCCGCTCGAGGCGAGGACGCCGACGATGCGAAAGCGGCGGTCGCCGACGCGTACCAGTTGTCCGAGGGCCGATTCGCGGCCGAACATTTCCTCACGCACCCTGGCGCCGATGACCGCTTCGGAGACGCCGCGCCGCCAGTCGCCGGACGGCAGGAAGCGCCCCTGCGCGAGCGCCAGCCGGCGTACGTCGATGAATTCGGCGGTGGTGCCGACGACCATGACTTCGCGCAGTTTGCCGGCAAAGCTGATTTCGGAGGTGCCGACGGCCAGGGGTGCGGCGCGGTGCACGGCGTTGGCGCGCAGCAGCGCCTGCGCATCGTCGATGGTCAGGTCACGCGGCGTGCTGGTGACGGCATTGCCGGGATTGAAGCCGCCGGTCTGCGAGCGACCGGGCAGGACGATGACCAGATTGCTGCCGATCGACGAGAATTCCCTGAGCACGTAGCGGCGGGCGCCGTCGCCGAGGGCCGTCAGCACGACGACCGCGGCGACGCCGATGGCCATCGCCAGCACCAGCAGGAAGGTGCGCAGCGGATTGCCGGTCGCCGCGTCGCGGGCGAAGCGGATCAGGTCGGGCGCGCGCACGCGTTCTTCCCGGCTGCGGGTCTGGCGCTGTCGTGCTGCAGGGCGCCGTCTTCCATGCGCAGCTGGCGCCTGGCGCGGGCGCCGAGCGCATGGTCGTGGGTGACGACGATCAGGGTCACGCCGCGGCCGTTCAGTTCTTCGAGCAGGCGAACGACTTCTTCGCCGGTGGCGCGATCGAGATTGCCGGTCGGCTCGTCGGCGAGAATCACTGCCGGCTGCATGATCGTCGCGCGGGCGATCGCCACGCGCTGGCGCTGGCCGCCGGAGAGCTGGTCGGGGCGATGGTCGGCGCGATTCTCCAGTCCGTAGTCGCGCAGCGTCTGCACCACGCGCCGTGCGCGCTGCGCCGGCGGGATGCCGGCCAGGATCATCGGCAGGGCGATGTTCTCGGCCGCGGTCAGGCGGGGCACCAGGTGAAAGCTCTGGAAGACGAAACCGATGCGCTCGCTGCGCACCCGCGCCTGCTCTTCCGCGGAGAGGGTGGTGACGTCGCGGCCCTCGAGGCGGTAGGTGCCGGCGTTGGGCCGGTCGAGCAGGCCGAGCAGGTTGAGCAGCGTCGATTTGCCGGAGCCGGACGGCCCCATCACCGCGAGGTACTCGCCGGCGGTGATGCGCAGTTCGAGACGGCGCAGCGCGTGCACCTCGCTGTCGCCGAGATGGAAGACGCGCTCGATGCCGGCCAGTTCGATCAGCGCCGCGTCCATTCGCTAGCCGCCGGTCGCCGCCTGGCCATCTACCGAGTAATCCACGCCGGCCTTGACGCCGGCGCGTTCGAGCGAGGTCACCACGCGATCGCCGGGCGCCAGCCCTTCGAGTACTTCGGCGAACTCCCAGTTGGCCAGGCCGGTCTTCACCTGCCGCTCCTCGAGCCTGCCGTCGGCGCCGGCGACCAGCACCCGGCCGCCTTCGAGCAGCGCCGAGGTCGGCACGCGGACGACGTTTTCGCGCCGGTCGAGGATCACCTCGATGTCGGCGCTGTAGCCGACCAGCAGCTTGCCGGGCGCCGCCGGGTCGTCGAAGTCGGCCTCGATGTCCACCGTGCGCGCCTGCTTCTCGACCGCCGATACGTAGGGGGCGACGCGCTTGACCCTGCCCGCGAACGACTGCTTCGGCAGGGCGTCGAGACTGATGCGCACGGGCTGTCCGGCAGCGATGCGCGGCGCATCGACTTCGTCCATCGGCGCCCGGACGTACAGGCACGAGTCGTCGATCAGGTCGATCGCCGGCGGCGTCGGTACGCCGGGCGGCGACGGCGTCGAGTACTCGCCGACCTCGCCGACGATCTTGGCGACGGTACCGGCAAACGGCGCGTAGAGCATGGTCCTGCCCTGCTCGACACGGGCCAGGCGGACCCTTGCCTCGGCTTGCAGGACATCGGCCCTGGCGGCGGCGCACCCGGCACGCCTGGCCTCTGCCTCGCTGCGCGCGCTGTCCTCCTTGGCCTGCGAAACGAAGCCCCTGGCGCGCAGGCTGGCCTGCCGCTCGGCCTCGCGTTCGGCATTGACGGCGACGCTGCAGGCTTCGTTGACGCGCTGCCGGGCAGTGGCCACCTGCGCGACGTACCAGGCTTTCTGCGCCTGCTGATCGTCGTTCCACAGCTTCATCAGCAGCTGGCCCTTTTCGACGCGGTCGCCTTCCTTGACGGCCAGCACCTCGATGCGGCCACCGGTGATGGTCGACAGCCTGGTGCGCTGGCAGGCTTCGACGGTCCCGGCGCGGGTGTTGGCGATCGTCGATTCCACCAGGCCCCGCTGAATCTCCTTCAACACCACCGGCACGGGATTCGGGCGGCTCATCCACCATGCACCGCCGACGATCAGCACGAGGACGGGCAAGGCAATCAACAGGCGGCGGATCAGGGGAGACATCTTGCTGGCGCTCGGGGTTGGCGGGGTGGTAGGCATCAAAGCCCGTCATGGTCGGACGAAACCGTCCGGGTGGCAAGGGGCGCCGGCCCTGGCGCGTGCGCGCAGCTGCCGGCGAGCCTTTCGGCGTCCCTGCCGAGTGGCGTCCCAGGGATGCGGCGAGCTTTGGTAACACGAATACAATCATGATGTTGCATCTGTATCTTGCCAAGCGAGTCGGCCCACGTGTTAAACTTTCGTGCTCGATACCTTGACTGTGTCGCGGCTAGCCGGGGGGCGCGCTGGGGCTGACCGTGCGGGAGGCGATTGATGAGCCTGGTTGCGGCGCGGACTTTGGCAGTGCGTACCTGGGTGGTGCGCCGCAACTGTTCCCTTTCGGTCGGCGAACGCAAGTGGGTGTTTGTTGCCACCGCGGCCTGCGTGGGCACGATTGCAGTCGTCTTCCTGTTTCTTGGCGCCTGGCCGGTGCTGCCATTTGCCGGCCTCGAGCTTGCCCTGTTGTGGTGGGCATTGCGACAGTTCGACGCCACGGCCGACGATTTCGAGAGGATTACCCTCGAATCGGAACGCTTGACGATAGAAGCCTGCCGTGGCGCGCTGCGCGAACGCCACGAGTTTCATCCCTACTGGGCGCGCCTGCGCTACTGGCAGCCACCGGGACAGAGCAACCACCGCCTGCTGATTTGCTCGCACGGCAAGGAGGTCGAAGTGGGGCGTTGGCTGACCGAAGAGCAGAAGAAGCTGCTCGCTGATGAACTGAGGAAGAACCTCGGCCCCGCCGGGCCGGACAGAACTCTCTGAGGAGAACAGTTGAAGACGTTTCATGGTGTTTCCCTGCAGGCGGCGGTTCTTTGCTCCGGGCTGCTCGCAGCGCTGGCGCCGGCTTTTCTGCGGGCTGACGACGGCGCGAACTTCCCGGCGCCCATCGCCGCCAGCGGACGCGAGCCGCTGCCGATGCACGGCTACTTCATGGTCGTGCTCACGGTGTTGTTCGTGATCGTTTTCGCGATCACCATCTATTCGATGGCCAGGCACCGGAAGAGCAATGGCCACCAGCCGGGCCGCTTTGCCGGGCCAAACGGGAGCGTGCAGTGGCTGTGGGCAATGGTGCCTTTTGCCATTCTGCTGTTTGTCGACTACATCCTGATCAGCATTCACCTGGCCGGCTGAGTGCTCGCCGCGCAGCGGCCGGGAAGGCGGGCAGCGCCAGCCACGAGCGGCCAGGGCAGCCGATCGGGGACGAAAAACCATACCACGTGCGCGGGTGACTGATTTGTCCGACGATGTCATGATGCACTACCCTGACGAGCGGGGATGCCAGGAGACTGCGGGTGCGAGCGCGTCTTCGTGGCCAGGATAGACAGGAAAGCGATATGGCAGTGATGAGCACGAGTTCCCGACGTTCGCTGGCGCAACGCCTGGGGGCATTCTTCGAGTTGTGCAAGCCGCGGGTCAACAGCCTGATCGTGTTTACCGCGATGATCGGGATGTTTCTGGCCGCCCCGGCCTATCCGCCATTCGGGCTTTTCGTTGCCGCTTCGGTCGGGATCGCCCTGGTCGCCGGCGCGGCGGCGGCGATCAACTGTCTGATCGAGCAGGAGATCGACGCGCGCATGGCACGCACGCGCGCCCGTCCGACGGCGCGCGGGGAAGTTTCGGCCAGGGAGACGCTGACCCTGGCAACGCTGGTCGGTGGGCTGGGCCTGTGGATTCTGCACGCCTTCGTCAATCCGCTGACCATGTGGCTGACGCTGGCGACTTTTCTCGGCTACGCGGTGATCTACACCGTGGTGCTGAAACCGGCTACGCCGATGAACATCGTCATTGGCGGCGCGTCCGGCGCCATGCCGCCGCTGCTGGGATGGGCGGCAATTACCGGTCAGGTGGGCGCCGAGGCGCTGGTTCTCTTCCTGATCATCTTCATCTGGACGCCGCCGCATTTCTGGGCGCTCGCCTGTTACCGCTGTGCCGAATACGCCAAATCCGGCCTGCCGATGCTGCCGGTGACTCACGGCATACGCCTGACCTGTCTGCACAGCCTGCTGTATGTGGTGATGCTCACCGGCGCGACCGTCCTGCCCTACACCCTCGGCATGAGCGGTCCGTGGTATCTGGCTGCGGCGCTCGTTCTCGACGGCATCTTCATCCTCTACAGCATCACGCTCTGGCGCGACTACAGCGACAAGCTCGCCCGGCTGACCTTCCGCTACTCGATCATCTACCTGACCCTGCTCTTTGCCGCGTTGCTCGGCGATCACTTCCTGCGCTGAGGGTCGCAGGCGACTGGCACATCAATCGTTCAGGCGGCGAGGGCCGCCAGCAGCTTCTCGTGGATGCCGCCAAAACCGCCGTTGCTCATCACCAGTATCCGGTCGCCAGCGCGTGCCGTTTCGGCAATCCGGGTCACCAGCCGCTCAAGATCGCCTTCGATGAGGGCTTTCCCGCCTAGTGGCGCCAGGGCTTCGGCGGGGTTCCAGCCGAGATTCGCCGCGTAGCAGAAGACCAGATCGGCATCGGCCAGGCTGCCCGGCAATGCCGCTTTCATCACCCCCAGCTTCATGGTATTCGAGCGTGGTTCGAGCACCGCCAGGATGCGCGCGCTGCCGACCTTGCGCCGCAAGCCGGCGACGGTCGTCGAGATCGCCGTCGGATGGTGCGCAAAATCGTCGTAGACATCGACGCCGCCGACCGTGCCGCGAAGTTCCATGCGCCGTTTGACGCTCTCGAACGTGGTCAGCGCCTCCAGGCCCTGGCCCAGGGGAACGCCGACGTGTCTGGCTGCGAGCAGAGCCGCCAGCGCGTTGTGGCGATTGTGCGCGCCGGTCAGCTGCCAGTGCGTGCTGGCGGTCAGGCGCTCGCCCTGCCACAACTGCAGCGAACCATCGGCATCGTCGCCGGCGACATGCCAGCCCGCGGGATCGTTGAAGCGTTCGACCGGTGTCCAGCAGCCGCGTTTCAGAACACGTTCCAGACTTTCCTCGGCGGCATTCGACAGGATCAGGCCATTGCGCGGCAGGGTGCGCACGAGGTGATGGAACTGCGTCTCGATGGCCGCCAGATCGGCGAAGATATCGGCATGATCGAATTCGAGATTGTTCAGGATCGCCGTCCTTGGCGCGTAGTGCACGAACTTCGATCGCTTGTCGCAGAAGGCGCTGTCGTATTCGTCGGCTTCGACGACAAAGAACGGCGAGTCGATGTCGTTGCCGGACAGGCGTGCGGACACGCCGAAGTTCATCGGTACGCCACCGATCAGGAAGCCCGGACTCAGGCCGGCACGTTCGAGAATCCAGGCCAGCATGGCGGCCGTTGTCGTCTTGCCATGCGTCCCGGCGACGGCCAGCACCCAGCGTCCTCTCAGGACGTGTTCGGCCAGCCATTGCGGCCCGGAAAGGTAGGGCAGGCCGCGGTCGAGGATCTCTTCGAGGAGTGGATTGCCGCGGGAAATGGCATTGCCGACCAGGTAGCAATCCGGTTCGACCGCGATCTGCGCCGCATCGTAGTCTTCGACGAGTTCGATCTGCGCCGCTTCGAGCTGCGTGCTCATCGGCGGGTAAACGCTGCTGTCACAGCCGCTTACGCGGTGGCCGGCAGCGCGCGCCAGCTGGGCGACACCGCCCATGAAGGTGCCGCAGATGCCGAGGATATGAATATGCATGTCAGCGATCCAAGTTAGAATGGCTTCAGGGTAGGCGCGATTGTACCCCCGCCGCACCCTGCCTCTTCTCGCCGACCTTCCGCCATCGACAAGCCACCGGGACCCCTTGATGAGCAGCCGACAGGATCGCCAGCGCAACGCTCAACAGCGCAGCCTCATAGCCAGTGTGGCCGCCCGGCTGATGGCGGAAGATGGGGTCGGTGCACCGGCACTGGCCAAACGCAAGGCCGCACGCCGCCTCGGCCTGCCGGACAGCGCAGCGATGCCCGATGACAGTGAAGTCGAGGCGGAACTGCGCACCTATCAGCGCCTCTTCCAGGACGAGGAACAGCGGGCGCGGCGGCTGCAGCTGCTGCGTATCGCGGCGCGGCTGATGGCCCGCGTGCAGCGCTTCAATCCCTGTCTCAGTGGTTCGGTGCTCGACGGTACCGCCGGTCGCTACGCCGAGATCGACATCCAGCTGTTCGCCGACAGCGCCAAGGATGTCGAGATCTTCCTGCTCAACGAACGCATTGCCTACCGCCACAGTCAGCCGCGCACGGATCGTGCCGAGGCGGTGCTGACCATCGTCATCGATGACGCGGTCGCCAACCTCGTCGTCTATCCCCGCGATGACGAGCGCGTGATCTTCAAGACCCGCGACGGGCGAACGCGCGAGCGCGCACGCCTGGAGACGGTGAACAAACTGCTGGCCGGCAGCGAGATGCCCGTGCGATGAGCAGGCACGGCGCGCGCCTGACTGGCCTGCTGCTCACCATCGTCGCCTTGCTGGTGGCGATCTACGCCGTCACGCAGCACTTCGCCAGCGATCGACAGGCGCCGTCCGGTGTCGGAGCGGGCGCCGTGGCGAGCCTCCTTGCCAGCCGCCTCGACGACGCGAAGGGTGGACCACAGTCATTCGCGCAATGGCGGGGCAAGACCCTGGTGGTCAATTTCTGGGCCACCTGGTGCCCACCCTGCCGCGAGGAAATGCCGGCATTTTCCCGTTTGCAGCGGCTCCATGCCGACAAGGGCGTGCAGTTCGTCGGTATCGCGCTGGATTCGGCCGAAAGCGTGCGAAGCTTTTCGGAGAGCTATCCGGTCAGCTATCCGCTGCTGGTTGGCGGCGCCAGAGGTGTCGAGCTGGCCGGCCTGTTCGGCAACACGACGCTCAGCCTTCCCTACACCGTCGTTCTGGCGCGCGACGGGGCGATCCGGCTGCTTCGCCTGGGCCTCGTGTCGGAGAGCGAGCTGGATCGATTGCTGGCGGAGCTGAGCGCTCGCTGAACAGGGCAGGAATGGGGCCTAGCGGACCTGCCGGTGGGCGAACTGCCAGCCCCGGCCGGCCCTCGCCGGGGGGCATCGGAACTGCCCGCTGGCGTGCTTCCAGGCGCGCTTTCAGATCCTGCCGCGCATGACGTGTTGCTGGACAAAATGCTGCGATTTGCGGCAAACTTGCGGCCATGAAGAAGCAAAAGAACACCAGCCCGGAAACCGACAAGGCGTCGGATGCGCCCCTCCTGCTCGTTCTGCACGGCCCCAATCTCAACCTCCTCGGGACCCGCGAACCGATGCACTACGGTTCGACCACGCTTGCCGAGATCAATCTGGCCCTCGCCCACCGCGCCGAGGGGGCCGGCGTCAACCTGGAATCCTTTCAGAGCAACCACGAAGGTGCCCTGATCGAGCGCGTGCACGCCGCCCGCGAGCAGGGCGTGCTCTACATGATCGTCAATCCCGCAGCGTACACGCATACCAGCGTCGCCCTGCGCGATGCCATTGCCGGCACCGGCATTCCTTTTATCGAAGTCCACCTCTCCAATGTGCACGCACGCGAAGCTTTCCGCCACCACTCGTACTTTTCCGATCTGGCGATTGGCGTCATCACCGGCCTTGGCAGCGAGGGTTACCTGCTGGCGCTCGAGTACCTGCTCAGCAAGATTTCTCCCGAGTGAGCCTTCGAGCTGCAGACGTTGTCTGGCGCCCATGCTGGGTGGCCGCGAACAAGAATATTCATCCGGAGAGAATTCATGGACCTGCGCAAGCTCAAGAAACTGATTGATCTCGTCGAAGGGTCGAGCATTACCGAACTCGAGATCAACGACGCCGAGGAAAAGGTTCGCATCGTCAAGAACGGCAGTGCAACAGGCCAGCACGTCTATGCCATGCCGATGGGCATGCCCGCGCAGATGATGGCCGCGGCACCGGGAACTGCTGCCGTCTCGGCGCCGGAAGAGCCGGAGATCCCGGAAGGCGAGGTGATCAACGCGCCGATGGTCGGCACTTTCTACCGCGCAGCCAGCCCGGGGAGCGAGCCTTTTGTCCAGATCGGCAGCGTCGTCAAGGCCGGCGATACGCTGTGCATCATCGAAGCAATGAAGCTGCTCAACGAGATCGAAACCGATCGGGCAGGTACGGTTATCGCCATTCTGGTCGAGAACGGGGAGCCGGTCGAATACGGCGAGCCGCTGTTCGTCATCGGCTAGGGAGAGTTCTCGCTCATGTTCGGGAAAGTCCTTATCGCCAATCGCGGAGAGATTGCCCTTCGCATACAGCGCGCGTGTCGCGAACTCGGCATAAAGACCGTGGTGGTGCATTCGCAGGCCGACCGCGAAGCCAAGTATGTCAGGCTGGCCGATGAGTCCGTGTGCATCGGTCCGCCACCTTCGGCACTCAGCTACCTGAACGTCCCGGCGATCATTTCTGCGGCCGAAGTCACCGATGCTGAAGCCATTCACCCGGGCTACGGCTTTCTTTCCGAGAATGCCGATTTTGCCGAGCGGGTCGAATCTTCGGGCTTCGTGTTCATCGGACCGCGTCCGGAAACCATCCGTCTGATGGGCGACAAGGTCTCTGCCAAGGAGGCCATGCGTGCCGCCGGCGTGCCCTGCGTGCCCGGTTCGCTGGGTGCGCTGCCCGAGGATCCGAAAGAAGTCCTGCGCCTTGCGAAAGAGGTGGGTTACCCGGTGATCATCAAGGCGGCCGGCGGCGGTGGCGGACGCGGCATGCGCGTCGTTCACACCGAAGCGGCGCTGGCAAGTGCGGTCAGCATGACGCGCACCGAGGCGCAGAATTTCTTCGGCAATCCGGAAGTCTATCTGGAGAAATACCTGGAGAATCCGCGCCACATAGAAATTCAGGTGCTTGCCGACAGTTTCCGCAACGCGGTCTACCTGGGGGAGCGCGACTGCTCGATGCAGCGCCGTCACCAGAAGATCATCGAGGAGGCGCCGGCTCCCGGTATTGCCGCCCGCCACATCGTCCGCATCGGCGAGCGCTGTGCCGAAGCCTGCCGACGCATCAACTACCGCGGCGCCGGAACCTTCGAATTCCTCTACGAGAACGGCGAATTCTATTTCATCGAGATGAACACCCGCATTCAGGTCGAGCATCCGGTCACCGAGCTGATCAGCGGCATCGATCTTGTCGCCGAGCAGATCCGCCTCGCCGACGGTGAAAGGCTGCGCTTCAAGCAGCGTGATCTGCATTTCCGTGGCCACGCCATAGAATGCCGAATCAATGCAGAGGACCCGTTCACCTTCGTGCCGTCACCCGGCAAGATCACCTTCTACCATCCGCCGGGCGGGCCCGGCATCCGCGTCGACTCGCATATCTATCAGAGCTACACCGTTCCCTCGCACTACGATTCGATGGTCGCCAAGGTGATTTCCTACGGTGACAGTCGCGACCAGGCGATCCGGAGGATGCGCACGGCGTTGTCGGAAATGAGCATCGAAGGTATCAAGACCAATATCGCGTTGCATCAGGAGCTGATGAACGACGCGCGTTTCATGGAAGGTGGCACCAGCATTCACTATCTTGAACAGCGGCTGGCTGCCAAGAGCGAGCTCAAGAAGGGCGGCTGAGCGGCGCCGATCGGTGATGGCCTGGCTATCTCTCAGTATGCGAACCGACTGCGTGCACGCCGAAGCCCTGGCCGACGCACTCCTCGAGGAAGGTGCGCTGTCGGCCAGCATCGAGGATGCAGACGCCGGGACGGCGAACGAAACACCACAGTTCGGCGAGCCCGGGTCGATCACCCGGCCCGGCTGGGAGCGCTCATGCGTCGTTGCGCTGCTCAAGCCGGATGCGGACATTGCGCGACTGGTCGGCGTCTGCGCGGCGCGTGCCGGTCTCGCCGAAGTGCCGGCGTATGTTAGCGAGGAGGTCGCCGAGCAGGATTGGGTGCAGGTGACCCAGGCGCAATTCGAGCCGATTCGTGTCTCCGACCGTTTGTGGATTGTTCCCTCGTGGCACCAGGCGCCTGATCCGCAAGCCATTGTTCTGGTCCTCGATCCCGGTATGGCTTTCGGGACCGGTTCGCATCCGACCACGCGCCTGTGCCTGGAATGGCTCGAGCGCTGCGTTGTCCCGAGCAGTTCGGTCCTCGATTACGGCTGCGGCTCCGGCATTCTGGCCATCGCCGCGGCGCGGCTCGGTGCCGCCGAGGTGCTCGGTGTGGACATCGACCGGCAGGCGGTGGCGGCGTCGATCAGCAACGCCGAGCGCAACGCGGTCGACATCCGGTTTCAGGACTCCGAGCGCGCACTCAAGGGGGAATTCGACATCGTTGTCGCCAACATCCTGGCCAATCCGCTGAAGGTGCTGGCGCCGGCGATATGCGGCCACGTACGCCGCGGCGGCAGCCTGGCACTGTCGGGAATCCTCGTCGAACAGGCCGAACAGCTGGTCGACGCCTATGCGCCCTATCTGCCGCTGCACGTTGCCGACACGCGCGATGGCTGGGTCTGCCTCGCCGGTGTGAAGGACTAAGCGATGAAGACTTGCTGCCCCGACTGCCAGACGGTTTTTCGCGTCACCGCGGAACAACTCAAGGTACGCGCCGGGAAGGTTCGCTGTGGGCAATGCCGCAAGGTGTTCAACGCCCTCGAGGTGTTGCTCGATGATAGCGAATCGGTGGTCGTTCCGCTCGCTGCGGGGGCAGCCGCTGCGCCGGTCTCCGCGGAAGGTCCTGTGCCGTCAGGGGCGACGGCGAAGCCGGCGCCCGCTCCGGCACCCGCCGTCGCGGTGCTGCTCCGCGAGGAGCAGACCGACGCTTCCGGCGACGATGCCCCGACCAGCGTCGAGCCGGAGGATGTCGCTACCGGCGAGCCCGCGGATGCTGCCAGCGCCGCCTGGAGCGCCGAAACGCCCGCCGACGGCATTCCCGGTCCCCTTCCCGGTACCAACCCCGCCGGATTGCGGGTCGAGCCGTCGTGGACCGCCAGCGAGCCGGCCACGACCGATGCGCAAGCCGACAGCGATGAACAGCGGCGCATGCCTCGCGAAACGCGCGCGCTCCCGGGCTACGACAAGTGGCTGGAAGGCGCGATCAGCAAGCCGGTACCGCCGGTCGCCGGAAAAGCCCCGAGCGCACCGTTCGTGATCGCCATCGTGCTTCTCGTGCTGGCTCTCGTGGGCCAGATCATCTTCCACTTTCGCGGCGTGATCGCCCTTGCGGCCCCCGCCACCCGGCCGGCGCTGGCTGCGCTGAGCGCTGCGCTGGGTACCGAGATCCCGCTGCCGCGTCACGTCGATCTGGTGAGTATCGAGGCCTCGGATCTGCAGACCGAAGCCGGGCGCAACAAGTTGCTGGCGCTACAGGCGACGCTGCGCAATCGGGCCAGCTACGCGCAGGCCTACCCGGCGCTCGAACTGACCCTGACCGATACCGCCGACAAGGCCATCGTTCGCCGCGTCTTCATGCCAGACGAGTATCTGCCGCCGCGTCCAGCTGCCGAGGACGCCTTCGGCGCCAACCAGGACATCGACGTGCGCCTGTGGCTGGAGGCCCGCGACGTCAATGCCGCCGGCTACCGGCTTTACGTCTTTTACCCGTGACGGCCGCGTTGCCTTGCAGGCACGGCCGGCAGCCGTAATCCGGCGTCGCCATTCTCCTCCGCCCCCATCCCGCTTCCCGGAAAGCCCATGTCTACCCTCATCTGCGGCTCAATTGCCTTCGACAACATCATGGTCTTCCATGATCGCTTCAAGAACCACATCCTGCCCGAGCAGATTCATATCCTCAACGTCGCTTTCCTGGTTCCCGAGATGCGCCGCGAGTTCGGTGGCTGTGCCGGCAATATTGCCTACAACCTCAAGCTGCTGGAAGGTGAGCCGCTGATCATGGCCACCGTCGGCGACGACGCGGACCCCTATCTGCTGCGACTCGATGATCTCGGACTGTCGCGGGCGCACGTGCGTCGAATCGCCGACAGCTTCACGGCGCAGGCGTTTATAACCACCGACCTTGACGACAATCAGATCACCGCCTTTCACCCCGGTGCGATGACCTGGTCGCATCTCAATCGGGTCGCCGATGTCCCTGGCGCAACCCTTGGCATCGTCGCTCCGGACGGCCGCGACGGCATGCTGCAGCACGCCAACGATCTCGCCGCGGCGGGTATTCCCTTTGTTTTCGATCCGGGCCAGGGCCTGCCGATGTTCTCGGGCGACGAGTTGATGGGCTTCATGAAGCTGGCGACCTACGCCTGCTTCAACGACTACGAGGCAAAGCTGCTCTGCGACCGTACCGGACGAACGCTCGAACAGCTGGCCGATGAAGTCGACGCGCTGATCGTTACCCTTGGTGGCGAGGGCTCGCGAATCCACGCGGACGGTCTGTGCCACGAAATTCCCTGTGTCACTGCCAACGCCGTCATCGACCCGACTGGATGTGGCGATGCTTACCGCTCGGGCCTGCTCTACGGGATTGCCGCCGGCTGGGACTGGCAGAAGACCGGTCGGCTTGCGGCCGTGATGGGGGCAATCAAGATCGCCCATCGCGGCGGTCAGAATCATCGCCCTGCGCGCAGCGAAATCGCCGACCACTTCAACAGGGCTTTTGGCAGCCGGCCCTGGTAGGCGCGGCGGGCACGCGCTGCGGCACGGCCTGGTGCAGCTGCCGCGGCTAGCCCACCTTGCACTCGTTGGCCAGTGGTCGGCCGCTCCTGGCATCCATCAGGACGCTCTTCCAGGGCAGATCGATCCACAGCAGGCCATGCTGCCGGTCCTCGTAGCGCGGCAGGCCCGAGCTTGAATCGTGGCGCACCAGGGTGCGCCGCTGCCCCTGCCAGTCCAACTCGATGAGTCGGCTGTTCTGCGTGTCGCGCTGGACCGTGACGCTGCGCCCCAGCTCGCAGCGATAGACGCCGCTGGCGAGCTGAAACTGCAGTTGCCCACCCTCGCTGGTGATGCCCGGCGTACGGGCGACGACCGACGACGGCGGCTCGAACAAGGCACAGCCGGCGAGCATGGCCGGGACGATGGCGACGATGACTGGGCGGGATCGTGGCACGCGTTAACCTCGACATTCGTTGAAGATAATCGGCTAAAAGGATGACACATTTATGGAAAATCAGGAAGTCAGCTTTCCCGAGTCGCTGCCTGAAGGCGTTTCGCGGGAGCCGCCCGGGCGGGCGGCGACGTACGGGAGAGGTCGCTCGGCGAGGTATCCGCAAGCAACGCTGTCGCTGCCGGACTTCGGTTGACAGGGCTGACGGGGCCAGAGACACTCTCGCCGGTGTACATGATTTCAACATTTTCTCTGCGCGACCATGAATGAACCTGACGCGCTGCTGACCACTGCGGTGCGTGCCGCCGAGAGCGTCGATGGGGATCGCCGGATCTGGACCGATGACGATCGATCGTGGTCCGGCCAGGCCGCCGCCGAAGCGCTCGGGGAAGGCGCCAGCGCCGATGTCTTCGTCGCCCGCCGCGCCCGCTTCGCGATCGAGCGCATGCGCACCCGTGATCCCGGCTTCGTTCGCGTCGTCGACGGGCTGCGCTGGCGCGGCTGGGTCGGCGCCGTGCTGATGGTCGCCTCCTTTGCTGCGGGCGGGCTCATCGACCGTATCGGCTCGGGACAGAGCATCAATCTGCTGGCGCCGCCAGTGCTCGGGCTGCTGGCCTGGAATCTGCTCGTCTACCTGTTGCTTCTTGCCGGCGCCTTGCGGCCCGTGCGCAGGCACCAGGCCGGGCCATTGCGTCGCGCCATCGCCGGCTTCTTCGTTGCCGGCGGTCGCCGGCTGCGCCATCGCCATGTCGCCCTGCCCGCGGCGGTGCTGCCCCGGCTGCTCGGCGAGTGGACGCAGCTGGCCATGCCGCTGTACGCAGCCCGGGTCGCACGCCTGCTGCACTGGGCCGCGGCGCTGTTTGCCGCCGGCATCATCGCCGGTCTTTATCTGCGCGGAATCGCCTTCGAATACCGCGCCGGCTGGGAAAGCACCTTTCTCGGCGCCGAGGCGGCACACCGACTGCTGACGGTCGTCCTGGCGCCCGGCGTGTGGCTCACGGGCGCGGCTTTGCCCAATGTCGACGGGCTGGCGGCGATTCGCTCCGGCGCCTTCCCGGCGACCGAGAATGCTGCACCCTGGCTGCATTTGCTGGCAGCGACGATGCTCATGGTCATCATCCTGCCGAGAACGGTGCTCGCCGTTGCCAGCGGCCTGATCGAGCGCCATCGCTCGACACGCTTGCTCACCCACCTGGACGACCCCTACTTCCAGCGTTTGCTGCACGCCTACCACGCCAAGCCGGTTTGCCTGACCGTCATTCCCTACAGCTATCATCCGGCGCCGGCGGCCATGGACGGACTGCAGCGACTGCTGGCACGTGTCTTTTCCGGCAAGGCCGAGGTGCAGTGCACGCAAGCGGTTCGCTATGGCGAAGAAGAGTTGCTCGCCGCGGCCACGCGCCCCGACGGGCGGGGTCCCTGTATTGCGCTTTTCAGCCTGGTGGCCACGCCGGAGCGCGAAACGCAGGGAGCCTTCGTGCGCGCCGTGTGCGCCCTCGAAAATACCGGTCCGGTGCTGGCGCTGGTTGACGAGGCGCCCTGGCGTGCCCGTTTCGATCCCGACCCGCAACGCCTCGAACAGCGGCGGTCGGCGTGGCGGGCCGAACTCGCCGATCTCGGCGAGCTTGGGATAACGCCGGTGTTCATCGATCTCGCACAACCCGATCTGCGTACCGCCGAGGACGAGATCGAACGTCGTCTGGAGGGCTCGGCATGAGCGAGCAGCGCATCTCGCTGTCACTAATTTCGCATACCAATGCCGGCAAGACGACGCTGGCCAGGACGCTGCTCGGCTGCGATGTCGGCGACGTGCGCGACGCGCCGCACGTGACCGTCGACGTCAGCGCCTATACGCTGATCGCTACCCCCGAGGGCGACGAGCTGACCCTCTGGGACACGCCTGGCTTTGGCGACAGCGCCCGGCTCGCCAAGCGCCTGCGCCAGCAGGGCAACCCGATCGGCTGGTTCGTCGGGCAGGTCTGGGATCGTTTCCGCGATCGCTCGATGTGGTTCACCCAGCAGGCGGTGACCAACGTCCGTGACCAGGCCGACGTCGTGCTCTATCTGGTGAACGCGGCCGAAGAACCTGCCGACGCCGGCTACCTCGAACCCGAGTTGGCTGTTCTCGAATGGATCGGCAAGCCGGTCGTGGTGCTGCTCAACCAGACTGGTCGCTCGCGGCCGCACGCCGAGGAGGCCGCCGAACACGAACGTTGGCGCAGCATGTTGTCGGGCTATCAGGTGGTCCGCGCGGTGCTGCCGCTGGACGCCTTCGCGCGCTGCTGGGTACAGGAGATCACGCTGCTGCACGAGGTCGCCAGGCTTCTCCCGGGTGAGCGCGCGCCGGCCTGTGCGCGCCTGGTCGGCGCCTGGCAGGCACGACGCGAGGCGCAGTTCGAGGCGTCGATGGGCGTGCTCGCGCAGTCGCTGGCGCGCGCCGCTGCGGACGTCGAAACACTACCGGAAACGCGCCTCACGGGCGTCCTGCGCGATCTGGGTCGAGCGGTGGGCGTTGGCCGTGAGGACGGCAATGACGAGAAGAGGCGGGCGCTGCAGGCGCTCGGTTCCCGGCTAGACACGGACCTGCAGGCGAGCCTCGATCGCCTGATAGAGATCTACGAGCTCGAAGGACACGCCAGCGAAGAATTGCCGCGTCGGATAGCCCTGACAGTGAGCGTCGAGGCGCCGGTGGACGAGCGCAAGGCGGCGCTGATGGGCGGTGCGCTGTCCGGCGCGTTGACCGGCCTCGGCGTGGACATCGCGCATGCCGGTCTGACCCTTGGCGCCGGCATGCTCACCGGCGCCGTCGTCGGTGCGCTCGGCGGCGCCGGCATCGCGCGTGGCGTCAATATCGCGCGCGGCCGGCGGGGCACGACCTTGCGCTGGGATGACGCTTTCCTGTCCGAACTGGTCGTCACCTTGCTGCTGCGCTACCTGGCAGTCGCGCACTACGGTCGCGGCCGCGGCGAGTGGCGAGAGACCGAGTATCCAGCGTTCTGGCCGCCAATGGTCGCGCAGGCGGTGACCAGCGCCAGCGCACCCCTGCTCGCCACCTGGTCGGGGCGTGAGACGGGCCTCGACGCAAGCGCCATCGCCAGCAGTGCGGCGCCGGTAATTGCCGGCATTGCGCGCCGGCTCCTCGACGAACTCTATCCCGGCTCCCCGGGCTGACCTGGGAGAAAGCATGGAGTGGATCGCATTGCTCGCTGCCGGTGTCTGCGAATGGGGCTGGCCGGTCGGTCTGAAGCTCGGCTGGTCGGAAAACGGCGCCCATTGGCCATGGCTTGGCTTCGCCGTGTTGTGCATGGCTGCCAGCGGCGCGTTTCTGCTGGTTGCGCAACGGCGGATCGCCATGGGCACCGCCTACGCGGTGTGGACCGGCATCGGCGCCGTCGGCACCTTCGTGCTCGGCATCCTCATCTTCGGTGAAGCGGCGACCGCCGCACGCTTCTTTTCCGTTGGGCTGATCGTTGCCGGCATCGTCGGCCTCAAGATCGCTTCGAAATAGGCAGGAGACGGCGGACGCGTTGGCCTCGATCGACTGGATCGCACTTCTCGTCGCCGGCATCCTGGAGTGTGGCTGGCCGGTCGGGCTGAAGCTCGGGCGCAGCGAGCGCGGCGCGCACTGGGGATGGATCACCTTCGCCATCGTATGCATGGCCGGCAGCGGCGCGCTGCTGCTCTATGCACAGCTGAGCATCCCGATGGGCACCGCCTACGCCGTATGGACCGGTATCGGCGCGGTCGGCACCTTTCTTCTTGGCATCCTGGTGTTCAAGGACGCGGCGACGCTGGCGCGCTTCTTCTGCATCGGCCTGATCATCGCCGGCATCCTTGGCCTGAAGCTGGTCGCGTAGACGCAGGCCTGAAGCAGGTCACGCACCAAGCGGACCTCGTGGTGCCTGGTACTTGTTTCCCGGTGAACGCGCATCGCTGCCTCTCCGTCACCCTACGTTGGTGGAGATCATCAATGAAAGGCAGAATGCCATGTAACGGCCGTCCAGCGAGCGGCTACCGCCGTCCGAGGCGGCACTGTCACTTCAGAAACGCTGTTCCCATGTCACGAGCGCCATGCAGGACACGCGCAATCCGCACAACATCCTCGCTTGGCTGGCAAAAAATGAGGTAACGCCCGTGCGGTAGCACTCGCACAGCATCAGCCAGCTCGGGGCGCGGCGCTCCGATGCCAGCGTGGTGAGTCTGCCGCAGTCCGCTTCAAGCTCATCCACGAACGATTTCGCACGGGCCGGGCTGTCCCGTGCAATGAAAGCGGCGATTTCCATCAGGTCGAACTGGCTTTCGGGTGAGAACTCCAGACGCATCACTCCGTCTCACCGGCGGCAATCTCGTCGATCCGCCGCCGCAGGTTCTCGAACACCTGCCCGGCAGGTATGCCCGGCCCATCTTCCATCCCTTTCTGCACTTCCGCCCGCAGAGCCTCAAGCTTTAGGGCTCGCAGCCTTTCTTGATCTTCGAGCATTCGCAGGCCTTCGCGGATTACCTCGCTGACGTTGTTGTACCGCCCCGACGAGAGTTGCGACTTCACGAACTCCTCAAAGTGGGAACCGAGCGCGACACTGGTTGGCATGGCGAAGCGCCAACTAATAGTTACCACCTGATATTTTCATGTTGTCAACGAACGAGTGCCAATCGCCATCGGCGCTTGCCGTCACCGTAGCTTCTGGTCACGCCCCCGCCAGGCTTCACTGCGGCAGCCGCAATCTCCGTCAGGCTTTGGGCTACAATTTTGCTCTGCTGGCTTTCGGAAATGCGCTGCTCAAGCAGCACTTCCAAATCAAGGAGCGACTGTTCCTCATCCGAGGCGGCGGGGAACAGTCGCTCCTGGGCATACGCACTCGCCGGGCGGCCATGACTTCAAGGCTCTGGCGCTGCTGCTCGGTCACATGGGACAAAGGGTCACATGGGACAAAGGGTCAGGTCTTGACTGTTGCCGTCTTGGTCAGGCGTCCCCGAAGAAGCGACGAGCCGCCATTTGTCAGCTGGGTTGGGTCGTCCGCGGCGAAGGGGGGACGGCAAATCTGCTTCCAGAATGCCCCCCGGTTACCGCGGCTACACGCTGCGGCAGCGACAACAACGCCTTCGCCGTCGTGACCGGCGACCACACCCTCTCCTTCGGCAACGGCCCGATCAGCCTCGACCTGCAGCCGGGGCAAACCGAAATCGCGCTCGCCTCCTCAACACCGGCGATGTCGACAGCGACGTCCCACTCAGGCCGGCTGGTTCGCACGAGGTTTTGAGCGGGCAAGCGGCGAAAACAGGATAATGCGACTCCTGGTTCTTGACGCAGTGGTCTGCCTTCCGGCGAGCTGCCTTGCACCCCAACCGACAGGCAGGCCCATGCACAGAACCATTTTCGGCACCCCGATCGTCAATAGTCTGCTGCGCGCCTTTTCGGTGAGCTTTCTGAAGCTTGCCGGGTGGAAGATCGAAGGCAGCCTGCCACCCGAGGCCGACAAGAGCGTCCTGATCGCCGCGCCACACACCAGCAACTGGGACCTGCCCTATACGCTGATGGTCGCCTTTGCCCTGCACCTGAACATCTACTGGATGGGCAAGGCGCAGATTTTCAGAGCACCGTTTCGCGGACTGATGATGTGGCTCGGCGGCATCCCCGTCGAGCGCGAGACGGCGAACAATCTGGTTGCCGCGTCGGCGGCGGCGATCAGGGCCGTCGACGGTCCCGTGCAGTTGATCGTGCCGCCCGAGGGTACGCGCAGCAAGGCGCGGCAATGGAAAACCGGCTTCTACCACATCGCCGTCACTGCGCAGGTGCCGATCGTCATGGCCTACATGGATTACGAGCGGAAGATCAGCGGCCTGGGCGCGATCTTCGTGCCGACCGGCGATGCCGATGCCGACATCGCCGCCATCAGGGCCTTCTACGCGCCGTTCAAGGGCAAGAACGCCAGGCAGTTTCACACTGACTGAACTCTGCGGCGTCCGTTCATGGCGCACGCGGCGAATCAATCCGGCGTCGAAGCTGACTCCAGAGGCGTCGCTGCTGGCGCCGGCAGCAGGTGCAGGCCGAGGGCTTCGAATACGGCCAGCGCGGCGTAGGCGTCATTCGCCGCGTAGAGCAACTGCTTTGGCAGCAGCGTCTGGCGGGCCCAGTTGGACGTCGTCACCGAGCGTGATTTCTGCAGCCGGCGCCCGAGGACCATGGCCACGGCAGCCTTCGCGCCGAGCTGATGACGAAAGCCTGTCTTGCGCAGTGCATCGGCGAGATCGACGACTGGCCGGATACTGGCGCCGAGCTTGCCCAGCAGGGCCGCCCGGTCCGACTCGAGTCCGAAGCCGACCTTTACCACATCCTTCGATTCGACGATGCGCTTGATGAATTCCCGCGCCGCCGAGTCATCGACGCGAACGACGAAAGCCTGCTCGCGCAACGCGAACTGGACGACGTGCGGCCCGCTGGCCAGTTCACCCCTGGCGAAGGTCGGCTTGCTCTCGGTATCGAACCCGACCAGGCCCGCGTGCTCGATCTCGCGTTGCGCCATCTCGAACTGAGCGGGCGTCTTCAGCAGGTGGATTTGCGCGAGGCCCAGGCCCGCAAAGGGTGGCAGTAGCGCGATTTCTTCTTTCGTCGGCCGCTGCGGGACCAGCAGGCGGGTCATTCGGGCCTCACTTCGCCTTCGGCACGCCGGCCGGGAAGAGGATCTCGCGCTGCGGTGTCGGCATCGCGCCGCCGGCGCGCTCGACGGCTTCCTTCATGCGCTCCGGCAGCTCGTAGCGCAGCGCCCACCAGTCGTCGGGCGCGCACCACGGCCGCACCACGAGACGCATCGACGTGTCGCCGAAGTCGTCGACGCCGATCTGGGGCTCCGGCTGGCGCAGCACGCGCGAGTCGGCGGCGAGCATGGCGAGCAGGGCTCGCCGCGCGGCGCCAAGATCACTGGCGATCGAGATCTCGAGCGTCAGATCGAGGCGCCGCTCCGCATTCGTGCTCCAGTTCTCGATCGGCTTTTCGGCGATGTATGCGTTCGGGACCACGACCCGCCGCTTGTCGGGCGTGTCGAGCATCGTCGAGAAGGCGCCCATTTCCACGACGTGGCCTTCGAAGTCGCCGGTCTCGATGAAGTCGCCCGCCTTGAACGGCCGGAAAATCATCAGCATGACGCCGGAAGCGAAGTTCGAGAGGGAACCCTGCAGCGCGAGGCCGATTGCCAGGCTCGATGCGCCCAGGATGGTGATCAAGGACGCCGTCTCGACGCCCATCACGCCGAAGACAGCGATCACCAGCACCGCGACGAGCAGGTAGTAGACGCTGCTCGCGAGCACCTCGACCAGCGAGCTGTCGAGCGATGCCGCCTGGAAGAGACCGCGCGCGGCGCGACGCGCGATGCGACAGGCGATCATGCCTGCGATCAGGACTGCAATGCCGCCGCCCACGCGGAGCACAAACGGGCCGATGACGGTCAGGATGTCGCGCAGCGTGTTCACGTCGATCTGCGTCAAGTCGATCTGCATTGCGAGGCTCCAGCAGCGTCGTCCAGCGTCGTACCGTGGCGTCCTTCGCTCGGCTCAACGCCAGGAAATCCGAACATACCGACGCGAGTATAGAAGTCTCCATCATCGGGCGTCAATTTTGCGTCTGGCTGCGGCACGACGCCCCGGACCGGGGCAATGGCCGTACGCCCGGCTCTGGCTTTGCTCCACGCGCTTTCGCGTCTTCGCTCCAGCAGCGCAAGGAGGAAGCTGCCGTGGATGGACACGGCCGCAGCTTGACAAGCGATCCCCCGCCGCGTAGATTCGCCCCCTGCCCGTGCTTGAAGGCCGGGGTCGCGCCGATTTGAAGTGAACAGATTGCGGGCGCGTTAAAAATACCGCTAAAGCGAGGCCCGCACCAAGACCCGTCGAGCTTTGCGCCGACGGGTTTTTTGTTTTGCCGAGCCACCGCAGCAATGAAGGGAAAGTCATGCAGCCTGACCGTACAGCCGAACTCAAAGCCTGCCTCGAACGGGGGGTTCTCGTTCTCGACGGCGCCATGGGTACGATGATCCAGCGCCATGGCCTGCAGGAAGCGGACTACCGCGGCAGTCGCTTCGCAGCGCATGCGCACGACCTGAAAGGCAACAACGACCTCCTGGTGCTTACTCAGCCCGACCTGATCCGCTCGATTCACGCCGAGTATCTGGCGGCCGGCGCCGACATCATCGAGACCAACACCTTCAACTCGACCAGCGTCTCGCAGGCCGACTACCGCCTCGAAGCGATCGTCCACGAGCTGAATGCCGCCGGCGCCCGACTGGCGCGCTCGGTATGCGACGAGTTCACTGCCCGCGACCCGGGCCGGCCGCGCTTCGTCGCCGGCGTTCTCGGCCCGACCTCGCGCACGGCGTCGATCTCGCCGGACGTCAACGACCCGGGCTACCGCAACACCAGCTTCGACGAACTCGTCGGCACCTACAGCGAAGCGGTGCGCGGGCTGTGCGAGGGCGGTGCGGACCTCGTCCTGGTCGAGACCGTGTTCGACACCCTGAACGCCAAGGCCGCACTGTTCGCCATCGAGCAGTACTTCGCGCAGGCCGGCCGCCGCTGGCCGGTGATGATTTCCGGAACGATCACCGACGCTTCCGGACGAACGCTTTCCGGGCAGACTGCCGAGGCTTTCTGGAACTCGCTGAATCACGTTCGTCCGCTGAGCTTCGGCCTCAACTGCGCGCTCGGCGCCGCCGAATTGCGCCAGTACGTCGAGGAACTGTCGCGTATCTGCGACTGCTTCGTCTCCGCGCACCCCAATGCCGGCCTGCCCAACGCCTTTGGCGGCTACGACGAAACGCCCGAGCAACTCGCCGCGGAAGTTTCCGACTGGGCCAGGCTGGGTTTCGTGAACATCGTCGGCGGCTGCTGCGGCACCTCGCCGGAACATATCGCGGCGATTGCCCGCGGCGTCGCCGGCGTCAAGCCGCGCGCCGTGCCGAAAATCGAGAGCAAGCTGCGCCTGGCCGGCCTCGAGCCGTTCAACGTCGGCAAGGACTCGCTGTTCGTCAATGTCGGCGAGCGCACCAACGTCACCGGCTCGAAGGCTTTCGCGCGGATGATTCTCGAAGGCCGCTTCGACGATGCGCTGGCGGTCGCCCGCCAGCAGGTGGAGAACGGCGCGCAGGTGATCGACATCAACATGGACGAGGCGATGCTCGACTCGCAGGCGGCGATGGATCGCTTCCTGAAACTGATCGCCAGTGAGCCGGACATCTCGCGCGTGCCGATCATGATCGACTCGTCGAAATGGCAGGTCATCGAAGCCGGCCTCAAGTGCATCCAGGGCAAGGGCATCGTCAACTCGATCTCGATGAAGGAGGGCGAGGGCGAGTTCCTGCGCCAGGCGCGGCTGGCGCGGCGTTACGGCGCGGCGGTGGTGGTCATGGCCTTCGACGAGAGCGGCCAGGCCGACACCTATGCGCGCAAGACCGAAATCTGCGCGCGTGCCTACAAGCTGCTCACCGAGCAGGCAGCCTTCCCGCCCGAGGACATCATCTTCGATCCGAACATCTTCGCCATCGCCACCGGCATCGAGGAACACAACAACTACGCCGTCGATTTCATCGAAGCCTGTACCTGGATCCGCGCCGAGCTGCCCGCGGTGCAGATTTCGGGTGGGGTTTCCAACGTCTCCTTTTCGTTCCGCGGCAACGACGCGGTGCGCGAGGCGATCCACACCGTCTTCCTCTACCACGCGGTCAAGGCCGGCCTGTCGATGGGCATCGTCAATGCAGGCATGCTCGGCGTCTACGACGACCTCGACCCGGCGCTGCGCGAAAAGGTCGAGGACGTCGTGCTCAATCGCCACCCGGAAGCCGGCGAAGCGCTGGTCGAGTTCGCGCAGACGGTCAAGGAGGGCAAGTCGAGGAGCAGCGGCCCCGACCTCAGCTGGCGCGAGCTGGCGGTCGATGCGCGCCTGACCCATGCCCTGGTCAAGGGCATCAACGATTACGTCGTCGCCGACACCGAAGAGTGTCGCGCCGCGCTGGAAGCTGCCGGCCAGCCGCCGCTGGCGGTCATCGAAGGCCCGCTGATGAACGGCATGAACGTCGTCGGCGACCTCTTCGGCGCCGGCAAGATGTTCCTGCCGCAGGTGGTCAAGTCGGCGCGGGTGATGAAACAGGCGGTCGCCCACCTGATTCCCTATATCGAAGCCGAGAAGTTGCGTACCGGGGTGAGCAGCAAGGGCAAGATCGTCGTCGCCACCGTCAAGGGCGACGTGCACGACATCGGCAAGAACATCGTCGGCGTCGTCCTCGGCTGCAACGGCTACGATGTCGTCGACCTCGGGGTCATGGTTTCCTGCGACAGGATCCTGCACGCCGCACGAGAGCACGGCGCCCAGGCGGTCGGGCTGTCGGGTCTGATCACGCCCTCGCTCGAGGAGATGAGTCATGTCGCCGCCGAAATGCAGCGCCTCGGGTTTGCCGACGGCGAACCGCCGGTGCCGCTGCTGATCGGCGGCGCGACGACCAGTCGCGCGCATACGGCGATCAAGATTGCGCCGAACTACGGCGGGCCGGTGGTCTATGTCCCCGACGCCTCGCGCGCGGTCGGTGTGGTCACCCAATTGCTGTCGATCGACAGGGCGGCCGGCTTCCGGAGCGAAGTCGCGGCGGATTACGAGAAGCTGCGCGCGCAGCACGCCAACAAGAAAGGCATCAAGCTGGTGACCCTGGCGGCAGCGCGTGCCAACCGCTTCGCCGCTGACGATGCTGCGGCCTACCAGCCGCTGCCACCGCGGAAACCCGGCCTGCACGTGCTGCGCGACGTCGACCTGGCGACGCTGGCCCAGTTCATCGACTGGGGACCGTTCTTCCAGACCTGGGATCTCGCCGGCAGCTACCCGAAGATCCTCGAGGACCCCCTGGTCGGTGAGACGGCGCGCGGCGTCTTCGCCGACGCGCAAAAGATGCTGGCGACGATCATCGACGAGAAATGGCTGAGCGCCAACGCCGTCTTTGGACTGTTCCCGGCCAACGCTGTCGGTGACGACATCGAGATCTACGCCGACGAATCGCGCGGCAGCACGTTGATGACCTGGCATAACCTGCGCCAGCAGCAGGAGCGCCCGTCGGGCAAGCCGCACTACTGCCTGAGCGATTTCGTCGCCGAGCGCGGCACGCCGGACTGGGTCGGCGCCTTTGCAGTCGGCGCCGGCTTCGGTATCGAAGCCAAGCTCGCCGAGTTCGCCGCCGCGCACGACGATTACCACGCGATCATGCTTAAATCCCTCGCCGACCGCCTCGCCGAAGCCTGTGCCGAGTGGTTGCACCGTGAGGTGCGGCGCGACTACTGGGGCTACGCCAGCGACGAGACGCTCGACAACGCGGCGCTGATTCGTGAGGATTATCGTGGTACCCGGCCCGCTCCCGGTTACCCGGCGTGTCCCGACCATACCGCCAAACGCGCCCTCTTCGAGATACTCGATGCGCGGGCCAACACCGGCATGGGCCTCACCGAATCCTTTGCCATGACGCCGGCGGCGGCGGTTTCCGGCTTCTATCTGGCGCACCCGCAGGCGCGCTATTTCGCGGTCAGCAGGATCGCTCGCGACCAGCTCGAAGACTGGGCGGCGCGGGCCGGCTTCAGCGTCGCCGAAGCGGAACGCTGGCTGGCGCCCCTGCTCTGAGCGAAGACGTGGAAAGGGCGGTGAGTGGCGCAGCGCTGCCCGATTTCGTCGAGCGTGCTGCGGACCTCACCAGGCGAACGACGCTGGGCTTGCCGGGTCGTGCCGCCTGGTACGCTGAAATCCGCTCGGTCGAGCAACTGGCGATGCTCGCCGGCGACAGCCGGCAGCGTCGCTTCGTCCTTGGCGCCGGCAGCAACCTGGTGCTCACCGGTGATTTCGACGGTCTCGTGCTGCGGATGGCGATTCGTGGTCGCGAACTGATCGGCGAAGACGACGACGCCTGGTACGTGCGCGCCGGTGCCGGCGAGGACTGGCATCGACTGGTGCTGTGGACCCTCGCTCAGGGCTGGCCAGGTCTCGAGAACCTGGCGCTCATTCCGGGCACCGTCGGCGCCGCGCCGATCCAGAACATCGGCGCCTACGGTCTGGAAGTCGCCGAGCGCTTCCATTCGCTCGACGCGGTCGACATGTCGACCGGCAGCACGCTGCAGCTCGATCGCAGCGCCTGTCGTTTTGGCTACCGCGACAGCGTCTTCAAGCAGCAGGGCTGGCACCTGAACGGCCAGCGGGTGATCACCCGGGTGACCTTCCGCCTGCCGAAGCGCTGGCAGCCGCTGACCGGCTACGCCGAACTCGCCGCCGAACTCGACCGAATGCCGCGCAGCGGCTCCGATACAGGCCCGGGTTCCGGACCCGCTTCCGTCCTCACGCCGCGCCAGATCGCCGACGCCGTGATCGCCGTCCGCAGCCGCAAGCTGCCCGACCCGGCCGCACTCCCCAACGCCGGCAGTTTCTTCCACAACCCGGTGGTGAGTGCGGCAGTCGCCGAAGGCCTCGCGCGCGCTTTTCCTGGGTTGCCGCGCTACCCGCAGGCCGATGGCGGCGTCAAGCTTGCCGCTGGCTGGCTGATCGAGCAGAGCGGTTGGAAAGGCCGGGATCTCGGCCGCGTCGGGATGTACGAGAAGCAGGCGCTGGTACTGGTAAATCGCGGCGGCGCGTGCGGCGCCGATGTCGTCGCCCTGGCGAGAGCGGTCCAGGAAGACGTCTGCAAACGTTTCGGCGTCGAACTTGCGCCCGAGCCGATCCTGCTCTGAGCAAGGTGCTCAACACCGACCAGCGCTTCAGCACCCAGAGTCAGGTCGAGCCGGGTTACACGATGAACCGGCAAGAAGGTGTCGTACCGGACCTGTCGCGCTCAACCGTGTCCTGACTCGTCGCATGCGCGGCGGTGACGAAACCTCGCCGCGCCCGTGGTCACGCATGGCTCATACCCCCGCTGAGCGCGCGCGTCGAAGGCCGTTTCCCGCGCCATCCTGCCACGGCTCCCTCGGGTCTCGGGTCGGCTGGTAGCAGCACTTCGATGGCGAGCAGAAGACCGTCGGGTGAAGTGCCGCGCCCGGAAACGACGAAACCGGCATCCCGATCCGGTGGCGCGTGCAACGCCTGACCGGGCCGATAGCCACCGCCACCGCGTCTTTCGCAGGCCACCCGTTCTTCCAGCGCCGAGAGCACAGCATGGGCCTCATCGACTCACTCCATTTGCGCTCCAGCGTCTGCTTCCCTGGATATGCCCGGGCGATTCTTGCGCGCAAGCTTTCGAAAAGCCTTCATGCGATCGTCGGCCGCAGCCTGATGAGTGCGTACCTGTATCTGGTCATCGGCGAACACCGCGTCGATGCAGCAGTGCAGCACCGCCGGGCAGCAAAGCGGACCCAGAGAACCGAGGACGAACGGGGATCATGGAACCCGGCCGCCGACTGACGAAGAAATCGAGGAAACGTCAGTTTGAAGAGCCGTGCGCGAAGTCGAGGAGGAACACGCCAGTGAACTGACCTGTCTCATGGAGCAGTTTGCCAACATCAAGAGCACGAATATGAATATGAACTATCGCCAAAAACTTGCGAACCGACTCTGGCGACCCTGCCCACCCGCTCACTTGCGTGACGCAAGGCCAGAGTGACCGATGAACGCACAAACGTCGCTATCCGCACCGCCAACGTCTGAAGCGGGAGCGCCCTTTCTGTTCTCACCCGGCCGCAACTGCACGGTCGTAGCGCATGCGTCACGAGTGGGCCTGCTGGTCGACGGAGAGGAGTATTTCCGCGCCTTCTCGCTTGCTGCCGAGCGGGCGCGCCAATCGATCGTGATCCTGGCGTGGGACTTCAACAGCGCGACTCCTTTGCACTTCGACGACCGGCCGGGCGCAGCGCCGGCGCAGCTCGGCGATTTCCTCAACTGGCTGGTGCGTCGCCGTCGCGGATTGCGGATCAATATCCTGGAATGGGACTACCCGCTGGTGTTCGGCGCCGACCGCGAGTTCCGACTCTTCCAGGGCTTCGGCTGGCGGCCGCGGCGGCGTGTTCGTTTTGCCCAGGACAACACGCATCCGATTTCCGGCTCGCACCATCAGAAGATCGTCGTCATCGATGATGCGATGGCCTTCGTCGGCGGCTTCGACCTCACGGTGCGCCGCTGGGATACCTGCGCGCATGCTGCCCATGATGACCGCCGCCGCTGTGGTGACGTCGCCTACCCGCCGTTCCACGACACCATGATGGCGGTTGACGGCGAAGCCGCGCGCGAGCTCGGCAAGATCGCGCGCGTGCGCTGGCGGGCGGCGACCGGACGCGACATGCCTGCGGTCAGGCAGGCGTCACCAGAGCCCTGGTCCTGGCCCGACACTGTGCGCGTCGATCTGCACGACGTCACGCTTGCCTTGTCACGGACCATGCCGGAAATGCCCAGCGTGGCAGGCATCACCGAAATCGAAACGCTCTATCTCGACATGATCGCCAGCGCCCGCCGTCGCATCTACATCGAAAACCAGTACTTCACGGCGCAGCGTATTGGCGACGCCCTGGCCGCCCGGCTGGCCGAGCCGGACGGCCCGGAGATCGTCGTCCTCGTTCGCCTGTTCAGCCACGGCTGGCTGGAGGAACACACCATGCACGTGTTGCGCCGGCGCCTCGTGCAGCGGCTGCGCAAGGCCGATGTGCATGGCCGCTTTCACGTCTATTACCCGCATGTCGACAAGCTGGCTGCCGACCTCTGCATCGATCTGCACTCGAAGCTGATGATCGTCGACGACGAGTTGCTGCGCATTGGCTCGGCCAACCTCAGCAATCGCTCGATGGGCATGGACAGCGAATGCGATGCGACCATCGCGGCACGTGGCGATCCTCAGGCTGTTGCGGCCATTCGTCACTTCCGCAACCGGTTGCTCGGCGAACACCTCGACGCGCGGCCGGAAACGGTGGATGTGGCAGTCGAAGAGCACGGCAGCCTGCACGGCGCGATCGAGG
The DNA here is from genome assembly GCA_024235715.1 of Accumulibacter sp. Classification (GTDB taxonomy): domain Bacteria; phylum Pseudomonadota; class Gammaproteobacteria; order Burkholderiales; family Rhodocyclaceae; genus Accumulibacter. The sequence goes on along the minus strand of JACKLW010000005.1, from coordinate 1,086,976 downwards.
CACTGGCCGGCCGCCGCCGTACATTAAGAGCACTCGAAGAACCGCCGGACTGGCCGGAAGCAGTGGTCGACCTCGCCAGTATCGGTGATCCGGAACGTCCGGTAGTGGAGCATGTATTCGACGACTTTAGCCCGGAAGGCTTCATCACCCACCGGATCGAGTCGGAAGATGCAAAACGCGGTGCGCCCGGCGGGCGCGGGGTGATCTTCATGCGTCCCGACGCTCCAAAACTGCTTGCCTTCGTCCTCCTCATCGCTGCGCTGACCGCCCTCTGGCGCTACACGCCGCTCGCCGACTGGATCGACGCCAGCCGCGTCAGCGGATGGGCACAGGCGTTTGCCAGCCGCTGGTGGGCGCCGCTGCTCATCCTGATCGCCTACACTCCGGCGTGTGTCGTGATGTTTCCGCGGCCGCTGATCACGCTCGCCGCGGTGGTCGCCTTCGGTCCGCAACTCGGTTTCGTTTACGCCATCTCGGGGATACTTGTCGCGGCGCTGGCCAGCTACCTCGCCGGCCTCGGTCTGCCACGACGGGAAGTGCAGAAGCTCGGCGGCAAGCGCCTGTTCAAACTGGCCGAGATCCTTCGCCGGCGCAGTCTGTCGGCGATGATGGCGCTGCGCCTGGTACCGGTTGCGCCTTTCGTGGTCGTCGGCATGTGCGCCGCCGCGATCGGTATCCGAGTGCAGCCTTTCCTGTTCGGCACCTTGTTCGGCATGCTGCCGGGTACGCTTGCCACGACGGTGTTCGGCGATCAGCTCGCAGCCCTGCTCGATGATCCCGCACGAGTGAATTACGGCATCATCGTCGCCATCGTCGTCCTGCTCGCCCTCACTTCCCTGATCGTACGGCGCTGGCTGGCCAAGCAGCAGCGCATACACAACGATGCCAAGGCTGGCGAGCGGACTGGCTAACTGGCACAGCCTCGAGCAGACGCTCGGCGACGATTGCCTGCGCATCTCGTCGTATAACCTGCATCGCTGTGTCGGGCGTGATGGCAGGCAGGACGCCGGGCGCGTCGCGCAGGTGATCAAGGAACTCGCCTGCAATGTCATCGGCCTGCAGGAGGTCGACAACCAGTTCGACGGCGGCCACGCCTCGCTGCAACTCGACTACCTGGCGCAACAAGCCGGCATGGAAGCGATTGCCGGTCACACCATGATCCGCCACCAGGGCAACTTCGGGAACGGCTTGCTTAGCCGGCACCCGGTCATCAGCGTCCGCCAGCACGATTTCAGCTACCGCACGCGCGAGCCGCGCGGCGCGCTCGATGTCGAACTCGATGTCGGCGGCACGCCCGTGCGCGTCGTCGTCACCCATCTCGGCCTGCGACCCGCCGAACGTCGCTTCCAGGTAAGCAGGCTGCTCAAGCTGCTGCACGACGCGCCGATTGAGCAGCCGATCGTCGTCCTTGGCGACATCAACGAGTGGCTGTCGCTAGGCCGGCCGCTGCGCTGGATGAACGGCATGTTCGGCCGGGCGCCCGCCGAGCGCTCCTTCCCCGCCTGGGCGCCTCTGTTCGCCCTCGACCGTGTGTGGGTCAGGCCGCGTCACGATTTGCTCGCCTTCACCACCCACCGAAGCGCCATCGCCCGCCAGGCGTCGGATCATTTGCCGGTAAAGGCGTTGATTGCCACCGAACTGCCGGCAAGGAAACGGCGCTGATCATGCGCGCCTGGCCAGGAGGCAGGAGTCGCTGTGACATACCTCCCCTGCACTTGCCGGTCGAGCGGGTGTCGCCGGGCGTCACAGCTACGGCGGCAAGACGCTGCCGCAAAGCTCGATGAACCTGTCGCCCTGAAAGCGGGCGCCGAGCGTGTGTTCCTCGTCCCAGCTCGTCATGTAGCCGAGTTCAGTGGTCAGTGCGTCATCCAGCGGGGTCACCGCAACGTAGACCAGCGTGACAAGCGGCCATACTTCGCTGGCACGCGCAAGAGGCGTGGCAGGGCAGCCCAGGGTGGATTTGTCCTCTCAGCCAATGCACGGGCAATCAAGCAGTTAGTTTCCCCCCTGGACATTCGCTCGGAAAGTCCGTATAAATGGCGCATGGAAAGCGTTCTTGATGCATTGCGTGTTCGCCTGGTGGGCAAGAGCGAAGAGGCTCGCTATCGGGAGTTGATGGCAGAGCATCACTACCTGGGCGACCTGGCGAAGATCGGGCACACGCTCTGGTACGTGGCCACCTGCGGCGAAAAGTGGACGGCCTTGCTGAGTTTCTCTGCGGCGGCCTGGAAATGCGGCGTTCGTGACCGCTGGATCGGCTGGGACTATCGGCATCAGTACGATCGCCTGGGCCTGGTCGCCAACAACAGTCGCTTTCTGATTCTTCCCGACTGGCATTACTCCAACCTCGGCTCCAAGGTGCTCTCGCTGTGTGAGCGACGGATCGCAGTGGACTGGCAGGCCCATTTTGGGAAGCCGCTGTTACTGCTGGAGACCTTTGTCGATCCATCGCGCTTCCAGGGGACCGTCTATCGAGCCGCGAACTGGACGCCCCTGGGGCTGACGCAAGGCTTTCGCCGCACCCGAGAAGGCTACAGCGCCCAGCCGGCGTCGCCCAAAGTCTTCTTTGTTCGCCCCTTGCAGGCGGACGCTCGCGGCCAACTTTCCCGCTCGATACTCAACCCCCGCTATCGCACAGGAGTGCCCAGGATGATGCTCACCGCCGAACAGATGCGCACGCTTCCAGACTTCTTTGCCGGCATCACCGACCCGCGTCGCGCGCAAGGGAGGCGCCATCCGCTTCCGGCCGTGCTGGCCATCGCCACGGCGGCGGCGTTGTGCGGAATGCAGGGCTACAAAGCCATCGCCGGGTGGGCCAAAGACCTCACACCGAAAGCACGCGAGCGTTTCCGCTGTCGTCGCGAGAAGGGCGTTTACCGCGTACCCAGTGAGTTCATCATTCGTGACGTCCTGATCCGCGTCGATCCGACGGCACTCGACCAAGCGTGTCAGCAGTGGAACGAGGCCTATGCTCAAGACGACCCCAGCCTGGCGGTCGACGGCAAGACCATGCGCAATGCTCATGACGAGCACGGGCAGCAAACGCACATCATGAGCGTGGTCGGGCATCAGACCGGCGTCTGCCACACCCAAAAAAAGTCGGCACCTTGCCCGTAAATGGCAGGGACGAGCTCAAGCAGACCAATGAAATCGGGATGTTCATGCCCCTGCTCGATGCGATCGATATCCAGGGCAAGGACATCACCGCCGACGCGCTGCTGACACAGCGCAAGCTGGCGACCTACCTGGTAGAGCGCAAGGCGCACTATCACTTCACGGTCAAAGGCAATCAGCCGACACTGCACGCCGATATCGCGCTCCTTTTCCACGATCGGAAGGAGGCAGACTACGTGGCGGTTTCGCCACCTGACCATGGTCGGATCGAGACTCGAAGTATTTGGTGCAGCAATGCCCTCAACGCCTATCTCGACTTCCCGCAGGTCGGCCAGGTGTTCTTGATCGAGCGTGAAGTGCTGCACAAGAAGAGCGGCAAGCGGACGCACGAAACCGCTCTCGGAATTACCAGTCGCCTTCCAGAGCAGGCCAACCCGCAGCAGATCCTCGCCATCAATCGCGGCCATTGGTCGATAGAGAACCGCTGTCACTACGTCATCGACTGGAACTACGACGAAGACCGCAGTCGTATTCGCACCGGTCACGGACCCGACAACATGTCACGCCTGCGCCGCTTCGCCGTCGGTATCCTGCATCACTTCTCCGATGGCAAAACCAGCCTCGCCGAAAAAATGCGCCACCTGAACCGCAACATCCGATTGGTCTTCGACTACCTGCGCATGACCAAAAATTCCACAGGTCACGTATCACCTTGATCCCGGCACGAGAACAAATTTACCGTGCAGGGCAGCCGTCTGCAGGTGAGTCGTCGTCGGCCAGGGCTTCAGCGTAGGGCTGGTAGTGGTCGAACAAGGCCTTCTCGATGATCGGGCGCCAACCAGCGAATCGGCCTGCCACTTCGCGAGCGGCTCGCAGGGCTTGCGCATCGGGTTCCTTGCGCGAGCCGCTTATCGCCAGCGGGACGCGCGTGCCATCAAGCGCGCCGATCGAACCCCGCCAGAGGCCGCCACTGCGCTGCAGTTCACCGAGCTGCGCATCGTCAAACGGCGGCGACTTGAACAATCCGAACATGCGGCGCTCCTCCAAAGTGACCGCCCGACGCGCGCCGCGGCGGCATCGCGGCTGCGGCTATCAGAAGCGCTCGTCCGGACGCAGGAAGCGCCATTGGCCAAGCGGCAGGTCGCCGAGTCTGAGCGCGCCGATGCGCACGCGCTTGAGGCCGATGACGCGCAAGCCGACCAGCTCGCACATCCGCCTGATCTGGCGCTTTCGGCCCTCGCGGAGAACGAAGCGCAGCTGATCGTCGTTGAGCCACTCGACCCTGGCCGGCTTCAGTTTCCGGTCGTCAAGGCTGAGTCCGTGATTGAGCAGCGCCAGCCCCCTGGCGTCGAGCTGACCCTGGACGCGGACCAGATACTCCTTGTCGACCTGCGACTCGGCACCGATCAAGTGCCGCGCAAGGCGACCGTCCTGGGTGAGAACCAGCAAACCGGTCGAATCGATGTCGAGGCGGCCGGCGGGTGCCAGCCCGCGCAGGCAGGTCGGGTGGAAGAGAGGCGTATCTGGTGAGCATACCTGATTCTCGGGCTGGATCAGGCTGACGGCGGGCGTGCAACCAGGCTCCGGCTGGCCGGAGACATAGCCGATCGGCTTGTGCAGCAGGATCGTCAGCCGGCTCTGCTGATCGGCCTGTCCCTGCCTGTCGAGGGTGATCTCCGCATTCGGGTCGGCGCGGGTGCCGAGCTCGCTGACCCTGTGACCATCGACGAAAACCCAACCGCGGCTGATATAGTCGTCGGCATTGCGGCGCGAGCACAGGCCGCGCTCGGCCATCAATTTGGAGATGCGCACACCGGCCTGTGGCGTGCTCCCAGCCGGCGCTGCGGTGCTCACCGGCGCCGCTGGGCGGCGCGGTAGCGGCTGCCCTGCGCCTGCCGGGCGCGCGGGGATGCGGCGCACCTTCGGCTGCGGCTTGACATCGTCCGCCGGAGATGCACGCGAAGGGCCGGGCGCGGCGGTCGACGGTCGGCCATCGCCACCCGCCGTCGTGGCATCGCGGCGGCGCTTGGCTGGCACAGCAGCTTTACCGTCGGGGGTGCTCGACGTCTTGTGCGGCCGATCGGCCATCGTTCAGGCGATATCGAGCAACTCGATGTCGAAAGTGATCTTGGCGTGTGGTGGAATGAGATTTCCGGCACCACGTGCGCCATAAGCGAGATCGGCGGGAATGATCAGCCGGCGGACTCCACCGACGCACATCCCGGGAACACCTTCCTCCCAACCGGCGATGACATGCTTGCCGTCGAGCGGAAAGCGGAAAGGTTCGTTGCGGTCCACGCTGGAGTCGAATTTCGTGCCGTCGGCAAGCCAGCCGGTGTAATGCACGATGACGTGCTGGCCGGAGACGGCCATCGGGCCACTGCCGGCGATGATGTCCTCGATCTGCAGACCGCTGGGGGTGGTGACAATGGGCATGGTAGATCCTTGTGTACTGAAAAACGCGCAGTTTAGCCCAGCATTCGGCCAAAAGGGCCATTTCCGCGCATTATGTCCCCGGCCTTGCAGGCCCCTGAGGGCGTACGCATTTCGCATGTCAATTGCGCGAGCGCCAGTCAGCAATGGGAGCGCAGGAGGATAGGGCGGCGGGGTGTGCTTTCCGGTAGACTCTGCGGCAATATTTTCGGGAAGCGGGCAGCATGGAGAGACGGGTGTTTGCTGAAGGGGTCCCTGACGACCGGGACGCGCTGGAGGACTTCATTGACGCGCTGCGCGAGCACGTGCCGGCGATCGAGCGTGATGTCGCGAAGTTGCGCAGCACGCCGGATGACCGCGAGCTGATCGGCAGCCTGTTCCGTACCCTGCACAACATCAAGGGCGACGCAGGGCTCTGCCGGGTGGACCCGGCGGTGGCCATCGTTCACCCGCTGGAAGCGGTTCTGGCGCGCGTCCGCAGCGCTGATCTGCGCTTCTCCGCTTCGCTCGCCGAGATCGTCCTGTTGACCATCGACCGTCTGCAACTGGCGGTCGAAAGGCTCGCCGCGGGTAAAGCACTCGCGGGCCTGCGACTCGCGCCGCTGGTCGATGGGCTTGAGAAGCTGGCGGCGGCAACGCCCGCAGGCGTCGAGGCCTGTATCGCTGGCGTGATCGAGGCGGTCACCGGCAGCCGCCCGGTTTCTGGCGCGCACATTGCCGCCGACACCTGGTCGGGCATTTATGACGGCTCGCGGTCGCGGGCCGCCGATGACCTGCTGTTCTTCCTCACCCTGGCCAACCAGTTCGAGATGCGCTCGCCGCGTTTCGCCGGCCGTAGCATGCGTATCCTGCGACTGGCGCTGGAAACCAACCAGATGGCCGGCGACCCGATCGACCCCGTGCAGCTTGAAGCGGCCATCTACATGCACGACGTCGGGATGATGTTTCTGCCGGAGTCCGTGTGGCTCAGGGCGAGCGCCCTGACCACCGCCGAGCAACGGATCATGCGCGGGCACGCGAGCTACGCGGCCGGCCTGCTGGCGCGCATGGACGGCTGGTCGCCTGCCGCCGAGATGGTCGCCCAGCATCACGAAATGCCGGACGGCAAGGGCTATCCGGACGGGCTTGCGGGCACGCAGATCTGCGCGGGTGCCAGGGTGCTGGCCATCGTCGATGCTTTCGAGGCGGTGATGCTGAAGCACGTCGACCGCGGTCACAAGCGCTCGTTGCTGCGCGCCGTCGCCGAAGTCAACGCCTGCGACAGGCAGTTTGCCCCGGAATGGATCGAACCCTTCAATCAGGTCATCCGGCGGGCAGTGGACAGCCGATGAGCGAAGCCGCTGCGGACATGCAGCGCCGCTTCGGCGGCATCGAGCGCCTGTACGGCGCGGCGGCGCTGGCGCGCTTTCAGCATGCCCATGTCGCCGTGGTCGGCATCGGCGGCGTCGGTTCTTGGGCTGCCGAAGGACTGGCGCGTTCGGCGATCGGCAGGATCACGCTGATCGACCTGGACATGGTCGCCGAGTCCAACGTGAACCGCCAGGTGCACGCCGTGGACGGCGAGTTCGGAAAAGCCAAGGTCAGCGCCATGGCGCAGCGAATCCTGACCATCAACCCGTCTTGTCAGCTGACCGAGATCGAGGATTTCGTGACCCCGGAAAACGTCGACGCGATCCTCGGCGGCCCCTTCGACCATGTCATCGATGCCATCGACCAGGTGCGCAGCAAGGCGGCCATGATTGCCTGCTGCAAACGCCGTGCGCTGCCGTTGATCACCGTCGGTGCTGCCGGCGGGCAGGTCGATCCGACGCGAATCCAGAGCGCCGATCTGGCCTTGAGCATCCAGGATCCCTTGCTCGCCCGGGTGCGCTCGCTGTTGCGCAGGGATTACGCCTTCACGCGTGCGGCGAAGAAGAAATTCGGCATAACGGCGATCTTCTCGAGCGAGCCCTTGCGCTACCCGGAAGCATCGGCGACCTGCGAGCAGCCGCCAGCGCCGAGCGGGCTGAATTGTGCTGGCTTCGGTTCGTCGGTGTGCGTCACCGCCACTTTCGGGCTGCTGGCCGCCGCTGAAGTGCTCGGGACTCTGGCCAGCGAAGACCTCGCCGCCGGCGCGCACGGCTGAGCCGCAGCCGGGGCGCGTCACCGGATTTCGCCGCGCGTCGCCGCCGGCGACTTCGCTTCAGCCGATCGTTACCCGGTTCTTGCCCGCCTGCTTGGCAGCGAACATCGCTTCGTCCGCGCGTTTGCTGACCGACGCCTGTGTGTCGTCGGGCCGAAAATCGGTGAGGCCGGCGCTGAAGGTAATCAGTTGCCGGTTGTTGTTGTGCAGGAAGATGCGCCGGGTCAGCTCGCGCTGCAGGCGAATGATCGCCGTCTGTGCATCCTCGAGTGGCGTGTCCGGCAGCAGGATGATGAATTCCTCGCCACCGAAGCGGGCGACGGTATCCTGCGGACGCATCGTCTCGCGAATCACCGTGGTGAGGTGGATCAGCGCCGCGTCGCCGGCATCGTGCCCGAGTGAGTCGTTCAGCTTCTTGAAATTGTCGATGTCCAGCAAAGCGACGCAGAGCGTCGATTTTCGGCGCTGCGCGCGCGCGGTTTCCTTGCCGAAGGCTTCCTCGAGGCCGCGCCGGTTAAGCGCGCCGGTGAGCTGGTCGTGGCGCACCAGCGTGCTGGCCTTGTCGAGTTCGCTTTGCAGTTCGCCGATGCGCTTCTCGGCTTCCTCGACGCTTTGTTTGGCGCTGCGCAGCTCGTCCCGAGAGCGCTGGGCGTTGAGCTGAATGATCTGTGTCTCACGGATCACTTCGGCGAGCACGTCCTCCAGCTCGGCGATGTCTTCGGCGTTGCTGATCCGGTCCGCACAGATCTCGATCTTGTCGTGATAGTCGGAAGTCGAATCGGCAAACTCCGCCAGGTGATCGACGAATCCGGCAAGCATCTGCTTGAGGCTCTCCCTGGCTTCGTTGAGGCTGTGCTTGAGCTGCCCCTGCTTGAAAATCACTTCCTTGAGCCGGCTCTCGGCGTCGCCTATCGAGCGGATGCTCAACGGGCCAGCGACAATGTCGCGGACGATCTCGATCTGCCCGCTGAGCCAACGGTCCTCGACGACCAGTTCGCCGACGTTTTCGATCAGCAACTGCAGCAGCTTCAGCAGACCGGCACGCAGTTCGGCGCGGTCCTCCGAGAGAATCTCGAGGCGAAAGGCGAAGCGCTTGATGCTCGCCTGCAGTCCTTCCATCGCCGCCCGAGAGGTGGCCGTGCGGACCTTGTGCGCCAGCGCTTTCGCGTCGGCCATCAGCTCGGGTTCGTCGAGGAGCTGCGAGGGAAAGAGCACCTCCAGCGTGTACGCGAAGGTTTCACGCAGCTCGGTCGACAGTTCCGCGGCTTCCGCGCCGGCCGCGAGCACCTTGGCTGCCGCTGCATCGTTCGCCGCTGCTGCTGGTGGTGCCGGCGCAGCCTTGGCCGCCTCGACCAACGGCATTTCGTCGGCTCCCGGCTCATTCCGCGACCACGATCTGACCAGCCCCTGCAAGCGTGCGAAGAGCAGCTCGCTGTTGCCCGCGCCTCCGCTCAGCACACGCTCGAGCGCCTCACGCTTGCGCGCCACGGTAAGTCCCGTCTGTTTGCTCTCCCACTGACGCAGGAAGTCCGCGAACAGTTCACTCCAGGGCAGATCCTGCTCCTTGCCGAGCTGCGCAAACAGCTCGCCGAGGCCACGCTTCAACTCCTCCCAGCTCTCTCCCTTGAACGCCTGGGCGAAGCGCTTGAAGAGACGTTGCTGCGCCGGTTGCTCGTTCGGCAGCGATGTCAGCAGCGCCTTCAGCTCCCGCTGCGGAAAAGGCGCCGCGCTGTCCGCGGAGGTGCCAGCGATCTCGTGGTAGAGCGCCCGGTAGTTTTCCGGCGACGGAGACATGCGCCGGGTAGCCAGCTGGCGCAGCGTCTCGCGAGCGATTTCCGACGGGTTCGAGAGCGTTGGCATGGCGGTCCATCAACAATTCAAGGAGTCAAGGCATTCTATCAGCGGGCCCGCAGCGGAGAAAGAATGCTGCATGGCAGCGAGCGGACTGCCACCTGTCTCTGCCGTTCCTCCGGCGCAGCATTGTGGGCGTGTTCCGGTAGCTACGGCAGCGAGCGCTTCGGCTATAATCACCGCCTCGAAAGCACTCTCAGCCCCCGTAGCATGAAGGTCGTGCAGTTGATTTGTAATCATCAGGTGTTGGTTCGATTCCGACCGGGGGCACCAGCAAGAACAATGGATGAGAAGAAAGCCAGGCCTCGGCCCGTCGCTCAATCCCTGCTGCCGGTGACGCGCGGTTTGATAATCGCTTCGTAGTACGCGAAGGCGTCCCGGATGTGCTCGCGCAATTGATCCTCGTCCCACGGCTTGGTCAGGAACTTGTAGATCGCCCCCTGATTGACGGCATCGATGATCGAGTCGAGCTGGGTGTATCCGGAAATGACCAGCCGCACCGTTTCCGGATGCAGAAGTTTTACCCGGCCAAGGAACTCCGTGCCGCTCATCTGTGGCATTCGTTGATCGGAGAGGATCACCTGAACCTCGTTGCTGGCCAACAGCACCAGCCCCTCTTGAGCGCTCTCCGCGGTCAGGACGCGGTAGCCCTGCCCGCGCAGCACCCTGCGTATCGCGGACAGGATATTCGCTTCGTCGTCCACCACCAGCAAGGTACGCGCGTCACTCGGCGCATTGGCGATGGCCAGCGAACTGCCCTCACCAATCAGACGCGCGAAATCGTCCGCCGGAACGGGCTTGCTGAACAGATAGCCCTGCATCTGGTCGCAGCGGTTCTGTCTCAGGTAGCCCAGTTGCGCGTCGGTTTCGACGCCTTCGGCAACCACCTTCAGTTGCATGCGATGCGCTAGCGCGATCACCGAGGTGGCGATGTTCGCCGCGTTGGGGTCGGTCACGATGTCCTCGACGAACGAGCGGTCGATCTTGAGTTCATCGACCGGGAAGCGACTCAGGTAGCTGAGGCTGGAATAGCCGGTGCCGAAGTCGTCGAGTGAAAGGCTCACCCCGAGATCTCTGAGACGCAGGAGCCGCTCGATGGCCTGGTCCGGAGAGGCCATCAGCATGCTCTCGGTCAGTTCGAGCACGAACATTCCCGGCTCGACCGCATGGCGGCTGAAGGCGGCGGAGAGCACCGACTCAAGCTCGCCACTGGCGAACTGGCGCGCCGAGACATTCACTGCCACCTTGACAGCCGCCAAGCCGGCGTCGATCCAGGCACGAACCTGACGACAGGCCTCGTCGATCACCCAGGTGCCGATCGGCACGATCAGGCCGGTCCTCTCGGCCAGCGGGATGAAGCTCGCAGGCGGCACCAGGCCGACGTCGGGTCGCTGCCAGCGGAGCAGCGCTTCGGCACCGATGATCATGCCGTTGGCGAGGTCCACTTTAGGCTGGTAGTGAAGTCGCAACTCGTCCTGGCTCAACGCCCGTCGCAGTGCATTTTCCGTTTCCAGTCGCTCGAGTGCACCCTGACCGAGTTCGCCGGTGTAAAGGGCGCACTGGTTGCCGCCGCGATCCTTGGCGCGCTGCGTCGCTGCGGTTGCGCTGCGCAGCATGTCGTTGGCCGTCGCCCCGTCCTGTGGAAACAGGCTGATCCCCACGCTGGCACGCACATAGGCTTCGTGCCCGTCGGTGAGCACGAAGGGCGCCGACAGCGCGGCGAGCAGGTCACGGGCTGTGTTTTCTGCATTTTCGGCAGCCTGCGTGCCTTCCAGGACAGCGGCGAACTCGTCGGCCGCCAGGCGTCCGAAGGTGTCTTGCTGGCGCAAGCGCCTCTTCAGCCGAACGGCGACAGCCCGCAACAATTCATCGCCCAGAAGGTGGCCGAGGCTTTCGTTAACAATCTTGAACTGGTCCAGGTTGACGAGCAGCACGGCCGCTTTGCTGCCTTCCCGGTGCGCGCGGTCGAGTGCGTGCTGCAACAGCGAGCGCAACAGCAGGCGATTCGGCAGCGCGGTCAAGGGGTCGTAGTGTGCCAGGCGGTCGGCCAGTTCTTCGCTGTGCTTGAGCTTGGTGAGGTCGGTCAAAACACACACGTAGTGGGACGGGCAGCCCGCGTCGTCCCTGACGACGCTCAGCGTCGCCCACTGCGGGTAGATTTCGCCATCCGCGCGGCGGTTCCAGATTTCGCCCTGCCAATGACCGCCCTCCAGCAGGCTGGCCCACAGTGCCTGGTAGAAGGCGCGATCGTGGCGTCCGGACTTGAGGAAACGCGGGTTCTGGCCGATCGCGTCCGGCGCAGCGTAGCCGGTGATCTCGCAGAACGCGGCATTGACGCTGATGATCGCGCCCGCCAGGTCGGTGATGATGACGCCGTCGCGGGTGCTTTCCAGGGCGGCGGCATGCAGCCGCTGGCGTTCGGTGAACTCGCGCTCGACGGTCAGGTCGTTCCAACTGCCGATCACTTCGATCGGCTTGCGGCTGTTGTGGCTGCTGTCGTGAACCACCCGCATGTCGTCGCGCAGCCAGCGGACAGCGCCCTTGGCATCGATGAAACGGTACTCGTGCGTCAACGCTCCCCGGCGCAGCAGAGCAGTCTGTGCGGCGAGCACGCGCGCACGATCGTCGGCATGCACGTGCGTGAGCCACCAGTCCGGCGCCAGGCAGTTGGCGGGCTCATAGCCCATTACCCGGGCGATATTCTCGCTGACCCAGGTCGGCGCCAGTTGTTCGCCGTCTACCCGCAGGGCATAGAGGATCGTCTGACTGGCCGACAGCAGATAGGTCAGCCGGGTGGTGCTGTTGCGCAGGCGCGACTGCTCTCGCCGCAGTTGGGCCAGCCTCAGCGCATTCTCAAGGATGGTCGGAAGTCTCTCTATATATCCGCTCGTCTTGACAACGTAATCCTCGATGCCAAGCCGCATGGCTGCGGTGACCACGTCTTCATCACCGTGGCCGGTGACCAGAACGATCGGCAGGTCGAGGCCTCGCTGATCGCGCACCGTCTTGGCCACTTCCAGGGCATTCCGTACCGGCAGCTGGTAATCGAGCAGCAACAGGTCATAGCCCGGGGCTTCGTCGGCGTGCTGCGGCAGGCGCTTGAGCACCTCCTCGCCGTCAGGGACGACATCGATCCGGAACAATGGCGCGTGCGCGGCGAAATGGCGCAGTGTGAGATCGACGTCGAAGCGGCTGCGTTCGGCGTAGAGCACGCGGAGATGTCGTCCCTTTCGCTCCAAATCGTTGCGGAAACGCTCAAGGGCGTTCGACAGGACACGCCCCAGGCGATCGGCGTAGTCGCCATGCTTGCCCAGGTAGTCGTCTGCGCCGGCCTTCAGCGCGGCAAGGGCAGAGGCCTCGTCGCCGCAGCCGGTGAGGACGACGAAGGCATTCGGCAGGCCGTGCGCACGCACATGGGCCAGCAGGTCGAGGCCGCTGCCGTCCGGCAGCGTGAGGTCAGCGAGAATCACGTCGATGGCTGGCGCAGCAGCCTGCAGGCGCGCAATGGCGGCGCCGACCGTGGGCAGGATTTCGACCACCGTGTGGGGTGCGCTACGGGCAAGTGCGCGGCGACACAGATCGGCGTCGACCGCGCTGTCTTCGAGATACAGTACACGGTCTACACGGTTGGGATCTGTACTCATCATGGGCTCCGTTCCATGGTTCAACGTGGCGGCGTGTTCACCATGCACCAGTACATTTCGACCTGGGCCGCGACATCCACGAATTTGACGAAATCGACCGGTTTGAGAATGTACGAATTGGCACCCAGGCTGTACGCGGACTCGATGTCCTTGTCTTCTTCCGAAGTGGTCAGCACGACCACCGGTATCTTGCGGGTGAGCGAATGCGATTTCAACCGGGCCAGCACCTCCAGGCCGTCGATTCGCGGCAGCTTGAGGTCAAGCAGAATCAGCAGCGGCAGCGTTTCTCCGGCCTCCCAGCGCGGAATCCAGTCGACCGCCTCCTCGCCATCACGCGCCACCTGCACCGGGTTGGCCAGTTGCCGTCTGGCAAAGGCGCGCAGTGTCAGGTCGACGTCGGCCAGATTGTCCTCGACCAGCAATATCGGTCTATTGAGCGTTCCCACGTTCATGCGCAACCTCCAGATTAAACGTCGCCAGCAACGCAGGCGTGCGGTCAGCCCGGACTCTGATTTCCATGCCTTGCCTCGCATCGCGGACCGTCGCCGGTCCGACGTCGGGGCCACCCCGCAGCTCGCTTCGGTCGAGCCCGTCTCCACCCGCTCGTGACTTTACGGCATAGGCGTGAGCAAGGGAACCGGCGCCTTGCCCGGGGCCACCCTTTCCGGGCCTGATCACCGAATGCCGGCGATAGCTGCCGCTCCAATCAGCGCGGCAACTCGAGATAGAACGTGGCGCCCTGACCGGGGGCACTCTCGCCCCAGACCCGCCCGCCCATCCGTTCCACGGCCTTGTGGACGATGGCCAGCCCGACACCGGTTCCGGGATAATCCTCGGCGCGCTGCAGCCGCTGGAAGATCTCGAAGATGCGATCGTGGAACTGCATGTCAAAGCCGATACCATTGTCCTTGAGCGCAAGAAGGACCGAGTGTTCGGTCTGCGTCGCGCTGATCGTCAGGGTCGGCGGCCGACTGTCGCGGGCGAACTTGAGCGCGTTGTCCGCCAGATTGCGCAAAATCATGCTCAGACCCTCCGGATCGCCGTGCGCCGTGAGCCCCTGCAATGCCACGTCAACGACCGTACCGCTCGCCTCGATGTCGGCGCGGCAGGCCTCCAGGACGAGCGCCACCTGGTGCGACAGGTCGAGCGTCTGGCTCTGCAGGCTGCGCCGCTCGATGCGCGAATAGGCCAGGAGATCCTCGATGAGGCGGCTCATCTGCGTGACCCCCGTGCGCACATTGTGCAGAAAGAGGCGCCCCTCTTCGTCCAGCAGGTCGTGATAACTCTCGAGCAGCAGCTGGCTGTAACCGTCGATACCTCGCAGAGGGGCCTTCAGATCATGCGACACGGTATAGGTGAAGGTGCGCAAGGCCTTGTTTGCCGAAGCCAGTTCAGCGGTTCGCAGGCGTACGCGTTCTTCCAGTTCGATGTTCAGTTGGCGGATTTCGTCCACCATGTGCTTGTGTTCGGTAACGTCGCGGGATACCACCACGACCCGCTCGACTCTTCCATCGGCCCCGCGAATCACTCCACCTTGCGTTTCGATGTCGCGGCAGCTGCCGTCGGCCAGCACGACGCGGAAGCTGCCGCGCCGGCCGACGCCGGTCTCCACGCTGTCCCGGAAGCCGCGGCGCACGCGTTCCCGGTCGTCCGGGTGAATGTTTGCGAAGGCGTCGGGTCCCTGCAGATCTGCCGGTTCGCCGAACAGCACGTGGTAGCCCGGGCTGCTGTAAATTCGGCGTCCTTCGAGATCAAGCACGATGATCATGTCGCCCATGTTCTCGGCAATCAGGCGGAAGAACTGCTCCTGTTCTCGCAAGCTGGCCTCGGCAAGCTTGCGTGCGGTGAAGTCCTCGGAAAAGATGACGATGCCGCCGATCGTGCCGTCCGACGCGTGCCAGGGCCGCACCTTCCAGCGCAGCCACTGGACGGTGCCATCGTAGCGCTCGAAACGTTCCTCGTCGGCACGTACTACCTCTCCCGCCATGGCCCTTCGATGGACGTCCTTCCAGGTCTCCGTGATCTCGGGGAAGATCTCGTAGTGCGAGCGGCCGACGATCTCGCAGTCTTCCAGTCCATAGTCCGTTAACCAGCGGCGGCTGACCGACAAATAGCGCATCTGGCGGTCGAACATGGCCAGCGCCGCCGGCGCATGGTCAATGAACATCCGTTGTCTCTCTTCGCTTTCGCGAAGCGCCGCTTCGGCCAGCTTGCGATCGGTGATGTTCTCGATCACCGAGACGAAGTACTTCGGTGCGCCGTCCTGCGCGCGCAACAGGGCCACGGTCAACCTGATCCAGACGATCGCCCCCGATTTGTGCAGGTAACGCTTCTCGACGGTGTAGGTTTTCCTGCTTGCCGCCAGCACTTCGCCTACCAGTTGCAGATCGGTCGCCAGGTCGTCTGGATGGGTGATGTCCTGAAAACTGGGTTGCAGCATCTCCTCGCGGCTGTAGCCGACGATGTCGCACAGCCGCTGGTTGACCTCAAGCCAGCTGCCGTCCGGCGCGACCTGCGCAATGCCGACGGCCGCCTGCTCGAAGGTCGCACGGAAGGATTCTTCGCTTTCGCGCAGCGCCCAGGTGCGCAGCCTGATCTGACGGCGAAGCAGGAACACGAAAAAGACTGCCAGACCCAGCGTGCCAGCCGTCCCGATCAACGCCCAGGCGGCCCATCCCGGCAAGGTCGCCGCCTGGGCGGTGCCCAGCCAGCGATCGAGCGACTGGTAATACACCGTGTCGCGCCGACCGAGCAGCGCTTCGAGGTGGCGATCGAGCGTTTTGACGATCGCCGGATCGGCATCCGGCGGCGCGGCATAGCGGACCGGGATAGGATTGAACACGATGCCGGTGGACTCGACCTCGTAGGCGGCTGCATGCAGCGTGCCGAAAGAGCGGCTGACGACGCCGGCGTCAGCATCCCCGGCAGCCACCTTGGCCAGCACCTGGTCATAGTCGTCGGCAGGCACCGGGACGATACGCACGCCGAACTTGTCGACCCGCTCGCTCAGCGCGTCGCTATAGGTCGCCCCAGGGACGAGCGCGACACGTTTGTCCTGCAGAGCCAGAAGCGACTGGATCGTGCTGCCTGGCTTGGCGTAGGCGACGCCCCAGTTGCTGAGCAAGGTCTGCCGGGTAAACTGAAACCGGTCGGCGCGTTCAGGGGTGTAGGCGACGCCGGTCAGCAGGTCGATCTCGCCGCGCTCGAGCATGGCGAAGATCGCCGGCCACTCGTCGTGAACGTATTCCAGGCGCCAACCCTCCTGTTGAGCAACGTAGTTCAATACGTCGACGGCGATGCCCTGCATCGCGCCGGAGGAGTCGCGGAAGGCAATGGGTGGGTTGCTGCCGACGCCGACACGCAGGGTTCTCTGTTCGGCCTGTACCGCCGCAGAGAAGACGGGCAGCAGCAGCGCCACGACGAGCAGCGTCGTCGCCCGGTGCAGCAGACGTCGGTACAGCACGCGAGCGCCCCTGGCTGCCATCGCTTTCGGCCTGTCGATCATCGCGGCAGCTCGAGGTAGAAAGTGGCACCCTGGCCTGGCTGGCTTTCAGCCCAGACGCGTCCGCCCATGCGCTGCACGGCCTTGTGCACGATGGCCAGGCCGACGCCGGTGCCGGGATAGTCTTCGGCGCGCTGCAGGCGTTGGAAGATCTCGAAGATGCGATCGTGAAAGCGCATGTCGAAGCCGATCCCGTTGTCCTTGATCGCCAGGAGGACCGATTTCTCGGTGCGGCAGCCGCTGATCGCCAGGGTGGGCGACCGGCTATCGCGCGTGAACTTGAGTGCATTGTCCACCAGGTTGCGCAGGACCATTTTAAGGCCCTCCGGGTCGGCGCAAGCACTCAGTCCGCTCAAGTCGATCTTGACGCCAATCCCGCGCGCCTGCAGCTCTGCCCGGCGGTCGTCCAGAACCATGCCCGCCGCCTGCGACAGGTCCAGCGTCTGTCCGTGTACGCTGGCCCTCTCCAGTCGGGAATAGGCAAGCAGGTCGTCGATCAGGCGTGCCATATGCGCGACGCCTCTGCGCACGTTGTCGAGGAACAGGCGGCCCTCTTCACCCAGTTCGGCGTAATGACCGTCCAGCAGCAGGCGGCTGTAACCATCGATGCCGCGCAGCGGCGCCTTGAGATCGTGGGAGACGGAATAGGTGAAGGTCTGCAATTCCTTGTTTGCTGCGGCCAGTTCGGCCGTTCGCCGGCCCACCTTCTCCTCCAGATCCGCATTGAGCTGGCGGATCTCGTCCTCCATGCGCTTGCGCTCGGTGATGTCCGTGATGACCGCGACGCGCGCGGCATGGCCTTCGTAGCACAGGTCGTGCGAACGCGCTTCGATCATGATCACGCTGCCATCCTTCCGCAGGTGACGCCATTCGCCCACGTAGGCCAGCCCTGCGAGACGGCCGAGCAGGTCGATAAGCGATTGTTTGTCTGCGGGCGGATACAGATCGGGGAGATTCAGGGCGAGGGCTTCCTCCCGCGAATATCGGTAGTGCGCGGTGAATGCCTCGTTGACGGCCAGCAGGCGCAGGCTGTCGGGCGCGTAGACCAGCATTGGCGCCGGATTGCGCTCGAACAACTGTCGATGGCGAGCTTCGCTGGCAGACAGCGACAAGCGGCTCCGGTACTCACCGGAGATGTCGCGCACCACGGCGACCACCGGACCCTCCTCGGCCAGACGGGTGAGTCGAGCCTCGAAATGGCTCGTGCCGTCGACTGTCGGCAAATCGTACTCGCAGGTGACCAGGCCACCCCGTTCGCCGATTTCCGCCAAACTGCTCTGCACCCGCTCGCCAATGTCGGCAGGCAATACGTCCTGCATGCGCTTGCCCAGGAAAGCTTCGCGCAGCAGGTACGGGTCGGTGCTTCGCTGCGCGCGGTAGTCGCGAATGGTGCCGTCGGGGTCCATCAGGAAGAACTGGTCGGGCAAGGCCTGAAAGACGGAATCGAGGACCAGTTCGCCGTGGCGGGCCTTGACCTCGGCGAGTTTGAGTTCGGTGACGTCCTGGATGGCGCCTTCGACGCGCACCACCTTCCCATCTTCCAGCACTGGCAGACCGATGGTTCGAACCCACTTCTTCACACCCTTGGCACTCCTGAATTCGAGTTCCAGGTCGTAGGCCCGGCCGGAATCGATGGCATCACGCACCGCCTGCTCGATGGCTCGACGCGACTCGCCGTGGAAACAGCCAAGGCCCTGCGCCACGTCGACGTCGGGTTCGGGCTCCAGGTCGTATATGCGAGCTGTCTCGTCGGTCCACGAGCCGCGCATGGTCGCCACATCGAACGCCCAGCCCCCCACCTTGGCCAGGTGTCCGGTGCGATCGAGGAGATCCTTCTGCCGACGCAACGCGGCCGCGTCGAGCGTGCGCCGGGTGATATCGCGCGCGATCCCCAGCACCCCCAGGACGCCGCCACGCTCGTCGTAGACCGGGGTCTTGATGGTTTCCAGCAACTCGCGGTGGCCATCGCTGGCGAAGCGCACCCATTCCTCGTTAACACGCGGACCTCCGGCAGCGATCGCGGCATGGTCGTTGTCGCGGAAGTGGTCGGCCAGTTCGGCAGGCACGAAATCATGGTCGGTCTTGCCCACGATATCTGCCTCGCGGGCACCGAAGAGTTGCTCGAAGCGTGGATTGCAGCTCAGAAAGACGCCCTCGGCGTTCTTAAGCCAGACCAGGTCGGGGATGGTCTGCAACAGCGCGTGCATTCTCGCGCCCTGGCTGGCGAGAACATCGGCGGCACGGGCCAGCCGATAGACCATGATCGCCGCCGCCAGTGCAACCAGGAAACTCATCATGCGCAGCAAGAGCGCACCCTGATTGGTGTGTCCCCAGCCATCGGCGGGAACGGCGACCATCTGCCAGGAGCCGCCGCCGGGCAGCGCCACTTCGACACTCACCGGGTCGGCGCCGAAAAGCGCCGTGTCACCGAAGAACACGGGACCGCTCTCACCGCCACCGTCGCTACCCCGAAGCGCTATCCGCAGGCCAAGGTCAGGGTCGTGCAGGCCCGCCTGCCGATAAAGCGCTTCGACGTCGATAGCCGCCGACACCAGGCCCCAGAAACGCCGTTCCCCGCCGGGCTGGGCGGGGGGCAGGAAAACCGGCTTGCGGGCGATGATCGCGACGCCTCCTTGCTGCAGGGCGACCGGGCCGGCGATTACCGTCCGACCGCTGTCGCGCGCGCGCAGCGCGGCCTCGCGCTGTTGCGGATGGGTACGGTAGTCGAGGCCGACCGCCGCCTCGTTGCCGGCGAGCGGGTACATCAGCGACAGCACCATGTCCGGCGCGGCGCCGATATGGCGCAGCGCATAGGGTTCGCTCACCAGGCCGTCGGCAATGGCCGCGAAACCGGCCTGGTCGATGTCGGGACGGGTTGCGATGACCGCCGTCAGGCCATGCACCAGCGAGAGGTTGATGTTGACGATGCCTTCGAGGCGTGCGCGCAGGGTCGAAAGACGATGGAGGACCTGGCTCCTCTCCTGCGCCAGCTCGCGCTGTTGCGCGTAATGCCCGACGACAGCGCCCGTGGACAGTGCCAGCAGTGCGGCCAGCAGGGCGAAGATCCAGGCGCGCGCCTCGGTGCCGGAGCCGCTGTTTGCGTGAGCTGTCATCGGCTGCGCGCAGTACGGCGAGGGGAATGCAACACACGACGAAACATGCGACCATCCTGGGTCGATCTGCAAGGGATAGTCGGCGCTATCCTCGACAAAAAGTCAACAGCCGGCAACCGTCGATCGCTGCCGCGCAGCAGGCGCAGGCGTTTGCGATCGGAGCAGCAGCGACCGCAAACGCCCGGGCCATCCCCGGGGATGGCTATTTCGTGTCGGGCGGACGCGTCTCCTGGCTGATCCGGGCAGGGCCTGGAGGCTTGTCGAGCAACCAGGCCAGATCGGCTGCCAGATAGCGGCCGAGATCGTGGGCGGCGGCGGTGGTGATGTGATCGTCATCGTAGTAGAGAATCCGTCCGTCACGCACGGCCAGGCAGGTCTGTGCGTCACAGAAGAAATCGACCGGCTCGATCAGGCGCGTGTTCGGATGTCGACTGATCACCTCGGCCAGCGCCTCCGTCGAATCGCTGAGCATGAATTCGTTGCGCGCACGCGGCACGTTGCAGTGCGCTGCGCCTCGCAGGGCAACGCACTGTGGTGCCGAGTAGAGGAGTTGTGGCGTCGGGGCGAGCACGACAACCCGCAAGCCCAGGCGCTCAAGCGTCGTCAACGTGACGTCGAGGCTCCTCTGCATGGCAGTGCGTCGCTGCGCCATCGCCGTCGCGTCGGGTGGCGCTGCGCCGGGTCGCTGGTCGGCGACGGCGATGCTCTGATGCGCGAAATGCATTGGCCATCTTGCCGACATGACGACGCCTTCAAGGCCGCTATTCTTCAAGGCGATGATTTCCTGCAGGACACGCCGATTGAACTCGAGGCATTTCTCGCCGGTCAGGAGCGGTCGCGATTCGTCGCCCAGCAGGGGCACGCAGGTGGCCATGGTCAGTTCATAGACGGCGACCTCGGGAAACGCCTCGGTCAGCATGGGCAGCAGGTGCATGGCATGCGAATCCCCCCACAGCAACAGCTTCGGGTGATTCCTGTCCGGGCCGTAGGTGCATTCTGCAAGCGGCAGGTCGGCGACCGGCCTTGCCGGTTGCGAACAGGCTTGCTTGTGGCGATGGTGGTCGCTTTGCGCCGTCACGATCCAGGAATAGGCGTCGGCCGATTTCTGATACTCGCGCCACCCCCACAGGCCGGCGGCCAGGAACAGCGTCGCCAGGGAGATCGCAGCGCCGGCGAAGAGGGTCGGTCTGACGCTGGCAAACAGCCACGGCCGCCGTGTTCGCACCGGGTGTTCGATGCCGATGTAGGTCAGCCAGGCGAGGATCAGCGCCACCGTGATCACGACCGCGTTGCCGGCGAGATCCCGAATGCCGAGGCCATGTATCCGGTAGAAGGAGAGCAGCGGCCAATGCCACAGATACCACGAGTACGAGAGCAGGCCGACGAACACCATTGGCCTGGACGCCAGCAGCCGCCGCACGCGGCCCTGCTCGTTGGCGGTCATGCCGACAATCAGCAAGGCCGCGCCGAAGACCGGCAGGGCCGCCGCCGATCCCGGAAACGGCGTGCCGTCGTCGAGGACGCCTACCGAAAAGGCGATCAGCGCCAGGCCAACGCCGGCCAGTGCTTCGCCCCAGCGCCGCAGACGATGGTAGAACGCAGTCCCGGCCAAGCCGACGATGCCACCGATGGCGAATTCCCAGACCCGGGCCGGCAGCAGGTAAAAGGAAAAATCCTGGTGGCTGCCGGTGAAGCCCACCGACAGGGCCAGCGACATCGCCAGCATCACCGCGAGAGCCCACAGCACGCGTGTGCGCATCGTGCTCTCGCCCGACGATGGCCGCGACAGGCGAAAGAGCAGGAGCATGAGCAGTGGCCAGAGCAGATAGTATTGCTCCTCGACGGCCAGTGACCAGGTGTGCAGCAGCGGCATGCTGAAGGACGGCGCGTCGAAGTAGCCGCCGGTGGTTGCGAAGAAATAGAAATTCGAAGCGAAGAAAGCGACCGCCATGGCCGAGCGGGCGAGCGCGCGCTGTTCATCGGAGACCGGGGGCATGAACAGCGCACCGAGCAGCAGCGTCGCCGCCACCACCAGCAGACCGGCGGGCATCAGTCGGCGTACGCGTCGCGCATAGAAGGCGCTCAGGCTGACGCGGCCGGTGGCTGCGGCCTCGTTGAAGAGCAGGGCGGTGATCAGGAAGCCGGAAATGA
Source organism: Accumulibacter sp. (assembly GCA_024235715.1). GTDB lineage: Bacteria > Pseudomonadota > Gammaproteobacteria > Burkholderiales > Rhodocyclaceae > Accumulibacter. The sequence goes on along the minus strand of JACKLW010000005.1, from coordinate 1,065,046 downwards.
CGAAAAAGACGTCGACACCGACGAAGCCACCGGAAAAGCCGGGAAACCCGGCGTGGTAGAAGACCACCGCCATAATGGCGATGGCCCGCAAGCCGTCGATGTCCGGGCGATATCTGGCTGGCGCCTGCTGGGTTGGTGGCTGCATGGTCAGGTGAAGCTCATCGAGTGATTGTCTGCAGGACGACACCGGGACAACTGGTCACGGCCCGCAAGGAAAGCCCAGCACTCTAGCGCAAGCAGTCTCCGGCGTCTGCCGTTCCGGCGACGGCGAGAGATGAGCACACGGGGTCCGTCGCCGACCGCTCAACGTCGCGAAACCAGCCACACGCCGGCCAGGACCAACGCCGCGCCAGACAGCTGCGTCAGAGACAGCGGTTCGTCGAGCAGCCACCAGGCGAAAACAATGGTCAGCATCGGGCCAAGCGTGCCGATCATCACCGATTTGGCAGCGCCGATGCGGCGGATCGCCGCCGATTGCAGGAAGACGGGGAGCACGGTTGACAACAGCGCCATGGCGGCCGCGTAGGCATAGATCGGCAAGGGCTGGGCCAATGCCGAGAGCGGTTGCGTGACCACCAGGTGCAGCTCGATGGCCAGGACCGATACCAGCATGGCCAGCGCCGTGAAGCGTACCGAGCCGAGCCGCTGGATCATCGCGCCGCTGCCGGCCAGATAGAAGGCGTACGACAGTGACGACGCGAAGACGAAAGCCGAACCGATCAGTACCGAGCGCGGCTCGCCGGAGAACTCCAGGTCATGGAAGAAGACGAGGCCGATGCCGACATACGACAGCAGCAGGGCGGCGATCTCGCGCTGCTGCAGCGTCTTGCCCATGAACAGCACCCCGATCATCACCGTCAGCGTCGGGTAGGTAAACAGGATCAGCCGCTCGAGACCGGCGCTGATGTAGCTCAGGCCGATGAAGTCGAAAACGCTCGCCCCGTAATAGCCGAGCAGGCCGAGCGCCGCGAGCGTCAGCCAGTCGCGGCGCGAGAGCGCTGGTGCCGCGCGGCTGGAACGTACCGCGATCACGGCGAAGAATGGCAGGGCAAAGCTCATCCGCAGGGCGAGCAGGGTGATGGCGTCGACCGCGACGGCTTGCGGTACGGCGTAGGCCAGCTTGACGAAGATCGCCTTGAACGAGAAGCCGAAGGCGGCGGATATCGCCAGCGCGACGCCAAGACTTTCCGAGGACCAGTTTTTCCAGGGCATGCCGATGGCAGGACAAGAGACGTTGCGAACGCCACAGGCAGGCGAAGCGGGCGCTCACTGTACGCCAAGCGCAAGGGCGGGTAAACGGCTCGTCTTCTTCAGAGATTTCCGCGGAATCGCCGTGAAAATCCGTGGTGAAGGGAAAATCCTCGAGGAATCAAGGATTGACCACCACCAGGTAAACCGAGACACTGGTGCCCGTGCGGTCATTTCCAACCGCAAACGAGGGGGACTATACCGATGAGGAGAGTAACGAGACGAGCGGCGAAGAGCCTGCTGATCGCCACCGCGGTGACCGCCGCATTCGCCATGACGGATGCGCAGGCCTTGGTCTTCGGCGTGCAGGAACGCCGCTGCGACAACGGCGAAACGTACATGGACTATTACGGCGGCACGTACACCGGCGACCCGAACAACGCCTTTGCCCCTTTCCGCGTGGTGATTCCCGCGAAGAAGAAAGTGAACGGAAAGATGAAGGTCACCTGGAACGGCAAGCTCCTGGCCTACGCGCGCGGCACCGGAACGGCGATGAAGGTCAACGCCTCGGGGCAGCCCCTCGATGTCAACGGCAACCCGCTGACCAACCCGCCGACGGTACCGCCGCTGCTCGGTCTTACGCCGCTCAACAACGCCCTGCCCGGGATCACCGCCAACGGGCTCACCTACCCGCCGAACCCGGACGCGTTTGAGGAAGACCTGGTGTGCTCCCGCAAGTATGCGGCCGTCGTCACCGACTACAAGCCTGACTTCGATTTCCTGCAGAACGGCAAGCTCGGCTGGGTGGTCGAGGATGGCACCCGCGACATCGGGCGGGCGATCCTGCAGGCCCGCCGACTGTTGATCATGACCCAGTGGAGCTGGCCGCAGAAGACCATCCTGCTCGGCCGCTCGCAGGGCAGCCTGGTCGCCCTGCGCTACGCGGAAGAACACTCGCCGCTGGTCGATGGCGTGATCGCTGCATGCACGGTTGGCGCCGGTGCGTCGCGTAGCTGGGACAGCGCCGTCGACTTCGCCCTGGCGATCGACGTCGCGTTTGGAAACGAACACGGTTTTGGCGGCTGGCCGTGGGGCAACGAGGTCGGGAATGTTGCCGACGTGCGAGATGACGTGGTCTTCAACAGGGACGTCGCGCCGGTCCTGGAAGGCTGGTTTCCGCTTGACGATCACGGTCTACCTACGCCTGCGTTTAGGGCCAACTTTGGTCGGCTGGAGTTCGTCCGCCTGGTGACCGGCCTGCCGCTGGCGGGCTTCTATCCGTTCCCTCCTGCCGCCAACGTTCCCGGTTATGCCGGTTTCAACTGGTTGGGCTCGGCGCTGCTCTTCGCCACGGAAGTGAAAGCGGATGTCGAAGGCCGCGCCGGCGGCGCCGTGGGACAGAACCTGGACCACGCCTACGGCCTGTCGCCTGCGGACCGTCTCTATCTGGCACAGTTGGGTGTGCCGTCTGAGGCCATCGATGGCTGGCTGGGAGCAATGAACGTCCGCCGCAACTACGAAGCCAGTCCCCAGGGGAAAGCCTACACTGCCAGCTACCACGACTTCAGCTTCGCTGGTCGTCAACCGCCGCACCCCATGCTGGCCGTGCATACCACCACCGATGGCCTGGTGCTCCCGTCGCAGGAAACCGAGCTGCGTGAGACCCTGGACGCCACGGGCCAACTCGCCAAGCGGGCGCAATTGCGCCAGACCTTCGTCGAGGCGAACGGCCATTGCGCGCTCACCCAGGCCGAATGGACAGTGGCCATCGAGGCGATGGAGAAAAGGCTGACGACGGGGGTCTGGCCGGGGAATGATTTCTTCCCCAACAACGGCAACGATCTTCGCTTCAACAACGCTTTCGATGCCGGGCAGTATCCGCAGCCACGGTTGCCGTAGAGCAACCGGCTGACAAGGTCTCGCTTCGGCGAGGCCTTGTCGCTGCGATCGCAGGAGAGACCGCAGACGTCAAAATGGGCACCGATGTGGTGCCCATTTGCTTGTGCCATTGGCACGCCCGAGACGATTCGAACGTCCGACCCCTGCCTTCGGAGGGCAGTACTCTATCCAGCTGAGCTACGGGCGCGTGCGGGAGTCGAAGCTTACCCGGTTTGCCCTGGAGAGTCCAGCATGGCACTTCTGGGCCGCGGCAAAGGGCGGTACAATTCGCCATCTAACCCGCAGACAACCAAGGATCCGGCATGGCTCAGACACAACTCTCTTCACGAACGATTCTGATCGTCACCATCGTCATTGCGGTGCTGCTGATCGTGGTCATCTGGCCGTTGTCGATGATCGGCAAGGGCAGTGAGCAGGCGGCCAGCGACAGCGATGCGATCTATGTCCGCATTCTGCCGGTCGCCAGGCTGGAACTGGAGCGGGCGCCAGCGGCCGCGGCCGACGGCAAGCCGCGTGACGGCGAGACGGTCTACAACGCGGTGTGCATGGCCTGTCACGCCAGTGGGGCTGCTGGCGCGCCGAAGGCCGGCGACAAGGCGGCGTGGGCTCCGCGCATTGCCACCGGTACCGATGCGCTGGTCGCCAGCGTCACCAACGGCAAGGGCGCGATGCCGCCAAAAGGCGGTGCTGCCGACCTGACCGACGAGGAGGTCAAGGCGGCGGTCGCGCACCTCGTGGGCCTGGCTCAGTAACCCATCGGATTCGCTGGCAGATGAAAAAGGAGACCTTGCGGTCTCCTTTTTTTTCGCCCGGGAAAGCGCTTCCCGGGGCGTGCGCTGTCGTCCGGTTCTTACTTCGTCGCAGCCGGAGCAGCGCTCTCGGCGGCCGGGACGGCTTCCATCTTCTCGCTTGCCGGTTGCGTGGCCGCTGCCTTGTGTGCAGGCGCTTTCGCCTTGTGTGCGGGCGCTTTCGCCTTCGCCTTGGCGTCATGCATTTTTTCGCCAGCCATCGCTTCCGGCTTGGCAGTCGCGGCTGTTGCGCTGGCCGCCGCCGGGGCGACGCTGGCGGGAGCTGCTGCCTCGGTCGCCGCAGGAACTGCCGCAGGGGTTTGCGCGAAGACGGCGGTGCTGAAAGCGGCGGCAATGGCAACGGCGATGATGTTCTTGAACATGTGAGTCTCCAAAGGTTGGGTGGTAGTGTGCGCTCGGCCGTTTCCTGATTTCTCGTTGGTTTTTCCGGCCTTGCCAGCATTAACGCGGAGCGCGTCCTGCACGATGTCATGGCGAGCGTAACGTCGTGTCACGGCTTGTAACCGCCATGCGGTTCCGCAATCACCTGGCTCTGGCAAGCATTGCTTTCAACGCCGTCAGGCGGTCGGAGCTGGCTGCCTTGTCCGCGGGCGCCGCGCTCTTGCTGCCGGAAAAGCGCAGGTCCTCGCTACCCATCTCGGAGACGAACCGCGACGGTTCGCAGTGGATCGTCTCGCGGCCCTGCTTGCGGCGCTCGCAATAGCTCAGGTGCAGGGAGCGTTGCGCGCGGGTGATGCCCACGTACATGAGCCGGCGCTCTTCCTCGATGCGGCCGTCGGCCTGCGCTTCGCGGTGCGGCAAGATGCCCTCCTCGATGCCGATCAGGAAGACGTGCCTGAACTCCAGTCCCTTCGCGGCGTGCAGCGTCGACAGCTGGACTGCGTCGACGTCCGCTTCGTTCTTGTCGAGCAGGTTGATCAGGGCGATGGTCTGCGTGAGGTCGACCAGCGTCTTGCCTTCTTCTTGGCCTTTCTTGCCCAGCCATTCGCAGAATTCCAGCACGTTGCCCCACTTGATCCTGGCGGCTCTCTCCTCGTCGCGCTCGTTGAGCCAGTCCTCGTAGGCGATGGCGGTGAGCAGATCGGCAAGCAGCGTCGCCGCGGGCTCGGCCCCTGCACGCGCCTGCAGCCGGTTGAGGAACTCGCAGAACTCGCGCAGCGGCGCCAGTTGGCGGGGCTGGACACGCTGCTCGAAGCCGTGTTCGAAGGCGGCCGCAAACAAGGACAGGTGACGCTCGCCGGCATAGGTTCCCAGCGCCTGCAGGGTGCTGGCGCCGACACCGCGCCGCGGCGTGCTGACCGCGCGGATGAAGGCCGGGTCGTCGTCCTCGTTGGCCAGCAGGCGCAGGTAGGCGGTGAGATCCTTGATCTCGCTCTTGTCGAAGAACGACTGCCCGCCGGAAAGCAGGTAGGGGATGCGCTGGTTGCGCAGGAACTGCTCGAGCGCGCGCGCCTGGAAATTGCCGCGATAGAGAATCGCGTAGTCCCGGAAAGCGGCTCGATGTTCGAAGCGATGTGCCTGCAGTTTCATCACCACCGCTTCCGCCTCTTTCTCGTTGTCCTGGCACACGCTGACCGTGATCGGATCGCCGTGGCCGAGATCCGACCACAGCTTCTTGTCGAACAGTTTTTCGTTGTGCGCGATCAGCGCGTTGGCTGCCTTGAGTATGCGTACCGTCGAGCGATAGTTCTGTTCGAGCTTGATCAGTTTGAGCCGGGGGTAGTCGCGCGGCAGTCCGCGCAGGTTCTCGACGTCGGCGCCCCGCCAGCCATAGATCGCCTGGTCGTCGTCGCCGACTGCGGTGAACGCGGCGCGCGGTCCGGCGAGCAGCTTGAGCAGTCGGTACTGGCTGGCGTTGGTGTCCTGGTATTCGTCGATGAGCAGATAGCGCAGCCGGTTCTGCCACTTCTCGCGTATTTCCGGATGCTTTTCGAAGAGCACTACCGGCAGCGTGATCAGATCGTCGAAATCGACTGCCTGGTACGCTCGCAGGGTGGCCGAGTAGCTGTCGAAGGCGTTGACGGCGAGTGTTTCGGTGTCGTTCCGGGCGTCCTCGCGTGCCTGGTCGGGTGAGACCAGGGCGCTCTTCCAGCTGGAGATCAGCGATTGCAGCTTGCGGATGACCGCCTTGTCGACGCTGCCGGCGAGCTCGGAGACGATCGAGAAACAGTCGCTGGCGTCGAGGATCGAGAAGTTGGGCTTGTAACCGAGCGAGCGTGCTTCCTCGCGCAGGATGCGCACGCCAAGCGCATGGAAGGTCGAGATTGTCAGGCCGTTCGACGGCCTGTCGGCGAGCAGCTTGTTCACTCGCTCCTGCATCTCCTTCGCCGCCTTGTTGGTGAAGGTGATGGCAGCGATATTGCCCGGGCTGAAGCCGCAGGACTCGATAAGGTAGGCGATCTTCTCGGTGATCACGCGCGTCTTGCCCGAGCCGGCGCCCGCCAGCACCAGCAGCGGGCCGTCGAGGTAGCGGATTGCTTCGCGTTGCGAGGGGTTGAGCGATGACATCGGGGATGGGGGCAGCAACGACCTGGCGAGAGCGGGGGGCGATTCTAGCACGCGTCGGCGGACCGCCGACGACGTCGCCGGGCCCCTGTTGCAACGCCGGTCCCGTCCGGCGCGCGCGGGCCGGCGCCTACGCCAAGCGACAGGCACGCGAGCATCACGAAAGAGGGCGGTCAGGCATATTTTTCGTCCGGACATTGATCCATATCAATAGGAGTGTGTTAACCTTCGCGGTTGGTGAAAAACTGAAACGGGGCCCGCACGGGCTCTTCTTGGCACGTTTTCGAAAACCTCGGGTGTTGGCGCGTATGCTGTGCCACGCAGCGCGGCACCTGGCGGGGGAAAGGGAGAAGATGGCACGAAACTCAAACAATCGCGACGCCAATAGCTTGCGACACGGTAGCGCCGGACTGTTGATTGCGGGCTTGCTCGGCTTGTTCAGCAGCGCCGCAAATGCCGACTGGGCGCTCAACCTGCAGGAGCCCGTTACCGCCGTCGCTCGCCGCGTCTACGCGCTGCACAGCCTGCTGCTGTGGGTGATCGTCGCCATCTTCGTCGGCGTCTTCGCGGTCGTAACCTACTCGCTGTTCCAGCATCGCAAGTCGAAGGGTCACAAGGCGGCTGATTTCCACGACAACACGGCCGTGGAGTTGATCTGGACCATCGTGCCGGCGCTGATCCTGGTGGCTATCGCCTTCCCGGCGACCTCGGCCCTGGTGGATATGCGCGACACCTCGGAGCCCGACCTCACGGTCAAGGTCACCGGCTACCAGTGGAAGTGGGGCTACGAGTATGTCACCGGCGACGCTGCCGGCATCAAGTACTTGAGCGTGCTGTCCACGCCGCGCGATCAGATCGAGAACAAGGCCCCCAAGGGCGAGCATTACCTGCTCGAGGTCGATCGTCCGCTGGTGGTGCCGGTCGGCAAGAAGGTGCGCATTCTGACGACGTCCAACGACGTGATTCACAACTGGTCGGTTCCTGCGTTCGCCGTCAAGACCGACGCAGTCCCCGGATTCCTGCGCGACACCTGGTTCCGCGCCGAGAAGGAAGGTACCTACCGCGGTCAGTGCTCCGAGCTTTGCGGCAAGGACCACGGTTTCATGCCGGTGGTGGTCGAGGTCGTTTCCGAGGCGAAGTACGCGGCCTGGGTTGCCGAACAGAAACAGCAAATGGCGGCAGTCGCAGGGGATCCGAACAAGGTCTGGACGCTTGACGAAATGGTCGCCCTTGGCGAGAAGGTGTACACCGCCAACTGCGCGGCGTGTCACCAGGCCAGCGGCGAGGGTTTGCCTCCTGCATTCCCGGCGCTGAACGGCTCCAAGATCGCCACCGGGCCCAAGGATGCACACCTCGCCATCGTCCTCAAGGGCAAGGCCGGCACGGCAATGGCTGCATTCGGAGAGCAGTTGAGCGACACCGATATCGCGGCCGTCGTGTCCTACGAGCGGAACGCATGGAACAACAAGCTCGGTGAAGTCATCCAGCCCGCCGAAGTCAAAGCGCTTCGCGGCAAGTAATCGCGCCACAGGCCATCAGGAGAATCTGATTATGCACGCCACTTCACACACCGGTTACGCCGGCCACCACGATCACGACAGCCACGCGCACCCGACGGGTTGGAAGCGCTGGGTGACCACCACCAACCACAAGGACATCGGTTCGATGTACCTGTGGTTCAGTTTCGTGATGTTTCTCGTTGGCGGTGCGATGTCGCTGATCATCCGCGCCGAGCTCTTCACGCCCGGACTGCAGTATGTGTCGCCCGAGTTCTACAACCAGATGCTCACACTGCATGCGCTGATCATGGTCTTCGGCGCGATCATGCCGGCCTTCGTCGGCTTCGCCAACTGGATGATTCCGATGATGATCGGGGCTTCGGACATGGCGTTCGCGCGGATGAACAACTGGAGTTTCTGGTTGTTGCCGCCGGCTGCCATCCTGCTCACTGCCTCGATCTTCGTTCCCGGCGGAGCGGCCGGCACCGGTTGGACCCTGTACCCGCCGCTGTCGATCCAGATGGGCATGGGCATGGACATGGCCATCTTCGCGGTGCACATCCTTGGCATGTCGTCGATCATGGGGTCGATCAACATCATCACCACCATTCTCAACATGCGCACGCCCGGCATGACCTTGATGAAGATGCCGCTGTTCTGCTGGACCTGGCTGGTCACGGCTTTCCTGCTGATTGCCTCGATGCCGATTCTTGCCGGTGCCGTGACCATGCTGCTCACCGACCGCCATTTCGGGACCAGCTTCTTCGCTGCAGCCGGTGGCGGTGATCCGGTGCTTTTCCAGCACATCTTCTGGTTCTTCGGTCACCCTGAGGTATACATCATTGCCCTGCCGGCCTTTGGCGTGGTCTCGCATGTGATTCCGGCGTTCTCACGCAAGCCGCTGTTCGGCTATGTGTCGATGGTCTATGCGATCGCCGCGATCGGGCTGATCTCGTTCTTTGTCTGGGCGCACCACATGTACGTGACCGGCATTCCGCTCACCGGCCAGCTCTATTTCATGTATGCGACGATGCTGATTGCGGTGCCCACGGGTGTGAAGGTGTTCAACTGGGTGACCACCATGTGGCGCGGCTCGCTGACCTTCGAGACGCCGATGCTGTTTGCCCTCGGCTTCCTGGTGTTGTTCACCATTGGCGGCCTGACCGGCCTGGTGCTGGCGATGACCGCGGTGGACATCCAGTTGCAGGATACCTATTACGTCGTCGCGCACTTCCACTACGTGATGGTTGCCGGCGCTCTCTTCTCGGCCTACGCCGGCCTCTACTTCTGGTTGCCGAAGTGGACCGGTCACATGTACAACGAAAGCATCGGCAAACTCCACTTCTGGCTGTCGATGATCTTCTTCAACATTGCTTTCTTCCCGCAGCATTTTCTCGGCCTGGCCGGTATGCCACGGCGGATTCCGGACTATGCGCAGCAGTTTGCCGACTTCAACGTGATTTCCGGCATCGGTGCATTCGGCTTCGGCTTCAGCCAACTCTTGGTGCTGGTGGTCGTCTTTCAGACGGTCAGAGGCGGCGCCCGGGCCGGGAGCCGGCCGTGGGATGGTGCGCACGGGCTGGAATGGACGCTGCCCTCGCCTGCGCCTTACCATACCTTTGAAGACCCGCCACCCTTCAACCAGGCCGAGGCTCACGGATGACGCGAGACCCGTCGCGTGATCAGGGCAACCGTCGCATCGCGATCGGGCTTGCGCTGTTCGCCGCTGCCGTGTTTCTGAGCTACATCGTTCGGCAGTGGCTGGGCGACGCGTGAATCCGGTGCTCAGCCCACCCGCAACTGCGATGACGCGTTCGCCGCGGTCGCGGGCGGCCGGCAATCGACGCATCGTGCTGATCTTGCTGTCCGTGGTCGTTGGCAGCCTGCTCTTTCTCTCCGTACAACCCCGCCTGTACCGGGCTTTCTGCGACTGGAGCGGGCTCTACGATATCGACCGCGCGGAGCAGGTGAGCGCTTCGTCGGCGATTCCAGGTCGTCCGGTAACGCTGCAGTTCGACGCCAACAGCCAGGAGGGGACCTTGCTTTTCCGTCCCAAGATGACCACTCTGGCTGCCAGGACCGGGGATATCGTGACGGCGGTGTATCGGGTCGAGAATACCCTCGACCGGACGGTGATTGGCCAGGCGATACCGAGCTACGGCCCGCAGTACGCGGGCGGGTATGTAAAGAAACTGGATTGTTTTTGCTTCAAGCAGCAGACCTTTGCAGCGCACGAGGTACGCGAGATGCCAGTGGTATTTTTCCTGGATACCAGGCTGCCCGAAGAGGTCAATACGGTCACTCTCTCGTATACGTTCTTCGAGGTGCCGGGAGGCAGCGCCAAGTCGTCGGTGGAAGGTGGGAAGTGAGCGCGATGTCGGTACCAGAGACACGGACAACATTGAAAAGGGGGCGCTTCAGCACCCTGCGCACGGTTGCCTGGGCACTGTTGGGGGTGCGCGGGCACAGGCCGCATGAGCACGATGCAGAACCGTTGTCGCCGCTGCGGATCCTGATCACGGCGCTGGTTTTCATGCTGATCTTTGTGCTGGTGCTGGTAAGCGTGGCAATCCACATGAGTGGTCGGTGATCGACGCGTCAGGAAAGAAAACAGGGCAATAACGACAATATGATCTGGAGGAAATCAAAATGAGTCACCCCGCATCCGCAAGCCGCTACTTTGTTCCCCAGCCGTCGCACTGGCCGCTGGTGGGTTCGTGTGCCTTGCTTCTTCTGGCAAGTGGTGCCGTGCTGATGATGAATTCGATCGCCAATGGCGGCTTCGTGCTGATCGCCGGCTTTGCCGTTCTGGCGACCATGCTCTTTGGCTGGTTTGGCCGGGTCATCGGGGAATCGGAGGGCCAGCGCTACAACATGCAGGTCGATCGCTCGTTCCGTTGGGCGATGGGCTGGTTCATCTTCTCCGAGGTGATGTTCTTTGTCGCTTTCTTTGGCGCCCTTTTCTATATCCGGGTGCTGGCCATCCCCGACCTAGCAAGTCCCGCGCAGGCCGCACTGTGGGAAGGCTTCCAGGACTCCTGGCCAAGCGCCGGCCCGGGAGCGAGCGATCCCTTCTCGAAGATGCATGCCTGGGGCGTCCCGGCCATCAATACCCTGTTGCTGCTGAGTTCCGGTGCCACCCTGACCTGGGCGCACTGGGGTCTGGTAGCCGAGAAGCGCTCGCAGCTGATCATCGGTCTGGCGCTGACCATCGCGCTCGGTGTGCTCTTTCTTTGCTTGCAGGTGTTCGAGTACGGTGAAGCCTACGAGCACATGAATCTCAAGCTGACCACCGGCGTGTACGGATCAACCTTCTTCATGCTGACCGGATTCCACGGCTTTCACGTGACCCTCGGGGTGACGATGTTGACGGTGATCCTGGTCCGCGTCCTGAAGGGGCACTTCACCGCCGAGCGGCACTTCGCTTTCGAGGGCGTCGCCTGGTACTGGCACTTTGTGGACGTCGTCTGGCTCGGTCTGTTCATCGTCATCTACTGGCTGTAGAACGTGCGCCGCGGCGCACATCGTGTGCGCCGCGCCCAAGCCGGCGAGACTGCATCAGAATCGGTCGGTAATCCAGCCCAGTCGCTGCGAGGCGATCAAGAACGCAAACAGGAGGAAGGAAAGAGCCACGCGCAGCGAGAGTGCCTTGACCGCGCGCGTCTTCCCCTGTCCCTGGTCGCGATAGATGAACACCAGCGCGCTGCCGAGGCTGGCGATGATGCCGATCAGCATCAGTACGGCGATGATGCGCATTGATGTTCCTCCATAAAACTCGCAGTCTACCCGACTCGCGGGCTGTATAGGATGCCAAACCGGGCTCACCTCCGTTCCGCCGATGTCGATCTCTTCTTTCAAGCGAGGCTACTCGCGCCTGTTGTTGTTCCTCGTGCTGGTCGTCGCTTGCCTGGCCATGGCGCGCTTCCAGTTGTGGCGCGCCGAGACCCGTGGCGAGCGCTTCGAACGCGAGCAGGCGGCACTCGTTTCGACGCCGATCGCCTTGTCGCCGCAGCAGCGCCAGCGAGCGGATCTGGTCGACCGCGCGGCGACGGCGCGCGGTCACTGGCTCGCCGACAGGACGCTGTTTCTCGACAACAAGATCAATCGCAGCCGGCCCGGCTATCATGTCCTGACGCCGCTGCAACTGGCCGGCAGCGAAGCTGTGGTGCTGGTCAATCGCGGCTGGATACCGGCACCGCGTCTGCGTTCGGATGTTCCATCGATCCGCACGACGGCGGGCGAGATTGAAGTCAGCGGCGTCACCCGCGGCTTCGAAACGCGCATATTCGAGCTGCAGGAAACGCAGCCGGAAGGGGCTATCTGGCAGCACCTACGCGAAGCGGATTACCGCCGCTTGAGCGGTCTCGACGCGCTGCCGGTAATCCTCCTGCAGACCGGCCCGGACAGTGACGGCCTGACGCGTGACTGGGGCAGTCCTGACAACCCCGGGACAAAACACTACGGCTACGCGGCGATGTGGCTGGTTTTCGCACTCATTGCGGCGGCGTATGGCTTCCTTGCATGGCAAAAGAAATGAATACAGACAAACAGACGCTCGAAGCGCTCGACGACACACCCGCGCCGACAGCCATCGGCGCGCATTCCGCACAGCTGAAAGCCAGGCTGACGCTGCTGGCGGTTGTAGCGGTTTGCGTGCTGCCACTTCTCGCCGCCTTGTATTTCCGCTTTGTCGCTCCGCCCGAGGTCGCGGAGATGGTCGGTCAACCGCTCGAGCCGGTGCCGCTGCCATTTGCCATGCTGACGCGCTGGGACGGCACAGCGGTGGAACATCCCGAAGTCAGCGGCAAGTGGCTGGCGATTTTCGCGTCGCCGGGTGATTGCGACGCAAGGTGCCGCCATACGCTCTACCTGACCCGGCAGGCGCGCACTGCCCAGGGACGCAACATGGTGCGCCTGGATCGCCTGTGGCTGATTACCGACGCGACGGCGCCGCCGGCGGATCTGTTGGCGGCACACCCCGATCTGGTCGTCGTCAAGGCCAGCGATGGCAAACTGCTGCAGCTTCTCGGGGGAAGGGACGGCCGCTATATCAATCTGGTCGACCGACGCGGATTTGTCGTCTTCCGCTATCCTGGCGATGCCGACCCCAAGGGCTTCATCCGCGAACTCGGAAAACTGATCAGGTTCTGATCGCGCCGATAGCGACGCCTGCCTGCCGGGACCAGTGCCCAAGCACCAGGCCGCCCGCGAAAAAGGCCGGCAAGGCCGGCCTTCAAACGCAGCAGCGGCAACCCTCGGGTCAGGTATTGGCCACCAGCGGCGCCAGATTCGCGCGCATCTTCTGCATCGCCTTCACTTCAATCTGGCGGATTCGCTCGGCGGAAACCGAGAACTCGCCAGCGAGATCATGCAAGGTCGCCGGGTTCTCTTCGGTCAGCCAGCGTGCTTCGACGATGCGCCGGCTGCGCGGGTCGAGACTGCCCAAGGCGCTCTGCAGGCCGTCGCTGTGCAGCTGCTCGCGCGCCCGGCCCTCGAGCACATGTACAGGTTCGCTGGAGTTGTCCGCCAGATATGCAGCGGGGACAAAGGCCTCATCATCGTCGCCCTGTGCGTCGAACGCCGTGTCATGACCCGACAGGCGCGTATCCATCTCGACGACCTCGTCGGCTCTGACATTCAGGCGCTGGGCAATGTCGGCAACCTGGACCGGACCGAGCGCATCGCGGTTCGCCTTCATGCTGCGCAGGTTGAAGAACAGCTTGCGTTGCGCCTTGGTGGTGGCCAGTTTCACCATCCGCCAGTTCTTCAGAACGTACTCATGAATTTCGGCCTTGATCCAGTGCAGGGCAAAGGAAACCAGCCGGACACCGCGCGTCGGATCGAAGCGCTTGACCGCCTTCATCAACCCGATATTGCCCTCCTGGATCAGGTCGGCGTGCGGCAGACCGTAGCCCAGATAGCCACGCGAAATGGAAATCACCAGGCGAAGGTGCGAAAGAACCAGCTGCCGGGCAGCGTCGAGATCGTTTTCCTCACGAAAACGGGTCGCCAGACCGAACTCCTGCTCTTCGGTCAGCAGCGGAATTTGTCTGGCCGCCTGGATGTACGTGTCGATGCTGCCGACAGCGGAGATCGTTGGTAAAGCCATGGCTTGCGTCATTTGGATCAATTCCTCCTTGCTGATTACTCTCTATTGCCAACATTTTAGCACTCCCGCTCTGAGAGTGCTAAGAACAAGGAAAGTTCGCCCGGGACGCCGCTTTCGCGCCGAGACTGCGGCGAGCGCCCCGCGGACCCGGCTGCTCGGGCAAGGGAGTGAAAGCAGCGCCGGTCGGCGCGCGCATGCCGACCCGTGCGGCCCGGGCCTCGCCTGCCCTAGACAACGATCTCCGCTTCAGGATTCGTTCGCCAGGCCGAAAAGCGGACGCAAGCGCACGCCGATGAACGACCCCATCAACGCTGCGACTATCCAGATCCAGCCGTGCAAGCTGGTCGACGCGACGCCGGAAAAGAAGGCGCCGATATTGCAGCCATACGCCAGACGCGCGCCGTAGCCCATGGCCAGCCCCCCGAGAACCGCGGCGCCCAGCGAACGGGCCTTGATTCGCCAGACCGGCGCGAAGCGGCCCGCAAGCATGGCGGCGCCCGCCGCGCCGAGCAGCAGCCCGAAGTTCATGATCGAGGTAACATCGGTCAGGAGGCTGCTCTCCAGCGCGCTTCGTTGAAACGGCGCGCTCCAGAAGGACTCGGCGGCCGGATGCCAGCCAAGGGTCTGCGCCGCCTTGGCACCCCACAGGGTGAATGCCCAGGTAATCGTCCAGGGATGGCCGGCGAGCAGCAGGGTCGCCAGATTGAACAGCGGCAGCAAGAGGATGCCCGCCAGCAGCGGCCAGGGGCCGCGACACCAGTGGAAACTCTGCGCTCGCGGCGCCTGGTCGAAGCGGCGCAGACGCCATGCGACAGCCATCAGTAGCAGTGCCTGCGCGCCTGCCGCCGGTCCCCAGCCGAAGCGTTCGCCGAGCACCACCGGTGCCCATTCGGGCAGCGACTGCCACGCGCCGAGATCGAGACTGGCCCAGAAACCACCCGCGCAGAAGGCAAGCAGAACGACCAGCATGCGCGGCGAACCGCCACCCGCGGCATAAAGGGTTCCCGAGCCGCAGCCACCGCCGAGCTGCATGCCGATGCCGAACAGAAAAGCGCCGAAGAACATCGACACGCCGAAGGGCGCAAGCGCACCGGAAAGCGGGCGCCCGAGGAATTCGCCCTGGGCCAGCAGCGGCGCAAAGGCCAGGGTGGCCACGGCGAGCATCAGCAGTTGTGCGCGGATCGCCCGAACCTCGCCGCGGAGGATCAACCGCCGGTAGGCGGCACTGAAGCCGAAGCTGCAATGGTAGAGCGTTACGCCGAGCAACAGGCCGACGATCAGCAACGCCGCCCGGCGACCATCGGCAAGTGCCAGGCAGGCGGTCAAGGCGACCGTGGTTGCCGCCGTCAGCGCAGCGGCGAGGCCGAGCCCAGGCCTCAGTTGACCACCAGCTTGTAGTCCGGCGTGGTGTTCAAGGGGCAGGAATAGACGTAGTCACCGGGCTTGAGGTCGATGGCGTAGTCCTGCGTCTTGCCTGTCAGCAGGCCGCCGCCGGAGACGCTGGGCAGGGTAAGCCGTCCGGCGATGCCATCACCACGCAACCAGAAACCGAGTTCGTAGGGAACATCCTTGTTGGTGACACGAAAGATGTACCTGCCTGCCTTGAGTTGCAGCGCTTTCGCCTTGCTCACGCGGCTCGCGCCGGACTTCGCGTTGATCGCTTCGCAGTCCTTGATGTTCGTGCTTCGATAGCCGTGGTTGACGCCCTGCTCGCTTTCCAGGAATTGGCAGGGCACCTGGGTAAGCTCGATGACGGTCGCTGTTTCGCTGTCCGCTGCGTGAACCGTTGCGCCGAAGAATGGCATCGCAAGCAGGGAGAAAGCAATGGATTTTATGGTGCTCTTCATGGGGTTTCCTTTTGGATGGTGGCTCGGGATGTCCCCCGAGCCGGTTACCGGAGGCAGTGCCGTGGCACGCCGCGACTGCAGTTGCCGATGCCCTCGCTCATCGTGCGGGCAGCTTTCGCTGTTCCTGGAAGGCCACGAATGCGGAAGACTCGGCTTTCTTGAGCGCCGCGCGCAGCTGCTTCCGGCCCCTGCCTTGCTCACCGTCGGCAAGCAGTGCGCGGTAGAAACGGGCGTAGAACTCGTCGGGTTCGACGCGCAGGCGGTAGGCGAGGGACACCGCAGCCGGATGCGCGGGGCGCTCATAGAGAAGGCGCACCTCGCCGTCCGGTGGCAAGCGCGTGTCGGCGATCTCGTGCCCGAGATCGAGTGGCAACTGGCGTTGAATGATGTGCGCCACACGGCTTCCCGGCAGGCTCCGACCGTCGATGTCGACTTGCTCGATCTCGGCGATCAGCCGTGGTGTGACATAAGTCGGCAGATAATGACCGACGCCGCTGTTGCGTACGGTCAACGCCGCACGGATGCCTGTCGCGATCCATTCGCCACCTTGCACCGAGAATGCGACGCCGCTGCGCAGCATTTCGGGATCGTGGATTCCGCGCCACAGATGCCGGCGTGCGGGCATGTGGCAGCTCTGGCAGGTCCGGCCCTCGCGGGCATGGCGTGAAGCTCTCCATTCCCGGTAGGTGTTTTCCAGGAGTTTGTCGTTCAGCGAATATTCGTCCTGTTGGAACTGATGGCAGGCCGAGCAGAAGCGCGAATCCTCGAACGCGCCGCTGGCGACGAAGCCGGCGTGCGGCAGAGTCGAATTCTGTGCTGCGTCGGGCGTGCTGCCATCGCGTCTCGGCGGACCCGCCCGCTGGTGCGCGCGAACATGGCAGGCGGCGCAGACGACCCCCTGTCGATGCAAGGACGCGACTGGTGGTGATGCCACTGTCGAGCCGTCGGACGTCGCGCCTTCCGCCGTTCCGAGTGCGTCGGCCAGCGCATCGGCCTGTTCGGCCAGCGGGGCGTGGCAGCGAATGCAGGCCTGATGCTCGTCGCGCGCCGCCGGGTCCATCCCGACCAGCTGGCCCATCAGACCGGGTCCCATGGCCTTTGCGTGCAGGCTGGTCTGCCAGTCACGGTATTGTTCGACATGACAACTGCCGCAATCGGCGGGCATCAGCGATGCCTCCAGCGGACCGAAACTCTTTGGCGCCTGGCCCTGTGCGGCCAACGGACGCGCCCAGTGCGCGTCGAGAAATGCTGCGCTCGTGTCACGCGAGGCCGGCACGCCAGCTGGTTCGGCAGCTGCAGGAGGTGCTGCCGCCTGATTTCGGCCGCAGGCAGCAAGCGCGAAAAAGAAAACGGGAAGAGCCAGCAGCACCCTTCCCGTCTTCAGCGATGAGGCAGACATGCTCAGCAGAAACCTACATCTTCTTGGCTGCGCAGGGGTTCTTCGCCGCACAGGGGTTCTTGGCGGCACAAGGGTTTTTCGCCGCGCATGGGTTTGCCGCCTTGGCGGCGCACGGGTTGGCCATCTTGTCCTTGGCCGGTGCCGATTTGGCCGCACAGGGATTCTTTGCTGCGCAGGGGTTCTTGGCGGCGCAGGGATTTGCCGCGTGTGCGAAAGGAACGGCGAGAGCAAGAGCGGCGGTGCCGAGTGCAAGCTTGACGGATTTGCAGTTCATTGGAGTCTCCTTGGGTGGTTTGCGGTGACGCAATCTAGCGGGAAATCCGCTATTTCTTTTCGGCGCAGGGGTGTTTCGCCGTACAGGGGGTGCGCCGATTTGCCGCGTGCGCATCTGCCATCGGTAGTGCCTGGCCGGCGGCAGGAACGACGAGCAGGGTGAGTGCTTGTGCTTTCGGGTTCATGACGGATCTCCTCGAATGGTCTGGTGCCGTCGCGGCGCCGGCGGGCCACCACTGTTGCACACGGTGTTCGAATGACATGGCTTGGTCGGGCCAGCCACGTGAATGCTTACAATTTTCTTTTCGGATTTTGTCGGTGCGAGTCAGTCGGACCCTGCTCAATGCGGGTTGACAAAAATATCAAGTGGTCCAGACTCGCCTGATGAGCAACGGCGCAACACGCTCCAACTGCGATAACCGCATAGCAACCGCCACGGATGCCGCCGGAAAGAATGCCTGGCGGCCAGGGAGAGCACCATGCTTGGCGAACCGGAGACAGCCCTGACAGCGTCGACACTGGAAGGCGAGGCTGTCGATGAGGTCAGTCTGTTGGACAGGGTGCAGGGCCGGATCGGCTTCATGGCGGCGGCTTGTGCGCGCCTGCTTGCCCTGGCGGCCTTGTGCGCCCTCGCGAAACTGGCCGACGCCGCCGATCCGGCGCCTTATACGGGCACCGTGAACGTCGCTTCGCCGTATTCGTTTTCCGATACCGTCAGCCGTCTCGAGAGGGCGACCGAAAACAACCAGATGGGGCTGGTTGCCAAGGCCAGCGCCAGTGCCGGAGCGGCCGCTCGTGGCGTGAAGATTGCCGGCAACGCGGTGCTTATGATCTTTCGCAACGACTACGCCGTGCGCATGCTGGCGGCCAGCGTTCCAGCGGGAATCGAGGCGCCGCTGCGGCTGTACGTGACCGAGGGAAGCGATGGCAAGGTCGCGGTGACCTACCGTACACCGTCGTCGACTTTCGCGCCCTACCGGAGCGCAGCGCTCGATGCTCTGGCCCGGGAGCTCGATCCGGTGTTCGAGCGGATCGTCAATGAGGCCGTTGCCAGGTAAGGCAGAAAAACGCCGGTGTCGCCGGCAGGTATGCACGCGGCCGAACGGCCGAATGCCGACGAGTGGAGAATGCTGATGGCGAACGTTGCGCAGCAAGCGCTGGCAAGCACCTGCCCGAGTTGCGGCACGTCCTTTGTCTGTGGAGCAGCAGCTGGCCTGGCGAGCTGCTGGTGTATGGAGAAGCCGCCGCTGTCCGTGGCACCGGAGATCGGCAGCCGTTGCTATTGTCCGACGTGCCTGGCGGGGGAATTCAGCACCCCGGCTGCGCAATCCTCTCCGGCAGCATGAGCAGCGCGTCGCGGTTGCTCCAGGAAAAGCATTTTGCGGCGGCCTCGCGCCAGGGCAGCCAGCAGTAGTCCACATGCTCGCCGGGAGCAATGCTGATCGGCTGCACTGCGGGTAGCTGCAGGGAGAAGACGTGCTCGGTGTTGTACAGCACGCCAGGCGCATAGCGGTGGCGCCACTCGGCGAAGATCTCGTAGGTGTTGGTCACTTTCCAGTCCAGCAGGTCGTCCGCGGTGGCAGTGATCGCCGTCTCCTCGGCCAGCTCGCGAAGCGCGGTTTCCAGCAGACTCTCGCCTGCCTCCTGGCTGCCTGTTACCGACTGCCAGTAGCCCGCGTGCGACGCGCGTTCAAGCAGCAGGACCTGCAGTTCTGGCGTATGGATCAGGACCAGTACCGATACCGGCCGCTTGTGCGCGCTCATCCAGGGATCAGGCGGGGGTCGGAAAAGTGGCCAGCCCGTCGACGCGAAGGTCATAGAAAACCCACATCGGTACACCCTGCGCGCGCCATTCGTCAATTACCGCGGCGAAGACCTCGTTGAGCGTGCCAAGAGCCGCCGAATTTGCCGCCTGCAGCGTCCTGGTACCGGAGATGATCAGCAGGTAGCCCGCGGCCTTGCACCACGAGAGATCGCTCAGGCAGTCCTTCAGGGCGTCAAGATTGTTGCCGTACCACGCCGGAAAGCCAAGGCCGCGCCCGAGTTGCGTGAGCACAGCGGGAATTTCGCCATGGTCGTCGAGGGCAAGTTCGAAACATGCAAAGCCGGCTGCCTTGGCCGCTTCCTTCACGGGAGCCAGCGCGGCGGGTGGAAGGTGGTAAATGGCGGCCTGCCGTGAATCCTCGATCAGGGTCTGCAGCGTCATCTGACTCATGATGGGTCTACTCGCGGATGCGGCGGAAGCTGCGGTAGTGATCGCCAGTGTAATAGTACTCGCCGGCGGTGGCGACATCGCCGGTGCTGCCCCTCCCGGCGACAATGCGTCGCGCGCCGCGGTTGCGGCTGCCTGGCGTCGGCACGGTGTACTCTCGATAGTAGCCGCGTGGCCGCTCAGGCAGTCGTTTCTCGAAGTTGCCGAAAACGCTGCCGTCCTTGTGCGGGTAGGGAAAGGGGCCGCCCTGCTGTATCAGGCGCAGAACCTGCAGCGCCTCCGGCGGCAGGTCGGCCAGCGCGACGCTCTGCAGCGGCGGCGTTTCGCGCGCCAGCGCCGCACTGCCGGCCAGGCCCAGCAGCCCGAGCAGCGCGGCGAGCAGAAGCAGGCGCAGCAGCCGGGCGACGCGCAACACCGGGATTACGCCTTGCCGACCTCGACCTGCGTCTCGACTTTCTGGCGCAGGCGAATGTGCAGTTCCCGAAGTTGTTTTTCATCGACGCCGCTCGGCGCATCGGTAAGCAGGCACTGTGCTCGCTGGGTCTTGGGGAAAGCGATCACGTCGCGGATCGACTCGGCGCCGGCCATCATCGTCACGATACGATCGAGGCCAAATGCCAGGCCGCCATGCGGCGGCGCGCCGTACTTGAGTGCGTCGAGCAGGAAGCCGAACTTGAGCCGTGCCTCGTCGTCGCCAATGCCGAGCACCTGGAAGACCTGCTCCTGAACCGCGGACTGGTGAATACGCACCGAGCCACCGCCCAGTTCGGAACCGTTCAGCGCCAGGTCATAGGCCTTGGCCAGGCAACTGGCCGGATCGCTCTGCAGCAGGGCGAGGTGCCCGTCTTTCGGGCTGGTGAACGGGTGGTGGCAGGCGGTCCAGCGGCGCTCATCGTCGTCGTACTCGAACATCGGGAAGTCGACCACCCACACCGGCTCCCAGGCATTGCCATTGAGGAATCCTTTTTCATGGCCGATCTTGACGCGCAGGGCGCCGAGGGCGTCGTTGACCACTTTGCGCTTGTCGGCACCAAAGAAGATCAGATCGCCCGACTGCGCGCCGGTACGCTCGATGATGGTCTTCAGCGCCAGGGGATGCAGGTTCTTGACGATTGGTGACTGCAGGCCGCTTTCGTTGAGTTGGCTGGCGTCGTTGACCTTGATATAGGCGAGTCCGCGGGCGCCATAAATGCCGACGAACTGGGTATAGGCGTCTATCTCGCCGCGCGTCAGGGTCGCGCCACCGGGGACGCGTAGGGCGGCGATGCGGCCGCCGTCGCTGTTCGCCACACTGGCAAAGACCTTGAAGGAAACATCCTTCAGCACGTCGGCAACTTCGACGAGGCCCAGGGTGACGCGCAGATCCGGCTTGTCCGAGCCGTAAAGGTCCATTGCCTCGCGGTGACTCAGACGAGGAAACGGGTTCGGCAGTTCGACCGCCATTACCTCCCGGAATACCGCCCGGATCAGTTCTTCCATGAGTTTGATGATTTCTCCCTCGTCCATGAACGAGGTCTCGATGTCTACCTGCGTGAATTCCGGCTGGCGGTCGGCACGCAGGTCTTCGTCGCGGAAGCACTTGGTGATCTGATAGTAGCGGTCGAAGCCGGCGACCATCAGCAATTGCTTGAACAGCTGTGGCGACTGCGGCAGGGCGAAGAACTGCCCCGGATGGACGCGCGACGGCACCAGATAGTCGCGGGCACCTTCCGGCGTACTCTTGGTGAGCATCGGCGTCTCGATGTCCATGAAACCGGCGTCGTCAAGGAAGCGGCGGAAGGCGCGTGCGGTCTGGTAACGAAGCTGCATGTTCTTCTGCATCTCGGGACGGCGCAGGTCGATGACCCGGTGCAGAAGACGAATGTTCTCCGACAGGTTTTCGTCGTCGATCTGAAACGGCGGCGTCGCCGAAGCGTTGAGGATCTCCATTTCGTGGCAAAGAATCTCGACCTCACCACTGGCGATGTTGGCGTTCACTGTCCCTTCCGGGCGCGCGCGGACCTTGCCGGTGATGCGCAGGCAGAACTCGTTGCGGACCGTCTCGGCTGTCCCGAACATCTCCGGCCGGTCCGGATCGCAGACGACCTGGGCCAGGCCTTCACGATCGCGGAGATCGACGAAGATCACTCCCCCGTGGTCCCGGCGCCGGTGTGCCCAGCCGCAAAGCTTCACTTCCTGGCCGATGAGCTGTGAATTGACTTGTCCGCAATAATGAGTTCGCATGCTGTTTCCGGGTTTCTGTTTTCAGGTTGTGGTGGTGTCTCGGGGCGTGCTGCTGCCGGTGTCGGGTGTGCCAGCAGCGGCGGACGCTCGTCTGGAGGGTGGCGCGACGACGCCCATCGAGATAACGTACTTGAGTGCGGTATCGACACTCATGTCGAGTTCAATGACATCCTTCTTCGGGAGCATCAGGAAGAAGCCCGAGGTCGGATTCGGTGTGGTCGGGACGTAAACACTGACGAAGTCGCCGTCGAGGTGGTGGAGGACATCGCCGCCCGGCTTGCCGGTCAGGAAAGCGATCGTCCACGCCCCCCGGCGCGGGTACTCGACGAGCAGCGCCTTGCGGAACGCGTTGCCCGACGACGAGAAGAGCGTGTCGGAAACCTGCTTGACGCTGTTGTAAATCGAATTGACGACGGGAATCCGCGCCAACAGGTGCTCCCACCAACTGACCAGCCGCTGACCGATGAAATTGGCGGCCAACAAGCCGGTGACCATGATGATCAGCAGGGTCAGGATGGCACCGGCACCCGGGATGTCGAAGCCAAGCAGCGTGCGCGGATGTATCGCTGCCGGCAGCAGTCGCATCGATTGATCCATGGTGCCGACAATCAGCAGCAGCACCCAGGCCGTGATCGCCAAAGGCACCCAGATCAGGAGTCCGGTGATGAAGTAACGCTTCATCCCTTTTCTTGGCTGGCGGCATTTGCCTTGGGGCTGGCGGTCGCCGTTGCCGCACTTGCTTCGCCAGCGACGCTCGACGCACTGGTCTTGGCAGTGGTGTCGGTCTCGGCCGTCCCATTGTCCGTCTTTTCCGTCTTCTTTGCGGCGTTTGGCGCAGCCTTGTTGCCGCCCTTGAAATCGGTCACGTACCAGCCGTTGCCCTTCAACTGAAAGCCGGCTGCCGTGACCTGCTTTCTATAGCTGTCTTGACCACACTCGGGACAGACGCTCAACGTTGGGTCGCTGAGTTTTTGCAGGTGATCCTTCTCGAAACCGCAGGTTTCGCAGCGATATGCGTAAATAGGCATGGCAAACCCTCAGAAGACGCCGAAGAGCGCCGCAAAAGCGTGGATTATACGCGAACAAAAGCAGCGCCTGCCCGTCCCCGGCAGAGGCGGAAGGACGCTGCCTGTCGTTGCTGAGAGCTAGAGCAGGCCGACGTAGGCGCGCGTCAGCGACTTCCCCCAGAACAGCGCCAGCAAGCCCGCTGTCGCGAGATACGGACCGAAGGGAATTGGCACGCTGCGCCCGCGTTTGGCGATCACGATAAGGGCGATGCCGACGACGGCACCGAGCAGCGAAGAGAGCAGGATGGTCAGCGGCAGCATCTGCCAGCCGAGCCAGGCGCCGAGAGCGGCGAGCAGCTTGAAGTCGCCGTAACCCATTCCCTCCTTGCCGGTGGTGAGCTTGAACGCCCAGTAGACCGACCACAGGGAAAGATAGCCGCTCGCCGCTCCGATTACCGCCGACTGCAGGTCTGCGAAGGTGTCGAAGAGGTTGAACAGCAGGCCGCCCCAGAGCAGAGGCAGGGTGATCGAATCGGGCAGCAGTTGCGTGTCGAAGTCGATGCAGGTCAGCGCAATGAGGCACCAGATCAACAGCATGGCGCCGAGCGCTGCCCAGGAGTACGAAAAATGATACGCGGCAAAAGCGCACAGCAGACCGCTGAGCGACTCGACCAGTGGGTAGCGCGGCGAGATCGGTGCAGCGCATGCCGAGCAGCGGCCGCGGAGAAACAGCCAGCTCAGGACCGGAACGTTCTCCAGCGGGGTAATGGCATGCGCACAGACTGGGCAGCGCGAGCCTGGCCTGGCCAGGGACAAGGGCTCGTGTTGCGGTGCTTGCTCACCATGAAGCTCGGCGCAGTGACTACGCCAGTCACGCTCCATCATCGTTGGCAGGCGGTGGATGACGACATTCAGAAAGCTGCCGACCAGCAGCCCGAGAACGCCGCAGACGATAGTGAACAGGAGCGGATCGAGATCGCCGGGGAGCGCGCCAGGCATTACCCGGAAGCCCGCGTCTGGATGCAGTGGCTGCTCCATCCGAGCAGTTGCCTGGCCAGGCGGCAATGGGCGCCAGCAGCAGAAGAAACGCGGCTGCGCAGGCGGTCTTCCGGGAACAGGCGAACAAGCAAGGTGACTTCCCCGACTATCCGACGACGGCGCCGAGTTTGAAGATTGGCAGGTACATGGCGATCACCATGCCGCCGATCAACACGCCGAGGACGACCATGATCATCGGTTCCATCAGGCTGGACAGTGCTTCGACCGCATCGTCCACTTCCGCCTCGAAGAAGTCGGCGACCTTGCCGAGCATCGAATCGAGGGCGCCCGATTCCTCGCCAATGGCAACCATCTGGTTGACCATGTTGGGAAACAGCTCGCTGTTCTGCATCGCCGCAGTGAGGCTGGTGCCGGTGCTGACCTCGCTCTGTATTTGCCGGGTAGCGGCCTTGTAGACATAGTTGCCGGCCGCGCCACCGACGGACTCCAGCGACTCGACCAGCGGTACCCCGGCAGCAAACATGGTGGCCAGCGTACGTGTCCAGCGGGCGATCACCGATTTGCGAATGATGTCGCCAAAGACCGGCAGGCGCAGGAACAGGCGGTCGAAAGCGATCTGCATCTTCTCGGATCGTTTCCAGGTATAGAAAAAGGCATAGATCGAGCCGGCTATGCCTCCGAAAAGCGCCCACCAATACTCGATGAAGAAGTCGGAGATGGCGATGACGACGAGCGTTGGCGCCGGCAGGTCGGCGCCAAAACTCTTGAACACCTCCTTGAACGCCGGAATGACGAAAATCATGATCACCGCGGTGATCACGAAGGCGACGACGATAATGGCGACCGGATAGAACAGCGCAGCCTTGATCTTCGACTTGATGGCGATCATCTTTTCCTTGTAGCTCGCCAGGCGGTCGAGAAGGGTTTCGAGAATGCCGGCCTGCTCGCCGGCCGAAACCAGATTGCAGTACAACTGGTCAAAGTGCAGAGGGTGCTTCCGGAACGCCTGCGACAGCGAACTGCCGGTCTCGACATCGGACTTGATGTCCAGCAACAGTTTGCCGACTGCCGGGTTGTCGTGCCCGCGGCCCACGATTTCGAAGGTCTGCAGCAAGGGCACGCCAGCCTTCATCATTGTCGCCAATTGCCGCGTGAACAGGGTGATGTCCTTCTCGCTGATCTGTCGGCCACGCTTGAAGCGCTGCTTGCTGATCTTGCTGACCAGAATTCCCTGACGCCGCAGCGTGGCCTGCACGACTGTCTGGCTGGTGGCGCGCTGCTCGCCGCGAACGATCTTGCCGGCCTTGTTCTTTCCTTCCCAGAGAAACACGAACTCCTTGACTTCTGGCGCGGCTCTTCTGGTTCGTTTCGCTGCGGTCGCCATCATTCCCCCGTCTTCAAGCGTTGGTGCTGCCGAGAATCTCGTCGAGCGAGGTCAGGCCTTGCTTGACCTTCAGCAGGCCGGAACGGCGCAGATCATTGACCCCCTCTTTTCGGGCCTGGGCCGCCACCTCGTGTTCGCTGCCATTGGCCATGACAATGCGTTGAATTGCCTCAGTCACGGGCATTACCTCATAGAGGCCAACGCGTCCCTTGTAACCGCTGCCTTTGCAGCGTTCGCACTCTGCCGGACCATAGAGCGTCCAGCTGCCGTCGAGATCGTTTTCGCTGAAGCCGGCATTGAGCAGGGTCTCGACCGGCGTATCGAGCGGCTTCTTGCAGGTGCAAAGCCGACGCACCAGTCTCTGTGCCGTAATCATCAGGATGCTCGAGGCCAGATTGAATGTCGGGATACCCATGTTCATCAGGCGGGTCAGCGTCCCGGGCGCATCGTTGGTGTGCAGGGTCGACAGGACGATGTGCCCCGTCTGCGCAGCCTTGATGGCGATTTCTGCGGTTTCGATGTCCCGGATCTCGCCGACCATGATGATGTCCGGGTCCTGCCGGAGAAAAGCCTTGAGCGCGATCGGGAAGGTCAGACCGGCCTTGTCGTCGACGTTGACCTGGTTGATCCCCGGCAAGGGGATTTCGGCCGGATCTTCGGCGGTGGCGATGTTGACCCCGGGCTTGTTCAGGATGTTGAGGCAGGTATAGAGCGAGACGGTCTTCCCCGAGCCCGTTGGTCCGGTCACCAGGATCATTCCGTAGGGCCGGGTGATGGCGTCGAGCAACAGCGCTTTCTGCTCGGGTTCATAGCCCAGCGCGTCGATGCCCATGGTCGCGCTGGCCGGGTCGAGGATGCGCAGGACGATCTTCTCGCCGTACATCGTCGGCAAGGTGCTGACGCGGAAGTCGATCGCTCGGCTCTTGGACAGCACCAGACGCATCCGCCCGTCCTGGGGTACGCGTTTCTCGGCGATGTTGAGCCGCGAGATGACCTTGATACGTGAAGCGATCTTGTCCTTGATCACCAGCGGCGGCGCAGCCACTTCGCGCAGGATGCCGTCGGTCCGAAAGCGGATGCGATAGCTCTTCTCGTACGGTTCGAAGTGGATGTCGGACGCACCGTCGTTGATCGCGTCGAGCATCATCTTCTGTATGAACCTGACCACCGGCGCGTCGTCGACCTCGAGACTCGACGCCTCATCCGCCTTTTCCTGCGTTTGCTCGTCGGTGAACTCGAGGTTGATGTCCTCGTTGGTGAAGCTCTTCAGGCTTTCCTCGACCGACTCCGAGAGCTTGGCGACCAGTGGTACGAGCTTGCTTTCCTCGACGATCACCGGGTCCACCGCCAAGCCGGTCTGGAAGCGGATTTCATCGAGGGCGCGGAGATTGGTCGGATCGGCGATGGCTATCGCCAGGCGATTGCCGCGTTTGTGCAGTGGCACGACGCGATGGCTGGCAATCAGCTTGCGGTCAACCGCGCTCTTCTGGATGTGGACCTCGTCGAATGCCGACAGATCCAGCAGGGGATAGCCGAATTTTTCGGCAGCAAAGAGCGCCAGCTCGATATAGGTCGCCTTGTTGGCGGTGACCATTTGTTCGATCAGGGAGGTTCGGCTGGCGGCCGCCTGGGCGAGCAGAGACTCGGCCTCGGCTTCCTTCAGCCGACCAGCCTGGACGAGTGCGCGGGCGAGGCCGCTGAGCGGCGTGTTTTGCGGGTTGGCTGCCATTGTTCGCGATAGGACCTTGCAATGCGTTGTGAACCCTCAGGTCCCGGCCATGCCGAGTTAGCCTTCCCGATGATGCATTGACTCAGCGTGTTTGTAAAGACGGGTCGCGACCGCCCAGGGCCGGGCTTCGGCTTGGGCTGCAGGGCACGCCGCGGACCTTCGCGCGACTTGCCAGGCTTACTCGGCCGCGGCCTCGACGACGATCAGCGCAGTCATGTCAACGACTCGGCGAACCGTCGATGTCGCTGCCAGCACATGTACCGGGCGCGCCGCGCCGAGCAGGATCGGACCGACCGACATGCCGTCACCGCCAGTCATCTTGAGCAGGTTGTAGGAGATGTTGGCAGCATCCAGATTGGGCATCACCAGCAGGTTGGCCTCACCGGTCAGCGTCGATTCCGGGTCCGAGCGCTGGCGTATGGGTTGTGAGAGCGCGCTTTCGCCGTGCATTTCTCCGTCGATTTCCAGGTCTGGCGCCTTGGCGCGGACAATTTCCACTGCCCTGGCCACCTTGCGGGCTCCCTCGGTCAGCGATGACCCGAAGTTCGAGTGCGAGAGCATCGCGATCTTGGGCCTGATCGTGAAGCGGCTGACGGCCTCTGCCGCCATCAGCGTGATCTCGGCAAGTTGCTCGGCGTCGGGATCTTCGTTGACGTGCGTGTCGCACAGGAACAGTGCGCGCCCGGGCAGCAGGACGTGGGTCATCGCGGCCATCGTGCTGCGCCCCGGTTCCTTGCCGATGACTTCGTCTATCTGGCGGAGGTGGTGTGCGAACCGGCCGGAGAGGCCGCAGATCATTCCATCGGCGTAGCCGAGCTTGACCAGCATGGCGCCGATGATCGTGTTGTTGGTCCGCAAGCGCGTCTTGGCGATGTCGATGGTCACGCCGTGGCGCTTGCGCAACTGGTGATAGGTCGTCCAGCATTCCTTGTAGCGGTCGTCGCTGGCCGGGTCGACGACGTCGAAGTCGGTACCCATGCGCAATTTCGAGCAGATTCTCTTCAGGCGTGTCGCGATCACGTCGGGGCGGCCAATCAGGATCGGCCGTGTCAGTCCCTCATTGATGATCGTCTGTGCTGCGCGCAACATCCGCTCATCCTCGCCATCGCAATAGACGATCTGCGTTTCGCGCACGCGCTTGGCCGCCGAAAATATCGCCCGCATGCCAAAGCCGGTCTGATAGACGAATTCCCGCAGCTTCGCCCGGTAGGCGTCAAGATCGGCCATGGGTCTGGTCGCAACGCCGGAATTCATCGCCGCCTGCGCGACAGCCGGGGCGATGGTGGTGATCAAGCGCGGGTCGAAGGGCTTGGGGATCAGATAGTCGCGGCCAAAACTCAGTTCCTGCCCGGGGTAGGCCATCGCCACTTCGTCGCTGACCTCTTCGTGGGCCATCGCCGCCAGGGCTCTGACGCAGGCCATCTTCATCTGTTCGTTGATACCCGTCGCGCCGATGTCGAGTGCGCCACGGAAAATGAACGGAAAACACAGGACATTGTTCACCTGGTTGGGATAATCCGAACGGCCGGTGGCAATTATCACGTCGGGACGCACCTTGCGGGCCAGCTCAGGCATGATTTCGGGGGTCGGATTGGCGAGTGCAAAGACAATCGGATCCTTGGCCATCTTGCTGAGCATCTCGGGTTCGAGGATCCCCGCGGCCGAGAGTCCGAGGAATACATCTACGCCGTCGAGCGCTTCCGCAAGGGTGCGGCATTCGGTTTCGCGCGCGTAGCGCGCCTTGTTGGGCTCCATGTCGGCATCACGGCCGGCGTAGATCACGCCTTTCGAGTCACAGACGAGAATGTTCTCGCGGCGCACGCCCAGATCGCACCACAGGTTCAGGCACGAAATGGCCGCTGCCCCGGCGCCGGAGCAGACCACCGTTACTTCGGCGATCTTCTTGCCGGTGACCTTCAGCGCGTTCAGGATTGCCGCCGACGAAATGATCGCCGTGCCGTGCTGGTCGTCGTGAAAGACCGGGATCGACATCCGCTCCTTGAGCTTGGTTTCGATGTAGAAGCATTCCGGCGCCTTGATGTCTTCCAGGTTGATGCCGCCCAGTGTCGGTTCCATGGCGGCGATCATGTCGATCAGCTTGTCGGGGTCTCGTTCGGCGAGCTCTATGTCAAAAACATCGATGCCGGCGAACTTCTTGAACAGGCAGCCCTTACCTTCCATCACTGGCTTGGCGGCCAGTGGACCGATATTGCCGAGACCGAGCACTGCGGTACCGTTGGTGACCACTCCAACGAGGTTGGCGCGCGACGTGTACAGGCTGGCCGATGCCGGGTCGTCGACGATCGCGTGGCAGGCGAAAGCAACGCCCGGAGAATAGGCAAGCGCCAGGTCGAGTTGGGTGTTCAGCCCCTTCGTCGGCTGCACGGCTATCTTGCCGGGCGTCGGGTCGCTGTGATATTCGAGAGCTGCCTCGCGAAGATCGGCCTGGCGCAGATCGTTTTCCATTTTTGCTCCTGACGCGGTGATCATCAAAAATAAAGCGCGTAACTTTAGCCGACTGGGGCGGTTTACACAAAACCCACCTCTTCTGGCGGTTTTTTTGTGCTTTGGCGCGACGACGACTGCCGGTGTGGCGACGGCCGTCGCGCGCCGGATGGTGGACCGCAAGCAGTCGCCAGCATTCCCCAAGCAGACGACGATCGGCACGCGATTCGTTCGCAGCGGAGGTAAAATGATGCCAGCACGCGCGGCGGTCTATGGCATATGAATATTCGGGCGGCGGCGTGCATTCGACTTGAATGGGAGATGATGAATGGGCCAAACCACCACCAGTAAGCTGCGCGCTGTCGCCCTTGTCGGCCACGGTGCGGCCGGCAAGACGACGCTAGCCGAAAGCCTGCTTGCAGCCGCTGGCGCCATTGCCAGCCGGGGCGCCGTCGAGAAGGGCAATACCGTTTGTGACTTCGATCCGCAGGAGAAGGAATTCGGCCACTCGCTGAATGCGGCGCTGGTGGGTTTTTCGTGGCGCGACGTGCAGGTCAACCTCATCGACACGCCGGGCTTTCCGGATTTCGCCGGGCAGGCCATTGGCGCTCTGGCCGCGGTCGACACCGCGCTGGTGGTGATCAATGCGCAGAACGGCATCGAGCTTTCGACCGAAAAGATGATGCAGCTGGCTGCCGCTCGCGGTGTCTGCCGGATGATCATCATCAACAAGATCGACGCCGACAATGTCAACCTGCCGGCGCTGGTCGCGGATATTCGCGAGCGCTTCGGTCGCGAGTGCATGTTGCTCGACCTGCCTGCCAAGCACGGCAGCGAAGTCGTCGAGTTGCTGGGCCACGAGAGCGGCGACAGCGATTTCGAATCGGTGGCGGCGGCGCACCGTGCGCTGATCGACCAGATCGTCGAGGAGGATGAGGATCTGCTGGCGCGATACCTGGAAGAAGGGCTTGACCCGAGTCCGGATGAACTACACGTGCCTTTCGAGAAAGCCCTGCGCTCGGGTCACCTGATCCCGATCATGTTCGTTTCCGCGAAGACCGGGGCCGGCATTCCGCAACTGCTCGACGCCCTGGCCGAACTGGCGCCCAGCCCGGAGGAGGGCAACCCGCCGCCGTTCTATCGTGGCGAACCGAATGCAGCGACGGAGGCCTTCGCGGCCGACCCCGACCCCGAAAAGCACGTTCTGGCGCACGTCTTCAAGATCGTCAGTGATCCCTTCATCGGCAAGGTCGGCATTTTCCGTGTTCACCAGGGCACCATCAGGAAGGACTCGCAGCTCTTTGTCGGCGATGGCAAGCGTCCGTTCAAGGTCGGCCACATCTACCGTCTGCAGGGCAAGGAATATCTGGAGGCCGAGACACTGCTTCCCGGAGACCTCGGCGCGGTGGCCAAGGTCGAGGAGATCGAGTTCGACTGCGTTCTGCACGATTCGCACGATGAAGACCATATCCACCTCAAACCTCTCGAGTTTCCGCAGCCGATGCAGGGCCTGGCGATCCATGCCAGGCGCAAGGCCGATGAGCAGCGCCTGTTTGAAATCCTGCGCAAGCTCGAAGTGGAGGATCCCTGTTTCAGGGTCGAAAGACATGCAACGACCAATGAAACGGTGATCCGCGGGATTGGCGAAATGCACCTGCGCGCCAAACTGACGCGGCTGGCGCAACAGTACAAGCTGGAACTCGACACCACGCCTCCGCAGATTGCCTATCGTGAAGCGATCACCGCCTCGGCCGAAGGGCACTGCCGGCACAAGAAGCAGAGCGGCGGTGCCGGGCAGTTTGGCGAAGTGGCGCTGCGCGTCGAACCGCTCGAACGTGGCGCTGGCTTCGAGTTCGTCGACATCGTCAAGGGAGGTGTCATCCCGGGCGTTTTCATGGCATCGGTCGAGAAAGGCGTTCGCCAGGCGCTCGCCGACGGCGTTGTCGCCGGCTTCGAGGTTCAGGACCTGCGCGTCACCGTGTACGACGGCAAGTCACACCCGGTGGACGGCAAGGACATCGCCTTCCAGACCGCCGCCCGCAAGGCGACGGTCGAAGCCATTCGGGCTGCCAGGCCGATCGTCCTCGAACCGGTGGTCGAGATAGAAATACTCGCACCGGAGGCGATGACCGGCGACCTCACCGGCGATCTTTCCAGCAAGCGGGGCCACCTCACCGGCACCCAGCCACGTGGCTCGGGCCTGATGGCGATCACCGGCCAGGTGCCGCTGGCCGAACTCGACAGCTACCAGTCGCGCCTGAAGTCGCTGACCGCCGGGCAGGGTTCGTACAGCATTGCCTTCTCGCACTACGCGCAGGTGCCGCCGGCAACACAGCAGGAACTCGTCGCGCAGCACAAGGTGGTCGACGAGGAGTAGTGTTTGCGCATCAGCGGACGGGAGCCTGGCCGTCGTGATCAGGGCCGCCAGGCTTGCCGACTGGTTCCTGCCGCTGGCTCGCCGGTTGCTCTATCTATGGGTACGCAGCGCTGTTTTTCCCGAGAACGCGCAGGCCCTGCGCTTCGATCCGACGAAGCCGGTATGCTACGTCTTGCAGGACCGGCACCTGTCGAACCTGCTGGTGCTCGTGGAGGAGTCACGGCGAGGTGACTGGCCACGCGCTGAAGCGCCCCTCGTCGTCGGTGGCTTGCACCATCCGCGCTCATTCTTCTTTCTGGACCGAGACCGTCGTGCGGCCGGCGCAACTGGTGATCACCGCGCCCACTCGGCGTTGCTGGCCAGCCTGATACGCCAGACCCTCGCCGATCCTCAGGTCGAGGTGCAGTTGCTGCCGGTGGTGATCCTCTGGGGACGTTCTCCCGGCAAGCAGGATTCAATCGTCAAGGCGCTGTTCGCCGAAGCCTGGCGACCACCGGGCGCCTGGCGACAACTGCTGGCAATCGTGTTGCACGGCCGCCAGGTGCTGGTGCGCTACAATCCGCCGATCCTGCTGCGTGACCTGATGCTGGGCGGGCTCGACGAGGTGCAGGCGCGGCGCAAGCTGTCGCGAGTCCTGCGTGTCCATTTTCGTCGCCAGCGCCAGATGGCGATCGGGCCAGATCTTTCGCACCGCAATACGCAAGTGGATGCCGTCCTCGCCGGCGAGCGGGTGCGCGCCGCGATTGCCAGCGAAGCCGCGACGCAGGGCATCTCGCCGGGCAAGGCAAGAGCCCGCGCCGCCAGCTTCGCGCGCGAGATTGCCTCCGACTATTCGCACGGTGCCGTTCGTGCCCTCGAACTGTTCCTGACCTGGCTCTGGAAGCGGCTTTACGACAGCATCGAAGCGCATAATTTCGAGACCCTGTCGCGCATCGCGCCGGGCCAGGAAATCGTCTATGTTCCCTGCCACCGCAGCCATATCGACTACCTGCTGCTGTCGTACCTGATCCGCCGCAACGGGCTGACGCCGCCACATATCGCTGCCGGTGCGAACCTCAACCTGCCGATCGTCGGCGCCCTGCTACGCCGCTGTGGCGCCTTCTTCCTGCGTCGCAGCTTCAAGGGTGAGCCGCTCTACGCTGCCGTCTTCGACGAGTACCTGCACCTGATGCTTGCTCGCGGTTTCCCGCTGGAGTACTTCATCGAGGGTGGGCGCAGCCGCAGTGGCCGGATGCTGATGCCCAAGGGCGGCATTCTCGGCATGACCATACACAGTTTCATTCGTGAGCACAGTCGGCCGCTGGTCTTCGTGCCGGTCTATATCGGCTACGAAAAGCTGCTCGAAGGGCGCAGCCATGTCGGTGAACTTGCTGGCAAGGCGAAACAGCGTGAGTCGCTGTGGGGTATCCTGAAAAGCGTGCGCAGCATCAAGCGGGAATTCGGCAGGGTGCATGTCAGCCTGGGCGAACCGCTGTCGCTGGCGGGCTTTCTCGACGCGCAGCATTCCGGCTGGCGCGACCGGGCCGACGAGTGTTCAGCGCCATGGTCGCGGGCTGTGACACGCCTTGCTGCCGCCGAGCTCGCGCAGCGGATCAACGCCGCGGCAGTCCTCAATCCGGTCAATCTTGTCGCGCTGGCTCTATTGGCGACGCCGCGGCGCACCGCCGACGAACACGGACTGCGGCGGATGATCGCGCATTATCAGGCGCTGTTTGCCGACGCGCCGTACGCCTCGACCAGCATTGCCTGCGAACTCGATGCGCAACAGGTTGTTGCTTACGCCGAGCGACTGGGGGTCGTCGAGCGCTTCACTGATCCCTTGGGTGATCTGATTCGCGTGTCCGAAGAGCGGGCGCAGCGGCTCGCCTACTTTCGCAACAACGTTCTGCATGTTTTTGCCCTGCCGGCGGTGATCGCCTGCCTCTTGAGCCAGAACCGCCGGCTCGGCGGCGATCGTGTCAGGCAGGCGGTGAGCGGAATCTACGCCTTGCTGCGTGCCGAGCTTTTCCTGCACTGGCCGCCGGCCGAGTTGGCGACCGCCTGCGAAGCGGTCGTTCGGGTGTTGATTGCTCGCGGTCTGCTGCTGCCCTGCGGACCCTCGGGGGGCCTGGCGGCACCTGAGCCGAGCAGTCCGCAATCCACCGACCTGCGCCTGCTCGGTGAAAGCGTTCGGCCCTTGCTGGAACGTTACTTTCTCAGCCTGGCCCTGCTCGAGGAACATGGCAGCGGCCGGTTGACTCGCCAGGTGCTCGAGGAGCACTGCCATCGACTCGGCGTACGCTTGGCGCTGCTTCATGAGGTCAATTCCCGGGAGTTCGCGGAAAAGGGCAGCTTCTCGGCGGCCATCACCGCCCTGATCGAAGCCGATTTCCTCTCTGAGGATGAGCGTGGCTTGTTGCACTTCGATCATCGTCTGACGACCCCACTGGCCGACGCCGAGTTGCTGCTCTCGGCCGAGGCCCGGCAGACGATCCGGCGCATGGCGGCGGGCGCCGGCATCGCAGAATCCGCTGCCCAGCCGCCTGTCCCTGCCCCGTGACGGTGTGGGCGAACAGCGCTCAGGCGCGTGAGCCGCGAGCGCCCTTCCTTGCCGCCTTTTCGAGACGCTGCTTTTCGGCGAAGACCTTGTTCGCATAGCTGGTGGCGGGGTCCTTCGGTGAGCCGCCGTAATGTTGCAGGCCGCCGGTGAGGCTGCCGCGCCAGCGGATCGCCTCTTCCAGGACGTGCACGCCGACCTGGATGTTGGTGACCGGGTCGAGGAAGGGTTGCTCACCCGCGCCTTCAGGGATCTTGTCCTTGTGGACGTCGGGCATTACCTGCATCAGGCCTTTCGCACCGACCGAACTCTCGGCGAAGGGGTTGAAACGTGACTCGATACCGATGATGGCGATGATCAGCAGCGGGTCGAGGCGGTTTTCGCGGCCGACGCTCTGCGCGGCCTCGAAGATTGGCACCAGCGCTTCGGGGGCAACGCGGTAGCGGCGGGAAACATAGTCGAGGGCGCGCTGCAGCGATGGCCGCAGCGCTTCCGGCGCCGGTTCGACAGCTTCCGGCTTGGGCGTGGGCGCTGTTTCGACGACCACCGATGCCTCTTCTTCGGCCATCAAGGATGGCTCAACGACCGTTGCCGGCTCCGCGACGAGGGCTTGTGGCGCTTCGGCCAGGGCGCTGTCGCTGAAGGCCGGTTTGAAGGCGCCCAGGCCCAGCATCAGGCCGACGATGATCAGGCTGTATTGAATGAAACTCAAGGTGGCGTCGCTGCGACGCCGCCCTTTGCTCTTGAGCGAAATAGTGGCAGACATGCTCTCTCCTTCACTGTAGTCATCGCGGCAGTAACACGTTCCGGCGCTGACAATTACAGATGGGTGCAAAGCCTCGAAATTGGGGGTTACAGGTACCCCGAGGCCGGGTCTCCGTGCGGGATGGTGCGTCGCAGCAGAGGGGCGAGAAGCAGGTCTGGCGTTTGAAATTGCCTTGTGTCGTTGCAGCGGAGCGCTGAAACTTGCCTGCTTCGGATCAACTCGAGCCGGACTGTAGTGATTATCGAGCGTTTGGTCAACCGGGCGCGCCAGCCGCTCCGCAGAAGGTGGCGCTGGCAGCAAGCCAAAAGGCATAGGTCAGCTCACCCGGAAAAACCGGACACGATCCCGAAAGCCTTGCACCAAGGGCGATCGAGCGCCGCCTCAGGGCGACCGTTGCGGCGTGTGTCATGGCGCTCAATGAGCGGCCAACAATGTGGTAAAAAAACAACAGCAAGCAGGATTTGTGGCGGCGCAACATGGTTTGCCGCCGGCCAGGAGGTCCTCGCCTGGAGTGATCGGGGGCGTCCTGCATCGATATAATGGCTGGATACATCGCCAACCGGAGCAACGGCCCGAGCACGCGGGCCTCATCCATGGACATCGCGCTACTCTTCTTTCTGATTCTGCTCAACGGTATTCTGGCGATGTCGGAAATCGCCGTCGTGTCCTCGCGTCAGTCACGCCTGCAGAAGCTGGCAGACGACGGTAACCCGGGCGCTCGCTCGGCACTGGCCCTGCATCACGAGCCGTCCACCTTCCTGTCGACCGTTCAGGTCGGCATCACCAGCGTCGGCATCCTCAGCGGCGCCATCGGCGAGGCGACCCTCGTTGCGCCGCTTGACGACTGGCTGAGCACCATCCCGTCGCTGGCGCCCCATGCGCGGTCGATGGCTATGACGCTGGTCGTCGCCGGGGTGACCTATTTTGCGGTCGTCGTCGGCGAACTGGTGCCGAAGCGCCTTGGTCTGCTGGCGCCGGAACGCGTTGCGGCACTGATTGCCCCGGCGATGAACCTGCTTTCGTTGCTGGCTCGTCCCCTGGTGTGGCTGCTCGCCTCGTCGTCCAGCCTGTTGTTGCGCCTGCTCGGCGCGCGCCAGGTGCCGGACTCGTCGGTTACCGACGACGAAATCAAGATCCTGATGGGCCAGGGTGCCAGGGCAGGCGTTTTTCACGCCAGCGAGCAGGAAATCGTCGCCAATGTCCTGCGTCTGGACGAACAGCACATCCACGAGATCATGACCCATCGCAAGGACATCTACCTGATCGATCTCGACGACGGCGATGAGAAGAACCTCAGGCGTCTCGCCGCCAGCCCTTTCAAACGCGTGCTCGTCTGTCGCGGTGGCATCGAGAACCTCGTTGGCGTATTACGTACCAGCGATCTGCTCAAGGGTGCGCTCTTCGGCGAACCGCTGTCGATCGAGTCCTCCGTCAGACCACCTCTGTACGTGCCGGCGACTGTCAGCACGACGCAATTGCTGGAAACGTTCCGTCGCGCGCGGCAGCAGTGCGCGCTGATGGTCGACGAATATGGCGAACTACAGGGTCTGGTCACGCTCACCGACGTACTGACCTCGATCGTCGGCGACTTGCCGGTCGTCGATACCGCAGCGGAACAAGACAGCGTCGTGCGCGAAGACGGGTCCTGGCTGGTCGACGGAAGTGTCAGCCTCGAACGTCTGCGAGGCATTCTCAAGATCAGCGCAGAACTGCCGGGTGAGGAAGAGAATGCATTCCATACGCTGGGCGGCTTCATGATGTATGTCCTTGGTCGCATACCCGCTGTTTCGGATCACTTCGAGTTCGCCGCACTGCGCTTCGAAGTTGTCGACATGGATCACAATCGGGTCGACAAGGTATTGATAGCACGGGCGATTCCATCCGGCGAGAGGCCGCCGGAGGGCAGTCAGGTGGCGTAGCGCGTCGGGTCGGCGACCTCGGCGGCGGCGAAGCCCGCACGCCGCAGCCGGCACGAGTCGCAGATCCCGCAGGCGCGGCCCGCCGGATCGGCCTGATAACACGAGACCGTCAACGCGTAGTCGACCCCGAGTTCGCTGCCGCGCTGGATGATCTGCGCCTTGCCGAGGCTGATCAGTGGCGCGTGCAGCCGCAGCACCGCCCCTTCGACGGCGGCCTTGGTTGCCAGCCTGGCCATGCTTTCGAAAGCGGCAATGTATTCCGGCCGGCAGTCGGGATAGCCGGAGTAATCGACGGCATTCACGCCGACAAAGATGTCGTTGCTGCCGAGCACCTCGGCCCAGGCCAGGGCCAGCGAGAGCATTATCGTATTGCGCGCCGGCACGTAGGTGATCGGGATGCCCGGCTGGACACCGTCAACGGGAACGGCAATGGCCGCGTCGGTGAGTGCCGAGCCGCCGAAGCCGTCCAGCGACAGGCTGACGACGCGATGTTCGGCAGCGCCGAGCGTGGCGGCGACCGCCGCCGCCGCCTGCAGTTCGGCACGATGACGCTGACCGTAGTCGATCGAAAGGCAATGGCAGACGAAGCCGGCGGCGCGGGCGATCGCCAGCGTCGTCGCCGAGTCGAGCCCGCCGGAGAGAAGAACGACGGCGCGCTGGCCGTTTGAGCTGGTTGGCGTATTCATGGGGTCGAAGATATACCGCTATTGGTCGCTGGCAGTTCGCTTTTCCACGCAGCGAAGATCGGGCGCTGGCAGCCAGCAAGGGCCAGGCACCGCTCCGGCGAACGCTGCCCTGTCGCCCCGCGCGCGCTCAGGACCTCGCCGACGGGTCCGGCAGCTTCAGCACATCCTTGATTTCACCAAGGCTTTCGGGGATCCGTCTGGCGATCGCGGCGGTAGCCTGCTGATTGGCCTGAATCACGATCTGGGTCAGTTCCTGCATCTGCCCGACCGCGGTCGCGAAGGCTTTTTTCGCCAGTTCGGTCTCTGTGGCGACCATCTGCTGCGGCGAGCCGGCCTGGGCCAGACCGCCGATCGCCGTGGTCAGCTCGCGCATCGTCTCCTGCAGCAACTTCGCCTGCCATTCGCCGATCGCCTTCATGCCCTCCAGAGCGGCTTGATTGGAGGCATTCAGCGCTTCCAGATTGTCGCGCTGGCTGGCTACCAGAGCATCCATGTTGACCCCGGGCAGCCTGAGAGCGGCGATCATGTCGAGCATTCGTTCGCTGCTCCTGGTGACGTCCATGCTGGCGATGGCCTTGCTCCAGTCGCCGAATTGTTGAGAAAGGTCTGTCATTTCCTGTCCTCCTGTCGAACTGCGAATCAATCTTCGCCGGCTGCGCATCCGGCAATCCGGCACGCAGTTTCGGCCCTCCGGTGCGCCCACGTGGCGCATCTGACTACTCGAGCGGTACTTCCAGCAACTGTTGCCCACCGGCGAGGATGTTGATCATCTGCGCGACGGCCTTGATCTGCTTGCCGTCCCTGGTGTGGTAGCCGGCGTGGGTGTAGTTCTGTCCCCACCAGTCCCAGCAGCCACGCGGATTGATCGGTCCCAGGCTGCGCGCCTGAATCTGCGGATACAGGATGATGATGTCGTTGGCCTTGGCCCATTCGTTATAGCCGGCGAACTTGGCGAACAGATTGCCCGTATGGCCGCGACGATGGTCGGTCGCCCCACCCTGCCTGCAGCCATGGAAGGCAACGTGCAGCCTGCACGGGCGGCCGTCCCGGCAGGTCTCGGGAATGAAGACGTAGCCCTCTCTGGCCATTGACGCATCCTGCAACGCAGTCGAGGGGATGTCGGAGAACTTGCCGAAGACCTGACGCTGGTCGAAGGCCCGCAGTTCGCTCTCCTGCACCTCGACGCGGCCTTGGTTCAAGGCCTGCGCGCCATAGATGCGCTCAAGGATCGCACCGGCGAGATCGACGTCCTTCAGGTCCTTGCACACGGCCAGCTTGTCGGGCGGCGGGCAGGCGGCGGCAGCTTTGCCGCCCGCCACGGGCGCGGGTGGGCAAAGGCAATGGTTCTCCGTCTCCTGTTTGCGGGCCACTGCTTCGCAATCGTCGATGTAGGCATCCGTTTCTGCCGGTGGCGGTGGCGCCGGCGGCAAGGCACAGTTGCCGACCACGTCGCCGGCGGGCTTGTTGAAGCCGTCACGGACCATCGTGTGGCGGGCGGGGAAGGTGCCGCTGAAATCGATGTTGCCCTGCCGCACGGCACCCTTGTCGGAATCGGCATAGAAGTGGAATACGGTGGCCATCACTCCGTGCGGGACGATGCTGTCGTAGGCGCCACTGAACAGGTAGATCCGGTCGTCGCGCAGATTGTCCAGGCGACTGATCTTGCCGGCCGCTTCCTGCTTCCTGGCCTCGGCGAAGGAAGCACGTGCCGCACGCTCGACCGCGCTTCTGCTCTTCGGCGCCCGGTCGGTCTTTCCGCACAGCCCTGGGTCCAGCCCGAGCCGCTGGCATTCGAGCATCACGAATTCGCTGCAGCGGGTCACCGCGTCAAGCATGCTGCCGCGGGCGCAGTAATAGGGCCCCCCGGCGACGATGCCGGCCCCCATGATCTGTTGCGAGTGCGCGACATGGAACTGGTGCGCCATGAAACCCCCGGACGAGATGCCCGAGACCGAAATCTGCGCTGCATCGACCTTGACGCCGGCAGCCACCTCTTCGAGTGCCGGAGCTGCCATGGCGAACCCGGCCAGGGTCAACAGGCACGCCGCCGACGCGGCCGACCACCATTGCCGGCTGAGCCGGTGCACTCCCTGCCGCGACATCTTTCTCCTCCCTTTTCTCGCCTGCTGCGCACGGATCACGCTGCCGGCGACGCGAGGCCCGTGTCTCGCGGCCTTGCGCCAATGCTCAGCGGGCATCATGTTGCAGTGCACTATTCAGGATAGGGTGCGGTCGGCCGAAGTCAAGGCACGCGGTCGGTCCGCTCGCCGAACAACGCCGGCAGTTCCCGCTGCAACAGCTCAGCGTCGCAACTGTTGAGTTCGACGAGGCGCCGCAGGTGGCTGATGCTGTCCAGGTCGATGATCTGGCAGGCGAGGCCGATCTGGCTGCCTTCGACGTGGGCGACCGTGGTCTGCATGCAAATCTCGTCGCCAGCCTCGTCGAGCGCGAGACGCAGTTCGGCAGCCAGCGCAGGGCGCAGCCCGGCGAGCGCAGGCAGTCTGATCAGCGCGCCTTTCAGCGAAAGGTCGAGCACGCGCACTTCGAACGTCTGCTCACCGACTTGCAGTTGTGCCGGCGCATCGAAGGCAATTCGGGAGAAGTGACGTCGTTGCTCGCTCATGGCCGCTTCCTCGCAAGGTTTACCTGCCCCGCAGCTTACCCCAAAGAACCTTGTGCAACTGCAACTGAAAACGCACCGGCAGGTGGTCGGCGAGCAGCCAGTCGGCAAGCGTCGTCGCCGGCAGTTCTCCTTCAACCGGCGAAAAGAGCAGCGGACAGATGGCTGCGAGCTGTCTT
Organism: Accumulibacter sp.; assembly: GCA_024235715.1. Taxonomy (GTDB): domain Bacteria; phylum Pseudomonadota; class Gammaproteobacteria; order Burkholderiales; family Rhodocyclaceae; genus Accumulibacter. The sequence continues at coordinate 1,024,436 of JACKLW010000005.1, read as the reverse complement.
TCGGCGATCAGCTGCCGTGCCCATTCGTAGTCGGCACGGTTCTTGAGGACGAACTTGAGCTCGTCACGGGGGGTCAGCAGCGCAAGGTTCTGCCAACGATTTCTATCGCTTTCACCGGAACCGGGCGCCTTGACGTCGACCACCCGCTGTACGCGCGCATCCACCTTGCCAATATCGAGCGCGCCCGAGGTTTCCAGCGACACCGAGTAGCCGGCATCGCAGAGGGCAGCGAGTAGCGGCAGGCATGCCGCCTGGGCGAGCGGCTCGCCGCCGGTCACGCAAACGTGGTGGACGGCGTGGCCGGCGACTTGCTCGAGGACTTGCGGCAGGGTCACCGTCTGGCCGCCACTGAAGGCGTAGGCTGTGTCACACCAGACACAGCGCAGCGGGCAACCGGTCAGGCGGACGAAAACCGTCGGCAGGCCGACCCGGGAGCTTTCTCCTTGCAGGGAAAGAAAGATCTCGCTGATTTTCAGCGAAAGCGCTCTTGGCGAGGGCTCCACCCGCCTATTTTTTCAGGCGCTGCTTGGCTGCGCGCGCCGCTGAACTGTTCGGATACTTTACCAGCAAGGCTTCCAGCGTATCCCGTGCGCCCTTGCTGTCGCCGAGTTCCTGCTGACAGGTAGCCACATTGAGCAAGGCGTCGGGCGCCTTGGCATGGGCCGGCCACCTGATACCCACTACCCGCTGTGCTTCGAGCGCCCGGCGGCAATCACGCTGGGCGTAGTGCGCGTTGCCGAGCCAGTAGTAGGCGTTGGGGGTCAGCGTGCTGTCCGGATGTGCCTTGGCAAAGGCCTCGAATGCTGCCGCTGCTTCCTTGAGCCTGTTGGCCCGGAAGAGATTGAGCGCCGCCTCATATTCACGCGTTTCGGCAGCCGGGTCGCTGGCCACTCTTGTCGGCGCTTCGCTCGCGGTCCTGCTGTCGTTGGCGGCGGGCTTGCCTTCGGCGACTGGCGCGAGCGGCGCGGCCGGGGCTTCGATCTTGCGCAGGCGACCGTCGAGATCGATGTAGAAGTCCTGTTGCCGCTTCTTGGCCGCCTCGAGTTCATAGTTCAGTGTCTCGACCTGGCCGCGCAGGCGTGCATTCTCATCGCGCAACGCCTGGATCTGGTTGGCGAGTTCCATCTGCCCTCTGGCGACCGTATCCAGGCGTTCGTTCGCCTTGATCTGCAGGTCGCTGACCTGACGTCTTGCCTCCTCGTCGTCAAAGAGGCCGGCATGCGCCTGCTGCACGCCGAGCGAGGCGAGCAACAGGGCAATCGAGAGAAGTTGCCTTCCCGCCGGCAAGCGATCGATGACGGTTGCTGACATCCTAGAACTCGCCGCTGTACAGCATGTCGGCGCGACGGTTTTCCGCCCAGGCGGTTTCATTCTGACCTTCATTCTTCGGTTTCTCCTCGCCAAGGCTGACCGCCTCGAGCTGCTCTTCCTGGGCGCCGAGCAGTGCCAACATCCTCTTGACGGCGTCGGCGCGCTTCTGGCCAAGCGCCAGGTTGTATTCACGGCTGCCGCGCTGATCGGTATTGCCCTGGATCAGCATCTTGAACTGCCGGTTCTCGGTAAGGAACTTGGCGTGCGCGGCGACCAGGTCCCTGTATTCCGCCTTCACTTCGAAATTGTCATAGTCGAAGTAGACGCTCCGTTTCGAGAGAATGCTGTTTGGATCGGTGAGCGCCGCCGGCAGGCGCTGGTTGCCAACGCCACCAGTTGTTACCGTGGCGACTTCCGGGCCACCCCTTGACTCGACCGGTGCTCCACCTGTCTTGTCGGCGTCGGGCGTCGAACTGCAGGCCGCCAGCAGTAGTGCAAGCGCAGCGGGGATGACGAGTTGTTTCATTGGATCTATCTCCTGCAGAAATTGGCAATTGAAGCGGCTCATTATTTGTTGAAGGGTCCCCACGCCGGTTCGCGAACATCGCCTGCCGAAATGGAAAGGCGCTGCTTGATACGGCCGTCGGTCGAAACTGCAGACAGCACGCCACGGCCCCCTGCCTCGGTGGCAATCAGGATCATCCGGCCATTCGGCGCAAAGGTCGGTGATTCATCTTTTTGTGAGTCGGTAAGAACCTGCACTTGCCGGCTGGCAAGGTCCATCACGCTCAAACGAAAACCGCCGTCGCGCCGGCTGATGAAGGCCATCGACTTGCCGTCCGGCGACAGGCGCGGCGTGACGTTGTAGCTGCCTTCGAAACTCACTCGCTGGACGTCGCCGCCGCCGATGCCAACGCGGTAGATCTGCGGGCTGCCACCACGGTCCGACGTGAAATAGACGGACTGACCGTCCGGAGAAAAGTTGGGCTCGGTATTTATCGCGCTGCTGCTCGTCAGGCGCTGTGCCCCCGAGCCATCGGCATTGACCGTGAAGATCTGCGAACCGCCTTCCTTGCTCAGCACCACCGCCAGCCGGCGCCCGTCGGGTGACCACGTCGGCGCCGAGTTCGAGCCTTTGAAGTTGGCCACGACGATGCGTTTGCCGGAAGCCAGCGAATGCACGTAGACCACCGGCTTCTTGTTTTCGAAGGAGACATAGGCCAGGCGATCACCGTCGGGCGACCAGGAAGGCGAAATGATCGGCTCCTTGGAGATCAGGGCCACCTGCGCGTTCTGACCATCGGCGTCGGCGATATGCAGTTCGTAGCGTGCGGCGTGCACCCGCACCACGTAGGCAATCCGGGTCGAGAAGACGCCCGGCTCGCCGGTCAGCTTTTCATAGATCACGTCCGCGATGCGGTGTCCGGCGGCGCGCAGCATCGCCTTCGAGGTGACGAAAGCGGAGCCGCCGAGCACGGTCTCGCGGGTGACGTCGTAAAGGCGGAAGCGTGCTTCCTGCCGGCCGTCAGCACTCGTGCCGATGCTGCCGGCAGCGAGGGCGTCGGCGCCACGGAGCTTCCACTCTTCGAACGCCGGTGCCGAACTCTCGGTGATCGCCACGCCGCTGCTGTCGACCATTTTGAAAAGGCCGCTGCGTTCAAGGTCACCACGGATCACCGAGGTCACAATCCGCGAAGCGCCCGGATCCCCGCCGAAGTCGGCAATGGCAATCGGAATACGGTTGGCGCCGGCACCAGTGATTTCTATGGTCAGTTGGGCGTATGCGGAAGTCTGCAGCAAAGCCAGGGCGCAGACGGCAAACAGGCAGATACGGCGGAGTTGGAGCAGCATTGTTGACATGGCGCTATCCAATACAGAATGCGCGATTATATCGCCTTTGCATTCCCGATATTTGTAACAAAGATTGATGGCCTTGCGATTGCCAAAGGACAGGAAATACGCGGCCTGTCTTGTTCCCGACCGCGCCGATCATACAGCTTGCTAATTCTTGTCGTAGGGCTGATAGGGAATGTTCAGTATGCGGTTGAAGAGTTCCGGCTGGGCTGGCTTGGGCAAGGGTGACGACCTGCGGATCGCGCGCTCGACGGCCGCGTCGAGCGCCGCGTTGCCGCTTGATCGGCGCACTTTGACGTCGAGCACGTCGCCGCTCGGCAGCTGCGTTACTTCGAACAGCGCTTCCGGGTTACCCACGATGCTCGGCGGCAGGGCGATGTTGCCGCGAATCTTGCTGCGTACCTTGTCGATGTACTCGGCGAGCCCGCGCGCGCGCTCCGCTGCGGCCTCCTCGGCCTGCAGTTGCTTGCGCTGACGCTCGAGAGCGTCGGCGCGGGCGCGCTCGTCGCGAGCGGCCTTCTCTGCTGCTTTCTGCTTCGCTTCCTGCGCCGCTTTCTGTTTTGCTATCTGCTCCTTCTCGCGCGCCAGTTCATCGTCGAAATTCGGACGGTGTTCCGGTTCCGGCTTCGGCTCCTGCTTTTTGGGCGCTTGCTTGGGCTTGGCTTCTTCCTTCTGCGGTGTTTCCTTCGGCCTGGGTTCTTCTTTCTTCGGCTGCTCCTTCGGTTTCGGTTCCTCCTTCTTCGGTGTTTCCTTCGGCCTGGGTTCTTCCTTCTTCGGTGCTTCCTTCGCTTTCGGCTCTTCTTTCTTCGGCGGTTCCTTGGGCTTCCTGTCGTCCTTCAGCGCGATGTCCGGCTTGAGCTCTGGCCTGGGTGCCGGCTTGGGTTCGGGTTTCGCCAGGGGCTTTGGCTTTGGCGGCGCCGGGGGAGCCGGTGGCGGGACGGGTTCCGGTTTCGGCTCGGGCTTTGGTTCCGGTTTCGGTTCAGGCCTGGTTCGCGGTGCAGGCTCGGTTTTGGTAGGCATAACCGGTGCCGGCGCACTGCGCCAGACCTCGACCTCGACCGACTTCGGTGCCTTGCTCTTCCATTGGACGCCGAAGAACAGCGCAGCGATGAGCAGCACATGGACCAGTGCGGACAGGGTCAGCGAGCGCCATTTTGCCGGGTCAGCGCCTCGCTGCGGTGGTGTAGGTGTATCGACGGAGTGCACTACTCGAGAACTCACTTCTCGGCCAGCTGAACGAGCAGACCGATGCGCTTGACCTCGTTGCGCTGCAACTCGTCTACCACCTTGAGCACCGCTTCGTACTTGACGGTGCGGTCACCGACGATGACCACCGCCAGTTCGGGGTTCTTCTCCTGTGCCGCGCGAATCTCCGTACTCAGCTGAGCGCCTTTCAGCGCACGTTCGTCGGCGCCCGGCGTCCGGAGCGACATCGTTCCGTCAGCCCTGACGTTCACCTGCAGCGCTTCGGCGGGCGGTTGCGGCGCCTTGGCGACGGACGGTACGTCGATGCTGGCGGTGGTCATCATCGGTGCGGTGACCATGAAGATCACCAGCAGCACCAGCATCACATCGATGTAGGGGACGACGTTGATTTCATTTTTCAGGCGGCGTGGGCGCATGGCTCTATCTCACCTGTCGTTGCAGGATGTTCGAGAATTCCTCCATGAACGACTCGAAGCGCGACGAGAGGCGGTCGATCTCGTGCGCAAAGCGGTTGTAGGCGACAACCGCCGGAATCGCCGCGAAGAGACCGATGGCCGTCGCCACCAGTGCTTCGGCAATCCCCGGGGCAACTGCGGAGAGGGTTGCCTGGCCGACATTGGAGAGGCCGCGGAACGAATGCATGATTCCCCAGACGGTCCCGAAAAGGCCGACGTAGGGACTCACCGAGCCGACCGAAGCAAGAAAGGCCAGATGCGAGTCGATGCTGTCCATCTCGCGCTGGTAGGTGGCACGCATCGCGCGTCGCGAGCCGTCGATGACGCCCTTGGCATCAAGATTCGTCTGGCTGCGCAGCTTGGTGAACTCGCGGAAGCCGGCTTCGAAGATGCGCTCCATGCTGCCGGTACTATGGCGGTCGTTGATGGCGCTCTGATAGAGGCTGTTGAGGTCGCCGCCGCTCCAGAAATCGCGCTCGAACTGTTCGGTCTGCGCGCGCGCCGCTTTCACTGTGAACCACTTGCGGAAGATGTAGTACCAGGACATGAACGAGACGCCGGCCAGCAGCAGCATGACTGCCTGCACGACGGCGCTGGCGTTGAGGATCAGGTGCAGGATCGAGAGGTCTTGCGAGACATTCATTGCAGTGCTTCCAGTTTGGACCGCAGAAATGCGGGAATCGAAGCCGGCTTCATCAGCGCGGCGTTTACGCAAACGATATGGATCGCCGCGCTGACCAGTTCGAGCCAGCCGCCGTCGATAGTCCCGTCGGCGCGCCGGATGTACTGGCGGAAGAATATCTGTGCGTGACTGACCTTTTCCACTTCGAGAACGACCAGCAACTGATCGTCGAGGCGCGCCGGCTTGAGGAAGTCGACCTTGACGCTGCGCACGACGAAGGCAATGCCCGGGTCGCGCAGCAGGTCCCCCTGCTGGTGGCCGACCGCGCGCAGCCATTCGGTTCGGCAGCGTTCGAGGAACTTGAGGTAGTTGGCGTAATAGACGACCCCGCCAGCGTCGGTGTCTTCGTAGTAGACACGAACCGAAATGGAAAAAGCACTTGGCGTGATCGGGGTTTTCATGGTCGGATGAGATTCTAATGCAGCATTCTTCCGGCAAACAGTACGCTTTTTGTGACCGGGCGGGCACGCATCCTTCAGGTGTTCCGCCAGAGCTCGCTCTGTGCTTCGCCGGGCAAATCGGCGAGTCCAAGGTGACGATAGATTGCCTGTGTCGCCACGCGACCGCGCGGCGTGCGCTGCAGGAAGCCCTGCTGGATCAGGTAGGGCTCGAGCACGTCCTCGATGGTATCGCGCGCTTCGCCAATCGCGGCCGCGAGGTTGTCGACACCCACCGGTCCGCCGCCGAATTTGTCGATCACCGCCGACAGCAGCTTGCGGTCCATCACGTCGAGCCCCGCGTGGTCGACGTCGAGCATCAGCAGCGCGGCGTCGGCGACCTCGCGGGTAATACGGCCGGCGGCCTTGACCTCGGCGAAATCGCGCACCCGACGCAGCAGCCGGTTGGCGACCCGTGGCGTGCCACGCGAACGCCGTGCGATCTCCAGCGCGCCACCCGGATCGGCCGGCACCTTCAGCAACTGCGACGACCGGGTGACGATCTGTGTCAGCTCATCGGGCGTGTAGAACTCCAGCCTGGAGGCGATTCCGAAGCGGTCGCGCAGCGGATTGGTGAGCATGCCGGCGCGGGTGGTGGCGCCGACCAGCGTGAATGGCGGCAGATCGAGTTTTACCGAACGCGCTGCCGGGCCCTCGCCGATCATGATGTCGATCTGGAAGTCCTCCAGCGCCGGATAGAGGATTTCTTCGACGACCGGTGACAGGCGGTGGATTTCGTCGATGAACAGCACGTCATGCGGTTCGAGGTTGGTCAGGATGGCCGCCAGGTCGCCGGCGCGTTCGAGCACCGGGCCCGAAGTCGAGCGCAGGTTTACGCCCATCTCGGCGGCGATGATGTGTGCCAGCGTGGTCTTGCCGAGCCCCGGCGGACCGAACAGCAGGACGTGGTCGAGTGTGTCGCTGCGTCTTCTGGCGGCTTCGATGAAGATCGCCAGCTGCTCGCGTATCTTCGCCTGACCGACGTAGTCGGCCAGCCGCCGCGGCCGCAGCGCGCGCTCGATGGCGTCCTCCTGGGTCGATTTCGACTCGGCCGAAATCAGCCGGTCTGCCGGCGTGGCGCGAAGATCGTCGTCTTCGATCATGGCTGGTGTTCCGTCCCTGTCGGCAGTGCGTCCGGCGAGTCGGGGCCAGCGCGCGCCAGCCACTCGCGGATCAGTACCTGTCCGAGGGCCAGCAGCGTCGGCCCGAGGAACAGGCCGATGAAGCCGAAGACCAGGACGCCACCGAAGACGCCGACGACGATCAGCAGCAGCGGCAGGCTGGAACTGCGTGAAATCAGGATCGGTTTGAGGAAGTTGTCGACGCTGCTGATGCCGAACATTCCCCACAGCACCATGAAAATCGCCCAGCCGCCCTGGTCCTCGTTGTACAGCCAGACCGCCGCTCCCAACCAGATCAGTGTCGCGCCGATGACCGGCACCATCGAGAAGAAGAATGTCGCAAAGGTCAGCAGGATGACGCCCGGAACGCCGGCAATGAGGAAGCCGATCATGGCCACGATCGCCTGCGCGGCCGCTGTACCGACGATTCCGGCCATGACCCCGGTGACGGTTCCTTCGGCGAGGGCCAGCATTCTTTCGCCAAGGTCGCCGGCAAGCATGCGGCTGCCGGTGAGCAGTGCCTCGGCGTAGAGGTGTGCGTCACGAAATATGAAGAACACGAAGAAGATCACCAGCACCAGCTGCAACAATCCCTGCGCAAACAGGGAGACGGCCGCCAGCGCGAACTTGCGGGTCGGATCAAAGACCTGGCGCAGCAGATTGTTCATCTCGTCGCGGCTCTCGGCAAGATCTTGCCAGTATTGGGCGGCATCCGGACCGACGACCGGCAGACCGGAAAGCCACGCCGGAGCCTCGCCGGGGAGACCGCTCTCGAGCAGTGGTTTCGCCTGCCGGATGCCGATCTGAACGGCGTCGGCGAGCGATCCGGAGAGCAGGGCCATCGGCACCACCAGCAACAGGAGGAGCAGCAGCGACAGGAGCAACGCTGCCAGATTGCTGCGCCCACGGCAGAGGGTAAGCAGGCGGTTGCGGATCGGCAGGGTGGTCAGGCAGATGACGACAGCAAAAAGCAGGGTGCCGGTGAACGGCAGAAGCACGGCCACGCAGCCGATCAGCAGCAGCACGACGAGCGCGATCTGGATGAGTTGTTTGTGGCTGGGATTCATGGGCGATGGGCGCGGTTCAGACCTTGGACAGCAGCTTGAGCGCCTGCCGAATGCCGTCGGACGTGGTGACTTCGGCTGGCAGCTGCTTCATCGCTGCGCCAGCTTCGCGCTCATTGTAACCCAGCGCCAGCAGGGCATTGAGGATGTCGCTGCGGCTGTCGGCGCTGATCGCGTGGGTGCTGGCCGGAAGCGCGTCGGCGAGTTTCCCCTTGAGTTCGAGAAGCAGGCGTTCGGCGGTCTTGGTGCCGATGCCGGGGACCTTGGTCAGCCGTCCGACTTCCTGCCGGGCGACCACCTGCGCCAGGTCGCTCACCGACAGTCCGGAAAGCACCGACAGCGCCATGCGCGCGCCGACGCCGGAGATCTTAAGCAGCTGGCGAAACGCGAAACGCTCGCCTTCGCTGGCAAAGCCGTAGAGGAAATGGCCGTCCTCGCGGACCAGGAAATGGGTCAGCAGGCCGAGTCTCTCGCCGATCTCGGGCAGGTTGTAGAAAGTGCTCATCGGCACGTCGAGTTCATAGCCGATGCCATGCACATCGACCACCACCTGCGGCGGGTTCTTTTCCAGCAGGATGCCACTGAGACGGCTGATCATTGCTTGCTCTCCCCGGCGATCATCAGTCGGCCATTGCGGATGTGCAGTCCACGGCTGCTCAGTTGCCCGAGTCCCTGGCCTCCGTGTGCGTGCGCGATCGCGCAGGCCAGCGCGTCGGCGGCATCCGGACCGGGCTCTGCCGGCAAGGACAGCAGGCGACGCACCATGTGTTGTACCTGACCCTTGTCGGCGTGGCCGTTGCCGACAACCGCCTGCTTCACCTGCAGGGCCGTGTATTCGGCGACTTCGAGGCCGCTGGCGACCAGTGCCGTGATCGCCGCGCCACGTGCCTGTCCGAGCAGTAGCGTCGATTGCGGGTTGACGTTGACGAAGACGATCTCGACGGCGGTCTGGTCGGGCCGATACCTGCTGACCAGCGCCAGCAGTTCGGCGTGTATCGTTCCCAGCCGGCTGGGCAGCGAAGCGCTGGCGTCGGTCTTGATGCAGCCACTGGCCAGGTAAGCCAGGCGATTGCCGGTCTTTTCGATCAACCCGAAGCCGGTAATGCGCAAGCCCGGGTCGATACCGAGGATGCGCAGCACGCTCGACCCGGCTTCGCTCATCGTGGCGTGGCGCGCGCAAGATAGACGCCGCCCACGGCCAGCACCATCCCGGCCATTGCCAGCGCCCCCAGTGTCTCGTCGAAGAGCAGCCAGGCGATGATCGCCGTGCTCGGCGGCGTCAGGTAGAAGAGCGTCGCGACATTCACCGCGCTGCCGCTGCGGATCAGCAGATTGAGCAGGCTGATGGCGCCGACCGAGAGCACCAGTACCAGCCACAACAGGGCAAAAATGAAATGCGGGCTCCACTCGATGCTCATGTTCTCGGTTGCCGATGCGATCAGCGCGGTGACCACGGCGGTCGGCAGGAACTGGATCACCGATCCGGTACGCAGGTCGAATTTCGGACAGAAGCGCTTCTGGTAAAGGGTGCCGAGGGTAATGCCAAGCAGCGCGGAAAGGGCCGGAAAGAGCATGCCGGCCAGCGGCACGTTGCCGAGTTTGTTGGCGACAACCAGACTGACGCCGACAAAACCGAGGACGAGTCCCAGCCATTGCCGCGGCGAGACACGTTCGCCGAGCAGCAGGCCGGCACCGCAGGCCGTCAGCAGCGGTTGCATGCCGACCACCAGCGCCGTCACGCCGGCCGGCAAACCGTGTTTGATGGCCATGAACACGCCGCCCAGATAGACGCCGTGCACCAACAGGCCGGAAACGCCGATGTGGACGAACTGGCGTGGGTTGGCTGGCCACGGCGCGCGCGTCGCCAGCACAAATGGGATCATCAGGGTCAGCACCAGCAGGTAGCGGGTCAGCAGGAAAGTCAGTGGTTCGGCGTATGGCAGACCGAACTTGGCGCCAATGAAACCCGTGCTCCAGAGAAACACAAAAAGAAACGGCAGCGGCGACGACGGAAGAGGCATCGAATCGGTTCCTTGACAAGCAGTAAGAGTGTAACAACCACCGTGGTCGCAGGGACGGCATGCCCGGCCCGTCGGACTTCTCGTCGGCGCGCGACCTACTTGCTTCGCTGCGCGTGATGGCCCAGGGCGTGCGCGATCCCGTTGGCGGCGGCCTTGATCGGCTTCGCCCAGTCAGGATTGTGGCGATCGCTTGGCGCCGAGACCGAGAGCCCGGCCACCAGCCGGTCCTCGTCATCACGGACTGGTGCGGCAATGCAGCGCAGGCCGATTTCTGCCTCTTCGTTGTCGAAGGCCACATCGTGCCGACGGATCTTGTCAAGTTCCTTTTCCAGCGCCTCGAGTTGCGTCAGCGAATGCGGCGTCTTGCCCGGCAGGCCGGTACGGCGGGCGTAGGCGCGGACGTCGCCGGCGCTGTCCGCCGCCAGAAACAGCTTGCCGACCGACGTCAGGTGCAGTGGCGCCCGCCCGCCAACCAGGTAGACCACGCGCAGCAGCGCGCGGCCACTCGAGGTGCGCTCGACGTAGATGATCTCGTCCTCGTGCCGAATGCCGAGATTGACCGCCTCGCCGATCACCTCATGCAGTTGTTGCATGTACGGCAGGGCGATCTGGCGAATGTTGATCCGCGACTTGACCAGGTTGCCGAGTTCGAGGAGCCGGATGCCCAGCGTGTAGCTGCCATTCTCATGCCGTTCGACGATCGCCGCGCTGCTCATCGCCGCCAGGATTCGGTGCGCCGTCGACGGGTGCAGGCCGCTGTTCCTGGCCAGGATCTTGAGACTTACCGGGTCGGGGATGTCGGCCAGCACGTCGAGCAGCGACATCATGCGCTCGATGACCTGGATCGACGTCTTTTCTGCCTGCTGTTCCGCCATCGCCTTGCTGTCGAACCTTCCGTTTTGGCCTGCGGGAGACTACTATTGGGCGCTCTGCCACTCGCCCAGCGTACCTTGTGCGGCGCAATATCTTACCATCATGCGCGTTGCCCTGTTCGCAAGCTGTCTGCTCGATCCGCTGCACCGCGGCGTCGGTCCGACGGGTCCCCGGTGGCCGCCATGCCGGGCCAGAGCACCCAGAACCCCTCATCAAGGAGCGTGAGTCCGAATGATGTCCGACACCGACCAGCCGCTGGCCATACCCTTGTGGATCAACGGCCACGCCTATCTGACCATGGCGCCGGCTTTCTTCGATGTCCGCGATGCGCGCAGTGGCGAGGTCAGGCGGCGCACGCCGATGTGCGGCGCTGGCGAAGCGCTCTCCGCCGTCAGCTCGGCGCAGGCCGCCCTGGCATCGTGGGGCGCCAGAGCGGGCGCCGAGCGGGCGGCCCTGCTCGCTGCGCTGGGCGATGCACTGGCCGGATATGACGATCATTTTGCCGGCCTGATCAGCGAAGAAAGCGGCAAGGACAGCGCGCTGGCAGTCGCCGAAGTCGGCGCAGCCGTGCGTCTCCTGCGCAGCGCGCCGGCGAGTGCCACGAGCGCCGGCGGCAGCGCAGTCGTGGCCATCGTCAGCGACGACGGCGCGCCATTGCTCGGCGCGGTTCGGCACGCCGTTCCCGCTCTTCTGGCCGGGGCGACGGTGGTCGTCAAACCGAGCCCGAAAGCGCCATCGGCGGCGTTTGCGCTGGCCGAACTGAGCGCGCGCTGTGCTTTCCCCGGCGGTGTGTTCAACATCCTGCACGGTGATCTGGCGGCCATCGAAGGCCTCTGTTCGGCCAGCGAGGTCAGCCTGCTGCGCTTTGCCGGCGATGCCGCGCTCGGCGCCAGGGTGGCTGCCATCGCCGCGCGACACGGCAAAGCCTTCGTCGATTGAGCCATGCACAGAATCGTCCATCTCGAACGCGACTCGGTCATCGCTGAACTGCGCCGGCCGGATTTCCCGCATCACTGGGTCGAATATCCGAAGACGCAGCAGGACGAGGTCAGCGAGCGGCTGGCCGGGGCGACGATAGCGATCGTCAACAAGTTGCGCATCGACGCCGGGCTGCTTGCAGCGCTGCCCGCCCTGCAGATGGTTGCCGTCGCGGCAACCGGCATCAACAACATCGACCTCGACGCCTGTCGCGCCCGCGGCATCGTCGTTGCGAACATTCGCGGCTACGCCGTGCATGCCGTTCCCGAGCACGTGCTGGCACTGGTGCTGGCGCTGTCGCGCAATATCCTCGCCTATCGGCAGTCGGTCGCCGAAGGCCGTTGGCAGCGCGCCGAGCAGTTCTGCTTTTTCGACCATCCGATTCGCGATCTGCACGGTGCGACGCTGGCGCTGATCGGCAGCGGCAGTCTCGGTAACGGCGTGGCCCGCCTGGCCGGCGCCTTCGGCATGCATGTCCTGCGCAGCGAGCGCAAGGATGCACTCAGCGTGCGTCCCGGCTACGTGCCGTTTGCCGAAGCGCTGCGCCAGGCCGACGTGGTCTCGCTGCACTGCCCGCTGACCGCCGACACCACGAAGCTGATCGGCGAAGCCGAACTGCGTTCGATGAAACCCTCTGCCCTGTTGATCAACACCGCCCGTGGGGGCCTGGTCGACGAAGCGGCGCTGGCCGGGGCGCTGCGCGAGGGGCGGATCGCCGGCGCCGGATTCGACGTGCTGAGTGTCGAGCCGCCGCGCAGTGGCAACCCTCTGCTGGCGCCCGACTTGCTCGCACTGCCGAATTTCCTGCTGACGCCGCACGTCGCCTGGGCCAGCCAGCCGGCGATGCAGGCGCTTGCCGACCAACTGATCGCCAACCTCGAAGCATTCGCCCGCGGCGCGCCGCAGCATGTGGTTACCTGAGACAAGCGTGGCAGAAGACGTGTTCGCCGTACGCCGGTGCCCTGCGGTTCAAGCTCGTCTGGCGCCGGCAATGATCGAGGACTGGCCGGAATGATTTCCGCAGCGGAAGAACTCCTGAGCAAGGCGGGAGCACAGCGCTTTCGCACCGTGCTGGCCGATCCGCCGTGGCGTTTCCAGAACAAGACCGGCAAGGTGGCGCCCGAACACAAGCGGCTCAGTCGCTACCAGACGATGACCCTGGCTGCCATCTGCGAACTGCCGGTGGCCGAGATCTGCGCCGAGACCGCCCATCTCTATCTCTGGGTTCCCAATGCCCTGCTGCCCGAGGGCTTGCGCGTAATGAACGCCTGGGGCTTTGCCTACAAGAGCAATCTGGTCTGGCACAAGGTGCGCAGGGACGGCGGCCCGGACGGCCGGGGCGTCGGTTTCTACTTCCGCAACACCACCGAGATGATTCTCTTTGGGGTGCATGGCAAGAACGCCCGCACGCTGGCGCCGGGGCGAAAACAGGTCAACATCATTCGCTCGATGAAGCGCGAACATTCGCGCAAGCCGGACGAGCAGTACGCACTCATCGAGTCGTGCAGCCCGGCACCACGCATCGAGCTTTTCGCGCGCGGCACCCGTGCTGGCTGGACGACCTGGGGCGACCAGGCAGACGAGTACGCGCCGACCTGGGCCACTTATGCCAATCACTCGCAGCCCGATCTGTTTCCGCAGGACAAATGAGCGCGCTTCGCCGGCGTCCATTTCCGACAGGCTGCCTTGCCCGGCGTGTCTGGCGCTGCCTGCCGCGTTCCTTTTCGCGTGTGCTCCTGTGCCTGGTGCTCGGGCTCTTCGCCGCGTTCGCCAGCGCTGAAGCGACCAGGGTTGCCGCAGCCGCCGACCTCAAGTTCGCGCTCGCCGAGATTGCCGGCAACTACCGGCGAGATACCGGTCGGGAGATCGCGCTGTCCTTCGGCTCCTCAGGCAACTTCGCTCGCCAGATCCCGCAAGGCGCACCCTTCGATCTCTTCCTGTCGGCCGACGAAACCTATATTTTCCGGCTCGCCGGGCAGGGATTGCTGCGCGACGAAGGCCAGCTATACGCGATCGGTCGGATCGCGCTGCTGGCGCCGCCAGGCTCGCCGTTGCTGGTCGATGGCGAACTGCGCGACCTGGCGGCGGCGCTGGCCGACGGCCGTCTGCAACGCCTGGCGATCGCCAACCCGCAGCACGCGCCCTACGGACGAGCCGCGCGTGCGGCTCTCGAGCAGGCGGGCCTCTGGCAGGCGCTGCAAGGCAAGCTGGTGCTCGGCGAAAACGTCGCGCAGGCGGCGCAGTTCGCGCTCAGCGGTTCGGCGCAGGGCGGTATCGTCGCCTGGTCGCTGGTCAGGGCGCCGGCGCTGGCGAAGCTCGGCGTCGCCGCGCTGATCCCGGAGAGCTGGCACCCGCCGTTGCGCCAGCGCATGGCCCTCACCCGACGAGCGGGCGAGGATGCGCGTCGCTTCTACGACTACCTGCAGCAGCCGGCGGCGCGCGTCATCTTCGAGCGCTACGGATTTTCCTTGCCGGAACGGTAGGCAGTTGATCGACTGGCAAGCACTCTCGCTATCGCTGCAACTGGCCATCGCCACCGGCTTGCTGCTGCTGCCGTTCGCGATCTGCTTGGCGCGCCTGCTGGCGTGGTCGCAGTCGCGCTGCCGGAGGGGGCTGGAAGCGGTGATTCTGCTGCCGCTGGTGCTGCCGCCGACCGTTCTCGGCTACTACCTGCTGCTCGGCTTCGGCGGCGCTTCGCCGCTCGGCCAGGCCTACCACGCGCTCACCGGGCGGGCGCTGGTGTTCAGCTTCGACGGCCTGCTCGCTGCCTCGCTGATCTTCAACCTCCCTTTCGCCGTGCAGCCGATGCAGCGTTCCTTCGCCGCGATCCCGCGCGAAGTGCGCGAAGCGGCCTGGGTTTCCGGCCTCTCGCGCTGGCACACTTTCCTGCGCATCGAACTGCCGCTCGCCTGGCCGGGGATTGCCGCCGCGCTGGCGCTGACCTTCGCGCACACGCTCGGCGAGTTCGGCGTCGTACTGATGGTCGGTGGCAGCCTGCCCGGCGAGACCAAGACCATCGCCATCGCCATCTACGACCAGGCGCAGGCCTTCAACGACTCGGCCGCAGCCGGCATGTCGGCGCTGCTGCTGGCACTGTCCTTCGTTGCCGTCATGCTGGTCAGCCGGCTTGGCCGGTCGGTGCTGCGCCGATGAAGCTCGTCGCCAGGCTCGAACAGTCGGCACCGATCCCGCTGGCCGCCGACATCGTCTGCGACAGTGGCGAGCTGCTGGCACTGGTCGGCCCGTCAGGCAGCGGCAAGTCGACCATCCTGCGCTGCCTGGCCGGCCTGCATCGGCCGACGGCCGGCAGCGTGCGCTGTGGCGACGCGATCTGGTTCGACGCCGGCCGCGGCATCGATGTCAGGCCGCAGCGGCGGCGTGTCGGCTTCGTCTTCCAGCATTACGCGCTGTTTCCGCACCTCAGCGCGCAGGACAACGTGAGCATCGCGTTGCAGCATCTGCCGCCGGGCGAGCGCGCAGAAAAGGCGCGCCAGTGGCTGGCGCGAACCAGGCTCGATGGCCTGGAAGCGCGTCGGCCGGCCGAACTCTCCGGCGGCCAGCAGCAGCGTGTGGCGATCGCCCGCGCGCTGGCGCGCGAGCCGCAGCTGCTGCTGCTCGACGAACCCTTCTCGGCGGTCGACCAGGTGACGCGGCGCAAACTGCTGCGCCAGCTGATCGCGCTGCGCCGTTCGCTGGCCATTCCGATCGTGCTGGTCACCCACGACCTCGAGGAAGCCGCGCTGCTCGCCGACACCATGACCGTCCTGCACCATGGTCACACGCTGCAGACGGCAGCACCTGGGGAACTGCTGGCGCGGCCGGCGAGCGCGCTGGTCGCGCGCCTCACCGACCAGCCGAACATCTTCGTCGGCAAGGTGCTGGCGCAATCGCCGGCGACCGACACGACGCTCATCGAGTGGCTCGGCAAGCCGTTGCAGGCGGGGCATCACGCCGGCTTCGCCGTCGGCGACAGCGTCTGCTGGGTCGTGCCCGAGAGCGGTGTCATCCTCGTACGCGAGTATCAGGCGGATCGCGAGAACACGCTCAACGCCACCGTCAGCGAGCGCCTTGCCTGGCGCGGGCACGCAACGGTGACCGCCCACGCCGCCGATCGACCCGATGCAGCGCTGTCGTTCGGCATCGGCGCATCGGTGGCCCAGCGGCGCGGCGTCGTCCCCGGTGCCCGTGTGGCGCTGCAGCTGCAGAAGTCCGCCATCTGCCTGACGCCGGTCGACGCCGCCGGCGGCATGGCGGGTGATCTGCAGGGATGAACAAGCTTCTTCGCGAACGCGCTTTTGGTCGCCAGCGGGCGGCGCCCGCGGCACCTGAGGGTGGTGTGCGCTGCCCGCTGGCGGGGACCGTCGGCAAGCCCGCCGCGCTCAGGCAAATGCCGTATGCGGTTTACCAGCCTGCTTGCGATTCTCCTGGCCGGGGCCATAAGGACCGTCTTCGCAACGCCAACCTACGGAGTCTGAGGTGATTTCTCGCGCTATTCATGGTCGTGTCTGTCTCGGTTTCCTGTGCCTCCTGCTTGCCGCATGCGTCGGATTACCGGCGGGCCAGTCGGAACGAGCCATCCAGGTCCCATCCCCGAACCACAATGCACGTCGGCCGAATTTCGTGATCGTCCACGACACCACGAATCGCACCGCCGCGCAGGCCCTCAGGACACTCACCGACCCGGCGCGCGAAGTCAGCTCGCACTACCTGATCGGACGCGACGGCACCCTGTACCAGCTCGTCAATGAAGAAAGGCGTGCCTGGCACGCGGGGAGGTCCTACTGGGGCGGCAACACCGATCTCAACTCGGCGTCGATCGGCATCGAGCTCGACAATACCGGGGCCGAAGCCTACCCGGAGGCACAGATCACCGTTCTCCTCGATCTGCTCAAGGAACTGCAAGAGCGCTACCGGATTCCCACGAACAATTTCCTCGGGCACGGAGATATCGCCCCGCGTCGAAAGGTCGATCCGAGCCGGCTCTTCCCCTGGGAACGCCTGGCGAGTGCGGGCTTCGGTCTGTGGTGCCACGAACAGCCGCTGCCGCCGCTGCCTGATTCCTTCGATTCGCTGCTCGCGCTTCAGGACATCGGCTACGACGTTTCGGACCCGGCGGGCGCCCTGGCTGCGTTTCGCCGGCATTTTCTCGGTATTGATGCGGAGGGAGAAGCCAGTGACGCGGAACGTCGCTTGATGCAGTGTCTGGTAATCGAGAAGCGTCCGAAACCCGTATCGTGAAGGCGCGCCATGCCCGGACTCCAGCCCTTTTCGCGCAGATTGGCCGCAGCAGCCTGGTCGCATCCCATCGGCGCCCGACCGTGAAGGTGCCGGTTTGTTTCGTATGGGCATCCGGGCTGGATTTCACTTGATGGCAAGGCGGTAGAAAAGCGCTGAAGATGATCGGTGTCGGGGCGGTGTCGGCCATGAGCCGCCATCGAAGAAATGAACGTTGCCGTTGCGGCCTCGGTGCACGATCAGCAGCGCTAGGTCCGAGACCGATGTGTGAACAGCATGGCATGAGTGCAGGCCAATTGAGCCTGGCGCCTTTTCATCTTATGGAACAAAGGTGGCTCGGGAGAATATGCTGTATGTCGCAGCAGTACTTGTGGCTCTCCCTGGACTCGCTCACTCGATTCTTGGTGAACGCTGCATCCTGATCCGCCTCTTTCGTCGCGACTTTCCAGCACTATTCGGTGGAACAGACTTTACCCGCCGCACTCTCAGGTTCGCGCGGCATTTCACCACTGTCTTCGCTTTTGGCATTTCCGCCCTGCTCGTACAGCTTGCCGGCTTGGCTTCGGCACGGGCGCTTACCAGTGTTATCGGCTGGACTCTACTCATCGCCGGCCTGCTACCGCTATTCATACTCGCGGCCAATACCTGTCCTGGGTCATTCTATTCGTGGCAGGAGCGTTGTGCCTCGCGTGGCCCGCCCCCTAACATTCCGATCCACCGGACCTCCGGCAAGCTGCGCTTGCCTGATGCCGCCTGATGAACGCGTGCATGTGGTCGAGTACGTGGACATGCTGCGCGAGGCCGTCGCAGCCGGCAACGGCTGGAAACGGATCCGCCAACGCTGTTCACCTCCGCGCGCGGCGCGACGCGTCCGCACGGAAGCAGCGTGCTGCGATTGCTCGGGGAAGGGCCGTGCCATCCGCTATTTCACGTGCAGGCCGCACAATGACCAGCCGCATCACCGATCTGGAAAACGCCACGAAGGGCAATGCGATGAATGAGCCGCGGCAATCTGCCGATCATGCGGTGGGCAGGGCTCACGGGTGGACAAGGCTCTTTTATCCTGCCTATACTCTGCGAGCAAACCATAGCCAACTGCCGGAGAAAGCGCGATGTTCAAGAACTACAAGGGGATCTTCAAGGACCTGCGCGATATGCAGGACAGGATGTGGCGGGAAGGCTCCCCGGGTTTCGTGTTTCCATCTGATATGAACGCGTGGCAGCAACAGACCCTGGCGAATGTGAACAAGCTGTTGGAACAGGCGGTCATACAGTCGCTGGATCTGCAGCGGGAGTGGCTGGATCAGTGGTCGGAGCGCGCCGGTGATCGAAAACTCAAGCCGAAGACGTTCGCCGAACTGAGTGGAGATGCGAGAAATTCCATGCAGCGCTGGCTCGACAACCAGACTCGGCTGTGGGACCAGTGGCTCCGGGTTCTCAGGGGCGGCGGCGGATCTGCCGATGTGGCGGATTTCGGAGAATGGGAGAAAGCCGTCCGGGCGTCTATCGAGCCGCAAATGGCCCTGTTGAGGGACTGGTCCGAAATGGCGGACTTCAAGAAGCTTTCCGCCTGGGAAGTGACGAAACTGTCCAGTCAGATTCAGAAGTCCATGCTGAAGTCGATCGAGACCCAGCAACGGCTGTGGAGTCATTGGTTCAAATTCGGCGCTCTGGGGGTAACCGGCACGGTCGAGCAGGAGGCGGTTGACGCCCAGACCGGCAACGAGAAGACAGCAAAGGGCGCCAGGGCCAAACAGGCAACGGCTGAGCCGGTCGCGTCGGAGGATGACCTCAAGAAGATCTCCGGGATCGGTCCGGGCCTGGAAAAGAAACTCAAGGGTGCCGGCATTACCACCCTGAAACAGATAGCGGAACTCAGTGACGAGGATATCGCGCGCCTCGAGGACCAGGTCATCCGCTTCTCAGGACGCATCAAGCGGGAACAGTGGGTGGATCAGGCGAAAGCTCTCATTTCCTGAACACGAACGGATGCTCGGCGACCCTTGGCATGCGCAGGATGTCGTGTTTCAGGTGGCCGGCGGTCTTGTTGGTCCCAAGGTGCGGTGGTCGAAGCTGGCATTCGTGCGTGCCCGGCTCCGAGTTCCCGAGTTCCGCGAGTTCCGGGGGCGGGTCTTGACTCTTGCCTGCCGGAACGCAAATCACGCTGGTTTGCAGTGCGTTTGTTGTCCCGCTCAACCATTGCCTGCACACCAGGACAGGACACCGATTCGCGGACCCGATCGGTCTGCTCAAACACGAAGGGCCGCCGGTCGCCGCCGAAGGGCCCTGCAAGCCGGATGATGACGCTGCGGACTGGGAATCGCTGGTGGGTCAGAGCCGTTGATGGCGCGGCCGCAACACAGCGCTGCGGACTTTGGTCGCCGACCACCCCGAGCGGCTTGCCCTGGTTCGCCAACTGATCGCCGGCAGGGCGTCAGGATGTGCCCGCATTTGACATCGCCGGCCGGTCGGTTGTAGCGTCCGGGGGGCGTGTCGCATCGGGTCGGAGGCGGCGAAATGCGCGAACCTGCGAAGTGCCTTGGGATATGCTCACCGTTCTGGCACAACTGTGCGCTGGCGGCCCTTAAGGTACTCGATCGCTGGCGTGGCCGCTGGCAGGTGACGACCACGACCACGCAGCCGGTCGCGTCGGTTGCGAAGTCGCTGACAACGAACACGTGGATTCTGGGTGATCGTTTCCTGCAGGGCGACAGTGGTGTGAAGGCGGACGGCACACGCGACCCGAGCATGATGACCTTCGATGCCGTCGCCTGCTCCTACCCCTTTGGATCTTCGCCTCGACGGGCGTCGTCTACTACCTTGCGGACGGGGAGTGGGACGAAAGCAGCCGTACGATGCTGTGGGACAGCGCATTCAACCTGGCCATGTCCTACCGCTATCGCTATCGCTGCCGGTTCCTGGACGACGACAGCTACCCTTGCCACTCGCTCATCAAGGACTGGAAGGGCAAGGTCCTGCTCGAACTGGAGACTGTCGGCACGCGCGAGCGATGAACGAAGCGCTGACGCCGCAGTTGTTGATGCTCGGGCTGCTTGCGGCCACGATCAGCGCATCGCTGCTGAGCCTGTTGGGATTCGAATGCGTGCTGTTTGCCTACCGCCAGCGCGTCCTGCGCACGATGGGCGAACATGCCGCCGCTGCGCCACGGGCATGGATGCGCGCGGCGACCGGCAATGCCACCGAGTCGCCGGCCTTGCGCGTGGAAGCCTGGCCCGACGTCGCGTACGCGGCGGCGCGCCGCGCCGAATGGGCGATCGTCGCCGGCGGAGTGGCTTTTGCACTGGTGTTCGCGGTCGCTGCGGTGTTGGCGTTTCCAAAGTTGCGCACGCCGGGCAGATTCCTGCTCGTCCTGTGGGTCTGATGTGGCCCCATCGTGCCGGCGCTGCTGACCACTGCAGCGGCTCGCCGCCGGACTCGCGTGCTCTGGATCGCGGCGCCATTCCTGCTCTGGCTGCTGGCGTCGATGCTGTTGGCTCTCGCGCCGCATCTTTTCGCCCGCAGCGGCGTCGAGTACTTCTATGGCATCACGCCGCTGCAGGCGCTCGGCGTCTGGATGTTCGCCAATGCGCCACCGACATTGATGTGGTGGCTGTTCAGCAACCGCCACCTGCGTTCCGTGGGGCCCCTTTTGCTGGGCTTCGCGACGGCGGTGGCCGCCGGTGGTTTGACCCTGCTGCTATGGCTGCAGCTTACGGCCTCCGGAGCAGAGTGGCTGAGCCTTGCGGCCGTCGCCAGCGGCCTCCCGCTGCGGGCGTGATCGCGCCCTTGCTCCTGCTGCTCCTGCTGGCCAGCACCGCCAACGGGTGGGCATTCATGTGCGCCGCACGTCGGGCGTATCGAGACAAGCGCGCCAACGACCACTCGCTCGTTCTCGACGCCTTGTGGCTGCTGTTTGCCATCTGGTACGTGATGATACTGGTGCTCGCCGGGCTGCCCTGGCTGCTGGTCGCCGTGCTGGCCTTCGGCGCCTACCGCGTGAGCTTGACGGTGCTGCAGCGGGGCGGTTTACGACAGGCTGGCCGGGTACCCAGCCTGGTCTTCCTGCGCGTCTTTTCGCTCGGTCGGCGAAGCGACCGGCTGTTTGACCGTCTGTCACGATACTGGCTGCGTCTGGCCAGCGTGGACCTGATCTGCGGCCCGGACATCGTGCACAGGACAGTGCAACCACACCAGTTGATGGACTTTCTGGCCGGACGGCTGGCAGCCCATTTCATCGTTGATCAGGGGTCGCTTGAGCATCGCCTGGCCGAGCGCGACCTCGCGCCCGACAACGACGGCCGCTACCGCGTGAACAGTTTCTACTGTCACGCCGACACCTGGACGCCTGTGCTGCCGGCTCTGGTCAGTGGCCCTGTCGTCGTGCTGATGGATCTGCGTAGCCTGTCCGATGAGCACGCCGGCTGTGTTCAGGAATTGCACCACCTGGTGGCCGCAGTGCCGCTGCGGCGATGCGTGCTGGTCGTCGATGGCAGTACCGATCGGGCCTTTCTGCAAGCCACTCTGGCGTCCGCATGGCGGGCCATGCCGGCCGCTTCGCCGAACCGGCAGAGCACGCCCGATGGCATTGCCGTCCATCACCTGGCGCCGGATGAGGACTCGATGCGCTTGCTGCTGTCGCGCCTCTGCGCAGCGGTGGTGGCGTCCTAGCCGGAGTCCGCGTTTTGTTGCCCCTGCCGGCAGACGATTTCGGCTGGCCGGATGCGGCCGCTTTCCGTTCGGCTCCGCCACTCGCCGGAGCCGCACTCACTGACGCGATAGCCGGGAAGCTGGCCGATTCGGGGAGAGTTGGTGTGCGCCGCCTCGTTGGTATATATTCGGTCTATGCCTAAATTTTTCTGGAAAGGAAGCTATCGTGCAAACCGCCAAGTTGTTCCAGAACGGCCGCAGCCAGGCCGTGCGTCTGCCGAAGGCTTTTCGCTTCGAAGGAGTGAGCGAGGTGCTCATCGAGCGCGATGGCGAGCGCGTCATCCTGAGCCCGGCGAGTAGACCATCGATAGAGCAATTGATTGCCGCTCTGGACGAATTCGACCCAAGGGCACCGTTCCCCGAACGTTCGCAGCCGGCGGCTTCGGATTCTCGAGACTCCTGGTGAGACATCCGTCCAGGAGATAGCTGGCCATGCGCTACATGTTGGATACCAACATTTGTATCTATGCCATCCGGCACCGTCCGGCGCAGGTCGTGACTACCCTGCGAGCGCGAGCTCGTGCCGGCATTGGCGTGTCGAGCATTACGGTGGCCGAGTTGTGCTTTGGCGTTGAAAAAAGTGCCTCGCCGCGCAATTCGCGTGCCTTGCAGCACTTCCTTGCGCCGCTCGAGCTTGCCGACTTTGACCTGAACGCAGCAAAGGTCTACGGCCGCATACGCTACGAGCTGGAACGTGCAGGAACACCCATAGGCCCCCTGGACACCCAGATTGCAGCGCACGCTTTGGCGCTTGGCGTGACGCTGGTGTCAAACAATACGCGCGAGTTTGCTCGGGTATCCGGGCTCACTCTGGAAAATTGGGCAGAAGCTGCTGCCAGGTGAACGAGCAGGGAAACGGGCCTGACTTTCCACGGGCGTCGGGCAGCGCTTCTCGCGCAGCAGCAGAACGGCTCCGCCACGGCTTCGGTCGCCGGCTGGCGTCGATCCGATCACCGTCTCGATGAATGCTCAAGGCGACGTGCCCGGCAACGGCAGCGCCGTCCTGTCGACCACCCGGCGCAGGACGAAGCTCGAATGCACGCCGGTCACGCCCGGTATGCGGGTGATGCGGTCGAGCAGCAGTTCCTGATAGGCATCCATGTCCCTGACCACCACCTTGAGCTGGTAGTCGGCATCCTGACCGGTGATCAGCAGGCATTCGAGCAGTTCCGGGATTTCGGCCATGGCGGCGTCGAAACTGGTGAAGCGCTCGGGCGTATGCCGGTCCATCGAGATGTGGATCAGCGCCATCAGCGACAGACCCAGTTTCCTGGCGTCGAGCAGCGCGCGGTAGCCGGTGATCAGCCCGGCTTCCTCGAGCGCGCGCACCCGCCGCAGGCAGGGCGAAGGCGACAGGCCGATGCGGTCGGCGAGGTCCTGGTTGCTGATCCGGCCGTCCTGCTGCAGGACGCGCAGGATCTGCCAGTCGTAGCGATCGAGTTGCACGAAATTGCACCTTGTTCTTGAGTGGGCAATATAAAAGCGTTCTGCAATAAGTTTGCGCAATTATATTGCGTCATATCCTGGTTTTCAAGGGAAGAACGCAAGCACCTGCCGGCGTCTTTTGCTTACCATGTTTCTCGTCGAATCGATCAAGAGAACCTAGAGGAGCTGCCGCCATGTTGACCAACCCTGCCACCAAATACCGTTCGTTCCCGCCGGTCGATCTCGCCGACCGGCGCTGGCCGAGTCGCACCATCGGCAAGCCGCCGACGTGGATGAGCACCGACCTGCGCGACGGCAACCAGTCGCTCTTCGAGCCGATGAACGTCGAGCGCAAGATGCGCATGTTCCGCACGCTCTGCGCGATAGGCTTCAAGGAGATCGAAGTGGCCTTCCCTTCGGCTTCGCAAACGGATTTCGACTTCGTTCGCAAGCTCATCGAGGGCCATCACATTCCCGACGACGTCAGCATCGAGGTGCTGACGCAGGCGCGCGAGCACCTCGTCCGGCGCACCATGGCCTCGCTCAAGGGCGCCCGCCGGGCAATCGTGCATGTCTATAACGCGACCTCGAAGCCTTTCCGCGACAGCGTTTTCAACATGAGCCGCGCAGAGGTGGTCGACATGGCGGTCTCGGCCGTCAAATTGATCAGGCAGCTGGCCGAGGAAGCGCGGGAAACCGAATGGGTGCTCGAGTACAGTCCGGAGACCTTTACCGCAACCGAACTCGATTTCGCGCTCGAAGTGTGCGATGCGGTGAGCGCGGCCTGGGGCGCGACGCCTGACAACAAGGTGATTCTCAACCTGCCGACGACGGTCGAGGTGGCGACGCCGAACATCTATGCCGACCAGATCGAGTGGATGCACCGCCACCTCGCGCGACGTGACAGCGTGATCATCAGCCTGCATCCGCACAACGATCGCGGCACCGCCGTCGCCGCCGCCGAACTCGGCTTGATGGCCGGTGCAGAGCGCGTCGAGGGCTGCCTCTTCGGCAACGGCGAGCGGACCGGCAACGTCGATCTCGTGACACTGGCGCTCAACCTGTACACCCAGGGCGTCGCGCCGGGCCTCGACTTCTCGGACATCAACGCCGTCGCACGCACGTTCGAGCATTGCAGCCAGTTGCCGATCCACCCACGCCATCCCTATGTCGGCGACCTGGTGTTCACGGCGTTCTCCGGCTCGCATCAGGATGCGATCAAGAAGGGCTTTGCCGTCGGGCAGAGCGATGGCTTCTGGAACGTGCCCTACCTGCCGATCGACCCGGCCGACGTCGGCCGCAGCTACGACTCGGTGATACGTGTCAATAGCCAGTCGGGCAAGGGCGGCATCGCCTACCTGCTCGAAACCGAGTACGGCGTGGTCATGCCGCGTCGCCTGCAGGTCGAGTTCTCGGGCGTCGTCCAGCAGCACGTCGACGCGCACGGTGGCGAAATGAGCGCCGCCGCCATCTGGCAGCTGTTTTCGGCGACCTATCTCGACCGCGTAACGCCGGTACGTTACCGTGACCACCATTTGTTCGAGCACGGCAGCGGTGGCAATGCCCAGGGAATACGCATCGATGTCGACATCGATGGTGTGCCGCAGGTACTCACAGGCGCCGGTAATGGCCCGATCGACGCGGCGGTCAATGCATTCCACCGCGTCGCTATCGACGTCCAGGTGCGCAGCTACGAGGAGCGTGCGATGAGCCCCAGCGGCGAGGGCGGCAACGCCAGGGCCTGCGCTTTCATCGAGGTCGCGCCGTCGGCTGGTGGCGGGAACGAGTCATTCGGCGCCGGGATAGATGCCAACATCGTCACCGCTTCGATCCGCGCGGTAGTCAACGGCATCAACCGTCTGGAGTCCAGTGCGCCGCGAGGGTCTCAGCAACGAGCGGCGTAGTGGCCGAGCCGCGCGCAAGAGGCGCGCGGCTCGGCCACGGGGCGGCTATGTACGGACCGGCAGCATCAGGCCGGCGGCCGGCCGCCACGCTTCCTCTCCCAGCGCTGCGCCATCCGTTCGCGCTGCTCTTCGAACTGCGTGCGTTGCTCCGGGGTGAGGATCTCCATCATCTGGTGATGCTGGCGGGCACGCAGCTGTGCCATTTCGGCCATCGCCAGGGCGCCTTTCTCGGTCAGCGCCTTGACCTGCGCTTCGTCGTAGTCACCCTTTTTCTGCATCTCGCGCAGTTGCCTGCGGCTGTCGCGCATGCTCTCGTATTTCTCGCTGAGCAGCGCGCTGTCCTGCTTGCGCAGTTCGCTGATTCTGGTCTCCTGTTCCGGGCTCAGCTTGAGGTCCTTCATCATCGGCGGCAGACCGTCGCGCTGGCCACGCATCGCTCCGTGCCCCTGGCAGCCACCGTCCATCCCGCCGCCCGCCATCGGGCCTGCGTGGGCGGCCGGCGGGAGGGCCAGGGCAATGCTGCTGGTGGCAAGAAAAACCGCGAGGGTGCGCTTGAATGTGTTCATCGTTGACTCCTTGATGGTTGGTTTGGTCCGGCCGGGAATTGCTGGCCCCGTCTGGTGAGCGAACTTTCGCGCAGCCGGCCGTAAAGCGCGGTTAACCGTCGGTAAAGGCGTGTAAAACGGCGACGTGCCGCGCCGTGATGCTCGCCAGCCGGTGTTAAAGCCGGTAAAGGGCGGTAAAGACTCGTGTTTGCGCGCGCCGGAAGTTTAATATCAGCGCTGCTGAAAGGACTGCCGCCATGAACCGAGTATTGCTGGTCGATGACGATGTCGAGCTTGCCTCGATGCTGCGCGAGTACCTCGAACAGGAGGGCTTCGAAGCCGAGGCGGTGCATGATGGGGAAAGCGGCGTGCGCGAGGCGCTCAGCGGGCGTTTTGCCATCGCCGTGCTCGACGTGACCATGCCGCGGCTCAACGGGGTCGAAGCGCTGCGCCAGATACGCGCCGGCAGTCGCATGCCGGTGTTGATGCTGACCGCGCGCGGCGACGATATCGACCGCATCATCGGGCTCGAACTGGGCGCCGACGACTACGTGCCCAAACCCTGTTCGCCGCGCGAGCTCGTCGCGCGTCTGCGGGCGATTCTGCGTCGCGTGGCGGGCGGCGCCGCCGGGGGAGCGTCGGACGGGCCGATCGTCGTCGGACCGCTGAGCATGTGGCCGCAGCGGCGCAGCGCGCTATGGCACGGGCAGCCGCTCGAACTGACCAGCACCGAATACAACATCCTCGAAGTCTTGGCCCGTCACGCCGGCCGGGTGGTCAGCAAGAGCGATCTTTCGGAACTGGCCATGGGACGCCCGCTGGCGCGGTTTGACCGCAGCATCGACGTGCACGTGAGCAGCATTCGCCAGAAGCTTGGCGCGTGCGCGGACGGCGAGTCGTGGATCCAGACCGTTCGTGGTCAGGGCTATCAATTCGTCAAGGCCTGATCATGGGACGCCTGTTCTGGAAGTTCTTCTTCGTGTTCTGGCTGGCGCTGCTGCTGGCCGGCGTCGGCGTCGGCAGCATCGTCTGGCTGCATCGTCAGGCGGCGAACGAGTCCGAGGCCGTGCCGGCCTTGCCGGGCGGCCCGCGGGCGGTAGTGATGCTCGACGCAGCCGAGGTCTTCCTGCGTCGCGGCGGTCCGCAGATGATGCGCGAGGTGCTGCGCGAATGGGCCGAGGCGCCAGGCAATGCGCAGCTGTTCATCGTCGACGACGGCGGTCGCGAGCTCTTCGGCCGCGAGATCCCTGCGGACCTGCGCGCGGCCCTGATCGCGGGCGACTTCCGCCGCGGGCCGATGTCCGGCGCGCGCCGCGTGGTCGCCGCCAACGGCCAGAGCTATACGCTCTTCGCGCGCTCCGAGCGGCCGGCCGGGCGCGGCCGCAGGCCAGGCCGTGAACGTCCCTCGCCGGCGCTGCCGATCATCGTCGGCCTGCTCGCCAGTCTCGCTTCGAGTGCGGCTCTGGCGTGGTATGTGGCCAAGCCGATCCGCAGTCTGCGCGGCGCTTTCCGGGCCGTCTCGGACGGGCGGCTGGAGACGCGGGTGCAGCCTGCGATGGGCCAGCGGCGCGACGAACTGGCCGATCTTGGACGCGATTTCGACCGCATGGCGCAGCAGTTGCAGGCGCAGATCCACAGCCAGAAGCGCTTGCTGCACGATGTCTCGCACGAGTTGCGATCGCCGCTGGCGAGGCTGCACGCCGCCATCGGGCTGGCGCGGCAGAACCCGGAAAAACTCGAAATGACCCTCGAACGTATCGAGCGCGAGTCGGTTCGCCTCGATGAACTGGTCGGCGAGTTGCTGACCCTGTCCCGGCTCGAGGCCGGCACGCCCGCGGCAGCGGCAGTGACCATCGATCTGATGGAGATGGTCGCCAGCATTGCCGACGACGCCGGTTTCGAGGCCGAAGCCAGCGAGCGCAGCGTCCATTTCAGCGGCGCAGGCGAGGTGACGGCCACGGTGCAGGGCGAGTTGCTCTATCGTGCCGTCGAAAACGTCGTTCGCAACGCAGCGAAATACACTGCGCCCGGCACTGCGGTCGAGGTGCAGGCGCGCTGCCTGCCCGGGGCGGGGGCCGGGACCTTCGAGGTGCTGGTCGCGGACCGCGGTCCCGGTGTGCGCGAAGCCGATCTCGAGGCGATCTTCGAGCCTTTCTACCGCGCCGACAACAACCAGGGTGCGATCGGTTACGGGCTCGGCCTGGCAATTGCCAGGCGCGCAGTCGCCGCGCACGGCGGCCAGGTGCGCGCGCGAAATCGGCCGGGTGGCGGCCTCGAAGTGACGCTCAGCCTGCCGCTCGCCCCGCACGCCGTGCGAGAGTCCGGCAAGCAAGGGCATTCATCAACAATAGCGGGGTCTTGAGTCCCCCGGCGGTGAAGTCAATGGCGGCCGCCGCCGTAGCTCAGCCGGCGAAATTCTGCTCGGCAAAGCTCCAGTTCGCGAGTTGGCCGAGGAAGGTCTCGACGAACTTCGGACGCAGGTTGCGGTAGTCGATGTAGTAGGCATGCTCCCAGACGTCGATGCACAGCAGCGCCTTGTCAGCGGTGGTCAGGGGCGTGCCGGCCGCACCCATATTGACGATGTCTACCGAGCCGTCGCTCTTCTTGACCAGCCAGGTCCAGCCCGAGCCGAAGTTGCCG
Source organism: Accumulibacter sp. (assembly GCA_024235715.1). Classification (GTDB taxonomy): domain Bacteria; phylum Pseudomonadota; class Gammaproteobacteria; order Burkholderiales; family Rhodocyclaceae; genus Accumulibacter. Next base: position 995,978 of record JACKLW010000005.1, on the reverse strand, counting down.
ACGGCCGAAGCCTGGAAAGCCTTGCCGAATTCGGCGAAGGAGCCCCACCTGGCATCGATTGCCGCTGCCAGCGCGCCACTCGGTGCGCCGCCTCCAGCGGGCTTCAGGCAGTTCCAGAAGAAGCTGTGGTTCCAGACCTGCGCGGAGTTGTTGTAGATGCCGCCGGCGGGCGCCTTCCTGACGATCGCTTCGAGGTCGAGCGCTTCGTACTCGGTTCCCTTGATCAGGTTGTTGAGGTTGGTGACGTAGGCCTGATGGTGCTTGCCGTAATGGTATTCGAGGGTCTCCTTCGACATGTGCGGCGCCAGAGCGTCGATGGCAAAGGGCAGTTGCGGCAGCTGATGTTCCATGATGGTTCTCCGTAAGGTTGTTATCGGGTGAAATGGATCGCGGCGACTGGCCGCTGTGAACTCGTTCTGCTGCTCGGTGGACTCCTGGATTCTATTCGTGGCGTGCTGCACTGGCAATGGCGCCCCCCGCGAAGGGGTCATCGTCGTCATCGAAGACGGCGGTGACTGCGGCCTCGACGCGCCCACGGTGCAACAAGACAGCGATTCCGTCGCTTGGTTCCAGTGTTCGACTGTTGCGAACGATCTGTCCGCGGCTGTTGCTGACGACGCTGTAACCGCGGGCGAGGACCGCCTGTGGATTGAGGTGTGACAGCGCGGTATGCAGGACGTCGAGGTCGCCGCGCCGGCGCTGCTGTGTGTCATGCCAGGCACCTTGCAGGCGCGGTGCCAGCGCCGCCAGCCGGCCGGCATGGCGTGCCGGATCGGGGCGGTTGAGCAGCAGGCGATGGTTGAGGCGCATCAGTTCGCCGCGTGCATGTCCGCTGGCCTGCAGCAGGGCGGCGGCGAGCTGGCCTTGCAGCTTGTGCAGGCGTTCGCGGTGCCGGGCCAGGTACTGCGCGGGGTGTTGCAGTTGGCGCGCCAGCCAGTCGAGCTGCTGGCCACGCTGCTCGCAAAGCTGCTCGACCTGGCGACGCAGGGCGGCCTCGGCGAGCGCCAGACGGGCAAGCAAGGCGGCCCGCTCGGGGGCGGCGAGTTCGGCGGCCGCGGTCGGCGTCGGTGCGCGCTGATCGGCGGCAAAGTCGGCGATGGTGAAATCGGTTTCATGGCCGACGCCGCAGACCACCGGCAGCGGGCAGGCGCGGATCGCCCGCGCCACGCGCTCGTCGTTGAACGCCCAAAGGTCTTCCATGCTGCCGCCGCCGCGACAGACGATCAGCAGCTCGCATTCGCCGCGCTCGCCGGCGCGGCGAATGGCGTCGGCAATCTGCGCGCCAGCGCCTTCGCCCTGCACCGGCGTCGGGTAAAGGACGATGCTGACCTGCGGGGCGCGGCGGCCGAGGGTGCTCAGGACGTCGCGCAGGGCTGCCGCCTGCGGCGAGGTGACGACGCCGATGCGGCGCGGGAATGCGGGCAGGGCGCGCTTGCCAGCACTGGCGAAGAGACCTTCGCGTTCGAGTCTTTCCCTGAGCTGGAGGAACTGCTCGTAGAGGTTGCCGATGCCGGCGCGCCTGACGGCTTCGACGTTGAGCTGGAAGTCGCCACGTGCTTCGTAGAGCGTGACCAGGACCCGTGCCTCTACATGCTGGCCGTTCTCGAGCCGCCAGCCGAGAACTTGGGCGCGGCTGCGGAACATCACACAGCGCACCTGTGCGGCGGCGTCCTTGAGCGAAAAGTAGAGGTGTCCGGAAGGCGCGCGGCTGAGGTTGGAAACCTCGCCGGTGACCCAGCACAGGGGAAAGGCCGATTCGAGTCGCTCGCGGGCAAGGCGATTGAGCATTGACACCGGGATGACCGGCGTGGGCGCGGCAAAGCCGGCGCTGGCGGATACGGTTTCAGGCATCCGCGAATTCTACATGCGTGCGCCGGGCAAGGTCGGCTGCGCTTGCTGCCAGCGCTGACTGGGCTCGCCAGCGTCCAGGAATCTGCCTGCCGTCCGCTGTGCAGTCGCCGCGTTGTCGAGAGCCTGTTTGCTGCCTGCCCGGCAGGCAGCACAGAAAAGCGCTGGCCGGCCATCGACTTGGGCATTCTGCCAACAGCTTGCAGGCTGTTTTATCCACAGATCCTGTGCACTTCCGGCGTTTCCCGCAGCGCCTCCCGGCGGCGCCGCGAACACGTCGGCGTTCGCGGCGGTACTTGCCGCAAATGCTTGCGCAGGCTAAAGTTCTCCCCTTGAAAATCTTCTGGGGTGCACCGTGCTTTCCATCGTTCAGGCTGCTGGTTGGCCGATCTGGCCCTTGCTGCTGGCGTCGGTTCTTGCCGTCGCGCTGATCATCGAGCGCCTGGTGGCGCTGCGCAGCAGCAAAGTCGTTCCGCCCGGGCTGCTGCAGCGGGTGGTCGCGGAATTCCGGCAAAGGGGTGCGACCACGGCAATGGTTGCCGATCTCGAGGCGCACTCGCCGCTCGGTCGGGTGCTGGCGGCCGGCTTGCGCAACGAGGGCAGCTCGCGCGAGATCATGAAGGAGTCGATCGAGGAAGCCGGCAGCGTCGTTTCGCACGACCTCGAACGCTACCTCACCACGCTCGGCACCATCGCCTCGATCAGCCCCCTGATGGGTCTCTTCGGCACCGTCGTCGGCATGATCGAGATCTTCGGTTCGCAGACGCCCAGCGGCAGCAACCCGATGCAGCTGGCACACGGGATTTCGGTGGCCCTCTATAACACCGGCTTCGGACTGTTGATCGCCATTCCGAGCATGATCTTCTGGCGCCATTTTCGTGCGCTGGTCTCCAGCTTCGTCATCGAGATGCAGCAACAGGCGGTGCGTCTGGTCGAGGTTCTGCATGGCGAGCGCAAGTCCTGAGGAGCCGGCAATGAACTTCCGACGTGGTCGCGTCAGTGACGTCCCCGAAATCAACCTGATTCCTTTCATCGACGTGCTGCTGGTGATCATCATCTTTCTGATGCTGACCACCACCTACGCCAAGTTCTCCGGGCTCGAGATCAACCTGCCGACGGCCGATGCCAGCAAGCAGAAGGAGCAGCCGGAAGAGGTCAGTGTGACGGTGACGCCTGCCGGTCAGGTGCTGATCAACAAGACGCCGCTCGCTGAAGTCAGCGTCGAGGCCATCAGTCAAGCGCTGCGACGAGCCGTCGGCGACGCCAAGGATCCGGTGGTGGTCATCAATGCCGACGCCAAGGCAACACACCAGAGCGTCATCGATGTCATGCAGGCGGCGCAACTCGCGGGCTACCCACGCATTTCCTTCGCCACGCAATCGCCGCGCTGATGGCCGCTTGCGGCATCGCGCAGAGTCTCCCCCGGCGGTGGTACGAAAGGCGGCTGACGCCCGCCCTCTGGCCACTGGCACCACTGTCCTGGCTGTTCGGCATGCTGGCATTGCTGCGTCGCTGGCTATACCGCCGCGGCGTGCTACGCGCGCGGCGACTGCCTGTGCCGGTGATCGTGGTCGGAAATCTGACCGTCGGCGGGAGTGGCAAGACACCGCTCGTGCTGTGGCTGGTGCACCGCCTTCGTGCAGCCGGCTGGCGACCCGGGATCATCAGCCGTGGCTACGGCGGCAGCGGCGAAGGGGTTCGTCCGGTCCTGGTCGACTCAAGCCCGTCACTGCTTGGTGACGAGCCGGTACTGCTGGCCCGGCGCAGCGGCGTACCGGTCTTTGTCGGTCGCGATCGCGCGGCCGCCGGACTGGCGTTGCTGGACGCTCATCCCGACTGTGACGTGATCGTTTCCGACGACGGCCTGCAGCACTATCGCTTGCAGCGCGCGGCCGAACTGGTCGTCTTCGACGGGCGCGGCATCGGCAACGGCTGGCTGTTGCCGGCCGGTCCGCTGCGCGAGCCGGTGCGGCGCCTCGCGGGTGTCGCCGCGGTGGTCTGGAACGGCAGCCCGCAGCAGTCGGTGTTGGCTGCGGCGACCGGCGTGCCACAGTTCGAGATGCGCCTGCTCGGCCGACGCTTCGTCTCTGCCGGGGGTGGCGCAGGCAGTTGTGACGCCGATGCGCTGCGCGGCCGCAAGCTGTATGCGCTGGCCGGTATCGGCGATCCGGGTCGCTTCTTCGCGCAGTTGAGGACGCTTGGGCTCGATTTCGAGGCGCACCCCTTTCCCGATCATCATCCCTACACGGCTGCCGATCTGGCTTTTGCCGCCGACGGCGTACTGCTGATGACCGAGAAAGATGCGGTAAAATGTGCGCCGATCGTGACCGGCGAAGCCTGGGGTCTGCCGGTCGAGGCGGTCATCGGCACCGCACCGGGTGGCGCCGGTCTGTTGGAGACAATTCTGGAGAAACTGCATGGACGCACGCCTGCTTGATATTCTCGTCTGCCCGATCTGCAAGGCGAACCTGGAATACCGCAAGGCACAGTCGGAACTGCTCTGCAAACCGTGCAAACTCGCCTTCCCGGTCCGCGACGGCATTCCGATCATGCTGCAGGACGAAGCGCGCCCGCTGACCGCCGACGACGCCTGAGCGGCGGGCCTCGTGATGCAGTTCAAGGTGGTCATCCCGGCGCGCTACGCATCGACCCGTTTGCCGGGCAAACCATTGCTCGATCTGGCCGGAAAACCGATGGTCGTGCGCGTCGCCGAACGTGCCATTCTGTCGGGGGCTGACGAGGTGCTGGTGGCCACCGACCATCCGGAAGTGCTCAGCGTTGCCCGGCGTCATGGTCTGCGCGCCTTGCTTACCCGCAGCGATCACGCCAGTGGCACCGATCGACTGGCCGAGGTCGTCGAGGCTGCTGGCTGGTCCGACGAGACAATGGTGGTCAATGTGCAGGGCGACGAACCGTTGATCGAGCCGGCGCTAATCGTACAGACGGCGGTTCAGCTGGCCCGGAGCGGTGCCGACATCGCCACCGTCGCGCATGCGGTGGCCGACGCCGCCGATTTCTTCAATCCCAACGTCGTCAAGGTGGTGCTCGCCCGTTCGGGCGATGCGCTCTATTTCTCGCGGGCGCCGATCCCCTACGCGCGCGACCATTTTGCGTGCGAGGCCGGCGGCGAAACGCTGCCAGCCGGGATGCTCGCCTATCGGCATGTCGGACTTTATGCCTATCGTGCGCGCTTCCTGCGCACCTATGCCAGCCTCTCACCGTCGCCGCCGGAAAGGCTCGAGGCCCTCGAACAGCTGCGCGCCCTGTGGCATGGTTTTCGCATCAGCGTGGCCATCGCCGAGCAACTGCCGGCCGCGGGGGTCGATACGCCGGCGGATGCCCGGCGTGTTCAGGAGTGGTTCGAAAAGTTTGACCGGGCACACGTTTGAGGGTAAGTTGCAGCGTGTTGATCAATCACGACAACGTGCTGCGGAGGGATCGTGCCTGTGGTGCAAGTGTTTGAACTTCTGGACAATTTTCTCGACTCTAAAATATACGGAAGCGAACCATGAAACTCATTCTCTTAGGTGCGCCGGGGGCCGGAAAAGGTACTCAAGCCCAGTTCATCTGCGAGCACTTCGGCATCCCGCAGATATCCACCGGCGACATGCTGCGGGCGGCGGTAAAAGCCGGTACGCCACTCGGGGTGGCGGCCAAAAAAGTCATGGACTCGGGTGGCCTGGTGTCGGACGAGATCATCATTGGCCTGGTCACCGTGCGGCTGCAGGAGGCCGACTGTGGCGCGGGCTACCTCTTCGACGGTTTTCCGCGCACCCTGCCGCAGGCCGAGGCAATGAAGGCCGCGGGCGTCGCGCTCGACTACGTGCTTGAAATCGACGTTGCTGACGAGGAAATCATCGAGCGGATGAGTGGGCGTCGCGTCCACCCCGCTTCGGGTCGCACCTATCACGTTCGTTTCAATCCGCCGAAAGTCGCCGGAAAAGACGATGTGACCGGGGAGGACTTGATTCAGCGTGACGACGACCAGGAAGAGACGGTCCGCAAGCGTCTGCAGATCTACCATTCACAGACCAAGCCCCTGCTCGAGTACTACAGCGCGTGGGCGGCCACCGGTGACCCGCGGGCGCCGAAGTGTCCGCGGATTGCCGGTGTGGGTAGCGTTGAGGAAATCAAGAAAGCCGCTTTCGATGCCCTGCAGTAGAGGGGCTGCCCAAGGTGGTGGATCAGGAGCAGAAAATCCCTGATGTGCCAGCCGTCACGCCGTCAATCCTCGACCTTCCACAAGGGGCCGTCCGAAGCCCCGCAAGCGCCGCTATTGCGGCGTTTGCTGCGTTTGCGGGGAGGGCAGCGGCGCGTGCCGGCCCGCCTTGCGCGGGTTTGCTGCGGGTGTTTGCAACGCCGTGTGAGGTCAGGTCTGTTTCGTTTGAGTCGCTTATGGAGTAAATTCGGCCAATGGGGAATTGCCCTGAGGTCTGAGAACTTTAGATAGGGAGGTTGCATATGGGTTATCTCGTGTTCGCGCTGTTATGCGCGGTCATTGCCGTTGTCTATGGCGCGGCAATGACCAAATGGATTCTCGGCTTGCCTGCCGGAAATCCGCGTATGCAGGAAATCGCCAAGGCCATTCAGGAAGGCGCTTCTGCGTATCTCGCCAAGCAATACACAACCATCGGCATCGTCGGTGCCGTTCTCTTCGTCGTCATCTGGCTGGCACTCGGCAAACTGATGGCCATCGGCTTTCTGATCGGCGCCGTCCTGTCGGGAGCCACCGGCTTCATCGGCATGAACGTTTCGGTGCGCGCCAACGTGCGCACCGCCGAAGCCGCGCGAAATGGCATTGCCGCGGCGCTGGACGTCGCCTTCAAGGGTGGCGCCATTACCGGCATGCTGGTCGTCGGTCTGGGCCTGCTGGGGGTTGCCGGATACTACGCAGCCCTCCGCGGCGATGACTTTCAGCACGCGGTTGAACCGCTGGTCGGTCTCGCCTTCGGCGGTTCGCTGATCTCCATCTTTGCCCGTCTCGGTGGCGGTATCTTCACCAAGGGCGCCGACGTCGGTGCCGACCTGGTCGGCAAGGTCGAGGCTGGAATTCCGGAAGACGACCCACGCAACCCGGCGGTCATCGCCGACAACGTTGGCGACAACGTCGGCGACTGCGCGGGCATGGCGGCCGACCTCTTCGAGACCTACGCGGTGACCGTGGTGGCGACGATGGTTCTCGGCGCGATGATGCTCAAGGGCGTTGCCGGTGCCAACGACAATCTGATCATCTACCCGCTGGTCCTGGGTGGCGTATCGATCGTTGCCTCGATCATTGGTTGCTTCTTCGTCAAGGCCAACGATGGTGGCAAGATCATGAACGCCCTCTACCGCGGCCTGGCCGTGGCTGGTGCCCTGGCACTCGTCGCCTTCTACCCGGTGACCACCATGCTGCTCGGCGACGGCGTGACGCTTGCCGACGGCAGGTTGATCACCTCGGGGAGCATCTTCGGAGCAGCGGCGATTGGCCTGGTGCTGACCGGTCTGCTGGTATGGATCACCGAGTACTACACGGGCACCGACTTTGCGCCGGTCAAACAGGTTGCACAGGCCTCGACCACCGGTCACGGCACGAACATCATTGCCGGCCTGGCGGTCTCGATGAAGGCCTGTGCGCTGCCGGTGCTGTCAGTGTGTGCGGCGATCTACATCACCCACGCGCTGGCGGGTCTCTACGGCATCGCAATCGCCGCGACGTCAATGCTTTCGATGACCGGTATCATCGTCGCCCTCGATGCCTACGGTCCGATCACCGACAACGCTGGCGGCATCGCCGAGATGTCCGGTCTGCCGGCGTCGGTGCGCGACGTGACCGACCCGCTCGACGCCGTCGGCAACACCACCAAGGCGGTGACCAAGGGCTATGCCATCGGTTCTGCCGGTCTGGCGGCACTGGTCCTCTTCGCCGACTACACGCACGCGCTTGAAGCCAACTTCGGCAGTGTTCTGCGCTTCGACCTCTCCGATCACATGGTGATCATCGGCCTCTTCCTCGGTGGTCTGATCCCCTATCTCTTCGCTGCCATGGCGATGGAGGCGGTGGGTCGTGCGGCTGGCGCGGTGGTCGTCGAAGTGCGCCGGCAGTTCAAGGAAATCAAGGGCATCATGGAAGGCAAGGCCAAGCCGGATTACTCCCGCGCCGTCGGCATGCTGACCGCTGCCGCGATTCGCGAGATGATCATCCCCTCGCTGCTGCCGGTTCTGGTACCGGTGGTCGTCGGACTGCTTCTCGGTCCGAAAGCGCTCGGTGGACTGCTGATGGGAACGATTATCACAGGCCTGTTTGTCGCCATCTCGATGACCACTGGTGGCGGTGCCTGGGATAACGCCAAGAAGTACATCGAGGACGGCAACTTTGGCGGCAAGGGCTCGGAAGCCCACAAGGCATCGGTGACCGGCGATACCGTCGGCGACCCGTACAAGGACACGGCGGGCCCGGCAGTCAATCCGCTGATCAAGATCATCAACATCGTTGCCCTGATGATCGTGCCGCTGATGGTTCCCGCCGCGGGCGCCAAGCCGGCGGCAGCTGTGCCGGCTCCGGCTGTGCCAGCCGTGGCTATGGCAGCCGCGCTGCCGATGGCCACGGTCTATTTCGAAGTGGGTTCGGCAGAACTGCCGGCTGACGTGGCGACGACGCTCGACGGCATCGTCGTCTATGCCAGGGCCAACGCTGGCGCCAAGCTCGCCATTTCGGGGTTCCACGACATGAGTGGCAGCCAGTACGCGAATGCCGAACTCGCGAAGAATCGCGCGCTCGCCGTGCGTGATGCGCTGCAGAACGTCGGTATTGGCGAAGAGCGTTTCGAACTCAGGAAGCCCGAGCTGACGACCGGCAGCGGTGATCCCGCCGAGGCGCGTCGTGTCGAGGTCACGGTGATGTAGTCGTTGGCATGCGTCGCGGCGTCTCGCCGCTACGCTCTGTCCGGGAAATTAAGACGGGCCGCGCAAGCGGCCCGTTTGTCTTGTCTGATCGTTTTGTTGCCGGCGGTTACGGCTTGAGTGATGGATTGAGCGTGTAGGTGCCGGTCAGGCTTGCCTGTGCCAGGATATGCCCCTGCATCGCGGCACGCAGCTGCTGGCCGGTCAGCTTGCCATCGACATCGAGCCGCGCGACGTCGAGCGCAAAAACGGTAAACAGGTAGTGGTGGATGATTTCGTCGTTCCACGGCGGGCAGGGGCCATCGTAGCCAAAATAGTCGCCGCGCATGTCGTTGTCGGCGGCAAACCAGCCCGTGTAGTCATTGATACCCTGGCGCGCGTCGTGCGGCGCGTGTGGTCCGGGCTTGCCGCGTGGCGTGACGTCGCTGGAGAACTCCCCTTCCTTGATTTCATTCACGGTGGCCGGCAGATCGAGCAGTACCCAGTGGAAGAAATCGACGCGCGCCAGCGACGCCGGCACGCTGCGATCCTCCTGATTGACGTCGTCGCCCTGGCTGGGAACGTCCGGGTCGTGACAGATCAGGGCGAAGGACTGCGTGCCGGCCGGCGCATCGCTCCAGGCCAGTTGCGGGTTGAGGTTTCTGCCCAGGCAGACGTGGTGCGCGGGGTCCGGGATACAGAAAGCGAAGTCACCCGGAATGGGCTGCCCGTCATTGAAACTACTGCTGCTCAATTTCATCGTTGGTCCTCCTTGTTGATTATTCGGCCGCGCTGCGTTTGAAGTCGCGCAGGCGAAAACCTGCAAGCCATAGTGTAGCGAAATAGACTGCCGCACCGAAAGCCACGACCATGGAAAGACGCAGCAGTCGCTCGCTGACAGTCCAGCTCAGCCAGGCGCTTGTTTCGCCGGCGGTGAACCAGAGCGCTGCAGCCATGGCCGCCATGGCCAGCGCGAGTCGCGCGCAGAACAGAAACCAACCGGGTTGCGGGACGTAGATCGCGCGCTGCCGCAGGCCGTGGAAGAGCAGGCTGGCGTTGAGCATCGCCGCCAGGCTGATGGCCAGCGCCAGGCCGGCGTGTTGCAGCCAGCCGACGAGCAGCAGGTTCAGGAGCTGCGTGGTACATAGCGAGATGATTGCGATCCTTACCGGGGTGCGCACGTTCTGGCGGGCGTAGAAGCCGGGTGCGAGGACTTTCACCAGAATCAGTGCGAGCAGACCGATACTGTAGGCCAGCAATGCGTCGCGGGTCATCAATACGTCGGTCGTGGAGAACGCGCCATGGTAGAACAGCGTCGAGATCAGGGGCACGGCGAGCAGCGCCAGCGCCAGGGCTGCCGGCGCGGCGAGCAGGAAGGTCAGGCGCAGTCCCCAGTCGAGTAGCCGCGAGTAATCGTCGGGTCGCTCGGCCGCGTGGTAGCGGGACAGGGAGGGCAGCAGAATGGTACCCAGGGCGGCGCCGAGCAGGCCGGCGGGGAACTCCATCAGGCGGTCGGCGAAATAGAGCCACGAGACGCTGCCCGTGGCCAGGAATGATGCGAAAACAGTGTTCAGCAGGAGGCTGATCTGGGCTACTGAAACCCCCAGCAAGGCCGGTGCCATCAGCCGGAAGATGCGCCGCACGCCCTCGTCGTGCAGGTTCAGGGCGAACCTGGGCAGCATGCCTATGCGTTTCAGGGCCGGGATCTGGAAGGCCAGTTGCAGGACGCCGCCGATAAAGACAGCCCAGCCAAGGGCCATGATCGGTGGATCGAAATAGCGTGCGCCGAAGAGCGCCATGGCAATGAAAGAGACGTTGAGCAGCACCGGCGTGAAAGCAGGTACCGCAAAGCGGCTCCAGGTGTTGAGCACGCCGCCGGCGAGCGCAACCAGCGACATGAAGAGAATGTAGGGGAAGGTGATGCGTGTCAGGGCGACGGTCAGGGCGAACTTCTCGGGGTCGTCGGCAAAGCCCGGCGCGGAGACATAGATGAGCAGCGAGGCAGCGGCCATGCCGAGCAAGGTCACCGCCAGCACGATCAGGAACAGGAGGCTCATCACCCGGTCCATCAGTTGCCGGGTTTCATCGGCACTGCGCCTGTTCCTGTATTCCCCGAGAACCGGAACAAAGGCTTGCGAGAAAGCGCCTTCCGCAAACAGGCGGCGGAGCAGGTTGGGCAGCCTGAAAGCAACGAAAAAGGCGTCGGTCAGCAATCCGGCGCCGAAGGTGCGCGCGATCACGAAGTCGCGGACGAACCCGAGAATACGCGACAGCAGGGTCATGCTGCTGACGGTGGCGAGGGTCTTCAGGAGGTTCATTGCGGGTCCGGGCGGCGCCCTGCGGGCGCGAAGCCCGACATCATAGCGCCTGAGCACGGCGGCAGGCAAAACGCCGGAAGCGCCGCTTCAGAATCGTCGGGCTGGCGCGCCGACCCCGGTCGGCACTACTGGGCCGGCCTGGCCTCGCTATTGATCGTGATGCCGCGCTGCTGCAGTGCATTTACCACCGCCTGCGCATTCTTGTTGCCGGCGCTGGCCAGCTTCTGCGTGCCGCTGGCCAGCGCATCGAGCTGCGCACGCATCTTCTGGGCGTTCTGATATGTGGCGTCCTGGTTGCTGCGCAGTTGTCCCAGTTGGGCCCGTTCCTGGTTCAGCTGGCTGGCCTGGAACGTGAACCAGACGACCAGCGACAGAGCGATCAGGAGCACCGGAATGAAGAACGTGTCTTGCTGCTTCTCGGTCATGCCGATCACCGTGCGGGCGTGGCTGCCGCGCCGGCAGTCCCTGCGCTGGCAGTGAAAGTGATCCCCTGTGCGGCCAACAGGTCGCGCAAGGCGGTGTCGTTGTCGCGCGCCGAAAGGTCGGCGAGCGACTTTATCAGCGACTGGTAGAGCGGCTCCAGCTGCAGACTTTGCTGGATGTACTGGCCGCGCGTGGCAAGCTCGTTCTGCGCCTGTCGATTGGCACTGAACATCACTGCGTTGACAATCGCCAGGCACAGTGCCAATCCGCCAAGGGTGAGCAGGGCACGATATTGCAGAGTGGACAATCGCGTTCTCCCGGGAAATGCAGGCGTCGGGCCTTGCGGCCAATGCGCGCGGCGGGATCCTCGTTCGAGGGGCCCGCCTGCGGCGCTAGTCTAACATTCCGCGGCGGCGCTGGAGAACGATGATCGCCAGCGCGATGGTCAGCAACAGCAGGCTCCCCGGCTCGGGAATCTGGCCACCACCCGCCTGGACTCTGGCCTGGACGGTGAGCGTCACGTCGCCGAAGGCGGCGCTGAAGCCGCTGGCGTTGTGACCGAGTGCCGAGAGTACGATGGTGTCGCTGAAGTTGCCTACGTTCAGGGTCTCCAGACTGATCTGCAGCCCGCCTTGCGACTGACCCGCTGCGAGATCGGTGAAATCGACGAAACCGCTCTTCAGGAAGTCGCTGACGGCCAGCGCGTAAGCCCCGTCGAGCAGGTCGGCAGGACCGCTGGCATCGTTGGCCAGCGCCAGCAAGGCACTGACCATGCCGCTGCCCTGGGTGAGAGTGCCGAAGTCGAGCATGAAGTTAAGGCCGGTACCGCTCAGCACGCCGGCGCCGGAGGTTTTCAGGAACGTCGGGTCAACGTAGTTGTTGACCTGTGCCTGCAGCGCCAGCGAGGCATTGGCGAGAGCCAGATCGGCCATGTCAGGGTTGTGGCTGGCGAACTGCAGCCTGTCGCCGCTGCTGCTGAAGACGCCGGCGTTGCTGGTGTCGAGGCTGACCAGCAGGCTGCTGGCGTCGCTCTGTCCGGCTGCCACATCGACGCTGCCGCTGCCGCCGAAGGGGCCGCTTGGCATGTTGATGAAGCTGCCTTGCAGTGTGTCGTTGAGGCCGGCGACTGCTGCGCCGTTGCTCACCGACACGTTCTTCGCAGTCACCACGTCACCCTTGTGCACTATGCCGAAGTCGACCAGTGCCGTATTGACCTGGGCAATGGCCTTCTCGTAGACCTTGCCGGCCAGGCTGACCAGCTGGCTGCCGACCGAGATATCGGCCGCGCCAGTGGTGCCGGCGCCAGTCGATTCGAAGTCGAGTCGCGCATCGCCGCCGAAGCTGCCGGCAATGCCGGTATCGAGAGCGACCTGCAGGCTGCCGGCATCGGTGCCCTGGGCAGCCAGGTTGCCGATGCTGCCGCTGCCGGTGAAGCCGGCCGGCGTTGCGCCGATACCGGCTTTCAGACCCTCGGTGAAGTTGTCCGGGCTGCTGTTGCTGACGCTGATTGCAGCCGTCGGCGCCGCGTCGCCCCGGCGTGCCGCCAGCGTGACGCTGCTGGTATTCAGTGTCGGATCGGCCAGGCGATAAACGTCGCCACTGACGTTCACCGTCTGTGGCGTCAGATTGGTCGTCCCCAGGTTGCTGGTGCCGGTGCCGTCGGAGACCAGGGCGATGGTCGCGCTGCCGCTCTTGGCGCCGGCGCTGCCGGTGTCGATGCCGACATGCAGGCTGCCGCTGTCGGTCCCCTGCGCGGCGAGCAGGTCGAACGCTCCGCTGGCAGTGACCGGCGTGCCGTTGGAACTGATGCTCGCATTGAGCTTCTCGGAGAAGCCGTCGTTGGCAGCGGTGTTGGTGATGCTCAGCGCCTGGTCGGCGGTGCTGCCGATGCGGACGCTGCCGAAATCCACCGGGTTGGGGGTCGCCGGACTGGCGCTGGCCAGCCGGAAGACGCTGCCGTTGGTGACGATGTCGCCACTGACGCCGATCGTCTGCGACGCCAGTGCGCTGACACCCAGGCCGCTGGTACCGCTACCGTCGGAAACGAAATTGATCACCTGTGTGCCGTTCACGTTGCCGGCGGCGCTGGTGTCCAGGCCGACGAGCATGCTGCTGCTGTCGGTCGAACCCGCCGCCAACAGGCTGACGCCACCGCTGGTGGTGATGCGCGCGTCCGAACTGGCGCCGAAGCTGGCCGTGAGCTTTTCCGAGAAGCCGTCGTTGGCAGCGGTATTGGTGATGCTCAGCGCCTGTTGCACGGAGTCGCCGACGTGGACGTTGCCGAAAGCGACAGCCCCGAGGGTGTTGGCCGCGGCCAGACGGTAGACGTCGCCGCTGACGTTGATCGTCTGGCTGCCGGCGCCAATGGCCGACAAGCCGCTGCTGCCCGTGCCGTCGGAGGCATAGGTGATCGTCGCGCTGCCGCTCTTGGCGCCGGCGCTGCTGGTGTCGATGCCGACCTGCAGGCTGCTGCTGTCGGTCGCTTGCGCGGCGAGCAGGTTGAAGCTGCCGCTGGCGGTGACCTGCGCGCCATTGGAGCTGATGCTGGCATTGAGCTTTTCGGAGAAGCCGTCGGCTGCGGCGGTGTTCTGGACCGCCAGCAGCTGACTGGCGGAATCGCCGACGTGGCGGTTGCCGAAGCTGACCGGTGTCGGCGTCGCGGCGCCCTGTGCCAGGCGATAGACGTCGCCGCTGACGGTAATGTTCTGGCTGCCGGCGCTGGCGGCGCCGAGACCGTTGCTGACCCCGTTTACCGCGCCTGCGGTCTGGTAGTCGATCGTGACGCTGCCGCTCTTGGCGCCGGCGCTGCTGGTGTCTACGCCGACGCGCATGGCGCTGGCGTTGCTGCTGCCGGCGAGCAGCCCGGCGACGCTGCCGCCGTTATTGCTTGCCGCGCCACTGTTGTTGCCGAAGTTGGCGATGAGGTCCTCGCTGAAGCTGCCGGCCGCGGCGGTGTTGCTTACCGTCAATGCGGCGCTGCCGCTGCCGCCGACGCGCTGGTTGGCGAGTTGCAGCGGCGATGGCGAGGCGCTGCCGACGGCGGGATTGTAGGCTGCCGCACCGCTGCCGACGACGATGTTCAGCTTCTGGTCGGCGATGTTCTCGAAGTTGCTGCGCAGGTTGAGCACCTGGCCGGTGAGCGGCGCGAGGTTGCCGGCCGTGGCGACGGTGAAGGTCACCGCCCGGTCGCCGGTATCGTTGCCGGGCCCACCGGTATCGTAGTTGCCGGCGGTGACGCCGGCGCCGCCGAGGCGGCTGTCGGTCAGGTTGGCACCGTTGACGCTGGTCTGGACGGCGCCGCGCAACTGCGGTCCGCTGCTGCCGGTATTGGCGATCTGGTAGGCCAGGTTATTGGTGCCGACGCGAACGTTGCCGATGGTCATCGTGGCATTGGCCGTGTTGCCGTCGGTCACGCTGCTGCCGGTGATCGCCTGCGCGGCGTCGCCGCCGGCGACGATCTGGCCGGCACCGCTGACCCCGGCGCGGCGGTCAAAGTTGTTGCCGCTGCCTGACGCAACGTTGGTGTAGTCATTGGTGATCGTCAGGTTCTGCGTGCCGATGTTGAGCGTCGAGCCGGCAGCGCCCATCACCAGCTTGCCCTGCGTATTGGGGGTGTTGGCGAGGTTTGTTACGCCGGTCGAATCGACCTGCAGCGTGCCCGTGCCGGCGAGTCCGTCCTGGATCAGGAGTGTTCCGTTCTGGGCGCGCATCGTGCCGTTGTTGGTCAATGCGCCGGTGACATTGACGGTGATCGTGCCGCCGCTATCGGCGTTGATGGTGCCGTTGTTGGTCAGCGTTGCCGCGCCTCCGGCGAAAGCCTGCTGACCGATGTATCCGGTTTGTCCGCGTACCGTCACGTTGTTGCCAATGGTCAGGTTGCCGGCCTCGACGTTCAAGCGGTTGCTGGCGTTGCCGTCGGCGAAGACGATGCTGCCGTTGCCGCCGATGGTTTGATCGCCCTGCGGCGCCAGGATGCTGCCGCTGCCGATATTGATCGCGCCGTTGAGCGTCATTCCCCCCGCCGAGATGCGCTCGATGCCGACGGCCGACGCCATGTCGAGTGCGCCGTTAAGTATCGTGCCGTTGAGAAAGTTGACGCTGCTGTTGCTGGCGACGAACTTGCCGCTGCCGTTGCTGTTGAGCACGCCGCCGGTTACCGCTGTGCCGTTGAAAAGCACCGTGCTGCCGCCCTCGGCGAGCATGGTACCGGCACTATTGTCGTAGCCGCCGCCGGCATTCAGCGTCAACTGGCCGCCGTTGCGGGCTTCCATGATGTTCTCGTTGATCACCTGACCGCTGACTCCCAGCGTGATACTGCGCCCGGCAACGTCGGCCGAGATCAGGCCCTGGTTGGTCAGCGTTGCACCGCCGCCGACAAAAGCCTGCTGCCCGATGAAACCGTTGCCGCCACGCACGGAAACGCCCGCACCAAGTATCAGGTTGCCCGCCTCGACATTCAATCGGTTGCTGGAACTGGCATCGGCGAAGACGATGCTACCGGTACCGCCGATGATCTGGTCACCCTGCGGTGCGAGGATGCTGTTGTTGCCAATGTTGATCGTCGCGCCGTCGAGCGTGAGGCCGCCGGCGACACGCTCGATGCCTATGGCCGACGCAAGGTCGAGCGTTCCCGCGAGAGTGACCCCGCTGAGGAAGTTGCTGGCGGAGTTGCTGGCGCGGAACGAACCCGGGCCGGTGAGGTTCATGTCGCCGCTGATCGCCACCCCGTTCTGCGCCACGACGCTGCCGGCGCCGGCGAGGATCTGGCTGCCGGTGGTGCCGGTGACCGCCGAGTTCAGGTTGAGGGTGCCGCCGTTGAGCGCCGCCAGCGTGCCGTTGTTGGTCGTCAGACCGTTGACCGCGATGGTGATCTGGCCGGCGTTTACGTCGGCCTGAATGGTGCCGTTGTTGGTCAGGGTCGCGGCGCCGCCGACGAAGCTCTGGTTGCCGATCCGCCCGGTTTCACCGCGAACCGTAATGCCGCTGTCGAGGACCAGGTTGCCGGCTTCGACGTTCAGCCGGTTGCTGGCGTTGCCGTCGGCGAAGACGATCATGCCGGTGCCGCCGATGGTCTGGTCGCCCCGTGGCGCCAGGGTGCTGGCCTGAGCGATGTTGATCGTCGCGCTGTTGAGCGTCAGTCCGCCTGTCACCTGCTCGATGCCAATGGCGCTCGCCATATCAAGCATGCCGGAGAAGTCCACGCTGCTGAGGAAGTTGTTCGCGCTGTTGGAAGCGCGAAAAGATCCCGTGCCGCTGGTGTTGACCACACCGCTGATGGTCACCCCGTTCTGCGCCACCACGCTACCAGCGCCAGCGAGGATCTGGCTGCCGAGGTTGCCCTGCACGCTGGAGTTGAGGTTGAGCGTGCCGCCGTTCAGCGCCGCGAGCGTTCCGTTATTGGTCGTCAGGCCGTTGACCGCGATGGTGATCTGGCCAGCGTTTACGTCGGCCTGGATGGTGCCGTTGTTGGTCAGGGTTGCGGCGCCGCCGACGAAGCTCTGGTTGCCGATCCGCCCGGTTTCACCGCGAACCGTAATGCCGCTGTCGAGGACCAGATTGCCGGCTTCGACGTTCAGCCGGTTGCTGGCGTTGCCGTCGGCGAAGACGATCGTGCCGGTGCCGCCGATGGTCTGGTCGCCCCGTGGCGCCAGGGTGCTGGCCTGAGCGATGTTGATCGTCGCGCTGTTGAGCGTCAGTCCGCCTGTCACCTGCTCGATGCCAATGGCGCTCGCCAGATCGAGCATGCCGGAGAAGTCCACGCTGCTGAGGAAGTTGTTCGCGCTGTTGGAAGCGCGAAAAGATCCCGTGCCGCTGGTATTGACCACACCGCTGATGGTCACCCCGTTCTGTAGCACCGTGCTGCCGGTAGCCGCGACGATCTGCCCGCCGGCACCACCGGTCACGGCGCTGGAAAGCTGCAATGTGCCGCCGTTCCGGGCTTCCAGAATGCCAGAGTTGGTCACCGCCGATTGGGTGATGTTGATCGTTCCTCCAGAAACGTCTGCCGAGATCTTGCCATTGTTGAGCAGCGTCTGCGTACCGCCGATATTGATCTGCTGGCCGATGGTACCGTTTTGTCCATGGATGGAAATGCCTGAGCCGATGGTGGTCGTACCGTCGCCGTCGAGGTCTATGCGGTTGCTTGCCCCGCTAGCGCCGAGCACGATCGAGCCGCCGCCGGCCACTGTCTGTGTGCCTTCGAAGCTGAGTATGCTGTTGTTGTTGAGCGCGGCCGTGCCGTTCAGGGTCAGTCCGTTGACCACACGCTCGCGGCCGACGGCGGTGGCCAGATCGAGCGTACCGTTGAGCGTCGTGCCGTCCAGATAGTTGTTGGCGTTGTTGGTGGCCCGGAACAGCCCGCCGTTGGCCGAATTGATCGCTCCACCGGTGACCCGCTGGCCTGACTGGAGGACGAGGCCGTTGTCGGCCAGGATCATGCCAGAGCCTGAGTTGGTCACATTGCTCGCCAGGATCAAGGTGCCGCTGTTGCGCGCCTCCATCAGGTTGTTATTGCTTACGGCCGATTGGGTAACGGTGATCGCGCCGCCGCTGACGTCGGCCGAAATCAGCCCCTCGTTTACCAGTGTCTGCGTGCCGCCGATGTTGATCTGCTGCCCGATGGTGCCGTTCTCGCCGCGGATGGTGATGCCGGCGCCGAAGGTGGTGGTGCCATCGCCATCGAGGTCGAGGCGATTGCTGCCGCTGGTGTTGCCAAAGACGATGTTGCCATTGCCGCCGACGGTCTGCGTACCCTCGAAGCTGAGGATGCTGTTGCTGTTGACGGTGACCCCGCCGTTGAGGGTCAGACCATTCAGGATCCGCTCGCGACCGACGCCGGAGGCCAGATCCAGTGTCCCGTTGAGCGTCACGCCACTGAGGTGGTTGCTGGCGTTGTTGAATGCCACGATCGAGCCCGTACCCGTGGTCGTGATCGTGCCGCCGGTGATGGTGCTGCCAAACTGGTTGAGAACGCTGTCGGGGCTGACGTTGATCACTCCGCCGGTATTGTCGATGTTGTGGCCGGCATTGACGTTTAGTGCGGCGTTGTCGGGATTTGGCCCGGCGCCGACATTGATGGTGCCGGTGTTGGTCGTGCCGCCGGCACCCGACAGCGTGAGCAGGAAAGCGTCGATATCGACGCCGCCGGCGTTGGTCATGTTGCGGATCGACTGGGCGAGGTCTACGGTGACCGTCGTGCCGACGCCAATTGTCGCGTCGTCGTTGACGCCCGGCACCGCGTTGCAGCTCCAGTTGCCCGCCAGGTTCCAGTTGCCGGTGGCCGGGTCCCAGGTGCAGGCGGTGGCAAGCGCCTGTTGGGCGGGGAAGGCGAGCAGGATGGCGAGCAGGGTCGGCTTGAGTAGGGAAGCAGGTTGATGCGGGCGCATGAATTTCTCCTCCGGGCACGTGGGGCAAGCCGACAGCAGCGCTTGGCGCCGGCCAACAAGATGAAACTGCTTTATGGTTTCCCCAAAAGCAATTCTTGTGCCCGGAATCGGATGCGCCTATCCGCGCAGCGGCCGGCGGAACTTATATCAAGCACTTGCCGCAAAGGCGCCGGTGAGTGCCGGCGGCCTGCTGGTCATCGCTGCCGCTGTGCCGCGACGGACTGTAAAGCGCCGACATGATGCATTTGCACCATGGCGAGAAGCGGTTGCCAGGGCGCATTTGCTTCGTGCACAATGCTCGCCATGCTGATAGCCGACGCGGGTCCTCTGAACGCGGTGGTCCTGCGTCTCTACCGCGAGGGTCGCGAGGTGCCGCTGGCCAGTTTTCAGGCCTGGGCGCTGGAACAGATCCGGTCGCTGCTGCCTTTCGATTCGGCGTGGTGGGGCAATGCGGCGGCGGACCCGCCAGCGCTGCACGAAGTGTTTCTGCACAACTGCGATGCAAGCATCCTGCGGGAATACTCGCCGTATCTCGAAGAGGATTTCTTTCGTGCCGCGTTGGCCGCCTCGCCCGGTGTGGCGGTGAATTTGAGCGACCTGACGACGCGGTCACGCTATGTGCGGACGGCGTTGTATCGCGAATTTGGACGGCGCTTCAAGGTCGAGTGGTCGCTCGGCACCTTGCTCATCGAACCCACATCGTCGCTATACGAGTTCCTGACCGTCTGGCGCCATGACCGCATGCACCCTTTTTCCGAGTCCGAGCGGCAGAGCAAGGAACTGCTGATGCCGCATCTGGTGGAGGTGCATCGCGCCGTTCGCCTGCGACATTTCCTCAGACTCCCCGGCGTCATCAATCGGGAGTGGGCGGTAGCTGACGCCCGCGGCTTCCTGCACGAGGTCTCTCCGGCGTTCGTTGCCCGTCTCGGCACGTTGTGGCCGCACTGGCGGGGGAGTGGCCTGCCCGGTCCGCTGCTGCCCGCGGTGCGAGCGGGGCGCGCGTATCTCTCGCCCGAACTGCGTCTGGACGTCGTCCCGTTCGGTCAGTTGCGCTACCTCAGCCCGCGCGCGGACGGCGTGCTGGCCCAGCTTTCGCCGCGTGAGCGCGAGGTTGCGACTCTCTATACGACTGGGGAGACCTATTCGGCAATTGCGCGCACCTTGTCGCTCGCCCCGGCAACGGTGCGCAATCATATCGCGCGCTGCTTCCGGAAGCTTGGGGTAAACAACAAGGCCGAACTGGTGAGGCGGCTGGCAGAGAAGGAGTGATGCGCCCGCTGCCCGTTTGCGCGGCCGGATCTACTGCTGGCGCTTTTTCCCTGCGGGCTGCTTCTCCGGCTCGTAGCCGCTCAATTCCATGAAGCCGACACCCTTGTGCGAGCCGCTCACCTTGATGGCGCCCTCCCAGTAGACGTTCAGCGTCGTGGTCAGCGCATCGAACTCGCTCTCACGGATCGCCGGATCCACCACTAACCGCAGACCTCTCGAAGGTACCGCGATCGTCCAGTCCATCGGATAGACGACTCCTGACGAAGGGCTTTTCCAGCTACCGCCCGCCTTGGCCGTGAAGTCCGCATCGCCCAGGGCGCTGATCGTGCCATCACGAGCGTAGGTGCCCATGCGCAGCACCGGGCCACCGCGACGGTCAAAGAGCTCGAAGAGCATGAGGTCCGCGCCGTCGGTCAACTGCAGGGCAAACCAGTTCCAGCGCAGGTCCGCCGCCTCGAAGTCGCCCCACTGGTGATCGAACCACACTTCCCCGCGTACTGCCTGCTGCCTGCCGTCAACGGTCAGAGTGCCCAGCGCGGTCATGCGTGGGCGCGAAGTGTAGTAGCTCTTGCCGGCGGCGGCGAAGTCGAGCAGACCGGCTATCGGGCTTCCCGGCGCCCGGTGCAGTAGTGGCGCCCGTTTGTCGCCGAGCTGCAGATCGAGCGCGAAGTCCTTGCCGGCCATTCTCGCCAGGTGTCGCTCGCCCGTCCCCTGCAACTGCCAGTCACCGAAGCGGAAGCTGAAGCCATCCGCGCGGCCATCCGAGGGGTTGCCCGCGGTACGCGACTGCTCGGTGTAGCGCTTTCCTGTCCGGTGGTCGAGCAGCGAGCCATGGAATACGGTATGCGTCAGCGTGCCGCGTCGCAGGAAGACCGCCAGATGGAAGGAGTAGTGGTCTCCGGCGTCGCTTTGCAGATGGCCGCTGTAATACCACCATTCGGTGAGCGCGTCGTGCACCGCGTCGTCTGCCGGCAGACTGACCTCCGGCATGTTTTCGGATGTGCTGTCGGCTGCCGAGCGTGCGCTCAGGACCGTCGCCCTGGCGCTGGGTGGCGTGCGCTCCGAGCGGTTCAGGAGCACCCAGACGGCGAGTATCAGTACCGCCAGCCAGCCGCTGATCACCAGCCAGCGATAGCGCCGGAACCAGCGTGCCGAGCCCGCCTGGGCTCTGCCACGACTGTGGCGCCTGTTGCGGTAGAGGTCAGCCATCGTGCGGCTCCACAGCCGTCCCGGGCGCAGGCGGCAGCGCCTGGCGTCGGCCCGCAGCGGCCGGCAGGAAGAGAGCTTCAGCGCTCATCGCGGCATTCTCAGCTGCCCAGTTTGCCTTGTACGAACTCCAGCAGCGTGCCCAGCGATGCAAAGACCGTACCGTCGATTTCGTCGTCGTCCACGACAAATCCGAAGCGTTCTTCGAGCGTCGTGATCAGCGCCACCACCGCCATTGAATCGAGTTCCGGGAGGGCGCCGAGCAGTGGCGTATCCAGGGTGAACACCCTGGACCGGCCCTTGAGGCAAAGAACCTCGTCAAGAACCGCTACCACCTCGCTTCTGATGTCCATGTCGTCTCCTGTCGTTGGGATGTTCCCGGGTCGCGCCCTTAAGGCAGGCGCAGGTGGATTGAGCCGCGATTATAACGATTCGGGCGCCAGGGCTTCGTGAGATAGCGCACAGGGCCTTTGCCATGTGGATCGGCAGGGCGCTGCGCGGTCACCGCCCGACCCGCCAGCAGCGCGCGTGCCGGCTGCTTGTCGATCCGGCACGGGGTCGCTACGATGAGCGGCCCGGAACGTGGCAGCATGCCGGCGGCGTGTCGGGCCGTCCTGGTTGGCAGTCGTTTTCTACCGCCGTCGGGCACAGGCTTTCGAGGAGGGTTGGGTGAACCTGCGGATCCTGCTGTACGAACTCACTGCACGCTACCACCTGTCGCCAGCACAGTCGCGGGCACTGTGGGAGCTTGCCGGGCTCGAGGAAGAGCCCGCTGGCCTTCGCCACTGGCTGTCGCTTGCCTGCGCCGTGCTGGCGGCGGCGCTGCTCGGCCTGGGTGTCATCTTCTGGCTGGCGGCCAACTGGGGAGAACTCGGGCGCATCAGCAAGTTCGCCCTGCTGCAGGGGCTGCTCATTGCCAGCGCGCTTGCTGCCGTTCTGCGGCCAGCGGCGCGGCCGCCACTACTGCTGCTGGCTTTCCTCGCGCAGGGTGGGGTGATGGCCTTCTTCGGTCAGACCTACCAGACCGGAGCAGACCCCTGGCAACTCTTCGCACTGTGGGCCGTGCTCGGCCTGCCGCTGGCCCTGGCGGCGCGCAGCGATGTCCTCTGGGTGCCGCTGGCGCTGGTGGCCATGACCGCCATCGCTTTATGGACGCACGCGTTTTCGGGACGGCGCTGGGCAATCGACGAAGCCAGTGCCGGGCTGTACGTTGCCGGCTGGCTCCTGGCACTGGCGCTAAGCGCGTTTCTTGGCCCGCTGCCCGGCTGTCGCCGAATCACCGGCGCCGGCTTCTGGTCGTTTCGTCTGGCACTCACGCTGGCGGTGGTCAGCATCTGCCTGGGCGCGCTTGGCGCGCTGTTCCAGAGTCGTCTGCTCAGCCCTTATCCGGCGGCGGTACTGCTCCTGGCGGGTACTGGCTGGGGCGTCGTTGCGTTCGCTGCTGCGGACATCCTCGCACTCGGGGTGGTCGCCCTGGCGCTCGACGTCCTGCTGATCGCCGGCCTGGCGCGCTGCTTGTTCGAGACAAGCCACGGCGGTGGACTCGGCCTGTTGTTCGTCCTCGGCTTGCTGGCCGCCGCACTGGTGTCGGTAACGGTACTGGTCGTGAAGCGCCTTGCCGAGCGCGCCGTTCGTGATCGGGGCGCTGCACGATGAGCGAATGGCGCGGACTGCTGCAGCGTGGCGTCGAGCACGGGCTTCTGCCGCGTTCGGCACTGCTGACGCCGGCAACTGCAAACAGGCACCCGTGGTCGCTGGTGGTGCTGTCGTTTCTTGGCGCACTGTTGGCGGCGATCCCGCTGGTGGCATTCGTGCTGCTGCTTTTCGGCGCGGCACTTGAACGTCACGTCGGGCCCTACGTCTTCGGACCGCTGCTGATCGTCGCCACCTGCATCGTGCTGCGCGGCAGCAGGCCGATGCTGT
The DNA here is from genome assembly GCA_024235715.1 of Accumulibacter sp. Classification (GTDB taxonomy): domain Bacteria; phylum Pseudomonadota; class Gammaproteobacteria; order Burkholderiales; family Rhodocyclaceae; genus Accumulibacter. Next base: position 972,745 of record JACKLW010000005.1, on the reverse strand, counting down.
TTCTCGAAAACCTGGCGCTGGTGGCCTTGCTGATCGGTGTCGCACTTCTCTTCTTCGGTATCCTGCGCGACCTGCCGAGTGCGGGATATTTCGTCTGTGCGCTGCTTTCGCTGGCCCTTGCCGTGGCAGTTCCGGTCAACTGGCTGCGTTCGCTGCTCGGCGCGCTGGCAGCGGCGACGTGCCTGGCCAGTTCGCTCGACGGGCATGACAGGATTGCCGCCTGGTACCTGCTGCTCGCGCTGAGTGCCCTGTGGATGCTGGCGCTGTATCTTCAGGAACGGGTCCTTTTCGACGGCCGCCACGCCGGCGTGGCCGTTGCCCTGGAGTGGACGCTCTCCGGCTGGCTGGCGTCCCTGCTGATTGCCTACGCCGTGTTGGCCGGGATGGCTTTCATGGCCACTGGCGTCGGCGGCGGTAGCGGACTGGCCAGCGAGTTGGCTCGGCCCGGTGCCTGCCGGTGGCAGAGTCCGTCGACCGCGCAAATCCTGCTTGCGCCATCCCTGGTTGGCGTCAGCTGGTTCTGGGCTGGCCGGCGCTGGCCGGGGTTGCGCGCTCGCTTGGCAAGCGGAGTGGCGATCGTCGTTGCGGGGCTGTCGCTGTTCGCGCCGTCGCTCGGGCCGCTGGCATTGCTCGGCGTCGTGGCGCTGCTGACCCGGCGCCGGGCACAGGCCGCTGCGACGGCATTCGCCGCCGCCTGGGTGATCGGCAGCTTCTATTACTCACTATGCTGGGATCTGGTGAGCAAGGCGCAAGTGCTCGTCGCTGCCGGCCTTGCTCTCGGCCTGCTGGCATTTTTCGCCGGCGAGCGACCCGGGATGCGAGGCACGACGCGAGAGGACAGGCCGCCGCCGCGGGCTGCGCTGATCGGCATCGCCCTGGCCGTCGTCGGCACCCTGGCGACGATCAACGTCGGCATCTGGCAGAAGGAAGAGATCATCGCCAATGGCAGGCCGGTTTTCGTGGCGCTTGCGCCGGTCGATCCACGCTCGCTGATGCAAGGTGACTATATGGCCCTCAACTATGTGCTGGCGCCGGACTTGTCGGCTGCACTCGGCAGGCAGGCGCGAGTGGCGCGCACGCTGGTCGTCGCGCGCGTCGACGAACGTGGGGTGGCCAGCTTGCTGCGCGTCGCCGACGCCACGCCACTCGGCGGCGACGAAGTGCGCATGGTGCTTTCCCGCCACGGTCGCCGCTGGGTCGTGGCCAGCGACGCCTGGTTCTTCAAGGAGGGCGACGGCAAGCGTTGGCGCGCCGCCCGCTATGGGGAGTTTCGCCTGCGGCCGGACGGAGAGGCCTTGCTGGTCGGTCTGGTGGATGAGAAACTGGCGCGCATCGCCGAGTGATCAGGGCTGCGCTGCGCTGGCCGATTTCAACGGCTCTCTCGTGGAGTGAACGATGGTCGACTCGACCCCGCCGGCAGCGACTGCCCTGCCTGCCTTTGAAAGCAAGATCATCGCCCCCGGCAAACTCGCCGGGCGCCTCGCCGGCGTGCCGCGGCCACTGGTATTCACCAACGGCTGCTTCGACATCGTACATCGCGGCCATGTGACGCTGCTTGCCCAGGCGCGTGCCCTCGGCGCCTCGCTGCTGGTTGCGGTCAACGCCGACGCCTCGGTCAGGCGCCTTGGCAAGGGCGATGATCGCCCGGTCAACTGCCTGGCGGACCGGCTGGCGGTAATCGCCTCGCTGGAGTCGGTGACTCTGGTGACCTGGTTTGACGAGGACACGCCACTGCAGCGCATTCTCGATTGCCGGCCCGATGTCCTCGTCAAGGGCGGCGACTGGCCAGTCGATAGGATTGTCGGCAACGGCGAAGTGACCAGCTGGGGCGGCCGCGTCGTCTCCATGCCATTCATCCACCAGACCTCGACCACTGCACTGCTCGAAAAGATCCGTCGCCTGTAGCGCTCGCCGTGCCAGGACCCTGCCAGCCGAGCTTTGCCCGGGCCGTTCCCGTCAGCTGCGTCTCAGCAGATCCTTAAGATTGGCGAAGGGTTGCGCTGTCGCCAGCGTTCTGTATTGCGCGCCGGTCGAGTTGATCCCGGCCTGTCGCGCGGCTTCGGCGTCAAGCTGGCGCGAGTGTTCGTTGTCGTGGCAATAGAGACAGAGCAGTTCCCAGTTGCTGCCGTCAGCCGGATTGTTGTCGTGGTTGTGGTCACGGTGGTGAACCGTCAGCTCGCGCAGGTTGTGGTGGTCGAACTCGCGGCTGCAGCGCCCACAGATCCACGGATAGATCTTCAGCGCCTGTTCACGATAGCCCGCCTCGCGGGTCTGGCGCTTGCGCACGGTGTCGGCAATCAGCCGGTCGGTGTGCGCGCTCTTGGCATTGTCGCTGGCCATTTTCTGGGCCCCTGTGTGAAATTGTTCCGCAATAGTCGTCTCTATTGCCCGAACGATCATGACATTCGGTCGTGCTCGTCCTGGAAGAAGAAGCGCTCCTCGCCGAAGGCCGGACGCAGCTGATCCAGCCAGGTTGCTTCGGGGTCGAAGCGTGCGAAGAAGGGCCGGTGCGTCCATTCGTTGTTGCGTGCCTGGAGAAAGCGCAGTACGAAGACCTTTTCGCCGGCCACCTCGGCAATGCCTTGTACCTCGACCTTGCCGGGTGCCGCGCTCATGGAAGGTCCGCGAGCGGTGCGCGCCAGTCCGGAAACCTGACGGATTGCGTCACGGTAGATCTCGTAGGCCCGCAGCAGCGGTATCTGAAAGTAGCGCCTGGCGCCGGTATCGCGCTCGACGAACATGTAATAGGGCTGGATCCCCAGGCCGACCTGCGTCTTCCAGAGCCGCGACCAGACCCCCGCATCGTCGTTGATGTGGGCGAGCACGGGTGCCTGCGAGCGGATGATCACGCCGGCCGAGCGCAGCCGCCGAACCGCCTCTCGCACCATTGGCGTGTCGAGTTCCTGCCAGTGATTGATGTGAGCCATGAGGGCGACATGTTTCCCGGCCTTCACGAGACGCTCGAAGAGCCTCAGGAGTTCGTCGGCGTCGTCGTCGGTAACGTAGCGGTGTGGCCAGAAGGTCAGGGACTTGGTGCCGATACGCAGGCTTGTGATGTGCGCCAGTTCTGGCGTCAGCAGGGGCTGCAGGTAGTCCTTGAGGTGATTGGTCCGCATGACCATCGGATCGCCGCCGGTGACCAGCAGATCGGTCACTTCGCTGTGGCGCCGCAGGTAGCTGAAAAGCTTGCTGGTTTCACTCGACGAGAAGCGTAGCTCCTTCGAACCAATGAACTGCGCCCAGCGGAAACAGAAGGTGCAGTAGCTGTGGCAGGTCTGTCCCTGGCTGGGGAAGAAGAGCACGGTGTGTTCGTACTTGTGCTGCATCCCCTCCAGGTTCTCCCCGTCCATGCGCGGGATGTTCAACAGTCGCTGGCCGTCGGGCTGCGGATTGAGCCCGGCACGAATGGATGTCGCGACATCCCTGATCTGCTCGCGGCTTGCATTGTTGCCCAGCGCTTGGGCCATGCGCTGGAAATCTTCGGGCGACAGCATTCCCGGTTGGGGAAAGGTCAGCTGAAAGACCGGGTCGTCGGGTATGTTGCTCCAGTCTATCAGCTCGTCGATCACGTAGCGATTGACGCGAAACGGCAGAACGTGCGCGACGACCCGCATGGCGAAGATCTGTTCGTCGGGCAAGCCCTGCAAAGCCTCGATACGGTCGAGCTGGCGCTCGGTATAAACGGTGAACGGGCGCAATGGCACGACATCGTGCTCGGTTGGCGTCCTTCCCGCGCGGTTCAGTGTGTATTGCACAGCCACTCTCTCCTCTGCATTTACCGATGAATTGCCGCGAGCGAGCTCCGCCAGCGTCCGGGCCATGCTGGCGTACGATCAAACAGGTCTCTCGCCGCCGGAGCAGTACGCTGCCGCTGCCTGTCCCCCTCGCCGGCGGCGGAAGCCCGCTCCGCCAACCGCGCCTCGACGGGTCGCGTGTGGCCGCCGCCCCGCAGGCCTACGGCGAAGCAAAAAACGTGCCATCACTGCCTGTTTGTCTGCGAAAACATGTCGTTATCGGTTCAGAGTGAGGCAGGTTACCATCTGCGCTGGCTTGCTGTAAAATTTCCCGACTGCGACGACATGGCCGCGGCGTCCCGGAAACAAGAGCGCCGGATGCAGTCCGCGAGCTCGTATCTGCCGGGGTCTGCGTCCGCACCGTCCGCTGGCGAGTCACGCGGTGGCAGATTTGTGGCGCGCCCGAGACGCCCGACATCTTCGTGGGGCGGATCCGGCTCGCCCTTGCGGAACGCTTCAAGCCGGCTGCGCCATCGTGGACGCAATGCGATCTGGCCAACGCCAAGAAGTTGTTCAATGCCGAACAACTGCTCTATCCATCGGCGCTATTTTCTACCATGACCTATATCAAGCTGATTCACGAGACGATCCTGCACTGGTCTGAAGTTGCGCCCGATAGCGCGGCGCTGAGCTGCAAAGCCGACACGCTGTCCTATCGACAGCTCTGGCTTGGTGTGCAACAGGTGGCGCGCGGATATCGTGGTCTGGATCTCGCATCCGGAGAACGCGTGGCTGTCTACCTGCCCAAGCAACCGGAGGCCGTGATCGCCTTGTATGGCGCGGTGGCGGCTGGCGGGGTCTTCGTTCCCATCAACCCCTTGCTGAAACCGGCGCAAGTTGCCTTCATCCTTCGCGACTGTAACGTCAGAATACTCGTGACCTCTGCGGATCGGGCTTCCGTGCTGTCCGACGAGCTGAGCCATTGCCCGGACCTCAGGCAGGTGGTTACCGTCGACGGCCCGAGTGGGCGAGGGCAGGTGGCGCATGTCCCCGAAGTTGACTGGGAGTCGCTGGCGAAGATTGGCCAGGCTTCCTCCGCAGCTGCGCGGCGTATCGACGCGGACATGGCTGCAATTCTATATACCTCCGGCAGCAGCGGACATCCAAAGGGCGTCGTGCTTTCGCACCGCAATCTGGTCGCGGCGGCCCAAAGTGCCGCAGAATCGCTGGACAACTGCTCGGCGGACCGCATTCTGGCCGTGCTTCCGCTGAGTTTCGATGCCGGTCTTGTGCAGGTCACCTCGGCCTTCGCGGTCGGCGCATCGGTCGCCCTGATTGAATACTTCTTTCCGAATGACGTCATCAAGGCGGTGGTGCGCCATTCGATCACCGGGCTCGCAGCCGTGCCACCTCTCTGGAACAAGCTGTCCAAGATGCAATGGCCGGAAGAAGCACGCCGCAGTCTTCGCTACATCACGAATTCCGGTGGCGCGATGCCGCTCGCTGTCTTGAGGGCGCTGCGCGAACAATTCCCGCAGACCGAGATTGTGCTGAACTACGGTCTGACCGAAGCATTCCGGTCCACCTGCCTGCGGGGAGATCAGGTCGATATCCGGCCGGACTCCGTGGGCAAGCCGTTGCCGAACGTGGAGATCATGGTGGTGCGTGCGGACGGGAGTCTATGCTCGCCCGGTGAGCCGGGGGAACTGGTTCATCGGGGCGCACTGGTGTCGCTGGGGTACTGGAATGACCGCGAAAGGACGGCGGAACATTTCCGGCCGGCCCCCGGACAGCCGCAGGGAATCTCGAATCCGGAAATGGCCGTGTGGTCGGGTGACCAGGTTCGCCTGGACCAGGAAGGATACTTGTACTTCATCAGCCGGAAAGACGAGATGATCAAGACGTCGGGTTATCGGGTCAGCCCGACCGAGGTGGAAGAAGTGGCCTATGCGTCTGGTTTGGTCGCCGAGGCGGCTGCGATCGGGGTGGCGCACCCGGTTCTGGAAAAGGGGATCGTCGTCGTGGCTGTCCCCAAGGAAGCCGACGGCGGACATGATCTGGAAGCCAGGTTGTTGAGTCACTTCCGGGAACAGCTGCCCAGCTTCATGGTTCCGCAACGAGTGATCGTCAGCGATGTCCTCGAGTTGAGCGCAAACGGCAAGATCGACCGAAAATCGTTGGCCGACCGCTTCCAGGATGTCCTGATTCAATAGACGAGGTCAGTGATCTCGAGGCATCCGCAGGCATCGGTCTCGGCACGCTTGTTGCCGGGCGATGCGCGTGAGGGCCGTCTCCTGCGGTGGTTTCAGGCACGCATGGCGATCAGCGGCACGCGCATTTCGCTGTCGCTCGTGCCGCCGTGTACGCCAATCATGGTGTAGCGTTTTTCGCCCGCAAGCCAGTCCTTGATCGTCCAGTTGTCCTTCATCACGAGCGTGTAGTCGCCGGCTCTCGACGCAAGCCGGCGATGGTAGGGGGGCGGTCCGAACCAGCCAGCGGCGATCAGCTGCTCGCTGCGGTAGAGGTGGCAGGCGCGCCCGAGATGGCGGCGCACATAGGTTTCGAAGGCTGGCCGCCTGGCCTCGGCCACGTAGCAATAGGCGACGCGACGCTCGCCGCAGAGCGGCCGCACGAGCATCGCGGCAAGTTGCGGATGGTCGTCGAGATCGATCACTCGCCGCCGTGGTGAATCGATGAAGCCGTGGTCAGCGGTGACCAGCAGCCAGCTGTTGCTGCCGCACAGCTGGCGCCGAAGCTGTCCGAAATGGGCGTCGAACTCGGCCAGCGTGTGCTGCGCCTGCCGGCTGTCTGTCCCGTAGCGGTGTGAATTGGTGTCGAGGTCGGGATAGTAGGCATAGATATAGCGAGACTTCACCTTCTCCCGGGTCAGCTCGGCGATGCTGGCAAAGAGCTCGGGCAGCGTGCGATAGGCGATGCTCTGTGCGCCGCGTGCGTGCCAGGCGTTGAAGGGGCTGCCGGCAATGCTTTGCGGCGCGATGACCCAGGATTCGCGATCCAGTGTCTGGAACAGCGAGGGATGTTCGAAAAGCCGTTCCGGCAGCTGCTCGGGCAGCGCCCTGGGTGGGCCATCGCGGGGAGTCAGCGGCAGGATGGCCAGTGTCTGGTCGATCTCGTCGAGGTGCATGTGCCAGCCGGTCAGGCCATGCTGCGCCGGGGCGAGGCCGGTCATGAAGGTGGTGATCGCGCTGGCCGTCGTCGATGGAAAGACCGAAGTCATGCTGCCGAGCTGGTGGCGCTGCAGATGCAGGCTGTCGGCGTGTCGGGCCAGTGTGCGTTGGCCGAGACCGTCGACGACGATCAGCACCACATGCCGCGCCCTGGCAAGCTGTGCGGCGGGCAACAGGGCCAGCGGCGGGTAGTCGGTGCGGCTGCTGCCGCAGGCGGTGGCGATGCTCTGCATCAGGTTGACGATGCTCCCGCCGCCATAGTCGGGGAGTCCCGTCGAGCTCATGAGCTCATGCCGCCTAGCGAACGCCTGCTTGTTCGCCGCGGCGAGCGGCGTAACTGCCGGGCGCATCTTCGATCACCTGCAGCGCGTGGTCTCCCGGTTGACGCGCGGCGACCAGCGTATTGCCCTCGGGCTGTGCGAGCAGCCACTGCAGCCAGTCGGTCCACCATGAGCCGGGATGCCGCGTGGCACCGCTCAGGAACTCGTCTGCCAACTCGGGCAGCGACTCGTTGGTCCAGTAGTCGTAGCGTCGGGCAGCCGGCGGATTGACGGTGCCGGCGACATGGCCCGATCCGCCGAGGACGAACCTCACCGGTCCCTGCGCCAGCCGGGCGCCGCGATACACGCTCTTCCACGGGGAAACGTGGTCTTCAAGGGTCGCCAGGAAGTAGCACGGCAGTTTAACGCTGGCGAGGTCGATGGCCACGCCGGCCAGGGAAATGCCGCCAGGCAGCAGCAATCGGTTGGCGCGATAGAAGTTGTCCACACAGAAACGGTGCAGCGCCGCCGGCACACGCGCCGCGTCGGCGTTCCAGTGTTGCAGGTCGGTCGGGAAGCGACGGCGGCCAGGCAGGTAGTTGTTCATAACGAAAGACCAGATCAGGTCGTTGGCGTGCAGCATGCTGTAGGCGCTCCTCGCCAGCGCCGGTGCCAGGTCTGCCGACTCGCGGCGGTCGACCGGTTTCCGGGCGGCGCCGGGCACCGCTTCGCTGTCGGCAAACGCCCCGAGTTCGCCGGGTTCCGAAAAGTCGATCAGCGTCGCCAGGAAGGTCGCCGAAGCGGCGCGCTTGTCGCGGCGGGCAGCCATGCAGGCGAGCGTGGCCATCAGCAGCGTACCGCCAAGGCAATAGCCGACAAGGTCGATCTGCTTTTCGCCAGTCGCCAGTTCGACCGCATCGATGGCCGCCATCGCGCCATCGACCAGATAGTCTTCGAAGTTCTTCTGCGCTTGCTGCGGGTCGGGGTTCACCCAGCTGATGATGAAGGTCGTGAAGCCCTGGTCGGTGGCCCACCTGACGTAGGAATTGCTCTCACGGAGGTCGAGGATGTAGTACCTGACCGTCCAGGGGGGGACGATCAGCAAGGGTTTCCGGCGCTGGTGGCTGCCTGCCGGCTGGTACTGGATCAGCTGCATCAGCTCGTTCTGGAAAACGACCTTGCCCGGGGTTGCGGCCAGTCTCTCGCCGAGGCGAGGGGCGTCGCCATCGGCGAGAAAGCGGCACAAGTGTCCGTCGTCACCCGCCATCAGATCCTTGAGCAGGTGCTTCAGCCCCTTGACGAGGTTCTCGCCCTTGCTGTCCACGGTTTCGCGGAGGACTTCGGGATTGGTGAAAGCGAAGTTGGTCGGCGACAGCGCGTCGATGTATTGCCGGGTGCGCGTGTTGACCTCGCGCTGCGTCGCGTCGTCGAGTCCTTCCGCCATGGCCACCGTCTGCTGCAGGTGGCGAGCCGTGATCAGGTACGACTGCTTGATGAAGTCGAAGAGGAAGTCGTCTTTCCAGGCCTGGTCGTCGAAGCGCGCGTCGTCCGCGTCGGGCGTCGCCACCGCTTCGAACGGCATGCCCATCGTGCGCAGCGTCGACTGCTGCCACAGGCTGATGTGGTCGCGCATCATTTCCATCTGTGTTTGCGCCATCCGGTAGGGGCTGGCCAGCAGGCGTGCCGAGAGATCCATGAACGCCCTGGCGACTTCGAATTCTTCGCTGGGAAAGCGGATGCCTTTCCTGGCTGTCTTCCTGGCGTAGCGGCGAAGCAGGCGCGACGCGCGCCGGGCAACGTCGATATAGGTGTTGGCGACCTCTGCGGGAGCGGGCAGAGAGCGGTCCCTGGCACTCGCTGGCGGCAATGTCATGGTCAGTGGCCCGTCGGCCTGGCCGGCGGCCCCGCGGCTCCGTGCTTGCGGACGAAGCGAATCAGGCCGTCCTCGTCCTCGATACGCCGCAGTCGGCCGGCGTGCTCGAGCCGATTGAGATGGGCGATGGCTTCGCCCATGGCAAACATCGTCTGGTGGGTGTCGAGGTCGCGCGAGAAGAGGCTCATCAGCAACTCGGCGGCGCTGCGCGGACTCGCACATTGCTCCTCGAGAACCTGCAGCCGCTCCTCATGGTGTGCGTGCAGGGCATTGACCCGGTTCTCGATACCGTGGAAAGGCAAGCCATGCGATGGCAGTACCAGCGTTGCGGACGGCAGTTCGCGGTAGCGGTCGATCGATTGCAGAAAATCGGCCAGCGAGTCGGCCATCGGAGTGACCGCGAAGACGCTGATATTGGTTGAAATCTTGGGTAGCAGCATGTCGCCCGAAATCAGGACGCCGAGCTCGCCGCAGTACAGGGCTGCATGTTCCGGGGAGTGTCCATAGCCGACGCGAACCTGCCAGCGATGCTTGCCGATCGTCAATTCGTCCCCGGCGAACAGGCGGCGGTAGTCGTTCGGCAGGCTGGGAACGCCCCGGTTGTAGTTGCCACTGCGGCGTTCCAGCGCCGCGCAGCGGTCGGCGTCGAGACCGTGCGCGCGAAACTGGCGCAGCATCGGCTGATTGCCGTGACCGCCGACCTCGTGCCAGACGGCGTGTGCGGTCAGGTACTCGCCGAGTGTCATGTGCACCGGCGCGCCGGTCTGTTCCTGCAGCCAGGCCGCGAGCCCGAGGTGGTCGGGGTGAAAATGGGTGACGATGATCCGCAGGATGCGCCCGCCGCGCGCCGTCGTGCGCAGCCGGGCAAGGATGGTTTGCCAGCACTCCCTGACCGCATCGAGGGCGAAACCCGTATCGACGATTGTCCAGCCATCCTCCTCCTCGAGCAGCCAGAGGTTGATGTGATTCAGCGCGAAGGGCAGCGGCATCCTTAACCAGTGGATTCCGGGAGCGACCTCGAAGGTTTCGCCGGCGAGCGGTGGCTTGGCAAAAGGGTAGTCGGGGAGCATTTGGCGATGGATTGTAAAAACGTCTGAAGTCTATAAACTTGGCCGCTCACGGGGCTGGCTTCTGGTGGCTCCTGCAGCGAGCCCATTCTACACGTGATCCGACTTCGAGCATCCCGGCGGTGGACCAGCAGAGAACGACCTTCAGCATTTCCGATCTGGCGCGCGAGTTTCACATCACGCCGCGAACGATCCGTTTCTACGAAGACCAGGGCCTGCTCTCGCCCCGGCGCGAAGGGCGAACGCGGGTGTTTACGCGCCGCGACCGCACGCGCCTGAAGCTTGCCCTGCGTGGCAAGAGGCTGGGCTTCAGTCTGGTCGAGATTTCCTACCTGATCGGCATGTACGACCGGGCGCACGACAAGAACACGCAGCTTTCGGAGTTCCTGAATGGCCTGCAACAGCGCAAGGCAGCCTTGCTGCAGCAGCGTGAAGACATCGAGGCCGTGTTGCAGGAAGTCTGCAATTTCGAGCAGCAGTGCCGGCAGCTCCTGCTCGACCGGGCGGCGAGCGAGTCGGCAGGCAAGGCGGCGATAGCCGACAGGCCCGCGTGAACCTGTCCGGCAAAAGTAGTTGACGTTTACGTCAACGTCAATTTAAATGGCGCCCATGCACAAGGTCCAGGATCCAGATTTCGCCGAACGCGTCCGCGCCAGCTTCGATCGCCAGCGGGCAATGGCACTGATTGGCGCGAGCATGCCGGTGATCGAGGCCGGTTACACCGAGATCCATCTGCCGCACAAGGCGGAGATCACGCAGCAGCACGGCTATGTTCATGGGGGAGTGGTCGGCATGATCGCCGATTCGGCGGCCGGTTACGCCGCCAGTACGCTCACTGCGCCGGAAACGGGCGTGCTGACCGTCGAGTACAAGCTCAACCTGCTGGCACCAGCGGCAGGTGATCTGCTGATCGCCGAGGGTTCGGTGCTGCGCTACGGGCGCACCCTGATCGTCACCCGCGCCGAAGTGTTTGCCATTCTGCACGGGCGCAAGAGCTTGTGTGCGGCGATGCAGCAGACGATCATGACCGCGCACGGCAAGAAAGAACATCCACGCTAAGAAAATCCACCCAAGGAGCGAGAGACATGGAATATCCCAGCCTCAGTTTTGCCCACGGCGAGACCATCGACATGCTGAGGGCGAGTGTCCGCAGCTTTGCCGCTGCCGAAATCGCACCGCGCGCCGAGGCTATCGATCGCGACAATCTGTTCCCGGCCGATCTGTGGCGCAAGTTCGGCGACATGGGACTGCTGGGCATGACCGCCGACGAGGAGTACGGCGGGACGGGGCTCGGCTATCTGGCGCACATCGTCGCCATGGAAGAGATCTCGCGCGCTTCGGCGAGTGTCGCCCTCTCCTACGGGGCGCACTCCAACCTCTGCGTCAATCAGATCGGCCGCAATGGCAGCGCGGCGCAGAAAGCGAAATACCTGCCGAAGCTGATTTCCGGCGAGCATGTCGGCGCGCTGGCCATGTCCGAAGCCAATGCCGGATCGGACGTGGTCGGCATGAAGCTGCGCGCCGAACCCAGGGGCGACCGCTTCGTGCTCAACGGCGGCAAGATGTGGATCACCAACGGCGGGGATGCCGACACGCTGGTGGTCTACGCGAAAACCGACATCAACGCCGGCCCCAGGGGGATCACCGCGCTGATCGTCGAGAAGGGGATGCCCGGATTTTCCTGCGGCGCGAAGCTCGACAAGCTCGGGATGCGTGGATCGAACACCTATCCGCTGTTCTTCGACGATTGCGAAGTGCCGGCCGAAAACGTTCTCGGCCAGCTCAACGGTGGCGTGCGCGTGCTGATGAGCGGCCTTGATTACGAACGTGCGGTGCTCGCCGGCGGCCCCCTGGGGATCATGGCGGCGGCAATCGACCTGGTCTTGCCCTACCTGCATGACCGCAAGCAGTTCGGGCAGGCCATCGGCGAATTCCAGCTGATGCAGGGCAAGGTGGCCGACATGTACACCACCTTCAACGTCTGCCGGGCCTACGTGTATGCGGTTGGCCAGGCTTGTGATCGTGGCGAGACGACGCGCAAGGACGCCGCCGGGGCGATTCTCTATGCAGCCGAAAAGGCAACCTGGATGGCCGGCGAGGCGATCCAGACGCTCGGCGGCAACGGCTACATCAACGAATACCCGGCCGGCAGGCTGTGGCGCGACGCGAAGTTATACGAAATCGGTGCGGGTACCTCGGAAATCCGCCGTATGCTGATAGGCCGCGAACTGTTTAACGACACCCTTTAGGGCGCCAGGCACAGCCGCTGCGGAAGGCGACGCGTCTCGCTTCGCTTTTCACTCGCCACTTTTGGCACGTACTTTCAGGAAGATCATGAGCACCGCACTGCGCAACATCACCGCTGACGATGGCGCCGCTGTCGAGCACGTCCGCCAGTTCTTTCGAAACTATGCCGCCTGGCTGGGCGTCGACCTGTCGTTCCAGGGCTTCGAAGAGGAAATGGCTTCGCTGCCGGGCGCCTACGCGGCACCCGCCGGTCGCCTTTTCTATGCCGAACGCAATGGCCAGCCGGCCGGCTGCGTGGGTATCCGGCCGCTGTCGGCGGGTCTCTGCGAAATGAAGCGGCTGTACGTCGAACCCGGTCAACGCGGCGCCGGCGTCGGCCGCGAACTGGCCCTGGCGGCGATCAAGGCGGCCAAGGAGATCGGCTACAAGCGACTGCTGCTTGACACCCTGCCGGCAATGCGTGTCGCCGTGCGCCTGTATCGCGAACTGGGCTTCCACGAAGCGCCCGCGTACTACCAGACGCCCATCGAAGGCACGATGTTTCTCGCTCTCGACCTGCAGAACTGGTCGGAGGATGAGATCGCCAACGAGAACCTGTTCCACCTCTTCGACTTCAACCGCGCCTGGTCGAATCGCATGCAAGAGAGCGATTCGGAGTATTTCCTCAGGCTTTCGCGACTGCAGACGCCCGAGTATCTGTGGATCGGCTGCTCCGATTCACGGGTGCCGGCCAACGAGATAGTCGGCCTGCTCCCCGGTGAGATCTTCGTGCATCGCAACGTCGCCAACGTCGTCGTACATACTGATCTCAACTGTCTGTCAGTGATCCAGTTCGCCGTCGATGCCCTCAAGGTGCGGCACGTCATGGTCGTCGGCCACTACGGCTGCGGCGGTGTCAAGGCGGCGCTCAATCGCGATCGGGTCGGTCTGGTCGATATCTGGCTGCGGCACGTTCGTGACGTGCACGACAAGCACCTGGCGCGGGTGGACAGCCTGCCGCCGGAGAAGCGACATGATCGCCTGTGCGAACTGAATGTTCTCGAACAGGTGGCCAATGTCTGCCAGACCTTCGTCGTTCAGGATGCCTGGCAGCGTGAGCAGCCGCTGACCGTGCATGGCTGGATCTACGGCCTCAAGGATGGCCTGATGCGCGATCTCGGATTTACCGTGCATCGCAAGGAAGACCTGTTGCCCAGTTACCTGACCGCGCTCGAAGCGCTGCAGGGCTGAGTGGCGGCCAATCTGTCAGCCGCTGCGTCGCCGGCGACCTATTGCAAACTCGTTGCCACGGCCTCGCTATGGGGGGCGACCTGGATCGCCGGTCGCGTCGCCGTCAGCGAGGCCTCGCCGCTGGCCATCGCCAGCTGGCGTTTTCTGCTCGCCGCCGTGGTCCTCGGCACCTTGCTGGTGCTGCGTGAAGGCTGGCCGCGCTGGTCGTCCGACGAGTGGCTGACGCTGTTCGCCCTCGGCGCCAGCGGCATCTTCCTCTACAACGTCTGCTTCCTCTACGGCATGACCCTGATTCAGGCTGGCCGTGGTGCGCTGGTGGTGGCGCTGACGCCGGCGCTGGTCGCCGCCTGCGACTGGCTCCTGTTCGGCGCGCCGATGTCGCCGATGAAAGCGATCGGCATCTGCCTGGCGGCCTTCGGCTGCCTGCTGGTGGTCACCAACGGCGATCCCTACCGGCTCTTCGCCGGCGAGGTTGGCCTGGGCGAATGGCTGATCATCGGCTGTGCCGCGCTATGGGCGATTTATACTTTTGTTGGTCGGCGCGGCACGCGTTCGCTGTCGCCGCTGGCGATGACTTTCGGCGCCAGCGTCACCGGCTGGCTGATGCTTACCAGCGCTGCCCTGCTGCAGGGTTCGCTGTTCGCGATGACGGCAACGACCTGGCGTGGCTGGAGTGCGATCGCCTTCCTCGGCCTTTTCGGTACCGCGCTTGCCTTCACCTGGTACGCGGAGGCCGTACAGCGCATCGGCGCGACGCGTTCGGCGGCGTTCATCAACCTGGTGCCGGTCAGCGCCGTCATCCTGGGTGCCGTCATTCTCGGCGAGCGGCTCGGCCTGGCAGTGCTGGGCGGTGGCGCGCTGGTTATTGCCGGCGTGTACATCACCAATCGTGCCGGCACGAAGCGCGTGGCCGGCGCCATTCCAAAGGAGAAAACCGCATGATATTGACCCCCGAACAGGAAATGATCCGCGAGTCCCTGCGCGCCTTCGCGCAGGAGCGCCTGGCCCCCTTCGCCGGCGAATGGGACCGCAACCACAGCTTTCCGGCCGACGCGCTGCGGGAACTGGGCGAACTCGGCGCGCTCGGCATGGTCGTTCCCGAACAGTGGGGCGGGGCCGGCATGGACTACATGTCGCTGGTGCTGGTGATCGAGGAGATTGCCGCTGGCGATGGCGCCACCTCGACCATCGTCAGCGTCCAGAACTCGCTGGCCTGCGGCATTACCATGAAGTACGGCAGCGACGAGCAGAAGGAAACCTGGCTGAAGCCGCTGGCGCGCGGCGAGAAGCTCGGCTGCTTCTGCCTTACCGAACCGCACACCGGTTCAGACGCCGCGGCGATCACCACCCGGGCCGACCGCGACGGCGACCATTTCGTGCTCAACGGCGTCAAGCAGTTCATTACCACCGGCAAGTACGGCCAGGTGGCGATCGTCTTTGCGGTTACCGACAAGGCGGCCGGCAAGAAAGGCATCTCGTGCTTCCTGGTGCCGACCGACACGCCCGGCTACATCGTCGCCCGCATCGAGGAGAAAATGGGCCAGCGCGCTTCCGATACCGCCCAGATCCTCTTCGAGGACTGCCGCATCCCGGCTTCGTACCTGCTTGGCAAGGAAGGCGATGGTTACCGCATCGCCCTGTCCAACCTCGAAGCCGGCCGCATCGGTATCGCCGCGCAGTCGGTGGGCATGGCGCGTGCCGCTTTCGATGTCGCGGTGCAGTACGCCAGGGATCGCACGACTTTCGGCAAGCCGATCATCGAGCATCAGGCGGTCAGCTTCCGTCTTGCCGACATGGCGACCCAGATCGACGCCGCGCGGCTGATGGTCTGGCGTGCCGCGACGTTCAAGGATGCTGGCAAGCCGTGCCTGAAGGAAGCGTCGATGGCCAAGATGTTCGCCTCCGAAATGGCCGAGAAGGTGTGTTCGGACGCCATCCAGATTCTCGGCGGCTATGGCTACGTCAGCGACTTCCCGGTCGAACGTATCTACCGCGACGTGCGCGTCTGCCAGATCTACGAGGGCGCCAACGACATCCAGCGCCTGGTCATCGGCCGCGCTGTCGCCGACGCCTGACATGGGCCGCTACGCGCTGCGCCCCGGGGCCGACACGGCCTGGCTCAATGCCCGATCGCCGGGCCACCTGCCCGGCTGGCTGGGCATGGAAGTGCTGGCCGTCGAAACGGGAAAGTTGCGTGCGCGTCTGCGGATCCGCCCGGAGATGCTGGCGCCGAATGGCTATCTTCACGCCGCGACCATCGTCGCGCTGGCCGATACGGCAGCGGGCTATGCCACGTTCGCCCACCTGCCGGAGGGCGCCGATGGGTTCACGACCATAGAGCTGAAGACCAATTTCTTCGGGACGTTGACCGAAGGCGTGCTGCTCTGCGAAGCCACGGCTGTCCACTGCGGCCGCACGACGCAGGTCTGGGACGCGGAAGTGGGCAGCGAAGACGGCCGCCGCCTGGCATTGTTTCGTTGCACGCAGATGCTGCTGTGGCCGAAGAGCGCTTCCGCCGCGCCCGGCAGGTGAGGCAGTTGGCCGAGTCTGACGCCGCAAACCAGAGATAGCGAAAGCATGCCGGAACCCATCGACTTCTACTTTGACTTCTCGTCGCCGTACGGCTATCTGGCGTCGGAACTAATCGACGAGTTCGCCGCACGTTTCCAGCGCGAGGTCCGGTGGCGGCCGATTCTGCTGGGGGTGGTGTTCAAGCAGACCGGTGCTGCGCCGCTGACGCTGATACCGCTGAAGGGCGAGTACTCGGTACACGATTTCTCGCGCTCGGCACGCTTCCTCGACGTGCCTTACACGCATCCGAAGAATTTCCCGCTCGCCACCCAGGACGCAGCGCGCACATACTACTGGCTGCATGATCAGGACCGCGAAACGGCGCGTGCCTTCGCGCACTCGGTTTTCCGCGCACTCTACGTCGAGGGGCGTGACGTTTCGGAACGCAACTTGGTCGTCGAACTGGCGGCGGGAAATGGCGCTGACCGTGAGGCGCTCTCTGCGGCACTTGCAGGTGCCGTGCTCAAGGCGCGTCTGAAAGCCGAATGCGACGCGGCGTTTGGCAAGGGCGTTTTCGGTTCGCCGTACATGATCGTCGATGGCGAACCATTCTTTGGTGTTGACCGGCTGCCACAGATAGAACGCTGGTTGTCCTCTGGAGGCTTCTGATGCCCGCACTGCAAACCCAGCTCAACGCGCGTAGCGCCGATTTCAAGGCCAACGCCGAAGCGATGCGTTCCGTCGTGTCCGATCTGCGCGCGACGGTCGCCAGGATCGCCCTCGGCGGTCCGGAAAGCGCCCGACAGAAACACCTTGCGCGCGGCAAGCTGCTGCCGCGCGAGCGCGTCAATGCGCTGATCGACCCCGGGTCGCCCTTCGTCGAACTGTCGCAGCTTGCCGCCTACGGAATGTACGGCGGCAGCGCGGCGAGTCCCTTCGAGGTGCCCGCGGCGTCGCTGATAACCGGTATCGGACGGGTGAACGGCGTCGAGTGCATGATCGTCGCCAACGACGCGACGGTGAAGGGCGGCACCTACTACCCGCTGACAGTGAAAAAGCATCTGCGCGCACAGGAGATCGCCGGCGAGAACCGCCTGCCGTGCATCTATCTGGTCGACTCGGGTGGCGCCTTCCTGCCGATGCAGGAGGAGGTGTTTCCCGACAAGGAACACTTCGGCCGCATTTTCTACAATCAGGCCAATCTGTCGGCGGCCGGCATCCCGCAGATCGCGGCGGTAATGGGTTCTTGTACCGCCGGCGGCGCCTACGTGCCGGCGATGTCGGACGAGTCGATCATCGTCAAGGACCAGGGCACGATCTTCCTCGGCGGGCCACCGCTGGTCAAGGCGGCAACCGGAGAAGTGGTCAGTGCGGAAGATCTCGGTGGCGCCGACGTGCACACGCGCATTTCCGGTGTCGCGGATCACTATGCCGAGAACGATGCGCATGCACTGGCGATTGCCCGGCGCATCGTCGGCAACCTCAACTGGCGCAAGCACCCGCCGCTCGCGCTGGGCGAACCGCGCGCGCCGCTCTACCCGGCCGACGAGCTGTACGGGGTCATCCCGACCGACACCAAGAAGCCATTCGACGTGCGCGAGATCATCGCCCGCATCGTCGACGGCTCGGACTTCGACGAGTTCAAGGCCCGTTACGGGACGACCCTGGTCTGTGGCTTCGCGCGCGTCTGGGGTTATCCGATCGGAATCGTCGCCAACAACGGCATCCTGTTTTCGGAGTCCTCGCTGAAGGCTGCCCATTTCGTCGAACTGTGCGCGCAGCGCGGCATTCCCCTGCTCTTTCTGCAGAACATCACCGGCTTCATGGTCGGTCGCAAGTACGAAAACGGCGGTATTGCCCGTGATGGCGCCAAGATGGTCACCGCCGTCGCCTGTGCCAGGGTGCCGAAATTCACGGTGGTCATTGGCGGTTCGTTTGGCGCCGGCAACTACGGCATGTGCGGCCGCGCCTATTCGCCGCGTTTCCTCTGGATGTGGCCGAACGCCCGTATTTCGGTGATGGGCGGCGAGCAGGCGGCGGCCGTTCTGGCGACGGTCAGGCGCGACGGACTCGAAGCGGCCGGAAAATCATGGAGCGCGGCCGACGAAGAAGCCTTCAAGGCGCCGATCCGTGCCCAGTACGAGTTGCAGGGCCATCCTTACTACGCGAGTGCGCGCCTTTGGGACGACGGCGTGATTGACCCCGCCGACACTCGCCGAGTGCTCGGTCTCGGCTTGTCGGCGGCGATGAATGCTGACGCCGAAGCGACCAGGTTCGGCATTTTCCGGATGTAGAAGAGGGCTTGATGAGCGATTACCAATCAATAATTACCGAAGTCGACGGCGGGGTCGGCATCCTGACGCTGAACAAGGCGCACCGCCACAACGCCTTCGACGAGGCGCTGATCGCCGAGATGACCGCCGGCCTGCGCCAGCTCGACGCCGATCCGGACGTTCGCGCGGTGGTCCTGTCTTCGACCGGCAAGAGCTTCTGCGCCGGTGCCGACCTGAACTGGATGCGCAGCGCCGCCGGCTATTCAGCGGACGAAAACCTGCGCGATGCCAATCGCCTCGCCGAGCTGCTGGCGACCCTCAACCAGCTGGCGAAGCCGACGATTGCCCGCGTCCAGGGGCCGGCCTACGGCGGCGGCGTCGGCTTGATAGCCGCCTGCGATATCGCCGTCGGCACCTACGATGCCCTCTTTTCACTCAGTGAAGTGAAGCTGGGCATCATTCCGGCGGTCATCAGCCCGTACGTGCTGGCAGCGATCGGTGAGCGCTACAGCCGTCGCTACATGCTGACCGCCGAGCCTTTCTCGGCTGCCGAGGCCTACCGCATCGGCTTGCTGCACGAGATCGTCCCCGGTGACGAGCAACTCGACGAGGCGATTGGCGAGATCCTCGACAGCCTGCTGGCCAATGGCCCCTGCGCGCAGGCCGAGTGCAAGGCACTGATCCGCGTCGTCGCCGGGCAGCCGATCGACGAGCAGACGATTGCCGAGACGGCGCAGCGCATCACCCGCGTGCGCGCCAGTCCGGAAGGCCAGGAAGGTCTGGCGGCTTTTCTCGAGAAGCGGCCGCCGCACTGGCTTGCCGAGTGAGAGGCTCGTCCTCCGGGCCGTGTGGCGCGGTTTGGCGACCCGTCGCCTTGCACTTTGTCACTGCTGACCAAAGACGTACATGCACGGCGCTGCGGCGGCGTGGAGCTGAGAGGTGCTTCGATGTTTACAAAGATTCTGATTGCCAATCGCGGTGAGATTGCTTGTCGGGTAATCAAGACGGCGCGTCGCATGGGCGTGCGTACGGTCGCTGTCTATTCCGAAGTCGACGCCAACGCCCGGCACGTGCGCATGGCCGACGAGGCGGTGTGCATCGGTCCAGCTGCCGCCCGCGAATCGTACCTGGTCGGCGAGCGCATCCTCGATGCGGCCCGTCGCACCGGCGCCCAGGCCATCCATCCGGGCTACGGATTCCTGTCCGAGAATGACGTCTTTGCCGACGCTTGCCTGGCCGCAGGAATCGTTTTCATCGGTCCGCCGGCAGACGCCATCCGCGCCATGGGTTCCAAGTCCGCGGCCAAGGCAATCATGAGCGCGGCAGGCGTGCCGGTGACGCCGGGCTACCATGGTGACGACCAGCAGCAGGCGCGGCTGCAGCACGAGGCCGACGCCATCGGTTATCCGGTGTTGATCAAGGCGGCTGCGGGTGGCGGTGGCAAGGGCATGCGTCAGGTCGGGCGCAGCGAGGATTTCGCTGCTGCGCTGGCTTCGTGCCAGCGCGAGGCGATCTCGTCGTTCGGCGACGGCAAGGTGTTGATCGAGAGGTTTCTCAGCCGCTCGCGGCACATCGAGTTCCAGGTCTTTGCCGATACGCACGGCAATTGCGTCCACCTTTTCGAACGCGACTGCTCGGTGCAGCGCCGCCATCAGAAAGTCCTCGAAGAGGCCCCGGCACCGGGGATGACGGCAGCGCGCCGCGCGGCGATGGGTCAGGCCGCCGTCGATGCCGCCAGAGCGGTCGGCTACGTCGGCGCCGGCACAGTCGAGTTCATCGCCAGCGACACTTTTGCGCACGACGGCAGCTTCTATTTCATGGAGATGAACACCCGCCTGCAGGTCGAGCATCCGGTGACAGAGATGATCTCCGGGCAGGATCTCGTCGAGTGGCAGTTGCGTGTGGCCAGCGGCGAAGCGCTGCCGTTGCGGCAGGATCAACTGGAAATCCGCGGGCACGCGCTCGAAGCGCGCATCTACGCCGAGAATCCCGAGCAGGATTTCCTGCCGTCAACGGGCCGCCTGGTGCATCTCGCGCCGCCGGCGGAAAGCCTCAACGTGCGCGTCGACACGGGGGTCGAGCAGGGCGACGAGATCTCGCCGTTCTACGATCCGATGATCGCCAAGCTGGTCGTCTGGGATGTCGACCGTGATGCCGCTCTGGCGCGCATGTGGCAGGCCCTGGCCGACTATCGCATCGTCGGCGTCAGCACCAACGTCGCTTTTCTTTCACGCCTGGTGGTCTGCCCGGCCTTCACCGACGCCGATCTCGATACCGGCCTGATCGAACGCAGCCGCGATTTTCTTTTTCCCGCCGGCAGCGAGCCGCCGCGCAATGTCTTCTTCGTCGCCGCCGTCGCCGGACTGCTGCGCGAGCAGGCGGCGGCGGTCACCCGGGCCAGGCACTCGGGTGAACCCTGGTCGCCGTGGAGTTCCCATGATGGCTGGCGTCTGAACATCCAGTCGCAACGCACGCTGACCTATCGCAGCGGCGACAGCGTGCACGAAGTGGCGGTTGCCTACGAGGCCGACGGTTGGCGCCTGACCTTGCGTGGCGAGTCGGTCCTCGCCCGTGGCCGGGTTCTCGAGAGCGGACGCTTCGCCGGGCAACTGGCCGTCGAACTGGATGATCGCCGCCTGGTGGCCAGCGTCGTTGCCGTCAATGAGAAGGAGGAACAGAAGAGATACGTGTTTCTCAATGGTACCAATTACCTCATCCTGCGCGACGATCCCCTGCACCTGGTCGAGGCCGGTGGTAGGCAAGGTGGCGGCTTGACGGCACCGATGCCGGGCAAGGTGGTCGCCCTGCTGGCAGCGGTCGGTCAGCAGGTGGATAAGGGCGCGCCGCTGCTCATTCTCGAAGCGATGAAGATGGAGCACACCATTACCGCGCCCAAGAACGGTACCGTCAAAGCCTTCCGTTACGCTGCCGGCGATCAGGTTGCCGACGGCGCGGAACTGGTCGACTTCGCGGCGGAGCAGTGAAATGGCCCAGCCGAAACGCGTCAGACTGGTCGAGGTCGGACCACGTGATGGCCTGCAGAACGAAGCGCAGATCGTTCCCGCGGCGATCAAGATCGAATTGATCGAACGTCTCGTCGACGCCGGGCTGCCGGCTATCGAGGTGACGTCCTTTGTATCACCGAAGTGGGTGCCACAGATGGCCGACAACGCCGAGGTCCTGCGCGCCGTACTGTCGAGTTCGCGCCGTCGGCCCGAGGTCTCGTACCCGGTGCTGACGCCGAACCTCAAGGGCTTTGACGCGGCCATCGAAGCTGGCGCGCAGGAAGTGGCGATCTTCGGCGCTGCGTCGGAGACGTTCTCGCAGAAAAACATCAACTGCGGCATCGCCGAGAGTCTGAAACGCTTTGCTGCCGTGGTCGATGCCGCCAGTGCTCTCGATGTCCGCGTACGCGGCTACGTTTCCTGCGTTGTTGCCTGCCCGTACGAAGGCCCTGTCGATCCGCAAAAGGCTGCCTGGGTCGCCAGGCAGCTGGTCGATATGGGTTGCTACGAGGTCTCGCTCGGCGATACCATCGGCGCCGGGACGCCGGCTTCGGTGAAGCGGATGATCGAGGCGTGTGCGACGGTGGTGCCGATCGAGCGTCTGGCGGGCCACTACCATGACACCTACGGGATGGCGATTGCCAACATCTACGCCTCGCTGCAACTGGGCATGGCCGTTTTCGACAGCTCGATCGCCGGCCTGGGCGGCTGCCCTTACGCGCCTGGTGCCAGTGGCAACGTGGCGACCGAGGATGTCGTCTATCTGCTTGACGGACTGGCGATCGAGAGCGGCATTGCGATCGACGGCCTGCTCGCTGCCGGCGGGTTCATAGCAAGCCACCTGGGCCGGCCGCCGACATCGAAGGTGGCGCGCGCGCTACTGGCCCGGCAGTGCCGCGGCTGAACACGCCGTGGCCATGATCTGGAGAAGTCTGTCGTGACTCAATTCGTGACGCAAACCGTCGCTTCGCCGTGCATCAACGTCTGCCGGATGGACGACGAAGGCGATTTCTGCCTCGGGTGCTTCCGGACGATTGAAGAAATTGCCGTCTGGAGCCGCGCACCCGACGAGCGGCGCCTGACGATTCTGGCTGCCGTCGAGCGACGCCGCGTCGAGCATGATCCGGCCGGCTGTGCGTCGGGAGGCGACTTCCGTGGCGACTGTGAGCGCTGAGCGGCGCTAGCGGAGGCGAGGAGTGAGCGAATGAAGCAAGGACAGGTCCGCAATGCGTTCTTTCCGCATGGTGGTCGAGCATGAGCGAAACGGAAGACGATTATCTTTGCGTCGGCGTTTGCATGTTCGACCCGGACTCCGGTTACTGCCTGGGCTGCGGTCGTCCGCCGGAGCCGGCATCCGAGGGCTCGCAGGGGATCGTCGTCGAGGAAGCGCCTGCGCTGCGCATCGTCGATGCCGGGCTGGACGGCGATTCTCCGGGCCAGTCCTGATGCTGCCCGACGACGCCACGGGCGAGCCCTGATGCTGCCCGAGAACCTGCTGGTTCTCGAACGCGGCTGGCTTTCGTCGAACAACATCGTCTTTCTCGAAGGCGAGAGGGCGGCCCTGATCGATAGCGGCTACGTCACGCACGCCGGTCAGACGGTGGCCCTGCTCGAACACGCGCTTGCCGGTCGCCGCCTCACCCGCTTGCTGAACACGCATTCGCATTCCGACCATATCGGCGGCAACGCCGCCGTTGCCGCGGCTTTCGGCTGCCAGGTCATCGTGCCGCAGGGGATAGACGCGACGATCGCCGAGTGGGATGAAGAGGCGCTGCTCCTTTCACCGCTTGGTCAGTCGGGTGCGCGTTTTCGTCACGATGCGACGATCGCTGCCGGCGATGAATGCGAACTTGGCGGTCTCAACTGGCAGTCGATCGCGGTTCCCGGCCACGACATGGACGCGCTTGCCTTTCACAACCCCGAGCGGCGCATCCTGATCTCCGGCGACGCCCTGTGGCGCAATGGTTTCGGCGTCATCTTTTCGGAACTCCTCGGGCATCCGGAGGATGCTGGCGGCCTCAAGGCGGCGCGCAAGACACTCGATGTCCTGGCTCGCCTGCCGGTCGAGGTGGTCATCCCCGGGCATGGCGCGCCTTTCGTCGAGGTCGACGACGCCTTCGAGCGTGCCTACCGGCGGCTGGCCGCTTTCGAGCATGACATCGATTTGCTGGTCTGGCATGCGCTCAAGGTCATCGTGGCCTTTGCCCTGCTCGAAAGGCGGCGTTTGCCGCGTGCCGATCTTCCCGATTTCCTTGCCGGTCTGAGTTTCTGTCAGAGCGTCAACGCGCGCTATCTGAACCTCAGCAACGAGGCGCTGGCGCACAACCTGGCACGAGACCTGATCCGCGTTGGCACGCTACGCGACGAACAAGGCGTGCTGGTCGCCAGTTAGACCCGGACGCAAGCGATTCGCGGTGCAGGCCGCACGGGAGTCAGATTCTGCTCTGCTGGTTTGCGCCCAGCTGCCTCAGATCCTCGTCTTTCTGCCAGCAGTGTCGCTCGACGCTGGAGAACGCGTACACCCTGCTCTCCTCGCTGCTCTGTTCGAGAAAGACTTCGAGCGTGCGCTTCAGGTGACTCGGTGCCGGCAGCATGGTGCCGTAGAACAGGACCAGGTCGCGACGCTTGATGAGCAGCGTCGGAAAGTTTTCCACATCGAGGTCACCCACATCCTCGGCATGCTCCTCGATATCCAGCCAGTGGAATTCGGCCGCGGGAAACTGCCGGGCAATTTCCGCAAAGCCGTCGCGGTATTCACGACAGACACCGCACCAGTCGGCGCACAGGCAGACGACCGCGAACTCGCCAAGAGCGGGGAATCGGTCCCCTGGCTCCCGAGAGCGCAGCTGATCGGTCGCATTCATCACTGCCTCAAGGCCTGGCCTCACCGTTCACCAGCCGTTGGATATGGGCAATCAGCTGTTCCTCGGGGTAAGGTTTTCCGAGCAGCACGTCCACGCCGGCCGCCTTGGCTTCCTCGCGCAACTGTTCGCTATCCGAGGTCACCATGATGATCGGCAATGGCGCGGTTGTTGCGCTGCCGCGCAGCTGCCGGGTCAGTTGCAGGCCGCTCATGCCCGGCATATCCACGTCGGTAACCAGCACGTCGGGGAGGGCGCTCTCGATTTGCCGCGCCGCGTCCAATCCGTCTTCGGCCATCACCACCTGATAGCGGTGGGCGCCGAGCAGGCGGCCTGTCTTTACCCGTACCACTTTTGAGTCGTCAGCAACCATCACTACTATTTCTTCCGGCGTCTTGGCCGTGACTGCCTTTACCGCCGGCGCGCGGGCGGCCCTGGCGCTTTCCTCCGCTGCCTGGCGCTCGGTTTCGCGAGCAATGGCCCGGTCAACGGCCAGGCGCTCCTCCTCTTCAAGGCGCAGCGCTTCCTCGACTGCCTTGCGGTCGGCTTCGGCGCGCGCGGCGTCCTCGGCGGCCTTGCGTTCGGCTTCGGCGCGCGCGGCGTCCTCGGCGGCCTTGCGCTCGGCTTCGGCGCGCGCGGCGTCCTCGGCGGCCTTGCGTTCGGCCTCGGCGCGCGCGGCGTCCTCGGCGGCCTTGCGCTCGGCTTCGGCGCCTTCGGTGTCTGCGGCGGAGTGCTCGACTTTCGCAGCGCTGGCGTCCGCGCTCGCTTCTCTCTGTGCCTGCTCGTCTGCGGAACGACGAGCTTTGACGAAGCGCCACAGGAAAAACGCCGCGACCGCAGCAGCCGCGACCCACAGCCAGCTTTCATTGATTGACATTGAACTGATCCTTCGCCCTTGGCGTTCACACTCGTCGGAATGTGCCGACGCACAGCTGCTCACCGTCGAATCAGGCAGCGCGATGGCGCCATGCGGTCACCGTCGAGCATGATAAAACGAATAATTGCCTCGTTGGGCGATCGATTGGCCGTGATCGGGAGGCCGGATACACCGCCCAGAGCCCGCCATTGTGTCACCGAGCGGCTGCGCTCGCCGGTGCGCACATGCACACCGGGCAGGTGGCCGATCACTTGTCGGCAGCGAAGGTGTGTCGCATCCGACCGCCGCATCCGCGCATGGCGGTTAGGCACGGAAACTGCGAGAATGCCGGGTTCGAGGACGATGCGGGCCGTGCGCGTGGGGAATTTCCTGGCGAGCCTGGCCGGCGATGGTCCCCGAAAAGGTCGCGCTGCGGCAGGCAGGCGCTTGCGCAACCCGGAAACAGGGGTGTGAGCTGTCGCCATCTGGCGCCAGTCAAAATGCGCGGAAGTCCGGCGCGGAGGATGTAGAGAATGGCACCACAAAGCACTTCTGCCGATGTTTCACCGATCGAAGAAGTCATCGTCGAAATGCGTGCGGGACGCATGGTCGTCCTGGTCGACGAGGAAGACCGTGAGAATGAGGGCGATCTGATCCTCGCGGCCGAGCACGTCACGCCGGAGGCGATCAACTTCATGGCCCGTTTCGGTCGCGGCCTGATTTGCCTGACCTTGACCGAGGCGCGCTGTGCGCAGTTGGGCCTGGCGCAGATGGCGCGTGACAACAAGAGCCCGTACAGCACCGCATTCACGGTCTCGATCGAGGCCGCCAGGGGAGTAACCACCGGCATTTCGGCGCAAGACCGCGCCCTGACCATCCAGGCGGCGGTGGCACGTAACGCCGGGCCCGACGACATCGTGCAGCCGGGCCACGTGTTTCCGATCATGGCTCGCCCGGGCGGGGTCCTGGTGCGTGCCGGTCATACCGAAGCCGGCTGTGATCTGGCGCTGCTGGCCGGGCTTGAGCCGGCAGCGGTGATTTGCGAAATCCTCAACGAGGACGGCAGCATGGCCCGCCTGTGCGACCTGGTCGATTTTGCCCGGCAGCACGGTCTGAAGATCGGCAGCATCGCCGACCTGATTCATTACCGCAGCCGGCACGAGACGCTGATTGAGCGTACGCTTTCGAAACCGGTACGCTCGGCACACGGCGAGTTCATGCTGCATGCCTACACCGATTGCACCTCGAATGAAGTGCATCTGGTGCTCACCAGGGGCGATATCTGTCCGGATCAGGAGACTCTGGTGCGCGTCCATGAGCCGCTTTCCGTGGTGGATTTCCTGGACCCGGGCGGTGATCGACATACTTTTTCACTCGATGTGGCACAGGCAGCGCTGGCGCGGGTCAAGGCCGGCGTGATCGTCTTGCTGCACCGACCAGAGAGCGGTCAGGATATTCTGGCCATGCTGCGCGAGCCGGTCGCCACCAAGCGGCCGGCCGCCCGCTGGGATCCGCGCATCTACGGTATCGGTGCGCAAATCCTCCGCGACCTCGGAGTGGGCAAGATGAGGCTGCTTGCGAGTCCGCGGCGGATGCCGAGCATGACCGGCTTCGACCTGGAAATCACCGGTCACATTGCAAACCTGACTGACCTTGAGAGACTCTGATGAGCACCCAGACAACGCATAGAGATAGTTCCTCCGTGGCCCGCTGCGAAGATGTCCATGAGTACGATGTTTCGCTGGACGGCGAAGGCCTGGTGATCGGCATCGTCATGAGCCGCTTCAGCCCGGAAATCGGCGAAGGCTTGCTCAGTGCCTGCACAAGCGAGTTGCGGCGCCTTGGCGTCGATGAAAGCGACATTTCCCTGGCCACCGTCCCCGGGGCTCTGGAAATACCGCTGACCTTGCAGACGATGGCGCAAAGTGGGCGTTTCGATGCCCTGGTCGCGCTCGGTGCCGTCATCCGCGGCGAAACCTATCACTTCGAGATCGTCGCCAACGATTCGAGCCGGGGGCTGATGGAAGTGCAGCTCGATTGCGGCGTGCCGATCGCCAACGGCATTCTGACCTGCGAAGATGACGATCAGGCGCTGGCCCGCATGCAGCAGAAAGGTTCCGATTGCGCGCAGGTGGCGGTGGAAATGGCCAATCTGCTGCATGCGTTCGGCGAGCGCTCGTGATGGCCGGGCCGTCGCCGACGAAGCCGGGCGGTAAGTCCGCCAGCGTCAGGACGCCGCGCCGTCGGGCCCGCGAGTTCGCTCTGCAGGGACTCTACCAGTGGCAGTTGAGTGGCAATGACGAAGCGGCCATCGAAGCGCATCTGAGTGACGTCGAAGGTTTCGACAAGGCCGACCGGGAGTTCTTCGTCAAGCTGCTGCGCGGGGTTCTCGTGCAGCGCCAGACACTGCTGGAGCAGCTGCAGGCCTATCTCGACCGTCCTTTTGCAGAATTGTCACCGATCGAAGCCAGCGTCCTGCTGGCCGGTGCTTTCGAGTTGAGCAACTATCCGCAGACGCCGTATCGGGTGATCATCAACGAGTCGATCGAACTGGCCAAGGCCTATGGTGGCACGGATGGCCACAAATACGTCAATGGCGTACTCGACAAGCTCGCTGGCCGCCTGCGTCCGGCCGAGGTGGAGGCCAAGCGTGCGGCGCGCGCCAAGGCACGCTGAGCGGCGGCGCGCAGCGCTCTCGGCGAAGCGTGCCGGTGCAAGGAAATGGCAATGCCCAGCGAGTTCGAACTGATCCGGACCTACTTTTCGAGACCGACGCCGCAGGCGGTCCTCGGTCCCGGTGACGATTGTGCCCTGCTCGCACCGTCCGCGGGCAGCGAACTGGCGATTACCACCGACATGCTGGTCGAAGGCACCCACTTTCTGGCCGATACCGACCCCTGGCAGCTGGGTTGGAAGGCCTTGGCCGTCAACCTCTCCGATCTCGCCGCGATGGGCGCCAAGCCGCGCTGGGCCTTGCTTGCCGGCAGTCTGCCCGAGGTGCGTGCAGCCTGGCTGGCGTCCTTTGCGGAAGGGGTTTTCGCATGTGCCAGTCGCTACGCTGTCGACCTGGTCGGTGGCGATACGACGCGCGGTCCGCTCAATCTCTGTTTCACGGTACTCGGCGAAGTACCCGTCGGCACGGCACTTCGCCGTGACCGGGCGCTGTCCGGCGACGATATCTGGGTTTCCGGATGGCCCGGCCTGGCGGCGCTGGGGCTCGCGGAACTACAGGGTCGAACACGGCTTCCGGAGGCGCTCGCCAAACGCTGCCTGGCGGCCCTGCAGCGCCCCATCCCACGCGTCGAGCTGGGGCTCGAACTGCGCCGGCGTGGCCTGGCGAACGCGGCCATCGACGTCTCGGATGGCTTGCTCGCCGACCTCGGCCATGTCCTGGAGCGATCGGCCGTCGCCGCCGAGGTCTTTGCCGGCCGGTTGCCGCTACGCTCGGCTGGAGCGGACCCGCTGCTCGCGCGCCAGTGTCAGCTGGCCGGCGGCGACGACTACGAACTGGTCTTTTCGGCGCTGCCGGCCAGACGAGTCGAGCTGGCCGCGCTCGCGGCCGAACTCGACCTGCCACTATGGCGCATCGGCCGCATGGTCGGCGCGGCGGAGTCGCGCTTGACGCTGCTCGACGAAAACGGTGATGAAATGGCGGTCGACAGCCGAGGATACGATCACTTTGGCTAGCACGCCTTCGCTGCGATTTCTCATGTCGCATCCGGCACATCTGATCGCCTGTGGCTTCGGTAGCGGGCTGTCGCCGCGTGCGCCGGGGACTTTCGGCACTCTCTTCGCGTGGCTGTCCTTCCCGCTCCTGCGCGCCTGGATGGGTGACTTCGAGCTGCTCGCCTTCCTCCTTTTCTGTTTCCTTGGCGGCGTACTGGCGGTTCACAAGACGGGCGCCGACCTGGGGGTCATCGATCATGGCAGCATTGTCTGGGACGAGATCGTTCCCTTCTGGCTGGTGCTGCTGCTGTGCCCGGCGCACTGGTTGTGGCAGACCACCGCCTTCTGCCTGTTCCGTTTTTTCGACATCAGCAAGCCGCAGCCAGCGCGCTACTTCGACGAGCAGGTGAAAAATGGTTTCGGGGTGATGAGTGACGATCTGGTTGCCGCCGCTTACACCCTGCTGGTGCTGGCGGTCCTGCGCATCGTGCTCGCATGAGTGCCTGCGATCAGAGCGCCCTGGAAGCGCTCGCCGCCCGGGTCGGGAAGCTGTTGCTGGCCAATGGCGAGTGCCTGGCGACCGCCGAATCCTGCACCGGTGGCTGGGTGGCACAGTGCGTGACGGCAATCGCCGGTAGCTCGGAGTGGTTCGACTGTGGCTTCGTCAGCTATTCGAACGAAGCCAAGACCGAAATCCTTGGTGTCGCCGCCGAGACACTGGCAGCACACGGTGCGGTGAGCGAAGCAAGCGCGGCAGCGATGGCCCTGGGGGCGCGGCGTCGCAGCCGTGCTGCCTGGGCTCTGGCGATCACCGGTATCGCCGGTCCGGGCGGGGGGTCTGCGGGCAGGCCCGTGGGCACCGTATGCTTCGCCTGGGCCGGGCCGGCGGGGCAACTCGACACCGACACCCGTCGCTTCGCCGGCGACCGCGCGGCGGTACGTGCACAATCGGTGGCGCACGCCCTCGAGGGGGTGCTGCAGCGCGCCGGCCGGCGCCTGGCCTGAGCGCGCTCCACCGGCGCCTTCGCTCGACGATCGCCACCTGTCGTCCGTCGCCGTCAACGACGAGAAAGGCGCTTGCGCCTGCGTAGCCGCTGCCGCGACCTGCCCGTTTTGCTGGAACTGTATATAATTACAGTTGTTGACGCTGTTGATCATGGCGTCTTCAGCACCTGCGAACATGGGATAATTCCATTCAATCAAGCAAAGGGACCGGCAATGGACGACAACAAGGCGAAAGCGCTGGCTGCAGCGCTGGCCCAGATCGAAAAGCAGTTTGGCAAGGGCTCGATCATGAAGATGGGTGAGGGCAGCGTGGTGACCGATGTGCCGGTCGTTTCCACGGGCTCGCTGGGTTTGGACATCGCGCTGGGAATCGGTGGTCTCCCCCGTGGTCGGGTGGTCGAGGTCTATGGTCCGGAATCCTCTGGCAAGACGACCCTGACGCTGCAGGTCATCGCCGAGATGCAGAAGCTGGGCGGCACCGCCGCCTTTATCGACGCCGAGCACGCGCTTGATCCTGGCTATGCGCAGAAGCTTGGCGTAAACCTGGACGAACTCCTGATCTCGCAACCGGATACGGGCGAGCAGGCGCTGGAAATCGCCGACATGCTGGTGCGTTCGGCGAGCGTCGATGTGGTGGTCATCGACTCGGTGGCTGCGCTCGTGCCGAAGGCGGAAATTGAAGGCGAGATGGGCGATTCCCTGCCAGGCCTGCAAGCGCGCCTGATGAGCCAGGCCCTGCGCAAGCTGACGGCCAATATCAACCGCACGAACACCCTGGTGATCTTCATCAACCAGATCCGGATGAAGATTGGCGTCATGTTCGGCAGTCCGGAAACCACCACTGGCGGCAATGCACTCAAGTTCTATGCGTCGGTGCGTCTCGACATTCGTCGGATCGGCAGCATCAAGAAAGGCGACGAAGTCATCGGTAACGAAACACGGGTCAAGGTCGTCAAGAACAAGGTCGCGCCGCCTTTCCGCGAAGCCATTTTCGATATCCTCTACGGCGAAGGGACTTCGCGCGAAGGGGAGATCATCGAACTCGGCGTACTTCACAAGCTGGTCGACAAATCAGGCTCCTGGTATGCCTACAACGGCGAGAAGATCGGTCAGGGCAAGGACAATGCCCGGGAGTATCTGAAGAGCAAGCCGCAGATTGCCGAGGAGATCGAAGCGAAAATTCGCGCGGCCGTGAACGTCCCCCTGGCGCCGGCGACAGCGCCCGCCTAGTGGTCTCGGGATGAGTGACGCTCTGCGCGAGCGAGCTTTGCGCATGCTCGGGCGCCGGGACTACGCGCGACAGGAACTCGCGCACAAACTGGCGGTGCATGCCGGGTCAGCGGCGCAGCTCGACGCCTTGCTCGACGATCTGGGCAGGAGCGCCCTGCTGTCGGACGAACGCTACGCGGCAGGGCGGGTCCATTCTCGCGGGGCCCGCATCGGAGACGCGAAACTGGCTCATGAACTGCGCGCGAAAGGCGTTGCAGCTGATCTGGTAAAGGCTGCCCTGGCTACCGGCGAAGACGAATTGCTCAGGGCCCGGCGCGTGTGGGAGCGGAAGTTCTCGCGTCAGCCGGCGGCCGTTGACGACCTTGAAGGCACTGTGGCACGCAATCGCCAGATGCGCTTCCTGGCCGGGCGAGGATTTTCCCGTGAAACCATCCGACGCGTCCTGCGCGGCGACCTTGAGAACGATTGAACGATGTCTGATTCGCAGAGCACGCTGTCCACACACAAGCTCATGAAGCGCTACAAGGCACGCACCGTGGTGCATGACGTTTCCTTCGAAGTCGTCAGTGGTGAAGTCGTCGGCCTGCTCGGCCCGAATGGTGCGGGCAAGACCACCTGTTTCTACATGGTGGTCGGTCTGGTCGCCTGCGATGGCGGCGATGTCTACCTCGATGGGGTGAAGCTGACGCACTTGCCGATGCACAAGCGTGCCCACCTCGGGCTTTCCTATCTGCCGCAGGAAGCTTCCGTCTTTCGCAAGCTGACGGTCAGCGAAAACATCGCGGCCGTACTCGAACTGCAGAAGTTGTCGGGCGACGAAGTCGACAGCCGCAGCGAAGAACTCCTCGAGGAACTGCATATCAGCCACCTGCGCAGCAGCCCGGCGACCTCGCTTTCCGGTGGCGAACGGCGGCGAGTCGAGATCGCGCGCGCGCTGGCCACCGGGCCACGTTTCATTCTGCTTGACGAGCCTTTTGCCGGCGTGGATCCAATCGCCGTGCTGGATATCCAGAAGATCATCCGCTTTCTCAAGGAGCGTGGCATCGGTGTCCTGATTACCGACCACAACGTGCGCGAGACCCTCGACATCTGTGATCACGCCTACATCATCAACGAGGGGGGGGTCCTCGCCGCTGGTCGGCCGGATGAAATCATTTATAATGAAAACGTCCGTAAGGTTTACCTGGGTGAGAACTTTCGCCTCTGAGGCCGGCGGCTTTTCAGCCACAATTCGAGAACCATATGGGCCGTTTCCACACGACAATGCGGCGACCTCCCCGGTTCTGTAAATGAAACCGTCCCTCGTACTCACAACCTCCCAGCATCTTGCTCTGACCCCTCAGCTCCAGCAGTCGATCCGGCTGCTGCAACTGTCGACGATCGAACTCGAACAGGAGCTCGAGAAGTACCTCCTGGAAAACCCGCTGCTTGAGCGCGAGGAGGAGTTCTCCCGGGCGGAGGCGCCGGACGCTGGCGGGAACGTGGATGGGGTTGCCGAACCGGTGGCGGCCGACGAGCAGTCGGAGCACGCCGAGCAGTCGTTCGCCGACGAGGAAAACTGGCCGAGCGAGGACAACAGCCAATACAGCTCATCCGGCTCCTTCGACGACGAGGAGAGCGACTATCAGGACATCCAGGCGGCGAACGTTTCGCTGCGCGACCATCTCCTGTGGCAGATTGGCCTGATGATCCTGTCTGATCGTGATCGCGTGCTGGTGCGCTGTCTGGTGGATGCGCTGGACGACGACGGCTACCTGACGCAGTCGCTCGAGGAACTCGCCGAGACCATGCCGGCGGAACTCGAGATCGAGCCGGAAGAATTGCAGACCGCGCTCAATCATCTGCAGCATCTCGATCCCACCGGCGTCGGAGCGCGCAGTGCGCAGGAATGTCTGGTCCTGCAACTGGAAGCCATGCCGGTCGATCAAACGCGAACACTGGCGCTGGAAATCGTCCGCCGTGGTCTGGAACTGCTGGCCAGTCATGACTTTCTCAAGCTCAAGAAGCTGACCGCTTGTGACGACGACGCCCTGCGTGCGGCACATCTCCTGATCTGCAGCCTGAATCCCAGGCCGGGCGCACAGTACGCCTCTTCCGACACGCGCTACATCTCGCCTGACGTGGTGGTACGCAAGATTCGCGGCCAGTGGTCGGTGAGCGTCAACGCCGACGCGTTTCCGCGTCTGCGGATCAACAGCCTCTACGCGCAGATCCTTTCGCGGCAGCGTGGTTCCGGCCTGGCGGGTCAGCTGCAGGAGGCTCGCTGGTTGATCCGCAACGTGCAACAACGGTTTGACACGATCCTGCGTGTGGCGCAGGCTATCGTCGAACGTCAGCGCCAGTTTCTCGATCACGGTGAAGTTGCCATGCGGCCGCTGGTCTTGCGCGAAATCGCCGATCTCCTGGGCTTGCACGAGTCGACCATCTCGCGGGTGACGACGCAGAAGTACATGGCCACACCGCGCGGAATTTTTGAGTTGAAGTATTTCTTTGGCAGCCACGTCGGCACGGAAGCCGGCGGGGCGTGTTCGGCAACGGCAATTCGTGCGTTGATCAAGCAGATGATCAGCGCCGAAGAACCGAAGAAGCCACTTTCGGATAGCCAGATATCCGAAGTTCTTGGCCAGCAGGGCATTGTCGTTGCGCGCAGAACGATTGCAAAATACCGTGAAGCGCTCAGCATCCCGCCGGTCAACCTACGCAAGTCAATTTAGAAGAAGGAGCCACATCATGAACCTGCAAGTCAGTGGACACCACCTCGAGATTACCCCGGCGCTGCGCGATTACGTCACCGGAAAGCTCGAGCGGATCACTCGTCATTTCGATAACGTGATAGACGTGAACGTGATTCTGTCAGTGGAAAAGCTGAAGCAGAAAGCTGAAGTGACCGTTCACCTGGCAGGCAAGGACGTATATGTCGAAACCGTCGACGAGGACCTCTACGCGGCGGTGGATGGCCTGGTCGACAAGCTTGAGCGCCAGGTCCAGAAGTACAAGCAGAAGCTGCAGGATCACCATCGCGGGCGCAAGATCACCGACCACATCGTCGTCGAGTAATGGATGTATAGTCTGCGCACGGCGCGGCTGGCAGAAATCGCCGGCCCGACCGTGTGCATCCCGGTTTGAACCAATCAACGTCGGCCTTTTTCGGGTTTTTGTCGCATGAGCCAGATTACCGAGTTACTTCCCCTTGAAAACATCATTCTTGATCTGGACGCGAGCAGCAAGAAGCGCGTCTTTGAGCACGTGGGGCTCCTTTTTGAAAACTACCTCGGGATTGCGCGCAGCACCGTGTTCGATAGTCTGTTCGCTCGCGAGAAGCTTGGTTCGACGGGTTTGGGTCAGGGGGTGGCCATTCCACATGGCCGGATCAAGGGGCTGAAAGACGCAACCGGTGCCTTTCTCCGGCTGGCTGCGCCGGTTCCCTTCGATTCCCCGGACGGACAACCGGTTTCACTGCTGTTCGTCCTGCTGGTCCCGGAAGTGGCGACCGAACAGCATCTGCAGATCCTCTCCGAGCTGGCGCAGCACTTTTCCGACCGCTCTTGTCGCGAAGCCCTTTGCAGTGCTGTCGATTCGAGCGCTGTCCGCCAGATCTTCGCCGGCGGAACATGAACGCTGCACGTCAGTTCAGCGTGATTCAGCTCTACGAGGATCACCGGGAAAAGCTGAAACTGTCGTGGGTCGTCGCGGTCGGCGTTGACCGCCAGATCGAGCTCAAAGAGCAGAGCAATTACGGTGCCGACGTCGTCGGTCACCTGAACCTGATCCACCCGGAACGGCTGCAGGTGATCGGCGGAGCCGAGCACGCCTGGGCGCAGCGGGTCACTGCCGAGCGGCTGCGCCAGCAAGTGCGGGAGCTGATGGCTGCGAGGCCCCCGGCGCTGATCATCGCCGACAATCTCGATATTCTGCCGGCGATTCGTGATGGCTGCGAGTCTACGCAGACGCCGCTATTTGTCAGTTCGAAACCCTGTTCGGCGGTGATCGACCTGTTGCGCATCTACCTTTCCCGCCGCCTGGCCGGATCGACGTCGATGCATGGCGTGTTGATGGACGTTTTCGGGATGGGTGTGCTGATTACGGGAGACTCGGGCGTCGGCAAGAGCGAACTGGCGCTGGAACTCATCTCGCGCGGCCATGGCCTGGTGGCCGACGACGTCGTCGAGCTGGCATGCATCGCTCCGACGACGATTGAAGGGCGCTGCCCGAGCATGTTGCGTGATTATCTGGAAGTGCGCGGCCTCGGTCTGCTGAATATCCGCACCATCTTCGGGGAAACCGCATCGCGCCGGAAGATGAAGCTGAAGCTGATCGCCCATCTGCAACGACCTCTCAGTGGCACGGACGGTCCGCGCTTGCCCCTCGACGCGCAGTCACAGGACATTCTCGGATTGCCGATAAGGAAGGTCGTCATACCGGTGGCTGCCGGACGGAATATTGCGGTTCTCCTTGAGGCTGCAGTACGCAACAGCATTCTGCAGCTGCGCGGTATCGACAGCATGGGAGATTTCATCGACCGTCAGCAGCAGGCGCTGCTTGACGAAGACCTGTAGCAGTGGCCTAATCACGGGACTTCCTCAACCTAGGAGAAAACCGATGAAAGCCATGATTGCTCTTGTCGCTCTTGCTTTCGCCACCGGTGGTGCCTTTGCCGCCGAAGGAAAGAAGGAACCCTCGCCGGCCCAGAAGGCTCAGCAGGAAAAGATGAAGACGTGCAATGCGGAGGCCTCGGAAAAGGCCTTGAAGGGTGACGAACGCAAGCAGTTCATGAGTACCTGCCTCAAGAAGGACGCACCGGCAGCGCCAGCCGCGGCAGCGAAGGCAACTCAGCAGGACAGGATGAAGGACTGCAACGCCGAAGCGGGTACCAAGGCGCTCAAGGGTGACGAGCGCAAGAAATTCATGAGCGAGTGTTTGAAGGGTTGAGGGCCGAGCAGGCATCAAGCGACTTCCGCCCGACAGCGCCGGCTCCTATCCGGGGGCCGGCGTTTCCTTGCTGCCGGTGCGCGTCGTGGCGAGCCAGGTCAGCGGCGTTTCTGGCCAGGCGAGAGCTGTGCATTTCTGCAGCCGGCCGGCTGCGCTGAAAGCACACCCGCAGCGTGGGCCTTGGCGCGGTCCATCGCGAGGCAGGCAACATAACCCCGGCGCGTGGACTTGAGCAGCTTTTCCAGCCGTTGTGCAGCTTGCCCGGGTGTCGCACACAGATCGGCAAGGTAGGCGTTGCATGCGACCCAGCGGCCCGCCGGCGTGCGCAGCACGGCGACCGGCCGGCCGCCGTCGACAACCGCGATAAGGCAATGCCGATCAGCGCCGGCCCAGGAAGCGGTCAGCAGGTCCATCGCTTCGTGTCGCGGTACGCAGGCGGCCACCAGTGCGTCCAGCGGCGAGTCATGCTCGGTCCTGACAATCGCAGGAAAGTAGGTTTGAGCAAGCTGTCGGGCGGGCGAGTCCATGCGTCGGACTTCTAACACCCCTGGCGTCCCTGTACAACCCGAGTCGTGCGTCGAGCGCTTCTCTCTGCCCTGAGCTCCTTTGCATGCAAGCGACCGAAGTCGACGTTCTTATCGTGGGTGGTGGCCTGGCTGGACTGTCGCTGGCTTGCGCCCTGCGAGACTCTCGCCTCAGGGTCGCCCTGGTCGAGCAGCGCGCACCCCTCCGCCCGCCAGGCTGGGATGCGCGAGTCTATGCTGTCTCACCGGGCAATGCCGCCTTCCTGCAGGCCATCGGCGCCTGGCAGCACATGGCAGCCGAGCGCATCGCGCCAATCCATGCCATGGAGATCCTCGGTGACGGTGGCGCGCAGCTCTCTTTTTCGGCTTATGAGACCGGCCTCGCGGAACTCGGCTGGATTCTGGAATCGTCGTTGATGGCCTGCGAGCTCTGGGAAAACGCCAAGCGGCAGGGGAACCTCAGCTTGTACTGTCCCGCCGCGCCGCAGTCGCTGGCGGTGGGCACGGGCGCAGCCGTGTTGACACTGGCCGACGGCAGAACGCTGTCGTCGCGGTTGTTGGTGGGCGCTGACGGACGTGACTCCTGGGTGCGTGAGGTGTCGGGCCTGCCGTCGATCAATACCCCGTATGGCGAAATGGGCCTGGTGGCCAACTTCCAGTGCCAGCGTCCGCACCGCGGGGTTGCGCGGCAATGGTTTCGCCCTGATGGCGTGCTGGCCTGGCTGCCGATGGCGGGCGATCGCATTTCGGTCGTCTGGTCCACGCGCGAAGAAAATGCCAGGACGCTGCTTGCCGCGCCGGCGGACGAACTGTGCGCCAGGATCGCCGCTGCCGGCAATCACCAGTTGGGCGCATTCGACCTGCTCACACCTCCGGCAGCATTTCCGCTTCGCCTGATGCAGGTGCCACGGACAGTCGCCCCTCGTCTGGCCCTGGTCGGCGACGCGGCACATGGCATTCATCCGCTCTCCGGCCATGGCATAAACCTCGGTTTCCAGGATGCCCGGGCGCTGGCCGGGCTGCTGGCCGCCGCACCGGACTGGCAGGACATTGGCAGCGAGCGCCTGCTCCTGGGCTACCAGCGGGAACGGCGCGAAGAAACGGTGCTCATGCAAACCACCACGCATGCCCTGCACAAGCTTTTCCGCCACGATCTCCCCGGCCTCAAAACCTTGCGCAACTTGGGAATGAACCTGACGAACGCTTTGCCGGTCCTAAAGAACGCCCTTGTGCGCTACGCTATCGGCGCCCTCTGAAACACCAACACCCCCAACCCGGAGAGATACCAGATGTACAGGAAATTCGTGCCCCTCGCGGTCGCCATCGCCGCCACCTTCAGCTTGCCCGCCCTGGCCGATGAGGCGAGCGTCAAGAAAGCCGTTGAAGGCAAACTCGGCGCTCCGGTCAGCAGTGTCAGCAAAACCCCCTATCTCGGACTCTATGAAGTCTACATCGATGGGCAGATCGTCTACACCGACGAGGAGGTGTCGGCCGTGCTCGTCGGCTCGCTTATCGACGGCAAGACAATGAAAAACGTGACCAGCGAGCGGATGCAGAAACTCACCGCGATCAAGTTTTCGGAGCTGCCGCTGGCGCTGGCCGTCAAGCAGGTGCGTGGCGACGGCAAACGTGTCTTCGCGACTTTCGAGGATCCCAACTGTGGCTACTGCAAGAAACTGGCAAAGGAGATGGCCACGCTGGACAACGTGACCATCTACACCTTCCTCTACCCGATTCTCTCGCCGGACTCGCTGGAGAAGTCGAATCAGATCTGGTGCTCGGCGGATCGGGCAAAAGCCTGGCGCGCGTGGATGGTCAACGGCAAGGCGCCGGGAGGCAAGGGCGATTGCGACACCACAGCGGTAAAGAAAAGCCTCGAAACCGGCCGCGCATTGGCCATCAACGGCACGCCGACAATCTTCTTCGCCGATGGTGAACGCATTCCGGGCGCCATTCCACTGGCCAAGATCGAGCAGAAGCTCGCCGAGGCGCCTGCAGCCGGCAAGTAGTCACCGGGTTGCTCCCGTACGGACGACGGGCGCCGGGCTTGCCGCAGACCGGGCCGCTTGTGGCAGGTTTGCTCAGTGCCCGGTCAAGGGCAACAGGATGTCGGCATACCAGGCGCAGTTGAGGCCAAGGGCTTCGTCCTGATTGGGGTCGCGTGCGCCGACGTCGAGGCGTGCCGAGTGCACGCCGAGCAGCAGCCACGGCAGGTCGCCGTGCCCGAAATCCTGCGTGGCGGCGCGCATGACCACCGGTGCACCGCTGGTCCCGCGGTGCGTGCGTGCGTCGGTGAGGAAGTAGCCCTCGCCCTGAAAGCGCAGTCCGAACGACGAAGCGACTATCGCCTGGCGTACCACCGGCATGTGGTGCAGGCTGTCCTGGAAGCCGAGCGGGAAGCCGACGACGAGCAGGGAGCTGCCGACCTCCACCTGATCAAAGCGGGCCGGCAGGTGCCTGGGTGTGAAGGCGCGGTAGACCAGGCTTCTCGGCAGGGCATAGCGGTCAACTTCGATAACCGCGACGTCGATTTCGCCTGCCGTATCGGCGCCCTGACGCCAGAGTTTCTGGCCGTGGCCGTAGAGAGGCATCGAGAAAGCAGTCGATTCGGCGATGTTGTCCGGGTTGACATGCAGTTCGATCTCGATCCGATCCGGGAAGTGCCGGCTGGGTTCGTCGAACAGCACGTGCCGGCTGGTGACCAGGAACAGTCGCTCATCGCGTTCGAAGAAGAAGCCGCTGGCGTTGGTCAGCGCCTGCTGCTGATGGAAGGTCGAGACACGTGTAGCGGCAAGCAGGATGGATTCGATCATTGTCAGTTTGCCTTCTGCGGAGCGGGGTCGTCAGGCTGCGCGGTTCATGCGCCGCTCCTTCGCGGACACACCAGGTTGCCATGTGGGGCCGGGGCTTCGCTGTTCCCGCGAGGGGCTCTGCTGCGCACAATCGCCTCGGGGAAACACCCCGAACATGCAAGCTCCGGAGTTGAGGTAGGCAATGCCCGGATGGCGATCTGCCGAGAACGCCATTGGACCGCCTTCCCTCCCGCGGCTCGGCCCTCACTTTGCGCGCTCAAACCAAAGCTTCCAAGCCCCCAGCGCCCGCCTCGATCGCACCAGTCTTATGTCGGCTCATCGACGCCGGTTTCACCCCGGCGCGGACAGCGCGGAAGGCGCTCATGTTGCCGCCGCCCGCGTTCTTGATCAACTGAGCGCCCACGGTGATCAGGCTCATCTGTTCGTCAAGGGAAAACTGGCGAAGGTGCTGCATTTTTCCGCGAATGTTGGGCAGAAGGGGTTCGCGCGCCTCGTCGACCCATTCGGTGTGCAGATGCAGCTGGCTCTCCTGGGCACCTTCCTTGAGGAGACCGACGATCTCCGCCAGGGGTTCGTTTCCGAAGCGGGTAGCAAACAGCGGTTCCACGAAGAAGGTTGCGGTGAGCCCGTGGGCGTTCAGCACTTCGATTTGATACGGCAAGCCGTAGTTGCCTTTCGAGGTCGGGCCATACACGTATTGCCGGAAAGCATGCGGGAAACGTTCGTCAAGCCGTTGCCAGCCGTCGCACCAGATCTCGACATCGACCGTAAAAAATACATCCAGCATTAGTTTGTCTCTTCGCTATCAAGTCTGTCCGGCAACCATCTCTCCGTTCACCTTGCTTCTACACGGGAACGGGTGCGCGCGGTGCTCGTCCAATCGGTGGCTTCGGTTCCTGAACGACGATCTCCCTGATCAACGGCCAAAACGCCATTTGGGTCGCCGGCTTTGCAATCATGATCGCCCGGCGCTCCTGGCGATCGCTCGTGCAGACGTGCTGGCATGCTTCGTCGCCAATCACGACGCTGACGTTGCGAGCCCGATCATAGCCGATGAGGTGCTGTGCCGGGTGTGCGGAAAGTACCGTTTTCGGTGGATTCAGCGTCGATTTTCAGGGCTGGGCTGGCTCGGACCGGCGCCCTTCCTGCCCTCGACGATCGCCCGGGAAAGCGGAACGCCTGGGGCGCCGAGGAATCGACTATCGACCGTGGCGGCGCCCTGTCGTCACCGGTTCCAGCGGCGAGACGCGCTAGGATGGCGGTGTGAACACTACGCTGGCGACGCCTTCCCTCCCGATGTTACGCCGCTCCCTGCTGCTTCTGGCGGGGGCTGGCGCTTTCTGCGTGCTGCTCGGCTGGCTGGTGTACCTGCTGTCCTTTTCAGTATACGTGGAGGACGAGCGACACCTTGCGGCACGGCGGCTGGAAGCTTTCGCGCTGTCGCTCGAGGCGACGCTCTCGCGCCACGAATCGCTGCCCGGTCTGCTGGCCCTCGACTCCTCCCTGACCGAACTGCTGCGGGAACCCGACAATCGTCAACGCGTCGCCGCTGCCAACGCCTACCTGGAGGCCGCCAGGCAGCGTGCCGAGGTGGCTGTGACCTACCTGATGGACGACCGCGGGAAAACGCTGGCTGCCAGCAACTGGCGCCTGCCAGGCAGCTTTGTCGGTCACAACTACGCTTTTCGTCCATATTTTCTCGACGCGCTGAAGGATGGTCTCGGGCGCTTCTACGCGATCGGCGTCACCACCGGCGAACCTGGCTACTTCCTCGCCGCGCCAATCGGGGGAAAGGATCAGGTGCTGGGCGTCATCGCCGTCAAGGTCGGCCTCGAGAGTATCGAGCAGGCCATGGCCGGGGCTGGCGACACCCTGTTGCTGGCCGATGCCGACGGCGTTGCCTTTCTGTCTTCCGAGGTCCGTTTGCGTTACCGTACCCTGGCAGCGCTCACCGACCCGGTCGCAGCACGGCTGCGCGATACGCGCAAGTACGGAAGTCACACCCTCGCACCACTGGCAAGGCAGGCAATTCCGATCGCCGGTGACGTACTCATCCGCCTGGCTTTGCCCGAACGCGCTGCGCGCGAATATCTGATCACCACGCG
This sequence comes from Accumulibacter sp., assembly GCA_024235715.1. Taxonomy (GTDB): domain Bacteria; phylum Pseudomonadota; class Gammaproteobacteria; order Burkholderiales; family Rhodocyclaceae; genus Accumulibacter. Next base: position 931,368 of record JACKLW010000005.1, on the reverse strand, counting down.
TCCGGTGGGCCAACTGGGCTGGCATGTCGTGCAGCTTGGCGATCCTGGCGAGGCGCGTGGCGCTGCCCTGAGCGCCGCCCTTGCCGTTGCCTTCTGCGCCGCTTTCGCTCTTGGCCTGGCCGCTCACTTCCGCCATCGTTCCCGGCGCCGCGAGGAGTTGCGCCGCGTGTATACCGAACTCGAAGGACGCATTGCCGAACGTACGCTCGACCTCACGGCGCAGATCGCTGCCCTTGAAAGCACCAAGGCCATTCTGCGCGAAACGCGTGACGCCGCCGTGCAAGCCGGCAAGCTCACCGTCCTTGGCCAGATGTCGGCCGGCGTCAGCCACGAACTGAACCAGCCACTGGCCGCGCTGCAGACCTTCGCCGACAACGCCCGCGCACTGCTGGCGCGCGGGCGACACAGCGAGGTCGCCGAGAACCTGCAGATGATCAGCGAACTCGTCGATCGTACCGGCCGCATCGTCCGCCAGCTCAAGATCTTTTCGCGCAAGGATGCGCCGACGCCACAGCCGGTGCTGGTGGTCAGCGCCATCGAAAACGCCCTGATGATCGTCGAGCCACGTCGTCGCGAAACGGCGGCCCGCATCGACGTCGCGCCTATGGACGGCACGCTGCGGCTGATCGCTGAAGCCGGGCGACTCGAGCAGGTGCTGGTGAACCTGCTGCGCAATGGCCTCGACGCCGTCGCCGGGCAGACCGAAGCAGTCCTTGAGCTGGCGGCCTGGAAAGACCGCAACAAGGTAATCATCCAGGTGCGCGATCACGGTGCCGGCTTGCCCGAGGAAGTACTCGAGCACCTGTTCGAGGCCTTCTACACCACCAAGCCGGCCGGCGAGGGACTGGGCATCGGACTGGTGATTTCACTGGCCATCGTTGAAAGCTACGGCGGCACTCTTGCTGCGCACAACGCGCTCGACGGCGGGGCAATCTTTGTCGTGACGCTGCCTGCCGCATCTGAAAACAGTGCCCTGGCTGCACGACCCAACGCTTGAGCCGTGCGACAATTCGCGTATCGCCCGGCATGGTCCTGGCACGCCGGAAACCGCCATGGCCCGGGCCTTCGATCCGTTTTTCGCCAGCAGTGTTGGCGGCAGCCGCACGGGACTGGGACGGGACTGGCGGTTTCTCGTCAGTTGATGGAAAATGCTGGCGGAAAATTGACGCTGGCCAAGCGGCCCGACGGCGTCGAAACCTTGCGCCGCCTGCAGGCCACGGAGGCGACGACAGATAATCCTTTGACTGCCTGATGAGACTGGGTCCAAAAAATCAAAAAGGTCCCTCCTTCGACACGGAGGCGCTTCTAAGCCTGGTCGCGGCAATGCCGGACGGCATCGTCGTGCTCGATGCGACGGGAATCGTTCTCTATGCCAACGACAGTGCTCAGCGCATGTTTGGTGACCGCCGGTTGCTGGGAAAGGATCTCGGCCTGTCGATCATGGCGGGCGAATCTCATGCGGATATCGAGGTGGTCGACGATGCGGGCCGAATCGGTCGTGCCGAGCTGCGTGCCGCGGCATTCGACTGGTCGGGACAAGCGGCCACCGTCGCCAGCCTGCGTGACGTCAGCGGGCGACGTGCCAAGGAGGCGCAGTTGGCGTTGGCTGGCCAGGTCTTCGAGAGTGCCCGTGAAGCCATCATCGTTACCCGACCCGATGGTGTCATCGTCAGCGTCAATCGCGCCTTTACGGCAATCACCGGCTATTCCGCTGAAGAAGCGCTCGGCAACACGCCGCGTCTGCTGGCATCCGGCCAGCAGGATCGCGCCTTCTACGAACGGATGTGGGCGTCGATTGCCGAGCAGGGGTTCTGGCAGGGTGAACTCGTCAGCCGACGCAAGGACGGCTCGCTCTATCCGGAACTGCTCTCGATCTCGCAAATCAAGGACGCCGACGGCCAGGTGACGCATCTGGTCGGTATCATTTTCGACCTCACCCAGCACAAGATCGACCAGGCGACGCTTGAGGATGCTCACCTCCAGCTGCAGCAGTCGGAAAAGCTCCGTGAAGAGATCGAGAGACGGTATCGCGCGGCTAACTCTCCTGTACTATCCGTCGTCGGCGGCATGTATGGTTCGGCACCCCTTTCACGCTCCGCCAGGGGAGTTTTTGACGAACTGGTGCAGAGATACGGCAGGACGCTGGATCTGGCCGTCGAGAATCTGGCCCTCAAGGCGGAAAATCCCGTTTCCGATCAGCTGCGGTCACTTGCCGAGGATCTCGGTTATCTGCAGGCCGGCGCGCGCGACGTCGCTGAACTGCACTCCGAGACGCTGACGAAAAAGTCCAGGAACGTCCCGGCAATGAAAGCGAAGGCGATGGTCGAAGAAGGCCGCTTCCTGGTGCTCGAACTGATGGGGAACCTGTTGTCCTTCTATCGCAAGAACTACTCCCGCATCCCGGTCGCTGCCGGCAATGTACGGGACCGAAACACGAAAGCAGTGCAAAGGCGGCCCAGAAAGGAATCCACATGAACAAATTCAGGCTTACGCTCTATGTGACGGGGCATACGCCGCGCTCGGAGAAAGGGATTCGGAACCTGCAGAGGATCTGCGCGGAGGAACTGCAGGGGAAGTACGAAATGACCGTGATAGACGTCCTCGAACAGCCGCAGTTGGCAGAGGATCAGAAGATACTCGCTACCCCGACCCTGGTAAAAGAGCTGCCGCCGCCCTTGCGGCGGGTCATCGGGGATCTCAGCGATACGGAGAAGGTCCTGCTCGGGCTTGACATCGCCGCGGTGGGTGAGAGCAACGAAGGAAGGGGGAAATAGCGCATGTCGGGCTCAGCGATCACTGCAGTGGAAAAGCTCGAAACCGGCATCCCCGGTTTCGAGCATGTCTCCGTGGGTGGCCTTCCCAAGGGTCGCACCTGCCTCCTGTCGGGAACCGCGGGAAGCTCCAAGACTGTCTTTGCCGTCCAGTTTCTTGTCGAGGGGATCCGCCGGGGCGAGGGCGGCGTCTTTGTCACCTTCGAAGAGTCGCCGGAGAATATCATGAGCAATATGCTCAGCTTCGGCTGGAACCTCGAGCAGTTCGTGGGCGACGGTAAACTGGCCTTCGTAGACGCCAGTCCGCAACCGGAGCAGGAGCTTGTCGAGGCCGGGAGTTACGATCTGGGCGCGCTGTTGGCACGCATCGAGTATGCGGTCGGCAAGGTGCAGGGCCAACGCGTATCGGTCGACTCCCTGGGAGCGGTATTCAGTCAGTTCTCGGACGTCGCGACGGTTCGCGGCGAGCTCTATCGCATGGCGGTGGCGCTGAAGAAGATGGCCGTGACGGCGCTCCTGACGGCCGAGAGAACGGAGGAGTACGGCCCTCTGGCCCGCTTTGGCGTCGAGGAGTTCGTCGCCGACAATGTGATCATCCTGCGTAACGTCCTCGATGACGAAAAGCGGCGCAGGACGCTGGAAATCCTCAAGTTCCGGGGTACCGACCACGCCAAGGGCGAGTTCCCGTTCACGGTCATTCCCGGCGAGGGCGTGGTGATCATTCCGCTCTCCGAGACCAAGCTCGAGCAGAAGTCGTCGACCTTGCGTGTCACGTCCGGAAACCACACGCTTGACGAAATGTGCGGCGGTGGCTTTTTCCGCGACTCGATCATCCTCGTCTCGGGGGCGACTGGTTGCGGCAAGACGCTACTGGTGACCGCGTTCGTCAGCGGCGCGCAGCAGCAGGACGATCGGTGCCTGCTGTTTGCCTTTGAAGAGAGTCGCGAGCAGCTCTTCCGCAATGCATCCGGCTGGGGCATGGATTTCGAGACCATGGAGCAGGAGGGCAGGCTGAAAGTGGTCTGCGTGTACCCGGAGGTGATGGGGCTCGAAGACCACCTGATCCGGATGAAGAAGGAGATTCGCGCCTTCAAGCCGACCCGCGTCGCGGTGGACAGCCTTTCCGCGCTCGAGCGGGTGTCCACCGGCAAGAGCTTCCGCGAGTTTGTCATCGGGATCACCTCGTTCATCAAGCATCAGGAAATCGTCGGGCTTTTCTCGTCGACGACGCCGACCCTGCTTGGCGGCGCTTCGATCACCGAGGAACACATTTCCACCATCACCGACTCGATCCTGCTGCTGCGTTACGTGGAGATGTTCGGCGAGATGCGTCGGGGCATCACGGTGCTCAAGATGCGCGGTTCGATGCATGACAAGGGGATCAGGGAGTACGCCATCGACGGGCAGGGGATGCACATCGGCGCACAGTTCCACGGCATCGCCGGGATCCTCTCCGGTCAGCCGATGCAGATCTCGCAGCCGGAAATCGAACGGATGGGCTCGCTGTTCAGGGAAGAACTGGGCGAGTAGGGCGACAGACTGGCACGCGCGATGTCGATCGGCGACACCAGGCCAACACGGAAGAGGCAGTCGCAGGGAAGTCGCGCGCGCTCCAGCGCCATCGTCCAAGCCACCGGTGAAGGTATGCCGATTCTTGATCCGAGCGGTGGGTGCCTGCTGCAATCCGGGCGCCGCCAAGCCCGCTACAATTTGTTCTGCGCAAGTGACGACGCAGGGACTGACCGATGACCAACCATTTGTACTCGCTTCCACAGGTTTCTTCGTACGACGAACAGACCACCCTTGGCTTGCTGGAGGCCATCCCGGATGGCATCCTGGTGCTGGACCTATCGGGCATCGTCCTCTACGCCAACCGTGGCGCGTATCACATGTTCGCTGGCCGAGAACTCGTCGGAAGGGATCTCGGTCTGCCGATCACGCCGGATGGCCGGCATGCCGAAATCGAGTATATCGATCGCACGGGCTGTATCGGCCGGGCCGAGCTGCGCGCCTCGAGCTTCGACTGGCTCGGGCAGCCGGCAACCGCAGTCAGCCTGCGCGACACCACGGCGCGATACGCGATGCAGGAACAACTGGCGCTGGCCGATCAGGTGCTCGAGAGCGCCCTGGAAGGGGTCATGGTCACCCGGCCCGATGGCGTCATCGTCCGCGTCAATCACGCTTTTACCGCGATTACCGGCTATTCGGCGGCCGAAGCACGCGGCCTGACGCCGCGTCTGCTGCGTTCGGGTGAGCATGGGCGTGCCTTTTACGACCGCATGTGGACGTCGATCCTGGAGGAGGGCTGCTGGCATGGGGAACTCATCAACCGGCGCAAGGACGGCTCGCTCTACCCGCAGTCTCTCTCGATCACGAAGATCCATGACAGCGATGGCATGCTCACGCATCTGGTGGGCGTGTTCACCGACCTGACTGAACACAAGATCGCCCAGGGCAAGCTCGCGGAGGCACACGACCGGCTGCTGCAATCGGAGAAGATGGCGGCGGTCGGACAACTGGAGAAGATGGCGGCGATCGGTCAGCTGGCCACCGGGGTCGCCCACGAGGTGGACAATCCGGTCGGTTTCGCTCTCTCCAATCTCGGTCTCTTGGGCAGGTATGCTGACGATCTGCTGCGGGTATTGGATGCCTATGAACAAGGCGGCTCGCATAGTAGCGAGTGCACTGCCCGGGTCGAGCAGATCAAGAAGGAAATCGGTTACACGGAGCTGTGCGCGGACATGAAGCGCCTGGTCGATGAGTCGCTTGAGGGTCTGGACCGCGTGCGCCGCATCATCTTCGACCTCAAGGACTTCGCGCGGCCGGGCGAGCCGAACTGGCAGTGCTGCGACCTGCATCAGGGTCTGGAAAGCACGCTGAACATCGTCTGGCACGAAATCAAGCACAAGGCAAAGGTGGAGAAGCGCTACGGCGAACTGCCGCTGGTGAACTGCGCGCCCTCGCAGATCAATCAGGTATTCATGAACCTGCTGCTCAATGCCGCACAGGCGATCGAGGACTATGGCCGGATCATCATCAGAACCGGCTGCGACGCAGAGACCGTGTGGGTCGAAGTCAGCGACAACGGTACGGGCATCGCCCCGGAGAATGTGGCCCGTGTCTTCGAACCGTTTTTTACCACCAAACCGGGCGGTCAGGGTACCGGGCTGGGTTTGTCGCTTTCGTACAGCATCGTTCAGCGTCACCATGGACGCATCGAAGTGCGCGCGCAGCCCGGGGGCGGCTGCTGTTTCCGCGTCACTCTGCCGATCGATTGCGCGCTCGGCGATGACGTGATCGATGGCGCTTGAGGCGCCGGTCTTCCTGGTCGAGGACGACGCCGCCGTCCGCAAGGGCTGCGAACAGGCCTTGTCGCTGGCAGACATCCCGGTGCGTGGTTTTGGCGACGGCGAAGTCATGCTGGCTGCATTCGCTTCGACAAGCCCGGCGCTGGTGGTCAGCGACGTGCGCCTGCCAGGACTCGACGGCCTGGCGCTGCTGCGTCGTTTGCATGACTGCGACCGCGAGTTGCCGGTGCTGCTGATGACCGGCCACGGCGACGTGGCGATGGCTGTCGAAGCGATGCGTGAAGGTGCCTACGACTTCATTGAAAAGCCGTTCCCGTCCGAACGGCTGGTCGCCGCGGTCAGGAGTGCGCTGGAAAGACGCGCGCTGATCCTCGAGAACCGCGAGCTCAAGGCGCGCCTCGGCGACGGCATCGCGCGCATCATCGGGCAGTCGGCGGCGATGCAGAATGTGCGCCGGCTGGTGGCGAACCTGGCGCCGACGGGCGTCGATATCCTGATCAACGGCGAAACCGGTTGTGGCAAGGAGGTCGTCGCCAGGGCCATCCATGAAGCCAGTGGTCAGCGCGGCCCCTTCGTGGCCATCAACTGCGGCGCTCTGCCGGAAAGCGTCGTCGAAAGCGAGCTTTTCGGCCACGAAGCCGGCGCTTTCACGGGCGCTGGCAGGCGGCGCATCGGGCGCATCGAGCACGCCAGCGGCGGCACGCTCTTTCTCGACGAAATCGAATCGATGCCGCTCAATCTGCAGGTCAAGCTCCTGCGCGTCCTGCAGGAGCGATGCCTGGAGCGCCTGGGCAGCAATCAGAGCATTGCCGTCGACTGCCGACTGGTGGCCGCCAGCAAGGTCGATCTCAAGGCCCTGTCCGACGCGGGTCAGTTTCGCGCCGACCTCTATTACCGACTGGGGGTGGTCAGCATCGACCTGCCCGCCTTGCGCGATCATCGTGAGGACATCCCGCTGCTGATGGCGCATTTTCTGCAGGAGGCCGCGCAGCGTTACCAGCGTCCGCTGGTCAGCTGGACTCCGGCCGATCTCCTGCGCTGGGGCGCGCACGACTGGCCAGGCAATGTCCGCGAACTGAAGAATGTCGCCGAACGCTGCGCGCTCGGTCTGCCCGATGCGCTGTTCCCGGTCGACACCCCGGCCTCGTCCTTCTCGCTGGCCGCATGCGTCGATCGCGCCGAGAAGCAGATCATCGAAGAAGCCCTGAGGCAGTGCAAAGGCAACGTCGCCGACACCGCGGAATCGCTGCAAACGCCAAAAAAGACCCTGTACGACAAACTGACTCGCCACGGAATCGTCGTCGAGCGCTTTCGCTGAACGGACAGCATGCATGCGCGGGCCGCTCCCGGAAATGCGCGGAACCCGCGTGCGAAAATCCGCACAGGGGCGTGTGTCATTCCGGGTTTTCGCGCGCCGGCCCGTGGAACCGGAACCGGTTTCCAAAATATTCAATAGCTTGCGGCATGGTTTGAGGTGGCATGAATCCTGCTGCTTGATCCGGGCGTTCGCGCCGCGATCCGTCAATCACTCTGGTGAACGGCAGGCCGGGGAATCCGTTTCTTTCCCGTCGTCGCAGCACTTCGGGCAGCGGGCGGGGTCCGGAGTGGGTTGGCAGAGAGAACAGCCGTGCGAACATGAGCGTTCCAGAAAACCCACCGCAGCAAAACACCAAAGGAGACAATCGATGAAGGCATCATTGCGCCGCACCCTGCTGGCCGCTGCCGCAGCCGCCTGTTTTTCCGTATCGGCCCACGCCGCCGAATTCATCAATGTTCTGACCGGAGGCACCAGCGGCGTCTACTATCCGCTCGGCGTCGCGCTCTCGCAGATCTATGCCAAGGCGATTCCCGACGCCAAGACCTCGGTGCAGGCAACCAAGGCCAGCGCCGAGAATCTCAACCTGTTGCAGGCCGGTCGCGGCGAAATCGCCTTCACGCTCGGTGACGCCCTGGGCGAGGCCTGGAAAGGCAACGAGGAAGCCGGTTTCAAGACGCCCCTCAAGAAGCTGCGCACGGTCGCCGCGATCTACCCCAACTACATCCAGATCGTCGCCAGCGAGGAATCCGGCATCAAGACGCTCGCCGACCTGAAGGGCAAGAACGTTGCCGTCGGTGCGCCGAAGTCGGGTACCGAACTCAACGCGCGCGAGATCTTCAAGGCGGCCGGCATGAGCTACAAGGATTTCGGCAAGGTCGAGTACCTGCCCTTCGGTGAATCGGTAGAACTGATGAAGAACCGCCAGCTCGACGCCACCGTCATCTCGGCGGGGCTCGGGGTTGCCGCACTGCGTGACCTGGCGACTTCGCTGCCGATCACCGTCATCCCGATCCCGGTCGAGGTGGTGAACAAGATCGGTGAAGCGGCCTATCAGCCCGGCACCGTTCCGGCCGATACCTACCGAGGACAAACCGCAGCGGTTCCAACAGTCGCCGTGCAGAACTTCCTGGTCACGCACGAGGGTGTCTCCACCGATGTCGTCTACACGATGACCAAGTCGATGTTCGCCAACCTCGATCAACTGGTGGCGGCGCACGCTGCTGCCAAGGCGATCAACAAGGAGAACGCAGCCAGGAAGCCGCCGGTCCCCTTCCATCCGGGCGCCGAGAAGTACTATCGCGAAGCCGGGCTGATCAAGTAGTTGACTGGCGCCAGACGGCCTTGCTGCGGGGACCCCGCAGCAAGGCCGCGCGCTGCAAGGACACGCCATGAATGACAGCCTCGCAGCTCCGCAGGATCACGGCGCGGAAGAAAGCGCCGCGCACGGCACGCAGCGAAATCTCTCGGGCCGCTCGCTGCAACTGGTCACCGCCGTCGCCCTGGCGTTCTCCGCCTACCAGCTGACCGTTGCCGCCTTCCATCCCCTGTCGAGCCTGGTTACCCGCTCGCTGCACGTCGGTTTCCTGCTGACCATCACCTTTCTGCTCTACCCGGCATTCAAGCGCGCCGGCGAGCTCACGCGGATCAGCATCGCCGACGGTGTGCTCGCCGTCGTCGCCTTTGCGCTCGGTACCTATCACTGGATCTTCGAAGCCGAGCTGATTCAGCGTTCGGGCGACCCGAGCACCGCCGACCTGGTGGTCGGTACCGCGCTGGTGGTCCTGGTCTTCGAGGCGGCTCGTCGCCTGCTCGGTCTGGCGCTGCCCCTCGTTTGCGGTGGCTTCCTGGCCTACGGCATGTTCGGCGAGTATCTCCCGGGCGTGCTGGAACATCGCGGCTACGGCTTCGACCAGATCATCAACCAGCTGGCGCTCGGTACCGAGGGCCTGTTCGGCATTCCGACGCTGGTCTCGGCAACCTACATCTTCCTGTTCATCCTCTTCGGCTCCTTTCTCGAACACGCGGGGATGATCAATCTCTTCAATTCGCTGGCATTGGGCACCGTCGGCCACACCAAGGGCGGGCCGGCGAAAGTGGCGGTGCTCTCGTCCGGCCTGATGGGGACGATCTCGGGTTCCGGCGTTGCCAATGTGCTCACCACCGGCCAGTTCACCATTCCGCTGATGAAGCGTTTCGGCTATTCGGGTGTCTTTGCCGGCGCCGTCGAGGCGACTTCGTCGATGGGTGGCCAGGTGATGCCGCCGGTGATGGGGGCGGTTGCCTTCATCATGGCCGAGAACCTCGATGTGCCCTATACCGAGGTCGTCAAGGCGGCCATCGTGCCTGCCATCCTGTACTACCTGACGGTGTTCTGGATGGTGCACCTGGAAGCCGGGCGCAAGGGCCTGACCGGGATTCCGAAAGAGGACTGTCCGAATCCGCTGCGCGCGATCCGCGAGCAGTGGTACCTGATCCTGCCGCTGATGATTCTCGTCGGGATGCTGTTCAATGGCTTCACCCCGATGTTCTCGGGAATGGTCGGTCTGTCGCTGACCGCGGTACTGATCCTTGGTGCGGCGATTGCCGCGCGGGTTTCCGGCACCGCTTTCCGCTACGTATTCTGGATCGCCCTGGGGCTGGGCTGTGCGACGATGCTCGAGTGGGGCGTGCATGCACTGCTGGTGGTGATTGCCGTGCTGGTGGCGCTGGCCTGCTTCGTCAACGGTGGCCGGCAGAGCCTGCACACCATGAAGACGAGCCTGGCCGACGGCGCCCGGCAGGCGCTGCCGGTCGGCGTCGCCTGCAGCATCGTCGGGGTGATCATCGGCATCCTGACGCTGACCGGCGCCGCCTCCAGCTTCGCCGGTTTCATCCTTGCCGTCGGCGAGACCAGTCTTTTCCTGTCGCTGCTTCTGACCATGCTGGTCTGCCTGATCCTGGGCATGGGCATCCCGACCATACCGAACTACATCATCACCAGCGCCATTGCCGCGCCGGCCCTGCTCAAGCTCGGCGTACCCCTTATAGTCAGCCACATGTTCGTTTTCTACTTCGGGATCATGGCCGACCTGACGCCGCCGGTGGCGCTGGCCGCCTTTGCGGCCAGTTCCATCGCCAAGGAGCCCGGGCTGAAGATCGGCTTGAAGGCCGTGCAGATCGCCATCGCCGGCTTCGTCGTTCCCTACATGGCGGTCTACGACCCGGCGATCATGCTGCAGGGGAATCCGTCGGTCCTGGCGGTCGCCTATGTGCTGCTCAAGGCGGTGCTGGCGATCGCCCTGTGGGGTGGCGCTGCGATCGGCTATTTCTGGGCGCCGCTGAATGTGTTGGAGCGTGTTCTGGCCACCGCCGCCGCAGCCAGCCTGATCGTCGCCTTGCCGGCGACCGACGAGCTGGGTTTTGCCCTGACTGCCGCGTTCGTGGCCGTGCACTGGCTGAGGAAGCGCAGGCAGCCGTGCCGCTCTGCCTGAGCGCGGGCGCGGCGGTCGCCACGCTGGCGGTCAATGCCTTCACGCTGGCGTGGATGCATTCGATCGAGAAGACGCGCTGGGAGGAGGACTGGCGGATCGAGGACCGGCAGCTGCGGGTCGTCGCGGCCAGGATAGCGGGCAGCGGCGCGGGCATGGAACCGCCAGCGGACGCCATCCTGCATGACGGAACCTGGCACTATCGACCGGCTCTGCCGCCGCTGCCGCAGGTGTTGCTGTCGCATTCGCCGTATGCGGGCAGCTACGAACTGTGTGTGGCCGGCGGGTGTCGGCCGATTGCCGACTATCTCCCCGGGCTGCCAGCACAGGCGACGCTGCGTCTGGCCGCATGCGCTGGCGAAAAAGCAGTCGCGACCGGGACGCCCCTGCCGTCAACAGTCGGCGCGGGTCGCCGGCGGTAGGTGGAGCACGGGCGCAACCCTTGCGTCACTGGTTTGCGGCAAACGGCGACGGTGGCACAATGACGCTTGCGTTCAACAAGGAGTCACCAGTGCTGGCACGAGTCGAGTTGATGCCGATCCCGCGGCAGGCGGTGAATGGAACAAGCCCAGGCGCGCCTGGCGAGCGTGGCGAACGATCGCCGGTCTGGCTGCGCCGCCCTGCAGCGTGCCGGTTGGTGGCTCGATGAGCGAAGCGCCGGCAAGCTACTCGGTACGGGCCGCGGTGGCCAGTGACGTTGGCCGCGTACGGCTCAGCAACGAGGATTCGCTGGCTTTCGTCTGCCCGGACGACCCCGGGTTGCGCCAGCGTCTCGGCGTGCTGGCAATCGTCGCCGACGGTATGGGTGGACACCGGGGTGGCGAGGTGGCGAGCGCGCTGGCGGTGGAGACCATCTGCCGCGACTATTTTGCAACGCCGCCGGGAGATGACTGCCTGCAGGCCCTGGAACTGGCCATGCTTGCGGCGAACAAGGCGATATGTCGTGCCGGCGAGGCCGATTGCGCGCTCGAAGGGATGGGGACAACGGCCACGGTTCTTGTCGTGGTGGCCGACGAAGTGCTTCTGGCACATGTCGGCGACAGCCGCCTCTACCGCTGCTCGAATGGTCAATGTGCGCAGCTGACGGAGGATCACACCCTCGTCGAACAGATGTTGCGGGACGGTATGATCAGCGCCGAGGACGCACGCCGACATCCGATGCGCAACATGCTCATGCGCTCGCTCGGCACGCCGACGGGCCTCAGGGTTGCCACCCGGCGCTGCCCGCCGGCGAGTGTCGGAGACGTCTTCGTCCTCTGCTCGGACGGGCTGCACGAATCCTTTGAACCGACCGGAATCGCCGCGATCGTCGCATCCATGGAACCCGCCGCAGCCAGCCGGCGGCTGGTTGAACTTGCCTGCGAGCGTGATGGCAGCGACAACGTTTCGGTCGTCGTCGTCGGCATCGCACCCGCAGCGGCGGCTGACGAAGCCGCCAGCTGAGTAGCGCGGGCCGCGCTTGCCGGCCGGCACACGGCGGCTCAGTGGCGCAGGGCGACCGTCAGCCAGACCGGCAGAGTGAGCATCGCCAGCAGCGTGTTCGCGGAAACCAGCCAGGCCACCCCTGGGCCGTCGCCGCCCATGCGCACCGCCAGGATGTAGGCTGACGTCGCGGTCGGCAGTGCAGCGAAGACGATCACCGTATCGAAGTACACGCCACTCAGGCCCAGGCTGCTTGCCGCAAGCAGCCCCGCCGCCGGCACGGCCAGCAGCTTCACCGCCAGCAGGTAGCAGGAAGCGCCATGCGACCCGGATGCGCCGCGCAGCTTGAGTGCGGCACCGACGGCAAGGAGGCCGAGCGCGATCGCCGCTTGTCCCAGCCTGCCGAGCAACTGGGCCAGGGCGTCAGGCAGCGCCAGGCCGCTGGCACTGTAAGCGAAGCCGGCCAGCGTCGCCAGCACCAGCGGATTGCGTGCCATCTCACGCAATACGCCCAGATTGCCATGGCGGGCCAGCACCCACACCGAGGCCATGTTGGCCAGCGGCACCATTGCCCCGATCAGGATGCCCATCGCCGCGATTCCGGCGGCCCCGTGCAGTTTGCCGATCACCGCCAGGCCGAGGTAGGAGTTGAAGCGGAAAGCGCACTGGAAGCGCGAGGCGAAGAGTGTCTTTTGCTGCTTGAACAGCGGTGCCGCGAGCAGGCCGAGCACGACCCCGCAGCCCAGCGCGGCGGCGCCGCTGGCGAAAAGTGGGGCGGCGACGGCGAAATCGATTCGCGTGCTGGCCAGGGCCTTGAACAGCAGCGCCGGAAACAGCACGAAGTAGACCAGTTTCTCGAGTCCGCTCCAGAAATTCTCGCCGAAATCGACCAGCCGGTAGAGGGCCCAGCCGAGAAGGATCAGCCCGAAGTCGGGCAGCAGCAGCAGGATGCCTTGCATGGTGTCGGCCGGCGTCGATCCGGCTCAGATCACTTTCTGCGTGCGCAAACGGGCGATCTCGTCGGCGCCGAATGCCGCTTCGCGAAGGATTTCCTCACTGTGCTCGCCGGCAGCCGGGGCGGCGTGGCGCGCTTCGAAAGGGTGCTCGCTGATCTTGAACGGCGGTGCGAACTGCTTGACGCCGGCGACTTCGACGATCATCTCGCGTGCCCGCAGCTGTGCATTGTCGAGGCTTTCCTCGAAGCGCAGCACCGGCGCCACGCAGCAGTCGACGCGCTCGAAAATCGCCGTCCATTCGGCGAAGCTGCGCCGCACGAAGATCGCTTCCAGTTCGCCGCGGATACGCCGTCCTTCGGCGCCGGTGGCGAAAGCGCAGGGCCGCAGGTCGGGGCGGTCGAGGGTGTCGCACAGTGTTTGCCAGAACTTCGGCTCCATCGCGCTGACCGCCATGTGGCGGCCGTCGCTGGTGGCGTAGACCCCGTAGCTGGGCATGCCGCCGGACAGCAGGTCTTCGCCGCGCGGCAGGGCCTTGTCCAGGCCGAGCACCGCCAGCAGCGGGAAGATGGTGTGCGCGAAAACAGCGTCGGTCATCGACACATCGACGTAGCGCCCACGGCCGCTGGCGCGGGCATCGACGACGCCGGCGAGGAGACCGATCAGTGCGCTCAGCGAGCCGCCGAGCAGGTCGCCGATCTGGAAGTTCGGTATTGCCGGCGCGCCACCGGCGACGCCGATCTGGTCGAGCAGGCCGCTGTAGGCCAGGTAATTGAGGTCGTGGCCGGCGCGGTCGCGGTAGGGCCCGTCCTGCCCGTAGCCGGTGATCGCGCAATACACGATACGTGGATTGATCGACGAGACGGCGCGGTAACCGATGCCCAGCTTGTCCACCACGCCGGGACGAAAACCCTCGACGATCACGTCGGCGCTGGCTGCGAGGCGCATGAAGGCGTCGACGCCGGCCGCCTGCTTGAGATCAAGGGTCAGGCTGCGCTTGTTGCGATTGACCAGCTCGAAGTAGCTGGTCTCGCCGTGCACCGCACCGGCGCTGCGTGCGTAGTCGCCGCCGCCGGTATCCTCGATCTTGATCACGTCGGCGCCAAGGTCGCCGAGATGCATGGTGGCCAGTGGTCCCGGCAGCAGTCGGGTGAGATCGAGGACGCGCAGTCCGGCGAGAGGAGGGGGGCGCATGAGGACGGGCTTTCGAAAGAGGGTTTCTGGCGGGGGGTGGAGGGCAGCGCGGCAAGCGCAGGGACGCGAGGCAGCAATGGTGGCCAGGACCACAAAGGCGCATTGTAGCCCTGGCCGCCGATCGGCGCTCGCCTGCTGTCGGGCCCGGCGGCCGTCCATTGTCATCAGGCGGGTGTCGCCCTCGACGTGCGACCGGCATTTCTCCGGAGAGGCTGCAACGCGTTATCATGGAATTCGATTGGCTGGCCAGGCCCTTGTCGTCAGGACTGGCCAGCCGGTTTTCGGAACAAGCGTCGAGGCCGCGCTGTCGGAACGGACTGTCCTGCCAGGCGGGCAGCGTGCCGGACCGGTCTCTCCCGGTCGTTCGCCGCGCTGCGCAGCCCCTCCGTATTGCTGCGGCCAGTCTCGTCGCTCATGCTGTGAAAGCCTCGACCATGCTCAACACACTGCGAACCATCCTTGTCAGAAAACCGGTGATCATCGGCGTGGTTCTGTGCGCGCTGTATCTGCTCGGCGGCTTCTTCGCCCTGCCGGCGCTCGTCAAGTGGCAGGTCGAGAAGCAGGTACCCGAGCAGCTTGGCCACATGATCAAGGTCGGCGAGGTGCGTTTCAATCCGCTGTTGTTCAGGTTCGAAGTCGACGATCTCGCGCTCGCCGACCCCGCCGGCCAGCCGCTGCTCGCTTTCAAGCGCCTGCTGGTCGATTTCGAGCTGCGCAGCGTCATCGATCGCGCGTGGACCTTTGCCGAAGCCAGGCTCGAGGCGCCGGTGGTGCACTTCGCACTCGACAGGGACGGTCGCCACAACTTCGCCGCATTGCTCGAACGCCTGCCGGCAAGCGAGCCCGACCAGAAAGACGAAGGCCTGCCGCGTTTCATCGTGCAGCGCGTCGCACTGACCGGTGGTCGCCTCGACTTTTCCGACCGACTGCACGATGAGCCGCTGGTGGCGCGGATCGAGCCACTGGTGGTCGAGGTAGACAATCTGTCGAGCCTTCCCGAGCAGGCGGCCAGCTATCGCTTGTCGGCGCGCAGTGCTGCCGGTGAAGCGGTTGAGACGAGCGGCGAACTGGCGCTGAATCCGATCGTCTCGAAAGGGACCCTGAAGCTGAACGGCCTGCAGGTGGCGACGCTGGTCCGGAGCCTGCCGCGTCTGCTGGCCATCGATTCGCCGGCCGGCAAGGTCGATCTGGCTGCCAGCTTCGACCTTGCCGTTGCTGCTGACGGCACCTTGTCGGGGACCGTGCAGGAGCTCGATTTCGATGTCGCTTCCTTGTCGCTCAGCGCGGCCGGTGCCGCGTCGCCGCTGCTGGCGATCGAGACGCTGTCGCTGCAGAAGGGGCGCGTCGACCTTGCTGCCCGCGAAGCCAGCCTGGCCGGCGTCCGGCTGCTGAAGGGCAGGGTTGCCGTCGCCTTCGACGACGACGGCAAACTCAACTGGGAGAAGCTGCTGCGCACCGCGGCGACGGTGCCCGAGAAGGAAGCAGTGGGAGAAGCGGCGGCAACAGTGGTGGCAAAAGCGGCGACCGCCCAGGAGGTCGCGACGGCGGCATTGCCGAAGACGGAAGCCGCAGCTGTACCCGAAGCGGCTTTGGCCGCCGTGCCGGGCGACGCGGCCGCGCCGGCCACCGACGTCCCGGACGCGAGCGAACCGGGCGCCTGGCGGGTGGTGGTGAACAGCGCCGAGATCTCCGAGGTCGAGTTCGGCTTTGGCGATCCGAAGGAGGCGCTCGGCGTTGCCGTGGGCGCGCTCGCTTTCGAGGCCTCGCCCACCATCGAGTTTGCCGCAGGAACGCGCGTCGAACTGGCGCAGCCAAAGCTGTCACTGACCGGCGTGCGGCTCAAGAAGGGTGCGGATACGCTGGCCGTTCCGGATGGCCTGATCGCGGCCGAGAAAATCGCCATGCGTCTCGCCGATGCGCGTTTCGAGCTGGTCATCGACAAGCCACGAACGAGCTTTGGCGGGCTCAAGGCGCAGAGCGGCGCGAGCGGCGTCGATCTGGGCAAGCTGGCGATCGCCAGCGAAAAGTTGTCGCTGGCGCAGACCAATGCTGATCTCAGGATCGACGCCGCTGCTGCGCAGGTGGCGCTGACGGGGCTTGTCGCCCGACAGGGCGCCGACAGGGTCGCATGGCAGGACGCGGCACTCGACGTGCGTGCGATTAGCGCTGTTCTTGGCAGCGGATCGTCGGCCTCGTCTTCTGGTCTTGCGCTGCGCTTTGACGATGTGGCGCTGCAACTCAAGGCACTCGGCGTCGTGGCCCTGGGCTCGCCGTCCGAAGTTGCGCAGGTTGCGGCGGCAAGCCTGGGCGCAAAATCCCTGCTGCTGGCGTTGCCCGATGGCCCGCTCGATGTCCGCGGCGACGGCCTCAGCGTGGCACTTTCAAACGGCGTTCTGCGCAGTCCTGCAGACGCAACGACCGAAATGTCGCGTTTTGCACGCGCGAGCCTGTCGGGCGGCGTGCTGCGCCTGAAGGATCAGTCGCTCACGGTCGAGAAGATCGTTCTTGCCGATGGCAAGGCACAGACCTGGCTCGACGCGGAGGGCAGGTTCAACGGCCTGGTAGTCACCCGCGGCGCCGCCGAGGCGGCGGCTGCGGCTTCGCCGGAGGGTGATGCCGCAGCCGCCGAAAGAGCCTGGCGGGTGGCCGTAAAGGCGGTCGAAGTCGATAGCTTCGCGCTCGGCTTCGAGGATCGCAGCGGCGGACCACAGCTGGCCGTCGGGCTAGAGGCGATTCGTGCGCGTATCGCCGGTTTCGAAACCGGGGTCAGCACGCCCATGCAGGTCGAGTTCAAGGCCAGGGTCGCTCGCGGTGGCGAAGTCGAAGCCAGGGGCAGTGTTCGCGCCGACAACGGCAACTCGGACCTGCAGCTTCGGCTGGCGGCCATCGCGCTGGCGCCCGTTCAGCCCTACCTTTCCGAATTCGCCGAGCTGACTCTGGCCACCGGCACCGTGTCGACCAGCGGGCGCCTGCGCTACGGGGACCCGGCCGAGGCCGGCGCCAAGCTGGCGTACAAGGGCAGCTTCGCAATCGATAAACTGCAGATAGACGAGGTCGAGCCGAAGCGGCCGTTCGTCACCTGGGAGGCGCTGGCGACCGACGACTTGCTGCTGACCGTCGAGCCGAACCGCCTGGACATCGGCGAGCTGCGGCTCGTGGCGCCGGACGGGCGCCTGATCATTGCCGAGGATCAGTCGGTCAATATCACCGACGTCCTGAAAAAGCGCGAGCAGCCGGGCGATGCGCCTGGCGCCGGCGAGCGGGCGGGCGAGGCAGACGTCGCCGATAGCGCCGCCGCCGCGGCAGTCGCTGGCGACCAGGGCGAGGCGGTGGACGATCCCTTCCCGGTCAGCATTGCCCGCATCCGCATATCCCGGGGCGTGCTCGATTTTGCCGACCTCAGTCTGCGACCCCAGTTCGGTACGCGCATGCACGAACTGAAGGGCGTGATCACCGGCCTGGGAACCGATCCGGGCCGCAGCGCCAAGGTGCAGCTCGACGCGCGTGTCGACAAGTACGGTTCGGCGAAGATTCGCGGCCAGATCAGCGTTTTTCGCCCGGCGCAGCTGACCGATATCGAGATGACCTTCCGCAACCTGACCATGAGCTCACTCTCGCCCTACGTCGTCAAGTTCGCAGGCCGAAGGATCGAGGGCGGGCAACTGGCGCTCGATCTGCAGTACAAGGTCAAGGAACGCAAGCTGCGCGGCGAGAACAAGATCGTTCTCAAGAAAGTGAAACTCGGCGAGGAGGTCGATACGCCTGGCGCTGCGGACCTGCCGCTCGACCTGGCGATCGCCATCCTGAGTGATTCGCAGGGCGTCATCGACATCGGGCTGCCGGTCAGTGGCGATCTCGATGATCCGGAGTTCTCCTACGGCGCGGTGATCGGCAAGGCTTTCGGCAACCTGATCGCCGGCATCGTGACGGCGCCGTTCAGGGCGCTCGGCGCACTTTTCGGTGCCGGCAGCGACAGCAAGCTGGACAGCATCGACTTCGAACCGGGCCGCGCCGTCCTCGCGCCGCCCGAGCGCGAGAAGCTGGCAGCGGTCGCGCGGGCGATGAAGGAACGGACGACGCTGAGCCTGGTCGTTCCGCCGGCACACTCGGCCGAGCAGGACGCACCGGCGCTGAAATCGCTCGCGGTGCGCAGCGACATCGTCGCTCGCATGGGACTCGAACTGGCGCCCGGCGAGGATCCGGGGCCGGTCGACGCGGCGAACCCGCGTGCGCAGGTGGCGATCGAGACGGTGTTCAGCGAGCGCTATGCGCCCGAAGTGCTGGCCCTGGTGAAGCAGCGTGCGCTTGCCGCCGCGCCGGCTGGCAAGGCGTCAGCCGCGACGGCGCCAGCCCGCCCGCCGCCGGCCTTCTACCAGGACCTTCTCGATCGCATGATCAAGGAGCAGCCGGTTTCCGACGAGGCGCTGGCGAAGCTTGGCAGCCGGCGCGGGGAAGCGATCGTCGCCGAGATGACCGGCAGCGATGGCGTGGACGCCAGGCGCGTGCTGCTCGGCAAGGCGCGTCCGGCCAGCGCCGCGACCGACAAGGCGGTTACCCTGCAACTCGAACTCGAGGTCGTCAAGTGAAGCCAGTCAGCGATGCCGGTCTTGTGAGCCGTCTGGAAAACATCATCTGGGGTGGGCACGGCGCCAGCTTGTCGTCATGGCAGCTGCGCGGCGTGCGGGTTTTGCGCACGCTTTCGCTGGTGGTTCGCGATTTGGTGAATGGGCAGCTGACCCTGCGTGCCATGAGCCTCGTCTATACGACGCTGCTGTCGATCGTGCCGCTGCTGGCGTTGAGCTTTTCGGTTCTCAAGGCCTTCGGTGTGCATAACCAGATTCAGCCGATGCTGCTGAAGTTCCTTGAACCCCTCGGCAAGGAGGGCGAGGAAATCGCGGCGAACATCATTGGCTTCATCCAGAACATGAACGTCGGCGTGCTTGGTGCGCTCGGCCTGGCGTTGCTGCTCTACACGGCCATTTCCCTGATGCAGAAGATCGAGGAGTCGCTCAACTTCATCTGGCACATCCAGCGTCCGAGGTCGTTCGGTGATCGTTTCAGCCGCTACCTGAGCGTGCTCATGGTCGGGCCGATACTGGTCTTTGCGGCGCTGGGCATCACTGCCACGGTAATGAACGCCGAGACCGTGCGCGGCCTGCTGGCGACCGAGATGCTTGGCCAGCTGGTGCACACGATCAGCCGGCTGACGCCCTATCTGCTGGTGATCGCCGCCTTCACCTTCATCTACATGTTCATTCCCAACGCACGCGTGCGTCTGGTCCCGGCGCTGATCGGCGGCACGGCGGGTGGCATCGCCTGGCAAACCGCAGGTTGGGGATTTGCGACCTTCGTGGCGACGTCGGGCCAGTACGCGGCGATCTATTCGAGCCTGGCGATCCTGATTCTCTTCATGATCTGGCTCTACCTGAGCTGGCTGATCCTGCTTTTCGGCGCCAGTGTTGCCTTCTACGTCCAGCATCCGGAATACCTCTACCCCGGCGCCGGCGAACCGCAACTGAGCAACCGCATGCGCGAACGGATGGCGCTATCGAGCATGGCCCTGGTCGCCGGCAGCTTCGCTGCCGGCGAGCGTACGCCCTCGCTGGCTGAATTCGTCCGCCTGTTGGGCGTGCCGAGTCACGTGCTGCAGAGCGTGCTCGATGCGCTGGAAAACCGCAAACTGCTGTTGCAGAGCAGCGACGATCCGCCACTCTACCTTCCCGGGCGCGACCCCGCGCTGATCAGCGTGCTGCAGGTCCTGGAGGCCGTGCGCAGCGCTGGCGAGGATCGCTTCTGTTCACCCGTTGGCTTGCAGGCGCCAGAAGCGGTGGACGCGGCGCTCGAGCGGATGCGGCAGGCGCTCGAGTCGGCGGTCGGCGGCATGAGCGTGCGCGACCTGGCGGCACGGCAGAGCGAGGCTGCCGACGCCGATCGGCCGCCCACGCACCGCGCCGGGGACGGCGCAAAGCTTACAGCAGCTGCTCCAGACGCAGGCGGATGATCGCCCCCTTGACCGCGGCCAGCGCCTCGATGCGGGCAATCGCCGCATCGACGTTGCGTTCGCGCGTCTGGTGCGTGAGCATGATGATCTCGGTCTGTTCCTCGCCCTCGCCGGGTTCGCGCTGCATCATCGCGTCGATCGAGATCTCCTGATCGGCGAGAATGCGCGTTACGTCGGCGAGTACGCCCGGCCGGTCGTCGACACGCAGGCGCAGGTAGTAGCTGGTGATCACGTCGGCCATCGGCAGAATCGGCAGGTCGACCATCGCGTCGGGCTGGAAGGCGAGGTGCGGCACGCGGTGTTCCGGGTCGGCGGTGTGCATGCGGGTGACGTCGACCAGATCGGCGATCACCGCCGAAGCGGTCGGCTCGGCGCCTGCGCCCTTGCCGTAGTAGAGCGTCGGGCCAACGGCATCGGCCTTGACCAGGACAGCGTTCATTGCACCTTCGACGTTGGCGATCAGGCGCCGGGTCGGGATCAGCGTCGGATGCACGCGCAGTTCGACGCCTTCGCTGGTGCGCTTGGTGATGCCCAGCAGCTTGATGCGGTAGCCGAGCTGTTCGGCGTACTTGATATCGACCGCGTCGAGCTGGCTGATGCCTTCGATGTGCGCCTGCCCGAAGCTCATCGAATTGCCGAAGGCGATCGCCGACATGATGCTCAGCTTGTGCGCCGCATCGACCCCTTCAACGTCGAAGGTCGGATCGGCCTCCGCGTAGCCGAGACGCTGCGCTTCCTTGAGCACGATGTCGAACGACAGGCCCTTGTCGCGCATCTCCGAGAGGATGAAGTTGGTGGTGCCGTTGATGATCCCGGCGATCCACTCGATGCGGTTGGCGGTCAGGCCTTCGCGCAGCGCCTTGATGATCGGGATGCCGCCGGCCACGGCGGCTTCGAAAGCAACCATCACCCCCTTCTTCTGTGCGGCGGCAAAGATCTCGTTGCCGTGCTTGGCCAGCAGGGCCTTGTTGGCGGTGACCACGTGCTTGCCGCTGGCGATCGCCTGCAGGACCAACTGCTTGGCGACGTCATCGCCGCCGATCAGTTCGACGATGATATCGACGTCGGGGTCACTGACCACCGCAAAGGCATCGTCGGTGACGGCGCAGTCGCCGCCCGTCAGCTGACGGGTGCGTTCAAGGTTCTTGTCGGCGACGACGCTGACCTGGATGGGACGGCCGGCGCGGCGCGCGATCTCCTCCGCATTGCGTTTGAGTACCGCGTACGTGCCACCACCGACGGTGCCGATGCCGAGAAGTCCAACGTTGATAGGTTTCATAGAGCAGCCAGTGAGAAGGTTGAAGGTTGAGCAGGGAGTTCCGAGAAGCTGGACGCCGGGCGCGGGGCAGAGTGTCCGGCGGTTCGCAGGCTAGGCCGGGAGCGGAGTGGCCGCCCGCTGGCGATAGGTTTCCAGGAAGCGCGCGATGCGCGCAATCGCATCGCGCAGATCGTCTTCGTGCGGCAGGAAGACCAGCCGGAAGTGATCGGGTGCGGGCCAGTTGAAGCCGCTGCCCTGGACCAGCAGCACGCGCACTTCCTGCAGCATTTCGGAGATGAACTGCTGGTCGTCCCGGATCGGATAGATCCTGGGATCCAGGCGCGGGAACATGTACAGCGCCGCCTTCGGCTTGACGCAGCTGACGCCGGGAATGGCCGTGATCAGCTCGTACGCCAGGTCGCGCTGACGGCACATGCGGCCGCTCGGCGCCACCAGGTCGTCGATGCTCTGATAACCGCCGAGTGCGGTCTGGATGGCGTGCTGGCCCGGCACGTTCGAGCACAGGCGCATCGAGGCGAGCATGTCCAGGCCCTCGATGTAGTCGCGGGCCTGGCGCAGGTCGCCGGAAACCACCATCCAGCCAGCGCGATAGCCGCAGGAGCGGTAGTTTTTCGACAGGCCGTTGAAGGTCACGGTGAGCACGTCTTCCGACAGCGAGGCGATGGCGGTATGGGTCGCGCCGTCGTAGAGCACCTTGTCGTAGACCTCGTCGGCGTAGATGATCAGGTTGTGCTGGCGGGCGATGTCGACCATTTCGAGCAGCACGCTTTCCGGATACAGGGCGCCGGTCGGGTTGTTCGGGTTGATGACCACCAGCGCACGCGTGCGCGGCGTGATTCTGGCGCGCAAGTCCTTGAGGTCCGGCAACCAGTCCCTGGCCTCATCGCAGAGATAGTGGCGCGGCGTGCCGCTGGAAAGGCTCACGGCGGCGGTCCACAGCGGATAATCCGGCGTCGGCACGAGCACCTCGTCGCCGGTATTGAGCAGCGCGTTCATGGCCATCACGATCAGCTCGGAGACGCCGTTGCCGATGTAGATGTCCTCGAGCGTCACCCCCTTGATGTGCTTCTGCTGCGTGTAATGCATGACCGCCTTGCGTGCCGAGAAAATGCCCTTGGCGTCCGAATAACCGGCCGCGCCGGGCAGGTTGCGGATCATGTCGAGCTGTATTTCCTCCGGCGAATCGAAGCCGAATGCGGCGAGGTTGCCGATATTCAGCTTGATGATGTGATGACCTTCTTCCTCCATCCTCCTGGCCTGTTCGAGGACGGGACCGCGGATGTCGTAGCAGACATTGTCCAGCTTGTTCGATTTGCGGATCGCTTTCATGACGCCGGTCTCTCGCGGCCGCCTGTCGAAGGCAGCAGGCCGTCTTTACGGAACATGTCGCGGATGCCACGCACCGCCTGCCGCGTGCGTTCCTCGTTCTCGATCAGCGCGAAACGGACGTGGTCGTCGCCGTGCTCGCCGAAGCCGACGCCGGGGGAAGCGGCGACCCTGGCCTCGAGCAGCAGTTTCTTGGCGAATTCCATCGATCCCAGGTGCCGGTAGAACTCGGGAATCCGGGCCCAGATGTACATCGACGCCTTCGGCACCTCGACCATCCAGCCGGCTTCGTGCAGCCCCTTGGCGAGCACGTTGCGGCGCCGCTGGTAGGTCTGCCGCACGTCTTCGACACACTGCTGCGGCCCTTCGAGTGCGATCACCGACGCCACCTGGATCGGCGTGAAGGTGCCGTAGTCGTGATAGCTCTTGATGCGGACCAGCGCACGGCACAGCTCTTCGTTGCCGACCATGTAGCCGACCCGCCAGCCGGCCATGTTGTAGCTCTTGGACATGGTGAAGAACTCGACCGCCACCTCGCGCGCACCCGGCACCTGCAGGATCGACGGCGCCCGATAACCGTCGAAGACGATATCGGCATAGGCCAGGTCATGCACCACCAGGATGTCGTGCTCCCTGGCCAGCGCGACGACGCGCTCGAAGAACTCGAGATCCACGCAGCGTGCCGTCGGATTGCTCGGGAAGCCGAGAATCATCATCTTCGGCTTCGGCGTCGTCTCGCGGACGGCGCGCTGCAGTTCATCGAAGAAATCGACATCCGGCGTCATCGGCACCGAGCGGACGTCGGCACCGGCGATGATCGCGCCGTAGATGTGGATGGGGTAGGAGGGGTTCGGCACCAGAACGGTGTCGCCACGGTCCACCGTGGCCAGCATCAGGTGCGCAATGCCTTCCTTCGAACCGATGGTCACCACCGCCTCGCTTTCCGGGTCGAGGCTGACGTCGTAACGCCGCTGGTACCAGTCGCAGATCGCCTTGCGCAGTCGCGGGATGCCCTGCGACACCGAATAGCCGTGCGTGTTCTCGCGCAGCGCCGCTTCGACCAGCTTGTCGGTGATGTGCTGCGGCGTCGGCCCGTCCGGATTCCCCATGCTCATGTCGATGATGTCCTCACCGCGCCGGCGAGCGGCCATCTTCAGCTGGGCGGTAATGCTGAAGACGTAGGGCGGCAAACGTTGGATGCGGGAAAACTCTCTCATGATCCGGACTCGGGTAGTAACAACGCGGTTGTGAACTCGTCGATTGGCGAGCGGGAGCGCGGAACGCTTGCGCGCAGCCCCTCTCTGAAGGCGACAGACAAAAAAGCTATAATCGTACTTTAACGTTTTGTGCACCGCAATTTTCATGAAGCTTCAGCGCGAACCCTCTGACGGACTGAATACCTTTACCGCCTACGGTGACGGCTACGTCAGCGTGAACGGCATCCGCCACAGCTGCAACCTGGCGGTGCTGCCCGAGCGCCTGATTTCCGAGTGGACGCAGGCGACCTTCGACACCCTGCGCGTGCAGGACTTCGAGCTGCTGGCGTCGCTCGACGCCGAAATCGTCCTGCTGGGCACCGGCAATCGGCTTCGCTTCCCGACGCCCGACCTGTTGCGGCCACTGGCGCGTGCGCAGAAGGGTCTCGAGGTGATGGACCTGCCGGCCGCCTGCCGTACCTACAACGTCCTGATGGGCGAAGGCCGCAAGGTCGCCGTCGGCCTGCTTCTCGCCTGACCACCGCCCGCCGGCAGCAGGCAAACGACCGGGTTATCGGGATAGGGGCAGTCAGTTTCCGGACCGACCCCTCCCACACCACCCGGCATGCGGGTCCGCACCGGGCGGTTCGAGAAGTTGAGGTCATGAAAGCCGTGGTACGCCGAGTCGGTCAAAGTAGGCGATGGGCATGAGCCTGTTCAACTCAAGCCGGCTGTTGTGCCACCAGCGAGTGGTATTGCCCGCCACCCTCGCTGCTTGGTCTGAACTTGCACCCAATGTCCGCAATTCCCGATAGATCGTCGTTCCCCGTCGCCAGTGCTTGAGCTGCAAAGCACGCAGGCGGTGTCGCAGCCATTCGTCCAGTCCACGAAAGACCCCGGGCGTCTGCGCCAATTGGAAATAGGCTTTCCAACCGGGCATGTAACGCCGCAGTTCTTGCGCAACTTCGTCGAGGCTGCGTCCGCACGTCCGGCGAGTGATTTGCCGAATGCGCTGCTTGAAGGTGTCGATGGCCTTGGTTGCCACTGAACGCTTAACCTCACCCCCTGCGGCACGCCACAGAGCAAAACCGAGGAACTTGCGGCCGGTCGCGCGAGCAACAGCAGTCTTGGTTTCATTCACCTTCAAGTGAAGTCGGTCGTAGAGTTTTCGCAGTCCGTCCAGCACTCGTTCGCCGGCTTTCCGACTGCGCACATAGACATTGCAGTCGTCAGCATAGCGCACGAACCGATGGCCACGTCGCTCCAGTTCCCGATCCACTTCGTCCAGCAACACGTTGGCCAGAAGCGGCGATAGCGGTCCGCCTTGCGGGGTGCCCTCGTATCGCTCCATGACCACGCCGCCGTCCATGATGCCCGCCGCAAGGTATCGCCGAATCAGCCGAAGTACGGCTTTGTCGTCGATCCGCTTGGCTAGCCGATCCATGAGTACGTCGTGATTGACCCGATCAAAGAACTTTTCCAAATCAACATCCACCACCACCTTCCAGCCTGCTTGCACATGGCACTGCGCTTGTCGCACCGCATCATGCGCACGTCGGCCCGGTCGAAAGCCGTAGCTGTGTTCGGAGAACGTCGGATCGATCAGGGGTTGCAGAACTTGCAGCAGGGCTTGCTGGATAAGCCGATCGATCACGGTGGGTATCCCCAGCTCCCGCATCCCGCCCCCAGATTTGGGTATCTGCACCCGGCGTACCGGCCGTGGCCGATAGCGTCCCGTTTGCAGGTCTTCCCTGATCCGGAGCCAGTGCGTCTTGAGATACTCAGTCGTGGCTTCGATCGTCAGTCCATCTACCCCAGCACTACCGCGATTGGCCTTGACGCGTTTCCACGCCATGGCCATATTCCCTCTCGCGAGCGCCTGCGTCAGCAGGTCGTCTCGCCCCAAGCCTTCGCTCCCTTGTCCCGCCAGCCGTACTTCATCGCGTCCGATTCCCGGCAAGGCTTCACCCGGCCCGCTTTCGGTTCGCCCCGGTTGCCCAGGCTTCTGATGCACTGCACGTCCAAGAGACATGGTTGTCGGCTTTCCTTCTCGTTCGGCCCTTCACTCCACGCAGGCAGCTACTACGGCCTCTGCTGACTCCTCGCTCCGCGTTTCCGCGTCGACCTTTCAGCCATGAGGCGAGGTCTCCCCAGGTAAGAACGCGATCCTTCCCCGCACAGCCGCCAGATTTACGCCGCCTGAGCCTTGGCCACGAGAGCTTCGCGGATCGTTGCCCGCTCGCCCTGCTCGGCTGCGCCTCGTATCTGGTTCTTGTCCATCGGCTCGCGGTTTCGCTCCACGCTTCCTCCCCACACTCGGTCGCCCTCGTGCAGTTGCGCTTCACTTCGTTTGCTGTGGCCAACTTACGGGAGGACTTCCACCTCCAAGATCGCGCCCATGCTGGGCGCACAACGAGAAAGGGCGGCCGTGGCCGCCCTTCTTCATCGTGCAAGCCTCGCGGGTCAGTCGCGTTCGCCGCTGAAGATCATCAGCAGGTTGAGCAGGCTGACAAAGACGTTGTAGATGTCGAGATAGACGGCCAGCGTCGCCAAGATGTAGTTGGTCTCGCCGCCGTTCACGATGCGGCTGATGTCGTACAGGATGTACGCCGAGAAGACCATCACCGCAACGGCCGAGATGGTCACCGACAAGGCCGGAATCTGGAAGAAGATGTTGGCCACTGCCGCCAGCAGGACGACGATCATGCCGACGAACAGAAACTTGCCCAGGAAGCCGAAGTCCCTCTTGGTCACGGTGGCCACGGCGGACAGCGAGAAGAAGATCACGCCGGTACCCCCTGCGGCCATGGCGATCAGCGACCCGCCGTTGCTGAAGCCGAGCGCCACCTGCAGGATGCGCGACAGCATCAGGCCCATGAAGAACGTGAAGCCGAGCAGCAGCACCACGCCCATGCCGCTGTCCTTGGTGCGCTGGATGCCCCACATGAAGCCGAAGGCGATACCGAGGAAGAGCAGGAAAGACATCAGCGGGCTGCCGGACATGAAGGTGAACTGCATCTGCACGCCGACGAGCGCACCGAGTACGGTTGGCACCATGGTCAGCGCGAGCATCATGAACGTGTTGCGCAGAACCCGGTTCTGCTGCAGCGACACCTCGCGAGTGGCTTGGCTTGTCATCTGAAACTGGGGTTGCATGGAGATCCTCCTGTTGATGGATTTGCAGATACGCCGCTGAGACTAGCCAAATAAGCGAAAAGTTTCAATCACAATCGGCGGATCGTCACGTGCCGCCAGTGGGAATGGAGCAAGGGGTGCGCCGCCTGCACGCAGCAGCGCCGTGCTATCATTCGCCCCGCCGCCGCGGCAGGAGCGAACCGCCGCCGGTGACCCTGGAAGCGTGGCAGAGTGGTCGATTGCACTAGTCTTGAAAACTAGCGACGGGCAACCGTCCGTGAGTTCGAATCTCACCGCTTCCGCCGGTACGATGACAGCAGGACTTGCCTGCAATATTGTGTATGTGTATGGGCATCTTGTGCGTCCGCTGGGCCTGCGGGCAGGAAGGACATCAAGGCGCCTGAGGCAGAGTCGCAGCGCCTCGCTGCCAGGCAAGCGGTCATGGTGCAGCGTCGTCGGGTCTTTGCGCCCGGCGAGGCGGCAGAGGCCCGACATGGGCGATACACACCCCGAGAAAACCGGAGAGAAGATTGATGAAACCAAGCGCGATTGGGCATTTCTGTGGCGGCACCTTGCTTGCCGCCGCGGTGATTTTCGGGGGCTGCGCTGCGGCCGTGGCAGAAGAAAAGCCGCAGCCAGCGGCTGCGCCCGCCGCGGAAGTGAAGGACCAGCGCGCGCTCACTTTACTGAAGGGCATGAGCGACAAGCTGGCCTCGGCGAAAACCGTGGGCTTCAAGGTGCGCAGCCTGGTGCCGATGCCTGCACCGAACGGACAGTACATCAGCCTTTTCGGAACTTCGCGGGTGCTGATGCAGCGGCCCGACAAGCTCTTCGTCGAATCGCGCGGCGACCTCTTCCCGATTGACCTCTATTGCGACGGCCAGACGGTCACCGCCGCGGTCGGGCCCGGCAACGAACTCTACGCGCAGCAGGCGGCGCCGGGGAGCACGATAGATGCCATCCTCGAAAAGGAACATCCGGCCGCTGACGCCCTGGCACCGTTCGTCGACCTGCTTGTTTCCGACCCCTATGCGCGTCTGGCGAAGGACCTCAGCGGCGCATTTCTCGTCGGCGAATCGACGGTCGGCGGTGTGCAGACCGAACACCTGGCGTTTACCGCCAAGGGTGTCGATTGGGAGATCTGGATCGGCACGAAAGACAAGCTGCCGAGGCTGGTGATCGTCGCGTACCGCAGCGGCGAGCGTCAGCCTGGATTCACCGTTGAGTTCTCGGACTGGAAACTCGACGCGCCGATTCCGGCACAGGCCTTCAAGGTCGTCCTCCCCAAGGACGCCACCCAACTCGAGTTCAAGCTGCACGGCCTGCCACAGTCCAGGTAAGCGGTGAAAGGAGCAATGGCATGAAACACGTGAAGACACTGATCCTCGGCATCGCGGCGTCGGCCAGCGTGCTCGTTCCTCTGGCTGACGCGAACGCCTGGGTGGCCGCGGGCAGGGGCTGGGGCGGGCGGGGTTTCGTCGCTGCCGGCGGTTACCATGGCGGCTACCACGGCTATTATCATGGCGGTGGCTATTACCACGGCGGTTGCTACGGCTGCGGCGCGGCGGCCGGTGCGGTAGCCGGCCTGGCGGTCGGGACGATGGCCGGCGCAGCGATAGCCAGTGCCGCGCGACCCGCACCGATCGTCGTCCAGCAACCGGTTGTCGTCCAGCAACCGATCGCCGTCGTCCAGGGCAACCTGCCGCTCGGCAGTCAGTACGCCGCGCTTCCGCCCGGTGCCCAGAGCATGGTGGTCAACGGTACCCACTACTACCAGAGCGGGCCAAACTGGTACAAGCCGTACTTCGGATCGAGCGGCGTCTACTACGAGATCGTGTCAGCGCCGTAGCGTTGCGTGACCCGCCGGTTCGGCGTGGCGATGGGTATTCGGGAGAACATGGCGGCGCGAGGCTGTCGTCGTTCCTGCTTCATACGCGCCTGTTGAAAGACGCAACGAAGCCGGTCGTTGGCGCTTGTCATTTTTGACGCTGCTTGGGAGAACGGAAATGATAGATGACATCAGAGTCAGGAGCCTGCGTAGGGGACGGCCGGCAATTGGTGTCGCCGCCTTTTGTCTGGTGCTGGGATTTTCAGGCACAGGGTCCGCGACCACCCTGCAGGACATGTTCAACGGGACGAGCTTTAGCCAGGACGGTCTTGAGTTCTCCAACTTCGCTCCGGTCCTGGCAAACACGTTTCCGACGGGCCAGGCCCTGGAGAATCTGCTCAAGACGGATCCCCTGGCGCTGTTCGACGTTCAGTCTCTGGACTTCACGGCGGGCAAGTTTTCCCATGGCTGGGGTAATGCCGTGGCTGCGAATGCTGGGAACATCGTTCTGGACGTTCTGCCGGACAATGGTTCGACGCCCGGTGTCGATCCGGGCTTCAGGCTGAACAGTGCCAATGAATGGACAGTGCTTGCCGGCAATATTGCGTCGGCCCAGCTTTCCGCATTCGCCTACGAGGTTGCCAGGACCCCGGCGTCGAAGCAGATCACCAGTGCCCAGATCGGCCAGTCTTCCACGATTGATCTCGTTGGACCCGACATCCTGTCGCTTCCGCCCAACTTCGCACTGCCCGATGTGGCAGGCAGCTTCGCCCTTCAGTTCATCATGGATCCGAACAGCAACGATGTCCTGAATGCGATCCTGAACGTCACTCTCGATCTCGGTGTGCAGTCGCCATCCGGGGTCATGCGGTTCAGCCGGTTCGAGAGCTGGTCTGGTTTCGCGGATCGGGACGCCATTCGCGTGGTCAACGTGGTCGGCGTCACGGCGAGTTCGGGAGGTGGCTTCACGATGAATGCGCTCGAGCAACGCATCGACCCTCCCCGTCCCGCAGCGCGGATTCCCGAACCGGGGACGCTGCTCCTGATCGGTATCGGCCTCGCGGGCATCACCTGTCGGCGGCGCACTGCCGGCCAGTGAGTCCTCAGGTGCCGTAGGGAACGGTGAAGCGGAATGTCGCGCCGTCAGGCGGCGTGCTTTCCACCCAGATGCGTCCGCCGAGATGGTCGACGATGCGCCGGCAGATCGCCAGTCCGAGCCCGGTACCCTGGGGGTGGGTGGTGTTGGCGCTGACCACTTGCCGAAACTCCTCGAACACCTCCGCGTGTTTTTCGATCGGGATGCCCGGGCCATTGTCGGCGACCGAGATCGTCGCTTCGCTCGGGCCGCATTCAAGGCTTACCCGCACCTGTCCGGTCTTCCCGGGCGCGAATTTGTAAGCGTTCGACAGCAGATTGATGATCACCTGCGTCAGGCGATCGTGATCACCGGCGATCGGTCGGGCCCGTGCCGGTAGTGTCAGCTCGATCCCGACTGCCTTTTCGGCAAACATCGGCGCGATGGAGGCGACGGCCGACCGTACCAGATCGGCGGCGTCGAGGTCGACGATGCACCAGTCCATGCGCCCGGCTTCGATCTTTGCGAAATCGAGCAGGTCGTTGATCATGCGCACCAGGCGCAGGCATTCGGCGTTGATGATGCGCAGGAATTCCCGGCGTTGCTCGGCGTCGACATCCGGGTCGTCGCCGAGAATTTCGGTCAGCGAGCGGATCGAAGTCAGCGGCGTGCGCAGGTCATGGGTGACCATGTTGAGAAAGGCCGACTTGGCCTGGTTTGCTTCCTCGGCCTTCTGCTTTGCCGCCTGCAGGCTTTCTTCCCAGCTCTTGCGCTCGGTGATGTCGCTGTAGGTGGTGACGAAGCCGCCGTCCGGCAAGGGCGTGCCGCGGACCTCGAGCACCGTGCCGTTCGGTCGCACGCGCTCGAAACAATGGGGCTCGGCCTTGCTCGCCAGGGCGACGCGCTCGCCGACCAGTTCATCGATGCTTCCCGGACCGTAGTCGCCGCGCTCGGCATTGAAGCGGAAGAAATCCGCGAGTGGCCGGCCGATCGTCCCCAGTGCCTCGGGAAAACCGAGCAGGTCGAGGAAGCGCCGGTTGCAGGTAACCAGGCGAAGCTCCCGGTCGAAGATGCTGAAGCCCTGTGCCAGGTACTCCAGCCCGCCGACGATGGAATCGACCCGACGTGCCTCCGCATCCTTGACCGACGACATGGGCTTGTCTCCCCTCGCGCTGACGCTCTGCAGACCTCAGGATACTGCTGGCGCGACGGAAAAAAAGCAAGCCCCGGAGCTGCAGGGGGCGCACCGCGCACTGGAGGGTGCCTGGCTCGGTGATGGCGCTGAAACAGGGTGTCTTCGGGGGGCGCGCAATGTGCCTGCGCGAGAGTGTTGTGGCCGGTCTCGCGGTCTACTCGGAGGCGCAGCCGAGTGACGTGCGCCGCGACTTGAGGTGCCGGTGGCGAGCCTGGTCACGATTGACCTCGTTTATTTCCACATAGTCGCCCTTTGCGTATTTCTTGGCCATGGCCGCAAGCTCCTGGTCGACGCGGCCGCATTCCTGAGCCCGTGACCGGCTGGCCGCTTCGCGAGTG
This sequence comes from Accumulibacter sp., assembly GCA_024235715.1. Classification (GTDB taxonomy): domain Bacteria; phylum Pseudomonadota; class Gammaproteobacteria; order Burkholderiales; family Rhodocyclaceae; genus Accumulibacter. Next base: position 899,562 of record JACKLW010000005.1, on the reverse strand, counting down.
GCAACTTCCCGAGCCTTGCTGGTACGCTCGTTGATCAACTTCACCTGTTCCGAAAAGGGCATGCCGTCCGGAACGGTATGCCTGGTTCGGGCGATGGCCTTGTGCTCGAAACAGGGCACTTCAGAGTAGAAGTCGCCGCCGCCGATGGCGACGCACTCGTAGATTTGTGCCGACCACGCCGAAGCCGGGAACAAACCAATCGCCAGCAATGGCACCATCCACCGCTTGTCACCCGCGCTCACTGGCGCCTCCGGCGCAACGGCCACCCACGACTACCCTTGCTGCCCGGTTCCAGAGCGATTACCGGCGCCACCTGGTGACGCCCTGTCAATGGACCTGCATGCGACCGATGTAGTCGATCAGGAGCAGGATCCGCGCGCGTACCAGGGCTTGCGCATCGTACTGGCCGTGTGCCTCATGGTAGCGCTGGGCCGCCTCGGCCTGGTATTCCCTTCCCCAGATCGGCATTTCGCGTGAGCCATGGCTGGGCACGCCGATGCCCTCGATCACTTCATACAGCCGGGCCGTCGGAAAGACGCCGTTATTGTTCTTGGCCAGCACCGTCAGATCGGGAGGGCTGGTGCGCAACAGATGCTCCATCAGTCCCTTACCCTTGCCATCCGCGCCATGGCAAACCGCGCAGTTTGTTTCGTATTCGCTCTTTCCAAGGTCCGTTGCCTGCTTCTCTGCGAAGGCGGGACCACCGCAAAGCGCAATGCCGGCAGCAATCAACGCCACTCTGATGCTTGTCCTGTTCATGATATGTCTCCTCGCGGTTGAACAAGAAAGGACTCCGGGCAGGAGTAAAAACGACTCGCTCCCGAGCACCATGCTAGACCCGGTCCATTTGCGTCCGGTTGATGTATATCAAAATCATTGGCGGGTCCGCCCGCGAGAGCGCACGCCGTGGTCGGGGACCGGCCGCTGCTCCGGGGCGCCACGGATCCGCGCGTCGCCAGTCCCTGGCAGGGCTGATTTGCGGAACCGTATCGTCGCCAGACGCCAGACGCCAGACGCCAGACGCGTGACGGGCTATCGAGCCGGCGGTCGGATCGCCAGCGGCCCGTTCATCACTGAACGTTCGGTCACTGCTACCGGATAGCGGCTGGAGCGCTTGCCGGCCCCAGGCTGCGGGCGGGAGTCACGGACGAAACCGCCGCGGTAGCTGCAGCCATCCTGTTTTCGCGCTCGAGGAGTCCGACCTGATCACTGAGGATGTTGGCGGCCTCGTCGAGAAATACATCTTTGACGCTCTTGCGTGCTTTCTCTGCCGCCAGTTCATTGTCGAGATCGCGTTCATCGGCCTGCAGGCCGTCATCCTGTGCCCGTGCCCGCTGCCTGGTATTGCCTTCCTTTCCGCCAGCTTTGGATTCTCCACTCCCACCGGGAGTACGCAGTTCTTCGCGCAAGGCGATCCTGGCCTCCTGTTCGTCACGTTCCTGGCGCCGTTTCGCCTCGTTCAGCGACACCGAATTCTTTTTGCGAAGGCGGCTTATCTCGGCCGCGTCCTCTATCAGAAACTGGAAATCCTGAACGGATTTGATTCGGGCGGCATGGCGCAGTCGCAGGTTGGGCAGGAGTGCTCTCGGATTGCCTTGCGGTGAAAAATCGGCGGCCTGGATCGTCGTCCACGGGAGCGCATTGTCGAAGCTTGATTCCCCGGAATTCTCCCCGTCCGCAAACGATGGAAAGCCTATGTCCGGTTCCACGCCCCTGAGTTGCGTCGTGCCGCCATTGACACGGAAGAACTGGGCAATGGTCATCTTCAATTCACCGAATGCCGGGGTAGGGTTCTTGACGATCCTGTCGAGGTTGAGCATCGTCTGCACAGTACCCTTCCCGAAACTGCGCTCGCCAATCACAAGTCCACGACCATAGTCTTGAATTACAGCGGCGAATATCTCCGAAGCCGACGCCGAACGGCGGTTTATCAGAACAGCCAGGGGTCCGTTCCAGGCGACGCTGGCGTTGGAGGACTTCGCCACGGTGACGCCGCCCCTGGCATCTCGCTGCTGCACCACCGGTCCCGCGCCGATGAACAGGCCGGACAGATTGACCGCCTCCGCCAGCGAGCCGCCGCCGTTACTGCGCAAATCGATCAATACGCCATCGACCTTCTCGGTCTTCAGTTCATCGAGCAGACGAGCCACGTCGCGGGTAGCGCTCTTGAAGTTCGGGTCACCTCTTCCCTGGGCCGCAAAATCCACATAGAACGCGGGCAGCGATATCACCCCGATGCGGCGAGTCATCTGCCCTTCGGCCACGGGAATTATCGACTTCTTCGCCGCTTGCTGCTCGAGTGTTATTTTTTTGCGCGTGAGCGGGACCAGCTTGTGCTGGCCATCGGGACCCGCATCGACCGGAAGTATGTCCAGGAGCACGACCGTATCCGGCTCGCCTCGAATTTGCGCGACGGTATCGTCCAGACGCCAGCCAAGAATGTCGGCTATCGCGCCATTCTTGCCCTGTGCAACGCCCACGATACGATCACCCGGCTGCAGTTGCTGCGAGAGCTGCGCCGGGCCGCCCGGAACGAGTTCGCGAATGACCGTGTAATCGTCTTTCTGGGTCAGCACGGCACCGATTCCAACAAGAGAAAGCCGCATGGAAATGTCAAACTCCTCGGCGGCCCTCGACCCCATGTAATTGGTATGCGGTTCGATCGCCGTGGCGTAGGCATTCATGAACAACTCAAAGGCATCTTCGCTCTTGGTCTGGCCAATGCGCCGCAGGGAGTTTTCATAGCGCTTGTCGAGGGTTTCGATAATGGCATTATCGTCCTTGCCGGCGAGCTTGAGTCGCAACCAGTCGTTCTTGACCCGCTTGCGCCATAGCTCCCGGATTTCCTGCTCCGATTTGGCCCAGGCGGCCTTTTCGCGATCGTATTGATAATCTTCGTCCTTGCTGAAATCGAATCCGCCGCCAAGCAGGCTGCGGGCGTAGGTGAAACGCTCGATGACCCGTTTTGTATAGAGATTGAAAATCGAAAAGGGAAGGCCGAGGTTTTCCGTGTAGATCGCGTTGTCGAGCCTGGTGCGTGCGGCCCGAAGCTGGTCGATGTCGCCTTGAACGAAGAAATGCTTCTCCCCGTCGAGCAACTTCAGGTAGCGGTCGAAGATCTTCACCGACATCGCGTCGTCCAGAGGGACTGCCTTGTAGTGGTGTCGCGTAAGCAATTCCGCGGCCAGGCGCGCCGCCTTCGGCTGCTCCGACAGGGGCCTCAGCGGCGGGACGGCCTGCGTCGCCAGATCGGACGGGGCGGCCTGCACGCTCATGGTTGCGACAAGCACCATCCACAACAGCATTTTTTTCATTGATGTCCTGCCTCATCGAGCCGCCGAGTCCGGTGACTCGGGGCAAAAACGGTATTACTGCTTCGACGTTCCGGAAACTCGCCGAACAGGGGTGACGGTTGTTGGCTGTGTGCAATGTTAGTGGCTTTGTCGGGCAACAGATAGGGACGAACTGTAACCATATGTACGTTGTCCGGCGTCGTCCAGGGGGCATCGGCGCCGAGCACAGGCCAGGTATCCCCTTTAGCCAGGCTCGGGAACAAACTTACCGTGCAAAACGGGCCGCTTCGATTGCCGGTACTCCGCAAAAGCATTACATTGACAGCGTCGGTAATGCACTGGATCTTTGCGTGGTCGACCGGTTCCATGTGGCTCGTGGGGAGCCTGACGCAAAGTGGTGAACCGACGATTTGATGGCCCTGCTGCGTGGTGGGGGCTGATGCTGTTGGTCGACCCCAACCAGACATGCATCTTCCATCACGAAGGCGAACTCGGTTGCGAGGATGGCGTTGATTGCAGCATGTTTTCGGCGTTCTCGCCACCGAGGTCGCGATGCCAAAGGCCGAAGCGCTCGTGCTTCCGCGTTACGAGCCTTTCTTCAATATCCTCGGCGACGTCCGCGCCTTGCGCAGTATCCCGAAGTGGCCGCAGACGGCCCAATCCTTCTTCCGCCAGCCCGCGTGTCACTATTCCGTTATACGACATTCTTATCAAGACCTTGGTCACTGCACGAGTCGTGGCCCAACAACCCTGGCTCGAAACCTCTGAAAGGCGACAAATGAACAAACTGAAGCTGACCTATTTCGACTTTTCCGGCGGGCGGGCCGAGCCTGCGCGACTGGCCATGCACCTCGGCGGAATTCCGTTTGAGGACTATCGCTTTGCGCCTGGCGCTTTCGCTGAGGTCCGTAAGGGGACACCGTTGAATCAGGTTCCGACCCTGCACGTCAATGATGTGCAGATCACGCAAAGCGACGCGATTACGCGCTACGTCGGGAAACTGGCGGGCCTGTATCCCGAAGACGATTTTCAGGCATTGTTGTGCGACGAGGTGATGGGCGCGCTGGAAGACATCAACATCAAGATAGGCGCCACCTTTGGGCTGACCGGAGACGACCTGAAGAGTGCTCGTGAGGCCCTTGTGGCAGACGCATTGCCGCGGTATTTGCGATGGCTCCAGACTCAGCTTGATTGCCACGGCGGGGAGTTCCTTGCGGACCATCGCCTGACCATCGCCGACCTCAAGACCTTCGTTACCCTGCGCTGGCTGGGTTCAGGGAAACTGGATCACATTCCGGGCGATTTGGTTGAAACAGTGGCGCCGAAACTCAAGGAGTATGTGAATCGCGTCGCCAGCCTTCCGGCCATCGCCCAATTCTATGCAAATGGCGGGTCATCGTGAGGCAACGACGGATCGGTGGCTGCCGGATCGGGCGCTTCTCGATGACCAGACACTGCATCAGCCGTCGTTACGTCTCGCTGCTTGTTCCGTCTGCATCGATGCCCAGGAAGTGCGGACGAAAGGCAGCCAGGGCGGCCGCCGGGTCCAAGGTATCGCAACCGACCGCCTGGACCGCAACAAGCGGACCAGACATATCGGGTATCGGCGTCGCCAGCGGTTCGTCGCAGCACAGACCATAGCCCTCTCGTGCCAGACGTTCCCAGGGGAAGGACCGACGAGGATCGACCTGATATGACAGCGAGATCGTGGTGGCGCGCGATCGCACCTCGTTCGGCAGGGCCCCTGGTTCTTCCTCCTCGCTGAAGCGAACCCGGTGCTGGAACAGGTCTTCGAGATCGATCGCCCCTGACTGCCGGTCGGGCTTGCTATGCGCCTCATGCGCGTAGGCCGTCGACAGGACGCTCAGCATCGCAAGCGCGCGCACGTCGAACAGGTTCCAACGGCGGTTCATGGCCACGACACTTCTGCGGATCTCCTCGGCTGCCAACGCCAGATGCGTTTTCTTTGCTGCTTCCGTGCACTGCGTCACGACGAATATCGGCCGCCGTCGCTATTCTGGCCACTCCCTGACTCGTCTACTGGAGCACATTGTGAAACTCATCGCCGCTGCCGCTGTTCTTGCTTCGCTGACTGTCGCTGCGGAGAGCGCGCAGGCCTCCAGCATTACCTATGACGTCCGCTCAATCGACCATGGCGTCTTTGCGCAACCGACCTATGCCGACGGCTGGGCGGCGCAGACCACGGCCATCACATCGCAGTCGCTCGGTGATTTCAACGGCTCGACGGGTCGCAACAACGGGTATGACAGACTGACGGTGGATTTCACCGTTTCTGCCGCCCACGCCGGCAGCGCACTGTTCTTCCAGATAGCGCCCGACGCCGGTTACGGCGGCGAACTCTATCTGGATGGCGCGTTGCTGGACCAGCAGACGGCTGATCTGTGGTGGGCCTATGACTGGGGCAACGCGGGCGAAGTGCTGGAAATAAATGGCATACCCGTGGCGAAAGGGAAGCACACGCTGCAGGCATTCTGGGCGGAAGGATGCTGCAACGGATGGCAGGGCGGGCGGTTCAGTCTGGATGGCCAGAACTGGCAGCGGCTTAGCCTGGCGGATCTTGACGCACTTGCCGTCCCTGAGCCTGGCACCATTCCCATGCTCGGAATTGCGCTCGCGGGACTGCTGGTCCTTCGCCGGAAGCCAGCCAGCGGCCAAGCATCGGATGCCTGATCGTTCCCCTCCCCAATCGACTGCGAAGCGGCCCTCTCTTCCGAGTCCGACGACTGCCAGTCCGTCCGGACTCTGATCGAGCCGCGTTGGTTCACCCGGAAGTCGTCCGCCGGAGCGCACCGACCGCACCGGCGCCGGACCCGGTCGAGCAATTCGGTGCGCTGGCCGGCGCATCGGGGTGCATGCGGACCCCGGCACGGCGCTCATTCAGTCGAGAGCAGTGGCCGGCAAGCCGCGGGGACGGCCGGCGCGGCAGGCTCTGCCCGCGGAGCTTCGGGCTTGGCCGGTCTTCGGGCCTCGGCGGTGAACCACCAGTCCAGTGCATTGTCGCAGCCATCTCCGGCCGGGATGGCGGCCTGCTGAGTGCACCGGGCGTTGTCGTGGGGGCAGCGCAGGCGAACGTGGAAGTGGGCGTCGTGTCCGAACCAGGGGCGGAGCTTGCGCAGCCATGCGCGGTCACCTTCGCTCCCGCAAAGGCTGCGCTTGATGGCCGGGTTGACAAAGATTCGGTCCACCATGGGGTCGTCGGCTGCGGTCTTGAGCAGGTTCCGCTGGTCGTCGCCCCAAAGTGAGCTCAGCTCTTCGCCATCGGCGGCAAGCATGCTTGGTGGGTCGGCGTTGTTTGCCGTGTCGCGGTTGGCGGCCGCAGCGGAGGGTGCGAGCTGGAACCAGATGTCTACATCGAGTCCGTTCTGATGACTCCGGTGCGAGCTGGACATGAGTCCGCCCCTGGGTTGGCTCAGGTCGCCGACCATCACCAGGCCGTGGCCAAGCCTGGCCTGGACGCTGGCGAGATCCGAGACCAGGCGCAACAGCTCCGCGTGTCCGTAGAAGCGGTTGCGGTAGCGGCGGATACTGACGTAGCCGTCGCCTTCGGCGGGGAGCGTCTGGGCACCGGCAATGCAGCCGTTCGAAACCCCGCCGATGACCTCGGTGGGCCCGTTGCTGGGGGTCTCGACGTGAGCCCAGGGGCTGGTCAGCGCAGCGCCTGCCTCGCCGGCGGTGAGCCAGGCGGCCAGGAGCAGGGCTGGGGCGCAGGCGGCTGACAGGAGGTGTCGGTTCATGGCGGAGCGTCCGCGTACCAGAGGGTCGGCGTCGGGGAAGGCGGGGTTGCGGCGAGCGGATTATACCTGCCCCGCCGGGTGTCCTGGTGGACTGACGGTCTCGGCTGGCGCGCTGGCCCCCAGCGACACTACCGCACCGGCGCAAGCGACCCGCATCGACCGAGGCAGCGCCTGTGACCGGTCCCAGGGCGGGCGGCACGGAAATGCGCGACAATCGACGCTCAACGAAAAAACGCGGCTGCGCTTGAACGGCGCCAGCTCACGTGAAACAGGCTGCATCGCTGCGCCGGCAAATCCGGGTTGCAGCCGCGTCTTCCGGGCCGCTGCCGCGAAAAAGCCACCGGGACGAAGCACGTGAGTGTGTCCTGAAGGCAGCGAAGGCAGTTACACTGCTGGAAAATCCTGGAGTAGTGAAATCATGCCCATCTACGAATACGCATGCTCTGCCTGCGGCAAGGAGTTCGAAAAGCTGCTTCGCCAGTCCTCCGCAGCGCCCGAGTGCCCAGACTGCCACAGTACCAGGCTGCAGAAGAAGCTGTCGGCTTTTGCCGCCGTTACCCGCTCGGCTTCGGGCGCCAAGGACCTGCCTGGACCCTGCGGGAGTTGCGGTCACCCTGATGGTCCGGGTGCCTGTCACTTCACATGACAGGATTCCCCTTTCCGCGGCCGGCCCGCGGTGAACCGCCGACCTGCCCGGAGCATTCCGCCGGCAGCGGCGCCATCGTTGCCGACGGAATCCACGCCTCGCTTTGGCAACATGTGGAATAGACTCCATGTTCACTAGGGCCAGTCTCGAATTCCTCGACGATCTGGCGGCGAACAACAACCGGGCCTGGTTCGAGGAGAACAAATCTCGCTATGAAGCACTGGTGCGCGAGCCGGCATTGACGTTCATTTCGGAAATGTCCCCGCTGCTGAAGACATTTGCACCGCGCTTCCGCGCGGACCCGCGCAAGACGGGCGGTTCGCTGATGCGAGTGTTTCGCGATACCCGCTTCTCTCGGGACAAGACGCCGTACAAGACCAACATCGGAATCCAGTTCCGCCACGATAGCGGCCGGGACGTTCACGCGCCGGGATTCTATGTCCATATCGCCAGCGACGAATGCTTTCTCGGTGCGGGATGTTGGCATCCAGACAGCGATTCCCTTTCGCGCATCCGTGATTGGCTCGCCGGCAAGCCCGCAAGATGGTTTTCGGTACGTGACCACGGTGGTTTCTCTGCGCAGTGGACCTTGTCTGGCGAGAGTCTGACGCGGCCTCCACGAGGCTACCCGGCTGATCATGAAGCGATCGAGGACCTGAAGCGGAAGGACTTCATCGGGATAGCCGCTTTGTCTTCGAGCGAGGTGACGGGCGAAGATTTTGTGAGACTGGCGGGGGAACGGTTTGCCGCCGCCAGACCCTTTGTCAGCTTCCTGTGCGATGCCCTGGACGTGCCGTATTGACAAGCCGTGGCAGTTCCCCGGAGACGCCGGTCTCGCCTGACGGGCGTGCATTTGCTGCCCGGCGTCGGGGTTCACGTGCGACCGTTGCTTCCTGACAGGAGATGCCCATGAAGCCCGATTCCATTTCCCCTGGGGTTCTCAGGCAGACGCTCGATCACGCGCTGGCCTATCTTGAGGCTTTGCCCGAGGCGCCGGTCGGCGCCACTGCCAGCCTGGACGCTCTGCGCAGCCGCCTCGACAAGCCCCTCCCCACACGGCCGGTCGATCCGCTCGCCGTCGTTGATCAACTGGTGCGCGACGTGGAGGGCGGCCTCACCCACAGCAGTGGCGGGCGCTTCTTCTCGTGGGTGATCGGCGGCAAGCTGCCTGCCGCGCTGGCCGCGGACTGGCTCACCTCCACCTGGGACCAGAATGCCGGCATGTTCGCCGTCGCGCCGGCTGCCGCGGTGGTTGAGGAAGTGTGCGGGCGCTGGCTGCTTGATCTCCTGCGCCTGCCGTCCACCGCCAGCTTCGCCCTGGTCACCGGCTGCCAGATGGCGCACGTCACCTGCCTTGCCGCCGCCCGTAACGGGGTGCTCGCTGCCAGGGGTTGGGACGTCGAGCAGAGGGGGTTGGTCGGCGCGCCGCCAATCCGGATCCTGAGCGGCGATCAGCGCCACGGGACCATCGAGCGCGCTGTGCGCCTCCTGGGGCTGGGACGCGATTGCCTGATCGACATCGCCACCGACGAAAACGGGCAACTGCGTGCCGGGCCCTTGCGTGCGGCTCTGGCGAGCGCGCCTGGCGCGGCTCACATCGTTCTCCTGCAGGCCGGCGACCTGAACACCGGCTCCTTCGACCCCTACGGCGAGATCATTCCGGTCGCCCGCGAGTTCGATGCCTGGGTGCATGTGGACGGCGCCTTCGGACTTTGGGCCGCGGCCAGTCCCGCCTACCGGCGCTTCACCGACGGCGTCGAGAACGCCGATTCCTGGGCTACCGACGGCCACAAATGGCTCAATGTGCCCTACGATTCCGGCTTCGCTTTTGTGGCCAATCGCCAAGCCCACTACCGCGCGATGGCTCACCACGCGGCCTATCTCGACCACTCCGCGGTCGCCCGCGATCAGGTCGACTGGAATCCGGAATACTCGCGCCGCGGCCGCGGCTTTGCCACTTACGCCGCGATCGCCAGTCTTGGCCGTCAGGGCATTGCGCAGATGGTGGCCGACTGCTGCCGACATGCACATGCCCTGGTCACCGGCGCCGGTGCGCTGCCGGGGGTCGAAGTCCTGCACGTGCCGGATATCAATCAAGGTTTGCTGCGCTTCCCGGATCCCGCTCCCGGCGCGAGCGAAGATGATCACGATCGCCACACCGAAGCGGTGGTTGCCCGCATCGTTGCCTCTGGCGAAGCGCACTTCGCCTGCACCACCTGGCGGGGGCGGCGCTGCATGCGGGTCTCGGTCTGTAGCTGCGCGACCGACGCCGAGGACATAGGTCGCGCCATTGCCGCGATCGGCAACGCACTCTGAGCCGGGTGGGCGAGTCGTCCGCGGTAGCGCCGACCTGTGCTGTTCGCGAGGCAATGCGTTTCGCCTGCGCAGGAGGCAGGCCGCGCTTCACCAGCTTATAGCAGGTATGCCAAGAAAATGCGCCGCCATGTGTCCGTGAGTCGATATCTCGGTGACCTGTTGTTGGGCTCCGACCCGGACATGCGCTTGCGCCTGGGGCAGACCGGGCTGGCTCTCTTGTTGATGCTGATGGGTATGGCGGTCGTGCTCTGGGCAGCCTGGGCGCTGGACCGGCCGCGCGGTCCGCTGTATCTGTGGACCCTGAGTTCGCTTCTTGCCATCGTCTTGGTCTATATGACCATTCGCTGCGGTTGGTCGCGGCACTTCAGGGATCCCTCGCTGACTCTTCCGCAAATGGCGATTGCCATTGCCTGCAGCGCGAGCGGCTATGCGCTGATGGGCCCGGTACGTGCGATCGCCTTTCCCAATCTCCTGATTATCCTGATGTTCGGGATGTTTGGCTTGCGCGCGCGCAGCGCCCTGGGGATCAGCATCTATGCTTTGCTGGCATTTGGCCTGAGCATGGCCGTAATGACGTCGATCAGCCCCGAGACGTATCCGGCGACAGTTGAATTGGCGCATTTCATGATGCTGGTCATCGTCGTTCCGGCGGTCTCGGTCTTGTCGGAGCGTTTGAGCCGCATTCGCCGCAGATTGGGCCAGCAGAAGCAGGAGTTGGCAGTGGCGCTCGAGCAGATTCAACGCATGGCCGCGCACGATGACTTGACCGGCCTGTTGAATCGACGTCACATGCAGGTGCTGCTGGAGCAGGAAGCTCAGCGCAGCCTGCGCTCGGGACAGGGCTTTTGCCTGGCGCTGCTCGACATGGATCACTTCAAGCGCATCAATGACCGCCATGGGCATGCGGCGGGCGATGCCGTACTGCGCGCCTTGTCCGACACCGCGCAGACGGTCCTGCGTCGTTCTGACGTGCTGGCGCGCTGGGGAGGTGAGGAGTTTGTCCTCATGCAAGCGGGCACGACGATTTCGCTTGCCCGGGCGACCATCGAGCGCTTGCGCGAGCAGCTGGCGAGGGTGGCGCTTGACTATGGCGACGACTTTCCGCGCATCAGTTTCTCAGCCGGGTTGACCGAACACCTTTCGGGTGAATGCGTGACCGAGACGCTGGAGCGCGCCGACCGCTTGCTCTACGATGCCAAGGCACAGGGTCGAAACCGGGTGGTGGCGGGCTGAGCGAGCTGGTCGGCGAGCACGGGCGTTGGCCGGGTAGTGGCGGCTGCGTCCGGCTCATTCGGCAGCGCCCTTCCGGGGCAGGGTGATGCGGCCCAGACGCAGAATGGCTTCCATTTCTTCGTGCGGCAGCGGGCGGCTGAACAGATAGCCCTGCAGCTTCGGGCATCGAGCACGCTGCAGAAAGTCGAGCTGTTCGGCGGTTTCGACGCCTTCGGCAACGACGTCAAGATCGAGGCTGCCGGCCATGGAGATGATCGCGGTGGTGATCCCTGCATCGTCGGCATCCTGCGGCAGGCCGTGGATGAAACTCTGGTCGATTTTCAGCGTGCCGATCGGGAAGCGCTTGATATACGACAGCGATGAGTAGCCGGTACCGAAATCGTCGATCGAGAAGTGCACTCCCATGCTGCGCAGGCGAAACAGGCCCTTGATTCGTTTGGCTTCCGGATCCATCAGGATGCTTTCGGTCAACTCGAGCTCGAGGCGGTCGGCAGCGACACCCGTGGCGACGATTGTCGCCGCAACGCTGTCGAGGAAACCGGGTGAGCCGAGCTGGCGTGCCGAAACATTCACCGCCACCCGCGGTACCGCAATGCCACGCTGCTGCCATTCCCGCACCTGGCGGCAGGCGGCATCGAGCACCCATTGGCCGATGGGGATGATAAGGCCACTTTCCTCGGCGACGGCGATGAAGCGCCCCGGCAGCATCAGCCCGTCCTGCGGATGCTGCCAGCGGACAAGCGCTTCCATGCCGACGACCGTACCATCGTTGGACGACACCTGCGGCTGGTAGAACAGACGGAATTCGCCTCGCTCGAGGCCCTTGCGAAGATCGCCTTCAATCGCCAACCTGGTCGTCGTCCGGGTGGTCAGCGTTCGCTCGTACAACTGCCAGTTGTTGCGCCCTTGCTCCTTGGCGTAGTACATGGCGGTATCCGCGTGCTTGAGCAGCGTCGCGGCATCGTCGCCGTCGTCGGGGAAGAGCGCGATGCCGATGCTTGATGTGACGGCGATCTCCTGCTCGCCGATCAGGGCTGGCAGTCCCAGCACCGCCTGTATTCGCTGCGCGACCATGCAGGCGGTGTCGGCGGTATCGACATCGGGAAGGACGACGGTGAACTCGTCGCCGCCGAGGCGTGCGAAGTGCAGGCCCGATTCGTCCAGCGCCGGCCGGGCAATGAAAGCGCCTGCGCGCAGCTTTCCTTGCAGGCGGTCGGCGACGATCTGCAGCAGGCAGTCGCCAGCGCTATGCCCGAGCGTGTCGTTGATGCGCTTGAAGCCGTCCAGATCGAGAAACAGTAGCGCCATTCCGTGATTGGTACGGCGTGCACGCAGCAACTCGCGGTCGAGACGTTCGAGAAAGCTCTGCCGGTTCGGCAAGCCGGTCAGTGTGTCGAAGTAGGCCAGGCGCCGGATTTTCTCCTCGTTGTGTTTCTGCAGCGTGATGTCGCGCACGACGATCACCACTCTGTCGGGCCCATTCGGCGCGATACGCGCCTCGTAGTGATGGATGCTGTCCGCCACCGGCAACTCGACGAATACCGATTGCAGATCGCCCTGTTGCAGCGCCAGCTCGATACCCCGCCTGATGGTGCTTGCCGTCTCGGTTGGCAGAACAGTCGCCATGTCCTTGCCGAGCAGCTCGCCCTCGGCGACGAAGAATCGCGTCGCGTACGGTTGTTTGTAGTCGAGGCAGATTCCCTGCCGATCGATGACCAGGATCAGATCAGGCGTCGCCCACATGATCGCCGCCTGTCGTCCCTCGAGTTCGTGCAACACACGGTGTTCTCCCCGCAGCCGGATGATCAGCGCGGCAAGCCAGAAGGCTGCCTGAAGAAGGCTGCCGATCGGAAATGCGAATGCTGCCAGGCGGTTGACCTCGACGCCGCTGCCAATGACGGAAAAAGCCTGTATCCCCCCGCCGACCATCGTCGCGGCAAGCCCCAGGGTGAATAGCCGGATCGAGGTGTCGCCACTGAACACGCCCCTGATGAGCAGGAGCATGGTCGCAACTGCCAGGACGAAGAGGACGGCTGCCCCGGCACGGTAACCGGCGGTATGCCACGCCGATGCCAGGAAGCAGAGCGCGCTGAGCAGGACGAAGCCGCCTATCGCCGCGCGCACCCTTCCACGCAGTTGCAGGAATTCCATCACCGCGAAGCCGACGCCCAGCACCACGCCCGCCACCGAGATCGCCTGGAGGAACGGGAAGTACTGCGGGGCCGGCCAGAATGGAAGGAATGCCGAGCCGATGCCGAAATTCTGCACCAGCCAGCCCTGCAGCGCGGCACAGTAAAAGGCGTAGGCCAATGCCACGCGGCTGCCTGCGTATGCGTCGAAGCCGAGGGCAACGATGATCATCATCAGCAGGATGCCGCTGTAGGCACCCAGGCCGATCCACAGCACGGTGTTGTCGCGCACGAAGCTGGTTTCGTCGGCGAGCATGATCCACGGACGGATCGCCTTGTAATCCTGCACGATTGCCGTTATCGGCGCGTCTTTGGCCAAACTGGGAAGGCGCGCGTAGGGATACGGACTGACGATATCACGGTGAGCGAAGGGCAGGCCCCGACCGGAAATGGACAGCCAGGGGCAACCGTTCACATCGCTGGCGACGACAATGAAGAACTCGGCGATCGGTTCCTGCAGATAGATGATCGGCGATCCGGCAGCGAACTGCTCTCGCTCGACCTTTATCTGAAAGGCACGGGCTGGCTTGGTCAAAGACAGGTCCGGCAGCGACACTTCCTGACAACCCGCGCGCGGCAATGACACTGACTCGCGGAGCCGAGTCAGCCAGCGTCGCGCATCGTCCGAGCGACCGGGACCCTGCGGGGCATCCCACAAGGTCGTCAATCCCGCCGAAACGGTATTCGCCTCCGGCGAGCCTCCCGGAAGCAGCAGAGCTATCAGCGCCAGCAGCGCCAGGCATCTACAGAGCCGCTTGATAATCACACGCGTCATCCCGCAGTTTTTCGGCATTCACGCTGCGTTTCTCGGGACGCGCCAGGAAACGGCGCGTGTCAGGGCATCGCGATCGCATTATATGTTGGAATCCCTGTTGCTTCGCTTCCGGGCGGATGGAGCAGGCTGGCGGCGTCGTCGATCAGGTCGTCGTGCAGTTCGCCATCGCCGTCGGTCACATACAGGGGCTCGAAATGGTCACGGTAACGTTCGGGGATCCTGATCCGCGGGCGGTAGAGCGAGCCCAGCGGTTCGCAACCCGCGAGGTAGCTGCGGCAGCCGTCTCGACCGGGCCTGATGCCGTCGCGACCATTGCTGCCAAGACGCGGGTAGCTCATTGCCCAGGCATTTGCGAGACCGCTCAACAGCCCCCAGCGGGTCAGCGTGCTGCGGTAGTGGCGAAAGAACCGCCAGGCATGTGCCGCCAGTTTGCGCTTTGAAAGCAGACCGCTATCCATGAGCCGGGCAAAGGCGGTGGCCGTTTCGAGGGGGTCGGCCGGATGACATACGAGCGATCGTCCATCCATGTCGCGCAGTCTGAGATTGGGCAGCAACAAGCCCTCGCGCAGCCGGCGGTCGAACAGCGGCGTGCCCAGCAGGGGGATGGCAAAACTGAGAAAGCTCGGCAGCGTAATGCGTGGGTTGGAGACGATGAATTCTGTCTCGGCCAGCACGTCGTCGATTTTCTGGTCAACCAGATCGAAGATCAGGCCGTAGTGGAAGACGAGACCGGCTTCCAGGCAGGACCGGATTGTTCTCTCCTGCGGCAGCACCAGATTCTGTTTCTTGGCGTAGGACTGGATCTGGGCGTGGCTGAACGATTCGACACCGCTGAAGAAACCGATGCAGCCGGATTCACGCGCGAGCGCGAGGTTGTCGGGGTTCGTAAAGAAATCGGCGGTTACCAGTGCCGCCCAGCCGCCGAACCTGCGTTGCTCGAACAACTCCTTGAGCAGCGCCATGCGCGCGGTGAAATAGGCGCGCGGGCCAGCGAAGAAATTCTGATCGAGAAACATGACACACTGACGGTAGCCAAGCGCTTCGATCTGCCTGCGCACGTCGTTCAGGTCGTAGGCCATGAACTTGCGGTCTTCGGCCGTCATTGAGCAAAAACTGCAGCGGAAATTACAGTTGCGGGAGGCTTCCGCATAACCGATGATGCGACTTGCCGGCAAGAGGTCGTGGCGGGGAATGGGCACGTCGGCCGCGTGCCCGCAGCCAAAGACGGCATCGACCACCGCGACTATCTGCTCGACATCGCCGCTGCAGACGTAATCGAAATAGCGCTGGCTGAGATTCGGCAGCATCCGCGCCAGCGGACCACCCATGCCCACGACGATGGCCGGATTGACTGCTCTGGCGTACGCCGTGACCTGCTTCATGCGGTCGAACGCCGGATTGAGTCCGGTCAGTACCAGCAACTCCGCCCATCGCAGCGCGTCGAGATCCTCGAAAGGGCCATCGCGAAACTCGCAGGCGAGGCGGATGTCCACGCGGGCGGGATCAAGCATTCCGGCCAGGACGGCCGGCGCTATCGATTGCGGCACGACCCGGGGATTGCCTCGCGCCTGGCGGTGGTTGTCGGAATAGCAGTTGACAATCAGGATTCGTGGCTTGGGCATGCCGGGCTCGGTTCGTCGTCGTTACCGTGAAAGACGCGTCCGCGACTGACGAATCTCCCTTCCGCCCGTTGCGGGAGAAGGGTCGGGGCATGAGGGAAACGGTCATGGCTTGCATGATCGGCGCTGTCTCGACTTGTCATGACCTTCAAACCGACAGTGCGGTCCAGGCGGATTTGGCATCGCTGTACCAGCGATGGCCAATTTCACACAGGCGCTCCGTGTTCGCCGGTGGCGAATCCGAACATGGCGATGTCCAGATACCGCAACCGCGGACAGGCTGATTGTGCCATTCATCGCGCAACCACCCGTCGCACAGGCGCTTGATCAGGTCCACGTCCTCCTGTCTGCGCGCGGAGATATCCATTTCGGCAAGGCGACGAAAATCCTCGCCGCTCCAGCCGGCTGGAGCGCTCCACTCCCCCGTCGTTCGATCGATCACCGGCTGAATCACCGGATTCATGCGCACGATCGCCGTGTCGGTGTAGGGACAGCATGACACGTCAAGCGGCAAGCCGCCGTCAAGCATGAGGTGGGCGATGAACGTGTGCGCATCCGGAGGATCGGCGATGATGGTCTTGCCAACCTTGACCAGTTCCGGGAGAAAACCGGTCCTGGCGCGGGTGCGGCACAGCGCATTCGGGATCCCTTCCGTCCCGTTTTCGGGCAGAAAAACCGTGCTCGTGCCAAGCGACAGAACGCCGATGTCGCTGCGCGGCACGCCCAGGGCGATAGCCTCGACGACGCCTGCCAGAACCGGATTGTTGTAGCCGGTCATGGCGCCGTCCCAAAAACGGCTGCCATCGAATTCGGCGGGCTTGTCGAACCAGTTGATCGGTGCGGTACTCGACGCATGCGCTGCTTCTGCCAGCGTCGCGCGCTGCTGCCGGTGCGGGAAGCTGGCCGCTGGGCTCGTGATATCGCTGCGCATCATGCGCGCCCGGTCTCGGTCGAAGTCGTAGGTGACAAAGAGAAACGACATTGGCCTGCCCGGTTCGGCTCGCTGCTTGCGCAGGGAAGCGATACTTTCGTTGAGGATTCCGTTCAGTTTATGCAGCGATGTGGACCCCATCTGGGGCAGTATGCGCTGCAGGAAAGCAAGCTTGCCGTCGGTAGAAAAACGATGGCCAACCTGACTCGTTGGTGAGAAAACGCCGGTAAGCAACTGCAGCAGACTCCGGTACCAGGGTAAGCGCCCAAAAAGCGCATGGCGATTGACCGGGTTATCGAACAGATCGAAGATTTCGCGTGGCGCATAACCTTCGATCAATGCCGCCGCGACGATGGCCCCGCCCGAGCAGGCAGAGACCAGGTCAAAATGGCTGAGAACCTGATGTCCATCCTCGCCGGGGAAGAGATCATCAAGCACCTTCGCCTGAATCAGCGCAAACGTGCCACCACCGTCGAGCGATAATATGCGGAACGGTTTTCTGCCGGGCTTAGCGTCCATCGGCAAGGCTTCCAAAGTGATACCAGGCTTCCTTTTTGTTTTGCTATTTCAAGCGGATGATATTATGCGCCAAATCACCGCGCATGGGCCATGTGCCGGCACGTGATGAAAGAGTGTGGAGGCGGGGGCTTGCCCGGGAACTGCATGCGGCTGCCCGGACTGCCAGCGCAAGCCGCTGACGACGAAGTCGCGTGCAGGCGGTCGGCTTGGCGACCGCGCCCGGTAACGCTCTTGGCCGAGCCGTTGGCACGGAGCATGCCGGGAACCTGCTGCCGCGACGCAATCAGCACTTGCACGGGCTGGTCGCTTGCGCTACGGTCATGATCATTGCTCAAGACCTCCGTGCCGCTCGGCTTTGTGCGCCCACTGCAATGGCATCCGGCCTCTACATCCCCGTCGCAGACCTGGCGACATGAAGGCACGCATCTGGAATCACCGCTCCTGGATCGGCGAGACAGGACAGCGTGAATTGCGCGAGCGCTTCGACGCCATGCTGTCGCAGGCGGGCTTCTCGGTGGTGGGCTTCTCCGATGCACGCTTCCAGCCACACGGCTACACGGCGGTCTGGCTGCTCGGGGAAAGCCATTTTGCCCTGCACAGCTTCCCGGAAGAAAGGCGCACCTATTGCGAGCTGTCCTCCTGCAACCGGGAAAAATTTGTCGCCATGATCGAGCTCATCTCGGCACATGAAATCACCTAGGGCGCTATGCTCGTTCCGCCGACCGCGCGCGATGACTTCCGATAGAACATGGCGCTGACCGAAAACGAAGGGCGATTGTGGTTTCAGGAAGACCTCTACCCGGACATCGCCTATGGTTTTCGGGTGAGCGCCGTCCTGCACCGTGAGGAAAGCGCTTTTCACGAAATCATGGTTCTGGACACGCCGCTGCTGGGCAAGGTGCTGGTGCTCGATGGCGTGGTTCAGTGTGCGCAGCGGGACGAGGCGATCTACCATGAACTGCTGGCGCATTCCGGCGTGTTTCTGCGCCTGGCCGTTTCGCCGCCGCCGGCGACCGCTGGCTTGAATGTGCTGGTGGTGGGCGGCGGTGACGGCGGTATTGCCCGCGAGTGTCTCAAGCACGCCAGTCTGGTACGGGTGACAGTGGCCGACATCGATCCCCGCGTGCGCGAAGCGACGCTGGCCTTCTTCCCCGAGCTGGCGGCCGGCGCTTACGCCGATCCGCGCTTGACGGCCGTGGATGGCGACGCCGTCGAATTCGTTCGCCGGCACCGCGATACTTTCGACCTGATCGTCGTCGACACGACGGATCCGGTTGGCGTCGCGCTACCGCTGTTTGGCCACGATTTCGTCGCTGATTGCCATGCCGCCCTGAAGGGTGGCGGCGTGTTCGTCCGCCAGGCCGGTTCGTTGCTGCTGCAGACAGACGAATTCGTCCGGGCGCGTGCAGACGTCGCTGCGGTGTTCGGAGCGCAGCGTACCCGCGCCCGGCTGCTGGCGACCTGCACCTACCTGGGCGGGTGGTTCACCTGCGTGTCGGCGGCAAAGAACGCGCCTTATCCGGAGGGTCCGGCAGCGCGCCGGGCACTGCGCAGCTGTTTCGCACAAGCCGCGCTGGACGTGCGCTGGTATTCGCCGGAGATGCACTTCGCGTCACAGGTGCTGCCAAGGGAATATGTCGAAAAGGTCGCAGGACTTCAGGGAAGTCCGCTTTGAAAGCGCGGCGTCATCCCGATCAGCCTATACGGGTGGGCAAGGTCATGCGCGAAAGCCGACGGCTGACAGGCTGCGCCCGCATTCCCTGTGCACGCAAGCGTCTAATTGCCTGCGTCCGACCGCTCCTGGCACTGATAGTTGGTCGCGCACCTCGTGAGCGAACAGGTGCTTTCCGTTTCGATTGCCAGCTCCTTGCGTTGCCGGCACAGTTTGTTGGCTGCGGCACGGACGTCGGCAACGGCTTCTTCCGAATTCGGGTGATCGAAGCTAAGGTAGTTTGTGTCGCCACCAAAGCCGACGAGATAATTGTTGGCGCAGCTTGTGAGCAGCAGGGATAACAGCAGGGCGCGGATGATCATCAAGGTGGCGAAAAAAGGATGGAAGAATTCAACGCGGCGGCCGGAAGTATCGCTGGCCACGGCGGCGGCCGTCAATCATTGAATGCTGCCTGATGCCCGATGTTGCCCGCGCCGAGCAGGCGGCTTATCCATACGTTCCTTGTGGGAACAATGGGCAAGGAATAAACTTGTTGCCGAGCCGAGTGGGACGAAGGGGGCCGGGCGCATGCGCCGGTTCCCCATGTCCTCGACGTCCGGCAGGCACGGAAGGTCGTTCCCACAATTTTCCTGCCGCGGCCCGCATCCGAACCGCGGCTTCAACGCAAACTCGAGAACAAACATGAAAATGGCAGAAAATTTGACGCAAGCAAGCCTCAGTGACGGTGAACTGAGGATCATCGAGGCCAGGCATCACGATCCGTTCGAGGTGCTGGGCAAACACCCCGACGCAAGCGGCGTAGTGGTCTGCGTCTATATCCCGCACGCGATGGAGGTGTCGATTCTGGAAGGAAATCGCCCGTTGGAGCGGGTCGGCGAGAGCGATTTCTTCAAGTGGCGAGGCGCAGCGAAAGACCTCCCGGAGCACTATCGGCTGATCTGGCTCGACGATGCGCATCGGCAACACATTGCGCATGATCCGTATTCCTACGCGCCGCAGATCCCCGATCTCGACCTGCACCTGATCAGTGCCGGGAATCACCGCCACGCGTACAAATTCCTGGGCGCAAACTGCCGCGAGGTAGAGGGCGTCGCAGGTGTCTTGTTCGCCGTCTGGGCGCCCAACGCCGAGCGCGTAAGCGTGGTAGGCGACTTCAACCGATGGGATGGTCGTCGTCACCCCATGCGCGTGCGTCCGGGCAGCGGTGTGTGGGAGATCTTCATACCGGATCTTGGTCCAGGCGCCTTCTACCGCTTCGAGATCAGGAATCGCAACAGCGGCGAGGTGCTGCTGAAGTCCGATCCGTATGGCCAGCAGTTCGAGGCACGGCCGAAGACCGCGTCGATCGTGGTCGGTGAAACGGAACATGTCTGGCAGGACGGCGAGTGGATGGCAAATCGCGCCCAGTGGGACTGGCAGCATGCGCCGATGTCGGTCTACGAGGTGCACCTCGGCTCATGGCAGCGCGGACCGGAGGGCGAATTCCTGAATTACCGCGAACTCGCCGTCAGACTGGTCGACTACGTGACGCGCATGGGCTTCACGCACGTCGAACTGCTGCCTGTCACGGAGCACCCGTTCGACCTGTCGTGGGGCTATCAGGCGACTGGCTATTTCGCTCCGACCAGCCGTTTTGGTACTCCGGACGATTTTCGCTTCTTCGTCGACCATCTGCATGCGAACGGTATCGGCGTGATTCTCGACTGGGTGCCGGCGCACTTCCCGAAGGACGCGTACGCGCTGGCCCGTTTCGATGGCACCGCCCTCTACGAGCACGAGGACCCGCGCAAGGGCGAGCACCTCGACTGGTCGACACTGATCTTCAACTTCGGGCGCAACGAAGTGAGAAACTTCCTGGTGGCCAGCGCGCTGTACTGGTTGCGCGAAATGCACCTGGACGGCCTGCGGGTCGACGCCGTGGCGTCCATGCTGTATCTCGACTATTCGCGCGAGGAATGGATTCCGAACATGTACGGCGGTCGCGAGAACCTGGAGGCAATCGAGTTTCTGCGCGAGCTCAACACCGTCGCGCATGTCGAATGCCCGGGCGCGCTGATCATCGCCGAGGAATCAACCTCGTGGCCGCAGGTGACGCGGCCGGTCTATCTGGGTGGCCTCGGTTTCGACATCAAGTGGAACATGGGCTGGATGAACGACACGCTGCGCTACATCTCCCAGGAACCGATCTATCGACAGTATCACCACAATCTGCTCACGTTCAGCATGTTGTACTCGTTCACCGAGAACTTCATGCTGCCTTTCTCGCACGATGAAGTGGTGCATGGCAAAGGCTCGATGTTGAACAAGATGCCCGGCGACGAATGGCAACGCTTCGCCAACCTGCGCACGCTGTACAGCTACATGTTCACCCATCCCGGCAAGAAGCTGCTGTTCATGGGAACGGAATTCGGCCAGGGACTGGAATGGAACAGTGCTGGTGTGCTCGATTGGTATGTGCTGGAGTATCCGCTCCACAGCGGCATGCAAAGGATGGTCAGCGACCTCAACCACCTCTACCGCAGCACCGCGGCGCTGCATGGCCACGAGTTCGAGTGGACGGGCTTCGAGTGGATCGACTGCAACGATTCCGCGCAGTCGATACTGAGCTTTGTGCGCCGGGCGGGGAGCGAGTTCGTGATCGTGGTTGTGAACCTCACGCCCGTGCCGCGGTCAAGCTACCGCATAGGCGTGCCTGAAGCGGGCACCTACGCCGAGATCTTCAATTCCGATTCACAGTTCTACGGTGGCAGCAACCTCGGCAACGGGAGGGATTCCCTTGTCGCGCAATCCGTGCCGTGGATGAATCGTTCGCACTCGCTGGAGATCACCGTACCGCCACTGGCGAGTATCGTTCTCAAGCCGGTTGCCTGAGGCTGCCGGATCCGATTCGCGACAGGCAGGGGAGGGAGGCGTGCCGGGCGTGCCGTTTGGCACGACCGGCCGTCCGGCGGACCCGTGCTCCGCGCAGGAAGCCTTCGCGTCAGCTACGGGGCAGCGACGACGCCGTCCAGTCTAGCTGTTGCCGTTATCGAGGAAACTGCGCAGTTTGTCGGAACGCGACGGGTGCCGTAGCTTGCGCAGTGCCTTGGCCTCTATCTGGCGGATTCGTTCGCGGGTGACGTCGAACTGCTTGCCGACTTCCTCAAGCGTGTGATCGGTATTCATTTCTATGCCGAAACGCATGCGCAGCACCTTGGCTTCGCGTGGCGTCAGCGTGTCGAGCACGTCCTTGGTAATGAAACGCAGGCTTGAATAAAGCGCCGCCTCGGTCGGTGCGAGCGTTGCCTGATCCTCGATGAAATCGCCGAGATGCGAATCGTCGTCGTCGCCGATCGGCGTCTCCATCGAGATCGGTTCCTTGCTGATCTTCAGGATCTTGCGGATCTTTTCTTCCGGCATCTCCATTTTCTTGGCCAGCGTCGCGGGATCGGCCTCGAGACCGGTCTCCTGCAAAATCTGCCGGGAGATGCGGTTCATCTTGTTGATCGTTTCGATCATGTGCACGGGGATGCGGATCGTCCGCGCCTGGTCGGCAATCGAGCGGGTAATCGCCTGCCGTATCCACCAGGTCGCGTAGGTCGAAAACTTGTAGCCGCGCCGGTATTCAAACTTGTCGACTGCCTTCATCAGGCCGATGTTGCCTTCCTGGATCAGGTCGAGGAACTGCAGGCCGCGGTTGGTGTATTTCTTGGCGATCGAGATCACCAGTCGCAGATTGGCCTCGGTCATTTCCCGTTTGGCACGGCGGGCCTTGGCTTCTCCCGTAGACATCTGCTTGTTGATGTCCTTCAGTTCCTTCAGCGGGATCCCGATGCGGTCCTGCAGGGCAAGCAGCTTGCGCTGTTCCTCGGTTATGTTTGGCGCATTGCGCGTGAGGATCGCTGCGTAGGTCTTGCTCGCGGCGGCGATTTCCGTGTTCACCCACTCGAGATTGAGTTCGTTGCCCGGAAAGACCTTGATGAAGTGCGCGCGCGGCATGCGCACCGTGTTCACGCAAATTCTCTGGATCTGCCGCTCGCAGGTGCGCACTTCGTCAACCATGGCGCGTACCGTATCGCACAGGCGCTCGATGGTCTTCGAGGTGAAGCGGATGCCCATCATCTCGTCCGATATCTGCTCCTGGAGTTTGAGATAGGCTTTGTCCTGCGACCCTTTTCGGGCCAGCAATACCTGTGCCTTGCTGTCGTGCACACGGATCAGTTCGAGGCGTTCGAGTCCTTCGGTCCTGAGTTTGAGCAAGGAGGCAGCGGCTGCGGCGCCCTCGGCTGCTTCGCTGTCGTCTTCGTCATCGTCGTCGTTCTCGTCGTCGCTCTCCTCCTTGTCGTCTTCCGGCGCTTCGTCGGGAGCGCTCTCACCCTCGGGATAGATCAGCCCATCGATCAACTCCTCGATGCGCATTTCCTCGCGGGCGATCCTGTCGGCGCAACTGAGGATTTCGGCAATCGTCGTAGGACAGGCCGAAATCGCCTGGATCATGTGCTTGAGGCCGTCCTCGATGCGCTTGGCGATCTCGATCTCGCCTTCACGGGTGAGCAACTCGACCGAACCCATCTCACGCATGTACATGCGGACCGGGTCGGTCGTGCGACCAAATTCCGAGTCGACGGTGGACAGTGCCTGTTCTGCCTGTTCCTCGACATCCGCGTCGTCGGCACCGGCGGCCGGCGCAGCATCCGACATCAGCAGCGTTTCAGCGTCTGGCGCCTCGTCGTAGACCTGGATTCCCATGTCGTTGAACGTGCTGATGATGCTTTCGATCTGCTCGGCATCGACGACGTCATCCGGCAGATGGTCATTGATCTCGGCGTAGGTCAGGAAGCCCCTCTCCTTGCCGAGCTTGATCAGCGTCTTGAGCCGCGTCTTGCGCGTCTCATCGTCTATTGGCGCCGGCTGGTTACCAACCTGTGCCAACAGATCCGCCGCTGCCTTTGCCTTTGCCGCTTTCGTGGTTGCCGCCTTTTCCCTTGCCATGACCATATCCCGGATAGCGTTGTGCTGGAAAAACTCTAAATTCTATCACACCTTAGCCTGGCTTGCCCGGCCGCGCGCGTTGAGCGCTTGCAGGTACTGCCGCTTTTCTTCGTCCGAAAGCCCGCCAACGCCGACCTTCTGGATCTTGTCCTGCAGCCTCGCG
Source organism: Accumulibacter sp. (assembly GCA_024235715.1). Lineage (GTDB taxonomy): Bacteria > Pseudomonadota > Gammaproteobacteria > Burkholderiales > Rhodocyclaceae > Accumulibacter. The sequence goes on along the minus strand of JACKLW010000005.1, from coordinate 875,480 downwards.
AAAGCGCGTCTGTGCTCACTTTCAAGCAACTGCGCGATGGCGCCACCAAACTCGGCGTCGATTTCGTCTTCGGCAAAGGGCTGGTGCATTAGTTCAGCCGCCGCATCGTGCAGCAAGCCCTCGTCGTCGCTGCCGCGCAGCTTTTCGAGCAGGGCCGGGTAGGCCAGCGCGTGCTCGCCGCTAGCGGCAATCGTTGCGCACAGCGTGCGAATCGCCCGAGCTTCCGTTGAGTGTTCCGGAAGCAGGTCGAGCGGCAGCCGGGAAGCCAGCACCGGCTTCTGCAGCAGCAGGCGCAGCAAGGGCCGCAGCAGGGAAGGTGCCTGGCGTGGGACGCGCGCCGGTGCTGGCCGCGCGATCGCCCGCAGCGAACACAGACGCTCGACTTCTGCCTGCGAAAAGCCGCTGCTCTGAGCCAGTCGCTTGACCAGTTGCAGTCGCAACAACGGCGACAGCATCCGGCCAAGCAATGGCCTGGCGTCGGCGACGAGTCTGGCACGTCCTTCGGCGCTCGTCAGGTCGCAGTGACTGCTCAGCTCGCGCAGCAGGAAATCGGAGAGCGGCGTCGCTTCGACAATCATCCGCCGGAATGCCTCGCCACCGCCCTGGCGCACCAGGCTGTCCGGGTCATCGCCTTCGGGAAGGAGCGCAAAGCCGATGCTCTTCTGTTCAGAGAGGACTTCCAGGCTGTTCTCGAGAGCGCGCCACGCGGCTTTGCGGCCTGCGGCATCGCCGTCAAAGCAGAACACCACGCGGTCAGCCTGGCGGAGAAGTTTTTGCACGTGCATCGGCGTGGTCGCTGTGCCCAGCGTTGCCACCGCGTTGCCGATCCCGTGCTGCGCGAGTGCAACGACGTCCATATAGCCCTCGACGACGATGACCGTATCATTGTCACGAATTGCCGTGCGCGCCTGCGGCAAGCCGAACAACTCGCGGCCTTTCTCGAACAGGGGGGTTTCCGGCGAGTTCAGGTATTTGGGTTCGCCTGTGCCAAGGACACGGCCACCAAAAGCGATCACCTCGCCCTTCTGGCTGACGATCGGAAACATTACCCGGTCACGAAAACGGTCGTAGAGGCGACCCTCGTCGTTCTTGATGACCAGACCCGCCAGCTGCAGCTCGGGGTCGCCATAGTTTGCGAAAGCGGAAGCCAGGCCTTGCCCTCCGGCGGGCGCGTAGCCGATGCCGAAGCGGCGGGCAATCTCACCGCTGACGCCGCGCTCCTTCAGGTAGCGAACGGCGTTTGAGGAGCGTTTGAGTTGTTCGTAGTAGAACTTCGCCGCCCGGGCCATGCTTTCGGCAAGCGCCTGGCGTTGCGGACCGTGTTGCGGCGCACGTCCGTGATCGTCGGGAAGCTGTAATCCGCAACGGGCTGCGAGTTCCCTTAGCGCGTCGATGAAGCCGGTGCCGTCGTAGGCCATGATGAAGCCGATGGCGTTGCCGTGGGCGCCGCAGCCGAAGCAATGGTAGAACTGCTTGCTCGGACTGACGGTGAAGGATGGCGACTTCTCGCCGTGAAAGGGGCAGCATGCCGCGAAGTTGGCGCCGCTCTTCTTCAGCGGCACATAGCCGTCAATCAGGTCGACGAGGTCGACGCGATACAGCAGGTCCTGGATGAACGAGTCCGGGATCATCCGGGTACCTCTCGCCGGGCCGCTGACCGCCGTGGGCGGGTGTTCAGGCGCCGGCGAGGCGCATCTTGACGAGCCGTGAAACCTCGCCCATGTCGGCGCGCCCCGCCAGTCCGCCACGAAGCTTGTTCATCACCCGGCCCATGTCGCCGGGCCCGGCGGCGTTGGCATCGGCGATGGCCTGCGCAATGGCGGCGCTCACTTCATCCGCCGACAGGCCGGCAGGAAGGTAGGAAGACAGCAGTTCCGACTCGAAGCGCTCGGCGTCGGCCAACTCGTCACGACCGGCCGCTGCAAACTGGCTGATCGAATCGCGGCGTTGCTTGAGCATCCTGTCGATGACCGAAATGATCGCCGAGTCATCAAGCTCGATGCGCTCGTCAACCTCGCGCTGCTTGATTGCCGCCAGCAACAGACGCAGGGTGCCGAGGGTTTTCGCCTCACGCGCTCGCATGGCGGTCTTCACGTCTTCGTTGATGCGCGCTTTAAGGGTCATCGCGGGGCGTCCTCCTTACTCGTTGCATGGCTTCCGGGTGGCAGTTTCGCGGTATTCGACCAATGCCCTTCCGGAAACGCCAAAAGCCGCCCATCTTCAGACAGGCGGCGGTTCAGCCGGTGGTCGCTATACGGGACTAGAAAAGCTTCGGGGGAAGGGTCTGGCTACGCATCCGCTTGTGATGGCGCTTGACCGCCGCTGCCAGCTTGCGCTTGCGCTCGGCGGTAGGCTTCTCGTAGAACTCACGCGCCCTCAGTTCGGTCAGTAGACCGGTTTTTTCGACGGTGCGCTTGAAGCGCCGGATGGCGACTTCGAACGGCTCATTTTCTTTTACGCGAATGGCAGGCATAGACTCATCCAAGGGTCAGAATTGGCATAGTGCAGCTTAGCCGCGCATTATAAACATAGTCGAAGGTGAACGCCAAGCGCGATTTGCGGCGCTGTGACAGCTCGAGTCGGCGGTGGCGGCGCTGACGCCATCTCGATACACAGCCAGCGCATGGTCTTCCGAACATCCGGCGGAACGGATCAAGCCATCTCGTCCGGTCGTTGTGTCGCCCCGCCGGGGAGGTCGGGGGGGGCTTCGGGCGGAACGGCTCGCTGGCGGTTGATGCGCACCTCGTGGATGCGTCGTCGCGACGCACGTTCGATTTTCACTTCAAGACCGTCGATAACGACGCGCTCGCCAGCTGTGGGAATGCGCTCAAGATGGGCAATGATCCACAGGTTCACCGAGTCGTAGGGCTTGCCTTCGAGTTCCTGCCCAAAGTAGGCTTCCAGGACGCGCAGTTCCGTCGTGCCATCGACCAGCAGCTCGCTGCCGCGCGGTTTATTGAGCAGTGCCTGTTCCGCTCTTGGGGCTTCCTCGTCGTCATAGATGTCACCGACCAGTTCCTCCAGAATGTCCTCCAGCGTGAAGATGCCGAGCAGGCCGCCGAACTCGTTGACCACCACCATCAGCCGCTCCTTGTCGGCCTTCAGTATTTTCAGCAGGCTGTCGACCGGCTGATTCGGCGGTACGAAGAGCGGGTCGCTGCCAGCCTCCCTGAGCGGCTTGTCGAGATTGCCGTGCGCGACCTCGCCGAGAACGGTTTGCAGGGTGATGACGTGGTTGATTTCGTCGGGGTTGCCCGAGTGCAGCGGGATACGGTAGTGCGAACTGGCGATGATTTCGTCCAGCGCGTCGCGAATTGAGCGGTTGCCATCGAGGGAAAAGATCTGGTGGCGGTGCACCATGATGTCGCTGGCGCGCAGGGTGCTGAAATCGAATATGCGCCGGATCATCAGATGCTCGCCGGCATCGATTGATCCTTCCTGCGTGCCGTGCTCGGCCAGCGCTATCAGCTCTGATTCGGTGACGCTCGGATCCTTTGGGGGGCTGGTGAGGCTGTGCATCCACTGAATGAGTCTTTCCAGTGCCCAGACCAGCGGGAAGAGCAGTTTGCCCAGGATTTCCAGAGGCGTGGCCGAAAACAGCGCGACGACGATCGCGTAGCGCGTGGCGTAGGTCTTCGGCGTGATCTCGCCGAATATCAGCAGCAGCAGGGTTATGGCGCCGACGGCCAGGCCCGGGCCGAGATGGCCGAAATGCTCGGTTGCCACCACCGTCGCCAAGGTGGCGGTGCCGGTGTTCACCAGGTTGTTGCCGATGAGGATGATGACCAGCGTCCGGTTGAGGTTGCTCTTCATGCGATGCAGGGCTTTGGCGCCGAGCCGTCGCTCCTCGAGCAGCGACTCGGTGCGCGCTCTGGACAGGGTCGTGAGCGCGGTTTCAGAGCCCGAAAAAAAGGCGGAGAAAGTGAGCATGATCAGCAGCAGAAACGCTTCAAGCACGATGAGACGGCTCCCATGGTTGGCGGCACCCGGCTGGCGATGTTCGGCAGCCTGGAGCCAGGACTTTCCGGGGTTGATACACTACTTGCGAGGCAGGCGCAATATTGGCGGCCGTGGACGACAGCTTGACGCCCGCAGCAGCCGCTTGCGGCTGCGCCAGCAGGAATGGCAATGGCATGATATGTGGCAATTTCGCGCAGCAGGTCGGGCGCGCGGTGCCTTGTTTGACTTTGCCATCAAGCTCGCTGATAATCGGCGGCCGTGCGTCGGCATGGGCCGGTGCGCATGTTCATGAGACATTCTCAGGCGCAGTGACTGCCGCCGGAAGGACGGTGGGGCCGTCAGAGACTTCGCTGCGCCGCTCTTGTGCGCTCCTGCATTCTGCGCGTTCAGCGCGTTTCGCAAGCGGCGTTCAATTTGTCTGTGGGGGTGATCAATGGATCCAGCACTCTGGATCGAACTGGCCGTTTTTGTCGTGCTGATGGTCTTGTCCGGTTTCTTCTCGAGCACCGAAACGGCGCTGTTTTCACTGAGTTCGTTTCACCTCGATCAGATGCGCAGTGCCAGGAACCCTCGCCTTGAGCTGATCGAACGTCTGCGCAGCGAGCCGCGTCGCCTGATCGTGACCATCCTGATCGGCAACGAGTTCGTCAATGTGTCCGCTTCGGTAATCTCGGCCGCGATGATCATTCATCTGTTCGGCGCGGAAAACGAGATGATCAATCTGCTGGTGATGGTGCCGATCCTGCTCCTGTTCGGCGAGATCACGCCGAAGGTGCTGGCGATCCGCAACAACGTGGCTTTTGCCAGTTTCCAGGCGCGCCCGATCAGTCTGTTCGCGCGTCTGATCACGCCGCTGCGCGAGGTAATCCGCCATGTGGCCGAGTTCTTCATCACGCTGATCGTCGGCAAGCAGCGCTCGCAAGGGAATCTGGTCACCGAGGACATGATCCGCACCCTGGTAACCGACGCCGTTGGCGAGGGCGCGCTGGACAGCCAGGAAGCGCGTTACATCGAAAAGATTTTCGACTTCGGCAACAAGTCGCTGCGCGACATCATGCGGCCGCGTTCCGACATCGAGTTCCTGTCGGTGGACCTCTCGGTGCCGGAGCTGATTGCCGAGATCAAGAACACCCGACAGTCACGCTACCCGGTGTTCCGCGAGCACCGCGACAGCATCCTGGGCATCCTATATACGCGTGATCTTCTCGGCGTCGACCTCGGCAGGCTCGAGCGCGACCCGCATGCCTTTCGCAAGCTGTTGCGACAGCCCAATTTCTTTCCCGAGTCCAAACCAGCTGTCGAGTTGTTCCACACTTTCCGGCAGCGAAAACTTTCCTTTGCGATGATCGTCGACGAGTACGGTGGTGTTACCGGCCTGGTCACCATGGAAGATCTGCTGGAGTGCGTTTTCGGCGAGATTGCCAGCCCGTCGGATAGCGAAGTGGTCGACCGGCACCTGGTAAGCAGCTTCGACGATGGCCGCCGCCTGATCGATGCGGGCATGTCGCTGGACGAGTTCAACGACGCCTTCGGCGTGAGCATCGCGTGCGAAGATGCCGAGACCATTGCCGGTGCCTTGCTCGACGCATTCGGTGAACTCCCGGCGACCGGGGCGGCGATTGTTCTCTGTGGCCTGAAGTTGACGGTCGAGGGCGTCGAGCACAACCGTATCAGCCGTGTGCTGGTCGAGCCACCGGCAGAGGCGGCCGCGGCGGTCGAGGCCGATGAACCGACGGCCGTGGACGACGGGGCCGTCCATCCTGCAGTGCGCGCCGGGGCGGACGGCGGGCCAGCCGAGTCGGCGCAGCCGAAAAACCCGGAGGGCACCTAGATGCCTGATATCTGGCTCACCGTACTGTTCATGTTCGTCTGTCTGATCGCCGAGGCCTTCTTCTCTGGGTCCGAGCTGGGGATCGTCAGCGCGGATCGGATGAAGCTGCGCCACGATGCCGCCAAGGGTTCCCGCGGGGCGCGCCTGGCACTGGATATGCTTGAGAAACGCCCCGAGTGGCTGCTGTCGACCACCCTGGTTGGTACCAACATCGCTGTGGTTGCCAACTCGACGATTACCACCGCGATGATGATCTCGCTGTTCGGCGAGGCGGGCAGCTGGATGGCGGTGCTCGTCGTCGCGCCCTTGATCTGGGTATTCGGCGAGATAGTCCCGAAGAGCGTGTTCCAGCAGCGCGCCGACGTGCTGACGCCGTACCTGATCTACGTGCTGCGCTTCTTCTCGATTCTCTTTTCGCCGATCCTGATCGTCTTCGTAACGCTGTCGAAGTTCATTTCCCGACTCGCCGGCGGGGCGGAGGAGCATAACCCCTTCACCTTGCGCGAGCAGATCCAGAGCATGGTGCAGATGCCGCCGCAGGAAGGTGGCGACATCCAGTCGATCGAAAAGAACATGATCCGGCGGATGTTCAACTTCTCGGAAACCACCGTTTCGAAGGTGATGGTTCCGCTGATCGACGTGGACGCCGTTGAGAAGACCTGCACGGTCGGTGAGGCGATACGCCTGGCCGTGGCTAGCTCGCACGTCCGTCTGCCGGTCTTCGACGGGCGCATCGACCGCGTCGTCGGGGTACTCAACACCATGGATTTGCTGGGTGTGGACGAGTCGTCGTCAATCGAGCCGTATATCAGTCCGACGCACTATGTGCCCGGCAGCAAGAGTGCCGATTCGATGCTCGTCGAACTGCGCAAGGACGGCGACGCGATGGCCGTGGTGATGGACGAGTTCGGCGGTGCCGAGGGGATCATCACGCTTGAAGACATCATCGAGGAGGTCGTCGAAGACATGCAGGACGAGTATGACCGACAGGAAAAGCCGGCCGAATGGGTGAAGAAGCTTGGCCATCACGACTACCTGGTCAGCGCTCGGGCCGACCCCTCGATGCTCAACGAGAAGCTGGGGCTGAAGCTGCCCGAGGGCGATTACGATACCTTGTCTGGTCTGCTCCTCGAACATGCACGCGAAATCCCGAAGGTGGGAACGGTCATAGAGTTGGCGGCCATCAAGTTCACCGTCCAGCGTGCGACGCCACAGGTCATTCAGGAAGTGCAGATCACCTGGTAAGGGTCACACCACCGTTCTCGCCGTCCAGGTTGCCTGGCCCGCTGCGCTAACTCCTGGGGCCGGACGGAGTTCGCACTGCAGACGCTCCCTTGCTGTCTGCGGCGGGTTGCACGTCGCCATCGCCGCCTTCGGTTAGCGGGGTCACCGTGACCGCCACGTCGAGCTCGTGGGCGTCGCCGCCAAGAATCACGCCTCGCAGCGGCGAGACGTCGGCAAAGTCGCGTCCCCAGGCAAGCGTGATGTGCTGGGTATCGGGCAGCAGGTTGTTGGTCGGGTCGAAGTCGACCCAGCGCCCGCCTTCGAGTTCCGGGCAATAGACGGAAACCCAGGCGTGCGATGCGTCGGCGCCGACCATCCGGGGCTGACCGGCTGGCGGGTGGGTGAGCAGATAACCGCTGACGTAGCGCGCGGCGAGACCCTGCGACCGCAGGCACGAAAGCATCAGGTGCGCGAAATCCTGGCAGACGCCGCGTTTGTCGGCCAGCACCTGCAGCACGGGTGTGGCGACCGTGGTGGCTTCCGGGTCGAACTCCAGCTCGTCGTAGATGCAGCTCATCAGTGCCTGAACTGCCTCGAGTAATGGTCGCCGCGGCGGGAAGCTCTTGCTGGCGTAGCTGGCGAACTCGTGTTTCACGCGTACATGTGGGGATTCGAACTGGAAGCGGCTGGCGTCGACCAGGACGGGACGCGCGCCATAGTCGAGTGCTTCGCGAACGCTTTCCCACGCGGGCGAGCTGGCCAGGTAGCGGGGGAAGGTGCCCGCGGGACCTTGCGTGGGTTCCGGCGCGCTGGCGAGCAGTGCGTCCACGGGCAGATGCGGCAGCACTTCGATGGTGCTCTCGGCGCGAACGGCAAGGCTGTCGTGCGGGAATTCGATAGCCAGTTCCCTGATCGGGTTGCCGAAACTGTCGTGCCTGTCGCGGCTTGCGCTGGCCGCGGGAGCGACCGTGATCTGATGACTCAGGCAACGCTGCCACGGACAATCGCGCGGGGTCAGATGCAGCAGCTGGCGCGACAGCGAAACCGGGCTCTCGTAGCGGTAGATCGTCTCGTGAACGACGTGATAGCGGCTGGCGAGGTTCACGCTGGTCAGGAGGTGAGCGTGTAGCTACTGACGTCGCCGACGTGACTGAAATAGCGCATTGCCAGGCGGTCCGAGAGCGCGGCTGCGGCTGCTGCGGTCTCGTCGAGAATCGTCGCCAGTTGCAGGCAGGGGCTGCAAGCTCGGCACTCGCCGAAACTCTGTCCCTCGAAAAGGGCGAGGTCGAAGGCCTGCAGCCGTTCGAGCGCTGGCAGCAGGGTCTGGTCGCGCGGGCCGCCGAGCAGGCGGGCCAGCTGGTCGAGGTAACGGAGCAGGATCTGCAGCTGGAAGGCGACCGAGTGCGGGTTGCCGTCGTCGAAGACGATCAGGTCGAGCGTTGGCAGCAGCTCCGGTTGCGTCATGTAGCGCGAACGGTAGGTGATGATGCTGTCGGTGAGCTCGAGCAGCCACTCCAGACCGCCGGGGGCGCGCGTCGATTCAAGGCGCAGGAACTGCGCGGTGGCTTTGGCGAGGAAAATGAGTCGCTCGATGCGCCTGCCGATGATGAGCAGACGCCAGCCGTCGTCGCGGGTCATGTTGTCCATCGCGAAACCGGCCAGGGAGGACGAGGCGAGCAAAACCTGGTCGAGAAAAGCGAGTGCGTCGCCAAGCTCCTCCGGTAGTGTTTCGCTGCTGCGCAGCCGGCTGTAGGCCTGCAACTGGTGCTGCAGGCGATTGAGTGCATGCCAGTTATCCAGTGAGAAGCGTTCGCGCACCTGGGCTGCAACCCAGAGCAGGCGCCGGATGTCGCCAGCGAGGCCGTCGCCCCATTCGGTGCCGCAGATCGCCGCCAGCATCAGTACCTCACGCCGTGCCTGCGAGCCTGGCACGCTGGCCTCGTTGTTTTCCGGATCGGGGTCGGCGACTGGCAGGAGCTTCAGCGCCAGACACAGGTCGAGGGCTGACGTCAGCGCCGGGAGGACGTCGTCGCCGGCGTCCACCAGCCGCGCAAGCGCGACGCGCAGCAGGCGTGCGGTCTTGTCGCAGCGCTCCGAGTAACGGCCGAACCAGTAGAGATTCTCGACGACTCGCGACGACAGGTTGAGGCCTCCGCGCACCAGGTCGGCCTTGCCGACCGAGTGCCTGAGCAGGCTGAAGGTGTTCACTGCGGCGTCGGTGAGCACCCAGGTGTCCTTGCTCGAGCCGCCGCGCTGCATGGAAATGATGCGTGCGTTCGAGGCTACCGAAACGCGTGTTAGTCCGCCCGGCATCACCACATGACCGCCCGGTGTGGCGGCGACATAGACGCGCAGGCCAACGCCGCGCGGCAGCAGGCGCCGCTTGTGGTCCGGACTCCACGTCGGTGCCTGCGAGTAATTGACCAGTTCCTGCGCAACGTAGGCCTGTGGCCGCGCTCGCAGACGGGCGATCATGTCCTCGCGACCGCTGTCGGTCAGCTCGTTGCCGAAGAGGGGATCGAAAGTCTGCGAGGGATAGGAGCCCTTGATCACCAGATGCTCGAGGTTGGCGATCGTATAGTCGAGCGCCGCCTGTTCGCCGCACCACCAGGTGGCCACCGAAGGCATTGCCAGCGGCTCACCCAGCAGCTTTTCACACGCACCGGGCAGGAATCCGGGCAGCGCCGCCGATTCGAGCAGGCCACTGCCGAGGGCGTTCGCCACCAGCACATTGCCCGCGCGTACCGCCTGCAACAGACCAGGAACGCCCAGTGCCGAGTCGCCACGCAGTTCGAGCGGGTCGCAGTAGTCGTCATCGAGTCGGCGCATGATCGCGTGCACGCGGCGCAGGCCGTTGAGCGTCTTCAGGTAGACGGATTCGCCTCGCACCGTCAGGTCCTGCCCTTCGACCAGCGGAAAACCAAGGTAGCGCGCGAGGTAGGCGTGTTCGAAGTAGGTTTCGTTGTAGGGGCCCGGCGTCAGCAGGACGATCAGTGGTGCCTCGGCGCCGTGCGGCGCCCAGTGCGCCAGGGCCTGCTGAAGATCGCGGAAGAACGAAGCGAGGTGCTGCACGCGCAGGTCGCGAAACAGTTCGGGAAACAGACGGCCGACGATGGTCCGGTTTTCGAGCGCATAGCCTGCGCCGGAGGGGGCCTGCGTGCGGTCGGCGATGACCCACCAGCGGCCGTCCGGCGAGCGTGCCAGATCGGCTGCGTAGAGGTGCAGGTAGGTGTCGCCGAGCGGTTTGACTTTTTGGCACGGCCAGAGGAAGTTGTTGTGCCCGTAGATCAGTGCCGGCGGCAGGGTTCCGTCCCTGAGCAAGGTCTGTTCGCCGTAGAGGTCGCGCAGTACCGCGTTGAGCAGGCGGGCGCGCTGCTTTACGGCGCTGGCCAGTTCCTGCCATTCGTCGGGGCAGAGAATCAGCGGCAGCGGATCGAGTTCCCACGGTCGGTCGGCGCCTTCGGGATCTGCATAGACGTTGTAGGTGACGCCGTTCTCGAGGATGCGCCGACGGACGTAGTCCAGCCGGTGGCGCATCTGTTCCGGCGTCGCCGCGTCGAGGTGCGCCAGGAAAGGTTGCCAGGCGCCGCGGATGCCGCCGTCTTCGGCAAGCATCTCGTCGAAGCGATCGGGCTTCTGCAGGTAGGTTGACAGCAGGGGTCGTGGCATCACGCAAACAGGCCCGGGAGTTACCCGGGCCGACTGGTTTCAGGAACGCCGCAAGTCTAGCGTAAACGGGAAGCCAGCATTGTCCGGCAGCGCCTGTGCATCGATCGCTCCGGGCGAGTGGCCGAAAGGGGTGAATCGTGCCAGGCGGCGGCCTTCGGCTTCGTTGGCGTTGACCGGGTAGCGGTCGGGGTTGCGGCCGCCGGGGTGCTCGACATGATACTGGCAGCCGGCGAGCGAGCGCTTCATCCAGGTGTCGACCAGGTCGAAGACCAGCGGCGCGTGCACGCCGATCGTCGGATGCAGCGCCGAGGGCGGGTTCCAGGCGCGGTAACGGACGCCGGCGACGAATTCGCCGACCTTGCCGGTCGAGCGCAGGGGCACGGCGCGACCGTTGCAGCAGACCACATAGCGGTCACTGGCCATGCCGCTCACCTTGATCTGCAGACGCTCGAGCGAGGAGTCTACGTAGCGGGCGGTGCCGCCGGGAGCGCCCTGTTCGCCCATCACATGCCAGGGTTCGAGCGCATGGCGCAGCTCCAGTTGCATGCCCAGCGCCGAAATACGCCCATGCACCGGGAAACGAAACTCGAAATGCGGTGCGAACCACGCGCTGTCGAGTGCGTAACCCGCGTCACGCAGCTCGCTGACCACGTCGTCGAAGTCCTGCTTCACGAAGTGTGGCAGCATGAAGCGATCATGCAGCTCGGTACCCCAGCGGACCAGTCGCCGGGGTGCGTAGGGCGTGCGCCAGAAGCGTGCGATCAGTGCGCGCAGCAGCAGTTGCTGCGCGAGCGACATGCGCGCGTGCGGCGGCATTTCGAAGGCCCGCATCTCGAGCAGCCCGAGACGGCCGGTGGCGCCGTCGGGCGAGTACAGCTTGTCGATGCAGAACTCGGCGCGGTGGGTATTGCCGGTCGAGTCGATCAGCAGATTGCGCAGCGCCCGGTCGATGACCCAGGGCGCGACGCACTCGGCAGCGTCGGCGGTCGCCTTGGGCAGTTGACTGAAGGCGATTTCCAGTTCGTACACCGAATCGTTGCGTGCTTCGTCGACCCGCGGAGACTGGCTGGTCGGGCCGATGAACAGACCCGAGAAGAGGTAGGACAGCGACGGATGATTGTGCCAGTAGCTGATCAGACTGCGCAGCAGATCAGGTCGCCGCAGGAACGGAGAGTCGAGCGTCGTCGCGCCGCCGAAGACGAAGTGGTTGCCACCGCCGGTGCCGGTGTGACGACCGTCGAGCATGAACTTCTCGGTACATAGGCGCGACAGGTGTGCTGCTTCGTAGAGGTGAGTGGTGCGTGCGACGAGTTCATCCCAGCTTGCCGACGGCTGAATGTTGACCTCGATCACTCCCGGGTCGGGAGTCACCCGGAAGTTGGTCAGCCGGGGGTCGGACGGTGGTTCGTAGCCTTCGACGATGAGCGGCGAGGCGAGGGCTTCGGCAGTGGCTTCGACCGCGGCAACGAGCTCGAGGTAGGCATCCAGCGTCTCGGTCGGCGGCATGAAGATATAGAGCACGCCGTTGCGGGCCTGTGCGGAAAGCGAGGTGCGGGTGACCAGGCTTGCCGATTCGCCGTCGCGTGGCGGACTGCCGGCCCCCGCCGCGCTGGCAAGTGCATCGTCGACACGTTCCAGGGCTCGTTCGGCGAAGTGTTCGCCGCTCAGCGCCGCGTTGACGGCGGGCAGGCCCAGGCTGCGGCTGACGGCGAACTGGGCGCGGATTTCGCTGTGCGCGCGCAGCGCCGGGAAGGTCTGCGTCGGGTCGGGAGCGTGTACGTAGGGGTAGTCCGCCTTGGCCACCCAGGGCTGCGAGTCGAGCGGCAGGCGATAGCCCACCGGCGAATCACCGGGGACCAGATAACAGCGGCCGCCGCGCAGATACCACGGCCCGCTCTGCCAGCCGCCTCGCGGAGCAGCCTTCAGCGGCAACACGTGACCGACCACCTGGTCCAGGCCCTGGCGGAAGACCTTGGCCAGGCGCTCACGTTCCAGTGCGTCATCGAGGCGCGAATCGAAGGGGTCGACGTTGACCGGCAGGCGGTCTTCTCGCCACAGGTGGTAGTACACATCCTCGTAGGCGGCGAAGACGTACTTCGGGTCGATTGACAGGCGCTCGGCGAGCTGGCGCAGGAAGCGACCGGCAAGCTGATCGTCGGCGCCATAGTCCCGGCTCTCGTCGGCGTACAGTGCCGGGTTGTTCCACAGCGGCTGCCCGTCGCGTCGCCAGAAGCAATTCAGCGACCAGCGCGGCAGCTGTTCTCCCGGATACCATTTCCCCTGGCCGAAGTGCTGCAGCCCCTGCGGCGCGTACTTGTCGCGCAGGCGGCGAAAGACCTCCGTGGCGCGCGCGCGTTTGGTCGGGCCTAGCGCCTCGGTGTTCCATTCGGCACCGTCGTGGTCGTCGATCGAGACGAAGGTCGGCTCGCCACCCATCGTCAGACGAACGTCGTCGCCGACGAGGTCGGCGTCGATCTGATGACCGAGGGCTTCGATCGCCTGCCACTGCTCGTCGCTGTAAGGGCGCGTTACTCTTGGCGCTTCCCAGACACGCTCGATGCGCATGTGATGCTCGAACTGGCATTCGCATTTCTCGGTCAGGCCGGTGATCGGCGACGCCGACGATGGCTGCGGCGAACAGGCCAGCGGGATGTGTCCTTCGCCGGCGAAGAGCCCCGAGGTCGGATCGAGACCAATCCAGCCGGCTCCGGGCAAATACACTTCACACCAGGCGTGCAGATCGGTGAAGTCGTGATCGGTCCCGGAAGGTCCATCGAGCGACTTGACGTCGGGTACCAGCTGGATCAGATAACCGGATACGAAGCGCGCCGCGAGGCCGAGATTGCGCAGCACCTGTACCAGCAACCAGGCCGAGTCGCGACAGGAGCCGCGTGCCAGCTCGAGTGTTTCCTCGGGCGTCTGCACGCCCGGTTCGAGGCGTATGACGTAACCGACTTTTCCCTGAACCTGCTGGTTGAGATCGACCAGAAAGTCGACACTCGCGCGCGGCTCGGCGGGGATCGTTGCCAGGAATCCCTTCAGCAGCGGGGTAAGCGGCAGGGGGGTCAGGTAGGGCTCGAGTTCTTCACGCTGCCAGGCTTCGTACCTGAATGGAAACGTCGCTGCGTAGGGCTCGGGAAAGAAGTCGAAGGGATTGATCACCGACATTTCGGCGACCAGATCGACTTCAATGCGAAATTCGCGCGTCTTCTCGGGGAACACCAGGCGCGCCAGGTAGTTCGCCTGCGGGTCCTGCTGCCAGTTGATGAAGTGCTGCGCCGGCGTGACTTTGAGCGAGTAGCTGAGAATTGGTGTGCGCGAATGCGCTGCCGGCCGCAGGCGAACGACCTGTGGCGCAAGGCTGATCGGGCGATCGTAGCGATAGTGCGTGACATGGTTCAGGGCAACATGAATGGACACGGGCGGCTCCGGGGGAAAGGCAAGGATGGTTCTAACAAGAAATGCGCCATGCTATACCTGTCCGCCGCGCAGCTGATCGCTGCAGCGGGCGCAGGCAAGGGAGCAGGAACGGTAGCGGCAGCAAGCGATGACATCGTCAGAGCTGCAGCTGTTTCAGCAAATCGGTCTCCAGTTGCACGCGACCGGCACTTTCTTCGAGATCGCTGCCGCTGATCAGGAAGGTATCCTCGACGCGTTCGCCGAGTGTGGCGATCTTGGCGGTGTGCAGATTGGCGCGGTGCGCCGCCAGCTGCGTGGCGATGATGAACAGCAGGCCGGGACGATCGGCGGCGACGACGGTGAGCACGAACATCTTGCCCGTTTCGTCGGCTTCGAGGCTTACCAGGGGCTGGATGCTGACCAGTGGCTGCAGGGGGAAGTGTCTCCCCTGACGTGAAAGGCGTCCGCTGGCGGGTACGTCGATGGGTGCGTGCCGGGACAGACGTTCGATCAGCTCGTGTTCGATGTAGCTGATCATCTCGCGTTCGCTGCGGCGATCGCTGACGTCGAGCAGGACGAAGGTGTCGAGTGCATAGCCATCGCCGGTGGTGTGGATCTTGGCGTCTACGATGCTGTAGCCGGCACGGCTGAAGAAGCCGACCACGCGGGCGAACAGATCGGCCTCGTCGTGCGTATAGACCATCACTTCGAGGCCCGCGCCGAGAGGGCTGAGGCGTGCCTTGATCAGGGGCTTGTCGACCCTGCGGCGGTCGTGCAGCGCGCGCGCGTGCCAGGCGATCTCCTCGGCTGAATGGCGCAGGAAATAGACCGTATCCACCTGCTCCCACAGGTGCTCGTGAATCGTTTCGGGGAGTGCGAGAAAGCGCATCACGCGCCTTGCTTCCTGTTGCCGCTGCGCGATGACGCCCTCGGGCATCGGCGGCGCCTCGCTCGACTGCAGGTGTCGCCGGGTGGCCGTGAACAGCTGTTCGAGCAGTTGGCCCTTCCAGGCATTCCAGACCTTCGGACTGGTGCCGCGGATGTCGGCGACGGTCAACAGGTAGAGCGCCACCAGATGCCGCTCGTCGCCGACGATGTCGGCAAATCCGGCGATCACGCCGGGGTCAGAGATGTCCAGCTTTTGCGCGCTTCTGGACATCAGCAGGTGCTGGCGAACCAGCCACACGACGAGTTGGCTCTCTTGGTCTGCCACGCCGTGCTCGGCGCAGAACCGGGCAGCGTCGATTGCGCCGAGTTCCGAGTGGTCGCCGCCACGTCCCTTGGCGATGTCGTGAAAGAGCGCCGCAATGTAGAGTACCCAGGGATTGCCGAAGTCACTGATCAGGCGGCTGCAGAGCGGGTATTCATGGGCGAACTCGTCCATCGTGAAACGGCGCAGCCGGCGCAGAACCTGCAGGATATGCTGATCAACGGTGTACACGTGAAACAGGTCGTGCTGCATCTGTCCGACGACGCGTCCGAAACTTGGCAGATAACGACCCAGGACGCCCAGCTGGTTCATGCGCCGGAGGGTCTGGGTCAGGCGATTGCCGTAGGTGAACAGCTCCAGGAAGTGCCTGCGGTTGGTGGCCTTGCTGCGGAAGTCGTCGTCGATCAGGGTGCGGGCACGCCACAGCGCGCGCTGCGCACGGGCGGTCATGCCATGCAGGCCGGCATGCTGCTGGAGTAGCAGGAAAGCCTCGATGATCGCCGCCGGTTCCTTGTCGAAGACGTCTTCATGAACCACGTCGAGAAGCTCGTGGGCATTCTGGAAGCGCTCGTTGATCGGCTGTGGTGGCTCGTCCGGCGGCGGCACCAGAGCGGCGCCGATGTTCTGCAGGAGAATGGCATTGATCTGCAGGACCGTCTTCGCCCGCCGATAGTATTGCTGCATCAGCAGCTCGCTGGCACGTCGACTGGTGCTGGCGGCAAAACCGAGCTGTTCCGCCAGCGCGTTCTGGTACTCGAAGAGCAGCCGATCTTCGCGCCGGCCGGCGAGCAGGTGCAGGCGCGTGCGCAAGTCGCGCAGGAAAGCCTCGCTGTCGTCCAGGAGCTGTTCCTCGTCGGCAGTGATGAAGCCTCTTTGTTCGAGCTCTTTCCAGCACTTGCCGTAGCCTGCGGCCTGGGTCGTCCACAGAATCAGTTGCAGGTCGCGTAGCCCCCCCGGTCCTTCCTTGCAGTTTGCCTCCAGGCTGTAGGGCGTCTCGCCGAAACGCTGGTGCCGGTCCTCCTGCTCGATGCGCTTGGTCTGGAAGAAGCTCTTCGCGTCCAGGCTGGCCCTGGCGCGCGCCGAGAAGCTCGTGAAAAGCGGCGCACTGCCAGCCAGCAGGCGGGCTTCGATCATCGCCGTCTGCACGGTGATGTTTCCAGCGGCCTGCTCCAGGCACTCGTCGATGGTGCGCACACTATGGCCGGTTTCCAGTCCGATATCCCAGAGCAGGCACACCAGGCGTTCGAGCCGAGCGGTCACCAGGTCGTCCGGCTGTGCCGGCAGCAGGATCAGCAGATCGACGTCGGAGGCCGGGTACAGTTCGCCTCGTCCGTAACCGCCGACGGCAAGCAGCGCGAGAGAGTCCGGAAGGTCCAGCTCGTTCCACAGCGCGCAGAGAAGGTCGTCGATCAGTCGGCAACGCTGATGCAGCAGGCGGAGTGCGTCTCCGGTCGCGAGAAACTGCTCGCAGATCGCCTTCTGACCATTCTGCAGGCGATCCCTGAAGGTGCTGATCAGATTGCTCCCTGCTTCGCCAGCGGCGTTCATGGCTTGTCGCCCGTCAGGGTCGGCAAGCCGGCGCGCCACCAGCGGACGGCCGCATCGAGCGATTTCCAGTGCAGGTTCGCCAGGGCGGCCGAGCGTTCGAGGGCCTCCTGCGCCAGTATCCAGGGCCAGAGCTGCGGTGGTTCGCTGCGCCAGCGTTCGCGTTCCAGCAGGATGCGCAGCTGCCGCATGCTTGCGCCCCAGTAGCGCGAGCCGTCGGTCTCGCCGGTGATCAACGCTGCCCGGCTACATGCTGTTCGCCAGAGCGCCACGGCGCGCGGGTCTTCCACGCCAGCCCTGCGCGCCAGCCAGGGAAGGATCATCGGTGTCGTCATGTCGTCTCTTTGCGATCAGGAAAAGCGCTGCAAGCGCACCGGGCCTTTGCTGCTGTCGGCCTGGCACAACCCGGGGGGGTACGTAACAGAAGCAAAATTCGTGCGCGGTGCCTGGGATGCAACTCGTTGCACCGCTGGTGGCTGTCGTCTTTGTCGTGCTGGGCGGCTGCTGGCGTAGGGTTTTCGGGTCGGAACTGCGGTACACTTGTCGGCCAAGGTCGTCCTCGGGCCGGGGCGCCGGCATGCATTGCGGTTGGCTGCGCACAAGCCTGGGGAGGCCAGCGGCACCCGATTGGGTGCGTGCATGCCTCCTGGGCATGGGCGCGCAGTCCTCCGGAAATGCCGTCAGCCTGGCGGGCGGCAAGGTGGCGGCGTGAGGAATGCGCCAGTCGGGCGAAGGGTAAGAGCGCCGCAGTCTTGGGTGCTGGCGAAGGCGGGCGGGATGTCCTGGCCGGCCTTGTGCCGGCTGCCTGTATGTCGTGATGTCGAGTACCTGAAGGGGAATTGAGCGATGAGCACCGAACGCAAGGCGACGTTGACCATTACCGGGGAATCCCCGGTGCATTTTCCGATCCTGGAGCCCACCCGTGGTAGCGCCTGCATAGATATTCGCGCGCTGGCCGGCAACACGAATCGCTTCGGGTACGACTCGGGCTTTGAGTCCACCGCCAGCTGCAAATCGAGCATTACCTTCGTCGACGGGGCGAAGGGTGAGCTCCTCTATCGCGGTTATCCAATCGAGCAGCTCACCGAGCACTGCGACTTTCTCGATGTCGCGCACCTGCTGAAGAATGGCGAGTTGCCAAATGCGCAACAGAAGCTCAGCTTCGCGGAGACCATCAAAAAGCACACGCCGGTGCATAACCAGATGGTGAACTTCTATCATGGCTTCCGCCGCGATGCGCACACCATGCCGGTAATGGTCGGGGTGGTCGGGGCCCTGTCGGCGTTTCATCGTGAAGCCGCCGATTTTTCGGACGTCGAGCAGCGCAGCCTCACGATCCATCGGATCATCGCCAAGATGCCGACCCTGGCCGCCATGGCCTACAAGTACACCATGGGGCACCCGCCGGTACCCCCGCGCGCCGACCTCGATTACACGGCCAACTTCGTGTACATGATGTTCGCGAATCCCGCCGAGAAGTTCGTGCTGAATCCTGTTCTGGTACGGGCATTCGACCGCCTTCTGATCCTGCATGCCGATCATGCCCAGGATGCGTCTACCTCGACGGTGCGCATGGCGGGCTCGTCGGGGGCGAACCCCTTCGTCTGTATTTCGGCGGCGATTGCCTGCCTGTCGGGCCGGGAGCACGGTGGCGCAAGCGAGGCCTGCCTGGCGATGCTTGAGGAGGTCGGTGACGTGAAGAAAGTCGCGGAGATGATCAGCCGCTCCCGGGTCGAGAGCGACGCTTCCAGGGTCACCGGCTTTGGGCTCTACGTCTATCGGAACTTCGACCCGCGAGCCAAGCTGATGCGCAGGTTGTGCACCGAGGTGTTGACCGAACTGGGGCTGGAAAACGATCCGCTGTTCAAGCTGGCCATAGAGCTCGACAGGATTGCGCTCGAAGACCCGTACTTCGTCGAGAACAAGCTGTACCCGAATGTCGATTTCTACTCGGGTATTCTGCAGAAGGCGCTCGGTATTCCGGCGTCGATGTTTGGCTGCATCGTCGCGGTGGCGCGCACCGCGGGCTGGATGGCGCAGTGGGAAGAAATGCGCGCCGACCCCGAATACAAGATTGCCCGGCCGCGGCAGCTCTATACGGGTCCGGCACGGCGCGACGTTCCTTCCTCGTCGCCGGTCTGAGTTCCAGTGGTCGCGTGACGGACAGGGCGCCGCGGACTTCGCCGCCGAGATAGGCGGTGGCTCGGTCGTCAGGGTAGTCCCTGGCCAGCGCGGCCCTGAGTTCCTCGGACAAGGAATCCGCCGGGCCATGGCAGGTCTGGCACACCGCGACGACAGGCAAGGCTTTCATGTAGCGAAAGCGGCGCTGGCCGTCACCGTTGACGACGATCTCGCCAACTTCGAGCTGCTGTGCTTTGGCGCCGTTGGCGACCTGGATATTGACTTCGGCCAACTGCCTCGCCTCCCAGGCGTCGGGGGTGCCGGTTGTCGCGTTACGCGTCTTCAGGCTGACGCGGCGGCGAGCGACAGGGCCAGAGCAATGGCCGCAGGAGTCTTCATGGTGGCTCCCCATGTTGTACAAGATAAATCGAAGAACCATCGCGCCGCAGCCTTCGCCATCGTCGATCTTCGCCCGCTTGCCCGCAGCGCACCACGGCGGTGCGCCGAAATCCGGCTGCGCACCGTTTCCTGGCATCCTCTCCGGCTCTCCTTGTGTGTCGGCCGGCTTGTGCAGGCCTGATCATGTGGCACGATTTCTGCTTCTAAGGTGTTAACCTTCTTGGCGGTGAGGCTCATGACGACAGATTTCTATAACGAGATGTACGATTCGGCCGGTATGCTGCGGCCGCACTACCGTGTCTTTGCCGAGTGGCTGGACGCGATGTCGCCTGAACGTCTGGCCAGCAAGCTGGCCGAGGCGGATACTACATTTCGTCGCCTCGGCATCACCTTCGCCGTCTATGGCGAGAAGGCAGGCACCGAGCGCCTGATTCCCTTCGACATCGTCCCGCGCATCATTCCGGCGGCCGAGTGGACGGCATTGCAGGCCGGCTTGTGGCAGAGGGTTAAGGCGCTCAACGCCTTCCTCCACGACATCTACCATGATCAGGAAATTCTCAGCGCCGGACACATCCCGCCAGAACAGGTACTGAACAACGCCCAGTTCCGGCGCGAGATGATTGGCGTGGACCTGCCGGCCGGGATTTACGCGCATATCGCCGGTGTCGATATGGTCCGGGCCGGGGCAGGAGAATCCTACGTCCTTGAAGACAACCTGCGCGTGCCGTCTGGCGTGTCCTACATGCTCGAAAACCGCAAGATGATGATGCGGCTCTTCCCGGAGCTCTTCTCGCGGCACATGATCGCGCCTGTCCAGCATTATCCCGACATGCTGCTCGAAAATTTGCGCACGGTGGCGCCGAAAGGTGTCGCCGATCCGACGGTGGTGGTGTTGACCCCCGGTGCCTACAACAGCGCCTATTTCGAGCACAGCTTTCTCGCTCAGCAAATGGGTGTCGAACTCGTCGAGGGAAGAGATCTCTTCGTCAAGGATCAGGCGGTCTTCATGCGCACCACGCAGGGCCCGCAACGGGTCGACGTGATCTATCGTCGGCTCGACGACGACTTCCTCGATCCGCTGGCGTTCAACAAGGAGTCGATGCTCGGCGTCCCTGGTCTGCTCGGGGCCTATCAGGCCGGCAACGTCAATCTGGCCAATGCCATTGGTGCCGGGGTTGCCGACGACAAGTCGATCTATCCCTATGTGCCGGAAATGATCCGCTTCTATCTCGGTGAGGAACCGATACTGCGCAACGTGCCGACCTGGATGTTGCGCAAGCCCGACGACCTCAAGTATGTCCTGGCGCACCTGCCGGAACTGGTGGTCAAGGAGGTGCATGGTGCCGGCGGATACGGCATGCTCGTCGGGCCGGCGTCGAGCAAGGTCGAGATCGAGGATTTCCGCGCTCGCATCGTCGCTGCGCCCGAGAAGTACATCGCGCAGCCGACGCTGGCCCTGGCCACCTGCCCGACCTTCGTCGATTCGGGTATTGCGCCGCGGCACCTCGATCTGCGCCCCTTTGTGCTTTCCGGCGAAAGCATTCGCATGGTCCCCGGCGGTCTGACCCGGGTCGCACTCCGCGAAGGTTCGCTGGTGGTCAATTCCTCGCAGGGTGGTGGTACCAAGGATACCTGGGTGCTGGAATACTGAGATGGATGGAGAGCCGAGATGCTGAGTCGCACAGCCGATCACCTTTACTGGATGGCACGCAGCACAGAACGGGCGGAGAACATGGCCCGCCTGCTGGACGCGTCCTACCAGATGTCGATGGTGCCGCAGCCGCTTGCGGCGCAAAATGAGAACTGGCGCGCAATACTTGCCCTGAACAGTCAGGAGGAAGCATTTGCCAGAGCCTACGACGAGGTCAACGCCGAGAACGTCCTGCGCTTCACCGTTGCCGACGCAGCCAATCCTTCGTCGATCTACAGCTGTCTGCGTGCTGCGCGTGAGAATGCGCACGCGGTGCGCGGCACGCTGACCGCCGAAATGTGGGAGAGCGTCAATGCGACCTGGATCGAACTCCATCAGCAGGGCGCCGAGCAGCTTCTGGCGCGCGGTGTCAGCGAGTTCTTCGAGTGGGTCAAGCTGCGTTCGGCCGTCACCCGCGGCGTGACCTTCGGGACCATGCTCAGGGACGACGCGCTGCATTTCATCCGCCTCGGCGGGCTGCTCGAACGGGGCGACAACACGGCGCGCATACTGGACATGCAATATCATGTCCTGCGCGATGGCGACGAGGGAGCAAGCGACTTCTATCGCTGGGGGGCCCTGTTGCGCTCGCTGTCGGCGTTCCAGGTATACCGCAAGGTCTATCGCGATGCGCTCACGCCGGCGCGGGTTGCCGAGTTGCTGATTCTGCGCATGGACCTGCCAAGATCGCTGCATTCCTGCGCCGACGGTATCGTGCGCATGCTGCCGCTGATTGCCAACAGCGCTTCGGCAGAGACGCAGCGGCAGGCGGGCGTACTGCACGCGAGGTTGCACTTCGGGCGAATCGAAGACGTACTGGCCGGTGGGCTGCACGAGTACCTGACCGATTTCATGGATCGAATCTACGAGCTGGGCGAGGGTATCAGCCACGCCTTTCTGATGCCGGCCTGAGCGGGCCGATGGCTGGTGCTTGCGCCGCGTCGTCGTGCTTGCGTCGCTGCCGCTGGCAGGTCGTTTGCAGTGACTTTCGCGCATTGACCCGAGTATCGACTTGTGATCTAATCCCGCCTCCGGGCAGTAGCCGACACACGCGGCAGAAAGCCGGGCGATTAACTCAGTGGTAGAGTGCCACCTTCACACGGTGGAAGTCAGTGGTTCGAACCCACTATCGCCCACCACCATTCCCCTCGCGCCAAATCCCGGACGGGTGCCTTCCCGGCCTGCTCTGCTCGTCCTCCGTCGCAGTCCTTGCGCCGCGCACGGCAAGCCGGCGTCGCCCCTTGCCGTGCCCACATTGTTGCTGAACGACTGCCGGAACAGAACTTGCAGCGGGCGACGGAAAATGCCACGGCCATGGTTCCGGAAAGGCCTTTCGCGGACCGGCACATTTTCATCTTTGATCGCCCTGGCATCGGCCGTCGGCGGCTTTCAAGAGCCTCCATGCAGACGCCTTTCTGGTAGAATCCCGCTATCGCGTCCGACTTCAGCCATTCAAGGGCAGTCGCCGGGAGTCGTTCGCGCTCCTCATTGTTACCAAGTCACCAAGACATGACCACTTCGTCGCACTCCTCTTTCATCATTGTCGGGCTGACTACCGCCGGCAAGAAGTTCCGCCCGAGTGACTGGGCTGAGCGTTTGTGCGGGGTTCTCTCGGCTTTTGGTGCCGAGAAGCGGATGCGCTACTCGCCATACGTCGGCCCGCGGAACTACAAGGGTGAAAAAGCGGTTTTTGTCGACGGTGGGCTGTACGACGTCGAACCCATGGCCTATCGTTTCGTGCTGCACTTCGCGCAGGACAACGATCTGCAACTGATCGAGGGCGTCTCGCCCGGTCGATAGCGCGACCCCGGGCCGAGCGCCCCGCATCAACCCCCCCGGGGGGCTGCGCGCGGATTGCCGCCCCGCTTCAGCGAACCCGTGTGACGTGTGCGCCAAGCTGGCCGAGTTTCTCCTCGATGCGTTCGTAGCCACGGTCGAGGTGATAGATGCGCTCGATCAAGGTTTCGCCCTGTGCCACCAGGCCGGCAATGACCAGGCTCGCCGAGGCGCGCAGGTCGGTGGCCATCACCGTGGCGCCATCGAGATGGTCGACGCCGGTCACCATGGCATTGCTGGCGTCGATCCTGATGTCCGCCCCCAGGCGGATCAGTTCGACCGCGTGCATGAAGCGGTTCTCGAAGATCGTTTCGCGAATCACGGCCGATCCCTCGGCGACGCAGTTGATGGCCATGAACTGCGCCTGCATGTCGGTCGGGAAAGCCGGGTAGGGTGAAGTGCGGATGCTCACCGCCTTGAGCCTTGGCGGCGCCTGCAGGGTGATCGCGTTGCGCTCGCTGACCAGTTCGCAGCCGGCATCGAACAACTTGTCGACGACCGCGTCGAGATAGGCCGCCGAGGTGTTCGTCAGACGAATCCGCCCGGCAGTTGCCGCGGCGGCACACAGATAGGTGCCGGTTTCGATGCGGTCGGCCATGATGGCATGTGTCGCGCCGTGCAGGCGCTCGACGCCCTGGATGCGGATCTTGTCGGTGCCGGCGCCAGCAATCTGCGCGCCCATGGATACCAGACAATTGGCCAGATCGACCACCTCGGGTTCGCGAGCGGCATTCTCGATGATCGTTTCGCCGCTGGCCAGGACCGCCGCCATCATCAGGTTCTCGGTGCCCGTAACAGTCACCATGTCGGTGACGATGCGCGCGCCCGCGAGGCCTCGGCGCACAGCGCCGGCGGTGGCATGGATGTAGCCATGCTCGACGCGAAGCTCGGCGCCCATCGCCTGCAGGCCCTTGATGTGCTGCTCGACCGGCCGGGCGCCGATCGCGCAACCGCCCGGCAGTGACACCCGCGCCTCACCATGGCGCGCGAGAAGGGGGCCGAGGACCAGGATCGCGGCGCGCATGGTCTTGACCATGTCGTACGGTGCAAGGGGGTTGTTGAGACCCCGGCTGTCCAGTACCAGCCCGTCGACGCCATGGTCGCTGACCTCGACGCCCATCTGCGCGAGCAGGCGCAGCATCGTCGAGATGTCTCTGAGCCGCGGCACGTTGGTCAGGTGCAGGGGCTCGGAGGACAGCAGACTGGCACAGAGAATCGGCAGGGCCGCGTTCTTGGCGCCGGAGATGGCGATTTCGCCGGTTAGCGGTGTGCCACCCTGGATGAGCAACTTATCCACGCGCCGCACTCCACTCCTCGGGTGTCTGCGTCTTCATGGACAGTGCGTGCAGTTCACCGCTGTCGAAAAGCTGGCGCAGTACCTGGTTTACCGCCTGCTGTCGTTGTACGCGGCTCTTGCCGGCGAATTCGTCGCTGACGATCAGCGCTTCGAAATGCTGGCCGTCACCAGCGACCTGCAGGTGTTCGCAGGCAATGCCTTCGGCGATGATCCTGCGGACTTGTTCGGGGTGCATCATGATTCAGGACCTCAGTTTGTAGCCGCTCCTGAGCAGCGCCAGCGTTGCCGCAGACGCCAGTACGAAGCTTGCGGTGACGACTGCCAGACTGAATTCCGGAGCCACGTCGGAGGCACCGAAAAAGCCGAAGCGAAAGCCGTCGATCATATAAAACACGGGATTGAAGCGCGAAACCACTTGCCAGAATTCGGGCAGGGAATGGATCGAGTAGAAGACGCCGGAGAGCATCGTCAGGGGCATGATCAGGAAGTTCTGAAAGCCTGCCAACTGGTCGAACTTGTCGGCCCAGATGCCGGCAATCATCCCCAGGGTTCCCATGATCGCGCCCCCCAGGGCAATGAACAGCAGGATCCAGTGCGGGGCAACGAAAGTCAGGGGCGCGAACCAAATGGTCACTGCGAGAACGCCGACACCGACCATCACGCCGCGCAGCATTGCGGCGACGACATAGGCCAGGAAGAACTCGACGTAGGAGATCGGCGGCAGCAGTACGAAGACCACGCTGCCGGTCACTTTCGACTGAATCAGGCTCGACGAGCTGTTGGCGAAGGCGTTCTGCAGTGCCGACATGATCACCAGCCCCGGAATCAGAAAAGCGCCGTAAGGCACGCCGTTCACCTGCACGTGCGACTCCAGCACGTGCGAGAAGATCATCAGGTAGAGCAGTGCGGTGAGCACCGGCGCGCCAACGGTCTGGAAGCTCACTTTCCAGAAGCGCAGGACCTCCTTGTAGAGCAGGGTGACGAAGCCGCTGGTCATCTGGCCGCTTCGTGCGCGCTGCCGCTGTTCTGCATGACGCCGAGGAAGACGTCCTCGAGGTCGGCTTGCGTCAGTCGCAGATCGTCGATGACACAGTGGCCTTCGCGCAACGCCGACAGCAGTGGTTCGAGTTCGTCGAGCCCTGCCAGGTGGAAGGCGCAGGTCCCGTCACTCTCGGTGGCGCGAGCGCGCAAGGCGTCCGGCAGCGAAGCCGCTCCGCCGGCCAGACGGAGGTTCAGGGTCTGTCCCGAATAGCGCGCCAGCAGATTGCGCGTCGTATCCAGCGCCACCACCTGTCCCTGCTTGAGCATTGCGATCCGCCCGCACAAGGCTTCTGCCTCCTCGAGATAGTGGGTCGTCAGGATGACCGTGTGGCCATCCTGGTTGAGGCGTCGGACGAACTGCCACAGACCCTGGCGCAACTCGACGTCGACGCCGGCAGTGGGCTCGTCGAGGACGAGCACCGGCGGCTTGTGCACCAGCGCCTGCGCGACGAGGACGCGCCGCTTCATCCCGCCGGACAGGCGGCGCATGTTGACATCGGCCTTGGCGGTCAGATCGAGGTTGGCAAGAATCTCGTCGATCCAGTCGTCATTGTTGCGGATGCCGAAATACCCGGACTGAATCCGCAGCGTCTCGCGTACTGAAAAGAAGGGGTCAAAGACCAGTTCCTGCGGCACCACGCCAAGCTGGCGTCGTGCGCTGCGGTAGTCGCTGCGCACATCGTGACCCATGACGCTCAGCGTACCGCTGTCGGGGCGGGTGAGACCGGCCAGGCACGAGATCAAGGTCGTTTTGCCCGCCCCATTGGGGCCGAGGAGACCGAAGAACTCGCCTTCGGCAACCTGCAGGGAAACGCCGGCCAGCGCCCGCAGGGCGCCGAAGCATTTTTCGACTCGAGAAATGGAAACGGCGACGCTCATGGCATCGGGGCTGGGGGCGAAGCTGTGTCGCCTGCTCAGGCGAGCGGGATGAGTTCGGATACGCCGTAGAGCGCTGCCAGGCTGATCATGCTTGCCGGCGGGTTGGCAATGCGCAGGCTCAGGCCGCGCTCCGCGGCCTTGCGCTGCCACGCAAAGAGCATGCCAAGCGATGACGAGTCGACGTCGGTTACGCCCGCAAGGTCGAGCTGCAGGTCGCCTGACGGTGCGGCAGAGTTGAGCAGGCGGTATCCGGCTTCAAGCAACGCACGCGCATTGGCGATGAGCATCGGCGCGGTGACCCGCAGCCCATCCTGTGCTTGTTCGATCATGTGTTGGCGCTTGCCAGCTTCTTGTTGCGGTCGCTGAGCATCTGGATCAGGCCAGCGATACCGTTGCTGCGCACCTCATTGGCAAACGAGCCGCGGTAATTGGTCACCAGGCTGACCCCGGAAACCATGACATCGTAGACTTTCCAGCCGCCGCTCTGCTTCTGGAGCGCGTAATTCAGCGGAATCGGCTTGCTGCCCGGCTGCCTGACTTCGGTCTTGACTATCACGTCGGTCTCGCCCGTTTCGATCTGGCTGGGCCGGTAGGAGATGGTCTGGTCCTTGTACGAGGTCAGGGCGTTCGAGTAGGTGCGCACCAGCAGGGTCTTGAACTCCTCCGACAGGCGCTGCTTCTGCTCGGGTGTGGCCTTGCTCCAGTTGCGTCCGACGGCCAGCGCGGTCATGCGCTGGAAATCGAAGTATGGCAGGACCTTCGTTTCCACCAGCTTGAGAGCCTTGCCGGTGTCGCCGCTCTGGATGTCCTTGTCCTGGCGGACAATGGTCAGGACGTCGTCGGTGACCTGTTGTACCAGCGCGTCCGGCGAGATCTCCTGCGCCATCACCGAGCCAAACAGCGAAAAAAGACCAAACAGAGATGCCAATAAGTATTTCATCGATTCTTTCCGTAGCAGTAAGGATTGTTACTCACCGCAGCCCGTCATGCAGCGGGCTGCGCGGATCGTCAATAGTCGTAGTTGTCTTCGGCGAAGGGGGAGGGTGGGTCGCCGTCGAAGATCGCACTGCGACGATTCTGCAGGTAGGCGTCGCGGATATACGAGTACTTGTCGAAGGCTGCCTCTTCGATCACCTTGTCAGCCGGCAGGAAGCTCGCCCGCAAGTCCGTGTAGCGCACCGCCACCAGGCTGTTGCGCAGCGGCACATTGTCGATCCGCCAGACCGGGTCGTACCAGGTGTCGACTAACCAGCCGAAGGTATCGCGAGTGGTCCGCGGACCGATGAGCGGCCAGTAGAAATAGGGCCCGTTCGGGACGCCCCACTTGCCGAGCGTCTGGCCGAACTCCTCGGAATGCTTGGTAAGTCCCATTTCGCCGGCGACATCGAAGGCGCCCCCGATGCCGATGGTGCTGTTGATCAACACCCGCCCGACGTCGGAAAGCGCGTCAGAGCCCTTGCCTTGCAGCAGGTTGTTGATCGCCGTCCACGAATCCCAGATATTGCCGAAGAAATTGCCGACCGCAACCTTTACCGGCAGCGGAGTCACCGCCTCGTAGCCTTGCGCCACGGGCTTGATGGCGACCGTGTC
The DNA here is from genome assembly GCA_024235715.1 of Accumulibacter sp. GTDB lineage: Bacteria > Pseudomonadota > Gammaproteobacteria > Burkholderiales > Rhodocyclaceae > Accumulibacter. The sequence continues at coordinate 847,789 of JACKLW010000005.1, read as the reverse complement.
CAGGCCGTCGTTGACGGCAAACATCGCGCGGTTGAAGCCCTCGAAAGGGTCGGCCGGATCGCGGTCTGCCGTCGCGCAACCGCTGGCAACAAACAACGTCGTTGCGCACACGCTTGCGGCAAGGCGCCTTGAAAAGGGTGGTTTCACTGTCTTCCTTCCTTTATTCGCTCTGGCCTTCTGACGCCTTGTTGAACATGAACTGACTGATCAGGCTCTCCAGCACCACGGCCGACTGTGTCTTGGCGATCACGTCGTTGGCCTTCAGCATGGTTTCGTCGCCGCCCGGGTCGAGACCCACGTACTGCTCGCCGAGCAGGCCGGCGGTCAGGATCAGGGCGAAGGTATCCTTTGGAAATTGATAGCGCTGGTCGATGCTGAAGGAGACCACCGCTTCGTATTCCTTGGGGTCGAAACGGATGTCAACTACCCGTCCGACGACGACGCCGGCGCTTTTTACGGGCGCCCGCACTTTCAGGCCGCCGATGTTAGCAAACTTGGCTGTCAGAGGGTATGTTTCGGCGAAATTGCCGGCCGACAGATTGCCGACCTTCAGCGCCAGGAACAGCATGCCTGCCAGTCCCAGGGCAACAAAAATTCCGACCCACAGGTCGAGTAACTTGCGACTCATCAAGCCTCCCGGAACATGAACGAGGTCAATACAAAGTCGAGCGCCAGGATTGCCAGTGCCGACTGCACGACGGTGCTCTTGATCGAGCTGGAAACGCCTTCTGCTGTCGGTACGGCATCGTAGCCCTCGAAGACGGCAATCAGCGAAACGGCGACGCCGAAGACGAAGCTCTTGACGATGCCGCTCCAGACGTCATAGCGGAAATCAACCGAAGCCTGCATCTGCGACCAGAAGGCGCCTTCGTCGACACCGATGAAGACCACGCCGATCAGATAGCCGCCGAAGACACCTGCCGTTGAGAACAGGGCGGCGAGCAAAGGCATGGAGATCACGCCGCCCCAGAAGCGCGGGGCAACCACCCGGGCGATCGGGTTGACCGCCATCATGTCCATTGCGGTCAGCTGCTCGGTCGCCTTCATCAGGCCGATCTCGGCGGTGATCGACGAGCCGGCCCGCGAAGCAAAAAGCAGGGCGGCGACCACCGGGCCAAGCTCGCGGACCAGCGACAGCGCAACCAGAACGCCGAGCGCTTCTGCCGAACCGTAGCGCTGCAGCGTTTCGTAGCCCTGCATGCCCAGCACCATCCCGATGAACAGCCCGGAGACGACTATGATCAGCAGCGACTGGAAGCCTGAGAAATAGAGCTCCCGAATCGTCAGGTGCATGCGCCGGAAGGACTGCCCGGACCAGAGCAGCAGCATGACGAAGAAGCGCGCGGCGAAACCCAGCCGTTGCAGTGCCTCATTGACGCGGTGCCCAAGGCTGGCGATCATCGCTACAGCCGAGCTTCGACCATCGTGTCTAGGATCGCTCATGCACACCGTTCCCAAGCAGTTCCGCAGCGAGAGGCTTTGCAGGATAGTGGAAGGGGACCGGTCCGTCCGCCTGTGCGAAGACGAACTGGTGGACAAAGGGATGTTGCGACGCGCGGATCTCGTCAGGCGTGCCCATCGCCACGACTTTCCCGTCCGACATGAAATAGATGTAGTCGACGATCTGCAAGGACTCCTGAATGTCGTGGGTGACCATGATCGAGGTCGCGCCGAGGGCATCATTCAGCTTGCGGATCAGTTGTCCGATGACTCCCAGAGAGATCGGGTCCAGTCCGGCAAAGGGCTCATCATACATGATCAGCATCGGATCGAGCGAAATCGCCCGCGCCAGCGCCACTCGCCTGGCCATGCCGCCGGAAAGTTCGGCGGGCATCAGTTGATGTGCGCCGCGCAAGCCGACGGCGTTGAGCTTGAGCAGTACCATGTCGCGAATCAGATCTTCCGGCAGATTGGTGTGCTCGCGCATCTGGTAGGCGACGTTGTCGAATACCGAAATGTCGGTGAACAGCGCGCCGAACTGGAACAGCATGCCCATTCGCCGACGCAGCGCGTACAGTTCGTCATCCCGCAGCCGTGGCACCGAGAGACCGTCGACCAGCACGTCGCCTCGGCTGGGCTTGAGCTGCCCACCGATCAGGCGCAGCAGGGTGGTCTTGCCGCAACCCGATCCGCCCATGATCGCGACCACCTTCCCGCGCGGGATCTCCATGCTGATGCCCTTGAGGATCGGGCGATCATCGTAGGCAAAATCAAGATCCTTGATCTCGACAAGATTATCGTCAGACACTACCGCATCCTGAAAAAAAAAGAGCGCCAATTATACCGGATGGCAGCTGCCGTCCGCGTGAATTACTTGGCGCTAATATAATTGTGAAATAATGGCCAGCCAGTCCAACCCGACACGACGGCACGCTTTTTCATCCACCCCATGACGGACATCTCCCAGCCCGAAAAGCCGCTTCTGCTGATCGTCGACGACGACGCACTGATCTGCGACACCTTGAGTTTTTCTCTGAGCCCGCACTTCGAAGTGCTTGGCAGCCACTCGCGCCCGCACTGTCTGCAGTTGCTGCGGCAGCTGCGGCGGCCGCCCGAACTGGCATTGGTCGACCTTGGCCTGCCGCCGCTGGCACATCGTCCCGACGAGGGCTTCGCGCTGATCGCCGACCTGCTCAAGATAGTCCCGGAGATCCGGATTGTCGTCCTCTCCGGGCAAAGCGAGGACGGCAATGCCCGCCATGCGCGGACGCTGGGTGCCGCCGATTTCGTCGCCAAGCCGTGCAATCCTGGCGACCTGCAGCAGGTTCTCAGGCGCGCCCTCGCGTTTCGCGTGCTCGACGACCAGCGGCACAAGGGCGAGGGCCAGTCCGCGCTGATCGGCAACAGCCCGGCGATCCAGAAACTGCAGGTGCAGCTGCGACAGTATGCCAACCTGCCTTTCGCGGTGCTGATCGAGGGCGAATCGGGCAGTGGCAAGGAGATCATTGCCTCCGGTTGCCTGCATTACGATACCCGTCGTCGGGGAAAGCCGTTCCTGGCGCTCAATTGCGCCGCCATCTCGCCGAATCTCGTCGAGGCCACGCTGTTTGGCTATGCCAGAGGCGCCTTCACCGGTGCCGTTACCAGCAAGGCCGGTTATTTCGAAGACGCGGCCGACGGCACCCTGTTCCTCGACGAGATCGGTGAACTGGCGCTCGAACTGCAGGCGAAACTGCTGCGCGTGCTGGAGAACGGAGAATATCAGCGGGTCGGCGAAACGCAGCAACGCGTCAGCCGCGCACGGATCATCGCCGCCACCAACCGCGATCTGCGCCAGGAGGTGAGGTCGGGCAACTTCCGGGCCGATCTCTACCACCGCCTGTCGGTGTGCTCGATCGTCGCGCCACCGCTGCGCGAAATGGGCGATGACAAGCTGCTCCTGCTCGAGCACTTCCGGCTATTCTATGCGGCACAGTCGCAGCAGCTGCCGTTCAGCCTTGCTGCCGATGCGCAGGATCTGTGGCTCGCTTACGCGTTTCCGGGCAACGTTCGCGAGCTGCGCAACATCGTCATTCGTCTGGCCACCCGCTACGCCGGGCAGGCGGTCGACGCCGGCGCGCTGGAAGCCGAGCTAGATCTGCCCGATGAGCCGCTGCTCGCGGCCACGGGCGCAAGCGTGGGAGTCGATGAGGCGGACGGCGAGGCGATCATTGCGGCGGCAATGCAGCGCTTGCGGCAGCGCGAGGCCTTCAGTCTCGATGCCATGCTTGGCGCGACCGAACGCGGCTATATCGAGGCGGCGTTGAAGCTGGCGCACGGCAACGTCAGTCAGGCCGCGCGCCTGCTCGGCATTCACCGCACGACGCTCTACAACCGCATGGAATCGGCGGGGCGGGAGCGCTGATGTATCTCGCGCATTTCGGGCTGCATCAGGCGCCTTTTCGCATCACGCCGCATACGGAGTTCTTCTTCGCCGGCGCCAACCGCGGGGAGACGCTCGAGGCCCTGATTTACGCGATAACCCACGACGAAGGGATCGTCAAGGTCAGCGGCGAAGTCGGCAGCGGCAAGACGATGCTCTGCCGGATGCTGCTCGAGAAGCTGCCCGGCAACGTCGAGACGGTCTATCTGGCGAACCCGATGCTGTCGCGCGACGAGATCCTCTTTGCCATTGCCGAGGAACTGCGGATTCCGCTTCCCGAGGGGCGCAATCACCTGCTGCTGCGTTCCCTGCAGGAACGTCTCCTGGAAATCTACGCTGCCGGTCGCCAGGTCGTCGCCCTGATCGACGAAGCGCATGCCATGCCGCCCGATGCTCTCGAAGAAATCCGACTGCTCTCCAATCTCGAATCGAATCGTCACAAGCTTCTGCAGATCGTCCTCTTCGGTCAGCCCGAGCTTGATTCGCGCCTGAGTCAGACGAGCATGCGTCAGCTCAATGACCGTATCACGCACAATTTCAGGCTTGAACCATTGCGCCGCAGCGACGTGGCGGTCTACCTGATGTTCCGCCTGCGCGCTGCCGGCTACCGAGGCCCCGATCTGTTCACCAAGGCGGCCATCGAGCTGATCAGCAGGGCCTCCGAAGGCCTCAGCCGGCGGATCAACATTCTCGCCGACAAGGCGCTCCTCGCTGCCTTCTCCGAAGGCGAGCACCGGATCGATACTCGGCAGGTTCGCGCCGCGATCCGCGACGCCGAATTCAGGCGCATCGGTCGCCGTTTCAGTTCTGGCTGGGTATGGGCCGCGGCCGCTGCAGGCCTCGTCGCGGTCGTTGGCCTGGCCTATCTGAGCGGCAAGCAGAGCGCCAGCCGCAGTCCGGCCGCAGCGCCGGTCGTCGCTGCGCAACCGCTTGCCGTGCCGGCGCGGACGGCTGCCGAGCCGCCGGCGGCGGTGCCGGCGGATGCGACGCCCGTCACGCAGGCGACGGAACCGTCGGCTGCCGGCCCCGTCGTCGCACCCATGCCGGCCGAGCCGCAGATGGCGGAGGCGGCGCTCACCCTGGCCGAGCGAATCCGGGCCACGACGCGCTGGCTGGAGAGAACGCCGGACAGTCACTATTTTGTTCAGTTGCTTGTGGTCGATGCCGGCAGCGAGAAAGAAGTGCTTGATTTCATTGCCAGGAGTGCCGCGGTTCTCGATCTGCAGCAGCTTCGCGTCTATCGCTCGAATCTGAGCGGCCAGGACCGACTTGGCGTCATCTACGGTGACTATCCGTCGCGCGAGAAGGCGAATGCAGCTTTGGCAGCGCTTGGCGAAGTCAGTCCGGCCAGCAGGCCCTACGTTCGGGCGGTCGGCAGGCTGCGCTGATCGCGGGCTCGCGAAGGGCTTGAAGATAGGGCCTTAACACAATAAAAATCATGCACTTGCATCGAAGTTCTGGCGTGTTATCATGAACTCGGATTTTAACTGGAGCAAGCCCGAGCGTGCCTCTGCGAATTCTCATCGCCATCCTTTTTGCGCTTCTCCTCGGCGCCTGCACCCCGACGACGCTCAGTAGCGGGCCGTCTGCCGGGCATCTGTTGAGCGAGAGCGTGGTCAGCACGCCGGGCTCGATACCGCCGCCCGTTCAGCAGAGCGTGATGCTGCCCAGGCCCCGACCGGCAGGCAAGACGGAGACCTACAGCGTGGTGGTCAACAACGTGCCGGTTCATGACCTGTTGTTTGCCCTCGCCCGCGACGCCAAGCTGAACGTGGACATTCATCCTGGAATCACTGGTGAAGTGACCTTGAACGCCATCGACCAGACGCTGCCGCAACTGCTCACGCGCATCGCCAAGCAGGTCGACATGCGTTTCGAACTCGACGGGCCGAACCTCGCGGTGATGCCCGACACGCCGTACCTGAAGAACTACAAGGTCGACTACGTCAATATCGCGCGTGACGTCACCGGTACGGTATCGACCAATACGCAGATTTCGACCAGTGCGCTGGCGACCGGCAGTGGTGGGGCGGTGGGTACGGGAAACACCTCGCGGATTCAGATCGAGAACAAGTCGAACAACCGTTTCTGGGCCTCTCTCGAGAAGAACCTGAAGGATCTGCTGCATGAGACCGACAAGATTTTCCCCGAAGGGTCGACCGAGACGGTGACCGAGCAGAGTGTCCTGCAGAGCACGAGCGGTACGGGCGCCGCGCCCGTCTCCGCGGCTGGCGCTGCCGCGCGTTCCGGCAAGGGCGCCCAGACGCTGGCCGGCAGTCCAAGTCCCGCGACGCTGGAGAACACGGGGGCCACCATTGTCAAGCGCATGACTTTCCGCGAGGCGGCATCGGTGATCGCCAATCCCGAAACCGGGGTGATCAACGTCAGGGCCACTTCGCGGCAGCACGAAAAGGTCCAGGAGTTTCTCGATCGGGTGATGGGCAGTGCTCGCCGGCAGGTGTTGATCGAAGCGACGATCGTCGAGGTCGGTCTGAGCGATGGCTATCAGCAGGGGATCGAGTGGAGTCGTTTCACGAGTGGCAGTGAATATACCGTTACCAAACCTGCCTTGACCACCAACGTGGGCAGCGTCGTAACGCCCTACGTCATAAAATACCAGGACATCAACCCGCTGAATCTCCTGTCGACAGTCGAATTGCTGCGTGCTTTCGGTACCGTCAAGGTGCTGTCCAGTCCGAAACTGACGGTTCTCAACAACCAGACGGCAACGCTCAAGGTTTCCGAGGATTTCGTCTACTTCAACGTCAAGCAGGACGTCGTTCCGGGTAACACCAACACCAATTCCACGGTAACCACGACGACCACGCCGCAATCGGTCTCGATCGGCTTCTTCATGAGCCTCACGCCACAAATCAGCGACAACGGCACGGTGACGCTGAACGTTCGTCCGTCGATCTCCAGCATCGCCGAACTGAAGCAGGATCCCAACCCGAGCCTTGCCGCGAACAACATCAAGAATCTCGTGCCGCAGATTCGAATGCGCGAGATCGAGTCGATCATGCGCGTCGAAAGCGGCGACATTGCGGTCCTCGGGGGGCTGATGGAAGACCGTCTGGACAACCGGGACGGGCGTGTTCCCGGACTCGGTGACATCCCGTTCCTTGGCGAGATCTTCAACACCCGCAACAACTCGTCGGCAAAAACGGAACTGGTCGTTCTGATCCGCCCGACGGTAATCAGGGACGCCTCCATCGACGGCGACTTCAGCAGTTTCAGGGACGTCCTGCCGAGCAAGGATTTCTTCAAGACAGATCAGGTATATCAGCCGTTCTCGGCTCCCCGAGGCAATCCGGAGCCCCTGCAGTGAGTCTGTTGATGGATGCGCTGCGGCGCGCCGAGGAAGCCAAACGGAAGGCCGGTGCGGGCAGCCGGCCGGGGGCTTCCGTTTCGCCGGACGAACTGCGCCTCGATCCGCTGGACACGTCGCCGCGGCCCGCCGAGGACTCGCCAGCCCGTTCGTTTGCCGAGCGCTTCGATACGGTCGAAGCCGACCCGGAGCCGGGAAGTGCGAGCGCGCCGGCGGATCGGCGCCCGCCAACGCGGCCAGCGCGGCCACCGGAAGGCAACGAAACCCGCGAGGCGGCCGAGCGCTCGGCGGCGAGAAACGTATTCGCGGTCAAGCAGGCGCCAAGGTCGCGTACCTCGCTGTGGCTCGTCCTCGGGCTGCTCACCGTGGCCACCATCGGCATCGGTGGTTACTTCTGGTGGCAGTTGCAGTCCATCGCCGGCGGTTCCATGTCGGTGCCGGCAACGGCAGCCGGGCCAGCCCTGGACCCGACAGCGCAGCGGCTGCCGCCGCCGGCCAGCGTGCCGCCGCCGGCAACCGCTGCCGTTTCCCCCGAAGCTGTCGCCGCCCCCACGGAGGAAGCGCAGCAGCCGGCGCCGGCGCCTGCGAGGGCGGAATCCTCGTCAGCTGCGCGACACACGCCCGGCGAAGCGGCGCGCAGACCAGCCGCCGCCGCGCAGAGCGTCTTCCAGCGCAGCAACGGCCGTCGGCAAGAGGCACAGACACTTAGCCGAGCCTACGGTGCCTGGCAGGCGGGCCGGCTGGACGAGGCGCGGCTTGCTTACGAGCAGGTGCTGCGCGGCGACGCCAAGAACGCCGACGCGCTGCTCGGTCTGGCGGCGATTGCCGGCCGCCAGGGGCAGGCCGAGCGTGCGCATGCCTTGTACCTGCGGGTCCTCGAATCCGACCCCACCGATGTGACTGCGCAGGCGGCACTGATCAACCTGCGCGGGCAGAACGATGCCGGTCAATCCGAGAGCCGTCTGAAGACCCTGATCGGCAAGCAGCCGGACTCGCCGGCGCTGTACTTCGCGCTGGGCAACCTGTATGCCGGGCAGGCCCGCTGGAGCGAAGCGCAGCAAGCCTACTTTCAGGCCTACGCTCTGGCGCCGGCCAACGCCGACTATGTGTTCAACGTCGCCGTCAGTCTCGACCACCTGCGCCAGAAGAAGCTGGCGGCACAGTACTACGGGATGGCCCTGAGCGCCGCAGAGAACGCGCCTGTCGCCTTCGACAAGGATGCCGCAGAGAAGCGCATCCTTGAATTGCAGCCGTGATGCCGGCAGCCTGCGGCGGTGCTTCCGGCTGAGTCTCGCGTCGATCCGATCATGAACGCGCCAGCCGCTCAAACCCACTCACGGCCGCTTGGTCAGATCCTGATCAGCAAGGGCATCCTCAGCGAGGACCAGCTGCGCATCGCGCTGCTCGAGCAGATGAAGGCCAACCGGCCGATCGGCAAGCTGCTGGTTGCGCTTGGCTTTGTTTCCGAGGCGACCTTGCGCGACGCGCTTTCGGAAAGCCTGGGCAAGCAGAGCGTCGACCTGAGCAACGCCATCATCGACCCCTCGTCGTTGAAATACGTCCCGCGCGATCTCGCCAAGCGCCACCATCTCCTGCCACTCGATTACGACGCCGAGAACCAGCGCCTGACGGTGGCCATTGCCGACATCAACGACATCGTGGCGCTGGACCGCATCCGCGGGCTTGCTGGCGACGAGATCGAGATCGACACCCTGCTTGCCGGCGAGACCGAGATCGATCGTGCCATCGACCAGTACTACGGTCACGAACTCTCGATCGACGGGATTCTGCACGAAATCGAAACCGGCGAGATCGACTTCCGCGGCCTGCAGTCTTCCGCCGACGAATACAGCCAGCCGGTCGTTCGCCTGATTGACTCGATTCTGACCGATGCCGTCAAGCGCGATTCGTCCGACATTCATTTCGAGCCGGAAGCCAGCTTTCTGCGTATCCGTTATCGCATCGACGGCATGCTGCGGCAGATTCGCTCGCTGCACAAGACCTACTGGCCGGCGATGGCGGTGCGCATCAAGGTGCTCTCGGGAATGAACATCGCCGAAACCCGTGCCCCCCAGGACGGCAGGATTTCGCTCAGCCTGCGTGGCCGGCAAATCGACTTTCGTGCCTCCGCACAACCGACGATTCACGGCGAGAACATCGTTCTGCGCATTCTCGACCGGCAGAAGGGCATCGTTCCGCTGGAAGGGCTCGGCCTCGCCGAGAAACAGCTCGATCAGCTCAAACTGATGATCGCCCGTCCCGAAGGCATCGTCTTCGTGACCGGCCCGACCGGTAGCGGCAAGACCACCACCCTGTACTCGGTGCTCAATCACATCAACTCGGAGAGCGTCAACATCATGACCCTCGAAGATCCGGTCGAGTACCCGATGACCCTCGTTCGACAGACTTCGGCGGCCGAATCGGTGAAACTCGGTTTTGCCAATGGCATTCGTTCGATGATGCGTCAGGATCCGGACATCATCCTCGTCGGCGAAGTGCGCGACGCCGACACGGCGGAAATGGCGCTGCGTGCGGCTATGACCGGGCACCAGGTCTATTCGACATTGCACACCAATTCTGCCATTGGTGCGATTCCGCGCCTGCTGGATATCGGCGTGCTGCCCGATATCATGGCCGGCAACATCATCGGCATCATCGCGCAGCGCCTGGTGCGGCGGCTGTGCGTGCACTGCAAGATCCCCTACCAGGCCGAGGCGCACGAGGCGCGTCTGCTCGGCAATCTGGCCGACGGTCCGCGCCCGGTCGTCTACCGTCCCGGCGGTTGTGAACGCTGCGAGTTTCAGGGCTATCGCGGACGGCTGGCGATCATGGAGTTGCTGCGCGTCAATGGTGATATGGATGAGTTGATCGCCAGGCGCAGCACGTTCCGGGAAATGCGGACCCTGGCCAGTCGGCAGGGCTTTGCCACCCTGGCCGACGACGGGCTGCGGCGTGTTCTCGACGGGTCGACGGCGCTCGAGGAAGTCGGCCGTGTGGTAGACCTTACTGACCGGATGTAGGATCGGTGCCACTGTACACTTACAAGGCGGTCAATCCCGAGGGGCGGATGCTTCTCGGCCGGATCGACGCCCTCAATCTGGTTGACCTCGAAATGCGCCTGCGGCGCATGGAACTCGATCTGGTGAGTGGCGAACCGGTCAGCCACCGTACCCTGTTCGCCACTGGCGGCGTGCCGCGCCGCGAAATGATTCATTTCTGTTTTCACCTGCAGCAACTGGTGCGCGCCGGCGTGCCGGTCATCGAGGGTCTGACCGACCTGCGCGACAGTCTCGAACACCCGCGCTTTCGCGAGGTGGTGGCCAGCCTGATCGAGTCGATCGAGGGCGGCCAGACGCTTTCGCAGGCAATGGAAGCTCATCCCAGGGTGTTCAGCGCCGTCTTTGCCAGCCTGATAAGGGCCGGTGAAACCACCGGCCGGCTGCCGGAAGTGCTGAGCAGTCTGAACGAATCGCTGAAATGGGAGGACGAACTCGCCTCGCAAACGAAGAAGATGATTGTCTACCCGGCATTCGTCGGCTCGATCGTTCTGGTTGCCACCTTCTTCCTGATGGTCTACCTGGTGCCGCAGCTGAAGCTGTTCGTGAAGAACATGGGCCAGATCCTGCCGACGCAGACGGTGCTCCTGTTCTTCGTGTCCGACGTGATGGTCGCCTACTGGTACCTGTTCCTGCTGCTGCCGGCCTTGCTGGCGCTCGCCGTGAAGATCCTGCTGTACGTCAATCCACTGGCACGCTTCCGCTTCGATGGTCTCAAACTGAAGGTGCCGATCCTGGGCAATATCCTGCGCAAGATCGTTCTCTCCCGTTTTGCCAACACCTTCGCCTTGCTCTATGCATCCGGGATCCCGATTCTCGAGTCGATACGTACGACGCAGGATGTCGTCGGCAATCTGGTGATCCGGCGTGGTCTGGAACGTGTAGAACAACTGATCGGCGAGGGACAGAACGTCACTGCTGCATTCCACAGCACCGGTTTCTTCCCGCCGCTGGTTATCCGCATGCTGCGTGTCGGTGAAAATACCGGCGCGCTTGACGACGCGCTGATCAACGTCAGCTACTTCTACAACCGAGACGTCAAGGAGTCCGTCGAGAAGATGCAGCAACTGATCGAACCCATGCTTACGGTCGTCATGGGAGCCATGCTGGGTTGGATCATGCTCTCGGTACTCGGTCCGGTGTACGACGTGATCAGCAAGATCAAGGCCTAGCACCATGCAGCGCAGCCGTCTCCTCTATCTCAGCGGTCATCAGCTGTCGGCCTTCCACTGGCATTCCGGCGTGCTGACCAACGAGGCGTCGTTCGATGCCAGCGAAGCCGGGCAGGTCGCGTTCGCCAACTACCTGGCGGCAAACTCGAAGAGCACTTTCTCGATCCTGGCCAATGTTTCGGAAGAGGGTTTTCAGATCGAGACCATTCCCTTCCTGCGTGGCGCGGATCGTGCATCCATCATCGCCCGCAAGCTCGGTCAGCTGTTCTTCAATGCGCGCCTGACCACATCGCTCTCGCTGGGCCACCAGAAATCGCGGCGCAAGGATGAGCGTGTACTGCTTGCGGCGCTCACCAACCACGAGGTCTTCGCTCCCTGGCTCGAGGCCATGGCTGGCGCCGAGGTGGCTCTTGCCGGCATCCACTCGCTGCCGCTCCTCGGTCCGCTGCTGCTCAGGAAACTGGGTGTCGCGCCGACTCCCTGTCTCTTGTTGACCATTCAGGACCAGAGTCTGCGCCAGAGTTATCTGGAAAATGGCGAGCTCCACTTCAGTCGCCTGACTCCCCTGCACAACAGCAGCATCGGAGGTATCGCGCAGACGTTTTCCAGCGAAGCGTTCAAGCTCCAGCAGTATCTGGTCAGTCAACGACTGATCGATCGCAAACAGCCGCTGACGGCGTATCTGCTGGCGCACGCCAGCGCCAGGCAGGCAATAGAGAGCAGCTGTGTCGATGGCGAAACCCTGTCGTTCAGCATTCTCGATATCGACGACAGCGCCAGGAAGTGCGGACTCAAGACGCTTCCAGGGGGCGCCCGCTGCGAAGCGCTTTTTCTCGGCCTGCTGGCGACCGAACGCCCGCGTGCCCAGTTCGCCGACGACGAGCAGCGTCACGACTACCACCTCTGGCTCATCCGTTCGGCACTCCGCGGTGGCGCGGCGGTGATCCTGTTGAGTTGCCTGCTGCTCTCCGGAAAGCTGCTCGTCGATGCCTACCGTCTTGACCACGAAATCGAAGTGCTCGGGACGGAGGCCGGGCTGGCTCGTCAGCGCTACGCGGACATAGTCAAGACCTTTCCGCCAATCCCGACCAGCAACGACAGCCTGCGCCGGGTGATCAATCGCTACGTCGAACTGGAACAGGGCAGCACGTCCCCGGCGTCGCTGTATGGCGAAATCAGCCGCGCCCTGGAGCATGTCCCCGTCGTCGAACTCGATGGCATCGAGTGGGAAGTGACCGATTCACTATCGCCGCGGGCGATCGGAAGCCCTGCTTCCCCGGTCGGTGCACAACCCCCGGTCGACAGCGAGACCGCCGTCGTACGGGGAACGCTTCGCCTGGGTGCAGAAAGCAACCCGAGACAGGTGATGGCAGTCTTCAATCGTCTTGTCAACGTCCTGAAGCTGAACCCCAAACTGAAGGTCGAAGTGTTGCAGCAGCCATTCGACGTCGAGTCGGGCAAGTCGCTCAAGGGCGGCGACACGGCTGTCGAAGTGCAGCCGCCGCGGTCCTTCAAAGTGCAGATCCGCAGGGTTATCGGATCATGAAATTTGTTCGCACCGATCTTCGCAAGCTGCAGTCGAGCACTCTCGTTGCCGTGCTGATGCTTGCCGTCGGGGCTACGGCCGTCTATGTTTCGTACAACGCCAGGCAGACTGCCGAACACGCCAAACTGGTCGTTTCGGCGCAGCGCCAGGAGGCCGATGGTAAGCTGCAACAGGTGCGCGATGAGGAGAGTGAAGTCAAGCAGAAGTCAATTGTCTTCAAGCAGCTGCAAGAGCGTGGCATCATTGGCGACGAACAGCGGCTGGACTGGGTGGAACTGCTCAAGGAAATCCGCGACAAGCACCGCCTGATCGATCTTCACTACGAGATCTCGCCGCAACGATTGCTTGACGGCCACTCGGGCGACAGCTTCAGCTTCTTCGCCAGCGCCATGAAAGTGCAGCTCAAGTTATTGCATGAAGAGGATCTCACCCGCCTGCTCGACGAGTTGCGCCGCCGGGCGAAGGCGCTGATCCGGGTCAGGCGCTGCCAGGTCGAACGCCTGCCGGCGAGCGGCGAGGAGCGCAGCACCGGCCGGGCGCACTTGCTGGCCGAGTGTGAAATCGACTGGGTGACGCTGCGCGAGGTGCGTGGCAGGTGATGGCTCACAAGGAGCGTGGAGCAGGCTATGACGCGGGTTTGGTCGACGGCTGAGGTGGTGGTGACCGTGGCGGTGAGCGGTTGCCTGCTGACGGTCGCGGTCTGTCCGGCCGCCGTTGCCGAGGAAACTCTCGGTCGCCTGTTTTTCAGTCCGGAACGTCGCCAACAGCTCGATCGTCAGCGCGAACTGAATGTTCTCGACCAGCAGCAGGTTCTGGTCGACCCGACATTGACCATAGACGGCGTCGTGACGCGCAGCAGCGGCAGGCGGACGGCCTGGGTAAACGGCAGCCCGCAGAACGAAGATGAGCAGTGGACCGGTCTGGCCGTTACGCCACGCCACGGCGACCCGGGCAGGGTAATGATCGAGACGAACGATCTGCCGGCGGCAAGGGCGCGCGTCGGGCAGACGGTCAATCGCAACACCGGCGAGTCGACCGGCCTCCTGAACGGCGGTCAGTTGCAGGTTCATTCCGGACGGCAGGGAAGCAGGTAGCCGATGCGCTTGCTGGTTCGGCGGCGGTGCCTGGTCTATTATTCGGTTGTGATCGTGCCTCCCGGGAGGACCACACATGCGCAAGCGAAATGATCTTCTTGGCAGCAGGCGGCGGCAGTCGGGCATAGCGCTGATGGCGATGCTTCTGCTCGTCGGTCTCTGGGGCCTGTACCTTTTCGTCGGTCAGCTCAACGCCACGCAGTCCGTGGTGACGGCGCGCCAGCAGCGTGCGGCCACGGCACTGGCGCAAGCCCGCGAGGCCTTGGTCGGGGATGCGGTTAGCCGCTTGAGCGTTGGCGATGCGGGCTATTTGCGCTTGCCTGATCTCGGATCGAATGCCGCTCTTGTCACTGAGGGGTATGCGTCACTGACCTTTGCGGGGGAGGGGAAGGATCTTTCGGTGATCGGGAAGTTCCCGTGGAAGACCATTTCTGCGGCGCCCCTTCGCGACCAGGACGGTGAGTGCCTGTGGTACGTGGTTTCCGGCCGGTTCAAGAATTCCACGCCGGCTTTGAAAACCGACGTGTTCAATTGGGATACCCTGGGCCAGATCGACGTCATCGGCTCGTCTGGCAATGTCATTGCCCGCAACCTTGCGGCGCTGATCGTCGCTCCCGGGCGCGCGCTGGGGCAGCAGAGCCGTGCCCTGGCAGCGCCGGCCTATGCCGAATGCGGCGGCAACTACGATGCCCGCAATTATCTCGATCCCTTCAATTACGTTGACGCCGCCGGCGTCAACTACTTTCTGGGCGGTATCAACAACCGGGTCGCGGCGAACACCAGCAACAGGTCGTTCATCGCCAGCGGGGGAAACGGCTACAACGACCGCTTCATCTTCGTCACGGTTGAGCACATCTTTGACCCGCTGACAAGGCGGAGCGACTTCGCGGCGGCGATCGGGGCATTGCTCGACGATCCGACGTTCAGGGGGCATTTGCAGGCCATCGTGGTGGCCGGGAACAAGGGGACCGACAACCTCCTCTGCAGCCAGGCACCGGATCCGAACTTTTGCAGCAACTGGAAGGAGATGTTGTTTCTTACGCAGCTTCCTGTGCCGTCGCCGGTGACCATCGACGGGCAGCCCTCGGCGAACTGCGACCGCGTTCTGATTTTTTCCGGCCGCAAGACGACCGGCCAGAGTCGCACTACGCCCGTCGAAAAAGCAAACCAGAACAACTATCTCGAAAACGCAAACGCGGCCGCGTTCGCCGTGCCGACGGCCAGCGCAGTGAACTTCAGTGGTGCCCTCAGGATTTCGACTTTCGCAATCCTGGTGCCGATCTCGTCAGATGCTTCTAGTGGTGCGACGATCAGGTTGCCGGATGAGCGCGCCGGGTGGCTTCACGCTGACCGAACTGGCCGTTGTGCTGGTGATCGTCGCCCTGCTCGTCGGCGGCCTGCTGATTCCCTTGTCGGCGCAGATCGATGCTGCTGGACAGCAACGACACGCGGCGAGCGCTGGCCGAGATTCGCGAGGCGCTGCTGGGTTTTGTGGTCGTCAACGGCCGCCTGCCGTGCCCGGCGCTCGCCACGACGGCAAGCACCGCCGCCGGCGCTGGCGTCGAAGGGCCGCGAACCCCGCTGGCTGCAACAATCCAGCCGGCGTTCTGCCCTGGGTGACCCTGGGGCTTGCGGAAACCGACGCCTGGGGACGACGCTATACCTACCGGCTGACGCCGGAATTCGGAGGCGATGTCGGCGGTACCTATTCCGGGTTGCGGCGACGCGGTCCAGGCAGCTTTTCTCTTGTGCACCGCTGGCGACATCGACGTCTATGCCTCCGCCGGTGGTGTGTGGATTGCGCAGAAAGTCCCCGCCGTCGTTGTTTCGCATGGCAAGAATGGCAATGGCGCCTTCACCTCGCAGGGCAATCAGTTGCCCCTTGGCGCCGACGCCGATGAACTGGTCAACCAGTTGATCCCGGCCGGCACCAGCACGGCCAATCCGGTTTTTGTCAGCAGGCTCGCCACCACCACTTTCGACGACCAGGTGATCTGGCTTCCACCCGGCGTCCTCTTCAGCCGGATGATCAGCGCCGGCAAGCTGCCCTAGGCTTCCGCCGCTGGCCGGTCGGCAAACCGCAGCGACAGCGCTGCCAGAGGCCCCGGCTTCACTGGCGCATTGACCGTCATCATGCTTTGGGGTCCAATAGCCCGATGCCTGCGTCCTGCCTTCAACGAGCGACCCGATGAGTGTCGGTGCGACCTTTCTCGACCGACTGCGCAACGCCGGTATCTCCCCGACCGACTCCGAAACGCTGCGCCTGCAGAAGTCGCTGCTCTTCTTTGCGACCGGCCTGATCAGCCTGGCCTCGATGGTCTGGTTGTCGATCTACTGGCAGCTTGGACCACGCTTTTCGTCCAACCTCCCTTTTGCCCTGCAACTGCTGCTCGTCGGCAATCTGCTGGTGTACCTGAAGACGCTGAACTTCAATGTCTTCCGCCTGCTGCAGCTGTCGCTCTTCCTGTTCACCCCCTTCGTCGCCCAGTGGAGCATTGGCAGCTTCATCACCGCCAGTGGCATCAGCCTCTGGGCCTTGCTGGCGCCGATCGGCGCGGTGCTGTTCATCGGGCCACGCGAGTCCGGTGCGTGGTTTTTCGCCTACGTCGTCCTGACCACGCTTTCCGGTGCTTTTGATTACTATCTGGCCGACTCGTCGAGCAATTTGCCGCAACAGGTGCCGCCGGCGACCACGGCCTTCTTCTTCGCGCTCAACTTCACGGCAGTATCGACGATCGTCTATTTGCTGCTGCGCTATTCGGACAGCGAGAAGCACCGCGCCCAGAAGCGGCTGCAGGAAGCGCACGGCCTGCTGCAAGTGGAGCAGCAGCGTTCCGAGCGGCTGCTTCTCAACATCCTGCCGGCACCCATCGCCGAGCGCCTGAAGAATGGCGACGAGCCGATCGCCGATGGTTTTGCCGAGGTCTCGGTGATGTTCGCCGACATCGTGAATTTCACCCGGGTTGCCGAAGGCCTGACACCACAGCAGGTTTTCGCGATGTTGAACAAGATCTTCTCATGCTTCGACGAACTGGCCGAGAAGTATGGCCTGGAGAAGATCAAGACGATCGGCGATGCCTACATGGTTGCGGGTGGTCTGAATGATGCGCGCAATGACTATTCCGGGGCGCTCGCCGAGATGGCGCTGGAGATGTGTCGCCTTCTCGATCAGGATTTCAACATCAACGAGATGCGTCTTGAACTGCGCATCGGTATCGGCAGCGGTCCGGTCGTCGCCGGAGTCGTGGGCAAGAAGAAGTTCATTTACGATCTCTGGGGCGATACCGTCAATGTTGCCAGCCGGGTGACCAGCGAAGGCGTTCCCGGCGTCGTTCAGGTCGACGATCGGACCTATCAGCGGCTGTGCGATCAGTTCGCTTTTCGAGAGGCGCAGACGATTCACCTGAAGGGCAAGGGAAACATGGTCGTCCATCGGCTGATCGGTCGGCGGACTGGCGGTGCCGCCGGAAGCGGCTAGGCGCCCGACGCGGCCGTGCCATGGTCGCGTCGGCGCAACTCGAAGCACACCTTGCCGGGCTCGTTGCAGGCCAGGCGCAGTTCATGGTCGCTCGCTTCAGCCTGACGCGCGGCGTGATAGAGGCCGATGCCGAGGCCGCTTTCCGATGCCAGTGGGGCGCGCAGCAGGTCGGCAAGCAGTTCCTCTCTGATCGCGCTGCCGGTGTCACAGACGCTCAGTACGGATGCGTCGGCGGCAAGGGTGACGGCGACCTGCAGATCGCTTTCCGATTGTCGTTTCAGCAAGGCGTTCTGCAGCAGATTGTCGGCGACGCTGTCGAACAGTGCAGTTGGCACGAGCACGTCCGGATCCAGCTCGACCATGGCAAAGCGCACCGAAAGGTCCGCATAACGCTGCTGCTGGATCTTCCACCACATCGTGGCCGGCAGAAGGCCACCGGCCTCGCTCTGCGGCTTCTGCAGCTTGGCCAGCGTCTGTTGCAGGCGTTGAGTGATCTGTGGCAGCTGTCGTTGCAGCATCGTTTCGAGCCGGCGGCCATCCTGGGCACCGGTTGTCTGCGCCAGGTAGCAGAGGTTGTTCAGCGATTGCAGCAGGTTCTTCACGTCATGCGTCAGGCGGGCGCCCGTTTCATGTATCGCTCGCAGGTAACCGACCTGCTGCAACTCCCGTGCGCGCAGCTTGGCGATGTAGTGCTCGTTGGCGAGTTGCGCCAGCAGGTGGAAATGCCAGATCAGGGCCGGGCTGAGCTTGTGCCGGGTATGCAGGGTGAGGCGCAGCGGCCGTCCGGAAAACTCATGGCAAAAGCGCGACTGCGTACCGAAAGCGCCGCTGCGCGCCGCCGCCGTCCACACCCCCCCCTCGACCCAGGGCAGGTCGAGCATTTCCGCAAGGGCCTGCGCGAGGAACTTCTCCGGGTCGGTTTCACTGCCGGCCAGAGTGGTCAGGCGGTGCAGCCAGTTCTCGAACGGCAGGCCGATACTCAGCAGATAGCGCGAGAAGAAGACGTCGATGCCGGTGAAGCCCGGGCGCGTGTTCCACGTCCAGCCGATCAGCAGGAGCAGCAGGGCAATCGAGAGCAGCGTGTAGAGCACTGCTTCGAGATAGGCCAACTGCCGGAGCAGCATGAAGGCCAGGCTGCCGAGCACCAGGACCGCAATCAGCAGAAAGATGAACAGGCTGTAGAACAGGTCGACCATGCCGCCGCCCGGGCGGTCGCTGTCCGGCGATAGCGGCAGCAGGGTCATGACCAGCAGGAAGAGCGGCATTCCGAAAGCGAACTCGCGGTCCAGCGAGGGGCCGACCAGCGCGGCGCTGGCGACCACCTTCGGTACCAGCCAGAAGAGCAGTGCCGCCAGCAGGTAGGCAAAGGCGATCAGATAGAAGATTCGCGTCGGCCGGTGGTCGATGAACATGACCCGCCCGCCGACCAGTGCCGCCAGCATGACCACCCAGACGATGAGCAGCCACCAGCCATAGAAGACGAAGCCACCGACCACCACCAGCGCAATCACCGTCAGGCCGCTGAAGTCCATCTTGCGTTCGGCGTAGATGAATGGCTGCCAGAGGATGAACAGGCCGACATCCACCAGCCAGCAGAGCATGCCGAAGGCAGGGTCGGTATCGGCCGATAGCGCCAGATGCAGGACGCCGAGCAGGGCGATCAACAGCCAGCGCTGGCGCTGGCGCAGCGCGCCGGCCATGCGTTCAAGCAGGGTCATCGGCTCATCCCGGCGGGAGCAAGCGAATGCCAGCCGTCACTCTGCAGCAGTCCGACTCTCGACAGTTGTGTCGAAAATTCGACAGATTGACCGGCGTTGACGGCCAAATCGGCTGATTTTGGCTGGCATGAAACATGCTTTGTACCCAATATCAATTTCGACATGGACTGGAGAACGCAATGAACCAGCTGCAACAGCGACAGGCGGGTTTTACCCTGGTTGAGATTGCCATTGTACTCGTCATCATCGGCCTGCTGCTTGGCGGCGTACTCAAGGGCCAGGAGCTGATCAACAGCGCCAAGGTCAAGAACATGGTCGGCGATTTCCGCACGGTTTCCGGCCTGCTGTATAGCTATCAGGACCGTTTCAAATCCTTCCCCGGCGACCAGACCGCGGCGCAGCTGGCGATCGCCTTTCCTGCGCCGCTGGCGCCGACCGCTTGTGCGCCGGCGGCTGCCGGCCTGTGCGCCCCGAATAACGGGCGCGTGGACGGCGCGTGGAATGCCGGTGGCGCGGGCACCGGCGTCGCCACCGACGAAAGCTCGGTCTTCTGGCAGCACGTCCGTCTGGCCAATCTGGCGACCGGCAGCACGGTCCTGGCCGCCGTCGAATACCGGCCGCGCAATGCCGATGGCGGATTCATCGGCGTCGAGAGCGGCATCGACGCGCTCGGCGCCGCTGCGCCCTACATAGCCAACATGCGCGGCTCGTTCTTCATCTGCTCGGCGGGCATTCTCGGCCGCTACGTCAAGCAGATCGACTCGACCATGGACGACGGCAACACTGCCGGCGGCTCGGTGCAGGCGGTCGCCGATGGTGCTGCCCGCGGTACCGCGGCGGTGGCGACCGCGGCCATCGTCGACGGCACCCAGTACACGGTCTGCGCCGGCTACTGAGAACGAGCCCGGGGGGCACGGCCGCGCCCGATCCGCCTCACCGCGACTGAAGCCCGCCACGGCGGGCTTCAGTCCTGTTCACCCGCGCAAGAGGCGTTCCTCGGCTGCCGCCAGCGCGCCTGGCGTGCCGAGCAGCACGATCACGTCGCCGGCATCGAAGCGGGTGTCGGTCGACGGTTCCAGCGTCCGCACCTTGCGGCGGCGGACGGCGGTCACCTCGACATCGAGTGTCGGCAGTGCCAGTTGGTCGAGCGTTCGGCCGATGGCATGCGCACCCTCGTGCAGCAGGATCGAATGCAGGCGCGCCTCGTCGCTGTCGTGCGATTCCTCTTCGAGATCGCTCTCCCCGTGGAAAAAGCCGCGCAAGCTTCGGTAGTGGCCGATACGCGTCTGCCGGAAATGTTCCAGGACCTGTGCATGCGGCACGCCGATATGGCGTAGAGCGTGCGAGGCGAGCACCATGCTCGTTTCCAGCGTTTCCGGCACGACCTCGGCCGCGCCGGCTTTCAGGAGCGCGTCGAGGTCCTTCTCGTCGAGCGTACGGACGACGATCGGCAGCTCCGGGTTGATCTGGCGAACGTGTTCCAGCACCCGTTCGGAAACCCGCGCGTCGGCAAATGAAACGATCAGCACGCTGGCGCGGCCGACGCCGGCCGCAGCCAGCGTCTCGTGACGGGCGGCGTCGCCGTAGATGACGTTCTCCCCGGCGGCAGTCGCCTCGCGAATACGCTCGGGGTCGAGGTCGAGGGCCAGGTAGGCGACATTTTCCTGTTCCATGAAACGCGCCAGATACTGGCCGGTTCGCCCGTAGCCGCAGATGACCACGTGTTTTTCGGTGTTCATCGTCTTCGCTGCCAGCTGGGTCATCTGCATCGAACGCATCAGCCACTCGCTGGCGGCAAAGCGCAGGACGATCTGGTTGCTGTACTGGACGATCAGCGGCGCCAGCAGCATCGACAGGACCAGCGCCGCGAGCACCGCCTGCAGGACCATCGGTGGCAGCAGCTGCAGGTGCCGCATTTCCGAGAGCAGGACGAAGCCGAACTCGCCGCCGGCACACAACCACAGGCCGGTGCGCATGGCGCCGCCAAAGGTCGAGCCAAAGAGCCGCGAGAGGCCGAGAACGAGGGCAAACTTGACGGCCAGCAGGGCAGTCAGCACGCCAAGCACCAGCGGCGCGTTGGCGAGCACCAGCTGGACGTCGAGCATCATGCCGATGGTGACGAAAAAGAGCCCCATCAGCACGTCGCGAAAAGGCTTGATGTCTTCTTCGACGTGATGCCGGTACTGTGTTTCCGAGATCAGGATGCCAGCGACAAATGCGCCCAGTGCCAGCGACAGGCCGGCGAGCTCGGTCAGCCAGGCGAGGCCGAGGGTGATCAGCAGGACGTTGAGCATGAACAGTTCGGCCGATTTTCCGCGCGCGACGATGAAGAACCAGCGGCTCATCAGGCGCTGGCCAAAGAACAGCACCAGCGACAGGACGACGACCGCCTTGAGCATCGCCAGGCCCATCATGGTGGCCATTCGCTCGGGTGACTCCGAGAACGACGGGATCAGGATCAGCAAGGGCACCACGGCGATATCCTGAAAGAGCAGGACGCCCATGACCTCGCGGCCATGCGCCTTGTCGAGTTCCAGGCGCTCGGTCAGCAACTTGGTCAGTACCGCCGTGGACGACATCGCCAGCGCGCCGCCAAGAGCGACGCCCTCCTGCCAGCTGAGTCCCAGTGCCGTGACCAGGGCAGTCACCACGGCGATGCTTGCCAGGACCTGCAGCAGGCCGAGGCCGAAGACGATGCGCTTCATGGCGTACAGTTTCGGCAGTGAAAACTCGAGCCCGATCGAGAACATCAGGAAGACGACGCCGAATTCGGCCAGATGCTGCATTCCCGTGACCCCGCCGACGAGGTCGAAAGCGTGCGGACCGATCACCGTGCCAACGAGAAGATAGCCGAGCACCGGTGGCAGGTTGACCGAACGGAAAACGATCACCGAGACTACCGAAGCGCCGAGCAACATCACGATTGTTGGCAGCGTGTCCATCTGTCCCTCAACTTGTTGTTGTGGCCCTTGCGGCGGGCTGTTGGCGATGGCGGGCGATGAGACCGTCAGGGCCTTCTGCTATACTCGCCGGATGATAACGGTTGCCTTCCGATGAACCAAACAGAGCCATCGTCAAAGGCGCTCGACCTTGCCCGGCAGGTCTTGCGCATAGAGGCCGACGCCGTGGCGGCATTGGCCGATCGGATTGACGGTGCCTTTCTTCGGGCCCTGGCGCTGGTGCTCAACTGCCAGGGTCGGGTGATTGTCAGCGGTATGGGAAAATCCGGTCACGTCGGGCGCAAGATTGCCTCGACCCTGTCCAGTACAGGAACGCCCGCCTATTTCGTCCATCCCGCCGAGGCCAGCCACGGCGATCTCGGGATGATCACCCGTGATGACGTGCTTGTCGCGATCTCGAATTCCGGCGAGAGCGCCGAACTGCTGATGATCGTGCCGATCATCAAGCGGCTCGGTGCCAGGCTGATCAGCATGACCGGCAACGCACGCTCGTCGCTGGCCATCGAGGCCGACGTGCACCTCGACGCAGCGGTGGCGCTGGAAGCCTGTCCGCTCAACCTGGCGCCGACCGCCAGTACGACGGCGGTTCTTGCGCTTGGCGACGCGCTGGCGGTCGCCCTGCTCGATTCGCGTGGTTTCGGCGTGGAGGATTTCGCCCGCTCGCATCCGGGTGGCAGCCTCGGGCGCCGCTTGCTGACGCACGTCCGCGATGTCATGCGGGCCGGCGCGGCGCTTCCCGAAGTCGTTCCCGCGACCAGCGTGCCCGATGCGATCCTCGAGATTTCCCGTGGCGGTATCGGCATGACCTCGGTGCTGACGCCGGAGCGCCGGGTGATCGGCATTGTCACCGACGGCGACCTGCGGCGTGCTTTCGCCAAAGGCCTGGACCTGCGGCATCTCACGGTGGCAGACATCATGGGCCAGAGACCGCGCTCGATCGGCCCTGATCAACTCGCCGTCGAGGCGGTTCAGATGATGGAGCAGCACAAGATCAATCAGCTGCCGGTGGTCGACGAAAGCGGCGTTCTGCTTGGCGCGCTCAACATGCACGATCTGTTCCGGGCGAAGGTCATCTGATGGCCGCTTGCGTCGACCATACCCGGAGTGAGGGGGCGGGCGCAATGGTGCCCGGGACATGAAGCGGTGGAGCAGCGCCCTGCTGCCGATCGGCATCCTGTTGATTCTGGCCGCGTTGACCTTCTGGTTGCGCTACGCAACCAATCTCGGCGCCGAACCCAGCGACGGCAAGCACCGCCACGACCCGGACTATCTGGTCAATGATGCGACGATACGCAGGATCGGGCAGTCGGGAAGGCTGGAATACACGCTCTTCGCCGACGAAATTCGTCATTTTCCCGATGACGACACCACCGAATTGGACAGGCCAAAACTCGTCTATCTCAATCCCGCAAGGCCACCCGTCACCGTCAGCGCGATGCGCGGGAATCTGAGCCCGAAAGGCGAGCAGATAGATCTCGTCGAGCAGGTGGAGGTGCGACGTGCCGCCGGCGCCGGGACGCCGGAACTGCTGATCGAGACGCCCGCATTGACGGTGCTCAGCAATGAGGAAAGAGCCTTTACCAAGAGCCCGGTTGTAATAAGGCAGGGCGAGTCGTGGGTAAAGGGTGTCGGCATGCAGGTCGACAACAAGTTGCAGACCTACCTGCTCGAATCCCGGGTCACCGGAGAAATCGCCAGCCATCTGGCCAAGAAGAAGCCCAAGACATGACCAAGACTTTTCGCCTCGCCTGCGCGAGCAGCATCCTGATCGTCCTCTCGATGCCGGTGCTGGCCGAGCGCGCTGACCGAGAGAAACCGATCCAGCTGGAAGCCGACCGGATGAGCATCGACGACATCAAGAAAGTGCAGATTCTCGAGGGCAATGTGATCCTGATCCAGGGGACCCTGGAGATTCGCACCGATCGCCTCGTGGTCACCCAGGATGCCGATGGTTTCGAGAAGGGCACCGCCACCGGGGGCGCCAATGGCCTGGCCCGTTTCCGGCAGAAGCGCGAGGGAAACGAGGGCTACATCGAAGGCGAAGCAGAGCGGATCGACTACGATGCGCGCGCGGAAAAAAGCGAATTCTTTCGGCGCGCCTGGGTAAAGAGCGGGCTCGATGAAGTCAAGGGGCCCTACATTTCCTACGATGCCTTGAACGAGAAATACCTCGTGACCACCGGTGCCGGTACGACCAAGAGTGCCACCGGCGCCACGCAGGCGCGGGTGCGCGCGATCATCCAGCCGCGCAGCAAGAGCGAGACCCCGGGGGCGCCGAAAAGCGAGCCGCTGACACTCAAGCCTGCCACGCCGGACCGCTAAGGGTGTTCAATATTGGTGACAGCCCGGACCGGCTGTGCCGCGTGCGGCGCAGCAGAGGGCCTCCTTTTTGTCCATTCGCCCCGCATTGTTTTATGTAAAAATCCCTATAAAACAGTCCGGTAATAAAAATGGTGCGCCGCACAAAAAACGCTTGACAAGTTTTCCGGGAAGCCTATAATTCAGCTCATGGTGCAGTGCAACAAAAGGTCCGGGTGCCGAGAAGCGCGGGACCGACTGGTTCAACACTGCACATGTTGTTTCCCGTAACTATTTTGAGGATATTGACCATGTTTACGAAACCCGAGCAATTCGCTGCCGCCAACAAGGCTTCCGTCGACGCCATGCTGACTCTCGCCAACACCGCTCTGGCCAGCGCCGAGCGCATTGCTGCGCTGAACCTGAACACCGCCCGCTCGATGCTGGAAGACGGCGTTGCCAACGCCAAGGCGATGCTCGGAGCCAAGAACGCCCAGGAGCTGTTCTCCGTGCAGGCTTCGCTGGCCCAGCCGAACCTCGAAAAGGCCGTCGCTTACACGCGCAGCGTCTATGAGATTTCCGCGCAATCGAAGGAAGAAATCTCCAAGCTCGTCGAAGCGCAGTTCAGCGATTTCCAGAAGCAGGTGTTCACGCTGCTCGAACAGGCTGCCAAGAATGCACCGGTCGGTTCCGACGCTGCCGTTTCCGCCGTCAAGTCGGCCATTGCCAATGCGACTTCCGCTTTCGACAGCATGAACAAGGCCGCCAAGCAGGTTGCCGATATCGCTGAATCGAACGTTGCTGCAGCGACCAACGCCACCGTCAAGGCTGTTGGCGCGACTGCCGCAGCTGCCAAGAAATAGGCCAGTCTGGCATCATCCCTCACGGGGCTGCTTGCTGCCGCTGCCTGAGCAGCAAGTGTGTGCAGAGCCCCCGACATGGTTCGGGGGTTTCTTCCCAGCGTTTCGCAGCGTGCATCCGGGAGTAGCCCGAACCGTACCAGCAAAGGCGGGAGCAGAATGGCGTGTCGCTGAGTCTCCACGCTTCCTCAAGTCTCCGTCACGCGTCTCATCACTGCCATTCAAGGAGATACAAATGAACACCATCGATCTCGAAAAACTAGCCGAAAGTCAGAAAGCCAACGCACAAGTCATGATGACGCTGGTACGCACGGCGTTTCACGGTATGGAGCAGCTTTCTGCCCTCAATCTTGCCGCCAGCCGCGAGCTGTTCAACAACAGTGCCACCGGTGCGCAGCAGATGATGGATGTCAAGGATCCCAAGCAATTGCCCAGCATTGCCGGTTCGCTTGCCCAACCCAACGTCGACAAGCTTCTCGAGTACTCGCGTGGCCTCTACGATCTGGCGGCCAACATGCAGCGGGAAATCACTTCGGTGATGGAGCAGCAATACAGCGCCATGACTCAGCAAGCCGCCGGAATTGTCGGCAAAGGCGGCGCAGGCAGCCCGATCTCCAGCGACCTCTTCGGTGCAGCCATGAATCAGATGATGACCGCTTCGAGCACCGCTTTCGAGAATATCTCGCAGATGGCCAAGCAGATGACCGACATCGTTGACACCAATGTCAAGGCGGCGACCAGCGCGACCGCAAAGGCCACTGCAGCTCTGACCCCGAAGAAGTAAGGCAGCACAACCGCGTCGTCCTACCTGGGCGCGATCACGAACCCCGGCGATGGCCGGGGTTCTGCCGTTTACCGCGGCAATGCTACGGTCGCCACTGCCAGTCGATGCCTCGCCGCTCGACTTCCAGCCGGATGCGGGTCATCGCCTGATCGACCAGGGCGTGCTCGCCCTCGACGCCCAGCTCCAGGTGTCGCCGCTGCCCATCGTCGGCTATCGAAGGCAGGCTGAACAGACGCAGCGTCGGAAAGTCGGCGACGATTCCCTCCATGAGATCGAGCAGCGCGCTCTCGTAGGAGTTGGCACCGGTCAGCAGAAAGGCCTGCTCCACGGTCCGATGGCGGGCGAAGAGATCGCTATGGAAGGTTTCCAGCGCCCATTCGATCATCGGGTGCGCCATCTGTGGAAAACCCGGCACGAAGTAGTGATTGCGCACCCGAAACCCGGGGATGCGGTTGAACGGGTTGGGGATGATCTCGACGCCGCGCGGGAAGGTGCCCAGCAGCAGGCGGACGTCGTTGATCTGCTCCCCGAAACGGCTGCGGATCTCGCGCTCGGCATCGGGATGCAGGACCAGGTCTACGCCCAGCGCTTCGGCCGCCGCTTGCCGGGTCTGGTCATCCGGGGTGTTGCCGATGCCGCCGAAGCTGAAGACCGCGTCGCCGGCGGCGATGCTGCGTTTCAGCGTCGCGGCGATGCGCGCGCGCTCGTCACCAAGGTATTCCACCCACGAAAGTCGCAGCCCGCGTGCCGCAAGCAGTTCAGCCAGCTTGGCAAAGTGCTGGTCGATGCGCTTGCCCGAAAGGATTTCGTCACCGATGATGATCGCCCCGAAGTTCATTTGACTTCCTCAATCTGCGGCTGCTCGTTGATTACCGCGACCAGCGCCCCCTGCCGCAAGCGACGCAGCCCTTCCAGGCAGAAGTGCGAATAGGCCAGTGCCGCCAGGGTCGGTGTCAACAGGCCGAGGAGCGGGATGTGTGCGAGCAGCGCCAGGGTCACGCCGAGCAGCAGCAGCGGCAGGCTGTCCTGGCGACGCAGTTCCCGCCACTCCTGGTCGGTGGCGTGCACGGTGAGCGCGTCGAAAGCGAAGGTGCGCCGCGTCAGCCAGGCCATCCACAGGATCGGCAGCAGCAGTCCGAGTCCCGGAATCAGCCACAGCGGCAGCGTCAGCAGCGAGCCGACGATGTACAGCAACACCGCCGCGACGCTGTTCCAGGCTCCCGCCACCATGCTGTCCTTGCCCAGTCGCGCCAGTTCGGGATAGTCGGCAAGGGCGACATGGTCGAGCAGCAGCGGCATCACGAAGATGGCGGCCAGCAACATGGCGGTCACGAAGGCTGCCGCGAGAATCAGCAGCCAGCCGCCGAGCACCGCGCCAAGCTTGGCCAGCCATGGGACTCCCCATGCCGCCAGCCAGGTCATCGGTGGCTGCTCGATCAGACTGGCAATCAGGCTTTCCAGGCCAAACACCATCAGCGCTATCCAGACCAGCAGCGCCACCACCGCCGGACCAAAAAACAACAGCCAGACACGTCCGCGGCCAAGCGTCCGCAGGCTGCGTCCCAGCGCAAGAACTATATCAGTCACTCTTCATCTCCTTGGCAGTCACTGGATCCCTTCCCACATCTTCTGCAGGCGCTTGCTCGATACCGGCGCCGGCGTGCGCAATGCCTGCGCGAACAGGTGCACGCGCAGTTCCTCGAGCAACCAGCGGAACTGCTCCAGCCTCGGGTCGCTGACACCCTGTTTGGCGAGCAGCGTGGCGCGCCGTTGATAGTTCGTCCAGAGCGGCAGGTACTCGGCCAGCAAATGCGCGTCGCGCGTCGCGCCATGCGCGCCGCCGGCTTTCAGTTTGTCGAGGCGCACGGCGATCGCCTTCAGGTAACGCGGATAGTGTTGCAGACGTTCGAAGGGCGTGTCGACAACGAAGTGCTTGCCGACCAGCCGCGCCAGTTGCCCCTCGATATCATGCACGCTGCTGCCGTAGGCCTTGAAGGCCGGCAGTTTCTTGTGCAGTGCCAGCCAGTCGCCGAGGATCTTCCCGACCAGCTGGCAGATTTCCTGCGCCAGCAGGCCGACCCGTGGTCTCGCTTCCAGGCAGCGGGCCTTGAAACTCGCCGCGTCGGTCGGCCAGGGCTCGGTCAGGCAGGCGCGCGCGAAGGTCAGTTCGAGCAACTGCCTCCGCAGCTCGTCGAGCGTCCCAAGTGACATGAACTGCATCGCCATCTGGGTCAGGCCCGGCAAGTTCTTTTCGAGGTACTTCACCTGTTCGCGGAAGTGCAGCATGAACAGCCGCAAGAGACCAGCCGCATGCGCCTGCAGTGCCTCCTCGGGCGAGTCGAAGACACGTACCGAGACGCTGTCCCCGTCGTCGGTCAGGCCGGGGTAGCCGAGCATCGTCTGGCCGCCGCCCGCGTCGACTTCCACCAGCTCTGTCAGTTCGCCAAAACTCCAGTCGGTCATACCGGAATGCTCGAGCGGTGTGGCGTACAGCTCGGCAAACTCCTGTTTCGCTTCGCGTCCCCATTCGCTGCGCAGGTCGCTCAGCTTGCGGCTGACGGCGAGTTGGCGGCCATTCTCGTCAATCAGACGGAAGTTGAAGCTCAGGTGCGCGGGAACCGCGTCCGGCCGGAAAGCGTCGGGAGTGAGCTCCCAGCCGCGCGCATTGAGACCGCGCGATTGCAGGATGAAGTTCGCCAGCGCGGTCACCAGCGGCTTGTCCACCGCTGGCACCTGGTCGACGAATTCGCTGGCAAAAGCCGGTACCGGCACCAGCTTGGCGCGAATTCGTTGCGGCAGCGTCTTTACCAGCTGCATGACCTTTTCCTTGAGCAGCCCCGGCACCAGCCACTCACAGCGCGCGGCAGGGATCTGGTTCAGCTGCGCCAGCGGCAAGGTCAGCGTCACGCCGTCGCGAGCACTGCCGGGCTCGAAGTGGTACGACAGATCGTAGTCGACACCGGCGAGCTGCAGCTGATGCGGGAAGGCCTCGCTGGTTATTCCGGCGGCTTCGTGCCGCATCAGGTCTTCGCGCACCAGGTGCAGCAGGCGCGGGTGCTCGCGCTCGGCGCCACGGCGCCACTTGTCGAAGCTGGCGCCGCTGTAGATCCCCTCGGGGATGATCTGGTCGTAGAAGGCAAAGATCAGTTCGTCATCGACCAGCACGTCTGGGCGGCGCGACTTGTGCTCCAGGGTCTCGATGTCGAGCACCAGCTGCTGGTTGTGGGTAAAGAAGTCCCAACGCCGTGCAAATTCCTCGCTGACCTCGCCGGCGACCAGTGCCTGGCGAATGAAGAGCTCGCGTGCCGCAGGCGGGTTGAGCGGCCCGAAGTTCACCCGCCGGCGTGCGTCGACGACGATTCCATAGAGCGTGATGCGCTCGAAGGCGATCGCCTGCATGGCCTTCTTTTCCCAGTGCGGGTCGAAATGGCTGCGTTTGAGGAGGTGCGCACCGACAAGTTCGAGCCATAGCGGATCGATGCGCGCGACGCAGCGTGCGAAAAGCCGCGTGGTTTCACTGATTTCGGCGGCGACGATCCACTTGCCGGCCTTCTTCTGCAGCGTCGACCCGGGATGGATCAGCATCTTGATGCCGCGTGCGCCCAGGTAGTGCGCGGATTCCTCCGTCTTGCAGCCGATGTTGCCGAGCAGGCCGGCGAGCAGTGCCCGGTGAACGGCGTCGTAGGTCGCCGGCACCTGGTTCTCGCGCCAGCGGTTTTCGGTTGCCACCGTGCGCAGCTGCGTGTGGATGTCGCGCCACTCGCGCATGCGCAGCGCGGAAAGAAAGTGCTCATGGCAGGTCTGCACCAGCTTGCGCTGCGACTTGCGGTGTTCGATCTCGCTCTGGTACCAGTCCCAGAGTTTCAGCCAGGAGAGGAACTCGGACTTGGCGTCCGCGAACTGGCGGTGCGCGGCGTCGGCGCTCCCTTGCCGCTCCTGCGGACGTTCGCGCGGGTCCTGGACGCTCAGCGCGGCGGCGATCACCAGTATCTCGCGCAGACAGCCTTCGTCACGGGCGGCGACGATGATCCGCCCCAGCCGCGGATCGAGCGGCATTGTCGCCAGTTCCTCGCCGGTCGGCGTCAGCGAGTGTTCGCTGGTCACTGCGCCGAGTTCGAGGAGCAGCTGATAGCCGTCGGCGATCGCCTTGCGCGGTGGCGCTTCGAGAAAAGGGAAGTCCAGGACGTCGCCGAGGCGCAGCGCCTTCATGCGCAGGATCACCCCGGCCAGCGACGAGCGCAGGATCTCCGGCTCCGAGTACTCCGGTCGCAGGGCGAAGTCCTGCTCTTCGTAAAGGCGGATGCATACGCCGGCCGCGACGCGGCCGCAGCGTCCGGCGCGCTGGTTGGCCGAAGCCTGCGAGATCTTCTCGATCTGCAGTTGCTCGACCTTGTTGCGATACGAATAGCGCTTGACGCGTGCCAGACCCGAATCGACGACATAGCGGATCCCGGGTACGGTCAGCGAGGTCTCGGCGACGTTGGTCGCCAGAACGATTCGTCGTCCGGGGTGTGGCTTGAAGATCCGTCCCTGCTCTTCGCTCGAAAGGCGGGCAAACAGCGGCAGGATCTCGGTGTGCGGCGGATGGTGCTTGCGCAGCGCCTCGGCCGTATCGCGGATTTCGCGCTCACCGGGCAGAAACACCAGCACGTCGCCCGGCCCGGCCCGATGCAACTCGTCGCAGGCGTCGACGATCGCCGCGCACAGATCGCGCTGGTCGTCGCCGCTCTCCCGGTCTTCGTCCTGCTGCAATGGCCGGTAGCGCAGTTCCACCGGATGCAGTCGGCCCGAGACCTCGATCACCGGAGCGTCGTCGAAGTGCTGCGCAAAACGTCCGGCATCGATCGTCGCCGAGGTGATGATCAGCTTCAGATCGCGGCGCTTCGGCAACAGCTGCTTCAGGTAGCCGAGCAGGAAGTCGATGTTCAGACTGCGCTCGTGGGCCTCGTCGATGATCAGCGTATCGTATTGTTCCAGCCAGCTGTCGCCTTGCGTTTCGGCCAGCAGGATGCCGTCGGTCATCAACTTGATCAGGGCATCGGGCGAGGTGCGGTCGCTGAAGCGGATCTTGTAGCCGACCAGCCTTCCGACCTCGCTCTGCAGTTCCTGCGCAATGCGCGCTGCCGTCGAGCGCGCGGCGATCCGCCGCGGTTGCGTGTGACCGATCAGGCCGGTGCTGCCGCGGCCGATCTCCAGACAGATTTTCGGAATCTGCGTCGTCTTGCCCGAACCTGTTTCGCCGCAGACGATCAGTACCTGGTGCTTGGCGATCAGCGCCGCGATTTCGGTGCGCCGGCCGTTGACCGGCAGGTCGTCGGCAAAAACCGGTTTCGGTAGCCGTGCACGACGGGCCGCAACGGCTGCACGCGAGTTCTCGACAAGGCTGTCGCGCTCGGCCAGCAGCGCGTCGCGCTTGGCGCCGAAGCCGTGCCGCAAGGCACGCGTCAGCGCGCGCAGCTGACGCTGATCGAGTGCCAGGCAGTCGGCAAAGGGGATGGCTGGGTCGGGGGCGGTTGTCGGGGGCATCGGGTAGATCGAACGTGGTGCCTGGTTGGGGCCGTCAGGGTGCATCGCGGACCGACGACCAGTGCCCTGCGGAAGGACGTCGAAGCTGCAGCTTGTCAGCTTGCTCGTAAGGCGCGCCATTTTAACCCAGAGCACCGGGCGCGCCGCGTAATGCTGCGCGTTTGCCGTGTGGCCGCAGGCAGGCCACCGGCGGCCCGCTGGTGCCCGACAGGGTGACGCGCCGGAAACGCGCTTTTTCGACTGTGCCGCCGGAGTTGCCCGGGGTTACACTCACGGTTTGATCGTCACGGTCGTTCCGCCGCGAGGTTCTCGTGGGCGCGGCGCCAAACGGGAGAAGGTCAATGCCACTGCAAAACATCACGCCAATAAACGATCAGCTGGCCGATATCATCGTTCGGGCCAGCGAGCCCTGGATCGAAATGAGGCCAGGAATGGCATGGGTAAAGGTGCTCTGGACCGGGCCGGAAACAGGCCGCTGGGTAGCCTTGTTCCGCTGGAAGAAGGGCTACGTCGCCGCCCGTCACAAGCATCTGGCGGACGCCCACACCTACATGCTCAAAGGCCGGATTCAGGTCCGCGACGGCATCCTCGAGGCGGGCGACTACGATTATGAACCAAATGGTGTCATTCACGAAACGACAACGGCACTCGAGGACTCGGAGTACCTCTTCGTCTGCGAAGGGCCGCTCGTCTACTTCGACGACAACGGGCTGACCAGCTATCTCGGCTGGGAGGAACTGCGCCGCCTCAAGGATGCGGCTATCGCAAGCCAGTAAGGCCGTGTGCGCCTTCTCCGCCTTCTCCGCCATCCCGGGCACTCCTGTTTCTCGCTGCGACGTTATCGCCGGCAATCGAGATGATGGCCGCAACGCTTGTTGTCGTTTGCTTCGGGCACCCGGATCCTAGTGCACAGGTTCGCGTCCGCCGACCGTTTCCTTGGTCGTCTCGGTCGTGCCAGCATCGTTGGCTGGTCCCTCGTCGGCGTGCTGCTTGTCGGCGCCGCGGATTACTTCACCGGCGCCGAGGTGTCGATGTCGCTGTTCTACCTGGGGCCGTTGGCGCTGGCGGCCTGGTACGCTGGCCGCCGGGCCGGCATCGGCATTGCGGCGATGTCCTGCATGGCCTGGTACGGCGTCCAGTTGGCGACCGGCTATCCATATTCGCATCCGGCGATCCCGGTCTGGAATGCGCTCATCCGATTCGGTTTCTTCTTCGTAACCGGATCGCTGCTCGGCGCGCTGCGCGCCAGCCTCCTCGAACAGCGGTACCTGGCGCGGACCGACGTGTTGACCGGCCTGCACGGCCGGCGCGCGTTCGAGGATCGACTCGCGCATGACCTGGCGATGGCGCAGCGTCACGGGAGTTCGCTCACTCTGGCGTACCTCGACCTCGACAATTTCAAAGACGTCAACGACACGCGTGGTCATGCCGCCGGCGATGGGCTTCTGCGAACGACCGGGCACCTCTTGACGACGGCGCTGCGCAAGACCGACACCGCGGCGCGCCTGGGTGGCGACGAGTTCGCGCTGCTCCTGCCTGAAACCGATGCCCAGGGCGCAAAGAAGGTCGTCGAGGCACTTGCCCGCGACCTTCACGCGGCGTTTTCGGCCGGCGGCCTGGATGTCACCTGCAGCATCGGCGTCGTTACCTTCGTCGAGCCAGGCCTGTCGGCGACCGAGGCGCTCGCCGCTGCCGATGGCCTGATGTACGAGGTGAAGCGCGGGAGCAAGGCCGGGACAGCCTTTCGTGTCGTCGACGGTGTTGCCCGGCAGCGCGCTGATGAAGGCGCGCCAGCGACAAGGACCGGCTGACGCGATGCGTCCAGGACCTCGCCCTTTCGTCCTGCTTGCAGGCATGCTGTTCTGTGCGTCCTCCCCGGCCGCGCCGGCGCCGTGGTATCTCTGGCGCAGCAAGACGGACGGCCAGGTGTTCTGCGCGCAGACGTCCCCTGGCGGCGGCTGGCAGAAGGCCGCCGGGCCGTACCGGGACGCGCGTTGCGAGCAGGCCGGACGGCCTGGCAGATAGCGCTTTGTCGCATCATCCGGTCGAACTTTTCTGCGTCGGTGTGAGTCGGGAAAAGCGAGCGCCGCGAAGGGAGCGTCTGGCGCGCTCATCGATCAACGGAATGATTGGGACTCGAGCATGAGCAAGAAGAAGAGCGGTCTGGTCTTTGCCTACATCCTGAAGGGCCGGTCGGGGACGCCGATAGACTGGGAGCAGATCAACGGCTGGCAGCCGGAGCAGGGTATTTTGTGGGTGCATCTCGATTATGCCGACGAAGGCGCCAAGCAATGGCTGATCGACAAGAGCGGACTCGACAAGGTGTCGCGTTCAGCCCTGCTGGCCGAGGAAACGCGGCCACGGGTGGTGTCGTCGGCAAACGCGCTTCTGCTGATCCTGCGCGGCATCAATTTCAATCCCGGCGCTGATCTCGAAGACATGGTCGCCATCCGCATGTGGTTTGACGAGCACCGCATCATCAGCATGCGGCATCGTCGGGTGAGAGCGATGGATGACATGAACAAGAGCATCCAGGCGGGCGAAGGTCCGGAGTCGGTCGGTGACTTCCTGGCCATGGCGGCCGGCAAGCTCACCGATCGGATGGCCGACGTGATCAGCGACATCGATGGCAGTGTCGATGAGCTGGAAGACTCGGTGTTGACCGAGAAGAGCCATGAGCTGCGCCAGAAGCTGGCCCATTTGCGCAGGCAGACGATCAGCATGCGGCGTTATATTTCGCCGCAGCGCGACGTACTGGCACGCCTGCAGAACGACCGCGTGCCCTGGCTGAGCGACGGCGACCGCGTGCGCATACGCGAACTCGCCGAACGCACGGCGAGGTTCGTCGACGACCTCGATTCAGCGCGCGATCGTGCGGCAATAACCCAGGAAGAGCTCAACAATCATCTCTCCGAGCAGATGAACAAGACGATGTACGTGCTGTCCATCGTCGCTGCGATATTCCTTCCGCTGGGTCTGATTACCGGACTTCTGGGAATCAATGTCGGTGGTATCCCGGGGGCCGACGACACGCACGGATTCCTGATCGTAATCATCATGCTTGTCGTCTTTGCGCTCGGACAGTACATTTTCTTCAAGAAGAAGAAATGGATCTGAGCAGCAGCTGAATGGTCATCTTGGGGCGGCATGGCCGCTGTTGCGGAAAACGTCATAATCTTCGGTTAAAATCCGCGGCGTCGGTTACAGGCGTTCAGCCATGTCACCTGGCGTGATCTGCCCGGCCGCCGTCGTGGGACCGGCTACGCATGCCGGGAAAAGGACGCGGTGAAGTTCTTCCCTGTCCGACCGGGCGTCTCATGATCAACAGTCGTCAAATTCGGAAAGGGATAATTCATGAAGAAATATAGCGCGGAGTTCCTTGGAACGTTCTGGCTTGTTCTGGGCGGTTGCGGCAGTGCGGTACTTGCCGCCGCGTTTCCAGAGCTGGGCATTGGCTTTACTGGTGTTGCACTGGCATTCGGATTGACCGTGCTGACCATGGCTTATGCCATAGGTCATATCTCGGGTTGTCATCTCAATCCCGCGGTCTCCATCGGCCTGTGGGCCGGTGGTCGTTTTCCGGCGAATCAGCTGGCGCCCTACATCGTCGCGCAGGTCCTTGGCGGTATAGCGGCCGGCGCCGTGTTGTACGTCATCGCCAGCGGCGGTCCTGCTTTTGAGCTGTCGAACGGATTTGCCTCCAACGGCTACGGCGCGCATTCGCCAGGCAAATACTCGCTGCTCGCGGCGCTGGTCACCGAAATCGTCATGACCATGTTCTTTCTGCTGGTGATTCTCGGGGCCACCGACAAACGCGCGCCAGCCGGCTTCGCACCTGTCGCCATCGGCCTTTGCCTGACCCTGATCCACCTGTTCAGCGTCCCGGTCACCAACGCCTCGGTCAATCCCGCGCGCAGCACCGGGGTCGCCGTCTTCGTCGGCGACTGGGCCACGGCACAGCTGTGGCTGTTCTGGGTGGCGCCGATCGTCGGCGCCGTGCTTGGCGCACTGGCCTATCGTTTCATCGCCGGCGACGAGGACGGCTGAGGCTGGCCTGTTCGGGCTGGGGAGGGTTCCTCTCCCGGCCTGGTATCGGTCACCCGGCATCGCCCGGCGCGGCCGCCCGGCGGTCGGGAACCATGGATGGCCAGTCGTTGTCCTTTCCCGGCACCAGGCCCGCCACCGCGACCGCCGGTATCACCACAGGCCAAACGCTGTTTGGCACCTGCCCTGGTTCCCGGGGACCAGGCGTTTCTTGACAGCCGCGGCAGCCGTCCACATGGAGATAAGCATGTACCTCAACGCACTGCTTCCGCGCTACCCGGTCCCGGCCCTCAACCTGCCGCTGACATCCGGCGGGCGCTTCATTCTCGGCGCGTCGCCTGCCGAACACTTCGATCTGCTGGTTTTCTACCGCGGCCTGCATTGCCCGATCTGCGCCAAATATCTGCTCGAGCTCGAGCGTCTGGCGCCCGAGTTCGCCTCGCGTGGCGTGCACAGCGTGGCCATCAGCAGTGACAACGAAGAGCGCGGCAAGCAAATGGCGGAAAAGGTCGGCGCCAAGGGGGTGCGCTTTGCCTATGGCCTGAGCCTGCGCAGCGCGCGGCAGTGGGGCCTCTATATCAGCACTTCACGCGGCCAGACGTCGATAGGAATCGAAGAACCCGAACTGTTCAGCGAACCCGGCCTGTTCCTGGTGCGCCCTGACGGGACGCTGTACTACGGCGCCGTTCAGACCATGCCCTTCGCGCGCCCGCCGTTCCAGGATCTGATCGGTGCCATCGACTTCGCGGTCGCCAAGAACTACCCGGCGCGCGGTGAATTTACCGGCGAAGTGTAGCGTCCGAGGCTTCCTGGGCTGCTAGCCGGCGGCGGCAAGCCGTTCGAGGGCGAGTTCGCGCGGGAAGAGGGCGATCAGCGCATCGACGGATGGCGTCTGTTCCTGGCCGGTGAGCAGCACCCGCAGCGGCATCGCCAGTTTCGGCATCTTCAGTCCGTGTGCGCTGACGCTCTGCTTGATGAGCGCGCCGATCGCCACGGGCTCCCAGGCGACGTCCGCCAGTCCGGCGACGAAGTCGGCCAGCGCCGGCAGCGCTTCCGCCGTCAGATGCCTGGCCAGGAGTTCGGCTTTCGGCGCGATGTCGATGTAGAACACTTCCGCCGCGTCGGCCAGTTCGTTGAGGTTGGCGACCCGCTCCCGGTAGAGCGCAATGATCGCCTCCAGTGATGGCGCGGTGCCGATCGTCACGCCACGCGCCTCGAGGCGCGGCAGCACCAGCGCCGCCAGCCGCGCAGGCTCGGCGCGCTTCAGGTAGTGCGCATTGAGCCAGTTGAGTTTCTCGGTGTTGAACTGCGCCGCAGACGGCGTGATGTGGTCGAGGTCGAACCACTCGCAGAACTGCGGCATCGAGAATATTTCGTCGTCACCGTGCGACCAGCCGAGGCGCGCCAGATAGTTGAGTACCGCCTCCGGCAGATAGCCTTCGTCGTCGTACTGCATGACGCTCACCGCGCCATGGCGCTTCGACAGCTTCTGCCCGTCGTCGCCAAGAATCATCGACAGGTGCGCGTACAGCGGTACCTGTACGCCGAGCGCCTGCAGGATGTTGATCTGCCGCGGCGTGTTGTTGACGTGGTCGTCGCCGCGGATGACGTGCGTGATGCCCATGTCGGAGTCATCGACGACGACGCAGAAGTTGTACGTCGGCGTGCCGTCGGCGCGGGCGATCACCAGGTCGTCGAGTTCGGCGTTGGCGATTTCGATGCGGCCCTTGACCAGGTCGTTCCAGGCGACGACGCCGTCGCCGGGATTGCGGAAGCGCACTGCCGGCAGTACGCCTGCCGGCGGCGCCGGCAGGATCTTGCCCGGTTCCGGCCGCCAGGCGCCGTTGTAGCGGGCCTTCAGCCCCTGCGCACGCTGCTCCTCGCGCAGGCGATCGAGTTCTTCGGGGGGCATGTAACAGTGGTAGGCGGTCCCGGCGGCGAGCATCTCCTCGATTACCGTCTGGTAACGTGCCATCCGCTGCGTCTGGTAGAACGGCCCTTCGTCGTGCTCGAGTCCCAGCCATTTCATGCCATCAAGGATTGCCTGCACGGCTTCCGGCGTCGAGCGCGCCAGATCGGTGTCTTCGATGCGCAGGATGAAGCTGCCGCCGTGCCGGCGCGCGTACGCCCACGAGAAGAGGGCGGTGCGCGCGCCGCCAATGTGCAGGAAACCGGTCGGGGAGGGCGCAAAACGGGTGCGGATCATGATCGCGGGTCGCAGTCTGGCAAAGCGCTCATTCTAGACCAGAGGGGAGGAATCCCCGCCATCGCCGATCCGTTCATGCACCGGCCGCCGCGCAACCGGGTCCTGGCCTCGCGGCTCACCGCCACGCAGAGCCACGGTTTGCAACGCGCTTGCCTGCACCGATGCATGGAACCTCTCCGCCCGCCTGCTGCCACAGGGGTAACATCCGGATATCACGTGCGCCGCTGCAAGATCGCCTCAACAGCATAATTTAAAGGCTGCTTCCGGCCTCGTCGCCGAGGCCGAAAACGGCGTCGACGGTGCTTGACAGGGCGGGTGCCCAAACAGATACTGCGGGCCGTGTCGTCGAGTTTCCCGTTCTAGGGGCTTCCAGCTGTCCGTGTCCGTCAGGAGAGAACGCATGAAACGTGCCCTGTTTGCCGCTGTTGCGGCGATCCTCATCCTCGGCGCTGGTGTCGGCGTCTTCCATAACCGCAGCTTCCACGGTCCTGGCGATGCGCATGCGCAGAATGCGCCGGATGTGGTCGCCACTGCCGCGTCCGAAAGACTGCTTCCCGAAGCGTCGATCGTCGACCAGGATGCCCCCTATCACGAAGCCTGCGCCCGCCAGGGCCTGAGCGAGTCGGAATGTGTCGGGCGGCTGATCTGGTTCAAGGCCACTGCCGGCAATGACCGCTTCCACACCTATATTTTCCAGCAGCGACTCGGCGTGCTGGTGGACTGGTTCCGCGTGCTGCGCGCCGACCAGCGCGACGATCGCTTCTGGGCCTGGGGGATCATCAACGATCCGTCGTGCTGCAAGCCGGGCGATCCGGGCTGCCCGGCGAAGTCAGCTGCCGAAACCTACGGCTTCGACTGGTGTCCCGGCGACGACGTGCTCCTGAAGTACGTCGGCAAACCCGGCTACGTCGATCCGGCCTGCGGTCTCAAGGATGCGGCGCTCGATCCCGATGACCCGCACAGTCAGGGCGGCAAGCTCGATCAGCGGCATACGGCCTGCGATCTCAAGTTCGGCACATCCACCGGCGCATTGGGGATCCGGAAATTCCCCAATCCGCGCTTCGACGCCGCGAAGTGGCAGGCTCTGAACGGCGAGCCGGGAACCTGGTCCGGCTTTGACAGCCCGCTCGCCGCCAAAACCGGCATCGAATCCGACCAGCGCGTGAGCAGGCTGGCCGACGGTTCGGTCGAACCGCCATTCCTGATTGGCACCGCCTGCGGCTCCTGCCATATCGCCTTCGATCCGGTCAATCCGCCGGCCGACCCGGCGCATCCCAAGTGGGAGAACATCAAGGGGCTGATCGGCAACCAATATACGCGCATGTCCGAACTGCTCGGCTCCGGCCTGCCGATGAGCAGTCTCGAGTACCAGATGTTCGCGCACGCCCGTCCCGGCGTCACCGACACCTCGGCGCTTTCGCACGACCAGGTGAACAATCCGGGAACCATCAACGCGCTGATCAACGTCGCGCAGCGGCCGGTTTTCAAGGGTGAGCGGGTCAGCAAGTGGCGCAAGACGGCCACCTGCGGTGGCGAGACCAACGCGGAGAAATGCTGGTGCGAGCCGGGCCGCGACGGCAAGTGCTGGCAGAAAAGCACCCGCGACGACGACGTCACCCCGGTCAATCTCGGCGGGCAGAAGGTCGTCCTGCCGGGCGTTCATCACATCCTGAAGGGCGGCGAGGATTCGACCGGCGCGCTCGAGGCGATCCAGCGCGTCTATTTCAACATCGGTTCGTGTGCAGAGCCGTGCTGGGTGAATCACCTCGCCGACATGCGCCAGGTCGACCCGGAGCAGCGCGGCTTCGGGCAGACGCCGTTCAACATCGGCCAGTGCCGACGCGATTGCCCCAACTTCCGGGCCGTCGAGGACCGGCTGCAGAATGTGCTCGATTTCTTTGCCTCTGCGGAGTCGGACCAGAGCGACCTCCATGCGGCGCTGGCCAATGTTCGCCAGGCCGGCAGCAGCGGCGTGGCCTACACCCGGGCCGATCTGGTCCGCGACCTGGAAACCGAGTTCGGCGAGGGTGCCGTTGGCC
This sequence comes from Accumulibacter sp., assembly GCA_024235715.1. Lineage (GTDB taxonomy): Bacteria > Pseudomonadota > Gammaproteobacteria > Burkholderiales > Rhodocyclaceae > Accumulibacter. The sequence goes on along the minus strand of JACKLW010000005.1, from coordinate 807,818 downwards.
GCGGGCAACTGGTATTCGCCGAGAACTGCGCGCGCTGTCACTCGAGCATTCCCGAAAGCGAAGGCGGTTCGTTCAAGAACCGCGACTTCGCCGCCGCCAGCGAAACGCATCCGCGCAGGGTCAGGGCTGACTTTCTGGGCAACGATCAGGCGACGCCGGTGACCGAGGTGGGTACTTTCCGCTGTCGCTCGCTGCACTCGAACCACAAGGCGGGCAACCTGTACATGGAATCCGCGTCGGAGACGATGCGCGAGCGGCCGATCGTCGCCGACATTCCGGAGCGCGACGAACTCAAGGACGGGGGGCGCGGCTACATGCGCAATGTCTCGCTGGTCAATATCTGGGCGACAGCGCCGTTCATGCACAACAATGCCATCGGGCCGGAAATCTGCGGCAAGCCGGCAAACAAGGCCAACGACTTCCACCGCGCCCGCTATGTCGATGGCAACGGCAAGCTGCTCGAGCAGCAGCCCGATTGCCTGCGCTACGACCCGACCGTCGAGGGTCGCTTCGACCTCTACAAGCTGTCGATGTATGAGCTCCTGCATCCGAAGGAAAGGGGTACGAAGCGGACGCTGACCAACGCCGACCTGCTGATCGACGTTGGTATCCGGCCGCTTGACGGCACGACCGAAAAGCCGCTGTTCGGTTTCGGGCAGGTGAAGATCCCGGCCGGCGCCAGCGCCGGTTTCCTGAACGGCCTGATGCACAAGCAACTGATCGGCGACCTCTTCCTCGCCAAACGCCACCCGGACAAGCTCGAAGCCGCCGGCAAGGCGACGCTGGTGCCGACGTTGCAGGCGATGGCTGACGAGATCATCAAGAATCCGTCGCGCTTCGTCGAAATCCTGCGCGAGCAGCGCGATTTCATCAGTGCCAATTACGAGACCTGTACCGAGGAGATCGAGAACCAGGGTCACCGCTTCGGCGAGGACCTCTCCGAGGCCGACAAGAAAGCGCTGACCGCATTCCTGGCCACGCTGTAAGGAAACGGGAGATCACACCATGCGACCGCCGTACACCTTTGTCCCGCGTAGGGCTCGCAGTGCTGGAAGTTCACGCCATGCACTCGTCACCGTCAGCGTGCTCGCCGCACTTGCCGTCGCATCCTGCAGCAAGCCCGAGCCGCCCGAAATCACTTTCGCCCCCTATGCCAAGAACTATCAGACGAAGATGGACCTGGCACAGGTGGAATACCGCTACCCGATTCCTCCCGCCGAACTGGCGAAGATCACGCCCGATTACCTGGCGACGCTCGACGAGGAGCAGATCGACCAGATCTACGCCCGCCTGACGGCCGGCCCGATTCCCGATGGCGCCTTCGAGGGCCGCATCCTGCTGCCGCGGGGAAGCAGCGGCAAGTTCCGGCTTTCCGAACTGGTCGGTGGTTTCGGCGGCACCGTCCTGCACCTCAAGGGCCTGGTGATCGAGGAAATCGGTGAAGTCCTCTGGCGCGGCAAGGTCTTCTTCCGCAACGAAGGCGTGCTGCGCAACCGCATCGAGGATCTGTCGCTGCTCAAGAAGCTCGGTCTGGTGAAAGGCGAGCCGAAGAAGATGACCTACGCCGGCAAGGAAACCTGGCTGCTCTTCCCGGCCAAGCTGTACTGCGGCCAGAGCCTGCTCGACGCGCGCCGTGAGTCGATCATCATCGATTATCTCTTCACGGACGAAATTCCAGGCTACCAGGAGAATCCCGACTTCCTCGCCGGCCGGCGCGGGCTCAAGGTACGCGACGAGATCCGCATGATCCGTCCGGGCTTCTACCTCGGCCGTGCCTACCTCGACCGCGGTTTCGCGCTCAACTTCACGCTCTATGACAAGGCCACCGACGAGAAAGCGCGCGCGGATTTCGTCGCCACCGGCAAGGTGCAGGAAGACTGCTGGCCAGGCACGCAGAAACGCGCCGTCTTCGCTGCCGCCAAGCCCTGAACGCACGGGAGGGCGGCCATGGAGGCTGACGATGCGCACGGGCTTGCGGACGATCCGGCTCGGTCTCGCCGCGACTTGCGCGGCGTCCGTCGCCATGTCGGTTCTGGCGACTGAAGTGCCGCCGCCGGTGCGGGTCGCGCCGATGCCGGTGGTCAACCCCGCCGATCCTGGCGAGCATCTCCCCAGCCGGGGTCGTTCGCTGTTCGAGCAGCTCTTCGCCGTGCGTCGCGGCGAGTCGGCGGACGTCGAGGTGCCTTTTCCTTTCGAGCAACTGCTTGCCCACCTCGACGCGCAGTTGCAGCGCGACCCCGCGAGCCCGCTGCCGCCCGCCAAGCGGGTGCTGATTCCGCTCGGTCGATCGCTGCAGCGGGCGGCCGCCGCACCCGACTATTTCTCCCATCCGCGTGTTCTGGTGGCCGTCGACAGCCAGCCGGTCGCGGGCGTGCCGCTGCTCAAGGACCGCCTCTATATCGGTTACCAGGAACAGTCGGCGATCCTCGAGATCATCAGCTACAACGAGGCCGCGGGCCGCTTCGAATTCCAGTTGCTCAAGGATTACCGCGCCGGTGGCAAACCGCGACTGGTCTACGCCAACCGCACGATCTGCTATGCCTGCCATCAGAACGGCTCGCCGATCTTCTCGCGCGCGCTGTGGGACGAAACCAATGCCAATCCGAAGGTGGCGGCGGCGCTCATGGCCAGCGGCAAGCGCTTCTACGGCATCGCTGCCGACCGCGGAATCGACGTTCCCTACGCCATCGACAACGCCAGCGAGCGTGCCAACGGCTTTGCGCTAACCCAGCGCCTGTGGCACGAAGGTTGCGGTGGCGGTACGCTCGAGGCGCAGCGCTGCCGCGCCGGCCTGTTCGCTGCCGCCGTGCGCCACGCGCTCTCGGGCGGGCAGACCTGGACAGCCGATGCCGCCTTCGAGCAGTCGGTCGCCCGGCCGCTGCGCGCAGAGGCACGCCGCCGCTGGCCGGGTGGCCTGGCCGCCGGCAATCCCGACATCCCGAACCGCAACCCGCTGCAGGCGGTGCGCGGTTGGCCGGCAGAGCGCGCTGCGCGGCTGGCTCTGTCGGAAGTGGACGCACGCTTCGACCCGCTCCTGCCGCGGCCGGCAGGAACCCTCTGGCGGCCCGACGCCCCGGAGTCGCTGCGGCAAGTGGTGGCGGGCCTGGCGGAATTCGTCGCCGCTCCCGACCGTCTGCAACTGGAGAGTGCCCTGGCGCGACCGGCGCCACTTGCCGCGAAGCGGGTGACGGTGCCCTGCCGGATCGACGGCAAGTCTGCTTCGCGCTGGTCTTTTCGCTGTACGCTCGCAGACGGGACGGGGCTCGCCGGAACGCTGTCGGTACAGGCGGGAAGGCCGAGCGGAGGACGCCTGGCACGGTTGACCCTGCCCGGTGGTACCGCCCTGAACAGCCTGGATCTGGCTCTCGTCGGCGAGGCGACGCCGGGCGGGGCGACGCTGCGGCCGCAGGCCGGCGGGCTGCCGGCCCGGACCGCCGCCGGCAACGCCATCGCGGCCATCGAAATCCGCCGCCATGCAGTCGGCACGGATGTCGATGACCAGGTGGACGGCGAGGCGACGCTGGAAATCCGCGAGGACTTCAGTAGCGTGCAGCAGGCGATAGACCGCCTGGCTGCGGGTCGAGATGCCGCGAGCCTGTTCGGCCCCGCGCCGTTCCCGCGCCAGAGGCTTTTTGCGGCGCTGTTCGCCGAGCTCGGCACGCCGGTCGCGCCGGCGTGTTGCGCGGCAGCCGAGCACCTGCCGCCTGCGCAGCTCGAAGTCGCCGCTGTGGCGCCTGGCCAGCCGCCGACCGCCTCCGGCCTTCCGCTGCTGCGCGATTTTCAGCCCTACTGCGCTGCATGCCACCAGACAGCCGAGACCGTCCCGCCGAATTTCCTGCAGGGCAGCGCGGCCGAAGTCGGCGCCCGTCTGCGCCACTGCGCGCAGCGGCTCTACGTGCGCCTGGCGATGGCCGACGTCGCACCGGCGCAGCGCCAGAAGACGCCGATGCCGCCGGAGAGCATGTTGCCGGCTTTTGCCAGCGACGCGCAGGCGTGGCGAGCCAGCCCCGTGCGCGCCGCGATGCTCGCCCAGGTGAGCGAATGGTTGCGCGCCGAGAGCGGCCGGCCGCCGCAGCTCGAAACGATGCTGGCCGCCGGCTACGAAGCACTGCGCCCGTGCCTGCCGCCGCACTGAGAACGAGAACGAGGGGGAACACAGCATGAGCGAACGGCAGGAAGCAGCGAAGAGCCCCTGGAAGCGACGCTTCATCATTCTCTTCATCATCACCGTCGGCATTCCGGCGCTGCTCGTGATCTGGCTGGTGCAACGCTTCGGCGGCGACGTGCCGGTGGACTACGACAGTCCGACAGAACACTTCAAGTACGGATCCACCGGCGGCGAACACGAGATGGGTTTCCCGTACTGGATCTGGCGGGTGCTGCCCGACGTCTGCCCGCAGTATCTGCCCGGCAAGGGCTACCGGTCGCTGGGCATGGTTTTCGAGAAGAACGCCGACGGCAGCGACCGCGACCTGCCGGTCGGCACCTCCAGGCGCCGCTATCAGGGGATAGACCGCGTCTTTGTCAACTGCGCCGTCTGCCACACCAGCACCGTGCGCACGGCCGCCGAGCAGCCGCCGACGATCGTTCTCGGCATGCCCGCCGCGACCTTCAACATGAAGGGTTTCGAGGAGTTCTTTTTCCGCTGCGCAGCCGACCCGAAATTTTCGAAGGAATTCATCCTGCCGGAAATCGAACGTCAGGGCGGCCAGCTCGACCTGCTCGACCGCTACCTCGTCTATCCGGTGGCCATCGCCATCATGCGCGACCGGGTGCTGGCGCTCGCCGGGCGTTTCGACTGGGTCTTCAAGCAGCAGGAATGGGGGCCGGGACGCGTCGATACCTTCAACTCGGCAAAAGTGATCTTCAACTTCCCGATGGCGCATCTCGACCCGGCCGAGTTCGACGCGCCGGCCGACTTTCCCTCGCTCTGGCGGCAGCGCCAGCGCAAGGCGCCGCACGAGATGCAGCTGCACTGGGACGGCAACAATACCACCGTCGAGGAGCGCAACAAGAGCGCCGCCTTCGGCACCGGCACGACGCCGCCGACCATCGACATCGAACGCATCGGCCGCGTCGAGGACTGGATCCTCGACGTCACGCCGCCCGGCTTCAGCCAGTTCTTCCCGGTCGACGCCGAGCTGGCGCAACGCGGCGCGCCCATCTACAAGGCCTATTGCGCCGGCTGCCACGGTGCCTCGGGCAGCGACTTCAGCGGCGAACTGGTCGGCCAGGTGACACCGCTGGCCGAAATCGGCACCGACCGGCGGCGGCTTGATTCCTACAGCTACACACTGGCAGTGAATCAGGCCACGCTCTACGCCGGCTATCCCTGGCGTTTCACGCATTTCCGCAAGACCTTCGGCTACGCCAACATGCCGCTCGACGGCGTCTGGCTGCGCGCGCCCTACCTGCACAATGGCTCGGTGCCCAGCCTGCACGACCTGCTCGAACCGGCAGCGGCGCGGCCGAAAACCTTCTATCGCGGCAACGACGTCTACGACCCGGTCAAGGTCGGTTTCGTCTCCGACCAGCCGCAGGGCAACGGACAGGCGTTTTTCCTTCTCGACACCGCTGCCCCCGGCAACGGCAACGGGGGCCACGAGGGCAAGGCCTACGGCACCGAACTGACCGCCGACGACAAGGCCGCGCTGATCGAGTACATGAAGACCTTCTGAGGACCCGACGATGAGCATGCGCTCCTGCAGGAACTGGTTCAGAGTCATCGGCGTCGTGCTGATCGTCGTCGTGGTGATCGGCGGGTCGATCGCCTGGGACCGCGGCTTCCGTGAGCATCCGCAGCCCGACTGGGTGACCGCCGACTTCGAGACGCGTTTCAAGTACGGCTCGATCGGCGCCGAGCACGACGCCGGCATCCCGTACTGGATCTTCTACGTCCTGCCGCGCGTCTTTCCCGAAAAACTGACCCAGGACGGCAAGGTGCTTCCCGGCGGCTACGCTGCACTCGGCGTTCCCTGGGAGCAGGGCAGGGAGTTGCCGGCCGGGTTCAGCAAGAAGACCATCGGCTTTCCGCGCGTCGCCAACAACTGCGCCGTCTGCCATACGACCAGCTACCGCGAATCCCCGGACTCCAACCCGGTTTTCGTCGTCGGCGGTCCGGCGCACACGACCAACGTCGAAGGTTTCTTCCGCTACCTGATCGACTGCGCCAGGGACCCGCGCTTCAACGCCGACATCCTGATGGCCGAGATCAATCGCGTCACCGATCTCGACCTCATCGACCAAATGCTCTACCGCTTCTTCGTCATTCCGATCACGAAAAAGCGGCTGCTCGAACGCGAGCAGCAGTTCGCCTGGATCTACCGCCCCGACTTCCCCGACTGGGGCCGCGGTCGCGACGACGCGATGAACCTCACCAAGTACTTCATGATCGGCGCGCCGATGGACGACAGCTTCGGTCCCACCGACATGCCCTCGGTGTGGAACCTCAAGAAATACGTCTGGGACAAGGGCCACCGCATGAACTACGCCGGCGACAGCAGCGACGCCTACTCGGTGATCATGGATTCGGCCCTCGGCCTGCTCGGCGCCGCGCCGGCCGACAAGAAGGACTTCGTCGAGCAGGTGCAATGGCTGCACAGCTACCTTTCCGAACTGCCGCCGCCCAAATACCCCTTTGCCATCGATCGGGCAATGGCGGTCGAGGGCAAAGCCCTGTTCGACGCCAACTGCGCCAGCTGCCACGCCAGCGGACTCACCGGCCGGCCGCTGCCGCTGGCCGAAGTCGGCACCGACCGCGGTCGCCTCGATTCCTGGAACAAGGGCGCCGCGATCAAGGCCAACCAGGTCGTCAAGGACATGGGGCTCGAACGCCGTGGCCTGGTCGAGGAAGATCTGATCGGCTACGTCGTGCCCTTCCTCGACGGTATCTGGCTGAAGGCGCCGTATCTGCACAATGGCTCGGTGCCGACGCTGCGCGATCTGCTGGAGCCGGTGGGGCAAAGGCCGACGGTTTTCTGGCGAGGTTATGACGTCTATGACCAAACGCGCGTCGGGTTCGTTACCGATACGCCGGCGGCCGAGCGGGTTGGGACGAAGCTCGATACCGGCAGCAAGGGTGGCAGCAACCAGGGGCATGAGTTTGGCACGGGGTTGTCGGCGACCGAGAAAGACACGCTGGTCGAGTATCTGAAGACGCTGTGAGGTGGAATGGGCACGGGGAAAGACCTGACCCCATCTACACGCCACGTGGCTGTATAACGCGAGCGTTGATACACACGCCCAGAAAACACTTCGGAGGCAACGGCAGCTCACCGCTGCTTTGACGGCGCTGGAAATCAATTCGCCAGTGCTTGTTTGCCTTGCCGCCCGCACTCCCGTTCAACGAGTCGTTGGGCATCGCAGGTTGCTTTCGCGGAGGTAGCAAGCAATGAACACGGTTCATGTCTCCGATACCTGGGAACGCGGCAGTCCCTACGAACAGTACATCGGCCGCTGGAGTCGCAAGGTTGGCCCGCTTTTCCTGGCGTGGCTGAGTCAGCCCGCCGGTAAACGATGGCTGGATGTTGGCTGCGGCACCGGTGCGTTGTCCGCTGCAATCCTTGATTGCTGCAATCCAGGTAGCGTTGACGGAATCGAGCCTTCGGAGGGATTCCTCAAACTCGCGGTCCGGAACCTCGCCGGAAAGGCACGCTTCCTCGGTGGAAATGCGGCGGCGCTGCCGCTTGATGACGCAGCATGCGACGTCGTCGTCTCGGGACTTGTACTGAACTTCATTCCAGATTTGCCGGCCGCCCTGTCGGAGATGAGGCGGGTCACCACCGACGGAGGTACCATAGCCGCCTATGTCTGGGACTATGCCGAGGGAATGGAGATCATCAGGCACTTCTGGGACGCCGCGGCATCACTTGATTCCGCGGCGGCTCAACTACATGAAGGGAGGCGCTTCCCCATGTGCGCGCCATCTGAACTGAAAGCGGTGTTCGAGGGTTCCGGACTCGAGAAGGTGGAAACTGCCCCGCTGGACGTGATGGCAGAGTTCCGCGACTTCGAGGATTACTGGCGTCCGTTCCTCGGTGGTCAGGGGCCCGCGCCAGCTTACGCGATGTCACTTTCCGAAGAGCAACGTGCCACCCTGAAAGCCAAGCTGAAGTCGGCGTTGACTCCGGCAGCCAGCGGAGCCATTGCGCTCAAGGCGAGAGCCTGGGCCGTTCGCGGCATGACGCGCAGCAATGCCCGCGCCGGCCAAGGGGTCAGCCATTAGCCCGCGGCCGAGGGGTCACGCGGCCGAGGGGGCAGTTCTTGACCCTTGCCTTTCTGATCTGAGGGTTCGGCAAGGAAGTCGAGCAAGGACGTCGCGTGCTGCCGTTGACCGCGCCGTTGCCAGCCGGGCTTTCTGCCGCTGTGATCTACTTGGTCCTGGCTGTCGTTGCCGCTTGCGTCAGGTCTTCCGTGTGCCTCGCCTTCTGGCCGGGAATGGTCATGTAAAGGCGCTGGCTCCTGCCCTTGCCTGCGGCGCCGGAATAGACCTTGGTCCGGATTCCCGCTGTCGGCAGCGTGGGTTGATACAACTGGTAGATCTGCGTCACGAGTTGTACGTAATTGCGGGTTTCCGGATAGGGCGGAATGGTGTTGTTGTATTGCTGCACGGCGCCTTCGCCGGCATTGTACGAAGCCAGGACCAGATGTTGCTGGTCCGGAAACAGGCGCTGCAGGTCACGCAGGTAACGCGCGCCCAAACGGATGTTGGTTTCGGGGTCGGCCAACTTCTCCTCGACGGTCTTGTGCCGGTCACCGCGCAGGCCATAGCGTTCGGCAGTGGCCGGCATGACCTGCATCAGGCCAATCGCTCCCCTGGGGGAAATCGCGTCGGGATTGAAACCCGATTCCGCCGCCATGATTGCCTTGAGCAGCGCCGAGTCGACGGCGAATTCCTCGCCCGCCGTTTTCAGCAGGGGTTCGAATTTCTTCAGGTTTGGATGCCGGGACAAATAGCGCAGAAGCTCGGCCCTTCCCGCACCGATCGCCAGGGATGGAGACGACTGCAGTACGTTGCCGCGCGAGAACAGTTTGTAGCGTGCATCGATCTTCTCGGTGGCGAGATGCGCCACGCCCTGTTCATCGATGTAACCATAGATGTTGGCATGGGCGCTTGCCCAAACCAGAGCGAGTGCAAGTGCGAGAAGAAAGCGGATGATCGGCATCGGGCAACTACCTGCGTTGTCGTCGTCGGCACGCCATGGGAGCGGGCTGCTGCCAGTGACATGCGCATGAGCGTCGCGGCAGAACGGTTATCTGGGGCATCATGGTAACGTGCACCGAGCGTGACAGGGCCAGCGAACGGACGCGCCTGCGCGGCGGCTTCGGCAGTCTCGCTGCGCGGGCGGCTACCTGTCGTCCGACTCCCCAGGCGCCGGAAGGTTCGAGCCCTGCGTCCCGGGCCGTTCGCGGGCATCGTCCCCGGCATGGGTGCGATGCGTGCGTAAGAGGGAGGGGCAGCGAGGCCTTCTCGCATGCCCATTCAATGACAAATAACCGATAGCGGAGGTGGCATGGGCTGGTTTTCGAAGGCGGACAAGGATTTCTTTCTCGCGACGGTGGTGCCCGGCGCGGAGCAGGTGCGTATCGAGAAATATCTGGGTGTCGTCAATGGCGAGGCGATCATCGGCGCCAACATCTTCCGGGATCTGTTCTCGTCGGTTCGCGACGTCGTCGGCGGCCGTGCCGGCGGCTACGAGCGCGCCCTCTCCGGCGCACGCGATGCGGCGGTCGAGGACATGATCGAGGCGGCGAAGGAGATGGGCGCCAACGGCATTGTCGGACTCGATTTCGACTACGAAGTGCTCGGCGAGACCAACGGAATGCTGATGGTGGCGGTCAGTGGAACGGCGGTGCGGAGGGCTTGACCGCGAGGTCGGCCCCTGGACAGTCGCCGGCTCGGCCTGGCGCCCACGTTGCGCATGTGCTCGGCGGCGACAGTTGCCAGCCGCCTGCAGGCAGAAATGCAAAACCGCGGCTATCAGTGGCCGGCGCCACTTTATTCAACGACGCTCGTCGTCTGCCAACCCCAGGCTCCTGGCGGCAGCAAGCAGCCGCTTGTCGGCCGTCCACAAGGAGGCCGCGGACGAGAGACGTACCGCCGCTAACAAGTGTGCGTCGATATAGCCGATGCCGACACCGTAGAGAGAATTCTGGTGGATAAACCGCAGCACTTCGTCGTCTGTCGCGACGGTTGTCGCTGGCAAGTTCTGTAGCGCCCTCAGGATCGTGTCGCGATTCCGGAGCTTGCCTAACGCCACTTCCCCTGTGACGTAGGGGTGGGCCAATACCTGGCCTTGCTCCAGCATGCGGGTCAGCCGCTGGTTACCCCGGCGAAGATGCTCAACCCAGATTGAGGTGTCGACCAGAATCATGCCTGTTCGGTCTGGCGTCTCGGTACGTCATTCAGTTGTGGCTCGGAACCTCCGAGAAGTGCCAGTCGTTTCGCGCTTTCGCGCTGGATCAGGGCGCGCAGAGCTTCTCGAATCAAAGCAGCTTTTTCAGAAACGCCCGTCAGAGCCTGGGCCTTGGCGAGCAAATCATCATCGAGTGCGAGGGTGGTGCGCATGGGTTTCTCCTTCTGGCTAGTGCGCCGATCATAGCATCATTTGATGATGGTTTTCATGCCGAAAGCACCGCTTTCTCATACCGTCGCCCGCAGCGCCTCCAGCGATCGCGCGCCAACGCCGAGATCGCGCCAGTTCGCCGGATGGCAGGAGAAGAGCAGGACCTGGTGGCGCGTCGCCGCATCGAAGAGCACCCGCTTCATCTGCGCCAGTCGCTCGTCGTCGCTATGCACCAGTGCGTCGTCGAGGATGAGCAGCGTCGGACGTCCGGCTTCCTGCAGCAGGTCGGCATAGGCCAGGCGGCTGATGACGCCCATCTGCTCGCGGGCGCCGAAGCTCAGCGCTTCGAAGGCACCCGACTCGCTGCCGCCGGCGCCGCGGCGCGTCAGCGGGCCTGGGCTGAGGTTCTCGTCGATCTCGAGGCTGGCCTGCGGGAACAGCAACTGCAGGTAACGGTTGAGATGCTTCTGCAGCGGCGCCTGCAGCTTGCTGGTCAGCACCCGGCGCTTGTCGCGCAACAGCTGCAGGAGATGGTCGAGGGCCTTGGCGCGGCGCCGCAGTTCCTGCGCGCGACGCTGCGCCTGCGCCAGGTCGCGCGCCAGCTCGGCGCGGCGCTCTTCCAGGCCCTGCGCACCGGCTGCCTGCAACTCGACTTCCAGCCGCAGCAGCGTGTCGCGTCTCTCGCTGAACGCCTTTTCATGCTGTTCGGCACTCTTGCGGAAACGTTCGATGTCCTGTCTGAGGATCTCGGGACGCGCCTCGCTGACCTGCTTGCGCAGTGCTTCCAGGCGCGCCGACAGGGTGCTCTGTTCGGCGCGCGCGTCGACCAGCTCACGATTCGCCGTCGCCTCCCGTCTCGCGCGGTCGGGGGAGTCGAGGATCGCCCTGGCGCTGGCCACTTCGCGCTCGGCAGCCTCGCAGGCCGTCTGCGCGTTGGCTGCGGCGAGCTGCGCCTGATGCAGGCTGTCGTTGATCTGGGTCAGCGATTTGCCGGCTGCCGCTTCGGCAGCTTCCGCTTCAGCGACCGGCAGCAGTGGGATCGTGCCGCCGACCGCCGATGGCAACTGGCGCAGTGCGGCTTCCATTTCGCCGACACGCGCCTGCTGACCGGCCAACTCGCTGCGCAGCGCGTCGACGCCCCTGGGCGCCAGCGCTTTCAGCGTCGCGGTGCTGGTCTTGAGTTCGCCAAGTCGTTCGGCGTAGGTCTGCTGGCGCGCTTCGGCGTCCTTCAGCGAGGGCAGCCCCAGTCTCTGCAGCAGGGCGGCGTGACGATCGCTCACTTCGCTTTCCTGGCGTCCGAGTTGCGCGAGATCCGTTCCGCCCGGCGCGATCTCGAGCCTGCCGAAGCCGGGCAGCTCGATCGCCGTCGCTTCGAGAAGCAATCGCTCGCCGCTGCCGCTGAGCGAATCGTTGCCGATTTCGATGTGCCGGCCCTCGGCGAGTTCGAAGCGCAGCCGGGTCGCGGCGGCAGCCTGCCGGATTTGCAGTTCCCTGATCTGCCGGTGCTGCTCGCGCAGCGTCTCCAGGTCGGCAGTGCTGATCTCCGCGGCAGCCGCCAGGCGCTGCCGTTCGAGCAGAGCGGCCTGTTCGCTTTCGGCCTTGGCGAGCGCGGCAGCGGCGCTTTCCGTCTTCAGCCTGCTCTCGTCGAGCTGGCGCGTCAGGCTGTGGCGGGTATCGTCCAGACGTGCCAGGCGCAGCGCTTCGCGCGCGGCCTCGTGACGTGCGCTCGTTTCGACGCGTTTCGCAAGCCACTGCGCGACCAGCGCAGCGCTTGCCGACAGGGCCTGGCGGGCCTTTTCCAGCGCGGCTGCGCGCCCCTCGGCAGCGTCCCTTTGGCTGGCGAAGCCGTCGAGCTGCCCGCGCAGCAGCTCGATGCGGCCGTCGATCTGCGTGGCGCGCAGTTTCTCGCTGGCCTGCGTTTCCTGGATGCGCTCGATGGCGGCGAGCCTGTCGATGGCGGCCTGGCATTCCCTGCGGAAGCGCAGCCACGGCTTCTCGTTTTCATCGGCAGTGTGTTCGCGACGCAGCGCGCCCAGCGTATCGACCTTCTGACGGTAGCCGGCGATCTCGGCGTCGATCGTGTCGACTTCGCTGCTCAGGGCAGCCTCGCGCTCGATCGCTTCGGCGTATTGCCCGCGTGGCGACGCTTTCGACGGCGTGAGCAGTTCGTTGCGTGCGGCTTCGACCGTCGTGATGACCTCGTCGCCGCCGCTGCTGGCGACCTCGCCGAGCGACTCGTTCAAGGCGCTGCGCAGATGGTCGGTGGCGTGCGTCACGCTGTCCCGGACTTCCTGTGCGCTACCCTGCTGGATCCACAACAGGCCCGGGATGCCCCAGTGCTCGGCGGCGCTGGCGCCTCGCCCGGCGTAGCGAAAGCCGAGCAGGCTGGCGAGATGGTCCTCAGCCTCGGCACCGTCCAGGCGTCGGCTGCCAGCCTGCAGTTCGCAGCGCTTCCTGTTGAGGAAGGTCTTGGTCAGGCGGTACTGCCGATCGCCGACGGTGAAATCGACTTCGACGCTGGGCGACGCCGACGTGTCGCCCCACGGGCGGAAGTCGTCGACGCTGCCGGACCGATGGCGCTCGAAGAAGGCGGCGCGAAGCGCCGCAACGATGGTGCTCTTGCCAGCTTCATTGGGGCCGGTGAACAGGTTGATGCCGGCGTCGAGATCGCTGATTTCGAGCGCCTGGCGAAACTGCCGGAATTGCTCGATGCGGATGCGCGTGAGCTTCATGCGCCGCCACCTGCTACGGACTCCGCGCGTCGATCGCCGAGAATGCCGGCGAGCAGCGTGAGCGCGTCGCGGGCGATGTCCGCAGCGTCTCCCTGCTGTTGTGCCCGCAGCTCGTCGATGACTTCGCCGAGATAGCCGTCGGCTTGCAGGGCGTCGATGTCGTCGGCGGTCGGCTCGAGTCGCAGCGCCGAGAAGTCGGCGAGCAGGCTGAGAACCCGTCCCGCCGCTTGCCCGATCGCTGCGCGCAGGCGTCGCTGGCCGGCCAGGTCGGTCTGGCCGGAGAAGCTCAGTTGCACGACATCGTCGGTCGCCAGCTCTGAAATGTGCAGCAGCGCCAGCTCGATGTCGCTCGCCACCTGCAAGCTCAGTGTGTCAGTCCGCCAGCGATGGCGTCCGGTCGCGAGCGGCGTCACCACGGGCAGTGCGCCCGGCTCTGCCAGTTCGACGAGCAGGGCCTGGCCAGACTGGTTGGCCCGGAAACGATCGGTTTCCGGCGTGCCGCTGTACCAGGTGCGGGTGTCCACCTGGCGGGTGCCATGCCAGTCGCCCAGCGCCAGGTAGTCGAGGCCTGCCTGTTCGGCCCGGCCGGCGGCGATGGGGTTGGCCGAGTCGATCGCCTCGGCGAGGATTCCCCGGACGCTGCCATGCGCCAGGCCAATGCGCAGCATTCCCGACGGCGTCTCGGCGCCGGCGAACCATTCGCTGAGGTCGTTGAAGGTGTTGCGCTGGGTCAGCGGCGCGGGCAGGATGGCGACGCCGAGCGCATCGAAAAGCAGCGGCTCGGGGCTCAGGCACAGTGAGACGTTGGCGGGAACCGCCTGCAGGCGTAGCGCTCGGGTCCACACGGACTCTGCGAGCGCCGCGTCGTGGTTTCCCGGCAGCAGCACCCAGCGGCCCGAAAACCCGGACATGGCGTTGAACAGGCGGTGGATCGTCCGGTCGGCAACCCCCTGCGCGTCGAAGACGTCACCGGCGACCAGCACCAGGTCGACAGCGCGTTCGCCGGCCAGCCTCGCCAGGCGCTCGACCGCCTTGAAGCGCGCATCGGCGAGCAGCGCCGCTTCGTCGCGATCGAACTGCCCGAAAAGCTTGCCGATCTGCCAGTCGGCGGTGTGCAGGAGTTTCAGCAATCGGCTGCCCCACCAAGCCTCAGGGGCTCGGCCTGCAAAAGCCATTGTCGATCCAGGCGCTCGCGCTGCGCATGCTCAGCTTGAAGCCTGCGGGCACGCGCACCTGCGCCAGTTGCTCACCGAAGTCGTCGTAGGCGCCGAGCAGGGCGTGCGGATCGTACTCGTCGGGAACGATGTCCAGCGTCACCTTGACCCGCCCCGACTGCGCGTCCACGGTGATCGTCTTGTGATACAGGGCGTGCAATTGCTGCTCGTGGCGGCGCAGGACTTCCGAGGCGGTCTTGACCAGCGTGTTGAACGCCGAGACGTCGAGCGGCTTCGGGTTCTTCTTGTCGCGCCCCATGGTCCACGGCCCGACCAGCGCCGGCTCGGCCTCGCCGTCCTTGATCATTTCCACGGCCCAGCCTTCACCGTCCTCGTTCTTGATGACCCGTGCGGTCCAGCCGCTGCCGATCCACAGGCGCGGCTCGTTTGCCGCGCCGGGCTGTTCGGCCTCGGCATCACACTCGTTGCTGATGGGATTCGCTATCATCGGCGAATTCTATCCTGCCAGGGGCCTGCGTTGCCAGGCGCGGCGCCGGGAACCGGGCAATTCCTACTTCCCGGCAGCTGTCTCTTTCTTCGCCTCGCTGCTCTTCGCGTCCTGCTCGGGAGCGCTCGGCTGATCGCCGAGTACCGTCTTGAGCGGGCAGACCTTGAATGCTGGGCACTTCCGGCAACCAGCGACGATGGCAATCGGGCAAACGGTCATGGTCGTTCCTTTCGATGGTGGGTGAACGGACAAGTATGGACGCGATGTGTGCGAGAAAGTAGTGTGCGCGGCCTAAACTGCGCGAGCTGCGGGCGAGGCGCTGTGGGAAAGCGGGAATCACGGCAGTGCTTCTCGCCATTGGGATCCACTTGCGGTAAAAGGTAGCCACGACGGCAGCCGCCGTCGCCGTTTTCTGGACTCGACATGGCCGCAATCGTACCCGATGGATGGCGCGAACTCTCCGTGAGCGGCGCCGCGCAGCGCGAGATCGAGACGCTCGCAGTTCTCGCCGATGGCTTGCCCGACGCTTACACCGTCTATCACGCGGTTCATTGGACGAACGTCGGGCAGCACCACGCGCTATACGGGGAGATAGATTTCGCGGTCGTCAATCGCGCCGGCGATCTGCTCCTGATCGAACAAAAGAGCGGCTTCCTCGATGAAACCGCCGAAGGCCTGGTCAAGCAGTATCCTGGCAAGTCGAAGAGCGTGCCGATCCAGATCTCGCGAATGGTCAGTGCCCTGCGCGGCAAGCTGGCCAATCGCGGCGATATTCCCCGCGTCCATACCGATGCCCTGCTGTTCTGTCCCGACTACCGGGTCAAGCAGCCGGAAACGGCCGGACTGGCGCCGGAGCGGATCGTCGACGCCTGCCGCCGTACCCAGCTGTGCCAGGTGATCCAGGCCTTGCTCCCGGCAAGCGAACACACCGCAGCCGCGCCCAGGGTCCACCGTTTTCTGCGCGACCTGATCCAGCTCGAGAGCGACGTCAGCGCGCTGATGGGACGCGCCCGCGACATGGTCACACGGGTTTCCGGCGGCCTTGCGCACTGGGCGCGACAGCTCGACTTCTCGCCGTACCGACTGCGGGTCAAGGGAACGGCCGGCTCGGGCAAGACGCAGCTCGCCCTCGCCGAATTTCGCGCCACGCTGGCGGCAGGCAAGCGGCCGCTGTATGTCTGCTATAACCGACCTTTGGCGGACCACTTCTCGCGCATCGCTCCGGCAGGCGGGCTGGCCTGCACCTTTCATCAGTTGTGCGATCAGCGCCTGCGCGATGCCGGCGAGACAGCGGACTTTTCCGCACCGGATGCCTTCGATAAACTGATCGAGCGGGCAAGCGGCCTGCCGCTGACCGAGGCATCCCTGTTCGACACGCTGATCGTCGACGAAGGGCAGGACTTCCCGGAAGCGTGGCGGGATTTCGTCCTGCACCATGCCGCTCCCGAGGCGCGCATGCTGTGGCTCGAGGACCCGATGCAAAACCTCTACGGGCATACACCGGTGTCGCTGCCGGGCTGGATCACCCTGCACGCGCGCAGCAACTACCGCAGTCCGCGGCCGATCGTGCAGCTGTTGCAGGCCCTGCTGCCGGGCGATCCCGATATCGAAGCCGCTTCGCCGATCGCTGCCGAAGAAATCGAATTCATCACCTACAGCGATACGACCGGCATGTTCCGGGGGGTCAAGGACGCCATCAGGCATTGCTATTCGGCCGGTTTCAGGAAGCACGACGTGGCCATCATCAGCTATCACGGCCGTGCCGAGTCGCGCCTGACGGCACTCGATCACATCGGCCCGACCAGCCTGCGCCACTTCACCGGTGATTACGATCTGTTCGGCCAGCCGGTGATTGCCGAAGGCGACGTTCTTCTCGATTCGGTCTATCGCTTCAAGGGGCAGGCTGCGCCGGCGATCATCTTCGCCGAGATCGACTTCGAGGTGCTCGATGACAAGGCGCTGCGCAAGCTGTTCGTCGGCGCCACCAGAAGCACGATGAAGCTGGTGATGGTGGTGCACGAGAAATCGGCTGTGCAGCTGCTTGCCCGTATCCGCTCAGGGTAGAGCGAGGAGAGGGCAAGAAACGGCCTCAAGCCTTGCTGCGCAGGTTCGCCACCTCGCTGCTCGCCGACGCCGCCCGCGCCGCTGCTGCGATTTCCCTGCTGACGATCGTCTTGCCGATCGGCGCGAGGGCGATGCCGGCCAGTTTCAGATGCTGGATCGCGAAGGGAATTCCGATGATCGTCAGCAAGCAGGCCAGGGCGGACGCCAGGTGGCCGATCGCCAGCCATATTCCGGCCAGAACGAACCAGATGACGTTGCCGACCGTGCCCAGCGCGCCGGTGCCGACGTCATCCTGCTGATGAAGCTCCCGGCGGCTGATCGCCTCCTTGCCGAAAGGGAGGAAGGAGAACTGGCCGATCACGAAGCTGGCCTTGGCCCAGGGGATGCCGACGATGGTCAGCAGCATGACCAGGCCGGCAAGCCACCAGGCGAGACCCATCATCACGCCGCCAAAGACGAACCAGATTAGATTGCCGATCGTGCGCATTGCCCCTGCCTTTCGTCACTGCCTGTTGGTCACGGGCGGTATTGTGACGCAAACCGGCCCAGGCCGTGTCGCCAGCGTTGCCGCCGTTCCGGCATCAGCTGCCGCAGGCCTGGATCAGGAACTGGCGCAGCGCCTCCGCAGGGTCGCTGAGTGTGGCGTCGCTTGCCCAGATCAGGCCGACCTCGAGATGCGGAATCGCATCGAGGATCGGGCGGGCTTCGATCCGCTTGCCCTCCAGCGACCACGGACGATAGACCATGTCGCTGAGAATGGTCACCCCGAAACGGTGTGCGACAAGCCCGCGCAGCGCTTCCATTACGCTGGTGCGGAAGGCGATGTTCGGCGTCAGGCCGCTGTCGACCCAGTAACGGCGATTCGACTCTTCACCTTCGTCGACGGTGAGCAGGATGTACGGCTGTTGCGCAATGTCGGCCAGCGAGGGGTAGGGCTGGGCGAGCAGCGGGTGGCCGGCGCCGGCCCATAGCTGGCGGCGCGAGCGCATCAGTACATGGTGGCCAAAACGCTCGCGCTTCTCGACGTTGGAGAGGATCAGCACGCCGAGTTCGAGTTCGCCCGCGAGTACCGCGGCTTCCACCTCGCGCCGGCCCATGTCATGCAGGTCGAAATCGATGTCCGGGTAGTGGGCACGGAAACGGGCGAACAGGGGCGGCAGGAAATAGCCCAGCACCGAGTAGGTGGCGGCGATGCGGATCGCGCCGCTCAGCGCCTTGCCGCGCAAGCGCGGTTCGCGCAGCGCATCCTGCAGCGAATCGAGAATGTGCCGCGCGTGCTGGTAGAAGCGCTGACCCTCGGCGGTCAGTGACACACCGTGCGGTTTGCGGTCGAACAGTCTTGCGGCGAGCCGCTCTTCAAGCAGCAGGATGGCGTTGGTGATCGCCGATTGCGAGACGAACATGCTTGCCGCTGCCAGCGAGAACTGGCCGCTCTCGGCTGCGGCTGCGAAGTAACGGAGTTGGCGCAGGGTGACGTCGCTTGTCATCTGATTTTTTGATACCAGAGCTTTGTATTTGTGATTTTACGATAGGGATGCGCTTTCCTATCATCTCGTGCAACGACAGCAGTCGATCCATCGAGGAGACAGCCACATGGACGCACCCCGGACCAATGCGGAACACGACGCGCTGCGTGCCGTGTCCCTTGACGACAAGTACGCGCTGGCCAGCGGCCGAGTCTATCTGAACGGAACCCAGGCGCTGGTCCGTCTGCCGATGCTGCAGCGGGCGCGCGACGAAGCCGCCGGACTGAATACCGCCGGCTTCATCAGCGGCTACCGCGGATCGCCGCTCGGCAACGTCGACCTCGAATTCTGGCGAGCGAAGAAGTTCCTCGAGCCCAAGCACATCCGCTTCCAGGCAGGTCTCAACGAAGACCTCGCCGCCACCGCGGTATGGGGCACGCAGCAGGTCACGCTCGACCGCAACGCGAGCTACGACGGCGTCTTCGCCATGTGGTACGGCAAGGGGCCGGGCGTCGACCGCAGCGGCGATGTCTTCCGTCACGCCAACGCCGCGGGCACTTCGCAGTACGGCGGCGTGCTGGCGATTGCCGGCGACGACCACGCCGCCAAGTCGTCGACGCTGCCGCACCAGACCGAGCACGTCTTCAAGGCGCTGATGATGCCGGTGCTGGCGCCGGCCGACATCCAGGAATACCTGGAACTGGGAATCCACGGCTTCGCGCTGTCGCGCTACTCGGGTTGCTGGGTGGCATTCAAGGCGCTGGCCGACACCGTCGAGACCTCGGCGTCGGTGAATATCGACCCCTTCGCCGTCGAAACGATCATCCCCGGCGATTTTCCGCTGCCCGCCGACGGTCTCAACCTGCGCTGGCCAGATCCGCCGCTGGTGCAGGAAAAGCGCCTGCTGCATCACAAGCTCTACGCCGCGCTCGCCTATTGCCGCGCCAATCACCTGAACCGGGTGGTGATCGACAGCCCGAACGCGCGCCTGGGCATCGTCACCAGCGGCAAGAGCTACCTCGACGTGCGCCAGGCGCTCGATGACCTGGGTATAGACGACGCCACGGCGGCCAGGATCGGCCTGCGCCTGTACAAGGTGGGCATGGTCTGGCCGCTCGAGGCCGAAGGCGTCCGCCACTTCGCCGAAGGGCTGGAGGAGATCCTGGTGATCGAGGAGAAGCGCCAGTTCCTCGAGTACCAGTTGAAGGAAGAACTGTACAACTGGAGCGAGTCGGCGCGCCCGCGGGTGATCGGCAAGTTCGACGAGAAGGGCGAATGGTCGCTGCCGCACTCGGAATGGCTGCTGCCCGCCGCCGGCGAGCTGACTCCGGCGATGATCGCCCGTGTCATCGCGTCGCGCATCGCCATCTACTACACCTCCGAGCGTGTCGCCGCGCGTCTCGCCTTCCTCGAAGAAAAGGAAGCCGCGCTGGCCAGGCCGAACCGCGCCATCGCCCGCATTCCGCACTACTGCTCGGGCTGTCCGCACAACACCTCGACCAGGGTTCCGGAAGGCTCGCGCGCGCTGGCCGGGATCGGTTGCCACTACATGGCCACCTGGATCTCGCCCGAATCGACGAAGACCTTCTGCCAGATGGGCGGCGAGGGGGTGGCCTGGGTCGGGCAGTCGCCGTTCACCGGCACCCGGCACGTCTTCGCCAACCTCGGCGACGGCACCTATTTCCACTCCGGGCTGCTGGCGATCCGCCAGTCGATCGCCGCCGGGGTGAATATCACCTACAAGATCCTCTACAACGACGCCGTCGCGATGACCGGCGGGCAGCCGCACGACGGTCCGCTGAGTGTGCCGATCATCGGCCGGCAGATCGCCGCCGAAGGCGTCAGGCGCATCGTCGTGGTCACCGACGAACCGGAAAAATACAGCGCCGATGTCGGCCTGCCGAAGGGCACGCCGGTACGTCATCGCGACGAACTGGATGCCGTGCAACGCGAACTGCGCAGCGTGCCGGGGACGACCGCGATCATCTACGACCAGACCTGTGCCGCCGAGAAGCGCCGCCGCCGCAAGCGCGGCAAGTTCCCGGATCCCGCCCGGCGGGTGCTGATCAACGATCTCGTCTGCGAAGGCTGCGGCGACTGCTCCGAGAAATCCAACTGCATGTCGGTGGTCGCCGTCGAGACCGAATTCGGTCGCAAGCGGTCCATCGACCAGTCGGCCTGCAACAAGGACTTCTCGTGCATCAGGGGCTTCTGCCCGAGTTTCGTCACCGTCGAAGGTGGCGCGCTGCGCAAAGGCAAGGCGGCGACGCCGGGCGAGGGGCTGTTCGCACAACTCCCCGAGCCGGCGCTGCCGAGCACGGCCGAGCCCTGGGGCATGCTGGTCACCGGCGTCGGTGGCACCGGCGTGGTGACCATCGGCGCGCTGCTGGGAATGGCCGCACACCTCGAAGGCAAGGGCGTGCTGGTGCTCGACATGGCCGGGCTGGCGCAGAAAGGCGGCGCGGTGTGGTCGCATGTGCGCATCGCCGATACGCAGGCGCAGCTCTACGCGGCGCGCGTGGCGGCCGGCGAGGCCAATGCGGTGATCGGCTGCGACCTGGTGGTGACCGCCAGCGACGAGTCGATCGCCAAGATGCGTGCCGGTCTCACGCGTGTGGTCATCAATCGTGACCAGAGCACGACCAGCGATTTCGTGCGCGGCTTTGCCGCGCAGGCGCGCAGCGGCGACGTCGTCGCCAACCCGGATCCGCAGTTTCCGCAGGACGGCATGGAAGCGCGCATTGCCGACGCCGTCGGTGCCGAGAGTGCCGACTTCCTCGAGGCATCGCGGCTGGCGACGGCGATCATGGGCGACGCCATCGCCACCAACCTGTTCATGCTCGGCTTCGCCTGGCAGAAAGGCCTGGTGCCGCTGTCGCGCCAGGCCATCCTGCGCGCCATCGAGATCAACGCCACGGCGGTGGCTTCCAACACCACGGCGTTCCAGTGGGGCCGCGTCGCGGCGGTCGATATGGCCACGGTGCTCGAGGCGGCGCAGCCGGCGCATGTGCCCGATCACCACCGCCTGTCCACCAGTGTCGACGAACTGATCGCCCGTCGCCAGGAGCAGCTCACCGCCTACCAGGACGCCGCCTACGCGCAGCGTTACCTGGCACTGGTCGGGCGCGTCCGGGCTGCCGAAGAAGCGCTGGCGCCCGGCATCTCCCTGCTCGGCGAAGCCGTCGCCCGCGCCTACTACAAGCTGCTGGCCTACAAGGACGAGTATGAAGTGGCGCGCCTGTACACCGACGGCAATTTCCTGAAGGGCGTCGAGGCGCAGTTCGAAGGCGACTACAGGCTGGTCTTCCATCTCGCCCCGCCGCTGCTTGCCGCCACGGACGCGACGACCGGGGAGCTCAGGAAGCGCCGCTACGGCCCGTGGATGCTCAAGGCGATGCGCATGCTGGCGCGCCTCAAACACCTGCGCGGCGGCGCCCTCGATGTCTTCGGACGCAGCGCCGAGCGCCAACTCGACCGGCAACTGATCGCCGACTACGAGGCGCTGATCGATACCCTGCTCGCCGGCCTCGAGGCCGGCAACCATGAAGTGGCGGTCGAACTGGCCAGCCTGCCCGAGCAGATGCGTGGCTTTGGCCATGTCCGCGAACGCTACGTGCAGCACGCCCGTCTGCAGCAGCAGACCTTGCTGGCGCGTTTCAACGGCGAGAAAACATCTGGTGAGACACAGATCCTGCACCACATCCCGAGCAGCAAGGCACCCGCCTGATCCGGGGTCGTTCGCGCAGTCATTCGGGTCGTTCGGGTCGTTCGTTTAAGCCGCAGCATCCCCGCTCAAGTCGCCACAAGAGATGGCGGCGGGCCTGCTGCATCCCTCATTAGCAGCGAAGGAATTTGCCATGTCCGTCTTTTCCCAACGTGATTTTGCCGATCACGAACAAGTGGTTTTCTGCAGCGACGACGCGAGCGGTCTGAAAGCCATCATCGCGGTCCACAATTCCCACCTCGGCCCGGCCCTCGGCGGTTGCCGCATGTGGCACTATGCCACCGAGGACGACGCCATCCGCGACGTGCTGCGCCTGTCGCGCGGGATGACCTACAAGTCGGCCCTGGCCGGCCTCAGACTCGGCGGCGGCAAATCGGTGATCATCGGCAACCCGCGTACCGACAAGACGCCCGCCCTGCTCGACGCCTTTGCGCGGGCGCTCAATGACCTCGGTGGCCGCTACATCGCCGCCGAGGACTCGGGCACCAGCGTCGCCGACATGAAGTACCTGGCCGGGCGCACGCCGCACGTCGCCGGCATCATCGACAAGCCCTCGGACGACGGCGACGGCATGCGCAGCGGCGATCCCTCGCCGGCCACCGCCTACGGCGTCTTCTTCGGCATCAAGGCGGCGGTCAGGCGCAAGCTCGGACGCGATTCGCTCGACGGCTTGCGGGTGGCCATCCAGGGCGTCGGCAACGTCGGTTTCGACCTCGCGCGTCAGCTCGGCGAAGCTGGCGCAGAACTGTGGGTGGCCGACATCCACGAAGAGAACCTGGTGCGCGCGCGCCAGGAACTCGGCGCCAGCGCACTGTCACCGGAAGCGATCTACGCCGCCGAGGTGGACGTCTTCGCGCCCTGTGCAATGGGCGCCGTCCTCAATGACGAGACGATCCCGCAACTGCGCGCCAGCATCGTCGCCGGCGCCGCCAACAACCAGCTCGCCGAGGTCCGCCACGGCAGCGAACTGATGCGGCGCGGCATTCTCTACGCGCCGGACTACGTGATCAACGCCGGCGGCATCATCGACATCTATCACGAGCGTATCGGCTTTGATCGTGCCGCCCTGCTGCCGCACCTGGAAGGCATTCACGACACCCTTCTGGAGATTTTCGAGCGCGCCGACAAGGAAGCACGGCCCACCGGCGAGGTCGCCGACGCCATCGCCGAGGAGCGTTTCAAGCACTGACCCGCATTGCCGCGCCGACCGCTGTTCCGGCTTGCTGCGCGTGTATCCAGCTATTTGCGGCGGCAGGGTTTGCCCTCGTATTGATGCCGCTGCAGTGCATACTTGCGGCCGTTCCAGCGCTCGACCGGGAAGCAGAAGCCAGGTCCGCCGATCTCGATGTCCGGCCAGCCGCCAACGCCCGTGGTGCTCAGGAAGGTGATGATGCCGGTGCCGCTGGTGACGAGTTTCCAGCTGCCGTTGGCCTGTTTGCTGACCAGGCTGTAGCCGACGCCGGTATTGCCATGGCAGAACGTGCCGCCTTCGGTGATCACCGCCTCTGGTTGGCCATCGCCATTGAGGTCGCGGACCTCGCTGATCGCACCGGGCGTGTAGCCGGGCGTCGGGTCGTCGCAGGCCTGCCAGCGCTTGTCCTTGAGCGTGAAGCCGGCGGCCTTGAAGGCAGCCGCTTCGTCGGCTGCGGAGAGCGTCAACGGCGAGCCGAGGACGGTCGTGCTCAAGGGCACCAGTGCTGCGATTGCGACCAGGGTTTTGAGTTTCATCGGATACCTTCCTTTCTGCATCGGACATGTGCTTGGTGGACGTCATCTCCCCCGTAGGACGCAACTGTACCCGCTTTCGCCGTTTCCCTCGTTCTGCTCTTTTCAGTCCCTGTTTTCGATCACACGCACCTGCGCGGGAAGGTAAATGCGCGTAGGCTGTGCATGGATTCGACGCCCATGGATAAACCTGCGGATTACCGGCACACCATCGAACTGCGCCCCAGTTGGCAGACGCGCGCGCTGAACGCCCTGCTGCGGCTGAGTGCGCGCCGGCGCGTCTCCCAGGAATCGGACGTCGCGGTGTTGCGGCGCGCGTACGAGGAGATCGACGCCCGCTATTTCCAGGTAGCGCGTGAAGTGCTGCGCACGCCGGTCGACTGCGGCGGCGTGCCGGCCGAGTGGGTCACGCTTCCCGAGAGCCGCCATGAGCGCGTCATTCTTTACCTGCACGGCGGCTCGTTCGCCTTCCGCTTCCCGAACGCGCACGCCGCGCTGGTTTCGCGCCTTTGCCGGCGCCTCGGTGCGCGCGCCCTGATCCCCGACTATCGACTGGCGCCCGAGTACCCGTTCCCGGCGGCGCCGGACGATTGCCATCGCGCCTATCGGGCGCTGATTGCACAGGGGCTGGATCCCCGGAACATCGTGCTTGCCGGTGATTCGGCGGGTGGAAACCTGGCACTGGTGACACTGCAGCGGGTTCGGGCGGCCGGCGAGGCCTTGCCGAGTTGCGCCGTGCTGCTCTCACCGGCGCTCGACTGCACGATGACCAGCCCGAGCATGGCCGATTACGACGGACTGGACCCGGTACTGCAGTTGCGCACGCTGCTGGTCCTGCGACGATGTTATGTGCAATCGCCGCAGCAATACATCGATCCCGAAGTGTCGCCGCTGTTCGCCGATTTCCGCGGCTTTCCGCCGTTGTTCCTGCAGGCGGGGAGCAGCGAAATGCTGCGTGACGAAGCGGTTCGTGCCGCCGACAAGGCGCATGCGGCCGGCGTGGACGTCGAACTCGAGATCTGGCCGGAGGTGCCGCACACGTTCCAGGTCGCCGCGTTTCTTCCCGAAGCGACTTCGGCGATCGATCACATCGCGCGCTTCGTGGGACGGCGCACCGGATGGGGCGACGCGGGCGCGTAGGCGTTACTTTGGGCCGATTCGGTCTACGGTCTACAATGCGTTTGTCTCCTTACTCGTCAGTTCCTGCTGCGCCCGCGCGCCAGCTCTCACTCCCATGATCCCCGAATCCCCCATCGACCACCGCAGCGGCCCGCTGGCAATGCTGCTGCAGCTCAGCGAGTTGTTGCCGGCGAACTACGCAGAATATCGTCCCCTGGTCGCCGACGGCCTGTCTTTCTTCCTGCAGCGGCTCTCACCCCTGCGCCAGCAGGCCATTGTCGCGGCGCAACTCGCACTGCCGGGTACCGCCAGCCGTGAACAGCGTGTGCTCGGCCTGTTTCGTCTCTGCCCGACCCTGCACAAGCTGGGGCAGGTGGTAGCCCATGACCGGCGCCTGTCGATCGATTTGCGCCAGCGTTTGCAGGAACTCGAGACGCTGGCAGCGACCGATTCGCTGGCGGCGGTACGGCCGCTGCTCGATCGCGAGGTCGGGCGAGTCGCCGGTCTGCAAGTCGGGCGGAGGACCCTGGCCGAAGGCAGCGTGGCCGTCGTCGTGCCTTTCGTCTGGCGCCAGGCGAAGGACACAGCGCCGCAGCGCGGTGTCTTCAAGGTTCTCCGGCCGGGGGTGCAGGACAGGCTGGAGGAAGAGCTCGCCATCTGGCCAGCGCTCGGGACGTTTCTGGAGGAACGCTGCGCTTGTCACGGCCTGCCGGTGCTGGACTACGGCAACACGCTGGAAACGGTCGCTCGCCTGCTCGCCAACGAAGTTCGCCTCGACCAGGAACAGGCCCACCTGCGGCAGGCGGCCGACCTGTATGCACGCTCACCGGACATCCTCATCCCGCGTCTCCTGCCCTTCTGCACGCCGTTCGTGACGGCGATGGAAAGGGTCGATGGCTGCAAGGTGACGCACCAGGATCTGCCAGCCGGGGAAATGCGCCGGCGAGCGGATCGGCTGATCAGGGCCTTGCTGGCGCAGCCCTTCTGGGGCAGTGACGAGGCGGGCGCCATGTTTCATGCCGACCCGCACGCCGGCAACCTCCTGGCGACACCGGACGGCCGGCTGGCGATCATCGACTGGGCGCTCACCACGCGCCTGACGAAGCCGCAGTGCGAGGCGGTCGTGCAACTGGTCCTGGGTGCCGTGACGCTCAACGAGAGGCGTGTGTGCGGGGCAATCTCGGCGCTCGGCCAGCCGCTCGACGAGGCGCGCGTGCAGGGCGCGGTAAGCGAGGCGATTCGGCAGGTGCGTTGTGGCTGTTTTCCCGGCTTCGACTGGATGACGTCGCTGATGGACAAGCTGGCGTCGACCTCGGCGGTGCGCTTTCCGGAGGAAGTCGCTCTCTTCCGCAAGGCCCTGCTGACCCTGTCGGGCGTCGTGGCCGACGTTTCCGAGCAGAAGGCGATGGATGGCGTGCTCGTCCGCCACGGTGCCGCGCAGTTTCTCCGCGGTCTGCTGTGGCGCCCATGGACCTGGGCGGACTCGCGTGCGGTCGGCGCGCACCTGTCGACTGCCGACCTGGTGGGGCTCTGGGCCGACCTGCCGGCGACCACGCTGCGCTTCTGGACGGGCGATCGCGGGGCGGGGCTGACGGCGCATTGACGCAGCCGCAGCCACCGGGCACCCGGGCGGTCATCGCGACAGGGGGCGCGCGCGTTAGCTGCGGGTAAGGACAGAAACGGGACCCGTATGAAAGATCCATTCAAACAGCTGTTTTTCGCCGCCGCCCTGCTGATCGCCAGCGCAGGACCGGCGCTTGCAGCCGACGTTGGCGTATCGGTCAGCATCGGCCAGCCCGGATTCTATGGTCGCATCGACATCGGCGGCTATCCGCCGCCGCAGGTGGTCTACCCGCAGCCGGTCATCGTCGAGCGGGTCGCGGTGAGGCGCGCGCCGATCTACCTGAATGTGCCCCCCGGCCACGCCAGGCACTGGGGCAGGCACTGCCGCAATTACAACGCCTGCGGACAGCCGGTCTATTTTGTGCAGAACAGCTGGTACCAGCGTGAGTACGTTCCGTACCATCGCCAACGGCAGTCCTATCGCCGTGTGGAATATCGTCGGCAATATCGCCACGACCATGGCCATCACTATCGCCGCGACGAGCGCCATCGCTACAGTCATGAACTCAGGGACGAGCTTCGCGGGCGGCACTATGGCTACGATGGCGGCGGCAACAATGGTTACCGCGGCGGCAATCGCTGAGCCGGGCCATCGCAGCCGGGGCCAGGGTTCGGCCGGACGGCTACCTTGTGGCGGTCCCCGCGAGCCGGGCTAGCAGTACCGCTGCCGCCTCTTCCGCACCCGACGGCTGCGGAATCTGCGCAGCAGCCTGGTTCCACAAGGCCGCAAGGGCAGCCTGCAGGCGACCGGAAAGCAGGTCGGCATCGCTGACTTCTCTGCAGCGGCCGTGCGTTTGCAGCCAGTCGATCAGGAAATCCTGCTCCGGCCAGTCTTCGCGGCGCAGGTAAAGCAGCGGCGTGCCGTTGCAGGCCGCTTCGGCGAAGGTGCCATAGCCGGGTTTGGTGAGCACCGCGTCGACCGAGCGCAGCACATCGGTGATCGATCGTCCGAGAGACTCGAAATCGCTGACGCCCGGATGCTCGACCTGCCAGGCCTGCGGAATCAGCCAGCGTATGCCTTCGGTCGTCGGCCAGTCTGCAATCGGCAGTTGCTTGTTGACGCCGCCGAAGGCGACCAGCACCAGTCGCTCGTCGTCGCGACAGCCGAGCTGCGCGCGCAGCGCCTGCCGACAGTCACTGCCCCGTGCGGCGATCGGGCCGACCGGGCGCAGGCGCGGCAGGTCGGCCATGGCCATTCCCGGTGTCACGCGCAGGAAGCATTCGGCGCTCTGGTAGGCGTCCAGCATCTGGCGATGAATCGTCGCCGCCCAGTCCTCACTGGAGAAGAAATGCGCGAAGAGTTCGGCCCAGTTCAGCGAGCACATGGCTACCGAGGGGATGCCGGCGCGTGCAGCGCCGGCCAGCGGCAGGTAAGCGACGTCGCTGAACACCAGGTCCGGTTGCAGCCCGCTGAACAGGCGGGCGTCGCGCTCGACCAGCTCATCCCATCTCGCATGCTGACGGCGGTAGGCCTGCGCCGTTGCGTCGAGGTCGAGGCTGACGGCATCGTGCATCACATAGCCGAAGTCGCTGCTCTCTTGCAGGTGGCTGAAGCGGGCCGATATGCGGGCCTGCAGCTTGTCGGTTGGCAAGCCGCTGCGGATCGTCAGGCGCAGATCCGGCAGGCGACCGGTCAGCGCGTCGAGCACCGGCGCCGCCTGTGCCAGATGGCCGAAGCCGTGTGCCGAGATATCGACGAAGAGGTGTGCTGGCGGGTTCATCGCAGAGGGGCCGGTCAGACGAAGCGCGCCAGCATCGCGCCGGGCAGGTCGGCCGGCAGCGGAATCCACACTTTGTGACCGTTCCCGGGCGCGACGTGTATTGCCGCGCCGTCGATGTTTTCCATATGTTCCAGGGTGAACACGCGGTTGCCGGAGGGATGGATGATTTCCAGGCGGTCGCCGACCGACATGCGGTTCTTGATGTCGATCAGCGCCAGTTGCCGGCCCGCGTGCCAGTCGATGACGTCGCCGACGTAGAGGCTGCGCCCCGATTCGGAGTGGCCACGCAGGTAGTTCTGCATTTCATGCTCGTGGTGGCGCTGGTAGAAGCCGTCCGTGTAGCCGCGGTTGGCGAGGCCGTCGAGTTCGCCGAGCAGGCCGGGATCGAAAGGGCGGCCGGCAACGGCATCATCGATGGCGCGGCGATAGACCTGCGTCGTGCGCGCGACGTAGTACGGCGACTTGGTGCGCCCTTCGATCTTCAGCGAATCGACGCCGATCTCGGTCAGGCGGCGGATGTGCTCGACGGCGCGGAGATCCTTCGAGTTCATGATGTAGGTACCGTGCTCGTCCTCGTCGATCGGCATCAGCTCGCCCGGACGCTCCTTCTCTTCGAGCAGCCACTCACCGCTGGCGGCGCCCGTGCCGGGCGAGTTGCAGCCGCCGACCCTGTTCGCCGCTTCGCCGTCTGCCGGCTGCAGCTTGTAATCCCAGCGACACGAGTTGGTGCAGGTGCCTTGATTGGGGTCGCGATGGTTGAAGTAGCCCGAAAGCAGGCAGCGGCCGGAGTAGGCAATGCACAGCGCGCCGTGAACGAAGACTTCCAGCTCCATTTCCGGGCATTCCTGGCGAATCTCGGCGACTTCGTCGAGCGACAGTTCGCGCGACAGGATGATCCGGCCGATACCCAGCTTGCGCCAGAAACGCACCGCCGCGAAGTTGACCGTGTTGGCCTGCACCGACAGATGCACCGGCATCTCGGGCCAGGCCTCGCGAACCATGTCGATCAGCCCGGGGTCGGCCATGATCAGTGCGTCGGGCCGCAGCGCCACCACCGGTGCCATGTCGGCCAGGTAGCTGCGCACCTTGCGATTGTGGGGCAGGACGTTGCTGACCACGTACAGCTTCCTGCCGGCGGCGTGCATCTCGGCAATCGCGCCGGCCAGCGTCTCGAGGTCGCCGAAGGCGTTGTTGCGTACGCGCAGGCTGTAGCGTGGCTGGCCTGCATAGACCGCGTCAGCACCGTAGGCGAGTGCCGTGCGCAACATCGTCGGCGAGCCTGCAGGAGCGAGCAACTCGGGGGAGGTCGTGGCAGAGATGGCAGAAATCCGGGGAGCGAGCGTGGCGGGGTAGAATGAGGCAGTTCGCAATTTTACCCTCATTCTCCAGATCGCCCTGCCATGTCCGAAGAGATCCTGATCAACTTCACCCCGCAGGAAACACGCGTCGCCGTCATGTACCAGGGCGCCGTGCAGGAACTGCATATCGAGCGCTGTGCCAGTCGTGGCTTCGTCGGTAACGTCTATGTCGGGCGCATCGTGCGCATCCTGCCCGGGATGCAGTCGGCATTCATCGAAATCGGCCTCGATCGGACTGCGTTCCTGCATGTGGCCGACATCCGCGAGCCGCGACCGAGCGACGAGCCGTTGCGGCCGATCGAACGTCTGTTGTTCGAAGGCCAGAACATTCTTGTCCAGGTGATCAAGGACCCGATGGGCAGCAAGGGGGCACGCCTGTCTACCCAGGTCTCGATCGCCGGGCGGATGCTGGTCTATCTGCCGCAGGACAAGCACATCGGCATCTCCCAGCGCATCGAAAAAGAGGCCGAACGCGAAGCGCTGCGCGAAAAGCTGGCGCGCCTGGTGCCCGACGACGAGGCGGGCGGCTTCATCGTGCGCACCATGGCCGAGAACGCCAGTGAGGCAGAACTGGCCAAGGATATCGAATACCTGCGCAAGATCTGGCGTGACATCCAGCTCCAGTCGACCACTGCCGCGCCGCCGGCGCTGCTCTATCAGGAACTGTCGCTGGCGCAGC
Organism: Accumulibacter sp.; assembly: GCA_024235715.1. GTDB lineage: Bacteria > Pseudomonadota > Gammaproteobacteria > Burkholderiales > Rhodocyclaceae > Accumulibacter. Next base: position 777,380 of record JACKLW010000005.1, on the reverse strand, counting down.
GCGTGCTGCGCGACTTCGTCAATCCCGAGACCGCCGGCATCGTCATCGACTCGCGCGAGAACTTCCAGCGACTGACAGCATTTGCCGGCGAGTACACGCCGACAGTCGCGCCATTGCTCGAGCACTACACCGGCCAGCGGCCGCTTTTCGACCTGCACGGCGTCGAGGACGAAATCCAGAAGGCGCTCGCCCGCCGCGTCGATCTCAAATCCGGCGGCTACCTGATCATCGACCAGACCGAGGCGATGACCACCATCGACGTCAATACCGGCGGTTTCGTCGGCGTGCGCAACTTCGACGATACGATCTTCAAGACCAATCTCGAAGCGGCGCAGACCATCGCCCGCCAGCTCCGTCTGCGCAACCTGGGCGGCATCATCATCGTCGACTTCATCGACATGGAGAATGAAGAGCACCGCGCCGCGGTCCTCAGCGAATTCAACAAGGCGCTGGCGCGTGACCATACGCGTCTGACGGTAAATGGCTTTACGGCGCTGGGGCTGGTCGAGATGACGCGCAAGCGGACCCGCGAATCGCTTGCGCACGTGTTGTGTGAAACCTGCCCGACCTGTGATGGCCGTGGCGAAGTAAGAACCGCGCGCACCGTCTGCTACGAGATTCTCCGCGAACTGCTGCGCGAAGCCCGCCAGTTCAACGCGCGTGAGTACCGCGTGCTCGGCAACCAGGCGGTCATCGACCGCTTCCTCGACGAGGAGTCGCAGGGTCTGGCGATGCTCTCCGACTTCATCGGCAAGCCGATTTCGCTGCAGGCCGAGCCCAGCTATACGCAGGAGCAATACGACATCGTGCTGATGTGAGTCGCCCCGGCCGTGCGGCGACGATGGCCCGACGGCGGCAGCCACGACCACCAATCGACATCCGTCGGCTTGACCACTGGCGGGCTGGAGTCCTATAATCTGCCGCCCTGAGGTGATGTAGCTCAGTCGGTTAGAGCGATGGATTCATAACCCATAGGTCGGTGGTTCAATTCCACCCATCACCACCAACGAATCAAGTGCTTAGCCCCGGCCAAAAGCCGGGGCTTTTTGTTGGGGTTACGCTGGGGTTACGTTTGCCGCAACCAAGCCGGCTTTTTTGCTAACTTCGACGGGGCGTCGTTACCCAGGCAGACAGTCAGCAACGCGCAAAGGCGAGCGGTGATTCGTCAGATCACCTCTGTCAGCGCGTACTTCGGCGGCATCGTCGAGCGCCGCCTGTTCTGTGCCGACGGCCGCGGTTTGACTGGAAAGCTCGCTGGTAAGGTCCGTTGTTTTGGGTAGGCATCCGCTCGATTGCGGCCTGTCGGAGTCTCGCCGCGCGATTGCCCCAGATTGAACGGCTTGCAGAATCTCGGATGGCGCGTTGCGCTCGATATTTGGGCTGGCCTGGAGCCACCGAGCACTATCGCCCAGCCGCAGTTTTTGTGCGCCCTTGTTGTCAAGCTCTTTGGCAAGCATCCTTGATCGCGGCTTCCCCGGTGAGAGTTGGCCCGCGTCTCCTGTTTTCTATCTGTTAGCAGGCACGGCCGAAGGCGGGCCGCCGCCGCTGTTGTCTTGCTGCTATCCGCGGCTGAACGAGCCTATTCTTGACGTATTCGACCTTCGGTCTTCCTGCTAACAATCTGTTCTCAGGCGGCAATATCTTTGTCCGGACGACTGCCCGGTTGCCGCCAGAAATGCGCCGGAGTATGACAAATGTTCTATGATCGGATCACATTGACAACCACGATTCGTTGGAAACCTTGCTGGAAAGCTTCGTTCTGTGAGTAGCCTCAAGAAGCACGATTGCGATCGGCCGCGTTCCCGCGATTCGTGCATTGCCTCTGGGTCGTGAAGAGCCTGCCGGACTCCATTTGCGATCAGGAAGCACCCGGACAAAGGAGTGGTCATAGCGACAGCGGAGCATTCTGCGGGTTGAATGATAGGTAGCTGAGCTGGAGGCTGCCGCTCGATGCTGTCACAAGCAGACCGGGTCATCGGCGGAACTGACAGGGGCTTATTGCCTTATAAGCGCCAGCAATAGAAAGCGAAGCGGTCAGAGGAAATCCACAGAATTCTACGCACGCTTAACCTACCAACCGAGCCGTCGTCAGGTCATAAACCACATTGGTAATCGACCCATCCCGAATTCGCTCAACCGCTTCGTCAATCACATGAAGCGGCACGAAGAACCACTCCTTCGGCTTGACCGGATGTCCAAAGCGGTCTTCGATGGTCAAGTCGAGCTGTGCTGCGCCGAACAAGCGGTGGAAGATACTCTCCAGTCTCGTACGGTTCAGATTGTGTAGCCTGTAGGTAGCGACCACCTCCACGGCGGCCAGCAGGTAGGTTGCATCCTTTTCTGCGCCGGCGATCCGGGTCTCTACCTTGCCGCCGGTAACACCGATCTTGTGGATCAGTTCACGGTGCTCAGCAACGAATGGGTGGTCGGAGAGGCTGCGCAGCACATAAATGGTTCCGGCTTCAATGTCGTCGGGCTCGGGCACCTCGCCAAACAGTGGCCCCATGTTGGTGTCGGTCAGGCGGCGACCAGTCTCATCTTTGTAGAGAGCACGTTGTAGCGAGCGGCGAAGCAAGTTGCTTTCCGTACCGTTGGCGTAAATGACACGCAGGCGCGCATCGCTTTCGCCGTTGGGAGCCTTTATTGTGTCGCCCACTTCGGCCACGTAGGCGAGTTGCCCACCGACGATGAAGAAGTTGCCCTGAGCGATGCTGGTGTCGCGGCCGAAGCGTAGTGCCTTGCGAACGCCAGACGTCAACTCCCGCTCCACCTGCTCGAATAGCGGCTGGAACTTGCCAAAGCCCTCGCAAGGTGTACGGTCGGCAACTGCTTCAGCAGCGCGCTTCTCAACACTGGACCGGACATGGCGCAACACGGTGATGTCGTTTTCGTCGGCCGGCCCTGCGCCAACACCCAACTCGGCCAGCAAAGCGTCTTCGTCCAAACCTTCAACATCAGTCCTTGCCGCTGTTGCACCCGAAAGCAGTCCGGGTGCGTCCAATCTGGCCAACAGAACACAAGCTTCCGGCAGTTTGCGTATCTGGTCCAAGCGCACCGCATACAGGCGCTCGAAGATGTCGCGTCTATCCCCATGAAGCGGCGCACGACCGTGGGTTTGATAGAACCGCAGAATGTCCTCAAAGCCGGCAATGATGCGTTCTTCACGCGCGGTTCGGCTTAAGGTATTTAGCGGCGCGATTTCAACGCCAAGCGCGTCCAGCAGCTGATCGTCGTCCATGTCAGCCATCGCCGGGCTCTCCTTGCGCTTGAGCCGCCTTGGCCTGCGCACGGTAACGTGCGAAGGCGACCACGCCCTCGGCCATGCGTTTCTCCCAGGCATCGGCGGAGTTAATGTCCGGCAGGCGGCCTCGTTCGTTCTTGAACTGCAAGGCCCGCCTAGACAGGTCGCGGGCCTCCTCTTCAGGAATGCTCACCTTCTTGGCCGCAATGCTGGCCTGCACTTGCCGCAACGACTTCTCATCCATCGCTTTCGCCAGCACCGCATAGGCAGCGTCGAAGGGATTGATGCGATCGATTAGGTCGATGTCCAAGTCGCGCACATTGATGAATTTACGCACCCCATCCAGCAAGGCCGTACTGCCTTGCGCGGCGCCGCCACCGCTGGCGTCAGCTTGAGCCAAGGCCAACTTGGCTTGCTGGGTGATGTTCATGGCGGCGATAGCATGTTGTCGAATAGCCTCCTGGTCAGCTTCGCTCCGCTCGGGATAGCGCTCGCGCACGATCTTGCCCATGCACAGCTGCGTCAGTTCTTCGGGCAAAGTGTGCTCCTTGTCGAACAGACCACGTTCCAGCGCTATCTTGTTCTGCAGAAAACTAGTGACCACCTCATTCAAGTCTTCCTTGCAGATGCGGGTGGCTTCAGGCGTCTCCGGCTGCGCCAGGCCGTTAATTTCCAAGTGAATCTGGCCGGTGTCCTTGTTCACCCCGATGTTGTGGCCGTCGTCCTTGTAACCATCCTCGCCGTAGTCGAAGTCTTGCTGCGGGCCCGCATTCTTGGGCGTGAACTTATAGCATGGTGCCAGCACTTGCTCCATCAGCAGGCTGGCGGAGATGGCCTTGAGCATGTCATTCACCGCCTCGGCTACCGCGGACTGTTCGGCGGCGGGTTCCGCTATCAGATTGGTGAAACGCGAGCGCTCCTTGCCCTTGGCATCGCGGGTAGCACGGCCAATGATCTGCACAATCTCGGTCAGGCTGCCACGGTAGCCGATGGTCAACGCGTGTTCGCACCAGATCCAATCGAAGCCCTCCTTCGCCATGCCCAGCGCAATGATGACGTCCACGTGATCGCGGTTGTTCTTTTGCGCTGGGTCCTTCAGCGCGGTCAGCACGCGTGAACGCCTAGTGGCGTCGCTATCATCCACCAGATCAGCCACCTTCAGCGTTCGACCCTGCGGGGTTTGGACCAGATGGAAGCCCGTGATTAGATCAATCCCTTTCCACTCACCCATGCCGTGCATGATCTCGTCCACCTCGCGCTGCTTGTCCTTAAGGCTTTCGCGGGCGTTCACGCTGGGGATATGGACGATGGCCTTCTGTGCAGGGTCCAGCACCTTGTTGACGGCATCGACATACGGGCCCGTGTAGAAGAAGTAGCCGATGTCCAGCGACTTTAGCCACTGGTAGCCGTTGAGCTGCTCGTAGTAGGTATAAGTGACCGTCTCGAACCGGGCTTCGTCCGCCGGTCCCAGCACCGCCTCGCTGTCGCCACGGAAGTACGAACCAGTCATGGCCACCAGATGCACCTTATTGCGGGCAATGAATGCGCCCAACTGGCTGCCCAACTTGTTATCCGGGTTGCTGGAGACATGGTGAAACTCGTCTACGGCGATCAGACGGTTGTCGAACGCCTCGATGCCTAGCTCTTCCACCGCAAAGCGAAAAGTGGCGTGCGTGCAGACCAGCACCTTGTCGCCGCTGGCCAGGAACTTGCGTACCGCGTCCACCTTGGACTTGGCCACACGTGGTTCGTCCACTCCGGGGGCATTGCAGAGGTTCCACTGCGGGGCCACCTGCCAGTCCCAGTAGAAGCCGAATTTGGTCAGCGGTTCGTCGGCAAAACTGCCGCCGATGGAGCGCTCTGGGACCACCACGATGACCTGCTGCAGGCCCTGGTTGTAGAGCTTGTCCAGCGCGATGAACATCAGCGCGCGGGACTTACCCGAAGCGGGAGGCGATTTGATCAACAGGTACTGCTCGCCGCGCTTGGCATAGGCGCGCTCTTGCATCCCGCGCATGCCCAGTTCGTTGGCCTTGCTGGAGGCGCCGGTGCGTGCCGTAGTGATGGACACCGACGGCACGGTGTAGGCATTGGTCGGATAGCCAGACTGATCGCTCATGACGTGTTCTTCCCCCTAGCTGTCTTCGTGGCGGGCTTGGTGTTGGCCGCTGCAGCGGTCATCTTCGTATAAAGCTCGAACAGCTTTTCCAGCCGCTCAGTGTCATTTTTGAAGCGGCGACCGATATATATCCGCTCCAGTATTTCGTCGTTGCGGTCGTGTGCACGGCGCAGGTTCTCCGGCATGGTCTGCGGGTTGTACAGGTCGCCGATGGTCGCCGGGAAATGGGCTTCGCGAGCCAGCAGGATATTTTCGGCGCAGGCGATGAGATCGGCCTTGTTCTTTTCGGTGAGCAGCGGCACGGGGAAAGTGTTCCAGCCGAGCATGTTTGTGTACGAGTATCGCAACTCAAGCCTTCCGCAGACCGTGCCAACCCAAACAATATGGAGCGAAGACACAAGCAATGAAAAATGATATAAATCGCCATCGTAAATTCCATACGCGCGATTCGAAATCACATGGTTTGATGGCAAAAGCTCTGCGGGGAGATATTGCCGCGTCTCGGAGGAAACGGCAGGCATCGCAATAGTCCATTTGCTCCCTCGTTTCATCTCCCGAAATCGATGAGGCGTCGAGGCTAAAGCTACAATATTCTTGTCACTATTCTTGGCCCTCACTTCCTGAACACTGATCAGCCGCCTCTGAATATCCGGTATTTGCTTTGCCCGATTGACGGCTGAGTCTTCTATCCAAATGCAATACTTTACAAGCCCGTCGATGATTTCCGATGATCCGCTTATGCGAAGCAGGAATTCATTCGCTCCCACGTGCTGACAAGCAAGGTTGTCTTTCGTTTGCTTTGACAACATAAGATATCCGCTTTCATAGGGCATATTACCCCTAACCATCTCTGCCAAATCAGAAATAGGCCTCCTATGTTTTACTACCAAAGTATCGACGTTTGGGACAAGATAAGGACCTATTCTATCGACCTTTCGCATGATGGTTTGCCCAGACGCATCCTCCGAAAACAGGTTTGCGCTAAGCAATGGCGCTGACGCTAGGCCGATAATGACGACCGTAACGCCAGCGTTATTTGACGCAAGGTTTTTCCACTTAAATGATTCATGCGCAAAATAAATACGGTTATTTTTTGCGTAAATGATTGGCCAAAAGATGGCCGCATGTTGCCCCTGGCAAATTGTATTTATCGCCACAAATGCACCACGGCAGTTGCAAGCAGAGTTGTACTGTACGAGTTTTAAAAACCATCCAGAAACGTAATTCAATGCTCGCCACGAGTTGGTATGGTACGCAAAAATTCTTCTTAAATCGTCTTTCTGCTCGGACGTTTGATCGTTGGTCCAAACATATGGAGGGTTGCCACAGATATAAGTCTCACCGCCTTCGTTCTCGAAGTCGATTTCCGTCTGGACGAGCGGAGTGCTGAACAAATCATCCGCAACCAGCTTTACGCTCATGCCCGTGGGTCGACAGATTCTCAACCAGTCCAGCCGCAGCGCATTACCGCATACAATCCAGTTCTGCGCATCCAGCGGCAAAAACTCCGCCAGCGCGTCTTTCTGCCCGCGATAATGCACGTCACACTGGAACTCGGCGATGATGAGCGCTAGGCGTGCAATCTCCGCCGGAAAGTCGCGTAGCTCGATACCCAGGAAGTTGGTCAGCGGAATCTCGCTGCCCAAGTGCGCCTCGCCCCGCCTGCGGTTGATTTCCGCCTCGATTTTGCGCATCTGCTTGTAGGCAATGACTAGGAAGTTGCCAGAACCACAAGCCGGGTCGAACACCCGGATGCGCGCCATGCGCTTGCGCAAGTTGAGCAACTTACGGTCGTTGTCACCGGCCTCGGCCAAAGCAGTGCGCAGGTCGTCCAAGAATAGCGGATTCAGCACCTTCAGGATGTTCGGCACGCTGGTGTAGTGCATGCCCAGTGCGCCGCGCTCTTCGTCGTCGGCCACCGCCTGCATCATGCTGCCGAAGATGTCCGGGTTGATCTCACGCCAGCTCAGGGCGCCCGCGTGCAGCAGGTAGGTGCGCGCCATGCGTGTGAAGCGCGGCACCTCGGTGCCGCCAGAAAACAGGCCACCGTTCACGTAGGGGAAGCCGTTTGCCCAGGCTGGCAGGCGAGGATTGGCGTTGGCACGCCTAGACGCCTTGATGTTCATGGCGCGGAAGATTTCGGATAGCACCACATGGGTGTTGGAGCCGTCGCGCTCGCTGTACTGGTCGACAGTTCGGGTGAACAGGCCCTCACCGTGGAAAATATCGGTGTCCTCGGCGAAGAAGCAGAACACCAGTCGGGCCATGAAGTGGTTCATATCGACTCGGCGCTCATCCCTGGCCCACTCCGGGTTCTCGCGCAACAGTTCGACGTAGAGCTTATTTAGACGGCCGGTAGCGCGCACGTCAATGGGGTTGTCCTTGATTTCCTTGATGGTGGAAATGCCGGCCAGGGGCAGCAAGAAACCGAAGTGATTGGGGAAATCCGGGTAGGCACAGGTGATCGTTTCACCGCTCACGCGCTCTTCGGCTTCCAGCGTCTGCCCATCGGTGGCCAGGATGAACTTGGCTTTGGCCTTGGTCGTGGCCGGGCTGGCGCGCAAGGCCATAAGGGTTTCGCCCACATCGCCGGCTTCACATACGGCGATGTGGATGTTGTTGCGCTGTAGCACACCGCCGGGCACGTCCGACGCGTTGTTGTTGCCCGAGCGCAGGCGCTTTAGCGTAGTGTCCTTGTTGCCGAAGGCGGCCAGGAAAGCGAACGGGAACTCCGCTGCGTCGAAGGGCTGAAGGGCCAGTTCCGATATGGCCTGTTCGATTTCTACTGCATTCATGGGGCATCTTGCCTGTGTGATTTCTTCCCGTTCGCGTGCGACTGAGGTTCTATTGGCTGGCGCAGACCTTTGGGGTGGCCACATTGTAGATGGTTGTCCGTGGGGCCTCGTAGCGTTTCATGATCTAGCTCCCCGAACTGGGCCGGGCCGCCAACAGTCGCTAGATCTCCCCAGCGGGCCAACGTTCGAGTGCCTAGGTCTCACCACGGTCAGCGTCAGCCTTATTGCTGACCTTGCCAGCAAGACAACTCAGTGGCAGCAAGGCTGAACTGGTGTCTGATATTAGATGCCGTAACCGGCAGCGTGCTGATCCGTGTGCTGCCATCGTTCGTGCGAATGCGGTCAGGCGGCTGCGGGTCGTGAGCAGTCCATTCGACTTGGCTAAACGTGTTGTATCTTGCGGCGCGCGTGTCCTGCGCGGAAAAGTATGCACCGAGTGGCCCGCTTGTCGCGTCGGATAGATCGATACGTTCCAGCACGCGGCACTTGCGCGGAATGAAGCGCCAACGAGGCCCGAAGAAGACTCAACCGGTTCGACGTGAAGTCTTCGCAGGTCTCACAGCTCGGGTTGCTACGCTGACGACGAGCATCGCCGCAACTAAGCATTTTTCAGCCACTATGACTTCGGTTTTTTGGGTCTTCCGCCACGTCGCCCATTGATACGTGCTTGCTCTTTCCCTGCCTCAGTCTTCGGACCAGTCGAGCAGCCACCATGCCACTTGCAGCGCCCGTTCGCGTAGATCGATGTCAGCTTGCAGGGCGTCCCGGCTTTCGTCTTTGCGCTACAGGCCAGCCCGATCAGGTCGTCGGGATATGCTGGGTTCCTTGGAGGTGGGTGCTGATAGCCGCCTTCTTGCCATTGCCGATGAACAGCAGCGCACAAGTCGCCATGCTCTCGCAGTCTTTGCCGTTTGTCCGGGGTCGATCGATTCATGGCGCGTATCCGCCGCAGCGGCGCAGCATCGCCGGCGCCACAGGCGTGTGACCGCGTATCGCTGGCACTTGCCCGCCGGGCTCGGCGACGATACAGACGGCAGACCGTAGGTTGCTACACTGGTGACAGCTTCGCCGGTCGTCAAGGTCATCCGCCACAGCGTCAAGCGCCCGGTCAAGGTAGTACGCTCGTGCATCCTCGTCATGCCGACATTGCTGCAGCACGCTGGCAACGATCTCGCCGTCAGTCTCGTCAATCTGCCTCAGCCAAGCCCGGATCATGCGCTCTTGCCGCGCCGCCAGCAGCGCGTCAGGTTGCCGCCGGCTCGGCTCGATCGGTTCCGCAGCCAGTGCTTGCGGGTAGGATGCAAGAATTTCCGCATGGCTGACTGCTGGCGACAACGCCACCTCCAGCGGCTCGCGGTCGGCAAAGTGGATTAGCCAGCGCGAAGCGGTGCGGGATTTTTCGTTGGTGTCTTCGGACAGCAGCGCGACGATGCCGGCCTTGTTCGCTCTGATCGGCTCCAGCCAGCGAGATACCGCCGCCTGAGTGCCAGTCGCTTTGATATTCCCCATAGCTGACAGCTTGAGGGTGACGCCCGCCGCCGCCGATTCTCTCAGGATTTCCGCCGCGGTCATATCTCTGTCTCAACCAGATCAACAGGTATTTCTATCGCACGGTGCGAACTTGGCGAACTTGGCCTACCTGCAAGCTTTCCGCCAGATTGGCACCCTTGCGAACTTGGCGAAACTGGCGGAATTGGATTCTTCGCAGCAATCCCAATTTCGCCTGGTTCGCCAGTTTCGCAGCTTCGCGCATCCGCTAAATTCCTTGCCGAATGGGCAACTGCGCCAGTTTCGCCAGTTTCGCAGCAGTGATAGAACTTCGTCCGCTTGCCGCTCTTCTCGTCTTTCTCACCCTCCAGAACCTCAATCGATGGCGGGGCGTTCATCAACAAGCTGTCCAGCGCATCGTCGATCAGCTTGGCCGACAAATGGCCCGAGAAGCATTTCTTCGACAGCTCGGCGCGGCTTGTCTGGCCGTTCTGTTGCAGGTAGTTGAGAATTCTTGCAGCGCCAGCCGAAGATTCACGCGCCGCCAATTCGCCGGCAGCGTCGTTGAAGATGAACCGCACTGAATCGCGGTGAAAGCGGACCCAGGCCAGCGCCGCGTGGATGTGCTGTACTTCAATTGTCAGCGTGTGATCGGTCAGGGCGAACAGCATTGCCAGCCGCAGCAGCATCGGCGCTCGCCGCTCGATCAAGGCCGCAACTTTCTCGCCATCCGCCGGTCTGGACAACTCGCCGCGATACAGCCGCGCATATTCTTCCTTTGCGTCAGCAGACAATTCCATCGGTCTGCTGTCCTTGCTTTCCGGGTAGCCCTCGGTCGCGAAGCGAATCGCTGCTTTCGTGCGCTCTGCCAAGTCAGTGACCACCGCCCGCGGTGTCGGCAGGGGGAAGGGCTCACTGCGCTCGCGCTCCGCCCAAAAGATCAGGAACCGATTCGCGAAGCCGTTGGACAGTTCGCGCGACTCCATCAAGCCAAGCAACTCTGATGGCGTGATGTTGCCCGTCAGCGAAATGTGCGGATGGCTTGCCCATAGCCGTGATGTCTTTGTTGCCGGTCTGATGCTTACCCCGTCCCACGAATCACGTAGCGCCGCGCTCAGAGTGTTCCCGTCGCGCTTGGCCTGGTGCAGCACGTTGGCAAACTCCGATTCGATAACCCATAGCCGTTTGTCTTCAATCGCCAAGACGTCTTCTTTTCCGGCCTTGTAGCCGTCGTGGATCAACAGCGCCAGTCCTTCCCGCGTGCTCAAGCCGCCGTCGTGCATCTGCCCGCACAATGGATCAGCGAGATCGCCGCTGTCCTCGTTGTGCTGCTTCTCGATTGCACCCCTGATACGCTTCGTCAGAGCAGTCGCCTCACCTTTGCGGCCTCGCCCGCTGCGCCCGACGTGCAGCATGAAGATCCGCGCATGGTGTTTGACGTTGCCGACAGGCAGGAAGACGTTTCGACCTACGCCCGCCGACAGCAACGCGATATGCGCGGCAGCGGCAGCGTAGCGGTTCGCTTCCGTGGTTGCGGCAGCCGCCAGTCCAACATCGCCCACCAGCCCATACAGCATCGCCGGGTTAGGCTTGGGCGCATTGCGATGAGCGTCGACAGAATGATCTTGTGCCACTTGCTGGTCCTTCCATCCATGCGTTTTGGCCAGATCAAAGACGCTCGCTATCGTCAGCGGTTGCGTTGCGCTGTAGTCAGGGTTCGACTTCTGAAATACCGCCAGCGATGCGCCGCCATGCAGCCGGTCCCACTCGCCACACAATGCCGCGCCTTCGCCCTCGTCGATTCCCGACAGCGAATGACGAAGGGCCATGCCGATGAGATTCGATGCCGAGTGCTTCCCGGACTTGGCATTGACCGGGATTGCTGCCAGAGCACCGCGCAGCTTGCGCCCGTCGTCGCTCAGTGCGCTTTCAGTTGCCCCCCCTTGCTCTTGCATCATCACGCCGGAGAAATCGACTTGCGTCCCTTGCCGTAGCTCGCGCGGCCCGTCAATCAGCGCTCGAACATCCGCCCAAGACTTGTCAGCGCATGAATTGTGCTGACACTTGAAACCCAAAGCGCCGCTAGCTTTCCGGAAGATCGCCGCCTCGCCCTTGCCGTGCGCCGGGTTGAACGGGCAGTGCGCCAGCTTGAAGCGCTCGCTTCCTTCGTGGATGTCTTGCTCGGTAGCGATGCCCATGCGCTCCAGGAAGTCGCCCAGGTCGAAGGCGCTGGCCCGCCCAATGCCGCGTTGATAGCCGGCGGATAGCGCATCGGGGTTCACAGTTGGCCCCGGCAGGCATGCCCGTAGTTGATCGACGGTCACCACCGCGCCGCGCTTTGGCGTCAGTACCAGCCGCGACAGTCGCCACGGTGCAAGCGGCGTGTTGTCGCCCTTGGTTGCTACGGTCCCGTACAGCTTGGTAATTCGGCTCGCATTGAAAACACTTTGGTCCACCTTCACCTGATCGGTGTCGAACCTCACCGACAGCGCGACCAAGACGCCCTTGACCAGCTCCCGGCTTTCGGTGTCATTGGGGAGATCAAGCGGATAGAGCAAGTGAAAGCCGTTGCCCGATTCAGCCGTGAGAGGGTCCGGCCAGCCGTCAGCGCGCAATGACTGGTAGCACGTCCGCGCCACCGTCTTGGCCGCCTCAAGTTGCGCATCGGTCGCGCTTGTGTCGGTCGGTCTGGTTGGATCGAAATCGAGCAACAGCCAGCGCCGCCGGATGACTTGCGCATCGGTCGTCGTTGCCGCCGCGCCGCGCTCGATCCGATTGGCGTAGCGGCTCAGCAATTGCGGGTCAATCGCGTTGAGGGTTACATAGACCGCCGCGCCGTCAGCGTTCAGCCGCGCCGCGTGTTCTGCAAGGGCCTGCCGGTGTCCGCCGTCGAAGTATCCTGCATCGGTGCGCTTGCGGCCCTTGGTGAAGGAGCGAATCTCGATCACTTCGTCGGCCCGGAACATCGCCTCCAGCGCGTGGAGAATGGCTGTCGTGTCGGCTTGCGAGCTGGCATAGGGTGTGTTCAAAGTTCGCCCCCTATGCCGTTGCGCCGGTTTCGCGGGTGCGCTTTTCCAGCCACGCGAGCAGGTCGGAACGGCGGTAACGCACGTTGCGTCCGATCTTGATGAAGGGCAGGTTGTAGCGCCCGGTGCTACGCCAGACAGACAGCGTGCCGGGGGATGTGTCGAGGACTTGCGCTGCTTCCTTCTCGTCGAGAAGATCGCGGGTTGCTTCGATGATTTCTTGAATGGTCATGGTTCTATTCCATTAAATCCCGCTGGGGTGCGGTATGGAACAGAACGATAGAGCAAAGGGCGCGGGCTTAATATCCCGTCAGCATGTAGAGTGAAAGCTCTTCGGGCACGTGTTACAGCCTCCGTACAGGGCTTACTCTTTGCGCGCAGAGCGTAGTTTCTTTGCTTCTTCTCCGATGTGCTTACGGGCAGTCCGGAAGGCTACATCGAAGGTTGTAGCAGCAACTTCCGCGGCAGCATCCATGCTGCGATGTAACTGGCGGTGTTTTCTGTACCACTCCTTGATAGTTTCAGCTTTTTCACGATCGGCAGCATGGCGTACAAATGCCGCGCGTTTTGCTAGGTCAGAAAGTGCGGTGTTGCCGGTGGAGCGTTTGTGAACCAGTACGCCGACCATTTCGGAAGCAACGGCCAATAGCGAGATAGCCCATTCGGGGTGAGTCCATTCATCAATTACTCTGCGACATTCGGATATTCCGTAGAAGACGAGGAAGGAATCGTCCGTGGCGTTTCGTGCTTTTCCCATTGCCTCGCGAGTCCGTTCGACTCCAAGAATCGCAAACGCGTTGTCTTCAAGATGGGCAAGTTCTTTCCTCAAGATGCGCTGGGCAACTTCTTTGGATAGACTGCCCTGCGCAGGTTCTTTGGATAGATTGCTGTCCATTTGGTGCCCCTCTACGCTTCACCCTTGGGTTTGGATGCTGCGCAAACCGAGCAAGGGTAGCTCGGATTTCGCCCTTGGCGATCAGCCTCGGATCGGCGCCGCAGAACTCAGGTTTTCTCAGGTCACGCGGCCACCGCGAAGCGCCGCACGTCGATTTCCACGCCCGCCGCCGCTGCCTGCTCGGCCTGCTTCAGCAAGGCAGCAGTAACGGTCTCGTCATGGAAAGCTTCGCCGCAGTTCTCGCACACCAGCGCCGGAACCTCGCGGAAAACAATCACCACGTCGCCGCGTTCAAGTGGAACAGTCACAGCGCCGGGGCGGGTTTCGCCGTGTCGGCAGATAGGACATTTCATGGGTTCTTCCTCGTGGCCAGGTCCGCCAGCCATAGGGCGGGGTCGGGTTCGTAGACGGTAATGATGACGCGCTCGCCATCGCCGGGGTTGTCGGCAAACACCAGATGCAGAGGGCGGGTGCCGGCGAAGCCCAGCCATAGGCAGCTAGGGTAGGGCGTATCGGTCGGGTAGTCCTCGATCACGCGCCCCGATGCCAGCGCCGCGCCAACGTCGGCAGTCGATATGTGGCGCTCAAACATCCGCCGCACGGCATGCTGTCGATAAATCAGCTTCACTCATTGCCCCGTTTCGGGATGCGCACCACTTCAGCCACCTTTTTCATACCGCCGGCCTCCATCATAGCCGCGGTTGCCGTGTTGACGGATGCCCGCACCGGGTCAAGGTCGAGACGGGCATAAATTGCCGTCGCCTGCTGACTCTTGTGGTTCAGGCTCTTGCCGATGATGGCGAGCGATGCGCCCGTCTTGGCCTGCCAGCTTCCCAGCGTCCGCCGCAAGTCGTGCAGGGTTACCCCGTCGGCGGTGTTCCTGCCGTAGGGAATGCCGGCCCGTTCCATGACGCGAATTACAGCCTTTTTCGGCTCCTCGATATGACCACTCGCGCCCGTCCCCGGGAAAACAAAAACGGCGCCGTTCTCGGCCGCTTCCTTTCGTGCTTCCAGAATTGTGACCGCTTCAGGTGAAAGCGTCACGTTCTGCGGGGTACCGTTCTTGGTGTCGGGAATTCGCCAGACGGACTCGCCAAGGTTGATCTCTGCCCATCGCATTGCCAGCAAGTTGGCTCGACGCGCGCCGGTTAGGAGTGCCAGCAGGATGTAATCACGGAAAGTCTCATTCTGTTCTTCCGCCAGCGATTCGAAGAAGCGGGGAAGCTCGTCGGATCGCAGGAAGCGATCACGGCTTACCTTGGCGCCAGAAACCGTGACGCCTTGTGCCGGGTTGGTGTCGACATATCCCCATTCGATTGCCTTGCCGAAAATGCTTGATGCAAGGGCACGAATATTGCGCACAGTGGCCACGGCCTTCCCTGCTTTCTCGGCGTCGGAAAGAGTCCGGGCGATCATTGCACGCGTGATCGTCGTCAATCTCCGCGTGCCAAGGGACGGCTGCAGGTAGTCGCGGAAGCGTTGTTGATCGGCCGCCCACGCCTGCTTCTTCTCGCCGTGTCGCCTGCCGTACTCGGCGAAAACCTCGGTGAACGTTGGCTCCCCCCGTAGCGCGCGTTTTGCCTGTGCGGGGTTCGCGCCGTCCTCGATTTCAGCATTCACCAACGAGGCCGCCTTGCGTGCTTGCTCGACGGTCATCGCGGGGAATCGCCCGAGGGTCACACGTTCCGGTCCGCCGCCCTTCGTGCGCCGGTACATCGAAAACGTCTTCACGCCGCTTGCCGACACGCGTAGTTGCAGGCCCGGCGCCTTGGTGTCGTGATAGGTTGCCCGCGAACCAGCCGCAGGTAGCGGCAGGGCGAGCAGCTTTTCCTTGTTGAATTGCAGCCTCGCGGTATCGTTCATGACCTCTCCTTATGCCCTTGGGGAATCTGGGGTTACGCGGGGGTTACATTTCAGGTCAGAAACCGTTCTGTTTTGTGTAACCCCGTTAAGGTGAGTCTAGCCGCAATAGCTTGCTGTGTATAGCTCTGTTAAGGTAAGTGAGTCCATAGGTCTGGCGGGACTCACGGATTCATAACCCATAGGTCGGTGGTTCAATTCCACCCATCACCACCAACGGATTCAGGCATTTAGCCCCGGCAAGAAGCCGGGGCTTTCTTGTGGTTGCGGGCGGGTTGCTTCTGCTGTACCCAAGTCGGATCGACTGTCTGGTCGTGCAGGGGCAAGTGACGAGTCATGTTTCTTCGGGCGCCGATCTAGTCCGCCTGGAGCTTGCCCAGCACGAACTTCGTGGCGTTGCCGGCGAGGCCAGCGAGAAGCGGCGTCGCGAAGATGCTCGTTACGGCGCTCACTGCGGCAGGGACCAGTCCGACGATGCCATCGATCAATGTCGCCATCCGGCTGTCGTCAGCCTTGTCGGCCTTGGCAACCTCGCTCTTCAGTTCGTGCAGCTTCCGGCTGGCCTGGGCACGTTTGTCTGGCGCCGCATTGCCGATGACCCCCGTCAAGGGCGCAAAGACGCGCTCCAGATCTGCACCGCTCAATCCCTGCTGCACGCGGTCACGGCCGACGAAGTCACCACTGGCCGTCGTCACCGATCCGCCGACATGGGCTCCGCCCCCGGTGTTCACAGGGCTGCCGAAGTACTGCGTCACGGGTCCGCTTGGTCGGTTGATGAAGCCCTGCGCGTTTTGCGCGTTGATCGTGTCCCCGAAAGCGCCGGGCTCGGGTTCGATCTCCGGCGTGGCTGCGAACGGCAGACCCTTCGGCTGCGACGCACCTGCCGCGTAGTAAGCGAGCACGAAGTTGTCTGCCTGTGCCAGGTCGATGATCGGGTGCTGCCGGTTTTTCGTGCGCTGGGGTACCTTCTCGCGCGCATGCAGTGCCAGGTCCGTCCAGCGCACGTAGCCATCAGGTTTCGCCACGCCTACACCCGAGAGGGCCTCGATCAGCGCCAGCGTAAATGCACTGTACGGGTGTCCCGCGAACGAGCTTTCGTCCGCCCGTGACGAGGCGACCAGCACTCGCCCGGCACCCTTGGCAAACAGCGACTGCGCTTCCGGCGGCAGCGGCGACTTGCTGAGGGAGAGGCCCGGGGATTTTGCCTCGCCAATGCCGCCCGCATGGCAGCAGTCGAGCAACACGAGCATCCGCTGCGCCGGGATTGCCTGCAACTTGTCGGCAAATTCGCTGCCGCTGATTGCGGTCCTGAACAGCGCGTCGAGGTCGTAGCCGTATGGCATCAGGTAGTACTGCTCGCCCATGCTCGATGCCACCTGGTAGCCGTGCCCCGAGAAGAAGACGACGACAGTCGACTTCGCATCGCTTCGCTCGGCCAGCCCGGCGAGCGCGTCCAGCACCGCGCCGCGCGTCGCGTCGGGCCCGGTGAGTGCCACTACCTGTCCTGGCGGGTAGGCACAGCGCTCTCCGTCGGCGAGGATCCCGGCAAGCCCCCTGGCGTCGTCTACCGTGTTCGGCAGGTCTGCGCCGACGCCGACGAGCAATGCGTGTCCGTTGCTGAAGATACTCATCGCAAGCCTCCTTAACGATCTACAGATCTGGCAACTGTCGGATGTGCTGGTCGCCGTACGGGTCGACCCTGCGTGCGATCGTTTCCCCCACGGCGGCGAGAAGGTGTGCATCGATGGCGAACCTTGCCGAATGGCGCTGGACCGTCACCTGGCCAGTGTAGACCCTGAAGAACGGCAGCTGCATGAGCCCGGACTTCGCTTCGAGGCCAAAGGCCATCAAGAACATCCGCAAGCCGGCACCGTGCTCCTGGTCGACGACCGTCATCTGGAAGCGGGAGGTGTTCGTCGCCTGGCTGGCCCGGTTGAGGAGCGCGAGCGAGGGATTGTCGTCGGGCATCTTGCGCAGCGCATCGAGGGTCCTCCGGACGAGGCTCAAAGCTTCGGAAGACTCGGCGAGCAAGGTCGTGGCGATGTCGAGAATCGCCGCGCCCGCATCGAAGTCAGTCCGTTGCACCGGGGAAGGGGCGAAGCTCCTGTCCATGGCCGCGAAGCCGATCTGCGACAGCACGTCGAAATACGTGCCGTACCAGGCGTTGAGCTCGTCGACGGTTGCCGGGCTGGCGACCTTCCGGTTGGCGGCAAGTTGTGCCAGTAGCGATGCTTTGATGATGTCGCTGCGCTGCTCGTGCGAGACGCCCTTGACGAAGGAAACGAGCGCCGAGCCGACGACTGCCGCCTGCTCCTTCGCGGCGTCGAAGCGCAGGTCGCCGGTTTGCGCCAGGTCGTATTCTGCCGGTGGTTCGGCCAGCTCGGCCGCGACGACGAACTGCCGCGCCTTGGCAGCACCCGGCTCTGCCGCCGAGTTCGCGGGCGACGCCTCGGTCGCGCGTGCTGGGCCAACGAAGCGCACCGTTACCGTCAGCTGGGCAGTCGTCCACCTGCCATGCACATTGCTCTCGCTGTTCGGGTCCGCGGCAGGATTCACGGCTTGCTCCTAGGCATCCTCTGTCGTAGCCGGGTAGAGACGCGCGATGAACTGCTTGTCCCCTTCCGACAGCTCTTTGCCCTGGTCGATCGCGCGTTTCCCGTCGGTGGTTTCCTTGGCAATCGGGTGGTACATGATCGAGTAGGGATCGGCCGGGTCGTGGATCACCTGGCTGGCATCGAATTTCGCAAAGATCATCGCATCCACGGTCGTTCTGTCCCATCCCATCTTGGCGTAGTACGCGTACGCAGCTTTCTTGTTCCAGGGAATGTCGGCGACAGGGCTTTGCTGCGAGGCTGCAAGGCCGAGCGCATGACCGAACTCGTGCAGTACGACGGCGCGCAGCGCCTCGCGTGGGGTGCTACGGCTCAACCGGCCCAGGTTGATCGTCGGCTGGTCCTCTGGAATCGACAAGCTGTCGGTGCCGACATAGGACCACGAGCCCTCGCCATCGAAACTGACGCGCAACTCGGCGTCGCCCGTCTGGACGCTTTCAAAGCGCAGGTTGGCGTATCGGGTCCACTCCTGCGCCGCCGCCAGCACGCGCTTGTGCAGGGCCGGATCTCCGGTCAGGAACTTGATGCGCAATGTCATTCCGGTTTTCCACAGCTTGCCTCTCTCGGCCACCGGCCCGCCCGGCACCCAGGTGCCGCGTCCGGCTGCGACGCCAGCGTCGTTTCTTGCGGACGCGCTCTGCCGCGCCGGTTCCGTTTCCGTCACCTTGCTCGATCGCTCGATGAGCTGGGTCAGGTCGACGGGCCGATCGAGCCGTGCGAGGGACAGCAGGGCAAGATCGGCGGGTCCGCTCGAGGCGAAGACCTTGAAGGTGACGCGCATTGGCTGGTCGGCTGCGCCTCTGGGCTGCACGGTCACCGCCAGGGTGACCTCGCGGCCCTTGCCCAGGAGCACGCATGCGGTGGTGGCGGGGAATACGCGCTCGACACCCAGGAATTCGTCGAGCATCCACACCGAGATGTACTGGCTGGCGGCCGCCCGGTTGCGCAGCCTGAGCATCAGTGGCTCGTTCTCGCCCAGCGCGAGGACCTCGCCGGGGGCTGCGGAAAACAGCTCGAGATCGATCTTGCCGGTCAGTTCCGAGCGGATGTCGTTGTTCTCCAGCGCAAAGGTCCTGCGGTAGGTGGCCAGGTGCTCGAGGAAATCATGAATGTGCCCGGCGCGCGTCCACGGGCTCTCGGCCGGTGCGAGAGGCTCGTGCCACACATCCCGTCCATCGCGATCGCGTACGACCTGTGCCTGGTCGGCGACAGCGACGGTGAAGTCCGCCTGCCCGCTGCTGCGTCGCTCGAAGGCGACCAGCGGCGAGACGTCCATCCGTTCCAGCAGGTCACCATCCATGCCGACCTTGATCAGCGGCCGATTGTCGCCGTACTCCACCACCTGCACGCGGCTGGCCACCGGCACACTGACTGGCGACTCCAGCGACTCCAGCGACGCTGCCACGCCGCCATCGGTCAGTCGACTGACGCGCGCGTAAGCGAGCGGTGGATCGAGCATGGCGCTGCCAGGCGGATAGATCGCCAGGCGTGCGCCGCGCTCGCCCCTACCGAGTCGCAGCGCCGCAGGCGCGCGGACTTCGATCTCACGTGCGTACGCTTTGGTCACAACCAGGTAGGAGCGCACCGGTTTGCGCTCCGATCCGAAGACGGTCAACTCGCCGCCGCCGATCAGCTGCGGCGTCTGCGCGAAGCCCTCGGCCTGGACCTGCGCCAGTACGTAGTCGTGGACGTCGAGCCACGTCATGCCGGGTTGGTAGGCCCGCATCGCTTCGGCCAGAAAGTAGCTTACCGCGCCGTACGTTCGCCCCTCCCGCTGCATCTCGTAAGCGCCTTCCTGCTCGGCTGCGGCTGCGAATACCAGGGTGTTGCGCAGTGCCCGACGCGCCAGCAGCCCGCTGGCCGTGTGGCTGCTGTCGAGGACGATGATCGTCTGGCCGCCGCGTTGCTCCACCTCGGTCGCGAGATCAGCCAGTTCCTCATGTGTCAGCAGCGTCGCCCGATCGCCAGGAACACTGTCGTAGGCCAAGAGCGTCTCCTCGAAGCCATCGGCCTCCTTGGGATCGTTGCTGGCGATGGCCTGGTCGTTGCCGCTGAACTGGAAGAACAGCTGGTCGCCGTCATCCATCTGTCCGGCGCACCGTCGCCACGCATCAACGATGGCCTGCTTGGTCGCCTGGCGATCGAGCAGCAGCACAATGTCGGCTGCGGCGACACCGCACCGTTGCTGCAACCACTCCCGGGTGAGAAGCAGGTCGTTGCCGGGGCCGGCGAGCGGCGGGATTTCGCGCGCCGCATGCTCATTGCTGCCCACCAACAAGGCGCGGACCCGCAGCTTCTGCTTGCTGCGCCGCACCGGTGCGGCGGTCGCTTCGCTTGCGCGTTCGAGCCTGATCTCCGCAGCCGGTTCGATGCTCGCAACGTGCTGTCCGTAGACGCTGACCTCGAGCCGCCGTGCGAGATCGGCGTACTGGCCTCCGAAGCGGCGCAGGGCACTGGCGGCCACGCGGGCAAACGAGTGGTAGCCTTGGGCGATGTGAACGTCTCCGGACGCCGCGGGATCGGCAATGAGTGCGCCGAAGTCGAGCGGCTGGCCGAGGCGCTCCCCGACGTGGCTGGAAACGGCGCTCAGCACGTCGATCAGCTCGCCGAGCCGCAGGTTGTTGTGCAGCAGCTCGCGCACGCCGTTCACGAAAAAGAACTCGATGTTGTCGGCAGGGGTCGTCTGGTCGATCCTTGCGGGTCGATCTATCAGGCCGCTCAGCCAGACCTCGGCAAGGTGCACCTGACGCGACTCGGGCAGTAGCACGCGCTGCACCAGGCGCATCACCGGCATGGTCAGCGGCACAGCCGCCAGGAAACTGGCCAGGCGCCGCGCCGTGGGTGAGGCGGTGCCGTAGAAGAGCCGCAGCAGTTGCCCGGGCGGTGGCGTCGCCGCGCGCACGGGCGCGTCTGGCGGCGCGTCAGCATGGCCGTGCACAGGCGCCGCCGGGATTGCGAAGACTCCCGGAATCCACAGGTTGCTGTTGCCCGCCACGGCACGCGCCCAGTGGTCGAGCGACAGAGCCTCCAGTGAGAGCACCGGCACGGGCGTTCCGCGCGGCACACCCGGCCGGGGCCGGTACGTCGTCCATTCGATCTCGAAGGTCGAGTTCGGCGCGCCCGGTGCGGGCGAGCGCAAATAGACCGCCGGGTAGGTGCGCAGTCCGGTGCGTACCCAGAGGCGATCGGGGAGGACCTGCACCACGGTGGTCAGGCCGGCCCGACCCCAGTCAGACAGTGCCGTGCCCATGACGCCGTTATGCCAGACCGGCGATACGCAGTCGCTCACGACGGCAATCAGCCGCCGGCCCATCGGGTCGATCAGCTCTGCTGGCCGGCGCTGCCGGCCCCGTTCAGCCCGATGTCCGATGCCGGTGTGGATCTCGATGCCACGATTTCCCGCGTTGGCACTGAAGCCCAGGACTTCGATACTGCGGAAGGCACCCTGACGCTCGAGCAGGCGTTGCAGCTCGACGAGGGTCTGCTGCCAGATGATCATCGAGGACGATTCGTCAACCACCAGAACCACGTCGAGCCAGCGTTCGGGCGCGGGGTTGAAAACCGGCGTCCACTGGCCGGTATCGGCGATATGCCGGGCTGTGGCGACCTCGTCGAGTAGCCGGCGCACGCGCGAGGGCACTCGACGCTTGAGTGGCCGCAGGCTGCGCCCCAGCTCCAGGCTGCCGGGCAGGGCCAGAGCGCCCGGGCTGCGGATCCGGCGCGCGGCTGTGCCACCGCTGTCGATGGCGCTGCTCGCCGGATAGAGATCGCTGCTTGCGCGGGCCGGCGCGGCCTGGCCGCTGGCGGTCGCGGTCTGGCCAAAGGTCTCGCTGCGGCCCGGCGGGGGCGATTCTCGGGCAGGCGCGGGTGCGATGGCGGGTGGCGCCATGGCGGGCGGCGTGTGCGGCGCCGACAGGACGCCTTTGCGCCGCGCCGGCAGCCGCGCGGCAAGCCAGAGCAGCTCTGCCACCTCTTCGGCCGTCGCCTCCTCGCCGGCCCGTCCAAGGAAGTCGAGCAGGTGCTCGACGGGCTCCGCTGTCACGCTTACGCGCCGCCGCTCAGGTGCTTCCAGATGGTCTCGGCGAGGTTCTCCCTGCCTTCAGTGGCGTCCCCGACGTCAAACCCGTGCCGGGTCAGGTAGATCGCGTTGAGCAACTGGTCGGTGGCGAGATCCCCGTGGTTGCGGCGTCGCAGGAACTTCTCGATGAGCGCGTCACGCTGCGTCTTGGGGACTTCCTGGTCGCCGGCGAAATAGGCGTTGACGATCCTGGCGAGCTTGGCCTTGTCGTGCTCGGGGATGTTCAGGCGCACGCAGCGGCGCAGGAAGGGTCCGGGGAACTCGCGTTCGCCGTTGCTGGTAAGGATGATGATGGGGAACGCCTGGCAGGCGACCCTTCCATCGATGATCGTGACCTTGTCGTCGCTGTCCGCAGGCAGGACCTGCACGGCGGATTGCTCCGCCGAGATGCGGGTCAGTTCCGGGATCTCGTAGCGCCCGTCCTCGAATACGTGCAGCAGGTCGTTGGGCAGGTCGATGTCGCTCTTGTCGATCTCGTCAATGAGCAGCACGCGCGGATAGGTGGTCGGCAGCAGCGCCGTGCCCACCGGCCCGAGCCGGATGAAATGGCCGATGTCCGGGTCCTCCGCGATGTTGCGCTGCTGGCGGCGATTGACCTCCTGCAGGCGGGCGATCGGGTCGTAGCGATACAGACTGTCCTGCAACGTGGCGCGCGAGGTGATCGACCAGCTGAGGACGCGCCCGAGCTTGAGTTCGTGTGCGAGGGCATACGCCAGCGTCGTCTTGCCGGCGCCGGGCTTGCCGGTCACGAGCAGCGGGCGACGCAGGTGGATGGCTGCGTTGACCACCTCGATCTCCTTGTCGCTGGCCTGGAACCTGGCTGTTTCAAAGCGCTCGCGCAGGTCCGGGTCCACGGCCAAGGCGCCGGCGTCGGGGGCGACGCCCGAAAACCGTCGCCACGGGGGCGGGGGCGATTCGCTGACAAAGCGGTTCATCGCATTGTGCGGTTTGCCGCTGCCCTTGAAGATCTGCCAGTTGGTCATACGAACACTCCTTGCGCTTCGTACTTGAGGGGGGGACGGTCGGGGTCATCCCAGAGCAGGGTCAAGGCATTGCTGAAATACGACCGGTTCTTCCTGGCAACCTTCAGGCGCCGGGTCTTCTTGACGGCTTCGCGCAGTTCGGAAAGCGATGCGCCCCGGATCGACGCCGCGATCCGCTGCGGCCAGTCTGCCGGTGCCTCCGCCCCAAGATCGTTGCCGCGCAGCCAGATTGCGATCGGGATGCCGGCATCGCGAAGCGTGTCGAAGACCTCGCGCTGTCCTGGCAGCAGCGGCGAGGACAGGCCGAGGCAGACGAGATCCGGGTTGTCCTGAAGCTCGAAGGTGTCCAGATCCTCCGGCGGGCGCCACTGGACGGCCGCGAAGTCCAGGCGGCACACGCCATTGCGGAAGGTGTTCCACTTGAAGTGCCAGTAATCGTCAGCCCGCTTCTGATCGGCGGGGTCGGGGATGGCCAGGCGGTCGCGCAACCTTACGACCAGCGGGTGGTAGCTGCCGTAGGTGTCCGTGGTGTTCTTGCGCTTCCAGTGTTCGAAGCCGTAGACGAGAAAATCGGACGGGGCGACGATTTCGATGACCAGACCGGTAATGATGTCCGGAATGAGCGCGATCGTTTCGCGACGGAGGAATACCTGGTCGAGCAGTGACGGGATCTCGTCGAGCGTCCACAGGACCTTGGCCTCGCCAGTCTCCCCGTCGGCCGGCTCGGATTGCAGCACCAGGGGGCCATTGGTCCGCGGGCTCCAGAGCACCAGTTCGACCCTGAAGAGCGCTTGCTTGCGCTGCTGGGTGCGGTTCAGCCAGTCGGGTTCGAGGTATACCTGGAGCCAGGACAAGGCGTCCGCGTCAGCCGACCTGAGCGCCTCGGCGCGGATTTCCCGGCGCAGGTTTTCTATCTCGCCGGCAGTGGATGGCGGCGTTGCCAGGCTGGCACTGACATCGACCCAGTGCTGGAACTCGCTCGCCAGGGCCGGCTCGATGCCTGTGACCAGTGCGAACCGCTCGATGCATTCGAAGAGCGGTGGCCAGGCCTTGCTCGAGGACTGTTCGCACATGTCGGCGAGCAGCAGGGAAGGGATCTCGGCGTTCACCAGGTGAGCGGTGGAAGGCAGGGTCACACGGCAGACGCGGTACAGATGCTCGCCGGCATCCGGGAGCGTGACCCGCGCGACGATGTCCAGCAGCTGTCGGAACTGCGCTTCCGGGATCCGGGTCGTGAGTCGCGACAGTATGCCCGCCATGCGCAGGGCGTCCACGATTTCGTTGACCGAGGCGCCCTGGTTGATCGTGACGTTGGCGTTGTCGCCGAAGTGCTGCGTGACCGGACCGGTCGGGCGGTTGATGAAGCCCTGCGAGCCCTGCGCGTTGACCACCTCCCGATCCGCTCCCGCGCCCCTAGGCATGGCGAAGCCCCGCCTCGTAGCCGCTTGTCGTCGCACGTTGTGTGGTCGCGGCAAGATTTCCCCGAGGCACGGCAAGACCTGCCACCGGCAAACAAGCGACCAGCCCGTGCGGGTTGGACGTTGCTTGCACCGCTACGCCCTGGCGCCGCCCGGTACGCAATCGCCGCGCCGAAAAAATGTCGTCGAGATCACTGGGCAGGCGCATGCGGCAGATCACCCGGTCGGTTCGAGCGAGCGCCACCATGCTGCCGCTGGCGTGCAGGTGATTCCAGCATGACGTTCCATGTTGGCCTCCTCGCTGTGGAACTTTGTCTGAACCGGAAGCGAAACGATACGCCCCGGCCCGCAAGCCGGCCCATGGGCCAAGGCGTACCGACTCCCATAATACAGTACAGGAATTCCCGGACGAGCGTCTCTGCGGCCATCGTGGAAGTTCGGCAGAACCTTTCGCGTTTCACGGCACTCGATTCGTGAGTCGCGGGTGCGATCCTCCCGCTGGCCGTGCGCGGGAATTTTTCGGTTGTCGGATTTTCGTGGCGCCACCTATACTCCCGGCAGCGCTGTAGAAACAGATCATTGTCTCGGGCCGTCATGCCCGACATTCCCATCCGAAGCGAGTCCCGCCGATGACCGAAGAACTGTTTCGTGAGGATGCCTCGCTCGCCAGCTGTCAGGCGCGAGTCAGCGCCGTGGACGAGCGCGGCGTGCAGCTCGGGCGTACCGTCTTCTACCCGCTCGGTGGCGGCCAGGCCGGTGACCGTGGCCTGCTGATCCTTCCCGATGGCAGCGAACTGGAGATCTACGACACGCGCAAGGGTGCGCGACCGGGCGAGATCCTGCATCTGCCCGCGTCGGGGCAGCAGGCGGTGCTGGCGCGCCTGACGCCCGGCCAGCTGGTCAGCGCGCAGATCGACATGCCGCGCAGGCGCCGGCACATGCGCTTCCACACAGCCACTCACCTGCTTTGCGCACTGGTCCCGCACCCGGTCGACGGCTGTTCGATCACCGCCGACTATGCGCGCCTGGATTTTCACATGACCGCGCCGCTGGACAAGGCGGCGCTGAGCGCCGGCCTGGCGAAGCTGATCGACGAGGCGCATCCCGTGGCGCACCGCTGGATCGACGAAGCCGAACTCGACGCCAACCCCGGTCTGGTACGCAGCATGAGCGTCAAACCGCCGCGCGGCCTGGGGCGCGTGCGTGTGCTCGAAATCGAAGGCGTCGACCTGCAGCCGTGTGGCGGAACGCACGTGGCCAATACGGCGGATGTCGGCGCGGTCGTCGTGACCCGCATCGAGAAGAAATCGGCGATGACCCGTCGGGTCATTCTCGGTTTCGCCGCGCCGAGCGCGAGCGCCGGCTGAGGCATGTCCATGGCGTTTCGCGGACCGGGAACGCCTGCTCTTTTCCGGGCCATGCCACTGCTGGCCATGCTCCGCTGCCTCGCCCTTGCCGCCTTCCTCTGCGCGTCACCGGCCGGTGCCCAGGAGGCCGCGTCGCCGGGCCTCGCGGACTTGCAGGAACGCCTTGCGTCGATCGAGCAGGCTGGCCATCTCGGCGCTTCACAGAAGGCCGAAATCGCTGCGCTGTATCGGCTGGCGATAGCGCGCACGGAGGCGGCCGAGCGCTTCGAGGCGGAGGCTCGGACATATGCGCAGGCGCTGCTTGACCTGCCCCGCGAGCGCCAGCGCCTGCGCACCGAGCAGCAGGCGTACAAACCACCGGCAGTCGGCAAGGATCTCGAAAAGCAGCCGCCGGGCATCATCGAGCAGGCGCTTCTGGAAGCGGTTGGCGGGGAGGCCGTGCTGCGGGCAAAACTGTCCCGGGTGCAGTCGAGCGTTCAGTCCGAGCGTTCTCTGGCGCTCAGGCAACTGCTCGCCACGGCGCAGGAGAGCCTCGACAAGGTCGACAACACAGCGCGCGCAGCGGGCACTTCCGAGCAGGCTCGGGCGGCTGAGGCGAGCGCCCGCGCCGCCGACAGGCGTCTCAAGCTGGCCCGTATCGAGGCGCTGAGCCAGCGCCAGGCCAGCCGGCCGGCGCGCCTGGCCCTGCTGGAAGCCGAAGCCGACCTGCTGGCCGATCAGCTGGCGAGTACGACCGATTACATCGCTGCGCTGCAAGCACTGCTGCGCAGTGTGCAGAAAGCCGGCGTCAGTGCGCTGGTCGGTTCGCTCGAGGCCTTCCTGCAGTCCCTCGGTTCGGCGCCGGAGGACCTGTTGCGCATCGCCCACGGAAACATTCGCCTGTCCCGGATGATCGACGAAATCCTGGCGAAAAGGCAGCAGGCCGAGTCCGAGAGCGCCCGCCTGCGCGGCGAGGTTGCGCTGCTGAACGGCAAGCTGGATACGCTCGACCGTCTCCTCGATGTCGATCAGCTCGAGGCCTCGGCCGCGTTCGGTATCGCCTTGCGCCAGGAAAGGGACAAGGCGTCGGACGCCATCAACATCGATAGCGCCCGGGCTGCCGCGGAGCGCGAACTGGAATCCAGTCGCATCGCCCTGTTTCAACTCGAGGAGAAGCGCCCGCCCTACGACCTGCCCAGCAAGGCTTCGCTGGAAAAACTGCTGCGGGGCGCCGCCCGGGACTGGGGTCTGGCGATCGACACCCTGCTGGAACAGCGCCGCAGCCTGGTCACCCGCCTCAAGAACGAGCAGGCGCGCTACGCCGACGAACTGTCCGCGCTGATCTCCCAGCTCAAGTATTTTTCCGAGCGCTCGCACAACTACCGCGACGCGCTCGAGAGCCATCTGTTCTGGATTCCCAGCGCGCAACCGATGGGCCTGCAAACCCTGCGCGCCGCCGCTGATTCCCTGGCCTGGCTCTCGGAACCGGCGCACTGGCGGGATGTGCGTCAGGCAGTTTCCGGAAATCTGGACACCCGACTGGCGGGGTTTCTGGGCGGGCTGATGCTGCTGGTCCTCGCCATCTCCAGCCGCGGCTGGTTGAAGCAGCGCCTCGAGCGCATGGCATCGCGGATCGGGGAGGTGCAGTCCGACGATCTGGCGCTGACCCTCGAAGCTTTCGCGATCACCGTGGTGCTCGCCTTGCCGCCCGCGCTGCTGCTGTTCGGCCTGGCCTATCTGACTCACAGTCGTGCAGGTTTCGCGCGCAGCCTCGAGACGGCATTGATGGCGGCCGCTGTCCTGATCCTGTTCATGGAGTTCATGCTGCAACTGGTGCGCGCGAATGGCGTGGCCGCCGTCCATTTCGCCTGGAGTCAGTCAACGCTGACGCTGCTGAGACGCAACACGCGCCGGCTGATGCTGCTGTTCGTGCCGGTCACCGTCGTAATGGTCCTGGTGTCTGTGCACGCCGCCCCCGAGATTCGCGATGGCCTGGGACGGATTTCCCTGATCCTGCTCTGTGTCGCGATTGCCTGGATCGCCTCCCGGTTGTGGCGCCTGTCGCGAATCAGCCTCGCCGGAACGGACGGCGACAACTGGCTCTGGTACATCGTGTACCTGGGCTATCCCGCCCTCATGACCATCGCCCTGGCGATGATCGCGCTGTCGCTGCTCGGCTATCACTACACCGCCTCGCAACTGCTGCGCCTGACCATGCAGTCAATCCTGCTGGTCACCCTGGCGACGCTTGTCCACGCCAGTCTCGAGCGCGCCTTTTCCGTCTTCGAGCGACGCCTGGTGCTGGCGCGGGCGCGCGAGGCGGGCGACGAATCGACCGCCAGAACGACGCTCGATCGCCATGCCGCCGAGCGCGCCGCCGACGCGATTCCCGACGATGTCCAGAGCTACGAGATCGACCGCAACACGATCAGCCGGCAGAGCCGCGCACTGGTGCGCATGATTGTCCTGATTGGCGTTGCCCTGGGGATGGCATGGATCTGGCAGGGCCTGCTGCCTGCGGTCCGCTCGCTCGACGAGATCGTCTTGTGGCGCATAGGCTCCGGCGAGGGCGCGCTTTCCCAGCAGGTGGTGACCCTGTGGAGCCTGATCGTCGCCGCCACCATCTTCACCATCGCCTTCATTGCCGTCAGGAATCTGCCCGGCGCGCTCGAAGTCGCGCTCCTCAGCCGCTTCAACCTGGCGGCCGGCACCGGCTATGCCATAACCATGTTGCTGAATTACCTGATCGTGCTCGTCAGCCTGATCGCCGCGTCGAATCTGCTCGGTATCGACTGGACGAAGCTGCAATGGCTGATTGCGGCCCTCGGCGTGGGCCTTG
Source organism: Accumulibacter sp. (assembly GCA_024235715.1). Classification (GTDB taxonomy): domain Bacteria; phylum Pseudomonadota; class Gammaproteobacteria; order Burkholderiales; family Rhodocyclaceae; genus Accumulibacter. Next base: position 748,680 of record JACKLW010000005.1, on the reverse strand, counting down.
GCTTCGGCTTGCAGGAAATCGTCGCCAACTTCGTTTCCGGCATCGTCATTCTCTTCGAGCGGCCGTTCCGCGTCGGCGACATCGTGACCATCGCCGGGCATACCGGAACGGTGACGCGCATCCATATTCGCGCCACGACCATCAGCGACTGGGATCGCAAGGAACTGCTCATCCCGAACAAGACCTTCATCACCCAGGACTGCATCAACTGGACGCTGTCCGACCCGATCACCCGCCTGATCGTCCCCGTGGGGGTCGACTATGGGACGGACACCGAACTGGTCGTGGAGACGCTTCTCGAGGTCGCTCGCAACAACGAAAGCGTTTGTGCCGAGCCCGCGCCTGCCGCCCTGTTCCTGCTTTTCGGTGAAAGCAGTCTGACCTTCGAGTTGCGCGTCTTCACGCGCCTTGTCCTCTACAGGAGCATCGTCACGCACGAGCTGAACATGGCCATCGAGAGGGCCTTCCGCGAACGGGGAATCAAGGTCTCGTACCCGCAACGCGACGTGCATCTGAGCACCGATTCGCCTCTCGAAGTCGTCATGAAGTCGCCAGCGGCCGAACCGGGGGCGACGTCATGAGCGCGCCGCTTCAGGCGCATGCACCGACAACCGCCATGGTGTGTCTGCCGTGGTTCGCGCCCGTGCTGCCTGGGTGTCGTGGCCGGCATCGTGTCAATGCGCGGGGGTGCCCGAGACGAGGTTCCTGCCGCCCGAAGCGAACCCCGCCGCGGCCAGGATACGTGAGCCGACGATTTCGGCGCCGCGGGTCGACAGATGGTATCTATCCGTATGAACAGGTTTTCCGTCTGAAATCGTCAGGCAGTCATGTCCATCGCACAAGACATCCCTCGGGTTTACAAAGCTTACATTGTCGTGGGTCTCGGCAAACCGGGCCAGGGCGTCATTGGTCGCATTGGCCAGCAAGGGTTCTTTCTCTCTACAGGGCGCCAGCAGTCGCGAGCCCAACAACCCGGCGCGTGCCAGGCACCTGAAGGCGAAGCTTTCTGCCGGTTGCGGAATGCCGACGAGGTAGTATTTCCTGTCGCTGCCGCCACGGTTGATCAAGGCCTCGAGCTGCGCAGACAGCAACTCGTGGTAGGCCTGCATGTTCTCGAAAGTCGTCACCCTGTCGGCGCCCTTCAAGCCCGAGTTGGCCGAGTAGAAATCCCAGCTGTAAGCCATTATCAGCGGCGCCGTCCTGCTTTCGTCAAGCGCCGCAAGCAGCTCTTCATACCGCGCCGAACACGACGAGTCTTCCTTGTTGTCCATGTATCTGGTGTAGTTCGGCAGTATCAGGCAGCCATGGTGGAACACGGTGGAGAACCGCAGCCGTCGGTCTTTTCCGGTGTCATCGAAGAACTTCGCGTACTGCAGTCCATAACTGTCTCCGGCCATTATCGCGTCGACAGCGTTTTTCGCCGCACCCACCTGGAATCCCTCGTTCGAGGGAAATCCAGCCCCGCCATAGAACGTGGCGTGGTACTGCTGCGGACTCAGCCGGAATTCCTCGCCTACTCTGAAGCCGGCGCCGCCGGACCCATAGACGAGCGCGCAAGCGGTGAACGCGGGCAGTGCCACCGAGAGGATGGCGGTTCCGCTCGGCCTTCGGCGCTCGACGAGAAGATAGGACATGGCCGAGGCGAGCGTCAGGACAAGCAACATCGTGACGGGCGTCTTGTCGATCTGCAGATAAGCGGCGGCGACGATGATCGGCCAGTGCCAGAGGTACACGGAATACGAATACTCGCCGACTTTCTGGATCGCCCGGTTATTGCTCACGAACGAGCTGCACACATTTGCCTGGATTACCAGAAAAGCGCCAAGCACGGGAATCGCCGCGAGGTATCCCGGCCAGATGTCCGTGCTTTTCAGGAAGATGCACCCGCCCAGTATCGCCAGCCAGCCGACCCATTCCGCAATCCTCCTGTTGGCCGACTGAAGGCGCAGGGGGAACAGATAGGCCACGCCGCCGACCATCATTTCCCAGGCCCTCGATGGCAGCAGATAGAATGCGGCGGACGGTGAGCGGAAAGAGGTGAATATGCAGACCGCAAACCCCGCCAACGAACCGATCAGGACCAGCTTCCTGGCGAAATCGAGGCCGAAGAACCTCCTTGCGCCGAGAATCAGCAAGGGATAGAGCATGTAGAACTGCCACTCCACGGAGAGCGACCAGGTGTGCAGCAGCCATTTCTCGTGGGCACTGGCATCGAAGTAGCCACTTTCGCCAAAATAGACGAAGTTGGAAACGAACAACAGGCTGCTCAGCGCATGCTTGGCGATGACCGAGAAGTCCTTGGGTATCACAAACACGAAAGCAAAGATCATCAATGAAAGGCACAGCACCGCCAATGCCGGAATGATCCTGCGGGCGCGTGCCATGTAGAAGCCGAGTACGGAGAAGTTCCCTTTCTCCAGTCCCCTGAAGATGATGCCGGTCATCAGGAAGCCGGAGATGACGAAGAACACGTCGACCCCGACAAAGCCGCCGGGAAACCAGCGCGAATTGAAGTGAAACAGGACCACCGCGACCACCGCCGCAGCCCTGAGGGCATTGATGTCGCTCCTGAAGCTCATCGGTGCGCACTTGTGTAATGTCGAATCCTCGATCATGAGAAGCTCAGTCCTGTTGTTCAGCAGCAAAACGGAGGATGGGAAGCGTCGGACCTTGTCCATGCCTGCAGGCTCGACCGGATGTGCATCATCGCTTTGGGCTCCTGGCGGAGTACGGCGCTGCTGCAGGTAGCTCGCCGGGCATCTACAGGCCGGCCAGCGCCGCCACCCATGCCTCGGCGGTCGGTCGCAGCAATTCCAGTATCGGCATCGGATGAAGGCCAACCACCAGGATCAGTAAGGCAGGCAGCAGGAGGATTGCCTTTTCGCGCGGCAGCAGATCGCGGCCTGCCGCGACATCGGCATTGCGCAGCGGCCCGAGGAAAGCGCGCCGGAAAGGCGCCAAAAAGGCGGCAGCGGCGAGCACCGTACCGAACAGCGCTGCCAGGCCGGCGCCCGTATGGCTGTGCAGGGCGGCGACGATGATCAGCAACTCGCCGGGGAAACCGCTGGTGCCCGGCAGGCCGATGCCGGCCAGGCCGAACAACAGGAAGCAGCCGGACAGCAGCGGCATGCTGCGCATGACGCCGCCGAGTTGCGCAATATCGGTCGAGCCGCTGCGCCGCTGCAGGAAGGCCAGCGCCAGGAAGCCGCCAGCGGCGGCGACGCTGAAATTGAGCAACTGCAGCAGGGCGCCCTGCAGCGCCGATGCCGAGAAAGTCGCCAGACCGAGCACCACCAGTCCGACGTGTGACAGGCTTGAGTACGCCAGTACGCCGCGCAGATTGCTGTGCGCAATCGCCGCCACGCCGCCGTAGAGGATGGCCAGCGTGCCGCAGCCGGCGAGCAGCCAGTGCAGGTCGCGCGCGGCGATCGGCGCCAGCGGAATGGCCAGGCGGATCAGGCCAAAGGCGCCGAGCTTCAGGCCGACGATCAGCGCGGTGACTGCCGCCGGTGCGCCCATGGCCAGCGCAGGCAGCCAGGTATGCAGCGGGACCAGCGGCACCTTGGCGGCGAAGCCGGCGAGCAGCAGCAGGAATACCGCATATTGCGTTCCCTCCGGCAGTGGTGTCGCCAGCAGCGTTGGCAGGTCGAAGACCAGCGAGCCGGCACTCGCGGCGTGCCCGAAGGCCAGTGCCAGCAGGCCGAAGAGCAGCGGCACGCCGCTCGCCAGCATGAGCAGGAAGTAACGTACGGCCGCGGTCTGGCGGCTGCTGCCGACGCCCCACAGGCTGATCAGGAAGTACAGCGGCAGCAGCGTCAGTTCCCAGCAGAAGAAGAAGAAAACGACGTCGAGCGCGCAGAACACACCGAGCGTCGCCGCCTCAAGCCACAACAGCAAGGCGAAGTACAGTCCCGGGGAGAGCGGCGAAGCCGTGGCACGAATACGCCAGCCGGCGAGCACTGCAGCGCAGAAGAGCAGGGCCGTTGCCGGGAGAAAGAGCAGCGAAATGCCGTCGACACCGACCAGATAGGCGATGTTCAGCCCGCCGATCCAGGTCGCCGAGTCGAGCAACTGGAAGCCGGCGTCCTGGCCATCGAAAGCGGCGACGATGAGCAGCGACTGCAACAGCGTGAGCAGCGTGCTGCCCAGAGCCATCCGCTGCGCCCACGGCGCACGGCGCAGCAGGGTGGTGGCCAGCGCGCCGAGCACCGGCAAGGCCAGCAGCGTGCTGAGCAGGGGATAGGAAGCCAGGTCAGCCATGTCTGAAATGGGCGGCGAGCGCCTGCGTCGCGGTATCGGTCAGCCTTAGCCAGGGCTCGGGGTAGAAGCCGGCAGCCAGCAGGACCAGCAACGCGGCGCCGCCGACGGCATACTCCATGGCGCTGGTGCGGGCGATTCGGCGTGCCGGCAGGTCCTTTGGCCGCTGTGCCAGAAAAGCGCGCTGAAAAGCCCACAGCAGGAAGCCGGCGGCGGCAACGTTGCCGAGTGCGGTGGCAATCGTCGGCAGGGCACCGAAGGTCTCGATCGACGCTTCGAGCACCAGATGGACGGCATCGAAACCCGGCGTTCCGGGCATGCCGAGCAGCGCCAGGCCACCGAGCAGGAAGGCGATGGCGATGAAGGGGACGCGGTCGAAGAGGCCGCCGAGCCGGTCGAGGTTGGTGGTTCCGGCGCGACGGTAGACGTAGCCGATCATCAGCAGCATGACGGTGATTGCCAGACCGAAGTTGACCGCCAGCAGCAGCGCGCCCTGGATGCCGGCGGGGTGCAGGGTGAACAGGCCGATGACGATCAGGCTGGTATGGCTGACCACCGCAAAGGCCAACAGGCGGCGCAGGTTCACCTGCCGGAAAGCGAGCAGCGCCGCGTAGAAAACGCCGACCATGGCGAAGGCCACCACATAGGGCTGCCAGACGAACAAGGCGTCGCTGGTCAGCGGCATCAGAAAACGTGCCATGCCGTAGATCCCCACCTTGACGCCGAGCAGGAGTACCGGGCCGACGGCGATCAGCCCGTAGCCGGCGGCGTTGGGCAGCCAGCCATGCAGCGGAAAGAGCGGCGTGCGCACAGCCAGGCCGTAGAACAAGAGATAGAAGGCCGCCGACTGGTACTTGCCGATCTGCGGCGTTGCCAGCAGGTCGAAGACGTCGAAGCTCCAGCTGCCGCCGGCGACGTCGGCGTGGCTCCAGACGACGACCACGGCGCCGGCGACGAACAGGCACCAGCCGAAGAACTGGTACTGCAGGAAGCGTGAAAGCGCCAGCTTCTCCTCGCTTGCCGAAGCCCAGCGCCACAGCAGGTAGCCGATCAGCGCCAGTTGCAGCGCCGATGCGGCGGCAAACCAGAGCAGGTTCATCGTCGTCAGCATGGTCATCAGCGACGACTCGATGAGCAACAGCACGCCAAGCAGGTGTACCGGCGTGACCTGCTGGCGCGCCATTCCGTAAAACGCGAGCAACACGCCCAGCAGCGCCGTGAGCAGGATGAACAGGACGCTGATGCCGTCGGCGGCGGCATGATAGGCGAGCAGATCGGGCCGCTCGGCGAACTGCATGACGCCGGTCGAGACGTCGATGCGCAGGTAGAGATCGAGCGCAACCAGCAGTTCGGCAACGGCGAACAGGCGACCGACGGCGACCGCCAGGGCGGTCTTGCGGATGATCGTCAACAACAGCGCAGCGGCCAGCGGCAGCAGCTGCAGCGCTGCCAGCACGGGGTAGCCGGCGAGCGCGGCCCAGTGCACTTCGTTCACAGGATCACCACGAAAGTCGCCATCACCATCAGCATCAGGTAGCGCGGCTGTTCGAGCAGGGATTCGATGGCGTCCGCATAGCGGCCGACAAGGCGCAGCGGCTTCATCATTGCGTCGTCATCGCTGAGCAGCAGACGGTTCTCGAGCGCCTGCAGGCGCTCGGCGAAGAGCAGCAGGGTGCGACCGGCGAGGCCGTGGCCGCGAATCAGCTCGTCGGCGCTGGCGTCGCCTGCGACAGCCCCCTGGTCACCGCGCGGCGTGCCGACCAGTCCGTCAATGACGCGCTCGTCGAGCGCGCGCACATCCCTGCCCAGCGCCAGCGTCGGCCGCGTCAGCAGGCTGCCCGCCAGCGCTTCGATCCAGAAGCGTTGCAGTGCCGCCGTGTACAGCCAGTGCTGCCCGGCCAGCCAGCGCGGGACCGGGCGCGCCGGGCGGCGAACCAGCTGCATGTAGCTCGGTGCCAGCAGAAACTGGTATGCGCGCCATGCCGCATGCAGCCCGGAGTAGCCAACCGCCAGCGCAAACTGGCCAAAGCCGCAGAGGATGAACATCAGCCCGACCTGGGTCACCGTCGAGAAGATCAGCGCCGACTTGACGTCACTCTGCACCAGCGCGCAAAGGCCGCCGTACAAGCTGGTCGCCAGGCCGATGACGACCAGCAGCGCGAGCATGTCGGGCACCTGCACGAGCAGTTCCTGCAGGCGAAAAAGCAGGAAGACGCCGGCATGTACCATCAGCGAGCCGTAGAAGACGGCCGACGATGGCGTGGGTCCTTCGAGCGCGCGCGCGATCCACGGTGAGAACGGCAGCTGCGCCGACTTGACCAGCGCGGCAAGCACGAAACCGGCGGCCAGCAGGCGTGCGCTGACCACGCTCATTCTTCCGTCGCCGGCCAGCCCGGTCCATTCGACACTGCCCACCGACCATACCGCGAGACCGATGGCGAGCAGAAAACCGGCGTCACCGACGCGGTTGGCGACGAAGACGAACAAGGCGTTGCCGGTCGCCACGGGTCTCTCCCAGGCGTAGGCGATGAGCAGCCAGGAGCTGATGCCGGCCAGTTCCCAGCCAACGAAAGCAAGTACGGCGTTGCCGGCCAGGACGATCAGCAGCATGCCGGCGAGAAACAGGCTCATGCCGAGGAAGAAGCGCTGGAAGCCTCTCTCGCGGTGCAGGTAGGTCGCCGAGAAGCGCAGCGCGATCCAGCCGATCAGGGTCACCAGCGTGGCCATCGGCAGGCTGACCGCGTCGAGCGCGAACGACAGGCCGACCGGCACCCGGTCGATCGCCAGCCATTCGCCGGCGCGCACGCTCTCCGGGACGCCAGTGAGCACCGCCGCCAGGTCGCAGAGCAGCAGCAGGAGCAGGGCAGCGAGCGCGGCGCCGCTGGCCAGGCCGGCGGTCAGCGGCTCGTGCTGGTCAGCGTGCTGGGACCGGAAGAACATGCGCATGCCGATTGCCGTCGCCGCCAGCAATGGCAGCACCGGCACCAGCCACACCAGGCGGGTGCTGACGGCGAGTGCGCCGAGCAGTGCGTCGACGACGTTCATGCGGGCAGCGGCGGGTGGCGCAGGAGCGCCGGCGGCAGGGCCTCGCGCTGGCCGGCGAACCAGTCGATCGAACGCTCGACTTCGGGCAGCGGTGGCGTCGTGTCGCCGGCCGCCTCGTCATGCCATGGCTGCCAGCCGCCTGCCGGATCGAAGAGATGAATGGCGCCGGTGTGCGGGTGCTTGGCGGCCAGGACGATCCAGCCGTTGCCGATCAGTTCCTGCAGCGGTGGCTGCCGCAGGTAGATGGCGGTCAGCAATTCCAGCGTCTGCTCGACGATCACCAGCAGCCGCATCGGCTCGTGGATTTCGATCATCTGCAGCGGCAGGCCGGTGCGCAGGTCCGAACTGGCGCCTTGCATCACGGCGAACAGCCCGGCCAGGTTGTGCATGACCTTGGTTCCACAGCCGAAACCCTCGTTATCGACCGTCGAGAAGTAATACTCGAGATTGATGCCGGCGCCGACCGGGCCGGCGGCGAGCAGGGTCGCTTCGAGAATGCGGCCCTCGACATCGGGAAGCGGGTCGTAGGAAATCAGGAAGACGCGGCGATCGAAAAAGGCGCGCCGGCTCATCGTCCGGCGGCCGACGAAAGCCGTGGCGACCGTCGCATGCCCGAGTTCGGGTCGCGCCTGCGCGAGATCCTGGCAGCGGTCTGCCAGATGCTGCCGCGCCTGCGCCGGTGAGGGATGGCGCGGCGCCGAGGCAAAGCGGCGACAGCGCTCGACGGCATGCAGGCTGGTCGCCTGCGCACAGTCGCGGCGCAATGCCGCGAAGGCCTGCTGGTGACTTTCCGGCAGATGTTCGAGGTCATACCAGGTATAGCTCTCGTCGCAGGTGTTGTGCTCGGCACCGACGAAATGGGTTGTTTCGGGAATCGGCAGGCCCAGCTCGGCGAGTCCGGCGCGAACTGCCGGCCGGTTGGCCATGGCTGCAAAAACCCGCGCATTCGGCCCGCCGTGCCGGCCGGAACAGGCGCCGCAATCGTAGGCCGCCAGATGCGGGTTGTTGCGGCTGTCCGAGCCGTGACCGACGATCACCACCAGCGGCGCGAAATGGTCGGTCAGGCCGATGCTGCGCAGGAAGCCGGCGACCCGCGTCAGCTGCTCGTCCTCGCTGAATCCGAGGCGCGGCGCGTCGGCGCTGGCGACGCGGCCGGCCTCGCCGGCGTCGGCCGTCAGCCGGAGTGTTCCCGCAAGGGGCTGGTCGAAGGCCTCGCGGCGAGCCGCCAGCAGTTCGCCGAAGCGGCCCGGCGCAAGCGTCCTGGCGAGCAGGGTCAGCAAGGCCACGGGGCCCGAGGCGGCGGCCAGCAACGCTGTCTGCAGCAAGCCGCGGCGGCTGCCCTGGTGCAGCCGCTCGCGCCAGTCGAGCCGCAATTTCAGACGCCGCCGGTGGCGCCGGTGTGCTGCCTCGCTGCCGGTCGGCACTTCCTCGCTCACCGCGTTTGTCGGTCGCACGACGATCGGGCAAAGCGCCGCCGCTGTCTCGTCGTCGAGACCTTGCCAGAGCATCGGCACGCCAAAAAAACCGGCCGCGCCGAAGGTCTCGAAAGCCGGATTGACTTCTTCGAGGTGTCGGCGCGAGCCTTCCTCCCGGTCATCCATGCAAAACACGAACTGTGCCTCGGCCCGGCCGGCGAGCGCCGCGGCGCGACCGTGATTGGCTGTCAGCGCGGCCAGGATCTGTTGCCGGTAGTGCCGTTCGTAGGCCAGCAGCCAGACCTCGCCGCGCTGGTTGCGGTCCAGCGACCCGGCGCAGTCGAGCAGGGTCTGCGCGCCGGATACGCCGATCTCGCGCAGATCCCGCGCGCCGAGACCCAGGCGCTGTGCGAGGACGAACAGCGGCCAGGCAGCAACGGCCAGGCGATCGCTTGCCGGGTCCGCGGCGTTTCGTGAATCGCCGCGGGGCGACGCGCCGCGGGCAGCGAGGCGGGCGGCGAAGCGCTGCCAGACGCCGGCCGTGGCGTTGGATGCTGCGCCGAGATGTGGCGTCACCGCTTCGAGGAGTTCTTCGTCCAGTTCCCCGCGGCCATGGGCATGGCGCACGAACAGTTCGGCGGCGTTGGCCGCAAAGTAGTCGCCGAGTTCGGCGAGACTGAGCGGCAGATCCCAGATGCGACGCATCAGCTGTGCCGCGCAGAGCCGTTCGAGAACCAGCCGCACGGCCAGGAAATCGGCCAGGGCGACCGGCGGTTCACCGCTACGCGGGTGCGACTCTCGCCAGCAGCACATACCCGCCCAGCCCGGCAGTTCGAGCACCAGTCCTTGCAGATAGGCGTCCCACTTCTCGGCCTCGATACCGAGGCGCAGCAGTTCGCCGGCAATCACCTGCCGCGGCTCATCAGGCAGTTGCGCGATCTCGTCGCGTGCGCCGACGAACTCGTCCAGCTCCCAGGTCCAGTCGGTGCCGCAACTCAGCCGCCAGGCGGCAAGGAAGCCCTCGGTCCGCGCCGGATTTCGCCAGGCCGCCAGTCCCTGGTCGAGATGCGCGCCGAGATGACGAATCAGCGTCGGCTGCAGCGCCTCGCGCAGGTCGTCGCCGCTCAGGTGGGCCAGTAGGGCGGCCACCGTCCAGCGCTCTCCCAGGCCGCCAAGCAGGTCCTGCCAGAGCGCTGTTGCGGCTTCCGGTGAAGGCTGTCCCACCGCGGGGCCGGGCCAGGCAACATGGCCTCCAGCATGCTCGGGTTCGACTGGATCTCCGGCCGAAGGCGCCCGCAACGCGCGCGCCGCATCCCACAGATCGGCGACCGCCGCTGCCTCGCCACGACCGTCAGCACTGGCGGCGGTCAGCAGACGCTGCCGCGTGTCCGGGGCGAGGTCGTCCTGCCAGCGCTCGAAAGCCGCTTCTTCCTCGGCCTGCCAGCGCAACTGCGCTGCCGAAAGCCTGCGCGCCGGATAGCGCAGCGCCACCTGCAGGACCTCACCACGGTGCAGTTCGCGCGTCGCGACAGAAAGGAGGGCTTCGTCGGCCCGCGCCGCCGGCACCTGCCTCAGGGCGGCGTCGAGGTCGGCCGAGCTGACGCGTCCCTGCCGGAAGAGCTGGCGACAGCGATCCTCGTCAAGCCAGGTGCTGGCGCCGGTCAGCCGGGAAGCCTCGCGGCAGGCGTCGGCGAAGCGCAGATGCTGGAAGGCGTGCAGGGTATTGTGGTGGACGAAGTCGCGTAGCGGTGCCTGTGCCGGCAGCACATGTTCGAGATGCGCCAGGCAGGCGGCGATCCGCGCCAGCGGGTCGATCGGCGCAGCATCTGCCGCGCCGCTTCGGGGAGGCTGCACGGGCGTGCTCACTCAGCCGCCGAACTGCTGCGCCAGTCGGCTCACCGACGAGGCCATCAGGCCGAGCAGGGGGCCCGGGTAGAAGCCGATGATGACGATTCCCGCGCTGAGCGCGGCGGCAGTCGCCGTTTCGCCGCGATTGAGGTCGGCGAAAGTGGCAACGCCGGCGGCTGCGCCGCCGAAAGGTCTCTCGGGACCGGTCGACAGGCGGCGAACTGCGCGCAGGGCATAGGCGGCGGAAATCAGGACGCCGATCGAGAGCACTGCCAGCCAGCCGCCCCAGCGGCCATAGGCGCCGATCAGCACCTGCAGTTCGGCGATGAAGCCGGCACTGCCCGGCAGGCCGACCGACGCCAGCAGGGTGAGGACGATGAACGCCGCGAAGCGCGGCGCGACGCGGTTCAGCGAACCGAAGGCCGCGAGGTCGCGGCTGTGCGTTCGTTCGTAGAGCAGGCCGATGAGCATGAACAGCAGACCGGCTGCCAGGCCGTGCGCGACCATCTGCGTCACGGCGCCGTTCAGCCCGGCTTCGTTGAGCGCGGCGATGCCGAGCAGCACGACGCCCATGTGCGAGATCGACGAGTAGGCGATCATCGCTTTCAGATCGCTCTGTCGCCAGGCCAGCACCGCGCCGTACACCACGCTGACCAGGGCCAGCAGCGCCAGCCAGTCCTGCAGGGCCTGTACTGCTCCCGGCAGCGTCCAGGCCGCGCGAATCAGCCCGTAGGCGCCCATCTTGAGCAGAATCCCGGAGAGCAGCACCGAGATCGGACTCGGCGCTTCGACGTGCGCCAGCGGCAGCCAGCCGTGCAGCGGGACGATCGGCATCTTGACGCCGAACCCGAGCAGCAGTCCGAGAAAGACCAGGATCTGAGTCCTCTCCGGCAACTGCGCGCTGCCGGCGGCCATGTCGGCCATCGCGAAACTGTGCTCGGGGGCGACGTCGTAGAGCAGCAGCAGGGCGATCAGCATGAATACCGAGCCACCGAGCGTATACAGGACGAAATTGAGCGCCGCCCGGTGACGATTGGCGCCACCGAGGCGGTCGATCAGGAAGAACAGCGGGATCAGCGTCAGTTCCCAGAAAACGTAGAACAGCGACCAGTCGCGTGCGGCGAAGACCACCAGCATCGAACTTTCGAGCGCCAGGATCAGCGAGAAGTAGAGCTTGGCGCCGTTGCGCACGCCGGTCGACGTGAAGATGGCGACGAAGCACAGCACGCTTGCCAGCAGCAGCATCGGCATCGAGATGCCGTCGACGCCAAGCGCCAGGTTCGATCCGACACGCGGGTTCCAGGGCCTTGTCTCGAAGAACTGCATTTCGCTGCTGGCCGGGTCGAAGTTCAGCAGCAGGAGGCCGGCACAGAGCGTGGTCGCTGCAGCGACCATGCTCGCGACATTGCGCAGCAGGTCGATGCGGCGGCTCGGCAAGAGCAACAGGAGGCCCGCACCAAGAAGCGGCAGTAGCAACAGAGTTTTCAGCATGAACGAGCGGCGGTGGCCGGCAGCGAACCGGATTCCCCTGAAATTATTCTTTTAGTGGACCACGATTATGCCAGCAAAGGGCAGCGTTTTTCGCCCGGGTGCGCGCGCCGCCGCCGTTGCTGCACGAGACATCCGCAGGAACACGCGTCCGCGCCGCCTTGTCGAGGGTGTTGCTTGCAACTGCTTGCTGTCGGCAGACGCCTTGCCGCTCGGGCTTGTGCGGTGCGCTGCGCAAGCGCGGCGACGGCAGGGTCGACGCCTTGTCGAGGCTTACGCGCTTGGCGCCGAGAGCACTTTTCCGGTGCCCGGGAGGCGACAGGGCGCCGCTATCCTGGCAAGGTTCGGCATCGTTGCACCGCGGTCAGAATGCCGCGCACAATCTCGATCGGTGGCGGCGGGCAGCCAGGCACCGCGACGTCGACCGGAATGACATTGGCCACGCGTCCGCAGCTGGCGTAGCTCTCGCCGAAAATGCCACCGTCACAACCGCAGTCGCCGACTGCGACAACCAGCTTGGGGTCGGGAGTGGCATCGTAGGTGCGGCGCAAGGCCTGCTCCATGTGCCGTGAAACCGGCCCGGTCACCAGCAGCATGTCGGCGTGGCGTGGGCTGGCGACGAACCTGATGCCCAGTCCTTCGATGTTGTGGTAAGGATTGTTGAGCGCGTTGATTTCCAGCTCGCAGCCGTTGCACGATCCGGCGTCGACCTGGCGAATGCTCAGCGCCTGGCCGAGAATCTCGAGGAGTGCGTGCTGAATGCGCTCCCCTTCGACGCGCAGCTCATCGCTGCACTCGGGTGGCGCTTCGCTGCGGATGCCGTTTTTCGCGATCTGTTTGAGGATGCGCCACATCAGAGGTCGTGTCCCGAGTAGCTGAGGTTGAAGGATTTGTTGATCAACGGAAAGTCGGGAACGATGTTTCCCATGACTGCGTGTTCGAGTACCGGCCAGTTCTGCCACGAGGGGTCGTGGCAGTGACAGCGGCGGATACAGTTGGCGCCTTGCTGACCATCATATTCGAGGGCGACGAAGATCTCGCCGCGCCAGCCTTCGACCCATCCGGCACCGAACGCGACCTTGTTCGGTAACCTCAATTCGCTGCGCGTCGGACCTTCTGGAAGCCCGGAAAGCAGCACGCGAATCAGCCGCAGCGATTCGAGCAGTTCATCGAAACGTACGCTGACGCGGGCGGCGACGTCGCCGTTGTGCTGCGTTGCGACTTTCACATCCAACTGGTCATAGGGCGGCCAGGGCCAATCGCTGCGCAGGTCCGCAGCCTGGCCGCTGGCACGACCCGCCAGGCCGGTGAGTCCCAGTCGGGCGGCAAGGTCCGGCGACACCCGACCGGTGGTCAGGAAGCGGTCTTGCAGGCCGGGGTGCTCGTCGTAAACCTGATGCAGTTCCCGCACTTCACGCTCGATCCGGTCGCACTGGTCGGCCAGCCTGGCGGCGGTCGCTTGATCGACATCCGCCGTCACGCCACCCGGAACGACAAGGTCCATCAGCAGGCGGTGACCAAGAGCGTCCCTGGAGAGGCGAAGCCAGTCTTCCCTGAGCCTCGAGAACTGGGCCAGCCCGAAGGCGAACGCCGCATCGTTGCCAAGTGCGCCGAGGTCGCCGAGGTGGTTTGCCACCCGTTCGCGTTCGAGCAGTAGCGCCCGCAGCCAACTGGCGCGCGCGGCAATCTGGCAGCCCGCCAGCGATTCCAGCGCCATGCAGTAGGCCCAGGTGTAAGCAACCGTCGAATCGCCCGAAATCCGCCCGGCCAGTCGATGCGCCTGCAGTGGGGACAACTCGGTGAAGCGTTTTTCGATCCCTTTGTGTTTGTAGCCCAGGCGTTGCTCAAGGCGCTGTACCTTCTCGCCGACGACCGAAAAACGGAAGTGCCCTGGTTCAATGATCCCCGCATGTACCGGCCCGACCGGGATCTCGTGCACGCCATCGCCTTCGACGCGAACGAATGCGTAGTCGGTGACTTCTCGATGTGGACCAGCGGCTCGCGGTGATTGATCACGGCGCAGCGGCCGGTAGTTTTCCGGCCAGGCGCCGTGGTCGAGCCACGGGCGCCGGTCGCAAACGCCTTCCGCGACGACACCGAGCAGATCGGCTGCCGCCCGCTGCAGGCGGCCTGCGCAGGGAAAGAATGGCAGCAGGTCAGGATAGGTCGCGGCCCGCTCGGCGAGTGGCAGATCGATCCACAGCAGACCGTCGCGACCGGAGTAGGCCGCCGATATCACCAGACCGCCCGCTGCGCCCTCGGTGCGATCGGACCCCCAGAGAGCGAGCAGTCGTCCGCCGTTCTCGGATAGCGCGCGGGCGATCACCTGCCAGGTTTCGGCGCGCACCGTGGCGCGCCAGATCGGCAGAGGTGCCGGCAGGCGTTCGCAATCGAGGCTGAACCCGTAGATTTGCATCGCCTCAACCTCCGATCATCGCCGCCGCCTGACGATACCAGTCGTGCAGGTACGGCGGGATATACAGGCCGAGCATCAGGCCCAGACCCAGGTGCGCGAACACCGGCAGCAGTGCTGGCGTGTGGCCCAATGTTTTCCTGAGCGAGGTTTCGCCGAAGACCATCGGTTGGACCCGGCTGAAGACGGCGGCGAAAGCGACGCCGAGCGCCAGCAGCAGAAACGGCGTGGCCCAGGAATGGTCGCGCATGGCCGTCGTGAGAATCAGGAATTCGCTGGCGAAGACGCCGAAAGGCGGCATCCCGAGAATGGCCAGCGAGCCGAGCATCATCCCCCAGGCCAGCCGCGGACTGACCTTGATGAGCCCGCGGATGTCAGCCATGTTCTGTGTTCCGGCTTTCTGCGTGGCATGGCCGACGGCAAAGAAGATTGCCGACTTGATCAGCGAATGCACCGTCATGTGCAGCAGGCCGGCATAGTTGGCGATCGCGCCGCCCATGCCGAAGGCGAAGGTGATCAGCCCCATGTGCTCGATCGAAGAGTAGGCAAACATGCGCTTGACGTCCTTCTGGCGGGACAGGAAGAACGCCGCCACGACCACTGACAGCAGACCGAAGCCCATCATCAGCTCGCCGGCGAGCTGGTTGCCCAGCGCTCCGTCGGTAAGCACCTTGCAGCGCAAGAGGGCATAGACCGCGACGTTCAACAGCAGGCCCGACAGCACGGCAGAAACCGGCGTCGGTCCCTCCGCGTGTGCATCCGGTAGCCAGTTGTGCATCGGCACCAGGCCGACCTTGGTGCCGTAGCCGATGAACAGGAAAGCGAAAGCCAGGGTGATGATGGTCGGATCGAGCTGTGTCTTGACCGCGTCGAGATTGGTCCACAACAAGGCACCAGCCTCGGTGCCGATCACTTTTTCCGCGGCCATGTACAGCAATACCGTCCCGAACAGGGCCTGGGCGATGCCGACGCCGCAGAGGATGAAGTATTTCCACGCGGCTTCGAGACTGGCGGCGGTCCGGTACACGCTGACCAGCAGCACGGTGGTCAGTGTCGCCGCCTCCATGGCCACCCACAGGATACCCATGTTGTTGGTGGTCAGCGCCAGCAGCATGGTGAAATTGAACAATTGATACATGCTGTGGTAGAGGCGCTGCCGATGCGGCGTCATCTTGCCGTGGTCCTGCTCGATGCGCATGTAAGGCCGCGAGAAGATGGCCGTGGTCAGGCCGACAAAGCTGGTCAGGGTGACCAGGAAGACGTTCAGCGGGTCAATGAAGAACTCGTGGTGCCAGACCAGCTGCGGCCCACCCGAGACAATCTCGACGGTCAACATGCAGGTGGCAATGAAAGTCGCGAGGCTGAAGGCGACGTTGATTTCGCGTGCGCTGTCGCGCTGCCCGGTGAACGCCAGAACCAGGCTGCCAAGCAGGGGAATGCCGAGGACGTAGAACAGCGTTTCCAGGTCAGTCCTCCTTGAGCTTTTCGAGGTGGCTGATGTCGAGGCTGTCGAACTGTTCGCGAATCTGGAACATGAAGACGCCGAGAATCAGTATGCCGACCAGCACGTCGAGAGCGATGCCGAGTTCGACGACCATCGGCATGCCGTAGGTGGCCGAAGTGGCGGCGAAGAACAGGCCGTTTTCCATCGACAGGAAGCCGATCACCTGTGGCACCGCCTTGGCCCGGGTAATCATCATCAGGAACGAGAGCAGCACGCAGGCCAGCGCGATGCCGAGCGTGCCGCGGGCGATACTGGCCGACAGCCTGGAGATCGGCAGCGCCAGGTCGAAGGCGAAAATGACCAGCACGATGCCGATGATCATCGTCGTCGGGATGTTGATCAGCGTTTCAATGTCCCAGCGCACGTTTAGACGATTGATCACCCGATGCAGCAACAAGGGAATCAGGATCACCTTGACCACCAGGGTGATGCCGGCCGACAGGTAGAGGTGCGGCTGATCCGTCGCGTAGCCGACCACCAGCGTCGCCGCGACCAGCGTTGCACCCTGCGCGGTGAACAGGTGGATCAGCGACAGAATCCGTCGCTGCGAGATCATCGCGAAGGCGAGGATCAGGAGCGTTGACGCCAGCAGATTGATCAGTTGGGCGACGAATTCGCTCATCTCACGGCCTTACCAGGATGTGCACCAGCATGCCGATCACCGCCAGCAGGAAAGCGGTGGCGAGGAATTCCGGGACGCGAAAGATGCGCATCTTGGCGCTGAGCGTCTCGAGTAGCGCCAGCAGGGCGCCGCCGATCGCCAGCTTCAGGATCAGCGCCGGCATCGCCAGCAGCAGCGCCAGCGGCGCCTGCGCCTCGGCGACGCCCCAGGGGAAGAACAGCGCCAGCCCGATGCACGAGTAGGCGAAGAGCTTCAGGCTCGCGGCCCATTCGAGCAGCGCCAGGTGACGGCCCGAATATTCGAGGATCAACGCTTCGTGAATCATCGTCAGTTCGAGGTGCGTCGCCGGGTTGTCCACCGGCACGCGGGCGTTTTCGGCCAGGGACACCATGGTGAAGGCGACGCCGGCGAAAGCCAGACTCGGATAGATGGCCAGATCACGATGCGCCAGCGTCTCGACGATGGTGGTCAGCGAGGTTGAGTTCGAGATCAGCGATGCCGAAAACAGGACCATCAGCAGCGCCGGTTCGGCGAGAAAGCCGATCAGCATTTCACGCCGCGCCCCCAGCGTGCCAAAAGAAGTGCCGACATCCATGGCCGCCAGCGAAATGAATACCCGCGCCACTCCCAGCAGGCCGACCAGGGCAATCGCATCTGCTGCCGGCGAAAGAGGCAGGTCGGTCGATAGGGTCGGGACGATTGCGCAGGCCAGCGCCATGCAGCCGAAAACGATGTACGGAGCGCCTCGGAACAGGGGCGAAGCGTGCTCGGCGAGCACCGACTCCTTGTTGAACAGCTTGTGCAGCATGCGGTACGGCTGCAGCAAGCCAGGTGCCGAGCGGTTCTGCAGCCAGGCGCGCCATTGATTGATCCAGCCGCCGAGCAGGGGCGCCAGGAGCAGCGCCAGGACGATCTCCAGCAGTTGCGAGAAGACGCCGAGCCAGGTCATAGCTCGACCACCACCAGCACGGTGATCAGGGTCACGAAGCTGTACAACAGGTAGACCGCAATCCGTCCCTGCTGCAACAGCCCGATGAGCCGTGCCAGACGCTCGACGACGGTGGCCAGCGGCAGGTAAAGCCAGTGCCAGAAGTGGTCGGTGACGCTGACGCGATAGCGTGGCTCGGCATCGAAAGCCGTCGGCAACTCGCGCTCCCAGCGGAAGAAGGGCTCGAAGATTTGCCGAATCGGTTGTCCGAAACCCTCGGCGGTATCCTGCATGCGCGCGTTCTGCCAGGGGAAGCCGCAGTCCCAGGGCGCCGAGCGCCGCACGCGGCCGTGATAGAAGATGCGCACCAGCAGGAAGGCGAGCGCGAAGCTTGCAGCGACGCCGAGCAGGAAAATCGCCGGCCCGTAGCTCGCGCGCTCGATCGCCACCGGCGCCAGCAGCCAGCCGCTGCCGCTGACCGTCCTGGCAAGACCAGAGCCCACCAGCAACTGCGTCACCGGATCGATGAGGGCGATGAACTGTACGGGAAACAGTCCGAGCGCAATGCATCCGGCGACCAGCCAGGCCATGCCGACGCGCTCCCACCGTCCGGCATCGTGCGCCTGCGCCAGCTTCTCCTCGCGTGGCTGGCCGAGGAAGATGACCCCGAAGAACTTGACCATGGTATAGCCGGCGAGCGCTGCGACCAGTGCGATCAGGGCGGCGACCACGGGAATCAGCATGTTGAGGAATGAACTCGGCAAATCCGGCGAGAAGAGGAAGCTCTGCAGCAGCAGCCACTCGGAGACAAAGCCACCAAAGGGCGGCAAGCCGGCGCTGGCCAGAACACCAATCAGCATGGCCCAGGCCACCCAGGGCATGTAGCGGATCAAACCACCGAGCTTGCCGAGGTTGCGTTCGAGGGTGGCATGCAGGACCGCGCCGGTGCCGACAAAGAGCAGCCCTTTGAAAAAGGCATGACTGGCCGCGTGATAGAGGACGGCGGTCAGCGCCAGCGCTGCCATCAGATGCATGCCATGCGTGGAGAACAGCACGGCCAGCCCGACGCCGGTGAACAGCAGGCCGATGTTTTCGATCGATGAGTAGGCCAGCAGGCGTTTCATATCGACCTGCACCGCGGCGAAGACGACACCGAACAGCGCGGTCGACAAACCGACCGCAAGCAGCACCAGACTCCACCACCACAGCTGCGTACCGAGGAGGTCGAAAACGACCCGCAGTACGCCGTACACGGCGGTCTTCAACATGACTGCGCTCATCAGCGCGGAGACGGGCGACGGCGCCGCCGGATGTGCCTCGGGAAGCCATACATGCAGCGGTACGATGCCCGCCTTGGCGCCGAAACCGAACAGCGCCAGCAGGAAAGCGATCGACGCCCGCGCGGGCAAAATCTCCTGCGAGCGCATGTTGGCAAAAGTGTAGTCGCCGGTATCCGCCTGCAGGATGCCGAAGCACAACAGGATACCGAGAGCACCGACATGGGCGATCAGCAGGTAGAGGTAGCCGGCACGCTGAATCTCGACGATGCGATGGTTGGCGGTGACCAGGAAGAACGACGACAAGGCCATGGTTTCCCACATCACCATGAACGCGTAGGCGTCGTCAGCGAGAACGACCAGCGTCATGCTGGCCAGAAAGATGTGGTACTCGAGCGCCAGCAAGCCGGGCGGCGTGCCTTCGCCCTTGCGGAAGTAGCCGGCCGCGAACGCCGACACACCGGCCGCAACGCCGCCGATAATCATCAGGAAGAAGGCAGACAGGCTGTCGAGGCGAAAATGGAAGGGCAGACCTGGCAGCCCCAAGGGCAACACCGCCACCTCCGGCGCGCTGACGATCGCGCTCAGAGCGACGCCGAACAAGAGCAGGCCGCAGGCCCCGCCGGCGGGAAACAGCACTCTGGCCACCAGGGCCAGGCGGTGCAAGCCGAACACCCCTGCGACGCCAATCAGCAGCCAGGCGGAAACAGCCAGGAGGACCCAGTCGATATGCCGCCAGCTCGCCGGGTCGAGGAAGACGCTCGCGCCGGTCACTGGTCGATCACCCCCCACCGCCTCTTGCCGGTGCCGCTTGCGCGCGGACGCAGCGTCGGCGACCAGCCGGGAGCGCTGGCAATGGTTTCGTATTCGTGTGGAGTCAGCACGTCTCGGTCACTACCTGTCTGTACGACACGCGGGCACACAAATAGCGTTCAAAGTCCGTTCAAAATTCCAGGAAACGCCGTCGGAAACGCGCGAAATGGCTCACGCCATGGGTGCTTCTCGATGCTGGAAACGTAAGTCAGAGCTGCCATCACCAACATCATTTTCTGCTATCGTGTGAATCTGTTAGTAATTATATGCGTTTTTGACAGCAGTTCTATTCTAATTTCACACACATCGAATGCGCTGACATGGAAAACCGAACCGCACGCCTGACCATCCTCATCGACCCTCTCAAGAAGCAAATCTTCGAGGAGATCTGCGTGCTGCAGGATCTGACGCCGTCGCAGGTGGTCAGGAAACTGATCCGCCAATACATAATTGAAAATGCTGGCGACCGGGAACTGCCCGAGTGGCTAAGGGGGCGCTCGTCATCGGACGAAGGCGCCTAGCAGGCGATGCAACGAAGGACAGACGCCAGGCGAGCGGGAGGCACGGAGGGCGTCGCCGGGCTGAGCCGTAGAGCGGCCGCTCGAACAGCAGGCGCGATTTCGTGGCGCCCGATGGTGAGCCGGATCCCCTTGAAAGTACTCTTGACAGGCCCGCGATTGTGCCAGTAAAAAGGCGGCATTTCCCGCCGCAGTGGCAATGCCGGAGTCGAAGATGAGTGAAGCAGTCTGCCGGAATCTGCGCATTCACGGCCGTGTCCAGGGCGTCGGTTACCGTTGGGCGCTATGCGCAGAAGCATCGCGGCTCGGGCTTTCCGGCTGGGTGCGCAATCGTCGCGATGGCAGTGTCGAAGCGTTGGTGTACGGCCCCGTCGAGGCTGTCGAGGCACTTGTCGTCTGGGCGCATCGCGGACCGTCGATGGCCCGCGTCGACAGCGTATTCTGTAACGAAGGCAACGCCGGAGAACTCGCTTCGCGTACCGGGTTTGCGCAGATTGCCACTCGCTGACCACCGTCCTGACGGGCTGCTCCACAAACCGGAAATGGGCTGGAAATGAAGACCCCACAGGCGGACATCCTGCTCGCCCAGCCACCGCCCGCGCGCTAGCCGAGCTTCACGCTCGAACCCGCGGCAGCCCCCCTGGCGAAAGGTCGTCGCGCAACCAGCGCTGCCCGTCGGCCGCTGCGAGCGCCGCCGTCAGGCCCTGCTCGAACGCGCGCACGACGCTGACGTCGCCATCAACAGAGGGCGCAGCCGCCAGAATCGCTGCGCGTCGTTCGCGTTTGCGCTGCGCATCGCGGCATTCGGCAGCCAGGCCTGCGGCGATGGCCACGTAATCGTCGGGCGACGCGGCAATGGTCTCCGGCAAGCCGGCCTTGCGCAGCAGGCCGGCAGCGAGGCGCTGGCGCATGAAGCGACCTTCCAGCGCGACGATGGGCAGGCCGCGATGCAGCGCCTGCCAGGCGGTCGTGTATCCGGAGAAGGCCGGGCAGTCGAGATAGACGTCGCAGAGATCGAGCAAGGCAAGAAACTTCGCCGGTGCAAGCCAGGGAATCACCAGCAGGTGCCGATCCGCATCGAGCCCGTGCGCGCGAAACACCGAGCGCAGGCGCGTCATGATCTGGTCGGTCGCCCACGGGCACAGCGGATCCCTGAGCAGGATGAAGACGCTCGCGCCAGCGCTGAGCGCTATCCGTGCGTAGAGCGCATCATCGCCGGGATCGAACTTGATGGCCCGTTGCGCGATCACCAGGCGCGGGCCGTCCATGCAGCGCAGGGTGGCTTCGATGTCGGGGATCGCTTCGGCGACCAGCGCCTGGGGCGCCGTACAGCAGCCGGTGCCGGGCAGACGGAGCAGGCGTTCGCGATAATGGGCGTCGGCGTCCGGCGCCTCGAGCAACTCGCCGGAAAGAAAGACGTCGATGGTCGGCAGGCCGGTGCTGACCGGGTGTCCCCAACTCGCCACCTGCAGCGGGGCGAGTCGATGCGCCGCGAGGAAGTAGGAGATCGACGACATGCCGATCTCCGGGTAGAAAACGATGTCCGGGCAGTCTTCCGCTGCGGCAGCGAGCCAGCCTTCCGGGTCGGCGATGGTTTTCCGGTCGCGCCAGCCCTCGGCCTGCGAGCGCGCGAAGGCGGTTTCCTGGTCCTCGACGTTGCCGAGGTGATAGATGAACACTTCGAAACGCGTGCGATCGAGATCGCGCAACAGGCCGCGCAGGACGATATCCCATACCGAGTGCCGCCGGACGTGGTGCGAAACGATCAGCAGCCGCGGCCGCTCCCGCTGCGGGCGAACCGTCGCCGTTTGCGCAGCCAGGCATTCGCGGACGAGATCGCCGTAGCGTGACAGCAGTTCGACGTGATTGCCGTCGCGGTAGGCAAGAAAGAACGGTTGCTGCGCGGCCGCCAGGTCAGCGGCACCGACCTGCCGACCCGGGTTGGCGTGCAGCCAGGCTGCCAGCTCGTCGAGCGCCTGCGCGAAACGACCCGCTACGGCGGCCGCTTCCGTGCTGCTCTGGGCGATTACCGGCAGCGCCGCGGTGGCCAGCGCCAGGCGCGTGCTGGTGCGCGCGGGCTGCACCGCCAGCGCCTGCAGGTACGACTTCCTGGCTGCGTCGGCGCGGCCGAGTTCGAGCAGGACACCGCCCAGTCGTTCGAGAATCTCGGCGTTCTGCGGCTGACTTCGCAGCGCATCGCGATACGCGGCTTCGGCGTCGACAAAGCGGTTCTGTTCGACGAAAAGCCGGCCCAGGTTCTTGGCGGCATTGCTGTAGCCGGGGTTGAGTTCGAGCGCCCGCCGGTAGCATTTCTCGGCCTGGGCAAAATCGCCGAGTTCCTGAAGGACGTTGCCGAGATTGCCCAGCGCGGGAACGAGATCCGGTGCCAGCTGCAGCGCCGCGACAAAGCAGTCTCTGGCTTCGTCTAGACGGGCCGAATTGCGCAGGATGTTGCCCAGGCAGAAGTGCGCTGCGGCGTAGTCCGGTGCCAGCGCGAGCGCCCGCCGGCAGACGCGCGCCGCTTCGTCGGACGCCCCTTGCTCGGCGAGCGTGTCAGCCAGGGAGACGAGGCTTTCGACGAAGTCCGGAGCGCTGGCCAGAACCCGTCTGAGGTGGCCTTCTGCTTCGGCAAAGCGTTCGAGCAGGCGCAGCGTATCGCCAAGATGGAACAGCGCGACCGGATTCCCGGGCTGAATCGCCACTGCCCGCCGGAAACAGTCAACCGCTTCGGGGAAGCTGCCACGTTCGAGAAGGGCCCTGCCCAGGGCGATCTGGGCGTCGAAGTCCCGGGGCGACGGCGTCGTTGCCGGCCGTGCCGTTTCCCTGCCCAGGCAGCAGCTCTTGTACTTCCTGCCACTGCCGCATGGACATGGCTCGTTTCGCCCTGGTTTCATCGGCGAGTGCTCCGCGTGCCCCTGCCCGCTGTGGTGGTGCGCATCGGTGATTACCTGCTGGTCGGGAAAGCCGCATGATAGGCAATTCTTCACCTTTGCTGAACGGCCACGTGCTTCTCCCGATGCCGGTTGTGCCGTCGCCCGGTCAGCATTCAGCGCACGCTGATGTCGACCCGGTCGTAGCGGCCGGCGTCGTCCATGACCGTGATCCGGTAGCGACCGGCGTCGCTGAAGCGCTGGCGCAGCGTGTGCCCGGCGGGCACGCGGCCGATCTGGCGGCCGTTCAGCAACCAGATCAGTTCCTCCTGGCCACCGCGCGCTTCGAGGTGCAGCTCGGGCGCCGGGCCGTTGCCGGCGCGGCGGATCGTTTCGCCGTCGCTGACGCCGACGATGCGCAGGCCGCCTTCCGGGGCGCGTGCGCCATCGCAGTCGGGCGCCCAGGCGGGTGGCAGCGCGCGTGCTCGTGTCGCCGCGTCCAGCCAGGGTTCGAGGGTCGCTGGCCAGCGCGCCATGTCGACGGCCCGTATCTCGCCCGCGGCACAG
The DNA here is from genome assembly GCA_024235715.1 of Accumulibacter sp. Classification (GTDB taxonomy): domain Bacteria; phylum Pseudomonadota; class Gammaproteobacteria; order Burkholderiales; family Rhodocyclaceae; genus Accumulibacter. Next base: position 725,115 of record JACKLW010000005.1, on the reverse strand, counting down.
GCGGCGCGCACGCGCAGGCCGCTGCCGGCGTCGCGGTAATCGCGGTAGCGCGCGGCACCACCGCGCAGCCGGTCGGGGAAGGTCGGCGGCGCGGTGTCGTCGAGAATCCAGGCCGTTCTTTCCTGATGGCATAGGTCGGGCGGCGTTGCATCGCTGCGCGTTCCAAGCGGCCAGCAGATGCGCGTCGCCGAAACGCTCTCCGGCGGCGTGCGTGGCGCTGGCGGTGCGTCGTCGACGACCGAGAAGATGTCGACCAGCAGTGGCGCCGCGATGTTGGCGCCGAAAAAGCCCGGATTCGGCGTGCCATCGGGGCGGCCGATCCAGACGCCGACGCTGAAGCGGTCGCTGACGCCGACCGCCCAGGCGTCGCGAAAACCGAAACTGGTGCCGGTCTTCCAGGCGATGCCGCGGCGCGCGCCGACGCCGTCGTTGACCAGGCGGGCGACCGGGCCGCCGGCTTCGAGTATGTCGCGAATGATGAAGGCGGCGCCTTCGCTCATCATTCGCGCCTCGCGCAGCGGCGCGTCCGAAAAGAAGCGCGGCTGGCCGCTGACGCCGGCGCGGGCCAGCGCGGTATAGGCGCCGACCAGTCCTTCCAGGTTCACCGCCGTGCCACCGAGGATGACGCTGAGATTGGGCGCGGCGGCACGCGGCAGTTCGAGCTTGAGGCCGCCGCGGCGAAGCAGCGCGACGAAGCGACGCGGCCCGAGCTGTTCGAGCACTTCCACGGCCGGGACGTTGAGCGATTTCTGCAAGGCCTCCGAGACGCTCACCGGGCCGCTGAAGTTGGCCTGGAAGTTGCCCGGCTGGTAACCCGAGAACGATTGCGGCGCGTCGGCGAGCAGCGATTCGGAGTGCGTCAGCCCTTCATCGAGCGCCAGCCCGTAGAGAAAGGGCTTCAGGGTCGAACCGGGCGAACGCGCTGCCTGCACCATGTCCACGTGCGCGAAGCGCGCGTTGTCGGAAAAATCGGCCGAGCCGGCGTAGGCGCGTACCTCCAGCGTCCGGTTGTCGACCACCAGCGCGGCCATGGAGACGCGTGGCGGCAGGACCGGCAGGCGTGCGGCGAGCAGGTATTCGACGGACTGCTGCATGCCGGCGTCGATGGTGCTGTCGATGCGTGCCGCGTGCGGTCGCAGACGGCGCAGGCGTTCGGCGAGCAGCGGTGCCAGCAGCGGCTCGCGGATACTCTGGGCGATCACCGGTTCCTGACGGGCGTCGGCGATCGCGGCGCTGCCCCAGCGCGATTGCAGGCGTTCGAGGACCTTGTCGCGCGCCTGGCGGGCGCGTTCCGGATAGCGGTCCGGCCGCAGTCGCGACGGCGCCTGCGGCAGCACCGTCAGCAATGCTGCTTCGGAATGGCTCAGCCGTAGCGCCGGTTTGCCGAGGTAGGCGCGGCTGGCCGCCTCGACGCCTTCGACGACGCCGCCCATCGGCGCATAGCTGAGGTAGATCTCGAGAATTTCGCGCTTCGAGAGGCGCAGTTCGAGCTGCAGCGCGCGGGCTATCTGGCGCAGCTTGCCGGCGACGCTGCGCGGTACCGGTTCCAGCAGGCGCGCCACCTGCATGCTCAGCGTCGAGCCACCGGAGACGATCTGCCCGCTTCTCTGCCATTGCCACGCGGCGCGCAGCAGCGCCCAGGGATTGACGCCGGGATGCCACCAGAAAGCGCGGTCCTCGTAGGCGACCAGCGCTTCGATGTAGCGTGGCGAGACGTCTTCGACCCGCATCGGGTGGCGCCAGACGTGCGCACGGTCGGGGAAGGCGCGCAGCGGCGTTCCGTCGCGGGCGAGAACCAGCTGGGCGCGTGGCGCGGAGCGGCCGGGCAGCGGCGGCGGCCAGAGCTGGTCGGCCAACAGCAGCAGGCCGAGGGCTGCTGCCAGCGCAAGCTGCAGCTTGCGCCCGAGCGGCATGTTCGGCGTCATTGCCCGCTGCTGGCCCGTGCCTGTTCTTCCCTGCCGTCGTTGATGAGCATTGTTTCCTTGCCGCCGGCCAGCCCATAGACCTGCGGCTGGTACATGTCTTCGGCGTAGGTCGGGGGCACCACGAAACGCCCGGGGGTGACGACGCGCACGCGGTAGAAGAACTGCATCGTTCCGGCGAGCCTGGCGGCGACGACGAAACGGTCGTCGCGGAACTCGACGTGCTGGATGTTGCTGTTCAGCATCGCCTGCCGCGGATCGACGCCATCGACCATGACCACGGACTGCTCGCCCTGGACGAGATTGGCGTTTTCGATTTCGAGGCCGGCCGGGATGTAGTCGACCACCAGGCCATTGGCGTAGCGTCCGGCGCTTTTCACCTGTACGCGAACGATGGCGGTTTCGCCGACGTGCAGGGGGCGATCGCCGAGCGGCTTGCCGTCGGCGGTGAACCAGTCACGGCGCAGATCGAAGTCATCGCGTCGCGCGGCAGGCATGCTCGCCGGGTTGCCGGCGAAGTTGAGTTCGGTGAACAGGCGTTCCTTGTCACCGTTCCTGAGCGTGACTCCGGTCGCCAGCTGCTCGGCCGACAGCGGCAGGTACTGTATTCCGCGGCCGCCGATCGCTTGTGTCTTGCCTGCCGACAGCATTTCGCCGCGCCATTCGCTGGCTGCGTCGGTAGCGAAACTGCGTCCGAGGAGGAACAGGGCCAGCTTTTCCTGCGTGCTGTAGTAGCGCCTGCCAACCATTTCGCCGGCTACCTGATTGACCAGGTTCTCGCGCCCGGCTGGCGTCAGCTGATGCTTGCCGAGCAGCACGTCGATCAGCGCCCAGTCGCGCAGATTGCTGCCGTAGTCACCCCACCAGGCGTACTCCGGGCCGGCGCGCCGTTTTACGAGACCGGCGGCGATGGCGCTGCTGGCGCGCGTCTCGTCACCCATCAGCTGCAGCGCCAGGCCGAGATGGACCAGCGCCAGTCCGGAGTGCGCTGCGGCCTGCGACTCTGCCAGCTGGCGCAGTGTCGACAACGGCGCCTTGCCCTGGCGGGCGAGCACGTAGGCGCCGTAGGCGAGCACCGCGAAACGCCCCGATCCGGCATAGCGGTAGTCGTTCCAGACCGAGTTCTCGTTGTACTTGACGACGCCTGTCGGCAGGCCGGCGACGCCTTCCTGCAGGCCCTTGAGCAGGAACTCCAGGGCGCGCTTCTCGACCTCCGGTGGAACGTTGAAGCCTTGTTCGCGCGCATCGAGCAGGAAGTTGCTGACGTAGGCCGACAGCCAGTACTGGTACTCGGCGAGGTTGCCCCACAGGCTGAAGCCGCCGTTCGGCGCCTGCATGCCCGCCAGGCGGGCGATCGCCCTGTCGAGCGCCTCCGTTCGCTGCACCCGCGTGTAGGGCTTGAGGCCGAATTTTCGTGCTGCCGCTTCATCGATGAACAGGTGCGGGTAGGCGCTGCTGGCCGTCTGCTCGGCGCAGCCGTAGGGGTAGCGCAACAGGCCCTGCACCGCGCTGCGAACGTCGATCGGCGGCTGGTTCGAGACGGCCAGCGTTGCCGCGACGCTCTCGGGCAGGAAGCCTCCCAGCTCGGCATCGCGGATGGTGACGCTGTCGCCGGGCGCGATGGCCACTCGCCTGAGCACCGACTGGCGCGGGGTGGGTGGCTGCACCTGTAGCGGGAAGCTGCGATTGATCCTGACGCGCGGGCTGTCGATGCGCACCGTCACTTCGCTCAGGCCGAGCGCGCTACCGGCTTCGATCGGGATGCGCAGGGTACGCTTCTGCCGATCCTGGAGTGAAAACTGCTGCTCGCCGCCCTTGATCAGCAGTCCATCGGCGTTGCTGACGGCGAGGCGGATTGCCTGCGCGCTGCCGGCCAGGTTCTGCACGTCGAGCGCCAGCACGGCGCTGTCGCCGACCGAAAGGAAGCGCGGTGTCGCCAGTTCGACGAGCAGCGGCGCGACGACGGTGACTTCCGCTTCCTGCCAGCCGAAGCGCTCGCCACCGGCGACGACGGCCATCAGACGCAGGCTGCCGTTGAAATCGGGGACCGGCAGCGAAACCTCGGCCTGGCCATTGTCATCAAGCATGACCGGGCCACTGAACAGGTCGACCAGACGCACCTTCTTCGGCAGGCTCTGCGTCGGCTTGGGCCCGCTGTCGCCACCGAACTTGAGCCGGCCCTTGTCGCCAGCCATCTTTTCGATCACACGGCCGTAGATGTCGTAGAGGTCGGCGCCGTAGCGCAGCTTGGCAAAGAAGAAAGCGAAGGGATCCGGGCTGGCGAAACCGGTGATGTTGAGGATGCCGACGTCGACCGCCGACAGGGTCAGCATGGTCGTCCGACCCTTGGCCTCGGGGACGCTGACCTTCACTTTCAACGGCTGCTCGGGTTCCATCTTCTGCACGGCTTCGATGTTCACCGTCAGCTTGCGGCTGCCGCGGTCGAGTGGCAGGTGCAGCACGCCCAGCGCCCGGGCGGGTGTCACCTTCTCGCCGCTGTCGCCGGGACGCAGCACCATTACCGCGACATAAAGATCGTGCCGCTGCCAGTCCTTGTCGATGGGGATGTCGATGGTCGTGCCGTCGGCAGCGATCGACAGGCGCCGCGCCCATAGACCGCGATCACCTTCCACCGTGACCAGCGCTTCGCCGGCATGTGGCGGGCTAATCGTCAGGCGCGCCGTTTCACCTGTCGTGTAGGATGGCTTGTCGAGCTTGAGCGCCACCCGGTCGGGGCGAACGCCCTGCGTCTCGTCGTCCTTGGCCGACCAGCCGGCGTAGAAGCGGAAGCGCGTCGTCTGGCCACTTTCCGGGTCAAAGACCTCGAGCCGGTAGCGACCGTAACGGACCGGCAGGCTGAGCATGCCACGACCGCCGGCGGGCACCGAGACCTGTGTCGTCGCCACCAGTTCGTTGCCTTCGCTGAATCCCGAATGCCAGCCGCGCTGGTCGTCGAAGCGCCAGTAGTAGTGACGATCCTCGCGGAAGAGCCGTACCGGCAGTGCGGTTCCCGCGTGCAGTGCCGCGCCGGCATCGGCACGAACGACCTCGAACTCGGCCGGCGCGCCTTCGCGCGCGTAGGCGCCGACGAACATTGGCCGCAGGCCGACCAGCACCGGTGCCGGCCAGAAGACGCGCTCGATGCTGCGGATCACCGGTCGACCGCCGCTTTCGAGCAGGCTCAGGGTGGTGCGCACGGTGAACGGCGAGCGCCGCTTGACGACCGCCTCGAGGTCGACCTCGACTATCGCCTGGCCCTGCTCGTCCATGGTCAGTGCGGGAAGTTCGCTGCGTGCGCGGACGCTGTCCTCGTTGGCGTCGCCGAAGACGAAGCCGGGCAGTTCCCTGCTCAGCGGATTGCGGTTGCGCTCGCTGGTCACCACGCCGACCAGACTGTTGCCGGCAGCGGGGGCGCCATAGAGGTAGCGGCCGCTGACGTCGACCTGCCAAGCCAGGCTGTCCTTGCCCAGTCGTTCGCTGGCGGTGCTCAGCTCGAGCTTCATTCGCTCCGGCAGGAATTCCTCGACGGCGAAGGACATGCTGGTGCTGGCAATCCTGGCCGCCGGATCGGCGCGCAGTTCGAGCTGCCAGGATCCGGTGGCTGCGTCGATCGGCAAGTCGATGGTGCGCCGGTAGTAGCCGGCAAAGGCCTGCTCCGCATGCCAGGTCGCCGTCCACTGCGCCTTGCCGTCGGGGCGGCGCAGAATCGCCTGGATCGGCTGTGGTGGCACGGGATGGCCGTCGGCATCGCGGGCGATTACCGACACCTCGAACTTTTCGCCCGGCCGGTAGAGGTTGCGACCGCTGTAGGCAAAGAGGCGCACCGGTACGTAGGGCATCCCGGCGATATCGAATTCGGCCAGGTCGAGCGCCGCTTCACGCAGTGCGATCAGCGACATCTGCCCGCCCTTCCTGGCCATCAGCACGCGCGCGGCTGCCGGCCTCTCGGCGAAGCTGACGCGGCCGTTGTCGTCGCTCTCGCCGCGGGCCAGTATCCTGCCGCTGCCGTCGATCCAGCTGACCTCGACACCCGAGCGGGCTCTGCCGTCGATCAGCGAACTGATGTAGGCGTCGGCGCCGCGACCGGCATACTGGCGCAGGTGCAGGCCGAGGTCGCTGACGTAGAAGTAGGTCGTCTGATAGTCGCCCCGGAAGCGGTTCGGTTGCGACATCACGGCGACATAGACTCCGGGTTCGCGCAGTGCAGGGATGTTCTCGACCGGGATGAAGGTCACCCGCCGGCGATCGGCCTTCTGTTCGGTGAGGAAGCGGCCGACGAAGGCGCTGGTGGTCAGCTTGTGCAGCTGGTCGAGATCCCAGTAGCTGACCGCGCCTTTCAGGCGCGTCCGACGGTCGTAGTAGTCATGGTCATCATCATCAGCCGGGTCGCTCTGCACGTCGCTCGCCGCCGCGCCGCGGGCGACGACCTTGTCGAGAAAGCGGGCGAGTTGATCGGGCTTGACCTTGAGGAACTGGATGTCCACCTCGGGAACATTGACCGTGGTGACCGGCAGACCGCCATTTTGCGCCGCCGGCAGGACCATTCCGCGGCTGGCGAAATAGAAAGCGGGCGCAACGGCTGCGGTACGGATCGAGAAGCGCGTTTCCTGTTCGAGCCTGCTGCCGCTCCTGGCCATCAGTCCCGGCTGAACGCGCACCACATAGCGCACTTGCGGCTTGATGTGCGGGAAGAACAGCAGGTGCCGGTTGTCACCGACGACCCAGGCGCCGGCAACCGGTTTGCCGCCGTCGAGCCTGGTGTCCTCCGGGCTGGTGCTGGTGTCTGTCGGCGAGCCGGTATCGTTCTCATCGTCAAGCTCGCCACGCCGATCGGCATCGTCGCCGTCATGCGCAGTCGCTGCCTGGATCGCGGCGGGCATTTCCAGTACCTGGACGAACCTGTCGTAATTCCCCTTGCTGTCCAGGGGCAGACTGAAGGAGAGCGCCAGTGCCGGCGAGCCGTCGAGTTCGCGATACGCGCCGTCGACGACCTCGAAGCGAACGCCGGCGCCCGCTCCCTGGTCGTCCCCGGACTCCGGCAGGCTGGCGATCGCCAGAAGGCCGGCTATGGCCAGCGCCACGGCTGCGAATACGGCGCGCATCGACGTCCGTCCCTGCTGCCTGCCTTGCCTTCCGATCTGCATGTCATCCTCCGGGGAAGTACTCCAGCGATTCTAGCAGGCGGATGCCGGGCGCCGCCGGTGTTCGTGACGCGGGCGCCCGGCCAGGAGCGGCGGCGCGACCCCCATAGCGGCGGATGCTCAGCTCACGTACGTGCTTCGCCGAAGGCGCAGTCCACCTGGAAAATTTCACGGTCCTCGAGGCGAACGGCTGTCAGATGGCGACCCCAGAGGCAACCTGAGTCCAGCGCCAGCAGATTGGGCTCGATCTTCAGACCGAGGGCCGACCAATGACCGGTGACCAGGACGTCGGTGGCACTGCGCCGGCCGGAAAGCTCGAACCAGGGCACGAGGCCGGGCGGAGCGCCACTCAGCTCGCCCTTGGTCTTGAAGTCCATCTCCCCTTCCGGCGTGCAGAAGCGCATGCGCGTCATCGCATTGACGATCACCCGCAAGCGCGGCCAGCCTTCCAGGTCGTCACTCCACGCCGCCGGTTCGCTACCCCACATGTTCGCCATGAAATCGAGATAGGTGGGACCGGCCAGCGCCGCTTCCACCTCGGCGGCCAGTTCTCGCGCTCTGGCCACCGTCCACTGCGGGAGCAGTCCGGCATGCACCAGGCAGAATTCGCCTTCGCGGTGGCACAGGGGGCGATGACGCAGCCAGCCCAGCAATTCCTCGCGGTCGGGTGCATCGAGAATGTCGTCGAGCGTATCGCCCTTGCTGCGCCGGTCGAAGCCGGCCGCTGCCATCAGCAGGTAGAGGTCGTGGTTGCCCAGTACGGCGACCGCGGAGGCGCCCAGGTCGCGCACGAAACGCAGGGTCTCCAATGAGCGTGGGCCGCGGTTCACCAGATCGCCGACCAGCCAGAGGCGATCGCTGGAAGGATCGAAACGGCACTTCTCGAGCAGTTGCTGCAAGGAGTCGAAGCAGCCCTGGACGTCGCCAATTGCGTAAGTCGCCATGACTGCCGGTCAACTCCGTTCGCACTGTTGCTGCCACCGCCAGGCGTCGCTGCACATCTCTTCGATGCCACGTCGCGCTTGCCAGCCGAGCAGTTGCCGGGCGAGCGCCGGGTCGGCGAAGCACGCGGCAATGTCACCCGGTCGGCGTGGTTCCACAGCGAAGGGTATCGGGCGCTTGCTGGCGACTTCGAAGGCGCGGACCATGTCCAGAACCGAATAACCGCAACCGGTGCCGAGATTGACCGTCAGCATGCCCCCTTTGGCGAGCAGGTAGTCCAGTGCCGACAGATGACCTTCGACGAGATCCATGACGTGAATGTAATCGCGCACGCCGGTGCCGTCGGGCGTCGGATAATCGTTGCCGAAGACACTCAGTCGCTGACGTTTCCCGGCCGCCACCTGGGCGACGTACGGCAAGAGGTTGTTGGGAACGCCCTTCGGCTCTTCACCAATCAGGCCGCTGGCGTGCGCGCCCACCGGGTTGAAGTAGCGCAGGCGGCCGATTCGCCACCCCGGGTCGGCCTGCGCCACGTCCGCAAGGATGTCCTCGATCATCAGTTTGCTGGCACCGTAGGGGTTGGTCGCCGAGCGCGGGAAGTCCTCGCGGATGGGGACCGAAGCCGGGTCGCCATAGACGGTTGCCGACGAACTGAAGATCAGCGTCTTGACCGCGCTTTCGGCCATCGCCTCGCAGAGCGTGATCGCCCCACCGACGTTGCAGTCGTAATAGCTGAGCGGTTGTGCAACCGATTCGCCAACGGCTTTCAAGCCGGCGAAATGAATTACCGCGTCGATTGGAGACGCCGCGAAGATCCGTCGCAAGAGGGTCCGGTCACGGACATCGCCCTCGTAGAATATCGGTCTTTCGCCAGAAATCCGGGCGACGCGATCGAGAACCTCGGGTCGACTGTTCGCGAGATTATCGACGACGGTCACGCTGTGGCCTGCCGCGCGCAAGGCGACACAGGCGTGCGAGCCGATGTAGCCGCTGCCGCCGGTTACGAGGATGTTCATTGTTCAGCCTCTAAAGGAGTTGCCGACGCGCTTGCGGGTCTGTTCCGGAAGCCGGCAAAGTTCTCGGCAGGGATGACGCGCGTCGGCGCAGAACGTCTTCCGTTCGTCCACGACGGCGACCACGATGCCGGGATTTGTTCTCCTGCCGTGCCGTTACGCGTCACGTCACCACGCCCGCGCCGGGTCGGCGATGATCACCATCGAGTACCTTCTCGCCAAGCATGCCGTATCCGCCGGGAGATCGCAATGCTCGCGTCCCGGCGTGGAAGATCGTCCAGGGTTGGCGGGCTGCGCCGAGTCGCGGCAAGCCGGTCGCAGGCGCGCAGCGGCACGGGCGACGCCCGTGCCGAGCTTGCTGCGGTCCATCCGGTGACGTCTCGCCTACTGGCGGAAAACGGGCAGCGCCAGCATCGCTCGCGCGGCGACTCCGACGCTGGTGGGCGCTGCAGGCACGATGCGCTGCGTGTTTTCCTCGCCGGCACCGCCCGGCTGGGTCGCTCGGGCTTGCCTGGCGAAACTGCGACGGGCGTTCGCCCTAGCGGGAGACGAGGAACTCGTCCCTGCGCCGATCCTGGGCTTCAAGGCTGGTCAACCAGTTGGGCGCCTTGCCGCGACCCGACCAGCTTTCGCCGTTCGGCCCACGGTACTTGACGGCAACAGTCGTGCGTGCCTTTCCTGACGACGCGCCCAAGCCTCTGAAGCCGCAGTCCGCAGCGCTCAGACCATACTCGGCAATCAACTGCTTCGCCTGGGCGATCGCCGACGCCACCTCCGACCGTCGAGCCTCGGCAATCTGTTGTTCCAAAGAATCGCGTTGCTCCAGCAGTTCTCTATAAGTCGCCATTTTCTTCTCCTGGGGTAAAAAGATTGTTATGTGATACACGAAAAGCCCGCGACTTCAGCAGGCAGCAAGTCATTCGTCAAGGGGGAATCTCACCAACCCATGTTCTTACTCTCTGCAGACACGCAGAACAGCAGCAGGGCATCGCGTTCCGGCCGATGGAAAAACCATCGCCTTGCCCTTTCCCAACCCGAAGCAAAGCTCGAACAGCGCGCGCGGCCGAGCCGGTACCGCCTGGGCCAGGTCGCGAGGTGAACCCGTCAGCGTTATCGCTGCGCATCTTCGCGCAGCTGGCGATAGCCACCAGCATGGAAGATAAGCGGCTCGCGGGCATCTCCGCGGGCAAAGCGGCGCACGCGGCCCATGAATACCAGATGGTCGCCGCCCGGATACTGTCTCTCGTTGGCGCACTCGAACCAGGCCGAGCAGCCTTCAATTAACGGGACATCACCGAGTCCGCGGCTGGTGGCCACGCCCGCGAAACGATCACTGTCGTCCGGCGTCGCGAAGCAATCCGAGATCCACTGCTGATCCGCGGCCAGCACATTGACCGCATAGTGGGTTGCACGCCGGAAGGCTGCCAGCCTTGGTGAGTTGTTTGACAGGCTCCAGAGGATCAGCGGCGGTTCCAGCGAGACCGAGTTGAAGGAACTGATGGTTACGCCAATCGGTTGGCCGCCCGGCGCAAGCGCCGTAAGTACTGTAACGCCCGTGGCGAAGCTGCCCAGCGCGTCGCGGAAGTCACGGCAGACGAGATCCATCGCTGCCAGTGCGCGACCCGCATCACAAGCCTCACAGGGCAACTCGGCCACTGCAGTGGAGGCTGTTGTGCATTCCGGAGAGACAAAGCGCTGGCGCATCAGACAGTCCGGTTGCCCGACGTGGGCGTGCTGGGATTCGTGGTCGGCAGTAAGATTCGTGAGTCCTCGGTGATCAATAAACAGCTGATGTGTACACTTTACCCATAGCGAAATTTGACACTCCAGGGATTATGGGTTATCCCGGCGCTCTCGTCTACGGCAGACGAAATAATACCAGAAGCGGGATTATTGTTGCGTGATGTTTTTGTGTCGACGCGATTCTGCAGCCGTGTCATTGCGAATCCTTCTGTCGTTGACAGTCGCGAACGCGTGTCATGCGGCGCGTTTTTGACGATAGGCCCTTTTGTCCGCTGTTATTTCCTCGAGCCTGGCGGGCGCTGGCGGCAAGCTGTATTGGCGAATGACGGTAATCATTCTATAGTCGGATGATGTTCGTCAGCATCGCACAGGCCGTTATCGTGAAAGCAACAGGACGGGAGCCGTCGCATTGGCTGGCGGCCTCGTGGCAAGCCGACGCCCGGCATTGGGCAACTGCGGCGCGCAATTCACCAGTAAGGCGAGTGACACGTGGTTGACGCTCGGCACTGCGCAAGGGATGACTTTGCCAGCCGCGTAATCGCCTGGCAGAAGCGCAACGGCCGCCACGACCTGCCGTGGCAGAAGACTCGCGACCCGTACCGCATCTGGCTGTCCGAGATCATGCTGCAGCAGACGCAGGTGCAGACAGTGCTTCCCTATTTCGCAAGGTTCCTGACACGTTTCCCGACGCTCGAAGCACTTGCCGGTGCGCCACTCGAAAGCGTCCTCGAGCTGTGGTCCGGCTTGGGCTATTACGCTCGGGCGCGACATCTTCACCTCTGCGCGCAGACCATTGCCGAAGGCGCCGGGACATTCTCGCCCGATCCGGCGGAAAACGTCAGTCTGCCCGGGATCGGTCGTTCGACGGCTGCCGCGATCAGCGTTTTCGCGTTCGGCCGCCGGGCGGCCATTCTCGACGGCAATGTCAAACGCGTTCTGGCGCGCTGCTTCGCGATCGACAGCGCTGCCTCTGCGGCGCAGGACGAACGTCAGATGTGGGCGCTTGCCGAATCGCTGTTGCCGGCCGAGAAGGGAATCGAAAGCTACACCCAGGGCATGATGGATCTGGGGGCGACGCTGTGTACCCGCAGCAGGCCTGCTTGTGATGCGTGTCCTCTCGGGACCATCTGTCTCGCCTTTCGTGATGGCCGGCAAGCCGAACTGCCCATGCGCCGGAGCAGACGACCGCTGCCGCAGCGCGTGAGCAGTCTGCTGCTGCTCACCGACGGCCGGCGCGTTCTGCTCGAACGAAGGCCGCCAGCGGGTATCTGGGGGGGCTTGCTGAGTTTGCCCGAAGTGGCCGGCGAAGCGGCGGAAGCTTTTGCCCGGCGGCACGGCTGTCGCCTGTTGAACAGCTGCGCGCTGGCGCCAATCAGGCACGGCTTCACCCATTTTCAGCTGACCATGCAGGTGCTGCGCTGCGATGTCGAAGTGATCAGCCTGCAGGCCGGAGAAGGGCTTCGCGAATGGTTGCCACTCGACGACGTCGGCGCGGCCGCGTTGCCGGCACCGATCAAGAAGCTACTGCTGGCGGCCGCCAGATCAGGCCAGGGGTCATGACATGGCGAGATTCCCGGGATCACGTAAGCCATGACCGGCCCCCTCGCTTGCCGGGCGCATGCGACCCGAATTCCCCGCCTCACGCCGACCTTCTCGCGCAGGGGACGACGGTCACTTCGTGCGCCGCGTGCCCGGCATGCACATCAACTGGCTCGGCCAGCTTCTCCCCAGCGCTCGATCAGCGTGTGCGGCACGCGCAGTTGATCGAGGATGCGGGCGACGACGAAGTCCACCAGGTCCTCGACTCGCTGCGGGTGGTGATAAAAGCCCGGGTTTGGGGGCAGGATTACCGCCCCCGCGCGTACCAGGCGCAACATGTTCTCCAGATGGATGGCCGAAAGTGGTGTCTCGCGCGGAACCAGGATCAGCGGGCGACGCTCCTTGAGTACCACGTCAGCGGCGCGCTCGATCAGCTTGCTTGCCAACCCCTGCGAGATTGCCGCCAGCGTTCCCATCGAGCAGGGGCAGACGACCATCGCGTCTGGCGGATTGGAACCGCTGGCGACTGGCGCAAACCATTCGTCGCGACCGTAAACGTCCAGTATGCCGGGCAAGGTCCGGTAGCGCTCGCGCAGCAAAATGCGCGCATCGCTGGCGCGCGCCGGCAGGTCCAGATCCATTTCCTGCCTGGCGACGATTTGCGCCACTTGCGAATAGAGCAGCTGGACGCGACAACCGGCCGCCAGCAGGCATTCGAGCAGACGCATGCCGTAGGGCATGCCGGAGGCGCCGGTGAAGGCCAGACAGATGTTCTCAGTCATTTTCGCCCTCCGCTTCATACCGTGAAAGCCGCGTACGGGACTCAGGAATCCCCCTTCTTCCCGGTGTGGGAGAGGGGTCGGGAAATCGGGGAATTGTGATGACTTCCATGATTGGCGATGTCTCCCGTGTCATGGCCGTCGGCCGGCAGCTCGTCGAGCAGGCGCGCGGCAAGCAGGCCGTTGATGATACCGAAAGTGAGTGCCGCCGCCGAAAAGAACGGCACCAGCAGAAACAGGCCGTTGTGTGGAATCAGCCACAGCCGGGCCAACAGCAGTTGGCCGCCGATATGTGCAAACGACGCCAGGATGCTCCAGCTGACCGGTCCGAACCAGCGACCAGGCAGGCGGTGGACGATGGCCAGCGTCAGCAGGCTGCACACTGCCCCGGTGAGGCTCATGAAGAAGCCCGGCGACAGGAAGTAGCCGAGCAGCAGGCTGCCGGCAAAGACGCGCAGGCCGCTCACCCAGGCGGCGGCGGTCCAGCCGTAGCGGGCCAGGACAATCAGCGTGACGATGTTCGCCAGCCCGGGTTTGACGCCGGGCAGCGGCAACGGGATCGCGGCGTCGATCAGGGACAGGCCGATCGCCGCTGCTGCAAGCTGGGCGATGCGGTGGTCTTCGGGCGTCGCGAGGAGGCGTATACGCTGCGGCTGGTCGGTCATCGGGTCAGCGAACGTTCGGCGCGAACGAGGCCCCGCGCGCTTGCGCGCAGGCAGCAAGCTGCATGGCGCCGCTCGCCGGCGGGGCCGCGGCAGCAATGAACGGGGTTTGTGCGGACTTCAGACGAGTCGCACGCTCAGCTCGCCGACGCCGGCGATGCCTGCTTCAAGCAGGTCGCCTCGCTGCACCTTCGATACGCCGGCCGGGGTGCCGGTGAAGATCAGGTCGCCTGGCGCAAGGGTGACGTAGGAGGACAGGTTGGCGATCACCTCGCCAACTTTCCAGGACATCTGTTCGAGATCGCCACTCTGCTGCAGTTGGCCGTTGACCTTGAGCCAGATTGCTCCCCTTGACGGATGGCCGACACTGGCGAGCGGCTGGAGCGCGGCGATGGGTGCGCTCTGATCAAAGCCCTTGGCCATGTCCCAGGGGTGGCCCTTGTCCTTTGCTGCCCGCTGCAGGTCGCGGCGGGTCAGGTCAAGACCGACGGCGTAACCATAGACCCATTCGAGCGCCTGCGCCGGCGAGGCATCTGCGCCGCCGCCGGCCAACGCGACGACCAGTTCGACCTCGTGCTGCAGGTTGCTGGTCGCCGGTGGAAACCGCACATCGCGCACGTCGTCGCCTCCGGGCACCAGGGCGTCGGCGGGCTTGCTGAAGAAGAATGGCGGCTGGCGGCCGTCAGCACCCATCTCGGCGGCGTGATCAGCGTAATTCTGGCCGACACAGTAGACCCGGCGAACGGGGAACAGGGCATCGCTGCCAGCGACAGGGACGCTCACCTGAGCGGCGGGCGGAAAGACGTAGCGCATGATTGCTCCTTGTGGTTGGGGGCTTCAGACAGGGTTGTCGATGTCGACGAATTGACAGTCGAGGCCGAAACGTTCGGCCAGGTGTTCGGCGAGCGCCTGTACGCCGAAACGTTCGCTGGCGTGGTGACCGGCCGCCAGGTAGGCGACGCCGGACTCGCGCGCGAGGTGGACCGTCTGTTCGGAGATCTCGCCGCTCAGGTAGAGGTCAACGCCGAGTGCGATGGCTTCCTCGAACAGTCCCTGTGCGCCGCCGGAACACCAGGCGACGCGGCGTATCCGGCGTTGGCTGTCGCCGATGACCAGCGGCGCGCGCTGCAGTTCGCCGGCGACTCGTTCAGCAACCGAGGCCAGCGTGCCCGGTTCATCCAGGTGTCCCAGCCAGCCAATCTCCTGCTCGCCGAAGCGCGCGTCCGGCAGCCAGCCCAACCGCCTGGCAAGTTGTGCGTTGTTGCCGTACTCGGGATGGCTGTCGAGCGGCAAATGATAGGCGATCAGGTTGATGTCAGTTCGCAGCAAGGTCTGCAGGCGGGTTTTGCGGATACCGCTGACGCGCCCGTCTTCACCGCGCCAGAACCATCCGTGATGGACCAGGATGGCATCGGCAGCACGCGCGGCGGCGACGTCAAGCAGAGCCTGGCAGGCCGTGACGCCAGCGACCAGGCGCTCGACGACAGGCCGACCTTCCACTTGCAGACCGTTTGGGCAATAATCCCGGAAGCGCCCTGCGTCCAGGATCTCGTCCAGGTAGCGTGTCAATTCTTCGCGTTCCATTTACCGGCTCCGGTTTCGCCCATGCGCAGGCTCTGGCTGATTTTTGCACAAACGGTGACCCTCGGTGTCGCCATTCTCTTCGTAGTCAGTACGCTCAAACCGGAATGGCTGGGCAAGGGGCCGCTGCTCGGCGCCAGCATCGTTGCGCTGCGCGAGCCGGCTACGGCGGCGGGCGAGCAGGGGCATGTTGCGCCATCGTATCGCGAAGCGGCGCAGAAGGCGCTGCCGTCGGTGGTGCATATCTTCACCTCGCAAAAGATCAAGGCGCGCCGTCATCCCTTGTTCGACGACCCGGCGTTCCGTCACTTCTTTGGTGACGGCGAGGAGGGCGATGGGCCGAGCAGCTCGAGTCTGGGCTCTGGGGTCATTGTCAGCCCCAACGGCTATGTTCTCACGAACTTCCATGTTGTCGAAGCCGCCGACCAGATCGAGATCGCGCTCAGCGACGGTCGCAACCTCAATGCGCGCGTGGTCGGTAGCGATCCGGAGTCCGACCTTGCGGTTCTGCAGATCATCGCCGCGCACGGCGAGACGCTGGTCCTGCCGGCGATCACGCTCGCCAGGATGGACGACGTCGTCGTCGGTGACGTGACGCTGGCCATCGGCAATCCCTTTGGTGTCGGTCAGACGGTGACCATGGGCATCATCTCCGCTCTCGGTCGCTCGCACCTCGGGATAAATACCTTCGAGAACTTCATCCAGACCGACGCAGCGATCAATCCCGGCAATTCGGGTGGCGCGCTGGTCGATAGTCGGGGCAACCTGATCGGCATCAACACGGCCATTTACTCGCGTTCCGGCGGCTCACTCGGGATCGGCTTCGCGATTCCGATCTCCATTGCCCGCAACGTCATGGAACAGATCATCCAGACCGGGACCGTTACGCGTGGCTGGATCGGCGTCGAGGCGCAGGAAATCACCGTTGATCTCGCGGAGTCCTTCGGCCTGCCCGATACGCGCGGCGCGCTGATTGCCGGCGTCATGCGCGGTGGACCGGCCGACGCAGGGGGGATCAAGCCGGGCGACATCCTGCTCGCCGTGAATGGCAGCGCGGTCAAGGATCCGCAGGGGATGCTCGATCTGATCGCCGGCCAGAAACCTGGCGAAACGATAAGCTTCCAGTTGCGCCGCCAGAACCAGCTCTTCGACACCATGGTCAAGATCGGCAAGCGGGCGCCGCAGCCGCGCGAGCCCGAGTAACGGGGGAAAACCCATGTGCCAGCTGCTTGGCATGAACTGCAATGTGCCGACCGACATCTGTTTTTCCTTTGCCGGATTTCAGGCGCGCGGCGGTGCCACCGACGTCCATTCCGACGGCTGGGGGATTGCCTTCTTCGAAGGGCGTGGCACGCGGGTGCTCCTCGATCCGCAGCCGTCATGCTCGTCGCCGCTCGCCGGGCTGGTGCGCAGCTATCCAATCCACTCGGAAAACGTCATCGCGCATATCCGCAAGGCGACGCAGGGCGGGGTGGCGCTCGAGAACACCCATCCCTTCATGCGCGAACTCTGGGGCCGCTACTGGATCTTCGCGCACAACGGCCATCTGCCCGATTTCGAACCGGAGCTCGACGGCAGTTTCACGCCCGTTGGCGACACCGACAGCGAACGTGCGTTCTGCTGGCTCTTGCAGAATCTGCGGCTGCGCTTCGGGAGTCGTCCGCCCAGCCAGACACTGCTCTTCGAGACCCTGCACCAGTTGACGCTGGATCTCGGCGCGCAGGGAGCCTGCAACTACCTGCTGTCGAACGGCGATTGTCTGTTTGCGCACTGCTCGACGCAGCTGACCTACATCATTCGGCAGGCGCCGTTTGCGGTCGCCCACCTGCGCGACCAGGATCTGAGTGTCGATTTCAGCGACGTGACGACCCCGGACGATCGCGTTGCAGTGATCGCTACCGTGCCGCTGACCGACAACGAGCAATGGACGACGATGCCGGGTGGCAGTCTGTGGTTGTTCGAAGCCGGTTTGCCGGTGCTCCATCGGCCGACGGTCGCCGGACCGGAGAAAGCGCCTGCCTGACGCTGGCGTTACGCCAACGGGCAGCAGACCTGCTGGATTTCAGGCGTCGGGTTTCCGGTCGGCGCCGGCTCGACTGGCGAGTTCGGCAACGGTCTTGTCCATCTCGTCGGCGCTCGCCGGCGCCCAATCGGCCGTCGGCTCGGCGCCGCCGCCAGGAGTCGGCATCTCCTCCTGATCGTCCGGATGCGCCGACCGCCTGGCGACGAGGCGCGCCATCAGCAAGCCCAGTTCAAAGAGCAGACACATCGGGACGGCCATCATCAGCTGCGAAATCACGTCCGGAGGCGTGAAGATGGCGGCAATGACGAACGAGCCAACGATCACATATGGCCGCCACGCCTTGAGCGTGGTCAGATCGACGATGCCGACGTATACCAGAACGACGACCAGCACGGGAACCTCGAAGGTCACGCCGAAGGCGATGAAGGTGGTCATCACGAAAGACAGGTACTTTTCAATATCGGTCATCCAGGCCACGCCTTCCGGTGCCACCTTGGCCATGAAGCCGAAAACCGTCGGAAACACCAGAAAATAGGCGAAGGCCATGCCGACGAAGAACAGCAAGACGCTGACCGCAACCAGTGGCAATGCCAGCCGCTTCTCGTGGCTGTAGAGACCGGGGGCGATGAAAGCCCAGCCCTGGTAGAGGACATAGGGAAGGGCGATCAGGAAGGCGACCATCAGCGCCACTTTCATCGGCACCAGGAAGACGCCGACGACATCGGTTGCAATCATCTGGCCACCCTGCGGCAGGGTCGCCAGCAGGGGTTGCGCGAGCAGGGAGTAGAGTTCCTTGGCCCAGGGGAACAGGCACACGAAGACGACGCCGATGACGATCAGCATCCGTATCAGCCGGTCGCGCAACTCGACCAGGTGCGAGAGGAATGACTCTTCGCCGTCGCTCATCGCTTGCTCAAGTCGTTCCCGCCGGCTTGTCCGGATCGCTGACCGTGTCTGCTGTCGGTGATGTGGCGCTGCTTGCCGTGGCTGTCGGTGCCGCCGACTGTTCGCTTGCTGCCGCCGGCGCGTCGCCGCGGACCGCTTGTACGGTCTGCGTCGCGGCCTGCCTTGCGGCCTGCATTTCGCTGCTCAGCGTCTGTTCGACAGTGCGCGCCGAATCCTGGATCTCGGTGCGCAGCTTCTTCAGTTCGTCGAGCTGCATTTCGCGGCTGATATCGGACTTCACGTCACTGACGTAGCGCTGCAGCCGTCCGAGCAGATGGCCGGCGGTGCGGGCCACTTTCGGCAGCCGCTCGGGACCGATCACCACCAGCGCCACGACGGCAATGAGGATCATCTCGCTGAAGCTGATATCAAACATTGGCGGCCGCGGGTCGAGTAAGGGGCGGAAGGAAGCAAGCGTGAGCGGTGACCGGATCGCACTGCAGAAGACGGCACTGGCGGCTGGCTGGTCTCCGGCGGGCGTCGTCCGGCCGCCGGCCAGTCAGCTGCGGGTCTTTTCGCGGACCTCGCCCTCGATGGTTTGCGCGTCGTTGACCTGTTGCGGCTGTGGAGGCGGGGCAGTTTCGGCCGGTTTGTCCTCGGCCGTTGCGTCCTTGATACCGTCCTTGAAGCCCTTTACCGCGCCACCGAGATCCGAGCCCAGCCCGCGCAGTTTCTTGGTGCCGAAAATCAGCAGGACGATGATCAGGACGATCAACCAGTGCCAGATGCTGAAAGAACCCATGTCAGGTCTCCATTGATGTGTAAGAACGGCCGCGTCCTGCCATCGGCGTATCCCGGCCGCAGCGCTCTCGCACTGCGGTGATCGTCAGATCCGCTTGAGCATCGGCCCGACCGGTTCAGGGCCGCCGACGATGTGCGCGTGCAGATGCTGTACCTCCTGATGGCCGATTGCGCCGGTATTGATGATCAGTCGGAAGCCGTCGGGGCTGCCCTGTTCGCTGGCCAGGCGGTTGGCGATGCCGAGCATCTTGCCGAGAACGGGCAGGTCGGTATCGCTGGTGCTGGCCAGCGAGGTGATGTGACGTTTCGGAATCACCAGGACATGCACCGGGCGCGCCGGCTTGATGTCGTGGAAGGCAAAGATCTCGTCGTCCTCGTACACCTTGCGCGCCGGGATCTGCCCGGCAGCGATCTTGCAGAACAGGCAGTCTTCCATGGCTCAGCTTTTCCTCGACTTCTTTTCGTCGATTCCCGAGACGCCCTCACGTCGGCGCATCTCCTGCAGTACATCTTCTATCGACAGGCCGTAGAAGGCGAGCAGCACCATCGTATGGTAGAGCACGTCGGTCGATTCCCAGACGACGTGCAGGCGATTGCCCTCCTTGCCGGCCATGATCAATTCGGCGGTTTCCTCGCCGATCTTCTTTAGGATCGCGTCCGGCCCCTTGGCCATCAACTGCGCCGTGTAGGAGGTTTCCGGATCCGCCTTGCGGCGCGCGAGCAGGGTCTCCGAGATCCGGTGCAGCATGTCCATGTTCATGTACCGTAAATATCCTTGGGGTCCTTGAGTACCGGGTCGACAGCGACCCATAGGTTCCCTTGCAGTTGATGGAAAAAACAGCTTTCACGACCAGTGTGGCAGGCGATGCCGCCTTCCTGCTCGATCGACAGCAGCAGCACGTCGCCATCGCAGTCGGTGCGGATCGAACGCAGCCGCTGCGCATGACCCGACTCTTCACCTTTGCGCCACAGTCGCTGGCGTGAACGTGACCAGTATACCGCGGTACCGCTGTCAACCGTCTCCTGCAGCGCCTGCCGGTTCATGAATGCGAACATCACGACCCGACCACTGCTGGCGTCTTGCGCGATTGCCGGGATCATGCCCTGCTGGTCCCATTTGAGAGCGTCAAGCCAGGGCAGACTGGCGTTTAGATCGCTCACAGGCGGACCTCGATGCCCCGCTCGCGCATGTGCGTTTTTGCCTGCTGAATGGTGAACTCGCCAAAATGGAAGATGCTCGCTGCCAGAACCGCGTCGGCGCGACCTTCCGAGACGCCATCGGCGAGGTGTTGCAGATTGCCGACACCACCACTGGCGATCACCGGAATGTCGACGGCGTTGGCGACCGCTCGCGTCAAGGGCAGGTCGAAACCGTTGCGCGTGCCATCGCGGTCCATGCTGGTCAGCAGGATTTCGCCAGCGCCGAGTTGCTGTACGCGGCGGGCCCAGGCAATGGCGTCGATGCCGGTATTCCTGCGTCCGCCATGGGTGAAGACCTGCCACACGCCCGGCGACAACTGCTTGGCGTCGATGGCCACGACGATGCACTGATTGCCGACCTTGGCCGACGCCTCGGCGACCAGATCCGGGTTTTCGACGGCCGCGGTGTTCATGCTCACCTTGTCGGCGCCGGCATTCAGCAGGCGTCTTACGTCGGCAACCGCACGTACGCCGCCGCCGACGGTCAAGGGGATGAACACCTCGGCAGCGCAGGCCTCGACAACGTGCAGAATGATGTCACGCTGATCCGACGAGGCGGTGATGTCGAGGAAAGTGATTTCGTCGGCGCCCTGCTGGTCATAGCGTCGAGCGATTTCCACCGGATCCCCGGCGTCGCGCAACTCCACGAAATTGGTGCCCTTGACGACGCGACCGGCGGTCACGTCAAGGCACGGGATGATGCGTTTGGCCAGGCCCACGCTCAGCAACGCCCTGGTCTGACGGGCTGCCGGTGGCGTTCAGGGATTCGCTGCACGGTCTGCTTCCGCCTGTGCCACGGCAAAATCCAGTGAGCCGTCGTAAATCGCGCGACCGGCAATTGCGGCGCTGATCCCTTCCTGTTCGAGCGCGCAAAGCCGGCGGATGTCGTCGATGCTCGACAGTCCGCCACTGGCAATTACCGGTATCAACAGGGCCTGGGCAAGCTTTGCGGTGGCCTCGATGTTGATTCCCGAGAGCATGCCGTCGCGGCCGATGTCGGTGTAAATGATCGCTTCGACCCCGTAGTCCTCGTACTTCTTCGCCAGATCGATGACGTCATGCCCGGTCATCTTGGACCAGCCGTCAACGGCGACCTTGCCGTCGCGCGCGTCGATGCCGACGATGATATGGCCGGGAAAGGCGCCACAGGCGTCGTGCAGGAAGCCGGGGTTCTTCACGGCGGCAGTGCCGATGATGACGTAGCTGACACCATCGTCGAGGCAGCGTTCGATGGTGTCCAGGTCGCGGATGCCGCCGCCCAGCTGCACGGGAATGTCTTCGCCAACGGCCTCGACGATGTCCTTGATCGCTCTTTCGTTCTTTGGTTTTCCGGCAAAGGCGCCGTCAAGGTCGACCACGTGCAGGCGTCGCGCCCCCTGTGCCAGCCAGTCGCGAGCCTGTTCGCCGGGAGAGTTCGAGAAGACGGTCACCTGGTCCATCAGACCCTGTTTGAGGCGGACGCACTGTCCGTCCTTGAGGTCAATCGCGGGAATAATCAGCATGTCGAAAGCGCAAGTTAGAGAAGTTGGAACGGCGGGTGAGCAAGGTGCCGGGAACAGCCGACCGGGCTGCGGTCAGGGCTTCCAGGCGACGAAGTTGGCCAATAGGGCGAGCCCGTCAACGGCGCTCTTTTCCGGGTGGCATTGAATGGCGAAGATATTATCCCGAGCCACCGCACTGGTAAAGGGGATGCCGTAGGCAGTCGTTCCGACAACACAATCACCAGCAAGCGGGTCGACAAAGTAACTGTGCACAAAATAGAAGCGTGCGCCGTCGGCAATCCCTTTCCACAGCGCGTGTTCCCTGGTGTGTCTGACTTCGTTCCAGCCCATGTGCGGCACCTTGAGCCTGTTG
Source organism: Accumulibacter sp. (assembly GCA_024235715.1). Lineage (GTDB taxonomy): Bacteria > Pseudomonadota > Gammaproteobacteria > Burkholderiales > Rhodocyclaceae > Accumulibacter. The sequence goes on along the minus strand of JACKLW010000005.1, from coordinate 703,030 downwards.
CCCGCAGCATCGAACATCCGCTCGGCGGGAAAACGGTGCACGCCACCGGCGATTACGCCAAGTCCGGCGACGTCGCCTTCGTCGCTATGGTCGAAGAGCATCTGCTGGCCGATGCAGATGCCGAGAAAGGGCTTGTTTCTGGCGGCCTCGAGGACCGCACTCCGCAAGCCGCGGCTCTCGATTTCGCGCATGCAGTCAGGCATTGCCCCTTGCCCGGGGAATACCACGCGTTCGGCGGCAGCGACCTGGGCCGGATCCGACGAAACCAGTACCTGACGCCCATCGGCGACATGTGCCAGCGCCTGCCAGACCGAGCGCAGGTTGCCCATGCCGTAGTCGACAACCACTATTGCCCCCTGCGGGGCGCCAACCGTCGCCATCAGAGCGTGCCCTTGGTCGACGGAATGCTGCTTGCGGCACGGCCATCCGTTTCGACTGCGGCGCGCAAGGCGCGGCCGAAAGCCTTGAATATCGTTTCGGCCTGGTGGTGAGCGTTTTCTCCGCGCAGGTTGTCGACGTGCAGGCTGAGCAGCGCGTGATTGACCAGGCCCTGGAAGAACTCGTGAACCAGATCGACGTCGAAGGCGCCGATCATGGCACGCCTGAAGTCGACATGGAACTCCAGGCCCGGCCGTCCGGAAAGGTCGATGACCACTCGCGACAGCGCTTCGTCGAGCGGGACATAGGCATGCCCGTAGCGGCGCAGGCCCTTCTTGTCGCCGAGCGCGCTGGCCAGCGCCTGGCCAATGGTGATGCCGATATCCTCGACCGTGTGGTGCGCGTCGATGTGCAGGTCGCCCTCGGCCTGCACATCGAGGTCGATCAGCCCGTGGCGCGCAATCTGGTCGAGCATGTGATCGAGAAAGGGAACGCCGGTGGCAAAACTGCCCTGGCCGCTGCCGTCAAGATTCAGTCGAACGGTGATCCGGGTTTCGAGCGTATTCCTGGAGACTTCTGCTTGCCGCATCGGGACACCATCGCAGGGTGGCAAAAAAACGTCGGGTCGGGAAAAAACATCGCGTTTCGTGTGCATGCACTGAAACGGTGCCGATGATCCGCTGACGCGCATCGATCGACAGACCCGCATGATACCATTTCAAGCTTCCCTTGCATTCGACTGAGCCGCCTTTCATGAGCCGCTACTGGAGTTCCCTCGTTCACCGTCTGACGCCCTACATTCCTGGCGAGCAACCGAAGCTGTCCGGGCTGGTCAAGCTGAACACCAACGAAAATCCCTACCCGCCGTCACCGCGGGTGGTCGCGGCGATCGACGCGGAATTGCGCAATGCGGGCGAATTGCTGCGACTCTACCCGGACCCCGCCGCAGAGCGCCTCAGGGAAGCCGTCGCCACCCGCTTTGCGGATTTCGGCATCACGAGGGAGCAGGTCTTCGTCGGCAATGGCTCCGACGAAGTCCTGGCGCATGCGTTCATGGCGCTGCTCAGGCACGAACTGCCGATTCTCTTCCCCGACATCAGCTACAGCTTCTATCCCGTCTACTGCGGTTTGCACGATGTCGCCTACGCGACGGTACCCCTTGATGAAAATTTCGCGATTCGCATCGACGACTATGCGGTGCCGAACGGGGGCATCATCTTTCCCAACCCGAATGCGCCGACCGGTTGCCTGCTGCCATTGAGCGCGATCGAGCGCTTGCTGTTGATGCATCGCCAGTCGGTGGTCGTCGTCGATGAAGCTTACGTGGATTTTGGCGGTGAATCGGCGCTGGCGCTGGTCAAGGAGCACCCCAACCTGCTGGTCGTGCGCACGCTTTCCAAGGCGCATTCGCTGGCCGGTCTGCGGGTCGGCTACGCGGTTGGCCAGAGCGAGCTGGTCGAGGCGCTGGAACGGGTCAAGAACAGTTTCAATTCGTATCCGCTCGATCGTCTGGCGATCGCCGGTGCGGTCGCCGCGATCGGCGACCAGGCGTATTTCGACGGCACACGGCACGCGGTCATGCGGTCCCGCGCAGCGCTGTGCGACGCCTTGCGGGGGCTTGGCTTCGAGGTCCTGCCATCATTCGCCAACTTCGTTTTCGCGCGCCACGGACAGCGTGATGCCGACGCACTCGCGGCAGCGCTGCGCCTGCGCGGGATCATCGTGCGTCACTTCAAGCTGCCACGCATCGATCAGCACCTGCGCATCACGATCGGTACCGACGCCCAATGCGGCTTGCTGATCGACGCCTTGCGCGAGATTCTCGCCTGACGGCTGCGCTTGGTCAGCTATCGACCCGATACTCGGCCGATCTGGCATGCGCGGGCAGGCCTTCGCCGTAGGCCAGTGTTGCCGCGATGCGCCCCAGCGTCTTCGAGGCGGCCTGTGAAACGCGGATCAGGCTGGTCCGCTTCTGAAAGTCGTAGACGCCAAGCGGTGACGAGAAGCGCGCGCTGCCCGAGGTCGGCAGGACATGATTGGGGCCTGCGCAGTAGTCGCCGAGCGACTCCGAGGTATAGCGTCCGATGAAGATCGCGCCGGCGTGCGTGATCTTCTCCACCCAGGTCTCGGCATCCTCCAGTGACAGCTCCAGGTGTTCGGGGGCTATGCGGTTGGCGATCCGGCATGCCTCGTCGAGATCGCGCACCTTGATCAGCGCGCCGCGATTTTCCAGCGCCGCGCGAATCACCTTCTGGCGCGGCATGCCTGGCAGGAGCTCGTCAAGCGCCGCAGCGACACGCTCGATGTAGGCGGCATCCGGACAGAGCAGCAGTGATTGCGCGAGTTCGTCGTGTTCGGCCTGTGAGAAGAGATCCATGGCCACCCAGTCGGGCTCGGTGTGGCCGTCGCAGATCACCAGTATCTCCGACGGACCGGCGACCATGTCGATGCCAACGATGCCGAAGACCCGGCGTTTGGCAGCGGCGACGTAGGCGTTTCCGGGACCGACGATCTTGTCGACCTGTGGAACCGTCTGCGTCCCATAGGCCAGTGCGGCGATGGCCTGCGCGCCACCGATGGTGAACACCCGATCGACGCCGGCCAGCGCCGCCGCGGCGAGCACCAGCGGGTTCTGCTCGCCGGCCGGTGTCGGGACGACCATGATCAACTCGCCGACGCCGGCCACCCGGGCCGGAATGGCGTTCATCAGTACCGATGACGGGTACGAGGCCTTGCCGCCAGGCACGTACAGGCCGACCCGGTCGAGCGGCGTGACCTTCTGGCCGAGCATGGTGCCCGGTGTTTCCGGGGAGTCATCCTCGTATTGCCAGCTGTGCACGGTCTGCCGCTGGTGGTAGTCGCGTACCCGGCCGGCCGCAGCTTCGAGCGCCTGGCGCTGCCCGGACGGAAGATCGGCGAGGGCTTCGCGCAGTGCTTGTTGCGGAATTTCCAGTTCAGCCATTGATCTGGCGTGCAGGCCGTCGAAACGCTGCGTGTAGTCGATTACCGCCGCGTCGCCGCGGGCCCTGACGTCGGCCAGGATGGCGGCGACGGTTTTCTCGACCGCTTCGTCCTGCGTCGCCTCGAAAGCCAGCAGGGCCTCGAGGCGGCTGTCGAAATCGGCGTCACTACTGTCCAGGCGTTTGATTCCGATCATCGCTCGACCACCGTCGCAATCGCCGCGAGAATCGGCTCCAGCGTCTCGCGCTTCAGCTTGAGCGCGGCCTGATTGACGATCAGGCGCGAGGAAATGTCCATGACGTGCTCGACCGCGACCAGATCGTTCGCTTTCAGCGTGCTGCCGGTGGATACCAGGTCGACGATGGCGTCGGCAAGTCCCGCCAGCGGCGCCAGTTCCATCGAGCCGTAGAGCTTGATCAGGTCGACATGCACGCCCTTGGCCGCGAAGTGCTCGCGGGCGATGTTGACATATTTGCTGGCGACCCTGAGGCGTGCGCCCTGACGGACGGCATTGGCGTAGTCGAAACCGGCCGGGATGGCGACCATCATCCGGCATTTGGCGATCTTCAGGTCGATCGGCTGGTAGAGGCCGTCGCTGCCGTGTTCGAGCAGGACGTCCTTGCCAGCCACGCCGAGGTCTGCCGCGCCGTACTGCACGTAGGTCGGGGCATCGGTGGCGCGAACGATGACCAGGCGCACATCCTCGCGCGTGGTCGGGATGATCAGTTTGCGCGAGGTGTCGGGATTCTCGAGGGGTTCGATACCGGCAGCTGCCAGCAAGGGCAGTGTCTCTTCAAAAATTCTCCCCTTCGAAAGGGCGATGGTGATGCCATTCACGGCGCGTTTCCTGCTCGACGACGAAGCGCGCATTCTACCGCAATGGCGCGGGGTCGCCCGGTACCCCGTTTTCGTGTGCTGCGCAGCGGGATATCCGTTCGCCCGCCGGCAGATTCCGGCGTCGCCGAGCGCGCGTCGAAATCACGATGCACAAGCATTTATAGCGTACTATTCGCGCGCAAATGCACAATCGAGGCGGAAATCGACAAAAAACGCGCGGAGCATGCAGTGCCCGAGAGCACGCAGGCGGGCAGCCCAAACGTCGCCATCGCTGACAGCAAAGCTCCACTGGACTTTTCGGTTAGCGCGGATAGCGGAGGAATTATGGCATGGAACAAATAAACCTTTATATCAATCTCGTCCTCATTCTGGTTTTCATCACCGGCAATGCTTTTTTTGTTGGTTCGGAGATCGCCATCTCATCCGCGCGTCGTAGCCGCATCAAGCAGCTCGCCGAAATGGGTGACAAGCGAGCGGCACGGGTCGAAATGCTGCACAACGAACCGGAACGCTTCTACTCGGTGACCCAGGTCGGCATCACTCTGGTTTCTCTCGGCCTGGGGGCGGTTGGCATGGAGACCATCAGCACCCTCACCGATTCCACCTTCGTCACCGTGTTCATGCTCTTCGGCGACAGCGCTGCGCTGACCAAGGCAGCGCACACCGTGTCCTATGTCTTTGCGTTCATCGTCATTTCCTTTCTGCACGTGGTTGCCGGCGAACTGGCGCCCAAGGTCCTCGCTTTCCACAAAGCCGAACAGCTGAGCATGGCTGTCGGGGGGACCATCAACATCCTGTACCTGACTTTCAAGCCGCTGATCCACGTCATGAAGATGTCCTCGAACGCGCTGCTCAGGCTTTTCGGGCAGCGAAATCTGGAAGGCCATGGGGAAAGCCACTTCACGATGTCCGTCGAGGAGATCCGCATGATTCTCTCGGCCAGCGAGAAGGACGGTACGCTGGCACCCGAGGAAACGCAGATGATCCGCGGCGTTTTCAAGCTTGACGAACACACGGTACGCGAGGCGATGATTCCGCGTACGGCCATCCGCGCCTTGACGCAGGAGGACACGCTTGCCGACGCCCTGCGCGTCTTCCGCGACGTGCCGCATGCGCGCTTTCCGATTTGCGACAAGAGCCTCGACCGGATTACCGGCGTGGTGGCGATCAAGGAACTGCTGACGGTCATGGCGGAAAGCAGCGGCCAGACACTTGAGGAGGTGAGCAGGAGACCGGTCGGTGACTTCGCACAGGCGCCGTTCATTGTGCCGAACAGCAAGTCACTGAGCGATCTGCTCAAGGAATTCAAGCACACCCGTCAGCAGATGGCGATCGTGATCGACGAATACGGGGGTACCGAAGGGATCATTACGCTCGAAGACATCCTCGAGGAGATCGTCGGCGAGTACGAGGACGAGTTCACGCGCCAGGGGAGACGGTTGAAGAAACTGGTCGGCAGCCAGTACGAGATCGACGCGTCGATGCGCGTCACCGACCTGGAAAACCTGCTCGATTTCCCGTTCCCGCTGGACGACGACTACGTCACTCTGGCCGGCCTGTTCTACAAGAAACTGGGCAATGTGCCAAAGATCGGCGACTCGGTCGAACTCGAAGGCGGCCGGCTGACGGTGCTGGAAATGGACAACCACCGGATCACCCTGTTGAAGTTCGAAGATACGGCGGTCGGCGACGATGGGGTGGTTCGCCTGGTTGAGGACTCTTCTGCGGCCGATGCCGCCATCAGTCAAGCAACGTCATGAGCAAGCACGTCCAGGTTCCACCCAGAAACGACAGTAGCCCTGGTGGCAACCGCCGCCATCCGCCAGCCAGTGGATCGCGTGGACCGGCTCCCGATGAGGGTGCCCACCGCGCATGCGCTTCAACAAACCGCGTACGCTATCTCAGCGAACGCAGTCCACCGAGTAGACCGGCTTGCCGTCGACCAGCGCCTTGACCAGACCGTGGACGTCGGTTTCGAAGCCCGGAAATCGTTCGTTGAAGTCGCGCGCGAAGCGCAGATAACGAACGATCGTGGCGTTGAAGCGTTCGCCCGGGATCAGCAGCGGAATCCCCGGCGGGTAGGGGGTGAGCAGGGTGCTGGTAATCCGCCCTTCGAGATCATCGATCGGAACCCGGTCGATCTCGCGGTGCGCCATGCGGGCGAAGGCGTCGGCCGGTTTCATTGCCGGCTCCATGTCGGAAAGGTACATCTGCGTGGTCAGGTGGGCCACATCGTTGGCCGCGTAGATGCCGTGGATCTGCTTGCACAGGTCTTTCAGACCATGGCGCTCGTAACGCGGGTTTTTCGTCAGGAACTCGGGCATCACCTTCCACAGGGGCAGGTTCTGGTCGTAGCCGTCCTTGAACTGCTGCAGTTCGGTGACCATTGTGTTCCATCGGCCCTTGGTGATGCCGATGGTAAACATGATGAAGAAGGAGTACAGGCCGCACTTCTCGACGATGATGCCGTGTTCGGCCAGGTACTTGGTGACGATCGCTGCCGGAATTCCCCAGTCGGCGAAATCGCCGTCGACATCGAGCCCAGGCGTAATGATCGTCGCCTTGATCGGGTCGAGCATGTTGAAGCCTTCGGCGAGCATCCCGAAGCCATGCCAGCGTTCGCCGGGCTTGAGGATCCACGCCGCGCGTTCTTCGATGCCTTCCTCGGAGAGATCGTCCGGCCCCCAGACCTTGAACCACCAGTCCGCACCCCACTCGTGCTCGACCTTGCGCATCGTACGCCGGAAGTTGAGCGCCTCGGCAATCGACTCCTCGACCAGTGCGGTGCCGCCCGGCGCTTCCATCATCGCCGCCGCGACGTCGCAGGATGCGATGATCGCGTACTGCGGGGACGTCGAGGTGTGCATCAGATAGGCTTCGTTGAAGATGTCGCGATCGAGTTTTCGCCCCTGCGAATCCTGCACCAGTATTTGTGATGCCTGCGACAGGCCGGCAAGCAGTTTGTGCGTCGACTGCGTCGAGAAGATCATCGTGTCCCTGCAGCGTGGCCGATCGGCGCCGATCGCGTGGTAGTCGCCGTAGAAATCGTGAAAGGCCGCGTGTGGCAACCAGGCTTCGTCGAAGTGCAGCGTGTCGATCGCGCCATCGAGCATTTCCTTGATTTCCTCGACGTTGTACAAGATCCCGTCATAGGTGCTCTGGGTGATGGTGAGCACCCGTGGCTTGGTCTTGACGTCGCGCGCAAAGGGATGCGCCTCGATCTTCTTGCGAATGTTCTCCCAGCGGAACTGCTCCTTCGGGATCGGTCCGATGATCCCGTAATGGTTGCGGGTCGGCATCAGAAACACCGGTATCGCGCCGGTCATGATGATCGAGTGGAGTATCGACTTGTGACAGTTGCGATCGACGATGACCACGTCGCCGGGCGCGACGGTCGAGTGCCAGACGATCTTGTTCGAGGTCGAGGTGCCGTTGGTGACGAAAAAAAGGTGGTCGGCACAGAAGATGCGTGCTGCGTTGCGCTCCGCGGCGGCCACCGGGCCGGTGTGGTCGAGCAACTGGCCGAGTTCCTCGACCGCATTGCAGACGTCCGCACGCAGCATGTTCTCGCCAAAAAACTGATGGAACATGCAGCCGACCGGACTTTTCAGGAAGGCCACGCCGCCCGAGTGACCGGGGCAATGCCACGAATACGAACCGTCTTCGGCGTAGTGCGTCAGCGCCCGGAAGAAGGGGGGCGCCAGGTTGTCCAGGTAGGCCTTTGCTTCACGTATCACGTAGCGGCCGATGAATTCGGCGGTATCCTCGAACATGTGGATGAAGCCGTGCAATTCACGCAGCACGTCGTTGGGGATATGCACCGAGGTGCGTGTCTCGCCGTAGAGGAAAATCGGAATGTCCTCGTTGCGGCAGCGAATTTCCTTGACGAAGGCGCGCAGGCTGGCGACCGTCGTTTCGGCCTTGCCGTCCCTGAAGTCTTCGTCGTCGATCGACAGGATGAACGCCGAGGCGCGGCTCTGCTGCTGGGCAAACGACGTCAGGTCGCCGTAGCTGGTCACCCCGAGTGCATCAAAGCCCTTCTTCTCGATTGCCTTGGCCAGCGCCCGGATACTCAGACCGCCGGTGTTCTCCGAACGGTAGTCCTTGTCGATGATGATTACCGGGAAGTCGAAATGCATGGCCAGTCCAGTACGAAATCAGGAGTGATGGGACACGGGGGAGGCGACGATTGAATCTGGGTCGGCCTGCGTGCCGCGCGACGGTGCTGCTGGCGTCGTCGCTTGCCGGTCAGATTTTCGGTAGCGTCACGCCGGTCTGACCCTGGTACTTGCCGGCACGATCCTTGTACGAGGTCTCACATTCCTCGTCTGATTCGAAGAACAGGACCTGCGCGATGCCCTCGTTGGCATAGATCTTCGCCGGCAATGGTGTTGTATTCGAGAACTCAAGCGTCACGTGACCTTCCCATTCGGGCTCGAAGGGCGTGACGTTGACGATGATTCCGCAGCGCGCGTAGGTGCTCTTGCCAAGGCACACGGTAAGCACGCTGCGCGGAATGCGGAAATATTCGACGGTTCGCGCCAGCGCGAACGAGTTCGGCGGAATGATGCAGAAGTCGTTCTTGACCTCGACGAAGGAGTTCGGATCGAAGTTCTTCGGGTCGACGATCGTCGAATTCAGGTTGGTGAACAGCTTGAATTCATTTGAGCAGCGGATGTCATAACCGTAGCTCGAGGTGCCGTAGGAGACGATCCGGCGACCGTCCATTTCGCGCACCTGATTCGGCTCGAAGGGGTCGATCATGCCGTGCTCTTCCGCCATGCGGCGGATCCACCTATCAGACTTGATCGACATTGCGGGTCACCCCAACCTTGGCATAACAGGAAAGATGCCCATTCTACGGCGTCCGGCCGGCAGAAGAAACTGCTTCGCTGCCGGCCCCGCGCTTGCCGTCGGTCCGCCCTTGCCCGGAACTGGCATGGACGCGGGATGCGTGCTCGTCAGCCCCCTTGCCCGGGGATCGTCGCGTTCACTGGCCTTGTGTTTCTGCGCGCAGAGCGCCACGACGAGCGGCATTCCTCCGCGGCCGGCCGGCGTTGTGCCCGGCTGGCCGCGATTTCAGCTGCTCGCCTCAGGTGTTCTGGACGACGATATTCGGGAACCTGGCGCTCATGTCACGGCTGCGTTCGGCAATCTTCACCGCCAGGCGGCGGGCGATCGTGCGGTAGATTTCCGCCGCGCGCGAGTCGGGTGCGCCGACGACCGTTGGCGTGCCGGCGTCGGTCAGCTCGCGAATCGAAAGCTCAAGCGGCAGGGCGCCGAGGAATTCGGTGTCGTAGTCCCGGCACATTTGCGCGCCGCCGCCGTGGCCAAAAATGTGTTCCTCGTGACCACACTGCGAACAGATGTGGATGCTCATGTTCTCAACCAGACCGAGAATCGGGATGCCGACCTTTTCGAACATCTTGAGGCCCTTGCGGGCGTCGATCAGCGCGATGTCCTGTGGGGTGGTGACAATGATCGCGCCGGTCACGGGGACCTTCTGCGCCAGTGTCAGTTGCGTGTCGCCGGTTCCCGGTGGCATGTCGACGATCAGGTAATCGACATCGACCCAACTGGTCTGCTTGAGCAACTGCTCTAGTGCCTGGGTGACCATCGGTCCGCGCCAGACCATCGGTGAATCGACGTCGATCATGAAGCCGATCGACATCGCCTGCAGGCCGTGGGCGCGCAGCGGCTCCATCGTCGTGCCGTCCTCCGACTCGGGTTTCTGACCAGCCAGGCCGAGCATCTGCGGCTGCGAAGGACCATAGATGTCAGCGTCGAGCAGACCGACCGTGGCGCCCTCCTGAGCCAGTGCCAGCGCCAGGTTGACGGCGGTCGTGCTCTTGCCGACACCGCCTTTGCCGGAAGCCACGGCGATGATGTTCTTGACGCCCGGCAGCGGCTTGAGGCCGCGCTGCACGGTGTGGGCAACGATCTTCACCGTGACATTGGCGCTGACGTTGCCGACACCGGCGATCGTCCGGATCTTCTCGATTACCGCACGGCGGATTTCGTCGACCTGTGTCTTCGCGGGGTAGCCGAGTTCTACGTCCAGCGAGACGTCTGTCCCGTCGACCTTGATGTTCTTCGCCGACCGGGTCGAGATGTAATCCTTTTCGGTATTCGGATCGATCAGATCCTTAAGTGCCGCCTGTACGGCTTCTGTCGTTACAGCCATGTCTGCCAAAGCTCCTGTGATGGATACCTGAGTAATTTAGTAAAGTTTACCTGAAAATGCGCCGTTGCACACGCCCGGGCGTGTCTGCGGCCGCCTTTGTTTCTCGCTCGTCGCCTGTTAAGCTCGTGGCATGACTACCTTTTCGGGACACACTCGTCGCGCCGACCGGGGCTGGGTGCTGGCTGCCGTTCACCGCATCGAAGCCGACTTTCAGCGCTCCAGCGACACGCATCTGATCCCTTTACAGCTGGCGGGATTTCCGGGCATCGATCTCTATCTCAAGGATGAGTCGAGTCACCCGACGGGCAGCCTCAAGCACCGTCTGGCGCGTTCCTTGTTTCTTTATGCGCTGTGCAACGGCTGGCTGCATGAGGGCATGACCGTCGTCGAAGCGTCGAGTGGCTCGACGGCCGTTTCCGAAGCCTATTTTGCCCGTCTGGTGGGCTTGCCGTTTCTCGCCGTCATGCCCTCCTCGACCTCCCCCGAGAAGATCAGGGCAATCGAGTTCCAGGGTGGCCGCTGCCACCTCATCGACGACCCGATGAGCATCTATGCGGAATCGCAACGGCTGGCCGACGGGCTCGGCGGCCATTACATGGACCAGTTCACCTATGCCGAACGGGCGACGGACTGGCGTGCCAACAACAACATCGCCGAGTCGATTTTCGAGCAGATGCGGCTCGAAAAGCATCCCGTACCGAGTTGGCTGATCTCCAGCGCCGGTACCGGTGGCACCGTCGCGACCCTCGGCCGCTACGTGCGCTACCGTGCGCGCGCAACGCGTGTCTGTGCGGCCGATGCCGAATACTCGGTGTTCTTCGAGCACTACTGCAATGGCAACGCGGACCTTGGTTTGCGCGAGAGCTCCCGCATCGAAGGAATTGGTCGGCCGCGCGTCGAAGCGTCGTTCCTTCCCGAGGTGATCGACGCCATGGTCAAGGTCCCGGATGTCTGGTCAGTCGCCGCGATGCACGAACTGTCTGCGCGCCTGGGTCGCGGCGTCGGCCCTTCGACCGGCACCAATCTTGTCGCCGCGCTGGCGTGCATGAACCGGATGCGCGAGAGCGGCGAAATCGGTTCGGTGGTGACCCTCCTCTGTGATGCCGGGCAGCGCTATGCGCATACCTACTACAGTGAGGATTGGCTGCAGCGTGCCGGTCTGAATTGTGCCGTCGAACGGGGCGCGGTGGCGGCATCGCTCGACTCCGCTCAGATCGCCGGTGCGCTGGCCGCCAGCTGGCGGACAGCTGGCGAACTCTGATCCGCGAGCAGGGCCGTCAGCGCTTGCCGGCAGTCCCCACGGTCTCCGTGCTGCCGGCGGCGTCGTGAGTCGCCGCTCTTACCTCGCGCCGCAAGGGTTCAGAAGTCGCGGCCGGTGTATTTCTCTGTCGCACCCAGTTACGCCACGCCTTGAAGACTGCCGGATGCAGCGCGGCGATTACCGAGCGGCGCCAGATATCCTCGGCGTCGTAGTCATCGTGGGTCAGCGTGCATACCTGCCCCCCGCTTTCTCGCAGAATGAGGCTGCCGGCGGCATAATCCCAGAGCTTCTGGCCGCCGTGCAGGTAGAGGTCCAGCCGGCCAGCGGCGAGGTTGCACCAGTCGAGCGTCGAGCTGCCGAAATTGCGCTGCGAGTAGAACGGCGGGCTGACAGCGATGCGGTCAGCGAGCAGCTTCGGAATGCGCTTGAAATCCACCCCGCCGACGGCGCGCCCGATGTCGGCGGTGACCTCGCGCAGCGGCAGCCGGCGGCCGTTGAGGTAGGCGCCGTTGCCTTCGCGTGCATAGAACATTTCGTCCGTGATCGGGTTGTAGGTGACTGCCAGCCGTGTTCGCCGCGCGCGTATCCAGGCGATCGAAACGGCAAAGAAGGGGAGTCCGTTGATGAAATTGGTGGTGCCGTCGATCGGGTCGATGCACCACAGCCCATCGTCATCCGTGCTGCCGCTGTGCCAGGCCGCGCGCTGTGCCGCGCGCGTCATTTCTTCACCGATGACCGGACAGTGGCGGATCTCCTGCAGTCGACCATGCAGGAAGTGTTCTGCCGCCAGGTCGGCCGCCGAGCACAGCGACCCGTCGTCCTTGCGCTGATCATGAATGACGCGCAGGAAGCGCGGCATGATCTCGCGCTGCGCCACCTCGCGAACCAGTGCCACGACCGCGTCGAGCATGCGCTTCAGTTCGCTGTCTGCGGTCGCCTGTCCGGCCGCGCTATCGAAAGCGATCATCGGCAGTTACGCGCGCCATTTGATCGAGCAACCGATGCTGGCAGCCTGCTCGCGCGGACCCTGTCCAGTCTCGGCAACCATGCGCATTGCTTCCAGCAGCTCGCGTCGCGAGTTGGCTGCCGCCGGCATGCGCCCACTGGCGTCGAGACGTCCGCGGTACTGCAGTTCGAGCTGGCTGTTGAAGCCGAAAAAGTCCGGCGTGCAGATGGCACCGTAGCGGCGCGCGACGTTCTGCGTGGCATCGTAAAGATAGGGGAACGAAAAAGCGAGCCGGCTCGCCAGTTGTTGCATGTTTTCAAAGGAATCCTCGGGGTATTCAGTCGCGTCGTTGCTCATTATCGCGGCGACGCCGATGCCCATGTCCTGCACCTCGCGAGCGTCGCGGACAAGGCGATCGATGATCGCCTTGACGTAGGGGCAGTGGTTGCAGATGAACATCAAGAGCAGGCCGTTCGGGCCGCGCAGCGAGGCCGGGGTGTGCAGTGATCTCCTGGTGTCTTCAAGTTCGAAGTCTACGGCTTGCCAGCCGAAGTCACACACCGGTGTACTGAGCGCCATGACGAAGCCGCCTCCAAAGAACGAACATTCACTTAGCCAGCTTTTATAATACCATGGTGAATGATCCCCGTTTTCATTGCCCCATGCCGCTCGCGGTTGGCGAACGCACCGCTTTGCCGGAACGTGTCGCGCATCATGCGACCAGGGTTTTGCGTCTGCGAAGCGGCGATGGCCTGACCCTGTTCAACGGCGCTGGCGGCGAATATTCGGCCCGAATCACCGCGGTAGAGCGCGCGCGCGTCAGCGTCGAGGTGCGCCACTGGCTGGCCGTCGAGCGCGAATCGACGCTTTCGATCACCCTTGTGCAGGCCCTGCAGGCGGGTGAAAAGATGGACCTGACGGTTCAGAAGGCCGTTGAACTTGGCGTTGACCGGATCGTGCCCGTAATTTCACGGCGCAGTGTCGTGCGCCTTGCCGATGAGCGTGCCCAGCGTCGGCTCGAGCACTGGCGCGGTGTCGTAACGGCTGCCTGCGAACAGTGCGGACGAAACCGTCTCCCGGAAGTCGCCGCACCCGAGAGCCTTGAGGAATGGCTGTCGCGAGCGCCGCAGCCGGGCGCCGTGCGCCTGATGCTCGCGCCAGCGGCTCGATGCTCTCTGGCGACGCTGCCAGCGCCGGTCGCCGGCGCGCATGTTGAACTGTTGATTGGCGCCGAGGGAGGGCTGGCGCCGGAGGAGATGCAACTGGCGTCGCGCTGCGGTTTTTTGTCACTACGGCTCGGACCGCGTATTCTGCGCACCGAGACGGCTGGCTTGGCGGCGCTTGCGGCAATCCAGTTTTTGTGGGGTGACTTGAAGGAGGAGGTGACTGATGTTTGAATCGGCCGAGCTGGGACACAAGATCGACAAGGCGACGTATCGCGAGGAGGTGCCCGCGCTGCGCGCGGCCCTGCTCGAAGCACAGGGGCTGTTGCGCGACAATGGCAGCTTTCCGGTAATCATCCTGATCAGCGGCGTCGATGGGTCGGGCAAGGGCGAGACGATCAACGCGCTCTACGAGTGGATGGATCCGCGCTACCTGTCGACCCATGCCTTCTACGCGCCGACCGCCGAAGAAAAGGCGCGTCCGTCGATGTGGCGCTACTGGCGGGCGCTGCCGCGCAACGGCCGCGTCGGGATCTTTGCCGGCTCCTGGTATTCGCACCCGATCGCCGAGCGCATCGCCAACGAAATTTCGCGTGCCGACTTCGACCAGAAGATGGACCGGCTCAATCGTTTCGAAGCGATGCTGGTCAACGAGGGTGCCCTGATCCTCAAGTTCTGGATACACCTCTCGAAGAACGCGCAGCAGGAGCGTCTGAAGTCGATCGAAGCCAATCCCCTGACCAAGTGGCGGGTGACCAAGGCCAGCTGGGATCGCCTGAAGACCTACGACAAGTTGCAGGAAGTCGCCGGACACCTGTTGCGTACGACGAGCACTCCGGGCGCGCCATGGATCATCGTCGAGGGTACGGACGACCGTTACCGCTCCCTGACCGTCGGCAAGACCGTACTCGAAGCGATTCAGAAGCGCCTGGCTGACAAGCGCGAGCAGAGTGCGCCAGTGGCTCCGCCGCTTACGCCGCGCATCGACAGTCTGGACGTGCTCAGTGCGCTTGACCTGTCGCAGAGTCTGCCAAAGAATGTCTATTCGACCGAGCTTGCCAAATGGCAGGGGCGCCTGGCGGAGCTGATGCGTCACCCGGCATTCAGCAAGCGCGCATTGATCCTCGCTTTCGAGGGCTCGGATGCCGCCGGCAAGGGAGGTGCCATTCGCCGGGTGATGTCGGCGATGGACGCCCGCCAGTACCGGATCATCCCGGTTGCCGCACCGACCGAGGAGGAACTCGCCCATCCCTACCTGTGGCGTTTCTGGCGGCATATGCCGCGCCTCGGCCGGGTAACCATTTTCGACCGCACCTGGTACGGCCGGGTGCTCGTCGAGCGGGTCGAAGGCTTCTGCAGCGAAGCCGACTGGTCGAGGGCCTATGCCGAAATCAATGATTTCGAACACGACATTTGGCATGCCGGTGGAATCGTCATCAAGTTCTGGCTGCAGATCAGCGATGAGGAGCAACTCAGCCGTTTCGAGGGGCGCGCGGAGGTCGAGCACAAGCGCTTCAAGATCACCGAGGAAGACTGGCGCAATCGCGAGAAAGCCGGGCAGTACCATGAGGCCGTTTGCGACATGATCGACCGCACCAGTTCGGGAACCGCGCCGTGGACGGTCGTCGAGGCCAACGACAAGTATTTTGCGCGCGTCAAGATCATCCGCACCATCTGCGAACGTGTCGAGAAGGAGTTGGATGTCGAGCCGATGAAGGAGCCGAAGGCTTCCAAGGAGTCGAAGTCCAAGGAGGCCAAGGAGGCCAAGGAGGCCAAGGAGGCCAAGGAGGCCAAGGAGGCCAAGGCGCCGAAGGAGGCCAGGGAGGCCAAGGCGCCGAAGGAGGCCAGGGACGATCAGGCCTCCGAAAAGGCCGAACCCGCGATGTAACATGTCCGACGACTGCAGCTCTGCCCACTTCGTTGCCTGGTTCCGTTCGGTCGCGCCGTACGTCAATCTGTTTCGCGGCAAGACCTTTCTGATCGCTTTTGGCGGCAAGGCAATTGCCGGGACGCTGGCGCGTACCCTGGCCTACGACGTCAACCTCCTGGCGGCGCTCGGCGTGCGCCTCGTTCTGGTACACGGCGCCCGGCCACAGATCGAGGACCTGTTGCGGCAAAAAGGGCTGGAGTCGGTCTATCACGGAAACTATCGGGTCACCGATGCCAGCGCCCTCGACTGCGCGATCGACGCGGTGGGCAGTATCTACGTGAGGATCGAGGCCCTGCTCTCGCAGGGCCTCGCGGATACGCCGATGGCCAACAGCACGATCAGGGTGGTCGGTGGCAACTTCGTCACCGCGCGGCCGGTCGGGGTGGTCGATGGCGTTGACCTGCAGTATTCGGGCCAGGTGCGCAAGGTTGATGGTGACGGGATTCGCGCGCAGCTGGGCCTGGGCAACATCGTTCTGTTGTCATGCCTCGGCTCGAGTCCGACCGGAGAGATCTTCAACCTGGCCATGGAACAGGTGGCCGAGGCCGTCGCCACCGCCTTGCCGGTGGACAAGCTCATCTTTCTGACCGACAGCCCCGGTGCCACCGACATTGACGGGGCGCTGCTCGATGAATTGACAGTGGACGCGGCCGAGCGTCTTTTCAGCCTCGGCGACTGGCTGTCGAGCGACCTCAAGCGCTATCTTCCTTGCGCGGTGCGTGCCGGCAGGGCGGGCGTCGGCCGGGTGCATCTGATCGGCTACGACGAGGACGGCACGCTGCTGCGTGAATTATTTACCCGTGATGGCGTGGGCACGGTGATCAGCCGCGAATCGCTCGAGCAACTGCGCGACGCACGACCCGACGACATCGGTGGCCTGGTGGCGCTGATCGAACCGCTCGAGGAAGACGGCTCGCTGGTACGCCGTTCACGCGAGTTGCTGGAACGTGAGATATCGCGTTTTTCGGTCGTTGAGCACGATCGGGTGATCGTTGCCTGCGCCGCGCTCTATCCCTATGGTGGAGAGGAGGCCGAACTGGCTTGCGTGGCTGTACATCCGCATTACCGTCGCTGGGGATACGGTGCCCTGCTGATGAAGCGCATCGAGGCCCGCGCGCGTGCCGATGGCGTCAAGCGCCTGTTCGTGCTCACGACAGTGACCTCGCAGTGGTTCAAGGAGCGCGGGTATCGCGTGCGTACGATTGATCAGTTGCCGGCCGAGAAGCGGCTGGTCTATAACCTGCAGCGTCGTTCCAAGGTGCTGATCAAGGATCTTTAGGTTTTTTTCGGTTGCTCCTTTCTGGCCAGCAGGCCAGGGGGGCGGACAATGTCTCACTCTGCGGGAACGCCGCAGAGTGCTCTAGGAGTGAGTTGCATGACAAGAATGGTTAACTGCATCAAGCTGGGTCGTGAGGCTGAAGGCCTGGATTTTCCGCCCTATCCGGGCGAGTTGGGCAAGCGGATTTATGAATCGGTGTCCAAGGAAGGATGGCAGCAATGGGTGCGCATGCAGACCATGATCATCAACGAGAATCGTCTGAACCTTGCCGATGCGGCACATCGCAAGTATCTGGCCGAGCAGTTGGAGAGGCACTTCTTCGGTAGCGGTGCAGATGCGGTGCAGGGCTACGTGCCACCCAGGCCGTAGTCGACATCCGACCGTGGCGCGCCGCCAGCGTCATTTCGAGGCACGGCGGATACGGCGTAGGCTGACCGCGGTGCCTCGATGCGGCAGTGATAACCGCTGGTCGGCATCGCGTTGGCCAGTGCCTGCCGCGAGTCAGGTGGGTGGATTGGTCACTTTGCAGTCAGGGTCTGCACGCCGTCCGCCGTTCCGAGCAGGCAGACATCCGCGGGCCGATGGGCGAAGAGGCCGTTGGTCACCACCCCGACGATCTGGTTGAGCCGTGTTTCCAGTGCGATCGCGTCGGTGATCTCGAGTCCCCGGACGTCGACGATCAGGTTGCCGTTGTCGGTGACAAAATCCCCGCGCAGTTCTGGCCGTCCGCCGATCGCCGTCAGCTCGCGGCGGACGTGGCCGAGGGCCATCGGAATGACTTCAACCGGTAGCGGGAAGTGTCCGAGCGTCGGCACCAGCTTGCTGCCGTCAGCGATGCAGACGAATTTCCCGGACACCGCGGCGACGATCTTTTCGCGGGTCAGCGCACCGCCACCACCCTTGATCATCTGCAGCGCGGCGTTGATCTCGTCGGCGCCGTCCACGTACACCGGGATCCGCTCCACTTCGTTGAGATCGAGAACGGCAATGCCGTGTCCTTCGAGTCGTCGTCTGGTTCCTTCGGAACTCGCTACCGCCCCGCGGATGAGATGTCTGATTGCCGCCAGTTCATCGATGAAGAAGTTGGCCGTCGAGCCGGTCCCGACGCCGACGATCTCGCCTGCGACAATATGGGCGATAGCCGCGCGCGCGACATTTCGTTTCAGTTCATCCTGGATCATCGCCGAGCGCGGCCTCATCGTTGCTGGAGAGCCGGCATTTTAGCGAAGCGCTGTGCGAGATGACAGCTCGGCGCTGCGGCTATGCCGCATTGCCCGCCGCCCTCTCTGGCCTGGCAGTTATACTTGCCGGCCATCGACCAAAGACAAGGAGAGTCGCGTGTCGGACGAAAGCCCCTTCAAGGGGCAGACCGGTCTGCGGCGAGTGTGGAATGCTTTCCACTATTCGCTGGCCGGGCTGCGCGCCGCCTATCTGGCCGAAGACGCTTTTCGCCAGGAAGTGCTGCTCGCCACGCTGCTGATACCGCTGGCGATCTTTCTTGCGCCGCACGGAGTCGGGCTCGCCCTGATGGTCGGCAGCGTGTTGCTGGTGCTGATCGTGGAACTGCTCAACTCTGCCATCGAGGCAACCGTAGACCGCATTTCCCTCGACAGCCATCCCCTGGCGAAGCGTGCCAAGGACATTGGCAGTGCGGCTGTGCTGCTGGCCTTGCTCAACGTGCTCGCCATCTGGGCCTGCGTCTTGTTCGGGTAGGTGAGCCTCCCCCCGGCTTCCTGCGCGCTGTCGCCAGGGCGCGGCTAGCTGATGCGCCGCAGGTGAATCAGCGCCGAGATCTTCGCCCCCAGCCAGCCGAGCCCGCCGCCGACCGCCGCCAGGGCAGCGATATCGATCGTCGACAGTCCCTGCAGCGTGAAAGTGCCACCATAGAGCCGCGCCAGTTCGGCGACCGGCGCGCTCAGGAGATGGCTGCCGGTGGTGACCAGCAGTGCGGCGCACAGGCCGCCAAGAGCACCTTGCAGCATTCCGAAGTAGTGCAGCGGCCGCTGGATGTAGGTATTCGTCGCGCCGATCAGTTTCGCCACCTCGATCTCGGCCGCCCGCGCAAGGATCTGCAGGCGAATGGTGTTGAAGGTAATGGCCACCAGCGCACCGGCAAAAAGCACGGCCAGCAGCATGACGATCAGCCTGCCAAGACGGAGCAGGGCGTCGAGCCGTTTTACCCAGGCGGAATCGAGCTGAACGTGCGCCACCTTTGGCCAGCCGGCAAAGGTCTGCGCCAGGCGTTCGAGGGACGCGGGCTGCGAATCCGTCGGGGTGACGACAAAGGCGTCGGGCAGGGGGTTTTTCGGCAGGCTGCCGACGATTTCCGCCATCCCTTCGGATTGCTGCAAGCGCTTGAGCGCTTCGTCGCGTGCCACGAAGCGCCAGCTTCCAGGGTTCGTTTCCTGCAGTCGCGAAGCGATCTCGGTGACCTCGCCCTGACTGGCATCGACGCTCAGGAAGATGCTGATCTGCTGAACACCGGGCGTGTCGCCGGTGACCGCACGAAGGTTCTCGATGGCCAGCCAGCCGGCCGTCGGCAGAGTCAGCGCGACGCCGATCACCACTAGCGAGAGCAGGGTATTCAGCGGCGCACCGGCCAGGCGACGCAGCGCATCACGCAAGGCGGTCAGATGCTGAATGAGCCAGGTCGTCATGGCGCGAGACCGGCCGCGAACTGACCCCATGTCATTTCGTTCATTTCGCCCTGATCGAGGCGGAGGACGCGTGGATTCAGCCTGGCCATGATCAGCGGGTCGTGGGTAGCGATGACCACGGTTACCCCGACCTGTTGGAAGGCGTGAAAGATGTCGAGGATTTCGACCGCCGATGCGGCATCGAGGTTGGCCGTCGGTTCGTCGGCGAGGATGATTGCCGGGCGGTTGACCACCGCGCGAGCAATTGCCAGTCGCTGCTGCTCGCCGCCGGAGAGGGTGATCGGAAACGCCCGGTCCCGGTTGTGCAGGCCGACCTTGGCGAGTGCAGCCTGCGCCCGGCGCGGCGCATCCTTGGGCGGATGGCCGACGATCGACAGCGGCAGGAGGACGTTGTCGAGAACCGAGCGGTCGAATAGCAGCTTCTGGTCCTGAAAAATGAGGCCCAGCTTGCGTCGCAGGTAAGGGATGGCCTTCCTGCGCAGGGCAGCGAGATTCTGGCCGTTGATCACGATGCTGCCCGTGGTCGGGCGCTCGATCGCCGCCAGCAGCTTGAACAGCGTCGATTTGCCGGCGCCCGAGTGGCCGGTCAGGAAGACCATTTCCCCGGCAGTGATCTCGAAGCTCACATTCTTGAGCGCTTCATGGCCTTGCGGGTAGCGTTTGGTGACGGCGTTGGCAGTAATCACTCGAACAGCGCATCGACAAAGTCACGGGCATGGAAGGGTCGCAGGTCGTCGATGCCTTCGCCGACGCCGATGAAGCGGACGGGTTTCGGGCACTGGCGTGCGATCGCGGCGACGACTCCCCCTTTTGCGGTACCGTCGAGCTTGGTCAACACCAGGCCGCTGACCTTGATCGCCTTGTCGAAAGCGATGACCTGCTGCAGGGTGTTCTGGCCGAAAGTGGCGTCGAGTACCAGCAAGGTCTCGTGTGGTCCGGAAGGGTCGGCTTTCTGGATGACTCGTCGCACCTTGGCGATTTCATCCATCAGATGCAGCTGGGTCGGCAGGCGACCGGCGGTGTCGGCCAGGACGATGTCGATGCCGCGCGCCTTGGCTGCGGCGATGGCGTCGAAAATCACCGCCGCCGAGTCGCCCGACTGCTGGGCAATGACCGTGACGTTGTTGCGCTCACCCCAGGTCTGCAGTTGTTCCCGCGCTGCAGCGCGGAAGGTGTCGCCAGCGGCCAGCAGCACCGACAGCCCCTGCGCCTGGAAGTGCTTGGCCAGTTTGCCGATGGAGGTCGTCTTGCCCGCACCGTTGACGCCGGCAATCATGATGATGAAGGGTCGGTGCGAGGCGGGATCGAGTGCTTCCTCGAGCGGCTGCAACAGCTCGTACATGGCATCCGACAGCGCTTTCTGGATGGCTTCCGGCGTGGCCAGCTTGTCGCGTTTGGCACGCGCCTTCAACTGGTTGAGCAGGTGCCGGGTGGCATCCAGTCCGACGTCGCTGGTCAACAGCACGGCTTCCAGTTCTTCGAGCAGTTCGTCGTCGACCTTGCCGCGCGAGAAGATGAACTTCACCTTGCCGCCAAGCTGCGCACGCGTTCGTGACAGGCCGCTCTTCAGTCGATGCCGCCAGGAGGCTGGCGCCGCGGTGTTCGTCGCTTCGGCAAGGGTCGGCGCTTCGCTGGCAGGCGCTTTCTCGGGGGAGTTCTTGGAGAAACCAAACATTGTGCTTCCGTGTCTCAAAGGCGGTCGGGGGCTTGGGCGATGGTAAGATGCCGACGCTGTCGCCCGACACCACGAAATTCTATCAGAAGCGGTTCATGCCCATGCGTCAGGTGAGACTGATTGCTCTGTTGCTGGCCCTGATCACATCCCTGCCGGCGCTCGCCGAGACCTTCGAGAAGCAGTTGCCGAATGGCCTGCGGATCATCGTCAGGGAAGATCGGCGGGCGCCGACCGTCGCGCACATGGTCTGGTACCGCGCCGGCAGCATGGACGAAACCAACGGCAGAACGGGCATCGCACATGTGCTCGAGCACATGATGTTCAAGGGTACGCCAGGCGCCGGTCCCGGAGAATTCAGCCGCCGCGTCGCGGCCGCCGGAGGCCGCGACAATGCCTTTACCAGCCGCGACTACACGGCCTATTTCCAGCAGGTGCCCAAGCAGAAGCTGGCCGAGATGATGCAGCTGGAAGCCGACCGCATGCGCCATCTCACCCTGGACCCCGGAGAATTCGCCCAGGAGGTCAGAGTGGTCATGGAGGAACGGCGGCTGCGTACCGAAGATCAGCCACGATCGCTGCTTTTCGAGCAGCTGACCGCGACGGCTTTTCAGACGCACCCGTATCGGGTGCCGGTCATCGGCTGGATGAATGACCTCGAGAATCTGGCCCCCGAGGACGCGCGCCACTGGTACGACAGCTGGTACGCGCCCAACAACGCCTATGTGGTCGTCGTCGGCGACATCGATCACCAGCAGGCATTCGCGCTGGCCGAAGAGCACTACGGTCCGCTGCAGGCGCGTCAACTGCCGGCCAGAAAACCCCAACAGGAGCCGCCGCAGGTCGGCGTTCGTCGCCTGACCGTCAAGGCGCCTGCGGAACTGCCGGTGGTGATGATGGCCTACAAGGTGCCGGTGATCCGTGACGTCGAGCAGGACATCGATCCCTTTGCGCTGCAAATGCTGGCAGCGGTTCTCGCCGGCCATGACGCCGCGCGCTTTTCGAAGCATCTGGTGCGTGCGCAGCGACTGGCCGTCGAGGCGGACGCCAGCTACGATCCGACGGCACGCGGTCCGGGAATCTTCTACCTGCACGGTTCTCCCAGCGCAGGGAAGACGCGCGCCGAACTCGAAGCCGGGCTGCGTGCCGAGATCGATGCCGTGCAGCAGCATGGCGTCGCCGTAGACGAACTGGCGCGGGCCAAGGCGCAACTGATCGCCGGCCAGATCTACAAGCTTGATTCGATGTTCGCGCAGGCGATGGAGATTGGTCAGCTGGAGGCTGTCGGGATTTCCCATACGCAGAACCAGCGCCTGATCGAAAAGCTGCAGGAGGTTACCGTTGGGCAGGTTCAGGCTGTCGCCAGCAAGTACTTTCGGGATGAGCGCCTGACCGTCGCCGAACTCGACCCGCAGCCCCTGCCACAGGCGGCTCGCGCGCTGTCTACCACGGCCCACTGATGGGTTTCTTTCGATGACTTGCTGCAAGCTTTGGATTCTGCTCCTTGTTCCGCTGGCGACACAGGTGGCGACCGCCGGCCCCAGGGTCGAGCACTGGCAGACGACAGCGGGTGCGCGGGTGAACTTCGTGGAGACCCGCGCGCTGCCGATTCTCGACATCCAGGTCGATTTCGCGGCGGGCACGGCCCGCGAACCCGATGGGCGAGCCGGCGTCGCTTCCTTGACGCGGAAACTCGTCGAACTGGGCGTGGCAGGGATGGACGAGACGCAGATTGCCAGCAGGCTGGCCGATGTTGGCGCCCGGCTGTCGGGTGGCGTCGACCAGGATCGGGCGTCGGTCGTGCTGCGCACGCTGTCGATGGCCGACAAGCGTCGTCCGGCGCTCGACATGCTGCGCGCCATTCTGGCCACGCCGCAGTTTCCTGCGGACGTCTTCGCACGCGAAAAGGCGCGTGCTCTGGCCGCGTTGAAGGAATCGCTGACGAAGCCAGCGACGCTCGGCAGCAGATCTCTCTGGTCGGCGATGTACGGCTCGCACCCCTACGGCCGGCAGGCGACGCCGGAATCAGTGGCCGCGCTCGAACGGGCCGATGTCGTCGCCTTTCACGGCCAAACCTACACCGCGCCGAGGGCGACGCTGGCCATTGTCGGTGATCTGTCACGCGCCGAGGCCGAGGCAGTGGCCGAGGAACTGACCGCGGCTCTGCCTGCGGCGCCCGGCATGGCGGCGATTCCCGTCCCGCAACTGCCGCCGGCCAGCGAAGAGAGAATCGCCCACCCGGCGGCGCAGGCGCACCTGTTGCTGGGCCTGCCAGCACTCAGGCGCGGCGATCCCGATTTCTTCCCGTTGCTCGTCGGCAACTATTCCCTTGGCGGTGGCGGCTTTGTTTCGCGCCTGGTGAAGGCGGTGCGCGACCAGCGTGGTCTGGCGTACAGCGTGTACAGCTACTTCCAGCCGCTGGCGCAAATGGGTCCGTTCCGGATTGGTTTGCAGACCAAGAAGGCGCAGGCGCAGGAAGCGCTCGAAGTGACTCGCGAGGTACTCGGCCGCTTTCTGGCGCAAGGGCCGACGGAGGAGGAGTTGCTGGCCGCAAAACAGAATCTGATCGGCAGCTTCCCGCTACGCCTGGACAGCAACAGCAAGATTCTCGGCAGTGTCGCGTTGATCGGCTTTTATCAACTGCCACTCGATTATCTTGATCGCTATCCGGAGAACGTCGAAAAGGTGACGCTTGACGATATCAAGGCAGCTTTTGCGCGCCGGGTGAGTCCCGAGCATCTGGTGACCGTGATTGTCGCCGGGGAGTAGTCTTGTGAACAGCGTGCGGATCATTGCCGGGGAATGGCGGCGGCGCCTGCTGCGCTTTCCGGATTCGCCGGGTTTGCGGCCGACGCCGGATCGCGTGCGGGAGACCCTCTTCAACTGGCTCGGCAACGATCTGAGCGGCCTTTCCTGCCTGGATCTGTTCGCCGGCAGCGGTGCGCTCGGCTTCGAGGCCGCCTCGCGGGGTGCGTCCAGAGTCGTGATGGTCGATAACTCGCCCAGCGTTCTCGCGGCGCTTGCGCTCAATGCGAGAATGCTGGGGGCAGGCCAGCGCCTGGAGATTGTGCGTTCGGATGCGGTAAGATTCGCCACTTCCACTGGCTATCGCTTCGATGTGCTGTTTCTTGACCCACCGTTCAATCAGGGCTGGATAGAGCGCCTGGAACCGGATCTGCCGGCCATTCTGGCTGCTGACGGCGTGCTCTATGTGGAGGCGGAAAGGGCTCTTCAGGCCTGCGGCGACTGGCGCACGGCGCGACAGGGGCGCGCGGGCAAGGTCTTCTATCACTTGATGCGGCGAGGGGATGCGGATGGCGCTGAATAGGCGGATGGCAATCTATGCAGGGACTTTCGATCCGATGACCCGGGGTCACGAGGATCTCGTTCGGCGTGCAAGCTGTCTCTTCGATCACGTGATCGTCGGAATCGCAGAGAGTCAACCGAAGAGGCCCTTCTTCTCGCTTGCCGAACGGGTCGAGATGGCGCAGGAACTGCTGATGCCCTACCCGAACGCGGAAGTCTGCGGGTTTGACGGCCTGCTGATGGATTTTCTGCACGACAAGGGCGCCAAGGTGATCATCCGCGGTCTGCGCGCGGTGTCCGATTTTGACTACGAATTTCAGATGGCCGGGATGAACAGAAACCTGTTCCCCGAGGTCGAAACACTATTCCTGACGCCGGGCGAGCAGTACATGTTCATTTCGGCGACGATGGTGCGGGAAGTCGCCATGCTCGGTGGTGACGTGAGCAAGTTCGTACAGCCGGCAATCTGCGAGCGCCTGGCCAAGCGAGTACGAGAAATTTCAACGATTTGAAGGAACAGCAAGAATGTCTCTGATCATTACCGACGAATGCATCAACTGCGACGTGTGCGAGCCCGAGTGCCCGAATGAGGCCATCACTCAGGGGGAGGAGATCTACGAGATAGATCCCAACAAGTGCACCGAATGCGTTGGGCACTACGATACGCCTCAGTGTGTCGAGGTGTGTCCGGTCGATTGCATCCCCAAGGATCCCGGCAACCAGGAAGACGAGGACCAACTGTGGGTAAAGTACGAGAAACTTACCGGGAATCCGCGTCCCTGAGCATTGACAGCACGGGCCGCAGGGCCTCAGATGAGCCGTCCCCTTTGCAGGGACGGCTTTTTTTCGCGGTGCGGCTGTTGTTGCGGCGGGCGCGCAGCCGTGCCGGTGCGCTCAGTCGATCGCCGCGAGGGTCACTTTGCTGGCCATCGTCAGCTGTTTTCGCAGCGTCTGGCTGGACGCCTTGAATTGGGCCAGTCGCCGGCCGTCGAGTGGCCTTGCAATCGGCAAGGCGATGGTCAGCGGGTTGACCGGCTTGTTCTTGACCCGGAACTCGTAGTGCAGGTGCGGTCCGGTCGCCAGTCCACTTTGTCCCACGTAGCCAATGGTTTCGCCCTGGCGGACGCGTGCGCCTTTGCGAATCCCCTTGGCAAAGCCCTTGAGGTGACCATAGGCGGTCGAATAGGTGCCCTGATGTTGAATGACGATCAGATTCCCGTAGCCATTCTGGCGCCCGGCTGTCGCGACAACGCCATCGGCGACGGCGAGAACCCCGGCACCGCGTGGCGCCGCGTAGTCCACTCCCTTGTGAGCCCGCCATCTACGCAATATCGGATGATAGCGTGCCCCGGAAAAGCCTGAGGTGACGCGGGAAAACTCGACCGGTGAGCGCAGAAACGCCTTGCGAAGACTGCTGCCGTCGGCTGCGCAGTAATCACCTTCGCCTTCTTCCGGTGCAAACCAGTAAGCCTGCAACACGTTCCCGTCGTTGACCAGCTCCGCGGCCAGGAGGCGGCCGCTGCGCACCGTCTGGCCGTGATAGGTCAGGGCCTCGTAGACCAGCGAGAAGCGGTCGCCTTTGCGCAGGTCGCGATGGAAATCGACTTCGCTGCCGAAGATGGCCACCATCTGCATGGCGATGGCGTCGGGAATGTCTGCGTCGTCAGTGGCGGCAAAAAGCGACTGCCGAATTTCGCCAGACTTGATGACCGTGCGCTTTTCCAGCTGCATTGCCTGCTCATGCGCCACGAAGCCGCTGCCGCTGCGCTCGACGACCATTATCGCATCCTTGCCTGGACGTTCGACATAGAGCGCGTGCAGTTCTCCCCACGCGCCCACCTTGGCGCTGAGGGTGTTGCCCGGGCGCAGCCGCCTGGCCATTTCCCGCGTCTGGCGGTTGCTGCGAATGAACCGCATTGCTTCGCCGTCGTATATGCCCAGGCGGTTCATCAGGCTGGCGACGGTATCGCTGCGGCGGACCCGCTCTTCGCGCAGATAGATGTTGCTGCCGGCTTCGAGGAGGGTGGTGGCTGGCGGTGGCAGTTTTTCGATGACTGTCGTCAGTGCGACGTCAGGGCGGTCGGTGGTTGGCGCCACAGCGAATGCGGCGACCATTCCAAGCAGCGAGGCAGCACCCAGGGCGGTGGCCGCCCAGCGGTGACGGCGCAAGCGGTCGATCGTCGGGGATGAATGCGTTAGAATCCGGCTCTCCTCATATCCATTGGCTGGCGGCGATAAACCGCCGTAGTCTAGCAAAAAACCCTTCTCGCCAGAAGCCCTATGGGCGGAAACCAAAGAGGTTTGCATGCGCGCAGTTGAACAGGACCTCAGGCAGATCAAGCGTGGGGCCGAAGAATTACTTATTGAAGCCGAACTGATCGAGAAACTGAAAAGTGGCCGGCCATTGCGGATCAAGGCCGGATTTGATCCCACCGCCCCGGACCTCCACCTCGGGCATACCGTGCTGATCAACAAGCTCCGGCATTTCCAGGATCTCGGACACCACGTGATGTTCCTGATTGGCGATTTCACGGGCATGATCGGTGATCCGACGGGCAAGAACATCACCCGCCCGCCGCTGTCAGGCGAACAGATCCTCGAAAATGCAAGAACCTACCAGGAGCAGGTGTTCAAGATTCTCGATCCCGGAAGGACCGAGATCTGCTTCAACTCCACCTGGTTCGAACCTTTTGGCGCGTCCGGAATGATTCGCCTGGCTGCGCTGCACACGGTGGCGAGGATGCTCGAGCGCGACGATTTCGCCAAGCGCTACCGCAGTGGCCAGCCGATTGCCATCCACGAACTCCTCTACCCTCTGTGCCAGGGTTATGACTCCGTAGCGATGAAGGCCGATGTCGAACTCGGTGGTACCGACCAGAAATTCAACCTGCTCGTCGGCCGCGAACTGCAGAAGCATTTCGGGCAGGCGCCACAGTGCATTCTGACCATGCCGCTCCTCGAAGGCCTCGATGGCGTGAACAAGATGTCCAAGTCACTGGGCAACTACGTCGGAATCAGCGAGCCGCCAGGCGAGATGTTCGGCAAGTTGATGTCGATTTCCGACGAACTGATGTGGCGCTATTTCGAGCTGTTGTCCTTTCGCAGCGGCGACGCCATCGAGGGATTCAGACAGGACGTGGCCGGCGGGCGCAACCCGCGTGACGTCAAGGTTGTGCTGGCACAGGAAATCGTCGAACGTTTTCATGGCGGTCAGGCCGCCACCCTGGCGCTGGCTGACTTCGACGCACGCTTCCGGCAGGGAGCGATCCCCGACGACATTCCGGAGCTGCAACTGCCCGGCGTCGGGCGGTCGCTGGGCATCGCGCAGGTTCTCAAGCAGGCGGGTCTGACCGCCAGCACCTCGGAAGCCTTGCGCATGATCGACCAGGGTGGCGTCAAGATCGACGGCTGCCGGGTCGACGACAGGCAGCTGCTCCTGACGAGTGGGCCGGGCAGCGTCGTGCTGCAGGTCGGCAAGCGCAAGTTCGCGCGCGTGCGCATTGTCTGAACCCTGCGCGGCTGGCGCCTGCTTGCTCCGCGGCCAATTATTTCGGAATTGTTTCGCCAGAGGGTTGACGCCCGTTTTTCAGCCTGTATAATTCGCACCTTCGCTGCAGGACACGCCAGAAAAACTTAGTAAAATCAAGTTGTTATGGCGTAGCGGCGGAGGGTGGGCGCGGTCTTTCGGGGTGCGCCCGGCAGCATCAGGTGGTTTTTGCAGCTTTCACCAAACAAGTGTTGACGCTGCCGGGAACGTCTGTATAATGCGCCCCTCTCGCTGCTCAGGCAGCACGGCAATTCGGCCAGGCGGCCGCGCTGCCAGCTCTTTAAAAATGAGACAACCGATAGGTGTGGGTTCTTGATCTGGGACGGTCTGCGCGAGTGGGCTGTTAAGAGATGGAGTAACTCGCACGGAAGTAAGCTTGTTGATCTGGAGGAATCCGGGTTGACAGGAGTAACGTCGAGCGAGGGTTTTAGGATTTGAACTGAAGAGTTTGATCCTGGCTCAGATTAAACGCTGGCGGCATGCCTTACACATGCAAGTCGAACGGCAGCATGGGTGCTTGCACCTGATGGCGAGTGGCGGACGGGTGAGTAATACATCGGAACGTACCTTGGAGTGGGGGATAACGTAGCGAAAGTTACGCTAATACCGCATATTCTGTGAGCAGGAAAGCAGGGGATCGCAAGACCTTGCGCTCTGGGAGCGGCCGATGTCGGATTAGCTAGTTGGTGGGGTAAAGGCCTACCAAGGCGACGATCCGTAGCGGGTCTGAGAGGATGATCCGCCACACTGGGACTGAGACACGGCCCAGACTCCTACGGGAGGCAGCAGTGGGGAATTTTGGACAATGGGCGGAAGCCTGATCCAGCCATGCCGCGTGAGTGAAGAAGGCCTTCGGGTTGTAAAGCTCTTTCGGCGGGGAAGAAATTGCTTGGGTTAATACCCTGAGTAGATGACGGTACCCGAATAAGAAGCACCGGCTAACTACGTGCCAGCAGCCGCGGTAATACGTAGGGTGCGAGCGTTAATCGGAATTACTGGGCGTAAAGCGTGCGCAGGCGGTTTTGTAAGTCAGATGTGAAATCCCCGGGCTCAACCTGGGAACTGCATTTGAGACTGCAAGACTGGAGTTTGGCAGAGGGGGGTGGAATTCCACGTGTAGCAGTGAAATGCGTAGAGATGTGGAGGAACACCGATGGCGAAGGCAGCCCCCTGGGCCAATACTGACGCTCATGCACGAAAGCGTGGGGAGCAAACAGGATTAGATACCCTGGTAGTCCACGCCCTAAACGATGTCAACTAGGTGTTGGGAGGGTTAAACCTTTTAGTGCCGTAGCTAACGCGTGAAGTTGACCGCCTGGGGAGTACGGCCGCAAGGCTAAAACTCAAAGGAATTGACGGGGACCCGCACAAGCGGTGGATGATGTGGATTAATTCGATGCAACGCGAAAAACCTTACCTACCCTTGACATGTCAGGAATCCTGGAGAGATTTGGGAGTGCTCGCAAGAGAACCTGAACACAGGTGCTGCATGGCTGTCGTCAGCTCGTGTCGTGAGATGTTGGGTTAAGTCCCGCAACGAGCGCAACCCTTGTCATTAATTGCCATCATTTGGTTGGGCACTTTAATGAGACTGCCGGTGACAAACCGGAGGAAGGTGGGGATGACGTCAAGTCCTCATGGCCCTTATGGGTAGGGCTTCACACGTCATACAATGGTCGGTCCAGAGGGTTGCCAACCCGCGAGGGGGAGCCAATCTCAGAAAGCCGATCGTAGTCCGGATCGCAGTCTGCAACTCGACTGCGTGAAGTCGGAATCGCTAGTAATCGCGGATCAGCATGCCGCGGTGAATACGTTCCCGGGTCTTGTACACACCGCCCGTCACACCATGGGAGCGGGTTCTGCCAGAAGTAGTTAGCCTAACCGCAAGGAGGGCGATTACCACGGCAGGGTTCGTGACTGGGGTGAAGTCGTAACAAGGTAGCCGTAGGGGAACCTGCGGCTGGATCACCTCCTTTCTAGAGAAGAACTGGATCGAGAGCTCACAACCTATCGGTTGTCACAAGAGGCACAAGCGGATGGGTCTGTAGCTCAGTCGGTTAGAGCATCGTCTTGATAAGGCGAGGGTCGTTGGTTCGATTCCAACCAGACCCACCAGCGTATCGGCGGAAGGCAGCCAGGTGGCAGGAAGGGACGGATCGCCGTGGCGGTTTGTTCCGGGGTGTTGTTTTCCCGGTATAGCGGGGGATTAGCTCAGCTGGGAGAGCACCTGCTTTGCAAGCAGGGGGTCGTCGGTTCGATCCCGTCATCCTCCACCACCCGCACTTGTGAGATGTCAGGCCTGGAAGCTTGTGGAGTTTCCAGGCCTGACCCCTTACGGGGTTCGTGCTCTTTAACAAAATGGAAGAAGGTTGTATCACTGGTTAAGCGCAGTCGTTTTGATGCGTGGAGAGGCCGGTGATACGGTTGTGATTGCATCGATCCCTCTGTTGATTCAGGGGGAGCACAAACGAGTTGCCTGTAGCTGGCAGTTCTCGGAAGAGAGCTTAAGGTTATAGGATCAAGCGAATAAGTGCATGTGGTGGATGCCTTGGCGATTACAGGCGATGAAGGACGTACAAGCCTGCGATAAGCTCTGGGGAGCTGGCAATGAAGCTTTGATCCAGAGATTTCCGAATGGGGAAACCCACTCCGCGAGGAGTATCCCGCGCTGAATATATAGGCGTGGAGAAGCGAACCCGGCGAACTGAAACATCTAAGTAGCCGGAGGAAAAGAAATCAACCGAGATTCCCAAAGTAGTGGCGAGCGAACTGGGAACAGCCTGCAAGTGATAGCGATTGCGTTAGCGGAAGTCTCTGGAAAGTGACGCCGTAGTGGGTGAAAGCCCCGTACGCGAAAACCTGATCGTGGTACTAAGCTTGCGACAAGTAGGGCGGGGCACGAGAAATCCTGTCTGAACATGGGGGGACCATCCTCCAAGGCTAAATACTCGTAATCGACCGATAGTGTACCAGTACCGTGAGGGAAAGGCGAAAAGAACCCCGGGAGGGGAGTGAAATAGATCCTGAAACCGCATGCATACAAACAGTGGGAGCCTCTTCGTGGGGTGACTGCGTACCTTTTGTATAATGGGTCAGCGACTTACGTTCAGTAGCGAGCTTAACCGAATAGGGGAGGCGTAGGGAAACCGAGTCTGATAAGGGCGATTAGTTGCTGGGCGTAGACCCGAAACCAAGTGATCTATCCATGGCCAGGATGAAGGTGCGGTAACACGCACTGGAGGTCCGAACCCACTAATGTTGAAAAATTAGGGGATGAGCTGTGGATAGGGGTGAAAGGCTAAACAAACTTGGAAATAGCTGGTTCTCTCCGAAAACTATTTAGGTAGTGCCTCAAGTATCACCGACGGGGGTAAAGCACTGTTATGGCTAGGGGGTCATCGCGACTTACCAAACCATTGCAAACTCAGAATACCGTTGAGTGCGAGCTTGGGAGACAGACATCGGGTGCTAACGTCCGGTGTCAAGAGGGAAACAACCCAGACCGCCGATTAAGGTCCCAAAGCCATAGTTAAGTGGGAAACGAGGTGGGAAGGCTTAGACAGCCAGGAGGTTGGCTTAGAAGCAGCCATCCTTTAAAGAAAGCGTAATAGCTCACTGGTCGAGTCGTCCTGCGCGGAAGATGTAACGGGGCTCAAACTATGCACCGAAATCGCGGATATGTACGTTCCACTTTAGTTCATTCGAAGTGCAAGCTGCCAGCGCGAAGCGCCGGCAAAGCATCCCCAAAGTCGAGTTTGATGATGGGAGAGTGAATTAAAGGGAACGTACATATGGTAGGAGAGCGTTCTGTAAGCCGTTGAAGGTGTCTTGAGAAGGATGCTGGAGGTATCAGAAGTGCGAATGCTGACATGAGTAGCGATAAAGGGAGTGAAAAGCTCCCTCGCCGAAAGCCCAAGGTTTCCTGCGCAACGTTCATCGGCGCAGGGTGAGTCGGCCCCTAAGGCGAGGCTGAAAAGCGTAGTCGATGGGAAACAGGTCAATATTCCTGTACCTCTTTGTAATGCGATGGGGGGACGGAGAAGGTTAGGTCATCCGGGTGTTGGACGTCCCGGTTCAAGCGTGTAGGAAGGTCTTCCAGGCAAATCCGGGAGATCAATTCTGAGGCGTGATAACGAGTGGTCTTTGACCGCGAAGTGATTGATACCATGCTTCCAAGAAAAGCCTCTAAGCTTCAGTTACAAGGAGACCGTACCGCAAACCGACACAGGTGGGCAGGATGAGAATTCTAAGGCGCTTGAGAGAACTCAGGAGAAGGAACTCGGCAAATTTGCACCGTAACTTCGGGATAAGGTGCGCCCCGATAGGTTGAAGCCCCTCGCGGGTGGAGGCTGAAGGGGTTGCAGTGAAATGGTGGCTGCGACTGTTTAATAAAAACATAGCACTCTGCAAACACGAAAGTGGACGTATAGGGTGTGACGCCTGCCCGGTGCCGGAAGGTTAAGTGATGGGGTGCAAGCTCTTGATCGAAGCCCCGGTAAACGGCGGCCGTAACTATAACGGTCCTAAGGTAGCGAAATTCCTTGTCGGGTAAGTTCCGACCTGCACGAATGGCGTAACGATGGCCACACTGTCTCCTCCTGAGACTCAGCGAAGTTGAAGTGATTGTGAAGATGCAATCTCCCCGCGGTTAGACGGAAAGACCCCATGAACCTTTACTGTAGCTTTGCATTGGACTTTGAACCGATTTGTGTAGGATAGGTGGGAGGCTGTGAAACTGGGACGCTAGTTCTGGTGGAGCCAACCTTGAAATACCACCCTGGTTTGTTTGAGGTTCTAACCATGGCCCGTGAATCCGGGTCTGGGACCGTGCATGGTAGGCAGTTTGACTGGGGCGGTCTCCTCCTAAAGTGTAACGGAGGAGTACGAAGGTACGCTAGGTACGGTCGGACATCGTGCTGATAGTGCAATGGCATAAGCGTGCTTGACTGCGAGACTCACACGTCGAGCAGGTACGAAAGTAGGTCATAGTGATCCGGTGGTTCTGTATGGAAGGGCCATCGCTCAACGGATAAAAGGTACTCTGGGGATAACAGGCTAATACCGCCCAAGAGTTCATATCGACGGCGGTGTTTGGCACCTCGATGTCGGCTCATCACATCCTGGGGCTGTAGTCGGTCCCAAGGGTATGGCTGTTCGCCATTTAAAGTGGTACGTGAGCTGGGTTTAAAACGTCGTGAGACAGTTTGGTCCCTATCTGCCGTGGGCGCTGGAAATTTGAAGGGGGCTGCTCCTAGTACGAGAGGACCGGAGTGGACGAACCTCTGGTGTACCGGTTATGACGCCAGTCGTATTGCCGGGTAGCTAAGTTCGGAAGAGATAAACGCTGAAAGCATCTAAGCGTGAAACTCGCCTTGAGATAAGATTTCCCTGGGGACTTGATCCCCCTGAAGGGTCGTGGTAGACCACCACGTTGATAGGCTGGGTGTGGAAGCGCAGCAATGCGTTAAGCTAACCAGTACTAATTGCCCGTGAGGCTTGATCCTATAACCTTAAGCAGCAACTCGTCTAACGACATCAATCACAACAAAGCCTTCTTCCCATTTTGCGCATCCCGCCTCCGCGGTATGCGAAACAGTTATGCTTGGCGGCAATAGCCCTTTGGACCCACCCCTTCCCATCCCGAACAGGACCGTGAAACGAAGGTACGCCGATGATAGTGCATACTTCATGTGTGAAAGTAGGTCACCGCCAGGCTCCCCAACAAAACAAAGCCCTCGACTATCCGTCCAGGGCTTTGTCCGTCTACCCACCCAATTCACCATCCGCAAACAGCAGGCGGCGCAGCCGTCGCCGGTGCAGGGATGAAAGAGAGCCTTGGCAAAAGGCTGGGTGGTGGCGGACAATTGACGCTTCCCGGGACTGTGGACTAGAGATAGATGTTGCTCGCGCTCCAAAACGCCATCAGTACGCTGCTGAAGAGCGCGTTGCCGTCGCTGTTTTCGGGCTCGGCGGGAGCGACAGCGACCTTTTCTGGGGATATCTGGGATTTTGATCGCCTCTCGGCCGACCCCATCGCTGGTGAACCAGGCCCGGAGGACGCGGTCGACGAACTTGCCTTCGATCCGCTCGCACCGGCTGGGCCATACTCGCTGACGCGGCCACCGCATCCCGGTCCGAAACGTGTGTACCTGCGCTCGACGCGTGGCGAACTGGTGGCGCTGCGCAGTGCCGAAGTCGCCTGGAACCCAGACGATCCAGCAGCTTTCTCGGTCGTTCCCGGCGCCGCAAGAGACCTGTCGGGATACGACCGCCTGCATGTCATGTACGGAGTCGTCGCTGCGGCAACGCGCCTCAGGTCGCAGCACACACTGACCCTCGGAATCGCCGGCGCGGACGCCGAAAGCGCGGAAAAGGCTTTTGCGCTTGCGCTGGCGGTGCTGGTAATGAACCGCGAGGGCCTGGTGCGAGGGGCTTCGTTTTCCTGGAGTGCAGGCGATTACCAGGTTGAGGGTTCGGTAAAGGCGCTGAAGTTCTCCTCGGGTTCGTCGCCTGGGCCGGCTCTGCGCACCTTGGCGCTCGAAGTTGAAGTCGACCTGCGCGTCGATCGCATGCTCACCGAGGGAGAAGGGCGGCCGATGGCGCGCATCCTCGCAGCGGGCGAAGGGACCGGCAGCGATGCGGCGGAACCCTTGTGAACAAAGTGCCGCAGCATTTCATTCAGCAATGCCTGCAAGCGTCCAGGCCGCTCTTCTCGGCCGCGTGTCGCACCTCTTCTCCGGGTCGCAACGAGGGCCGCGGTCGCGAGTACTCTCGGCGCCTGCGCGCCGTGCACAGCCCTTCCATGACACGGCATTTCCGATGGTGCTATGGTCGCCCTTTATCCGTTTGATACAGCAGATGACGGGAGGTAGCGCTCATGGAAGTGTCCGGCTTTGCTGCTGTGGCGACCGAAATGAGTCAGACGCGCACAGCTGGCACGGTGCAGGTCGCGGTGCTGCGAAAGTCTCTCGACATCCAGGAGGCGAACGCGATGCAACTGCTTGAAGCTGCGTCGCAGGTGATCCCCAGCAGTCCGCCGCATCTCGGCAAAAGGATCGATATCTCCGCCTAGCGGCAGGAGCGTCCAGCCGGTCCCCACTGCCGGCAAGCGCCGTCAGCTGTTCGCTGGGACCCGCCGAACCTGGACCGTGGCTGTCATCCCCTGGTAGGCACCGGGCGCGCCGAACCAGTTGCCGGAAATCGGCGAGGCCTGGCTTGGGTCGCGTGCCACGCCGACGCGGATCAGCTGGTTGCTGCCGAGGAGGTTGTTGGTCGGGTCGAAGGTCACCCAGCCGGCGCCCGGCAGGTAGACCTGCAACCACGCGTGCGTCGTTCCGGCGCCGATCGTCGGGTTGTCCTCGTTGCTGCCAGCTTCGTCGCCGCTATCGAGCGCTTGATCGTAGAGATAGCCGGACACGAAGCGGGTGGCGACACCAAGGCGCCGCACCGCTTCCATCATCAACAGTGCGAAGTCACGGCAGGTTCCAGTCCCCAGTTCCAGGGTTTGCAGGGGTGTCTGCGTGCCTTCCTGTGCGCGCTGGGCGTAGCCGAAATAGTTGCGGATGAACTGGTTCATGTTCAATAGCAGGTCGCGCGTCCCGGTCGGCCCGTCGGTGCGCATGAACTGGCGAGCCCAGTGGGTCAATACGCCCTCGGGGTCGTCGTGGTGCGGACGCATGTAGTGTTCCAGGTCGAAACGTTCTTCCACCGAATAGGCAAAAGGGAAGATCTGTGCGCTTGGCGACAGTTGCAGCTCCGGGTACGGGCTGAGCGCGTGTTCAATGGTAAATGAGCAGACGATCTTGAGTTCACTGGCCGCACCCAGCGGGGTGACCAGCGCCACGGAGTTGGAGTGCGGATCCTGGATCATTCGTATTGCCGCTTCCGGGCTGACCTTCAGGTCGGTGGCCAGCACGCGCTGGTCGTGGCTGTCGCGGGGACGGAACATCACCCTGTGTTCGCCGAAAGTCACCGGCGAACTGTAGCGGTAGCAGGTGGTGTGGACGATGTCGTAGTGAACGTGCATTGATGGCCTCGGTTAGTGCATTGCTTCGACGATGGCTGCCGCCAGGACTTCCCGGCTTTGCGCGCCGGACACGGTCAGCCGGCGCTGCATGATGAAGAATGGCACTCCGGTGACACCCAGCGCGCCGACCTTGTCGGCGAGCGACCGGACCGGCTGCTCACCGGCCTTGCTCTGCAGATACTCGGCAACGTCGCGCTTGATATCACCGCAGGCAGTGGCGATCCCGGCCAGCGTCGCGACGTCGCCAATGTCCTCGCCAAGCTGGAAATGCGCCACGAACAGCCGGTCGACCAGCGCTTCGATGGTTGCCGGGCGATGCCCGATCGACTGCGCGCGATAGACCAGTCGGTGCGCACGCAAGGTGTTGGGCCGGGTCACGATGTCCGCGAAGTTGAAGTCGACGCCCGCGTCACGCCCGGCCGCGGCGACCTCGCTTTGCAGCCTGTCTGCCTGCGCCTTGCCGCCGAATTTGGCTTCCAGAAAGGCGCGGTATGGCTCGCCTTCCGGTGCCGTGTCCGGGTTGAGGAAATACGGCAACCAGTTGAACTGGAAACGGGTATCGGGATGGCTGGCTTCAACCAGCGCGACTGCCTCGGCGAGACGCCGTTTGCCAATGAAGCACCACGGGCAGACGAGGTCGGAAACGATGTCGATGGTGAAGTTCATGGGTTTCGGCGCGGGGTTCGTCGGGAATCAGCAGCGGCTGTGGGAAGGACCGAAGTACATTAACACAGGGCCTGCGCTTGCGCGCAGCGCGTCTGGCCCGGGCTTGATCAGGCCGACGCTCACGCCGCCGCGCTGCTGGCAGAACGCCCTAGCCTTTCCGTCAGCTGATCGAGATGACGCGCCAGCAGCTGCGGCGCGTGCTGCCCGAACATGCGGATGCGGCCGGTATGGATGAGCACCAGCAAGCCGACCATGTGGGCGAACAGCGACGTGACTTCCGCTTCGCAGGCGGCCGCAGTGAGTCCGAAGGCGCTCAGTGCATCTGCGGTCGGCTGCAGGGTGGCGCGCAGCTGTGCATTGAGCTGCGCATCGAGCTCGCGGGTCAGGCCGGTCGGGCGCACACCCTGGAACAGATAGAAGCCGAGATCCAGATCGCGCGGATTCTGGCGATAGAAGTCGAAAAAGGCGCTGGCCTTGCTCTTTACCCGGTCCGCGGCGTGGTCGGCGTCCGGCGCGCCGTCGACATGCGCCTTGAGGCGCAGCAGCGACTCGCCGAGCAAGGCCGCGTAGATCTCTTCCCGGCTCGCGAAGTAACCGTAGATCGCCCCAGGGCTGTAACCGGCGCGCCGGGCGATCGCGCGCATGCTGGCGCCTTCGAGCCCCAGTTCAAAGAAGGCGGCGCGCGCCGCATCGAGAATCAGCCCGCGGCGCAGCTGCGTCACCGAATCTGCCCGCAGTGCGCGCGCATCGTCTGCGCGAACGCCATTGACCACCGCCCCTGCTTCCCTTGCCGAGTCCCTGATTGACTTGTTCATGGCCGCATTATACGCTTGCGCAAAAAACTGAACGCCGTTCAATTTGTTGCCGCTTCTCCCATGAAGGACGAAATACCATGAACCCAGCCCCTCGGCCTTTTGCGTCAGGACAGTTGATGAGCGGGAACGACTACCGTGAATCGCTGCGCGCATACAGGCCACTCGTTTATGTCGATGGTCGGCGCGTCGAGTCCGTCGCCGAGGCGCCGGAACTGCAGCCGGGGATCAACGCGCTGGCCGTGACCTACGATTTCGCGCTGGACCCGGCCAAGGCGCCGTTGATGACAGCCCATCAGTCGCTGCGCTTGCAGCCGGTCAACCGGATGCTGCATATCGACGAGTCGGCAGGTGATCTGCTCAACAAGCTCGAAGCGGTTCGCCTGCTGTGCCAGGAAACGGGCTGCGCGCAGCGCTACCTGGCGCACGATGCGCTGAACGCCATTCATCAGGTCAGTGCGCGCATCGACGACGCGCGTGGCAGCAGCGACCATCGTGCGCGCTTTGCCGCGTATCTGACGCAGGTCCAGGACCAGGACCTGTCGCTCGGCATCGCCATGACCGATGCCAGGGGCGACCGCAGCAAACGGCCGCATCAGCAGGACAAC
Organism: Accumulibacter sp.; assembly: GCA_024235715.1. Lineage (GTDB taxonomy): Bacteria > Pseudomonadota > Gammaproteobacteria > Burkholderiales > Rhodocyclaceae > Accumulibacter. The sequence goes on along the minus strand of JACKLW010000005.1, from coordinate 664,797 downwards.
GCAGATGCCTACCTGCACGTCGTCGAGCGCAACGGCAGGGGAATCGTCATCTCCGGTGCCAAGGCCATCGTCACCGGTGCCGCATACATGCACGAGTTCCTGGTCATGCCCTGCCGCCAGATGGGGCCGGAGGACGCCGATTTCGCGGTCTGCTGCGCGGTTCCGGTCGACGCCGAGGGTATCACCATCGTCTCGCGAGCTGCCGGCCGACCGGGCGAAAAGCCCGAGCATGGCCAGCCCCTGTTCTCGCGCCGCTATGGCCAGGCCACCGCCGTGGTCCTCTTCGAGCGCGTCTTCGTGCCCTGGGAGCGGGTGTTCTACGCCGGCGACTGGGAGCACTCGGGGGCGCTGACCTACAACTACGCGACCCACCACCGGCACAGCTGTATCGCCGCGCGTGCCGGCTTCGGCGATCTGTTGATCGGCGCCGGGGCCCTGATGTGCGAGGCCAACGGTTTTTCGGATCCAGGCGAAAAGTCGAATCTGCGCGAAGCGATGGTCGAACTGATCACCATTACCGAGAGCTTCTTCGCCTGCGGCGTTGCGGCCAGCGTCTATGCCAAGGCCGACGACGTCAGCGGCAGCTTCATGCCCGACCCGGTCTTCGCCAACATCGGCAAGCTGCTGCTGGCGACGAAGATCTACGACATGCACCGCCTGGCGCATGAGGTTTCCGGCGGCCTGATCGTCGCCTTGCCCGGGCCCGACGAAGATCACAATCCCGCCACCGCCGCCAGTCTGGCCGAAGTGCTGCGCGCCAATCCCGATGTCCCCTACGAGAAGCGGATCGAGGTGGCGCGCTTCATGGAGGATTTGACCGCCTCGTATCAGGCCGGCTGGTATTCGGTCATCAGTCTGCACGGCGGCGGGTCGCCGGCGGCGATGAAGCAGGAGATCTGGCGCAACTACCCGGTCGGCGACAAGGTCGCGCTGGTCGAGCGTCTGCTCGATCGCGGTCTGGTCGCCGATCCGGCGCGGCCGATCACCCGCAACCGCCAACCGGGGCGGTGTTGTGACAGCGGCTGTATGCAGCCGGGGCAGGCGGTGATGGTGGCGCTGCCCGGCGAAGGGCGCCAGGCAGCCGGGCGCACGCCAACGATCGACAAGACAAGGGAAGCCATTCCAGGAACCCCCACATGAGCCAGCTCTTTTCAACGTATTCAGTCGGCGATCTTCTCCTGAAGAACCGCATTGTCATCGCACCGATGTGCCAGTATTCCGCCGAGAACGGCAGTGCCACCGACTGGCATCTGATCCATCTCGGGCACCTGGCGCTTTCGGGCGCGGGATTGCTGATCATCGAGGCGACGGCAGTCGAGGCTGAAGGGCGCATCACGCCGGGCGACCTCGGACTGTGGTCGGACGAAAACGAGTCGGCACTCAGGCGAATACTGGCCGCGGTGCGCAGGCATTCGTCGATGCCGATCGCCATCCAGCTGGCGCATGCCGGCCGCAAGGCGTCCAGCCATGTGCCGTGGGACGGCGGCCAGTTGATCCTGCCCGAGCAGGGCGGTTGGCGGCCGCAGGCGCCGTCGGCAATCCCGCATGCGCCGGACGAGCCGGCGCCGGTGGCGCTCGATCGCGCCGGCCTCCAGCGCGTGCTGCAGGCTTTCGTTGCCACTGCGCAACGGGCGCAGCGGCTCGGCATCGACGCCATCGAGCTGCACGCGGCGCACGGCTATCTCCTGCACGAGTTCCTCTCGCCGCTGGCGAATGCGCGCGACGACGAATACGGTGGCTCGCTCGAAAACCGCATGCGTTTCCCGCTGGCGGTTTTCGAAGCCGTGCGCGCGGCCGTGCCGGCGGCGATGCCGGTCGGTGTCCGCCTCTCGGCGACGGACTGGGTCGCAGGCGGCTGGGACCTCGAGCAGAGCGTCGTCTTCGGGCAGGCCATGCGGCAGCGCGGCTGCGCTTTCATGCACGTCTCAAGTGGCGGCGTGTCGCCGCTGCAGCAGATCCCGCTCGGCCCGGGTTACCAGGTGGCATTGGCCGAGACGCTGCGCCGCGAAACCGGCTTGCCGACCATTGCCGTCGGCTTGATCACGGAAGCCGAGCAGGCCGAGGCGATCATAGCCGAAGGGCGTGCCGATCTGGTGGCGCTGGCGCGCGGCATGCTGTTCGACCCGCGCTGGCCGTGGCACGCTGCCGTCGCCCTGGGTGCCGAAGTCGAAGCGCCGCCGCAGTACTGGCGCTCGCAGCCGCGCGGCCTGAGCAGTCTATTCGGCGACGCGAGGATCGGTCAGCGCTGAACATGCACGCGAGACGGCGAATCAACCGGATGGTCCGGCCAGCTATCGAGCATCCGAGCGAGCTCGAGCAGGCTGGTGGCCGAAACATCGACCGGCACGCTTGCCGAAGTCTCGCCGGGATTCGGACCGAACTCGTCGGGGCGGGCGATGAAGGCGGTGCGCAGCCCGGCCGCTGCCGCCGCAGCGAGGTCCGAGGAATGCGCGGCAACCATCATCGTCTGCCCTGGCGCAAGGTCGAAAGCTGCCGCTGCCGAAAGATAGACGATCGCTTGCGGCTTGTAGGCGCGCGCGACTTCCGCTCCGAGGATGGCGTCCCACAGGAAACCGTTGCGTCTTGCCAGGTCGACCATCAGCGAAATGTTGCCGTTCGAACAGGGGGCAAGGCGGAATCTCGTTCGCAGTTCGAGAAGCCCTGCCGCGACGTCTGGCCATGCGTCGAGCCGGTGCCATGCCAGGTTAAGCGCTGAACGGGTTGTTTCATCGACATCGTCGAGCCCGAGATCGGCGAGAACGACGTCCAGATTGCGACGGTGGATCTCGTCAAGTTTGCGGAATGGCATGCCCCGTGTCCGGATTTCTTCCATCGCCGGCTCGTACCGAGCGCGCCAGGCATCGGCAAAGCCAGGCCAGTCGGCCTCGATGCCAAGCGGAGAGAGATGCGTACGCACTTCCCTGGCGACAGCCGTGCGCCAGTCGACCAGCGTGCCGAAGACGTCGAAGATCAAAGCGCCGATGTTGTTCATGGGCCCTCCACGAAGACGAAAAGACGAGGTCGCCGCGAAAACGGGGTGCCATCGGAAGTGGCAACGACACCCACCATGGCACTGCGACGGGTCTGCTCAGCAGGCTTCCCGCCGGAGCTGCGCCTCGAACGCTGCCGCATCGGTGACCGGCAGGTCGCAACGGCCGCGACGGCAGACGTAGGCGGTTGGCCGACCGGCCTGCGACACCTTTCCACGCACAAAGCTGACGGTCCTGCCCAGGGTTTCCATCGCCGATTCCGGGCCAGCGGCGATCGCCCGTGACGGCAGGTAGCTTCGCCGCAGGGCCGACAGCAACGGCGCCGCCGCGTCTTCGGCGCCGTCGGGCCAGACGAGGGCAATCTCGCGCGGGGTGTCGGCCAGGAAGTCGAGCGCCAGGAGCGCCTCGGTCATGGCGATCGGCCGTTCGCGGAGCGTTTCGGCGTGCGCCCGCAATCCTCGTTCGGCAAGCTGCCGCCAGCGATCGTCGCCGGTGAACACGCCGAGGCGCAGCGCGTTCATCAGCGCCACCGACGTCCCGGAGGGTTCGGCACCATCGTATGCCGGCTTTTCGCGCGCGATCAGCGTCTCATGTCTTGTGCTGCTCATGTACCAGCCACCCGCGGGGTCGGCGAACAGGCGCTCGCCTGTCTCGGCAAGCGACAGGGCTTCTGCCAGCCAGCGTGGGTCGAAGCTCGCCTCGTAGAGATCGATCAGCCCGGCGGTCAGAAAAGCATGGTCGTCGAGGAATGCGGCGTGTCGCGCCTGCCCGTCCTTGAAGCTGCGCTGCAGTTCGCCGTCGGCATTGCGCAGATGCGTGAGCACGAAGTCCGCTGCCTGCGCCGCGGCCGCAAGGTAGCGCGGCTCGTCGAGAATCCGTCCGGCGACCGCCAGTCCCGAGATCGTCAGGCCGTTCCACGCGGCCAGGATCTTGTCGTCGCGCAGCGGCGCGACGCGCCGCTTCCGCACTTCATGGAGGCGTGCACGTGCCTCGGCCAAAGCCGCCCAGCGCGCTTCGTCAGGCCGCGGGACGTTGAGGACGGTCCGCCCTTCCCAGTTGCCGTTCGCCCGCACGTCGTAGTGTTCCAGAAACAGACGCGTCGTCTCGTGGTTGCCAAGCGCGTCGAGTTCGCGCCGTATCTCGTCCCCGGTCCATACGAAGAAGCGTCCTTCGTCGCCTTCCGAATCGGCATCGGTGGCGGAATAGAAAGCACCCTCGCCATCGCGCATTTCGCGCAGCATGTAGTCGCAGGTTTCACGGGCCACGCGCGCAAAATCCGCGCGCCCGGTGAACTGGAACGCCTCGGCGTAGGCGACGACCAGCAAGGCGTTGTCGTAGAGCATCTTTTCGAAGTGCGGCAGCAGCCACTGCGCGTCGGTCGCATAGCGATGGAAGCCGCCACCGAGCTGATCGTAAATGCCGCCTGCCGCCATCCTTTCCAGCGTCAGGGTCGCCATTTGCAGCGCCGTGGCATCGCCTGTGCGATGGGCGTAACGCAGGAGCAGCCGGACCGGAATGTGTGAGGGAAACTTCGGCGCCCGCTGCAGCCCGCCGTGCCGGCCGTCGAAGGAGCGCTTGTAGTGCTCGACGGTGGCATCGATCAGCTGATGTGCGGGCAGATCGATTGCTTCACCAGGCGCCGCACGGCCCTGCATTTCCTGGCGGACCGCCTGTACCAGCGCGGTCGATGCCTTGTTGACGCGATCCGGATCGCGCTGGAAGGTCTCGGCCAGGGCGGCAAGCAGCGACAGGAAGCCGCGCGATCCACCGCGATCACCGTCGCGCGGCGGGAAGTAGGTCCCGGCGTAGAAGGGCTCGCGCGCTGCGGTCAACCAGACGCTCATCGGCCAGCCACCTGAACCGGTCAACTGCTGCACAGCGCTCATGTACACCGCGTCGATGTCGGGACGCTCCTCGCGATCGACCTTGACGGCCACGTAGTTGCGGTTCAGGAAGCCGGCGATCTCCTCGTCCTCGAAGGACTCGGCCTCCATCACGTGGCACCAGTGACAGGTCGAATAGCCGATCGACAGGAACACCGGGCGGCCAAGCCGCTGTGCCTCGGCAAAGGCCTCGTCACCCCAGGCAAACCAGTTGACCGGGTTATGCGCGTGCTGCAGCAGGTAGGGACTGCTCTCCAGCGCCAGGCGGTTGGTGAAACGCGGTCGCCCGGCGGCGTCGAGGTGGTGCGTGCGCGGCACGTAGCCTGGGCCACGGCGGGCAATCGCCTCCTCGAGTGTCCTCGCCAGATCGGCAGGAAAGTTCGCGCTCCCCGGCGGTGTGCTGTCAGCCATTCGGTTCTCCAGGTGTGCTTTCTCGGCAAATCGCAGCTGCGTTGCGCGATCGGCGAATGGTTTGGCGCCGGCTACGGCGATTACACGGTGCATGATCGCAAGTGTTGTCGTTGCGAGAGGAGCAGACAAGAAGAAATCCGGAAAATTCATTGACTTGGCTTGCCGCACGTCTCGTCGCGCCCTGTCCGGACCTCCCGGACAGTATTACCCCTATTGAACTCGCCCAGTACCTGAGATCGCAAATGCTCCGGGACTACTGCATTTCCGACGGAAGAAAGAAAGGCCTCACCCTGAGATTCCATATCTACGACAGGAACAACGTTCTCACGGAAGACGTGGGCCTGTCGCCCGGCGAGTGCGCTGCAACGTAGCACCGGGGGAGTGGCGGCCATCCGCGGCGGCCAGTGGGCTGCCGCTCGCTGTACCGGCCTAGCTGCGAATGTGCTTGACCGCTTCGTGACGCGGACAACTCGTCAGATGGTCGTTGACCATGCCGGCCGACTGCATGAATGCGTAGCAGATCGTCGGGCCGGCGAACTTGAACCCCGTTCGCCCCAGAGCCTTGCTCATGGCATCAGCGCGCGTGCTCGTGGCCGGTACCTCGGCCAGCGAGGTCCATTGGTTCTGAATCGGGACGTCATCGACGAAGTGCCACAGGAAATCGCTGAACGACTGTCCGTCCGCTGTGAGAGCCAGGTACGCCCTGGCATTCTGGATGGCTGCAGCCACCTTGGCACGATTGCGGACGATGCCGGCATCTGCCAGCAGTTCCGCTACCTTTTGATCGTCATAGCGGGCGATCCGCGCCGGATCGAAAGCGTCGAAGGCACGCCGATAGCTTTCCCGTTTCCTGAGGATCGTCGCCCAGGACAACCCCGCCTGCGCGCCTTCCAGGATCAGCAGTTCAAAAAGCGACCGATCGTTGCGGAGCGGCACGCCCCACTCCGTATCATGGTATTCACGGTACAGGTCGAAACCTTCGCACCAGGGACAACGTTCCATCGACATCGACTCGGCGAACAAAATACAGTCTAAGTCTACCGTCAAGTCTCCCGAGAGTCTGGATTTTTGCCCGGGCAAGCGACATGGGAACTGTTTCGCCCTGACTTCGTCTCAGCTGTCGTCGGCTCCCTGGCCCGGCGACCCACCATCAGGAGGTGTTACATGGATGCCAACCTGCACACCATCAGCAATCTCTTCGCACAGCTCGGACTGCCCGCCGATCCCGCTGCCATCGAGGAATTCATCGACTGCCACCGCCCCCTGGCGAACGAGATCGCCCTCTACCGCGCGCCGTTCTGGACGGATGCGCAACGCAGCTTCCTCAAGGAGGAAATTATCGAGGATGCGGACTGGGCAGGTGTGATCGATGAGCTAAACAGCCGCTTGCGTTGACGTACGCGTCAAGTAAGCCACTCACGGCGCTTTCCGGGGGCGGCCACAGGCGGCGCGCTCGCAGTAGACCCGCCCCTGGGTAGGCGATGGTGCTTGCACGCTGCTGTCGCAATCAACCAGAATGGAGTTTCCGGCATTTGAATCCGCGACGGCTGCCGCATGCGGCGCAGGCCGTGGAGACGCTTGGGAGACCTGCCAGATGCGCCCGCAAGCATTGTTCCAACACGCAGCTTTGTGCTCGGACGCCTCGCCGCGCGATGCGCTCGCACGGCGTTACCGGGAGGTGCGCGCGCACAGCCTGGTGCTCGCCGCACCGCTGTCGGTCGAAGACCAGTGCATCCAGTCGATGCCTGACGCCAGCCCGACCAAATGGCATCTCGCACATACCAGTTGGTTTTTCGAAGCCGTCGTTCTGCAGCCACTTTCTGTCGGCTACGAATCCTTCGACAGGCGCTTCGCACAGCTGTTCAATTCCTACTACGAGTCCCTGGGTCCGCGGCATCCCCGGCCGCAACGCGGCTTGCTGACCCGTCCCGCGCTGGGTGAGGTACATGCCTTGCGCGAGCACGTCGATGCCGCCGTGCTGTCGTTGATCTCCGCTGCCGACGCTGCCGTGTGGGAAGTCGCCGCGCCGCTCGTCGAACTCGGTCTTAATCACGAGCAGCAGCATCAGGAGCTGATGCTCACCGACATCCTGCACGCGCTGTCGTGCAACCCCCTGCTGCCGGCCTACCAGGCGGCGCCTGCGTCGCAGCGGTCGTCGACGGTGTTGACACCCGAGCCACGCTGGCTGGCGTTGCCGGGTGGCCGGACGCTGATCGGCCATGGCGGTGGGGGCTTCGCCTTCGACAACGAAATGCCGCGTCACGAGGTGCTGCTGCCGCCGTTTCGGATCGCCGATCGGCTGGTGACCTGTGGCGAATACGCGCTGTTCGTCGCTGATGGCGGCTATCGGCGCCCGGCCCTGTGGCTCTCGGATGGCTGGGCAGCTGTGCAGTCGCAGGGCTGGAGCGCGCCCCCGTACTGGATCGCGCCCGGCGACCCGCGCGCGCCGTCGGGGGAGTGGCAGGACTTCGGCCTGCACGGTGTGCGGCCGCTCAATCCCAACGCGCCGGTGTCGCATCTCAGTTTCTACGAAGCCGCTGCCTACGCCGCGTGGGCCGGGGCGCGTCTGCCCACCGAATTCGAATGGGAGGCCGCGTACGGTGCGCCGGCAATCGGGCAGATGAGCGGTGAAGTATGGCAATGGACGCGCTCGTCCTACGATCCCTACCCGGGCTTCAGACCCTTGCCCGGTGTGGTCGGCGAATACAACGGCAAGTTCATGGTCGGGCAGCTGGTGCTGCGCGGTGGCAGCTGCGCGACGCCTGCCGGTCATAGCCGGGCGAGCTACCGCAACTTCTTTCCACCGGCCGCCCGCTGGCAGTTCTCGGGTCTGCGCCTCGCAAGAGATGCCTGAGTCAGTCTCGTCGGGAATCCGGGCAAGGATGCAGCGAGGGCGGCCGCTGTCTGATCGGGAGGCGTTCGTGCCGACGCCGCAGCAAGCAGTTCACCGCCCTCGACGGGAATCGGCTGGCCGGCTCTATTTGTCGACCAGGCGCACAACGCCGAGTGTTTTCAGGATGTACTTCTCGTAGATCGGCTCCGAGTTGCCGCTCCTCATTTTCGACAGGAAGTACTTTTCGTAGGCAACCTTGGCCACGTGTACCCATTTTCCCTTCTTGAACCAGTTGACGTTGCGCGGCGGGATCTGCGGCAGCGCCACAAAGGCAGCGCCGGTATCGCCCATGTCGGCCAGACAGATGGCGTTCCACGTGCCTTTGGCTGTGGCCGGCCTGCCGGCCAGTTCGTCCGCGATGTTGTGCGCGATGGCGCTGACCATGGTTTCGATCATGTAGCCCGTTTTCGGTGCACCGGTCGCTACCGGAGTGACTTCCACCGGCGGGATGGCGACGCACACACCGGCAGAAAAGATGTTCCGGTAAGCCTTGCTGCGCTGGAATTCGTCGATCAGCACGAAGCCGCGCGGATTGCACAGCCCGGGGACGGCTGCCACCGGGTCCACGCCCTTGAAGGCCGGCAGCATCATCGACAGCTTGAAGCCGATCTCGTGCTCGCGCCGCGGCTGGCCGAGGTCATCGAGTTCGCTGACGAACAGCTTGCCTTCCTCGACGCGAGTCGTCTTGGCGTTGGTGACCCACTTCACGTCGTGTCCGCGCAGTTCGCTTTCAAGCATGCTCTTGCTGTCGCCCACGCCGCCGAGGCCCATGTGACCAATATAGGGCTCACTGGTGACGAAGGTGATGGGCACCCTGTGGCGCAGCTTGCGCTTGCGCAGGTCGGCGTCGACGATGAAGGTGAATTCGTAGGCGGGGCCGAAGCAGCTCGCGCCAGGCATGGCGCCGATGACGATCGGGCCCGGATCCTTCAGGAATTCCTGGTAGTCGGCCCAGAATTGCTCGGCATGCTGCACCGTGCACACGGAGTGCGTGTGTCCGCCGTTCGGCCCCGCACCCGGGACCTCGTCGAAGCCCAGCTTGGGGCCGGTGGTGATGATCAGGTAGTCGTAGTCCAGCGACTCGCCACCGTCAAGGGTGAGGCGGTTGGCTTCGGCGTCGATGGCCGTCACTGCCTTGGCGATGAAGCCGATGCCCTTCCTCGCCAGTGGGGGCGCTATCGGCATGGTGACCACCGTGCGCTCGCGCCAGCCGACCGCCACCCAGGGGTTGGAAGGGGTGAACTGAAAGCTGTCGGTCGCGCTGACGACGGTGATGCGGTGTTCCCTGCCGAGCAGCTCGCGCGTCTCGTAGGCGGCTGGCATGCCACCGATGCCGGCACCGATGATCACGATATGGGCCATGACTGTCTCCTTGGCGCCCTGGGGGCACTTCGCTGCGGCGCCGGTTCGCCGCTAAGAGGACCGGATCAACAAGCAGGCTCAGCAGGGGGGCGCAGGACGACGGGACGATGCCGACGCACTGCGAGAACAATACGCCGTAGGCCGGGCCGACCGGCGAGGATCAAGCAGAAGCCGGTCGTGGCGGTGAGCGCGCCCGGTGCGACGGGCGGTGTGCGCAAGAGCAGCTGTGTCATCGTTTCCTTACCGCCCATACATTATATTAGTAAAAAATTATACGCTTATATTTCGCGCGTGCCAACCGCCAGCGTACGGGGTCGTGCCGGCCCTGTTCCGTTGCCGCACCGCGTCGTTCTGTGCGTCGTCGCCCGATGTTCCATGTCGATCGCTCTTGAGATTCTTTCGGGCGGCTCGGCGTTGCCGCGGGCAAGCTTCCCGGGGAGGCTGGGCCTGGCTGCTCGACGATGGTGCGGCGGCGACCGTGGAGGCCCCATCTTCGGGCATCGGAGAGGTGCCGGCCGATCGCTGCGTGGGCGCATGACGAGCCCGTTCGGCCGCATGCAGGCGATGGCCGCGCCGACGGTCAGCGACACGCCGCCAGTTTCGCCGGCGGCCGACCCCCGTGGACCGGCGCGGCATGATCGAGATCGCGGACTAGGGCAGCAGCGCGGGTCGGACCAGCGCCAGCCAGCTTTCCACGCGTTGTCCGGTCAGGCCCGGCTGGTTTTCCTGGTCCAGCGCCAGCCCGAGAAAGTGCCCGTCGTCGACCGCCTGCGAGGCGCTGAAATCGTAGCCTGAGGTCGGCCAGCGGCCGACGACGCGTGCGCCTCGCGCCAGCAGCGTGTCCTGGATGACGGCGATGGCGTCTACGAAAGCACCAGGATATTTCTTCTGGTCGCCGACACCGTAGATCGCAGCGACTTTGCCGGACAGGTCGGCGCCTGCGAGCTGCGCCAGGAAGGTCTGCCAGCTGGGCGGACACGCACTGGTCGAGCGCTCCGGCAACTGGCCGCCACCGTGGGTCGGGCTGCCAAGAATGAGCGCGTCGTGGGCGAGGAAGTCGGCCAGAGTGGCGTGGCCGATATCCACCGGCGCGCTGGCAGCGTCACCCAGACTCTTGGCAATGTACCTGGCGACCAGTTTTGTGCGGCCGCTCTCGGTACCGAAAAAAATGCCGATCTTTGCCATTGTCGTTACCTCGCCAAGGCCTGGTTGCGCGTCGCTTGCTCCGGCACGCCGCGATCATTGGAACTGCTTTCGGCCGTGTAGTCCGGGTGGCCAATCCGATAGGGAACGCTTGTCATGTTGATCTCCTTGTCCAGGACCATTTCCTAGCAAGTGTCGTACCATGCGCCTGGGCGATCGCTTCGGGGGTTCCCGGATTTTCGAAACTGTGTGGACTGCAATGCGGCGACAGTGCCGGGCGGTGAGCGATGTCTGCCGGCACGCCAAGCCCGCTGTCGGGGAGCGGCGCGGCACAGATCGGCTGCAGATACGCCAGGCGCATGGCGAGAGCGTGGCGAGCCGCCGTGGATGGGGCCGGCGATCAGGGCCCGGCGGGTGGCGAAAAACAAGCAGCCGCGAGCGAGCTGCTAGAATATGAGGCTTGTCAGGCGCACGGCAGACAGAACATGATCGCCAGCATCAGGGAATTCTTCACCCAGTTCATCGAACCCGGCAGCGGGCAGGGCCAGGCGGCGGCCGAACAAGCGCTGCAGATCGCGACTGCCGCGTTGTTGCTGGAAATGATGCGCATGGATGATCGCATCACCGACGAAGAACGGTCCAGCATCGTCAGCGCCCTGCGCGGTCAGTTTGGTCTCGACAGCGGGCAGATAGAGACACTGATCGCGCTTGCCGAGAAGGAAGCGCGTTCGGCCAGCGGCTACTACCAGTTCACCTCGCTGATCAACGCCAGCTGCGGTGCCGCGCAGAAGATCCGCATCATCGAAAACCTGTGGCAGGTGGCGCTGGCCGACGGCCACCTGGACGCCCACGAAGAGCACCTGCTGCGCAAGATCGCCAATCTGCTCTACGTTGGCCATGCCGACTACATTGCCGCCAAACAGCGGGCGCGGCAGGTCGCGGGCGTTCCGCCAGCAACTTAGGTCGTGCGGCGGGCCGGTGCCGGTCAACCAACGACCCGATCCGCCCTCGACGTCGAAGGCCACCTGCCGCAATGAGAGCTTCCCTTGTAGATCATCTTTGTCCCTTCGTTGAGAAACCTCGTGCCGGACTGCTGGCGAATTCATTCGGTGGACAGCGATCCAGGTTGATGGCGGGGACGAGCCGCGAAGGGCAGGGAACATCGCTTGATCGCGCCCGGAGCGTCTTCGTCACGCTGGCCAGCCGTCTGACGAACTGTCAGTGCGCCGATCTGGGCGGTAGGCTTTACGTACCGGATCGATTGCTCGCGGCCAAGGCAAGTGATCGCCCCGTTTCCGATACCAGAATCTGGCTGTCGATTGACAGCGCGCCAAGGAGGAGGTGACCTTGACCAGCAAATCGCTCTGTTTCCCCCCACAGCCATTCAGTCTCGACGATGCTCTGACCTGCTCCAACCTTGTCGATATTGCCTACGCCATGTACGCGCAATGGGTGACACAAGGGAAAGAACACGACCCGCAGCGCTTCCGGTGGCAAGCGCCGGCCGACTCGGGCTTCAAGTTCGGAACGCCAATCTGGGGAAACTCGGAAGTTCTGCGGTTCAACGAGTTGGAGCCGTTCGCGCTCGTGGCGCAGCGCGGGGGCGACGCCCATGTGATCTTTCGCGGTACCGAAACCTTGCAGGACTGGTATGTGGACACCGAATGTGACCAGGTGCCGTATGAGCTGCCCAGGGTGGCCGATGCCGGACAGGTGCACAAAGGATTTTTCGACCTGTACAAGACCCTCCGGCTGGCCCTGCTCGATCAACTCAACGCCCTGGCCGGCGTGCGCCGGGTGCTGGTTACCGGGCACAGCCTGGGCGCCTCCCTGGCCATGGCCAGCATGCCCGACCTGATGGCAAATGCCTTGGTGCAGCAGGCGGCCAGCTTCATTCACTACAATCTTGCGGGTCCGAGAACCGGCGATCCCGCGTTTGCGACGTTGCTGAACACGAGCCCTGCCGAGATCTACCGCATCGTGAATAGCTGCGACCTGGTGCCGAACGTGCCGCCATCGGTATTCGACGACTTGACCCGTCACATCGTTTACCAGCATGTCGGCGTGCAGGTTACCTACTCCGCACAGTACAACAGCGTCGTCGGCAATCACGCCCACCACGGCAGCTACAACTACGCACTCGTGCATCCCGAGCAACCGCAGGGCCCGGTTCCAAGCTGACCGGGATTCGACGCCGATCGCTTCAAGCAAGCCGTTGACCGGCAGGCGCCGTGCTCCTTTCTGTCGTTCGCGGCCGGGCCGTCACTTCTCCGGCGAGCACGGCCCCGTCTTCTTCGCCCCCCTGCCCCCTTCACAACTGGCAAGTTTCTTCCCCGATGGGTCCCTGAGCGTTCCTTTCCAGCCATGTTTCTTGCTCGGCGACAGGGCCATGTATCCGAACTCGCTGAGCCCGAATCCGGTGCCCGTCAGGCCATCGATCGGAAACGAGAAGGGCTTGGACGGGTGGTTGTGCGCCAGGCTGACGCCACTGGTGCCGACGACGAGTTGGTCAGGGTAGGGCTTCTTCGTGCCGCGAGCAAAACCGATCGCCTGGAAGCGATGCATGTGGCCGGATAGCACCAGGTCGACCGGCCGCGGCAAGGGGTAGCTGTGATACGCCTGTTGCAGGGTCTGGTCGATGATCGCGTAGGCCCCCGTAGGGTCGGTATTCCCTGGCGCCGTCGTGTCGTCTGCCTTGTCTACTGCCCACAGCGGCCGGTGGGAGACCAGTGTGAGCAGCGCCTTGTCGGGGGCTTGCGCAAGCAGTTGCTGGATCTGCTTGAATTGCTCTTCGAAATGTACCTTGTGCAGGTCGCCCTGGTCGCAGGCGTTGGCGGAATCGAGTACCACGACCGAAAGACCTGGCAAGTCGAGGCGATAGGGCGCGTCGAAGAGCAGGGGCCTGGCGCTTTCGGCCGCCGGACAAAGCGGCTGACCGGTCTCGACACCCTTGATGTCGGAGCCGGGATCGAGCAGGAAGAACCAGCCCGGCCCGGCGCGGCTGCAGAGTTCATGATTGCCGCGGGCGACCACCCAGGGGGCCGCGGCGAGCAGTTCGGCCGCCGGCTGGAAGAAATCCAGCCACCAGTTGTTCCAGCGGTCGGGGTCGGCGCTGCCCTGGCTGTTCTGCCCGTGGTACGGCCCGGCAAGCTGGCAGCTCACGGAGCCGGTATTGTCGCCGGCGTCATATACCGCCTGCTTCTCGCCGCCGATCATCACGTGCCCGGGCGTGCCGCGGTAGTTGTAGTCGCCCATATGCAGAACCAGGTCCGGCCTGGTTGCCGCCGCCGAGCGAGCGATCTGCTGGAACGGCCACCCCTTGCTGCCAAGCGTGCAGCCGTCCTGATCGGAGGGTTTGCAGCCCGAATCGCCGATCACTGTCAGTGCACCGGCCCGCTGCGGTGGGCCGGGTAGCCGCTGCTGACTGCCAGCTACCTGCATGCCGGCGTTCACGATCGCTTCGCAGACGCGGATCGGGAAGTTTTCCGGGTCCGGGTTCTTGCGCGCCACGGTTGCGACAGGCGCACCCGTTCCGGCGAGCGGGGTCAGCTTGGGGCAGCCTGTATCGACGCCCTGCATTACGACTCTGGCGATGGCCACCGTAGTCCCTTGCTTGTTCGCTGCCAGCACCGTGTACGCTGCCAGGATGGTCCCCGGCGTTGGCTCGTTGGCGAGGGCCGGCGTGGTGGCCAGGGCGGCGACGATCGTCGCGGCGGGCAGGGTTTTCATGGATCTCATTGGGGACTCCGGGCTAAGCGTCACCACAGTATAAACCCTTGCCGACGACCCGCAGACGGGCCGCCGGTCAGGCCGCGGGGTCAGGCATCAGATGCGCGGCGAACTGGCGATCGAGCGTCGCCAGTTCCCCTCGCGCAGGGGCAATATCCATGCTGCCGCGGTGCACCTGATCCGAGACGGTCCCGTCGTCCGTAACGGTTCACGACCATGCCCCGCCGGAGTCAGCCGCCCAGAGATGTGGATCGAGCATGAATTTTCCGCTGCGGCAGCTGACAATACACGGATGTCTTGACGGGTTCGCTGCATGTGGGCAACTTTCGGACCCATGTGCCGGCACCATCTGGCCCTCGCGCGCGGGAACGCGATCATCAGGACGGCGCTTCAAATGGGCCGCAGCGAAGAGGGCATGATAGTGCAATGCCGGGCGGACGGGGCCGGCATCTCGTCCTCTCCGGGTGCCACGTCTGATGACCGGGGGCGGCAGAGCTCATTCAAACAGGTCGATGATCGAGGAGCGCGCAGCGATGAGTGTCACGAGCGGGATGGTCGGCGACGGTTTCTACAATCGCAACTCTGCGCCGCAGATGGCTGCGATCGAGTATGTCCTGCCCTGGCTGGAGGCCGCCGTCGCAGACATGCGGCTCGACGACGTGCCGGCGACGGTCGGACTCGCCGACTTCGGCTGTTCGGAAGGGCGCAATTCGATCGCAGCGATGAAACGTCTGGTCGAGGCCTGTCGCCGACGTACGCAGCGCCCGCTGCTGACGATCCACAGCGACCTGCCGACGAACGACTTTTCAGGTGTGTTCGCCGGCTTGCGGCCGGCCGGCCGGTCGGTGTTCGACGACGCCAGTGTCTTCTCGGCGGCTGTCGGCGGCTCGATGTTCGGACAGCTGCTGCCGCCCGGCTCGGTTCATTTCTCGATGAGCTTCAACGCCCTCGGCTTCCTCGACCGGCGGCCGCTCAAGCGGCTGCCGGGCTATGTCGTCCCGAACGGACCAAGCGAGCGCGCCGGTGTCGGCCAGGTTTCCGACGATGAGCGCGCCACTTTCGCGATGCAGGCGGACCGCGATCTGCAGGCCTTCCTGCACGCCCGCGCGGCCGAACTCGTCGTTGGCGGCAAACTGCTGCTCGAGGTCTTCGGGGCCAGCGACGAGCTGAGAACCTGTGATGGCATCTACGACGCGCTCAACGGCGCCATGCTCGAGGTGCTGGCCGCGGGCTCGATCGACCAGAGACAGTATGAAGACTTCTATCAGCCGGTCTACTTTCGCACGCTGGATGAGCTGGTAGCACCATTCGCGGCGGTCGAGTCACGGCTTGCCAAGCTGTATCGCGTGGATCGCGCCGAATGCTACGAGGTGCCGGTGTCCTTTGTCGAAGCCTTCCACGCCAGCGGCGACGTCGCGCGTTATGCTGCCGCGTTCACGAACTTCTTCCGCGCCTTCACTGAACCTGTCCTGAGATCGAGTTTCGCCGGGCATCCATCGCTGGACAGGCTGATCGACGACATCTACACGCGTGCCGAACGTCTCGTCCGGGACGATCCGGCGCGCTACGAGTTTCACTATCTCTCCGTGGCGATGCTTCTGACGCGTCGGGAATAGCGTGCTCGTCTCGCCGCAGTCGAGATCGCCGCGACCCTCAACAGGCATGCGGCACGACGCCGGACCCAGCGTCCGGTCGAGCCTGTCAAAGCAGCTGCCGCCGGCGCGTCGAAGCCGCTGCACGGACGACTGGTCGATCTGCAGCTCATCCAGCGGCAGGCGTTGCCGGCATGGCAGCGACGAGTCGCCGGTACCGAAATCGTTGCGCGAGAAGGTGACCCCCTGGCTTTGATCGCGTCCGCGTTCTCCATGCTGTCTGCCGCGTGCTCCGTCAGCAGAATCTCCGCCAGGTCCAGCTTCAACCGCTTCGCGTTGGCGCGGGTTGGCGTCAGTCAGTACGGCCAGGGTGCTGTCCACAACGTTGGCTTCCCCTGGACCTGCCGTGCGCCGAGAGTCACCCACCCGGCCGGGCCTGGTTTCCTGCAATCAGTCCTTACCAGTCGCTCTCGCGGTCGGGGGTGGCGGTGATCTTGTGAATCGAGAGGTCGGCACCGTTGTATTCCTGCTCCTGGTCGAGGCGCAATCCGACGGCCGCTTTCAGGGCGCCATAGACGACGAAACTGCCGACCAGCGCGATGACGATGGCCACGGCGGTCATGATCAGCTGCGGCATGAAGGCGATACCGCCAACGCCGCCCAGGGCCTGGCTGCCGAAGATGCCGGCGGCGATGCCGCCCCACGCGCCACACAGGCCGTGCAGTGGCCAGACACCGAGGACGTCGTCGATCTTCCAGCGATTCTGGGTGAGGGTGAACATCATCACGAACATCCCGCCGGCGATGCCACCGACGACCAGGGCGCCCATCGGGTGCATGATGTCCGAACCGGCACAGACGGCGACCAGACCGGCGAGCGGGCCGTTGTGTACGAAGCCCGGGTCGTTCTTGCCCGCCACCAGCGCCACCAGCGTGCCGCCGACCATGGCCATCAGCGAGTTCATTGCCACCAGCCCGGAGATATTCTCGATCGTTTGCGCGCTCATGACGTTGAAGCCGAACCAGCCGACGGTCAGGATCCAGGCGCCGAGGGCCAGAAACGGAATCGATGACGGCGGGTGCGCCGAGATGCCTCCCTGCTTGTTGTAGCGCCCGTGGCGTGCGCCAAGCAGCAGGACTGCCGGCAGGGCGATCCAGCCGCCCATGGCGTGCACCACCACCGATCCGGCGAAGTCGTGAAATTCGGCCCCATAGGTCGCTTTCAGCCACGCCTGCACGCCGAAGGCCTGGTTCCAGGCAATGCCTTCGAAGAAAGGGTAGATGAAGGCGACGATCATGAAGGTGGCCGCCAGTTGCGGGTTGAACCTGGCGCGCTCGGCGATACCTCCCGAAACGATGGCCGGGATGGCGGCGGCAAAGGTGAGCAGGAAGAAGAACTTGGTCAGCTCGAAACCGTTCTTCTGGAGCAGCGTTTCGGCGCCCCGGAAAAAGTCGATGCCGTAGGCAAGGCTGTAGCCGATGAAGAAATAGGCGATTGTCGATACCGAGAAGTCGCTGAGGATTTTCACCAGCGCGTTGACCTGGCTCTTCTTGCGTACCGTCCCCAGTTCGAGAAAGGCAAAGCCCGAGTGCATGGCCAGCACCATGATGCCACCGAGCAGAATGAAGAGAACGTCGCTACCAGATTTGAGAACTTCCATGGCTCCTCCTGAAAAACATGTGGAAGCCATTAAGCAAGATTCATGCCGGTTCTAGTTGGTGCGCAGCGCCTGCGTTCTGCGAGCCATGCAGGTCCGCAGCGCACCATGATTGTGCGCTGCGGACCTGTCGATGCCCCGTGCTGGGGCGAGATGCACCAGCATGTGCCGCGTTCAACCTATTCTGGTGCGGCTCCGGGGGGGAGAAGGACCCACAACTGCCCTTGCTGTTTCATTCGCCCGGCCTCGCTGCCCGCCTGCGCACCGAAACCCCAGAAGAAGTCGGCGCGGACCGGGCCGTTGATGGCGCTGCCGGTATCCTGTGCGAGCACCAGCCGGCGCAGTGGCGTGGTCGTTGCCGGACGGGTCGTCGACAGGAAGACCGGTGCGCCAAGGGGGACGTGGCGCGGGTCGACGGCGATGCTGCGTTCGGCAGTCAGCGGTACGCCGAGCGCGCCACTCGGGCCTTCGCTGTCGCCGTCCTTGATGGCCTGTTCGCTGAAGAACACGTAGCGTGGGTTGGCGTTCAGCAACTCGGTCAGCCGCGTCGGGTTGGCCCGTGCCCATTGCTTGATGCCCTGCATCGACGCCTGGTCGAGAGTCATCTCGCCGCGCTCGACGAGCAGCTTGCCGATCGACTGATAGGGGTGGCCATTCTGGTCGGCAAAGGCCAGCCGGGTCATGCTGCCATCCGGCAGGCGGACACGCCCGGATCCCTGAATCTGCAGAAAGAAGAACTCGACCGGGTCGTCGACCCACAGCAGGACCCGTTCGCCGCCGGCCGGATCGCGGCCGGTGATTTCCGCCCGCGAGTAGTAGGGAACCACCCTGTTGCCTTGCAGGCGACCGCGCAGGCGCATGTTCTTGAGTTCCGGCTGTACGGCGCCGAGGTCAATCCGCAGCAGGTCGGCTGGAACGCCGAGTACCGGTTGCAGATAGGGCGCGCCGCGCGTCCGCGAGCCGCGCAGCAACGGTTCGTAGTAGCCGGTGACGAGGCCCTCGGTGGTGCCGTCGGGATTGGTCAGCAGCCACGGCTGGAAGTGCGACTCGAAGAGGCTGCGGATGGCGGCGGCGGAAGGCGATTGCAGGCTTCTCGCCTGTTCACAAGCCGTTCGCCACAGTGGCCACTGCGGGCGTTTGGCAAATGCCCGGCAGGACTGCAGGAAAGCCGGCCAGGCGGCACGGACATCATCGTCGCTCCAGGCCGGCAGATCGCTCCAGCGCGCCGGCTGCAGTGGCTTGAAGGCTGGCATCGCCTGCTTGGGCGGCGCACCTGGTTCGCATGCCGGGCAGGCCGGACAGGCGGGGCAGTCGCCTTTCGGTGCTTCGCTGCGGGTACCGCAGGCGGTGAGCAGCAAGGCCAGCAGTGTCGCGGCAAGAGCGCGGAAGGTTCGTGGTTGGCTTTTGAACATGGTTTGGCTAGAGTGTCGGGTTCATCATCCGCCGAGTATACCGTTCGATGACTGACCCTTTCCGGCAACTTGTCAGCTTTCTGGTGCGCGCCGAGCAGTTCCTCGATCGCGTCGAACCCTTGCTGCCGCCAGCATCAGCGATGCCGGACTGGCTGGCGGGCAGTGCGTTTCGCTGGCGCAAGAGCCGCGGCTTTGGCTACCTGCAGCCGATCACCAGGCTGCCGGCCATCAAACTCGACGATCTGCACGATATCGACCAGCAGAAAGCACGAGTCGACGCCAATACGCGCCAGTTCGTCGCCGGCCAGCCGGCCAACAACGTGTTGCTTACCGGCGCGCGCGGATCGGGCAAGTCGTCGCTGGTCAAGGCGCTGCTCAACGCCTACGCGGGCAATGGCTTGCGCGTCATCGAAGTGGAAAAGGGCGACCTCACCGATTTGCCCGATATCGTCGAACTGATCGACGGGCGTCCGGAGCGCTTCATCATCTTCTGCGACGATCTGTCCTTCGACTCCGGCGACGCGCGTTACAAGGCGCTCAAGGTCGTCCTCGACGGGTCGATCTCGGCGGCGCCCGAGAACGTGTTGATCTACGCCACGTCGAACCGCCGCCACCTGATGCCCGAGTATTTTGCCGAGAATCTGGAGAGCAAGCGGCTTGGCGAGGAAATCCATCCGGGCGAGGCGATCGAGGAGAAGATCTCGCTTTCCGAGCGCTTCGGCCTGTGGATTTCCTTCTATCCCTTCGACCAGGACGCCTACCTTGCCATCGTCGCCCACTGGCTGACGTCCTTTGGCTGCGCACCCGACGAGGTGGTCCGCGCCGAACGCGAAGCGCTCAACTGGGCGCTCGAACGTGGTTCGCGCAGCGGCCGCGTCGCCTGGCAGTTCGCGCGGGACTGGGCGGGCCGGCAACTTTTTCCGTCGGCGCGCGCGAGGCGCTCACGCGCCAAGACCACGGCTGCTGTCTCGCCCGCGGCGCGCAAGCGCCCGCGGAAAGCGTGATCATCCGCCCATTGTTTGGTGCGGCAACCGGCCAGCCAATGACCAGGATCACCGAAGTCGCTGCCGCGGTGCTGCTGCGCGGCGATGTCATGGCGCCGGAGTTTCTGCTGGCGCAACGGCCGCCCGGCAAGGTCTACGCCGGCTACTGGGAGTTTCCCGGTGGCAAGGTCGAGCCCGGCGAGACGGTGTATCGGGCACTGGTCCGCGAACTCCAGGAAGAACTGGGCATCACGGTGGACCGGGTCTGGCCGTGGGTCTGCTGCGAGTTCAGCTACCCGCACGCCACCGTGCGCCTGCGCTTCTTCCGCGTTCACACATGGCAGGGCGACATCGCGCCGATCGAGCACAGCGCTTTCGCCTGGCTGAAGGTCGGCGAGGCAGCGCGTGTCGAACCGATCCTGCCGGCGAATGGCCCCATTCTCGCGGCGCTCGAACTGCCGCCCTTGTACGCGCTGAGCAATGCCGCAGAAAACGGCAGCGCTGCGGAGTTGCTGCGCATCGAGCGCGCGCTGGCAGGGGGGCTACGGCTGCTGCAGGTGCGCGACAAGACCCTGGGCACGCAGCAACGAGAGGCGTTCGCGCGCGCGGTGGTGGCGCTCGCCGGCAGCTATGACAAGGCCTGCGTACTGATCAACGACGACCAGGCACTTGCCCGTGCGGTTGGCGCTGGCGGCCTTCACCTGTCGTCGACACAGCTCTGGCAGATCGATCGGCGGCCGGATTTCGAGCGCGTCGCCGCTTCCTGCCACAGCGCTTCCGACCTGGTTCGCGCGGCACAACTCGGGCTGGACTTCGTCGTTCTTGGGCCAGTCCTGCCGACAGCCACCCATCCCGCGGCTGATGGCATCGGCTGGCCGGCATTCGCGCGCCTTGTCGAACGTTCGCCGTTACCGGTCTATGCGCTTGGCGGAATGCAGCCGGAGATGGTCGACGCCGCCTGCGCGGCGGGGGCACACGGTGTTGCGCTGATGCGTGGCTGGCGGTGAGCCGGTCGGCGAACGCCCGTCGCCCGTCAGCGGCTGGCCAGGCACTCGTTCAGCGAGATCAGCTGTCGCCCCGAGAGCAACTCGACAGAGAGCGTTGACGGCGAGACAAGCGTGATTGCGCCGGTCAGCGCTGCGGGAAGAGGGCAGTGTCCCGTCTCCAGCAGGCGGTCGTCGTGCAGGGCGATGATCCGCAGCTGGCGACGCGAGGCGTCGGGGACCAGCAGCTGCATTCTGCCGGCGCGGGCAATCGGTGTCGACAATTCCAGCTCGGATGAGCCGTAGACGTGATTCGAAAAGCCGCTCAGCGCGGCAACTTCGATCAGGCGGTCGCCACGTCGTCGGTAGACTTTCAGCTCGCCGCCAATATGCGGCGTGCTGACCGCAGCAATCTCGGCCTGCCCGTCGCCGTCCAGGTCGGCGGCGCCAACCGGGTTCAGCCAGCGCATTGGCGTGCCGATGGCCGGCGCTTGCGCGCCGATCTCGAGACGGCCGTCGCGCAAGCGAATCAGCGCCAGCCGCGAGCCCCTGTCGCGCTGGCTGACGATGACCAGGATCTCCGGTGGCTCGGCGGCCGCGAGGCTGAGCAAGCGCGGATGCAGGTCCTCGAAGACCTGATCATCCGGCAGTTCGAGCGTGTGCAGCCGTCCGCCGTCGGTGGTTGCCGTCAGGCGGGCATATTCGTGCGGGCGGCCAAGGGCGAAATGCCCATAGCGCTCGACCGGCGCCGAGTAGCGAGCGCTGGCAATCGTTTCGGCGCCGGCATCCGCAGCGCTCAGCGCGAGCAGCGCGGTAATCGCCAGCAGTGGGCTTTGCAGTCTGCTCACATCCTCGCTCGCCGTGCCCGCCACTGGGGCTGCGCCACGCTAGGTCACTCCAGGCTGAGAAGCTGTACGCTGCGCGCTGCGACCGGGCTGGTCTTCTCGCGCCGGCATGTCGCGAAAGGCGTCTGCGCACTGCTGTCGCAGAGTTGTTTCCAGACGCCTGCCGGCAACAGGAAGGGGACGGGTATCTCGTCGCGGTTGATCAGGCAAAGCAGCGTGCCACTCGCCGGCGCCTTGCCGGCGCGGGCGCTTTCCGGTGCGTCGGGGGCGAGCTGCACGGCGAAGGCGCCGAGCGTGTTCGACTGCCAGTCGCCGACCCCCATCGCGCGGCCGGCGGGATGCCACCAGAGCACATCCGGCTGTTCGTCGCCGCTCGCTTCGCCGCTCAGCCAGCTGCGCAGCCGCAGCTGCGGGAAACGCCGCCGCAGGGCAATCAGCCCGGCGACGAAGTCGATCAGCCCGCTGTCGGCGTTTTGCCAGTCGAGCCAGGTCATCTCGTTGTCCTGGCAATAGGCGTTGTTGTTGCCGCGTTGCGTACGGCCGAGCTCGTCGCCACCTTGCAGCATCGGTACGCCCTGCGCGACGAGCAGGGTGGTCAGCAGGGCGCGCTGCAGGCGCCGGCGCCTTTCGAGTACCGCCGGATCGTCGCTTTCGCCTTCCTCGCCGCAGTTCCACGACAGGTTGTGGCCGTGTCCGTCACGATTGTCCTCGCCGTTGAGTTCGTTGTGTTTGCTCTGGTAGCTGACCAGATCGCGCAAGGTGAAGCCGTCGTGCGCGGTGAGGAAGTTGACGCTGGCCTGTGGCGCGCGCCCGGCACCCTTGAACAGTTCGCTCGATCCCGAAAGTCGTTGCGCCAGAGCGCCGACACCGACTTCGCCGGTCAGCCAGAAGGCGCGGACGTCGTCGCGGAAGCGGTCGTTCCACTCGCTCCAGCCGGGCAGGAAGCGGCCCAGCCGGTAGCCATCCGGTCCCATGTCCCAGGGCTCGGCGATCAGCTTGACGTCCTGCAGCAGGGGATCCTGCCGGATTGCGGCGAGAAAGGCGCTGTCGCGGTCCAGGGCGGCGGCGAGGTCGAAGCGGAAGCCGTCGACGTGCATCACGCCGACCCAGTAGCGCAGCGCGTCCATGACCAGCTGCAGCACCCGTGGCTGCGTCAGGTTGAAGGTGTTGCCGCAACCACTGTAGTTCTCGTAGGCGGCAAGATTTCCGGGCGGCAGCAGGTAGTAGCTCTGGTTGTCGATGCCGCGAAACGACAGTGTCGGACCGAACTCGTCGGTTTCCGCCGTGTGGTTGAAGACGACGTCGATGATCACTTCGAGGCCGGCGGCGTGTAGCGTGCGGACCATCGTCTTGAATTCGTCGATCACCGACTGGCCGTCGACCCGCGCCGCATAGCGCGGCTCGGGAGCGAAGAAGGCCAGCGAGTTGTAGCCCCAGTAATTGACGCGGCCATCAGCCGCCAGACGCTGCTCGTCGAGAAAGTGGTGCACCGGCAGCAGGCTCACGGCGGTGATGCCGAGGCGCTGGAAATGGGCGATCATCGCCGGCGCAGCGAGTCCGGCATAGGTGCCGCGCAGTTCCTCTGGCACGTCCGGGTGCTGATGGCTGATGCCTTTGACGTGCACTTCGTGCAGCACGGTATCGGCCCACGCTGTCGCCGGTGGCGTGTCGCCCCGCCAGTCGAAATGCTCGTCGACGACGCAGGACTGCAGCCCGTTCTGCGGTTCATCGGCCGTTGGCCAGGCAAACTGGCCGACGACTTCGCGGGCGTAGGGGTCGAGCAACAGGCGCCTGGCGGCGAAGCGCTGGCCGTTTTCGGGCGCCGCGGCACCGTGTACCCGGTAGCCGTAGCGCAGCCCCGGCGCTGCTCCGGGCAGGTAGCCGTGCCAGACCTGATCGGTGCACCGCTGCAAGGGCAGGACGCGCATGCGCTGGTCGTCGAAGACGCACAGCTCGACGGCGTCGGCGTGCGCCGAGAACAGCGCGAAGTTGACGCCGTGGCCGTCCCAGGTCGCGCCGAGCGGCGACGGCCGCCCGGCGCTGAGGCTGGTCTTCCTGCTCATGGTACCCACTCGAGGAACAGTGCGGCGAGTGGCGGCAAGGTCAGGTTCAGCGAGTAGTCGCGACCGTGCGCGGAAACCTCTTCGGCAACCACCGCGTCAGGGCCGTTGCCGACATTGCTGCCGCCGTAATGCTGTGAGTCGGTGTTTATCCGTTCGTAATACCTGCCGGCATTCGGCACGCCGATCCGGTAGCCTTCGCGAACGACCGGGGTGAAGTTGCCGACGTAGAGCATGGCGCGCGAACGATCGTGCGTCCAGCGCACGAAAGCGACCACCGAATTCTCGGCGTCGTCGGCCGCGATCCATTCGAACCCGGCCGGCTGGAAATCGACCTCGTGCAACGCCGGGCGGCTGCGGTAGAGGCTGTTGAGATCGCGGATCAGACTGCGGACGCCGGCATGGTTCGGGAAGTCGAGCAGCGCCCAGTCGAGCGAGGCGGCGTCATTCCACTCGCTCCACTGGCCGAACTCGCCGCCCATGAACAGCAGCTTCTTGCCCGGGTGTGCCCACATGAAGCCGTAGAGCAGGCGCAGGTTGGCGAATTTCTGCCAGGTGTCGCCGGGCATCTTGTTGATCAGCGAGCCCTTGCCGTGAACCACTTCATCGTGCGACAGCGGCAGCACGAAATTCTCGGTAAACGCGTACATCATGCCGAAGCTGAGTTTGTTGTGATGGTAGCGGCGATAGATCGGATCCTGCGACATGTACGATAGAACATCGTGCATCCAGCCCATGTTCCACTTGTAGTGGAAACCCAGGCCACCCATCGATGGCGGGCGGGTGACCATCGGCCAGGCGGTCGATTCTTCGGCATGGGTATCGGCGGCCGGGTGTTCCTGGCCGAGGACTTCGTTCATCCGGCGCAGGAAGGCGACCGCCTCGAGATTCTCGCGGCCGCCGTGCACGTTCGGCACCCACTGCCCCTCGGAACGGCTGTAGTCGCGGTAGAGCATCGAGGCTACGGCGTCGACACGCAGGCCATCGACGCCGTAGCGCTCTATCCAGAAGAGCGCATTGCCAATCAGGAAGTTGCTGACTTCGCGCCGGCCGAAGTTGTAGATCAGCGTGCCCCAGTCCTGGTGCATGCCTTCGCGCGGATCGCGGTGCTCGTAGAGCGGATTGCCGTCGAAGCGGGCCAGGCCGTGTTCGTCGGTCGGGAAGTGGGCCGGTACCCAGTCGACGATCACCCGCAGTCCGGCCTCGTGACAGGCGCTGACAAACTGGCAGAAGCCGGCCGGGCTGCCGTGACGAGCGGTCGGCGCGTACAGCCCGAGCGGCTGATAGCCCCAGGAACCGTCGAAAGGATGCTCGGAGATCGGCAGCAGTTCGAGATGCGTGAAGCCCAGGTCGACGACGTAGGGGATGAGGGTTTCGGACAGTCGCTGCCAGTCGGCAAAACCGCCGTCGTCGCCGCGCTGCCAGGAAGCCAGGTGCACTTCGTAGATCGACACGGGCGCGCCGAGCGCATCGCCGACAGGGGGGGGAAGCGGCTCGACCGGCGGCGGCAGCGCGCAGACCACCGACGCCGTCGATGGCCGCATTTCCGCTTCGAAGCCGTAGGGATCGGACTTGAGCGGCAGCAGGTGTCCGTCATGCGAGCGGATTT
The DNA here is from genome assembly GCA_024235715.1 of Accumulibacter sp. GTDB lineage: Bacteria > Pseudomonadota > Gammaproteobacteria > Burkholderiales > Rhodocyclaceae > Accumulibacter. The sequence continues at coordinate 639,245 of JACKLW010000005.1, read as the reverse complement.
CGTACTTGTAGCGCGCGCCGGCGGTAACGCCCGGCAGGAAGATTTCCCAGACGCCGCATTCCCGGCGCAGGCGCATCGGGTGCCGGCGGCCGTCCCAGTTGTTGAAGTCGCCGACGACGCTGACCCGCTGCGCGTCAGGCGCCCAGACGGCAAAAGCGGTTCCGGCCACGCCATCGATCTCGGTCAGGTGCGCACCGAGGCGCTCGAAAGGCCGCAGGTGCGAGCCTTCGGCGAGCAGCCAGACGTCCATCTCGCCGAGTACCGTCCAGAAGCGGTACGGGTCGTCGGTTTCCTGGACGCCGTTTTCCCAGGTGATGCGCAGGCGGTAAGCGAAGTCGTTGCGGCGGCGCGGAATCACGCCTTCGAAGAAGCCTTCGACGCCTTCGACCTCGCGCTGCGCCAGTTCGGCAAGCGGCTTGCCGGTCTTCGCGTCGAGTACGGTCACGGCATGTGCACCCGGTTGCAGGCTGCGTACCCACAGTCGGCCGTCAGCATCGGTGTGCATGCCGAGGACGGCGTAGGGGTCGCCGTGTTCCGCCCGGCAAAGGGAAATGATCTCTGCATTGTCAATCATCTGCGAGTTCCTAACGGTCTTTGTGTGAAAGTCGCGTACGCGACTCACGAAGCTCCCTTCTCCGCGTGCGGGAGAAGGGTTGGGAAAAAGAGGGGGCGGCCACGACTTCCATGATCTGGGCTGTCTCGAGTTGTCGTGCCCGTTGAGGTGTCGTGATGCCCCTGATCATGGAAGTCATGATCGTTCGCTTCACCTGCAGTGCGCATTCGGCCTGGCAGGGCGGAACGGTTCGATGGACGGGGAAGAGGCTGCCTGAATTTCCCGCCACGGTTGCCCACCCTTTCCCCGAAGCCGGGAGAAGGGTGGTTTGCGGCTGGCGAACGCTGCTTTCACGGCAAGGTGCAAGGGGTGCTACAGCTTCCAGGTGTCGTCAGCGTAGTCGCGGATCGTCCGGTCAGCCGAGAAGGGACCCATGCCAGCGACGTTCAGGATCGCCTTGCGCTGCCATTCGGCGGGCGTCAGGTAGAGTGCGTCAACGCGTGTCTGGGTGGCCACGTAGTCGGCGTAGTCGGCGAGCAGCAGGTAGTAGTCGCCATAGTGAACCAGGCAGTTGAACACATCGTGATAGCGCGAGCGCTCTGCGGGCGAGAAGAAGCCGCCGTCGATCTTGTCGAGTGCCTCCTTGAGTGCCGGGTCCTTCTGATAAAGATCGTTTGGCTGATAGCCGGCCTGCTTGAGCGCGGCAACCTGCGCCGTGTTGTTGCCGAAGATGAAGATGTTGTCCGCGCCGACCTGATCGCGAATCTCGATGTTGGCGCCATCCTCGGTGCCGATGGTCAGGGCACCGTTGAGCGACAGTTTCATGTTGCCGGTGCCAGAGGCTTCGGTGCCGGCTGTCGAAATCTGTTCCGACAGGTTGGCCGCCGGCATGATCAACTCGGCGACGGAAACGCCGTAGTTGGGGATGAACACCACCTGCAGGAGGTCGCGGGTGCGCGGATCGTTATTGACCACGGCTGCGACGTCGTTGATCAGCCGGATCACCTGTTTGGCCATGTGATACGACGACGCCGCCTTGCCGGCGAAGATCACGCTGCGCGGCGCGACGCCTTTGGTAGAGCCGTTCAGCAGTGCGTTGTAGCGGGTGATCACGTGCAGCACGTTGAGCAACTGCCGCTTGTATTCATGGATGCGCTTGACCTGCACGTCGAACAGGCTGTCCGGGTTCAGCTTGACGCCCGTTTCACGGGCCACATAGTCGGCCAGGCGCAGCTTGTTTTGGCGTTTGGCGGCGGCAAACGCAGTGCCGAAAGCGGCATCGTCGGCAACGCCGCGCAGTTCTTCCAGGCGGTCGAGCTGCAAACGCCATTCCTTGCCGATGCGCTCGTCGAGCAGCCCCGACAGGGCCGGGTTGGACTGCGCCAGCCAGCGCCGCGGCGTCACGCCGTTGGTCTTGTTGTGAAAACGTTCAGGGTAGAGGCGCGCAAAATCGGCAAAGATGGTCTGCACCATCAGGTCCGAATGCAGTTGCGACACGCCGTTGATGCGGTGACTGCCGACGATGCTGAGGTGCGCCATGCGCACTCGCTTGTCGCGTTCGTGGCTGCCGGAGATCAGCGACACGCGCTGCATCAGGTCGATGTCGCCGGGGTAGAGTCGGACCACCTCGTCGAGAAACTCCTGGTTGATGCGGTAGATGATCAGCATGTGGCGCGGCAGCACGCGCTGCATGAGCGAGACCTTCCAGGTTTCCAGCGCCTCCGGCATCAGCGTGTGATTGGTATACGAGAAGATGCGACGGCATTGTTCCCAGGCGTCCTTCCAGATCATCTGGTGCTCGTCGACCAGCAGGCGCATCAGCTCGGCGACGGCAATCGCCGGGTGCGTGTCATTGAGATGGATGGCGATCTTTTCGGACAGGTTGGCGAAGCCGCCGTACTCCGTGAGGTGGCGGGCGAGGATGTCCTGCAGCGATGCCGAGACGAAGAAGTACTCCTGGCGCAGACGCAGCTCGCGGCCGGCGGCGGTGCTGTCGTTCGGATAGAGAACCCAGGAAATGTTCTCGAAGCGGTTCTTCAGTTCGGCCGCACGCTGATAGTCGCCACTGTTGAAGGCGCCGAGATCGATCTGCGATGGCGCGGCTGCCTTCCAGAGGCGCAGGGTGCTGACCCGTTCGGTGCCATGGCCGGGGATCACGTGGTCGAAGGCCTTGGCCTCGACCGCGTCGGCGGGCTGCCATTCCGCCCAGTCGCCGTGGTGTTCGGCGGTGCCGCCGAACTGCACGGTGTAGTGCTTGCTGGCCCGCTGGAATTCCCAGGGCGAACGATCCTGCACCCAGGGTTCCGGCTTCTCGACCTGCTGCCCATTGACGATCGACTGTGCGAACATGCCGTACTCGTAGCGCACGCCATAGCCCCAGGAAGGCAGGCCGAGAGTCGCCATCGAATCGAGGAAGCAAGCTGCCAGGCGCCCCAGACCACCGTTGCCGAGAGCGGCGTCCGGTTCACATTCCATGACTTCGTCCAGCGACGGGCCGGGCGACGAAAACACCGCGGCGGCCGGCTCGCGCAGATCGAGCGCCGACAAGGCGTTGTTCATGGCACGGCCGATCAGGAACTCCATCGACAGGTAATAGATGCGCCGTGCCTTGTTCTGGCGGTCGGCGTGTTGTGTTGCGACCCAGCGCTTGGCCAGTTGCTCGCGCGCCACGTGCGCGAGCGCGTGGTAGAACTCCGCCTTGCTGGCGACGGAGGGCTCGGTGGCCACCTGGCAGAGCAGCTTGTGATCGATCCGGGCGCGCAGTGTTTCGCTGTCGGGATGGGATTCAACGGCATCGGACATCAGGGAAGTACTCCAGTAATAGGTTTCATGGGCCATCCACGTTTTCGGCCAGGGCCTGGGCCGCGCCCAGCAGGGCCGGCGTAGGCGTGAGCATTACATAGGTCGGGATTGCGGCCAAGTACGCAGCGAAGCGCCCCTTGGTCTCGAAGCGGGCGCGAAACGGTGACTGATCAAAGCGCTCGCCGAGGCGTGGAATGATACCACCGCCCACATAGACACCACCCTGGGCGCCGAGCGTCAGCGCCAGGTTGCCCGCCAGTGAGCCGAGCATGGCGCAGAAGGTGTCGATCACTGCACCACACTGGACGTCTTCGTTGGCCGTCGCCCGGGCGACGATCTCGGCCGTGGTCAAGGCTTCGCTGGCCCGCCCGTCGACCTCGGCAATCAGGCGATTGAGCAGGGGCAGGCCGGTCCCGGAAAGCAAGCGTTCGGCCGAGACATGCGTGAGTTCGCGCCAGGCAAGGCCGAGAATTGCTGCCTCGCGCCCGTCGGCGGGTGCCAGCGAGCAGTGCCCGCCTTCGCCGGTCAGCGCCAGCCAGTGTCCGCGATCAAAGAGCAGGCCGGAGACGCCGAGGCCGGTTCCCGGGCCAAGCACGGCCTTGGATGCCAGCGCCACGGCCGTGCCGCCGCCGACCTGCCGCAGATCGGCGGCGGCAAGGCATGGCAGGGAGAGCGCCAGGGCGGTGAAGTCGTTGAGCAGCAACAGGCGCGAGATTCCCAGCCGCGATCTGATCTCCTCTCGCGAGAAGATCCACGAGCCGTTGGTCAGCCGAATCACCTCATCGTTGACCGGTGCCGCCAGGGCGATCGCGGCGGCCTGCAGCTGGCGACAGCCGACCTCGCCGAGATAGGTCTGGATCGCTTCCACCGGCCCCGGATAGTCGGCAACAGCAAGAATCCGTACCCTATGCGGGTTGCCCTGCGCGTCGAGCAGAGCAAAGCGCGCCCGCGTGCCACCGATGTCGGCGACGAGCAGCCCTCGCGGCATTGGCGCCGGCTCGGTGCTGGCCCGGTCGGACGCGAATGTTGCCAGCGAATCGGGGGGCGGCTGAATGGTGTCCATGGGCGAGCGCCGTATGAGTGTGCAGCAAGCACTCGCCCGCTCTCGCGGCAAGCTTGCTGCACGGGTTGAAGACGAGATCCCCACAGCTCGGGAAGCGGGGGCGATGGCATGACGCTTCGCACCGCTCGCCGCGCTGCTCCAGGAGCCATCCTGCCAGGCCGGGAAATTCGCCAAAACGAGTGCAAAGCGGGTGAGAGTCTGTCGGTTTGATCCTCGGTCTGTCAAGATGCTGCACTGACGAAATCGCTGTCGTCGCGACACGGCCGTCCCGGTTTCCTGCGCAGCTGTCTGCAGCGCCGTACAATCGTCGGCAGGGCAAGCCGGTAGACCTCGTACCCAGGACGACTTGCGCGGCGGTCGGGCGCTGACAGGTTCTTCCCGTCGTTTTCCAGCAAGAGGACCATCAGTGAAATCAGCACAAAACGCGCAGCTGCTCAGCAAGCTGGCCGAAGTAGTGGGCCCCGAACAGGTGCTGACCGGGGCCGACGCGATGTCGGTCCATCTTGGCGACTGGCGCGGGCGCTATCGTGGTGACGCACTCTGCGTGGTTCGCCCGGCGAGCACGGCCGACGTTTCGGCGGTGGTGCGCGCCTGTGCGCAGGCCGGCGTGCCGATGGTGCCGCAGGGGGGCAATACCAGCCTGTGCGGTGCGGCGACGCCGGGGCCGGAGGCCGATGCGGTGGTGGTCAGTATGGGCCGACTCAAGCGCGTGCGGGCCATCGACCCGGCGAACAACACGATGACTGCCGAGGCGGGCTGCGTGCTGCAGGCGCTGCACGAGGCCGCAGCGCAGGCCGGACGCCTCTTTCCGCTGTCGCTTGCGGCGCAAGGGAGCTGCCAGATCGGTGGCAATCTGTCGACCAATGCCGGCGGTGTGCAGGTGCTGCGCTACGGCAACACGCGCGAACTGACGCTGGGCCTGGAAGTGGTCCTGCCGAGCGGCGAGATATGGGACGGGCTGCGTGGCCTGCGCAAGGACAACACCGGTTACGACCTGAAGCAGCTGTTCATCGGCGCCGAAGGCACGCTGGGTATCATCACCGCGGCAGTCCTCAAGCTCTTTCCCCTGCCGCGGGCAACGGCGACGGCCTGGCTGGCGATCGCCTCGCCGGCCCTGGCGGTCAGCCTGCTCGCTGCGCTGCAGGATCGTTTCGGCGCCTTGCTGACTGCCTGCGAGCTGGTTTCCGATGTCGCGCTCGGCCTTGTTCGAAAGCATATGCCTGGTGCGCAGCCGGCACTCGCGGAAAGCCCCTGGCACCTGCTCGTCGAGCTTTCAGGTGGCGGCGACGACCAGTCTCGACGGCAGGCGCTCGAAGCGTTCCTGGCCGAGGCGCTGGAGAGCGGCACGATCAGCGATGCCGTTTTGGCGCAGAGCGGCGAGCAGGCCAGGCGTCTGTGGGCCTTGCGCGAAAACATCGGCGAGGCGCAGAAGATCGAGGGTTTGAGCGTCAAGCACGACGTGTCGGTACCGATTTCACGTATTCCCGAGTTTGTCGAGCGCGCCGGCCAGGCGCTTGCGCTGGCCTTTCCGGATATTCGCGTCGTAGCCTTTGGCCACATCGGCGACGGCAATCTGCACTACAACCAGTCGAAGCCCCTGGCCGGCGAGAATGCTGTCTTCATCGCCGCACAGCCGGCGGTCAACCGTATCGTGCACGACCTGGTGCATGAACTCGGTGGCAGCATCAGTGCCGAGCACGGGATCGGCCAGTTGAAGCGCGACGAGCTGCTGCGTTACAAGAGCGCGGTCGAGATCGAGATGATGCGCTCGATCAAGCGAACGCTCGATCCGCAGGGCTTGATGAATCCCGGCAAGGTGCTCTGAGCTTTCTTCCGGCGGCGTTCAGTGAAGCGTTGGCGACGTCGGCGATGGCGGGTCGGCAAACAACTCGTCGACGGCCCGCGCGTCGAAACGGTACTGGCGATTGCAGATTTCGTCGTTGACCAGCACCTCGCCGTGTTCCCGCAGTGCAGCAAGGACTTCGTCGCGACCGAGCGAGCGCAGCAGCGAACGCACTTTTTCCCGGTCTTCCGGGCAGTTGTGGGCGACAGCCCGGGCGGGAAACAGGCGGACCGTTTCTTCGCCGAAGAGGCGCAGCAGCAGCTCGTCGGCCGGAAGCGACAGCAGCTCCGCAGCTTTCACGGTTGCCGCGAGCGCTTCGATACGGGTCCAGCCGTCGGCGTCGCGCTGCTCGGCCGTGGGCAGGCGCTGCAGGAAGAGCCCGGCGGCGCTGTCCGCCGAGGCGGCGAGGAACAGGCGCGCGGGCAACTGATCGGACTGGCCGAGGTAGTGTTCGAAGATCTCGGCGATGCTGTCGCCGCTGAGTGGCACGATGCTTTGATAGGGCTCGCGCATGGACGGCATGTCCAGCGCCAGTTGCAGCTGTCCATCGCCGAGCAGCGCCGCCGCCGTGCCATCGGCAAGTGGCGTGCTGCAGCGCGCCATGCCGCGGATCTGCAATTGCTCGTTGCAGTCGATGACCAGCAGCGAGACGGCGCCGCCGCCGCGCAACTGGACGGTCAGGCGGCCGGGCTGCTTGAGGTTGCCGGCGAGCAGCAGCGTCGTCGCGGTCATCTCGCCGAACACGCGGGCGACCGGCGCGGGGTAATCGCGATTCTCGATCATCTTCTGCCACGCCGGTCCGAGGCGGACGACGGCACCCGAGATGTCGAGATCTTCGAGCAGGAAACGGCACAGGCAGTCGTCGATCATTGCTTGCTCCCGAGAAACTCGCTGGCGTAGCGTTCCGGATCGAAGCCTATCAGCAGGCTGTCTCCGGTATCGATCACCGGTCGCCTGATCAGGCTCGGGTGCGCTGCCATCAGCGCCATCGCGCTGGCTTCGTCGATATTGCCGCGTTGCTGTTCGTCGAGTTTCCGCCAGGTGGTTCCGCGGGTGTTGAGCAGAAGCTTCCAGCCGACGCGGTCATTCCAGGCAGCGAGCTGTTGTTCGCTGATGCCGGTCTTGCGGTAGTCAACGAAATCTGCGGCGACGCCGTGCTCTGTGAGCCAGGCGAAGGCCTTCTTCATCGTGTCGCAGTTTCCGATGCCGAAGATGCGGCAGCCACCGCGAAGCCGGTTTTCGATCATTGCTCTGCGACTCACGATCCGCTCGGGATCAGGAAACGGCGAGCATCCGTTCGAGCGCCACCCTGGCGAGTTCCGCCTCGTGCTCGGGAACCTTGATCTGGTTGACGACCTCGCCGTCGGCCAGGTTTTCGAGCGTCCAGGCCAGATGCTGCGGGTCGATGCGCTGCATCGTCGAGCACATGCACACCGTCGGCGCCATGAACTGGACGATCTTGCCTTCGTGTCTGACCTCTTCAGCGAGACGGTTCACCAGGTTGAGTTCGGTGCCGACCAGCCAGCGTGTGTTCGGGCTGGCTTCCTTGATGGTACGGACGATGTGCTCTGTCGAGCCGACGAAATCGGATTGCCGGCAAACCTCGAAGCAGCACTCGGGGTGCGAAATGACCAGTCCCTCGGGATGCTGGTTGCGGAAACGCAGGATGTGCGCCGGCTGGAACATCTGATGCACCGAGCAATGCCCCTTCCAGAGCAGCAGTTTCGCATGCCTGATCTGCTCGTCGCTGAGGCCTCCCTTTTCCAGATCGGGATCCCATACTTCCATCTCGTCGAGGGAGATGCCCATCTTGTGGCCTGTCCAGCGTCCGAGATGCTGGTCCGGGAAGAAGAGGATCTTCTCCCTGCGCCCAAAGGCCCAGCTGGCGATGGTTCCCGCATTCGACGAGGTGCACACGATGCCGCCACGGGCGCCGCAGAAAGCCTTGAGATCGGCAGCCGAGTTGATGTAGGTGACGGGCGTCACCTGCTGGTCGGCATCGAGCACTTCGCCAAGCTCGCGCCAGCAGCGTTCGACCTTGGCGAGATTGGCCATGTCGGCCATCGAGCAGCCCGCGGCCAGGTCCGGCAGGATTGCCATCTGTTCCGGCTTCGACATGACGTCGGCGACCTCGGCCATGAAGTGCACGCCGCAGAAAACGATGTACTTTGCTTCCGTTTGCGAGGCCAGGCGCGCCAGTTTCAGTGAATCACCGGTGAGATCCGCGTACTGATAGACGTCGGCACGCTGATAGTGGTGGCAGAGCAGAACGGCCTTGTTGCCGAGCCGCTCGCGGGCGGCGCGAATGCGCTGGTGACAGGCCTCGTCCTGCAACTGGTTGAACTTGTCGAAGCTGATGGTGGCGATGGGCATGTTCGGGTACTCGGATCGATCTCACGGAACCCGGACCGGGTTCCAGGCAAAAAGTTCAGCTGCGCCAGGGCAGGCCGGCGTGACGCCAGCCACCGATCTTGCCGCGCTGTCCGCTGGCATCCTTCTCGCCCTCGAAGCCCTCGAGCACGTTGTAGCAGTCGGACCGTGCCTCCTGACTGGCCAGCGCGGCTGCATTGTGCGAGCGCGCACCGCTGCGGCAGATGAACATCAGCAGCGCTTCCCGGTCGACCTGCTGCTTCAGTTGCGGCAGGAAATGGCTGTTCGGCCGGTTGTCCGGATAGCTCATCCACTCGATCTCGATGGCGCCGGGGATGCGTCCTACCCAATCCCACTCCGCACGCGTGCGTACGTCGACCAGCTTGGCGCCTGGCGCCAGCTGCCACACCTCGTAGGCTTCCTGCGGCGTCAGGGCGCCCGCGTAGGGGAGACCCAGTTCGCGTCCACGTTCCTGGGCCAGTTGCAGCAGATCGGTCAATCTTCCCATTGTGCCCGCCGAGTGAAAGTGCAGGAGGTGCGAAAAGCGCAAGAGGTGCGAAGTATAAACCAAACCGAGGAACGGCCGTTACCGCCGTTCTGGCCCTTGTTGCCGGGCGACCGTGCCAGCGCTTTTCATGGATGCACCAATATGGTGCGTTACCCGGGCCGGTGCGCCATGGTGGTGCGCCAAAAATCGCCATGAACGCCAACCCGGCTTGTGGCACAATAAAATGCTGTGAGGCGTGGGTTGGCACGTTTTCTGCTTTTACCTGTCCCGTACCTATTTTCTACTGCCGCCGGCCGAGCCGGCACCTGTTCAGGAGACTCCGCAATGGCAAGTCCGCAAGACGTGATCAACATGGTCAAGGAAAACGAGGCGAAGTTTGTCGACTTTCGCTTCACAGATACCCGCGGCAAGGAGCAGCACGTCACCGTGCCGGTCAGCGCATTCGGCGAGGACAAGTTCGAGAACGGCCACGCTTTTGATGGCTCTTCGATCGCCGGCTGGAAAGGCATTCAGGCTTCGGACATGCAGTTGATGCCCGATCCGAGCACTGCCTACATCGACCCCTTCTTTGACGAGACGACGCTCGTCCTGACCTGCGACGTCGTCGATCCCGCCGATGGTCGCGGTTATGATCGCGACCCGCGTTCGATTGCCAAGCGCGCCGAAGCCTATCTGAAATCAAGCGGTATCGGCGACACGGCCTACTTTGGTCCGGAGCCCGAGTTCTTCGTTTTCGACTCGGTTGCCTGGAGCGTCGACATGTCGGGCTGCACGCTGAAGATCTTCTCGGACGAAGCGGCCTGGGCGAGTGGCGAGAAATCCGAGGGTGAAGGCGGTTCCGGCCACCGTCCGGGCGTAAAGGGTGGTTATTTCCCGGTGCCGCCGGTCGATAGCCTGCACGACATCCGCTCGGCGATGGTGCTGACGCTGGAGTCGATCGGCGTGCCGGTCGAAGTGCACCACCACGAAGTCGCCACGGCCGGCCAGTGCGAGATCGGAACCCTGTTCAACACGCTGGTCAAGCGCGCAGACTGGACGCAGCAGTTGAAGTACGTGGTGCATAACGTCGCCCATCAGTATGGCAAGACCGCCACCTTCATGCCGAAGCCGATCGTTGGCGACAATGGTTCCGGTATGCACGTTCACCAGTCGATCTGGAAGGACGGCAAGAACACCTTTGCCGGTAACGGTTACGCCGGTCTGTCGGAAACGGCCCTGTTCTATATCGGCGGGATCATCAAGCATGCCAAGGCGCTGAACGCGATCACCAACCCGGGTACCAATTCCTACAAGCGCCTGGTGCCGCACTACGAGGCGCCGACCAAGCTCGCCTACTCGGCCAAGAACCGTTCGGCTTCGATTCGCGTGCCGCACGTGGCGTCCGACAAGGCGCGCCGCATCGAGACGCGCTTCCCCGATCCGATCGCCAACCCCTATCTGTGTTTCGCGGCCCTGCTGATGGCCGGTCTCGATGGCATTCAGAACAAGATCCATCCGGGTGATCCTGCCGACAAGAACCTCTACGATCTGCCGCCCGAAGAGGATGCGAAGATCCCGACCGTCTGCGCCAGCCTGGAAGAGGCGCTCGCCGCGCTCGACGCGGACCGCGAGTTCCTGACCCGTGGCGGCGTCTTTTCGGACGAGTGGGTCGACGCTTTCATCGAACTGAAAATGGACGAGGTCAACAAGGTGCGCATGACGACCCACCCGGTCGAATTCGACCTGTACTACAGCTGCTGATCACCTGGTTCAGCAAGGAGGACGGGCTTGCCCGTCCTTTTTTTCGTCTGCCGATCGTTCATTTCGTGCGTTTGTAATAGTCTGGGTCATCCAATACACTCGTGGCTGCTTCGGGATTGAGCATGATGCGAGCCCAACGCCACCGGGCGGCGGGCTGCGACCAAGGGATGGGACCATGAAAGCGCAAGACCTGTTAGTTTCGATCGCCTTGCTTCCGCTGCTGGCAATGGAAGCGCGGGCACAGGACATCTACAAGTGCGATATCGATGGGCGTGTCACCTATTCGAACGTTCCGACGAGGAATTGCAGAAGGCTGGTTCTCGACCCGGTCAACATTGCGCCGGCTCCCAAGGCAGCCAGGAAGGCGACGCCGGGGGATTTTCCGAAGGTCGACGACCAGACGCAGAAGTCTCGCGATGGTGACCGCCGGCGTATTCTCGAAAATGAACTGGCGGCGGAGCAGAAGAACCTCGAGCAGGCAAAGGCGGCCCTCGCCGAGCAGGAGGCGACCGTTCTGCCGAACGAGCGCATGCAGGGTGGTGGCATCAGTGGCGGCAAGGTTCAGGAGCGGGTGCAGCCGTTCAAGGACCGGGTGGCGCTGCACGAGCGCAATATCGAGGCGATCAGCAAGGAGATTGCCGGTCTGCGCTGAGCTGCAGCGATGACGCTCCTGCGGCTGGTCAAGAAAACGGATGCCTGAGATCTCGACAAATCAATTCGGTGGGCTTGACCTGCTCTCGTCGGCTGTCATTCTGCTCGACGAGACGCTGGCCATCCGCTACATCAATTCCGCTGCCGAGAACTTGCTGGCAATCAGCAGCAAGGTCTTCCTTGGTTGTCCGCTGGCTGGCGTTTTCGAGTGTCCTCCGAAGTTGCTGGCGGCGCTCGATGGCGCGCTCAATCATGGCTGGGACTACAGCGGGCAGAATATCGACTTGCGCCTGGCCGCGGGCGAACTCCTCAGACTGAACTGCACCGTCAACCCTGTCGACGCCCCGGATGCGAGCCTGCTGGTGGAGTTGTGGCCGATCGATCAGCAGCTCAGGGCGACGCGCGAAGAGCGGCTCGCCGAGCAGCAGCAAGCCAATCGCGAGTTGATCAGAAACCTGGTACACGAAATCAAGAACCCCCTGGGCGGTATCCGCGGTGCCGCGCAATTGCTCGAGCATGAACTCAACAACCCCGGATTGCGCGAGTACACGCAGGTGATCATCAAGGAGGCCGACCGCCTGCAGGATTTGATGCGGCGGCTGCTGTCGCCGCACCGTCCAATGCAGCCGGGGCCGGTTAACATCCACGAGATCCTGGAGCGCGTACGCAGTCTGCTGACCGCCGAGTTTCCGACACTGCTGACCGTCGAGCGCGACTACGATACCAGTCTGCCGGAACTGATCGGCGATCGGGAGCAGTTGATTCAGGTCTTCCTGAACATCGTCAGGAACGCCGCGCAGGCGATCCAGCGGCAGCCTGACGGTAGCCCGCACGCGCTGGGCCAGATTACCCTGCGCACCCGTGTTGCCCGACAGACGACCTTGTGCAAGCGGCGCTATCGGTTGGCACTCGAAGTGCAGGTGATCGACGACGGCCCGGGGATTTCCGAAGACATTCGCGAGCGCATGTTCTATCCGCTGGTTTCCGGTCGCGAAGGAGGCAGCGGCCTGGGACTGACCCTGGCGCAGAGTTTTGTCCAGCAGCACCATGGAACGATTGATTGTGAAAGCCGGCCGGGCGAGACCTGTTTCACGATTCGTTTGCCGCTCGGCTGAGAAGCTGGCAGGCTTCTTGCTTGGGTAGCTGATCACACTAGCCAAGCTGCCTGAGGAATCAATGAAACCAGTCTGGATCGTTGACGACGACAAATCCATCCGCTGGGTGCTCGAAAAGACCCTTTCCCGCGAGAAGATCCCCTTGTGCAGCTTTGCGTCGGCAACCGAAGCGCTGGCGCAACTCGACGCGGGCGCCGAGCCGCCACAGGTGCTGGTGTCCGATATCCGCATGCCGGGTCAGTCGGGGCTCGAGTTGTTGCAATTGTTCAAGGAGCGCTTCCCGGCTTTGCCGGTCATCATCATGACCGCCTACTCCGACCTGGAAAGCGCGGTGTCGGCGTTTCAGGGCGGTGCCTTCGAATATCTGCCAAAGCCTTTTGATGTCGATCAGGCGCTGGAACTGATTCGGCGCGCTATCGGCGAAAGCATGCACCAGAGTGGTGCGCCAAATGAAGTCAGCCTGATGCCCGAGATTCTCGGCCAGGCGCCCGCCATGCAGGAGGTCTTCCGGGCCATCGGCCGGCTCAGTCAATCGAGTGCAACGGTCCTGATCACCGGCGAGTCAGGTTCGGGCAAGGAACTGGTCGCGCGCGCCGTGCATCGCCACAGTCCACGCGCCGAACAGCCGTTCATTGCCATCAACACGGCCGCCATTCCTCGCGACCTGCTCGAATCAGAACTGTTCGGCCACGAACGCGGCGCGTTTACTGGTGCGGCGGCGCAGAGGCAGGGTCGTTTCGAACAGGCAGAGGGGGGGACACTGTTCCTCGACGAAATCGGCGACATGCCGGCAGAGTTGCAGACGCGGCTGCTGCGGGTGCTCTCCGACGGCCATTACTACCGGGTTGGTGGACATTCTCCGCTGAAGACCAAGGTCCGGATCATCGCCGCGACGCACCAGGATCTCGAAGAAAGAGTCCGCCAGGGGCTGTTCCGCGAGGATCTCTTTCACCGTCTGAACGTGATCCGCGTGCGTCTGCCGTCCTTGCGCGAACGCCGTGAGGATATTCCGATTCTGGCCCGCCACTTCCTCCAGAAGAGCGCCAAGGAGCTTGGTGTCGAAGGCAAGCGTTTCTCGGAAGCGGCCTTGAAGCACCTCTGCTCGCTCGATTTTTCCGGCAACGTCCGGCAACTCGAGAACCTGTGTCACTGGCTGACGGTGATGGCGCCGGGACAACTGGTCGAACTCGCCGACCTGCCGCCGGAACTTCGCGACGCGATACCTGCGCTGGCGGCCAACGATTGGCAGAGCGCGCTGGCCAACGAAGTCGACCGCTTGCTGGTCAGCGATGCCGGCCAGGTGCACGAGAAGCTGACGCAAGCCTTCGAACGGGTGCTGATCAACCGGGCGCTGACGCACACCGGCGGACGCAGGATCGAAGCCGCGCAAACGCTCGGCATCGGTCGCAACACCATCACGCGCAAGATCCAGGAACTCGGACTCGATGCCGGGAGCGCAGGCGTCGGCGACGACCGTGAGGCCTGTTTGCCCCGATAATCGGCGATAATGGCGCCTTGTTCCTGATGACGAAGCCATGAACCAGTCTGCCACTACCTGCCGGATCAATCCTGTGCGCGTGCTTTCGCTGCTTGGTCCGCTCAGTGGCCGCTTCAGCGTCGACGCGCTGGCTGAATGCGTTTCGACGAGCACGCTGCTGCTCGAACGCGCTGCGCAGGGCGCGCCGGCCGGTTCCCTGCTGGTCGCCGACCGGCAAACCGCCGGGCGGGGTCGACGCGGGCGTAGCTGGTTGTCGGCGCCCGACGCCAGCCTGACCTTCTCGTTGCTCTGGCGCTTCGAGGGCAGCATGGCGCGACTCGCCGGCCTTTCGCTGGCCGTCGGCCTGGCGGTTGCGCTCGGTCTGGAGCATAGCGGCGTGGTCGGCGTCGGATTGAAATGGCCGAACGACATCCTGCTCGGCGGTGGCAAGCTTGGCGGGATTCTGGTTGACCTCGAATCAGTCACTGACGGCAGCCTGGCAGTGATCGGCATCGGCCTGAATCTGGAACTGCCTCCCGACGGCGACGAAGAGTTCCTGCATCCCCCCGCTGCACTGGCGCAATTGCCCACGCCAGTGCCGGACCGTGAGCAGCTTCTGGCACAGTTGATGATCGACCTGGCTGACATCCTTGACCGTTTTGCCGCGGGCGGCTTCGCCGTCCTGCGCAGTGAGTGGCAGGCGCATCATGTCTGGCAGGGACGGCAGGTGAGGTTGCTCGATGGCGTGCTGGTCGACCGCCAGGGGCGCTGCCTGGGTGCCGATAGCGACGGCGCACTGCTGCTGCAGACCGAGACCGGAATCGAACGCTGCCTGTCCGGCGACGTGTCGCTGCGCGTCGCATGATCATCGCCATCGATGCGGGCAACAGCCGCATCAAATGGGGGGTTCATGACGGCAGCCGATGGTTGCACACCGGTGCGCAGGCGACTGCCGCGGTTGACTCCCTGGGCGAGGTTGCCGCGCAATGGCCGGCAAATGCCCGGGTGGTGGTCTGCAACGTCGCCGGCCCGGCCGTTGCCGAACGCATCTCGCGACTGCTCGGCGTACGCCACGCAGACGTCTCGTTCCTGCATGCCACTGCCGAGGCTTGTGGCGTGCGCAGCAGCTACGAGACTCCGGGGCACCTCGGCGCCGATCGCTGGGCAGCGCTGATCGGTGCGCGCGGCGTCGTTGACGGCGCTTGTCTCGTGGTCTGCGCCGGCACCGCGACGACGGTGGACCGGCTCGATGCGGCCGGGCTATTCTCCGGCGGCTTGATCCTGCCCGGTTTCGACCTCATGCGCGCCGCGCTGGCGCACAACACGGCGCAGTTGCCGCTCGCTGAGGGGATCTTCTGCCGACAACCGCGAAATACTCTGGACGCCATCTTCAGCGGCTGCCTGCAAGCGCAGTTGGGCGCCATCGAACGCACGTTTCAGGAGATCGCCGGCGAACGCGGTGCCCGCTGCCTGTTGACCGGCGGCGCAGCGCGGCGCCTGGCAGCGCACTTGAAGATACCCTGCGAGTTGATGGACAATCTGATCCTCGACGGGCTGCTGCGTTTCGCTGCCTCCCCGGGGAACTGAACCGCGCCGCACGTCCGGCCCCAGACAGGAGACCTCGCATGCCCACGCACCTGCTGACGACCTTGCCCGCGTTCCTGGCCTATTTTGCGGTCGCCGTCGCCCTGCTGGCGCTGTTCCTGCTGGTCTATCTGAACGTCACTCCCTATCACGAGGTGGCGCTGATACGCGGCGGCAACAGCGCGGCCGCGGTCAGTCTTGCCGGTGCGATACTCGGCTTCGCCATGCCGGTGGCCAACGTCATTGCCCATAGCGATACGCTGATCGGTCTGGCGGCGTGGGGCGCAATCGCTGCGGCCGTCCAGCTTCTCGCCTATCTGCTCGCGCGCCTGGCTTTGCCGCAGCTCGCCCAGGACATCCCGGCGGGCCGGATGGCGCCAGCGATCCTGCTCGCGGTGGTGTCGCTGACAGTCGGTCTGATCAATGCCGCCTGCATGAGCTACTGAGCAACCCCTGTCGGCGCCGCGCACGCGTGGATGTCGCCGGCTAATCAACGTTTGATTCAAGGAGATCGCCATGGCCCTCATGGACTTCATCAGGAAGCAGTTCATCGATGTCATCCACTGGACCGAAGAGGGTGACGGTATCCTTGCCATGCGCTATCCGCTGCAGGACATGGAGATCCAGTACGGTGCGCAGCTGACGGTGCGCGACTCGCAGATCGCCGTGTTCGTCAATGAAGGGCAGGTTGCCGACATCTTTGGCCCGGGCCTGTACAAGCTGACGACGCGGACGCTGCCGGTGCTGACCTACCTCAAGAACTGGGACAAGCTCTTCGAGTCTCCTTTCAAGTCGGAGGTCTATTTCTTCTCGACCCGGCTGCAACTCGACCACAAATGGGGAACGTCGAACCCGATCACCATCCGTGACAAGGATTTCGGAATGGTGCGCATGCGTGCCTTCGGCATCTATTCGTACAGGCTGAGCGACCCGAAGAAGTTCTATGGCGAGATCTCTGGGACGCGCGAGCAATACACGGTGGACGATCTCGACGGCCAGCTGCGCAACCTGGTGATCAGCTCGATGACCGATTTGTTCGGCGAGTCCGGCGTGCCTTTCATCGATATGGCTGCCAACCAGGATGAGCTGGGCCGGGCGCTGAAGGGCAGGCTGGATACGGTGTTCGATCGCTACGGTCTGGTGCTCGACAGTCTGGTGGTGCAGAACGTGTCGCTGCCCGAGGAACTGCAGAAGGTTCTCGACACTCGCATCGGCATGAACATGATCGGCGACCTCGGACGCTACACGCAGTACCAGGTGGCAAGCAGCATTCCGCTGGCGGCGCAGAACGAAGGCGGCATTGCCGGCATCGGCGCCGGTCTGGGTGCGGGGCTCGGCATCGGCCAGACGATGAGCACGGCGATGGGGGCGGCGATGCAGGCGTCGGCACCGGCAGCCGTTGGCGCGCCACTCGCGGCAGCGGCTGTGACGCCGCAAAGCGCCGACGAGGTGATGGCGACGCTGGAAAAGCTGCACGCGCTGGTCGGCAAGGGCATCGTCTCGCAGGCCGAGTTCGACGCCAAGAAGGCTGAACTGCTCGGCAAGCTGGTCTGATCCCGCGTGCCCGGCGCGCTGGCTGAGGCGGCCAGGCGGCTGGCTGTCTCCTCGTGAAACGAGCGGATTGCCCGTCGTGCGGGGCGCCCGTGGTGTTTCGCGCGGCGACGTCGCTCTACGTCGTCTGCGAGTTCTGCCACAGTACGCTGCTGCGTGCCGGCGACGACCTGCAGAATCTGGGGCGGATGGCCGATCTGCTCGCCGACGCCTCGCCGATCCAGATCGGCAGCGAAGGAACGTTCCGCAAGCGCCATTTCCAGGTGATTGGCCGCATCCAGCTGAAATACGAATCAGGCCTGTGGAACGAGTGGCACATCCTCTTTGACGAAGGCAGCAGTGCATGGCTCGCCGACGCCGCCGGCGAGTATATCGTCAGCGCACGGGTGAAGGTCAGCGATCCCGTGCCGGCCTTCGAGACGCTGGCTCCGGCGATGGCGCTGACTCTTGACGGCCGCACTTTCACGGTCAGCGATGTGCAAACCGCGCACTGCATTTCCGGCCAGGGCGAACTGCCGTTCAGGGTCGCTGCCGGTTACCCGGTGAACACTGCCGACCTGCGCAGCAGGGATCGCTTCCTGACGCTCGACTACAGCGAGACGCCACCGCTGGCCTTCGTCGGCCAGGCGGTGGCCTTTGCCGACCTGCACCTGCAGGGGCTGAGAGAAGCGCACGATCGCACTGCCGGCGGCGAAGCGCAGGTGGCGGCGCGCGCTTTCAGTTGTCCGCATTGTGCTGCGCCGCTGCACATTCACTCGCCGGCCAGCGTGAGCGTTGCCTGCGGCAGCTGTGGTTCGATCATCGGTGTCGACAACGAGAACGTGCAGTTGCTGGTCGGGGCGGCGCAGGCGCTGCGTGAGACGCCCTGGTTGCCGCTTGCCAGCCGGGGCCGATTGCACGGCGTCGATTGGGAAGTGATCGGCTTCATGCGCCGCAGCACGCGTTCACAGGGTGTCGACTATCCCTGGTCGGAATATCTGCTGTTCAACGCACGACAGGGTTTTGCCTGGCTGGTCGAATACCAGGGGCACTGGAACTTCGTCCGCGCGCTCTCCAATCCCCCGTCGGTGGCGCCCGGGCAGACCGAGTTCGCACGTGATGGCCAGGAGTTCAGGCATTTCAATAGCGGCGTTGCAGCAGTTGTCTACGTCGTCGGGGAGTTCTACTGGCGGGTCGCGGTCGGTGAGCGCTGCACGGTCGACGACTACGTTTCTCCGCCGCTGATGTTGTCGCGCGAGCTGAGCGGGAATGAAGTCACCTGGTCGCAGGGCGAGTACCTGGAGCCCGGCGATCTGTGCGCTGCGTTCCAGATAAAGAAGAGGCCGCCAGCACGCCTTGGCGTTTACGCCAACCAGCCGAATCCGCTGATCGAGCGGCACCTGCGCGTCTGCCGCGTATTCTGGAAGCTGGCCCTGGCGGCCACGGTCCTGCAACTGGCGTTCGCCTTCCTCTTTGCTTCACAGGTGGTGCTCAGGCAGCAACTGCTGTTCTCGCCCGGCGACGCCGAGGCAGCCGTTCGCAGCCAGGAGTTCGCCCTCGGCAGCCGCGCGCGCACGCTGCTGGTGCGCCACGACACGGACCTCAGCAACAACTGGCTGTCGCTGAGCACGACGCTGGTCGAGAAGAACACCGGTGAAGCCTACCAGGGTGTTCAGGAAATCAGCTACTACTTCGGCAAGACCGGCACCGGCAGCTGGTATGAAGGCTCGGCGTCCGGCGAAATGGCGTTCAAGGCCGTGCCGGCGGGCACCTACTATCTGATGATCGACTACGAGATCGGCAATGACCGCCGGGTGGCGGTGCGGGATTCGCTGGAGCTTGTTCGCAATCCGGCTGCGTGGTCGAACTTTGTGCTGCTGCTGATCTTTCTGGCGGTGTTCCCGCTGTTCTCGCGCTCGCGGCGGAATGCTTTTGAAGTGCAACGCTGGAACGAGAGTGATCTCGGCGGCGAGGACGATTGAGCGAGGAGGGCGATGATCAAGTTCAACTGGCTGGCCGGGGTGCTTGCGCTGGCCATTTTCAGCAACGCCCAGTATCAGGGCTGGAGCCTGTTCGGCAGCTTCGGCGGGCAGGCGGCGCGGATTGCGGGCAGCAGCGGGCGCAGTTTCCACAAGTAGTCGCTGACCGGGAAGATGCCGGTTCGTGCGCCGGAAGGTGTGCGCGATTCAGCGCGGCACCGCGGCCAGCCCGGACCAGAGCTCGTTCAGATCGGGGAACCTCCATTGCGCCGGATGTTCACGGCTGAAGATCTTCAGCCGCCAGCCAGGCACTGTCGGCCGGCGCAAGGGGCCCTGCGGCCCCTTCGGACTGTTTCCGTGTGGCGCCTAGAGCCCCGCCTCTGCCCGTAGCGCTGCCGCCTTGTCGGTGGCCTCCCAGGTAAACTCGGGTTCGTCGCGGCCAAAGTGGCCGTAGGCGGCAGTCTTCCGGTAGATCGGCCGCAGCAGATTCAGGGACTGGATGATGCCTTTCGGCCGTAGGTCGAAGTGCGCGCCGATCAGCTTGACAATGACTTCATCGCTGATCTTGCCGGTGCCGAAGGTATTGACCATCAGCGAAACCGGTCGCGCGACGCCGATCGCGTAGGCTACCTGCACTTCGCAGCGGTCGGCCAGGCCGGCGGCAACGACGTTCTTGGCGACGTAGCGCGCCGCATAGGCGGCCGAGCGGTCGACCTTGGACGGGTCCTTGCCGGAGAAGGCACCGCCGCCGTGCCTGGCCGCGCCGCCATAGGTGTCGACGATGATCTTGCGGCCGGTCAGGCCGCAGTCGCCGTGCGGGCCACCGACGACGAAACGTCCCGTCGGGTTGACCAGATAGCGGGGGTTGCTGCCGAGGATTTCCTGCGGAACGACCGGTTTGATGATTTCCTCGATCACCGCTTCCGAAATCTGCGCGTGCGAGACGTCCGGATCGTGCTGCGTCGACACCACGATGGTGTCGATGGCCACCGGCTTGTCGTCGACGTAGCGAACGGTGATCTGGCTTTTTGCGTCCGGGCGCAGCCATGGCAGGCGGCCGTCGTGGCGAACTTCTCCCTGCCGCTGCATGATGCGGTGCGCGTAGTGGATCGGCAGCGGCATCAGCGACGGCGTCTCGTTGCAGGCGTAGCCGAACATCAGCCCCTGGTCGCCGGCACCCTGGTCGAGGTCGATGCCCTGACCCTCGTCGACGCCCTGGGCGATGTCTGGCGACTGACGGTTGATGGCGGTGAGGATGGCACAGCTCTTGTAGTCGAAACCGATGTCGGAATTGTCGTAGCCGATGCGGCGAACGGTTTCCTGCGCGATTTCGCGGTAGTTGATGTGCGCCTTGGTGGTGATTTCGCCCGAGATGACCACCAGTCCGGTCGAGACCATCGTTTCACAGGCGACCCGCGCTGTCGGGTCTTCGTTGAGGATGGCGTCGAGGATGGCGTCGGAAACCTGATCGGCAACCTTGTCCGGATGGCCTTCGGAAACCGATTCCGAAGTGAAGAGGTACTCTTTGCTCATGTTCTGGTCTGCTCCAATATAAAACCCCGAAAAGGTCACGTTGCCGGCTTCGGGGTTCGAGCAGACGACGCTTTAGCAGTATTTTTTTTGAGCGCTTTCGTCGCTCTCCCCGCCCTGCAAGTTGTCCTGATTAACTCGGCGGAGGGATAATTATAGTTTTTCTCTTGCTGGCTGGTCAAACATGACCGATCACTGGATCAGCGCGTGATTACACTCTTTCGTCTCCTCAGCCGTCTGCCCCTGTCGTGGTTGCATGCTTTCGGTTCACTGCTTGGCTGGTTGACCTGGTTGCTGTCACCGACCTACCGCCGGCATATGCGTGAGAACATGGCGTTGGCACTCGGTGAAGCGGAAGCCGCACGTATCCGCTCGGCAGCCATCGCTGAAGCCGGCAAGGGAATGCTCGAGCTGCCTCGAATCTGGCTGCGGACGCAGGCGGAGACGGTCAGCCTTGTCGTCCGCGTGTCGGGCTGGGAACTGGTCGAGGCGGCCTCGCGCGAAGGACGCGGAATCCTTTACCTGACGCCGCATCTCGGCTGCTTCGAGGTCACGGCGCAGTACCTGTCGACGCATGCGCCGATCACGGTCCTCTACCGGCCGCCCAAACGGGCGTGGCTGCAGGCGATGATCGAAGCGGGCCGGGCGCGCGCGCAGCTGCATCTGGCGGCGGCGGATTTGTCAGGCGTGCGCGGCTTGCTGAAGGCGCTCAGACGTGGCGAAGCGGTTGGCATGCTGCCAGACCAGGCCCCGCGGTCTGGCGAAGGCCGCTGGCTGGATTTCTTCGGCCGGCCGGCCTACACCATGACCCTCGCCGGACGACTGGTCGAGACGGGGGCGACCGTCATCATGGTGTGGGCGGAACGCCTGCCCGCTGGTGCCGGCTACCATTTTCATCTGCAGCAGCCAACACAGCCGATCTGTGGAACGGTCGACGAGCGTGCGCAGCAGATCAATCAGCAGATCGAAGTGCTGGTTCGCCAGTGTCCGCAGCAGTATCTCTGGGGCTACAATCGCTACAAGCGGCGAAAAAGTGGTGAAATGCAGGCAGTGCTCGATGAGGGGCAGGGATGATCGCTTCTCCGCCCAGCTGCACGCCGCGATTTGCGATGCGCGCGGGAAGCTCTTGATGCAGATTGCTTTCTGTTTGTACAAGTACTTCCCTTTCGGTGGTCTGCAGCGTGACTTTCTGCGCATTGCGCTGGCCTGCCAGGCGCGTGGTCACGCGCTGCGCGTGTACACGCTCGAATGGCGTGGCGATGTTCCGGCGGGATTCGAGGTGGTGTTGGTGCCGGTTCGCGCGCTGACCAACCAGCGCCGCTACGCGAAGTTCAGCCGCTGGGTTGGCGAGGATCTGGCGAGGCGGCCGGCCGACAGGGTCGTCGGTTTCAACAAGATGCCCGGCCTGGACGTCTATTTCGCCGCCGATCCGTGCTTCGAAGACAAGGCACGCACGCTGCGTGGTGCGCTGTATCGGCTGTCCGGACGCTACCGCCACTTTGCGGCCTACGAACGTGCCGTTTTCGACGCTCGCGCGAGCACGGAAATCCTGATGATCTCACCGCTGCAGGGGCCGCTGTTCCAGAAGTACTATGCGACGCCGGACGAGCGCTTTCATCTGCTGCCGCCCGGAATTGCGCTCGACCGGCGTGCGCCGGCGGATGCGCCCCAGGTCCGCACGGCCTTCCGTCGCGAGTTCGCGCTGGCCGAAGACGAACTGCTGCTGCTCCAGATCGGCTCGGGGTTCAAGACCAAGGGCCTGGACCGCAGCCTGAAAGCGTTCGCCGCGCTGCCGGTGACCCTGCGCAGCCGTTGCCGGCTGATCGCCATTGGCGACGACGACCCGAAACCGTTTCGCGCTCAGGCACGAGCGCTGGGACTGGGCGATCGGGTCAGCCTTCTGCGCGGACGCAGCGACATCCTGCGCTTTCTGCTCGGCGCCGATCTGTTGATTCACCCGGCCTATAACGAAAATACCGGCACCGTCTTGCTCGAGGCGCTGGTCGCCGGCCTGCCGGTGCTGACCACGGCCGTCTGCGGCTATGCGCATTACATCAGCGATGCCGGCGCCGGTCTGGTCGTTCCCGAGCCGTTCGAACAGGCTGCTCTCGATCAGCGGCTGGCACGGATGCTGAGCGATGCGCCGGCACGTCAAGACTGGCATCGTCGGGCTCTGGCCTACGCCGAGCATGCCGACATCTACAGCAATGCCGAACGCGCAGCCGACGTGATCCTGAGAGATGCGGCATGAGCGGCGGCGTGCTTTTTCTGGACGAGCCCTTTCGCGCGTTGTGGGCGGGACAGGATCCCTTCGCCGCCGTCGAGGCGCTCGAGGGCGAGGTCTTTCGCGAACTCGAAGGGCGCCGCACCTTGCGTACCGAAGTCGCCGGACGCGGCTACTTCGTCAAGATTCATCGCGGTGTCGGTTGGGCGGAGATCATCAAGAACCTTCTTTCGCTGCGCCTGCCGGTGCTTGGCGCGGAGAACGAATGGCGGGCAATCCGACGGCTGAGCGAAATCGGTGTGGACAGCATGCGCGCCGTCGCTTTCGGTTTGCGGGGCAGCAATCCCGGCCGGCAGCACTCGTTCATCGTCACCGAGGAACTGGCCCCAACCGTCAGTCTCGAGGACTATTGTCTGGCCTGGGCGAAGCATCCGCCCGCCGTCCGCCTGAAACACGCGCTGATCAGGCGTGTCGCCGATATGGCGCGAAAGATGCATCTTGCGGGAGTCAACCATCGGGACTTGTACATCTGCCATTTTCTCCTGCACCTCGACCCGGCGCCGACCGCCGATCGCTTCCGCCTGTCGCTGATCGACCTGCACCGTGCGCAGCTGAGGGCGAAGCTGCCGCGGCGCTGGCGTGACAAGGATCTGGCGGCACTGTATTTTTCGGCACTTGGTATTGGCCTGACGCGGCGCGACCTGCTGCGCTTTCTGGGCGCCTACTTCGCCGGCCCGTTGCGGCGCACCTTGCGCGAAGAGGCAGCACTGCTTTCCCACCTCGCCAGTGAAACCCGCCGTCTGCAGTTGCGCTTTGCACGCAAGGTCGCTGCCGGGGAAATGACATGAGAAACTGGTGGGTGAATCCGCAGCACGCAGCAAACCAGGCGGCCAGCGTTTTCGCCAGCATCGACCGCGTATTCTTGCTCGATGGCGAGTTGATCGCCCACGATTCGCTGTGTCGCGTGCTGCGTGTGAGCGTTGGCGACAAGCGCTACTACGTCAAACGCTATAGCGGCAGTGGCAAGAACATGCGCCGCCGCTGGTTCGGCCTGCGGCGCTGGCTGGGGCCACCGCGGGTGCGCGCTGAATGGTGCAACCTGCTGGCTTTTCGCGCCTGGGGTATCCCGACTGCGACGCTGGTCGCCTACGGCCTCGAGCGTCGCTTTGGCGGCTTTGTCCGTGGCGCGCTGGTAACCGAGGAAATTCCCGATACGATGGATCTTGCGCGCATCGCTGGCAGCAGGGACCCGCGGCTCGGGGAACGCGGCTGGCTGACGCAGGTGTCGCGGCAGACCGCCGCCATCGCGCGCACGCTGCACGGCGCCGGGTTTGCGCACAACGATCTGAAATGGCGCAACCTCCTGGTCGATGGCGAGTCCTCACCGACCGTTTACCTGATCGATTGCCCGAGCGGTGGCTACTACCGTGGCGCGGTTCTCGACTACCGCATCGTCAAGGACCTGGCTTGCCTGGACAAGCTGGCCAGGAAAAACCTGTCACGCAGCCAGCGTCTGCGTTTCTATCTCGATTACGCGCAGCATGCGCGCGCGACCGAAGGCGACCGCAAGCGGATCCGCAAGATCGTCGGCTTCTTCCATGGCCGCGACTGAACATCGCGCGCGCGACCGGCGCGCGCCGGCCCTGATGGGCGCGACGATGAGCGTTGCCGAATTGAGCGATGCGCAAGAGCTGCGTGCCGCCGGTCGTCATCCACCACTACCATTTCGCGTCCACCTCGCCGATGGCCGCCAGTTGTGCATGCGGCGGTTGTTGCGCGTGCTGCCGGGCAAGCGGCTGGTCGGTGAAGCGGAATTCGATGGCCGCCGGGTACTGGCCAAGCTCTTCGTCGGGCGCCGCAGCAGGAAGCACTGGCGGCAGGAACTGGGCGGCCTCGAAGCTCTGCGTGCGGCGGCGGTGCCGACCCCCGAGATGGTCGTCGCCATGGCCATGGCCGGCGGCGGTTACGCGCTGCTGACGGTTTTTCTCGACCCGGCGGAGAGCCTCGCCGAGTCCTGGGCGCGGGTGGCCGGGCTGCCAGCAGGGGATGGCGAGGCGCTGGCTGTCCTGGCACCCGCGCTGAGCATGCTCCGACGCCTGCACAGCGCAGGATTGGTGCAGGATGATCTGCACCTCGGCAACTTCCTGCGTCATGACGGCCGCCTGCTGGTCATCGACGGTGATGCGGTAAGGGTGCTCAGCCGGGGACAGGCGCTGGCGCCGGCGCAGGCCTGCGCCAATCTGGCCGTCCTGCTGGCGCAGTTGCCGCCGGCATGGGATGCGCAGCTGGAGGTGCTACTTCCTGCCTACGGAGCAGGTCGGCAGACACCGGAGCACAACCTCCTGAGACAGCACATCGCGCGTGTGAGAGCCTGGCGCGTGGGTGACTTTCTGGCCAAGACCGTGCGTGAGTGCACGTTGTTCGCGGTCGAGCATACGGCTACACGCTTCACCGCCGTGCGCCGCCTGGATGCCGCCCAGCTGGCAAGCTTGCTGGTGGCGCCGGATGAGGCGATCCGTCACGGCCGTGTCCTCAAGGATGGTGGCACCTGCACGGTCGCTCGCAGCGCCGTGAACGAACGGCAGCTGGTGATCAAGCGCTACAACCTGAAGGGTTTGCGGCACGCCCTGGGGCGCCTGTGGCGTCCCAGCCGCGCCTGGCATTCGTGGCGAGCGGCGCATCGGCTGTTGTTCTTCGGCATCCCCACGCCGGCACCCCTGGCGCTGATCGAGGAGCGTATCGGGCCGCTACGCCGGCGGGCCTGGCTGGTCAGCGAGTATTGCCCCGGCCCGAATCTGCTCAACCACCTGCCCGCCGATCGCGCGCCGGCGGGGGAAGTGGCGAGGGCCTTGTGCAGCCTGTTCGAGTCCTTGTGCCAGCAGCGCATAAGCCACGGTGACCTCAAGGCGACCAATCTGCTTTGGGATGGTGAGCGGGTGCTGCTCATCGATCTGGATACGGTCGTCCAGCATCGTTCGGCGGCCGCGCATGCGCGCGCCTGGCGCCGTGATCGCGCCCGCCTGTTGCGCAACTGGCCGCCCGGCTGTGGTCTGCAGCGCTGGCTCGACGAGCACCTGCCGGCGGCTTGAAGCCGGACTGCCCGCGCGACTGGCGCATGTCGGTAGCCTCCCTCGCAGAGGGGAGCGTTCAGTCTGTGCCGGTGCGCGGAGGGCTTTCGCCCTCAGTAGTCCTTGCTTCGCTGAACTGCAGTGCGTGCAGGCGCGCATAGTGGCCATTGGCGGCGAGCAGCTCGGCGTGGCTGCCACGTTCGACGATACGTCCCTGTTCCATGACCAGGATCAGGTCGGCCTTCTCGACGGTTGACAGGCGGTGCGCGATGACCAGCGTCGTGCGGCCGCTCATCACCTGGTCGAGGGCGCTGTGGATGTGGCGTTCCGACTCGCTGTCGAGCGCTGATGTCGCTTCGTCGAGAATCAGGATTGGCGCGTCCTTGAGCAGCGCGCGCGCAATCGCCAGGCGCTGCCGTTGCCCGCCTGACAGCATCACGCCGTTTTCTCCAACCATGGTGTCGAAGCCCTCGGGCAGGCGGTCGATGAACTCCCGTGCAAAGGCGGCTTCGGCCGCCTGCTCGATCGCTTCGCGTGGTGTGGTCGACAGGTCCCCATAGGCGATGTTGCTGGCGATGGTATCGTTGAACAACACCACCTGCTGCGTGACCAGCGCCAGATGGCGGCGCAGGTTGCGTAGCGTGAAGTTCTCGACATCGATACCGTCGATCAGGATCTGGCCCGCGTCGTGGTTGTAGAAGCGCGGAATGAGGTTCGCCAGCGTCGATTTTCCGCTGCCGGAGCGGCCGACCAGGGCGACCATCTGTCCGGGCTCGACCGAGAAGCTGACCTCGTCGAGGACGCGCTGACTGCTGCCCGGATAGGTGAAGGAGAGGCCTTCGACCTGCAAGCGGCCAGTGACCCGATCCTTTTCGACAGTGCCGTGATCGGGTTCCTGGGCCTCGTCGAGTTGGGCGAAGATGCTTTCCGCACCTGCCAGACCCTTCTGGATCGTCGAGCTGACTTCGGACAGCTGGCGGATCGGTTTGGGCAGCATTCCGGCAGCAGTAATGTAGGCGACGAGGTCGCCTGCAGAGGCATCGCCGCGCAACAGCAATACCAGTGCGAGCAGCGCAGCCATGGCGGTGAAGGTGACGAACTGCAGCGCCGGCGTGTAGGTGGCGGTGGTCTTCACCATGCGCAGCTGTTTGGCCGTGTTGTCTTCGCTGGCCGCCCGGAAGCGGGTCGACTCGTAGCTCTCGCCGCCAAAGCTGCGTACCACCCGATAGCCCTGGATGGTTTCTGATGCAACGTGCGTCAGGTCGCCCATGGTCGCCTGTATCTTCAGGCTCTGTCGACGAAACTTGCGGCTGGCGCGGGTAACCATGACGCCTATGACCGGTAGTATGGCGACCATTATCAGGGTCAGACGCCAGTTCATCCACAGCAGGTAGCCGAACAGGAAGACGACGGTCAGTCCCTCGCGGATGACCACCTTGATCGCGTCGGTCGCTGCACCGGTGACCATGGTCACGTCATAGGTGATGCGCGAGATCAGATGGCCGCTGTTCTGCTGGTCGAAATAGCCATTGGGGAGGCGCAGCAGGCTGTCGAAGAGCGCGCGCCTGAGATCGTTGATCAGGCCCAGGGCAACCCTTGCCAGATAGTAGTTGCCGAGAAACGAGCCGATTCCCTGCCAGGTGACGACCACGATCAGCAGCAGCGGTACGCCGTAGACCAGTTCGATGTCGCCGGTCAGCGCATTCGCCTGCCGTGAAACGCTGCTCGGCTCGTTCAGCTCATCGACGAAGTACTTGAGAATTCCCGCCATCATCGGTTGTGACGAGGCGAAAATCATGTAGCCAAGCAGGCTGACCGCGAACATCCCGAGGAAGGGCCGCAGATAACCGAGCAGCCGAAAATAGATTCGCAATGAGGAAACGGTGGGCTTGCTTGCGGATGACATTCTGTGGCGGGCTGCCGCGGGAACTCTGATGGCGGAGTTTAGCATGCTGTCCTGATCAGGCCCGGGCAGGGGGATGCGGCGGATCAGCGTCGACCGGCGACGGGCGTCGCCACGAGTGCGTACGCCCGGCCGGCACGTTCAGTCCACCGCTTCCTGGCTGTCGTCGACCGGCCACACCGGCTCGATTTCGGCCGGCGCGTTTTCACGGTAGAAGAGCTCCCTGGCCGGGCCCTTGCCACGGTCCGGAACGGCAAGCGAGACCAGTCCGTCCGGAGTCGGCAGAAATGACTCGGGAACGTCCTTCAGCGCCTTGCCCATGTAGCTGATCCAGGCCGGCAACGCCGTGGCGCCGCCAGTTTCGCGTCTCCCCAGGTTTTTCGGCTGGTCGAAGCCGATCCACGAGCAGGCAACGACCGTCTGCTGGTAGCCGCAAAACCAGGCGTCTACCTGATCGTTGGTGGTTCCGGTCTTGCCGGCGAGATCGTGGCGCTTGAGCTTCGCCGAAGCGCGGGCACCCGTACCATAGATGGTCACGTCGCGCATCATGCTGTCCATGAGGAAGGCGTTGCGCGGGTCGATCGCGCGCAATCGTTCGTCGCCGGCAGTGGTCGGCGCCGCCTGCGCCAGCACCTGATTCTTGTCGTCCAGGATCTGGCTCACGATGTAGGGCCGGATGCGGTAGCCGC
Source organism: Accumulibacter sp. (assembly GCA_024235715.1). Taxonomy (GTDB): domain Bacteria; phylum Pseudomonadota; class Gammaproteobacteria; order Burkholderiales; family Rhodocyclaceae; genus Accumulibacter. The sequence goes on along the minus strand of JACKLW010000005.1, from coordinate 610,616 downwards.
CGTTGGCGAACACGGCGTAGCCGGCGACCATCTGCCAGGGGGTTACCGAGCCCGCACCCAGTGCCATGGTCAAGTATGGCGGATGTTTTTCGGCATCAAAACCAAAACGCGTGACGTAGTCCTGCACGTAGCGTACGCCGCTCGCTTGCAGAAGGCGGATCGAGACCATGTTCTTCGATCTCGCCAATGCCCGGCGAACACGCATCGGACCCTCGTACTTCCCGTCATAGTTCTTTGGTACCCAGGCCTGGCTGCCGGTAACCGTGGCCGGGAAGCTGATTGGTTCGTCGCTGACAACCGACGCCGGGTTGAAGCCTCTTTCAAGCGCTGCGGAATAGATGAAGGGCTTGAAACTCGAGCCCGGTTGCCGCCATGCCTGGGTGGCGTGATTGAACTTGTTGCGGTTGAAATCAAAGCCGCCGACCAGGGCACGGATCGCGCCGTCGCGCGGATCGGCCGCCAGGAATGCTGCTTCCACCTCCGGCATCTGAACGATACGCCAATGGTCCTTGTCGTCGGTCTGGACGCGAATGATCGCGCCGCGCCGGAGGCGCTTGTTGGCCGGTGCCTTGTCGTCGATCATGCGCCCCGCAAACTTCAGCCCCTCGCCGTCCAGAGTGACGATTTCGCCGCCGCGCCGGTAGGCGCGAATGGCTTTCGTGCTCGCCTGGAGGACGATTGCCGGGTGCAGGTCTTCGGCGTCGTCGAAGTCCTGCAGTGCGTCCTCGAGCGCCTCGTCCTGCTCGGATTTTATCTGGCTGATGTCTACGTACGCCTCGGCACCACGGTATCCGTGTCGGCGGTCATAGTCGAGGACGCCCTCCCGCAGGCTGTTGTAGGCAGCTTCCTGATCGGCTCTGAGGATCGTCGTGAACACGCGCAGTCCGCGCGTATAGACATCGTCGGGGAAGCGTTCGGCTGCTATCTGGCGCGCCATTTCGGTGACGTAGCCGGCGTGGATCAGCGTCTCGCGGACGTCGCGTTTGATGATCAATGGCTGCGCGAGGGCTTCCTCGTACTGCTCGTCGGTAATGAATCCCAGCTCGTTCATTCTCCTGAGTACGTACTGCTGGCGAATGCGGGCGCGCTTGGGCCTGGCGATCGGATTATCGGCGGAAGGTGCTTTCGGCAGTCCGGCGAGCATTGCCGCCTCGGCGATGGTCAGGTCGGCCAGCGGCTTGCCAAAGTAGGTCTGGGCCGCAGAGGCAAATCCGTAGGCGCGCTGGCCCAGGAAGATCTGGTTGATGTACAACTCCAGAATCTGGTCCTTGCTGAGGTTGTGTTCGATCTTGAAAGACAGCAGAGCTTCGTAGAGTTTGCGGGTGTAGGTTTTTTCGGATGAAAGAAAGAAGTTCTTGGCCACCTGCTGGGTAATCGTCGATGCGCCCTGGCGTTTGCCGCCGCTGACCAGATTGGCCTGCACTGCGCGCAGGATGCCAAGCGTATCCACGCCACTATGCTGATAGAAGCGCTCGTCTTCTGCAGCCAGGATGGCCTGCTTCATGATCTCGGGAACGTCATGTATGCTTACCACGGCACGGCGTTCTTCGCCGAATTCGCCAATCAGATAGCCGTCCGCGGTGTACACCCGCAGGGGCACCTTGGGTCGATAGTCGGTAAGTATCTCGAGCGCCGGCAGGTTCGGATAGGCCAGGCTCAGGACCACGGCCAACAGGGCGAGAGCTATTGCGGCAAGGCCGACAACAACAACGATCGGGTACAGGACCCAGCGGAGGGCAGGTGGCAACACGTTGTCCGTAAGAGAGGGAAGAGCGCGCTATTATATTAGCGTCACCCTGAAAAGGCGCGCCCGTCGCGCTGCTTGTTACCGGCAACATCTGTGGCCCGAGGCCGTCGACGGCGGCGCCGCGCTCGCCGTGCCGTGCGCGCCTGGCGCGACACGCGCAGGTGGTCAGCTCACGGCAATCAGTGCCCTTCGCCGTTGTCGCTATATTTCGCGGCTTGCTGGCGTCTGGTCGTGAGACCCTCATGGAAATTCAATAGTTTTAGTGGTTTGCGCTACACTCTTGGCCTAACCTTGCATATTGTCTGTGCGTTCCGCGAAAATTGCTTTACACGTCGAGGGCTTGTTGCTAGCATCTAAAGTAAAATATCTATAAGTACGCTAACTACAAATTATTGAAGGGTTTTTTAGCGAGGGGTAGCGATTTGCAGCTTGATCTTTCGATCTTTAATCCCAAGGCGCGCTCCCTGATCGGTCTCGATATCAGTTCGTCGTCGGTCAAGATGGTCGAGTTGGCCAGCGATGCGAAGGGCGGTTACCGCGTCGAGCGTTATGCGATTGAAGTCCTGCCGAGGGACGTCGTCTCGGACGGCAATATCGTCAACCTCGAGGCTGCGGCGGAGTCGGTGAGGCGCGCATGGAAGAAGCTCGCAACCGTCACCAGGCAGGTTGCCATTGCTTTGCCAGCGTCGCACGTCATCACCAAGAAGATCATCGTTGCCGACGGGCAGCGGGAAGAAGAACTGGAAGTGCTGGTTGAGTCGGAGGCCAATCAATACATCCCGTTTGCGCTAGAAGAGGTTAACCTCGATTTCCAGGTCGTCGGGCCAGCGCCGTCGTCGCCGGACGAGATCGAAGTTCTGATCGCGGCGTCGCGCAAGGAGAAGGTCGAGGACCGGGTTGCCGTCGCCGAATCGGCTGGTCTCAAACCAGTCGTCCTGGACGTCGAGTCCTACGCGGTGCTTGCCGCCTTTGAACTGATTGAAAAACAGCTTCCTGAAGGTGGCAAGGGACAGATCGTCGCGCTGGTAGATGTCGGCGCCAACGTCATGAACCTGACCGTTCTCCGCAATGGGCAGCAGCTCTACGTCCGTGAGCAGGCGTTCGGCGGCAATCAGCTGACCCAGGATATTGCCCGTCTTTTCGGAATGAGTTTCGAGGAGGCCGAAGCGGAAAAGCGCCGCAACAATCTGCCGGAACAATACGAAGCCGAACTTCTTCGGCCGTTTCTCGAGGCGATGGCGCTGGAGCTGTCTCGAGCCCTGCAGTTCTTCTTCACTTCGACCCAGTTCAGCCAGATAAACCATATCGTTCTGGCGGGCGGCTGCGCGGTCATCGCGGGCGCCGATGAGGTCGTTGCTTCCCGAACCCAGATAAACACCATCATTGCCAATCCATTTGCGAACATGCTGCTTTCCGATCGGGTTCGTACCAAGAGCCTCTTGACCGATGCCTCGTCGCTGATGGTTGCCTGCGGTCTTGCGCTGCGGAGGTTCGACGAATGATACGTATCAACCTCCTTCCGCACCGCGAAGAGAAGCGGCGGGCGAGGCGGCAGCAGTTCTATGCCTTGTTCGGGCTGATTTCGGTCCTTTCCGGGCTGATTGTCTTTCTGGTTTATTCGGTCATCGGGGGCTATCTGGCGGCGCAGGATGCCAAGAACGACTTCCTCAAGAAAGAGATTGCCGTACTTGACAAGCAGATTGACCAGATCAGGAGGCTCAAGGAGCAAAGCGATGCCCTGATGGCGCGCAAGCGAATCATCGAATCCCTGCAGCGCGACCGGGCAGAAGCGGTACGCCTGCTGAGTGAGTTGGCGAAGCAGATGCCCGAAGGGGTGTATATCCGTTCGCTCAATCAGGTCGGTCAGGGCATCCATCTGGTGGGGTATGCTCAGTCCAGCGCCCGTGTCTCGACGCTGATGCGCAATATCGAGGCGTCGCCATGGCTTGAGAGGCCACAGTTGATAGAAATCAAGGCGGTAGTGGTCGACAAGCGCCGTCTCAACGAATTCAGCATGAACGCCTTGCTGAAGAGGGCCCCTGCCGGCCCGGGGGGCGCGCAATGAAGACGCCTGCACTTCCATCGGTCGATTTTCGCGAGATTCTCAGGGACTTCCAGAATCTCAATCCGCAGGATCCGGGTGCCTGGCCTGTCGCGCCGCGTGTGACGGTCCTGCTTGGCGTTTTCCTGTTGTTCTTGCTGGCTGGCTGGTGGTTTGTCTGGGCGGACCAGCTGGACTTGCTGGAAAGCAAGGAGCAGGAAGAGGCGCGGTTGAAGGACCAGTATGTCGCCAAGAAGAAGCAGGCGGTCAACCTCGATCTGTACGTGCAGCGTCTGGATGAGATCGATCGGTCGTTCGGTGCCCTGTTGAAGCAGTTGCCCAACAAGTCGGAAGTCGAGGCTTTGCTGGTCGAAATCAATCAGGCGGGGATGGGCCGCGGCCTGCAGTTTGACCTCTTCAAGCCGGGGGGTGAGCAGGTCAAGGACTTCTATGCGGAACTGCCGATCAATGTGCGCCTCACCGGTACCTACCACGACTTCGGCTCCTTTGCCGGGGATATCGGCAAGCTGTCCAGAATAGTCACCCTGAACAATATCTCCATCGCCGCCGACACGCAGCGCAAGGACGGAACCCTGGTGATGAATGCCGTCACCAAGACCTTCCGCTATCTCGATGCGGAGGAACTGGCGGCGAAGAAGAGGGCTGCTGAAGCGGCGGCCAAGGGTGGCAGGAAATGAACAAGTTCATTGCCTTGCTTGCCAGTCTCCTGGTCTTCGGCTGTTCCGGTGGCGATCATGAGGATGTCCGCGAGTGGATGAGCACGGTGGCGCAGGACGCCAGGGGCAAGATACCGCCACTACCAGTGGTGGAGCCCTACGAGCCCGTGGCCTACGACGTGGGCGACCTGACCGACCCGTTCAAGCCATCCAGGCTGGGGTCGGATGGGAAGAAAGGCGGCGGTGGCTTCAGGCCGGATCTCGACCGACCGAAGGAACCGCTGGAGCTTTACCCTCTGGAGTCGCTGAAATATGTCGGTGTGATGACCACCAAGGAAAGGTCGTACGCCATCATTCAGGTTGATAGCGCTTTGTACCAGGTCAAGGTTGGCAATTACATGGGACAGAACTTCGGCGTGGTGGTGGACGTTTCCGAGTCAGAGGTGACGTTGCGAGAGCTTATCCAGGACTCCGCCGGTGACTGGGTGGAGCGGACAAGCAACCTGCTGTTGCAGGAAAAGGGAGCGAAGTAGATGAAGCAGATCAGACAATACCTGCTCGGCCTGGTCGGCGCCGCGCTGTTGACGTTCGGGGCGGCGATAGCGCAGGACGCCAGGGCGAATACGATCGAGTCGATGAACGTCGTCCAGCAAGGCTCGCTGCTCAACGTAAAGCTCACCTTCAAGGAACCCCTGCAAGCGCTGCCGCCGGCGTTCAGTGTGGCCAAGCCGGCGCGCATCGCATTCGATTTTCAGAACACGACCAATGGTCTTGGCAGGTCGACTCAGACCTATAACGAGGGAGACCTGAGAAGCGCCAACATTGTTCAGGCGGAGGACCGGACTCGCCTGGTCCTGAATCTGGACAAGCCAATGACCTACGAGGCGACGCTCGACGGCAACAGCCTTCTGCTCATCCTGGCCCCGAGCGCGACGACCAAGGGTGCGGCGTCCGTCGAGCACTTCGCCAAGGCGCTTCCCTCGGTAAGTTCGAACACCGTTCGCGACATCGGTTTCCGGCGCGGCAAGGACGGCGAAGGGCGGATCACGGTCGACCTCAGCGACCCCAACGCGGGCATCGACATCCGCCAACAAGGGGCCAACCTGGTAGTCGATTTCGCCAACGTCACTGTTCCGGGAGGACTGCAGAAACGACTCGATGTGACCGACTTTGCAACACCCGTGCTGACCGTGAATACCGTTCAGAAGGGTCCCAATGCGCGTATGACCATCACCCCGCATGGCCTTTGGGAACACAACGCCTATCAGAGCGACAACCAGTTCGTCATTGAAGTCAAACCGATCATCGAGAATCCGAACAAGCTCGTGCAGGGGTCGCGCGGGGGCTACCGCGGAGAGAAACTGTCACTCAACTTCCAGAACGTCGATGTCCGGCGCCTGTTGCAGGTGATCGGCGAGTTCACCGGCATGAACATGGTCGTCAGTGACTCGGTGGGTGGCTCGATAACCCTGATCCTGAAGGATGTTCCGTGGGACCAGGCGCTCGACATCATCATGCAGCAGAAAGGCCTGGACATGCGCAAGAATGGAAATGTCATTCTGATAGCGCCGCGCGAGGAAATCGCCACCAAGGAAAAGCTCGACTTCGAGTCGAGAATACAGATCGGCGACCTCGAGCCGTTGGTGACCGAGAGCTTCCAGATGAACTACATCAAGGCCGATGCGGTTCAGAAGCTGCTGATCGACCCCAAGCAGACCCTACTGTCCAAGCGTGGTAGTGCCGTCGTCGAAGAGCGCTCGAACATTCTCTTCGTCAAGGACACGCCCAGCCGCCTGGACGAAGTACGTGCGATGATCGCCAAGGTCGACGTTGCCGCCCGGCAGGTGATGATCGAGGCACGGATCGTCGAAGCCGGCGACAGCTTTGCCAAGAACCTCGGCGTCCGCCTCGGCTGGCGGCAAACCTTTCCCGACGGTGCGGTCAGGATTGGCGGCGACAGTGGGACCATTAGCGGCAACCTCGATATGAGTGGCACGCAGGTCAACCTGCCGGCGACGCCACGCACCGGAAACGCCGGTTCGCTGAACTTCCTGCTCTTCAACAACGCCTTGACGCAGTTCCTGACAGCCGAGATATCGGCCCTCGAAGCGGACGGTCGTGGCAAGGTCATCTCCAGTCCGCGGGTGATGACTGCCAACCAGGTCGAGGCGATCATCGAGCAGGGCGTGGAGATCCCGTATCAGCAGGCTACCAGCTCGGGCGCTACCAGTGTTTCGTTCCGCAAAGCCAATTTGTCGTTGAAAGTAACCCCCCAGATTACCCCGGATGGCAAGATCGCGATGGAATTGGACGTCAACAAGGACACGCCGAACACCCGCCTGTCGACCGGCGCGGGCGTCGCCATCGACACCAAGCATGTCAAGACACAGGTGTTGGTCGAAAATGGCGGCACCGTCGTGATCGGCGGCATCTACACGCAGGAGACGCGTAACAACACAACCCGAATACCGTTCTTCGGCGATCTGCCGTACGTCGGTTTCCTGTTCAAGAACAAAGAGATAATCGACGACAAGACGGAATTGCTGGTATTCATCACGCCGCGCATCGTTGCCGACAACCTGTCGGTTCGGTGAACCGGAGCCTGCGGGCTTGGTGAAGGAAAGAAGCCGGCCCTTGAGCCGGCTTCTTTGCCATCTTTTCTTGTCGTTCCGAGCATGCGGTAGAATGTGTCGGTGAATATCGCGGACGAGAAACAGAACGTCTATCTGGTCGGCTTGATGGGTGCCGGAAAGACGACGATTGCCAAGGCTCTGGCCAAGCGACTCGCCTACCATTTTGTAGACTCCGACCACGAAATCGAGGCGCGCACCGGGGTGAGCCTGCCGACGATATTCGAGATCGAAGGCGAGGAGGGCTTTCGCAAACGCGAGGCGCAGGTCATAGCCGATCTGGCGTGCCTGCGCGGTCGTGTGGTGGCCACGGGAGGCGGCGCTGTCCTGCGTCCGGAAAACCGTCAACAGCTGGCCGACAGTGGTTACGTCATCTACCTGAACGTGCCTCTGAAAACCCTCTGCGAGCGTACGCGGCACGACAAGAACCGGCCGCTGCTGCAGGGAACTGACCCACTGTTGAAGCTCAAGGAGCTTCACCAGCAGCGCGACCCGCTATATCGCAGCGTTGCTGACCTTGTGGTCAGCGGTAATCGACTCAGCGCGCAGTCGCTTCTGCCGTTGCTGCTCAAGGAAATGGGGAAGTCATGGAAACGCTGACAGTGGCCCTCGGGGAACGCGCCTATCCGATTCACGTCGGGCGCGGTCTCCTCGACCGATGTGACCTGCTGGTGCCGTTTCTTCGCCAGCCGAAGGTGGCGATCGTGACCAACAGCACCGTCGCGCCGCTATACCTGGAGCGTCTTGCGCAGTCCCTGCGTCGAGCGGGCGTCGACGTTGCAGACATCCTGTTGCCCGACGGCGAACAGTTCAAGAACTGGCAGACGCTGAACTCGATCTTCGATGCGCTGCTGCAGCGTCGCTGCGAGCGCTCGACCACACTGGTCGCTCTGGGCGGCGGCGTCGTCGGCGATATGACGGGTTTTGCCGCCGCCTGTTTTCAGCGCGGCATGCCCTTCATCCAGATCCCGACGACCCTGCTCGCGCAGGTTGACTCGTCGGTGGGTGGCAAGACGGCCATCAATCATCCGCTCGGCAAGAACATGATCGGCGCCTTCTATCAGCCGAAGCTGGTGCTGGCCGATACGGACACCCTGGGAACCCTGCCCGATCGCGAACTGAGGGCCGGCCTGGCCGAGGTCATCAAGTACGGCGTGATCAGGGATCTGGCGTTCTTCGAATGGCTTGAAGAGAACATCGAGCATTGCCTGCAGCGTGACCCCGAGGCGCTTGCCGAGGCCATCTGTCGCTCGTGCCGAAACAAGGCGGAGGTCGTTGTCGCGGACGAGCACGAGCGTGGCGAGCGTGCCTTGCTCAACCTTGGCCACACCTTCGGGCATGCCATCGAAGCCGGTCTGGGCTATGGGGAGTGGCTGCACGGCGAGGCTGTGGCCGCGGGCACGATGATGGCCGCGCAACTTTCGTTGCAGTTGGGCTGGATTGCTTCGCCGGAAGTCGCGCGGGTCGAGCACTTGCTGCAACGCGCAGGTTTGCCGGTGACCGGGCCGACCCTGGCGGTCGAGCGCTATCTCGAGCTGATGCGGCACGACAAGAAGGTGCTCGCCGGAAAGCTCAACCTGGTGCTCTTGAAGGGCGTCGGCCATGCGGTGGTAAGCGATGCCGCTTCCCTGGCAGAGGTCGCGAGCGCCATCGCCAGGCGTTCGGTGCATGCCTGAACTCGCCCCCTACGCAGTATCAGCCGCCACTACCCGCGGCCGTCAATTTCCGGACAGCGAGGCGTCTCATCGCAGCGAGTTTCAAAGAGACCGGGATCGCATCGTGCACTCGACCGCGTTCCGGCGCCTGGAGTACAAGACACAGGTCTTCGTCAATCACGAAGGCGATCTGTTCCGCACGCGCCTGACACACAGCCTGGAAGTCGCCCAGATTGCCCGCGCCATCGCGCGCGCGCTGCAACTCAACGAGGACCTCGCCGAAGCCATTTCACTGGCCCACGACCTTGGCCACACGCCCTTCGGGCACGCCGGGCAAGACGCGCTCAACGACTGCATGCGCGACCATGGCGGCTTCGAGCACAATCTGCAAAGCCTGCGTATTGTTGATCTGCTGGAGGAGCGCTATGCCGCCTTCGACGGTCTCAATCTGTGTTTCGAGACGCGCGAAGGCATTGTCAAGCACTGTTCCCCCGAGAACGCACGCCGGCTCGGGGAACTTGGTGAACGCTTCATCGTCGGCAGGCAGCCGTCGCTGGAAGCGCAAATCTGCAATCTGGCCGACGAAATCGCCTATAACAACCACGACGTCGACGACGGCCTGCGTTCGGGTCTGATACGACTTGAGCAACTGGAAGAAGTCAGCCTGTTTGCGCGTCACGTCGATGAGGTCCGGCGCGCCTACCCCGACCTTGGCGGACGCCGCCTGATCCACGAGACGATCCGGCGGATGATCAATACGCAGGTCTGCGATCTGGTCGAAACGACGGCCGGGAAGCTTGCCCGGCATGCGCCGCGGGATCTCGCGGAGGTGCGGCTTGCGCCCGTACTGGTCGCTTTTTCCCCTGAATGCTTCGAGGCGCAGCGGCTGATGAAACGCTTTCTGCGCACACAGCTCTATCAGCACTACCAGGTCTTGCGCATGGCCAGCAAGGCGCGCCGTATCGTACGCGATCTCTTTGTCGCCTTTACCGGCGATCCGCGCCTGCTACCCCCCCAGTACCAGGGGATCGGCGATAGCGACCAGCTACGCAGGGTGGCAGACTACATTGCAGGAATGACCGACCGTTACGCGATCAAGGAGCATCGGCGCCTGTATGCAGTCAGCGACAGCTGACTGCATACCGGGCAGCGGCGCCAGACGGTGACGGCGGACCGCCTGCGCCGGTTGCAATTCCAGCGCTGCAAAATGCCGACGGCATCGTTGGCAACGCGGCCACTGAACCGCAGCGCCGGTTCAGGCGACGGCGATTCTGCTCAGGGCGACGGCCAGTCCTTGATATAGGCCTTGAGCAGCTTGTTCTCCATGTTGCGTTCTTCGAGCACAGCCTTGGCGACGTCATGGAATGAAACGATGCCCACGATGGTATCGCCTTCCATGACGGGTACGTAGCGGGTGTGCGAGTCCACCATCATTCGGCGCAACTCATCGACGTCCATGTCCGGGTCGGCGGTTGGCGGATCAGCGTCCATTGCCTCGATGACGAGGATCTCGGCAATCGGTGGCGTGGGGCCGATTCGACGCTCAGTCTGGCGTTTGGCCAGTATCAGCAGCACTTCGCGAAAGGTCAGCATGCCTGCCAGCTTACCTCCCTCCATGACGATCACCGAGCCGATGTCGTTTTCTGCCATCATGATTACAGCATCGGAGAGAGGTGAGTCGGGATGTACTGCGAACAGCGCGGAATCTTTGACCTGCAGAACTTCTTTGACCTCCATGTTACCCCCTGGAATAGGATAGCTAGCTGATGCGCTCACTTACTGACTTATCGCACTGATTCTATCAGATGTCGATCGACATCCGGAAACCCGAGCGCGGGTCAGCGGACGGTGCGCAGCCATGGGCCCGGGAGCGCGCGCGATGCGCGTTCCGTGAAAAGCACAACGCCCGCACGAGCGGGCGTTGTGGATGTGGCGAAGAGCCCTGGCTCAGGCCTTCAGCGCAACCAGCACTTCATCGAGCATCTTTTTCGCGTCACCGAACAGCATGCGGTTGTTCTCCTTGTAAAAGAGCGGGTTATCGACGCCGGCGTAGCCAGAGGCCATGCTGCGCTTCATGACGATCGACGTCGTCGCTTTCCACGCTTCAAGCACCGGCATGCCGGCGATCGGGCTGTTCGGATCGTCCTGCGCACCGGGGTTGACGATGTCGTTGGCGCCGATGACCATCGCCACGTCGGTCTTCGGGAAGTCCTCGTTGAGTTCGTCCATTTCGAGAACGATATCGTAGGGAACCTTGGCTTCGGCGAGCAGCACGTTCATGTGGCCGGGCATGCGACCGGCAACGGGGTGGATGCCGAAACGGACGTTGACCCCCTTGTCACGGAGAAAACGCGTGATCTCGTACACCGTGTGCTGCGCCTGGGCAACCGCCATGCCGTAGCCCGGGATGATGATCACGTTCTTCGCGTCGCGTAGCAGTTCGGCAGTTTCGGGCGCCAGGATAGGCACCACCTCACCCGCGGGCTGCGTTCCGTCGGGGGCCGCGGGGGTCCCGCCAGAGGTCCCGAAGCCGCCTGCAATGACGCTGATGAAGTGGCGATTCATTGCCTCGCACATGATGTACGAGAGAATCGCGCCGCTCGAACCGACCAGTGCGCCGGTGACGATCAGCAGGTCGTTGGAGAGCATGAACCCGGTCGCCGCGGCAGCCCAGCCCGAGTAACTGTTGAGCATCGAAACCACCACCGGCATGTCGGCGCCGCCAATGGCCATGACCATATGCACGCCAAAGGCCAGTGCGATGATGGTCATCACGATCAGGAAGGCCATGCCGCCGCCAACCGATTCGGCGTGCAGGAACTGACGTCCGAAGACGATCACCACCAGCAGTCCGATCAGGTTGATCCAGTGGCGCCCCGGGAGTAGCAGCGGGTTGCCGGAAATCTTGCCGGACAGTTTGCCGAAGGCGATCACCGATCCCGAGAAAGTCACGGCACCGATCAGGATGCCGACGTAAATCTCGATTTCGTGGATCGTCTTCTCTGCGCCGCTCAGGTGCGAGGCGGCGATCGGATCGACGTAGTTCGCGAAACCGACCAGCATTGCGGCCAGACCGACCATGCTGTGCATCAGCGCGACCAGTTCCGGCATCTGCGTCATCTGCACCTTGCGTGCAGCGTAGAGGCCGATGCTGGCGCCGATGATCATCGCAAAGATGATCCATGCAACGCCGCCGAAGCCGGCCACGTAGGGGCCAAAAACGGTCGCCACGACGGCAATGGCCATGCCAATGACGCCGTAAAGGTTGCCGCGTCTGGCAGTCTCCTGATTGCTGAGTCCGCCAAGGCAGAGGATGAAGAGGATGGTGGCTCCGATATAGGAGGCGGTTGCCAAGCTGTAAGACATATTCATCGACTCCTATTTACGGAACATAGACAGCATGCGCTGGGTTACAGCGAAGCCACCGAACATGTTGATCGTCGCCAGCACGATGGCCAGGATCGCCAGCAGTCGAATCCAGCCGTCGGGCCGGTCCAGGCCGGCCTCCATCGGTGGCGCGATCTGTACCAGGGCGCCAATGGCAATGATGCTGCTGATCGCATTGGTGACGCTCATCAGCGGCGTATGCAGCGCCGGTTTGACGTTCCAGACGACCATGTAGCCGACGAAGCAGGCCAGCACAAAGACCGTGAAGTGGGACAGGAAGGCTGCCGGCGCACCGGCGCCGATGAGCAGGAGGAACAAGGCTGCGGCGCCAAACATGATTGCCGCACGCTTGGCCGATGAAGGCGCACTTGCCTTGCCATGGCCCGAGACGGCAGGGGCGGCCTTGGCGGCGGCTGGTTTGGGGGGGGGCGCGGCGGAAAGCTTTGGTGCTGGTGGTGGCCAGGTAATGGTGCCGTCCTTGACCACCGTCGTGCCGCGGATCACCTCGTCGTCCATGTTGACGTCGATGGTGCCATCCTTGTTCTTGCACAGTTCTTCGCTGAGGCGGAACAGATTGGTTGCGTACAGGGTGCTCGACTGCTTTGACAGGCGGCTCGGAAGGTCGGCGTAGCCAATGATGGTCACGCCGTGCTTGACGGTCACCGTACCCGGCTCGGTCAGCTCGCAGTTGCCGCCCTGTTCTGCGGCCATGTCGACGATGACGCTTCCCGGCTTCATCGATTGCACCATTTCGGCCGTGATCAGCTTCGGCGCCGGCTTGCCCGGAATCAGCGCGGTGGTGATGATGATGTCGACTTCCTTCGCCTGCTTGGCGAAGACCTCGCGCTGGGCCTTCTGGAAGCCTTCGCTCATCACCTTGGCGTAGCCGCCGACGCCGGTTCCTTCCTCCACGTAGTCCACGGGGACGAACTCGCCACCCATCGACGTGACCTGGTCAGCGACTTCCGGGCGGGTATCGTTGGCCCGGACGATCGCGCCCAGGCCCGAGGCGGTACCGATTGCGGCCAGCCCGGCAACTCCTGCGCCGATCACGAAAACCTTCGCCGGAGGCACCTTGCCTGCGGCCGTGATCTGGCCGGTGAAGAAGCGACCAAAGTGGTGCGCCGCCTCGATCACTGCACGATAGCCGGCGATGTTGGCCATCGAACTCAGCGCGTCCAGTTTCTGCGCCCGCGAAATCCGCGGTACGCTGTCCATGGCCAGAACCGTGACCTTGCGGGCGGCAAGTTGTTCCAGTAGTTCAGGGTTCTGTGCCGGCCAGATGAAGCTGACCAGAGTGCTCCCCTCGCGCAGCAGCCCGACCTCTTCGGTCGATGGTCCGCGCACCTTGAAGATGATGTCGGAAGACGACCACAGCGTGGCCGTGTCTTCGACGATCTGTGCGCCTGCGGCGCGATAGGCGTCGTCGGAAACGGTCGCGGCGTCCCCGGCGCCCGCTTCGACCTGAACGGCAAACCCCAGCTTGATCAGCTTCTCGACGACCTCCGGTACTGTCGCAACCCGCTTTTCCCCTGCTGCAGTCTCTTTCGGAACTCCGATTGTTAACGGCATTCAGTCCTCCATCTTGTTTCGTTTGTGCCAGTGTTCAAAAAAAAGCGGTCCGCAAACCGCGGAAGCCAACTTCCGCACGAATGCGAATCGCCAGTGTCAATCTTGAAAACGGTCGAAGAACTTCCCATTCTGCGCTGCGCAGAAAGAACTCCCTCTGGTTGCGGCCCTGCCGGCCGGTACGACCACCCCCGTCAAGCGCCTTGCGCCCGCAGCTTACCACAAGCGTAAAACGGATTTCACCATGGGGAACGCTCTCGAAGATCCCCGCTCATAGCTGCAGCAGTGCCCGCTACCGGCGTCGGGCGCCCTGCCGCAGGTGATCGACCGCCGGCAGGTGGGTACGGGCAGGGCCGCGCATTTTGCTGCAGTGGGACGTGCGCCGTGCATGGCACACAGTTTGCTTGCTGAGAGTGTCGGAAGACGGCCGTGGCATGTCGAGACACCCGGATCATGAAAGTCGCCAGCGCTTTCCGCATTGGCAGGGCGCATTCGGGTCGGCGCGCCGGACCCGTTCTACCGGCAGGAAGCGTGCTGGCTGCCGTTTCGTCCCATTCCCGGCGTTGCTTCCGCAACGGGGGAAGGGCGCGTTGCGAGCCGCAGGCGCGACGCTTGCGGCAGCAAAGGCAATGTACTGGCGAGCAATTGTTTTTGACGCTGCTTGCTGCGTCTTTGGTGCCGAAGCGGTGGTCTTGCGCACTCCTTTGGTGCGGCGCAGCATGTTGAACGCTGGCGGCATTGGGAGTATAGTCGCGGGTCGCCCGGAGTGGCCGGCTGGCCTGCTGCGCGCCGCAATGGTTGATGTTTTCGGCGCACATCGTCCGGGTGCCATGCATCTTTGTTTTGTGAGGATTCGAGCGTGATCGATTCGACCATACCTGAACGGCAAGGTCTTTACGACCCAGCCAACGAGCACGACGCCTGTGGCGTCGGTTTTGTAGCGCACATCCGGGGCAAGAAGAGTCACTCGATCATCGAGCAAGGGCTGTTGATCCTGAATAACCTCGATCACCGCGGCGCAGTTGGCGCCGACCCGCTGATGGGCGACGGTGCCGGCATCCTGATCCAGATTCCCGACGCTCTTTTTCGCGAGGACATGGCCAAGAAGGGCGTACGCCTGCCGCCTGCCGGCGACTACGGGGTGGGCATGGTCTTTCTGCCGAAGGAATCAGCTTCACGCCTGGCCTGCCAGGAAGAAATCGAGCGCGCGGTGCGCACCGAGGGGCAGGTGGTTCTCGGCTGGCGCGATGTGCCGGTCGACCACGAACTGCCGATGTCTCCGGTTGTTCGGACCCGGGAGCCGGTGATTCGCCAGATCTTCATTGGCCGCGGTCCGGACATCATGGTTACCGACGCGCTCGAGCGCAAGCTGTACGCGATCCGCCGCAGCGCAGCCAATGCCATTCTTGCGCTCGGCCTGAAGCACAGCAAGGAGTTCTACCAGCCATCGGTTTCGGCACGGACGGTGGTCTACAAAGGCCTGCTGCTGGCCGGTCAGGTTGGCAAGTACTACCTGGATCTCCAGGATCCGCGTTGTACCTCGGCCTTGGCGCTGGTCCATCAGCGTTTCTCGACCAACACCTTCCCGACCTGGCAGTTGGCCCACCCGTATCGCATGATCGCGCACAACGGCGAGATCAATACCGTGCGCGGCAATTACAACTGGATGCGCGCGCGGGAGAAGGGTACCTGGTCGCCGATGCTTGGCGCCGACCTGGAAAAGATCTGGCCGCTGATCTATCCGGGGCAGTCCGATTCCGCGGCCTTCGACAACTCGCTCGAACTGCTGGTCATGGGCGGCTATTCGCTGGCGCACGCGATGATGATGATGATCCCCGAAGCCTGGGAGTCGCACACGCTGATGGATCCGAAGCGCAGTGCTTTCTACAAGTATCACGCGGCGATGATGGAGCCCTGGGATGGACCAGCCGCCGTCGCCTTCACGGATGGGCGCCAGATCGGCGCCACGCTCGATCGTAATGGCTTGCGCCCGGCGCGCTACCTGGTCACCGACGACGATCTTGTCGTGATGGCGTCGGAAGCCGGGGTGCTGCCGATTCCCGAGGAGCGGATAGTCAAGAAGTGGCGCCTGCAGCCGGGCAAGATGTTCCTGATCGACCTGGACCAGGGACGGATCATCGAGGATCGCGAACTGAAGGACACCCTGTCGCACCTCAAGCCCTATGAGGACTGGCTGAGCCGAATCAATATCAGGCTCGACGATCTGCCAGCGCCGGCGAGCGGCCCCGTGCGCACCTACTCGGCGTCGTTGCTCGATCGCCAGCAGGCCTTCGGTTACAGCCAGGAGGACGTCAAGTTCATTCTCGAGCCGATGGCCACCTCCGGCGAGGAAGCGACCGGCTCGATGGGCAACGATTCTCCTCTTGCCGTTCTCTCGAACCGCAGCAAGCCCTTGTTCAACTACTTCCGACAGCTTTTTGCGCAGGTCACCAATCCGCCGATCGACCCGATCCGCGAGCAGTTGGTGATGTCGCTGGTATCGTTCATCGGCCCCAAGCCGAACCTGCTCGGGATCAACGAAATCAACCCGCCGTACCGCCTGGAAGTTGCGCAGCCGGTCCTCGACTTCGACAACATGGCGAAGTTGCGCCGGATTGCGGCCTACACCGGCAACAAGTTCCACTCCGCCGAGCTCGACATCTGCTATCCGCTGGCCTGGGGCAACGAAGGCGTCGAGGCACGGCTCGCATCGCTCTGCGCGGAAGCGGAGGACCATGTGCACCAGGGGGCGAGCATCCTGATCGTCTCGGATCGCAAGTTCGACGCCGAACACGTCGCCATTCCCGCGCTGCTTGCCACCTCCGCCGTGCATCAACATCTGGTCACCAAGGGCCTGCGCACCCGCGTCGGTCTGGTCGTCGAAACCGGCGCCGCGCGCGAGACGCATCACTTCGCGGTGCTCGCCGGCTACGGGGCCGAGGCGGTGCACCCCTACCTGGCTCTGGAAACCCTGCAGAACATGGCCGGCAGCGACGCCGAGAAGGGCGACAAGGCGATCAAGCACTTCATCAAGGGCGTCGGCAAGGGGCTCCTCAAAGTGATGTCCAAGATGGGCATTTCAACCTATATGTCCTATACCGGCGCGCAGATCTTCGAAGCCGTCGGCTTGCAGGCGAGAATGGTTGACAAGTACTTCACCGGAACCTCGACGCAAGTCGAGGGAATCGGCGTCTTCGAGGTGATGGAAGAGGCGATTTGCCTGCATCGACAGGCCTTCGGCGACGACGCCGTGCTGGCGACGATGCTCGACGCAGGGGGCGAATACGCCTATCGCGTACGCGGCGAAGAGCACATGTGGACACCGGACGCGATCGCCAAGCTGCAGCACGCGACGCGCACCGGAAAGTCCGAGACCTACAAGGAGTACGCGACGCTGATCAACGATCAGACGCGGCGGCACATGACCTTGCGCGGGTTGTTCGAGATCAAGGCCGCGGGTCCGGCCGTGCCGCTCGACGAGGTCGAGCCGGCGAAGGAGATCGTCAAGCGTTTCGCCACCGGCGCGATGTCGCTGGGATCCATTTCAACGGAAGCACACAGCACCCTGTCGATCGCCATGAACCGTCTCGGTGGCAAGTCGAACACCGGCGAAGGCGGTGAGGACCCGGCGCGTTTCAAGGTCCTGAACGGTGGCGAGAACCTCTCGGATGTCATCGGCAAGTCGCGCGTCGAGCGCGATTACCTGCTGCAGCCCGGCGACAGCCTGCGCTCGGCGATCAAGCAGGTCGCCTCCGGCCGCTTCGGCGTTACGGCCGAGTATCTGGTCAATGCCGACCAGATCCAGATCAAGATGGCGCAGGGCGCCAAACCCGGTGAAGGCGGGCAGTTGCCCGGTCACAAGGTTTCCGAATACATCGGCTTCCTGCGTCACTCGGTGCCCGGCGTTGGTCTGATTTCGCCCCCCCCGCACCACGACATCTATTCGATCGAGGACCTGGCCCAGCTGATCCACGACCTCAAGAATACCAACCCGAAGGCCTCGGTCAGTGTCAAGCTGGTTTCCGAGGTCGGCGTCGGGACGGTCGCTGCCGGGGTTACCAAGGCCAAGGCCGATCACCTGGTGATCGCCGGTCATGATGGCGGCACCGGCGCCAGCCCGCAGTCATCGATCAAGCACGCCGGCTCGCCCTGGGAACTCGGTCTTGCGGAGACGCAGCAGACGCTGGTCATCAACCGCTTGCGCGGGCGCGTCCGGGTGCAGGTCGATGGGCAGATGAAAACCGGTCGCGACGTGCTGATCGGCGCGCTGCTCGGCGCCGACGAGTTCGGTTTTGCCACGGCGCCGCTGGTTGTCGAAGGCTGCATCATGATGCGCAAATGCCATCTCAACACCTGCCCGGTCGGTGTGGCGACGCAGGACCCAGTGCTGCGCCGCCGTTTCTCGGGCCAGCCCGAGCACGTCGTGAACTACTTCTTCTTCGTCGCCGAGGAAGTGCGTGAACTGATGGCGCAGATGGGGATTCGCAGCTTCAACGAGCTGATCGGACGCTGTGACCTGCTCGACATGCAGAAAGGGATCACCCACTGGAAAGCGAAGGGGCTCGACTACAGTCGCGTCTTCAATCGTCCGGCGATTGCCGCCGAAGTGCCGGTGTTTCATCAGCAGGCGCAGGATCACGGCCTCGCCAGGGCGCTCGACAACCAGCTCATCGCGCTGGCCAAACCGGCACTCGAGCGCGGTGAACAGGTCAGCATCGAGATGCCGGTGCGCAACATCAATCGTACCGTCGGGGCCATGCTCTCGGGCCGATTGGCGGAGCGCTACGGTCACGCCGGCCTGCCGGACGGGACCATCAATATCCACATGTCGGGGACGGCCGGACAGAGTTTCGGTGCCTTTCTGGCGCGCGGCGTGACCCTCGACCTGGTCGGCGAAGGCAACGACTACGTCGGCAAGGGCTTGTCGGGCGGGCGGATCATCGTTCGTCCGAACGCGGGTTTCCGTGGCGAGGCGCTGAGCAACATCATTGTCGGCAATACCGTTCTTTACGGCGCGACCGAAGGTGAAGCCTACTTTGCCGGCGTGGCCGGCGAGCGCTTCGCCGTCCGCAATTCGGGTGCCATGGCGGTTGTCGAGGGCGTCGGTGATCATGGCTGCGAGTATATGACCGGCGGAACCGTGGTCGTGCTCGGGGTTACCGGCCGCAACTTCGCCGCCGGCATGTCGGGTGGCGTGGCCTATGTCTTCGACGAGGATGGCACTTTCGAGTCGCGCTGCAACATGGCGCAGGTGTCGCTCGAACCGGTTGAAGAGGAGTTTGCGGCCCGCGAAGGCAGCGACGCCGGTGATGAACTCGAAGGCCACGGCAAGGTCGACGTGCGCCACCTCGGACTGGCCGACGAAGCCCTGCTCAAGGGAATGATCGAGAAGCATCATCGCTTTACCGGCAGCCTGCAGGCGCGGCGGCTCCTCGACGACTGGGCGAGGTTCCGTGCCGGTTTCGTGAAGATCATGCCGCACGAGTACCGTCGGGCGCTCACCGAACTGGCGGCGCAAAAGCAACTGGAGGCAGCATAAGCATGGGTAAGCCGACTGGATTCATCGAGTTTCAGCGTCTTGCGGAGGCCAACGAGCCCGCTGAGTCGCGTCTCAAGCATTACCGCGAGTTCATCATCACTCTCGACGACGAGCAGGCCAGCCAGCAGGGTGCACGCTGCATGGACTGTGGCATTCCGTTCTGCAATAGCGGCTGCCCGGTCAACAACATCATTCCGGACTGGAACGACCTGGTCTATAGGGGTAACTGGGAACAGGCGCTGGCCGTCCTGCATTCGACCAACAATTTCCCGGATTTCACCGGCCGGATCTGTCCGGCGCCGTGTGAAGCCGCGTGCACCCTGAACATCAACACCGACCCGGTCGGGATCAAGTCGATCGAGCACGCGATCATCGACAAGGGATGGGAGAAGGGCTGGGTTCTGCCGCAGCCGCCGAAGGTGAAGACCGGCAAGACGGTGGCGGTCGTCGGCTCCGGTCCGGCCGGGCTGGCAGCAGCGCAACAGCTGGCGCGCGTCGGGCATAGCGTGGTCGTCTTCGAGAAGAGCGATCGTGTGGGTGGCCTCCTGCGCTACGGCATCCCCGATTTCAAGCTGGAAAAGTCGCATCTCGACCGGCGCATCGCGCAGATGGAGGTCGAGGGCGTCGAGTTCCGCGTCAACCAGGAAATCGGTGGCGAGTCGGAGCACTCGATTCCCGCCGAGCGCCTGCTGGCCGAGTTCGATGCGTTGATTCTCGCCGGCGGCGCAGAAATGCCGCGCGACCTGCCGGTGCCGGGCCGCGATCTTGAAGGCGTGCACTTCGCCATGGAGTTCCTGCCGCAACAGAACAAGGTCAACGCCGGCGATCAGGTGCCGGCGCAGATCAAGGCCACCGGCAAGCGGGTGGTCGTGATTGGCGGTGGCGATACCGGTTCCGACTGCGTCGGTACCAGCAATCGTCACGGGGCGCTGTCGGTGACGCAATTCGAACTGATGCCGCAACCGCCGGAGACCGAGAACAAGAGCCTGACATGGCCCTACTGGCCGCTTAAGATGCGCACCTCGTCGTCGCACGAGGAAGGTTGCGTGCGCGACTTTGCCGTTTCCACCAAGAAACTGATCGGCAAGAACGGCAAGGTCAAGGCACTGAGGCTGGTTCGCGTCGAGTGGCAGAACGGGAGCATGAGTGAAGTTGCGGGCAGTGAGGTCGAGATTCCGGCTGATCTGGTGCTGCTGGCAATGGGTTTCGTCGCGCCTGTCAAGCAGGGCCTGCTCGAGGAACTGGCGCTTGAACTCGACGCCCGTGGCAACGTCAAGGCGACAACCGACGGCGATGGCTGTTACGCGACGAGCGTGGCAAAGGTCTTCGCTGCCGGCGACATGCGGCGTGGTCAGTCGCTCGTCGTCTGGGCCATCCGCGAAGGTCGGCAATGCGCACGCGAGGTCGATGCATTTCTCATGGGCAGTTCAGATCTGCCGCGTTGAGGGTTTCGACCCTGGCATATTCGGTAGCGGTCCCGGCAAACCTGCCCGACCGCTACCTTGTCGTTGACCGCGTCGCTGCGTGACAGGGAGCCGCGCCCGGCATGAAGTGTGAGATTGTTCCGGCTTTGCGGGCCCGATGCTGAAATAATGTTTCCCACCGCGCAGGGGCCGCGCGTTCGGCGCACCGGCCCGGTGCCGGGTTCCGGCGCGAGGCGGGGTCGGCCACCGTCTGGTGTGGGCTGCCTGGGCCGCGGGAGCGGGAAAAAGATTACTGTCCGACTGGGTGTTGCCAATGAATATCGTTATCCTCGCTGCCGGCCAAGGCAAGCGCATGCACTCGAACCTGCCGAAAGTCCTTCATCCGGTGGCCGGCAGGGCGCTGCTTGCGCATGTCATCGATGCCGCCCGCAGCCTCTCCCCGCAGACCGTTTGCCTGGTCTACGGACATGGGGGCGATGCCGTGCGCCAGACGATCGATGCGCCGGACCTGCAGTGGGTCCTGCAGGAACCGCAACTGGGTACCGGGCACGCGGTCATGCAGGCCATGCCGCTGCTCGGCGACGCCGAGACGACGCTGGTGCTCTATGGCGACGTGCCGCTGATTCAGCCGGAGACGCTGCAGAAACTGGTGCACGCGGCACGCGGCGCGCTGGCCATCCTCACCGTCGAGCTCGCCGACCCCGGCGGTTACGGTCGGATCGTGCACAACGCCGCAGGGGAGGTGGTGCGCATCGTCGAGCAGAAGGATGCCTCGGTGGAAGAGCGTGCGATCCGCGAGGTCAATACCGGCATCGTCGCGCTGCCGACTGCTCGCCTTGCCGAGTGGCTGGGCCGGCTGTCGAACGACAACGCGCAGCAGGAGTACTACCTGACCGACATCGTCGGCATGGCGGTCGCCGATGGCGTGCCGATCCGTACCGCACAGCCGCAGGGCGAATGGGAAGTCCTCGGCGTCAACAGCAAGGTACAACTCGCCGAACTCGAACGCATTGCCCAGCTGCGCACCGCCCGGCGGCTGATGGAGCAGGGCGTCCGTCTGGCAGACCCGGCGCGCATCGATGTCCGTGGCGAACTGGTTTGCGGACGCGACGTCTTCATCGACGCGAACTGTGTCTTCGAAGGCCGGGTGGTGCTCGAAGAAGCCGTCGAGATCGGCCCCTGCTGTGTGCTCAGGAACGCCACCATCGGCGCCGGATCGCGCCTCGCCGCGTTCAGCCATGTCGAAGACGCGATGGTCGGACCGGATGGCGTCATCGGACCCTTTGCGCGCCTGCGGCCGGGGACCGAACTCGCCGCCGGCGTGCACGTCGGCAACTTCGTCGAACTCAAGAACACCAGGGTTGGTGCGCAGTCCAAGGCCAACCATCTGGCCTACGTCGGTGACGCGATCATCGGCAGTCGGGTCAATATCGGCGCCGGTACCATCACCTGCAACTATGACGGCGCCAACAAGTTCAAGACGATCATCGAAGACGATGCCTTCATCGGGTCCGACACGCAGCTGGTGGCTCCGGTCACCGTCGGTCGCGGCGCGACGCTCGGCGCCGGCACGACGCTGACCCGGGATGCACCACCCGACACGCTGACCATTTCGCGCGCCAGGCAGGTTTCGATATCCGGCTGGAAACGGCCACAAAAAGTGAAAAAGTGAGCTGACCATGTGTGGCATCGTTGCCGCGGTCGCCGACCGCAACATCATCCCTGTCCTGCTCGAAGGTTTGCGCAAGCTCGAATACCGCGGCTACGACTCGGCCGGTCTGGCGCTGATCAACGACGCCGGCCTGCAGCGCCTGCGCTCGGTCGGCCGCGTCGCCGAGCTGAGCGCGCAGGCTGACAGTTCCGGGGTTTCGGGCCACACCGGCATCGCCCACACCCGGTGGGCAACGCATGGCGTACCCAGCGAGAGAAACGCCCACCCGCACATTTCCGAGGGCCTGGCCGTCGTCCACAACGGCATCATTGAAAACCACGAGGCGCTGCGTGCGCGTCTCCAGGCTGCCGGATACGAGTTCAGCTCGGATACCGATACCGAAGTCGTCGCGCACCTGATCGCCGACGAGCTGAAGACCGCGGCCGATTTCCTGTCCGCCGTTCGCCAGGCCATCCTGCAGCTGCAGGGGGCCTACGCGCTCGCCGTTCTTCGTCAGGCCGATCCAGACCGCATCGTCGTCGCGCGCCAAGGTGCGCCGTTGCTGCTCGGCGTGACCGATGACGGTTGCTACGCCGCCTCGGACGCCTCGGCGCTGTTACAGGTGACGCGGCGGATGGTCTACCTCGAAAATGGCGACTGCGCGGAACTGATGCGCGACGGCTACCGCATCACCCGTACCGACGGCACGGCGGTCGAGCGCGCCGAGAGCGAATCACATCTCTCGGCCGACGCTGTCGAGCTTGGCGAGTACCGGCACTACATGCAGAAGGAGATTTTCGAGCAGCCGGTGGCCCTGGCCAACACCCTGGAGATGCTCGGGACCGCGCACAGCATCCAGCCCGGCCTGTTCGGCGCCGAGAGCGAGGCAGTGCTCAAGGGTGTCCGCCAGGTGCTGATCATCGCCTGCGGCACCAGCTATCATGCCGGGCTGGTCGCACGCTACTGGCTGGAGGCCATCGCCGGCGTTCCGTGTTCGGTGGAAGTGGCCAGCGAGTATCGCTATCGCGACTCGGTGCCCGACCCGCAGACCCTGCTGGTGACCATTTCGCAGTCGGGCGAGACCGCCGACACCCTGGCCGCCCTGCACCATGCCAAGTCGCTCGGCATGACCCGCACGCTGTGTATCTGCAACGTCCCCGAGTCCTCGCTGGTGCGTGAGAACAGCCTGCGCTTCATTACCCGCGCCGGTCCGGAAATCGGCGTCGCATCGACCAAGGCCTTCACCACCCAGCTCGCCGCGCTCTATCTGCTGACGCTGGTGCTCGCCAAGCTGCGCGGGCGTCTCTCCGAGCAGGCCGAGGTTGCCGAACTGCATGCCCTGCGCCACTTGCCGATCGCAGTGACCAAGATCCTCGAGATCGAGCCCGAGATTCGCGAATGGTCCGAGCAGTTCTCGATGAAGCAGCACGCGCTGTTCCTCGGGCGCGGTCGTCATTATCCGATTGCCATGGAAGGCGCGCTGAAGCTCAAGGAGATTTCGTACATCCACGCCGAAGCCTACCCTGCCGGCGAGCTCAAGCATGGCCCCCTGGCTCTCGTGGACCGCGACATGCCGGTGATCGCCGTCGCACCCAACGACGCGCTGCTCGAAAAGCTCAAGTCCAACCTGCAGGAAGTGCGCGCGCGCGGTGGCGAACTCTACGTGTTTGCCGACGCCGACAGCGAGATGAAGTCCTCGGACGGCATCCATGTTCTGCACCTGCCCGAGCACTACGGCGCCCTCTCGGCGCTGCTGCACGTCGTGCCGCTGCAACTGCTCGCCTACCACGTGGCCCTGGTGCGCGGCACGGACGTCGACAAGCCGCGCAATCTCGCCAAGTCGGTGACCGTCGAGTAAGCCGCTCCTGCTGGTCGTTTCGCAGCCGGCATAAGCAACAACCGGCCCGCCCCCTACCGCCCCTCACCGCTCGGGGCGGTGACTCGGCGCAGATTTTCCGCTCCGACTACAGCCAAGCAGACGACGGTGTCGTCACGCCTGGCGAAATGTGCCTTCGAACCGCCGAGAAGCCCGATCGTCGGCGACGCCTAAGGGTATAGGGAGCGCTGCAATGTCGGTTTTTTTTACAGATCCCGAGGTCTCGGCAGCTCGAAAATTCGAGGGCTAAAGAAAAAATTAGTTAAGTCAGACAGGTAGGTCAGGATTTCAGGGCTGGCACGCATCGTGCTAGATGTTGTCTGCGGGAGGAGTGATTCGTCCCCAACCGAATTAACCCACTAAACAAAGTGCGAGGATCTCATGAAAAAACTTTCGAAAGCCTTGGCCGTTGCGGCCGTCGCCGGCGCCAGCGCCGCCTATATGCCGGTCGCTAGCGCGGTTCCCACCGGTCTCGAACTGGTTCTGCTGGTGGACGTCTCCGGTAGCGTCGATGCGACCGAATACGACCTGCAGAAGACCGGCTACATTGATGCGTTCAAGAGCGCCGCCGTTCAAGACGCCATTGTGAATAGCGTTGGCGGCAGCATCGCCGTCAGCTATGTCGAGTGGTCGGGTAACGCCCAGCAGAGCGTGCTGGTCAACTTCATGCTGATCGACAGTGCCGCCTCCTCGATAGCCTTTGCCGACGCCATCGCGGCCACGTCGCGCGCCTTCAGCGGCCAGACGGCGATTCAATCGGCAATGGCCTTCGGTGGTGGGCTGTTCGCCAGCAATGGCTTCGAGGCTGGCCGCCAGGTCATTGACGTTTCCGGCGACGGTGCTGACAACGATTCCGCTTGCGTCTTCAACGGTGACGGCGCTGACTGCGGTAAAGCGGCGGCCCTGGCGGCCGGTGTGGATACCATCAATGGCCTGCCGATTCTCGGCGAGACCGGGCTCCTGGCGTACTACGATGCCAACGTCAAAGGCGGCACGGGTGGTTTCGTGACCCCGGCAGCCAACTTTGCCGACTTCTCCAGGGCCATCGAGAGCAAGCTGATCAAGGAAATCGTCGGCGTGCCCGAGCCGATTTCGCTGGCGCTGTTCGGTGTTTCGCTCGCCGGGCTGGGACTTGCCCGTCGTCGCCGTATGCCGGTCTAAGCGACCTCATAACGGCTCAGAAGGAGAGCGTCGTCAGGCGCTCGGAGGGAAAGGCCGGCGATCGGAAGCGATCGCCGGCCTTTTTCTTGCGCGTCGTCGCTGGGATGCCGCCCGACGCGGGTCGGCAGGCATCGCTGGTCGCCCCAGGCGGGGGGGCCTCTGCCGCGGACATCATCGAGCGTGGTGGCTGGGGCACACCACAGCCACCAGCAAGCGCTGCGCGGCCGGCTTTCAGTACTTCACCCGCGCGAAATAGGTCTTCTGCGATGCTTCCAGCGCCTGGCGCAGGGTGCTGATGCCCATCTGCTCGAGCAGCGGCAGCATTTTGAGAAAGACCTCGCTGGTGGCGACGGCGTCACCGAGGGCGTTATGCCGCCCTTCGATGCGGATACCCAGGCGCTCGGCGATCTTCTCCAGCTGGTGCGAGTCCTGGTTGGCGTGCAGCACGGCCGAGAGCAGCAGGGTGTCGAGCACCGGCTGGCTGAAGACCACCCCGGTGCGTTCCTCCTTGAGCTGCAGGAAGCGCATGTCGAAGGCGGCGTTATGCGCGACCAAAACCGTGTCGCTGCAGAAGTCGTGGAAGGCCGGCAGCACCGCATCGATGTTCGGCTGGCCGCGAACCATGTCGTCGGTGATGCCGTGGATGCGCACCCCTTCGGGTCGCAACAGTCGCTCCGGATCGACCAGTTCGTTGAAGTTTTCCTGGCGCAGCATGCGGCCGTTGACGATGCGCACGGCGCCGATCTGGATGATCTCGTCGCCCGCCGCAGGTTCGAGGCCGGTGGTCTCGGTGTCGAAGACAGTATAGCTGAGATCGGCCAGCGGCCGGTCGAGGTCGATGCTCTGATCGCGAAAGTGGAAGAGATCGAAATCGTAATACTCGGGACGTACCTCGCCCGTCTCGGCGATGTCGGTTTCGCCCAGCGCCTCGGGGATGGCCACCGGCAGCACCAGTCGGAAGAAAGCGCGATGCGCGGCTTTTTCGCGCTCGTACCAGACCTCGCCGCCGTGCCGGTCGATGACATCGCGCAGCGACAGCGGCGACGTTTCGCTGCCGACCTGCATCGGCTCGGTCTCCCAGGTGTAGAAGGTCTCCGACGACATGGCGTGCCCGGCCCAGATGATGTCCAGATAGGCGAGCTTGCCGAAGGGCTGCAGACGGAAGCGGACCTCCTTGATCTGATCGTGCTCGATCAGGCGGGCGGTCAGGCAGCAGATCGAGAAAACCAGCGAAAAACTCTCCGCGCGCAGCCAGAGTGTTTCGTCGATCTCCTCGGTCTTGCTCGCCAGCCCGAGCTGTTCCTCGATGCGGCGCTGGGCGGCGACGATGATGTCCATCCCGAGGACGTCTTCCAGCGGCCAGCGCGTCTTCAGCGAATCGGCAAACTCGCTCATCGTCTGGTCGAGCCGCTGGCTCATGCGCAGCACCTCGTCGCTGACGATGCCGACGAAGCGCTCGCGTACCGCCGCTTCCATGTCCGGATAGTCCATCAGGTTGCCGACGGCGACGCGGATGTTGGCCAGGCTGCCGCGGCTGCCGTCGGTCAGCGACTGCAGCACCTGGTCGCGTCGCGATTCCTGTTCCAGGCTGCGGGTGATGTTCTCGACAGTGAGCACGTAGCCGCTCATGTCGTTCTCCGGCGAGTCGTCGGCGATCGACAGCACCGGCACCAGTTGCACGCGCAGTAGCTGTCCGCCGCGTGCCGTGGTGATGAAGTTGGCGATCACCGCACCGGCGCCCCTGTGCAGGCGCTGCCGGACGACCTCCAGCGCGTGATCGATCTGATTGCGTTCGAGGATCGAGAAGATCGAGCGGCCGAGGCCGATCAGCGCGCCACCGGCCACGGCCGTGCTGCCCTGCGCCAGCGCCCGGAACTGCAGTCGGGCGCGGCTGTTGTAGAGCAGGATGCGGCCATCGAGGTTGCAGACGACCACCGCCTGCGCAAGCTCGGACATCAGTGCCGCCAGGCGGTTCTTTTCTTCCTCCACCGAGGCCTTGGCGGCAGCGATCTGGGCGTCCACGTCGTCCATCAGTCCGTCGCGCTGCTGTGCGAGATCGTTGGTCGCTTCGGCCAGCTGCCGGACTTCCGGCGGGCCTTCCGGAACGACGCGGAAGTTGCGGTTGGCGGTGAGCATCAGGCGCAGGTTCTCGGCCATCTTGAGCAGTCCCTGCACGTACTGGCGAAACAGGTAGCGGATGATCAGCAGGCCGAGGACAAAGCCGAAGGTGGTCATCATCGCGCCGAGCGAAAGGTGCGGAACGATCAGCTCGACGAGCATGGCGCGCTCCGGCGCCTTGGCGCCCGCCCAGATCAGCAGGGCGGTGATGACGAAGGGGCCGGTCATCAGCAAGCCGAGGATGATCACCGAAATGGCGAAACGGATACGTGCATTCATTGACGGGACCTGTTCTACGGTTGCGGGTGTTCTGGCAGCCATCACCGGCGTCCTGGCGCGGTGCGCATTGGCACGGAGGGCTCGCGGGCAACAAGGCGGCGAGGCGTTAGCTTAGCTGACTGGCGCGGGAAATGAGCAGTTCGGCGTCGGCAACGCAGGCAAGCCGCCGCCAGACGACGCGCATGCGGCTTGTGAAGAGGGCCCTGTCGAGGTCAGGCGATCGGATCAGGCGGCCGGTGGCGACGATCGCCGGCGCCCCCTTTCGCGGCAAGGGAGACATTGCCGTGCGGGCTGTTTCTGCCCTTCAGTCGTCGGTCGCGCGACCGTTCTTCCAGTCTTCGAGGGCATCGAGCGCTGCCTGCAGGGTCGGCAGCAGCACGATGCCGTCCTGCTGCGACAGGCGTTGGGCGCCGGCGCCGCCGACCCACAGTTCGACCCTCGCCGGCAGCATCTCGCGCAGCTGAATGACCAGCGGCCTGACCTGTCGTCCCGAAAAGGCGGCAGAGAGAGATATGGCGACGATGTCGGCGGCATGCGCCAGCGTTGCCGACCGGATGTCGGCCAGCGGCGTCTGCGTGCCCAGCGAAATGCAGGTGGCGCCCTCGAGTCCGAGCAGCGCTTCGACCATCAGCAGACCGAGTACGTGCTGCTCGTCCGGCGGCGTGGTAAGCAGAATGCGCGGGCCGCTGGGGCCTGCCGGCAGGCTGCCGATGGCCAGGCGCAGCAAGGACTTGACCTGTTCGGTGTAGAGATGTTCCTCGAAGACCTGGAACTCGCCGCTCATCCACGCCTCGCCCACGGCATCGTTGAGCGGCGCAACGACATCGATGACGAAACGCTGCAACCCCATGCGCATCATTGCCTGGTTCAGCGCGTGCCGTAGTCCGGGAACGTCGTTGGCCTTGACCAGAGTGATCGCCCTGCCGATCACGGTCGCCTCGGCCGTCGCCGTGTCGCTCACGGCTTTTGAAGTGCAGCCGCTGCAAAGCTGCTCGAACTCTGCCTCACTGGCCGCCATCAAGCGACCCGGGCGGTGGCCCTGGTCGATCAGGCGCTTCATGTGGCGCAATCGATCCACCTGCCCGGCCGGGTAGACGCGTTCGCCGTTGTCGTCCCGCGTGGGCTGCGGGAAGCCGTAGCGACGCTCCCAGACGCGCAAGGTGTCCTTGCCGAGGCCGGTTTCGCGCTCGACGGCGCTGATATTCATGGCGGGAAGAGTATTCATGATGTCCTGGGCAAGTTGGCAAGAAAAACCGTGATTGGCTTTCCGATGCGGCAGTGTTGCGCATAATTGTGAATTTGTCCAGGACAAACGTCAAAGTTGGCTTGACAAGCGTTTCCTGTGTCCGTATATTTGAGCCATGAACTCGTTTGTCCATGACAAAAATGAAGCAAAAACGGGCTTCCGCAGTGCGATCCGCGCTGGGAACTGCTCCGGAAGAAGCGTCAATCGTGCCTGAATGCCTGCAGTCGGAGATTTATTGTGCAGTTCGGTCATGCGACTTTCGGTGTCTATTTCGTCCTGGACAAATAGACTAGGGTCAGCCAATCGAAGTCTGCGTTTGCTGCTCACCCACCCAAGTACCGCGTTTCTGGAGAACGCCATGTCATCAGCACCTTCCGCCGTTCTTGCCATCGCCTTGTTCGCCGCGCTTCCGGCCGCGGCCAGTGAGCGCTGCCCGTTGCTGCTCGATCACTGCTTTCCGGTGCTGCGGGATCAAGAACCCCAATCGCTTTTCCAGTGGCAGGGCAGGGTGCTGGTCGTCATCGGTTTCCCCGCCATCGACTTTGGCGGGCAGGCGCCTGGCAGCAACCACCAGATCGCCGGCTTCTGCCGGAACAGCTACTGCGTCCGATTCCCGATGTTCTCGAATACGAGCGTCGTGGCCGACGCGGCCCTGCTTGCCAGCAGCGATGCCTATCTCGGCGAGTAGCCGCCGACCGTACGTCAAAGTCCGACCCACGACCGCTTTCCTCCACCGGAGACCTGCCATGAATGCACCAGACAATTTCTTCCTGCCCGACATCCAGGCCAGCGCCGACCTGCGCCAGCTGGCAATTCACAAGGTCGGGGTCAAGGGCCTGCGCTACCCGCTTGCCCTGCTCGACGCCAACGGCAAGGTGCAGAACACCGTCGCCGAGATCTCCCTGTCGGTCGGCCTGCCGCCGGAGGTCAAAGGCACGCACATGTCGCGCTTCGTCGAACTCCTCGAACAAAGGCGCGCGCCGCTGAACGTCAATCGACTGCTGCGCATGTTCGAGGAAATGCTCCTCCGGCTGGAAGCGGCGAGCGGCGAGATCGAGCTTGCCTTCCCCTGTTTCATCAGCAAGACGGCGCCGGTGTCGGGCGTCGAGAGCCTGCTCGACTACGACGTGCGGATGATCGTCAGCAAGCGCGAGGGAGAGCGGAGCGAGCTGACGCTGGAGGTGGTCGCACCGGTGACCAGCCTCTGCCCGTGTTCGAGGGAGATCAGCGAATACGGGGCGCACAACCAGCGCTCGCACATCACCATCGTCGCGCGACTGCGCTCGGGCATGAGTCCCGAGGAACTGCTGCGGCTGGCCGAGGAGGAAGCCTCGTGCGAGGTCTTCGGCCTGCTCAAGCGGCCCGACGAAAAATGGGTGACCGAGCGCGCCTACGACAACCCGAAGTTTGTCGAGGATCTGGTCCGCGATATCGCCTTGCGGCTGATGAAAGAGCCGCGGATAGCGCAATGGACGGTGAAGTCCGAGAACTTCGAGTCGATTCACAACCATTCCGCCTACGCCGAAATCAGCGGCGAAAACGCGTGAACGCGCCTGAGGACGAGGAGATCAACATGCACCGTGTGCAACGAATTGCCGTAGTCGGCGCGGGGATTTCCGGTCTCGCCAGCGCCTGGCTTCTCGGGCAGAAACACCAGGTGACGCTGTACGAGGCCGGGGCGACGCCCGGTGGTCACACCAACACGGTGGACGTGACGCTGGAAGGCGTTTGCCACCCGGTGGACACCGGCTTCCTGGTCTTCAACACCAGGACCTATCCCAACCTGACGGCGATGTTCGCTCATCTCGGCGTCAGTAGCGTCGAGACCGAGATGTCGTTCTCGGTCAGCCTCGACGAGCCGCGTCTGGAATGGGCGGGCAGCAGCCTGGCCACGGTTTTCGGGCAGAAGCGCAATCTCCTGCGGCCGGACTTCTGGCGCATGCTTTCCGACATCCTGCGCTTCAACCATGAGAGCGTCGCCTGGATCGGCGCCTGTCCGGACGACGATCGCAGCTTGCGCGACTTCCTTGCCGCCGGTGGCTACTCGCGACCTTTCGCCGAATGGTACCTGCTGCCGATGGCCGCAGCCATCTGGTCCTGTCCGGCCGGGCAGATGCTCGACTATCCGCTGGCCAGCTTCGTCCGCTTCTGCCGCAATCATGGCCTGCTGCAGGTCTTCGACAGGCCGCTCTGGCGAACGGTCACCGGCGGTGGCCGTGAATACGTGCGCAAGCTCGCCGCGGATCTCGAGGATGTCCGCCTGGCGACGCCGGTGCGTCAAATGCGGCGCACGGCGGCCGGCGTGCAGCTGCATACCGACGGCGCCGTCGAGCACTACGATCAGGTGGTCCTCGCCTGTCACAGCGATCAGGCCCTGGCAATTCTCGGCGATACGGCGACGCGGAGCGAGCGCCGCCTGCTCGGCGCGATCCGTTACGCAGCCAACCGCGCCGTGCTGCACACTGATGCCGCCCTCCTGCCGCGCTCGCCGGCGCTGTGGTCGGCATGGAACTATCTTTCCAGCGCCGATCAGCTCGACCAGCGCCCGGTGAGCGTCTCGTACCTGATCAACCGCCTGCAGCCGCTGCCGTTCAAGACGCCGCTGATGGTTTCTCTGAACCCGCAGCGAGAGCCGCAGAGCGAGCGCATCATTGCCGAGTTCGACTACGAACACCCGATCTTCGACGCTGCGGCCATTTCTGCACAGCGCGAACTGCCGGCGATCTCCGGCAGTGACCGCGTGTGGTATTGCGGTGCCTGGAATGGCTACGGGTTCCACGAAGACGGTCTCAAGTCGGCCTTGCAGGTGGCCAACGCTCTTGGCTGTCGCGCGCCCTGGCAGGGGCGCGACGTGGCTGGTGCGCCGGTGCCGGCCGCAAGGCGATCGACGGCGCTGGCGGCGTGAGCAGCGCAGCCGCACGCCTATTTTTCGGGCAGGTGATGCACCGCCGGCTGCGACCGGTGGAGAACGGCTTCGTCTATCCGGTGTATTTCTGCCTGTTGCCGCTGTCGCGCATCGAACAGGTCCGCAGCGCCCTGTTCGCGGTCAATCGCTGGAACCTGTTCAGCTTCCATTTCGCCGACCACGGCGCGCGCGACGGCTCGCATCCGCTGCCGTGGATCCGCCAGCTCCTGCGGAGGGAGGGCATCGCTGCCGATGGTGAGGTCTGGCTGCAATGTTTCCCGCGTCTCGCCGGTTTTGTCTTCAACCCGATCAGCCTCTGGTTTTGCCATGATCGCGACGGCAGTCTGAAAGCGGTTCTGGCCGAGGTCAACAACACCTTTGGCGAGCGTCACAACTATCTGCTGGCCCATGCAGACGGCCGGCCGATTCGGGACGGCGAGACCATCGAGCGGCACAAGGTCTTCCATGTCTCGCCGTTCATGGATGTCGCAGGCAGCTACCGTTTTCGTTTTCACGCGCGCGCCGGCACGAACGGCGAGCCGACCTGGCGGCTGGCGCGCATCGATCATGGTGATGGCGGCGGTGATCTGCTGCACACCGCGATTTCCGGCAGGGCCGAGCCGCTCGCCAGCGTTCCCCTGCTGAAGGCCTTCTTCCGTTTCCCCCTGCTGACCCTCGGCGTGGTACTGCGTATCCACTGGCAGGCGCTCAAGCTGTGGGTCAAGCGCGTTCCCTTCTTTACCAAACCTGCCCCTCCACTCGAGGAGACAACACGATGAATGTTCTGGAAAACGTACTCACCCTGCCTGCGGCTCCAGCCGGCAGTCCAATGCCGCGCAGTGCGCGGGCGATCATGGCGCTGCTCGAAGGAATCGAGCACGGCAGCCTGGAAGTGCGTCTGCCGGACGGCGCGACGCAGCGTTTCGGCCAGGCGCGAAGCGGCGACCGGGCCGCCGTCCTCGAGGTCGTCCAGTGGTCGGTCTTCGACCGGGTGCTCGAACGCGGCGATGTCGGTCTTGCCGACGCGTGGATCGATGGCCACTGGCACAGCCCCGACCTCACTGCGCTGCTGACCCTCATGGCCAACAACCGACAGGCGCTGGCGCGGGCAGTCTATGGGCGCTGGTGGGGGCTGCTCAGCGCGCGCCTGCGCCATCTGTTGAATGCCAACACGCGCGCCGGCTCCCGCCGCAACATCATGGCCCATTACGACCTCGGCAACGATTTCTACCAGCAGTGGCTCGACCCGACGATGAGCTACTCGAGCGCGCTTTACTCGAGCGCCGCACCACGCTCGCTGGCTGCAGCGCAACTCGCCAAGTATCGACGAATCCTGCGCCGGCTCGACGCCCGACCGGGCGACCGCGTGCTCGAAATTGGCTGCGGCTGGGGCGCCTTTGCCGAAACGGCTGCGCGCGAGGCAGGCCTCGAGGTCGTCGGGCTGACGCTGTCGCCGGCCCAGTTTCAGTACGCGAAGGAGCGCATGCGGCTGGCCGGCCTCGAACACCAGGTGCACATCGAATTGCGCGACTACCGGGATATTGCGGGGGAGCAGTTCGACCACATCGTCTCGATCGAGATGTTCGAAGCGGTTGGCGAGCGCTGGTGGCCGAGCTACTTCGCGACCCTGAAGCGCCTGCTGGCGCCGGGCGGGCGCGCACTGGTACAGAGCATCACCATCCGTGACGAGCTGTTCGCCCGCTACCGTCGTGGCACCGATTTCATCCAGCAGCACGTGTTTCCCGGAGGCATGCTGCCGAGTCCGTCGGTCTTCGGCCAGCGGGCGGTTCACGCCGGCCTGAGGGTCGACGACGCTTTCGCTTTCGGTCGTGACTATGCGCGTACGCTCGGCGAGTGGTCGGCCCAATTCGAGCGGCAGTGGCCGGCGATCGAGGCACAGGGTTTCGACGAACGCTTCCGCCGCCTCTGGCGTTTCTATCTCGCCTACTGTCAGGCCGGCTTCAACAGCGGCGCTACCGACGTCATGCAGTTCGAACTGGCGCACGCGCCATGAAGGCACTGCTCGCCATGCTTCTCCTTGCCGGCAGCACTTTGACGCATGCCTTGCCCGATGCCGTGCGCCAGGAGCGCAGTGACTGGCGTCAGTGGGGCAGCGGCGAAATGAGCTGGTTTGGCATCGCGCTCTATCGCGCCACCCTGTGGGTCGCTGCACAGCCAGGCGCCAATCCGCCGGCGGACGCACCGAGCGCTCTGCAGCTCGAATACCGCCGCGACATTCCGCGCGAGCGGCTGGTCGAGAGCAGTGTCGACGAGATGCGCCGGCTCGGCGCCAGCGAAGCGCAGTTGCAGCGCTGGCAGCGCGAGCTGCAACGCGTCCTTCCCGATGTCAGGGAGGGAGAGACGGTCGTCGGTGTGCACTACCCGGGGCAGGGCGCCGTCTTCTTTCATCGCGGTCGGCTCAACGGTGAGGTCTCCGATGCAGAGTTTGCACGCCTGTTCTTCGCCATCTGGCTGGATGAGCGCAGTCGCAGTCCGGCCTTGCGCGCCGCGCTTCTCACCCGTCCGGAGCGCTGAACATGGATATCGCGCAGGCTGTCGTTCTGCCGCGCCGGCAACTGCTCGCCTACGGTGCCCTTGGTTTGCCACTGGCGATGGCCGCGCTGCCGGTGTATGTGCATGTGCCACACCTCTACGCCGAAGCTGCCGGCATGAGCCTCAGCCTGCTCGGTGGACTGTTGCTGGCGGCGCGCCTGCTCGACGCAGGCATGGATCCGCTGCTCGGCGGCTGGAGCGACCGGGCCGCGAATCGTCAGCGTCTGATCATGCTGGCGCTGCCGTGCCTGGCGCTGGGCATGTTCGCCCTGTTGCACCCGCCAGCGGTCGCGGCGCCAGCATGGTTGCTGGCGTCGATGCTGATCACCTACTTCGGTTTCTCGCTGGCCAGCGTCGCCTATCAGGCCTGGGGCGCCGAGATCGGTCGCGATGCCGGCGAGCGAACGCGGCTGACGGCCAGTCGCGAGGGTTTCGGTCTGCTGGGTGTGGTCCTGGCGGCGGCTGTGCCGGGCCTTATCTCGACCGATCTGGCGGCCGGGCTTTCGGGTCTGGCACAGCTCTTTCCCCTGCTGTTGTTGCTCCTTGCCGCCTGGACCTTTGCCGGTTCGCCGCCGGCATCGGCACGCCTGCCGGCCCGAGGCACGCTCCTCGGTGGCCTGCGCAGCGTGCTCGATGACGGGCGCTTTCGCCGCCTGCTGGCGGTCTTCGTGGTCAATGGCATCGCCGCCGCACTGCCGGCGACGCTGGTCCTCTTCTACGTTGCCGACGTGCTTCAGGCACAGACCTGGAGCGGCGCATTTCTGGCCCTCTATTTCGTCAGCGGTGTCGCGTTCCTGCCGCTTTGGGTCAGCCTCGCACGGCGCTTCGGGCGGGTGCGGAGCTGGATCGCATCGATGCTCGTTGCCGTCGCCTCGTTCGTCTGGGCGTGGGGCCTGGGCGCTGGCGATGTCTGGCCTTTCGCCGTCGTGTGCCTGCTTTCCGGTGCAGCGCTCGGCGCTGACCTGACACTGCCCGCGGCGCTGCTCGCCGACATCTCCGAAGCCGCTGGCGATTCTGGCGGGTCCGGCCGCTCGGCGCAGGCGGGGGCCTATTTCGGCTGGTGGAATCTTGTCGCCAAGCTCAACCTGGCGCTGGCTGCCGGCCTGTCGCTGCCGCTGCTCGACATCGTCGGCTACCGGCCGGGGGTCGCCGCAGCGACCGCCGGTCTGGCGGCGGTCTACTGTCTGTTGCCGCTGTTCTTCAAGGCTGTCGCGGCATTGCTCGCCTGGCGCTGGCGCAACACTCTGGAGTCGTCTTCATGAAAACACTATGGCTGGCCTGCCTTGCCTGCGGCCTTCTTGGTCTGGGCGGGTGTTCCGGTGTGCCGGTGGAACGTTACCGGGCCGAGCAACCGCGGCTCGACCTGGCCACTTACTTCAACGGCAGGATCGACGGTTGGGGAATGTTCCAGGATCGTTCGGGCGCAGTGATCAAGCGCTTTCATGTGCTGATCGACGCGCAGTGGGAACAGCGTGACGGCGTCGATGTCGGCACCCTCGACGAGCACTTCTCGTGGTCGGACGGCAGTACCTCGCGGCGGGTATGGACCATCACCCGCGTCGATTCCTCGCGCTACATCGGTGTCGCCGACGACGTCGTCGGCGAGGCGCAGGGCGAGGCCGCCGGCAATGCGCTGCGCTGGCGCTATGTGCTGGCACTGCCGGTCGATGGCCGGGTGTGGCATGTCGACTTCGACGACTGGATGTTCCTGATCGACGACCAGGTGATGCTCAATCGCTCGGAAATGCGCAAGTTCGGTTTTCGTCTCGGCGAAGTCAGCCTGAGTTTCAGGAAGCGCTGAGGCGATGAATCCACGTATCGATGACTGGTCGGGAAAACGTGTCTGGCTGCTCGGCGCGTCAACCGGCATTGGTGCGGCGCTGGCCAGATTGCTGCTCGCGCGCGGCGCTCGCGTCGCAGTTTCGGCACGCAACGCCAGTCGCCTGGCCGAAGTGCTCGCAGGGGTGGCAGGGGGCGACGGGTCTGCGCAAGCCGGGCGGGCGCTGCTCCTGCGCTGCGATGCCGTCGACGAAACGAGCCTGGGCACCGCCTGGCACGAACTGCTGGCGGCATGGGGCGGCGTTGACGTCGCACTCTACGTCGCCGGCGACTACCAGCCGATGCGCGCCTGGGAGATCGATCTCGGCGCCGCGCGCCGGATGATCGAGGTCAACCTCATCGGAGCAGTCGGTTTCGCCGCCCGCGTCGTACCGCAGTTGCTGCAGCAGGGCGAGGGCCAGATCGGCTTTGTCGGCAGCGTCGCCGGTTATCGCGGGCTGCCAAAATCGTTGATCTACGGCCCGACCAAGGCCGCACTGATCAATTTCGCCGAAGCGCTCTATCTCGATCTGCACTCGAAAGGGATTGGCGTGCGGCTCATCAACCCCGGTTTCGTTGCGACGCCGCTCACCGAGAAGAACGATTTCGCCATGCCGGCCTTGCTGACCCCCGAAGAGGCGGCGCAGGCGACGATCGACGGCTTTGCCGGCAGCGCCTTCGAGATCCACTACCCGAAGCGCTTCACACGGGTGCTCAAGCTGCTCGCGCATCTCCCATACCGCCTCTATTTCCCTTTGATCCACCGTTTCGCCGGACGCTGAAGGAGTTGGCCCATGAGCACGAGCGCTGCCGACGCGTTGATCGCGTTCTACGAAGGCCTCGGTCCCGCTGACATCGAACGCTTTCCGGCGTTCTACGCAGACGACGCGTTCTTCAAGGATCCGTTCAACGAGGTACGCGGCGTGGTCGCCATTCAGCGCATCTTTCGCCACATGTTCAGCCAGCTTGCCGAACCGCGCTTCGTGGTACTCGAACGGGTGGCTGCCGAGAACGGCACGCTGCTGCTCTGGGAGATGCACTTCAGGCGACCGGATGGTTCTGGGCGGGGCCAGGCGCAGCTGATCCGTGGCGCCTCGCACCTCAGGTTCGACGCCGCAGGCAAGGTCGTCTGGCACCGCGACTACTGGGATGCAGCCGAGGAACTCTACGAAAAGCTGCCCGGAATCGGCTGGCTGATGCGCTTGCTGAAGAGAAGGCTGGCCGCCTGAAGGTCCGTGCCACGCGGCAAGCGCCGTCGTGCAGGCGGCGTTCGCAACAACCCCAGCCCCCGGTGGCCCTTCCGTCACCCGTCTTCTTAAGTCGGTCTTAAGCGTCCCTGAGGCATTCTCCGGCTTGTCGGAAGGGAACTGCAGCCGACGGCGAGCATGTCAGGAGCAAGACGATGGCCGCCATCGTGCCGTGACGCCAGGATCGTGACACGTCACAGATGGCTGTTCCCGCGGCGTGGACTCGCGCAGCCAGTGGTCAGCGATGGCGATCGGGATTGTCGAGGGATTTCCCTGCGGCTGACGCCAGGAAACGGCCCATTTGCGTGTTGTCTCCCCGCCGGCAAGGTTCTCGACCAGAGCAGGAAGCGTCGAGCCATCTCTTGACCATGAGCACGGACCACGACATGAACAGCCCTTCACTGGAATTGAGCAATGCCTGCAGCCGCGCGCTGACCGTCTTCAATGAACTGCGCAGCTACCTCGAGGCGCAGATCCTCGGTCAGGAGCGACTCGTCGAGAGCCTGCTCGTCGCCCTGCTGGCCGACGGCCACCTGCTCGTCGAGGGGCCTCCCGGACTGGCCAAGACGCGCGCCGTCAAGGCTCTCGCGCATGGCCTGGAATGCGACTTCCAGCGCGTTCAGTTTACCCCCGACATGTTGCCCGCCGACCTTACCGGATCGGACATCTATCGGCCCGAGGAGCAGCGCTTCGACTTTCAGCGCGGGCCGCTGTTCCACAACCTGATTCTGGCCGACGAAATCAATCGCGCGCCAGCCAAGGTTCAGTCGGCGCTTCTCGAAGCCATGGCCGAGCGCCAGATCAGCGTCGGTTCGGCGACCTATCCGCTACCCCGCCTGTTCCTGGTGATGGCGACGCAAAACCCGATCGAGCACGAAGGCACCTATCCGCTGCCGGAAGCGCAACTCGACCGCTTCATGCTGCACACGCTGGTCGACTATCCGGATCGCACCAATACCCTGCGCATCATGGACCTGGCGCGCCGAGAAGCGCTGGCAGGACGCGAGCTCGCCCCGCCGGCAACTGCGTTACCGCTCGACGCCGTCTTCACCGCGCGCCGCGAGGCCCTGCATCTGACTCTTGCCGATTCGGTCGGCGAGTATATTGCCGCGCTGGTCGACGCGACCCGCAGACCCGAGCACTACAGCGAGCAACTGGCCGGGTGGCTGCGCTGGGGCGCCAGTCCACGCGCGGCAATGGCCATCGAACGCGGCGCACGCGCGCTTGCCTGGCTGGATGCCCGCGACTATGTCAGCCCGGAAGACGTCCTGACGATCGCTCCCGACGCCCTGCGCCACCGCCTCCTGCTCGATTACACCGCGCAGGCGCGTGGTGTCACGGCGCAGGATTGCGTTGACGAGCTGCTGCATCGGGTGCCGGTGCCGTGATCATCCCCGATCTCGCCGAACTGGCTGCCCTGCGCGGCGCCGCGCAAGGCCTCAGCCTGCGCGCTCGGCGGCCGGCGCTGGCGCAGTTGCAGGGCGGACACCGCAGCGCGCAACGCGGCCGCGGGCTGGAGTTCGAAGAGGTACGGCTCTACGCGCCGGGTGACGATGCACGTGCCATCGACTGGCGGGTCAGCGCCCGGCGCGGGCGACTGCACACCAAGCTGTTCCGTGAGGAACGCGAACGTCCGGTGTGGCTGGTCAGCGATCTGCATGCCGGTCTCTTCTTCGGCAGCCAGCGCCAGCTCAAGTCGGCACTGCTGCTGCGCGCCGCCGCTTTGCTGTGCTGGGTGGCCGCGCTCGGCGGCGACCGCGTCGGTGCGGTGATCGCCAAGGCCAGCGAGGCGCCGCGTATCCTGCCGCCACGCGCGCGTGAAGCCGGCGTCTTGCCGATCCTCGAAGCACTGCTCGAGGCACAACCGCGGGCGCCCGGCCTGCCGGCCGGCGGCGGACTGCGGGCGGCGATTGCGACGCTGTACCCGCTGCTCAAGCCGGGCAGCCTGATCCTGCTGTTGAGCGATTTCACGACCGTCGACGCAGCCACCGACGATCTTCTCGCCGCCGCCAGCGCGCACAACGACATTCGCCTGCTGTGGATCGTCGACTCGCTGGAAAAGGACGGTCTGCCCGCCGGCAGCTATCGCGTCGGTCTTCCCGGGCGCCTGTGGTGGCTGGA
Source organism: Accumulibacter sp. (assembly GCA_024235715.1). GTDB lineage: Bacteria > Pseudomonadota > Gammaproteobacteria > Burkholderiales > Rhodocyclaceae > Accumulibacter. The sequence goes on along the minus strand of JACKLW010000005.1, from coordinate 570,972 downwards.
CGGCGAGCGCAGCCGCAGCGCGTGGCAGGATGCCTGGCGGGCCCGGGCGGAACATCTGAGCGATCTGTGCACGCGCCTGAATCTGCCGCTCAATCGGCTCCTGACCGAGGACGAGGTGCTGCAAGCCCTGGTCCCCATGCTGCGGGAAGCGTCATGAGCGGCGCCGGGGCGGAATGGCTCACTCAGCTCGCGCCTGCGCATGCGCCACCGGCGGCCGGCTGGTGGCCGCTGGCGCCCGGGTGGTGGGGCGTGGTGGCGCTGCTGCTGATCGGCGTGGCCGGAATGGCGTACTGGCGAACCCGTCCCGCCGTGCGCCTGCGCCGCGTTGCGCTGCGCGAACTGGAGCGACTGGAAGCGCTGGCGTGCGACGATCGGGCGCTGGCGAGCGGCATCGAAGACCTGCTGCGGCGCTATGCGCTGGCCCGCTTCGGACGTGCGGCGGTGGCCGGCCTGAGCGGCGAGCGCTGGATCAGCTTTGTCGTTGCCCACGGTGGCCGCGCCTGGGCCGGCACGGCCGGAAGCGGTCTCCTGCGTGCCGCCTACGGCAGCACCGTCGAGGCCGATCGCGGCGCCTGGCTGAGCGGCGCGCGCGCTTTCCTGAAGGCGCGTCGGTGATTCACCTTGCCTGGCCCTGGATGCTGCTCGCCTTGCCCTTGCCGTGGCTGATCGGGCGCTTCCTGCCTGCCGTCAAACCGCAGGGCGATGCGCTCTTCCTGCCCTTCGCGGCCAATGTGCCGGCGGACGCGGCGCCGGCTGCGCACGCCCGTTCGCGCGTCCGCCGGCTGTTGTTTGCCCTGCTCTGGCTACTGCTGATCGCCGCAGCGGCACGCCCGCAGTGGCTGGGCGACCCTTTGCCGGTGCCGACCAGCGGGCGACGCCTGCTGCTGGCGGTGGATGTTTCCGGGTCGATGGCGACGCCCGACATGGCGGGCAACGCATCCCGCCTGGACGTGGTGCAAGCGGTTGCCGGCGAGTTCATCAGCCGTCGTCATGGTGACCGGCTGGGTCTGATCCTGTTCGGGACGCGCCCCTATCTGCAGGCGCCGATCACCGCGGACCTGTCCACGGTCGGGCAGTTCCTGCGGCAAGCGGTGGTCGGCATCGCCGGAACCGAGACCGCAGTTGGCGACGCCATCGGGCTGGCGATCAAGCGCTTGCGCGACAACCCGGCGCACCCGGACGACAAATCGGGCAAGCACGGAGAGACCGTACTCGTCCTGCTGACCGACGGCGCCAGCAATGCCGGCCTGCTCGATCCGGTCGCGGCGGCGAGGATGGCTGCCGACGCCGGCCTGCGCATCTACACCATCGGCATCGGCGCCGCTGCGCAGGCCGGGTTCTTTGGCGCCAGAGGCAACAACGCCCTTGATGAAGATACCCTGAAGGCGATCGCCGGGATCACGCACGGCGAATATTTCCGGGCCACCGATGCCGACGCGCTGGCGAAAGTCTACGCGCGCATCGACCAGCTCGAGCCGAGCGCCGGACGCGAACAGTGGGTTCGCCCGCAGCGCGACCTGTTTTCCTGGCCGCTGGCGTTCGCCCTGCTATGCAGCCTCCCGGCCGTATTGATCGGGGAGCGCAATCGGGGGCCGGCGAAATGATCGGCGACTTCGTGCACACGTTCCATTTTCTGCGTCCGCAGTGGCTGCTGACCCTGCCCCTGCTGTGGGGCCTGGTGCTCTGGCTGGCGCGACGCCGGCAGCTCGTTCAGGAGTGGTCCGGACTGATCGACCCGCAACTGCTGCCGACGCTGCGCCTGGCGGCTGCCGGTGGTGCCGGAATGCGGCCCTGGCCGTGGCTGGCGCTGGCGTGGACGCTGGCGGCAATCGCCTTGTCGGGTCCGAGCTGGCAGCGGATGGAAGGCAATGCCTATCGCGCTTCGCCGGCCTGGGTGATCGTGCTCGACCTGTCGCCTTCGATGCTCGCATCCGATCTGGCACCGAATCGCATCACCCGCGCGCGCTATGCCCTGGAGGACACGCTCGCTGCCGCCCGTGACGCGCGCGTCGGTCTGGTCGTCTTCAGCGACGAAGCCTATGCCGTGACGCCGCTGACCGAGGACGTGACGACCGTCAGAGCACTTCTGCCGCCGCTGCTGCCGGAGATCCTGCCTTCCGCCGGCGACCATCTCGCGCCGGCGCTCGATGAGGCGGAAAGACTGCTCGCTCATGCCGGCGCGACCGACCGCCGTATCGTGATCCTGAGCGACGGCTTCGCTGACCCGGCAGCGGCCATGGCGGCTGCCGCAAGGATCAGGTCGCGGGGTATCGAGCTGAATGTCGTCGGGGTCGGCACGGCGGGTGGTGCGCCGCTGCCCGACGCGGACGGGCATTTCAGTCACGATGCGCAGGGAAGCGCCCAACTGGCCCGGCTCGATGTCGAGCGCCTGCGGCAGCTTGCCGCCGTCGGCGGCGGTCAGTACGTCGACCTGGCGCGCTTGCCCGAGCTGAACGCCGCGCTGCAGAAATCGGGCGAGCGCCTGGCCGGCGACAGCCTGGCTAAAGGCGTCGAAGTGGCCGATTGGCATGACGGCGGCGTCTGGTTGCTGCCCGTGCTGCTCCTCCTGGCGGGCGCGCTGGCACGCAGGGGCTGGCTGTGAAGCGCGCCTGCTGCCTTGCCCTGCTGCTTTGCGCGGCCCTTCCCGCAGTTCCAGCCGCAGCTGCCGATGGCGCCCTGGCGAGCTGGTGGCTGAACGCCGACCAGCGTGGCGAGAGGCTGCTGGAGGCTGGCGATGCGGCCACTGCAGCCAGGACTTTCGCCGATCCGCAGCGCAAAGCCTATGCGAAGATCATTGCCGGAGACTACCAGCAGGCGGCAAGGGAGCTGAGCGCTTTCGATGGCAGTGACGCGCACTACAATCGCGGCAACGCACTGGCGCACGCGGGCAAACTGGCAGAAGCGCTGGAAGCCTACGATCTGGCGCTGAAGCGCGATCCGGACAACAAGGATGCACGGCACAACCGCGATCTGGTCGCCAGTGCGCTCAAGAAGCAGTCCCCTGAAAAACAGGGTGGCGCTGGCAGCGAGACGAATCCGCAGGAGGGAAGAAATCGAGATCAGCGAGGAAACGGGCAGGGTGAGGGGGCCAAGGGTGGCTCGTCGCCCGGATCGGAACAGGACGGCGGGGGCCATGCCGGGAAGCAGGCCGGAAAGCGCACGGGCGACACGGACAGGGGTCAGGAACAGGGGTCAGCGCGGGAGCAGCGTCAGCCCGCAAAAGACAATCCGTCCGATAAGGGGTCCGACAGGTCGGCCGCGCCCCCGTCCGCGACGAACGCTGCGCCACCGGGCGCGGGAAGCGGGAACGAGCACGCTGGCCCGAATCGGCCCGCACGGGACTTGCAGGCGCCGGGCGCGGACCGGGCAGAGCAGGGCAGCGCGCAAGAAGGCCCGCCAGCTGACATCCGGCGCACCCCGGCGCACACGCAGGCGCCGCGTCAAAAAGACGATGCCGAGCAGGCCCGCCGCGACGCGGCGGCCAGCCTGGCGCCGCCGCCTGCAGCCCCGGGCGGCGCTGCCGGTATCGACAGGGACCGCGAAGGTCGCGGCGAATCGCCCGCCATGGTCCGCCCCAGTGAGCAGCAGCTTGCGCAGGAGCAATGGCTACGCAGCATCCCGGACGACCCGGGTGGGCTGTTGCGGCGCAAGTTCCTGGTCGAACACCTGCTGAGACAACAGAAATCGCAACCATGAAAAACGTTCGCCGCCTTCTTTTCGTCGTGCTCGTGTTGTTCGCCGTCGGCACCGCCTTGCCGGCGGGCGCCGCAGTGACTGCCTCGCTGGATCGCGACCATGTCGCGTCAGGCGAAACCGTGCGCCTGCTCGTGCAACGCGACGGCAGCAGCAACAGCCAGCCGGATCTCAGCCTACTCAAGGACGATTTCGACGTGCTGGCGAGCAGCAGCGGGAGCAGCGTCCGGATCGTCAACGGTCACATCAGTTCGCGCACCCAGCTCAATCTCGTTCTCGCGCCGAAACGCGAAGGCACGCTGCGCATCCCGCCGCTGCAATGGGATGGCGAGCAATCCGCGGCGCTGGAGGTAACCGTCGGCGGCAGGGGCAGCGCGAACCGGTCGGGCGCGCAGGGGGCGCGGGATGAGGGGCAGCCATCGCCATCGCCCGTTCACCTCACCGCGACCCTGGATCGCAAGCAGACCTGGGTGCAGGCTGTTGCCGTGCTGAGCGTGCGGCTGACTACCGAGGAAGCGCTTTTCCAGGCCAGTCTGGATCTCCCCGCCAGCAAGGATCTGCTCGTCAGGCAACTCGGCGAGGACGTGCAGACCAGTGAATCGCGCAACGGGCGCAGCTACCGCGTCATCGAAAGGAAATATCTCCTGTTCCCCCAACGCAGTGGACCGCTCAGGATCGATGGCGTGGTTCTCGACGCCCGGGTCGCCGATACTCGTGGCAACGACCACGGCAGCGATGCTTTCTTCGGCAATGCCTTCGGGCGCCTGCCTCTCCTCGGGATGAGGCAGGCGACGCGTCCGCTGCGCGTGCACGCCGATCCCGTCGAGCTGAGCGTGCTTCCCCGTCCCGCGGCGGCAACGGGCGCGTACTGGCTGCCGGCCCGGGACGTGCGCCTGACGGAAAGCTGGCAACCGGACGCCAGGCCCATCCATGTCGGTGAACCGCTGACGCGACATCTTCATCTCGCCGCCAGCGGCCTGACCGGCGCCCAGTTGCCGGACCTCGCGACGATCATGCCCGTGCCGGACGGTATCAAGGCCTACCCGGACCAGGGCACGCTCGACGACCAGCCGCAAGGTGATACCGTACTGGGTAGCCGCGACCAGGACATCGCCTTGATCGCCAGCCGCCCCGGTCGCTTTACGCTGCCCGCCCTGCATCTGAGCTGGTGGGACACGGAGCACGAAACTCAGAACGAGGTCGTGCTTCCGGAGCGAACGCTGGAGATCCTGCCGCTGCCGGGTGGCAGCGCCGATCCGACGGAACCATCGACGACGACCGCATCGCCGTCCCCAATGCCGCCCGCGCCGACCGGCCTTTCGGCCGGCACGCCCGCAGCCGGCCGCGAGGGCAACGCCGATTCACCGTGGCTCTGGGTCAGTCTGGTCGCGAGCTTGCTGTGGTTGAGCACATTGCTGGCCTGGTGGTACACACGCCGCCGTCAACGTCGCTCGGCTCCGCGAGAAATCGCGCCGCTGCCGAGGGCCACGATTATTGCCGCCACGCAGGCGTTCAAGGCTTTCCGGAAAGCCTGCCAGGACGACGATCCGCAAGCGGCGCGGGCCGCGTTGCTCGACTGGGCCGCGAGCGTCCGGCCGGAACTTCCTCCACGAGGACTGAATGCACTCGCCCGCCTGCTTACGAACCCCGGGGTTGCCGACGCATTGCGGCAACTCGATCGATGCTGTTACGCGGGTGGCGAGTGGGATGGCAGCCTTCTCGCCAGGATTCTGCCTGCACCGCCTCGGCTGTCGGCCGAGAAGGCGCCGGAAGCGCTGTTGCCCGGGCTGTATCCATAGCGGAACGGAAATTGCCCCCCCTTGTCGATCGCATGTGTTTCCTTCCTTGGGCGGAAGTTGCCCAAGCGCGGCTGATCCCCGGCGCCTCACTGTCGAAGTCGCGCCCACAATCTGTGACCCGAAAAAATCGCCCCGTTGGTCACTTCAAAATCCCCCACTTATGGTCACCCAAATTCCCCCAGGCAGGACCGTAGAAATTGTAATGCAGTCGGTCACGGCGGGTCGGTTTTTTGACCCGCCGTTCTTGATCGATTACCAGGCCGTTACGCAGTAACGGAAGCGCGGTTGAAGTACTGATCCCAGTCGGGCGAATCCATATCGAGGGTGGCTATGAGGCGATCATCCTCGGCGAGGAGCAAGCGCTCGATGAGCTCGCGTTTCGTTACGCAGTAACGACGGGCCAATCGGTCGATGGCCAAAGCGGTGCGGGTACTGATCCACAGATTGAGACGGCGTTCGCCGTTGCCGTCGTCGCCGGCATGAGGGCGACGGGTGCGGTAAGCGGCTTGTCTTTGAGCGGCTGTCTTGGCCATTTGTGGCTCCAGAGAGTGCGTTACGCAGTAACGGCTTTGTGCGTCGTTACTGCGTAACGCTGTGGTGAGTTCAACGGGAAGGGGTTCGCATTGGTGATGTTGATCCTGGCCGAACGGAGCGCAGCGCTGTCCAGTGGACGTGGAATAAATGGGCGGCGTGCCGCCCGTTTATGCCGCGAAAGCCACTTGACAGCGCGTAGCGACCCAACGCTCCTGGCGGTTGCCGGGGATGGTTTGATCATCCCCGGCGGCTGCCCCGTGGCGAACGCGGGGTTTGGGGCAGCGCCCCAAGGCGTGGCGGATGAGCGCAAAGGGTCGCCAAGCCAAGCGCTGGCCGTGGGTTCGAAGCGGCGCATCAGCTGTCTGAAGGCTGCTGTGCGAAGCGCGTCGCGGCCTCCTTGAGACGGTAGCTGCGGCCCTCGAACTCAAGCAGATGCGAGCGATGCATCAGGCGGTCGAGAATCGTGCTGGCCATCGTGTTATCGCCCAGATATTTGCCCCAGTCCTGGACCACCCGGTTGGAGGTCACCACCAGGCTGCGGCGCGCCTTGTAGCGCTGATGGACCAGCGTTTGCAGCAACTCGCCCGCACTGTCGCTAATGCGCCTGGCCAGGAAGAGATCGTCCAGTACCAGCAGGTCGGCGTCGAGCCAGGGACGCAGCTGCCGCTGCTGATCGGCACCGCTACACAGCCCGTAATACGCAAAGACACTGTCGGCTTCGAGTACCCGCACATCCAGGCCTTGCAGCGTCGCCTGGTAGGCAACCGCCTTGGCGATCCGGCTTTTGCCCGTGCCGGGTTTGCCGATGATCAGCGCGTTCTGGCCTTCAGCGATGAATTTCAGCGTATGCAGCTCGAAGCACGCCTGGCGCGGCAGCTTCGGATTGAAGCGCCAGTCAAAGTCCGTCAAGGTCGCACGCTCGTCCAGACCAGACTGCTGGTAACGACGGTCCAGCAAACGCGAACGGCGGCGGTCCAGTTCATCCTGCAGAATCATCGAGAAAGTCTCCAGGAAAGGCGCCTGGTTTGCCTGCGCTTGCAGTACGCGAGTCTCCAGGGTGGCGCGAATGCCGGACAGGCGCAGGTCGCGCAGCGCACGTTCGATTTCGTTCATGGTCATGCTCATTTGGAATCCTCCAGGGGAAGTGACAAAGCAGCGCTGTTACGAGCGCCCAGAGAGAACAGGTCCGCGTAGTCCTCGGTGGCGCGAATCAAGCGGTCGTCCTGGGTCAGTGCCAGCTCGCCCTGAACCGGGGTGTCGATATCGGCGAGAGCCTCGTTGAGCAGGCGCTCGGTGAGTGCTTTGATCTGTTGATGGCTGCACACGCCATCGTGCATGGCCATCGCGCAGGCACGGTCGATCAGCGTACGGGGGTAGCGCCTGGCCAGGCTGACGATGCCCCACAGGCGGCGCTGACCGACGCGACCCTCTTGATCAAAGAGGCGCTGGCACAGCTGTTCGGTGGCCGGACCGATGGCCCTGGCCTCGCGCAAGATGCGCCGCGTTTCCCGTGACGGATTGAAGGGGCGCTCCTCGTCGGGCAAGATCACGCTGCCCGGCTTGGCCGCCCGGGGGTGGGTGCGCAGCAAGGCCTGCGACTGGAAATCGCGGATCTCGAGGTGCTGGTCGAACAGGCGGATCAGGACGCGGCTGCCGATACGCGCCGGACGGGCGGCGTAGCTGCTGTGGTCGACGCGTACGCAGCTGTCGTCGCAGACCGTGCGTAGCGACTCGGTGAAATACGCGAACCCCTGCAAAGGCAAGTGCTTGAGCAGCGGGCGTTCCTCCTGGAACATCGCCTCGACCTGGCGTTTGGCGCTGCCGTGAATGCGTTGCGCCGCCCAGCGCGTCTCCCACTGTTCGAGGAACGCGTTCTGCTCCTCGATCGATGCGAAGCGTCGGCCCTTGAGCGCCGTGTTCTGGGTATGCTGGATGGCATTCTCGACGCTGCCTTTGCGATTCGGATCCCGGACCCGCGCGGGATCGGCCACGACGCCGTAATGCGCGAGCACGGCCGCGTAGACCGGGTTGAGCTGCGGCTCGTACAGGTCGGGCTTGATGACCCCTTCCTTCAGGTTGTCGAGCACCACGTACTGGCTGCTGCCGCCGAAATACCGCCACGCCTGCTCATGCAGTCTGGCCCAGGCTTCCTGGCTGGACTTCCAGACCACCCGCCGAAAGCTGCGTCGCGAATAGCGCAGGGTCATGACAAACAAACGCGGCCGACGATAGCGCTCGGAGCCAGGGTAAAGCGTCATCGCCCCCTCGCCATAGTCGACCTGCGCCTCTTCGCCGGGAGCGAATTCCAGTCGGTCAAACTGCGCCGGCTCGTGCTCGATCAGCGTCCCGGCAAAGCGCTTGACGCTGTTATAGCTGGCGGTAAAGCCGAACTGATCGACGAGATCCTGGTAGATCGCCGTGAAGTTGCGGCGAAGCTGTAACTGCGCCTCTATGAAGGCGCGATGCGGCTCGCAGGCGGAAATTGATGGCCGGCTCGGCGCCGGTGGCCGGGGTGGGGGAATTTGACCGGGAGGGCCGGTGGCCACCCCGGGGGAAGTTGACGGTTCGCTCGCAAAATGCCGCGCCAGGCTGCGGATCGTCTTGCGATCGATTTCGGTGATGCGGGCAATTTCGCGCTGGCTCTTTCCGGCGGCCAGCAGGGTGAAGACCGTGGTTTGCAGATGTGGCTTCAAGACGTTCACTCCAGACTCCCTTCAACAATCGAAGGGGGAAGATAACGTCCTGCCGGGGGTACTCCGAAAGCGCCAAAAAACGGGGCCCTATTGCTCCGTCACGCGACCTTCAGGGTGGGGGATTTTGAAGTGACCAAAGGTGGGGGAATTTGACCGGCCAACGGGGAAATCGTCGCCTCCGGCTTTCTAACCCGGCTCGGCAACAGGCGTCCGCATCCCGCCTTCACAAGGCGGGTTCTTCAGGACGTTAGCTGCGGCGGCGGTGGCTTTCGTTCCGGTTGGTGCGCCGGCCTCCAGACAGACAGCAATGTTGGCGGACGTATGGTCGGTGCTTGTTCGATCACTGCAGTGAGTGCTGGGCCGTACATCGGCGTGACGGCGAACCAGTTCATGCTGTGAGTCGCTTCGTCAACGTTCCTGCCAGCGACCACGCGGACGATGCCGGCTCGCTTGCGTCGGCTCCAACTCGCTGCCGAATTGGCGGGCCGATGCCGTCTTAGTTTCCCAGCGTGTTGTTCGAGCGGCATTCCACTGACTTCACGTGGCTGCGACTTGCCTGGTCCATTCGCTGCAAAGTTTGCGAAACGAACGGCTGTTTTCGTATGCCTGTTGCAAGTCCATCCGTGCCGAAAAGGCGGGCTGGTCGGTAATCTCCCCGTAGCTGCCGCGGCTTATGCGCTCCTTGAGCCATTTCTTCGCGTCACGTGGACGTTCGGCATCAATTACCTCTCCCCGTGGGAAAGAAAAACCGCGTTCGCCATGCAGTGACTCCGCCGCCGCGATAAACCAGGCCTCGAACTCCTTGTTCGCCAACACTACTGATACCCGCCGGTATGGAACGTGTTCCCGTGCTCGGCCTAGAACTTGCGCTCCCAACTCGACTGGGCAATCATCGTCGGCATCCAGCAGCACGAGAATCCAGCCATTGTCGCCACTTTTGGCGGCCGCGAGCAGCATGTGTCGACGAAACTCGTCATTCTTATTCAGAAAGCGATCACGGCGAACACGAATCGGCTTTAGTGCTTCCACGTGCACATCCGGAGTGCGCCAGGCATTGAGCCGCCGTAGCAGAATCGGTAGCGCCGCGACTTCACCATCGCCTTCCACGATGCTGGCTACGGCAATCACGGTGAGATTTCGCCGAACAGGTCGGCTTGCGCTTGCGCCTGGGCGGTGAGCGCTTTACGATCGGGCGCCAGTTGGTTCAGCCGCAATAGTTCACCGGCTGAAAACAGCTGATCGTGCATCGACGTCCGCGAGGCGTCGTCCAGCGTGGCGATATGCGTCTCACCTCCCTCGGAGAGCACCGCCAGCAAGCTGTCTGCACTCAGATTCCGGTCATCCAACAAGTCGGGGCTATGACTTGTGACTATTACCTGGGTATGATGCGCAGCACGAGCGAGGGCCTCTCGCAGGGCCGCGCTGGCGGCCGGGTGGAGCGCGGTTTCGGGTTCCTCGATACCTACCAGCGATGGCGCGTAATCGCGATTTCCCTGAAACAGAGCGGTCAACACGCCAAGTGCGCGTAGCGTACCGTCAGACATATTCTGCGCCGGAAAGCGCCACGGATGCTTCGCTCCGGCCATGTCCTGGCGGAATTCCAGGGTCTCCATCGAACCGATCGATTTTCGCTCAACACCGTGAACCATTGGCGCAACGGTCTGGAGATACTCCTGGATGATTTCCAGTCGTTCGCTCGCGACACGTTCGAGATCCCCAATCACGCTTGCGATGTTCTCGCCCATGGGCTTGAGCAAACGCCCCTCCTGCGGTTTCTGCAGCTCGCGCATCAGCTTGGGATTGAGATTGTAGAAGCCCATCGCGCTCAGCGCGTCGAAAACGGGGCGAAATACGGCCATACCGGAAACCGCGACCAGCGCTAACCGATCAGCGGTCACCACCGGAAAAGTTGTCTCGCTGCTCGCTTGCAGAACGCCGCGCTCGATGCGGAAATATGGTCCTTTGCCAACACCTCCGAGTACGCATTCCTCGTTCTGCACCTCGTAACCACGGCCTGCCAGTGCGCCGATATTGAAGGCATAGTGCCCTCGTTGGCCACTCTTCAAAGAGAACTCGAGGCGAATGCCGAAGTTCGTCGGGCGTCCGCTGGAGCGCCGCCGCACCTCGCTCAATCCACTGCGCATGTTTAGGGCTGTATCGAGCGAGCCCTCCAAGGCATCCCGGACCAGATGCAGCGCGTCGAGAAAATTGCTCTTGCCGGACCCGTTCGCACCCACCAGGTAGGTGAGCGGGTTGAGGCGAACATCGCAGTAGCCGATGCTCTTATAGTTGCGTAACACGACTCGCGTAAGGAAGACGGGATCGCTCATTCGATTGCTCCGTGGGATTCTTCGATGTGCCCACCAGCACCTTGTCGGCTGGGCAAAAGTGAAACGCGACCTCGGTCAGGCTGCATGTTTTTCTGGCAAGGCCAACAGGGCAAGGTCCATTGTATTTGGCTGTACCCCGAAACGCGACCTTACACGTCTTTGGGTTCGGACAGCGGCACGACCGAAGGGGACGCGGCACGTCATTTCGCCTGACGGTAAGCGCGACTGCCTTGGCTGTCGGGGCGGCCGCGACGGAGGCACACTCGACGACGGATGCCCCGTAAATCAATGCACGCAGTGCCCGTTCCCGCTCCTTCTGCTTCGTGTCGTCGAACACCGCCTGAATCGTTTGAGCTTGCAGTCTGTGCTCACTCCGCCCTGGCATCGGCGCCGTGTTCGGACAACTGCGCGCCAAACCAGCGATGCAGGGCTGTGATCAGGCGGATATCGGTCGCTTGAAAGGTGATTTCCGCGCCGCTGGGAAGCATCGCATACGCGACACGGATCCCGGCTGCGCCGGCTTGAAGCGCCTTCAGGCCCGGCATGTCTGCGCCGTGCAGCGTCGCCGGGTCGGCATAGTCGCCATGCTGAAACCGCTGTGCCTCGTGCTGGAGGTGCTGCTGGATCAGGGCGATCTGATCGCTGGCAGCGCTGTCCTTCGCGATGACGCGCAGAACGCCTCCAGACTCGGTCATCCTGAAGATATGGACGGTCTGTGACAGGTCGAAAGGCATGACCCCGTGTGCCATCTGATGCACGTGTTCCTGCCGGGTTTCGGCAGACAGCGTGCTGCATCCGACGAGCAGGAGAATGGTCGATGTTCCTGCCAGACGGGCAAGCTTCCGCAGGTGCTTGTTCATGTGATTTCCTCGGCACGAGTTACAGACCGGACGCATCCACTGTGCAGTCCTCGCACCGGCAACGGTGCTCAGGCCGGCATGCATGGCATCTTACGGCGATTGCCGTGGCAGGGACCATTCGGTACCGTAAGGAAGTTCGCTCGATGGCGACCGGCTCAACGCCGCCAGGCTCGCTTGTTCTTCGCTCAGTCGCCCAGCTTCTGGCCGATGAGCGCCAGGGCATCGTTGAAACCGCTGCCTACCCCCCAGCCCAGGTTCCTGCCGGTTGCCCTGATGTCGGCCATTTCGGCGAGGAAGTGCTCGCGCTTGGCTTCCGGCAAGGTCATGACCGTCGTCAGTGCCTGCTCGAACATCTTTATCAATGCATCGAAATAGGCCTTGTCGGCGACGCCGACTTCGGTGCTGAAGCCAATTGCGTGCCGACAATAGAAGATCATCAACTCGGCCAGCCCCTCGGGGTCGCCAACGTCCTTCTGGTAATCGGCGATCGGTTTCTTCGCGTTGGCAACCGAATAGGTCTGGTTGCTGAACACATCGGGCCAAAGCCAGCGATCGATGATTGCCTTGTAGGGTTTGAGGGCATCGCTGCCGAGCCCGAAGCGGGCATGCAGGAAAGCCTGATTGTCTTTTCTCGCTGCATAAAGGTCTTCGATCAGCCCGAGCAGATCAGCCCGGTCGAAATCCTTCAAGGTAGCCTTGACGTCACGCCATGTCGGTCTGCTGGTCGCCATTGTCTGCTCGCTCCTCTCGTCGGTAGAGGGAGGGGCCTTGCTACGGCCTCCCGAATCCTGGTGTCGGGCGCGAGAATTTCCTCGCGAAGGATGCGCTGTCATGGCCAGACACCCTGGTGGCCAAACGCGCAGCCCCTGATCACATAGTAGTCGCTTTTCCGGAAGGCGCGAATCGCTTCCACGCCATCGCCGTCCATGCGACGGGCGTTCGCGAGCTTTCGCTCGTCGATGCTCCGAGCGGGCTGCCGTTGCCGGGCGAATTGCCTGCCAGCGCCGCGATCGATTCCTGGCGAGGGACTGGTACCTCCAGCGTGCCGCGGCTGCGCGCCGCCGTCGCTGGAGTCAGTGTTTGGAGAAGATGCTGGTCGAGCCGTCACGCTCAACCAGCAGGGTGTCGTAGTTCACCGGGTTGGCACTGTCCATCCCCGGCGAACCCGCCGGCATCGACGGCACCGCGAGACCGAGCGCTTTCGGTTTCTCCTTGAGCAGGCGCTGGATGTCACTTGCCGGGACGTGGCCTTCGATGACGTAGCCGTTCACCGTCGCCGTGTGGCACGAGCCCAGTTTCTCCGGCATGCCCAGCTTCTCGCGGTTCGCCGGAACATCGTCGATGTCGTGGGTGCTTACCGCGAAGCCATTTTCGCGCAGGTGGTCGACCCAGCCACCACAGCAGCTGCACGCCGCGTTCTTGTAGACCTCGACGCGCGCGGCACCCTGTGCGAACGCGCCGCTTGCCGACAACAGGGCGAGGGAAAGGAAAATAGGAAGCAGTTTCATGGCGGGATCTCGTCGGGTGGGATGGCTGGTGCCCTGGCATTTTCGCGTCGGCCAGTCCGGCATTCTGCAAAGCCAAAGCCTACCGCAAGCTGACGCCGAGATTACATTTCCGTAATCCTTTGAGCGAGGACTTCTGCGAGCGCGCTCGGGCGCATAATCTGCTAATCGTTTCGAGAATCCGCCGCACGGTGTCGCAGGTGCACCCTCGATCGCCAGGGCGAGCCTCGTGCCTTCGTACAATTCGTCGCCCTCGCCGCCCGCCCGCGGAGCCATCGCACCACGGCCGCGGTCCGCGCGACTGCGCTACCATCATTGCCGCCGCTGTTTGGTGCTGGCGGCGTCCCTTCCCCCATTCCGGGCTGCACATGCTGATGAACCGCTCCGTGATTTATGCCCTGCTGGCGGCTGCTCTCTTCGGCGCCAGCACGCCGATGGCCAAGCTGCTGGTCGGCGAGATGCCGCCGATCATGCTCGCCGGATTGCTCTACCTTGGCAGTGGCGTCGGCTTGGGTGTGGCCCGTCTGCTCCGCGATCGACGCTGGCAGCCAGCGGGTCTGTCACCTGCGGAATGGCCCTGGTTGCTCGGGGCGATGTTCTTCGGCGGCGTGCTCGGGCCGGTCGCGCTGCTCTACGGCCTGGTGCACACCAGCGGCGCGACGGCCTCGTTGTTGTTGAATCTCGAAGCGGTTCTCACCGCCGCCCTGGCCTGGCTTGCCTTCAAGGAAAACGCCGACCGGCGGATCGTCCTGGGGATGCTGGCCATCGTCGCCGGCGGCGTGGTCCTGTCGTGGCCGGCCGCTGACGTCGGGCAGGGGACCTGGCTTGGCCCGCTGGCGATCAGCGCCGCCTGCCTGTGCTGGGCAATCGACAACAACCTGACGCGCCATGTGTCGGCATCGGACGCGCTGTTCATCGCCGGCAGCAAGGGCCTGGTAGCCGGTGGGGTCAATACCCTGCTTGCGCTCGCCCTGGGAATGACGCTGCCCGCCCTGTCGCAGGGGATTCCGGCGATGGCCCTTGGCCTGCTCGGCTACGGGGTCAGCCTGGTGCTGTTCGTCCTGGCGCTGCGTGGTCTCGGTGCCGCACGCACCGGCGCGTACTTCTCGACCGCACCGTTCATCGGCGCCGCCGTCGCGCTGCTCCTTCTCGACGAGTCGACGTCACTGTCGTTCTGGGCAGCCGCGGCATTGATGGCCGTCGGCGTCTGGCTGCATCTCAGCGAGCAGCACGCTCATCAGCATACCCATGCCGACCTGTTGCACGCGCACAGCCACCGCCACGACGAGCACCACCAGCACGAACACGGTGCTGGCTGGGCGGGCGAGGAACCGCACAGTCACCGCCACCGGCATTTGCCGATCTCGCACAGTCACCGGCACTTCCCCGACATCCATCATCGGCACGAGCATTGAGCAGGGGGGCGATTCGCCAATACGAAGTCCGCGGCCTCCGGGCTCGTAAACGACAAGGGCCAGGGCGAACTCTGGCCTTCGCATGCTTGGTGGGTCGGGTGAGGCTTGAACTCACGACCAATGGATTAAGAGTCCTGGAAAAAGGCGCATTTCTTCATGTTGAACGGGATTCGCTGAATTGTAGAAAACATAACAAAAACAATAGGATGAAGTAAATTGACGTTGCTCTGCGGTAACTATTCGGTGAACCCGTAGCCAAGCTGCGTTGCGGAGTATCCGACTGTTACGTCTGGAGCTATCCCGAGTCTGACGGCGCTATCGAGCGAGAAGGGAGCGGAAGTTGTTCCGCAGAGGATAGAGCCAGATGTCCTTGATGGGCAGGATGGGTTGATGACCTTGGCACTTTTTTCCGCGACCGGTGGTTTTCCCGACGTTGATCCAGTTGGCGGCTTTATAGCAGGTGCCGCGATGGCGGGGCGTTTCCACGAAGGTTTCGAAGAGCACCGGGCGGTAGCCGTATCGCTGGAGCCAATCGTTGGGCAGTTGCCGCTGGATGACTGACAGAATCTTTGATGCCAAGCCCTTGGACTGTATCCACGGCAAGATCAGGAAGCGGGCGTTGTTGACGATGAGTTGCAGGTTTCTCTGCCGCTGCGCCTCGTCCCAGCCGATGAAGCGATCGCGTGGCGCGAGTTTCCAGGCGCTGGCGCCGAAGCTCAACAAGGCCAGCAAGCGCTCGCCTTCGTAGACGAAGTAGCGCATCTGACTACCGGCCATGGGCGTGTAGCCCAGATAATGATAGCGGGCGATGTACTCGTTCCACAGGCGCGAGTTCGCCGTCCCTGCGACCTGGCGCAAGCACGGTGGCGCCAACTCATGTACGGGTTGCGCCAGGAGTGGCTGCGCATCGGTGGCGGCGGTGGCAACGAATTCGGGGCGACGACGAGGCCGCAATTGGGATGGAGGCAAGGTGATCAGTCCATCGGCCTGCATGCGCAGCATGGCCACCCGGCAGCTCATGTCCTTCAAACCGCCATTGGGCTTGAACCAATCGAGCAACACACACAGTTGTCGCGAGAGTTCAGCACGGTTGGCGCCGGGATTTTTCGCGATCAGCTGCGCCACGGCCAGCAGTTCATCGGCGCCAAAGTCGCGTCCGCAGTAGCGTCTCATGAGCTGTCGATGCCTGCCGCGCCCGCGTGATCAGGCGCGCCACGGCGCATCGCCGCCAGGCCTTCGGCATCCATGGTCCAGGGAAGAAAGACACTCAGCTCGGCCGGCGGTTGGTTGCCGTTTTCCGCACAGGCTTGCAGATAGGCAGTCAGCCAGGTTCGCGGATTGATCCCCCAGTGCTTGACCGTCATCAGCAGGCTGAACATCGTCGCCGCCAATTCGCCCGCCCAGCAACTTCCCGAACCGTAGAAATTCTTGCGCCCGACCACCGGCAGGCGAATGGCTCGTTCGGCCGCATTGTTGTCCATGGGCACCTCGCGGTGATCGACAAACACCGTCAAGCCTGACCAATGCTTCTTCATGCTTTGCAGCACCTTGAGCGCTGCGGTCTTGAGCGAGGACTCGGCGAGTTCGGCATCGCGGTTGGCGGCCATGCGGTCTATCGCTCGCCGCAACGACTGATCGCCTGCGGCATCGGTGACGGCGTCCGATTCGCTGTCGAGGCGCCGGGCGTTCAGCTGATAGAGCTCGCCAATCCGGTCGACCCAGACGAGTGCCCAGGCGCGAAGATCAGGATGCGCGTTGGCCAGTTCCAGGAAATCGCGCCGCTGGTGCGTCCAGCAATAGGCCAGAATCACCGTCGTGTGCTGCTTGGCGAATTTCTTGTAGGCCGCGTAGCGATCACAGCTCAATATCCCACCCGGCACGTCGCCCAATTCGGCGATCGGCACCTTCGCCGATCGCGTCGGGTCAAGCACATAGTGAATCACCGAGGGGGACTGAAACACCCACAGGTACCAGCGATGCCCGATCTTGCCTTCGACGTCGATAAACACCTGCCAGCGGGTCTCATCGGCATGCCAGTGAGTCTCGCTGCGCAGTCGGGTCAGGAGCGCGGCTTCCAGCGGTTCGAACAGGGGTGCCAGCGCTTGTAGTCCGCCCGTGAGGGTGCCCGCTGACAAGCTCAAGCCGCAATCAGCCAGATCCTGCAGGAGACGATGCGTTGGCTGACCGTAGAGGAACTTGGAGAGCAAAAGGTGCACCCAGACCGAAATGCCGTACTTGCCGCGCTCGATCAAGCGCGCCGGCGGCGGCGCGCTAATGATGCCCGGGGTAGCCTTGCAGGCGCAGGTCTTTCGATAACGTCGCCGACGGATGACCCGTCGGTACGCGCACACCTCGATTTCGAGGACCTCGCTGTCTTCGCTGCCAGGAAAGTCGGCGAAGCTCAGACCACAAGATGGGCACTGCGGCGAATCAATTTCGATGCTTTCGGTGTGCGCCGGCAGATGGCCGTGCATCGTCCGTCCATGACCCGGCGCACCCGTCTGCTGACCTCGCGACCGAGGCGAGGGGACATTCGCTGTGGGCGCTCGATCTGCACCAGACGATTGCTCCGATTTGCGACCGAACACACGCTTTTGTAGCTCACGAATCTTGGCCTGAGCGGCCGACAACTCACCGCGCAACGCGGCTTCGCGCTGTGCGGCCTGCTCGGTTTCTCGTCGATGACGCTCTTCAAGTTCCCGCAGACGAGCAATCGCTCTTTGATAGGTGGTCTTCCAGTACCTCGCATCCCAAGTGAGCTGGATATACGCTTGTTTGCTCAGCGTCACCAACACCTGCGAAAACGCAGGGCACTTCCCCTCGCTTATCGCAGGCAGATCCTCGACGATGTCCCGTGCCGTATCCATGCGGCCGACTGTAGACCGACTTGATGCATGTGTCCAGCCCGTATTCGATACCCAAGGCTGCTTACGGGTTCACCGAATAGTTACGCTCTGCGTTGAAGGCGGTTGCTATAACTTGGCTACATGGACCCGCCGCCAGCTTGCCGCCACTCACCATTCACGGCCTGCGCTTGGTGAAGGGCGGCCGGAAATGACAGCGGGCAGCATACCAGCCCATTGCATTGCTTCCCTTGCGCAACTTCTGTAACCTTCACGTTACTAGCCCATGTTCGACATTCTCGACTATCAGGCGGAAGACGGCCGCGACCCGTTCAAGGAGTGGCTGGCAGGTTTGGCAGACCGGCGGGCGCGCGCGCGGGTGGCCGTTCGGGTGCAACGCATGGCCGCCGGCAACTTCGGCGACCACAAGCCGTTGAGCGATGGGGTATGGGAACTGAAGATAGACCATGGTCCCGGCTACCGGGTGTATTACGCTCAGGCCGGCCGGCGAGTGCTGTTGCTGCTCGTCGGTGGTGACAAGCGCCGGCAGCAAGTCGACATTGCAACCGCCGTCCGCTACTGGCAAGACTGGCAAAGGAGAAACGCACAATGAAAGCCACCCGCCCCCACGATGAAGCAATGGTGGAACTGCTCCGCGAAGACCCGGCCTTTGCCGATGAATACCTGGCCGCCGCGCTGGAAGAAGCCGACGAACCCGGCGGGCGGCAAGCTCTGCTGCGCGCCCTGCGCCACGTCGCCCAAGCGCAAGGCATGGAGGCAGTAGCTGAACGTGCCGGGCTACGCCGTGAAAGCCTTTACCGCGCGCTGTCTCCCAAGGGGAATCCGACGCTTGAGACGCTGCTGGCTGTCCTGTCCGCCGCGGGTCTGCGCCTGGCAGTTGCCCGCCGGGAGGAGCACCTGGCCTGAACGAGTCTTGCCGCGCCTATCCAGAGGCTGATCCCCGAGGGAGAAAACCGGGTCCCTTCCCCGGCTGGCGCGGCATCCCGACTGAAGGAGGGCGACGAAGGGAGATCCAATGAGCAGACGCGCCGTTCTCCGTCGTCCTGACGATTGACACCAGCCAAGTGGACGCCGAGAAGTTCCGCGCCGACCTGCCGCGGATTGCCGCCAAGCTGGCGGCCTACATCACTGAGGCGCGGGAGGGAGCCGCGCGGAGCAATGTCGGCTGAGTGAGCCTGACTCCTTGATGCCTGCGCCCGCCACCGCTTCTGTGGTGCGGGTGTCTTCATTTCTGGCGAGGCCCTGGCACAGCGCTGCCACTGTGCCGGATTCGTCGTTGGCGGGGTTGTTTTGGATTGCTCGAATCTGGCTACATGGTGGCTACATGGAAGCCAGAAAGCAAAAAGCCAGACCTCGTGAGTCTGGCTTTTTTCCTGATTTTCCTGGTGGGTCGGGTGAGGCTCGAACTCACGACCAATGGATTAAAAGTCCAGTGCTCTACCGACTGAGCTACCGACCCCCGAAAAACGCCGAATTATAGGGAAGCGCCATTGGCCTGTCAATGCGGCCGGGCGACAAAAAGGATGTGCTTTCCGATCCCGAAGCTCCGGTCGAAGCGAACTCGCCGCTGCTGCGGCTGGCCGCAGTGCTGCCGGATCAGGGCACGCAGAAGAGCGGCGGTCCGAGCGTTCGTCCGTGGCGGGCCCGTCTGCCCGGGAGCGGCCTGGCTGTCGACACGCGCCTCCGGTCCGGTGCGCCAAAAAAAGCGGGCGCCACCTGGGCGCCCGAAGGGGAGAGAGCTCTTTGCAGGCGGAACGGCTCAGTAGTGGTAGGCCGATTCGCCGTGTGACGTGATGTCGAGGCCTTCGCGCTCCTCGTCTTCCGGTACGCGCAGGCCGATCAGCACGTCGACCGCTTTGAAGGCCACTACCGAAACGACGCCCGACCAGACGATTACCGTGCCGACGCCCCACAACTGGCTGATGACCTGGGCAGTCATGTCGTACTCGCCGACGGCGTTGGCGACGTAGTCATAGACGCCGGCGCCGCCAAGCGATGGCGAGGCGAAGACGCCGGTCAGGATGGCGCCGAGGATGCCGCCGACGCCATGCACGCCGAAGACGTCGAGGGAATCGTCAGCGCCGAGCATGTGCTTCAGTCCATTGACGCCCCACAGGCAGACCACGCCGGCCAGCAGGCCGATGACGATGGCGCCCATGACACCGACGAAGCCGGCTGCCGGGGTGATCGCCACCAGCCCTGCCACCGCACCGGACGCGGCGCCGAGCATTGAAGGCTTGCCCTTGAGCATCCATTCGGCGATCATCCAGGCCATCGTCGCGCAGGCAGTTGCGAGCCAGGTATTGACCATCGCGAGCGCCGATCCGCCGCTCGCTTCGAGTGCCGAGCCGGCGTTGAAACCGAACCAACCAACCCACAGCAGCGAGGCACCAATCATGGTGAAAGTGAGGCTGTGCGGTGCCATCGATTCGCGCCCGTAGCCGATCCGCTTGCCGATCATCATCGCGCCGACCAGGCCGGCGACCGCCGCGTTTATATGCACAACGGTGCCACCGGCGAAGTCGAGCGCGCCCTTCTGGAACAGGAAACCGGCGGTTGCACCGGCTGCTTCGGCCGCAGCGGCATCGACGTACGCGTCCGGACCCGCCCAGTACCAGACCATGTGCGCCATCGGGGCATACGAGAGCGTGAACCAGATCACCATGAAGACCAGGATCGCGGCGAATTTCGCGCGTTCGGCGAAGGCGCCGACGATCAGACAACAGGTGATCGCGGCGAACGCTCCCTGGAAGATGACGAAGGTCAGTTCGGAGATGAAAACGCCCTTGGAGAAGGTGGCGCCAAGCGAGTCCGCGGTGACCCCCTTCAGGAAGACCTTGTCGAGCACCCCGAAGAAACTGCCGCCTTCGGTGAACGCCAGCGAGTAGCCGTAGACCACCCACAGGACGCTGATCAGCGAGAAGGTCACGAAGACCTGCATCAGCACCGAGAGCATGTTCTTGGTGCGCACCAGGCCACCGTAGAAGAGTGCCAGTCCGGGCAGCGACATCAGGATGACCAGCGCGGCGCAGACCATGATCCAGGCGTTGTCCGCCTTGTTGAGTGCCGGCGCCGCTTGTTCGGCGGTGACCGCGCTGGCGGTGTCGGCAACTGCCGCTGCTGCCGACGGCGCCGGCGTGGTGGCAACGGCGGTAGTGGTTGCGCTTGTTCCGGCAGGGGTTTCATCAGCCCAGGCAGGGGCACCGACAGCGACGGCTCCGACCAGGGCGAGAATGGTGAAAATGCGTTTCATGGGAGGCTCCTCACAGGGCTTCCTCACCGGTTTCACCGGTGCGGATGCGAATGACTTCTTCAATGTTCGAGATGAAGATCTTGCCGTCGCCGATCTTGCCGGTACTGGCGGACTTCTCGATGGCCTCGATGACCTGTTCGAGGATGCCGTCGCTGATTGCGGCTTCGATCTTCACCTTCGGCAGGAAATCAACGACGTACTCGGCACCGCGATAAAGCTCGGTGTGGCCTTTCTGACGCCCGAAGCCCTTCACTTCGGTGACGGTGATGCCCTGCACGCCGATCGCCGACAGCGCTTCTCGTACTTCGTCAAGCTTGAACGGCTTGATGATGGCGGTAACCAGTTTCATGTTGTACTCCATGTCAGGGGGAGGGCGGACCTCCCCGATTGAACCAAAAACTGCCTGGACGCGGCGGCTGGCAGGAACTGCCGGCGCCGCGTCGTTGATCGTTGGGGAAGCTCTCTATGCCATGGCTGGTCTGAAAAACTCTGCCGCGCAAAGCGTGGCGTGAGCGATTTGTTTCATGGTTGGATCCTCAAACGGAGAAAGAAAGGAATTGCTGCCTGGTTCCAAGCACGTTTTGTGCCAGCTGCTTTTTGTTTTTATAAACAATTGATTGCTGTGCTTGTGCGGGGGGGGGCGGCGATTGCTGCACTGCGATAGAGCAGCGTCGGCACGTGCATGCACCGGAATGGTGCGACTCCGGCCAGGCACTGCGCCTGTGCTAGACTCGATATACTCAGAAACCACAACGCTATGGTGATGACCATGCTTGACCCCAGAATCCTCGAAGATATTGGCGCCCGGCTGGGTGGCATCCTGGCCGCCAGCCCCGCTGCCGATATCGAGAAGAATGTTCGCACGCTGCTTGCCAGTGCTTTCGCCAAGCTCGATCTGGTCAGTCGTGAAGAGTTTGATATCCAGACCCAGGTTCTGCAGCGCACCCGGGAAAAGCTGAAGGCGCTTGAAGTGCGGCTGGAGCGGCTGGAGAATCCTCCCGACCGCGCGGCCTGAGCGCGGGAAGCAGGCGCTCATGTAAGTCCGCATCCTCGACTGCCCCGGCCCGGGTCTGCTTCGACGATCGCCGACGGTGTCGCTTGCTATCGTTCATAGCCGTGGACTGGACGGCCTTTCGGCCCCGGAAGTCGCGGTCGAGGTGCATCTCGCCGGCGGTCTGCCCAGCGTCACGCTGGTCGGCCTGCCCGATACCGAAGTCAAGGAGGCGCGTGACCGGGTCAGGGCCGCGCTGCAGAACTCGGGCTTCAGCTTTCCCGGCAAGCGGATAACGGTCAACCTGGCGCCGGCCGACCTGCCCAAGGAGTCGGGCCGCTTCGACCTGCCGATTGCCCTTGGCATCCTCGCGGCATCAGGCCAGATCCCCGATTCCGCGCTGGCGGACCATGAATTCGCCGGCGAACTGTCGCTGTCGGGCGAACTGCGACCAATCCGGGGCGCGCTGGCCATGGTTCTCGCTGCCGGTGACCGGGGACGAAGCTTTGTGCTGCCGGAAGGCAGCGCGCGCGAAGCCGCCCTGGCGGGCGGTGTGCGGGTGCTCACCGCCCGCAATCTGCTCGAGGTCTGTGCTCACCTGACCGGGCAGGGATCGCTGGCCGAATGCCTGGCTTCCGACGCAGCCCCAGACGACGGCAGCCACTACCTCGACCTGGCCGATGTGCGTGGTCAGGCGCAGGCGAAACGTGCGCTGGAGATCGCCGCTGCGGGAGCCCATTCGATCCTGCTGGCCGGACCGCCGGGTACCGGCAAGTCGATGCTCGCCAGCCGCCTGCCGGGTTTGCTGCCGCCGATGACCCTGGCCGCCGCGCTCGAATCGGCGGCGGTCCTGTCGCTGGCCGGACTGTTCCGCACGGAACTCTTTCGCCGCTATCCGTACCGGGCGCCGCACCATACGGCTTCATCGGCAGCACTGGTCGGCGGTGGCAGCGTGCCGCGTCCCGGCGAGATCTCGCTTGCCCATCAGGGCGTGCTCTTTCTCGACGAGATCCCGGAATTCGATAGGCGCGTGCTCGAGGCCCTGCGCGAGCCGCTCGATAGCGGGCGTATCCACATCTCGCGCGCCGCCCGGCAGGCCGAATTTCCGGCGCAGTTCCAGCTGGTTGCGGCGATGAATCCTTGCCCCTGCGGCTATCACGGTGATCCGGGCGGACGCTGCCGGTGCACGGTCGAGCAGGTACGCCGCTATCGGAGCCGCCTCTCCGGTCCGCTGCTCGACCGCATCGACCTGCAGATCGAGGTTCCGGCGCTGCCGGCCGAAGCTCTGCAGCAGGCGGCCGACGGCGAAGCGTCGATCGTCGTGCGCGCTCGCGTCGTACAGGCTCGCGAAAGGCAGTTGGCACGGCAGGAGAAGGCCAACGCGCGCCTGACGACCAGGGAAGTCGACCAGTTCTGCCAGCCTGAAGCCGCTGCCGCGGCGCTGCTGAAACATGCCATCCGCCGCTTCGATCTTTCCGCTCGCGCCTACCATCGTCTGCTAAAGATTGCCCGCACGATAGCCGATATAACAGGTGTTGGTACGATCGAGGCGCAGCATGTTGCTGAGGCCGTGCAGTACCGTCGGATAGCGAAAGAATGACGTGCCTGATTCGGAAACCTTGCCTGCACCGCGCGGCATCGCCCCCGTCCTGGCCGCTCTGGCGACGCTTGGTCCCTTCTCGATAGACACCTATCTGCCCTCCTTCGGGGGCATTGGCCGAGCGCTGGTGGCCACGCCGCACGAAGTGCAGCAGACGCTGACTGCTTTCCTGCTGCCCTTCGCGCTGATGACGCTCTGGCATGGCCCGGTCTCCGATGCGTTTGGCCGCCGTCGGATGATCCTGGTGTCCGTTGCGCTCTTTGCGCTGGCCTCGGCGGGCTGCGCCCTGGCAACTCGTATCGAGGAACTCTGGCTGCTGCGCGCCCTGCAGGGCATGACCGCCGGCGCCGGCATGGTCGTCTGTCGGGCAATCGTTCGCGATCTCTACGACGGTGCGCGCGCACAGCGGCTGATTGCGCAGATCATGATGATGTTTTCGCTCGCGCCGGTAATTGCCCCGGTGCTCGGTGGCTGGCTGCAATCCTGGTTTGGCTGGCGCGCAGTCTTTGCGCTGCTGGTCCTGCTCGGCGTCGCCCTGTGGCTGGCCTGCTGGAAGCTGCTCCCGGAAACACTTCCCATGCACCGACGCCAGTCGCTGCGCGTCGACTATCTGGCGAAAGCGTATCGCAGCCTGCTCGGTTCGCCATCCTTCCTGCTGATCTGCGTGGCGCTGGCATGCAACTTCGTGGCCTTTTTCATTTACGTGCTGTCGGCACCGGTCTTCCTGGTTCGCCATCTGGGTGTGGCGGCGACCGGTTTCCCGTGGCTGTTCGCGCCGGCGATGAGCGGCCTGATGCTCGGCGCCTGGCTGTCCGGTGTGTTGGCCAGGCGGCTTTCGCACGGCCGAACGATTGTTGCCGGCTACCTGGTGATGGCGGTTGCGGCCGCGCTCAACGTGGGCTTGAATCTGGCCATGCCAGCGGCCTTGCCGTGGAGTGTCTTGCCGCTGTTCGCGTTCACGCTCGGCATGTCACTGGCAATCCCCAGCCTGACGCTGGTGGCGCTGGACATGTTTCCCGAGCAGCGCGGTCTGGCCGCGTCCTGTCAGGCTTTCGTGCAGGCCGCTGTCAATGCGCTCGCTGCCGCCCTGATCGCTCCCGCTCTGTGTGAGTCGACGCTGAGCCTGGCGCTCGGGATGGCAGGCCTGAGCATGCTCGGTGCCGCCGCCGCCGCGAGCCACTATCGGCGCAGCATCGTCGATGCTTCAGCTGCTCTGCTGGCAAGCGGTTTCTTTGGCAAACGGAATCAGGCACAGCGATACCAGCAGGCAGCCGGCCATAAGGCTGAACCCGGCCTGATAGGCTGCCGCGTCGTAGACTCGTGCTCCGCCCACCGTAGCGCCAAGCCAGTGGTCGTCAAGCACCCAGCCAACGGCCGGCTGGAGCAGCATGCCGCCCAGTAGCGGGCCCATGTTGCAGATTCCCGAGGCAGTACCCATCAGGCGCGCCGGTACCGATTCCTTGGCAAAGGCGAAACCGATGATCAGGTTGCCAGAAACGAGACCGGTGATCAGCAGGGTGACGATCAACAGCCAGATCGGAATCGGCGCGAAAATGACCACCAGCCAGCCGGCCAGCGCGGCGGCGGTCGTCCAGACGTAGAGCGGTCGGCGGCGACCGAGGCGTTCGGAAAGCGCGCCGAGAACCGGCCCACCGACGGCCCAGGCGATCAGCAGCAGCGAGGTAATGGCCGCAGCGGTCTTGGTGTCCAGGCCATGTACCTGGCGCAGATAGGGCACTCCCCACAGACCGGCGAAAGTCAGTACCGCGCCGGCAACACCGATCGGCGTGATCAGCAGGATCCAGGTGTTGCGATACGAGAGTACCTCGGCCATGCCACGCACGATCGAGCCGTGCTGCCGGCTCCCGTGCGCCGCGTGCGCATGGCTGTCGTAAGCGAGGTCAACGGGATCGTCACGGACGCGCAGCCAGATGGCAATCGCCAGCAGCCCGGTGAGGGCTGCCGAGACGCCCATCACCGGGCGCCAGCCCCAGGCTTCGATGAGCATCCGCAGCGGGACGCCGGCAATCACCCCGCCGACGACGCCGCAGACCAGCGCCAGCCCGGACGCGAGAGCAAACTGCTGGGGCGCGAACCAGTGGCTGGCGAGCTTGAGCATCGAGACGAAGGCGACGGCGACCGAGGCGCCGATCAGCAGGCGCCCGCCATTGGCCCACCACAGGTCGGGTGCGCTGGCGAACAGGGCGCTGCCGATTGCCGCCACGATGGCGCCTGCCGTCAGCAGGCGACGTGGTCCCCAGCGGTCGGCGATGAGCCCGGTGGGGATCTGCATTGCCACGTAAGAGTAGAAATAGAAGGCCGAGAGATTGCCGAGTTCGGCGGCGCCGATCGAGAAGTCGATCATCAGCTGGTCGGTCATCACGGCTGGCGCGACACGCTGATAGAAACCGATCAGGTAGAGTAACGCGCCGAGCCCCCAGACACTCCAGGCAACAGCGGCGGGCGGGTAACCGCGCCGGTTCGGGTTCAAGCGCACTCCGCGGTGCAGGCGATGGCGTTGCAGCCCGCTGTCGGCGAGCCGCCGCACTGCCCGTCCTGGCGTGGCTCAGGTGGCCTGCGGTCGGCGACCGGTGGCCGTACGCAGCGCTGGAAAGTCGCGGAGTCGATCAGGCTCACAGGCCTCCTTGTTGTCGCGTCGTCTATACTCGGGCTTTTGCTGTAACGATTCTAGCCGCAGTGGGCGGGGTACGGTTGACATGTCGATAAGACGCTTTGCAGGCATTGCTCTCTCGGGGCTGCTCGCCCTTGTTTTTGCGGCGTGCGACGCCGACAGGCTGAGCAAGCTCAAACCGGGCAGCAGCAGCGGCGACGAGGTGCGCAAGCTGATGGGACAGCCGACGCTGGAGTGGGTCGATGCCGACGGCACGCGCGTCTGGGAGTATCCGCGAACGCCCGAGGGTATCGTCAACTACATGCTGGTCATCGGCCCCGACAACGTGCTGCGCGAGGTGCGGCAGGTGTTGACCGAGGAGAACTTCGCCAGGGTCCGGCCGGGGATGAGCAGCGACGAAGTGCGTTACATGCTCGGTCGACCGGCGCACGAGGTTTACTTTTCGCTTAAACAGGAAAAGGTGTGGGACTGGAAGACCAAGGTCGAGCCAGGCATGACCTGGTATTTCAACGTCCACTTCAACAACGACGGGGTGGTCACCAGAACCAGTACCAGCTTCGTGGGGCAGGGCGGCGGCTGACGCGGGGCCGGGCTAGGAGCCACGGCGCCGAGGCCCGCCGGCGGAGGTGATCGCAGTGCCTGTCCAGGGGTATACTTCCGGCATTCGATCAACGGGAAATATCGGGAGAAGTGGTGGAGTCGCTGCACATTACCCTCGAACAGTCGGAAATTCCGACGCACTGGTACAACGTCGTCGCCGACCTGCCGACGCCACCATTGCCGCCACTCGGGGCCGACGGCAGGCCGGTTTCGCCAGAGCAGATGGGGGCGATTTTCCCGGCGGCGATCATCGAGCAGGAAATGTCGAGCGAACGCTGGATCCCGATCCCGGAGCCGGTGCGCGAAATCTACCGCATGTGGCGTCCGTCACCGCTGATTCGTGCCCGGCGGCTCGAAGAAGCGCTCGCCACTCCGGCCAGAATCTACTACAAGTACGAGGGGGTCTCGCCGGCCGGTTCGCACAAGCCGAACACCGCGGTAGCGCAGGCCTTCTACAATCAGCAGGCAGGCATCAAGCGCATCACTACCGAGACCGGTGCCGGCCAGTGGGGCTGTTCGATGGCCTTTGCCGGCCAGATGTTCGGCCTCGATGTACGCGTCTTCATGGTCAGGGTCAGCTACCAGCAAAAACCCTTCCGCCGCTCGATGATGCAGACCTGGGGCGCGGAGGTCTTTGCCAGTCCGTCGGAGATGACGCAGACCGGGCGTGAACTGCTGGCCGGCGATCCCGACAATCAGGGCTCGCTCGGCATTGCCATTTCCGAGGCCGTCGAGGAAGCGGCCGGACGCGCGGACACCAGCTATGCGCTTGGCTCGGTGCTCAATCACGTCGCTCTGCATCAGACGATCATTGGCCAGGAAGCGAAGAAGCAGTTCGAGAAGGTCGCCGACTGGCCTGACGTGATTTTTGCGCCCTGTGGCGGTGGTTCATCGTTTGCCGGAGTGGCATTTCCGTTCGTCGCCGATAATGCCGCCGGTGGGCGAAACGGCCGGCCGACGCGACTGGTGGCCGTTGAGCCGAGCTCGTGTCCGACGCTGACCCGGGGTGCCTACGCCTATGACTTCGGCGACGCATCGGGTTTCACGCCGCTGATGAAGATGTACACCCTCGGACATGACTTCATGCCACCAGGCATCCATGCTGGCGGATTGCGCTACCATGGCGATTCGCCGCTGGTCTCGCAGCTCTACCATGGCGGTCTGATCGAGGCTGTTGCCGTCGCCCAGCTTGCCACCTTCGAAGCCGGCGTCATGTTTGCTCGCGCCGAGGGGATCATTCCCGCGCCGGAGTCCAGTCACGCGCTGCGCGCGGCGATCGACGAGGCCCTGCGCTGCAGGCTGAGCGGCGAAGTCAAGACGATATTTGTCAATCTCACCGGGCATGGGCACTTCGACATGGCCGCCTACGACCGCTATTTCGCAGGTGAACTCGAGGACTTCGAGTATCCGGCTGAAGCGATTCGCGCTTCGCTCGAGCACCTGCCCAAAGTCGGATGACCGTCCCGATGCGAATCGCCGTTTTCCTGTTGCTGCTCGCCAATCTGCTGCTGTTCGTATGGACGCAGGGCTATCTGGGCGGGTCGACCAACCCCGACGCGCGGCGTGTCGAAGAACAGCTGTTGCCCGAACGGCTGCGCATCGTTGCACGCGATGAGCCGCCGCCGCCAGCGGAAAAGCAAACCGTACCCGCTGCGGCCGCCGCTCCTGCGCCTGTCGCCACCAGGCCACCTGCCGAAAGCTGCCAGCGCTGGAATGACCTGGCCGGCACGGATGCCGACCAGATCGAACAGCTGCTGGGCGAGCGATTTGCGGCTTTCAAGGCGACACGTCGGACGCTGGGGGAGATCACCGGCTACTGGGTCTTCATTCCGCCGCTTGCCAGCCGAGAGGAAGCAAACAAGAAGACGGCAGAGCTGCAAGAACTCGGCGTGCGGGAGTACTTCATCGTGCCGAGCAGCGGCAGCAGCCCGCTGGCAATTTCGCTGGGCACCTACCGCAACGAGGAAGCTGCCAGGACGCGCCTGGAAGCGCTTCGTGCCAAAGGTGTCAGATCCGCCCGGGTGGGCGCGCGCAAGAGCAAGTCCGCCCTCAGCACGCTCGACATCCGTGGGCCAGCGACGCAGGCGGAAGCGCTCCGCCAGGCAATCGTCGCGCTGCTTCCCAAGGCCGCTGCGGAGGACTGTCAAACAGCGGGAGAGGCGACGCCATGAGCTTCATTGTCGGTCTGACCGGCGGTATTGGCAGTGGCAAGAGCACGGTCGCCGAGCTCTTTGCCGAGCGTGGTGTGGCATTGGTCGATACGGATGCCATCGCCCATGAGCTGAGTGGCCCGCGGGGTGAGGCGATGGACGAGATCGGCGCCACCTTCGGCAACGCCGTGTTGTCTGCCGACGGCAGCCTCGATCGTGCTGCCATGCGCGCGCTGGTCTTCTCCGATCCCTCCGCCAAGAGAAGACTGGAAGCCATTCTCCATCCCCTGATCAGGCGGCGCAGCGACGAATGCTGCGCCGCGGCAGAGTACGCACCGTACGTGTTGCTCGTCGTGCCCTTGCTGGTCGAAACGGCAAGCTATCGGCGACGTGCCGACCGGGTGCTGGTGGTCGATTGTGACGAGGCGGTGCAGATTGCGCGGGTGACAGCGCGAAACGGCCTCTCGGCCGAGGCAGTACAGGCGATCATGGCCGCGCAGGCCTCGCGCGCCGAGCGGCAGGCGGCTGCCGACGATCTGGTGTTCAATAATGGCGAATTGGCCGAATTGCTTCCGCAAATCGACGCCCTGCACCAGCAATATCTGGAACTGGCCAGGGGCAAACTTCATGTCGGGCGTTGAGGTTTTGCTGCAAATGCTTCAGAATTATCGAGAATCCCCGTTCTTTACACCGGCGGACATGTGATTACCTACGAATATCCTTTCAATGAACGCATACGCACGCTGCTGCGTCTGGAAGATTTATTCCAGAAAGTCGGCAGCTTCATGCAGCGCGACGGATCACAGGATCACCATGTCGCCTTGCTCACCTTGTTCGAGATTCTCGAGGTGGCCGGGCGTGCCGATCTGAAAATGGATCTGATCCAGGAGTTGGAAAGGCAGCGCCAGAGCCTGCTCGCGTACCGCAACAACCCGGACATTTCGCAGGACGCGCTGTCCGAGGCGCTCCAGGAAATCGAGCGTGCCTCGGCAGCACTGCTCGCCATGACCGGCAAGATCGGTCAGCATCTGCGCGACAACGACTGGCTGATGAGCATCAAGAGCCGCGCCAGCATTCCCGGTGGCGTCTGCCAGTTCGATCTGCCTTCATACCACTACTGGCGGCATCAGGAGCCCGGCGCCAGGCGCGATGCGCTGCTCGGCTGGTTGCAGCCCATGCTGCCGTTGCGTGACGCGCTGGCGATCGTCCTGCGCCTCCTGCGTGCCAGCGGTCGCCCCGAACATCACGTCGCAAGCAACGGTGCTTTCCAGATGATGCTCGGCGGCAGCAGTTCGCAGATGGTACGCATTTCGCTGAAGCTCGACGACCCCTATATCCCGGAAATCAGCGCCAACAAGTACGCCCTGAATATCCGCTTCACGCGTCCCGACAGCGATCATCGACCGCGTCAATCCGATAGCGAAGTCGAGTTCGACATGCTGTTTTGTGCGCTGTAGGCAAGCGCTGGTGAACGCACTGCCTGCATCGTCCGACCGAACAGCAGGCAACTCGTTGCGCGGTCAGGACCTGCGGGCGTTGTTTCGCCGGAGCACGAGCAGAAGGAGTTTCTGAACTCTCAATCAGCCCGTCCGATGGGCGGGCACCGTGGCGGCTGCCATCCGGCATTGACCGGGGGCGCCATTCAGCCACTCGCCGGGAGCTGGAACGATGACGGCAGAAGCGACAAGAGGCTATGACGTGAAGGTCATATTCTGTTGGGTAATCCCGGCCCTGTTGCGGCCGCAGGCGTGCGTCACCGCAGGTTCCCGGTCTTGCCGGGCAGGCGGCGCATCCGGCGTCCGATGCCGTACTTGAACACGCGATTGGCGGGGCGAGACGGGGGACAAAGGTGAGTCCCATTTCCGGCCGCGCCACAACAGGTGGCGGTGACGGTAGCCACGCGGAAGCGAACGTCGAGCGCACACAGCCTTTCGACGAAATCAAGCTGGCCATCGGCGATTCCTTCCAGATCCAGAGCCAGGTCGAGCAGGGGGAATCCCGCTACTATGTCAAGCTGATCGGTTATCTGCGCGGCAAGAGCGTGCTGGTAACGATTCCGGAAGCCGATGGCCGGCTCTGTTTCGTGCGTGAAGGGCAGGTCTTTGTCGTTCGCTTCTTCTCTGGCAAGAGCGCCTATGCATTTACGGCCAGCGTGCTGCGATCCTCGAGCATTCCCTTTCCTCACATGCATCTCGCGTATCCCGCGCAGGTGCGCGGTCTGGTGGTGCGCACCGGAGAGAGGGTTGCGGTGCGCATCATCTGCGCGGTTGTCCTGCAGGAGGACATGAAGACCGTCAATGCGGCAGGGGTGTTGACCAACCTCAGCGTCAGCGGCGCCTTGCTGTCCGCCAGGCGACGTCTTGGCGGCACGGGGGACCTGCTGTCGGTCAAGTTCCGCGTCGAGATCCGGGGGATCGAGTTTCTCGCCGCCATCGATGCGACGATCCGCTCGCTGGCTCGGGACGAATCCGGCGAGTACCTGCATGGGATACAGTTTGCAGGCCTGTCGGACGACGTGGCAATTGCGATGACCGCCTTCGTCTATCAGCAGCTGGCCGAAAGCGCACGCTGACGCAGCACAGGGCGGGCCGGATGCTGGCGCGCGTTGGCTAGCTGAGTATCAGGTTGTCGCGATGGATGATCTCCGGCTCCTCGATGTAGCCGAGGATGCGCTCGATGTCCTGGCTGGCGCGCCGCGCAATGCGCCGCGAGTCGCTGCTGCCGTAGTTGATCAGACCGCGAGCGATCTCGTGCCCGTCGCTTGAGACGCAGGCCACGGCAGCGCCACGTTCGAAGTCGCCGTAAACGCTGGCGACACCGATTGGCAGGAGGCTTTTCCCTTCGCGCAGGGCGCTGATCGCGCCGCTATCGAGAATCAGCTTGCCGTTGAGTTGCAGGTGATCTGCCAGCCATTGCTTGCGCGCCGTAAGCGGCTGCGTTTCGGCAACCAGCAGCGTTCCGAGGCGCTCGCCCTGCGCCAGACGCACGATGACGTCGGCCTCGCGGCCGCTGGCGATGACCGTATGGGCGCCACTGCGTGCTGCGCGTTTGGCGGCGATGACCTTGGTCAGCATGCCGCCGGTGCCGAATTGCGTGCCGGCGCCGCCAGCCATGGCTTCCAGAGCGGCAATTCCGGCGCGCGCTTCGGAGATCAGGCTGGCGCTGCAGTCCTTGCGTGGATCAGCGGTGAACAGCCCCTGCTGATCGGTGAGAATGATCAGGCAGTCGGCTTCAACGAGGTTGGCGACCAGCGCCGCAAGCGTGTCGTTGTCGCCGAACTTGATCTCGTCGGTGACGACCGTGTCGTTTTCGTTGACGATCGGCACGACGCCGAAGCGCAGCAGCGTGCTCAGAGTCGAGCGTGCGTTCAGGTAGCGCTTGCGGTCGGCAAGATCGTCGTGAGTGAGCAGGACCTGTGCCGTATGCAGCGAGTATTTTGCAAAAGCTCTTTCATAGACCTGAACCAGCCCCATCTGGCCGACGGCTGCCGCGGCCTGCAACTCATGGACAGCGTGTGGGCGCTTCCGCCAGCCGAGACGCTGCATGCCGCAGGCGATCGCACCGGACGAGACCAGGATGACCTGCTTGCCGGCTTGACGCAATTCGGCGATCTGCCTCGCCCAGTCGTCGATAGAAGCGAGATCCAGGCCCTCACCATTATTGGTGATCAGCGCGGAACCCGCCTTGATGACCAGCCTGCGGGCTGAGGCGATGCGGCTGCTGGCCATCGTCAGAGCTTCTGTTCGTGGTCTGCGAAAAGGTCGTCGCGAAAGGCGTCGGCGGGTGTGGCGGCGATCGTTGCGACAGGTGAGGGAGCGGCGGGCAACTGCTGCAGTGCTTCCTGCAGCTTGCGCGTGAGCTGACGACACCCGTCACCGCTGATGGCACTGATGCGGAAACAGGGAATACCTTTCGCGCTGGCCCGGCAGGCCCGCCGGAAGTCGGCGACGCGCTGTTCTCGCTCGTCCTCGGGAATCAGGTCGAGCTTGTTCAGAATCAGCCAGCGTGGCCTGGCAGCGAGTTCCGGATCATACTTCTCCAGCTCGTGGACCAGCGTTTCGACATCGCGCGCGGGGTCGGCGTCGGGGTCCGGCGGGGCCATGTCGACGATGTGCAGGAGCAAGCGTGTCCGCGCCAGATGCTTGAGAAAGCGGATGCCGAGGCCGGCGCCTTCTGCAGCACCGTCGATCAGTCCGGGAATGTCGGCGATGACGAAGCTACGGTCATGATCCACGCGCACGACCCCGAGATGTGGCTGCAAGGTGGTGAACGGATAGTCGGCGACCTTGGGTCGTGCTGCCGATACGGCGCGCAGGAAGGTGCTCTTGCCGGCGTTGGGCAGACCAAGCAGGCCGACATCGGCCAGCAGCCGCAGTTCGAGGCGCAACTCACGTTGCTCGCCTTCTTCGCCACGCGTGCATTGCCGCGGCGTGCGATTGATGCTCGACTTGAAGTGGATGTTGCCGAGGCCGCCGCGGCCGCCTTTGGCCAGCAGCACCGTCTTACCGTCGACGTCGAGGTCGGCAACGATTTCCTGGCTGTTGACGTCGGCGATGGTGGTGCCCACCGGGACGCGTAGCATCAGGTCGCTGCCACGTTTGCCGTAGCAGTCGCTCGACCCGCCGTTCTGCCCGCGCTGGGCACGATGCCGGCGCGCGTAGCGGTATTCGATGAGCGTGTTGACGTTGCGATCGGCGACGACATGCACACTGCCGCCGTTGCCGCCATCGCCGCCGTCCGGGCCGCCTTCCGGCTCGTACTTGTCGCGCCGGAACGAGGCGATGCCGTTGCCGCCGTCGCCAGCGGCGACAAGAATTCTCGCCTCATCGATAAATTTCATGCTTGCGTCGGTCCGTAGTGCCGGGTTGCAAAGCAAAAAGCCCTATCGCCAGCGATAGGGCTTGATGCCGGGCTGGCTTGTTGCGGCAGCCAGCTTGCCGCGTCAGCCGGCAGTGGGAACGATGCTGACCGTGCGCCGACGCAGCGCGCCCTTGATGGCAAACTGCACATGGCCGTCGACCAGCGCAAACAGGGTGTGATCCTTGCCGAGACCCATGTTCTCGCCGGGGTGAAAGGCAGTGCCACGCTGGCGGACGATGATGTTGCCCGCGCGGACGAGTTCGCCGCCATAACGCTTTACGCCGAGGCGCTTTGCTTCGGAATCGCGGCCATTGCGTACGCTGCCGCCTGCTTTCTTGTGTGCCATGAGTCAGACTCCTCTCAAATCAGGCTGAAGGGTCAAGCGCCGCGCCGCCGGCAATGCCGTCGACCCGTATCTGGGTGTAGTTCTGGCGATGCCCCTGATGTTTCTGCGAGTGCTTGCGACGGCGAAACTTGAAGATGCGAATCTTGTCGTGACGACCTTGCGACAGCACCGTGGCCTTGACCGAGGCGCCGGTGACGATTGGTGTACCAATGGTCACTGTTTCGCCTTCGCCAACCATGAGAACCTGGTCAAAGCTGATTTCTGCGCCAACGTCTGCCGGTATCTGTTCTATTTTCAATTTTTCGCCGATGACAACGCGATATTGCTTGCCACCGGTTTTTATGACCGCGTACATGTTGGACTCCAAAGAACTAAACAAAGTGGGATGAAGAACCGAGCATTATACGTAATCTTCCTCTTCAGTCAAAGGGTTTGGCCAGGTTCGGCCATCCGTCGCTTGACGCACAAGCGGCCGGCGCCTAAGATTCCGAGGTTTTTTGTGCCAAGGTGCGTTCTCGTGAGAATGGAGCAGTTGTACAAGCTGATCGGGACGGACATGAAGGCCGTCGACGCGGTGATCCGCCAGCGCCTCCATTCCGAGGTTGCCTTGGTCCGTCAGGTCGCCGAATACATCGTTCAGAGCGGCGGCAAGAGGCTGCGTCCGGCGCTGGTGTTGCTCTCCGCTGGCGCGCTGGACTACCGGGGCACTCACCATCACGAGCTTGCGGCGGTAATCGAGTTCATCCACACGGCCACCCTGCTGCATGATGATGTCGTCGATGGATCCGACCTGCGGCGTGGCCGGGAGACGGCGAATGCCCTGTTCGGCAATTCCGCCAGCGTACTGGTCGGCGACTTCCTCTATTCGCGTGCCTTCCAAATGATGGTAGCGGTCAACGACATGCGCATCATGCGGGTCTTGTCGGATGCAACGAACGTCATTGCCGAGGGCGAAGTTCTGCAGTTGATGAACTGTCATGACGCAGGAATCGACGAGGCGGGCTATCTGCAGGTCATCCGTTTCAAGACCGCCAAGCTTTTCGAGGCAGCGGCGCAGCTTGGCGCAATCATCGGCGGCGGTGGCCTGGCTGTCGAACAGGCAATGGCCGTTTACGGCATGCATCTGGGGACTGCCTTTCAATTGATCGACGACGTGCTTGATTACTCCGGCGCGGAAGTCGAGACGGGCAAGCATCTCGGCGACGATCTGGCCGAAGGCAAGCCGACGCTGCCACTGATCTATGTCCTGCGCAATGGCGATTCGGGACAGGCGGCCTGCGTACGGCAGGCTATCGAGAACGGTGGGAGGGACGATTTTCCCAGCGTGCTGGCAGCCATTCGTGAGACGGGCGCGCTCGAATACGCGAAAAAGAAGGCGGCCGCCGAGGCCGCACTTGCGGCTGCCGCACTCGATGTTGTCCCCGCTTCTCAATACAAGGATTCCTTGCTAGAATTATGCCTCTTCGCTGTCGCTAGGAATTACTAGCGCAGTTGTCGCCTCGGTCGGGGCGTAGCTCAGCCTGGTAGAGTACTGCGTTCGGGACGCAGGAGTCGGAGGTTCGAATCCTCTCGCCCCGACCAATCGCTTCGCCGCGATCATCGCCGCAATGCGCGACACAATGCACGGTTCTCGCAATGACGATCATTTTTCGCCGCTCCCGATCTTCGCCGTGCAAGCTTGTTGCTTCAACTCTGTGCGTTGACGTCTCGCCCTGCGGGAGCCTCTGCTATGCTTGAGCGCCGTGCACGACCTCTCTCTCAATGACGAAATACCTCCTTTTGATCGGGCTGGTTTGGCTGGTCTGGTGGGTTTGGCGCAAGGCACGAAGTTCATTGCCTGCGCCTGCCGAGCGGCAGACCTTCGAGCGTGAAGCCGAGCGCATGGTGCAGTGCGCCCATTGTGGCGTCAATCAGCCGCTGAGCGAGAGCATTCTGGCCAATGGCAGCTACTACTGCTGCGCCGCACATCTTGACCAGAGCCGCTCCAGCGACGCCTGAGATGTCATGTTGACGAGCGCAGGCCTCGGCGCCGAGCAGTTCTCCGAGATGCACTGGAAGTCCCTGCGCTACTTCAACCTTTACCGCTTCGTCGTTGCCGCGCTGCTCTTCTTTTCCGCGCTGCTCTATCCCTCCGCCTTTACCATCCTCAGTCCCAACCAGAGTTTGCAGCATCTGGCGCTGGCCAGCGTCTATCTGGTGGCAACCGCGCTGGCGGTGATCATCGCCTATCGCCACCGCCAGCACGCGACCGTGCAACTGACGGCAAGCGTGCTGGTCGATGTCCTGGTCATGACGATGCTGATTCATGTCGGCGGCGGGCTGGGCAGCGGTCTAGGTTCGATGCTGCTGGTGACGCTGGCCGGCGCTGGTCTGGTCGGGCAGGGGCGCCTGGTGTTGTTCTACGCGGCGATGGCCACCCTGGCAGTGCTCTTCGAACACTCCTACCGCGCTTTTCAGGATGATTTCGATGCGGCGGGGTTCTTTCACGCCGGCCTGTTCAGCGCCGGTTTTTTTGCGGTGGCGGTTTCGGCGCGACTGCTGGCGCGCAGGGTAATTGCCAACGAGGCGCTGGCGCGTCAGCGTGGCGTTGACCTGAACAACCAGACGCTGATCAGTCAGCGCGTCATCGAGGAGATGCAGGACGGTGTGGTGGTGCTCCGCCGCGACGGCAGAGTCAAGCAGAACAACCCGCGCGCCCGGCAACTGCTCGGCCTCGACGGTGACGGCGAGTATCTGTTGGCCGAATATTCGCCTGAGCTGGCGCAGAATTTCGTCGAGTGGTGCCGGAATGGAGGTGACCAGGACGTGCTGGTGCGGGTTCCTGCGAGCGGCATGCAATTGCGTGCCAGGTTTGCTTCCACCGAGACGTCCGAAAGCGACGTTCTGGTCTACCTTGAGGATATGGGCCGTCTGCAGGAGCAGGCGCAACAGCTGAAGCTGGCAGCGCTCGGTCGTCTGACGGCCAACATTGCGCACGAGATTCGCAACCCGCTGTCGGCGATCAGTCACGCGGGTGAGCTGCTGCGTGAAGAGAGGCGCGGCGAGATGTACGAGCGCTTGCTGCGCATCATGCTGGACAATACACAGCGGCTGGAGCGCATCGTCAGCGATGTGCTGGAACTCGGGCGCCGTGATCGCACCTACCCGGAACTGATCGACCTGCGGGACAGCCTGCCGCTGTTGATCGAGGACTACCTTGTCAAGGAGGACCTGTCGGTCGACGTGGTTCGCCTCGAGTTGTCCGGCGCGGCGTCTCTGTGTTTCGATCGCTCACATTTTCATCAGGTCTTGGGAAATCTTCTCGGCAATGCGCTACGCCATTCGCAACGCATTGCCGGCAGCGTGCGCCTGCTGGTTTGCGACGGCAAGGGCGATGCGCAGGTGGAATTGCATGTTATCGACGATGGCGACGGGGTTGGCGACGCACATCGCGAGCAGATCTTCGAGCCTTTCTTCACCACGCACCATCGTGGTACCGGTCTGGGCCTCTACATCGCCCGCGAGTTATGCGATGCGAATGGCGCGTTGCTCGAGCTGCAGGCCTCGGCGCCGGGTGCCGATTTTTGTCTATTGGGGAGATCATCAGGGTGTCAGTAGTCAAGACGGAGCGTCGCCCACGCGGCGAGTTGGCGAGAGTGCTGGTTGTTGACGACGAGGCGGATATTCGTGAACTACTCGATCTTACCGTTGCGCGCATGGGCTTGTCGGCGGATTGCGCAGAAAGCGTGCTGCAGGCGCGCGAGTTCCTCGAACGGCAGCGCTACCAGCTGTGCATTACCGACATGCGCTTGCCCGACGGTGACGGGCTGGAAATCGTCAAACTGATCAATGAGCGCTACGGCGAGACGCCGGTGGCCGTGATCACGGCTTTTGGAAGCGCGCAGAACGCCGTTGCTGCCCTCAAGGCCGGAGCCTTTGACTATCTGGCCAAGCCGGTGGCCCTGGAGCAGCTGCGCAGCCTGATCAAGTCGGCCCTCAGTCTGCCTCGTCAGAGCGGCGTCACGGGTGACGGGCAGGCGACGAGCGCTGCTGGCCAATTGATCGGCGAGTCGGCGGCGATCGAGCACGTACGTCAGATGATCGAGAAGCTGGCGCGTAGTCAGGCACCGGTTTACATCTCCGGCGAGTCGGGAACCGGCAAGGAACTCGCGGCGCGCCTGATACACGATCACAGCTCTCGGCGTGCGGCGCCATTTGTTCCCGTGAACTGTGGCGCGATTCCCGAGAATCTGATGGAGAGCGAGTTCTTCGGCTATCGCAAAGGGGCGTTTACCGGCGCCGACGGCGACCGCGAAGGATTCTTCCAGGCGGCCAATGGAGGGACGCTGTTTCTCGACGAGGTGGCTGACCTGCCTCTGGCGATGCAGGTGAAGCTGCTGCGTGCGATTCAGGAGAAAAAGGTGCGCAAGGTCGGCAGTACTGCCGAAGAGGTGGTCGACGTGCGCATCATTTCGGCGACCCACCAGATCCTCAAGAACTGCGTCGACGAGGGGGGGTTTCGCCAGGACCTCTATTACCGTTTGAACGTCATCGAACTGCGCATGCCGCCGCTGCGCGAACGTCACGAGGACGTAGCGCCGCTCGTACAGGCCCTGCTGTTGCGCATCTGTGGTGCGCAACCGCCGCGTCTGGACGCGCAGGCCCTGCGAGCCCTGGAAGCCTACAGTTTTCCGGGTAATGTTCGCGAACTGGAGAACATTCTCGAGCGGGCCACGGCCTTGTGCGCCGGCGACGCAGTCGTCGTTGAGGATCTGCAACTGGCGTCGGCCGCCGTGGCTGGCGACAGCGTTGGCAGAAGCGGTGAAACGCTGGATGACTATATCAACCGCATCGAAAAGCAGGCGATTCTCGAGGCGCTGGCCAAGACCGCTTTCAACCGCACGGCAGCGGCAAGACTGCTCGGCGTCAGCTTCCGCTCGCTGCGCTATCGCATCGAACGGCTGAGCATCGAAGAGTGACGCTTCTGCACCCCGGCGCCGCTTGCGAGATCGATGCTGATGGCTGGTTGCCTGGCGCACGGCGTATCGAGTCGCCCAACCGCGATCAGCGTCCTGAAGGCGAGGCAGTATCGCTGATCGTCGTGCATGCGATCAGTTTGCCGCCAGGTCAGTTTTCGGGCGACGCGATTGTGCGGCTGTTCACCAATCGGCTGCAGGCCCATGCCCACCCTTACTTCGCGCAGATCAGCACGCTGCGCGTCTCGGCCCATTTCCTGCTGCGACGACAGGGCGAGCTGATCCAGTTCGTCTCCTGCCGCCAGCGCGCGTGGCATGCGGGCCTGTCGTGCTGGAACGGGCGCGAGCGCTGCAATGACTTTTCGCTGGGCATCGAACTCGAGGGTTGCGACGACCTGCCTTTCACGGCCATCCAGTACCGTCGTCTGCGGAAACTGCTGCGGCTGTTGTGCGCGCGCTATCCGGTCGAAGCGATTGTCGGGCACAGCGATATTTCGCCCGGTCGCAAGACGGATCCGGGCCCCTGCTTCGACTGGCGGCGGCTGGCCTCTATCGGCGATTTTCCCGGGTTTTGCCGCTGACCTGGAATGACCAGCCGCGCCAGACGCGATGTCGGTGCCGGCGCGTTGCAGTTGTGCAGATACCGCCGTTGGCAAGGACCGTCAGCCGAGAAAGCGGCGGATGCGGTCGACCGCCTGGGCCAGGCGCTCCAGTGTTGCCGTGTACGCGAAGCGCAGGTGTTTTTCGGGCTGGTTGCTTCCGAAGTCGAGGCCGGGTGTGATCGCCACTCCGGCCGCCTCCAGCAACTCGCGCGCGAAGCGATCGCTGCTGTCGGTCAAGTGGCTGCAATTGGCGTACACGTAGAAGGCACCTTCGGGCCTGGTCGCCTGGCGAAAGCCGAGCTCTGCCAGCGCTGGCGCCAGGAAGTCGCGGCGTCGCTTGAACTCCAGCCGGCGTGCCTCGAGGATGTTCAGGGTGGCCGGGGCGAAGGCGGCGAGTGCAGCATGCTGGGCTGGAGTCGACGGCGATATGAACAGATTCTGTGCCAGCTTCTCGATATCGCGCGTAAAGCGTTGCGGTACGACCAGCCAGCCCAGACGCCAGCCGGTCATGTTGAAATACTTGGAAAAGCTCTGCACGACAAAGATGTCATCGCCGAACTGCAAGGCCGTCGATGCCGGACGCTCGTAGGTCAGTCCGTGGTAGATCTCGTCGACTATCAGTTGTCCGCCCTGCCGACGTATGAAGTCTGCGATCGCGCCCAGTGTGGCGTCATCGAGCAGCGTGCCGGTTGGGTTGGCCGGCGATGCGAGCAGGGCGCCTGCGGTGCGTGCGGTCCAGTGTCGCTCGATTTCTGCGAGCGTCGGCTGGAAGTTGTTGTCGGCGCGTACTGGAATTCCCACCGGTACGCCTTCGAAGCTGCGCACAAAGTTGCGGTTGCAGGGATAACCGGGGTCGCTGAGCAACCATTCGCTGCCGGGTTCGGCGAGGCAGGCCATGGCCAGCAGCAGTGCGCCCGAAGCCCCGGCAGTGACCACGATGCGCGAGGCCGGCACG
This sequence comes from Accumulibacter sp., assembly GCA_024235715.1. Classification (GTDB taxonomy): domain Bacteria; phylum Pseudomonadota; class Gammaproteobacteria; order Burkholderiales; family Rhodocyclaceae; genus Accumulibacter. The sequence goes on along the minus strand of JACKLW010000005.1, from coordinate 530,335 downwards.
CTGATGCCGTAGCGCGTTTCATAGAAAGCAGCGATTGCGGCGCGCAGTTCGGTAAGCCCAAGCGCTGGCGTGTACAACACCCGGCCGGTGGCAATTTGCGCCTGAGCGGCGGCGACGATCGGTTCCGGCGTCGGGAAATCGGGTTCGCCGACTTCCATATGGATGATGTCACGCCCTTCGCCTTCCAGCGCTCTCGCGCGGGCCAGCAGTTCCATGACGTGAAAGGGGGCGATGTCGGCGAGGCGGCTGGCTGGAAAGGTCGGCATGATTCCGTGGCTGCGATTTGAGTGAAGAGCACAGTTTAGCCACAGGGCGTATGATCGAGGCGAAAAAAAAGCCGCCCGCAGGCGGCTTTTCGACGACCGGAGTCGTGTCGGGACGATCAGGCGGCGAATCCCTTCTCGAGTTCGTCGCGGATGGTTGCGAGTTTCGGAGGCAACTTGTCGCCCATCTTTCCGAACCATTCCTTGACGCCATCGAGTTCGCTCTTCCAGGCCTGCTTGTCCAGGCTGGTGACATTGGCGAATTCTTCTTTCGAGAAGTCGCTGCCAGACCAGTCGATGTCTTCGTAGTTGGGCATCCAGCCGAGCGTGGTCTTGTTGGCTGAAACCTTGCCCTCGCAGCGGTCGATGATCCACTTGAGGACGCGGGCGTTGTCACCGAAGCCCGGCCATGCGAACTCGCCCTTTTCGTTCATGCGGAACCAGTTGACCATGAAGATCGGCACCGGCGTGTCGGCGGCGTTGCCCATCTTCAGCCAGTGGCTGTAATAGTCGGCCATGTTGTAGCCGCAGAACGGCAGCATGGCGAACGGGTCGCGGCGAACGACGCCCTGCTGACCGAAGGCGGCAGCCGTGGTTTCCGAACCGAGCGTGGCGGCGGCATAGACGCCGTGATCCCAGTCAACGGTTTCGCAGACCAGGGGCACGGTTGAGGCGCGACGGCCACCGAACAGGAAGGCCGAGATCGGCACCCCTTCAGGGTTTTGCCAGTTCTCGTCGATGCACGGGCATTGCGACGCCGGGGCCGTGAAGCGGGAGTTCGGATGTGCGGCCTTGGTTCCCTTCTCCTTGGCGATTTCGGGCGTCCAGTCGTTGCCCTGCCAGTCGATGGCGTGAGCGGGTGCCGGGCCCATGCCTTCCCACCAGACATCGCCATCGTCGGTCAGAGCGACGTTGGTGAAGATGGTGTTCTCGGCCAGCGAGGCCATGGCGTTGAAGTTGGTCTTGTCGTTGGTACCCGGTGCGACGCCGAAGAAGCCCGCTTCCGGATTGATCGCGTACAGACGGGTGACGCCGTTCTTGTCCTTGCGCGGCTTGATCCAGGCGATGTCGTCGCCGATGGTGGTCACTTTCCAGCCACTCAGGGTGGCCGGCGGGACGAGCATCGCGAAGTTGGTCTTGCCACAGGCCGACGGGAAGGCGGCCGCAACATAATGTTTCTTGCCTTCGGGCGACTCGACGCCGAGAATCAGCATGTGTTCGGCCATCCAGCCGTCGTCGCGCGCCATGTTCGATGCGATGCGCAGCGCCAGGCACTTCTTGCCAAGCAGGGCGTTGCCGCCGTAGCCCGAGCCGTAGGACCAGATTTCGCGCGTTTCCGGATAATGAACGATGTACTTGGTGGTCGGGTTGCACGGCCAGCGCGGATCTTTCTGGCCGGGCTCCTTGGGTGCGCCGATCGAGTGCACACAGGGGACGAAGGCGCCGTCGGTGCCGAGGACCGGGAACACGGCCTTGCCCATGCGGGTCATGATCTTCATGTTGACGACGACGTAAGCGCTGTCGCTGATCTCGACGCCGATCTGGGCGATCGGCGAGCCAACCGGGCCCATCGAGAACGGGATCACGTACATCGTGCGGCCCTTCATGCAGCCCTTGAAGACGCCGTTCAGCGTCTCGCGCATCTTGGCCGGGTCTTCCCAGTTATTGGTCGGGCCGGCGTCCTCCTTCTTCGCGGAGCAGATGTAGGTACGGTCCTCGACGCGGGCAACGTCGGACGGGTCGGAAAAGGCCAGGAAGGAGTTCTTGCGCTTCTTGAGCTTGGTGAAGGTGCCGGCCTCGACGAGTTCGGCACAGAGACGGTCGTATTCCTCTTGCGAGCCGTCGGCCCAGACCACCTGGGCGGGTTGGGTGAGGGCCGCGATTTCGGCAACCCATTTCTTCAGGCCTTCATGCTTTACGTAGTCCGGGGCATTGATGGAAACAGTCTGGTTCATGGTAATCACTCTCTAGGGAAGGTGGAGGAGCGGAAGTTACCGTGGCGCGGCGCGCGCAGAAGCTGGCCAACGGAGCCTGGACCCTTGCGGGTCCGTCCAGCCCAGTCGGGGGCGACGCGTCGGTCGCGGCTGGCAAAAAACAAGCGCGGTGCAGGCGGGGGAGGTCGGCATGCTTGGCGTCATTGCTACATGGTTGTCTGTGTTTGTGTAATTATGCCACAGCTCCAGCCTGCACTGACGATCCGTAGACAAGTAGCGCAGCTTTGGCCGGCTCGCGCGTGTTAACGCGCACCGTGTCGCCGGTCGACCGTTGGGGCGCCACAGGCATTTGCTGTGGTCCGTAAAAATGCTGCCAGGAGAACGAGTCATGAGCAAGGAAAAGGACCAGCTGCGTGCAGCCGCCCTCTCTTATCACCGCAATCCAAAGCCGGGCAAGATCGCCATCCAGCCGACCACCCAGCTGACCAACCAGTACGACCTGTCGATGGCCTATTCGCCCGGGGTGGCGGCTGCCTGCGAAGAAATCGTCAGCGTCCCGGGTGAGGTGAGCACGCTCACTTCGCGGGCCAATCTGGTCGGCGTGATTACCAACGGAACGGCCGTGCTCGGGCTCGGAGCGATCGGACCGCTGGCGGCCAAGCCAGTGATGGAGGGCAAGGCGGTATTGTTCAAGAAGTTCGCCAACATCGACGTTTTCGACCTCGAAATCGAAGAGCGCGACGCCGACCGCCTGGTGGACATCATTGCCTCGCTGGAGCCGACCTTTGGCGGCATCAACCTCGAGGACATCAAGGCGCCGGAGTGTTTCCACGTCGAGAAAAAACTGCGCGAACGGATGAAGATCCCCGTTTTCCACGACGACCAGCACGGTACGGCGATCGTTGTCGGCGCAGCGATTCTCAACGGTCTGCACCTGCAGGGCAAGCAACTCGATGCGGTGAAAGTGGTCACCTCGGGTGCCGGCGCCGCGGCGCTGGCCTGTCTTGATCTGCTGGTGATGCTGGGAATCCCGGTGGCAAACATCTGGGTGACCGACATCAAGGGACTGGTTTACGAAGGCCGGGTCGAGGACATGGACGACATCAAGGGGCGCTACGCGAAGCAGACCGACGCGCGCACGCTCGATGATGTCATTGGCGGTGCCGACGTCTTCCTCGGGCTGTCGGCCGGAGGCGTGCTGAAGCGCGAGATGGTCGCCAAGATGGCTCCTTCGCCATTGGTCATGGCGCTGGCCAACCCTAACCCGGAGATCCTGCCGGAGGATGTCAAGGCGGTGCGCAGCGATGCGATTATCGCGACGGGGCGTTCGGACTATCCCAATCAGGTAAATAACGTGCTCTGTTTTCCGTTCATCTTTCGCGGTGCGCTGGATGCCGGAGCGACTACCATCACCGAAGAGATGAAGCTCGCCGCGGTGAAGGCGATCGCAGAACTGGCGCGTGTCGAGCAATCGGAAGTGGCGCTCAAGGCGTATGGCGAAAAGGTGTCCAATTTTGGTCCGGAATATCTGATTCCCAATCCTTTCGATCCGCGCCTGATCAGCAAGATCGCCCCAGCGGTTGCCGAAGCGGCCATGGCATCCGGCGTGGCGACCAGGCCAATCAAGGACCTGGAGGCTTATCAGGACAGCCTTGACGAATTCGTCTATCACTTCGGCCTGATCATGAAGCCGGTCTTCTCACAGGCCAAGCAGGCGCCGAGACGGATCGTCTTTGCGGAAGGTGGTGACGAGCGCGTGCTGCGCGCCGTGCAGGTGATCGTCGACGAAGGGATTGCCAAGCCGGTTCTGATCGGCCACCCCGGCGATATCACCCGCAAGCTCGAGGCAGCCAACCTGCGTGTCCGTCCGGGTGTCGACTTCGACGTCGTTTGCGCCGGCCACGGCGATTTCTTCGACGAGCACTTCGAGTCCTACTGGCGGGAGTACCGTCGCCTGATGGAGCGCAAGGGCGTTTCGGCGGACTTCGCCAAGCGTGAGGTTCGCCGTCGTCCCTCCCTGTTCGGCGCGCTGATGGTGCGCATGGGCGATGCCGACGGCCTGATCTGCGGCACTTTCGGGCGCCATCGCGTGCATCGCGAGCACGTCGAGAATGTCGTCGGCCTGGCGCCGGGCGCCAAGGGTCTCTATGCGGTGAGCGTGCTGCTGCTGCCTGACCGTACCTTGTTCATCGCCGATACCTACATCAACTACGACCCATCGGTCGAGCAGTTGGTGGACATGACGCTGCTGGCGGCCGACACGGTCCGTCGTTTCGGTGTCACCCCGCGCGTCGCGCTGCTGTCACATTCCTCGTTTGGTTCGGAAAACACGCCCACGGCGCTCAAGATGCGTGAAACGCTGCGCCTGCTCAAAGAGCGTGCGCCGCGTCTTGAAGTCGAGGGTGAGATGCACGGCGACGCGGCAATCGACGACCAGATCCGCCAGCGCGTCTTTCCAGGCGACGCTCGCCTGAAGGGGCAGGCCAATCTGTTGATCATGCCAACGCTTGACGCGGCGAACATTTCTTTCAACCTCCTCAAGGTCGCCGCAGGAGACAACGTCACCATCGGGCCGATCCTCCTCGGGGCTGCGCAACCGGTGCACATCCTGACGCCGACCGCGACGGTTCGTCGTTTGGTCAACATGACCGCCCTGGCCGTCGTCGAAAAACTGATAAGCGAGCGCTGAGCGCCCTGAACCGGGTGGCAACTGCGCAAGGTGTCGGCAGCTGCCGCCCGGCTTAATCCGATACGTGCGAAGCCATGGATGAGCTTTGGCCTGCCACCGGCGCGTCGAGAGGGGCAGTCGACCCGCGTCCAGGTGGGAGATGCGAAAGCCTTTCTTGAACTCCACCAAGTTGATGTGCTAGATTACAAAATAGCCGTATCTCATTATTTTTCATACGTTGATTTGCGAGAGGCGGCTTGCAGTAGAATTGGGGTCTATTTTTGGATCGTGCAGGAGGGCTTGTGATGCGGATGATTCTGATGGCAGCGGTGCTGTGTGGGGCTGTGGTGGCGACCGGCTTGGCGTCGGTTGAAGTTGCGCACGCGGCGGGCACGTCGACGAGCGGAAGTGAAACGCAGAAGAGCAAAGCCCGGCCAACGCAGAAGAGCAAGGCGTCAGCGGCGACGAAGACCAGTTCAGCCAAGAGGGTGGCGCAGAAGACAGGCAGGACCACTCACCAGCTGGCGAAGACGAAGAAGTCCACCCGCATGGCCAGGACGAGCACCTCCGCTGGCCGCGCTGCAACAAGGAAGACCTCGCGCGCGGCTCACGGGACGAGTGTTGACCACGAGATTGCCAGTGCCGTTGAGGAGTGGCAGGGTCACGACCGCCTGGCCGTGCGTTCGGGATCGGCGTTGGTCATCGCGCAGGACGGTGGCGAGGCACTGTACGAGAAGAATGCCAGCATTGTCGTCCCGATTGCGTCGATCACCAAGCTGATGACGGCAATGGTCGTGCTTGACGCCATGCCCAATCTGCAGGCGTCGATTGCCATCACCGACGACGATGTGGACTACTTGAAGGGCAGTCGTTCCCGCCTTCCGGTGGGTTCCGTGCTTACCCGTGAAATGGCCTTGTTGCTGGCGCTGATGTCCTCCGAGAATCGTGCAGCGCACGCGCTTGCAAGGCACTATCCCGGGGGGCTGCCAGCCTTCCTGACGGCGATGAACCGCAAGGCGGCCGCGTTGGGAATGGCCAGGACGCACTTCGACGATCCCACTGGTTTGACCAGCAGCAACGTGTCGACAGCCCATGACCTGGCGCGCATGGTCGCTGCCGCGTACCGCTATCCCCTGATTCGCGAGTTCTCGACGACCCCCGGCGCAACCGCCGAGGTGAAAGGCCGTGAACTTCAGTATCGCAATACGAACCAGCTGGTCAAGAACCCGACCTGGGAGATCGGCCTGTCAAAGACCGGCTACATTCGCGAGGCGGGAAAGTGCCTGGTCATGCAGGCGCGTGTCGCGGACCGTCCGGTGGTGATTGTCCTGCTGGATTCGGACGGCAAGCAAACGCGTATTGGCGACGCAATTCGCATCCGGCGATGGATCGAGAGTGCCTCCGCGTCCGGCAAGGCGACTCCCGCCTGAAACCAGCGCGGGTGAACCAGCCACGGCATGCCGTGGCTTTTTTTTTGCGCGTTGGCGGTCACATTTGGCTTTTCGAACCTTTTCCGGGCACGGAAAGCTGACCTCCGCTGGCACGTGCCGCGTGATGCCATTCGGTGAGCAGCCCCTGCTGGCGACCGCAACGTGATCGGGCGCGCGCGAGCCCTGGTACAGGCTGTCGAGCGCATTGGCGAGGGCGCCTTGTTTCATGATATCGCAATTTTTTTGTTCCGCTTGTCTGGTAGGATGCGCCCGTGATCGAAAAGCTTCCTGCCATTAAATGCGTGACTTCGCCGGGTCGAGCGCTCTTGCTCTGCCTGCTGGCGGCTGCGTTGGTGCTCGGCCAGGCGCACGCGCAATCGGCGGAGCCCACGATGGTTGCCATCGCCCATCCGGCGACCAGCGACGAGGCAATTCCCCGAGCGTCCCTGCGAGCGATCTTTGGCATGCTGCTTCAGAGATGGCCTGGCAACACGCCGGTCAAGGTGTTCGTTCTGAAGGATGACGCACCCGAGCATGGCACCTTCAGCAAGAGCGTGCTGCAAGTCTTTCCCCACCAACTACGAATGGCATGGGACCGGCAGGTCTTTTCGGGTCAGGGACAATACCCCGAGCAGGTCGGTTCGAGCGAGGAGATGTTGTCGCGAGTGGCGTCCACGCCTGGTGCGATGGGTTACGTCAGGGCGAGCGAGGTCAATCAGAATGTGCGCGTACTCAAGATTCGCTAGAGCAGCGTCCGGGCTTGCCCTGCTTGGCGCGTTTTCGTTATTGGCGACGCCGGTGCGTGCCATCGATCTGCTGGACGGCGATCTGCAGGTGCATGGGTTCTTTTCGCTTACCCTGGTAAACACCTCTGACAACAACTTCTTCGGACAGAGCGACGACCGGATCAGCAACAATTTCAGCGAGGTCGGCCTCAACTCTTCATGGCGGCTGACGCCGGATGTGCAGGTGTCGGCGCAATTGCTCTCACACCGGGCCGGCGGCACTGACGATGGTGGTGTGCGGCTGGACTACGGTCTCCTCGACTGGACCGCGATGTCGAGCGAGCAGGGGCGAGGCGGCGTGCGGCTGGGACGGGTCAAGACCGCCTATGGGCTGTACAACAAGACACGCGACGTTCCGTTCACTCGGCCCAGCATAATCCTGCCGCAGTCGATCTACTTCGATCGGACGCGCAACCTGACCGTTTCGGCCGACGGCGCGGAGATCTACCTCGAGCACTACGATGAAGCCGGTTCGCTTTCGGCCAGCTTCGCGCTCGGGCAACCGCAGACCGATACCGAGGCTGCCACGGTCGCCCTCGTCGGCCTGAACCCGCCGGGTCACCTCGATGCGAAGCTGGCACCCGATTTCCAGGCCATCTACGAGGGTGCGGGTGGCAGGTATCGCCTGGGATTCACCGCCTTGCATCTCGATCTGCGCTACAGGCCGGGCTACGCGGATCGCCTGGGCTCCGGGCGTTTCAAGCTCACGCCATTGATCTTTTCCGCCCAGTACAACGCCGAGAACTGGAGCCTGACCAGCGAGTACGCGAGCCGTCGCATCTCGGTAAAGGACTTTGGCCCGTATTTCTACAATGGCGATGCGGTTGGCGAGAGTTATTACCTGCAGGGTACCTACCGATTGGCTCCAAAGTGGGAAGCACTACTGCGTTACGACGTCTATTACGCTGACAAGAACGATCGCGACGGCAGCGACTTTGCGGCGGCAACCGGCCTGCCCGGGTTTACGCGTTATGCCAAGGACTGGACCGTTGGCGTTCGCTTCGACGTTACGCCACAGTTCATGCTGCGCGCCGAAGCGCATCGGGTCGATGGCACCGGCTTTCTGGCGGTCCAGGATAACCCCGACCCTCGGGACCTGCGCCGCTACTGGGACAACTTCATGCTCCTCGGCTCGTTCCGTTTCTAGTCTCCTCGGATGCCTTCCAGCCCCGTGCCGACGAAGGTGCGCAGCACCTTCAACTTCCTCAGTCTGAAGTGGAAGATCTTGTTGACCCTGGGTGGGGTCATGCTGTCGGTCAACGGTGCGCTGTCGTGGCTTCACTTCCATGACCTGACGACGCGCTTTGATGTGCAGCGGACGGCGACCCGGGAGCGGCTGGTCACCCAAGCACTTGCCCTGCGCACCGATTTCGGGCTGCGCCTGCAGGCGCTGGCGGGGATGCTCGCTGCCCTCGACTCGGTCGGCGTCAGTCTTTTCCAGACCCGGGCCGGCAATGCGCTGCTCCGCCAGCACTTCGACAGTTACTGGTCGGTATTGCAGCTCGACCTGGGTCTGGACTCGCTGCAGGTCTACGCGGCGAGCGGTCCGCCATTGGCCACCTGGAAAACCGACGTGCTCGCCGAGATCGATCAGGATGCCCAGGTGCGTGCCGTCATAGGGCAGGAGCGGGCCTTGCACTGGACGCGCTGCGAACAGGTGTGCACCCAGTTTGCCGCGGCACCGATTCTGTCGGCTGGTCGGGTCGCCGGGGCGGTCGTCGTGGGCAGTTCTCTCGCCGACGTGGTTGTCTCGTTCCACCGTTTGTCCGGTGCGGACCTGGGTGTTCTCGTCCCCGCCGGCCCTACAGCTGGCAAGAACGTGTTGCCTGCGCTCGGCTTGCAGGTCGTCGGCTTGAGCAGCGCCGAGCGCAACCTGCCCCTGCTGCACGAACTGGAGACTCTGCCAGCGATGGCCGGCACAAGCGCCTGGCGCCTTTTGTCCTACGACGGCAGTCAGTTCGAGTTGTCGTTCCTAGCACTCGACGCCGGCGATGGTGCGCGCTCGTCGGCGTTCCTGGTGGTTATCGACGATCTCACGCAGGCCTTGGCCGATATTCGAAAATCTGTCTGGAGTCGTTTGCAGGGTGAGTTGCTGGCCTCGCTGTTTTCCTTGCTGCTGCTGGCGCTGCTGGTGCACGCGCCGCTGCAACGCATGATCCGGGCGGTGCGCGCCATTCCGCTGCTCGGGCGAAGCGCGTTTGCCGAGGCACGGGAACGAATGGCGCCACGCGCCCGGCGTCTTTTTGATGACGAAATCGACAGCCTTGATGAGGCGGCGATAGCCTTGTCCTATCGTCTGGAGACGCTGGAGAGCGATGTGGCGGCCCATTCTGCACAGACACAGGGGATGTTGCAGCGCATTTCCCTCGAGCGCGACTTCAGCAGAAGCCTGCTCGACACTGCGCAAGTCATCATTCTGACCCAGTCTGCCGACGGAGCGATCCTTACCCTGAATCGCTACGGGCGTCTGCTGTCCGGTTGGAGCGAGGAGTGTTTGCCCGGCAAGCGCTTCTCCGAGCTGGTTTGTCCGGACGGATCGTCCGAGGCGGCAATGCGCCAGGCGGTGCGGGACATCGCCGCCGGCGAGCGTCAGCACGTGCAGCTTGAATCGATCCTGACGAGCGCCAACGGGCAGTCGTACGAAATCACCTGGAACCATTCCCGCCTTTCCGATCGCCCGAGTGACGGGGTGATGATCCTGTCGGTGGGCATCGATCACACCGAACGCAAGCGTGCCGAGTCACATGTAAGCTATCTGGCCGAGCACGACCCGCTGACCGGTCTGGTCAATAGACAACACTTTCAACACGAGCTGGATCAGGCCCTGTCCAGTGCTCGCCGGTTGGCCCATGACGGCGCGCTGCTCTATCTGGATCTCGACGGTTTCAAGTACGTCAACGATCTGAGCGGGCATCAGGCGGGCGATGCCCTGTTGCGAGTGGTTGCCGATGAGGTTGGCAACGTGGCGCGTGCGAGCGACTTGCTGGGCCGGTTGGGTGGTGACGAGTTGGGCATCCTGCTGCACGAATGTGATCGCGATGGTGCCATTCAGGTGGCCGAGAAGATAAACAGGCGGCTCGCGGAGATCAAGTTCCCCGGGCTGGGCGCGAACCATCGTGTTTCGGCGAGCATCGGGATCGTCGTCTTCTCCGAGGCATTTATGGACGTCAAACAGCTGCTCGCCAATGCCGATATCGCCATGTATCAGGCGAAGTCGAAAGGCGGCGCCGGCTGGCATCTGTACTCCGAGGGCGAGGGCGTGCAGGAAAAGATGCAGAACCGCCTGTACTGGGAGGAAATGATCAATCGCTCGCTGGATGACGACGGATTTGTCGTTCATTACCAGCCGATACTCGATATACGCGCGCGACAGGTCAGTCATTACGAGGCGCTGGTACGCATGCGCGCTGAAGACGGGTCTCTGAGTCCGCCCGGGATGTTCATGGAAGTGGCCGAGAACAGCGGGCTGATACGTGACATCGACCGGCACGTGATTCACCAGGTCTTTGGCAGGATGGTGGCGCTGTTCTCTGCCGGCAAGCACTACAAGTTTTCGATCAACCTGTCGGGGGTCAGCATCAATGATCCGCGCCTGCTTTCGTTCATTCGCGATGAACTCGCGCGCAGCCCGCTGTTGCCCAGCCATGTCGTCTTCGAAATCACGGAAACCGCGGCCGTATCGGACTTTTCCGCCGCACGTGCGTTCATGAATGCGGTTCGGGAACTGGGCTGCGCGTTCTCTCTCGACGATTTCGGTGTCGGATTCTCGTCCTTCAACTACGTCAAGCAGTTGCCGGTGGACTACGTCAAGATCGATGGCTCCTTTGTCCGCACACTGGTCGACAGTCCGGATGATCAGGTTTTCGTGCGTGCCTTGGCGGAAGTCGCCCGAGGTTTCGGCAAGAAGACCGTGGCCGAATTCGTTGAAGACGAACGCGCCCTGAACATGTTGCGTGCCTTCGGCGTCGACTACGCGCAAGGTTACTTCATAGGCAAGCCGGGCACGGACATCGCCTGACCCGGAAAGGCAGGAACGCCTGGCAAGGCTTGCGCGCTTCGGGAGGCGACAGGCGCCGGTGCTATAATCGCCTGCTGACCTGCCCTCCCTTTGCCTACTGTCCTTCAAGCATGGCGCTGTTCACCCTTGGTATCAACCACCACACAGCGCCACTCTCGGTTCGCGAGCAGATGGCGTTTCATGCTGCAAGCCTGCCGCAGGCCTTGACTGACCTGATGCGCTGCAAACCGGTTCACGAGGCGGCGATTCTTTCGACGTGCAACCGGACCGAAGTGTACTTTGCCACCGAGTTGCCGGACGCAGCGACACAGTGGCTCGCTGACTACCATCAGCTGGCGCGCCATGAAATTGCGCCGTTCCTCTATACCTATCCCGAGCGCGATGCCGTTCGCCATGCTTTTCGCGTGGCCAGTGGGCTCGACTCGATGGTTCTCGGCGAGCCGCAGATCCTCGGTCAGATGAAGGAGGCGGTGCGCCTTGCCGAGGAAGTCGGCACTCTGGGGACGACCTTGCACAAGCTTTTCCAGCATGCTTTTGCCGTTGCCAAGGAAGTGCGTTCGACGACTGCGATTGGCGCAAATGTGGTTTCCATGGCCGCCGCGGCTGTCCGCCTGGCCGAGCGGATCTTCGAGCGCATTGCCGATCAGAAGATCCTCTTCATCGGCGCGGGCGAGATGGTCGAGCTGTGCGCCAGGCATTTTTCCGCACAGCACCCGAAGCAGGTGGTCATCGCCAACCGGACTGTCGAGCGCGGCCTTGTGCTGGCCGATCGTCTCGGCGGAACGGCGATCAGGCTGGAGGACCTCGGAGAACGATTGTCGCAGTTCGACATCGTCGTCTCCTGTACGGCCAGCCCGTTGCCAATCCTCGGCCTGGGCATGGTCGAGCGGGCGATCAAGATCCGCCGGCATCGGCCGATGTTCATGGTCGACCTCGCCGTTCCCCGCGATATCGAGGTCGAGGTCGGTGAAATGGACGATGTCTTCCTCTATACGGTCGACGATCTGGCGCAGGTGGTCGAGTCCGGTCTCGAGTCGCGTCAGGCTGCCGTGGTGGACGCGGAGTCGATCATCAATGAGCGTGTCGAAGGCTTCCTGCGCTGGCTGGCCACCCGTGGTACAGTGCCGCTCATCCGTTCGCTGCGGGATGCGGCCGATCGGGCGCGTCGCCACGAGATTGAACATGCGCTGAAGTTACTGGCCAGAGGTGACGATCCCGCACGTGTCCTTGAGCACTTCTCGCGCCGCCTGACGAACAAGTTCCTGCACGCGCCAACACAGGCGCTAAGCCAGGCCAGCGGCGACCGGGACGAGTTGCAGGCCTTGGTCGGACGCCTTTTTCACCTGCATCCGGATTCCCGCTTCGGCGAGTAGCGGCCTCCGGGCGGCGCCAACGCATTTTTTTGCCTGCCGTGGCGGGCTTCGAGTCATTTCTCCATGAATCAGAGTATTCGCGACAAACTTGAGCAACTGAGCGGTCGCCTCGACGAGCTTGGCCGCATGTTGGCCAGCAGCGAAGCGACGCAGGATATGGACGAGTTCCGCAAGCTGTCGCGCGAGTACGCCGAAGTGGGCCCCGTGGTCGCTCTTTACGAGACCTGGCGGCATGCGGAGTCAGAGCTGTCGTCGGCTCTCGAAATGCTGGCCGATCCGGAGATGAGGGAACTGGCCGAGGCGGAAGTGGCCGATGTCCGCGAACGCCTGCCAAAACTCGAGGGGGACCTGCAGCGCCTGTTGTTGCCCAAGGATGCCAATGACGATCGCAACGTCTTTCTTGAGGTGCGCGCGGGTACTGGCGGCGAGGAGTCGGCGCTCTTTGCCGGCAACCTGTTCCGCATGTATACGCGCTACGCCGAGCGCCAGGGATGGCAGGTCGACGTGATTTCCGCGAATGTCTCGGACCTTGGTGGCTATCGCGAGGTGATCGCACGCATCATCGGCAATGGCGTCTATTCGCGACTCAAGTTCGAATCCGGTGGCCATCGCGTGCAGCGCGTGCCGGATACCGAAACCCAGGGCCGCATTCACACGTCGGCGTGCACGGTGGCGGTGATGCCGGAGGCCGATGCGCTCGAAGAGGTGCACATCAACCCGGCCGAAATTCGCGTCGATACCTACCGCGCTTCGGGTGCGGGCGGACAGCACATCAACAAGACCGACTCCGCGGTACGGATCACGCACCTGCCGACCGGGATTGTCGTCGAATGCCAGGACGATCGCTCGCAGCACAAGAACAAGGCGCAGGCGCTGTCGGTGCTGGTGGCACGGATCAAAGACATGCAGGAGCGCGAGCAACACGCGAACATAGCGACGACGCGCAGGGACCTGATCGGTAGTGGAGACCGCTCCGAGCGAATTCGCACCTACAATTTTCCGCAGGGTCGAGTCACCGATCACCGCATCAATCTTACCCTGTACAAGATCGAGGCGATCATGGACGGCGACCTTGACGAGCTGCTTGCCGCGCTTGTCGCAGAGTATCAGGCCGATCAGCTGGCAATGCTCGCCGAGAGCGAGTGATGCGTTTTTGCTGGCAGCGACTGCTGCGCGACGCACACTGTCCGGACTTGCCGTTCCTGCGCTGAACGCTGAAGCGGATGGCGATGACTCTCGGCGGCGCGTGGCGCCTGGCCGGCCAGCGTATCGATCGTCTTGATGCGCGTCTGCTCATCGAGCACGTGGTCGGGTGTACGCACGCCGATTTGATAGCGCACCCGGCGCGCCTGCTTTCTGCCGACCAGCTTGCCAGGTTGGAGGCGCTGGTCGGCAGGCGTGCCGAAGGCGAGCCGCTGGCCTATATCCTGGGTACAGCTGGGTTCTATGGCCGCGAGTTTGCCGTCACACCAGCGGTGCTGATTCCACGCCCGGAGACTGAACTACTGGTCGATCTGGCGATCGAACGGATGCAGTTGAAGTCGGCTCCGCGGGTCCTGGATCTCGGCACAGGTTCGGGAAACCTGGCCGTGACGTTGCGGCAGCTGTGTCCGGCCGCCGCCATCACGGCGGTAGATGTTTCGTCGCTGGCGCTCGATGTGGCCTGCGACAATGCGCGACGGCACGCGGTCGAGGTTCGCTTCCTTTGTGGTTGCTGGTACGCCCCGCTGGGCAAGGAATGCTTCGATCTGATCGTGGCCAATCCGCCGTATGTTGCGCATGCCGACCCGCACCTGTTGCTCAATGGCCTGCCATTTGAGCCGCGGCTGGCGCTGACTGACGGGGTGGCTGGCGGCGATGGTTTGGCGTGCATTCGCGAAATTGTCGGTGGCGCGTCAGAGTACCTTCTGCCGGGCGGCTGGTTGTTGCTCGAGCACGGCTACAACCAGGCCGCGGAGGTGCGTGCGCTGCTGCATCAGGCAGGCTTGGCGGGTGTCCGTTCGTGGTCCGATTTGGCGAAGACCGAACGCGTCAGCGGTGGCCATGTCCATTGACGATCCGTGCAGCAAGCCGGTAGACTGACCGGCTGATTTGTTCCCAACCAACAGGAATTACGAGGTTTTGCGATGGATGCTCAGCAATTGATCAAGGAACAGGTAACGACCAACCCGGTGGTGCTCTATATGAAAGGAACGCCGCAGGTTCCGCAATGCGGGTTCTCGTCGGTAACCGTGCAGATTCTCAAGGCTTGCGGGGTCTCCAGCTTCCTGAGCGTGAATGTGCTCGAGAATCCGGAAATCCGCAGCGGCATAAAGTCGTATGCCAATTGGCCGACGATCCCGCAACTCTACGTGCGCGGCGAGTTCGTTGGCGGCTGTGACATCATGCGTGAAATGTATGAAGACGGCGAGTTGCAGAAACTTCTTGAAGGGCTGGTAGACCCCGTCTGATCGCTGAGCCACCTGCTGTCCGACGGGCGCGGTATGCGCCGATGTCTTGCCGGCTGAAGGCCATCGCGGCGTGCATGTAGCGCCGCGATGGCCTTTTCAGGCGTGGGCCGGCGCCGGCCTGCCGACGCTCAGCTCCTCGTAGGCGCGTACGGCTTCGGCGGCGTACATGAGGGATGGGCCACCACCCATGTAGGTGCAGACGGCGAGCGTCTCCATCAGCTGTTCGCGGCTGACGCCCAGGCGAATCAGTGCCTTCACATGAAAGCCGATGCACGCATCGCAATGACTGGCGACGCCGATCGCCAACGCGATCAACTCCTTGTCGAGCGCCGACATCGCACCGGGTGAGAGGGCGGCCTTGGCCAATGCATTGAAGCCTTGAATCGTTTCCGGGATCTCGTGCCGAAGGGTGCTCAGTCCCTTGGAAACATCGCTGGTTATGGTGTTGAAGGATTTGCTCATGAGCGGGGTACTCCATCGATCAGAAAACACTAATATACATCGATGCCGCCGATCGAAGCAATCGCCATTCACTTCGGGCGCCCGGTGGTGAGCTGCGCCCGCTCTCAGAACGTTACCAGGCGATTGTTTGCCAAACTCAGACGCTCGCTGAGGACAGCCAGAAAGGATTGGTAGAAGTGTGCCCGGCAGGTTTCTGAAGAAGCCTGTAAGGCGTTCTTGCCTATGCGTACCAGCTTTGCTTCGGTCAGAGCGACGATATCGGCAGCGCGTCGACAGGTCGATTTGCCGATCACGGCCATTTCGCCGAAGCATTCGCCGGTGGTAAGCATGTCCAGGATCAGTCCGTTCTTGAGTACCTTCAACTCGCCTTCGACGAGGAAGCAGAAGAACTCGCCCAGGTCGCCGTCGCGAATGATCGCCGTGCCCGGCGATGCGCGGCTCCACTCCGAAAAGCCCACCACCTCCCAGATCTCGACATCCGCGAAGTCGGCAAAAAACGCGAAGGAACGCAGAATGTCGAACTTCTCGAGATCGGCCATGTTCTCGACCGACACCTTCGGTTGTTGTGCGCGGAAGGCCTGCGCCAGGTCGTGGGCAAACTCCTGCCAGGTGGGGTAGCGGCTTTCGACCCTCTTGCTCATCGCGCGTGCGACGATGGCATCAAGTGCTGCCGGAATCTCCTTGCGCAGTGTCGATGGCTTGCGTGGTTCGGCGTTGATGATCTGGTAGATCATGTCGTAGCTGTTGTGCGCCCGAAAGGGCAGGCGACCGGTCAGCAACTGATACATCACGACGCCCAGAGAGTAGATGTCGGTCTGCTGGTCGAGCGCTTGCTCCTTGACCTGTTCCGGTGACATGTAGGCCGGCGACCCGATACCTTGTACCAGCGTGCGGTCGGGCGAGCCGATGATCGCTGCGCCGAAATCGGAAATCTTGATGTCGCCCTCGTGCGGGTCGGTGCAGGTGAACAGGATGTTGGCTGGCTTGATGTCGCGGTGAATGATGCCGCCCTGGCAAGCGAAGTCGAGTGCACGCGTGCATTTGAATACGATCTCGACGATGCGTTCGAGCGACAGCAGCCGGTCGGCTGCGCAGACCTTTTCCAGCGTGCCACCGGCGACATACTCCATCACGATGTAGCAGAGATGGTCGTCTACAACCGCGTCGTAGGTCTGGACGATGTGCGGGTGCGACAGTCGGCCGATCAGCGCGGCTTCATTGAGAAACAAATGAGTGTATAGGCGACCCCGGTCAGGGTCTTTCAGGATGCCGGGGAACGCTACCTTGACCGCCACCTCGCGCTGCGTAAACGCGTCGCTGGCCAGGAACACGGTGGACGTTGCGCCACGGCCGATTTCCCGGACAAGCTCATACTTGCCGATCTTCTCCATCGCGCCGTCCGCGGCGGTTGGCCTAAGCGCGGCGGGCGCGGGCGATTGCCGCCAGGACCTGCTCCGGCGCCGTGCCGCCAATGTGCTTGCGCGCGGCCAGCGAGCCGGCGACGCTGAGGATTGCGAAGACGTCGTCGCCGACCAGCGGTGAGAAGCTTTGCAGGTCGGCGATCGGCAGTTGCGCCAGGTCGACGCCGAGGTCCTCGGCGCGACGCACTGCCAGCCCGACAGTCTCGTGGGCGTCCCGGAAAGGCAGGCCCTTGCGGGTCAGGTAATCGGCCAGGTCGGTGGCCGTGGCGAAGCCCTCGGCCAATGCGTCGCGCATCTTCCCCGGGTTGACGGTGATGCCGGCGATCATTTCGGCGAAAATGCGCAGCGTGTCACTGACCGTATCGATGGCGTCGAACAGCGGTTCCTTGTCTTCCTGGTTGTCCTTGTTGTAAGCCAGTGGCTGGCCTTTCATCAAGGTCAGCAAGGCGGTCAGGTGTCCGTACACGCGGCCGGTCTTGCCGCGCGCCAGTTCGGGAACATCGGGATTCCTCTTCTGGGGCATGATCGAGCTGCCAGTACAGAAGCGGTCGGCAATCCTGATGAAGCCGAAGCGCGGGTTCATCCACAGCACCAGTTCTTCCGACAGGCGCGACAGGTGCATCATCAGCAGCGCGCAGGCAGCGCAGAATTCGATAGCGAAGTCGCGGTCGGAAACGGCATCGAGCGAGTTCTCGCAGACACCCTCGAAACCGAGCAGTTCGGCGACGAAATGGCGATCGATCGGATAGGTGGTGCCGGCCAGCGCAGCCGCTCCGAGCGGCAGGCGGTTGGTGCGGCGCCGGCAGTCAGCGAAGCGTTCGGCATCCCGCTGCATCATCTCGTGATAGGCCAGCAGGTGATGTCCGAAGGTGACCGGCTGGGCGACCTGCAGGTGGGTGAAGCCGGGTAGCGGCGTCGCCGCCTCCCTTTCGGCCAGATCGAGCAGCCGGGTCTGGAACTGGCGCAGCAGCGGGAGCAGATCGTCGATCGCGTCGCGCAGATAGAGACGAATGTCGGTCGCTACCTGGTCGTTGCGCGAGCGACCGGTATGCAGGCGTTTGCCGGCGTCGCCAACGATCGCGGTCAGGCGCTTCTCGATATTCAGGTGCACATCCTCAAGATCGAGCGACCAGACAAAGCTTTCGTCCTCGATCTCGCGTACCACCTGCGCCATGCCACGTTCGATATCGGCAAGGTCCTCGGCGCTGATGATCTGCTGCCTGGCGAGCATCGTGGCGTGCGCCACCGAGGCGCGGATGTCCTGACGCCACATTCGCCGATCGAAATCGACCGAGGCCGTGTAGCGCTTGACGAGATCTGACATCGGCTCGGAGAAGCGGCCGGCCCAAGTGTATTGGGTAGAATCCGATAGGCTCATGAAGGAGGGGGTCCTGGGCTAGAATCACTCGTAGAACCTTGGACAGGCGCCACTTCGAGTGATGGGAAGTATAAAGCAAAACCTGGCCGGTCAGCCTCTACCGGAGTTCCGGAATTCCGGCGTCATGCTGCGAGTTCTGCTTGGCGTGAACCTGCTGGCGCTCGTCGCGGCGCTGGTCCAGAGCCGGGGCATTGCGGACAGTCTGCAAAATTACATTGACATGGCCGCCTGGGTGCAGCCGGTGCTGCTCCTCAACCTGGCTGTTCTGGCGCTGCTTGCCAACGTCCTGCGGCGGCCGCCGGTCTGGGTGGGGCGCGCGGCGGTGTTCCTGCTGGCCGCCGCGTCGGCGGCCCTGTTCTCCGCACTGTGGTGTTACCTGAGCTTCGACGAGGGTTGTGGACAGCGCCTGATCAGGGCCGGGCTGCTTGGCGGGTTGGCGGCGGCGTTCATGCTCGGCTACTTCAGCTTGCGGGCCAGCGCGCTTTCTCCGGCGCTCGTCGAGGCGCGCTTGCTGGCCTTGAGCGCTCGCATCCGCCCGCATTTTCTGTTCAACAGTCTGAACGCCGTACTCTCGCTGATCCGCGCAGACCCGCGGCGTGCGGAGACGGCGCTCGAAGAACTGGCCGAGCTGTTTCGTACGCTGATGCGTGATCATCGCGAACTGGTACCACTGGCCGACGAGATCGAGCTATGCCGACAGTATCTGGGCCTCGAAAAATTGCGTCTTGCAGAGCGCCTGAACGTCGAATGGGACGTTGCCGCCGATCTGCCCCTGGATCTCAAGGTGCCGCCGCTCATGGTGCAGCCACTGCTCGAAAACGCCGTCTATCACGGCATCGAGCCTTCGGGCGACAAAGGCACGATCCGTATTTGCCTGGCCTGCAGCGCTGACGAAGTGCTCCTCGATATTGCCAATCCCTGCGGCAATCGGGCGGGAAGCCTGCGCAGCAACCACATGGCGCTGGACAACATCCGCGAACGGCTGGCTCTGCACTACGATCTTGAAGCGCGCCTGGAGACGGGTGAAGTCGTGCTGCCAGACGGGCGGCGCGAGTTTCGCGTGCGCATTGGCCTGCCTCGCCGAGGTTTGCGGCGATGACTGCGCAGGCAAACCCTGCGACCCTGTCGCTGCTGATCTGTGACGATGAAGCGCCGGCGCGGGCGCGCCTGCGTGACCTGTTGGCGGACATCGCACCGGAATTGCCCAACCGGGTCGTTGCCGAAGCCGACAACGGCTTGTGTGCCTTGACCGCGATCGAGGGTCAGCCGGTGGACGTGGCGCTGGTCGATATCCGCATGCCTGAGATGGATGGCATAGAACTCGCGCGTCACCTGGCGCTTAGCGAGCATCCACCGGCGGTCATCTTCGTGACCGCCTACGACGCCTACGCGGTCCAGGCCTTCGAACTCAACGCCGTCGACTACTTGCTGAAGCCGGTGCGTGCGCGACGCCTGCTGGACGCGCTGCGGAAAGTGCGTGCCGGGCAGCAGAAGTCAGCGGCGCCGCTCGCGCGGTTGCCGCAGGCGCCGCGCACGCACCTTTCCTGTCACGAGCGTGGCCGCCTGTTGCTGATTGCCGTGGCCGACATTGTCTACCTGCGGGCCGAGCTGAAGTACGTCGCGGCGAGGACTCGCGATCGTGAGTACCTGCTTGACGAATCTCTGACCCATCTCGAACAGGAGTTCGGCGGCAACTTCATCCGCCTGCATCGCAGCGTGCTGGCGGCCAAGGACGCGGTCACCGGTTTCGAAAGAACTGCCACCTGCGACGACGCGGAGAGCCAATGGCAGGCGCTTCTGCGCGATGTTCCCGAGCGTCTGCCGGTCAGTCGTCGGCAGTGGCCCCTACTCAAGGCCTATGCGCGCCAGCTAAGCTCCTGATCGCCTGCTGCGACGGGCCGGCAAGGGGATGGCCGGCGGCTTCCTGACTCTCATCACGGTGGCCGGCGACGCATTTTCTGTTCTGTAGTGCCGGCTGCCATCCGACTTGGTCTCCATGCGCTACATTCAGAGCTTGAAAGGATTGCTCTTCATCCTGCTTGGGGAGCGATCATTCGGCCGGCACAGGCACTGGATGTCGAGCGGGCGAAAGAGGTCTGCGGGCCGTGTGCTGCATGCCGCGGCCCGTTCGGCGCTGGCGGCAAGCAAGGTGAATACCCGCGCATTGGCGGCCAATACACGAACTACCTGCAAAAGGCAGATCAATGCCAATCTTGCGGCTGAGCGCCGGTGCGATGAAGAGGCTGCCAAAACGGGCGCCCTGTACGCTCTTGCGGTCAGCGCTATCCAGGATATCCTGGCTTATCTGACGGCGCTGCAGGAATCCGAGCAGTCAGTTGGCGTTGATTGGCAGGCTTGTCAGGCGACCTGCCTGTTCCCGATGTCCTGGCAGAAGGAGGCGCTGCCGCCCCGTGACCCGTGGTTTTCGCGATGGTGCGCGAGCAGAAGGAGCGAGTGGCTTGCCGCCGGCCAGCGTACCGACCAAGGATGTTAGCCAAGCATGTTAGTATTGCCGCTGGTCATGATGCCCTTGGGTTTGATGTTGCCCTTGCGTGCCGGCCGTTTGGCGCGGCGGCCGACACCGTTACCGGAATTCAGTCTTGAACCCTGCGAATCCACCTTACTCTCGTATCGTCATCGCCTCGCGGGAGTCGCGTCTTGCCATGTGGCAGGCGGAGCATGTGCGTGACCGCCTTGCCGCGTTATACCCGCAGCGCAGCGTTGACATCCTGGGCATGACAACCCGCGGCGACCAGATCCTCGATCGCCCATTGTCGGCAATCGGTGGCAAGGGGCTGTTCATCAAGGAGCTTGAGGTCGCGATGCACAGCGGTCGTGCCGACCTCGCGGTACATTCGATGAAGGATCTGCCGATGGATCTCCCTGAGGGATTCGTCCTGGCCGCCATATCGTCGCGCGAGAATCCCTGCGACGCTTTCGTCTCCAATCGCTTTTCCGATCTTGCCGAACTGCCGGTCAACGCCGTCGTCGGTACCTCGAGCCTGCGCCGCGAGGTGAGTTTGCGCGCCTGCCGTCCGGAACTGGTCGTCAAGAGCCTGCGCGGCAACCTTGATACGCGGCTCAGGAAGCTCGATGCCGGCGAATATGATGCGATCATACTCGCTGCGGCGGGCCTGATTCGACTCGGTCTGGTGGACCGGATCGCCGCCGTGCTGACGCCCGAGCAGTCGTTGCCGGCGCCGGGGCAGGGCGTGCTTGGCATTGAGGTGCCCTGTGGGCGCACTGACCTGATCGAGCTGGTGGCGCCGCTCAACGATCCGGCTGCCGCCCACTGCGTGCGCGCTGAGCGTGCTTTTTCGCGGGCTCTCGGAGGCAGTTGCCAGCTTCCGCTTGCCGCGCACGCGATACTGGAAGGTGGTGTGTTGTGGCTACGCGGCTTTGTGGCCACGCTGGACGGAAAGAAGTTTTTGGCCGGCGAACTGCATGGCCTGCCCGAAGACGACGAGTCGGTCGGCCGCGGTCTGGCACAGGTGCTCCGCGACCGGGGAGCCGATGCGATCCTCAAAGAAATCGCTGTCGGCCAATGACCCGGCGCCTGTGCGGAAAGACAATCGTCGTCACGCGGCCACGCGCGCAAGCACCGAAGCTTCTCGGCTGGATCGCCGAGCAGGGCGGCGAACCGCTGCTTTTCCCGCTGCTCGAAATTTCGCCGGCGGACGACCCGGAACCTTTGCAGTCGGCGATCGCTCGTCTGGAGACCTACTCTCTGGCCGTCTTCATCAGCCCGAATGCGGTCGAGTACAGTGTTCCGGCGATTCTTGCCGGACGAGGGTGGCCTGCGGACCTGCAGGCAGTCGCTATCGGCCAGGGAAGCGTCGCTGCGCTGGCTGCCTACGGGATTTCCAACACGCTCGCTCCGCTTGAGCGCTTCGATTCCGAGGCCTTGCTCGAACTACCGGCACTGCAGCGGGCTGACGTTTCCGGAAGACGCGTGGTAATCTTCCGCGGGAACGGCGGTCGCGAGTTGCTTGCCGATGGCTTGCGGGAACGCGGTGCCGAGGTCGATCATGTAAGCTGTTATCGGCGTTCCGCTCCGGCTACCGCGGCGCCGCTTGAGGCGCTTTGGCGCAGCGACCGGCTTGATGCTATTACAATTACTTCCAGCGAAGGCTTGCGCAACCTGGTCGATCTGCTTGATGCGCCTGCGCGCGCGTCCCTGTGTACCACCCCGGTGTTCGTGCCGCACCAGCGAATCGCCGGGATGGCACAAAAACTTGGTTTGCAGCGGGTGATTCTGACCGAACCGGCAGATGCTGGGATCATTGCTGCTCTGAACGTATATAATTGGCGGTCATGATGAAAAAACGAATCGAGCCACAGCCTTCTCTCACTGAACAAGCGGCTGCAACCTCAGCCGGCGAACCGCCGTCAGAGAGTCTGGTGTCACCGGCCATTGATACGGATGCAGCGGTGCCTGAGGGCTCGCCGCCATCGGCCGAGGAACCCCAGGCTGCAGCCAGCGAGGCGCCACTGGCCGGTCAGCCGGAGTCCGAGAATACGCCTTCAACGGAGACGCCGCCGCTGTCGGCGGATCAGCTACTGTCCGAGACCTCGCCGCCGCCCGCGAATGCGCAGGCCGCGGCGAGCGAACCGGCGGCGGACGCTCAGCCAACGGCCGAGGCGCCACCGCTGCCCGCCGACGCGCCGATGTCCGAGACCTTTCAGCCAGCACCGGCGAGTTCCTCATCGTCAGGGAAGGCGCCGATAACGGCGGGTTCGCCGTCCCCGGCCTGGCGTAGTCCGTGGTTGCTGGTGGTCCTGGTGGCCCTCGGGCTGGCCGGCTGGCAGTGGCTGGAGACCAGGCAGAAGCTGGCCGATACGCAGCAGGAGCTGGCCCGTCGTCTTGCCGACAGCGACACCAGCGGCGCGGAAATCCGGGCGCTGTCCAAGGGGGCGCAGGAGCAGGTGGCCGGCATGCTGGGCCGGCTCGGTGCGCTCGAGGAGAAGATCGGCGAGTCGCAGAGCCAGCAGGCGACCCTGGAGAAGTTGTACAAGGATCTGGCACGCAACCGGGATGAGTGGGCGCTTGCCGAGGTCGAGCAAAGCGTGACGCTGGCCGCCCAGCAACTGCAGCTGGCTGGCAACGTGCAGGGCGCCGTGTTGGCCCTGCAAACTGCCGACGCCCGCCTGGCGGCGAGCAGCCGGCCACAGTTTTCCAGCCTGCGCAAGGTGCTGAGCGGCGATCTCGAGCGTCTGCGTGCCCTGCCACAGATCGATCTCGCGGCCATGAGCCAGCGGCTGGAAAGCGTGATCACTGCAATCGATACCCTCCCTCTGGCGGTTGCGGCACAGCCGCAGCCGAGTCAGGACAGAGCGAAAGTGTCGGCAGATGCCGCCGCACAGGAATCGTCGACGGAGTGGCCTTCAGTAACCAGTGTGGAATTCTGGCAGCGGCTGACCAGTGCTGAATTGTGGCGGCGACTGGGGCGTGAGTTCTGGGGCGAGGTCAAGTCCCTGATCAGGATCCAGCGCATGGACGGGAACGAGCCGGCCTTCGTGGCACCCGGACAGGCCTTCTTCCTGCGCGAGAACATCAAGCTGCGCCTGCTGAATGCCCGCCTGGCGCTCTTGGGGCATGATCAGGTCACTTTCCACGATGAGCTGAAACATGCCAAGACATGGATGGACCGCTACTTCGACGCCGGCAATGCCGCGCTGCAGACGGCGCAAAGCAATCTGGAGCAGCTGATTGCAACGCAGATCGATATCGAGATGCCGACGCTTAACGACAGCCTGTCGGCGATTAAAACCTTCAAGCTTGGTCAGGAGCGCTAGTGAGAGGGCTACTGTGGCTACTGGCACTCTGTGCCGTGGCGGTCGGGGTTTCGCTGGCAGCGCGTGTCAATGACGGCTATCTGCTGCTGATCGTACCACCGTACCGCATCGAGATCGCGCTGAGCCTGGCGATCATCCTGTTCTTCACGCTCTTCGTTCTGATCTACCTGTCGTTTCGCACCATCGGGCTGACGCTTTCCCTGCCAGGCCGCGTCGGCGCGTTTCGTGCGCGCCGACGCCGCGAAAAAGCGGTGGCCTCGCTCCACGAGACCATCCGCCTGCTTTTCGAGGGGCGTTACTCGTTGGCCTTGAAGAAGGCCGGCGAGGTGTACGCTGCCGGTCAGGCGCCGGGCTTGGCGGCTTTGCTGGCGGCGCGCGCCGCACAGCGTCTGGGCGAGCCGGAAAAGGAGCAGGAGTGGCTGGGTCGCGTCGACGACCCGCGGCTGGACCCTGCCCGCTTGATGCTGGAAGCGGACATCGCCATCGAGCGCGGCGACTTCAGGGAGGCCGTGACAGTGTTGCATGCCCTGCAGAACATTGCCGGGCGGCATATCGCGGCGCTTCGCCTGGAGTTGCGTGCCCAGCAGGGTTGCGGCAACTGGCAGGAAGTGCTGCGTCTTGCCCGCCTGCTCGAAAAGCGCGAAGCTTTGCTGCCCGAACTGGCGCAGGAAATCAAGACGCAGGCACATCAGGAAAGCATTCGCCAGCAGCGGGCGGACAAAGGGCAACTGCTCGACTATCTGCACCAGGTGCCGGCAAAGGAGCGCAGTGCTGCACTGA
Organism: Accumulibacter sp.; assembly: GCA_024235715.1. Taxonomy (GTDB): domain Bacteria; phylum Pseudomonadota; class Gammaproteobacteria; order Burkholderiales; family Rhodocyclaceae; genus Accumulibacter. The sequence goes on along the minus strand of JACKLW010000005.1, from coordinate 505,577 downwards.
CGCACACCTCCTGCGAGGCGCTCCTCGAACACGGCGTGGATGATGAAGCGCAGCGCATGATCGAAAAGCAACTCGACATGCAATGGGACTCGGACCTGGTGCGGCTTTACGGTCAGGTCCGCGTCGGCGACCTGACGCCATGCATTGCGCGCGCAGAAAAGTGGCTGCCACAGCACCCCGACGACGCGCAGCTATTGCTTTCTCTGGGCCGCCTGTGTCTGGCACAGCGCTTGTGGGGCAAGGCACAGATCTATCTCGAGGCTTCCCTGTCGCTGGACGATCAGCGGGCCGTACGGCTGGAACTGGCTCGCCTCTTCGAGCAAACCGACCGCTGGGATGAGGCCATGCCGCACTACCGGGCGGCTGCAGAGAAACTCGCCCTGAGGGGGAGCGTGCCGCTTCGACTGGCCGTGACTGCTCAGGCCGTGCCGCGCTTGCCTGCTTAGACCCAGTCGCGCGGTTCCAGCAGTTCGTAGAGCGTTGCTTCCGGGGTGCCCACCTCCGGTTGCCAGTCGTAGCGCCACTTGACGATCGGCGGCAGCGACATCAGGATCGATTCGGTTCGTCCGCCAGACTGCAGGCCGAAGAGCGTGCCGCGATCCCAGACCAGGTTGAACTCGACGTAGCGTCCGCGCCGGTACGCCTGGAAGTCGCGCTCGCGCTCACCGTAGGGCAGGCCTCGGCGTTTCGCGATGATCGGCAGGTAGGCTTCGGTAAACGCGTCGCCGACCGCTTGTGTCAGCGCGAAGCAGCGTTCAAAGCCGCCCTCGTTCAGGTCGTCGAAGAACACACCGCCAACCCCGCGCGGTTCCTTGCGGTGCTTGAGGAAGAAGTACTCGTCGCACCATTTCTTGTAGCGCGCGTGCGTGTCGCCGCCGAACGGTAACAGCGCTTGCTTGCAGGTTCCGTGGAAATGCCGGATGTCTTCCGCGAAGGGGTAGTAAGGGGTGAGGTCCATGCCGCCACCGAACCACCATGCCGGCTCGGCATCGGGTCTGGTGGCGACCAGTGCGCGCACATTCATGTGCGCGGTGGGACAGTAGGGGCTTTCCGGATGCAGTACCAGTGAAACACCCGTCGCTTCAAAGGCACGACCAGCCAGTTCCGGCCTTGCGGCGGTCGCAGACGCTGGCAGGGCGGAACCGCTGACCTGAGAGAAGGCAACGCCACCGCGCTCGAATACCCGGCCGCCTTCGACGATGCAGGTGCGGCCGTTGCCGGCCAGCGGTTCGCCAGCCGCTTTCTGCCAGCTGTCGGCGCGGAATTTCCTGCCTTCCGGGCCTTCGATCGCTTCGACTGCCGCGACAATACGCGCCTGCAGGCCGGTGAAGTAGTCCCTGAGCTGCGTCGGATCGATCATCCCTGGTCTTCGCGCGGCGCTTGTCGTCTGTCGTTCATCGCGGCACGAGCACGGTAACCAATATCATGGCGATACTGCATGCCGTCGAAGTGGATGCCGATAATCAGGTTGTAGGCGCGTTTCTGTGCCTGCTTGACGTTGTCGCCCAAGGCAGTGACGCAGAGCACGCGGCCTCCGGCGGTAACGATCTGGCCATCCCTTTCGCTGGTTCCGGCGTGGAAGACATGGCTGTCTTCGCTCGCTTTGGGCAGGCCGCTGATGACGTCACCGGTCCGCGGTGTGCCAGGGTAGTTGGCTGCCGCCAGAACGACGCCCAGCGCGACGCGGCGGTCCCAGCTCGCTTCGGCCTCGTCGAGTCGTCCGGAAACCGCCAGGTCAAGCAGTTCGAAAAGATCGGACTTGAGGCGCATCATGATCGGCTGGGTTTCCGGGTCGCCCAGGCGGCAGTTGAACTCCACCGTCTTGACCGATCCGTCCTTGCCGATCATCAGGCCGGCGTACAGGAAGCCGGTGTAGGGGATGCCTTCGGCAGCCATGCCCCTGACCGTGGGCAGGATGATCTCGCGCATGGCCTTGGCGTGCACGTCGGGTGTGACAACGAGTGCAGGCGAGTACGCGCCCATGCCGCCGGTATTTGGACCGGTGTCGTCGTCGCCGATACGCTTGTGATCCTGACTCGACGCCAGCGGCAGTACGTCCTTGCCGTCGACCATGACGATGAAACTGGCTTCTTCGCCCTCCAGAAACTCTTCTATCACGACGCGGGCCGGCATGCCGCCTTGCGGCGCGCGCACGCCTTCATCCGGCAGCATGCGATCAAGGGCAGCGTGTGCTTCGGCGAGGGTTTCTGCCACCACCACCCCTTTGCCCGCGGCCAGGCCGTCGGCCTTGATGACGATTGGTGCTCCCTGCTGGTCGACGTAGGCGTGCGCAGAAGCACGCTCGGAAAAGCTTGCAAAGGCGGCTGTCGGAATGCCGTGCCGGGCCATGAAGCGTTTGGCAAAATCCTTCGAGCTTTCCAGCTGCGCCGCTTCCCTGGTCGGGCCGAAGATCTTCAGACCGCGGGCGCGGAAGACATTGACGATGCCGGCGGCGAGCGGCGCTTCGGGACCGACGATGGTCAGTGAAACCTTCTCTTCTTCGGCGAAGTCCGCGAGCGCGTCGAGATCCGTTATGGCGACATTCTCGAACTCGCGCTCCGCTGCCGTGCCGGCGTTGCCGGGTGCGACGAAGACCTTCTGCAGACCAGGCGTCTTCGCCAGACGCCAGGCGAGCGCGTGTTCGCGACCACCCGAACCGATTACCAGTAACTTCATAGGAACCCCCTCACCACCAGAGCGGCAACGGTTGCATGCGACCGCTCACCAGCGGCACGATATCTGTCCCGCCCCGCTGCCAAAAATAGTCGCTCAAGGCCCCCATTCCCTGCCTCGTCGCGTCGTGCTCGGCGAACCCCGATCAGTGCCGGAAATGTCGGGCGCCGGTGAACACCATCGTCAGGCCGTGCTCGTTGGCGGCGGCAATCACCTCCTCGTCGCGCATCGACCCACCGGGCTGGATGACTGCCTTCGCGCCGGCCGCCGCCAGGACATCAATGCCGTCGCGGAAGGGGAAGAAGGCGTCCGACGCGACACATGACCCAGCCAGGTCGAGGCAGGCGTTGTGCGCCTTGCTGACGGCGATACGCGTTGAATCCACGCGGCTCATCTGGCCGGCACCGACGCCGAGCGTCATGCCACGACCGCAGAACACGATGGCATTGGACTTGACGAACTTGGCGACGCGGTAGGCGAAGAGCAGGTTGTCGACCTGGCTGTCGCTCGGCGCAAGCTCGCTTACCACTCTAAGGTCGGACGCCTGCACGTTGAAGCGGTCCGGCGTCTGCACCAGCAGGCCGCCGCCGACGCGCTTCATCTCGAAGCCATGATCGGCCCTGGCCAGGGGCAGTTCGAGGACACGCAGGTTCTGCTTGCCCGACAGCATGTCTTTTGCGGCCTCGGTGAACGCCGGCGCGAGCAGGACCTCGACAAAATGCTTGCGCGCGTTCATGGCCGCGACGATGTCGATGTCGACCGTGCCATTGAAAGCGATGATGCCGCCAAACGCCGAGGTCGAGTCGGTCTGGAAGGCCTTTTCGTAGGCCGACAGCAGGTTGGCGCTGACCGCTACACCGCATGGATTGGCGTGCTTGATGATCACGCAGGCCGGGGCTTCGAAGGTCTTCACGCACTCCCAGGCGGCGTCGGCGTCGGCGATGTTGTTGTAGGACAGCTCTTTGCCCTGCAACTGCCGGTAGTTGGCGATCGATCCCGCAGTCGGTGTCGGGTCCCGGTAGAACGCCGCTTGCTGGTGCGGATTCTCGCCATAACGCAGCGTCTCGATACGATCGAAGGCCAGCTGAAGATTTTCCGAAAACGCTTGTGGCTGTTGGTTTTCGTCAAGCGAGGTCAGCCAGTTGGCGATCGCGGCATCGTAGCGCGCGGTGTGTACGAACGCCTTCTTGGCCAGGCTGAAGCGCGTCGCCTCACTCAGCGCGCCGGCGCTGCTCGCCATCTCGGCGAGCAACGCCGGGTAGTCCGCCGGGTCGGTGACGACGGCAACGCCCTGATAGTTCTTGGCAGCCGAACGGACCATTGCCGGGCCGCCGATGTCTATGTTCTCGATCGCTTCTGCAAGTGTGACGCCGGGCTTGGCGACCGTTTCGCGGAACGGGTAGAGGTTGACGCACACCAGGTCGATGGTCGGTATGTCGTGCTGCTCGATGGTTTCCATATGCTCGGGGAGGTCGCGACGTGCCAGGATGCCGCCGTGGACTCTCGGGTGCAGAGTCTTCACGCGGCCGTCGAGCATTTCCGGAAAACCGGTGTAGTCACCGACCTCGGTAACCTGGAGGCCTGCATCGCGCAGCATCCTGGCAGTGCCGCCGGTTGACAGCAGGCTGACGCCGTGGGCGATGAGGCCTTGGGCAAATTCGAGAGCCTTGTCCTTGTTGGACAGGCTGATCAGGGCTTGGCGTATTTTCATGGCTGGCTTGCGACCTGGTAAGAAAAATTGGAGTAGGGGGTCCGTGTTCAGGCAATGAGCTGATGGTCGACCAGCTTCTTGCGCAGGGTGTTGCGGTTGATCCCGAGGATCTCGGCAGCGAAGGTCTGGTTGCCGCCTGCCTGCTCGAGTACAACTTCGAGCATGGGGCGTTCGACGCTCCTGATCACCATTTCGTAAATCGCCGCCGGCTTCTCGCCATCAAGGTGCTCGAAATAGCTTTCCAGTGCTCTGCGAACGCATGTCGCAATATCCTCTTCCTCAACGTGATGTCGCTTCATGCCGCGAGACCCCCACAATCGGCGTTGGCCGGCGCCGGCGTATCCGGATCGCTGGCGACGTAGGGCAGGTGTTCGTTGTGCTCGGCGAGCGCCAGAAAGAAGTCATTGACGGCCTGCCGTTGCAGGGCAATGGTCGGCAACTGGTTCATCATGTGGCGGAATGCTGCCGAGCCGACCAGCCCCTTCGTATACCAGGAAATATGCTTGCGTGCGATGCGCACGCCCGTCTCGGTGCCGTAGAAGAGGTAGAGGTCTTCAAGGTGAGCGAGCAGAATGCTGTGAATTTCCGTGACCCGTGGCGGCATCAGATGCGTGCTGGTGTTCAGGAAATGCTCAATCTCGCGAAACAGCCACGGGCGGCCCTGCGCGGCGCGGCCGATCATCACCGCGTCGGCGCCGGTGGTGTCGAGAACGAACTTCGCCGTTTCCGGCGAGACGATGTCGCCGTTGGCGATCAGTGGAATGCGTGCCACGGCCTTCACGGCACGGATGGTGTCATACTCGGCACGACCGGTATAGCCGCAGGCACGCGTACGACCGTGCATTGCCAAGGCCCTGATGCCGGACTGCTCGGCGATCTTCAGGATGTTCAGGGCGTTACGGTTGGCGTTATCCCAGCCAGTGCGAATCTTCAGGGTGACGGGTGTCTGCGGCACGGCGTCGACCACCGCTTCCAGGATCTGCCCGACCAGCGCCTCGTCGCGGAGCAGGGCAGAGCCGGCCATGACGTTGCAGATCTTCTTGGCCGGGCAGCCCATGTTGATGTCGATGATCTGTGCCCCATGGTCCACGTTGTAGCGCGCCGCGTCGGCCATCATCGACGGGTCGGCGCCAGCGATCTGCACGGAGATCGGCGCCACTTCTCCATCATGGTTGGCGCGCCGCCGGGTCTTCGCGCTGCCGTAGAGCAGGGAGTTGGAGGTCACCATCTCGGAGACGGCGAGGCCGGCGCCCAGACTCTTGCAGAGCTGCCTGAAAGGGCGATCGGTCACACCTGCCATTGGTGCGACAAAGAGGTTGTTGCGAAGCGAAAAACCGAGGAATTCCATGGCGATCGGGTGCCGGAGCGCAAGGCAAGATCGGGATTCTACCGCGATCACGGTCCGAAAAACAGACGCCTGTGGCCGAAGAACGACATTCGTGAGCCGGTGGCCGAATGGGCGCTCAGGCTTTGCTGGCAGAGTCCGGCATGACGATGTTGACCTCGAGCACTTCCATGTTTCCCTGCTTCTCGATCGACACCTTGATGTCTTCCGGACCGACCGAGACGTACTTCGAGATGACGGTCATCAACTCCTGCTGCAAAGCCGGCAGGAAATCCGGTGCACTGTTGCCGGCATCGCGTTCGTGGGCAATGATCAGTTGCAGGCGCTCCTTGGCAATGGACGCCGTCCTGGGCTTGTTGCCGCCGAAGATCAGGGAGAACAGGGACATACCTATTTCCCCCCGAAAAATCGCTGGAAGAGGCCTGGTTTTTCGTAGTCGACGAAACGTAGCGGGATGGTTTCGCCGAGGAAGCGGCCGACCACGTCGAGGTAGGCACCGGCAACGTCGCTGTTGGTCAGATGGATCGCCGGCGAACCCGCGTTGGATGACTGCAGCACGGCTTCAGACTCCGGAATGACGCCGATGATCGGCACGCGCAGAATCTCCTGTACGTCCTTGTACGACAGCATCTCGCCATCGTTGACGCGTTTCGGTGAATAGCGGGTGATCAGCAGGTGTTCCTTGACCGGCTCACCGCCGCTCAGTGCTCGGCGCGACTTGGCCTGGATGATGCCGAGAATGCGGTCCGAATCGCGCACCGAGGAGACCTCCGGGTTGCTGACCACCAGTGCCTCGTCTGCAAAGGTCAGTGCCAGGACCGCGCCGCGTTCGATGCCTGCCGGTGAATCGCAGACGACATAGTCGAAGCCCATGTGCTCGAGTTCCTTGAGCACTTTCTCGACCCCTTCTTCGCTGAGCGCGTCCTTGTCGCGGGTCTGCGAAGCCGGCAGCACGAAGAGCTGGTCGTTCGCGCAGTGCTTGTCCTTGATGAGTGCCTGGGTCAGCGTCGCCTCGCCGTTGAGGACATTGACCAAGTCATAAACGACGCGGCGTTCGCAGCCCATGATCAGATCCAGGTTGCGCAGGCCGACGTCGAAATCGATGACGGCAGTTTTGTAACCACGCAGGGCGAGGCCCGAGGCGAAGCTGGCGCTGGTGGTGGTCTTGCCGACCCCACCCTTGCCGGACGTTACGACGACGATACGTGTCACGGATGTTTCTCCGCAGATTAAAGCTGAGATTCTACCCGCAGAATGCAAACTCTGTTCGCTGGCCGCGCGGTTGGCACGCCCGTGGCGATGCCCTGAGCGGTGCTAATCGGTCTTGAGGGCCTCGACGAGCAGGTTGCCGGTGGTCTCGCCAGGCTTCTCGGTGAGCCTCACCTGCACCGGTTTGCCTGCCACTTCGACCGGAACGCCGCTCTCGAAGGTCCGGTAAATGCCCGCCACCGAGACCAGTTGCGCATCGAAGTGCGTGCAGAAGATACGCGCTGCGGTAGCGCCACTGGCGCCAGCCAGCGCTCGACCGTGCAAGGGGGCGTAGATGTGGATGCTGCCGTCGGCAATGACCTCGGCACCGGAATTGACGGCGGCCAGGACCACCAGGTCGCCGCCCCTGGCATAAATCTGCTGCCCGGAACGCAAGGGGCGGGTGACGAACAATGTCGGCGAATTGCCGCCTGCGCCGGCTGCTGCGGGCTCGGGCTCGGGCTTCGGCTCTGGCCTGGGCGGCACCGCAGGCGATACCGCCGCAACAGGGGGTTTGTCTGCCGGCGCGGGCGGCGAAGCGTCTTCGCTGGCGGCGGCAACTCGTGGCGTACGGCCGACGGCGGCGTAGGTGGGCAGGCCTGCAGCCGCCGCGCTCAGGCGCAGTGCCTCGCTGCCGCCGCGCACGCCAATCACGTTCAGGCCGTGCGTTCTGAACAGTTCTTTCAGAAACGGCCACTTGGCGGATGGCGCGTCGCCTGCTTGCGACAGTTCAAAAACGGCCGCATCGCCGTCGAAGAAGGGATCATCGCCGAAAAGGGTGTTGGCGGCCTCGGCCAGTTCGCCAAGCTGCAGGGATCGCAAAGTGACCGTGACCAGCGGCAGGGTGGTTCCCTTGAACTCGATCAGCGGGTTGGTCTTGTTGGTTCGCGGCATGGCATCTTCAGGGCGCGGGGCAGGAACTTGGGAAGCGACGAAGTCTAGCCGAATCGCCCGAAAAAGCGAACTGCGATAACGTTTCTTCCCACGTCGGGTCGGCAGCGCCAGTCGAGAACCCGGTCATGCGGCCCGACGCCGGTCGTCTAGGGCCAGGCCCGGGCGCCCCAGATCATGCGTCTGGCAACAAAGTGACGCAGTGGCGGCACCAGGTCGAGGGCCAGCAGGCCAGCGCCGCGAGCGGCACGCAGCGGTGCCAGATCGTTGCCGAAGATGCGCACGATGCCGTCGGTGAAAGCGATGCTGGCTTTGCGGTCGAGTTCGCGGCCGGCGGCGTAGGCGGCCAGCGTACGCTCATCGCCAGCTTCGCCGTCGCTGGCGAGCAGTGCGCTGGCGAGTTCCCAGGCGTCGCGCAGGCCGAGGTTGAAACCCTGGCCGGAGACCGGGTGCAGGCTTTGCGCGGCATTGCCGATCCACGCTTGCCGGGTGCCGACCAGGTGCTGGCGGACGCGCAGCGCGAGCGGGAAACTGGCGCGCGGACCGCTGGCGACGAAATCCAGCCGGCGCCCGAACTGCTTACGCAGGGCAGCAAGAAAACAGCTCTCGTCCAGGTCGAGCAGTGCTGCCGCCTTTTCCGGCGGTACCGTAAACACCAGTGAGTAGTCATCACCAAGCGGCAGCAGGGCGAGCGGACCGTCAGGCGTGAAGCGTTCCCAAGCGCGATGCCCGTGCCCGGGGAGTGGGCGGACCTCGGCAACCACTGCATGCTGCCGGTAATCGCAGACGCGCACATCGGGATCGCCTGCGGCTGACCCTTCGGCATGGACAACGAGGCTGGCGACGACCCGCTGCGGCGCGCCGTCGCCGCTGAGCGTAATCTCGGCGGCATCGCTGTCCGCCGTGACGCTGCCTACCCTGCAGTCGTACACGCGCCGCACCGGCTCGATAGCTGCGTCGAGAGCGGCCAGCAGATCGCGGTAACGCATCACGTAGCCGAGCGCGTCGATGCCGTGCTCACGGCTGTCGATCAGCGTCCGACCGAAGCCGCCACGCTGCGAGATGTGGATGCTGTCGATCGACGTTGCGGCGCCGGCATTCCACGCACCGAGACGTTCCATAATCTGGCGTGTGCCGTGCGCCAGCGCCAGGGCCCGCGGGTCGCTGGCGCCGGCGTGACGCTGTCGGTTGTCGAGCAGGAGCACGCGGTGCCGGCCGTCGGCCAGCGCCAGCGCCAGCGACATGCCGACGGGACCGGCGCCGACGATGGCCACGTCAACGCTTAGCACGTTCTCACTCATGCCGCATCACTTCCTCGATCTCGTCGATCGTTTTTGGCGCGCTGGTGTAGACGACGCAGCCGTTTGCGGTGACCAGGACATCGTCCTCGATACGCACGCCGATGCCATGCAGATGCGTCGGCACCTCGCCGCCCGGGCGGAAGTAGAGTCCTGGTTCGACGGTCAGGGTCATCCCGGCAGCCAGCCTGACCCAGTCATCGTCGGCGCTGCCGGTCTTGTACTCGCCGGCGTCATGCACGTCCAGGCCGAGCCAGTGGCCGGTTCGGTGCATGTACCAGGGCTTGTATGCCTCGCTCTCGACAGCGCCATCCACACTGCCGCTGATCACCTTGAGGTCGATCAGCCCCTGCGACAGGACGCGCAGCGCCGCCTGGTGATAGTCGGTGAACGAAGCGCCCGGGTGTACCGCGGCGAGCGCCGCCTGCTGCGCTGCCAGAACGATTTCGTAGACCTCGCGTTGCAGCGCGCTGAAGCGGCCAGCAACCGGAAACGTGCGCGTGATGTCGGAGGCGTAGCCGGCGACCTCGCAGCCGGCGTCGATCAGTACCAGCGACTGACTGGAGAGCAGCTTGTTGTTTTCGATGTAGTGCAGGATGCAGGCATTGGCGCCGCCCGCGACGATCGGCGTGTAGGCATGGCCGTCGGCGCCGCGGCGGCGGAATTCATAGCTCAGCTCGGCTTCGAGTTCGTATTCGGCCATGCCTGCCCGGCAGGCGCGCATCGCGCGGCTGTGGCCGGCCGAAGCGATGTCGGCAGCGCGGCGCATGATCTCGATTTCGTGTCCGTCCTTGGTCAGGCGCATCTGGTCCAGCAGGCCGCGCAGATCACGGATGTCGCCGGGCGCACGCGTGCCGCTGCGGCTCTGGCTGCGAACGGCATTGAGCGCGCGCGTGATGCGCGCGTCCCAGTCGGCGTCGTGGCCCAGCGAGTGCCAGAGCGCGCTGCGGTTGGCGATCAGCTCGGGCAGCATCTGGTCGAGGCTGGCGATCGAATGGGCTTCGCAGAAGCCGAAGGCACTGGCCGCCGCCTCGGGCCCGTAGCGGAAACCGTCCCAGGTTTCGCGCTCCTCGCTCTTCTCGCGGCAGAAGAGGATCGTTCTCGGTTCCTGGCCGCCGACCAGGACGATCACCGCCTCGGGTTCGGGAAAGCCGCTCAGGTACCAGAAATAGCTGTCGAAGCGGTAGGGGTAGTGAGCGTCGCGGTTGCGGATGCGCTCTGGCGCCGTGGCCAGGACAGCGACACCGTCACCGAGCCGTTCGATGACCCGCTGGCGACGCGCGGCGTACGCTTGCACGCTCATCGGGTCTGGGTCAGCTGCCGGTCGAGTTCGACGAGCCGTTCGCGGGTGCCGACGTCGACCCAGCGGCCATCATGCCGCTCGCCGCTGATGACTCCTCGCGCGATGCCGGCATCGAGCAGGGGTCGCAGCTTCATCCTGTCACCGGTGGCAACAGCGGCAAAGAACTCGGGCCGGAAGACGCCGATGCCGGCGTAGGTCAGTGCCCCGTTTCCGTCCCCGTTGGCGCTACGCACGATTTCGCCGTCGAGGTGGAAGTCGCCGCCGGGATGGTGCGCCGGGTTGCCGACCAGCAGCAGGTGGGCGCCGCCAGCGGCGAGTTTGCTGGCGATGCGCAGCGCGCGCGCAAAGTCCCAGTCGCACCAGATGTCGCCGTTGACGACCAGAAAAGGCTGGTCGCCGAGCAGCGAAAGCGCATTGGCGATACCACCTGCGGTTTCCAACGCTGGCGCCGGTTCCGGCGAGTAGGAAATACGCAGGCCGAAGTCGCCACCATCGCCAAGCGCTGCCTCGATCCGGTCGCCGAGATGCGCGTGGTTGATCACCACCTCCCGCCAGCCGGCGCTGGCCAGGCGCTGCAGGTGCCAGACGATCAACGCCTTGCCGCCAGCGACGAGCAGTGGCTTCGGGGTGGTGTCGGTAAGCGGTCGCAGGCGTTCCCCGCGACCGGCGGCAAGGATCATCGCCTTCATCAGAAGGTGTAGCCGACATCGACCTGGCGGTTCTCGACGACGTCCAGCAGGCGTGCGAGCGGTCGCAGTTCCCTGTAGCGCTCGCAGGTGCGGCGCAGATAGGCCAGCACGCGTGGCATGTCGTCGAGGTAATTCCTCTTGCCATCGCGATGGCACAGGCGCGCAAAAATGCCGAGCACCTTGAGCTGGCGCTGCGCGCCCATCCATTCGTAGTCACGGTAGAAGTCGTGGAAATCCGCCTGCACCGGCAGGCCGGCCCGGCGGGCGGCTTCCCAGTAGCGGATCACGAAGTCCAGCTCCTGCTGTTCCGGCCAGGCGATGTAGGCGTCGCGATAGAGCGAAACCACGTCGTAGGTCAGCGGACCGCACACTGCATCCTGGAAATCGAGAATGCCCGGATTGGCCGGGAAAGCGGACGAGGGGCCGTCGAAGAGCATCAGATTGCGCGAGTGGAAGTCGCGATGGACGAAGACCTGCGGCTGCTGCAGGTTGTTGGCCAGGATGGCTTCGAAAGCCGTGTGCAGGGTGCTGTTCTGGCGATCGTCCAGGGTCACGCCGAGGTGCCGGCCGAGGTACCAGTCGGGAAACAATGCCAGCTCGCGGCTGAGCAGTTCGCGGTCATAGTCGGGAAGCGCGCCGGGCCGGCTGGCGAGCTGGATGGCGAGCAGCGCCTGGTTGGCGTCGCCGTACAGGCGCCGCGCGCTGCCGGCGTCCTGCAGCGCATCCAGGTAGGTCGTGCTACCGAGGTCCGAGAGCAGCAGGAATCCTTGTTCAAGATCTTCGGCGAGTATCTCGGGCAGGTGCACCCCGGCCTCCCGAAAGATGGCGGCGACCTCGATGAACGGACGGCAGTCCTCGTTTTCCGGCGGCGCATCCATGACGATGCGCGTCGTTCGATCAGGCAGTCCGACGCGAAAGTAGCGCCGGAAGCTGGCATCGGCCGAAGCTGCTTCGATCGGCGCATCCCAGCCGGGGAACTCCGCCTCGAAGAGCTGTCGGACCCAGTTGCGCAGCAGGGTGGTACGCGGCATGCCGCTCCTCCTTGAACGATGATGCTAAAATGTCCGATCGATTCTACCATCCGGTTGCCGCTCGAAGCGCCGCCGGAGACAACAACCTGTCGCACCCTGGGCTGACTACTCCGGAATGACCTTTTCTCCTCGGCGCAAGCCGCTGACCCTGATCTTCTGCTGCGGTGTCGCCAGTACCCTGGCCGCTAGTCTGCCCGGCGCGGCGCAGGCGCAGACCGCGCCGCCGCTGCGCGTCGATCCGGCGCTGCTTGGCCTGCCCGCAGCACCACCGGCGGCGGCAGTCCGGCAGTCGCCGGCGGCTGCGTCGGTCGACGCTGTTCCGCCTGCCGAGGCTTCGCCGGTGGCGCCAGCGGTGGTCGATACGCGAGCGATCGATACCCAGGCTGTCCAGACACGGGGGGCAGGTGCCGCGGCCGAGGTGAGCCAACCGGCGGCTGAGCCGGCTCGGGTGCAGCCGCCACCGCCGCCAAGCCCGCCTGCTCGGCGCCTTGCGGAGCCCGCACCGGCGCAGCCGGAAGCGAGCCCGCAGGGACAGGACGTGCTACCGACACCTGCGCCTGAGTCCGAAGTTACCGTGCGTGCCGCTGCGGCTGCCACGCCAGCCGCAGCTGCCGCCGAACCTTCGTTCTCGTCGCCGCAAGGCGCGCTGCCGGAGCCAACGCCGGGGGGCGGCGGCTCACAGGCGGCCGTGCTCACCGCCGGGCGGATCTCCGGCGTCGTGGATCGCGAGGTGCTCGCCGAAGAGGGTGCCGAGTTGCGCCAGGACGACAAGGTTCTGACTGCCGACCGCCTCACCTACTGGCCGGTGGACGACGAGGTCGAGGCGGTTGGCAGCGTGCGTCTGCAGCAGCGAGACGACGTCATTTCGGGTCTCAAGATGCGGATGCGGCTTGAGGACCAGTTCGGCTTCTTCGACCAGGCCGAGTATTTCGTCAAGCGTCCCCCGCGCACTGCGCCGCGGCCGAAAGCCGGCGTGACGGCGGACAGTGAATTTTCAAGCGGTTTCGCGGCACCACGCGCCTTGGCCCTGATGCCCGGGCAGACCCAGTACAAGTATCGCGACGACGTGAATGGCGGGGCGACGCAGGGGCGTGGTTCGGCGGAACGCATCGACTTCGAAGGCGAGAATCAGATCCAGATGACCTCGGCGACCTACACGACCTGCGAGCCGGGCAACGACGACTGGTATCTCAAGGTCGCCGACCTGCATCTCGACTACGACAAGGAAGTGGGAACCGGCAGCGACGCCACCGTGCAATTCCTCGGGGTACCCATCCTGTACTCGCCATGGATGTCATTCTCGCTCAACAATCAGCGCAAGTCGGGCTTCCTGACGCCAACCTATGGCACCAGCAGCGACAGCGGAATCGAGTTCACGCTGCCCTACTACTGGAACATTGCGCCGAACATGGACGCCACCTTGGAACCGCGCATTCTCACCAAACGGGGTTTGCAGCTCGGCACCGACTTCCGCTACCTGAACAGTGCCTATGGTGGCACCTATGTCGGCGATGTGCGCGCTGAATATCTTCCGAACGACCGGGTGGCACACATGGATCGCTGGGGCGTGTCCCTGGCGCATAATCAGGTCACCGGCAACGGCTTTTCCGGTGTGGTCAATTACAACCGCGTCTCGGACAGCGACTACTACACCGATCTGTCGAGCGAGATCACCAAGACCTCGGAAACCCAGCTTCTGCAGCAGGGCCTGCTGACCTATAGTGGCGGCGGCTGGTGGAACGCGACGGCCAATGTGCAGACGTTCCAGACCCTGCAGCCGGACCCGCAGAATCCGGTTGCCGAGCCGTATCAGCTGTTGCCGCAGATCACCGTGAACGCGCGGCAGCCGGATCTGTACTCGACCGACAGTTCCTTCTTCGGGCAATACACTGATTTCGTCCATCCGGGCAAGACCAAGGTCGACGGGCAGCGGACCGTCGTGCAACCGCAGATCTCGCTGCCCTACGTCACGCCGGGATGGTATGTCACGCCGAGGGTGGGGGTGAATGTGACCCATTATGCGCTGTCGTATCCGGGGTCGGCGAACGTTCTCCCAACGTCGATCAATCGCACCCTGCCGATCTTCAGTGTCGATTCGGGGATGACTTTCGAGAGACCCAGTCGGTGGTTCGGTCGCGACTATACGCAGACCCTGGAACCGCGCCTGTACTACCTCAATATTCCGTACGACAACCAGAACGACATTCCGGTATTTGACACCGCGCTGGCCGACTTCAATTTCGCACAGATTTTTGCCGATAACCAGTTCTCCGGTTGGGACCGTATCAACAACGCCAATCAGCTGACCGCGGCCCTTTCCTCCCGCCTGATCGACCCGGTCTCCGGGAATGAAATCATGCGCGGCATGATCGGCCAGCGCCTGTATTTCACCGAGGACAAGGTGACGTTGCCTGGCACGACCACCCGAAAGTGGGACAAGTCTGACCTCCTGGCCGGGTTCACCGGTCAGGTTCTGCCCCGCGTCTACGCCGATGCGGCAGTGCAGTACACGGTGGACGACCAGCAGTTTCAGCGCTATTCGTTCGGCGCGCGCTATTTCCCCGAGGCCGGCAAGTTGCTCAATGCCTCGTACAGCTACAATACGCAGGCGGCGACGCCGATCGAGCAGATCGACGTCTCGGGCGTGTGGCCGATCAGCGCCCGCTGGCAGGCCGTCGGGCGCTACAACTACTCGTTTCTGCAAAACGTGCCGATCGAGATCATCGGTGGCCTGCAGTACAACGCGGGTTGCTGGGTGCTGCGCGTCGTTGGCCACCGGGTGCAGACGACGGAAGCGGACTCGACGACGAGAGCATTTGTTCAGCTTGAACTGAGCGACTTCTCGCGTCTGGGATCGAGTCCATTGAACCTCTTGCGGCGCAGGATTCCCGGCTATGGCGTGGCGAATCAGCCGATGGAAGATTCGGCACTGGCCGAACAGTAGACCTGACCATGATCCTTCTACTTCGTGTCCTGTTGTTTTCTGCCTGCCTGGTTGGTCTGGCGGCGGCACAAACCACTGACCGCTCACCACGCGAGCCGATCCCTGCCGACCGTATCGTTGCCGTGGTCAACGACGAAGTGATAACGCTCCACGAGTTGCGCTCACGTCTCGACTCCGCACTTGGTCAGCTGCAGCGCCAGGGGACGGCTCTGCCACCGCGCGACGTGCTCGAAAAGCAGATGCTCGAGCGTCTGGTAACCGACAAGGTACAGTTGCAGTTTGCCCGGGAGATCGGCTTGCGCGTCGATGATGCGCAACTCGACCAGGCCATTCAGCGCATCGCCGCCAACAACAAGCTGTCGGTCGCGCAGTTCAAGGCAGCCCTGGAAAAAGACGGCATCGCGTTTGCCAATTTTCGCGAGGAAATTCGTGCCGAGATAACCATTGCCCGGCTGCGTGAGCGGGAGGTGGACAGCCGGATCTTCATCTCCGAAGGCGAAATCGACAACTACCTGGCGGGTGCCTCCGGTCAGGGTGGCGCCGGCGAGGAGTATCAGATGGCGCACATTCTGCTGCGCGCACCAGAGTCGGCGAGCCCCGAGCAGATTCAAGAGCTTCGCGCCAAAACGGACCAGGTCGTCGAGCGGCTGCAGAAAGGCGAGAATTTTGCCCAGCTGGCCGCCGCCTATTCGGATGCCCCGGACGCCCTGCGTGGAGGCGATCTCGGCTGGCGTTCGCTCGATCGCCTGCCGACGATGTTTGCCGAAGTGGCGGTCAAGCTCCAGGTTGGCCAGGTGTCGCCGGTCCTGCGCAGCTCGAATGGCTTCCATCTGATCAAGCTGCTCGGCAAGCGGGGAGGTGGCGCGCTGCCGGCGGTTCAGCAGACGCACGCCCGCCATATCCTGATCAAGGTCAACGAAGTGGTATCGGAGTCCGAGGCCAGGCACACGCTGGAGACACTGCAGGAACGGATCAAGAACGGCGAGAAATTTGCCGACCTGGCGCGGCTCTTCTCGCAGGATGGCTCGGCGGCCAAAGGCGGCGATCTTGGCTGGATCTATGCCGGTGACACAGTGCCCGAATTCGAGCGGGCAATGAATCGTCTGGCCCCTGGCGAACTCAGCCAACCGGTCCAGTCGCCGTTCGGTTTTCATCTGATCGAGGTGCTCGAACGCCGCGTTCAGGACGTGTCCAGTGATCGCCAACGTGCTGCGGCGCGCCAGGTACTGCGCGAGCGCAAACGCGACGAGGCCTATCAGGACTGGCTGCGGCAAACCCGCGACCGCGCCTACGTGGAACTGCGGCTGGAGGAGCGTTGAGCAGCCCGCTGTCCTCGTCGGTGATTGCCGTCACCAGCGGCGAACCGGCCGGCGTCGGCCCGGAAATCTGTTTGCGCCTGGTCGACGACGCACGCGCAGCGAACTTTCCGGCACGAATCGTCGTCCTGGCCGACCGCTCGCTACTCGCCGAGCGGGCGGCGGCCCTGCGCTGGCCCGGTACGCTGCGTGACTGGCAGCCGGCACTGCCGGCGCAGCCCGGTACGCTCGACGTACTGCATCTGCCGCTAGCCGCGGCGGCGGTTCCGGGTCGTCTCGATCCGGTCAATTCCCACTACGTTCTGGCGCTGCTTGACCGCGCACTGGCCGGCTGCCAGCGTGCCGAGTTTGCGGCGATGGTCACCGCGCCGGTGCACAAGGGAGTGATCAACGACGCCGGAATTCCGTTCAGCGGGCATACCGAGTACCTCGCCCAGCGCACGCAGACGCCGCGCGTGGTGATGATGCTCGCCGGGGGCGGCCTGCGGGTGGCGTTGGTGACGACGCATCTGCCGCTGCGCGACGTTCCGGCGGCAGTCACCTGCAGCGCCGTTGAAGAGAGTCTGCGCATCCTGCATCGTGAAATGGCGACGAAGTACGGGATCGCTCATCCGCGCATTCTGGTTGCCGGTCTCAATCCGCACGCTGGCGAGGGCGGTTACCTCGGCAATGAGGAGATCGAGGTGATCACGCCGGTTCTCGGGCGCTTGCGTGCCGAAGGCATGAATCTGCTCGGACCGCTCCCGGCCGACACCATGTTTTCGCCGCCGGTTCTCGAGCGCGGCGACTGCGTTCTCGCCATGTACCACGACCAGGGCCTGACCGCGCTCAAATACGCCAGCTTTGGCCACGGCATCAACGTCACCCTGGGCCTGCCGATCATCCGCACCTCCGTTGATCATGGCACGGCGCTCGAACTGGCGGGCAGCGGGCGTGCCGATCCCGGCAGTCTGCGGATCGCCGTCGAGCAGGCGATCGAGATGGTGGCCCGAGCGGGCCGCAAGAGCGGCCAGCAAGCGCTTGAGCAGCAAA
Organism: Accumulibacter sp.; assembly: GCA_024235715.1. Taxonomy (GTDB): domain Bacteria; phylum Pseudomonadota; class Gammaproteobacteria; order Burkholderiales; family Rhodocyclaceae; genus Accumulibacter. The sequence goes on along the minus strand of JACKLW010000005.1, from coordinate 488,096 downwards.
TGAGCGGATGAAGGGGCACGTAGCGCGCAAGCGCTTTGGCCAGAACTTCCTGGTCGATCAGCAGGTCATTGCCGACATCATCGAACAGCTGGCCGTGCAGCGTGGCGAGACGGTGGTCGAAATCGGCCCGGGGCTGGCGGCACTGACCGATCCGCTGTTGCGACGGCTTGACCACCTGCACGTGGTCGAGATCGACCGCGACATCGTTGCCAGGCTGGCAAGAAGCCACTCGCCGGCGCACCTGACGGTGCACGAGGGGGATGCGCTGGCTTTCGATTTCGGTCAGCTGGCCAGCACTGCCGGCGGCAGCCTGCGGATCGTCGGCAATCTTCCATACAACATCTCGACGCCGCTGCTTTTTCATCTTGCCGACTTCGGCAGCTGCGTGCGCGACATGCACTTCATGCTGCAGCGGGAAGTCGTCGAGCGGATGGTCGCCACGCCGGGCAAGGGCGACGTCGGCCGGCTGTCGGTGATGCTGCAGTACCGCTTCATCATCGACCGTCTGCTCGAAGTGCCGCCAGAGGCCTTCAGTCCGGCGCCCAAGGTGCACTCGGCGCTGGTCCGCCTGATCCCGCGGCCACTCGAAGAACTGAACGTCGAGGACGAAGTGCGCTTCTCGGCGCTGGTTTCGGCCGCTTTCAAGCAGCGCCGCAAGATGCTGCGCAACAGTCTCAGGGGGCTGCTGGACGAGGAACGGCTGGCAGCCCTCGGCGTTGCACCCACGGCGCGAGCCGAGGAGTTGTCGGTCGACACTTACGTGCGTTTGAGCAACAGCCTGGAATGAAGACGGCGTGCCCGCGTCGGGCAAGCCGTCTGTGCGGGCAGTCGGGTGGGTGCCTTCAGCCGGTCTTCTTGACCGCGCAGGTGCTGGTGCCGAGCAGCGAGTAGGCAGGGCAGACGCCGAACAGGCCGGTCAGCAGCGGCACCACGCCGATCCAGGCCCAGGCGCCGACGACTCCCAGGGCGGCCATCGCGATGAGCACGATGCCGACGACGATACGCAGGATCTTGTCGATTCCACCGACGTTGGTTTTCATGATTGGCTCCGTGAGTGTTTGTGGTTGACGGGGCCAGATTACGCGGCTGCCCGAGCGCCGTATGTAACCGCGGTCACACAGCGTGCAGGCCCGCTCAGCGGCTGCTGTCGGCCAGCTGCTGCAGTCCGGGGCGGTCGATCACGGCGATCTGCTCGCGGCCAAGCCTGACCAGCCCCTGTACGGCAAAGCCCTTGAGCAGGCGACTGACGATCTCGCGGACACTGCCGAGTTCCTCGGCCAGTGTCTGGTGCGTGGCGTGGATGGTTTCGCCCCTGGCCAGCAGCAGCTTGGCCAGGCGCTGGTCAAGGCGGTGAAAGGCGACTTCTTCGACCAGCTGCATCAGTTCGGCGATGCGTTCGGCGAAAAGGTGGAAAACGAAGTCACGGAAGGACGCGCTGTCGGCAAGCAGCCTCTCGAACACGGCAATCGGCAGCAGCAGCAGCGTCAGCGGCGTTTCTGCAATGCCGCGCGCCGAATAGGGCGTGTGACCGAGAAGGCAGCTCGAGCTGATGATGCACGAGCCGCCCGGCTCGACGCGATAGAGCAGCATCTCGCGGCCGGCAGCGGTACTCTTCACGACCTTGATCGTGCCGGCAAGAATCAGCGGAAACCCCATGCAGTCCTGCCGTTCGGTGAACAGCTGCGCGCCGGCAGGCAGCTCGCGTACGCTCATCCTCTGGCCGAGTGCGGCCAGTTGCTCGGCAGACAGCGAGCGCAGCGCCGGGTACAGGGCGAGCAGCGACGGCGGCAGGGGAGCAGGGGCCATGTCCGTCAGTCGGCCAGTTCGGCGGTCACCGGCGCATGATCTGACGGCCGTTCCAGCTTGCGCAACTCGCGGCTGATCCCGGCTGCGGTGCAGCGTCCGGCAAGCGTTTCCGAGAGCAGGATGAGGTCGATGCGCAGGCCGTGGTTCTTCTGGAAGCCGAGCATCCGGTAGTCCCACCACGAGAAACTCTTTTCCGGCTGTTCGAAGAGGCGAAAGCTGTCGTGCAGGCCGAGGCGCAGCAGGCGCTGCAAAGCCATCCGCTCCGGCTCCGAGCAGAGAACCTGTCCCGCCCAGGCTGCCGGGTCATGCACGTCGCGGTCGTCCGGGGCGATATTGAAGTCACCGGCCAGAATCAGCCTCGGGTTGTCGGCGAGTTGGGTACCGATCCACGCGGACAGTGCGTCGAGCCATGCGAGCTTGTAGGCGTACTTGTCGCTGCCGACTGCCTGGCCATTAGGCACGTAGGCGCAGACTACCCGAATCCCGCGTACCGTCGCCGCCAGCAAACGCTTCTGCGGATCGGGATAGAACGGGTTGCCAAAGACAATGTCGTTCGCCGGCTCGCGGGTCAGCAGGGCGACCCCGTTGTACGTCTTCTGCCCGGAGAAAGCGACCTGGTAACCGGCGGCCTCGATTTCGAGCTTTGGAAACAAGGGATCGTCGAGCTTGCTTTCCTGAAGGCAAACGACATCGGGTTGCTGTGCCGCAAGCCAGTCGAGCAGTTGCGGCAGGCGGACCTTGAGTGAGTTGACGTTCCAGCTGGCGATTTTCACGAGAGTCGTGGCTTCATGATCAGTCGGTGTCGGCAAACGGAATTGCGGTCGCGTCCTCCCGTCCCGCTGCCCGGTAGCGGCGTGCCCCTATTGTCCCATCAGGCGGCCGGCAAATCGACATTTGCCGGCCGCCTATCGTCGCTCGGCAAGCAGGGTGCTGGCCAGTGCGGTGGCGGGAGCGGGCTTGCCGAACAGGTAACCCTGATAGGCGTGACAGTTGTGCGCGGCGAGGAAGGCGCGTTGTTCCTCGGTTTCCACCCCTTCGGCAATGACCTCGAGGCCGAGGCTCTGGCCGAGCGAGACGATGGTGCGGGCGATCACCGCGTCGTTTGGATCGGTGAGCACGTCGCGGACAAACGACTGGTCGATCTTCAACTGGTCGAGTGGCAGCCGCTTGAGGTACGACAGCGAGGAGTAGCCCGTGCCGAAGTCGTCCAGAGAGAAGCCGATACCTCTGGCCTTGAGCAGGTGCATCTTGGCGATGATCTCCTCGACATTGTCCAGCAGCAGGCTCTCGGTAACTTCCAGCTTCAGCTTGCCGGGGTTGGCACCGCTGTCGTCCAGGGCCGCCAGTACCTGGCCAACGAAGTCCTGCAGGCGAAACTGGCTGGCGCTGACGTTCACTGCCAAGGTGAGATCAGCGGTTTGCTCGTCCCTGGCCCAGGCGCTCAACTGTGCGCAGGCTGCCGCGAGCACCCAGCGTCCGAGCGGGACAATCAGTCCGGTTTCTTCGGCCGCGGGGATGAATGCGGCAGGGGACACCATGCCTCGCCGCGGATGCTGCCACCGCACCAGCGCTTCCAGGCCAGTGATACGGCCGGCACGATCGACCTGCGGCTGGTAGTGGAGGATGAACTGCTCTTCCAGCAAAGCCTCACGCAGCTCGTCCTCCATGGCCACGCGGGCCGAGACCGCCGTCTGCATCTGCGGGTCGAAGAAGCGCAGCGTATTGCGACCGGCCTTCTTGGCCTGGTACATGGCCAGATCGGTCTGTTTGAGCAGTTCGTCCACGCAGGTCGTCCGCTCGCCGAACAGCGTCACGCCGATGCTGGGCGTGCTGCGGTGAAGATAGTCGCCGAGACGATAGGGCTCATTGAGCGTGGCCAGGATCTTTTCGCCGACCCCCTCGGCCTGCCTGCTTGCCTCCAGCGACGTTTCGCTCAGTTCTTCAACCATGACCACGAATTCATCGCCGCCCAGACGTGCGACGGTGTCTCCTTCGCGCACGCATTCCGTCAGCCGCTGCGCGACCTGTTGCAGGAGGAGATCGCCCTTGTCGTGGCCGAGGGTGTCGTTGAGATCCTTGAAGGCATCAAGGTCGATGAAGAACAGCGCGCCGTGGCGCCTGTTGCGGGAACTGTTGGCCAGCGCATGTTGAAGGCTTTTCAGCAGCATCCGCCGGTTGGGCAACTCGGTCAATGGATCTGAAAACGCCAGTTGCTGGATTCGCTCCTCGCTCTCCTTCGGCACGGTGATGTCGGAAAAGGTGGCGATGTAGTTGGCCACCTTGCCATGCTTGTCTTTCACCGCGGCGATGGAAATCCATTCCGGAAACAGCTCGCCGTTCTTGCGGCGGTTCCAGACTTCCCCCTGCCAGCGGCCGCTGCGGGAAATGCTCTGCCACATCTCCTGGTAGAAGCGCTTGTCGTGGTGGCCTGACTGCAGGATGCGCGGGTTGCGACCGACGACCTCGTCCTTGCCGTAGCCGGTGATTTCACTGAACGCGCGGTTGACGGCGATGATCTCGCCATCGCAGCGGGTGATGATGACGCCTTCGGCGGTGTTCTCGAAGACCGTTGCTGCCTGCCGCAGGTCGTCTTCCATGCGCTTGCGCTCGGTGATGTCGAGCATCACCCCGACCAGGCCGCCAATCTGGCCATCCGGCTGGGTGAACGTCGCCTTGTGAAACATCACGTCGCGTACTTCACCATCTGCGTAGCGAACCTGGCTCTCGTATATCTGAATTCCGGGCTCGTCGAGCAGTTCGCGGTCGGCAGCAAGATAGATGTCGGCCAGTTCCGCCGGCGCGATATCGTGTGGTGCCTTGCCGATCAGGTCGCTTGACGACCGTCCGATGAACGTTTCGAAAGCGCTGTTGCAGCCGAGGTAGCGGGCCTGGGCGTCCTTGTAGAAGACGGGTCCCGGAATCGCCTCGATCAGCTGCTGCAGGAAGTGCAACTGTCGTGACAGTTCGGCTGTTCGTTCGGCGACACGCAGTTCGAGTTCGTCGTGGCTTCGGCGTAGCGCCTCGTCGGCCTTCTTGAAGGCCGTTCTCTCGTCGAGAATCCAGATCGTTCCCTGCGTTGGATGCTCGGGGTCGCTGACGTAGCCGATCAGATTGATCCACAGGTCGGAGCCGTCCTGGCGGCGCATGTACATCTCGGTCTGAAAAGGCTGCGCAGCGGACAGCAAGGGGGCCGCCAGGCGACCCACTTCATCGTATTCTTCGTCGGACCGGTACAGCAGCCGGGCTGGCCTGCCGATCGCACCGTCTCCTGTGAAGCCGAAGTCCTCGGCGAACTTGCGGTTGTGGCGGATTATCGTCCGGTGACGTGTAATCAGGACGCCGACCGACGCATTTGCAGTGACGGCTTCGAGTTCGCGCATCGCCGCGCCGAGTTTTTCCTCGGCAACCCGCTTATCCTCGATATCCTCGACAATCCAGATGACGCCGCGTCCGGAACCGGCCAGATCGAGCGGCTGGGCGAAGTAACGGCACCAGACGAGGCTGCCGCTCTTGCGCCGTAGCTGCCCTTCGGCGGAATAAGCCTGGCCGGATTCCAGCAATGGCGCCGAGGCTTTGACAAAAGTCCGGTAGTCGTCGACGTCCGGGAAGATCATTACACCCGGTTGACCGGCAAGTTCGTTCCGCCCGTAGGCAAGAATCTCTTCGGCGCGGCGGTTGCTGCGCAGCACGAGCCCGCCTTGCGAGTAGAAGATACCGACCGCGGCGTTGGTGAAGATGGCCTCCAGCTCCATCAGGGTCTGTCGCCTTGCTTCCTCTGCCTCGCGTTGCCGGGTGACGTCGCTTCCTGATCCGACAAAGCCCCGGAAGTCGCCGTCCGGCCCGAACCGCGGCTTGCCGTTGAGCTGGATGGTTACCCGGCGCCCGTCGGGACCAGCAATCGTGTACTCGAAGGCGCGAAAGACGCGGCGATTGTCGAGATCGTCAAGATGGCGACGCCATTTCTCCTGATCGAGGTCGACGCCCAGATCGTCGGCAACCTCCTGGCGGGTCTTGCCGATGAACAGGCTCGGTGCTTGCCCGCTGACCTCGAAGAAGCGCTCCGAGATATAGACGAAGCGAAGTGACGAATCCATCTCCCAGAACCAGTCGGACGCGGCTTCGGCGATGGCGCGAAAACGATCCTCGCTCTCGCGCAAGGCATCTGCCATGCTTAGCCCGGCTGCAGCGCTCGTCGACGCCATGCTGCCGGGCCCGATATGTGAATTGCCCAAGCTGTCTCCCACAGGGCGGGTCAAGTGGCGGTCAACGAAGATCCGTATACGGTCGACGGCGGGACGTGCGCAGGCCTGCAGAGGGTCGAGTGCGCCCGCCCGCCAGGCAGCCTGGCGCCGGGCGGGGCAAATTTTGGCGCTGCAGCGGTGGCGCGTTTCATTCGACCGGCGCGCCGGCGGGCTTGAAACCGTAGGGGGCGGAGGTCGGGTAGCCGGCGAAGTCGAGCAGTTCGTTCCAGGTTCCGGCGCTGAAGCCGGTGGCATTTTGCCGGCCGACGCTGATGCTCGGCAGCACGGCGTTGCCGCCGAGTTGCCGCCCGAGCGCCGTCAGTTCGTCCTGGCTGGTGAGAACCTTTTCCGAAAACGGCACGCCTCGCCCGTTGAGCAGGGCACGCGCCGGTACGCAGGCGCCGCAGTCGGCACTGGTGTACAGGATCACCGGGAACCTGATGCTGGCCTGGCGGGTAGCATAGGGGAGGCGTTGCTCGTCGGCGATGCTGCTCGACTCGGAGACGATCACTCCCTGCGTTCCTGGCGGCGGTGGCAGGTCGGAGATCACCGTTCCGCCGGTACCCGGGTCGATCCAGCGGTAGGTCGTCTGTGCGCTGACGGTGGTGGTGGCCAGCAGTGCAGTGGCGAGGCAGGCCAGGCGCAGGGCGGCTGTCGTAAGCATGCTTTCGCTCCTTCTAGCCGGCAGTCATGCCGCTGTGCCTGAGCAGCGCGTCGACTTGCGGATCGCGACCGCGGAAGGCACGGAAGTTCTCGATGGCCGGACGGCTGCCGCCGACCGAGAGGATCGTATTCAGGAAGTGCTGCCCGGTGTTCCGGTCGAAAGGGTTGCCGGCCTCTTCGAAAGCGCCGTAGCAGTCGGCCGAAAGAACCTCGGCCCACTTGTAGCTATAGTAGCCAGCAGCGTAACCGCCGGCAAAAATATGCGCAAAACTGTTCGGGAAGCGATGCCACTCGGGCGGCACGAGCACCGCGACTTCGCGTCTCACTTCGCTCAGCAGATCGAGCAGGCTGCGCTCGCCAGCGGGATCGAAGTCGCTGTGCAGGAGCAGGTCGAACAGCGAGAACTCGATCTGGCGAAGCGTCTGCATGCCGCTCAGGAAGTTCCTGGCCGCCAGCATCTTGTCGAACAACGTACGCGGCAGTGGCTGGCCGGTGTCGACATGGCCACTCATTCCCTGCACGACGCTCCACTCCCAGCAGTAGTTTTCCATGAACTGCGACGGCAGTTCGACGGCATCCCACTCGACGCCGTGGATACCGGCGACGCCGAGTTCATCGACCCGCGTCAGCAGGTGGTGCAGTCCGTGGCCGGTTTCGTGGAAAAGGGTAATCACCTCGTCGTGGGTAAAGGTTGCCGGTCGCGCCTGGCCATCTTTCGTGCCGACCGGCCGCGAGAAGTTGCAGTTCAGATAGGCGACCGGCTTCTGGATCCCGTCGCCCGCCGTCAAACCGTGGTGCAGTCGTCGCCGGGCGATCGCTTCGTCCATCCAGGCGCCACCGCGCTTGGTGTCGCGAGCGTAGAGATCAAGATAGAACTGGCCGAGCAGTTCGCCAGCTGGCGTCTCGATACGGAAGAAGCGCACGTCGTCGTGCCAGACCGGCGCGCTGTCGGCTTTCAGGCGAACCCCGAACAGGGTCTCGACGACCTTGAAAAGGCCGGCGAGGACATTGTCTTCGGTGAAGTACTGCTTCACTTCCTGCTCGGAAAAGGCGTAGCGCTCTTGCAGGAGCTTTTCGGAAACGTAGGCGACATCCCAGGCCTCCATTGGTTCGAGTTGCAGTTCGCTGCGCGCGAAGTCGCGCAGGTCGGCGACATCCTGTTCGGCTGATGCTCTGGCCTTGACCGACAGGTCGCGCAGGAATTCAAGCACCTGCGGCAGCGATTCGGCCATTTTCGGCACCAGTGACACTTCGGCGAAGTTCGCGTAACCAAGCAACTGCGCCTCTTCGCGGCGCAGCAGGAGGATCTGGCGGATCAGGGGCGCATTGTCGAGCTCGCCGGGGCCGAACTCCGCTGCCCGCGTGGCGTAGGCGCGGTACATCGCGGCGCGCAGGCGGCGACTGTCGGCGTACTGCATTACCGGCATGTACGATGGCATGTGCAGGGTGAACTTCCAGCCGCTCTTGCCTTCCTTCTCTGCAGCCTCGCGGGCGGCCTGGCGAGCGTCTTCGGGCAGGCCGGCGAGTTCCGCCTCGTCGGTCACCAGTTCGGAAAAGGCGTTGGTTGCGTCGAGCAGGTTTTCCGAGAACCTGGCTGACAGCTGCGAGAGCTCCTCGGAAATCGCCTGGAAGCGCGGCTTCAAATCGTCGGGCAAGGCCGCACCGGCCAGTCGAAAGTCGCGAATCTCGTTGTCGACGATGCGCTGCCGGGCTGGCGAAAGCTTTGCGTATTCGCTGCTCGCCGCGATCGCCTGGTAGCCGGCGAACAGTTTGAGGTTCTGACCGACTTCGGCGTAGAAGCGGGAGACGTCGGGCAGCATGCGGTTGTATGCATCGCGCCATTCGGGAACGTCCTTGACCGCGTGCAGGTGACCGACGATTCCCCAGGCCCGCGACAGCGGTTCGAGGCCGTCGGCGAGCGCTGCGGCAAAGTCGTTCCAGGTCGTCGCGGCGCCGTCCGCTGTCAGTCGCGCGATCAGCGCGCGGCAGTCCTCGAGGAGCTTGCTGATCGCCGGCTGCACGTCGGTCGGCGCGATGACGTCGAAGCGCGGCAAGCCGGAAAAGTCGAGAAGCGGGTTGTCGCAGAGGTTGGTGGTGGCGGTCATCAGGGGTTCCGTGGTTGCGGAGGACGGCGTTCAGCGAACGCAGGCTGGGCGGGGCGGCGGCGCGCCCCGCTATTCTACTAGGTCGCGATAGGCGTGCCACGAGGCGTGGCCGATCAGGGGCATGAGGACGATCAAGCCGAAGAACAGGGTCGCAATGCCGACCATGGTCAGCGTCGCGACCAGTGCCGCCCAGAAGACCATCAGCAGTATGTTGGCATCAACGGCGCGCAGGCTGGTGCGCATGGCGGCGATGAAGCCCACCTGGCGATCGAGCAGGAGCGGCACCGAAACGACCGTGACGGCGAAGACGAGCAAGGCCAGACTGCCGCCGCTCATCAGCCAGATGATCATCAGATCGCGATTCTCCGGGAGCTTGGGCATCTCGGCCAGCAGGACCAGCAGGTCGGGCGGGATATGTGGGGCCAGAAGCAGGAAGAGCAGCGTCGAAATACGTTCCCAGCACAGTCCGACGATGGCCAGCAGCAGCCCCAGCTTGACCAGTTCGCGTGCATTGCGGCGGCCGCCCGCCAGCGATACGAGAAAAGTCGAAGACAGACCCGCCTGCCGGCGGCGGCTGATTTCGTACAGCCCGCCGCAGAGCAGCGGCGCGATCAGGAGGAAGCCGGAAGTGGCGGCAATGAAGAGGTGACCCTGCCGCCAGGCAAAGATGGTGATCAGGTCGCCAAAGATCGCGAACAGCAGGCCATACGAGAGGCTGGCGACGGGATTGGCGCGCATGTCGCGCCAGGCCGCAGCCAGCCACACTAGCGGTTGGCCAGTGGCGACGCTGCGAACGTTCAGCGGCGCTCGCTGCCGCTCGGATGACGTGGCTTCTAGACCCATTCGGTCTCCTCGCTGAAGGGTGTCGGCCGCTTGTCATGTGCCGCGCGAGCGCGGCGGTCACTCGACAGGTTTCTCTCCGGTTAGGCGCTCCAGAGCCTCGGCGTACCTGGCACGTGTTCCGGCGATCACTGCCAGCGGCAGCTGTGGGCCAGGTGCCTGCTTGTTCCAGGGCAGCGTTTCCAGATAGTCGCGAATGTACTGCTTGTCGTAGGATGGCGGGTTGCTGCCTTCACGGTAGTCATCGGCCGGCCAGAAGCGCGACGAGTCCGGCGTCAGCACTTCGTCGATCAGGTGCAGCGTGCCCGCTGCGTCAAGGCCGAACTCGAACTTGGTATCGGCGATGATGATGCCGCGCGTCGTGGCATGTTCGGCGGCTGCCTTGTAGAGCGCGATCGCCACGTCGCGTGCCAGCGTGGCGAGTTCGGCGCCGCTCTTGCCGGCGACAGCAAGGAGGTCGGCGAGCGCGTGCGCGCAGTCGGCTTGCGCACGCTCGAAGGAAACATTCTCGTCATGGTCGCCGATGGCCGCTTTCGTCGCCGGTGTGAAGATCGGCTGCGGCAGGCGACTCGCAAGGCGCAGCCCGGGGGGCAGCTGGATGCCGCAAACTGCGCCGCTGGCCTGGTAATCCTTCCACCCGGAACCGATCAGGTAGCCGCGGACCACCGCCTCGATCGGCAGCGGCCGCAAGCGCTTGACGACCAGTGCGCGGCCACGGACCTGTGCGCGCTCGTCGCCGCTGACCACCGTTTCGGGATCGATTCCGGTCAGCTGGTTGGGGACGATGTCCGCCAGCTTCTCGAACCAGAAGCAAGCGAGCTGGGTGAGCAAGCGGCCTTTGCCTGGTATCGGGTCGGGCAGAATGACATCAAAGGCCGACAGGCGATCACTGGTAACGATCAGCAGCTTGTCGTCGCCGACGGCATAGATGTCGCGCACCTTGCCGCGGCCCAGCAGGGGCAGGCTCCTGATCGTCGATTCAAAGAGGGCATCGGTCACGTTGCTGATCCGGTTGGGAAATGGGTCGTCGCCAGTGCGAAGTCGAGCGTTCGGATTATAGGACACATTGGCACGCGTCGCGGCTGCCAAGGGCACGCCTTCCGGTCAGGCAGTGGGGGGCTTCTGTTCTCCCACGCGAACGATCTTCATGGTATTGGTGCCACCGCTATTGCCCATCGGCTCGCCGGCCGTGATGACGATGAAGTTTCCCTTTTCGACCACGCCCTCCCTGATCAACAGTTGTTCGGCTTCGTAGAGCAGTTCATCGCGGCTGCTTGGCTGATGGCTCATGTGTACCGGGGAAACGGCCCGATAGAGACTCATCTTGGTTACCGCCCGGGCCCGCGGCGTCAGCGCGTAGATCGGCACACCGCAGTTCAGGCGGCTCATCCAGAGGGCCGTCGAACCGGAATCGGTGAGCGCGGCGATGGCCTTGACCTTGAGGTGGTGTGCGGCCCAGATGGCAGCCAGCGAAATCGTCTGGTCGATGCGCGTGAAAATTCGATTGGGGAACTCGCGTTCGAGCGTCACTTCGGACGATTTCTCGGCCTCCAGGCAGATTCGCGCCATCGCTTCGACGGTTTCCACCGGAAACCTGCCGGCAGCTGTTTCGGCCGAGAGCATCACCGCGTCCGTGCCATCGAGAACCGCGTTGGCGACGTCAGAGACCTCGGCACGCGTTGGGGCCGGCGAGACAATCATCGACTCCATCATCTGGGTCGCGGTGATGACCAGCTTGTTGTTCTCCCGTGCCATGTTGATCATTCGCTTCTGCAGCGCGGGGACGGCGGCGTCGCCGACTTCGACGGCGAGGTCGCCGCGAGCGACCATGATCCCGTCGGAAGCGGCGATGATCTCGCCGAGCGCGGCCACCGCTTCCACACGTTCGATCTTGGCAATGGTCTGCGCATGTCCGTTCGCGGCATGAATCAGTTGCTTGGCCATGTACATGTCGGCCGCACTCTTGGGGAAGGAGATGGCAACGAAGTCAACGTCGATGGCCGCAGCCGTGCGGATGTCCTCCATATCCTTGGCGGTCAGCGCGGGCGCCGAAAGGCCACCTCCCTGCTGGTTGATGCCCTTGTTGTCGGACAGGTCGCCGCCGTGGCGAACGACGGTGAAAATCTCGGAGCCGAGAACTCGCTGAACGTCAAGCACGATGCGTCCGTCATCGAGCAGCAGGACGCTGCCGGCTGCGACGTCGCGCGTCAGGTCCTTGTAGTCGAGGCCTGCGCGTTCCGTATTGCCCAACTCGCACTTGGCGTCGAGGATGAAAGGCGCGCCTTGCTCCAGCCGGATCTTGCCGTCGGCGAATTTTCCGACACGGATCTTCGGACCCTGCAGATCGGCGAGGATGCCGACCGGGCGTCCGACGCGGGCGGCTACCTCGCGAACCAGTTGCGCGCGGGCAACATGATCCTCGGGTCTGCCGTGGGAAAAATTGAGGCGCACGACGTCGACGCCGGCGCGGATCATGCGTTCGAGCACATCAGCGTTCGACGACGCCGGACCTAGGGTGGCGACGATCTTGGTATCGCGGGGCATGGGGTTCCTAAGTGTTCTTGTACAGACAGTTGTCTTGTCCGGGGCGTGTCTTCCGGCGCTTGCCGGAACACAACAGCAGGCTTGTCTGCCTGCTGCCTCGGACAGCAGCAGGCATCGCCGTGTTCAACCCGGGTTTCTGTTCTTGTGGACAATCGACGACGGGAGCGAAGGCGCCTGTGTCGGGCCTGCGCCGGGTTCGTCGATCAGACGCGCCCTCTCGGAATCGCTTGTCGTCTTGCGTTCGCATACTCCGCGAAGGCGGCAGCGGCGGTCAAGGGTCTTGCCGCGTTCGACAGGCGGAATCTGCTGGCTGTGGCTGAAATACAGCGCTGGCCAGGCCACGGGACGCGACCGGGTTGGTCTGCGAGGGGCAGCCGCGACTCGGCGTGCAGGCGGCGCAAGGAAATGCCGCCGGCAAGAAAAGGTGCCGCGAAGCCTTGATTCGCGACGCGGACGAGGGCGGTGCGAATGGAGAACTACGGGAGCGTACGGGATACGGAAGATGGAAAAGGTCGAAACGGTCGAAAAAGGGCGCCCTGAGGCGCCCCTTGATGGCTGCTTAGCGGGCCATGACCTTGATCATTTCCAGCACTTTGCAGGAGTAACCCCACTCGTTGTCGTACCAGGAGACGACCTTGACGAAGGTGCCGTCAAGCGCCATGCCGGCGTCGGCGTCAAAGACCGAGGTGCAGCTCTCGCCACGGAAGTCGGTGGCCACCACTTTTTCGTTGGTGTAACCGAGAACGCCCTTCATCGGGCCTTCCGAGGCAGCCTTCATCGCTGCGCAGATCTGCTCGTAGGTGGCGTCCCTGTTCAACTCGACCGTCAGGTCGACGACCGAGACGTCCGATGTCGGCACGCGGAAAGCCATGCCGGTGAGCTTCTTGTTGAGTTCGGGGATGACCTTGCCGACAGCCTTGGCCGCACCGGTCGAGGACGGAATGATGTTCTCGAGAATGCCGCGACCACCACGCCAGTCCTTGTTGGACGGGCCATCAACGGTCTTCTGGGTAGCGGTCGCTGCATGCACGGTGGTCATCAGGCCACGCTTGATACCCCAGTTGTCGTTCAGCACCTTGGCCACCGGGGCCAGGCAGTTGGTGGTGCACGAGGCGTTCGAAATGATCGTCTGGCCGGCGTAGGTGCTGTCATTGACGCCGAACACGAACATCGGCGTATCGTCCTTGCTCGGTGCGCTCTGGATGACCTTCTTGGCGCCGGCAGCAATATGCTTCTGGCACGACTCGGTGGTCAGGAAGAGGCCGGTCGAATCAACGACGATGTCGGCACCGACTTCGTTCCACTTCAGCTCGGCCGGATCCTTGACCGCCGTCAGGCGGACTTTCTTGCCATTGACGACCAGCGAATTGCCTTCGACGGCAACCGTGCCCTGGAAACGACGATGCACGGAATCATACTTGAGCATGTATGCCAGGTAATCGGGTTCGAGCAGGTCGTTGATACCGACGATTTCGATCTCGTTCGAGAAATCTTGCACAGCAGCGCGAAACACCATCCGTCCGATACGGCCAAAGCCATTGATCCCTACTTTGATTGTCATGAAACGGTCTCCTTGAGAAATTACAACACTGTCTTCACGGTCGTGACCACATTGGTCACCGTGAAACCGAAAAAGTCGAACACCTGGCCTGCCGGTGCCGACTCTCCAAAACGATCGATGCCGATAACGGCGCCGTCGAGTCCGACGTACCTGCGCCAGAAACTGCTTACGCCTGCTTCGATGGCCACCCGCGGTAAGGCGCGTGGCAGGACTGCGTTCCTGTACGAGGCCTCCTGTCGCTCGAAAACCTCGGCGCAGGGCATCGAGACCACGCGCACGGCGATACCCTCGTCGGCGAGCGCCCGACAGGCGTCGAGTGCCAGGCTGACCTCCGACCCGGTGGCGATGATTATCGCCTGCGGTGCAGCGCAGTCTGCCAGAACATAGGCGCCACGGCGAATCATTTCGGGCGCAATGCCCGTGCTGACGGTTGGCAGATTCTGCCGCGAGAGTGCCAGGATCGTCGGGCCATCAAAGCGTTCGACGGCGGCGATCCAGGCCACTCCCGTTTCGCTGGCGTCCGCCGGACGCCAGACATCCACATTCGGGATCAGGCGCAGGCAAGCCACGTGTTCGACGGGTTGGTGCGTCGGGCCATCCTCGCCCAGGCCGATCGAATCGTGCGTATAGATCATGATCTGGCGCAGCTTCATCAGCGCCGCCATGCGGATCGCGTTGCGCGCGTAGTCGGAAAAGACCAGGAAAGTCGCGGTGTACGGGATCAGGCCGCCGTGCAAGGCGAGGCCGTTGGCGATCGCGGTCATGCCGAACTCGCGCACCCCGTAATACAGGTAGTTGCCGCCGTGGGTCCGGGTGATGCCCTGCGAGCCTTTCCACAGCGTCAGGTTCGAGCCGGCAAGGTCGGCCGAGCCACCGATGAGTTCGGGTAGCTGCGGCGCGAAGGCGTTGATCGCGTTTTGCGAAGCCTTGCGGGTGGCGATGTTCTCGGCCTTGGCGGCGATCTCGGCCAGTGCGTGTGCACTGGACGTGCTCCAGTCGGCCGGCAGTTCGGCACGCATGCGGCGCGAAAACTCGGCGGCCAATTCGGGGAAAGCGGCTTGATAGCTTGCAAAGCGCGCCTGCCACCCGTCCTCGAAGCCCTTGCCACGCTTGCGTCCGTCCCAGCTCGAATACACCGCCTCGGGGATTTCGAACGGCGCATGCGACCAGCCGAGATGGGCGCGCGTGGCGGCGACTTCGGCTGCGCCCAGCGGCGCGCCGTGAACGTCGTGGCTGCCCACCTTGTTCGGTGAACCCTCGCCGATGCGGGTCTTGCAGCAGATCAGCGTCGGGCGCTCCCGGTCGGCAAGCGCGGCGAGCAGCGCCTGCTCTACCGCGTCGCTGTCGTGGCCGTCGACAGCGGCGATGACCTGCCAGCCATAGGCCGCGAAACGTCGTGGGGTGTCGTCGGTGAACCAGCCTTCGACATGGCCGTCGATCGATATGCCGTTGTCGTCATAGAAAGCGATCAGCCTGCCCAGCCCGAGCGTGCCGGCCAGTGAGCACGCCTCGTGCGAAACGCCTTCCATCAGGCAGCCGTCGCCGAGGAAGACGTAGGTCGAGTGGTCAACGATTTCGTGACCGGGGCGGTTGAACTCGGCCGCCAGGACTTTCTCGGCGATGGCCATGCCGACGGCGTTGGCGAGGCCCTGGCCGAGCGGGCCGGTCGTCGTTTCTACGCCAGGCGTGTGCCCAACTTCCGGGTGCCCGGGAGTCTTCGAGCGAAATTGACGGAAGTTCTTGAGATCGTCGAGCGAAACGTCGTAGCCGGTGAGATGCAGCAGAGCGTACAGCAGCATCGAGCCGTGGCCGTTCGAAAGAACGAAGCGGTCGCGGTCCGGCCAGTGGGGATTGCCCGGGTTGTGTCGCAGGTGGCGACGCCAGAGCACTTCGGCAATTTCAGCCATCCCCATCGGCATCCCGGGGTGGCCCGAGTTGGCTTGTTGCACCGCGTCCATGGCAAGGGCGCGGATGACGTTGGTCAGGGCGGTAGATGCAATAGGCACGATAATTGGCCGATCAGGAGGAGGTTGTTGGGGCGCATGGGCAAATTATCCGCCAAAACAGCAGGCATTGCCACCTTCCGCTGCGCTGCGTCAACAGGAAGCATCCTGCTTGTCACTACAGATTGCGATT
This sequence comes from Accumulibacter sp., assembly GCA_024235715.1. GTDB lineage: Bacteria > Pseudomonadota > Gammaproteobacteria > Burkholderiales > Rhodocyclaceae > Accumulibacter. The sequence goes on along the minus strand of JACKLW010000005.1, from coordinate 472,200 downwards.
GCTCATGCGTCGGTGGGCTTTAGGTAATAAAATCTTACTATAACCGGAAAAAAGTTTAACTTTTAATTATCTATTGTGCCGCCTACACTGGTCACGATTGAACTACGCAGCGTGACTCCCATGCTCTCAGACCAGGCGACCGACTGTCGCGTGACCATGCACCGTTCCGCAGGCTTGGCTCTGCAGGCGGTTATCTTCGACGTTGACGGGACGCTGGCCGACACCGAGCGCGACGGTCACCGCGTCGCCTTCAACCGCGCCTTCGCGCAATTCGGCCTGGACTGGGAGTGGTCGGTTGCCACCTATGGCGAATTGCTGGCGGTTACCGGCGGCAAGGAACGGATACGGCACTTTGCGGCGAGGCGCGCACCGGAACTTCTGGAGCGGCCTGACAGTGAAGCCTGGCTGCTTGCCCTGCACCAGTTGAAGAGTGCCATCTACGCCCAGCTGGTCAATGCCGGCAGCATCGGCCTGCGGCGCGGCGTGGCGCGGCTGCTCGGCGAGTTGTGCAGGGCCGGTGTGCGCCTGGCGATTGCTACGACGACGACACCGTCAAGCCTGCACAGTCTTCTGCAGACCAGCTTCGGAGAGCGGGCCGAGTCGCTCTTCGAGGTCATCGGCGCTGGCGACGTCGTGGTACACAAGAAGCCGGCGCCGGACGTCTATCACTGGGTGCTCAATGAAATGAAGCTGCCGCCGGCAGCATGCCTGGCGGTCGAGGATTCGCTGCCCGGGATGCAGGCTGCGACGGCCGCCGGTCTGCCGACGCTGATCACCGTCAACTCCTACACCGCAGGCGGGGATTTTGTCGGCGCGCTGAGCGTCGTCTCGGATCTCGGCGAGCCCGGCGCAGCGGCACGCAGCCTTGCCGGCCAACCGCTGGCGGGCGACTGCGTCGATCTGCCCCAGTTGCGCGTCTGGCACCGACAAGCGGTCAGCGACGGCGCAGCTTGCCAGCTAGCCTAGCTGCCGGCAGAGCAAGCGAACAAACCCTCTTTTCACCATCATCGACAGGAAGACAAGCATGGACCAATCGAATCGTTACGCCGACCTCGGCCTCAAGGAAGACGAGCTGATCAGCGCTGGCAAGCATATTCTCGTGGCCTACAAGATGAAGCCCAAGGCCGGTTACGACTATCTGCAGGCGGCGGCGCACTTCGCCGCCGAGTCGTCTACCGGCACCAACGTCGAAGTGTGCACCACCGACGATTTCACCAGGGGCGTCGATGCGCTGGTGTATCTGATTGACGAGGCCAGCGAGGAGATGCGCATCGCCTACCCGCTCGACCTCTTCGACCGCAATGTCACCGACGGACGGATGATGATCGTTTCCTTCCTGACGCTGGTGATCGGCAACAATCAGGGCATGGGCGACATCGAGCACGCCAAGATCTACGACTTCTACATGCCCGAGCGCGCGTTGCAGCTGTTCGACGGTCCGGCCAAGGACATCTCGGACATGTGGCGTGTTCTCGGTCGCCCGGTCAAGGACGGCGGCTACATTGCCGGCACGATCATCAAGCCCAAGCTCGGGTTGCGTCCGGAACCTTTCGCCAGGGCCGCCTACCAGTTCTGGCTGGGCGGCGACTTCATCAAGAACGATGAGCCGCAAGGCAACCAGGTCTTTGCGCCGATGAAGAAGGTCATGCCGCTGGTCGCTGACGCGATGAAGCGGGCGCAGGACGAGACCGGCCAGGCGAAACTGTTCTCGGCGAACATCACCGCCGACGATCACCACGAAATGTGCGCGCGTGCCGACTACATCCTGGAAACCTTCGGGGCCGACGCCGACAAGGTTGCTTTCCTGGTCGACGGCTACGTCGGCGGTCCGGGCATGGTCACCACTGCGCGCCGGCAGTATCCCAACCAGTACCTGCACTATCACCGTGCTGGTCACGGCGCGGTCACCTCGCCGAGCTCGAAGCGCGGTTATGATGCCTATGTGCTGGCCAAGATGGCGCGTCTGCAAGGCGCCTCGGGAATTCACGTCGGCACCATGGGCTACGGCAAGATGGAAGGCACCGCCGACGACCGGGCGATTGCCTACATCATCGAGCGCGACGAATATCAGGGACCGGCCTATTTCCAGAAATGGTACGGCATGAAACCGACAACGCCGATCATTTCCGGGGGCATGAATGCCCTGCGGCTGCCCGGTTTCTTCGCCAACCTCGGCCACGGCAACGTCATCAATACCTCGGGCGGCGGCTCGTATGGCCACATCGACAGCCCCGCAGCCGGTGCCATTTCGCTGCGCCAGGCCTACGAGTGCTGGCAAGCCGGTGCCGACCCGATCGAATGGGCCAGGGAGCACCAGGAATTCGCGCGTGCCTTCGAGTCCTTCCCGGGTGATGCCGACAAGCTATTTCCCGGCTGGCGCGACAAACTTGGCGCACATCGCTAGCAGGCAAGGCGGGCGGCAGAAGTACCGCGCCACAGCGGCCGACCCGAGTGCCGACCCATTGCCCCCGGCAGATCGACACGGCACAGAACAGGAACAGCCAATGAGCGACAATGAGCAGTTCAAGGTTCGTGAAGAACCCTTCTACAGGCAGCAGCGCAACGAAGTGGCGCTCTACGAAGCAGCTTACGCGGCGCGTCTGCCGGTGATGGTCAAGGGGCCGACGGGTTGCGGCAAGTCGCGATTCATCGAATACATGGCCTGGAAACTCGACCGACCGCTGATCACTGTCGCCTGCAACGAAGACATGACCGCGTCGGATCTGGTCGGTCGCTACCTGCTCGAAGCCAACGGTACGCGCTGGCTCGATGGCCCGCTGACCACCGCCGCGCGCATCGGGGCGATCTGTTACCTCGACGAAGTTGTCGAAGCGCGCCAGGACACGACGGTCGTCATCCATCCCCTGACCGACCACCGGCGCACCCTGCCGCTCGACAAGAAGGGCGAACTGCTGCGCGCACATGCCGATTTCCAGCTGGTGATCTCGTACAACCCCGGCTACCAGAGCCTGATGAAGGATCTCAAACAGTCGACCAAGCAGCGTTTCACGGCATTCGACTTCGACTACCCCAACGCCGCGCTGGAGATCGCCATTCTGGCCAGCGAGAGCGGCATCGACGAAGCGACGGCGGCACGACTGGTGGATGTCGGCGCCGCAGCCCGGCGCCTCAAGGGGCATGGACTCGACGAGGGAATCTCGACGCGCCTGCTGGTCTACGCGGCAGCGTTGATCAAGGGCGGTGTGACACCGGTCGATGCCTGCCGCATGGCGCTGGTGCGGCCGATCACCGACGACCGCGATATCCGCGACACACTGGAGCACGCAGTTGAGTCCATTTTCGTCTGAGCACCAAGGCTGAGCAGGGGTTTCGCAGTGCCTGACACCGACAGCAAGAACGGGGCTCGCTGGGAGGAGCGTCTGCGCGCCTACCGCGAGCGGCTGGCCTGCGGTTTTCCGCAGGTCGCCGAGGTCTTCGAAGACTGTATGCGCGAGGCACTGGCCGTACTCACCAGCGCGGGTGTCGGCGGCTATCTGGATACGGCGCGCTTCCTGGGTGGCATGGGGCGCGGCGTCGAGCCGGTCCTGGTCTTTCTCGAAGAGTGGCCGCCGATCGCGCGGACGCTGGGCGAGGACGCCCTGCCGGCGATCTCCGCGACCATGCACGCACTCTGCAAATCGCCGAACGCCAGGGCCATAACGCCCTTCCTGCAGACCCTGGCGGCGGTCGCCCGGCGCCTCCCTTCCGGTCCGCAGATGCAGCGCTACCTCGATCTGATCGATGATTTCACGGCGCGCACCACCGGTTCGATTCACGGCATCCAGCAGACTTTCGCCAGCCCGGGCCTGCCCGATTTTCTTGCCCAGGCGCCGGCGCTTCTCGACAAGCTGTCGATTTCCGGGCTGCACAAGTGGGTCGACTACGGCATCCGCAACTACCCCAACCATCCCGAGCGGCAGCGCGAGTATTTCGGTCTGCAGTCGGCGGACAGCCGCGCCGTGTTGCAGCGCGAGCGTCACGGCACGCTGCTGGTCGACAACGAGCGCCTGCTCGACATCTACCTGCGCGGGCTGTGGGGCGACAGCGCGCAACTGGTGCCCTACCCGACCGACATCGAGCAATTGCCCCGGCCCGTTCCCTACTACGACGCCTCCGGGATGCGCCTGCCCGACGTCCTCGACGACGTCGCCGGGGTTTCCGGCATCAACCGCTACCGCGCGACCCTGGCCCACATCGCGGCGCATCGCCGCTGGAGCATGCCGATGTTTGCCGACAACTGCAGTCCGATGCAGCGTATGGCCATCGAGGTCTTCGAAGACAGCCGCATCGAGACACTGGCCATGCGCGCCTACCCCGGGCTGCGGCGGATCTTTCTCGCCCTGCACCCGGCGCCGCTGGAAGGCGCCTGCGACCCGGAAACCACTTCCTGCCTGCGCCATCGCCTGACGATGTTTTCGCGCGCACTGCTCGACGCCGAGCATGGCTACCACGACGCCGAACTGCTGAAATTCGTTCGTCATTTTCACGACACGATGGCGCAGGGTAACTCCAGCAGCGAAGAAATAGCCGCTCTGGCGCTTGCCTATATCGCGCGTACCCGCCGCCAGAGCGACCAGTTGGCCGACGTCCATTTCGCCGATACCGAGGTCAGCTATCGCGACGACAACCGCCACCTCTGGCGATTCCACGAACTCAGTGACGACGAGGAAATGTTCGACGAGCAGCGTCCGATGGAAGCGCCGGCCGACGGCGACCGCCTGCCGCCGCGCCACTACCCGGAGTGGGACTACCAGAGCCAGAGCTATCGGCCGGACTGGGTCAGCCTCTACGAGTCGTTGCATCCGGCAGGCGATGCCGCTGATATCGACCGTGTGCTGGAAAAACATGCCGCGCTGGCCAGCCGCCTCAAACGGTTGCTGGATATCCTCAAACCGCAGGACAAGCTGCGCATACGTTACCAGGAAGACGGCAGCGAGCTCGACCTCGACGTCGCGCTGCGCTCGCTGATCGACTTCAAGAGCGGTGCCAGTCCCGATCCACGCATCAACATGAGCCATCGTACCAACGGCCGCAACCTGTCGGTGCTGGTCCTGCTCGACCTCTCGCAGTCGCTGGCCGACAAGGTCGAGGTCGCCGCCAGCGGCGGCGAGCAGAGCATTCTCGAACTGAGTCAGGAAGCGGTGTCCCTGCTTGCCTGGTCGATCGAGCAGCTCGGCGATCCCTTCGCCATCGCCGGCTTCCACTCCGACAGCCGCCACGACGTCCGCTACCTGCACCTCAAGGGCTACAGCGAACGCTGGAACGACGCCGTCAAAGCCCGCCTGGCGGCGATGCAGGCGGGCTACTCGACCCGCATGGGCGCCGCCATGCGCCACGCCGCGCACTACCTGGCGGCGCAGACGGCCGACAAGAAACTCCTGCTGGTGCTCACCGACGGCCAGCCTGCCGACGTCGACGTCCATGACGAGCGCCTGCTCATCGAAGACGCCCGCAAGTCGGTCGAGGAACTCGACCAGCAGGGCATCTTCACCTACTGCATCAACCTCGACCGCAGGGCCGACGACTACGTCGGCGATATCTTTGGCCGGCGGTACACGGTGATCGACAACATCGCGCGGCTGCCGGAGCGCTTGCCGGAGTTGTTCATGGCGCTGACCCGGTAATCGGGTGGCGCCGGCGACTCCCGCGTCGGCCGTGCCCTCCTGAAGCCTTCTGCCGGTCTGCATGGATCAACCGACAGCGTCTTCAGGTCCCATGTGGATATACAATCAGAGATGTATAGCATTGCTCAGTGAGGTACGTCATGCAGGTCGGCAAATGGGGCAATAGCCTCGCGGTTCGGATTCCCGCCGCCGTTGTCGAGGCCATGAGTCTGAAAGAGGGCGACGAGATCGAGATTGAGGTGGCTGGTCCGCGGGCTTGCGCGATTGCCAGGAAAGACGACGTTGCCGAACTCCTCGCGCGCCTCCGGAAATTCCGGGGCCGCTTGCCCGCCGACTTCAAGTTCGACCGGCTCGAAGCCAGTGGGCGAAGCTGAGCACTTTGTCGATACCAACGTGCTGCTGTATCTGCTTTCATCCGACGAAGTGAAAGCACAGCGAGCCGAGGAGATAATTCAGGCGGGTGGCGTCATCAGCGTGCAGGTTCTCAACGAGTTCGCGGCAGTGGCCTCGCGAAAGCTCGGGATGTCGCTTGCCGAGATCAGCGAGGTACTGGAGACGGTCCGGAAACTCTTGCGTGTCCACCCGCTGACGGAAGAGTCGCACGCATTGGGTCTGGAGATTGCGCAACGCCGCCGATTGTCGATTTTCGATGCGATGATCGTTGCTTCCGCCTTGCTCGCCGGCGGCTCGATCCTCTGGTCCGAAGACATGCAGCACGAACTGCTCATCGAACAGCGGCTCGTCGTGAGGAATCCGTTTCGCTGATTGGCAGGCTGCCACACTTCAGTGCCCGCAGCAGCCATCGACTGGAATCGACGCGGAGCAGTGGCGGGCGGACTCCAGCGGGGTCAGGGGCCGGAATGTGACGTAAGCTTGCAGCAGGCGTGTCCTGGCAAGCCAGTTCCTAATTCTACTTTGTCAGATTGCATTGCAGTTTGATGCGGAATGCATTTCTTGTTGTCGTCGGTAGGCTGAATCCATGGCGCGGCGTCGCCGTGTATGCCTATTGGCGATGGACGCAGCCAAGTCTTCGTCGGTGACGATTTTCAGGGGTAGCTTGTGGCGCATAATCTCGACCAGATCGCGACAGGAGAGCAGATCGGCAGTATCGCGATGTGCCAGTCGCTCTTTGGCGAGGAACATTGTCGCGATCATTACCAGCGCCATGTGATGGTGCCACGCCTGCCAGCGCCGCACCTGATAGTCGGCCATGCCGCAAGCACTCTTGGCATCCTCGAAGGAGCGCTCGACGAAATGGCGCGCGGCTTGCATTTCCGCGAGACGGCGCAAGGAAGCGCCAGGCTTGGTATTGGACAAACAGAACTTGAGTGTCGTCCCGTCCATTTCCCGGCGGACCAGAAGGTGCCAGCGATGCGCCGAAGGCGACTTGCCGTCCCATACCCAGACCCGTTGGGTGAGGTAATCGGCGATCACTTCGCCTTTCTCACCGCCCCTGATCGACAACCGGCGCCATTGCGCTGCCGGCTGAGCGGCCGCCCAAGCAGCCACCGACGCTGGAGAGGCGTCGGTGCGCAGTCGGCTGGGCGCTCGACCCTTCGAAGAGCCGCTATCCGGTATCGCAGGCGCCGGGTCGTCGAGAAAGATGGCCTGATCCGAATGAACCTCGGCCAGGAAGGTTTCCCTCTCACCGTCCAGTTCCCGGAGGAGCCAAGGCAGATGCCCGTAACCGCCATCGAAAGCCACGAAGGAGAAGCGCAGGCCGTCCCGTCGCAAGCGCCGCACCAGTTCCAGCGCGATCTCGCCCTTTGTGCGGAACGCCCGTCTATCCTCTGGCACCCCGGCGGCCTCGCAGCGAGCAGCGTCGTTGCTCCACGCGCTCGGCAGATACAGCTCGGTATCCACCAGCGAGGCCACGCCGTCGCGCGCAACGGCTGCAAACACACCGACCTGGCAGTTATCGGTCTTGCCGAGGCGCCCGTTCCACTGCCGGGCGACCCCTGCCGACAGCTCGCCCTTCTTGGCAAAGCCACTCTCGTCGATGAGCAAGCCACTGGCATAGCCAAAATGATCATTGGCATCGGCGACCAGTTGCCGTCGCACCTCACGGCGATCCCAATGCGATTCACTCAGCATGTGATGCAGCTGCTGGTAGCCGCTCTCGGCCACGGTTTCGGCCATACATTCCATGTTGCGGCGCGAACTTTGGAACAGGCCATGCAGATACTGGCGCGCCGCGTTCTCCACGGAGCGTGTGCGGCTCTGAAAGCAACGAAGATACGGCGCGAAGTGGGAATCGAAGTGCGCCAGTGCCGAACTGACCAGCGCAGAAATGCTATCCGTGTATTGGAGTTGACATTGTCATTTACAACTCCATGAATATATTGAAGAATCACAACAGTTCACATTTTATCACACGACCCAACCCGATGATGTGAAACAAATCTGACAAAGTAGAACTAAGGATCCGGACCGTTTTTCTCCAACACGACTGTCGAGCTGCTGTGGCAGTCGCCTCTCACGCAAGCGAAAGGAACTGCAATGGCACGAATCGAAAAGGATTTCCTGGGCGAGAAGGAACTGCCGGACGACGCCTACTACGGCGTGCAGACGATGCGCGGGATGCAGAATTTCCACATCACCGGCATCCCGATGTCGGCTGAACCGTTCTTCGTGAAGGCATTCGGCTACGTCAAGAAAGCGGCTGCGCTGACCAATCGCAATCTTGGCGTCATCGATGCCAGGATCGCCGATGCGATCATCGGTGCCTGTGACCGGCTGATCGCGGGCGAGATGGACGACCAGTTCGTGACCGACTTCATCCAGGGTGGCGCCGGCACCTCGACGAACATGAACGCCAACGAGGTGATCGCCAACCTGGCGCTCGAGAGCCTCGGCCACCAGAAGGGCGAGTACGAGTTCGTCAACCCCAATGACCACGTCAACTGCGGGCAATCGACGAACGACGTCTATCCGACCGCGTTCCGGCTGGCACTGATCCTGCGTCTGACCAGCTACATGGACGCGCTGCGTCGCCTGGAGGACGCTTTCCACGCCAAGGGCAAGGAGTTCGAGGGCGTCCTCAAGATGGGACGTACGCACCTGCAGGATGCCGTGCCGATGTCGCTCGGGCAGGAATTCCACGGTTGGGGTACGACCATGGGTGAGGAAGTGCACCGTCTCGCCGACGTGCGCCAGTTGTTGCACGAGGTCAATCTCGGCGCTACGGCGATCGGTACGTCGGTGACCGCTGCCTCGGGCTATCCCGAAATGGTCACCCGCTGCCTGTCGGATCTCACCGGAGTCAAGCTGATCCTCGCCGGCGACCTGGTCGAGGCAACTTCGGACACCGGCGCCTACGTGCAGTTGTCCGGCGTCCTCAAGCGCACCTCGGCGAAGCTGACCAAGATCTGCAATGACATCCGTCTTCTCGCCTCGGGTCCGCGCTGTGGACTGAACGAGATCAACCTGCCGCAGATGCAGCCGGGTTCGTCGATCATGCCGGGCAAGGTCAATCCGGTTATTCCGGAGGTCGTGAACCAGACCAATTTTCTGGTCATCGGGCTCGACCTGACCGTCACGCTGGCCGCTTCGGCTGGTCAACTGCAACTCAACGTCATGGAGCCGGTGATCACCTTCGCGCTGTTCACGTCGATTTTCACGATGGAGAACGCGGTCACCAGCCTGCGCGTGAACTGTGTCCGGGGAATCACCGCCAACGCCGAGCATTCGCGCGACATGGTCCTCAACTCGCTGGGCATCGTTACGCTGCTGAAGCAGCCGCTGGGTTACAAGCAGTGCGCTGAAATCGCGCGCGAGGGCTACGAAACCGGCAAGTCCCTGCAGCAAATCGTCGTCAACGAGCGCAAGTTGCTGAGCCAGGAAGAATGGGACGAGCTGTTCTCGTTCGAGAACCTGATCCGCGGCAACGTCGGCAAGTAGCGCGGCGTCCCCGATGCGCTTTGCAAGCGAGAGTTGCCGGGCATTGCCAGGCGCCATGAGCCCCGTCGGCATGGCGGTCGTGATCGAGGTGGTGATGATGGCCGCCGCGGCGCTCATGCTGGTCTGGAACAGGGTAGACGTCGGCGAACTTCCCGAGACGGCGACTCTCCGCGCCGGCGTTGTCGCGACCTCCGGACAGTTGCTGGCGCGCCTGATGTTCTGAGCCCTCGTCACGTGTTCCGCATCGGCAACGCGCCCGGCTGGCCGCGCGCCAGATGAAAAGGCAGGGCGAGGGCGCCAGCTATTCCGCGGCGACCACCATTTTCGCCGAGGGCGGCATCATGCAAGGAAGTCCCGGCCTTTAGCAAGGAAGCCGCCATGGAACTCGATCCCGTTATCCTGTCGCGCATCCAGTTCGCGTTTGTCATTAGCTTCCACATCATTTTCCCGGCCTTCACCATCGGCCTGGCGGCGTGGCTGGCGACCATCGAAGGCGCGCGCCTGTTCACCGGCAATGCCCTGTACCGGCGAGTCTTCGACTTCTGGCTCAAGGTCTTCGCCGTTTCCTTCGGCATGGGCGTCGTCACCGGCATCGTCATGGCCTTCCAGTTCGGCACCAACTGGAGCGTGCTGGCCGCGAAGACCGGCGCAATCCAGGGGCCGCTGCTCGGCTACGAAGGTTTCACTGCCTTCCTGCTCGAAGCCACCTTCTTCGGCGTCATGCTGCTCGGCCGCGAGCGGGTTTCGCCGCGCTTCTACTTCTTCGCCTGCTGCATGGTTTCGCTGGGCACCATGTTCTCGTCGTTCTGGATCCTGGCCAACAACAGCTGGATGCAGGTGCCGCTGGGTCACGAAATCGTCGACGGCAAGATCGTTCCCGCCGACTGGATGCAGATCGTGCTCGGCCCGGTGCAGATGGTGCGCTGGCCGCACATGCTGCTGGCCGCCTTCCTGACCAGTGCGATGTGCGTGGCCGCCACCGGTGCGTGGTACACCTTGCGCAATGTGCACCGCGACGAAGGCCGGGTGATGCTGCATTGGGGGCTGGGTCTGGTGGCGCTGCTGATCCCGGTGCAGCTGTTCTTCGGCCATCTGACGGGGCTGTATGTGCTGCAGCACCAGCCGGCCAAGTTCGCGGCCATCGAAGCACGCTGGAAGAATGAGCAGCCGGCCAGCGAGGTGCTGATCGCCTGGCCCGACGAGGCCAATCAGCGCAACCTGTTGGCGATCACCGTGCCCAGGCTGGGCAGCATGATCGCCTCGGGCAACTGGACCTCGGCCGAGCTTGGCCTCGAATCGTTCCCGAGGGAGGATCGACCGCCGGTAGTGATCCCCTTCTTCGCCTTTCGCATCATGGTCGGCATGGGGCTGGTGATGCTGGCGGTCTCGTGGTTCGGCAACTTTCTGCGCTGGCGTGGCCAGCTCGAGACGAAGCGCTGGTACCTGTGGTGCACCTACCTGTCGTTTCCGACCGGTTTCCTTGCCGTGCTCACCGGCTGGTTCACCGCCGAAGTGGGCCGTCAGCCCTGGGTGGTCTATGGCTTGCTGCGTACCAGGGACGCGGTCACCCCGTCGTTGAGCACCGGCGACGTGGCCTTCTCGCTGGCCGGCTACGTGCTGGTCTATGCGCTGGTATACAGCTTCGGGCTGTACTACATCTACTGCCTGTTGCGTGACGGCCCGGGCCCGGACGCGGAGTCGGGGCCTGTTGGCGGCGCCACCGGCAGCCGGCCGCTGGCCTTTGCCGGCGATGCCGATACCGTCACCGGCCGCAGGGGGGACCAGTACCATGAGCGAGTTGCAGGCCAGCGACCTGGCGCTGTTCTGGGCCGGGGTGATCGCCCTGGCGATCATCGTCTATGTGATCCTGGACGGCTTCGACCTCGGCGTCGGGATTCTCTTCGGCAGCACCGCCGACGAAGCCAGGCGCGTGTCGATGATGAACAGCATCGCGCCGTTCTGGGACGGCAACGAGACCTGGCTGGTGATCGTCGGCGCCGGGCTTTTCGCCACCTTCCCGACGGTCTATGCGGTGTTTCTGGGCGCCTTCTACATCCCGGTGCTGCTCCTGCTCCTCGGCCTGATCTTCCGTGGCGTCGCCTTCGAGTTCCGCTACCGCAGCCAGCGCCTGCGCTGGCTGTGGGACGGGGGCTTCTGCATCGGCTCGATCGTCGTTGCCTTCGTGCAGGGTGCGGCGGTGGGTGCCATGATGCGCGGCATCGCGGTGGCCGACGGCCAGTACAGTGGCGGCTCGTTCGACTGGCTGCACCCGTTCGCGGTGCTTACCGGCATCGGCCTGGTTTTCGGCTACGCACTGCTCGGCGCCGGCTGGCTGGTCCTGAAAAGCGACGGCGCGCTGCGCGACTGGGCCTATGCGCGCATCGGCTGGCTGGTGGCCATCGTCTTCGTGATCATCGCCGCGGCCTTCGCGATCGTGCTTGGTGTCGATAACGCTGCCGTGGCGGAGGGCCACCTGGCCGATCGCGCCTGGGGCTGGGTCTTCCCGCTGCTCGGCGTGGCGGCATTGCTGGCGGCGGCATGGGGCGCGCGCGTACGGCGCGATGCCTGGCCGTTCGCCTGCACCGCGCTGTTCTTCGTGGCCGCGTTCCTGACGCTGGGGGTGATGTTCTGGCCATACATGGTGCCCTATGCCATCACCGTCGGCAACGCCGCCGCACCGGACGCCTCGCTGCGCTTCCTGTTCTATGGCGGCGTGGTGGTGCTGCCGGTGGTCGCCATCTACACCATCGGCGTGTACTGGGTGTTTCGCGGCAAGGTGCGCGGCGGCTACGAGTGATCGGGAATCCGGATCATCCTTTCCGGCGGGCCGGTCAGTTGCGGCGCAGGAAGCAGGCTACCGGGCGAACAGGCCTGAAACGGACAGCCACGCGTCGCCCGTGCTACGTCCCGCTGTATGCCGCGTACGCCTGCCACGCGGCGAGCAGCGCCAGGATCAGGAAGAATGCGCCGCTGATCCGGTGCAGCAGGGCGATCGGGATCTTCTGCAGGATGGTGCGACCAGCCAGGATTCCCAGCGCCGATGTGACGGCGAGTGCCGCGGTCGCGCCGAGCCAGACTGCGGCTGCAACGTGCGTGCTGCTCAGGGCAACGACAGCGAGTTGCGTCTTGTCGCCGAACTCGGCGACCGTCAGCAGCACGAAGGTGGTGAAGAAGATGCCATGGCCGCTTTTCTCCTCGACTTCTTCGTCGTCTTCATCGTCCTTGGCGCGCAGGGCATGGATGCCGAAGAGGGCGAACAGGATGGCGACCACCGCGCCGACCACGTATTGCGGCAGCCAGTTGGCAATTGCCACGCCGAACACGACCGCCAGGGTGTTCAGCAAGGCGAAGGCGGTCAGCGCGCCGAGCATCACCGGCGCCGGCCGGTGGCGGGAAGCCAGGGTCATGCACACCAGCTGGCTCTTGTCGCCGATTTCGGCAGCAGCAATCAGGGCGAAGCTGGTGGCTGTCGTTGCCGACAGTTCGACGAGGCTGGCAGTGCCCAGCAACGACGAGAAAGACGCGGGAAGGCTCTGGTCCATGCTGGTTTCCGGAAGATGCGGGTCTGGGGTTCCTGCCGCGTTGTCGGTCAATCAGCGTCCGCGTGTCGCGCGATGCACGTAGAAGCGCACCGGCTCGGAGCTGATCAGAACAACGCCGCTACGGTCGACCACGGCGATCTGCAACTGATGCTCGACACTATCGACGGCGGCCATCTGCCATTCGGCGGGGCTGATATCGAACTGCGTCGTCGTGCGTTTGGCCGCGAGTTCCTGGCCGTCGAGGCTGACCATAACGACATCGCCCCGGGCGACCCGAAGCGCTGGATCGACGGCCACCTGGACGGTGAACTGGCCGGTATTGGAATGGATCGTTCCTCCGCCCTCTGGCTGGCTGATGCTCAGGGACTGGTAGGGTGCGGCGGCAGCCGCCGGCGCGGACTCGGCCGGAGGTGCAGCGGGCGGCGGGCTGCTGACGTTGATCGGCGGCAGCGTTAGCTCGGTCGTCCCGGGGCTCGGCACGTCCCTGCCCTGGCCCGGCAGGTCCGAAAAGACGGGGCCGTCCTTGCCCTGCGTTTCGTAGATCGGTTGCGCCGCGGCGGTCGCCGCGACGAAAACCCCGAGGAGAAAGTAATGAACTGTTTTCATGTCAATCATCCAGTTGTGCTGTGGGTCATGTCGGTGTGGCGAAGGGGAATATAGCATTTTCAGGCATTCCTTCGCCCGCCGTGGCTGCTTGCCGGTACGGGTGCCCTGCCGACACCCGCTGCCGCTGATGTCCTGCCCCGTGCGAAGCGGCGAACTGTCCGTTCACGCGCTTCTGCTTGCGCGCTGCGCTGATGTAGAATGTCGGACTCGGAGACACTGCCCTGCGCAGGGGTTTGCCATGAAGGCGCCAGTCTGGCGCAGCGCTGTTCGGTTTCCGCATCCCTCTCGTTCAGGCAAGGAGAATATGCAATGAAGCTCAAGCAAGTCGCCGTACCGCTGCTCGTCCTCGCTGCCGCAACTTCCGCGATGGCTGCCGACAGCAAGAAGCCGGTGGCCAAGTGGACCTGTGCGGACTTCGTCGCCGTCGACGACCAGTTCAAGCCGCAGGTCGTCTATGCGGCGACGGCCTACGCGAAGGGCGGCAAGCCCGAAGCATCGATGATCGACATCGAAGGCACGGAACAAGTCATTCCGATCGTTGGCGAGGAATGCGCGAAGGAACCGCAAGCCAGCTTCTGGCAGAAACTGAAAGGCGCCATGGCCAAGGTCAAGACGGAAGCCAAGAGCGAAATGCACAAGATCGAGAAGAAGATGTAAGTCGTTGCAATGGCGCCGCGACCCGCGACGGGCCGGCGCTCCGCAACTGCCGCAAGCCACCCGCAGCATAGGAGAATTGTTGATGAGCAATCTGGTAGTCATCGCCTACGAAGACCAGTTCAAGGCAGAAGAAGTCCGCACCATGCTGCGCAAGATGCAGCAGGAATACCTGATCGATCTTGAAGACGCGGTGGTCGCCGTCAAGGATGACCAGGGCAAAGTCAAATTGCATCAGATGTACAAGCTGGCCGCGGCGGGAGCCTTGAGCGGTGGCTTCTGGGGCGCCCTGATCGGCCTGATCTTCATGAGTCCGCTGCTCGGCATGGCCGTCGGTGCAAGCGCTGGCGCGGTCAGCGGCGCCCTGACCGACGTCGGCATCAACGACGACTTCATGAAGAACCTCGCCGCGTCGTTCAAGAACGGTACGTCGGTGCTCTTCGTACTGGTGCGCAAGGCGACGCCAGACAAGGTGCTCGCCGAGTTGCAGGGTACCGGCGGCAAGGTCATCAAGACATCGTTGACCCACGAAGAGGAAGAAAAGCTGCAGGCAGTCCTCAGCACTGCCAAGGCACCGACCGCCGGCTGACGCGCCCGGTGGCCGGCAAACGCGCCCCGGGCGACACGCCCGGGGCAGCGTGACGAGGAGAATGAAAATGGATCTGAGCGTCTATCACTGGCTGCTGATCGCTGCCTTCGCAGGCATCGTGATCTGGGTCTTCGGCCGCAAGCGCAAAGCGCGCTTCGAGGAAGAGGCACGGATTCCCTTCGAAGAAGGAAAAGACTGAGGCCGCCGCCCGCGAATGTCAGGCGCTTGCCAGGGTGCCACGATGCCGGCGGCGCAAGTGCTCCGATCACTGTGACTCAACCAAGCTAGGAGAACGTTTCATGAGCAAGCTCGTGGTAATTGCCTACGATGACCAGTTCAGGGCCGAAGAGGTCCGCACCAGGTTGCGCAAGCTGCAGCAGGACCATCTCATCGATATCGAGGAAGCCCTCGTTGCCGTCAAGGACGACCAGGGCGAAGTGACGCTGCTGCAGATGTACAAGCCGGCCGCCGCGGTCGACGCGCGCAGGGGCTTCTGGAACACGCTGGTCGGGGCGGTGGTGATGGACCCGGTGCTCGGCATGGCCAGCGACGCACGCGGCGGCGCGGTCAGAGGCGCGCTGGCGGGCGCAGGCGTCGACGACGACTTCCTGAAGGAACTCGCGGCGACTTTCCAGAACGGCAGCTCGGTTCTCTTCGTGCTGGCCCGTCAGGCGAATCCCGACAGACTTCTGGCAGCCTTGCAGGGCACCGGCGGCAAGGTCATCGAGACCACGTTGTCGCACGAGGACGAAGCGAAGTTGCAGGCGGCGCTCAAGGCCGCGCCGGCCGGCAGCTGACAGCGCTCCGGATCTGCCGGTCGACGGGGGCGACACGTCTTCTGGCCTGCGGCGGTCCAGCAGGTATGCTTTGCTGACTCATTTGTCTGCTGCGCGCGTTTGCAGCGCGCCGTATTGCTGTAGAAAGGTGCGGACGCGCCGAATCTCTTGGTATTTTCGTGTCATGCCCTGATCATGCAGACGGTGCTTGAACTGCGGCTGGAGAGACTGCGGCGCGGCAGCAGGGCAGGTGGCGATTGGCGGCGCAGCGTACGGCGGAAATCGGTTCCTGACCGCCATTCCCGGCTCCGGTGTCCGCTGCCGCTGCCCGCGACAATTCTTTTGAAGCAGGACGATCAAGGAGAAAATGAATGAAGCGTATCTCGACGTTCCGATCCCGATTCCTGGCACTTTCCGCCGCGCTGGCGTTTTGTGCCGGGTCGGCCTTCGCCGCGTCCACGACCCCCGGCGCGACCCCCGGCGCGGCTCCTGGCGGGACTGCCAGCGCGGCTCCTGGCGGGACTGCCAGCGCGGCTTCCGGCGGGACTGCCAGTGCCAACAGGCCCAATATCCTGTTCATCATGGGTGACGACATTGGCATCATGAACGTGGGAGCCTACCATCAGGGCCTGATGGTAGGCGAAACGCCGAACATCGATCGCATCGGCAAGGAAGGTGCGAGATTCATGACCTATTACGCCGAGCAGAGCTGCACGGCCGGTCGCACCGCCTTCTTCACCGGCATGCATCCGTTGCGGGCGGGCATGGTCATGCCGCAGCTTCCGGGTGCCACAAGTTCGCTGTTGCCGGGCACGCCCGCGCTGGCAAAATTCCTGCTGGATCTCGGCTACAACACCGGCGAGTTCGGCAAGAACCACCTCGGCGATAAAGCTGCGTCGCTGCCAACGGCACACGGCTTCCAGGAGTTCTGGGGCTACCTGTATCACCTCGACGCCATGCAGGGCGTGAGCTTCCCCGACATCAACAAGTCGCCGACCGTGCAGGGCGTTGTTCCGCCCTGCAGGAATACCCCGGTCAAGGGTCTCCAAGAGGTTGCCGGGGCCGTGGATCCGATGACCACGCTCTGTATGACCCCGCCACGACCGGTCATTGCGTGTACTTCTTCGGACGGCACCGAGACAAACCAGTCCTGCAAGGACGAAGGGCCGCTGACGCTGGAACGTTCGAAGACCGTGGACGAGGAAATCTCCGCCAAGGTCATCGACTACCTCGACCGCAACGACCCCAAGAAAACCGGCAAGCCGTTCTTCGTCTGGTACAACCCGGCGCGCATGCACGTCACGACGATGCTCTCGGACAAGTACATGGACATGCTGGGCGAGAAGGGCGGCAAGGACTGGGGTATCAACGAAGCCGGCATGAAGCAGATGGACGACAACATCGGCTACGTGCTGAAAAAGCTCGAGGACATGGGCCAGCTCGACAACACCATCGTCGTCTTCACTACCGATAACGGTGCCGAGGCGATCACCTACCCGGACGGCGGCGTCACGCCCTTCAGGGGCGGCAAGCTCACCACCTGGGAAGGCGGCATGCGGGCGCCGCTGCTCGTTCGCTGGCCGGGGCACGTCAAGGCCGGCACGAATCCGGACCAGATATTCTCGGCTCTGGACTGGGTGCCCACCTTCGTCAATATCGCCGGCGGGCCATCGGGTGATGGGCTGAAGAAGCAGATCGAGGCGGGCACGTACCCCGGCATCGTCAAGACCACCCTCGATGGCGTCGATCAGCGGGATTACCTGGAAGGCAAGGGCGACTCCGCTCGCGACACCTTCTTCTACTACACCGGCCAACACCCATCGGCAGTGCGCTACAAGAACTGGAAGTTCTACTACACGATGGCGCCTTCTTCCGCGACAGGCGGGCTGACGGGAACGGTTACCTATCACTGGACCCAGGTCAACAACATCAAGCGGGACCCGTTCGAGCAAGCGGTCGCGGAGGATCAGAAAACTCTCCTCGGCTACGGTGGTGCACTGGCCGCGCCGAGCACGGCGTATATCTATGACTGGAACCTGCTGCCGATCGGGCAGCTGCTGTGGCTGAAGGAACTCGAGACGTACAGGACCTTCCCGTCGCTGCAGACTCCGGCGAGCTACAACCTGGATCAGGTGATCGAGGCGATGAGGTCTGCGAAACACATCAGCCACGCGGGCGAGTAGCAGGGCACCCTAGAGCTCAGATTGTGTAGTGTGAAGTAATATGGCGGGCGGCCTGAAAGGGTTGCCCGTTTTTTTTTTTTTGGGTGATTAACGCCGCCGAGCCGCTTTTCTGAAATGCTGCTCGACCGTCCTGTATTCCGTTCAACAGGAGAACAGCCATGCCGAGACTCCCGCTTTTTTCCAGATTCTTGCGGGTCCTGGCGCTGTGCGTGCTGCTTGCATCCGGCGCGCAGGCGCAGACCGACCCGCTGCCGTCCTGGAACGACGGCGCCGCCAAGCAGGCGATCAGTGCTTTTGTAACCGATACCACCACGCAGGGCGGCCCGAAGTTCGTGCCGCCGGCCGAGCGCATCGCCACCTTCGACCAGGACGGCACACTGTGGGTCGAGCACCCGATGTACTCGCAGGTGATGTACATCCTGGAAAGCGTCCCGGCACTGGTCAAAGCCAGGCCCGAGCTGGCCAAAGTCGGCCCGTTTTCGACCGTTCTCGAGATACTCAAAGGTGATCATGCAGCCATCGCCAAGCTGACGCCGGCCGACCTCGAGAAACTCGCCGCCGCCACGCTGACCGGCATGCCGGTAGAGGCCTTTCAAGGCGCGGTGAAGAGGTGGCTTGCCGAAGCCAGGGATCCGCGCTGGAAGAAGCCCTATACGGAACTCACGTACCTGCCGATGCAGGAAGTGCTCAAGTATCTTCGCGACAACGGCTACAAGACCTGGATCGTCACCGGCGGCGGCCAGGACTTCGTGCGCCAGTACGCCGAGCAGGTCTACGGCATTCCGCCGGAACAGGTGGTCGGCACCGCCAGCGGCACCAAGTATGGCTACGCCAAGGACGGCAAGCCCTTCCTGACCAAGGAAGCCAAGCTGCTGCTCAACAACAACAACGCCGGCAAACCCGAGGGCATCCACCTGATGATCGGCCGCCGGCCGATGATGGCGGTGGGCAACTCGACCGGCGACCAGCAGATGCTCGAATACACCAAGGCCGGCGATGGCGCGCGCCTTTCCATGCTGGTGCTCCACGACGACGCCACGCGCGAATACGCCTATGGTCCGGCACAAGGGCTACCGGCGACCACGGTCGGCGCCTTCACGCAGGCCCTTTATGACGAGGCGCAAAAGAAGGGCTGGACAGTCATCAGCATGAAGAAGGACTGGAAGAAGATCTTCAGTTTCGAGTGACGCAAGCGCACGGGGCAATCCGAGCCCCGTTCCCCGTTTCCAGATCAGCCTCGTCTTTGCGGCGCGGCAAACGTATCCCATGGAAGCATCAATGAAATTCATCAAATCCCGACTTCTTCTGGCCAGCGCGGCTTCGCTGCTGGTTATCAGCGCCTGCGACTCCGATCAAAAATCCGCTGCACCGCCGAGGACGAAGGAAGCGGTCGTGGCGATCGTCAACGGCACGGCCATCAACAAGAGCCGGGTCGACATGATCATCGAGCACGGTGCCAGCGATGGCGAAGCGGACACCCCGGAAGTCAGGAAAAGCATCATTGACAAGCTGGCCATGCAAACGCTGATCGCCGAGGATGCGGTGAAGAAAGGGTTGGACAAGTTGCCTGCAGTCACCGAGCAGCTCGATGTCCTCCGGCAATCGGTTCTGGCCGAGGCCTATGTACAGGATTTCATCAAGAACAATCCAGTCAGTGACGACATGCTGAAGGCCGAATACGAGCGCATCAAGGCCACGGTCACCGGCAGCGAATACAAGGCGCGCCACATCCTCGTCGAGACCGAGGCCGAAGCCCGGGAGATCATTGCCCAACTGAAGAAAGATCCGGGATCGTTCGAGAAGCTGGCCATGGAAAAATCCAGAGATGCCGGTTCCAGGGTCCGCGGCGGCGATCTCGGCTGGTTCGACGTGAGCAGGATGGTGCCGGAGTTCAGCAGCGCCGTCAGCAAGCTGGAAAAGGGCGCATTCACGCAACAACCGGTGAAGACCCAGTACGGCTATCACGTCATTCTTCTGGAAGATTCCAGGCCCATAGAAGCCCCTCCCCTCGAAGAAGTAAAGGCCGCGCTAACCCAATATCTGCAACAGCAGAACCTGAAGAAGCAACTCGATGATCTGAAGGCCAGGGCCAGGATCGAGCTTGTCGAGGCGCCTGGGGTAACCGCCAAGTAAATCTCTTTGCTATCATCGCGCCACTAAGGGACTGCAGGGCTGGTCAATGCCGTTGCTGTACGCCGCTCGTCTGTCGTGCGCGGTTGTTGCGCTGAATTTCTGACTGCGTTGCGCCGGGCAAACGGATTGTGGACTGGATCGGAGCACCTCGTGCCGAATCCACCAGGCCGACGGAGCTGTCCGAAGTGGCTGTCTTGGTGTTTCAATCCCATTATTTCCCTCGAACCCGGAGGTGCATATGGCCAATACGAGCACGCAGGCAGGGACTCCAGCTGGCAGCGGACCAGATCTCGAGAAGATCCCGGTCGAGCAGGTCTTGTCGACACTCTCTGTCAAGCCCGAGCAGGGCCTGAGCGCTGCCGAAGTTCAGCAGCGCGCGGCCCGGTACGGTCCCAACGCGATCGTCGAAAAGGAAATGAGTCTCGGCGAGCAGATTCTCGGCTACTTCACCGGTTCGATGGCCTATGTCATCGAAGCGGCGGCGCTGGTCTCCGCGCTGCTCGGCCACTGGGACGACTTCGTCATCATCGGCTCCCTGCTGCTGTTCAACGCCGCGCTGGAATACTGGCAGGACCGCAAGGCCTCGAACGCGCTGGCCGCCCTGAAGGCGGGTCTGGCACCCGAGGCGACGGTGCTGCGCGACGGCACGTGGAGCACGGTGCAGGCGTCGACCCTCGTACCCGGCGACATGGTCAGGATCCGCCTTGGCGTGATCGTGCCGGCGGACCTGCGCCTGACGAGTGGGGACTTCGCCTCGATCGACCAGGCGGCGCTCACCGGCGAGTCGCTGCCGGCCAGGAAGCAGGTCGGCGACGAGGCTTACTCGGGCAGCGTCGTCAAGCAGGGCGAGATGGAAGCGGTGGTCATCGCCACCGGGGCGAACACGTTCTTTGGCCGCACCGCCAAGCTCGTCGCCGGCGCCGGTGCGGTCAGTCACGCGCAGAAGGCAATGTTCCAGATCAGCAACTTCCTGATCGTCGTTGCCGTCTGCCTGACCCTGGTCATGGTCGCCGTCAAGGTCTATCACGATATCGTGATCGCCAGGGACTGGGGCCTCGATGACGCGCTCGGCATCCTGCAGTTCGTGCTGGTGCTGATGGTCGCGTCGATCCCGGTGGCGATGCCGGCGGTATTCTCGATCACCATGGCGCTCGGCGCGCTGGCCCTGTCAAAGCAGCAGGCGATCGTTTCCAAGCTCTCGGCAATCGAGGAAATGGCCGGTGTCGATATCCTCTGCTCTGACAAGACCGGAACGCTGACCAAGAACCAGTTGAGCCTCAGCGAGCCGATGCTCTTCGCCGCCACCGATCCGCAGGATTGCATCCTGGCGGCGGCGCTGGCGTCGAAGCTCGAGGACAAGGATGCCATCGACACCGCGGTGATCACCGCGCTCAAGGATCAGAGTGTCCTCAAGGGCTGGACCCTGAGCAAGTTCGTTCCTTTCGATCCGGTCACCAAGCGCACCCAGGCGACGGTGACCGACGCCAGCGGCAAGTCTTTCATGGTCGCCAAGGGTGCGCCGCAGGCGATCGTCGATCTGGCCAGGGCCTCCGCCGATGTTGCCGGCAAGGTCAACGCCGCCGTGGACAAGCTGGCAGCGCAGGGCTCGCGCGCCCTGGGCGTGGCGCGCTCGGCGGATGGCGGCGCCAGCTGGTCGTTCCTCGGCATCCTGCCGATGTTCGATCCGCCGCGCGACGATTCCAGGGAAACGATCGACAGGGCTGCCGAGAAAGGCGTCCGGGTGAAGATGATCACTGGCGACGATACCGCCATCGCCATTGAAACGGCACGTCAGCTCGGCATGGGGACGCACATCATCCCGGCTTCGGATGCCTTCCCGAAGGACATGGATCCGGACAACGTGCCACCGGCGATCATCGATTCGATCGAGCGGGCGGACGGTTTCGCCCGCGTCTTCCCCGAGCACAAGTACGCCATCGTAAAGGCGCTGCAGTCGCGCGGCCACCTGGTGGCGATGACCGGCGACGGCGTCAATGACGCGCCGGCATTGAAGCAGGCAGACTGCGGTACGGCCGTTTCGGGGGCCACCGATGCCGCGCGTGGTGCCGCGGCGCTGATTCTCACCGCCCCGGCCTGTCGGTGATCAACGGCGCCATCGACGAGGCGCGGCGCATCTTCGGGCGCATCAACAGCTACCTGACCTATCGCATCGCGCTGACCCTGGACATCATGTTCGTCGTCGTCCTGTCGACCATCTTCCTTGGCGTCTCGCCGCTGACGGCGATCATGATCGTCGTCATGTCCCTGCTCAACGACCTGCCGATGATGACCATCGCCTACGACAACACGCCGGTGAATCCGCGGCCGGTACGCTGGGAGCTGCCGCGCATCTTCGGCCTGGCCTCGATGCTCGGCGCCTTCCTGATTGCCGAGTCGTTCGGCCTGCTGCTGTTCGGCGTCAAGGTGCTGTCGGACCCGCACTTGCAGGCGACCTTCGGGCTGGCGACGCACGCGCAACTGCAGACGATGATGTTCCTGCAACTGGTGGGCGGCGGCCAGCTGCTGCTGTTCATTACCCGTACCGAGAACTGGTTCTTCCAGCAGCCCTACCCGGCCGCGCCGCTTCTCGGGGCCATCGCCGGAACGCAGCTCACGGCGGCACTGATGTGCGGCTTTGGCCTGCTGGTGCCGGCGATTTCCTGGAAGCTGATCGGCTGGGTGTGGCTGTACATCGCGACCTGGATGTTCATTCTCGGCAGCGTCCGCATCATCTACGACCGCTTCGCCAGCTACCGCACCGCACGTCACCTGAAGAGCGCCGCGCTGGTCAATCAGTCGCTGCAACCGCACGTCCCCGCCGCATAGGTCACCACCCGTCAGTACCTGATACTCACGCGAGGAGAAGAACCCATGGACTACCGCAAACAATTCTTCGTCAGCCCCGGCAGGAAGCTCAAGCTGGCCGGCATCGATCCTGCGCACACCGCTGGGCAGGCCTCGGCGGAAGAGGCGCTGCCGGAAATCGAGAAGAACGTCACGCGCATGGCCGAGTTGCAGGCCCTGCTCTATGCCGACGGCAACCAGTCGCTGCTGGTCGTGCTGCAGGCGCTCGATGCGGCCGGCAAGGATGGCGTCGTCCGGCACCTGTTCAGCGGCATGAACCCGCAGGGCACCTCGGTCTTCGGTTTCAAGCAGCCGAGTGCCGAGGAGGCGGCGCACGACTTTCTCTGGCGTGCCCATCGACGCACTCCGGCCAGGGGCGAGATCGTGGTCTTCAACCGTTCGCATTACGAAGACGTCCTCGTGGTACGGGTACACAAGCTGGTCCCGAAACCCGTGTGGTCCGGGCGCTACGAGCTGATCCAGGATTTCGAGAAGCTGCTCGTCGCGAACGGTACGCGCATCCTCAAGTTCTTCCTGCACATCAGCCCCGAGGAGCAACTCGCGCGCTTCAAGCAACGACTCGACGACCCGGCACGCAACTGGAAGATCAGCGAGGGCGACTATTCCGAACGCGAGTTCTGGGCCGACTATGTCGAAGCCTACGAGGAGGCCCTGAGCAAGACCAGCAGCAAGGACGCTCCCTGGTACGTCATTCCCGCCAACCACAAGTGGTTCCGCAACCTCGCCATCTCGCAGATCATCACCGACACCATGGAAGAGATGGGGCTCAAGCTGCCGCCGACGCGGGTGGATCTGAAGGAAATCGCCGAGAAGTATCATGCGGCGGAGGCGGAGCAGAAGGCCGGCAAGGGGCCGAGACCGGCTGGCAAGAAGTAGCTGGAATGACCGACTGAGGCGTGGCGACCATGGCGCAAGACAGCGAAAGGCAGACCTTCCGGCTGCCGCTTCTGCAAGGCATCCTGCCGATCGACCGGGCAGGCGTGGGACGCGACATACTCGCCGGCTTCACCTTGGCTGCCCTGTCGATTCCGGGGACGATGGGCTACACCAAGATCATCGGCACGCCGGTGATCACCGGGCTGTACACCATCCTCATCCCGATGTGCCTGTTCGCCATTTTCGGGTCGTCGCGGCATCTCTCGGTCAACGCCGATTCGGCGACGGCGGCCGTGGTCGCCGCCGGTCTCGCCGGCATGGCCGTGCGCGGCTCCAACGAGTGGCTGGCGCTGTGCAGCCTGATTGCCCTGATGGCGGCGGCCTTCATGTTTCTCGCGCGGGTGATGCGGCTGGGCTTCCTGGCCGACTTCCTCTCGCGCACGGTGCTCACCGGCTTCCTCACCGGCGTCGGCGTGCAGGTCTCGCTGCTCGAAGTCTCCGGCCTGCTGGGTCTGCACGGTACCGGCAACCATCCCCTCGCGGAGATCGTGCACGACCTGCGGTCGATAGCCGAAACCAACCCCCATGCGGTCACCGTGTCGCTGGTGGTACTGGTGATCATCGTCGGTGGCCGGAGGATATCGCAGAAGATCCCCGGCGGATTGATCGCCGTGCTGGCTGCCATCGCCGCCAGCTGGGCACTGGATCTCGGCGCCCACCTCGAGACGCTGGGAACGGTACCCAGCGGCCTGCCGACGCTCGGCCTGCCGCAGGTCGATTGGAGCTTGTCGCTGATCTGGAAACTGCTGCCCCTGGCGATGGCCTGCTTCGTGGTCATCCTCTCGCAGAGCGCGGCGACTTCGCGCGCCTACGCGGCCCGTTTCAACGATCGCTTCGACGAGAACGTGGACATGGTCGGGCTGGGAATGGCCAACCTTGGCGCCGGCCTTTCGGGTACCTTCATCGTCAATGGCAGCCCGACCAACACCGAGATGGTCGCCAGTGGTGGTGGCCGCAGCCAGGTTTCACAGCTCACCACCTGCGTCATCGTGCTGCTGGTCCTGCTCTTCCTCACCGGGCCACTGGCCTACCTGCCGACCGCCGTTCTTTCGGCGATCGTCTTCCTGGTCGCGGTGAGGATGATTGACGTCAAGGGCATGGCCCGGATCTTCGTCGAAGCGCGCGCCGAGTTCTGGGTGGCCCTCGTGACCGCCGCCACCGTCGTCGTCGTCGGCGTCGAGCAGGGGATCGTCCTGGCCATGGCCTTGTCGCTGCTCGACCATGTGCGGCGCGGCTACCGCGGCAACAATTCGGTGATCGCCGCCGACAAGAGGAAGAAGGGCTGGCAGATGGTTCCCGTGACCACGCCACAGCAGATTGCGCCCGGTATCCTGGTCTACCGCTTCAGCCACAGCCTCTACTACGCGAACGCCGCCCAGTTTGCCGACGAGGTGCTTTTCCTTGCCAGGGCCGAGGCCCAGCCGCCGCTGGCGTGCCTGTGTGTCGAGGCGGCCGCGATCGGCGATGTCGACTTCTCGGCAGCCGCGATGTTGCGCGACACCTGCCAGGCACTGCAGCAGCAGGGTATCCGCATGGTGTTTGCGAACCTGTCCCGGGAGGTGCGCGAGCAATTCGACCGCTACGGGATCACGGAAAGCCTGGGCAAGCACGCGATCTTCGGTTCCATCCATGCCGTGGTGACGGAGCACGAGGAAAAGCTCGCCGCTCCCGAGACCGGGGCAGCGGTCGAGAACGGCGGCGCAACTCGCTCCTGATGCTCTCGGGCTCGACAAGCAGGGCTCCCGGAGGATGTGTGCCGCGACATGCACGGCGGCTGATGGCGACCGGCTGCAGCTTGACCGCGACAACACCACCTTTCGCCCCTTGCCATGTGCTCTGTTCTACCCGTGGGCACCGTCCGGCAAAGATTCGGCGACAGCTATTTCCGGAGTCGTCAGGTATCTGCACAGCATGCGTCTGACCAACAAGGGTCTCGCGGCCCGGACGCTGTTTTACTTGCGCGTCATCTCCTCGACATCACCCACCTTGTCGAACAGCAGCTTGATGCGATGGGCCACAGACCCTGGATTTCGGAATGGGCGCGACGATTGACGTCGAAGTCGAGTTCGCTGCGCAGACGATCCTTCCTGTCCTGCCGGTTCTGACTCATCATGATCACCGGCGCCCGGATTGCGGCGAGCATGGACAAGAAGAGATGCAGCAGGGTGAAGGGATAGGGATCCCAGGCCTTGTCGCCGAGTTCGACGTTGATCGCGCCATAGATCACCAGCACGATTGAAAACAGAGCGATGAAGGTGCACGAACCCCCGAACGATGCCACCTTGTCGGCAAGTCGCCCGCCCAGCATCTCGGCCTCCTCGATCAGGTCGTTGGGGTGGCGTGCGGCGCGCAGTCGGACCGGTCTTTCCGCGGCACGGAGCTGCTTGCCAGGGCGGTCATCAGATCCAGTCCGGCATCCGGCTTCTTGTGCAAGAAGACGGTGATGTCGCGCCGGTCGGCGCCGGGGCCGGCGCACCCACTGCCTTCACCAGGGGGAAGCGGCGCAGATTGCCGACGACCAGCCGGCGGCAGGCGCCAGGGGCATATGGTGCGGCCAACGGCATCGTGAGAAGATGCGACAGTGGCAGTTACTTCGGGAGAGCGGTCGAGCATGGCCGATACCATCGAGAGCGTCGCCAAGCCGCACCCGCTCGAGGCCCCGGCAGCGCCGGCTGACGACACAGCCAGTCGGGTGCCGCTGGCAGACGGATTGAAAGACGGCACGCCGGCGCTTCCGCCAGCCGTCGAGCGGCCGGCCAAGGATGCACAAGTGCTGTTCCATGGGGCCGAGAAAGCTTCCCACGAACTGGCCGAGATTCCGGCGACGGTCGTCAGGAGGCTGCCAGGAGACCTCGTGGCGGCTGAGGGCTACGTCGAGGCGAAGATGCCAGTGATCGAGGCGCTGCCGCTGCCGGACCTCGTCTATGGCGGTGGGGTTCTGGTCGCCGTCGTCATTCTGCAAGCGATTGGCATGCGGCTGCTCAGCGGTCGCTTCGAAAAGCGCGCGCTGTGCGTCGAGCAGCGTTCGGGTTGGTGGAGCGTTGACCTGCTGCTCGGCTTCACCGTCTTCAGGATGCTCGGTCTGCACCTGCTGTCGATCGTTCTCTGGTCGGCGGCCCTCGTGTACGGCGGGATCATCCAGGATGGCCTGCTGCCGCACGCTTCGCGGCGTTGTCCTACACCACGCTCGGCAGCCACCTGGTCCTGTCCGACGAATGGCACATGCTTTCACCGATCATCGCCATCTCGGGGATGTTCACCTTCGCGTGGACGGCCAGCGTCCTCGTGAATATCGTCGGCAAGTGCAACGAACTGCGTGCGGTGGCCCGCGAGGCACGGCACAAGCGGCGCGACGCCAGGATCCACCCTACGGATGGCGCGCCGCCAGGCGATGCGACCGAGGCGGCGGCATCCGAGGCGGACCAATCCAGAAGCGGGTAGCCACCGACGCCGCGCGGCTGCCTACTCGTCGTCCATGACGACGTTGGTGAACACCTCCTGGACGTCGTCCAGGCTGTCGAGTGCGTCGATCAGCTTCTGCATCCGCTGTGCTTCGTCGCCGGTGAGCTGGTTCTCGTTCTCGGCCTTCATGGTTACCGCGCCGTACTCGCAGGCGAAGCCGGCGGCTTCCAGGGCGTCCTTGACCGCCATGTAGTCCCCGGCGCGGTGATCACCTCCACCGAGCCGTCGTCGTTGCTCAGCACGTCGTCGGCGCCGGCTTCGATTGCGGCGTCCATCAGCGCCGCTTCGTCGGTGCCGGGAGCGAACAGCAGCTGTCCGCAGTGCTTGAACTGGAAGGCGACGCAGCCATCTGTGCCGAGGTTGCCGCCGTACTTGTTGAACGCATGCCGGACATCGGCGACGGTGCGCGTCTTGTTGTCGGTCAGGCAATCGACGATCACCGCGGCGCCGCTGATGCCGTAGCCTTCATAGCGTATCTCGACGTAATCGACGCCTTCGAGTTCGCCGGTGCCTTTCTTGATCGCGTTGTCGATCTTGTCCTTGGGCATATTGACGCCCTTGGCCTTGTCGATGGCGACCCGCAGGCGCGGATTGAACGCCGCATCGCCGCCGCCCATCTTGGCCGATACGGTGATTTCCTTGGCGATCTTGGAAAACGAGGCGCTGCGTCGTTCGTCCTGGCGACCCTTGCGGTGCTGGATGTTGGCCCATTTGGAATGTCCTGCCATGCTGCCCCCTGCTGTTTGCGATCGTCTGCAGGCGTCGCCGGGGCAACAAACCTGGCCGCAAATGGTTGATAATCAAGCCCGGCATTCTAGCACCTCTCGAAATGTCGTTCCGTCCCGTTACCAATTTCCGGAGCTGACCATGGTCAAACCACTCTCCATCGCCAGGCACGAAGACCGCGAACTGGCCCTCCTGCCGGCACTGGCCAACCGCCACGGCCTGATCACCGGCGCTACCGGTACCGGCAAGACGGTGACCCTGCAGGTCCTTGCCGAACGCTTCTCGGAGATTGGTGTGCCGGTGTTCATGGCCGACGTCAAGGGCGATCTTTCGGGCCTGGCGGCCGAGGGGAGCGTCTCGGCGAAGATGCAGGCCCGTCTCGATGCGCTGGGCATCAAGGAGCACACGCCGGCGAAATGTCCGGTCGCTTTCTGGGATGTCTTCGGCGAGCAGGGGCATCCGGTGCGGGCGACCATTTCCGACATGGGGCCGGTCCTGCTGGCGCGCCTGCTGACGCTCAATGACACCCAGACCGGCGTGCTGCAACTGGTCTTCCGGATTGCCGACGACAATGGCCTGCTGCTGCTCGATCTCAAGGATCTGCGGGCAATGCTGCAGCACGTCGGCGAGAACGCCAGGAGCTTCAGCAGCGAATACGGCAACGTCTCGGCTGCTTCGATCGGCGCCATCCAGCGCGGCCTGCTCAACCTCGGCGACCAGGGCGGCGACGTCTTCTTCGGCGAGCCGATGCTCGACATCGCCGACCTGATGCAGACCGACAACGGCAAGGGCGTGGTCAATATCCTCGCCGCCGACAAGCTGATGACCTCGCCGCGGCTGTACTCGACTTTCCTGCTCTGGCTGCTGGCCGAACTCTTCGAGCAACTGCCCGAAGTCGGCGACGTCGAGAAACCGAAGCTGGTGTTCTTCTTCGACGAGGCGCACCTGCTGTTCAGCGAAGCACCGGCGGCCCTGCTCGAGAAGATCGAGCAGGTGGTGCGGCTGATCCGCTCGAAGGGGGTCGGCGTCTATTTCGTCACCCAGAATCCGCTCGACATTCCCGACAGCGTTCTCGGCCAGCTCGGCAACCGCGTCCAGCATGCCCTGCGCGCTTTCACGCCGCGTGACCAGAAGGCGGTCAGGGCGGCGGCGCAGACGCTGCGCGCCAATCCGCGTTTCGACGCCGAAACGGCGATCACCGAACTCGGCGTCGGCGAAGCGCTGGTTTCCTTCCTCGACGAGAAGGGCCGGCCGAATGTCGTCGAACGCGCTTTCGTGCTGCCACCGGCATCGCGCATGGGGCCGCAGACCGCCGAGGAGCGACAGGCGGTGATCAAGGCGTCGACGATCTACGGCCACTACGAGGCGGTGATCGACCGCCAGTCGGCGTACGAGATGCTCCGGGACGCGCAGCCTGCCGGCACGCAGGACGCCGGCGCGCAGGAGGTCCCGGCAGACGAGCCGGAATCGTCGGGCGGCGGCTGGCTCGGCGGTCTCGCCGACCTCTTCGGCGGCGGTTCGAGCAGCGGTCGTTCGCGCGGCGATTCGGTCGCCACCACCGCTGCCAAGAGCGCGGCGCGGGCGATCGGCTCGCAAGTCGGCCGCCAGCTCGTTCGCGGCCTGCTCGGATCGCTCCTCGGCGGCAGTTCGCGCCGGCGCTGATCCCCACGGTCGGTCTCTCTGGCGTTCAGAATCGGTGGCACCGTGCGGGCGCCGGCCTGGTTTCAGAAGCGCAGTTCGCTTTCCATCACCGTGACCGCCGATCCCGAGAGGGCGACGCGTTGGCCTTTCAGCGTACAGCCGATACTGCCGCCGCGCCTCGAGACCTGGCGCGCCGTCAGCGTCGTCTTGCCGAGCCGGTCAGCCCAGAACGGGGTCAGTACGCAGTGCGCCGAACCGGTGACCGGGTCTTCCGGGATGCCGTACTTGGGCGCAAAGAAGCGGCTGACGAAGTCGACCTCGCTGCCCGGTGCGCTGACGATGACGCCGCGCAGGTCGAGCTGGCACAGCCAGGCCTGATTCGGCGTGATCGCGAGAACGTCGGCCTCGCTGGCGAACACCACCAGGTAATCATCGGCGGCGAGCACTTCGAGCGGTTGCCGGCCGAGGGCGGCAAGCATGCCCTCGGGGAGCGCGCAGGGGGTCGCCGCGATGGCAGGGAAGTCCATTTCCAGCAGGCGTCCCTGGCGTCGGACATGCAGTTCACCGCTACGGGTGACGAAGGTGATCACCGGCTGCGCATGGGCGAGGTGTTCAAAAATCACATGCGCGGTGGCCAGCGTCGCGTGCCCGCAGAGATCGACCTCGGCCACCGGCGTGAACCAGCGCAGCGCGAAGCGCCCGTCGGCGGCAACGAAGAACGCCGTTTCCGAGAGATTGTTCTCCTCGGCGATGGCCTGCAGGAGGGCGTCGTCGAGCCAGCCGTCCAGCTGGCAGACGGCCGCCGGGTTTCCCTCGAAAGCCCGATCCGCAAAGGCGTCAACCTGGTATTGCCTGAGTCTCATTGCTTGCTCCCCGTTCTCTGAAGGCCGCACATGCCATGGCCGATTTTGTCCTCTTGTGGTCCGGATTCGGTATCGTCGCGCTTGCCCGACAACCGTACCATAGCAGCACATTCAACACAGGAGGTCCTGAAATGTCCGCAGACAGTCTTGGAAACAGCACGCGCAGCGCACTCATCGTCATCGACGTGCAGGAATCCTTCCGGCAGATGCCTTTCTGGTCGGAAACCGACCTGCCCGCTTTCAAGGCGGCCCTGCTCGCGCTCGACGACGCCTGTCGCGCACGCGCAGTGCCGGTGGTGCACGTTTTTCACATCGGGCAGGCCAACCCGTTCACCGAGGAGTCGGGTGCGGTGCGTGCGCTCGACTGGTTGCCCGGTTCGCCCGACGTCACTTTCTTCAAGCACACGCACAACGCCTTTTCGGACACCGGACTCGACCTGTGGTTGCGCCGCCACGGCGTCGAGCGCCTGATGATCACCGGCATCCGTACCGAGCAATGCTGCGAGACGACGACGCGGGTCGGGTCGGACATCGGCTATCAGGTCGATTTCGTCAGCGACGCGACGCTCACCTTTCCGATGACGCATGCGCGCAGCGGTCGCGTGTACTCGTCCGAAGAGATCAAGGCGCATACCGAACTGGTGCTGGCCGGACGCTTCGCGCGCATTGCCAGCGTCGCCGACTGCCTGGCCAGCCTGGGAGCGCGCGATGCTTGACTTGCGCCCGAACTGCGAATGCTGCGATCGCGACCTTCCGCCGGACGCGCCCGAGGCGATGATCTGCTCCTTCGAATGCACCTTCTGTGCCGACTGCGTGCAGCGGCGGCTGCCTGGGCATCGCTGCCCGAACTGCGGCGGTGAGCTTGTCCGCCGGCCGATTCGCCCGGCGGATGAACTCGAACGCCATCCGCCCTCGGTGCAGCGCGTCTGCAGACCACTCGGCTGCGAGGCGAGTCCGGCAGCGGCGGGCGCCGCCGCCCCGGCGCCGCGCTGAGCCCCGCCCGTGCGTCCGCTCGACCTTGGCCTGGCGCTGCTGGTGGTCCTCGTCTGGGGTGTGAACTTCGCGGTGATCAAGAGCGGCGTCGCCGAGGTGCCGCCGCTGCTGCTCGGCGCCCTGCGCTTCACGCTGGCCGCGTGCCCGGCGGTATTCCTGCTGCGGCCGCCGAAAGTGCCGTTGCGGCTCTACCTGGCATACGGGCTGAGCATCTCGGTCGGCCAGTTCGCCTTCCTGTTCACCGCCATCCACCTTGGCATGCCTTCCGGGCTGGCGTCGCTGGTGCTGCAGTCGCAGGCCTTCTTCACCATGCTCTTCGCCGCGCTGTGGCTCAAGGAGAGCTGGCGCGCCAGCCAGCTCGCCGGCCTGCTCCTGGCCGCCTGCGGCCTGGTCCTGATCGGCTCGGCACACGGCGTGACGATGCCGCTGCTCGGTTTCCTGCTGACCCTGGCCGCGGCGTCGATGTGGGCTGCCGGCAACATCGTCACGCGCGCGGTCGCCCGGCACGGGCCGATCAACCAGTTAGCCTTCGTCGTCTGGGCGAGCCTGGTGCCGCCGCTGCCGTTCTTCGGCCTATCGCTGCTGATCGAAGGGCCGGCCAGGATCGCCGCTGCACTGAGCACGTTCAGCCTGCATTCCTTCGCTGCCGTCGCCTACCTGGCGTGGGTCGCGACGCTGCTCGGCTACGGCTTGTGGACGCGTCTGCTGTCGCGCTACCCGGCCAACCAGGTGGCGCCGTTCAGCCTGCTGATCCCGATCGTCGGCCTGAGCACCGGCTGGCTGGTCTTCGGCGAGGCATTGCGGCCGGTGCATCTTGCCGGTGCGGCACTGCTGATGCTCGGGCTGGCGGTCAACCTATTTTCCGGCCGCCTGTTGCTCTGGGCGAGGGCGCGGCCATGAGCCTCTCGGTGTGGTTCGTCGTGACGCCGAACGTGCTGCTGCTCGATTACGCCGGGCCGGCCGAGGCGCTGCGCATGGCCGCCGAGCTTGCCGGCGACGAGGGCCGTGCCGGGAATGGCGAGCCGACTTCCGCCATGGTGCTGCATACCTGCGCGCCGGTGGCACAGTTGTCCACTTCCCTTGGCGTCGGCCTCGGCGGGCTCGAAGCGCTGCCCGGGCGGCTGCCGCCGCAGAGCCTGCTCATCGTCACCGGCAACGCCTGCGAGGCCGAGGACTACGCACGCCCGGAGGCGCTGGCCGTCGTCGACTGGCTGCGCTGCGCGCCGCGGCCCGACACGCGCGTCGCCAGCATCTGCTCCGGCGCACTGCTGCTGGCCGCCGCCGGCCTGCTCGACGGCCGGCGGTGCACGACGCACCACACCCTGATCGGCGCCCTGCAGGCCGCTGCGCCGTCGGCGAAAGTCGAGGAGAACCGGCTGTTCGTCGAAGACGGGCCGGTACTCACCAGCGCCGGCATCACCACCGGCATCGATCTCGCGCTGTACCTGATCGAGCGCCACGCCGGCGCCGAACTCGCCGCCCGCGTCGCGCGGCGCCTGGTCGTCTATCAGCGCCGCAGCGGCAACGACCCGCAGCTCTCGCCGTGGCTCGCCCACCGCAACCACCTGCATCCCGCCGTGCACCGCGCGCAGGACGCCATCGCGCAGGATCCGGCACGCTCGTGGTCGCTGGCGGAACTGGCCGGGCGCGCCCACGTCAGCGGCCGCCACTTGACCCGCCTGTTCGCCGAGCACGCCGGAATCAGCGTCGTCGGCTACCAGCAGCAGCTGCGCATCGCCCGCGCCCGCGAACTGCTCGCCGACCGGCAGTTGTCGGTCGAGCGCGTCGCCGAGCTTGCCGGTTTTCATCGGCCCGGGATTTCCGGCGTGTCTGGCAACGCCACGAAAGCGGCGCCCCGAGCGCCGGGCGGGCGGCTATTGTGGCTGGCGGGAAGGCCGCAGGTCGGGTGGGAGACGCGTAAGCGCTTGCTGTCCGGCACCGTGCATTTGCCAGCGCGTTGCTGGAGCTGGGCTTGCGGGTCAGCAGCCGCGCGGTTGAGTTCACGCACTCGCCTCCCGCGCCTGCCGCAGCCCGTACATGCCACGCAAGAGTTGTTGTATCGACGGCACGGCTTCGCTCAGAGCGCAGCTCTCCTGCGTTCCTCCTCGCGGACGAATCGCGACAGATGGAAGCTTGCCAGGGCGATGTTCTCTTTTTCGAGGACTGTCGGTTCCTTGCCAAGAAATGCCGGCAGTGCCTTCGGTTCGAGCACCCAGACTTCGCGTGTCGTGCCGCGGCCTTGTTCCACATACCATCCGGGAAAGAGAAGCACCGCACGAGCGGTGTACGCTTTTCCGGTGCTGGCCGATAGCAGTTGCTTCAACCACGCTGCCTGCGCCTTGGCCTGGATGATCGGGTTGCGATCCGGCTTGAGAGCGCCCACACGCAGCGAGTCGCCCTCGCAAATCACCCGTGCCTCGCCCTTGAGGGGTTTGCTCCAGGTCTTCGTTTCGATGGTGAACACACCGGCGGGGCCGATCAACACATGGTCGATGTTGAAGTCGGTGCCAATCACGTCGTGAAAGACGTGATATCCGCTCTCGCGCAGTCGCTCCAGGAACTGGCCAACCGCCCGTTCGCCCTCCATGCCCTGGCGAAGTGCACGGAGCCTGGGCACGATGCGCCAGAACCGCCAGGCGGCAAACGCGACAAATGCGAGCGCGACTACTGAAAGGAGTTTTGGCGAGGGCGGTTGCTTGGCGTAATAGCGCCACCATTCCATTGCCGTCATGGAAGCGATGAGTAGCGCCGCGAGCACCGGCATTTCCAGCTTGTCCTCAAACAGCTTTCGTCGTTCCTCGTCCAGTGACTGCCCCGGTAGCCGCAGTGGCTTGTCTTTCAGCGGTGATCGCGTGTTCGTGCTCACGTGGTGGCCTCCATCGCGTTGCCGTTCAGATCCCCGGCGATCAAGCGGAACTGTTCCAGTGCCGCTTCGAGGTCGTCGACGATCTCCTGCGCGATCACCTCGGGTGGCGGCAGATTGTCGCTGTCGGCGAGGCTGTCGTCCTTGAGCCAGAAGATGTCGAGGCTGGCCTTGTCGCGGGCGATCAGTTCGTCGTAGGCGTAGACCCGCCAGCGGCCGTCGGGGCCGGTTCCCTTGGCGGCATCTTCCTGCTCGCTCCAGGTGGCTGCGCGGTCGTGCCGGTTGGCCGGGCGATCGGCGGGCGTGCCCGCGTGTCGCGCCTGATACAGGCAGACGAATTCGTCCAGGTCGCTACGTTTCAGTGGCCGGGTTTTCAGCGTGAAGTGCTGGTTGGTACGCAGGTCGTAGATCCACAGCTTGCCGGTCCACGCCGTCTTGCTGGCCGGCTTCTTGTCGAAGAACAACACGTTGGCTTTCACGCCCTGCGCGTAGAACAGGCCGGTCGGCAAGCGCAGCAGGGTATGCACCTCACACTCGTGCAACAGCTTGCGGCGGATCGTCTCGCCGGCGCCGCCCTCGAAGAGCACGTTGTCGGGCACCACCACGGCGGCGCGACCGTGCGGCTTGAGCAGCGTCTTGATGTGCTGCACGAAGTTGAGCTGCTTGTTCGAGGTAGTCGCCCAGAAGTCGTCGCGCTCGATCACGTCCTTCTCGGTGCTGCGCCTGCCGTCGGCGCCTTCGATCTGCGTGCTGCTCTTCTTGCCGAACGGCGGATTGGCGAGCACCACGTCGAAGCGTTCGCCGGGGTCGGCGGCGAGCGCGTCGGCGACCTGGATCGGCACGCTGGTCGCCGAGCCGATGCCGTGCAGCAGCAGGTTCATGGCGCACACGCGCGCGGTGCCCTGGACCAGTTCCCAGCCGCGGAAAGCGCCTTCCTTGAGGTGGCGCTTCTCGTCGCGGGTGAGGTTGGGATAGTTGCTGGTGATGGCGTTATGCGCGGTGAACAGGAAGCCGCCGGTGCCGCAGGCCGGGTCGCACACCGACTCGCCGGGCCGCGGCGCGATGGCATCGACCATCGCCTGGATCAGCGGCCGCGGCGTGAAGTACTGGCCGGCGCCGGACTTGGTGTCCTGCGCATTCTTCTCGAGCAGGCCCTCGTAGGCGTCGCCCTTCACGTCGGCGCCGAGCGACGACCAGTCTTCCTCGTTGATCAGATCGACGATCACCCGCCGCAGCTTGGCCGGGTCCTGGAACTTGTTCTGCGCCTTGTTGAAGATCAGCCCGAGCGTGCCTTTCTCGCTGCCGAGCCGTTCGACGTGTGACGGTAATGGTCGAACAGTTCGTCGCCGTCACGGGTCAGCAACTCGGGCCACGCGTACAGCGCCGGGATGATGCTCGGCTGCCGGTACGGCGGGCGCGATCGCTCGTCGGCCATCTTCAGGAACAGCAGGTAGGTGAGCTGCTCGACGTAGTCGCCGTAGCTCATGCCGTCGTCGCGCAGGACGTTGCAGTAGTTCCAGAGCTTCTGGACGAGGGTGTTGGCGTTCATTTTTCGGGGTTCGGTTTGAAGCGCTTCAGCGCTGTTTCAATGACTTGCTGGGGGTGTTGGTGCCCCAGCCTGCGATGCGGCACATCTCGGCGTAGAACGCGTGCCGCCGCGGTGGCTGCAAAGGTAACCGTTCGCGAAAAATGCGACCGGCTCGATGGTGTCGCCACAGCGTGGCGACAATCGGTTCGTCGGGAAATGCTTCAGCGAACTGCACCATGCGGCTCGGCTTCTCTTCCTCGAATCCGCGCCCGTACTCGGTGGCTAAGCGGTGATGGAAGTCCCGTGGTCTGCGCTGTTGAGTTCGGGGCGTTCGCAGACCTGGGTTTGGACGTCCTTTATCCCAATTGATAGCCGCGCCTATTGATCGGATGAGGTCATCTGCTTGGGTATCAATAGAAATGTGCCGGAAAATCAGCCGCTTGCCTGCGTTCATGGCGGAGTCATCGCTGCTTGTCATTGGTTTCTTTTGATCTTCCGGCAGGGTGTCCCGCACCCGCAGGAACCCACTTCGGCCAACGCCGGCTGCCCTCATTGACGATCAGCCCGCTCTCTGCCAGCCTCCGCAACAGGTTGTGGATACGGTTGAGCTTCTGCGCGGAGGTCAGGACTTCGGGCAGCTTGTCCAGTAGCAGGCGATCGATGTCCGCCCTCGCCACGGGCTGATGCTCGCGTACCAGCGCGATGATCATGTCCTGGTAGTACTGGCTGTCGAATCCGCGGTCGCGTATGTGCTGCGCTTTCTCACCGACTGCCGAAGCGACCCGGCTGGCGACGAGAAGGTTCGGGTAGCGCCCCTCTACGAGGCCGGCCGCCTTGAGCCGTTTGCTGTCGTCGGCCGAGATGTGCTGTCGCTTCTGCACCTTGTCGAGCAGCATGATCAGTCCGAGATCCAGGTCAGTGCGCGCCATCAACATTCGCGTGTAGCGCTCGTCCAGAACCCGTCCGCGCAGCGTTACCTTGACCCGCTCGGGTTCCGACAAGTCGTAGTCGGGCATCGGGAAGAAGCGCTGTCGCTGCTTCTGGAACATGCGCTTGATACCACCACCCTGCGTGTCGATCATGTTCAAGTGGACCATCGCCTCGGCGAGGAAGGGGTTACGGTAGATTTCCAGTGGCGCGTCCTGCTCGATAACCGTTTCCACTCTTCCCGGCAGGAAGCCACCGACGTTGGTGAGCAGCAGGGTGTCGGGGGTTTCCACGACCTGCACCCGCCCGCGCAGCCCGTAGTCCTGATGGGCGATGCAGTTGTGCAGCGCCTCGCGGATGACCCACGGATCGTATTGAGTCAGCTCGACCGGGAACAGCGTGCCTTCCGGCAACTCGCGCACCGTGAGGTTGCGAATGCGGGCCAGCACCTTGTCCACGTTCAACAGGAACGGCGGACCGAAGTGCTGGTAATCGAGTTCCTCGTTACGTTCGTTCTTCAGCAGCCAGGTGATGCGCGCCACTCTCGGTACCAGCAGTGTCGACGATTCCGGGCGGCCCAGCAGAAGCAACGCGGCGTTCGTCACCGAGCGGCGAATCGTCAGCTTCGCCTTGCTCAGAAACGTCGCGTCGTCCCAGCCGGCCACCATCGCAGCCTGGGTGGCGAACTTGGTGGCGAACTGCGCACGAGCCTTCTCTACGGCCAGCGGGTCCAGGTCTTCCAGCGTGGCTTGCTCGCAGACCACCGCGCTCCAGTCCACGCGGCGATTCCAGATCGCACGTTCCTTCTCCGGGTACTTCGCCAACTCGGTCTTGCTCGTGCCGTCCCGGATGTAAGCAGTACCGTAGAAAAGGACCGGCCGGTCGAACGCCGGATGCACTTCAAACAGCAGCACCCGCTTGCCCTGGTAGATGAAGGTGTGGGTTTCAAAGCCGACGTTTGGGTGCAGGCCAAGCGACAACCACAGCGAAAGCAACTGCGTGCCTTTGCCTTTCTCGGCCTGCGGGTCGAAAGTGGTGCCCATCACCGCATGGCTGCCGTCCTGAATGCCGAACACCAGGTAGGCGCGCGGCTTGCCAAGCAAGCAGGCGGAGTTGGCCAGCGCCGAGACGTATTCGCCAAGCACTTGGGGCTCAAGGCGATTGGCCTTGAACTCCAGCCACTCGGTCTCGCGTGGCTCCGCGCGCAGCCGGTCCAGCAGGGAGGTGAGTTCAGCGGTGTTCATGTCGCGAAGGCCCTGGCCAGCGTGGCCTGCCGCAGTGCCTGCGCGCGCTTGAGGTTGGCATCGACCGCGGCTTCGACTTCGCGAATGATCGACAGACGGCGGTCGACTTCGGCGACGATTCGCTGTTGCTCGGCGACGGGCGGCAGCGGGATTGGCATGCGTTTGATTTCGCCCCCAGCTATTCCTTGCTGTCCAGCAGTCGTCTTGATGAGATCATCGATGTGCTTGCGAGATTGGCCGACGTTTGCCGCTATGGCAAGGAAGCCGGGTGATATAAGCGACTCCGCTACAACTCGGCCACGGATCAGCTTGTCCGGGTAAAGCAATTGGTCTTGTACTGCGCCAACGAGTGCACAGGCGCCGACGAGTTCCTTGGTTCCGTTGTACCGTACGAAAAGGAGATCTTTCGCGCGCAGCACATATTCCCCAACAGCCTCGCCAATTTGAGGCGGATAGTAGCGGTGCTCCCCCACATCGAGTTCCAGTGGCCGAACCGCCGAGATCCTAAGGATCGGTAACCCAGGCGCAGAGTTCTCTGGCTTTCTCGAGAGGCCATTGCGCAGCGAGACAAGTAGCTGGTCGACTGTCGCCCATGTCCAGCCGTCTGGAAGCAATTCGTGCATTTCTGGGCCGTCAGCCTCGGTATACCTGCCTCTCGCGGTCCAAGCGTGCTTGCGCGTGTCAAGAAGGCGTCGCAGTAGCCGGCCGCCGCTTTCGTAATCTCGCTCCTCGCAGCGGGCGAGTTCGGCTTCGGTGGGGACGAGGCGGCCTTCGACGGCGGCTTTGAGGACGGCGGCCTTGTAGCGTTTGAGGTTGACCTTGACGCGATTGAGGTTGGCGACGGCTTCGTCGAGGCGGGAGAACTGCTTTTCGATTTCGGCGACGATGCGGTGCTGCTCGTCCAGGGTCGGCAGCGGGATCTGGCAACTCGCAAGAAATGAAGCAGGCACGCGCTTTTGCCCAACGGCGCCGGTCATGTGATGCGCTGCATCGGCGCGAAAGCGTGAGCCGGAGACGAAGTAATAGACGTAGCACGGATTGACGCCAGACCGTGGACGAAGGACATGGAACTCGGTTGAACCGCAAGCTACGCCGTTGCGCAAGCCGCGTGCGACGGCCATTTTGCCGTTCTCCATGCAGGGGGTAATTTTGGCGAACAAGACGTCACCTTCGCGGAAGAAGGTATAGCCTTTCTTGACCTCGGCGTATGTGCGACCAGCAGACGCGTCCATTCGCCCGGTACCTGCCTCGACCGCCGCCATAGGCACGAACGAAACCGCCAGATCGTCTGGCACGGAGCCACGCGCGGGCCGCGGATTCAGCTCTACGGCTTCAGTGAGTGGAACAACGCGTGCTGTTGACTGGATTGCTTCGGCCACCGCGCTCACGCCGCCAACTCCCTATTCAACGCCTCAATCACCTTTGTCAACTCCGCGCCGAAGACCTGATGCACCCTCCCCAGCCCTCCCCGCTGGTCGAACGGCGCGTAGCTGAAATCATCCGCCTCGATACCCAAGTTGGATGCGATGTGCTCGGCCATCTTCTCCAGCCACCAGCGCTGCTCGTTCGTAAACCCTCTTCCCGTGGCCTCTTGCTGCGACATCCACGCCTTGAAGTTCGCCATGACGCGCTCGGGGTAGGGCACCAGTTCGTTCTCCTGGTGCATGGCGTAGCGCACCAGCGAGACGAGGTCGGTGAGGATGCGCCGCTGGCTGGCGCCACGCACCTTCTTTTCTCCGCGGCTCTTGTCGAGCGCGGCGTAGGCCTGCCAGAGCTGGCTTTCGGTCCATAGTTGCGGCGGCGCCTGCAGGGTGTCGGCGAGCGCCTGCAGGTCGGCAAAGCTCAGCGGTGCCCGGGTCGGGCGGTTGTAGAGGATTTGCAGCGCGGTGATCTCGTCGCGGTGTTCGGCGATGAAGGCCTCGAAGCTTTGCACGAGGCCCTGCGCGCGCTCGCGTGCGGCTGCGGAATACTCGGCGCCGAGCAGGCGATCCTGGGTGACGATGTCGATCACCAGTTCCTTCTGCGCTTTGAGGCTGAGCAGCAGCTCGCGCAGCTGCGGCTTGGCGAGCGGCCTGACGGCCTGGCGCAGCGCGTTTTCGGCTTCCTGTGGCGAGCGGTCGGTGGCCGGGTTGAGTGCGTGCACGATGGCGCGCGACAG
The DNA here is from genome assembly GCA_024235715.1 of Accumulibacter sp. Classification (GTDB taxonomy): domain Bacteria; phylum Pseudomonadota; class Gammaproteobacteria; order Burkholderiales; family Rhodocyclaceae; genus Accumulibacter. The sequence continues at coordinate 431,987 of JACKLW010000005.1, read as the reverse complement.
TTCCTTCAGATCGATGCCATCGGCGGTGCTGCGCACTCTGGCGCGCTCGGTGTCGCTGAGCTGCGCTTCGAGGCGCGACAGGCGCAGCGCGACGCTGGACAGCACTTCGGGTTCGACGTTGCCGAGGCTGACGGCCTGCAGCAGCGCGTGAAACGGCACCGACTTTTTCTGGTCCATCGGCCGCGAGTCGGTCTTGTCACGCTCGCAGACGCCGACGCAGTCGACGATCACGAAGCGGTCCTTGTGCGCGTGCTCGCCGGGGGTGACGCCGCGCAGGTCGTCGTCGCTGACGATGCGTACGCCGCGGCCCTTCATCTGCTCGAAGAAGCTGCGGCTCTTGACGCTGCGCATGAAGACGACGATCTCGACCGGCTTGATGTCGGTGCCGGTGGCGATCATGTCGACGGTCACGGCGATGCGCGGGTAGTAGCTGCTGCGGAAAGCGCGGATCAGGTTTTCCGGTGAATCGCCGGTGCTGCGGTAGGTGATCTTCTGCGCGAAGTCGTTGCCGCGGCCGAACTCCTGGCGAAGGATCTCGACGATCGCCTCGGCGTGGTTGTCGTCCCTGGCGAAGACCAGCGTCTTGGGCAGCTCGCTGCGCTGCGGAAAGAGGTCGCGCTGCCAGTTGTCGCGCAGCGTGCGGGCGATGGTGCGGATCTGGTCGGGCGTCTGCACGCTGCGGTCGAGTTCGGCCGGTTCGTACTCGAAGTCGTCGTCAAGCTGCCAGTCGCGGCGCGCGCGGGTGGCCTTGTCGCGCACTTCGAGCCAGTAGCCGGCTTCGACCCTGGCGCCGGCTTCGCTGACCTCGGTGCGGATGCGGTAGACGTCGTAGTTGACGTTGACGCCGTCGGCGACCGCCTGCTCATGGCCGTATTCCATCACCAGATTCTGGTTGAAGAAGCCGAAGGTCTGCTTGTTGGGCGTCGCGGTGAGGCCGATGAGATAGGCGTCGAAGTATTCGAGCACCTGCCGCCACAGGTTGTAGATCGAGCGATGCGCTTCGTCGGTGACGATGATGTCGAAGGTCTCGATCGGGATCGCCGGGTTGTAGTCGATCGGCTCGGGCTGGCGGAACAGGGCGTCGCTGCCGGCGGTGCTCCGCTCTTCGTCTTCGTGCGCGAGTTCGTGGCCCTTGAGCATCGAGTACAGGCGCTGGATGGTGGCGATGCAGACGCGGGCGGTGGTGTCGAGGTGGTTGCTGGCGAGGTGCTGGACGATGTATTCCTCACCAAACTTGAAGTTGTTGACCGGCGAGACGTACTGGTCGAACTCCTTCTTGGCCTGGCGGCCGAGGTTGCCGCGGTCGACCAGGAACAGCACGCGGCGCGCGCCGGCGAACTTGATCAGCCGGTAGATGAAGCTGATCGCGGTGAAGGTCTTGCCGCTGCCGGTGGCCATCTGGATCAGCGCCCGTGGCTTGTTGGCGGCCAGCGAACGTTCCAGGTTGTGGATGGCGGTGATCTGCGCCGGCCACAGTTGCTGCCTGCTGACGCCGTCGCCCCACTCGGTGAGCAAATCGGGCATGTTGCGCACCCGGGCCAGGAGGGTGAGCGGCGCGAAATCCGCGTGCGGCGCGGCGGTTCCGCTGCCGGTGCTGAAGACGGGTGTTTGCGGCAGCGTCTGCAGCCATTCGCCGAGCGTCGCCGGCTGGTGAAAGGCGAAGACGTTGCGCGCCCGCGGCTCCGGGTCGAGGCCGTTGCTGAAGTGCGTTTCGGCGCCGGTCGACTCGTAGATGAAGGGGAGCGGCCTGCGCCACGCGGGCAGGCGGCGCGGCAGGCCCTGCGCGTAACGTGCCGACTGGATCTCGACGCCGGTCAGCGTCGCGCCCTGCTTCTTGGCTTCGATGACCCCTGCAGCCTTGCCGTCGACATAGAGCAGATAGTCGGCACAGCCGTGGCCGGCTTCGAGGGGGAACTCGCGCAGCGCGACGCCGCGCGTGGCATGGATGTCGGCCGCGACGACGTTCTGCACGGCCCATCCGGCGGCGGTCAGGAGGTGGTCGATGTGCTCGCGGGCGAGTTGCTCGGCGGTGGGCATGGGTGCTTGCGCAGGCGTCCGGAAGATGGTGTCGAAACGATCGCGTGATGCAGCTTTGGGCATGCGCACGCCGATGAAGCCGACATCTTGCCACAGCGGTACGCACCGGGCATGGCTGGCCCGCGAGGTCGGCTGGCGCCGTGTCTGTCAGCAGCCGCTGCCCTCGGGCAGGCGCGCAAATCCGAAGCCGCCGCCAATGCCCGGCTGGATGCAGATGGTCATGCCCAGCGAGCGGGCGGAGCGGGCGATGTCCGGCGGGAAGGCGGCGAAGGGGATGGCGCGTTCGACGACCGACCTGATGAAAGCGATTTCCTCCTGCTGGTCGCCAGCGTTGAGCACCCTGAAAGTGTTCAGGCTGCCGTCGGGATTGATGCGGAAGTGGACGGCGGCCATGTGCACGCCCTTGCTTCTCGGGTCGTTGCGCACGAAGGCGGCGCTGCGGTTGAGTCGATTGACGACGCCGTCGAGGTAGAAGTCGAGGCTGAAGGGCGGTGGCGGCGGGGTGTCGGGCACGCGTTCGAGCATGGCCGTGCCCTCTTCGTCCTGCCGCGCCTGCTGCCGGCCCTCGCGGCTGGCCATGGCCAGCGAGCGCTTCGCCAGGCTGGGTCTGGCTGCGGGCCTGGCCTGTGCTTCCAGATCGTCGAGAAAATCCTTCATGTCGTCCTTGAACCACTGCGACGAGTCGTTGACCGCGGGGGCACGCAGTTCCGGAACGGCGATGACCGGCCGCCGCGGTTGTGGCTTGTCGGGCTGGGTTGCCGGCTTCCTGACGGCTGGTTTGGCTGGCGCGCTGGGTTTGGCCTGGACGCGTTTCGGCGGTGTGGGCGGACGAGGCGGCTCCGGTGGCTTGACTGGCCTGGGCCGAGGAGGTGGCGTAACCCGTGCAGGGGGAACCGGCGGCGCAGGGGGGAGCGGTTTTGCCTCCATCCGCGGGGCCAGGGACAGGGTGGCTTCGAAGCGTGACGACAGCGCGCGCAGGCGGGGCGGCTCCTTCCGGGGAAAGAACAGCACCACGGCGTGCACGATCAGCGATACGGCGACGGCCCAGGCCAGGGAACGCGTGGTCGCCGAGCGGGGCTCGCAGTGGATATCGATCGGGATCGTTCCCGGCGATCCGCCGGGAGGTATCGAATGGGGCATTTTCGCCGAGGTGGTTTGCGGGCAAGTCAATCGCACCTGGCAAAGCCGTGGGGCCCGAGGCTGCGGCCGCCTGCTGCTGCGCCGCGATTTGCGGCGGAGTGTATGCGGCGTTGGCTGTCGCCGTCAATTGGCGAGACCGCTGCCGACGTCTTCCGGCGGACCGGGTTGCAAGTGCTGCCCGGAGGGCATGAGGCGGGTCGGAACATCGCTCGAACGACCACTTCGGGTGTTGCGTCGGGTTGGGGTCGGCCAGCATGGCTCGCCATCGCGGTGCCCGAGTCGGTCGCGCGCCCCGTTCTGGTGCGCCCGCTTCGGGAGTCACGCCCCGCGAGCGTGCGTAATGACGTTCGGCGACCTCGGCGGCGCCCTCTTCAAGGGGCTTTGCAACGCTGGCATGGCGATTGCTTAATACCGTTCGCTGGAAAAAATTTTTCCCGGTCATCAACTTTCTAGGAGCAAACAGATGCTACGTCGCAATTTCGTGAAAACCGTTTCCGCCGTTGCCGTCACGGCGGCTCTGGGGCTGAGCTCGTTCAATGCGCTGGCCGCGGAGACGATCAAGGTCGGTATCCTGCATTCTCTTTCCGGCACGATGGCGATCTCCGAGACGGCGCTCAAGGAGACCGTGCTGATGGCCATCTCCGAGATCAACAGCAAGGGTGGCGTGCTCGGCAAGCAGCTTGAACCGGTGGTCGTCGATCCGGCGTCGAACTGGCCGCTGTTCGCCGAGAAGGCGCGGCAGCTGCTCAGCCAGGACAAGGTCGCGGTCACTTTCGGCTGCTGGACGTCGGTGTCGCGCAAGTCGGTGCTGCCGGTGTTCAAGGAGCTCAACGGCCTGCTCTTCTACCCGGTGCAGTACGAAGGCGAGGAACTCGAGTACAACGTTTTCTACACCGGCGCCGCACCAAACCAGCAGGCGATCCCGGCCGTCGAATACCTGATGAGCAAGGACGGCGGTTCGGCCAAGCGCTTCGTGCTGCTCGGCACCGACTACGTCTACCCGCGCACGACCAACAAGATCCTGCGCGCCTTCCTCAAGTCCAAGGGCGTCGCCGACGCCGACATCATGGAGGAGTACACCCCATTCGGTCACAGCGACTACCAGACGATCATCGCCAAGATCAAGAAGTTCTCCAGTGAAGGCAAGCGCACGGCGGTGATCTCGACCATCAACGGCGACTCGAACGTGCCGTTCTACAAGGAACTCGGCAACGCCGGCATCAAGGCCACCGAGGTGCCGGTGGTCGCTTTCTCGGTCGGTGAAGAAGAGCTGCGCGGCGTCGATACCAAGCCGCTGGTCGGCCACCTGGCGGCGTGGAACTACTTCATGACCCTGAAGAACCCGGTGAACGACGGCTTCACCAAGGCCTACCGCGCCTGGGCGGTCAAGCAGGGTCTGCCGAACGCCGACAAGGCGGTGACCAACGACCTGATGGAAGCCACCTACATCGGCGTCTATATGTGGAAGCAGGCGGTCGAGAAGGCCAAGTCGACCGACGTCGACAAGGTCATCGCGGCGATGGCCGGCCAGACCTTCAAGGCGCCGTCCGGCTTCGACATCAAGATGGACGAGAAGAACCACCACCTGCACAAGCCGGTGTTCATCGGCGAGATTCGCGCCGACGGGCAGTTCGACGTCGTCTGGAAGACGCCCGGTCCCGTCAAGGCGGCGCCGTGGAGCCCGTACATCCCGGGTAACGACAAGAAGAAGGGCGAGCCGGAAGGCAAGTAAGCGCCGTTCGCTGTATGCGTAGTTGAGGAACGGGCGGCGCGCGTGTTGAAGCCGCCCGTTGCCGATCGTGGAGAAAGCATGCGTACCATTGGATTGATCGTTTTCGGCTGGCTGTTGAGCATTTCGTGCGCGCGCGCGGCGATCGACCCGGCGCTGCTCGGGCCGCTGGCGTCCGACGGCAACGACGCCAAGATCGCGGCCATCACGGCCCTGGCCGACGGCGCGCAGCGCGAGGCGCTGCCGGTGCTCAAGGCGATGGCCAACGGCTCGCTGGCGCTGGCTGGCGAACGCGTGGTGATCGTCGACGGCGAGCGCATCATCGACGCCGCGACCAATACCGAGATCACGCCGGCACCCGAGTTGACCGGGTCGATAGGGATCAACAACCGCTTGCGTCGCGAACTGGCTTCGACACTGGCTTCGCTGCGCCTCTTTTCTACCGACCGCGAGGTGCGCTGGGTGGCCGCGCAGGAACTGGCGTCGGGAACCGACGCGGAACTGCTGCCCCTGCTTGAAAAGGCGCTGGCGTCCGAGACGGATCCGGAGATCAGGGGCGCGCCTGCAGCTGGCGCACGCACAGGGCAGTCTCGGTTCGGACGACGCTGCCATCCGTCTCAATGCCGTCCGCGTGCTTGGCGACAGCAGCGATCCCAACATTCGTCAGCTCCTGCAGCCGCTGACCGAGAAACGCGGCGATGCGTGGGCCGAGCCCGACAGCGCGGTGCGCGCTGCCGCCGGCACGTCGATCCGGGCGATCGAGAAGCGCCTGGCCTTGGCCGAGAACGTCGGGCGCGCATTTACAGGCGTTTCGCTGGCATCGATCCTGCTGCTGGCGGCGCTGGGCCTGGCCATCACCTACGGGGTGATGGGGTGATCAACATGGCGCACGGCGAGCTGCTGATGGTCGGTGCCTACTCGGCCTGGGCGATGCAGGGCGTCTTCGAAGCCTATCTCCCGAATTACCTCGACTGGTATCTGCTGGCGGCGATTCCGGTCGGCTTTCTCAGCGCGGCGCTGGTCGGCGTGCTGATGGAGCGCATCGTCATCCGTCACCTCTATGGCCGGCCACTGGAAACCCTGCTCGCCACCTGGGGATATCGCTGTTCCTGATCCAGGTTGCACGTACCGTCTTCGGCGCCCAGAACGTCGAGGTTGCCAATCCGGTGTGGATGGCCGGCGCGATCGAGGTGATGCCGAATCTGCTGCTGCCGTGGAACCGGATCATCATCATCGGCTTTTCGGTCGCCGTGCTGGCCGCCATGTGGTCGATCCTCAATCTTTCGCGGATGGGCATGTTCGTCCGCGCGGTGACCCAGAATCGACCGATGGCCGGCTGCGTCGGCGTGCCCACCGGGCGCATCGACACCATGGCTTTCGGTCTCGGCGCCGGCATCGCCGGGCTCGGTGGCGTGGCGCTGTCGCAGATCGCCAACGTCGGCCCGGACATGGGGCAGGGCTATATCGTCGATTCGTTCATGGTCGTCGTTCTCGGCGGCGTCGGACAGCTTGCCGGCGCGGTCTGGGCGGCCCTCGGCCTCGGCGTGCTGACCAAGTTCCTCGAAGGCTGGACCGGCGCGGTGGTGGCCAAGATCGCCGTCCTGGTGATCATCATCATCTTCATTCAGAAGCGTCCGCAGGGGCTGTTTGCCCTCAAGGGCCGCTTCGTCGAGTCGTGACGGCGACTCGTGACCTTGTGACCGGAGCGTCCATGAGGTTCCTTGCCTGCGCGCACACCCTTCATCGTTCGCCTCGGGCGCAGCCTCGACGCGCGCAGCTGGCTGCTGGTCGGGCTGTTCGCCGCCTTCGCGCTGGTCGCCGTGCCGGTCATGCACCTGCTGCTGCCGCCCGCGAATCCGCTGCACCTGTCGACCTACTTCATCACCCTGACCGGCAAGATCCTCTGCTACGCGATCATCGCCGTGGCGATGGACCTGATCTGGGGTTACGGCGGCATTCTCTCGCTCGGCCACGGCCTTTTCTTCGCCCTTGGCGGCTATACCTTCGGGATGTACCTGATGCGCGAGATCGGTCGCGACGGCAGCTATCAGAGCGACCTGCCGGACTTCATGGTCTTTCTCGACTGGAAGGAACTGCCGTGGTTCTGGACCGGCAGCGAGCACTTCCTGTGGGCGGTATTGCTGGTGCTGATCGTGCCGGCGCTGATCGCCTTCGTCTTCGGCTTCTTCGCTTTCCGCTCACGCATCAAGGGCGTCTATTTCTCGATCATCACCCAGGCGCTGACCTACGCGGCGATGCTGCTGTTCTTTCGCAACGAGACCGGTTTCGGCGGCAACAACGGCTTCACCGACTTCAAGCGCATCCTCGGCTATTCGATCACCGCCCCGGAAACGCGGGTGGTGCTCTTCGGCCTGTCGGCGCTGGCGCTGATCGGCACGCTGCTGCTGGCACGCTACCTGGTGACCAGCAAGTTCGGCCGAATCCTGACGGCGATTCGCGATGCCGAATCGCGCGTCATGTTCATCGGTTACAACCCGCTGTGGTACAAGCTCTTCGTGTGGACCTTGTCGGCGATGCTGTGCGCCATCGCCGGCGCGCTCTACGTGCCGCAGGTGGGCATCATCAATCCCTCCGAAATGGCCGTCGCCAACTCCATAGAAATCGCCATCTGGGTCGCAGTCGGCGGGCGCGGCACGCTGATCGGCGCGGTCATCGGCGCCTTCATCGTCAACCTCGCCAAGAGCTGGTTCACGGTCAGTTTTCCCGAGTACTGGCTGTTCTTCCTCGGTACGCTGTTCATCGTCTCGACGCTGTGGCTGCCACAGGGCGTCGTCGGCCTCTACCGGCGGCTGCGCGCCGGGACGGGCAGCCGTGGCGAAGCCGCGGCCGAGCCAACCGCGGCGGTGGCCGCGGTGGCCCCGGTGGCCCCGGTGGCCCCGGTGGCGAAAGGAGCACGCGCATGAATACCGCCGACCTGCTGGTCACCGACAATCCCGACTGGGACACCGGCACCGCCGAGCTTGGGCATATGTTCAAGCCCGGTCAGCTCGACCTGTCGCACAAGGTCGTCCTCTATCTTGACGAGATCACGGTCAGCTTCGACGGTTTTCGCGCGCTCAACAAGCTGTCGCTGGCGATCGACGCCGGCGAGCTGCGCTGCATCATCGGGCCCAACGGTGCCGGCAAGACGACGATGATGGACGTCATCACCGGCAAGACCCGACCTGACGAGGGCAGCGCCTTCTTCGGCCAGACGCTCGACCTGACGCGCCTCTCCGAACCCGAGATCGCGCACCTCGGGATCGGCCGCAAGTTCCAGAAGCCGACGATCTTCGAGAACCACACGGTCTTCGAGAATCTCGAGCTGGCGATGAAGACCGACAAGGGCGTCTGGCGCAGCCTGTTCGCGCAGCTCGATTCGGCGGCCGGCGACCGCATCGCCGAGACGCTGCAGACGATCCGCCTCGCCACGCACGCCGACCGCCTCGCCGGCCTGCTTTCGCACGGCCAGAAACAGTGGCTGGAGATCGGCATGCTGCTGATGCAGGAACCGAGGCTGCTGCTGCTCGACGAACCGGTCGCCGGCATGACCGACGAAGAAACCGAGCGCACCGGCGAGCTTTTCCTGTCACTGGCCGGCAAGCATTCCCTGGTCGTCGTCGAGCACGACATGGCTTTCGTCAAGCAGCTCGGCGGCAAGGTCACCGTGCTGCACGAAGGCAGCGTCCTCGCCGAAGGCGCGCTCGAGGAAGTGCAGGCCGATGCGCGGGTCATTGAAGTCTACCTGGGGCGCTGAGATTCGATGAGTACGACGAAGGCGATGAAGGCGATGAATTCAATGCTGAACGTAACAAACCTCAACCAGTTCTACGGCGGTAGCCACATCCTGCGCGACCTCAGCTTCACCGCCGAGGCCGGCAAGGTGACGGCGGTGCTCGGTCGCAACGGCGTCGGCAAGTCGACGCTGCTCAAGTCGCTGATGGGCATGGTGCCGACCCGGGGCGGCAGCATCGAATTCGCCGGCCGCGACCTGAGCCGCAGCGCGTCGCACCAGCGCGTCAGGGCCGGCATCGGCTATGTGCCGCAGGGGCGCGAGATCTTCCCGCGCCTGACGGTGCACGAGAACCTGCTGATGGGTCTTGCCAGTTGTCCGGGCAGCACGCCGATTCCCGAACGCATCTTCGAGATGTTCCCGGTGCTGCGGCAGATGTTGCGCCGGCGCGGCGGCGACCTTTCCGGTGGCCAGCAGCAGCAGCTGGCGATCGGCCGGGCGCTGGCCATGGGCCCGAAGCTGCTGATCCTCGACGAGCCGACCGAAGGCATCCAGCCGTCGATCATCAAGGACATCGAGCGTGCCATCCGGGCGCTGGCGCAAAGCGGCGAAATGGCCATCCTGCTCGTCGAACAGTACTATGATTTCGCGCGTTCGCTTGCCGATCAGTATCTGGTGATGGAACGTGGCGAGATAATCATGCGCGGACGAGGCGAAGACATGGAAAAAGACGGGGTTCTCGCAGCCCTTGCCGTTTGATCGCTGGTAACGAGGGGCAGCGGCTGCCTGAAGCAACGCGGCAAAGCCGGCAGGCACTCGAGGAAGCGGCACGGCCGGGCTGGCAGGCGCGGCTGGTGCTCGGTTTCGAGCGCCGCGGCGAAACCAGCGCGCTGGTGCAGCGCGAGCATTTCGGGCCGTTGCGGGTGCAGAGGGCGCTCTACCCGGAAGGGCCGCAGGTCTGTCAGGTGCTGCTGTTGCACCCGCCGGGCGGCATCGCCGGTGGTGACAGCCTCGATATTTGGGTCGGCGCCGGGTCGGGCACTCACGCGCTATTGACCACGCCGGGTGCCGGCAAGTGGTATCGTTCGGGCGGTCGACAGGCGCGGCAGTCGCTGCACGTGCGTGTCGGCGAGGATGCAGTGGTCGAGTGGCTGCCGCAGGAGAGCATCGTCTTCGATGGCGCCGAAGCGCAGATGCAGACGCGCATCGAACTGGCCGCCGGCGCCGCGTTCTGCGGCTGGGAGATTCTCTGCCTCGGACGAACGGCCGGCGGCGAACGTTTCAGCCGTGGCCGGCTGGAGCTGGCGACGCGCATCGAGCGGCTGGGACGACCGCTGTGGCTGGAACGTGGCTGCTTGCGCGGTGGTTCGTCGTGGCTCGACGCTGCCGCGGGGCTCGCCGGGCGGCCGGTCACTGCGACCCTGCTGCTTGCCGGCAGGGCTGTCGAACGCGACTGGCTCGACGCCTGCCGTGCCGCGCCGGCCGCCGCTGGCGTGCTGACCGGCGTGACCGCGCTGCCGGAACTGCTGGTCGCGCGTTGCCTGGCGCCGGATGGCGAGGCGGCGCGCGCCTGGCTGGCCTCGGTCTGGAAACTGTTGCGCCCGGCGGCGCTCGCCAGGCCGGCCGTGCCGCCACGCATTTGGAGTACCTGAACGCCCGAGTGAAGAGTGACTGAGCCCGCCTGGTTCAGGAAGCCTGAGGAAGCCTTATGGAACTGACGCCGAGAGAAAAAGACAAGCTGCTCCTGTTTGCCGCCGCGCTGCTCGCCGAAAGGCGCAAGGCGCGCGGGGTCAAGCTCAATTACCCGGAGGCGGTGGCGCTGATCAGCGCGGCGATCATCGAAGGCGCGCGCGACGGACGCACGGTCGCCGAGCTGATGAGTTTTGGCACGACGATCCTGACGCGTGACGAGGTGATGGATGGCGTGCCGGAAATGATCCACGACATCCAGGTCGAAGCGACCTTCCCGGACGGCACCAAGCTGGTCACCGTTCACCACCCGATCATCTGAGGAGGGGCCATGATTCCAGGAGAAATGCAGGTCGAACCCGGCGAGATCGAACTCAACGCCGGCCGTCAGACGGTGCAGCTGACCGTCGCCAATACCGGCGACCGCCCGATTCAGGTCGGTTCGCATTTCCACTTCGCCGAAAGCAACACCGCGCTGGCTTTCGATCGTGTGGCTGCGCGTGGCTTCCGGCTCGATATCGCCGCGGGTACGGCGGTGCGCTTCGAACCGGGGCAGACGCGCAGCGTGCAACTGGTGGCGATGGCCGGCGAGCGTCGCATCTACGGTTTCAACGGCCTGGTGATGGGAGGGCTGGAATGAGCGTCAGGATTTCCCGGCAGGCCTACGCCGAGATGTTCGGGCCGACCGTCGGCGACCGCGTGCGCCTGGCCGATACCGAGCTGTGGATAGAAGTCGAGCACGATTTCACGGTCTATGGCGACGAGGTCAAGTTCGGCGGCGGCAAGGTCATCCGCGACGGCATGGGACAGGGCCAGAACGTGGCGGCCGCGGTCGCCGATACGGTGATCACCAACGCCCTGATCGTCGACCACTGGGGAATCGTCAAGGCCGATATCGGCATCAAGGACGGACGGATCAACGCCATCGGCAAGGCCGGCAATGCCGACATCCAGCCGGGCGTGAGTATCGCCATCGGCGGCGGCACCGAGATCATCGCCGGCGAAGGGATGATCGTCACCGCCGGCGGCATCGACGCCCATATCCATTTTATCTGTCCGCAGCAGATCGACGAAGCGCTGATGTCGGGGATCACGACCATGCTCGGCGGCGGCACCGGCCCGGCCACCGGCACCTACGCGACGACCTGTACGCCGGGGCCATGGCATATCCGGCGCATGCTCGAGGCCGCCGACGCCTTCCCGATGAACCTCGGCTTCTACGCCAAGGGCAATGTCTCGCTGCCCGAACCGCTGCGCGAGCAGGTGCGCGCCGGCGCCATCGGGCTCAAGCTGCACGAGGACTGGGGAACGACGCCGGCGGCGATCGACAACTGCCTCGCGGTGGCCGACGAGATGGACGTGCAGGTGGCGATCCACACCGATACGCTCAACGAAGCCGGTTTCGTCGAAACGACGCTGGCCGCTTTCAAGGGGCGCACGATTCATACCTTTCATACCGAAGGCGCCGGCGGCGGGCACGCGCCGGACATCCTGCGCGCGATTTCCGAGGCCAACGTCCTGCCGTCGTCTACCAACCCGACGCGGCCGTACACGGTGAATACCGTCGACGAGCATCTCGACATGCTGATGGTTTGCCACCACCTGGACCCGGCGATCGCCGAAGACGTCGCTTTCGCCGAGAGCCGTATCCGCCGTGAGACGATCGCCGCCGAGGACATCCTGCACGACCTCGGCGCGCTGTCGATGATGTCCTCGGACTCGCAGGCGATGGGCCGGGTCGGCGAAGTGATCATCCGTACCTGGCAGACCGCGCACAAGATGAAGGTGCAGCGCGGACATCTGCCGGCACCGGCGACGGCTGCCGACGACGCGCAGGCGGTAGCAAGCGACAGCGACAATTTCCGCGTCAAGCGCTATCTCGCCAAGTACACCATCAACCCGGCGATCACGCACGGCATCAGCCACCTGGTCGGTTCGATCGAGGTCGGCAAGCTCGCCGACCTGGTGCTCTGGAAACCGGCCTTCTTCGGCGTCAAGCCGTCGCTAATCGTCAAGGGCGGCATGATCGCCGCAGCGGCGATGGGTGACGCCAACGCCTCGATTCCGACCCCGCAACCGGTGCATTATCGGCCGATGTTCGGCGCCTTCGGAGGTGCGCTGCGGACTTCCGTGACCTTCGTTTCGCAGGCGGCGCTGCAGGATCCGGAACTCGCTGCGCTGCACCTGAGCAAGCCGCTGTTTGCCGTTCGCGACACGCGCCAGGTGAAGAAGTCGGACATGGTGCACAACGACGCGACGCCGAAGATCGACGTCGACCCGGAAACCTATGCCGTGCGCGCCGATGGCGAACTGCTGGTCTGCGAGCCGGCGGAAGTCCTGCCGATGGCGCAACGTTACTTTCTCTTCTGAGCCAAGCATGCTATTTGCCGAATCTTTTGCCGACGATGACCGGACGCCGCCCAGCGATCGCCTGGTACTGCCTTACGACGCCCGCCGCAAGAGCCGGCAGCGGGTCACCCTGGCCAGCGGCGAGGAACTGGGCTATGTGCTGCCGTCGGGCACGGTGCTGCGCGATGGCGACCGTCTGCTGACCGGCAACGGTCTGGTGATCGAGGTCGAGGCGGCCCCGGAAGTGCTGCTCGAAGTACGCAGCGGCGACACCCTGCTGCTCGGCCGTGCGGCTTACCACCTCGGCAACCGGCACGTGCCGGTGCAGCTCGGCAAGCGCTTCCTGCGCTTCCAGCCCGACCATGTGCTGGCCGAAATGCTGGAAGGCCTCGGTTGCCCGGTGAGCGACGTCGAGGCGCCCTTCGATCCCGAGGGCGGTGCCTACGATGCACACGCGCACGGCGATGAGCATGCGCGCGCGCATGGCTACCGACACGCGCAAGGCGCCGAAGCGGGCGAACCTCACCATCCCGGACACGGCCCGCACCGTTCACCAGCCAGGATTCACGAGTTCAAGTCGGTAGACGAGTGAACTTCGCGCTGCCTCGCCTGCTGCAGCTGGCCAGCCCGGCGCTGCCCGTCGGCGCCTATACCTATTCGCAGGGTCTCGAGTGGGCGGTCGAAAGCGGTCTGGTGCACGACGCGGCGAGCGCGCAAGTCTGGATCGCCGGTCTGCTCGAGGAAGGACTCGGCCGTTTCGAAGCACCGCTTGTCGCTCACCTTCAAGTGGCCTGGACGGCTGCCGAGCATGCTGAAGTCGGGCGCCTCAACAGCGAGTTCCTGGCCAGCCGCGAGTCGTCCGAACTGCGCGCCGAGACGTTGCAGATGGGCTATTCGCTGCGCCGCCTGCTGCACGAGCTGGATGACTTCGCGGTGCCGCCCGCTTTCGACGCGCTGCCGGAAGTAGGCTTTCCGGTCGGCTGGGCGCTGGCCGCCGACGTCTGGAAGATCCCGGTGGTGGATTCGCTGACCGCGTACCTGTGGGCATGGTGCGAAAACCAGGTGATGGCCGCATTGAAGGCAGTGCCGCTCGGGCAGGCCGCCGGCCAACGCATGCTCTTGTTTCTGGGCGGCCGGGTGCCGGGCGTCGTGCAGCAGGCGCTGGCCTTGCCGGAAGAACACTGGAGCAACTTCGCCCCCGGGCTGGCGCTGGCCTCCAGCAACCACGAAACCCAATATTCGAGACTGTTCCGATCATGAACGAAGATCAATCCAGGATGCGCAAACGTCCCGCCCTGCGCATCGGCATCGGTGGCCCGGTCGGCTCCGGCAAGACCGCGCTCACCCTGGCACTGTGCCTGGCGCTGCGCGACAAATACAGCCTCGGCGTGGTGACCAACGATATCTACACTGCCGAAGACGCAAAGTTCCTGGTCCAGCATGCGGCGCTGCCGCAGGCGCGCATCCTCGGCGTCGAAACCGGCGGCTGTCCGCATACCGCGATTCGCGAGGACGCGTCGATCAATCTCGAAGCCGTCGCCCGTCTGACGACGGCGTTCCCGGATATCGAGATCGTCCTCGTCGAGTCCGGCGGCGACAATCTGGCGGCGACCTTCAGCCCCGAACTTTCCGACCTGACGATCTACGTGATCGACGTCGCCGCCGGCGAGAAGATTCCGCGCAAGGGCGGCCCGGGGATCACCAAGTCCGACCTGCTGGTGATCAACAAGACCGATCTGGCGCCGCTGGTCGGCGCGTCGCTGGAAGTGATGGACAGCGACAGCCGGCGCATGCGCGGCGAGCGGCCGTTCGTCTTCAGCAACATGAAGACCGGCGAGGGGCTGGCGGCGATCATTGCCTTTGTCGAGTCGCGGGGCCTGCTGGGCGAGGCTGCGTAGAGGCAAGGAAAAGGGACGCTTTTCAGCCGCATGGCGCGGCCTGGCACGCCTGTCGCCGACTGCTCTGCCGTCCTGGTCGCCCTCGGTGCCAACTCGGCCGAGTCCTCGTACGTGACCTACGAGTGGGCGTATGCGCTCGGCAATGGCAAGACCGTCATCCCGATGAAGCTCACCGAGTGCGTGATGCATCCGCGGCTGCAGGCCATCCAGCACCTCGATTTCTCGGTTCCCGGCGCCTTGCCGTGGGAGTCGCTGGTTGCGCGCATGCGCGGGGTCGAGATCGGTGATGATTCCGGCGAGCCGGCGCACGCGGTGGACGCCGCCTTGCCCGCCGACGAACCAGATGGCCCTCATGTCAGGGCCATCCTTGCCTACCTCAACCAGCGCGGCTACCAGATGGCCAACTTCGAAAGACTGCGCACGCGGCTGGAAGGCGATCTGAGCGACGACCGGTTTCGGGAGATCGTCGCCCGCAACGCCACCGCCTTTCGGCCGGCGCGGCCGAAGGGCGGCAAGCCGGGCCTCGCGAAGCTGGTCCCCTGAGTGTCCCCGGATCACCCGCGCGCAGGCGAGCGCCGAGGGTGACTTGACAAGCAGCGGCCGCACTTCCATTCTTGCCAGCGCGGCTGGCGACCGTTGCCTCCCTGGGCCAGGTGACAAGCGGCGGCGCTGGGGTGGTCGCAGCGAAGAGGCTCGAAACCGCGTGCGAGGAGGAGGAGGAGAAGAAATGAAGCTGCCTGCGCTGCTGTGCCAGGCCCTTGCCGTACTGATTGCCGCCGGTCCGGCGCTGTCCGTCTCGGCCGAGACCAAGTGGGACATGCCCACGCCGTATCCGGCAAGCAACTTCCACACCGAGAACATCCAGAAATTCGCCACCGACGTCGATGTCGCGACCGGCGGCCGGCTGAAGATCACGGTGCATGCCAACGGCGCGCTGTTCAAGGCCAACGAGATCAAACGGGCGGTGCTGGGTGGGCAGGCGCAACTCGGCGAGATCATCCTTTCCGGTGCGGCCAACGAAGACCCGCTCTTCGCGCTCGACACCATCCCCTTCCTGGCCAGCAGCTATCCGGAGGCGCGCGCGCTGTGGCAGGCGTCGCGCGCCAGGATCGAGGAGAAGTTCGCCAGGCAGGGCCTGAAGGTGCTCTTCTCGGTGCCCTGGCCGCCGCAGGGAATCTACTCCAAAGTGGTGCTGAATTCGTCCGCTGCCCTGAAAGGCGTCAAGATTCGTTCCTACAGCCCGACCGTCGCACGCATGATCGAGTTGATGGGCGCGCAGCCGGTGACCGTGCAGGCGGCCGAACTCAGCCAGGCACTGGCGACTGGCGTCGTTGCCGCCAACATCACCTCGGCTTCGACGGGCTACGACTCCAAGAGTTGGGAACAGCTGGGCTACTTCTTCGATGTCCAGGCGTGGTTGCCGAAGAACGTCGTGATCGTCAATCAGGAGCAGTTCGACAGCCTCGACAAGCCGGCCCGCGAGGCGCTGCTTGCCGCTGCCGCTGCCGCCGAAGTGCGCGGCTGGAAGACGTCCGAGGAAATGACCCTGTGGTACGTCGAGCAGCTGAAGAAGAACAACATGAAGGTACTGCCGGCTTCGGCGGAACTGCATAAGGACCTGGCCGGCATCGGCGACCGGATGATGAAAGAGTGGCTGCAGCAGGCCGGGGCCGATGGTCAGCAGATCTATGATGCCTATAGCAAGGCGCTCAACAAGCCGCCCGGTCACTGATCCCGGGTTTCCCGGCGTCTCGGTGGGCCGTGCCGCGCGTGGCTGTGCTGCGCCGGTTCACTCCGGTTTGCGGTAGATCGTCGGCCGTACCATGGAAAGCCGGTCGGTGATGCCGTTCAGCGATTCGGAATGGCCGACGATGAAGTGGCCGCCGGGGAGCAGGCGTGGCAGGAGATTGGCGACGACCTTGCGCTTGGTTTCGTTGTCGAAGTAGATCATGACGTTGCGCACGAAGATGACGTCGAAGCTGCCGATCGCCGGATTGATCGCTTGTGTCAGGTTGACCTGTCCGAAGCGAACCTGCTGGCGGAGCTTCGGCGCGATCAGGAAAGTGCCCTCGCTGCCGCGCTCGCCTGGCAGGCAATACTTGCGCCTGCAGCTTTCGGGGATGCCTTCATTACGGTTGAGCGGGTAGCGCCCGGCCCGTGCCCTGGCCAGTACCTGCGTGCTGATGTCCGAACCGTAGACCTCCCACGGCGTGGCGGGCAGTGCTTCGGCGAGCACCATGGCCAGGCTGTAGGCTTCTTCCCCGCTCGAACTCGCGGCACTCCAGACGCGGAAGCTGCGCGGCGGGTTGCGGTTCGCCAGGACCTCGTCGCGCAGGAAGTCGAAGTGCCTGGACTCACGGAAGAAATAGGTCTCGTTGGTGGTCAGCAGATCGACCATCGTCTGCTGCTCGTCGGGGTGGCGGCCGCTGCCCAGCAGTCGGTAGTAGTCACTGAAACTGTCGACTCTCAGTTCCCTGAGGCGGCGTTGCAGGCGGCCGACCAGGAGCGCCTTCTTGCTGTCTGCCAGGTTAATGCCGGCGATCTTGTAGATCAGTCGCTGGAAGAGAGCGAATTCCTGGTCGGTGATCAATGCCTGGTTCATTGTCAGTAGTCTTCAAGCGTCGCGCAGGCAGCCGGGCGGGGACGGCCAGGGCTGCACGGCTTCGTTTTGTTGGCAAGGCAGCTGCCGCTGCCGGTGATCGCTCACTGCCGCCAATGCTGCGCCATGCGGGAGCTTGCCGCAAGCCCGGTGTCGCTGCGGCAGACTGTTTCCCGGGGACGGCTGGCAGGCGACAGGACGAAGGTATTGCCGCAGCGGGGCGGAGATCTCGGCCGGCGTCGAAGGCGCGACGCCTGCAGGGCCAGGTGGTGATTTATTTATCTCGATATATCAATATGTTATAGAATTCTCCGTCATTTCGCGCGAGATCGGGCTAAAGAAACGCGGCGAAGTGTGCGTTATTCCTCTTGATGGGCGCATTGAAGCAAGTATTCTGCATTCGTTCGAAGCGGCTTGGCGACTGCCCGCGTCATGGCCAGGAGCCGGGATGTGAGAAGCCGTCGATTCGATGCCGGCCCGTGACATTGCCGGAGGCGGCGGCGCAGCTCACGTTGGCGTGACGGGCGTTTGCGGGCAACCGGAAGCGGCGGAACGAGCTGCCGGGGAGAGACACTTTTGTGCGTCGGGACAATTCAACTATACTGTGGCGCGCTTCACGATACCCGTCAGCGCAATGTCTTCGGGATTTGCCGCAAACCATTTCAGGCCGGCGACTAAAAAGGAGAGGATCATGTTTACACGCCTGCATCATGTAATCGGCGTCGTTTTTCGTTGGCTGCTGCTGACTGCTCTGGGCCCGCTGGTGTTGGGCTGCGCGTCGACTGACTATCCGCCGGCGCCGGAGGTGGCAGCTTCGCCTGACTACCGCTATGTCATCGGCCCCGGCGACACCGTGAACATCATCGTCTGGCGCAACCCCGAGCTTTCGCTGTCGGTCCCCGTGCGGCCTGATGGAATGATCGCCGGGCCGCTGATCGAGGACATGCCGGCCATGGGGCGGACGCCGACGATGCTGGCGCGCGATATGGAGAAAGCGCTTGGCGTCTTCATCCGCGATCCGGTCGTGACGGTGGTGGTGACCAATTTCGTTGGCAGCCAGAGCGAACAGATTCGCGTGATCGGCGAGGCATCGAAGCCACAGGCCCTGCCTTACCGTCAGAAGATGACCCTGCTCGACGTGATGATCGCGGTCGGCGGCCTGACCGACTTCGCCGACGGCAACGGCGCAACCCTGCTGCGTGCTTCCGACGACAACAAACAGTACAGCGTTCGCTTGTACGACCTGATTCGGCGTGGCGATATTTCGGCCAACGTGGACGTCAAGCCCGGCGACGTGCTGATCATCCCACAGAGCTGGTTCTGATTGCCGTCTGATGCTTGTTGCTGCGACGTGATTCCCCTGTTGTCCGTGACGTTCGGGAACGTGACGGACACTCCTGTAACCGATACCGATAGAGTCTGAATCCGATGGATGAACTGCTCCGACAAGCGACAACGATACTACTCGGCATGTGGAAGCGTCGTTGGCTGGGCATCGTTGTCGCATGGGTCGTCGCGGTGGCCAGTGTTGCGGCCGTTCTGGCGATCCCCGATAAATACGAGGCATCGGCGCGTATCTTTGTCGACACGCAGTCGATTCTCAGGCCCTTGATGTCCGGCCTCGTGACGCAGCCCAATATCGACCAGCAGGTGATGATGTTGAGCCGTACCCTGATCACCAGGCCAAACGTCGAAAAGCTGATCAGGATGGCGGATCTTGACCTCAAGATCGAGGGAAAAGCCGAGCGCGACGCGCTGATCGAACACCTGATGTCGTCTCTCAAGATCGCCAATACCACGCGCGACAATATCTACACCATCAACTATCGCGATACGCAGCCCGAGCATGCGAAGCGAGTCGTGCAGTCGCTGGTTTCGATTTTCGTCGAATCAAACCTCGGCGACGCGCGCAAGGACTCCGAGTCGGCCCGTAAATTCCTCGACGAGCAGATCAGCGCCTATGAGAAAAGGCTCGAGGAAGCCGAGGCGCGGCTGAAGGAATTCAAGCTGCGCAATCTGGCCATGCAGAGTTCGGAAGGCAAGGATCATTTCTCTCGCATGACCGAGACCGGTGCAGTGCTTGAGCAGAGCAAGCTCGCCTTGCGCGAGGCGGAGCAGTCGCGTGACGCGCTCAAACGTCAGATGCTGGGCGACGAACCGTCGCTCTTGCCCGTCCCGGCGCAGGAACCCATCGCCGGCGTGTCGATTCCGGAGATCGACGGTCGGCTGGACACCATGCAGCGGAACCTGGACGCCATGCTGCAGCGGTTTACCGAAAAACATCCCGACGTCATCAGTACGCGTCGCCTGATCAAGGATCTGGAAGAGCAGAAGCGGGAGGCGATCATCGCCCGGCGCCAGGCGGCGGTCAACAGTCCCAGCAGGACGATGTCGATCAATCCCGTGCAGCAGCAACTTGCGGTTTCCGTCTCCGAGGCCGAGGCGACCGTTGCCGCCCTGCAAACCCGTGTCGCCGAATACCAGCAGCGCTACGACGCGATGCAGGAAGCGGTGAAGCTGATGCCTCAGATCGAAGCGGAGTTTGCACAACTCAACCGTGACTACGAGATCAACAAGAAGAACTATGAGCAACTGGTTCAGCGGCGTGAGTCGGCAAATATGGGGAGCGAGATCAACAGTACCGTCGGGGTCGACTTCCGTCTGATCGACCCGCCGCGCGTTTCACCGAAGCCGGTCGCGCCAAATCGCACGCTTTTCCTGCCGCTGACCCTGCTTCTTGCCCTGGCAGCGGGGATCGGTGTCACCTTTGCAGCCAGCCAGATACGCCCGGTATTCTTCGATTCGCGTTCATTGCGGGAAGCCTGTGCTCTGCCCCTGCTGGGAACCGTTTCCCTGCTCACCGACGAGGCATCGAAACGTCGGGTGAGGCGTGATCTGATTCGTTTCGCCGCGGCCTGTGTGTCGCTGGTTGGTGCCTACGGTGCGGGGCTTCTCGCCTTGTTCCTTTTTTCCGTCCGTACTGCCTGAGGAAATGTGATGAGCCTCATTGAACAAGCGGCGAAGCGCATGGCCCAGCTGCGCAAGGCGGGGGTCGAGGTTGATGGTTCATTCGCCGACAGCGAGGAATTGCCTTCGCAACCTCAGGTCAGCGCTGCGACCGAGGCAGCATCGACGCTGAAGCGCCAGCGGGCCGAAATGTCGGCCACCGCAGCGCCGACGACGGCCACGGTTTCTCGCCGCATCGAACTCGATCTGAATGCCTTGGCAGCCAGTGGACTGATCAGCCCCGATGCGCCGCGCTCCCAGCTTGCCGATCAGTATCGGGTGATCAAGCGCCCCCTGATCGCCAACGCCATGGGCAAGGGGGCTGCACCGGTCAAGCGCGGCAACCTGATCATGGTCACCAGTGCAATTTCCGGCGAGGGAAAGAGTTTCTCGGCGATCAATCTTGCGATGAGCATCGCCATGGAACTCGACAACACCGTCATGCTGGTCGATGCTGACGTGCCGAAACCCTCGGTGCTGAAGATGCTTGGCTTGCCGCCGTCGCGTGGCCTGCTCGACGTGCTGACCGACGACTCCGTCGATCTTTCGCAAGTGTTATTGAAAACCAATGTCGAAACGCTGACCATCCTGCCGAGTGGCACCCAGCATGCGCGGGCGACGGAACTTCTGGCCAGCGATGGCATGGTCCGGTTGCTCGATGAAATGGCCAGCCGCTACCCGGACCGGATCATCATCTTCGACTCGCCGCCGTTGTTGATGACCACGGAGTCGAGAGTGCTGGCTACCCACATGGGGCAGGTCGTCGTGGTGGTGAAGGCCGAAAGCACTGTTCGCAACGACGTCAAGCACGCCCTGGCAGCCATCGAATCGTGTCCCGTAAAGCTGATGCTGCTCAACCAGGCGCGTGGAAGCACCCAGGATGGTTATGGATACGGGTATGGCTACGGTTACGGGTATGGTTACGGCTATGGTTCTTCATATGGTTCAGACGGTGCTTGAGCGGGATCGAAGGGGAGGGGCTGCGGAAGTCGATCACTGGCGGGTGCCAGCTTCGCCGAACGACCGAGGCTCGCTCGGCCGGGGCAGTAATGGTCGTCGGCGAGCAGGCCTGGGCGCGCTTCTGGCCGTGTTTCTGGGCGCTACCCTCATTCCGGCGCAGGCAGCGAACTGGAAGATAACGCCGTCGATTGCGGTTCAGGAGACCTTGACCGACAACGTGTTTCTGTCGTCTTCGGCGAACAAGACCGGCGATCTGGTCACCGGCATCACGCCAGGCATCACGATTGATGGCCAGGGCAGTCGCGCCAAGCTGCGGCTCGGCTACAGCTATACCGAAAATCTCTATCTCCGGGAGACCAGCCAGAGGAATGGCCAGAATTCGCTGAACGCCATCGGTACGCTCGAAGCATTCGAGGACCACCTGTTCATCGACGCCACCGGCACCATCTCGCAGCAGTATCTTTCTGCCTTCGGCGCCGTATCCCCGAGCACTGCCAACGTCGATCGCAACCGTACCGAGACCTCGAGCTATTCGCTTTCGCCATATCTGAAGGGCAGGCTGCTCGGATGGGCGGATTACCTCTTGCGCTACCGGGCGATCACTACCAGTTCGAAGTCCAGCCTGGCGTCCAACCTGGACTCCAGGGAGTGGTCCGGAAGACTCGGTGGCACGACTCGCTGGAGCCATATCACCTGGGCGCTGGATGCGAGTCAGCTGACGAACGACTATTCGGTTGGCCGAGATTCCGAGGCATCGAACTACAGCATTTACCTGTCGTATCGCTTCGATCCGCAGTTTCAGGTCTCCCTGATCGGCGGCCGTGAGTCGAACGACTACGTCAGTCTGGACCAGCAGACGACCTACACGCGTGGTGTCGGCTTCGACTGGACACCGAGTCTGCGTACGCAACTGAAGGCAACCGTCAGAAACCGTTTCTTCGGAACCGGATACGACGTCGATTTCCATCATCGCCGGCCTCGTTCGCTGGTCACCTTTCGGGCCAGCAAGGACGTTTCCTTGCAGCCGCCAGGCGTGGGGAACACTTCGCAGGGAAACAACTACAACGCCTTCTATTCGATCATCGCTGCCAGCGACCCGACGCTCACGCCGGATGCAATCAACGCGCAGGTCACCCAACTGCTGCTCGAGCGAGGCATTCCCGCGGACGGTACCGTGGTCAATGGTTACCTTACCGATCGACCCCAGGTACAGGAGCTGCAGCAGTTGACCGCTGCCCTGATGGGCGCCCGCAACACGGTCACCTTCATCGCCACGCGCAGTGAGCAGCAGGGTCTGAGCCTGCTCAATGGCCTGACCAACAACTATGCGCTGCCGGGTCGTATCCTTCAACGCGGCTACGGAATCGTCTGGGCACACCGGTTGACGGGGCTTTCGTCGCTGTCGCTTTCGCTTAATCAACAGCGGAGCAGCACTTACATTGCCACCTCTCCGGAGACCACGACGTCGGGCGCGTATCTGCTGTTTTCGACGCGCTTGTCGCCAAAAACCAACATCAATGTTGGTGCGCGCCGCGTGATTTCCAGCGGGGTAACCAGCTACACGGAGAGCGCGCTGACCGGCGCCATCTTCCACCGCTTCTGATCGGTTGTCATGTACGAATCCTTCTATGGTTTGACCAGCAAGCCCTTTCAGCTGAATCCGGATCCCACCTTCTATTTCGCTTCCAAGCAGCACCGGCGTGCCATGGCCTACCTCGAGTATGGCCTGAATCAGAACGAGGGCTTCATCGTCGTTACCGGCGAAATCGGCGCCGGCAAGACAACCATCGTGCGCGGATTGCTCAACGACCTCGATCCCGAGAAGGTGGTTGCCGCGCAGCTGGTCAGTACCCAGCTCGACGCAGAGGACACCCTGCGCATGGTTGCCGCGGCTTTTGGCGTTGGCACCCGGAGCACCGGCAAGTCGGAGATGCTGCTTGCGCTCGAAGCTTTCCTGGTCGAGGTCACGGGCCAGGGGAAGCGTTGCCTGCTGATCGTTGACGAGGCGCAGAACCTGACGCCGCGCGCAGTCGAGGAACTGCGCATGCTCTCCAACTTCCAGTTCGGCACGCAGGCATTGCTGCAGAGTTTTCTGATCGGGCAGCCGGAGTTTCGCAAGATCATGCAGAGCCCGCAGATGAAGCAGCTGCGCCAGCGCGTGATTGCTGCGTGTCATATCGGCCCGATGGACCAGGATGAAACGCAGGCTTACATCGAGCACCGGCTGAAATGCGCCGGGTCGCAGGGTTCGCCACACTTCGACGCGGGCGCGTTCGAGGCGATTTTCGAGGCCAGCAAGGGGATTCCCCGACGCATCAACGCGCATTGTGATCGCCTGCTGCTGTCCGGATTCCTGGCCGGCAAGAGCGAGTTCACACGTGCGGACGTCGAAGAGGTTGCCAAGGAACTGCGGGAAGAAACGCAGTCCACTTCCGTAATCTCGTCGAGTGGGAACAGCGACGGGACCGAGAGTGCGGCGAATCCGCAACTGACCGATAGCGGCGTTCTGGATATCGATCTGTCGCGGCTGGAACTGGATGCCAGCACGGCAGAACGGGCGTCGCGCGCCATTGCCGATCTCAAGAGCGGCCAGGCAGAGCAGCGCATGATACGCATCGAGCGCAGCATCGTCCGCCTCGAACGCAGCAACGCCGCCGTTCTCGCCCTGATTCAGCAACTGGTTGACGCGGTCCGGGCCAAGCCATGAAGGAGATTTGTCTTGACTGATCAACAGTGGCCTGCGGATCTGGGTCCGATCGCCTGTGTCGTCGGTGCGCGACCGAATTTCATGAAGATGGCGCCAATTCTGCGCGCTTTCAGCGCCCATCGGCCGGCCATGCCGACCCTGTTGGTACACACCGGCCAGCACTACGATAATGACATGAATGACCGGCTGTTCGTCGATCTGCGCCTGCCGCATCCGGACATCAACCTCGAAGTCGGTTCGGCGACGCACGCGGTGCAGACTGCGGAAGTCATGAAGCGCTTCGAGCCCGTGCTCGACGGCCGGCGGCCGTCGTGCGTGCTGGTCGTCGGCGACGTGAACTCGACGCTGGCCTGTGCACTCGTTTCGGTCAAGAAGGACGTGCCGGTGGTGCATGTCGAAGCGGGCCTGCGCAGCCACGACCGGGCGATGCCCGAGGAGATCAACCGGGTCCTCACCGACCAGATCGCGGATCGACTGTACACCACCGAGCGCAGCGCGCTGGCCAACCTGATGCGTGAGGGTGTTGCCGAGGAGCGGGTATGCTTTGTCGGCAATGTCATGATCGACTCCCTGCTCTCGAATCGCGAACTGGCGCACTCGCCAGCGAAGACCCTGCAATTGGCCGGCATCGACCCGGCGCTTCTCGACGACCCGCGCGGCTACGGGGTGGTGACGCTGCACCGTCCTTCCAACGTCGATCAGGTCGAGACGCTGCAGCCTTTGCTGTCGGTACTCCGCGAAGTTTCCGAGCAGGTGCCGCTGGTTTTCGCCATGCATCCGCGCACGCGTGCCAACGTTGAACGCCTTGGCCTGGGCGAACTGCTGCGTACCCCGCGCATCGCCGTGTTGCCGCCGCAGGGCTACCTGGAAATGCTCGGACTGCTGGCCGGCGCGAAGCTCGTACTGTCCGATTCCGGGGGGCTGCAGGAGGAAAGCACCGCGCTCGGTGTTCCCTGCCTGACGATTCGTGAAAATACCGAACGTCCGATCACCATCGAGCAAGGAACGAATACCCTGGTTGGCTGTGATCCGCAGGCGATCCGGAGAGGTGTCGGCGAAGTTCTTTCAGGCGTCGGCAAGAGCGGTCGCATTCCCGAGTTCTGGGATGGCCAGGCAGCACCGAGAATTGCCGCTGATCTCTCGGCATGGCTGCTCGCCCGCCGCGCACGGCGTGCAGCATAGACAAGGATGATCCCCAAGAGATGCCAGGCCGGCCGATAACCAATGCCCTGACCATCGACGTCGAGGACTACTTTCAGGTTTCCGCGTTTGCACCGTACATCCCCCGGGAAATGTGGGATTCGCGCGAGTGCCGTGTCGAACGGAACGTCGAACGTATCCTCCAGATGCTCGACGAAGGACGCACCCGGGCGACCTTCTTCACGCTTGGCTGGGTTGCCGAACGCTACCCGCAGCTTGTCCGTCGTATCGTCGCCGGTGGGCACGAACTGGCCAGTCATGGCTACGGTCACCAGCGCGCCAGCGAGCTCAGCGAAGCCGAGTTTTCGGCAGATATCGGGTCCGCCAAGAAACTGCTGGAAGATATCTCCGGTCAGGAAGTCAACGGCTACCGGGCGCCGAGCTTTTCGATCGGCGAAGGAAATCTGTGGGCGTTCGACTGTCTCGAACGTGCGGGCTACCGCTACAGTTCAAGCATCTACCCCATTCGCCATGATCACTACGGCATGCCCGGTGCGCCACGCTTCGCACACCAGGTGCGCGCCGGCCTTCTCGAAGTGCCGGTGACCACCGTCCGCTATCTCGACCGCAACTGGCCGGCGAGCGGTGGCGGCTATTTCCGCCTGCTGCCGTACGCGCTGTCGCGCTGGCTGCTGCAAAAGGTGAACGAGCTTGATCATCAGCCAGCGGTCTTTTATTTCCATCCCTGGGAGATCGACGCCGGGCAGCCACGCGTGGCGGGTATCAGCGCCAAGACGCGCTTCCGCCATTATGTCAATCTGCAGCGCACCGAAGCTCGCGTCCGGCGCTTGCTCGGCGACTTCAGCTGGGGGCGGATGGATGAGGTATTTCTCGGTGCGGACGCTCATCCGCGGGCGGTGAATTGATGAACACGACAATCGAGGAAGTGGCCAGGCAAGTCGCCGCGAGCGCGCCGCTCCGCGTCAAGCACCTGGATTCTGCCGACCGGCCAGCAGTGCGCCGATGGGATGCTTTCGTGGAGGCGTGCCCCGAGGCGACTTTCTTTCACCGCGCCGGCTGGCAGCAGGTCATTGGCGAGGTCTTTGCGCATCGGACGCATTACCTTTACGCGGAGCGTTCGGGCGTCATCGAGGGTGTCCTTCCGCTCGCGCACGTCAAGAGCGTGCTGTTTGGCAATACGCTTGTCTCGCTGCCATTTGCCGTCTATGGCGGGGTGGCGGCAAGCGGCGCGGCGGCGGTCGAGGCGCTGGAAGGCGAAGCGCAGGCGATCGCCAGGCGGCTCGGCGTCGATCACCTGGAACTGCGCAATCTGCGCCAACGTCATCCGGAATGGCCGCTGCAGGATCTCTACGTTCGCTTCCGCAAGGACCTGGCGCCAGAAATCGACGACAACATGAAGGCAATTCCGCGCAAGCAGCGTGCGATGGTGCGCAAGGGAATAAAGAACGGTTTGCGCAGCGAGATCGACGTCGACGCGGGACGTTTCTTCGCACTCTATGCCGACAACGTCCATCGACACGGGACGCCAGCGCTGCCGAGACGCTATTTCGAGGCCTTGCAACGGGTTTTTGGTGGCGACTGCGAAGCGTTGACGGTGGTGGACAGTGGCGGCCGGCCCCTGAGCGCCGTGTTGAGTTTCTATTTCCGGGACGAGGTCCTGCCTTATTACGCCGGTGACGAGGTGTCGGCGCGCCACCTGGCGGCAAACGACTTCAAGTACTGGGAGTTGATGCGGCGCGCATGCGAGCGTGGCATCAAGAGCTTCGACTACGGCCGCAGCAAACAGGGTACCGGCTCGTATTCCTTCAAGAAGAACTGGGGCTTCGAGCCACAGCCCCTGTTCTACGAACACTGCCTTTACCGTCGTGACTCGATCCCACAAAACAACCCGGCCAACGCCAAGTATCGCTTGCTGATAGAGACCTGGCGGCGGATGCCGATCGGTCTCGCCAACTGGCTCGGGCCATTTATCGTTCGCAACCTCGGTTAGCGCGTCTCCGACGGTTCGGTTCCTGCGGCGCTGCCGCGTGCTTGACGACTCTTCAGTGTACTGCCTGTTGAAAGCCTCCCCATGAACGAAGCAGAGCCGCGTCCAACATCCCTTGCCGTCCACCCGGGCTGGCGAGTCGCTCTCCCAACGGTTGTTCTGACCCTGGCAGTGATTCTGGTGCTTTTCCGTGACACGGCACTCGGTATGCTGAGCATCTGGGAGCGCTCCGATACCTATGCACACGGATTCATCGTGCCGCCGATCAGCCTGTGGTTGATCTGGCGGATGCGCGCGAGTCTCGCCGCCTTGGCGCCTCGACACAGCTATGCGGCTGTCGTGCTGGTTGCGGTCGCTGGATTCGCCTGGCTTCTCGGTCAACTGGCGACGGTCAACGTGGTCTCGCAGTTTGCTTTGGTAGCGATGGTGGTCGCTTCGGTGCCGGCCGTACTTGGCTGGCACTTCGCCCGACGTATTACCTTCCCACTGTTGTTTCTGTTCTTCGCCGTCCCCTTCGGCGACTTCGCGCTACCCACGCTGATGGACTGGACGGCGCGTTTTACGGTCATCGGTCTGCGTTTTACAGGGATTCCGGTGCATAGCGAAGGTCTGCGCTTCGTTATTCCGACGGGCAGCTGGTCGGTGGTCGAGGCCTGCAGCGGTGTTCGCTACCTCATCGCTTCGGTCACCGTGGGAACGCTCTTTGCCTATCTGACCTATCGCTCACTGAAGCGGCGGCTGGCTTTCATCCTGGTTTCCTTCCTGGTCCCGATTCTTGCCAACTGGGTACGGGCCTACATGATCGTGATGATTGGTCACCTGTCGGGCAACAAGCTCGCCGTTGGTGTAGACCATCTGATCTATGGCTGGGTCTTTTTCGGCATCGTCATCCTGGCGATGTTCTGGATTGGTGCGCGCTGGCGTGAGGACGAGGTCGAGCCGGTCGTAGCGCAGGCGCCACGGATGGCCGCGACAACGCTTACGGCGACTGCGCCTTCGCTGGCCGCCGCAGTATTGACCGTGCTGGTGGGTGGTGGCTGCACGCTCGCGCTGGCAAAGATCGAGCAGGGTCTGGCACCGGCAGCGACGCAGCTTGCGCGCCTCGGGCAGATTTCCGGCTGGACTCCCAGCGCCCCGGTCGGCGAGCAGTGGCAGCCGAACTTCCGGAACTACGCGGCGAGTACGCAGGCCAGCTTCGAGAAGGACGGACGCACGGTGGGCATTTTTCTGGCGTACTACCGCAACCAGAATCAGGAGCAAAAGCTGATCAGCTCGACAAACGCCCTGGTGAGGAGCGACGATCCGATGTGGGCAAGAGTCGCCAGCGGAACGCGTGACATCTCCTTCGGCCAGCAGCAACTGAAAATCCGCACGGCGTTGTTGAATGGGCCTGCGGCAATGCGCCTGGCGGTCTGGACATGGTACTGGATCGATGGGCGCTGGACCGCCAGCGACGCCCTGGCCAAGGCCTATACGGCGCTGTCGATGCTGACCAGACAGGTCGACGATTCGGCCGTCATCGTTCTCTATACGCCCGAGGAAAATGCTGGCGAGGGCGACACAGTGCTCGCGGACTTCGCTCGTGCTGCGGGACCGGTGATCGACAATGCGCTGCAGCAGACGAAGGGTGGTGGGTGAGACACACGCTTGAATCGCGCCCGCTGATCGCACACGTGTTGTTCTGCTTCGCCGTCGGCGGCCTCGAAAACGGCGTCGTCAACCTGATCAATCACCTGCCGCGCGACAGATATCGTCACGTCGTGATTTCGCTCACCCAGATCACCGATTTCAAGAGGCGCATAGTGCGTGATGATGTCACGTTCATTGCGCTGGAGAAGAAGGCCGGTCACACGCTGTGGATCTACCCGCGGCTGTGGCGGCTGTTCCGGCGTCTGCGACCGGCTATCGTGCACAGCCGCAACCTGGCGGCCCTGGAAGTCGTCGTGCCTGCATGGGCGGCCGGTGTGCCGGTGCGCATCCACGGTGAACATGGCCGGGATGTCGGCGACTTTGACGGCTCGAGCAAGAAGGGGCAGTGGCTACGTCGTCTTTATCGTCCGTTCGTGACGCATTACATCGCGTTGTCACGTGATCTCGGCGATTATCTGACCTGCCGGGTCGGCATGTCTCCGAGCCGCGTAGCACAGATCTATAACGGGGTGGATGTGCAGCGCTTTCATCCGGCCAAACAGCGTCAAGCGATCGAGGGCTGCCCATTTTCGGATGCGGCGTGCTGGCTGGTGGGAACGGTCGGCCGGATGCAGATTGTCAAGGACCAGACGACCCTGGCCGCCGCTTTCATCCGTGCGCTGGCCGTGTTTCCCGACCTAGGGGCCCGACTGCGACTGGTGATGATCGGCGAAGGGCCGCTGCGGGCACGGGCGCAGGCGATGCTCGAAGAGGCAGGGCTCGCTGCGCTGGCGTGGTTGCCCGGAGAGCGCGACGACGTGCCGGAGATACTGCGTGGGCTGGACTGTTTCGTTCTTCCGTCGCTGGCGGAAGGGGTATCGAACACCATCCTGGAAGCGATGGCCAGCGGCCTGCCGGTCATTGCGACGAATGTCGGCGGCAACGGCGAGTTGATCGAGGCCGGCGTTACCGGCGAATTGGTGACGGTGGCCGACCCTGAAGCGATGGCGCGGCAGATCGTGGCTCTGGCGACGGACCCGCAGCGAGCCCGTCTGGCGGGGCTGGCCGGGCGGGCAAGGGTCGAGCAGCAGTTCAGCCTGCAAGCGATGAGCCAGGGTTACCAGGGGCTCTACGACCGGTTGCTGACTTCGTGAGCGACATGGCTTGATCCATCCGTAGTGAACGGAGCACTCCAGGAAGGGAACTGAAGAAGAGCGATGTGTGGAATTACCGGAATTTTTGATACCCGTGGCCGCCGCGAGATTGATCGCGCCGTGCTCACGCGGATGAACGAGTCGCAACATCATCGCGGCCCCGACGAAGGTGGCCTGCACGTCGAACCCGGCGTCGGTCTGGGCCATCGGCGCCTCTCCATCATCGACCTGTCTACCGGTCAGCAGCCGCTCTACAACGAGGACCAGAGCGTTTGCGTGGTGTTCAACGGTGAAATCTACAACTACCAGGAACTGATCCCCGGGTTGCAGGCGCTTGGCCATGTATTCCATACGCGTAGCGATACCGAGGTCATCGTGCATGCCTGGGAGGCCTGGGGAGAGGATTGTGTTCAGCGCTTTCGCGGCATGTTCGCCTTTGCCCTCTGGGATCGCAACCGCGAGACACTGTTCCTCGCCCGCGACCGCCTGGCCGTCAAGCCGCTCTACTACGCGATGTTGCCCGATGGCCTCTTCCTCTTTGGCTCCGAGCTCAAGTCGCTGCTGGCGCACGGCGGCCTGGCGCGCGATATAGATCCCCTGGCTGTTGAGGAGTATTTCGCGCTCGGCTACGTTGCCGAGCCGCGGACGATCTTTCGCCAGGCCAGGAAGCTGCCGCCGGCGCACCTGCTGAGCGTCCGCCGCGGCCGGCCGGTGGGTGAGCCAAAGGCCTACTGGGACGTGCGTTTCAGCCTCGACCAGGCGCTGCCGCTTGAAGATGCCTGTGCGCAGCTCAACGACAGACTGCGCGAGTCGATTCGTCTGCGCATGATTTCGGAGGTGCCACTTGGCGCTTTCCTTTCCGGTGGCGTCGATTCGAGCGCCGTCGTCGCGCTGATGGCCGGGCTGTCGGGCGAGCCGGTCAATACCTGTTCGATCGCCTTCGACGACCCGGCCTTCAATGAAGCCACCTTCGCACAGCAGGTGGCCGACCGCTACCGGACCAACCATCACTGCGAACTGGTCGCCAGCGACGACTTTGATCTGATCGATACCCTGGCCCGGCTCTACGACGAACCCTATGCCGACAGTTCGGCCATCCCCACCTACCGGGTGTGCCAGCTGGCGCGCAAACATGTGACGGTGGCCCTCTCGGGAGATGGCGGCGACGAGACTTTCGGCGGCTACCGTCGCTACCGCATGCATCTGATGGAAGAGCGCCTGCGTTCGGCACTGCCCCAGAATGTGCGGCGACGGCTGTTTGGTCTGCTCGGACGCATCTACCCGAAAGCCGACTGGGCGCCGCGCGTGTTTCGTGCCAAGACCACATTCGAGGGCATGGCCCGGACCTCGGTCGAGGCCTATTTCCATTCGGTGTCGATCCTGCGCGGCCCGATGCGCGCGCAGTTGTTCAGCGATCGTTTCCGCAGAGAACTGAGCGGCTACAGCGCAGAGGAGGTCTTCCGCGCCCATGCCGGGCGGGCCGACACGGACGATCCCCTGGCACTGATCCAGTACCTCGATCTCAAGACCTACCTGGTTGGCGACATCAACACCAAGGTGGACCGCGCGAGCATGGCGCACTCTCTGGAAGTGCGCGAGCCGCTGATGGATCACGAACTGGTGGAATGGATGGCGACGCTGCCGGGCTCGCTGAAGGTACGCGGGCAGGAGGGCAAGTTTCTGCTCAAGAAGGCGATGGAGAACTGCCTGCCGCAGGACATCCTCTATCGTCCAAAAATGGGCTTTGCCGTGCCGCTGGCCCGCTGGTTCCGCGGCCCTTTGCGCGAGCGCGTCCGGGAGGCTGTGCTCGGTCCGCGCCTGGCGGCAACCGGCTGGTTCAATCAGGATTACCTCCGACATCTGGTGGATGCCCATCAGTCGGGCGCGAGCGACTACAGTTCGCCGCTGTGGACGGTACTGATGTTCGAGGCCTTCCTGCGCAACGTGCTTGACGCGCCGACAGATCCGGCGGCGATCGCCGGTCAGGTGCAGGGCCGAAGATGAGCCTGCGCATTCTGCACGTGTTCGACCATTCACTGCCGCTGCACAGTGGCTACAGCTTTCGCTCGCTGGCCCTCCTGCGCGAGCAGCGCGCGCTCGGCTGGCAGACCTTTCATCTGACCACGCCCAAACAGGGGGCCGGGTCGGCGTTGCAGGAAGAGGTCGATGGCTGGCTGTTCAAGCGTACTGCGAGCCCGCCTGGCGCCGGCCTCCTGGCCCAGATGCGCCTGACTGCTGCGCGCCTGGACCAGATCGTCGGGGAAACAAGGCCAGACGTCATTCATGCCCATTCACCGGTACTCAACGCCTTGCCGAGTCTCTGGGTCGGGCGCCGCCGGCGTTTGCCGGTGGTCTATGAAATGCGTGCCTCCTGGGAAGACGCGGCCGTCGATCATGGCACGACGACAGAGGGCAGTTTGCGCTATCGTGCGTCGCGCTTCCTGGAGAGCCTGGCACTGCGCCGTGCCGATCAGGTGACGACCATCTGCGAAGGCTTGCGCAACGATATCGCCAGCCGTGGCATTCCGGCGGAGCGGATCACGGTGATTCCCAACGCCGTCGACGTCGCCCTGTTCAGATTCCGCGTCGAGCCGGACGCCGCGTTGCGTCGCTCTCTCGGGCTCGACGGCATGACCGTCCTCGGCTTTGCCGGTTCCTTTTATGGCTATGAAGGCCTGGATCTGTTGATCGAAGCCGTCCGCCGGATGTTGCCTCGGCAGCCCCGCCTGCGGTTGCTGCTGGTCGGCGGCGGACCGCAGGAGGGCAAGCTGAAGGCGCAGGTGGCGGCCGCCGGCCTGCAGGATCAAGTCATCTTTACCGGCCGCGTCCCGCACGCCGAGGTGCAACGCTACTACGAGCTGATCGATGTGCTTGCCTATCCGCGCCTGCCGATCCGGCTGACCGAACTGGTCACCCCGCTCAAACCGCTGGAAGCAATGGCTCAGGGGCGGATGTTCGTCGCTTCCGACGTTGGCGGTCACCGCGAGCTGGTTCGTCACGGCGAGACCGGCTTCCTGTTTCCCGCCGGCGATCCGGCGGCGCTGGCGACGGCGCTCGACGATGTCCTCGGCAAGCGCTCCCTCTGGCCACAGATCGCTGCGCAGGCGCGCCGCTTCGTCGAGGTCGAGCGAACCTGGGCCGGCAGTGCTGCGCGCTACCAGGACGTCTACCGCCAAGCGCTGGCCGGTGCCGGGCGTCGTCCATCAATCTGACCTGGAGGCGCCATTGTGTGTGGTATTCACGGTATCTATCGTTTCGACGGCCTGAGTGTCGAGCCCGGCGTGCTGTCGGCCATGGGCGATCGCACCAGACACCGTGGTCCCGATGACGAAGGCAGCCATGTCGATGGTCAATGCGGGATCGCCATGCGTCGACTGTCGATCATCGACCTCGCCGGTGGCCACCAGCCGCTGTCGAATGCCGACCAGACGCTGTGGCTGGTCTGCAACGGCGAGATCTACAACTTTCGCGAGTTGCGCAGCGAATTGCAGGGCAGGGGCTATCATTTCAAGACCGGTTCCGATTCCGAGGTGCTGCTGCACCTTTACGATGCCGAAGGCGACGACTTCGTGCTCCGGCTCAACGGGATGTTCGACTTTGCCTTGTGGGATGCACGTCGGCGGCGCCTGTTGATCGGTCGCGACCGGCTCGGCGTGAAGCCGCTGTACGTCCTGCAGGACACGCAGCGTCTGGCGTTTGCCAGTGAAGCCAAGGCCCTGCTGGCTTTGCCCGGGGTCAGCGCCGAGCTTGACCGTCAGGTCGTAGCGGATTACCTGCACCTCGGTTACGTGGCAGCACCGGGCTGTATCTTCAAGGGAATTCGCAAACTCCCGCCGGCCACCCTGCTGGCGGTCGAGGACGGTCAGGTGCGCGAGTGGCGCTACTGGCGCCTGCCCGAGCGAGTCATCACCGACGTTTCGGAAAGCGAATGGATCGAACGCGTTCGCCGACAGCTCGACGAGTCGGTGTGCATGCAGATGGTCAGTGACGTGCCCATCGGCGCCTTTCTGTCGGGCGGCGTCGATTCCAGCGCCGTCGTCGGTCTGATGGCCCGTCATTCGGAACAGCCGATCCGCACCTACGCCATCGGCTTTACCGGCGGCGAAGCGGAGGCGCTGTACAACGAGCTGCCCTATGCGCGCCGGGTTGCCGAGATGTTCTCCACCCGGCATCGCGAGATCGTGGTTCGTCCCGACGTGGTGGCGCTGTTGCCGAAGCTCCTCTGGCACATGGACGAGCCTTTGTCGGACACCGCCTTCATCACCACTTTCCTGGTTTCGGAGTTCGCCAGGGAGGACGTCAAGGTCATCCTGTCGGGCGTTGGCGGCGATGAACTGTTCGGCGGCTACCGCCGCTACTTGGGCGGGCATTACGCCAGACGCTATCGTCGCTGGCCGGAATGGTTCAGGCGCTCGGCGAGCTTCGCCGCCCAGCGCTTGCCAGCCGACCGCCATTCCGGCCTGCTCAATACCCTGCGCCTGGCGAAGGGTTTCCTTGCCAGTGCCGAAATGAGCGCCGACGAGCGTTACCGCAGCTACCTGCAGGTGCTTGATCGCCAGGGTGTTGCCGACCTGCTGCTCGATCCGCCGGCGGGCGCGTCCGATTCGCTGTCGCGGGCTTTTGCTGCTGCCGGCAATGACGACGAGCTGAACCGGATGTTTGCCGTCGATGCCGAAACGCAGTTGCCCGATGACCTGCTCCTGTTGACCGACAAGATGAGTATGGCGGTCTCGCTCGAATGCCGGGTGCCGTTGCTCGACCATCAACTGGTCGAACTGGCGGCGGCGATGCCGGCTTCGATAAAGGTCCGTGACGGTCGGCTCAAGCACCTGATGAAGGCGTCACTGGCCGATCTCTTGCCAGACGACATCCTCAACCGAAAGAAGCGTGGTTTCGGCACGCCGATGGGCGCCTGGCTGAAGCGCGAACTGGCGCCCTTGCTGAAGCGATTGCTGGCCGCCGATGTCGTGCAGTCCCGGGGCCTTTTCCGACACGCGGTCGTCGACCGGCTGGTGGCCGACCACGAAGCCAACCGTATCGATGGCACCGACATCCTGCTGGCAATGATGAACCTGGAGATCTGGAGCCGGATCTTTCTCGATCGTCGCGACCCGGCCGATGTGGCCGCAGAACTGAAGAGCTACGTCGCATGAATATCCTCTACGTGTGCCACCGTTTTCCGTTTCCGCCCAAACGTGGCGGCAAGATCCGACCCTTCAACATGATCCGGCACCTGTCGGCGAATGGCCACCAGGTGACCGTTTGTTCGCTCGCCCGCTCGCCGGGGGAGGCTGCCGAAGGGAAGGGGATCGCGCCCTATTGCGCGCGCTTCGAGGTGGCGCAGGTCAGCAATCCGGTCCAGGCTCTGCGGATGATCGCCCGCCTGCCCTTGTCGACGCCCTCGTCGATGGGCTTCTTCTACTCGCCGTCCTTGCGCCAGCGCGTGCGCCAGCTCCTGAGTACCCAGCAATGGGATCTGATTTTCGTCCATTGCTCGTCGGTCGCACAGTACGTCGAGCATGTCCGCGACGTGCCGAAGATTCTCGATTTCGGCGACATGGATTCACAGAAGTGGCTCGAGTACGCCAACCACAAGCCTTTCCCGCTGTCGCTGGGCTACCGCCTCGAAGGCACCAAGATGCTCGCCGCCGAGAAGCGCCTGGCAAGGCTTTTCGATCTCTGCACGGCAACCACACGCGCCGAGTGGGAGACGCTCGAAGGCTACCGCACGGGGGTGCCGACCGACTGGTTCCCGAACGGTGTTGACGCCGAGTTCTTCTCGCCGACGGACGATGGGTACGATCCGGATACGCTGAGCTTCATCGGTCGCATGGACTACTATCCGAACCAGGAATGCATGGCGCGCTTCTGTGCACAGATCTGGCCCTTGCTGAAATCGCGCCGACCGCAGCTCAAGTTGCTGATCGTTGGCGCCGACCCATCGCCGGAGATGCGCAGGCTCGGCGAACTGCCCGGGGTCACGGTCACCGGGTCGGTACCGGACGTGCGTCCCTTCGTGCGCAAATCGGCCTTGATGGTCGCCCCGCTCAACATCGCCCGCGGAACACAGAACAAGATTCTCGAGGCCATGGCCATGGGCGTTCCCGTGGTCACCAGCCGGGTCGCTGCAGGCGGCGTGGACGCCGAATCCGTGACACACTTCCTTGTTGCCGATACACCAGAAGAATATTCTGGAGCCATCTTGAGGGTTCTGGACGATCCGGCGGAACGGCAGCGACTGGCAATTGCCGGGCGGCAGCGCATGCTCAGCAATCATGCCTGGCCGCATTCGATGGAACGACTGGATCAGATCATCGATCGCTGCATCACGAATTTTTGGGAAAGCAAAGGAAGACTCGCATGAAGATCAGCATTTTCGGTTTGGGCTACGTCGGGGCAGTGTCGCTGGCGTGTCTGACGCGAGACGGTCACGAGGTAATCGGTGTCGATATCGACAGTACCAAACTCGACTTGATCATGGCCGGCAAGACGCCGGTGGTTGAAGAAGGGATGGTCGAGTTGATGGCTGGCGCTGCCGCCAGCGGCCGCGTCTCGGTCACCACCGACGCGCAGCGCGCGGTGCTCGACAGCGAAATATCGCTGGTCTGCGTTGGCACGCCTTCGGCGGCCAACGGCAGTCAGGATCAGGGCGCGATCCTGCGTCTGGCGGAAGAGATGGGCCGCGCGATCGCCGGCAAGAGCGCGCCGCACATCGTTGTTCTGCGTTCGACCCTGGTGCCGGGCACGGTCGAAGACGTGCTGCGTCCGATCATCGAAGAGCAGTCGGGAAAGAAGGACGGCGAGGGTTTCTTCCTCTGCTTTCAACCGGAGTTCCTGCGCGAAGGTTCGTCGATCCGTGACTATGACAAGCCACCCTTTACCGTCGTCGGCGCCAATCACGCCCATCCGGTCGAGCGTCTGCGAGAACTGTTCGGCAAGCTGCCGTGCCGCTTCATCGAGACGTCGGTGCGTTCTGCCGAAATGATGAAATACTGCTGCAACAACTTTCACGCGCTCAAGATCACTTTCGCCAACGAAACCGCCCGTCTCTGCGAGGCGCTCGGCGTCGAGCCCTTCGAGGTCATGGACCTGATCTGCCAGGACAGCCAGCTGAATATTTCGCCGGCCTATCTCAAGCCCGGATTCGCCTTTGGCGGTTCGTGCCTGCCGAAGGATCTTAGGGCGACGACCTACCTGGCCAGGATGCACGACGTCGAGTTGCCGATGCTGGCCGGCATCATGCAGTCCAATCGCAATCATCTCGAACTCGCGCTGCGCAAGCTGCTGGCCATCGGCAAGCGCAAGATCGGCTTCGTCGGGCTGTCGTTCAAGACCGGTACCGACGACCTCCGCGAGAGCCCGCTGGTGACGCTGGCCGAGCAGTTGATCGGCAAGGGAATGCAGCTCGCGATCTACGATCCCGAGGTCCATCTGGCCAGCCTGCTGGGCGCCAACCGCAGCTTCATCGAACGCCATCTGCCGCACATCGGCGAGATGATGCGCGCCGATCTCGAAGGGGTCATCGCCGAATCCGAGGTGCTGGTGATTGGACTCTCGGGAAGTGAAGTCGCCGACACTCTGGCCAGACTCTGCCGTCCCGAGCAGGTGCTGCTCGATCTGGTCAGACTGCCCAACCGGTTGGAGATTCCGGCCCGCGTCGACGGCCTGTGCTGGTAGGGCAGCTGGTCGGTGAATGCTGTCCGTTTCTGGCGGCGCGGGTTCTGGCTC
This sequence comes from Accumulibacter sp., assembly GCA_024235715.1. Classification (GTDB taxonomy): domain Bacteria; phylum Pseudomonadota; class Gammaproteobacteria; order Burkholderiales; family Rhodocyclaceae; genus Accumulibacter. The sequence continues at coordinate 394,481 of JACKLW010000005.1, read as the reverse complement.
AGCCTGGTCGTATTGCTCCTGGCAATGCTCTCCCTGGCGCCCTACTTAACCAGTTCGACCGAACTGGTGCGCATGCGGCATGCGCTCGTGCTGGCTGATGGCGGTGTCAAGGGGGATGCCGGCTTCGCGTGGACGCCAGCCAGCGTTCCGCCCGACTACCTGCTCGAAGGCGCTGCGCCGTATCCCGAGTTCAGCGCCGTCGTCGATCGTCTCGGGCTGGCGGCGATGTCTTCGGACTGGGAGCGGGCGCTGGCCATCAGCGGGCATCTGCTCGGGTCACGCCCGGTGATGGCGGGAGGTGCGATCCAGTCCGACCTTCGCGACACCTACCGACGCATCGTCGACAAGGGTGAGGGCTACTGCGGTGACTTCGTCCGGGTGTTCACCGGGCTGGCCATCGCCGCAGGCATTCCCGTCCGTGCCTGGGCTTTTTCGTTTGACGGTTTTGGTGGCCATGGCCATATCTGGCCCGAGATCTGGAACCGGCAACTCGGCCGCTGGCAGCTTGTGGGCGTTTTCAACAATCACTATTTTGTCGGTGCCGAGAACGTGCCGCTGTCGGCACTCGAATTTCGCCGAGCGATGCTCGAAGACTCAGCCTCCTTGCGCGTGATGACCCTGCAGCCCGCCGCGCGACCCGGCTTCGTGGTGGAGGAGAAAGGGTGGGACTACTACCGGCGGGGTCTTGGCCAGTGGTACATGCCCTGGGGCAACAACGTGTTCTCCTACGATCGGGCGCTGCTGGTGCGTGCTTTCGGAAAGGTCTCCCGTTCACTTGCAACACTCGGAGGGATAGTCCAGGGCGTGTATCCAGGTATCCGGCTGCTCGTTGACGAAGCTGATGAGGCGGCAGTAGAGGCCATGCAGCGCCTCCGTTTCCACGTTCGGCTGGTCGGCGGCCTGGTGGTCGCTGCGCTGCTGGCCCTGCCTATTTCGCTCGCGGGCTGGTGGAAGGCGCGGAGGATGCTCTCGCCGCCGCGCTCGGCGGAGATGTGCCATGAGCGGTGAACCGGGTGGAGCAGCCGGCTCCGCTGAGGCGTGGCCGACAGTCTGCGTGGTTGGACCCCTGCCGCCGCCGTCCGGGGGCATGGCCAATCAGTGCGAACAGTTGGTACGCCTGTTGCGCGCCGAGGGCCTTTCCGTCGAACTGGTTCGCACCAACGCCCCCTACCGACCGGCATGGGTCGGGCATCTGCCGGTGCTGCGTGCGGGTTTCCGCCTGCTACCCTACCTGTGGGCCCTCTGGCAGGCGGCAGGAAGGGCGAAGGTGGTGCACATCCTTGCCAACTCCGGCTGGGCCTGGCACCTGCTGGCGGCACCGGCGATCATGATCGCACGTCTGCGTGGTACACCCGTCATCGTCAACTACCGGGGTGGCAACGCCGGCGCATTTTTTGCGCGCGCTCCCGGCCACGTTCTGCGCATGCTCGGCAACGCTTCGCTGCGGGTCACGCCGTCCGGATTCCTGCGCAGGGTCTTTGCCACGCACGGACTGACTGCGGAAGTGATTCCCAACATCATCGATCTGTCGCGCTTCTCGCCGGCGCCGCCGCGATCCTTCGGCAATGCGCCGCAATTGGTGATTACCCGGAATCTCGAGCCGATCTACGATATCGGCACCGCCATTCACGCTTTCGCAGCCATACGACAGTCGTTCGCCGGAGCGCGTCTGACCGTCGCAGGTAGCGGTCCGGAACTGCAGAGCTTGCAGACGCTCGTCTCCGATCTGGACTTGGGCGATAGCGTCCTGTTTTCCGGCCGTATCGAGAACGCGGAAATCCCTGCACTCTATGCGGCAGCCGATTGCCTGCTCAATCCAAGCACGGTTGACAACATGCCGATTTCGATTCTCGAGGCCTTCGCCAGCGGCGTGCCGGTGGTCAGTACCTGTGCGGGCGGGATTCCGGACATGGTCGAGCAGGGTGTCTCCGGGCTGCTGGTACCGATAGGGGACCATCAGGCGATGGCCCGTGAAGCGCTTCGCGTCCTGCAGGATGCAGGGCTGGCCGCAGCTCTCAGGCAAGCCGGTCTGGCGCAGGTTCGCGAGTACGCCTGGCCGGCAGTGCGCAGGCGATGGCTTGACGCCTATTGTCGGGTTGCTGCCGCAGGGGAGGCACTTTGAAGCACGCAAATGTCGCCATCGTTCGCGTGCTTCTGTCGATGCCACTTTCCTCGGCGTCGCTTGTCGATCAACGCAGCACTTTTTCCACGTGCCCCACCGGCAAGTGCCAGAATCCAATTGTCCTTGACCATGGAAAACTGCCATGACTGCCCTTTCCGAGCGATTGCTGCGCAAGTATTACACGGACAGCCCGCACCCTTATCGCGTGTACGAGCAGCACGTCGAGCGCCTGTTGACTCCCGATGCGGTTCTTCTCGACGCAGGCTGTGGGCGCACCGTTCCGGTACTGAGGAAGTATCTTGGCCAGGCACGCCGACTGATCGGCATCGAACTGGTCAGCTTCAGCGACGTTCCGAACGGGATCGAAACCTATAACGCCGACTTGTCGGACATTCCGCTGCCTGACGCCAGCGTGGACCTGATCATGTCACGTAGTGTATTCGAGCACTTGACTGACCCCGCCGCGGTTTACAGGGAGTTCGCGCGCGTTCTGCGACCGGGGGGTGCTGTTGTCTTTCTGACCGCCAACATGTGGGACTACGGCACGCAGATCGCACGCCTGGTGCCCAACCGACTGCATGGGCGGATCGTGAGGCATGTGGAGGGAAGGGCGGAGGAGGACACTTTTCCAACGGCCTTCAGAACAAATACACGCGCCGATGTGGAGCGTCTCGCAGCATCGGAAGAGTTGACGGTCGAGTCCTTCGATTATCTTAGTCAGTATCCCAATTACTTCATGTTCAATGGCGCTCTGTTCTTCCTGGGCACCTGCTACGAGAAGCTGATCAGTCGATTCGAGAGCCTGCGCTTCCTGCGCGGCTGGATCATGGTGACGCTGCGCAAGCCGGGTGTGGGCGGCTCTGCTGCGCCAGAAAAGATGTGAGCACCCAGCATGCACCCGACCATCCCGATGACCCGAGCGGCGAGTCGTGCCGCTTGCCTTGCCTTCAGGCTTGGCTGTCGCGGCATGCCAATCGAGGCTTGCACATGAGCAGGAGGATATCGACCATTGTGGCGCCGCGGGTCCCAATCGGGCCGGTGCCGTCGGGTGAGAGGGCGCTGAACTTGCTCCTGGCGTCGCCGGGGGCCGCGCGAGTTCGAGCGGGCGCTGGCCCCGCCAAGCGCAGGAATGTGCATGTTCGCTGCTGCGCACGCAATGCAGTGGCCATGCTGTCTCGCCGTCGGTTTGCCGCGAGGAGATGCTCGTGAGTTTGTATACCGGTTTTTGTTCACATCTGCTGTTTCCGCTACATGAACGTCTCAAGGGGCATGATTCAGTCGTCGTGCGCAAGCGGCTGGAGGAAAGTCAGTGGTGGCCTGCAGATCGACTGGCAGCCTATCGCGTTGAGCGCCTCCGCGAGTTCCTCGTCGACATCGGTCAGCGCGTTCCCCTCTACCGCGACCTGTTCAAGCATCTCGCTTTCGAGCCGACATCGGTGGACACCCTCGAGGCCTTGTCCGCACTTCCCCTATTGGCCAAGCAGGATATCCGCGCCAATGTCGAGCGAATCAAGGCCGATGGCCACGGGCCGCTGACCCGCTACAATACCGGCGGTTCCTCGGGTGAGCCGCTCATCTTTTACATGGGGAAAGGGCGAAAGACACACGACGTGGCTGCCAAGTGGCGAGCTACAAGATGGTGGGGTGTCGATATCGGTGACCGCGAGTTGGTTGTCTGGGGCAGTCCGATCGAACTCGGTGCTCAGGATCGTTTGAGGCGCTTGCGGGACGGCCTGATGAGAAGCCATCTCCTGCCAGCCTTCGAGATGTCAGCGGCGAATCTTGACCGCTTTGTGGACACCATCCGCCGTACGCGTCCGGCAATGCTTTTCGGCTACCCGTCGAGCCTTTCGCTGATAGCTCATCACGCGCGACAGAGCGGGCTGGACATGAGCGAACTGGGCATCCGGGTTGCTTTCGTGACGTCGGAAAGGCTTTATGACGAGCAGCGTGCCGTGATCAGCGAGGTCTTCGCTTGTCCGGTGGCCAACGGCTACGGTGCTCGCGATGCTGGTTTCATCGCTCACGAGTGTCCGGCCGGTAGCCTGCACATCAGTGCCGAGGATATCATCGTCGAAACGGTGCGCGCGGATGGCGCTTCGACCGCCCGTGGGGAATCGGGGGAGATCATCGTCACACACATGGCGACCGGAGATTTCCCGTTTCTGCGCTACCGGACCGGTGATGTCGGCATTTTGAGCGACAGGCCTTGCGCCTGTGGGCGCGGTCTTCCGGTGCTCGAAGCGGTCGAGGGTCGTACGACCGACTTCGTGGTGGCGCATGATGGCACGGTGATGCACGGACTCGCCCTGATCTACACGGTCCGGGATCTCCCCGGCGTGGAAAGCTTCAAGATCGAGCAGATGTCGATCGACGAAACGGCCGTAAGAGTCGTAGCGGGACCGGCCTTCGACCGGGCGGCGGAGGAGAGAATCGTCAGCGATTTCAAGGCCAGGCTTGGCGACGCCGTGGATATTCGCGTGGAGAAGGTCAGCGCCATTCCTTGCGAGGCATCCGGCAAGTATCGTTACGTTGTCAGTCACATCAAGACGCCTGCGCGCGTGCTGGACTGCAGAAATGCGTGATCTCCTGATCGTCACCATCGTCCTTTCCATTCTGCCTTTTGCCTTGCGCCACACCTGGGTCGGCGTTCTGCTGTGGACCTGGCTGAGTATCATGAATCCCCACAAGCTGGCTTTTGGTTTTGCCTACAATGCGCCGCTGGCGGCCATGGCGGCAGGCGCGTCGCTGATTTCCCTGGTAATCACACGCGACAAATTGCGCATGCCCTGGGCCCCACCGGTTGTCACTCTGGCATTGTTTGTCGCCTGGATGTGTTTGACGACGGCTTTCGCGATTGACCCTGAGGGGTCCTGGCCACAGCTGAACAAGGTGCTGAAGATCCAGCTGATGGTGGCCATTGCGCTGATGGCACTGCACGAGCGAAAGCATATCGAGTTGTTCATCTGGGTCAATGCCTTCTCGGTCGCCTTCTACGGCTTCAAGGGCGGCATATGGACCATATTGCACGGCGGCGGAGGCAGGGTCTGGGGACCTCCCGGCGGATTCATCGAGGGTAACAATGAACTGGCAGTAGCTCTGGTGATGGTCATTCCATTGATCAACTACCTGCGCGTGGTTTCGACCCGTGCGTGGATGCGTTCCGGCCTGCTGGTGCTGATGCTGCTGTGCGCCGTGTCGGCCCTGGGATCGCAGTCACGAGGCGCGCTGTTGGCGATATCCGCGATGGGCTTGGTTTTCTGGTATCGTTCCAGTCGCAAAGCCGTGGTCGGCATCGCCATTGCCGTGGTCGCAAGCGCGCTGATTGCCTTCATGCCTTCTTCATGGGAGGAGCGCATGGGGACGATCCAGACCTACGAGCAGGACGGGTCAGCGATGTCACGGCTTATCGCTTGGCGATTCTGTATCAACATGGCCAACCACCTGCCGCTTGGCGCCGGGTTTGACGCCTATACGTCGATTAACTACGCGACGTATGCGCCACCGGAAGCAACCCTCCCACAGGCCGCTCACAGTATCTATTTTTCCGTGCTGGCCGAACATGGTTATGGCGGTTTGTTCCTGTATCTCTTGTTGTGGTACCTCACTTTCCATCTCGCCGCCAAACTTCGCAAGGAAAGCAAGGCACAGCCCGCTGCGGCGTGGGTGTATTTCCTTGCGGGGATGTGTCAGGTGTCACTGGTTGGCTTCCTCGTCGGCGGCGCATTCCTGAGTCTTGCCTATTTTGACCTGGCCTTCCACATCATGGCCATTCTTGTCGTCACACAGCGCTGGCTGAGGGACGGCGCCTGGAAACACGAGCATGTCGGTGCTTTCGGATCGGGCAATCCAAGCGGTTTGCCCGGGCGGACAAGCACGGCGCTGCCAGGAGCAGAATAGTGATGAAGGCGGTTGCACGGATGCTTTCGCCCGGCGGACGGAAAGGTCGACTGTCGATCCTGATCTTTCATCGTGTTCTCGCGCGCCGCGATGCGATCATGAACTGGGACCGCGATGCGCTTGAATTCGAGCGGGCGATCGCCTGGCTGAAGGCGTGGTTCAACGTCCTGCCCCTTGACGAGGCCATCGTGCGATTGCGGGATCGTTCGCTGCCCGCGTGCGCAGCAGCCATCACCTTTGACGATGGCTATGCCGATAATTGCACGGTGGCGATGCCGATTCTCCAGTCGCATGGGCTGACTGCGACCTTCTTCATCGCCACCGGTTATCTCGATGGTGGGCGGATGTGGAACGACACCGTCGTCGAGGCTGTGCGGCGTTGCAGGACTGCAAGCCTCGATCTTTCTGCGGAGGGCCTGGGTCGGTATGAATTGGGGTCGCCGGAAGCGATTCGGGAAGCCATCATGAGCATCCTGAATCAGGTAAAGTATCAAGATCCGCGCGAACGCCTGAAGACAGTCGACTACGTTGCCTCCGTGGCTGGCGGCGTGCTGCCATCCGACCTGATGCTGACATCCGAACAGGTGAAGATGATGCGTCGTGCGGGCATGTCGATCGGCGCGCACACGGTCACCCACCCGATTATTGGACGGCTTGGTCCGGACGAGGTGCGCGCCGAGATTGTTGGCAGCAAGGAATTTCTCGAGTCGTTGCTACAGGAGCGTGTCGGGCTTTTCGCTTATCCCAATGGACAGCCGACGCTCGATTACCGTCGCGAAGACGCCGAGGCCATTCGCAGCCTGGGCTTCGATGCCGCCGTTACCACGGCTAGTGGGGTTGCGGATGCGGACAGCGATCTGATGCAGTTGCCTCGTTTCACTCCCTGGGAGCGAACACGACTGCGCTTCGGAGTTCGTCTCTTCAGGAACATCTTGCAGAACCCGGGTCTGCGTGCGGGACAGCTTGCAGACTGACTGACGCCAGGTCGCGCAACGAGGTTGGAGGAGTCTTGCACCGAGCCCCGCTAGGCGCGCCCGCGCATTCGCAGGACAAGTGGTCTGGCGGCATCGGCCACGCGGCCCATAAGCAAGTCGATTTCCCGGATATGCATTTGTTTCGCGATGAGCATATACGCGAGTGCGTAGATCAGCGATGACAGAATGACCATCACCAGACTCTCCGATATCGCCCGGCCAACGAAGAGAATGGGCGCTGCCAGGGCTGCGGCTGCGATCACCTTGAACGTCTGCGACCATAGCGCCAGTTGCGCGATGGTGATGTTGTAGCGAGCCAGGATACGGTTCGCAAGATAACCGGAAAGGACCAGGTCGCCGACCATCCAGGCGACAGCCGCACCGGCGATGCCGACGGTCTTCGACAAGAAGTAGAGCAGAGGCAGGTTGCAGGACATGGCCATAATATTTCCCAACAGCATGTACCGATTGGCGTTTGCCGCGCGCAGCGGCGTGCCCATTTCGAAGCTCTGGCGAAGCATGACGAGAAGCGCGACGCGGAAGACGTCCACGGCCGCGATATACGCATCTGTAAACAGCAGGGTGATGAATTCCTCTGCATAAAAGAACAGGATGGCGAAAGCAGGAAATACCAGAAAACAATAATAGAGGTTGGCGATCTTCCACAAATCCATGCCTTCGTGCGAGTTCATCGCGGAATGCTTGACCATTACAGGGAAAAGGGTATCGGCCACGGCCGAGCGCACGATCGCGATGATCGGCAGCTGGTACGTGCCGACGGTGTAGACGGCCAGTGCCGATGCGCCGAGGGTCGCCGAAATGTACAAATGACCGATCTTCTCGTTGGCAAAGAACAGCAGGCCGGCCATGCTCAACGGCACGATGTAGCGCAACTGTTCCTTGAGCAGTTCACGATCGAGGCCGACGACCAGGAGTTTGAGCCGCCACAGGATAAGCAGGCAGATAAAGCCTTTGAGCACTTCAAGGGCGACGATTGACCAGATAATCGTGAGCAGGTCGCGGGTCACGAGTGTCGCTCCGATCACCACGGAAACGCGGGCCAGGACGCGTGTGGTACTGAATAAAAGGACGTTTCTGGGTTGCTGTTTACCCAACCAATAGTTTTCGAGGACGTCGAAGTTGATGACGAAGAAGACGTAAACGACCAGCGGGACGACAAAGTCGAAACTGGCTTTCATCAGAAACCAGTGTTGCCCGAGAACGAAAATACCAAGTCCCACAGAAGTCGTCAGCAAGAGCATGCACAGAGTCTGGGATGTCGCCAGTGGAGCATCCAGTGGCCGCTTGGAGACGATGAAGTTCAGATTGCTCCGGATGTCCAGAGCGAACAGGCTGGCCAGAATGGTCGAATAGAGCAGAAACTCGCGGTATTCTCCGTAGGTTTCGACGTCAAGCATGCGCACCAGGATTAGCGGGGTGACAAACATCACCGCGTAGTTCGTCAGGCGGGCAAAGCCGAGGATCAAGCTACTTTGCATGAGTCCCATGGCTTAATTCGACCAGGCGCGTCGGGCAGAAATGCCGCCGCCGACGGGGAGGTGGGAATGATTGATGCGAGAGAATTCATCGACTTCAAGGCCATCCCGAACTCTGGCCGGGAAACCGGGAACAGAGCAGAGAAGTTTCCATCCAGGCCGGCCCGTCAAGATGGCGGTCGACAGGCAGCGAAGGCGTTTGCGGTTTTCGGCGACGTTCGAACAGCCGGCGAGCAAAGTGAGAGCCATGCGTGTATTCATCATGTGCGGAGCGGAAGCGATATCACGGTTACGGTCTCGAGAGGCAAGGCCACTGTCGCCGAAAGAACCAGGCGAACGCTCGCCTGGCGCCTGCCGTAACTGGGTGAATACCAGGCCGGTTCGAAGGCGGTCATCCAGCCAGGCTCGGGTTTGATCGTGCACAGCAGCTTACCGTCAAGTTTAATGCAAATGCCATTCTCGGTCTCCTTGGTCGACAACTGCGGATGAAGATTGAAGATCAGCTGCACGCGTACTCGGCCATCACCAGCGAGTGCATCGTGAAGGCGAAGCCCTTCGGGAAGGCAGTGCACCTGCCTTGTGACCCTGCCTAAGCCGGGTAGTCGGCAATAGCCATCGTGCCACATGCGGAAGGCCGGCTGGTCCGGGCCTTCCGAAAGCAGCTCGATGCCAACATCGGCGAACTGCGGCGTCTCGAAGGCGCCTGCGCCGCCAAGCAAGGCCTGCTCCTCATCGTCGACCAGCAGCACGTTATGGGCACGCCCCGCTCGATGACAAGCTCGCGTTGCGAGGTCAGACGTATAGCAGAAGGTGCCCGAATCTACCAGAATTGGCGACTCCGGGACTCGCAGGAGAAGGCTCGCCTTGTCCAGATGATTGTGGCCGGCAGCACGAGGGGTGACGGGCATTGCAGAAAACATTGCTGCATAGCGATTGCAGCTGAACATTCCCAGGCCCGATTCGGTACGAATGACGGTCCGGGCGCCAGTCGTTGCGGTGTCACGAAAACAGTCTTGTTCCGGGAAAACAAGCGCACTCCAGTCGGCCAGATAGGCAGCGTTGTTTGGTTTCCACGAGAAATAGTCGCCAAAAAAGACGATTCGGCCATCCGAACTGTCGCCAAGCTGTGGCACTTCCGACCATGCATGATAATAGTCGGCCACGAATCGTGTGGCAGTCCTGAGACGTTGGCCAAAAACCTCCGGTAATACGGCGTTGTCCGAGATGGTCGACGAAACGTCGGGGTCGGCAAGCAGTCCGAGCGTCGCGAACATTGCCTCCAGAACAAACTGGTGATAAAGCAGCGCCGATTCGAAATTCCCGCCATCGGAACGGAACTGGCGCTCAATCTCGGCGCGAACGATTTCAAACGCTGCAGTGCGCCACCTGTTTGTTTCGGCGACTGGAAAGAGGTGTAGCAGCGCATAGTGCAGAAGTGCCGCCACCAACTGGTGATTGTTGACCGTCTCTTTCCTCAGATACAGGTCGCGCTTCTGCAGGTAGATCATGTGGGCCCACAGCAGTCGAAGTGCGCTGCTCCGATCGCATTGCTCTGCCTGGTTGAAATATATAATGCCAAGTGCAAGATTGAAAGCGCGAATGGCAACGTCAAGACCGCACATCCAGTTGACACCGAAGAGGAAAGGATTGGCGGTTTTCCAGTGCGCGATGACGTCGAAAAAGTGTTTTGCATATCTATCATCATTGGTCAAGCGGTATGCGCGGATCAAAGACGGGATGAACTGCAGGCGAGACAGCTCCCAGGGCGCGATGATGTCGGAGCCGGTGTCCGGGGTAATGCGGTAGCGCGTGTAAGGACGAACCGGGTAGCGCTGACCAGACAAATAGTCCTTGTGCCAATCCGGGAAAGCGCCTTCCCCCCGGATCTCTCGATCGAAAAGACGGAAGCCGCCGTCGATGACACGTTGCCCATCGCCGGGCGAAGTGTTGTTCAAATCCAGCATCCGCGAGAACGGGCTGCAGGCATTGCGTACAGCGTCCGCTTTCTCGTCATTCCACGCCGGAACGTGCATTCGCTCATATTGGCGCCCGGACAGAACAGCAATCGACAGCGTATCGACAGCTTCGCGGGCTCTTCGCGCGTAGTGGCGTACGTTCAGGTCGATGCGACCGATTAGCGTCATGATGGGCAGGTTCTGTTTCGGCTGCTGGGCATGGTCGTGGCTCCAACGGAAAAGCATGGACACACCGCGTTCAAGGCATGGCGTTTCATGACCGCGCGGCGCGTGGCGCCTTTTCGGGCGTGTCGAGGCGTTTCCCTGGCTGTCACCACTGCTGCCAGTCAGTCCTCACCGAGTCCTGCGCGGCCGGCTCGGCGGAGTTTCCCGGCATGCCGAGTCGTGCGGCCCTGTGTGAAGGAATCACTGCCTGCCGACGACGTCATCGAGAAGTCGTGCCAATTCGTCGGTACGTGACTCCCTCGACTGCATCATCGCAAACTGCCTCGATACACCATGACTGCGTCCGTCAGCAAGTTTCGCAAGGAACGACCGAGTCGTCTGAGCAATATTTCCTGGGTCGGCGATATTCGCGAGGTCATCGACCTTCGCGGCGCCGAGCATGCTGGCGGAAATCCCGTCAGGGTCGACAAGCGCCAGAATCGGTCTCCCTGAGCGGTAGTATTCATAGATTTTTGCCGGGATCTGATGGTTGCAGCAACTCGCCTGAAACAACAACAGACCATCGGCCTGCAGCATCTCCTGGAGCGCCTGGCGATAGCTGATTACGGGTTCCAGCTTCACGATGTCGTCGATACCGAGTTCGGCGATGATCGGTCTGTAGAGGTGGTCACTGCCGGTTGCTCGAAGGATGACCTGAAGCCTTGTGCTGTCGATATCGCCTGAGCGTTTCAGCATTCCCAGGGCAGTGAAGAACGGGAGTGGATCTCTTTCTTTTGGGTAGAGTGTTCCGCTGTGCACCAGCGTGATCTGGCCAGGGCGTCGCCGGGGCGTGTCTGCGAGATTCGCTTCGGCCGTGCGGAAATTTTCTTCGTCGTAGCCGTTCTCGATGACTGCCCAGCGCGATGCCGGGATATCGGGGTATCGTTCGGCGTACATCTCGCGTGTCGGTTCCGTGGTAAACACGGCCTTGCTGCAGCGATGGACAGTCTCGCGTTCGAGCTTGCGATGAACCTTCCACGTCATCGGATCACGGGGGTAGCCCGGTTCGGTCATCGAATCGCGAAAGTCGGCGATCCAGGGGAGGCCGCTTCGTTTGCAGAGACTTAGCCCGATCAGGTGAGCGGTGGCAATCGGTGAGGTCGAAAGAATCGCAGCCGGTTCGTAACGGCGGATCATCTTCATGCCGGTCCATACGCCTGCCGGCCACCAACTTATCCAGCGGTCCGGCTGCGCCATCCAGCGAAAATACCTGCCGGCTATGGCCAGGTGACGAGAGGTATCCAGCCCGAACGCGCGTTCAACCACGACATCGGCGGGCACCTCCTTGAGCTGATCGGCGCTTGTGGACTCGTAGGCCTTGGCCGAAATGGTCAGGACCACGGGTTGCCAGCCACGATCGCGAAGATAAGTGCAAAACTTCAGGGTCCTCTGTATTCCACTGCTGACCAGGACGGGCGGGAAGTGGTAAGCGACCACCAGTAAGCTCTTGTTGTTGGGCATTTGTTCAATTACCGTTAGTTATTGACTGGCGACGGTGCGCTGGCTGGATGCAAGTACAGGGGTGGCGATGAACTGCCTCTTTTCATCAGGCTCGGCGTCGAAAAAAGTTGTTCGGCATCGAAGAAGCTCGCGAAAATCGATCGCTAAGACCGGCTCGGGTTCTGCCAGTCCAGCATTTTCGCTAGCCTTCGCTGGTGGCAACTTGACCTGAGGCCGCGATATCTGTCGGATTGGTCTACTTCGAGGCAGGTGGTGTCGTGGCTTCCTTGTCCGTATCCGCTGATTCCGGTCCGTCGGTTTGCCGAGCGCCGCTGGATGCCTTCTCACCAAGCAGGCGTTGCTGCGCACGAAGCACCTTGGAGTTGGGGCTGTACTTGAGACCGGTTTCCACCAGTCGTTTCGCTTCCGCCATTTCTCCAGAGTCAATCAGAAACTCCACCCAGTGCGAATACGCGGGCCAGTAGTCCGGCTTGAGTGCCCTGGCTCTGGCGAACGATTTTTCTGCGTCCCGTGGTAAAGACATGCGAAGTTCCGTAACGCCGATTCGCGTATGGACTTCCGGAAGGAGAACGAAGGTGGGCGGCGCGTTCTTCAGAGCGTTTCTTCTGATGTAGATATAGTTCTCGCGGGCGCTGCTGAGGAGATTTTTTCTGTACTCGGCCGTATGCTTCATGGCGCGCAGCATATATATCTCCGCGAAGCAATAGTGATGCATCGCCCAGAACGTGTTACCCATTACGGATACCCAGTATTTTCCGGCAGGTGTCGGATTGTCACGAACGCCGCCACCTCCCCAATGCAGAGTGTAGGGGCAGTAGCTCGGGATCATGGCCATCTCCGCGTCGGTGATGTTCGGAGGGGCGCTAGCCATGCTGACGTTGCTTGTGCCCAGCAGTATCGCAGTCAGCGCCAGGCGTCGCACGACGAGTTCAGGCAAGTATCGTTTCAATGCCGCATAAATGAACATTCTTCTATGTCTCCGAGTTCGCTTTGGACAAGAGTGGATGAATTGCGACACGTTTTGCACACGGGGCTTGAGTTAAACATCAGGGCGGAGGGGGCCGGCCGGTGAGGATAGGCGGCTGCCAGCGCCGATGGGCAAGTCGGGCTTTCTGCCAAACGGCCCCTTCGTCGCTCACGTTCCTTTGCGCGCGGCGTGGCAGGGATAAATAGGAGGTACTTCGCGCCGAAGGTCCAGGTTCGCAACATGCAGGCTAAGCAGGGTTTTTCGAAAGTTTCTCGATATATGCGAGCAGTGTCCCGAGCGTCTCGAACAAGGATACATCCAGTTCGTCTTCCGGGAACGAAACGCCAAGTTGTTCCTCCAGAGCCGCGATCAGGGAGACGATGGCCATGGAGTCCAGTTGCGGGATGCTGCCGGCGAGTTTCGTTTCTTCGGTGAATTGCAGCGCCGCGCCATGAAGATAGAGTACCTCATCTAGAATCTGTTTAACGGTGTCAATCAACGGCATTAATTCCTCCAGGATTTTTCAGGGGCCAGGGACGAATGTTCCATGTGGCGGAAATGGCAGAAAGGGCAAGGCGCCGTTTGTCAGAGATCCAGAGCCACTGACTCGGAGTACAGGTAGTCGATGTCACTGGCTTGAAGCGTTGGGCTGAGGTACTGTTTCGGGTTGAACCCTGTCAGTACGCGCGAGACTTGGGGGATACGGTTGAGGAATCGGCGTTCGACCTGGGTCGTGAGAAAGCCGCAGCCAAGGAAGTGCCAGAACAGTCGTGGCAAGTAGTAATCCAATATGGCAGCATCGCTGCGGTAGAGGATCCTGGCGCTGGGGACGCCCTTTAGCCGACCGCGTTTGTAGATGACGTGGCACCAGTTTCCGGGTTCCCCGATGAGGACATGTCCTAACCACGGGAAGCTCGCGTGGTCTTGCCATACTTGCAGCGCTGGGCCGGACAGGCTCCTGGAGATTTGCGCCGGTGTCGATGCGACTCTTCCGCGCAACGGAGACGCGACGACGTTCGGGATGACGACGACGCCTTCATCGAGCGGCTTGAAGTTGAGAAACCTGAGGACTTCAGCTACGACCTTGGTTGGCGAGAAATCGGTGAAGTGGTATCCCGGCTGGGCGATCACAGCCATTGCCAGTGGCATGCTCCATTTGCGGTGGCTGTCAAGCACGCACCAGCTCGTGATATTGGCGAAGTTCTCGGTCTGCCCGCGGATGCGGCGCTGGGCGTAGATGGCGCCTATTCCGCCGACCACCCGGCCTTCGGCGCGCAGAACGAAACCGTAGTTCGGGCGGACCCCTGCCCAGCCGGTCTGCAGCCCGGACGCCCAGTCTTCGGCGCTGCGCGGGTGACGCATGTTGGCAGCCAGAAAGGAGGCAAACTCGGGCAGGGTTTCCCCTGTGATTGCTTCGATGATGGGCTTTGCCATGGGACCCTCAACCCTCGGCCGAAGCGCGGGCCGGGTGCAATCCTGGGCGCGCGGAACTCGCTGCGGCGACAATGCACGACGCGCTGACGGTTCTGAGCCAGTCGACTCCCCAGCTTGCCACCTGGTCGCGCCACTCGCGGCTCGAGAAGGTGTGATCGGCGTATTCCAGCTCATGGCGAACGGTATTGTGCGCCGCCAGCTCTGTTTGCCAGGCCGGTGAACGCTTGAGCAGTTGGTCGAATTCCCTGGCGATGATGTCCCTGCCGCTCATGACAAGCATCAACTGTCCCTTGAAGTTGGCGAGGCCGCGCAGCATGCGATCGGGCAATGGCTGACTGCGGTCGTCGCCCGCAGCCGTGCTTTCGGGACCGGACCTGCCGTCAGTGGATGACCGCCGCGCCAGCCTGAACAGCTTTGCCGCGGAACGCGCCGATTCGAGGGCGTCGAACTCGAAGCGAAATACTTTCTTCCAGAACGAGCGTTCGGTCAGCCGTTTGAGATAGTAATGCTTGATGACGGTCTCGGCATGACCGTCTTCGGTACGGACCCAGGGGTTGAGCATGACGATGCCCTTGATGCGAGGCTCTTTGTGGGCAAAGAAAGCGGCGGCCGAACAGGCATTGCATTCACCCCAGAGGACCACGTTTTTCAGGGTCGGGACCTCGGCAAAGAAGCGGTCCAGAGCGGCGCGGATATCGTCTTCGGCGGCGTCGAAGTCCCGGTATTCACCGTAGCTGTCGCCCATGCCACGAAAGTCGAAGCGGAACACCGGATAGCCTTCTGCCGACAGTTTTCGCGACCAGAGGGTCAGCTGGCGATGCCCGCCAATCCTGTATTGGGGCCCTCCGGCGACCATGATCAGTACGCCGAGTTCGGGTCTGCCATCGGCAGGGTGAAGCATGCCGATGAGTGGGGCGCCAGCGCACGCGAAACGCAGGGGAATTGCATTCATATGGTCTTCCGAAGTGTCTTGACCCATTCGGTCGTTTGCGCAATCAGCGCCGGTGCGGTCGCGCGATCATGCAATGCCCAGAATGCGGGGCCCTGGAAAGTCTGCAGATCGATCTGTGCGCCGTGGGAGCGCCACGCTTCAATGGCGGACAGGCTTGCCGGTGGCGCTTCGCCGGTTGCGCCAGCGGTTCGCTCGAACCAGGCGATGGGCGCGGCCACGGGCGGCGTTTGCGACAGCTTGACTTCTTCGATCGCCGCTGCGAGGTCTGGATGAATCTCGTAGCCAGCGACTTCAATGGACCTGCCTGCGGCCAGATCTTTGCGCATGCCGCTTGTCGTATCCTTCGGGATATCCGTCCGGTCCATGTTGGCGGCCATGCGTATGCGCAGGAACTGCGTGAAGTACGACTTGCCGTCGGTCACGGGCTGCCATGCGATCAGCGCCGGGCTGGCGCCAGGGGCGCTCATGGAGAGTGCCTGCACTGCCAAGGGAACGCCCAGGCGGACGCCCAGGAGAGCGGTGCAAGCCCCTGGTCTGTCGGCGAGCCACGCCATCCCGATGGCAATATCCTTCAGCCACGACGCCCAGCGTGCTTCTCCGTGGTCACCATCACTTTCGCCCGTTCCGTGCAGGTCGATGATCAGCGTGCCCACACCTTGTTTGGCGAAGGCCTGAGCCTGCAGGGTCAGCATGCTTCGGCAGCGGTTCATCTCCTCGTTGAACGCCGGAACACACAGGACGTTACCCCAGGGCTTGTCGTTCCCGTCGGGTGCGTGATGTACGGCAAAGCGGCGTCCCGAGGGGCTGTCCAGAAAGAATGGTGTGGGTATCGCGCTCATCGGCGTGGAAGAAGGTATTCCGAGGGTGCCAGGATCACAGCAGCCCTTTGCGACGCAGGAGGAACTCTGCCATCCGCGTCAGGCTGCCCAGGTTGTCGATCGTGAGTTCGTCTTGCGCCAGGGAGATTTCGTAGGTCTTTTCGTACCAGGCGAGCAAATCGAGCAGTCCGGTCGAGTCGATCAGACCCGTTGCCGGAATGATCTCGTCGGGCTCGAGCTCGCTGGCATCGTCGCCGGTCTGCGCGGCAATCTCCACAATCTTTGCCTTGATTGCTGCTTCGATGCTTTCTCGTGAAAGGGTCATGACGGTCTTTCTCAATTAGTCGGATGCTGGTCGGGACAAGAGCTTGAGTGCGGCGACGACCTGCGCGCCGTTGAGGACGCGATGGTCGTAGGTCGCACCGAGAACCCCCTTACCGTCACGTCCGGCGGCATGGGCGACTATGAAGGAGGTTTGCGGGGGAAGGATCGGGATGTGCCGGCTTACTTTCCAGCGCTCCATGCTCGAGAAGCTGACGGTCGCGCCAGACGTTTCCGTTTCGCGGAGTTTGTGTCCGGCTGCGCGTCGCTGCAGATCGCCCAGGGCGGACACGAACGCTTCCTCATCGAGGCTGGCCGCGTCTCTCAGAACGGCGAGAAAAAGCGTCTCTCCGGCCTGGATGGTGAAGCCCAGATTGACCGGCGCATACTGGTAACGCTGGTCGTTGATCATCGTCGAGTTGAGCCGCGGGCTTGTCGTCGCAACTTCCACCAGTCGCCAGGTCATCAGCGAAAGCAACGGCGACATCATCCAGCCCTTGTCGTCCTGCATCTTCTTGGCATATTTCGCCCAGGGCGCCAGATCGTACTCGATCTCGATGTATCCTGTGGCCGGGTGGTCCCGGTGCCAGGCGACGGTTGCCGCCATTCCTCGCTCTTCCCGGCTCGGGCTGAGCATCACTCCCGGGATCTCGGGCGGCGTTTCACGCGTGTCTGCGCCTGGTGCATCCCGATTGCTCGCCGCGAGGCGACTGGTGTCTGCAGCGAGATGCCTCTCGACTGCCTCGACGGTAATGCGCCCGTTGATGGTGGCTACGGCGTCCGCGCTCAGGCCGTGTTTTTTGAGCAACAGCCGTGCCTTGGCCGTAATCGAACCAAGGTCCCGCGATGTGGCGACGGGTGCCATTTCGGAGTCATCGGGGACCGGCTCGTCAGCTTGCTCTCCGAGCCAGGCGATGACGCTACCTACTTTGACGAGATCGTCGGGTTGTGCGACCAGAGACAGAACGTAGCCATCAACAGGGGACTCGATATCCAGGACCGCCTTGTCCGTTTCTATCTGTCCGACGATCTGACCGCTACGGACATGGCTTCCTTTTTCGACTTCAAATGCCAGAACCTTGACTTCATCATCGTTGTTGTTGATGCGTGGGGCGTGTATCGGGGTGGCCATAACAATTGTTCCAAAAACTGACTATAACATGCGCAACACGGCCGAAATGATCGCGTCCTCGTCCGGGATTTGAGCGCTTTCAAGGCTCCGCGCCGAGGCTATCGGCGCTGGTGGCGTGCCCAGTCGCGCGACCTTTCCGGAGAATCCGTTCTCGGCCAACATGGCCAGGATCTCGGCGCTGACGCCGAACTGATGGTGCGATTCCTCGACCACCAGAATCAGCGGGCGGCTGTCCAGGAGTGCGAGGAGAGACTGCCTCGGCAACGGGGCGAGGAGTGACGGCGCGACGATTTCCACCAGCAGTTCTTCCTCTTCCTCCAGCTTGCGCGCCGCACCTTCGACCACAGGCAGCATGCCGCCGAACGAGATCAGTGTGACGTCCGGTTGCCGAGAACCGCTGCGCACCGTCGGGAACAGGTCCGCGCCCATATCTTCCGCACCGGCGACAAGTGATTCGTAGCCACCCGGGTCAAGCTTCTCGCCATAAAGGAGCTTGTGCTCGAGAAAAAGTGTCGGATTTGGCCAACGTTCCACGGCGTTGGCGAGCAACTGGCCGAGTGGGTGTCGATGGCTGCCGTACACGACTGTCAGGCCGGGTACGGCGACGAAGATGTTTTCCGGGCTCTGGCTGTGGGTCGGGCCATATCCGCGCCTTCCGCCACACGGCGCACGAATTACCAGGGGGACATTCGACTTCGGGAAGATGCCGGGAAACTTGACCGCGTGGTTGTAGATCTGGTCCATGCACAGGGTGAGAAAGTCGGCGAACATAATCTCAACGATCGGCTTCCTGTCAGCCATCGCCAGTCCAATGCCTGCGCCGGTGATGCCCGCTTCACTGATGGGAGTCGAGATGACGCGCCCGGGAAAGGCCTCTGACAGACCGGCCGTCACCTTGAATGCGCCGCCATAGGGATCATGCAGATCCTCTCCCAGCAATACCACCGCGTCGTCGCGCTCAAACAAGCCGTGCAGTGCAGCGTTGAGCGCCTGGCGGGCGTTGGCGACGACTTCCTTGGTGGGGTTCATCGCCGCTACGTCAGCGCTGACATCGATTGCGGCCCTGAACGAGTGCTGTGGTACAGCCTGGAAGGTCGACAGGGGCGACGCCATCGCACGCGACTCCACTTCGCGAAGGAAGGCTTTGTTCGCGGTTTCGATCGCCGCGATATCCGCTGCTGTGATCCTCTCGGCAAGTTTACGCAGAGGATCGCGGGCGACCAGGGCGTCCCGCTCAGCCTCTGGCCGAAGGTCGTCGCCCTTGCTGTGTGGTCCGAGGCGACCGGTGTCGATGACCAGCATGCCCGGCCCGCCATGGGCGCGCATCTGCCCGACGATATCTGCGGATTGCCCTGCAAATTCGGGATGCTGGTCATTCAGGCGCCAGACAGCGAGCCCGAAAGCCCGGCCGCGATCCTCTATCCCGCCGCCGATCGTATGCCGCGTATAGGTGGTCTGTGCTATGCCGTTGTTCTCGACCACGAAGAGCACCGGTGCTTGCCAGATCGAAGCCAGGTTCATGCTTTCGTACAGCAGTCCTTCGCCCAATGTGCCATCGCCGATGATGGTGGCGACGATGCCGCGACTCCCTTCCGCCTTGAGGGCGCGGGCGATGCCGACTCCGATCGCGGTCATCCCCGCCTGGACGCCATTGCTGTGGAAATTGCGGTAGGCGATATGCTGACTGCCGCCCCAGCCGCCGCACACGCCGGACTCGCGTCCCATGATCTCGGCGACCAGGCCGGTAAAGTCTCCCGAGTAGGTCAGGAAATGTCCGTGGTTGCGGTGGTTCGAGAGCACATGATCACGCGGGTCGTCCAGTGCGCGGACAACGGCCATCTGGCAGATCTCCTGGCCCAGACAGGTATGGGTGGTACCGGAGACCAGGCCGCGGCCAAACAGGTCAAGTATGAGCTTCTCGGTTTCACGTACCAGGTGTCCGAACGCAAACAGACTCCTGGGATCAGATCCGACAATCGGTTTGCCGGTGGGATCGCGATCGAAGGGGCAGAGTGTCGTGTCCAAGTTATCGTTTCGTATCCAAAGTTAGATGCATGTTCCTCGGTAGAGCGCTTGTCGCCTCTACAGGTCGCCCGCCTAGTGGTGGTCAGACCACCCGTGCGCTCTGCGACAGGCGATCGATTGCCGCAGGATGCCGTGGAATCGACTGCCTGCCGTAGCCGGGCGAGATGGCCTGGGGATTACACCTGGGGGTGTGGCTGATCGGTTCGGCTAGCTGGCTGGTGTCGGTCATGTATTGGGCGCGATGGGGGCGATGGAGTAGCGGCAATTCTAAAGAAGAAACGGTGCGCCGACCGTGAAATAGTTTGCCGTACGCGAGAAAAGCGGGGTCGCCGCGCTGCTTGCCAGCTTGTCCGCGCGGCGGGCATTCCGTTCTGAAATAGGCGGCCGTGCAAGCCATTGACGGCTGTAGTGCCGACCAGCACCGAGGTGCCGACGTGGCAGCCGTAAGCTCCGCTCGCAACGGGCGAAACGTATCAGCGATCCCGGCCTTGATTCACGCGCTTTCCCTGCCCTGCAGCCATTGTTCGAGCATCATCAGGATCCACACCATCTCGCCGTAATACCCCGGGTGTGCGGGGAGGCGCTCGGTGATCAGGGATTGAATGAAGTCGGCACGCACGATTCCCCTTGTCGCCAGCCCATGCAGTGACTCTTCGGCGAACCGCCGCAGCGCGGGATCGCGCGTCGCCCAAACCCCGAATGGCAGTCCGAAGCCTTTCTTTGACTTGGTGATGATCTGATCGGGCAGGTAACCGCGCAAAGCCTCCTTGAAGAACCAGCGCAGCTTGAAGCGGCGCAGTTTCCAGTTCGCGGGCAGGGTCATCGAGAAGTCGGTCAAGCGGTCAGACAGCAGGGGATAGCCGACCGCCAGGCCTGCCATTTCGGTCGCTCCGCGCACTTTCGGGAGGTCGCTGTCGGCCAGCGTGTAGCGCCAGTCGTAGGCCAGCATTCGATTGATCAGGCTGCGTGCCCGGCATTCGCTCCAGGTCGCCCGCATGTGTCTTGACGGCTCGCCCACATCGATCTGCGCGAGAAAGTCGGCGCCGAGCACATTGGCCGGATCGAGTTGCATGACCAGGTTGAAAGTCTGCAGCCGATCGGGCATCGGTACGCGTGAATGGCGAACATAACCGCTCGCCTGCCTGAGGCCCGGGATCCTGCGCAGGATGCTGTCATCCCCGCAGAGTGGCTCGATGCGGCGCCGCAGACTTTCCGGAACGGACTGGTAGAACTCGAACAGGCGCTGCGTCGCGTAGCGCGAATTGCCGCCGAACAACTCGTCGCCGCCATCGCCGGCGAGCATCTTGGTGCAGCCGTCGGCCCCCGCCATCCTGGCGCAATAGTAGGCGGGCAGGGCGGACGAGTTGCCGAAAGGCTGATCGTGATGCCGGGCGACCGCGGGGATGCTGGCCAGCAGGTCCGCCGGGGTGACGTAGTATTCGTGGTGCTCGCAACCGAAATGCCTGGCAGCCAGGCGGGCATACTCCATCTCGTCATAGCCTTCGGCGGCGAAGCCGATCGAATACGCTGGCGCTGCCTGGCCGGAGACTTCGCAGAGCATGCCGGCGACCGTCGAGCTGTCGGTGCCGCCGGACAGGAAGGCGCCGACGCGCTGCTGGCCGGCGATCTCGTCGGCAACGCCATCGCGAATCAGCTTGCGGAAGTTGTCGCGAGTCGCCGCGAACGGTTGCCGATGCTGCTCGTCGAAACGCAGCGGCCAATGGCGTATCTCGTGCACGCCCTGGCGGTCCACGAGCAGGGCGTGCGCTGCCGGCAGCCGGCGCACGCTCTTGAAGATCGTGCGTGGCGCCGGGATCATGTGGAAGTACAGGTAGTCGAAGATCGCCTGCGGGTCCAGGTCGCTGCCGCCGCCCTCGACACAGTCGGCACGGTCGGAGAAGGCGAGCGTCTGCGCATCGGCGCGGTAGCAAAGCGTCTGAATCGCGAAGCGGTCAACCGCCAGGAAGGCACATTCGCGCCGCGCGTCGACGATGGCAAATGCGTAGGCTCCGTGGATTCCCGGGCAGACCTCCGGGCCCGAGCGCTGCCAGGCCTTGAGGAGTGCCGCTGCCGGCCCAGACTCGGAAGCCAGGTTTTGGTCGTTCTGGTCCTGGAAGCGCGGCGACCCGATCAGCGCGCAGGCCGCCGTTGCGTCACGCGCGGTCAAGGCGCTGCGCAAGTCAAGCGACGCGATCAGATCCGGTGCCGAGGCCGGGTTCAGCAAGCGGGTGAGATCGACCTGGCCGGAAAGTTTTTCGTGCATGGCATGTTTCGACTCTGCGGTTCGTCCGGAGCAAAGCGCATTCGCACGCCGAGTGGCGCCCGAACGGCTAACAAACGTGCTCCAGAGAGCCTTGTTGGTGGCAAGAGGCCTGATCATCCTGCGCGGTGCGGGCGACGGTTCACGAGTAATGAATCGTTCCCGGCGATGACCGCCGGCAGGATGAATACACGCCTCCAATGGTCGCCGTGACGACTGGGGGGGTATAGTCTCACAGAGATGCGGATCTTGGTAAGCGGGAGAAGGTCGCTCGTAGTCACCTTCGGCAGTGCGTGAGTTGCTTGCCGCCGTCACCGCCCGTGTTCGCGCCGCCGTGTGCTGCCACCCCATCCCACGCAGCTCAGCAGGATAAGCAGCAGCAGGAATCTCGGTGTGTCGATGATCGAGTCGACCGTGGCGATCAGCAGGATACCGGTCAGTGCCGCGAGAGTGGCTCCGGCCAGCAGGTCGCCGGTCAGGGCTTGCCGAGCCGTTCTCGTCATCCCCAGACCCAGCAGCGCGGCGAAAGCAAGGATCCCGAGCAAGCCCTGATCAAAGAAGACTGTCAATGGCATGCTCCAGATGTGCCAGGGCAAATCCCGGTCGACGGCAAAGAACCATTGATCCAGACCGCTCGCAAAGTCTCCGTTGCGGGACAGTTGCTGCCCTTCAGGGCCCAGCAGCTGCACATTGTCGATATCGATACGGGTGTGCGAAGTGTTGTAGAGCGAAAGCTTTACCGGGGGCCGCAACAGCCAGGGGCCGCCACCGACGTCGCCGCCAGGCAGGCGCAATTCGTGCCGCTGCCATTCGCGGTCTTCCCGGGAGGCGCTGATCGTCCTGCTGACGCATCGCCTGGAGGTGAGCAGCAGTTTCTCGCACAGTGAGACCGAAAGCACGGCGCCGGCATGTGGGCTGCGCGTGTCGAGGCGCAACAGGTACTCCTGGTCGGGCGCCACGCTGACCAACTGCTCCATGTATAGCGCGTGACCTGCGCCGAGCGTAAGGAAGGTATTGGCCGCTTCCTTGCTCAGCTGGTAGCTGCCGGCCCTGGTTTCGCTGCTGCGCCAGTAGTGGGTTTGCGGGAAGCGGCCGATGCCCATGCCGAGCAGGGCGGTAAGCAAGCCGGGGTCACGCATCGCCAGCGCATCCGCCCAGTGCGCCTGGCGCGCTGCCAGATCAGCGCGCACCATCGCCAGGCGTTCCTGTGCAAAGGCACCGCTGTAGATCGGCAGCACGACGGCAGCGGCCAGCGCCAGCAGTGCCGCGGGTGCCGCCCAGCGGAAGATGCGTGAGCCGGTCGTCGCGCCGGAGTGGGAGGCGTGTGCAGCGTCCACCGGCACGGCTGCCGGATCTCGCGGTGAGCGCTCCGCCATCGTCCTTCTGCGTGGCAGCACGGCACTCAGGCAGGCGATAAAAAAGGCTGCCGCAAAGCCGGCGTAGCCCGCTCGTGAAAAAGTCACCCCGATTGCATAGCTCGCGGCAAGGATCAGCAGGCCACCCGTCAGGCGGCCAAGCAGCGAGTGCGCCCGCAAGGTGAGCACGACCGCGAACGGCAGCGCCGCTGTCAGATAGGTCTCGATGTCGGCTCCGCCGGTGTGCATGGCGGAAAATGGGCCGGTCACCCGATAGATGTCGGCAAAATTGAACAGGCCTGGAAACACGGCGCGTTCCCAGATCACCACCGCCACCGTTCCGGCGAGACCTGTCACCATGCCCGCCGCGAAGCAGCCGCGGATATTGCGACCGCCGGCGGTGAAGCGGTGCATCAGGGCGAGCAGCAACAGCGCCCACAGGGCGCCCTTCGCGATGCGCAAGGCATTGTACGGGCTGTAGTAGTTGTTGAAGCTGTTGGCATCCGGCAGCGCCAGGGGCAGCATGCCGAGCGTGGTGCTCAGGGCGATGCTCAAGGCCATCAGGCAGGCCACCGCCAGACCCCATAGATCCCGGTACGAGCCGCGGGGAGCGGGCGGGATGCGGGCAAAACCAAGCACTAGGCTGATCATGATCAGGAAGTCGAATTCGTCCAGGTAGAAGCGTCCGCTCAAGGGTGCGAGATCGAGCAGCGGAATGGCGGCGGGAATCGCCACCCAGAGGAAAAGCGGCTTGAACCACAGCAAGGCTGCGTAGGACACGAGCAGCGTGCCGAAGAGCAGCGGAGCGAACGGAAAGTCGATAACCACCCAGGCAGTCAGCAGAACAGTTGCCGAGACCGCCAGCCAGGCGGGTGACAGGCGGCGCCCCCTTCCGGCGAGCGAAACGTCTGCGACGGGGTCCTGCGGCGACAGGGCTGCGGCCGGCGGCACCGCCTCCTTCCTCTGCGCGGACGCCGCCTGCAGTTTCTGCAGCAGCGTGGTCACCGACCATGCAGCGACACCGGCAATCAGGAGATTGGTCGGGTCGGGGTGGAGGCCCGTCAGAAAGAGCTTGCTGGACTCGATGACGCTCGCCGCCAGGCAGGCGGTCCACAAGGCCATGGCCGGCGACCACGAACGCAGCCAGGCGAATGCGCCAACCGGGGCGTACATCAGCGCAACCGAGGCCAGGCTCAGCAGGGCAGCGTGTTCGGTCGTGTAGTAGTGGTAATAGAACGGCAGCCAGCGTGTCAGGGCGAACGTCCTGGCCGCTCCTGCAATGCCGTGCCAGCTCTGGCTGAACCAACCGTTTACCGCGGCCAGCGCGAGCGGGTAGAGCACGACGAACGCCAGCAGCAGGCGCCTGTTCGCGGCATGGACAGGGAGCCGGGCGAACTGCGCCCGGTCACGCCACAGGCGAGCGCCGCAATACATGCCGGCGGCACGGGTCAACAGGGAGACGCCCTGGCTGACGCCCGAAAAAGTCAGGAATTGCGCCGCTTCTATGGCCAGGGCGAGCAACGTTCCAAAAAGCACTGCGTGGCGCGTTGCCGGCATTTGTCTGGCGACGTTCCAGCGGCCCAACATCACGCCAAGGGGTATCACGGCCAGAATCTCGGCCAGCACTTTGGCAGCCAGGATGATTGGCCCTCGATTGGTGCTTTGTTCGGAAAGAAACCAGCCCCAGGCGCCGGAGTCCACCTTGTCCGCAAATTCGGCCGCAGACAGAAGAAAATCGAAGGGGAAGAGGCTGAAGGCAACGTAGCCGATGGCGTACATCTGCAGAATGCGGCTCGTCAGCTGGCCGAGCTTGCCAGCCAGGGCGGCCAGCGCCTTGCGGAACCACTCGGACCAGAAGCATGCGGCGATGATGCCCAGGACGCTTCCGATCCACTCCGCGACCACGTCGTTCATTGAGACGGTCCGTGGCGCAAAGAACTGCTGCGTGAACTCGACGGTCAATGCCAGCGAGAAGCAGAAGAGTGCCGCGCCGACCGACACCAGCAGTCGTCCGAGCACACTCCTGACGCGTGCAAAAAGGGCGAAGGTCAGGAAGCCGGCGGGAAAATAGAGTACGCCATTGGCGATCCAGTCAGCTCGCTGCCAGACGGCGAGGTGGAGCATCGGCAACTTCTGGAAAGCGGCCCAGGCCTGGTCGAACGACAGTGACTTGAGCTCCATCGGCACCAGGCTGCCGTAGACGACGAAGCCGATGTAGGCCAGCCAGACAAGGAAGCGCTGTCTGGCGCCAGTGTCGGCTGCGCCTGTCTGCTGACTGGTGGATTGGGCGTGGGGCATGGAAGCCCTATTCTACAAGCTGGCACCCCGTGCGGTGCGAGCAACATTCTACCTGTTCATCATGCCCAGGCGGCGTCTGCCGGCGAGGGAAAATACGGGGCCTTGGCACCGACTGCCGCGACATGCCCTTACGGTCTGGTCCCGGAAGAGCGCTGGACGTCGCAGCACAGGGGGAAACGAGGGGTGGGGGTGGGCTCGTGCGAGCGCCCCGGACAGACATGCTGCCGGCCAATCAACCGTCTTGCGTGGTGGGGCGGCCGGAGCGCATCCATCTCCACCAGCCATCTTCCCCGTCAACCGGAGACAGATAGCTGGTGGACAAACTATGGTTGGTCGCAGCTCAGGCGCGCTTGCGACGACCGAAACCGAGACCTGCCAGGCCGAGGCCAAGAAGTGCGAGGGATGCGGGTTCGGGAACTTCGCTACATCCGTTGGGACCGCAGGGCGTCGCGGCACCGAAGGTGACGTTGTCGTAACCCGTTTGGTTCTGCGTGCCGCCAAAGTCGACCGACTTCGCTATGCCGGCGAAGGCCACCCCTATCGCGTCCCAGTTGCAGAAGGTCCCGCTCGGGTCGCCAGTACAGTTATTGCCAGTGTTCTGGGCAATCAGGTCGATCGTGGCGAGAACGTTGCCGCCGCCGTCTATGTCGTCGTAAACGGTGACTGTGGCGCGGGTGGATGAGGTGTAGTAGAACGAGAACCCGGTGTCGAAACCCGCGGCATAGTTCATCACAGCGCTGGCGCCGGTCAGGAAGAAGAAGATCGTGCTTGGTGATGGCTCGTTTGCGAAATTGCCGTCGCCGCCGGCGTCGGCATCGATAAGGGCCAAGGTGGAGCCGCCGAAGGTGACGCCGTAGTTCGTACCGGAGTGGCCCTGGCTGTCCGTGCCGCCGTTGTAAAAATTCTGCAGGGCCGCTTGGTTGCCGGCGCCTTCGAAGTCGAGGACGACAGGAACCGCAAACGAGGACGCGCTGTAGAGCAATCCGGCGGTCAGCAGGGCCGCGCAAACGTGGCTCAATTTCATGGTGTTTTCCTTTCGAGTTAATGGGACAGATTGTGACAAGTGCTGTGCTTGCGAAACAGCCGTACGGACATCAAGTCGGAAGCCAACACTACTGGCAAGCGTCCTTGCTGAACTCATCGTCCCACGTTTTGCCTAGCGGACCACTGGGCGCCAAAAACCCGAAAGCAGATACTCTATTGGAGCTTTTGCTGTTTGCACCAAGATATAAGCAACAATCGTGCCTAGTCTTGGATTGTGAGTGTGCTGCGTTGATATTAATACCAAAATCCTGTTTCTTTGCGCGATTTCCGGAATTTCAGCGGCATCTCATTGGGGCCGTCTGTAAAGAATCTCGACAGTGCTCCAGGGGCGGCTGCCGGGTGGCGCGGCAGGACGGGGGCAGCTTCCACGTCAGGAAATCGCTGCAGCCACATGGGTGGTGAAGCGAGCGGATGGCGCTGCCGGCGTTTGGAGCGAAGCGTGCCCGGTTGGGCCGAGGAAGACCATCCTCGGCCGCGGGGGTGACCCGATTTTCAAGCGGACTGCGGGAAGGGTCTAGAAGGGTCAGACAGAGCCCGCGTTCCGGGCACAGGACCGCATCGCCGATGATGGTGTCGCGACGCCCGAAGGGCTGGGCGAGCCCGCTCTGCCGACTCGCACACCAACACCGGCGCTGCTCAGCGGCGCGACTAACAGCCTACCGCTCCCGACTTGACCGAGAACGTGAACTCGCCGTTGGCGCCGCAGAAAGAATGGTTGCCGCCGTCATCTTTGACGTTATAGACAAACGTGCCACTCTTGTAGCCGTGCGCGACTTTGCCTGCGCTTACGATTCCGCCGTCGCCGGTGATGCTCCAGGTGCCGACCTTTTGTTCCGGGTCCATGGTGTTGCCCGGGCCCCTCTTGTAATCCCACAGTTCACCGCCCGCGGGGCCTCCCCTGTGCTGCTCTTGCCACTCGCAGGAGCCTGCGCTGCAGTTCCGCGGAGAGCAAACCGTGTTGCCGGCAAGCAAGGTCTTGACGTCCGCCTCGCTCATGTATGGTGCACCGCAGGCCGCCAAGGCTTCCCCTGAAACCAGTGCCAGCAAGGCGACACCTGTGAGCATTGCACGCTTCATGTCCGATTCTCCTGATAGTGAATACATCGGTGCCAAAAACTTCCGCGCGGTGACCGTCCGCCACCCGTCCGGGACCTTGTCTGGCACAACCTTGAAAACAACCAAGCAAAATCTGCGCCATAAGATTTATACCGCAATCAATCAACAAGATAGAGGATTTTTTCGGCTGGCTTGAGCCGTCAGTGTAAAGTTTATCGACACATGGCGCCACGCGGGCCGAGCACACATCGCGATCGCGTGCGCGTGCTCGCATCGTGTGGACGGGAAACGTCAGCGGGCGTCACGAGGGTGCATCTGTGTGCATTTGCTTGCCGCGTCTGCGCAACAGGCGAGGGAAATCGCGGCGCCGATGCCGGGAATTTCAGGCGACGGCCACCAGCGTCGCGGGTGACGTTCATTCACATAGTTGATTGGACGCATGGCGAAACGATTTGTTAAGGTCCGATGTCTTCTTGGAGAAGTCGGGCGCTCTCGGATGCGCCTGAATTGGAGGGTGACGATGAGCAAGTTGGCTGCGCTGAATGGTTTCATCGGCGAATCCGTCGCGTTCCGGGAGATGCTGACGATGCTCGCCAGGGTCGCGCACTACGACAGCACGGTGCTGATCAGCGGTGAAACCGGTAGTGGCAAGGAAATGGCCGCGCGCGCCATTCACTATCAGGGGCAGCGTCGGGATCGGCCGTTCATTCCGGTAAACTGCGGCGCGCTGCCCGATCATCTGGTCGAGAACGAGCTTTTCGGTCACGCGCGGGGTGCCTACACAGATGCCCGCGAGAGCCAGCTCGGTCTGATTGCCCAGGCGGATGGCGGTACCCTTTTCCTTGACGAAGTGGACACCCTGAGTGGCAAGGCACAGGTCAGCCTACTGCGCTTTCTGCAGGATGGTCAGTACCGTCGCCTGGGCAGCAGCCTGACGGAGAAGGCCAATGTGCGCGTCGTCGCGGCGTGCAACAGCGATCTTTCGCAAGCGATCAACCGGACAGAGTTTCGCGCCGACCTCTACTACCGTCTCGCGGCCATGGAACTGCACGTCCCGCCGCTGCGGGCGCGCGGGCAAGATGCGCTGTTGCTGGCCCGCCATTTCGTCGCCGAAGCCGCCAGCCAGTACCACCTGGCGGTCAAGGAACTGCACCCCGATACCCTGCAATGGCTGCTCGCCTATGGGTGGCCGGGCAACGTCCGCGAATTGCAGAATCGCATTCAACGCGAATTCCTGCTCTGCGACGAGCCCACCATCCTGGTTCGAGAGAACGCTCGCGATTGCGATCGCCGAATGCAACCCGATCGTCGCCTTGCCAGTCCGACGACGTTCAACTTCAATGACGCCAAGCAGCAGGTGCTGCAGGTGTTCGAACGCGGTCAGCTGCTCCGCTTGATGTCGGAAAGCGCCGGCAACGTATCCTGCGCGGCCCGCCTGGCGGGCAAGGAGCGGCGCGCGCTTGGCAAGCTGCTCAAGAAGCACGGTATCGAGCCCGCCGACTTCCGTCGCAGCTGACGCGTCGCCTGACTCACCACTCTGACCTCTCCGGGGCGGGTCTCCCCGTCCCGAGCGACCGGCACGACCGCTCCGGCGCTCCCTCTTGCTGCGTTTCCCGGTGTCGACGTTAGCGACCTGATTGCCCTTTCCGCTGCCCGCCAGCGACTCCCTGCGCGCGGCAGCAAGCCACGGCGACCGGTTTTCGTTCCTGCAGCTGGCGCTCGCGGCGACCGCGTGGTGCATAGCACGATCATTGCTTTCAAGTACGTGTTGCTCCACGGAAGAAAGCCAATGCAGCCGCAGCCAAGACTTAGCGAGGTGGTGGATGCAATCCTGCGCTATCTGCACAGTCATCCGGACGCTGCCGATACCGTCGATGGCATCTGCGAGTGGTGGCTACCCAGCCATTGGCGAGTCGATCTCGAGCGCGTCGAAGCGGCGCTCATTCGCCTGGAGGCGCAAGGGCTGCTGCGCCGCCGCGAAAACGCCGACCGCCATGTCCTTTATTTGCGCGCCGACAAGCGCTCGGGGACGTCCTCCGGCGGCTAAGCGGTGGCCGACCGGGGCCGCTGCCGCGGCGCCCGGGTGGGGGAAAACCGACCCACCCGGGTCGAAGTTGCCCCGCCGTTTCCGCCACGTCCGCTTTCTCCCCGGACGTCCTGTTCCGGGGGCCTGCGTCACGATGCGGGTGGCCGGCAACGGCGAACGGGGGTACTGCGGGTGCTCTGAAGCGGGTCGTCCACGACCCGCTTTGCCACCGGCGAGCGTTGGCGCCCGCAGAAAGGCCCGTCGATACATGGAGTTAAAACGGTGCCAGACGCTGGCACGAGCCTTGCTGCTGTACTTCGGAAAACACGCCGCGCCGCCTGGCGCGACATCAATCAGGAGAGTGCGGACAAATGGCGCGTTGCAGGGGTATGGCCGCTATCGTGGAGCGCATCGAGTATGGGCTCGCCTGCCCGCCGCTACTCGCCAAGCGCTTGCTCGACGGGCTGCTCGCAACGGGGCAGACAGCGAAACCGCCAGCGCCTGGACGATGGGGCTGCGGTGGCGACTTCGAGGCAGGTGTCGAGGCCGGTGATTTCCCGGAGGAGGAAGATGGCAAACGTATTCGGGGTGCACTCGGTGGGGACTTCGATTGCGACTTTCCTGCGCAATACCTATCCGGCGGCGGTTGGCGGTCGCGCCATGCCCGCCTGCGATTTCGAACTGGTGAGCGCGGGACAACTGGCCAGCGACAGCGAGGAGCGCAACCGCATCACGTTGTTTCTCTACCGTCTTGCCGTGAATGAGCACTCCCGCCAGAGCGCCCATCTGCGCTCGCCCGACGGTCGGGTCGCGCCACTCGGCCTGGATTTGCACTATCTCATGAGCAGTTGGGGAATGACGCCACAGGATGAGCAGGTGGCGCTCACCTGGGCGCTGCGTCAGCTGCACGAATTCCCGGTGCTGGACGCATCGTCGCTGACGCCCGATGCCGGCTGGGCAAGTGACGAGGTCATCCAGATCGTACCCTCGGAGTTGGCCACCGAGGACGTGATGCGCATCTGGGACGCACTGACGCCCTCCTATCGCTTGTCGGTGTCCTACGTGGCGAGGCTGGTACGGATCGACCCGGATAGCGACGACAGCCAGTTCCGCCCGGTGGTCAGCGGGCGCTTCGCCTTCGGTGAAGAGGCATCGTGAGAGTGCGACCGCTGCACGAACTCGAACGCCACGAATGGCGGGTGCTTGCTGCGCTGCGGCCGGTCGATGGGACGACGGGTATGGCATTGCGCAGCCCACTCGAAGTGTCCGGTGCTGGCGCGCGCATTGCACGTAATCGCAGCGGCCTCTACGTGATCCACGAATGGTCGCGCCTGCCCAGCCATGCCGCAGCCTTCGAGGCGCCACCGGACTTGCCTGCGGTCGGCAGCGAGCAGCTCGAGATCACACTGCGCGACCCCGTCGGGGGCTATCTCCCACGCCTTGCCATGATCGATCTGCCACGCGACCCGCAGGCGGGCGCGAATTCACCGGACTCGCTCTTCGTGGCGCTGGATATTCCGCTCTATCCGAGCGCTG
Source organism: Accumulibacter sp. (assembly GCA_024235715.1). GTDB lineage: Bacteria > Pseudomonadota > Gammaproteobacteria > Burkholderiales > Rhodocyclaceae > Accumulibacter. Next base: position 363,124 of record JACKLW010000005.1, on the reverse strand, counting down.
CTGCCGGGCTGGGGACCAACTGGACAGCCGTGCGCGCCAGTGTCACCGATAACGCCGATGGCGCAGCCCTTGGCGGCGCGCTGCTGCGGGTGGTGGCCGGCGCGACGGTGCTCGCCCGCGGCATGAGTGACTGGCGCGGCGAAGCTCTGGTACCGGTGGTCGGCGTGCCCGTGACCACCTGGTCTGAGGACGAGAACGCGGTCGTGGTGACCAGCATCGCCGCTACGGTCGAAGTCTATTTCGATCCGGCGCTGGGCACCCGCACGCCGATCGTCGATGTCCGTGCCGGTCGCGCGCCGGCGTCGCCGCCGCTCGTGGACCCTGCCGACATCGAAACCCGTCGCGCGGTGCTGGCGACAACACAGGAAAACGTCAGCCTCGCCGCGCGGGGCGCCCTGAATCTCAACCTGGGCCTCGATCTGCCATAGGCAGCGAGTCCGTAATCCGGGCATCCGTGGCCCGGCACGCTTGATCGAAGGAGACCTGCCATGCCCGAGTACCTAGCTCCCGGCGTCTATGTCGAGGAAACAAGCTTCCGCGCCAAGTCAATCGAGGGCGTGGGCACCAGCACCACGGCCTTCGTGGGTCCCACCCGCAAGGGGCCGTTCCGCGCCACGACCGATGACCAGGAAGTCCCCGAACTGCTGACCAGCTTCGGCGACTTCGAGCGCATCTACGGCGGCATTTCGGATCTCGCACTGAGCGCTCCGGCCCCCAATACCAACTACCTTGCGCACGCGGTGCGGGCCTTCTTCAACGAGGGTGGCTCGCGGCTCTATGTCTCGCGGGCGGTTGGCGCCGGGGCGGCGACTGCTGCTGGCGAGATAACGCCGGCCGGGACCGCAGCGGACGAGGCGGCGATCTTCGTCTCGCGCTTTCCGGGCAGCATCGGCAATGGCCTGGTGGTGGTGCGCGAGCAACTCTCGCCGGTGGCCGCGACGGCGATGGCCAATGCGCCTGGCGGAACCCTGCTGGTCACCGGCACCGGCGGCGGCACCGCCTACCACCTCAAGGTCGGCAACGACTGGCATCCGGCGACCGACCCGAGCGCAGCCGCCGAAGTGGCGGCCACGCTCGCTGCCGACACGCCGCGCGTCGTCAGCCTGCTGGTGGTGGCGATCGATGCCGACGGCGAGGATCTGAGCTTCGACGGTCTCGGCTTCGATCGCAGCCATCCGGCCTGGGTCGGCCACGTCATGTCGGCCACCCCGGCGCGGCGCGCCGATCACCTGCAGAACATGTTCGCGATCAGCATCGGTGCAAACGTCAGCGCGCTGGAACTGCGCGATGCCCTGTTCACCGGCGCCACGACCAACGCCGCTGGCGAGCTTGAGCGACGCATCGCGCTGGCCGGCGGACTCGACGGTGCCGCGCCGGTGGCCGCCAATTATGCGCTGGCGCTGGGTGAGCTCTCCGGCCTCGAGGACATCTCGATCGTTGCTGCGCCGGGCTCTTCTGCCTACGCGGAGACGCAGGCCATAAGCAACCTGCTGATCTCGCACGCCGAGTCGCGCCGCGCCTACCGCATCGCGGTGCTCGACCTGCCGCGTGACCAGACCCCGGGCCAGGCGCGCACCCTGCGCGGTCTCATCGATTCGCGCTACGCGGCGGTGTATTACCCCTGGGTGGTGGTGCCCAACCCGCTGGCCCGGCCCGGGCGCGAGGACATTCCGCGCGAGCTGGCGTTGCCGCCGTCCGGTTTTGTCAGTGGCATCTATGCCCGCAACGACGTCGAACGCGGCGTCTGGAAGGCGCCCGCCAACGAAGTGGTGCGCGGCGCGTTGCGTTTCGAACTGGACATCAACTTCGCCCAGCAGGAAATGCTCAACCCGATCGGCGTCAACTGCCTGCGCTACCTCTCAGGTCGCGGTTTCCGCGTCTGGGGCGCGCGCCTGGCTTCGTCCGACCCCGAGTGGAAATACGTGAACGTGCGGCGCTACTTCAACTACATCGAGTCGTCGATCGACCGTGGCACCCAGTGGGCGGTCTTCGAACCCAACGGCGAGCGGCTGTGGGCCAACGTGCGCCAGACGATTTCCGACTTCCTCTACAACGAGTGGCGCAACGGGGCGCTGCTCGGCACCAAGACCGAGGAAGCCTACTTCGTGCGTTGCGATCGCAGCACGATGACCCAGAACGACCTCGACAACGGTCGCCTGGTTTGCCTGATCGGCGTGGCGGTGATCAAGCCGGCCGAATTCGTAATCTTCCGCATCGGCCAGAAGACCGCCGATGCCCGTGCCTGAGCGAGGGGGACTGAACCATGGCTGAGCGAATCACACCCTATGGCGCCTTCAACTTCGTCGTCAACTTCGATGGCGGCGAGGAATTCGGCGGATTCTCCGACGTTTCCGGCATTGGCACCGAGGTCACCGTCGCCGAATACCGTTCCGGCAACGACAAGGAAAATCATGTGCGCAAGGTCGCCGGCGTGCACAAGGTGAGCGACGTCACCCTCAAGCGCGGCATCGTCAATTTCGACAGCCTGTGGTCGTGGATCGACGAAACGCGCACCGCCGGTCCGGCGGCCCAGAAGACGGTCGCCGTGACGCTGCTCGACGAAGCGCACAACCCCGTGCGCACCTGGTTGCTGCGTGGCTGCATCCCGATGAAGTACACCGGCCCGACGCTGGCCGGCAAGGGTGGCGGCGACGTGGCGATGGAGGAGATCGTCCTGGCGGCCGAAGGCTTCGAGATCCAGGCATAGGCGCAAGAGCGATGATGCGCAGTCGTCTGCAGGCTGCACTGCACGTCCCGGGTTTCTCCCCGCGGGTACGCGCATGAATGGCCTGTCCTTCACCCTGGCGCCGTCGGCTGCGGCTGCCGATCCGAACCGGGTCGATGTGGCCTGTTTCGTCGGTTACGTGGCGCGACGCACGACGCCGTTGCCTGCCAGCGTACGTGCGGCACTGGCCGAGGCGCGCTGGATCGGCGGGCCGTGGGCGCGGCCGGATACGGAGGTCGAGGCCCTGTTGCAGCTTCCGGTGGTGGTCGAAAGCTGGAATGCCTTCGACGCCCTGTTTGCCTGGGAGCGGCGGCCGGTCGGCAGCGGTGGGCGGGGCTGCGCAAGCTATCTTGGCGCTGCGGTGCGCAGCTTCTTTGCCAATGGCGGGCGGCGCGCGCTGATTGTGCGCTGCGGCGATCCGTGGCCCTACCTCGAGCCCGCCGGAAACCGTGCGACGCAACGCACGGTCCGGCTTGCGGCGCTGCTTGCCAGCTCTGCGAGTCCGATGGATCCGGCAAGCTGGATCGGCATCGCTCATCTCGCCGGACTGCCCGAAGTGACGCTCGTGTGCCTCCCCGATCTGGCCGACATCTGCGCGGCCGAACCGGCAATCGTCGATGTTGCAGTCGAGCCGCCAAGCTCGCCGGAGGTCTTCGTCGAGTGCTCGGCCAATACCACGGCCGTGGTGGAGCAGGATGTCGGCCTGCGCGATCTGGCGCCGCCGCGCGCCGATCACGACGGTTTCATTGCGTGGCGCAATGCCCTTGGCACTGCCCGCGAGCGCGTCGCCCGGCTGCATCGCGAGATGCTGCTGGTGGCAGCGCTGCCGCTGCCGATGCGCGACGCACGCGATGGCGACGCCTGGGCGCAGGCCGATTTTCACGCCTACCTCGACAACGCCGGCGTGCTTGCGGTGCCGGACAGCAGCAACGCCGGCCGTGCTGCCGCCAGCGCCTTCGTACAACTGGCCTGGCCGTGGCTCAGAACCCGCCACAGTGCCGACCTGCCGGGCGCGCTCGAAGCGCCGGAGGGTCTGCTCGCCGGCCTGTTGGCAATCAATGCCCTGTCGCGTGGTACTTTCCGCTCGGTGGCTGGCACCCGTCTCGCCGCGGTGTCGGGCAGCGAACCCGTGCTGGCCTGGAGCGGCATGGGCGAGACGCCGTCCGACAGACTCGCCCGGCGCGTGTGTGTGATCGCCCCCTCAGCGGAAGGCTGGACCCTGCATTCCGATGTCACCGCCAGCGCCGATGTGGCCTGGCGGGCGGGCGGGGTGAGCCGGCTGATGGCTGCGCTGCTGCGGGCTGCCCGGCGCAGCGGCGAAGCGGCGCTTTTCGAGGCCAGCGGACCGGCGCTGTGGCAGCGCATCGAGCGCAGTCTCGGGCAACTGCTGACGGCCTTCTGGCGGGAAGGCGGGCTCGGCGGCGATTCGCCGGAGCAGGCCTTCCGCGTGCGCTGCGACCGCAGCACCATGAGCCAGAGCGATCTCGACAACGGCCGCCTGCGCGCCGAAGTGAGCATCCTGCCGGCAGCAGCGGTCGAGCGCATCACGGTTGTGCTCGATCTCACAGGCGGTGGCGCGGCACAGCCGCTGCGCGAGGTGGCCTGATGAATGACATCCCGCTGCACGTGTTCCGCTTCCATGTCAGCTTCAGCCAGCAGTCGCTGGCCAACCCCAGCGGTGCAGACGTGCCGCTGTGCCAGGGCGCTTTCTCGGACTGCAGCGGACTGGAAGCGACCATGGAGCCCAAGGTGATCAAGGTCGGCGGCAGCAACTACGGCGCGGTACAACGTGCCGGTCAGGTAAGTTTCGCCACCGTGGTGCTCAAGCGTGGCATGACCGACACGCGCGACCTGTGGAACTGGTTCGCCAAGGTTGGCGCCGGTGCCTACGCCTATCGCCTGCAGGTCGAGATCGAAATGCGCAACAGCGCCGACGAAGCGGTGGTGCGCTGGGCACTGCGCCGCGCGATGCCGGTGAAGTTCAAGGCCGCCGACCTCAATGCCAAGGGCAGCGAGATCGGTATCGAGGAATTGCACCTGGCCCATGAGGGCCTGGTGCTCGTGAGCTGAGGTTCGCCATGCCCGAATTCCCCGCCGACCTCGTTGACGAACCCGCCACCTTCGAAACCATGACCGGCCCGAAGGTGACGGTGCCGGTGCATTTCAATCCCGCCAGCCTGCAGCACACGGTTTCGAACACCCTCAAGGAAGAGGGCAGGGGCGCGAAGAAGAAGCAGTATGTCAGCCAGACCACGGCCAAGCTGACCATGGACGTGGTGTTCGACAGCACCGACACCGGCGAGGACGTGCGCATCACCACCAACAGGATGGCGCAGCTGTTGCAACCGGTGCCCGAGGGCCAGAGCAAGAAGGTGCCGCCGGTGGTCAAGTTCAGCTGGGGCGCCTACGCCTTCACCGGCATGGTCGAGCAGTACAAGGAGACGATCGACTTCTTTGCTGCTGGGGGACTGCCGCTGCGCTCGTCGATCAATCTCACCCTGTCGAGTCAGGACGTGACCTTCGAGGGCGGCACCAGCAGCGACCATGCCTCGGTGGACGGTGATCTCAGCCCGGAACCGGTGGTCGTGCCCGACGATGAAGGCCCGCTCGGTGGTCCACAGGGGGCCGCCAACAAGGCCGGTGACCCGCGCGCAGCACGCGCTATCGCGTCGGCCAACGGATCTGCAAGCCTGCGCTTCGGTGCCGGCGGCGGGCTGGCGGTGGGCGCTTCGGCCAGCGTCGGTTTCTCGGCAGGTGCCTCGGTCGGTGCAGGATTCTCGGCCGGCATAGGTGCGTCGGCGGGTGGTGTTTTCTCCGCTTCGGCGGTGGCGTCGGCCGGGGGAAGTGCGAACCTGTTGCCGGCGGCGGCCTTTGCAGCGGGTGGCGGGGCTGGACTGAGTCTCGGCGGGGGCGCCGGGCTCGGTGTCGGTGGCGGGGCGGGATTGAATGTCGGCGGCAGCGCCGGCCCGAGCATCGGCGGCGGCGTTTCGGCCGGCGCGGGATTGTCGGCGAGCGCCGGGTTTTCCGGTTTGCGGGTCGAGAGTTCGGTCAGTTCGCGGCCTCTCTCCGCGGGCAACTTGCTGCAGGGCGCAGCGACCATTTCCAGTGCCGGCAAGGTTGCGGTCGGTGGTCGTCTGATCGACGGCGGTGGCAGCGGCCTGAAGGCCAATGTTGGCGGTGACGCCGAGTTCGTCATCGGCTCGCGCTGAGGGCAAAGGAGCGATTCATGCCGATCATGATCGAAGAGATGCAGGCCGAAGTGCGGCCGGAGCGGGAAGAAGCGCCGGCGGCCAGCGCCGCACCCGGGCCCGACGCGGCCCGCGAGGCGGAGGCAGTCGAAGCGACGCTGCGTGAACTGGCGCTACGCGACGAACGCCGGCTGCGCTGGCAGGCCGACTAGGGGAACGCTGCGATGCCCGTCGAGACTTCCGTCAGCCAATCCGCCGTCTATCGTGCCCGCCCCACGTTGCGGCTCGCCGGGCAGGAGGATCTGCGTGTCTCGGAGTTGCTCATCGGCATGCGTATCGAGGAATCCGAGGGCGGCATGACGACCGCGGAATTGCGTTTTTCGAACTGGGCCAGCACCACCGACGCAGCAGCGGAATACGCCTTCGAGGATGGTTCGCGGCTCGCGCTCGGCACGGCCATCGAGGTCTATGCAGGCGACGAAAACCAGGCCCGGGAGCTGTTTCGCGGCGTGGTCAGCGGCCTCGAGGCCGAATTCGCGCAGGGCTCGCCACCCGAACTGGTGGTGCTCGCCGAAGACCCGCTCGGTCGCGCCCGCATGGCCCGCCGCAGCAAGGTCTACGCGGACATGTCGCCGGCCGACGTGGTCAACGCGGTGGCCAGCGAGCTGGGGCTGCGTCCTGCGGTTCAGGGCCTGGCCGAGCCGATCGGCACCTGGGCGCAACTCAATGAGAGTGATCTCGCCTTCCTGCGACGGCTGCTCGGGCGTTTCGATGGCGACCTGCAGATCGTCGGCGAAGAGCTGCAGGTGGCGCCGCGCGGCGAGGTACGGCGGGGTGAGCTAAGTCTCGAGCTGCATGGCCAGCTGGCGCGTGCCCGGGTGGTCGCCGATCTCGCGCAGCAGGTAAGCAGCATCACCGCCGCGGGCTGGGATCCGGTCGCTGGCAGCGCGGTCAGCGCCGAGGCCAGCAGCCTGAGCCACGGCGGGCCCGGCAGCGGGACCAGCGGCGCCGACTGGCTGTCGCGCGCACTCGAGCGGCGCAGCGAGCACCTCGGTCACCTGGCGCTGGCCAGCGATGGCGAGGCCCAGGCGGTTGCCGAGGCGGCCTTCGACCAGCGCGCGCGGCGCTTCGTGCGCCTCGACGGCGTCGCCGAGGGCAATGCCCAGCTGCGGGTCGGCACGACCGTCGCGGTCAGTGGCCTGTCCGGGCGCTGGGACAACAGCTATTACGTCGTCAGGGCCTGCCATCGGTACGATGTGCGCGCCGGCTATCGCACCGAGTTCATCGGCGAGTGTGCCTACCTCGGAGAAGCTTCCTGATGGATCGCGCGCCTCTCTTCCAGCCCGCCGCCGGATGGCTCAACGGTGTCCAGCTTGCCCGCGTGGTCGACATCGCCGATCCCGAGCGCCGCAACCGGGTGCAGCTCCGCCTGCTTGCCTGCGACGCCTTCGACGGCCAGGATGCGCCGCTCTGGGCGCGGGTGGTGTGTCCCTTTGCCGGTGCCGACCGCGGCGCCTTCCTGATGCCCGACGTCGATGACGAAGTCCTGGTGGTCTTCCTGCAGGGCGACGCCCGCTATCCGCTGGTGATCGGGGGACTGTGGAGTGGCGCCAACGCGGCACCGGCCGAACTCGGCGACGAGGGCAATCGCTTCAAGCGCATCCGTTCGAAGAACGGCGTCACGGTCACGCTCGATGATCAGCAGGGTCAGGAGCAACTGGTGCTCGAGACGCCGGGCGGGCAGAAACTGACGCTGTCCGACGGACCGGGCAAGGTCACCGTCGAGGATTCCAACGGCAACCGGGTGGAGATGGAGGCGGCGCGGATAAGCATCACCGCCAGCGCCGAGGTCAAGGTCGAGGCACCGCAGGTGAAGGTCAGTGCCGGCATGGTGACCGTCGACACCGCGATGGCCAAATTCTCGGGCATCGTCAAGTGCGAGGTGCTGCAGGCCACTTCGGTGGTTTCCACCAGTTACACACCGGGAGCGGGGAACATATGGTGAGCCATCACGAGATCATTCTCTCGGCACCGCGAGACCTCAGCGATGCTGGCGCGCCGGCCATCCTGCAGCGCAGCGACGAGGATTTCATCGAGGCGGTGCTGGCCGGTCTGCGCGACGTCAACGGGCGCGTCGGTCTGCGCAGCAGTCTGGCGCGCGCGAGTACGGTTGCCAGCGGTACCGACACCCGGCCGCGCGGCAAACGCAACGGTGGCCGCGAACTCTTCGACCGGCTGCGCAGCGCCAGCCGCCAACTGGGCCTCGCCGGCGGGCGTGCGCTGGATACGGTGGACGGGTCGTTGGGACGGAGCGGGCAGGAGAGTGAGCAGAAGCGTGTCGAAGGCATCCGCCGCGCTGCCGAAGGCGCACAGGTGCTCAAGCTTTTCCAGCCGATCCAGCGTCAGTTCAACCTGGCGGTGATGGAAGCGCGTTGCGACACGCCGGGCGAGCCGCGCATCGACCCCAAGCGCGTCGACGGCGCCGGCATGGTGATCCGCCGCCTGGTGCGCGATGCCCAGGGACGCGAGATCAAGCAGGGCTGGATGCGCGCCGGCGAAAGCCTCAAGGGCTGGGCACGTATCGCCACTGCCGCCGACGCCGCAGCGAGCGGCAACCGGCACGATCCCGAAGCACGGCGCCGGCTCAGCCGGCCGACCACCGGCCAGGCGGTGCTCGACCGCGAGGTGAGCGCGCTACTGGCCGCGCAGGAAGACGCACTGCTCAACGAAGCAGTGGTGCCAATGTTCATCGCCCCGCCCGATGTCTGCCAGGCGGCGGCGGCGACGCTGTTCTACGGCCTGATTCCGACGACCAGCAGCGAACAGGCGGAAGCCGGTGCACCGGAATTCGACGAGGCGGCATTCGGTCCGGGCACGGACGACTTCAAGGCGCACCTGGTTGGTCCGCTGGCCGGTCTCGCCGACAGCTTCCCGCGGCCGGGGCGCCTGCTCACCCCCGATCTGGCGACGATTGCCGGCAATGCGGCGGATTCGGATCGCAGCGCCATGAAGCGCCTGCTGCTGCTGCTGCGCCAGTTAGCGGTCGAGTTCGATGCCTTTGGCGACAGTGCCGAGGCCGACGCTTTGCTGAGCGTGCTCAATGGCATCGCCCTGCCGCTGGCCGACTCGGCTGGCAAGCCGATCGCCGGCAGCCACCCGGCGGGCGATTTTCTTGCCGCGGCGAGCCGCATCCTGCTCAACGAGGAGTCTCTTTCGCCGGCGCCGACCATCCCGGCCGGCTGGCCGGCACTCGACGCAAAAACCCGCGATTCGCTGGCGCGCGCGCTGTCGGCCTGCCTGCGCGTACGCTTCGACGCGGTGACGGGCGTCGCCGGGCGCTTCGACGCGCCGGACGCGCGCTACGTGCTGCGCGCCTTCGTGCGTCTCAAGCCCGAAGGCAGCTGCCCGGCACGCACGGTTTGGGGCGACTACAGCCCGGCCTTCGTGATTGCGCCGTGGTACGAAGGCAGCGGTGCGCCGCCGGTGCAGGTGCCGCTGCCCGACCCGGGCGACAAGGAGATGCTCAAGAAGCTGAAGCCCAATGTCGCCTTCACCGTGCCGGCGTCGATGCAGAACCTGCTGTCGGGCGATCCGCTAGACCTGATGGATGGCAAGAAGCCGGCCGACAGCGGCCTCAAGCTGGGGTGGATCTGCAGTTTCAACATTCCGATCATCACTATCTGCGCCTTCATCGTGCTGAACATCTTTCTGTCGCTGTTCGACCTGTTCTTCCGCTGGATGATGTTCATCAAGATCTGCATTCCCTTCCCCAAAAAGAGCGGAGGTGACTCATGAGTGCCAGTCAGCTCCCGCGGCCGCTGATCGGCTGGCCCCTGTTCGCGCTGCCGGACGAGCACGGCCGGCTCGACTGGCCGGATCTCGAAGCCAGCGTCCGCCAGGCCATCCGAGTCATCCTCAGCACCCGCCCGGGCGAGCAGCTGATGCGCGCCGAGTTCGGTGCCGGGCTCGACCGCCTCTTGCATGCACCCAACACCCTTGCCACGCGCCGCCAGATTCGCGACTGGGTGATGGATTCGCTCGGCCGCTGGGAGCGCCGCATCCTGCTCGATCGGGTGGAGGTGCTCGAAGTCCCCGACCAGCCCGCCGATCTGCGGGTGGAGATTGCCTATCGGCTGGCACGCTCCGGCACGCCCGGCGCGCTGGCCGTGACCGTTCGACTGGAGGAAGGCTGAAATGACACGACCCCCAGGCTCATCTTCCCTGACGCGCGCTGGGCGCAGTGCCGCGCTGTCCACCTCGCCGGAGGTCTGACATGCCCATCCTGCCTCCGCGTCTCGACGACCGCAGCTTCGACGACCTGCTCGAAGACCTGCTGGCCCGCATTCCGGCCCACACGCCGGAATGGACCAATCCGCGCCTCGGCGATCCCGGCCGAACTCTGCTGGAGTTGTTCGCCTGGCTCGGCGATGCGCTGCTTTACCGCGTAAACCTGATTCCGGAGCGTCAGCGGCTGGTGTTTCTCAAGTTGCTCGGCCAGGGCTTGCGGCCGGCTCGGCCGGCTGGCGGCATCGTAAGTCTGGCTTTTGCCCAGCCCAGCGAACTTTCCGCCGTGACGCTTGCCGCCGGCGCCCGCGTCAAGGCCCCGGTACCCTTCGAGACGCTGGCCGAAACCACGCTGCTGCCGGTCGTCGCCGAGGCCTGGTACAAGCAGGCGCTCGGCGATGCCGACGCGGCGCGGATGGAAGCGGTGATCGCCGGCCTGCAAAAGGTGCATCGCATCGATGGCGCCGCCAAAGGCTATCTCGCATCGCCACTGTTCGAGGGTGGCCAGGCGGCCGCCAGCGAGGGTGTCGATGTCTTCGCCATGAGCGCAGACCGTGCCTTGTGGCTGGCGCTCATGGCGCCGGCCGCGCAGCGTCCGGAACAGCAGGCTGCCAGCAATACCGCTGCGCGTGCCGCGCTTGGCGGGGACGACAGCGGCGCCACGGCCATGCTTTCGGTCGGAGTCGTGCCGGCGATCGCCGCACCGGCGCTGTTCGAGGAAGTGGGGCAGCGCGCACGCGTGCCGGTGCTTTGGGAGGTGGTGACCCGCGCTGCCGACGGGGTCAATGCCGACTACCTCAGCGTCGAGCCCTTCCCGGGCGACGCCAACGACACCACCGCGGGACTGACCCGGGCGGGGGTGCTGCGCCTGCCGATGCCCGATGAATCGCTGATCTGGGCGCCGGTGAACGACGTCGGCGACAACCCGCGCGCCGGCGTGGGCGACAACCCACCGCGTCTCGATGATCCGGAAAAGGCCGCCCGGCTGATCGGCTGGCTGCGCTTGCGACCGAAGCCGGGCAGCGGTGTTGCCAATCTCAAGCTGGCCTGGGTAGGCATTAACGCAGTGGCAGTCGATCAGCGCAACACGCTCGCAGGGCGGGTGCTGGGGGTATCCACCGGCGCTGCCGATCAGCTGTTCCAGTTGCCAGGCGGTTCGGTCGATGCCGAAACGCTGCAGATCCAGGTCGAGGAAGCTGGCCGCGGCTACCAGTCCTGGACGCGGGTGGACGACCTCGCGGCGATCTCGGCTGACGCGGCGGTGGCGCGCGAGGCGGCGGTATTCGAACTCGATGCCGAGGCCGGTACGCTGCGCTTCGGCGACGGCGTGCGCGGTCGGGTGCCCGAGCGGCAGATGCGCATCCGCCTGGCCTATGGCCGCTTCGGCGGCGGGCGCGCCGGCAATCTGCCGGCGGCAAGCCTTACCGAGCTGGCGTCGGCCAGGCTGGTCGGCGCGCCGCGAAGTCTGCCGGCGATCAAGGTTCTCCAGCCGCTGGCGACCGAGGGCGGCGAGGATGCCGAAACCCTGGCGCGGGCCGAGCAACGGATTCCGTCGCTGCTCCGTCATCGCGAGCGCGCGGTGACCGCCGACGACTATCGTCGCCTCGCGCAGGAAGTGCCCGGCACGGATGTTGCGCGCGTCGAGGTGATGCCGCGTTTCAAGCCGCGCGAGCGGCGCTTCGACGTGCCCGGCGTGGTCAGCGTGATGGTCTTGCCGGCGCGTGCTTTCGGTAAGGCGCCGAATCCGCGCCCCGACCGGCCTTTCATCGAACGGGTGCATGCGCATCTGTCGGTACGCACGCCGCTGGCCACCGAGCTGTACGTGATCGGCTGCGAATACGTGCCGCTGGGCGTCTCCGTGGCGGTGACCATCCGCGACGGCTTTGGCCGCGAGGCGGTTCTCTTCGAGCTGCGCGAAGCGCTGCGCCGGCTGTTGTGGCCGCTGCCGCCGTATGGTCCTGGCGGCACCGGTTGGCCGCTCGGTCGCACGGTGCGCGAACGCGAGCTGGAAGTGGAGATCTCGCGGGTTGCCGGCGTCGCCGAGGTTGCCGGCGTCAACCTCTTCGAACGGGCCGAGATCGACGGCCACGGTGAATGGCGGCTGTTGACCCGCAACACGCCCGATGCCACCCAGTCGCTGAAACTTGCTGCCTGGCAATTGCCCGAACTGCTGTCGGTGGTGGCGGTGGACAACCCGGCTGGCAGCGGCAGCAGTGGTGCGCCGGGCGACCTGTCGGCGTTGCCCAATCCCTTTGCCGACGACAGCGCGGTCGCCGTGCCGGTCGTGCCCGAGGTTTGCTGATGGACGCCAACGGCCAGCGCTTCTGGTTGCTTGCCGACGACCGGCACTGGCCGGGGCGCAGTCATGTCGATTACCGTGCCGGCTGTCGCGCATTGCGCCTCGCCAGTGAGCGCAGCCTCTCGGCAGCCCCGGCGGACGCTGCGGCGATCGCCGCAGCGGCGCTCGAGCGCCTGCCGCGCTCGGTCGATCGGCACGGAGCCAGCTCGCACTGGGACGATGCCGAGATGGCCATCGTCTCCGTCAGTCATCTGCCTGCGGCCGCGACCCTGCTGCCGCTTGCCGAGCGGCCGCAGGACTTTGCGGCCGGCTTTGACGACGTGCTGTACGTGGCCCTCAGCGATCGCCTGTTGCTGCATGACCTGCGTGGTCGCTGGCCCGATACCGTCTTGCCGACGCCGACCTTCCAGGCGTGGCGTATTGCGGTCGATCCGTTTGCCGGTGTGTGGCTTCTGGAACGTGCCAGTGGCCGCCTCGCCCGGCTCACCGGCTGCGTGCAGCCGCAGCGCCCGGCCGCTGATTACGCAGCGGGTACTTTCCGCCCCGTTCCGGAAAACCCGAGCCCGCCAACCGTGAAGGTTTTCGACGGCGTGGCATGGCCGGCCGGCGAACGGCCGCAGTCGCTGGCGCTCGCGCCCGACGGTACGCTGGCCCTCTTGTCATGGTTCGGCGATGGCGAATGCCGCCTGCGTCTGCTCGACCGGCAGCGCGGTACGCTCGGGCCGGCGCAGACGCTGGCCGGCGCAGCTTTCGCCTACGCGATCGACTGGCTCGGCGAGGGCCGGATCGGCGCGCGTCTGCCCGGCCGGCGCGATGCGCCGGTGTGGGTGCCGCGCCTGTCGCCCGCTGGCGAGCTGACGCTGCAACCGACCGGGGATATCTACCCGCTTGCCGCCGACGCAGAAGAAGCACCATTTGCTCATCGCCTCGACGATCCGCCACGTTACCCGCTGGCTGGCGGCGCGCTCGAGCCGCTCCACCGGCTGTCGCTGGCCAACCTCGCCCGCCGTGGCGAGGCGGCGAACTTCAGCGTCGCGGCGACCCATCTGGTAGACAGCGGCGACCAGCAGACCGTCTGGCACCGGCTTTATGCCGAAGCACGCCTGCCGGCCGGCTGCGGCCTGCTGGTATGGCTGGCGACCAGCGCCGAGCCGGGCGTGGCGACGGTCGATGAATGGCACGCGCATGTCTTCGGTGAATTGCCCGACGCGGCGCTGCCAGCCGGTCCCGTGCCGCACGCCGTGTGGGAACGTCAGCCTTCCGAGCTGCCGGGACATCCCGGCCTGGGCGCCTGGGGGACTCCCGAGGCCGGCCGCGCCGGACTGTGGACGGCGATGATCCAGCGCGCCACGCATCGGGTACGGGCGCTCAGCGGCCGCTATCTATGGCTGCGGGTGGAGTTCTTCGGCGAGGGGCGCGATTCCCCGGACCTTGCCGCGCTGCGCGCCTACGGATCGCGCTTCTCCTACCGCGATAGGTACCTGCCGCGGCTCTACCGTGAAAGCGAATTCGGCGCCGCGGCGGAAAGCCCCGGGGTGGCGGTGGCCGTGGTCGATGCCTTGCTGGCCACCGACCTTGACGCAGCCGCCCTGCCGGGCGAACTGCGCTCCACGCTGGCACTCGGCGAGGCTGCACGCGTTGCAGTGCTGACCGCGGGTGTGCTGTGGCTGCTGCGCGACGGCGCGTCCAGCTGGACGCTGCGCCACGAGGACGCGCGCATCGTCGCCTACCGCCCGCAAGCCACGCCGGCAGACTTCCTCGAACGCCTGCTGGGCAATGTCGAAGGCGTCCTCACCCCGCTCGAAGACCGCGTCGCTGGAGCACATCTGACCACTGACCCCGCGGTTGCGCAGGAAGAGTCGCTCGAATGGCTTGGCGGCTGGCTGGGGGTGGCCTTCGACGCGGCGCTGCCGGAGGATCGGCGGCGCGAGTGGCTCCTCCATTCGAGCGAGCTGGCGCGCTACCACGGCACCCGCCGCGGCTTGCGACTGGCACTCGACATCGCCAGCGACGGCGGCGTGCGCGGCGGTGAAATCGTCGTCCTGGAAGGCTTCCGGATGCGCCGGCTGATGAGCACGCTGCTCGGCGTGAACCTCAATGTCGAGGACGATCCGCTGCTGCCGGGACTGGTGATCAGTGGCAACTCGGTGGTCGGCGACACCCTGGTTCTCGGCGAGGCCGAACGCGTCGAACTGCTGGCGCTGTTCCGCGACGAGCTGATTTCGACTGCCGAGCGCGAGGCAGTGCTGGCCTTCTACGACAAGCTCGCGTTCCGCGCGATGGTCCTGGTGCACCAGAACGTCGAGGCGCAGGATCTGGGCCTGATCCGTCGCATCGTCGAGCTCGAGTCGCCCGCCCATGTCGAGGTGCAAGTCGAGACCGCGACGTGGCCGCTGCTGGTCGGCATCGCTAGTCTGGTCGGTGTCGACACCTACCTTGGCCCACCGCGCGCACGCGTTCCGGCCCGGATTGGCGTGAGCAGCCTCGGCAATGGCGACTACGTGCTCGGCTTCGGCAGCCTCGATCCGCGTTTGTCGGGTGCGCTCGCGCGGCTCCCCACCGCGCCGCCGGTGGCCAACGCCGGCCCCGATATGAGCGTTCCGCGCGGTAGCAGCTTCGTGCTCGACGGCGGCGGTTCCAGCGCCGCGCCGGGCCGGCGCATCACCGAGTATCGATGGCGCTTCACCGAGTAGGCGCCCGCATTCAGGAAGCAACACAGGCAACACCATCCGACCCAAGGAGCCCATCATGGCCGAGTTCGTCATCAACCAGGAAGTCAGGACCGACACCCCAACCGTCGAGGTCACCATTTCAGCCAACAACGCGCTGCCGCTCGGGCGCCACACGTTCCGTCTGGTGGTGGTGGACGACTCCGGCAATACTTCAATACCCGACGAGGTGGTGGTCATCGTCGCCGATACGCAAAACCCGACCGCAGTGCTCGGCGCGCCACGCAGCGTGAACTTCGCGACGAGTTTCAACCTCGACGGCAGCAGATCCTTCGACGCCGGCGGCGGGCGGGTAGTGAGCTATCTGTGGACCTACATGGGCCAGCCCTGAGCGGTCAGGGGGAGCCGATCGCATGACCACTTTTGTCAGGGGCCGTACCGTCACGACCAGCGACGCGCTGGTGGTGGTGGATGCCGGCCTCGCGGTCGGCATTCACCGCTTCCAGTTGGTGGTGGTCAGCAATGACGGGCGCCAGAGTGCGCCTGACATGGTGGACGTGGTGGTTGCCCGGGAGGTCGTGATCCCGGTGCCGGTTCGACCGCCAGTCACCCGGCCACCCGTGGTGCCGGTGTTGCCGCCGACCGGCGACCCGGTCGGTACCCGCATCCGGACACCGGCCAAGCCGCGCAAGACGCGGGCGCGCAAACCCGCAAAATCCAGGAGCGAAACATGAACAGCACCCTTCGCCCGCCGTCCGACGACCCGCTCTACGCGCTGCCCGATGCGGCGCGCCCGCATTACGCGACGGGCATGCTTCTCGACGCCGGCGATTTTGCCGACGAACAGACCTATCACCGCAACCGGCTGGCGCGAGCGCTGGCCTTTGTCAGCGGGGCCGGAGCGCGCCGCCTGCCTGACGGCATGGATCCCGATGCAGCCGGCGCGGCTGGCCTCTTCGCTGGCGGCACGCTGGCCGGTCTGCGGGTGCGCCAGGTCCCCGCGGCGGGCGAAGCAGTGGAGGAAGTCCGTATATCCCCCGGTCTCGCGGTTGACAGGCTCGGTCGCCTGGTGGAGTTGCCACGCGCGGTGTGCCTGCGCGTCACGCGCTGGTTCGACGGCGAATTGGCGCGCGACGGCGGCGACGCGCTGCGCCTCGCCGCACTTGACAACCTGGACCGCTTCGCCAGTGCACGGCTCATTGCCGACGGACCGGCCTTGCCGGCGCGGGCCGTGATCGCAGATGTTTTCGTGCGCTTCGTCACCTGTCGGCAGGCGCTCACGCCGGCTTTTGCCAGTGGGCCCTTCGACGCGCTTGACGCCGTGCAGACTTCGCGCCTGCGTGATGCCTTCGAGGTGCACCTGGTGCTGCGCGGCGACGGCCTCGACGACAACTTCGATGGCCTGCCGCAACAGGACCGCGATCTTTCGGCGCTCACTCCCGCCGAGCGCCGCGCGGCGCTGCATGACGTGGTGCTCGACGGCTGGCCCGACATCAGCGGCAGCGGCGATGCGACGGGCGAACTGCCGGCGGCGCCTGGGCATCCGCCGGGTCTCGACCCGACGGCGGTTTTTCTCGCCCGGGTCTTCGTTCCGGTGGCGGTCGGCGACCCGCCGGCACGCAGCGGCGATGCGATCGTCGATAACGGCCGTCGCCGCGTGCTGCCGCACCTGGGCATGCTTGCCGGGGCAATGGGGCTGGTGGGCGGATGAACAGCAGGATGAATGGCGTGCAAAGCGCTGCTCTGGAGGATGAGTCATGAATCTGACGACTGGCAAGACCCGCGAAACCCTCGGCCCCGACGACGTGGCGCTGCTCAAGGACGCCGGGGTGCTGATCGAAGATCCGCGCCGCGAACGGCCACGCTACTTCGACGGCCGCTTCCTTGCTGCGCGCGACCTGATCCGCGACCAGCAGTACATCCTCACCCGCGAGGCCGATCTCGGCCAGGCCGCCGGCAGTGGCGTCGCCAGCGGGCTCGACGTCGAGCGCGGCAGCGCCGGCGACCGGGTGAATGTGGCTGCCGGGCACGGCATCACGGCGGCTGGTGAACTGGTGCTGCTGACGCGAAGCATCGAACTGCGGCTCGCCGACATCCCGCGTGCCGAGCAGCTGTCGGCGCGCTTCGGACTCGGCAGGGTGCCGCAGTCGCCGTTGCGCAACCGCACCGGCCTTTTCGTCCTGGCACTGCGCCCGGTCGAATACACCGATACGCCTACAGGCGCCTATCCGACTTCGATCACCGGCCAGCGTACCGTCGAGGACGGCGACGTGGTCGAAGCCACGGCGATCGTGCTGGTGCCGTGGCAGGACGATGGCGCCGCCGATGCACTCAATGCGCGGCGTGGTCGGGCGGCGGCAGCAATCTTTGCCGGCGACGCCGAGCGGGGACTGTCGGCCAACGTCCTGCCGCTGGCCATGCTGGCGCTTGCGAACAACGTCGTGGTGTGGATCGACGAAGCCATGGTGCGCCGCGAACTGGGTGCGGACCGCGCCGACCTGCCGGGCCTTGGCCACGCACCCCGGGCGCTGCGGCTGGCGCACCTGATCCAGCACCAGGTGCATCTTGCCGATATACTGCTGGCCAGCGGCGGGCGCGGCTTTGCGGCGCGCGAGAACTTTCCGCTGCTGCCGTCGGCCGGGCCGGTTCCGGCGGGGATGATCGACAGCCGGGATTTCACGCAGCGCTACTTCCCGCCCGAAATGGCCGTCGATTTCTCGATCATCCCGGAGGACGAGCTGCCGGCACTGGTCGAGGAAGCGTTGTTGCTGCCACCGATCGACCTCGAGGCGCCATCGGCGACACTCGAATCGACCTCGCTGCTGTTGCTGGCGCCGATCCCTCGCAACGAGTGGCGCGCGGTGAGCAACCGTCTCAGCACGCGTACCCGCAGCCTGCGCCCGGCGGCGATCAATCTGGTGGCGACGCGCAAGCCGCTGGAGATCCTGCAGCAGCTGCGCATTCCGCGACTGCCGCCGGCAGTCGAGCCGAGCGACCCCGCGCAGGCGGAGTGGGCGCGGCTCGCGGCACTGCCCAACCTGTGGTTCGTGCGCCGGCGCAATCTTGCCTATCGCGACGATCTGGCCGGCGAAGCGATCCGTGTCGCCGGTCGTGACACTTTCGACACGGAGGCGCCGCGCTTTGCCGCCCTGGGTCTCGAAGGCGCCACCAACCGGGTGCTCGCGCGCGCCACGCCGCGCGCCGCGCTGGAAGTCCAGAGCCTTCTGGCGAGTCCGCGCTTCCTTGCATCGCCAAGTCTCACCGCCGCCGCGCTGGGCGAACTCGGCCAGGTCGAGCAGCTCGATCAGGCGGCCGTGCTGCGGGTCGCGGCCGACCTGTCGGCGCCCGGCGTCGGCGAGGGTCTGACCCGCCTCGAGCGCTCGCGACCGGACACCGTGCCGAGCAAGACCGCACTGCAGGCAATGGCCGGCGGTGGCGACTGGCGAAGCTCCGACCTTGCAGCCGCCAGTGCCAGAGGTAGCGAGCTGTCGGGCATGGCGCGTACGGTTCTGCGTCCGCAGCCGATTCGGCAGGCCGCGCCGGCAAAGCCTGCGCAGGCACAGCCCGCGCAGGCAGCACGCGCAGCGGCCGACAAGCGCGACGAAGGGACGATTACGGCTGCCGGCGAAAAGGCCGCCACCACGCCATCGGGCAAGCGTCGCAAGGGGACGCCAGCGGCAAGCAAGAGCGCGCCCGCCGACAAGGCCGGGGCCACGCGCAAATGACTGAAGGAGGTGGATCGTGAGCATCACACCGATCAACAGGCCCCTGGCTGGCGAGCATATCGTCGGTCTCGCGCCGGAGAATGCCGCCGACGCCAGCCGCTGGTGGCTGCGTCGGCCAAACCTGTTTGCCGGCCGCACGCTTACCGGGCCGACGCTGTCGGGCCGCCAGAACTGGGCGGCGCGCCACATCGCCTTGCGCGGCCAGGCCTTCACGCCGGGCGTGGTGCGCGGACTGGAGACGGCCCTGTTCAACAGCGCGGGCGGCCTTGCCGGCACGCGGCTGGCTTTGATGCAGGGACAGGGCCTGAGTGTCGACGGCGAAGACGTGCGCGTGCTGCAGGCGCTGGAAGTGGCGCTGGCCGATCTGCCGGCCGTGGCCGACCCGTCAGCCTTTGCCGGCATGGGTAGTGCCGGCGGCGCAGGTGGTAGTGTGGCAAGCAAGGTGGTTGGCCCGGCGCTTGGCGCGGTGGTGGCGGCCTTGCCGGATGCGCTGCCGAGGGTCGGCATCCTTGTTCTGCAGCCAGTTACCGCCGACCGCATCGGCGAGCTGGACGCCACCGACCCGTGTTCGCTGGAGGGCTGCGGCAGCGGCAATGTGATCGCCTTCGAGGACTGGCGCATCGGCGATGCAGCCCGGCTGCTGTGGTACGCCTGGCCGGAAGAGTTTGTCAGCCTGCCGACGATGCCGGCTGGCGCGCCAGGGCGCTGGCGCAACGATCTGGCGTGGCGCATCTTCAACGCCGAACGCATGCTTGCCGCCGACGAGGCCCTGCCCTGGGAGGCGTTTGGCGTACCGGTCGGGCTGCTTGCCTGCGCTGCCGACTGGACGCCGCTGTTCCTCGACCGCGCCAGCGTTGTAAGAAGCGGCGGCCACGCCCGCTACGGACGGATGGGAGGCGCCGCCGATGGCCTCGGCATCCACTGGCGGCTGCCGGCGCTGTGGCAGGCGCGTTTCGAACAACTCGCCGAGCAGATTGCATCGGCCGGCGAGCCGTCGCCCGATGCTCCGACGCTCGCTGCCGACTACGCGCAGCTGCCGCCATTCGGCCTGTTGCCGGCGCATGTCGTCGATCTGGCGACCTTGAGCAGCGGCTTCTTCCCTGCCAGTTTCACCCTCGATGCCGTGCCCTTGCCGACCGAACAGCTCGATGCCGCGCTGGCCGAGGCGGCCTCGCTGGCGCCGCTGGACCTGGCGCTGGGCGAGCGGGTACGCATGCTGGTTCCGGTGCCGCAGTCGCTGTTCGAGCCGCGCCTGCTCATCCGTGAGGTGATCGACCCCGAATTTGCCAGCACCCTGGCTGCTTTCCAGCTGCAGCGCTCGCGTGCACTCGGTGCCCGACAGGGACTGCGCACACGGGCGTCGGTGCTGGCCCGTGCGATCACCGGCAAGGCACTGACCGTGCCGTCAATTGCCGACGATCCCGAAGCGCTGGAAACGGAAGCGCTCGCCCCTTGGGGCCCGCCGCCTGCCGGCGGCGGACATCGCTCGGGGCTGCGTGCCGGCGTGCACCAGCATTTCTTTGAAGCGGCCACCGAAACGCTTGCGGTCGCTGCCGGTGAGCAACTGTTCGCCTGGGTCTATCTGAACCCCGAAAATCCGCCGCGCACCCTGATGCTGCAATGGCATGCCGGCAACTGGAACCATCGCGCCTATTGGGGCGAGAATCTCATAGCCTGGGGTACCGACGCGACCGTTTCGCGTGCGCGCGCCGGCGACCTGCCGGACGCCGGCGAGTGGCTGCAGCTCAGACTGCCGGCCGCGCTGGTTGGTCTAGAGGGTCTGGCCGCCGACGGCATGGCCTTCACCCTCTACGATGGCCAGGCAGCGTTCGCGATGACCGGCGCCGTAGCCACCAATGGCGCGCCGCGGAAGTGGTTCTGCAGCGTCCTTCCCACTGCCGCTCAGGAGAATGGCGACGAGCGCTGGGACTTCATGACCCACAACGACCTGTGGGCACCGTTCGAGGCTTCGACGGCCGTTCTGCCAGTCGATGGCAGCGGCGCGCCAGCCGGCGGGGGCCATAGCGAGCCGGCGCAGGCTGGCCTGCATCAACACTTTTTCGAGAACGCCAGCGCCACCTTCACGGCCGCGGTGGCTGAGCGGCTCTACGTATGGGTGTTCGTAGACCCCGACAATCCACCGACGCAGCTGATGCTGCAATGGCGCAGCGCCGCGGGCTGGGACCATCGCGCGTACTGGGGGCTGAGTCGCATCAGCTGGGGCGTCGAAGGTACGCCGTCACGCCGGCGCCTCGGCGCGATTCCACGGCCGGGGCGCTGGCTGCGGCTCGAGGTGCCGGTGGATGCCGCCAACGGGGTCGACGTGGCCGGCACGGCGCTGAACGGCATGGCCTTCACTTTCTTTGATGGCAGTGCGGCTTTCGGGAGCGCCGGCGCATTGTCGGCCGCCAATGTCGAGCGCGAGTGGTTCTCGCGCACGCTGCCGGCCGGTGCACAGCAACGCGGCAACTGGCAGTTCCTCGCGGCGCGTGATCTGCGCGCGCCGACCAGCGCGGCAGTGAACGGCCAGGTTGAGGCGCTGCTGCGGCTCTACGACAACCCGGCGCTCGGTCACCTTTCGACGCAGGAACGTTACCAGATCTTTCAGCGCGGGCTGCAGGGCTTCGTCGCCTATCTAAAGAGCCGCGCTGACCGTGCCGACGACCTGGTGGACTACAACTTCGTCAAGGTACAGACCGACATCTATCGCGTACGGCAGCTGGTGCTTGGCACGACTGCAGCGACGCGGCTGGCAGTTTCGCCGGCCCTGGCCAGCATCGCCCAGGCCGAGACGGCTGTGGCGTCCACCGAGCGGATCGCCGGCTTCTTCGACGAACTGAAGAACGCTCCGGCGACGCCGAGGGCCCGGTCGGCGGCGCCGGCGGCGGCTGCCGCCGGCGGGACGGTCGGGTCGGCCGGCAGCATTTCGACCACCTCGGCCCGCGCCGGTGGGAGCACGCTGTTCGCCGGCGGCGACACTCAGGCACTGAATCTCGGGTCGACCGGGAGACAGGCGCTGCTTCAGTCCGAAGGGAGCGGCTTCAGCGTCACCGCCGGCACGGCGTTGAACCAGAACGCGCAGGTGCGCGATGCCACCAGCGCCAAGCTGCTGAGCGCCGGCACCAGCTTCCTTCCCTTCGACATCACCAACGCCGCGCCGCTGATCGGCAAGGCCGAGGTGCGTACGGTAAGTATCGCCGAGCGGCTCGAGGCGCCCAAGGCCAACGAGGCCAAGGACTACACCACTTCCACTCGCTACGAAGCGGTGCGCGGCCTGATTTCCCTGGCCGATGCGCTCGAGAGCGAGGACGGTGGCGACAGCGCCGGTCTTTTCGAGGGCGTGGCTTTTCACGGCGTGCGTGGCGATCCGGCCCTGTTCTACGACGACGAGACGCAAGTGGGCGATCCCAACCGCCCGCTGCCGATCGTAGACAGCACCGACCCCGCCGAGCAGGACACGCTCAACGGCCTGCGCCGCAGCTTGCCGTTACGTACCGTACTCCAGCAGCGCTGGCGCCTGTCGCTGATGCTGCAGGCGCCGCGCCGCAGCAAGGTCGACGAGTCGGCCTATTTTTCCGATGGCGCCGACCTCTCCGACAACACCGTGGCGCTGATGCGCCAGCTCGAAGGCCGCATCAAGCTTTACCGCGACGCCATTTCCCTGAGCCAGTCGCTGCTCGACACTCTCCGGACGCAGGCCGGCGCTCTGGAAAGAACGCTGCAGGTTGTGGGCGAGGATCTGGCCGAGGCGCGCCACGACGTGGCGGTAACGCGCGCGCTGATTGCCGAGGAAGAGGCACGGCTGGCGGCAATCAACGATCGCCGCGCGCAGATCCTGCGCGATCACGTCAGCTTCGTCGCCTACCAACGACCGCGCGAGGCCGAACTGATCAGCCCGGCACCGCTGCGCCAGCTCGATCCTGGCCTGCTCGAAGCGCCGGTGCCGGCCTGTCTAATGGCGCACCAGGATGCGCCCGACGAACTCGCCGATCTGCTGGCGGTGGTGCGCGAGGCGCCGTCGCGCTGGTTCGAACGCTTGCCGGCGCTGCTCGACAAGCTCGACCGGGTGGATCTGCTGGTCAAGACCATGCAGTCGGCGCAATTGCGCAGCCAGATCATGAACCTCAGGGTGGCGGCCCAACCGGTAGCCAGTACCGTAAGCGGCATCGCTGGCGCGATTGCTGCGCTGCAGGGCAAGCAACTCGCCGCCGTACAGCAATTGCGCGTCGCGGCAACCCGCATCGACCCGTTGGTGATCGGTGCGCTGGGCTGGCAGGGCGCTCGCGCCGAGGCCGAGAAGGTCGTCTCGCTGGGTGACCTGATCGACGGCGAGCACGGCAGCGGCGCGGTCGCCAGCCAGGCCGCCAAGGTGTTCGAGGACATCTCGCGGATTGCCGCCTGCCTGCACGAGGCTTTCTCCGAAGTCCTCCCGGCGATACGTCTCGACTGGGCCGAGCGCCTGTCGCAGTTCGATGCCACGCCGCGGCTGAGAAACCTCGCTGGCCTGCCACGCTGGGGTGAACTGAGCTATGAAACGAGACGGCAATTGCAGGCCTATGCCGACTGGCTGTTCGGGCAGATGAAGGCCGGCGACCGCGAGGCGGAGGACTTGATCAACGACGTGGTGCACATGTGCCTGCTGCTGGCCAGCCACGCACCGGTCAATCGCATCATCTCGGGCCGCCTGCCGGCGCCGGTCACTGCCGTGCCGGGTATTCGCCTGCCAATCCGCGTTACCGACGGTCTCAAGCTCAGGGTCGGAATGCAGGCGCTGGTCTATCAGGCCGACCGGGTAGTGGCGCGGGCGCGGGTGGATGACCTGGCGAGCAGCGAGGTCTCCACCACGGTGCTGCACGTCGAGGGCAACCGGCTGGAGCTTGCCGCTGAAACGCGGGTACAGTTCGTCGCCGCCGACAGTCCGGTGGCGATGAATAGCGCTCGGCTCGCCAGCGTGAAGATAAGGTAAGCCCATGCTCGCCGAGCGCACGGTCCGCCGCCTGTCGATCCGCGCGCCGGCCGACGCCCTCGCGCGCCATGCCGGCTTCCTGATCGAGGACGCGCTGCGTACGGCCAGTCTGCCAGGCGATGGTGCCGAGGTGCTGCTGCTGCGCCGGCTGCGGCTGCCGCCGTTCGCGGCCGGGGCCTCGCCGCAGCAGGTGGCGCAGCAGCTGGAAGCTTTGTGCCGCGACCTCATCGCCGTCGATGGCGAGTTGCTGGACGACGCCGCGCTGGCCGCTGCGGCGGTCGTGCGTTTCAACGATGCACTGACGGCGCACATGGCGCTGACCCGTCTGATACTCGCTGCCGCTTCACGCCAGGCATGGTGCTGGCCAATGCTGGTGAAGGGCTATCGAGCCGCGCTCGGCACCGGCGCCGCGCTGCGCCTTGTCGCCCTGTCGCTGGCAGATCTGCCCGAGGCACCAGCCGCACTGCCGCGCTGGATTGGGCAGCTGGCGGCGCATGGCGAGAGTGCCTGCGCCGCTCTCCTGCTGGCACTAGCGGCCGACGATACGACCCGCTTGCAGCGTGCCTGTGCTGGGGCCCCGAAGCCAGCCCGGCGTGTGCACGCGCCACGCTGGCGATCGCTGCTCGACTGGTCGGGCGCCTGTCTTGGTGTCGATGATGTCCGGCATCGCTGGCTGCTCGACATGGCCGCTGTCTGTGGGGCCGACGTCGATCGGCAGGCCCGCCCGGACCCCGACGCGGCTGCGGCGCCGCAAGCGCTCTTGGAAGCGGCGCCTGCCGCGCGTGCCGCCAACGCCGGTATTGCTGACAACGAGCAAGCCGCTGCGGAACTCGATGCGGCGTCTTCGGCACCGCCGCTCGCCGGTATCGGCGCGCCCGTGACGGCACCGGCAGACGGAAGACCCGTTGTGCCCGAAACGGGACACGGCGAGTTCACCGCGAGCGCGTCAGCGGCGCAAGAGGAATCTTCCGGCGCGGTTTCGCGCGCCGCGCCGCCTGCACTTGCTGCCTGCGAATTGTCCGTGACCGTCACTGTCGCCACTCCTCCCAAGCCGCCATCGCCGCAGCGGCAAGTTACCCGGGCTGCGACAGATGTACCCGCTGGGGACGCCTCGGACGACTTGCCCGCCGTCGTCGACGCAGATGTCGCGCAGACCAGTATCGACGTACCGACCGCCGCCGGCGGTCTTCTGTTTTTGGTGCCGCTGCTGGTGCGGCTCGGCCTGGCCGACTTGCTGTGCGAAGACGCGGCGCGCAGTGATCTGCCGCAACGCATTTTCACCATCCTGCTGTTGCGGCTTCCAATTCCCGACGACGACCCGGCGTGGCTCCTGTGTGCCCCACCGCTGATCGTCGACGAAGACGCGGGTCGCGAGGCAGGGCGATGGCTTGCGCGTTGCCGTCGCCATCTGCGTCTGCACGTCGGCATCGGCCTTCACTCGCTGGTCTGTCGCCCGGCCGCCATCACCATCACCGCGACCCACGTCGATGTCCGCCAGGCAATCGACGCCGTCGACCTGCGCGTTCGCCGTGCCGGGCTGGATATCGACCCCGGCTGGGTGCCGTGGCTGGGACGGGTGCTGCGCTTTCATTACGGGATCGATCACTCATGAACCGGCCCGAGAATCTGCGCGCTGAAACCCGGTTCGCGCCAAGCCTCGCGGATATCGCCTTCGCGCTCCTGGCCGAGGGCAGCGGCACTGAAACCGGCCCGGAGCTGGCCTGGCTGGAGAGCCACTCGGACGGGCTGGCGACCAGCGCCGGATCGATCGACATGCAGGCCGCGCTGTCCGCGTGGAGCGCACAGCCGCCCGAGTTCGACCGCCTGTTGCATGCCCTCGCTGCGCACGAGCAACTGAGTCTCGCCGAAACGCTGGCGCTGGCGCTTGGCCGCGCTGCGGAGCTGGTTCCGATGGCTGCCCGTGCGCTGATCTGGCTGCAGCACCCGGTCGGCGAAGCGCGTCCGACCGTCGGGCTGATCGCGAGTCTCTGTCAGCGCCTGGGTGAGCACGAAGTGCTCTCTGCGCTGGCCGACGGGCCGGCAAGGCGGCACGGCATCATCCGCCTGCATCCCGAAGACCGCCCGCTGTGCGAGCGCAGCGTGCGGGTGGCGCAGCCGCTGCTCTTTGCGCTCAGCGGCCGCGGTGGTTGCTTCGACGGCGTGGATAGCCATGCCGGGGCGCTGCCGTCCCTGCCGGACTCGACGATCGCCGAGGCGCGCCGTCACGGTGCCGGTCTGGTGGACGATGGCGTGCGTACCCTGCTGATCCGCAGCGGGCAGGCGCTCGAGGCACGCGCCGCGGCGGCGCGTGTCGCCGCAGCCGTGGGCGCGCGGGCGGTCTTTTTCGAGGGCGAGGCGCCCGCCGGGCTCGGGCCATGGCTATGGCTCTCCGCTTGCCTGCCGGTGTGGTGCGTGTCGCTGGCACCCGGCGAGCGGCGGCAGGCGCCGCGGATCGCCGGGCATCAGGGGCCGTTGCTGGTGGCCTGCGGGCTCGAAGGCAGTGTCGAGGCTGGCGGTGCGGTCGCGCAGTGGCGCCTGCCGGTGCCGGCGGCCGGCGAGCGCCGCCAGCTGTGGCGCAGCGTACTGGGTTCAACACCCTCGGAGGAAACCATCTCGGCGCTCGCGGCTCACCATCGCCACGGTGCCGGACGGATCGCCGAACTCGGCCAGGCGGCGCGCTCTGCCGCGGCGCGTGGCGGCGAACAACTGGACATCGCGCATGTGACGCAGGTGGCGCGAAGCGGCGTCGGGGCTGACCTCGGCGCGCTCGCCGAACTGCTGGCGGAAGATATCCCGGACGCGGCACTGATCATGACCCCGGCGCTGCGTAGCGCACTCGACGCCCTGCTGGCTCGCTGCCGCCTGCGCGACACGCTCGCCGAGGGTCTTGGGGCCGCCGCGCGTACCCGCTATCGGCCGGGCGTGCGCGCGTTGCTGGTGGGGCCGTCGGGTACCGGCAAGACGCTCGCCGCGAGCTGGGTGGCGACGCGTCTCGGGCTGCCGCTGTACCGGGTCGATCTGGCCTCGGTAACCAGCAAGTACATCGGCGAAACCGAAAAGAACCTGTCCGATCTGTTCGCCCGCGCCGAGCATGCCGAGGTGGTATTGCTGTTCGACGAGGCCGACTCGCTTTTCGGCAAGCGCACCGACGTCAAGGACGCCAACGACCGCTTCGCCAACCAGCAGACGAACTACCTGCTGCAGCGCATCGAGAGCTTCGAGGGCATCGTGCTGCTGACCAGCAACAGCCGCGCGCGCTTCGACTCGGCATTCACGCGGCGGCTCGACGCGATCCTGGAATTTCCCACACCCGGACCCGAGGAGCGGCGCGCACTGTGGCTGGCACATCTCGGCGATGCGCACGGGCTCGATGCGGCAACCCTGAATCGCCTCGCTTCAGCCAGTGATCTGGCCGGCGGCCATATCCGCAATGTTGTGCTCGCCGCGGCCGCGCTGGCGCGCCAGCGCGGAACCGCGCTTGACGAGGACGCCTTGTTGGCCGGTGTTGCCGCAGAGTATCGCAAGCTTGGCAAGCCACTGCCCAGCGCCATGGGGTGGTCGGGATGAACAGCCTGCAGAGCTCTGTTCGGAGGACCGACCGCGAGTCCGTTGGCGCGGACGGCCGCAAAGCTCCTGAGCAGTTGCCCGGCCGGCGCGAGGAGGCAGGGCTCCCCCGATTTCTGTCGCCCCGGCCGGTGCAGGCCAAGCTTGAAGTCGGTGCCGAGGACGATCCGCTGGAGCGTGAGGCAGATGAAGTCGCCGAGGCAGTATTGCACGACCAACCCGTCTTGCCACGATTCCTTTCTGCAGGCGGCGAGAGGCCTGCACGTGCCGACCTGCCGGCTGGTGCCGGGGACAGGGGAAGCGGCCGCTCGAACGGCCAGCCGAGCGTCCGGCGCAAGAGTTTGCGCGCCGACCCGCCCGACGATGGCCAAGGCGGACCTGGCGCTGAACGAGGTGACTCCGTTCAGCCTCTGGCGCCCTCGTTGCGACCGCGGCTTGAAGCGACGCTGGGTGCGGACCTCGGGCACGTTCGCGTACATCAGGGAGCGATGGCGGCGAACGCGAATGCTCGCCTCGGCGCGCGCGCGTTCACGCTGGGTAGCGACGTCTGGCTGGGTGAGCGGCAGCGCCCGGATGATCCGGGCCTGATCGCCCATGAAGCGGCACACGTCTTGCAGCAGGGGCGCGGGGACACGGCTCTGCGACGGCGAATGGATCCGGCTGGCGAGGCCAGCGCCGCGGCGAGCGCGGATGCGCCAGCCGGGCAGTCCTTTGGCTTCTCGGAAGACGAGATGGAGTCGCGGCTGGCGGCAACACCGGCGGCAGGTGCCGATGCTTCGGCTAGCAGCGTCGAGCTGAATCCGGGTACCCGCTCTACGCTGAGCGAGGTCGAGGACGAGAGCGGCAGCGGCGAGGGGGAAGCAGCGGACGAGGAGGCGGCCGCGAGCGGAGATGGCGAAGGAGGCGAGGCCGGTCAGAGCGATGAAGGCGAAGGCGGCGGGGATGGCGAGCGTGGTCGCGCCGCGCGGCGCGAGGGCGCCGCTGCGCCAGGCGAAGGTCTGCGCACGGAGGTGCAGCAGCCCGGCCCGGCTGCCGAGTTCGAGAGCCTGGTCGGCGAAGAGGTGGCGGCCTATCTGGAAGGGAACCTCTCGGACGAGCGCATCGCGTCTCTCGACCCGCAGACGCGGGCTCTGCTCGATGCAGCCGATGCGCTTGGCGACCGCCAGATAACCGACCCCGAGGCAAGCGCCCTGCAGGGGCTGGCCGGCGAGGGACTGCAGCCGGGTGCGCCGCGCACTGGCTACGAGGCCGAGCCGCTCTGGTTGCGCACGCTGGCGACGATACGCGATGTCACCGGGCAGCTCGGCGGCATCGTCGGCATCATCGGGCTGGTCGCCACCGTCAGCGGCTTCATCCTCAGCCTGCTGGTTCCGCCGGTCGGCGCGTTCCTGCTTACCGTAGGGCGCTTCTGTGACGTGGCGGCGCTGATTCTGGACGGCATCAGCCTGGTGCTGGGCATAATTCTTACCGGTTACAACTACTATCGGCTCAAGAACGAGACCGATCCCGACGAGCGCCGGCGCCTGCTCGGCATGGTACGCCAGGACGCCATGGGAACGGTGATGAGTGCCGTTGCGGTGGCTACCGCCGTGGCGCCCGGGGCGGGACGGATGCTGGGGCGCAGCCGGGTCGGGCGACTCGTCGGCCGGGCCGCACGCGGGGCGGGCAGTCGCGTCGCCGGCGCCGCTGGCCGGCTAGCCGCGCAACCAGGGCGAATCGGCCGGGCGGCTGCCGCAGTCGGTCGCGCGGGCAGCGGTGCCGCCGGCGCCGTGCGCAGGTTTGGCGGCGGCGTGTCCGGACGTTTTCACACCTTCATGGGGCGGACGCGCGACTTCGGCCTGCGTACCGCGCTGTCCACAACCGCCGCCGGTCGTGCGGCAAGGGCGGTCGGTCGCACCGGTGTCGGTCGCGTCGCCGGGCGCGGTCTTGGCGCCATCGGCGCGCGCGCGCGGGGACTTCTGGGCAGCGCGCCCGGACGCCTGCTCGGTCGCGGTGCGACTGCGGCTTCGGGCGGGCTGCGCAGGCTTGGCCGCGGCGTCGCCGGCTCCTCTGTGGGGCGCTGGATCGGTGGTTCGCGCCTCGGACGCTACGCCAGTCGCGTCTATGGAGAAAACCTCGACCTGGCACGGCTGCTGTTTGCCCGCTCGGAGCGCGCGCACCATGGCTTCGTCGGCGGGCGCCTGCGCGCCGAGCTGGCCGCTGCGCAGCGCGGCGGCGCGCTGGCCGAGGCCGCCGCGCGCGCCCGCCTGCAGTCGCGCATGCCGGCCACGGAGTTCCCCGAGATCAATTTCAACAATCTCGCCTTGCGCACGGACCCGGCCACCGGCCGACTGGTTTTCGGCCGGCCGGGCACGCGCCTGCAGACCTTCCTCGACGGTTTGCGCCGCAACGAGGCGACGACCATCAACAATGCGCTCACCGCCAATCCGTCGATCACCGATGCCGACCTCGCACGCCAGCTCAATGCACGCCCGAATGCGCCTGCGCAATGGACTGAAGCCGAGGTCGCGGCTTTCCGGCAGCAGGCGACCCGGGCCTCTGTATACAAGACACCGCATCACACCATCTCGGTTCTCGACGCACCGCATGTCGCCTACGACCCGCGCTACATCCAGCTTGCCAATGCGCCTTTGGTGACGCCGCGCGGAACGACGCGGGCGACCTCGCCATGGACGGAGTTCGGCACGCGTTCGGCGCGGCGACCGCCGGGCGGCGCGGGTGCGGCGCTTGACGTGCCGTTCGTGCGCACCACCCGCGAAGCGGAAGCCTTGGCACGAGGCGGTCCTGCCTTTGGCAGCGGCGGCGCTTCACCGACGCCGTTGACCGGCAGTTTCGATGCCGATTACTTCCGCAGCGAGGCCTTCTTCGACGCCCTCCGCCGCGAGGGCAATACCGGCATCTGGGTGAACCCGAACGATCCCTCGCAGCGCCTGCTGTTCGACGCCCATTTCGTGGCCGGTCATCGTTGGCAGACCGCCGATACCGGCGCGCGCGCCCTGTTCGGTCCGACGGTCGATTTTGCAGGCCGTTTCGAGGGTGCCGTTCCGCGCACGCTGATCGATCGATCGGTCGCCGGCATAGGGCGGATTGCCGTGCGCGGCTCGCAGGAGGTCGAGACGCAAAGCCTTGCGGTCGGTGACTGGATGCTAGCGCAGCTCGGGTTGTCCAGCGGGCTTGGCGAAGGCGGTGACCGGCCGCCGGCCGGCCCCGACGCGCGGCGCGAGAGCGGCGAAAGTGGTGCCAAAGTTGAGAGTGGCGACGGCGGCGCAGGCAGCGAAGCAGTGACGTCGGAAACGTCGACGGCCGCGGGTGGCGAGGCGCTGGCCACGGTCGCTACCGACCTGTCCCCCGGTCCCGCCGCATCCCGGCCTACCGCCCCTCCGCCTGAGAGCGACACGGCCCTGGCAGATGCAATCGATGCAAGCGTGGCACCAGGAGCAACGGGCGAAGCACCGGCCACGCCACCATCGCCGGTCCCCTACAGTCCGTCGGCGCTGACGTCGATTCGCGAGCAGCGTACCGATATCGCCGGCGCGATGGAGGTGGTGAACGACTATATCGCCGAGACCGTCGATGCCGAGCGGCACAACACGGCTGCCCGCGATGCGGCAGACACGCTGGTGCAGCGCAACGCCGGGCAGCAGAGTTTTGCCGCGGGCGAACAGGAAACGGTGGCGGCAGAGCAGAACAAGCTCGACCAGGCTTCGAGTTCGCAGCAGGAAATGTCTACGCAGGGGGCCGCGGCGTCGGGCGACGCCGCGCGTGGTCAGCAGGAGGCGGACGGCGTGCAGTCCGAAGGGCAGGGGGTCAGTGTCGAGCCCAAGCCCGAGGAGCCGCGCTCGCGCAGCTGGCTGGAGCGTGCCTGGGATGCGACCGCCGGCGCTCTTTGGGACGGGCTGGTTGCGCCGGCCGTGCGGGCAGTGCGGCGCAAGGTCAACGAGGTGATGCAGTCGATCAACGAGTTCATTATGGGTATGATCAACCAGGCGCTTGGTCTGGACGAGATCGAGGCCGAGATCGAAGGTGGCGGGCAGGACATTGAAGCCCGTACCGGTAGCCTCGACGAAACCGATGCCGGTCTGGAAGCGGTCGGCGAGCAGGCCGTCGAGGAGCAGGAGCGCAACCGGCAATCGATGGCACAGGCCGACGCGAATATCGACGACTCGCGCGCAACTCGCGACGATGCGCTCGCCCTGCAGGGTGATCTTGCCGCCCACGACGACGTGCTGGAGGCCGAGGAAATGGCGGGGCAGACCTATATCGTCGACTTCGAGGCGACGCACAGACCGTACTTCGAGGCCATGCGCGAAGGCGGCACCGCCGGCCACCCTGACGAGGGGCCGGAAGCAGAGACGGAAGCCGCGGCGGAAGCGGGAGTCGCGGTCAGCGAAGAAGAGGAAAGCGATGAGTCGGCACTCGCCTAGTGACGTCGAAAACGGGGTAGCAAGCCTGCTGTCCGATCGCTTGATGGATGTCCCGATCAGCCGTGCGCGCGGCTCGGCGCGGCTCCATCTCGACGCCTTGCTGCGTGCCGCATTTGCCCACCCGGTGTTCCCGGAATGGCCGACGCCGGTCGATGGCTGGCTCGACGAGGCGGAGCTGCTCGCCGATGAACTGGGTGACAGCGAGGCCCGAGTGCACGTTGTTCTGCGGCGTGCCCTGGTGCGCATGCGACGGCTGGACCTGGATGGTTCACTGGCCCTGCTGGAGCAGGCCGTCGCGCTGGCTGGCGATGCTGCCGGCGAACTTGCCCAATGGTGTGCGATCAGCCGGGTCCGGGTGCTGCTGCGCAAGCAGCGGCTCGACGACGCCTGGCAGGCGCTACGGGCGATTCCGCTGACCGGCCATGGCGACTCTATTGTCGCTCTAAGACAACTGGCGCTTGGCGAGTATCACCTCGAGGCCAACGCGGTCGATGCCGCCCGTGGTGCGCTATCGCAGGCGCTCCGTCAGCTGCCCGAGGAACTTGTCGAAGAACGTATCCAGGCGAGCCAGTCGCTGGCCTTCGTGTTCATCAGCCTGGTGGACGTTCCGAGGGCCGTGCGCCATCTGGAGCAGGCACGCGCAATGCTCAGGGGTGCAGGCGTCTGGCGCGAGGTGGTCCAGATGGATGTGGCACTCGGCAGCCTGCTGGTGGCGCGCGCTGAGCAGACGCAGGCGCAAAAGTTGTTCGCCGAGGCTGCGGAACTATGCCGCGAGTTCCCGCAGCCGGACCTCGGCATCCTTATCGATCTCGGAATGGCGCGATCGAACGCTGCGCAACAGCAAGGCGGCGAAGCCGTTAGCGCGTGTCTACGCGCGGCGAAAGGGTATGCGGAACAAGGGAACCTGCTTGGATTGGTGAGTATGGTGCTGTTCGTGGCCGGCATCCAGACCGCGGGCAAGGCCTTCCCGGAGGCCTATCGGACCTTGGCGACGGGTCTTGCCATCGCCCGGCACCGCCGCTGGCCGGCGGCAGAGGCGGTGTTCCGCGCACACATTGATCGTCTGCGCAATGAGTTGCTCGGGCCCGCACGTTTCGACGAGATGGTGGCCGTGATCCTGCAGGCGATGAAAGCGTGATCATTGAAGGCGACGGAACGCTGTGTTGGCGGCTGGTGCTGATTGCCAATTCGGTTACCGTCTGGTGGGCCTGGTGGTACGGTGGGCAATCGGCCGGACGCCGTTGGCCGCATGTGCTGGCCGTTGCAGCGTGGATGGTCGTGGTCGCCGCGACCGCACTGCAGTGCGGATGGCTGTGGGCCGCCGTGGCGCTAGCGGTTTCGGCGGCGTGTGGCAGCCTCTGTGCAGTTCTGTTTCGTCGCTGGCGATCGACTATTCGTGGGCACATTGATCCGCGGGGGAGGTGAGAGATGACTCGGACTTATGGACGAAGCGGCGTCGAAGGCGCCCATAGGAGCGGGGCTGCGGCGGTCGCGCGGGGCATGGATTCGCGTGTCGTGCGAAGCACTGCGCCTTCGCCTGGCCAGGGGGTTCCGCGATTTCTTGCCGCGCGCGGCCTGAAAGTCTCCCGCCCGGAAGATGCGGGCGAGCGGCAGGCAGACCGCGTTGCCGATGCGGTGATGGCGCCTGAAGGATGCAGCGGTTGTACGCCGGTGGCGCCCTGCGCCAGCTGCGCTTCCGGCATCCAGCGTTCGGCCGAGGGGAGCGGCGGCCCGCTGTCGGCTTCGCTGCCCGGACTCGGTTCTGGCCGTCCGCTCGAGAGTTCTACACGCGAGTTCTTCGAGCCGCGTTTCGGGCGTGATCTCGGCGCCGTGCGCGTGCACAGCGGACCGCGCGAAGGGGCGATGGCACGATCGCTGGCAGCGCGCGCCTTCACCCTCGGCAACGACGTCGTGTTTGCCCCCGGCCGCTACGAGCCGGAGTCCGACTCCGGACGCCGGCTGATCGCGCACGAACTCGCGCATGTGGTCAGCGGCGGTGCCGAAGACACCGTTTCCCGCGTGCCTGACGCGGGCGTCACGCCCGATGCCGGTGTCACTCCGGATGCGGCAGTTGCGGCTGCGGCGGCGGCCGGCCCGACCGACGCCGGCGTGCCCCTGCCGGCAGGTGTTCCGGCGGCACCGACGCCGCTTTTCGACGGCCTGTTCGGCACCTGCCTGACGCCGGAAGAGGGTGTGCGCCGCGATGCCTTCGCGCTGCGCCATATGCACCTCGAACGCTACATTCCGTCGACCACCTTCGGCATGTTCGACGCCGACTATTTCCCGCTGGTCGGGCTGATGCCGGTGACGGTGAAGATGAAGTTCAATTTCGTCTCCGCCGACAACGCGCCGGGAATGCTGGAATGGCTGACGCGCAGCATGGCCGGCGAGGACCTCAGTCGCTTCTTTTGGAGCGACACGGAAAAGGCCGACTTCAAGCGCGACTACATCGGTCGCGTCTCGGCCCGCTGGAGCGCTCAGCATACGATGACCTCGACCAAGCCCTGCTGGGACTTCAGGGCGATCCCGCTGGTGATGCCGGTCGAGGTGGCCGACGACGCCTCGGCGCACTACGTGACCACCGTGCACAAGAGCCCGGGGCCGGGGATCGACTACAAGTCGGCGACCAACGACCCCGATGTGGCGCATCCAGAGCGGCCGGCGACCGCCGACCTCTACCAGTCCGACGTGCGAGAAGAGCCCGATTTCAACAGCGGCAGTGTGGCGACCACCGAGCGCCAGCGCCTCGAGAGCGCGCTCGCCGCGGCGGCAGCCTCGCCGGTATTGTTCGGCAATGACTCGGATGTCATCAGTCCGGCGGCGCGTCCGGCGCTTACTGCCTTTGCCGACGCGGCCAAGCAGAAGAACCCGTCCGATCCCCTGATTCCTCTCAAGGTCGACGGCTTCGCCAGTCTCGACGGTGATGCCACCCATAACGTAGACCTTTCCGAGCGGCGCGCGGTGGCGGTACGCAGCTTCCTCGCCGGCCTCGGCGTGACGCAGCCGATCGGCGTTCTCGGCCACGGGCCGGTTGGCACCGCCGGCGACGCCGCCAGCCGCCGGGCGGACATCTCGGTGGATCACGCCTTCGAGACCACCTATGCGTCCAATCGCTACTCGGTCGGCGAGCACGAGTTCGGTCACATGCTCGGTCTGCCCGACGAGTACCAGAACAACACCACCGGCACTCTCGGTGCCCAGCAGACGCTCTATTCTGGCCTGGTCACCGCTGCCGGCGTCCCCGGGCCGGCGGTGTGGGGTGTCGATACCGCAAGCCAGATGTCGAATGGCGTCGACGTGCTGCCGCGTCATTACGTTACCCTGTGGGAGGCGCTCGGCCGGATGACTGCACCCGACATCGCGCAATCCGAGTGGAGCATCACATGAGCGCCGGGAGTGGCGCCGGCTTTGCAAGGCCGGCAATCGAGTTCCGCCGGATTCAGGCCATCAGCTGTCGCGGGAACCAGCGCATCCGGGTGACGCCCGCGGGCGCGCTGTTCGCCTATGTCGAGACGCGCGATTGCCCGCGCGGCGAGCACTGGAGTGCGCCGTGGCCCGAGCAGCCGCTGCGGCGGCTGGACCGCGGGCAACAGCAAGAGCTTGCCGACGCGCTGGTCGACGGCGGTTTCTTCGCGCTGCCGGAGCAGATCTTGACGGCGGGGCGCGACGGTTTCCGGGACGAGATCGATGCCACTCTGGGCGACTTGCGCCATTCGGTGATCATCGAGCGCAGCGCCGCGCCGCCGGCCTTCGTTCGCGTGCGCGCGGCACTCATGGCGCTGGCCGGCCCGCCTTTTAGCGCCTGAGAGAGCCAGGCCGATGCTGAACATTGATTTCGCCCGGGCGGTGCGCATCGACAGCAGCACCGTGCCCTGGCAAGCCAGCCCGATGCCAGGCGTGTGGCGCAAGCCGCTGGCGCGCGAGGATGCCGAGAGCGGGCATGCGACAAGTATCGTCCGTTACGATGCTGGCGCTCGTTTTGGCCACCATCGACATCCCCGTGGCGAAGAGATTTTCGTGCTTGAAGGCATCTTCTCCGACGACGGCGGTGATTTCGGACCTGGAAGCTACATTCGAAATTCACCCGGCACTGGCCATGCGCCCTTCAGCGAAGGAGGTTGCGTGCTGTTCGTGAAATTGCACCAGTTCGCCCCCGGCGACAGCAGCAGCGTACGCATCGACACCGCCAGCACGCCTTGGCTACCCGGCCAGGGGAGACTCCAGGTCATGCCGCTGCATTCGTACGAAGCCGAGCAGGTGGCGCTCGTCAAATGGCCGGCGGGCGAACGTTTCGTTCTGCATCGGCATTGGGGCGGCGAGGAAATCCTCGTGCTCAGCGGCGAATTCATCGATGAACACGGCCGCTATCCGGCGGGCAGCTGGCTACGCAGCCCGCACCTCAGCGCGCATTGCCCGTATACCGAAGTGGAAACGGTGATCTGGGTGAAAACCGGCCATCTGCCTGTCGTGCCGATGGGCACCGAATAGGCCGGCGCGCCTTCCGCGCAGGGCCGGCTCGTTGCCAGCAAAGAAGGTAGCGACCAGAGGAGGAGCCATGACTTTCAAATCACGTGCCACTGGCGTGCAGGGTGCCAAGATCTCCGCCAAAGATGCGAAAAGCGGCGACATGCGCAGCGGCATACCGCGCTTTTCCTCCTGGCGGCAGGGCGCCTGGCCGGGAAGCACCGACGGTCCCGACCTTGCGCCTGGGACCGGGACGAGGCCGGGCGTTCCCGCCTTCATGCGCAAGGCGGTGCCTGCCGGTACGGTTGCGCTTGGGATGCCGGGCGACCGTCACGAGCTTGAGGCGGACCGGGCGGCGAAACAGGTCGGGATCGCGACGACCACCGCCACGAGGTCTGCGGCCGAGGCGCCGCCGCCAAGACGCTTGCAGCCGGGAACGCCTGTGAACGTGCCGTCCGCTCTTGTCGGCAGCACCGGGCGACCGCTGGACGCCGCTACCCGCAGTTTCATGGAGCAGCGCTTCGCGACCGATTTCGGCCATGTGCGCGTGCATACCGACCGGCAGGCGGCACTGTTGAACCGCGACCTGCGCGCCAACGCCTTCACGCATGGGGCAGACATCTTTTATGGCCAGGGGCGTGGCCCCGGGCGCGACGAACTGACCGCCCACGAGCTGGCACACGTGATCCAGCAATCGGGCGGGTCGCGTGCTGGTGCTGCCGCCCCGCTGAGCGCACGATCAGGTCCGGCGCCAATCCAGTGCAGCTTTGCCGCTACCTACATCATTCCCGGCAGCAACAGCCTCTTCGAGATCGAGTTGCAGAGTCGCGAGGGTGCGCTGAATACGCCGCCGACCAAGAGTGGCATGGACGGCTACCTGCGCTTCGTTCCGGGAATCGGCGAGCCGAATTCCAACGTCATCGGCATCTGGCAGGTCAACAACACGCTCGACGCAAGCGGCGCCGACGTCAATGCGGTATCGATGCCAGCGGCGCAGGCGCCGCGCGGCGCACTCGGCGATCCCGGGCTGCGTACCGAGGAGGACCCCTTGCGGGGGATCGAGGGTGGCTTCAAGACCGATGTGCTGCATCGGCCGAATGCGGCCAGTCCGGGTGTCCCGCAGGGATCCCCGCTGTCGCCGCGTTATGCTTGGGGGGCGGCGGCGCCGGGGACCGTCGGATTCGGCGGCACGACCCAGCAGCCAGCATCGCGCGGTAGCGGCATCGGCGCAAATCCGCTTGGGCAGGTGCCGGGTTACAAGCGTTCCGATGACCCCGCGGACATTCGCACGGCGTCGATGTACGACTTTCCGGGTACCCGCAGTCCGACCGACGTGATCACCTGGACCTTCGAAAGCGCAGCCATCGGGGAAGACACGATGGTCAGCTATGGCGCCGTTAACTGGGGCTTCACGGTCAACGCCGGACACGTGACGAACGAACACCTGCACGTCGAGGCAGGGACCTCGGCGACCTTTGGCGAAGCACTCGAACGTCATCGCGACTTCTACGTGCATGAACCAGTGACCTTCTATTTTGACTTCAACAGAGACGTCCTGAATGCCACCGAGGAGGGCAAGATCGATACCTTCCTCCCCTACCTGACGCGCAATCCGGACGTCGAACTCTCGCTCGAAGGTTTCGCCGACCAGGCCGGCGGCGCCAGCGACTACAACCGCGACCTGTCGCTGCGGCGCGCACAGGCCGTCGAAGGGGCAATGCTTGCCAAGGGCGTCGCGGCTGGCCAAATAAATGGCATCATCATCGGCCGTGGCGCGTCCACGGCGGCCACCACCGACGCCGGAACTGGCGACGAGGGAGGTAATGCGGCGGTCGGCGCGGACCAGAGCCGAGAGGCCAATCGCTGGGCCAATCGTCGGGTGGTCCTGAGCTTCAGCCATGTCCCCGCGACCCCCTGACAGCCGCGGCGTGCGCGAACTGGTGGACGGTCTCTCGGCGAGCCACTTCAACGACCGGGCGCTGGCGCTGGCCGAACTGGTTCGTCGCGGCCGGGATAGCACTTCGGCCCTGCTCGAGGCGTTTGCCACGGCGCGCGGCGCGCTTCGCGCCAGGATCGCGCAGGGGCTGGCCGAGATTGCCGACCCGTCTGCAGCGGACGTTCTCGCCGCGATGCTCGATGATCCCGACGGGGAGGTGCGGGCGCGTGGCGCGCAGGGCCTCGTCCGGATCGGCGACCCGCGTGCCCTCGACGCCTTGCTGCGGACCATCGACGACTACCCGGACATCATGCGCGAGCCCGACACCCTGTCCACGGATGGACTGACCGACCTTGGCCCGGCCGTGCTGCCCAGCGTCGTGCCGCTGCTCAAGGCCCCGGGTCTGATGACCAGGGCACGGGCCTTCCTGATTCTCCGCCGGCTGGTGCCCGGACTGGCTGCGCAACGCGACTGGCAGCAGCTCTGGATCCAACTCGGGCGATACCTTCCCGACGCGCCGCAGCCGCTGCGCGACGCCGCGGCGGATCAGTGGGTCGACTGGGTAGGTCGGCAATCATGCTGAGCGACGGGCGGCTGCACGGCCGCACACCGATGTCCTGCCCAGGATCATGTTGAATTCCCTGTTCTTTGGAGCAAGCCATGCCCAGCATTCGTTATGCCGGAGTCTTCGAGATCGACTATACGGTGCTCAGCGCCGACAAGCTGCGGGTGACGGCGTACTTTGTGGTTCCCAAACCACTACCGAAGGCGGGCCGAGAACGCATCGGTTCCGGCACCCTGTCGCCCCGCAGCCTCAGCCGCACCTTCAAGGTGGACGCCATGGTGGGCCCGGGCCGACTGCGCACCGGTTTCGCCGTTTCCCTGACCTTGACCCTGGAACTGGCGGCGACGGCGGTGCGCGTGCGGGCAAACGGGACAGCGAAGGTGGCCGGAAAACACTTCCCGGGCAGCCCGTGGCGGGTTGACCAATGCTGGCCGTTCGATTGGCCGCGCGCACCGGCGCGCCCGCTCGGCAAGGCACAGATAGCGCACGTCGTGGTGGTGATGATGGAGAACCGCTCCTTCGACAACCTCCTCGGCTGGCTCTATGCCGAACAGGGCAACCACCCTTCGCACAACATTCCGGCACAGACGCCGCCGGTTTTCGACGGACTCGAGCCGGCGCGCTACTGGAATCCGATCAACGCCGCCGACGTCGGCAAGTCCGGCGACGAAGTGCCGGAGGAGCGGCGAGCGTACGTTTCGGCGCAGGCGAGATCGCCGATCGTCCCCGACCCGGATCCACACGAGCAGTTTCGCTACATGAGCTACCAGTTGTTCGGCACGCAGAAACCGGCGGCCGGCGAGCCTGCCAGCATGCAGGGTTTCGTTGTCGACTTCGCCGACGCGATTCGTTCCAGCAAGCAGACCGATGCCGACCGGCGTTTGATCATGGACTGCTTCAGTCCGGCGCAGGTCCCCGTGCTCTCGGCTCTGGCGCGCAATTATGCGGTGTGCGATCGCTGGTTCGCTTCCTTGCCCTGCCAGACCTGGCCCAATCGCGCCTTTGTGCACGCGGGCACCTCCTGCGGCCGGGTGAACAACCTCGACAAGGACCTGGACGACTGGACGCCACCGAATCCGCTCTACTACAACACGCCGACCATCTTCAATGTCCTGCAGGACCTGGGCATCACCTGGAAGGTCTACGCAGACAGCATCGCCACGCCGACACTGACCCGCGCCCAGTTCGTCACGCAACTGGGCAGCCCGAGCCTGCAGGGTCATTTTCGTGGTCTCACCGACTTCTGCAACGATGCCGCGCTCGGCACGCTGCCTTCCTATTCGTTTGTCGAGCCGAGCTTTCTCGAGAAGAATAACGACCAGCACCCGCCTCATGACGTCACGGCCGGCGACCGCTTCCTGCAGGAGGTATGGGCGGCCGTAAGCAGCGGTCCGGGCTGGCGCAATACCCTGCTGGTCATCACTTACGACGAGCACGGCGGCTGCTATGACCACGTGCCGACCCCCTGGGGGGCAATCAGGCCGGATGGCAGCAAGCCGCAGAAGCCCTTCGGCTTCGATCGCTACGGGGTACGCGTGCCGGCGGTACTGGTGTCGCCATGGATCGAGCCGGGAACGGTGTTCCGTGCGCCCGCGGTGGCTACGGAGTTCGATCACACATCGATCCTGGCCACCCTTCGCGACTGGCAGGATCTTGCCGTTCGCGCCGGTGGACGGTGGCTGAAGAGCCGGCGCGTCGCGGCCGCACCGACCTTGGCGCCGGTGCTTGCCCGTAGCAGCCCGCGCACCGACCTGCCTGACATACCCCGCCCGCGCGCGGTCCTGAAAGCCGCGCCGACGCTGCCGGACGCACCGCTCAACGCCATCCAGAGTGCGCTCCTGGCAGCACAGCTGATGGGTGACGACGTGACTCAGGAAAAGTACGACAAGGCAGTCCGCCAGATTGCTCGCATACGCAAGCAGGATGCCGCGCTGGCGCGCCTGGAGCGGCTGGGCAAGGGGGGCGCAAGACGCGGCGGGAAGAAGTCGCGGGTGTCGGAATGATGCCGATGGCCGAATCGAACTCCGCACCGAGGCGCTTCGTCCAGCCTGGAAGGCTCTCTCTGGCAGCGATCGCCGCAGCGCTTTCCCGGGTTCATGCCGACCAGTCGGTGCTCATCTGCGCCGACGAACTGGTCGTCGACCGTTCCCTTGATCTGCCTGTTCGCACGCTGGACCTGCACGCGCGCGTGCTTGTCTGCCCGACGCCGGCGACGCTCTCGTTCGCCGCTTCGGATGGCGCAGCATCTTGGCGAGTATTCGTCGGGCGTATCGAGGGCGACGCCGCCGCGGCGCTGGCGCTGCGTTTCATGGGCCTCAGAGTGCCCCTCGATGCGGCCCTTGCCAGGGCGCAAGGCTATGCGCTGCACTTCACGCCGGCCGCTGCGGAATCGCAGATCGCCGTCAGCGAACTGGCCGATCTGCCCGGTGATCCGCTGGTGCTGGTCGGCGTACTGCAGTCTGCCCGTGCCCTGCGCGTGCGCAGTCCGCTGGAGGCCATGGCGCGCGCGCAGTGGGTGGTCAGCGGCAGTGTCGGCGAGCCGGCGCAGGCGCGGCTCTTCGCCGAGAGCATGCAGCTTCTCAGCCTGCTGTGCTCGCCGGTGCGGCGCTTTTCCGTGGTGCCGTATCTCGACCGCGAGCTCTACGTGACGCAGGCGCAGGCGCTGGTGGACGCGCTCGAAGCGGTGGAAGCCGATTTGCGGGTCGTCGATGACCGTGAGTACGATCTCGCCGGGCGCAGGCGCGCGGCGCAGAGTCTGCTTGCCCGGGTGGCCGGTGCCGCGCGGTTGACCAGGCACCTGTTCGAGCAGAGCGAGGGCAGTCTCGTCGCCTCGCGGCGCGTGCTGGAGCAGAAGGACACGCTGCTCAGGACGCAACTGACGACCGTGAATGAGGCCAACGCCGAGTTCGAAGCGGGGCTGGAGCGCTGGAAGCGCGAACAGATCATCTGGGCGTCGCTTACGGCGGCGCTGGGCATCGGTATCGCAATAGCGTCGGTGTGCATGGCCAATCCGGCCGGCGCGGCTGCCGGGGCGGCGACGGCTGCCGAGGCAGGCAAGGGTGCTGCCGAGGCGGCAAGCCGCATCGCCCGCGTGATTGCGGCGATAAAGCGCATTGTCGATGCGGTGGGCGGCGTCGAGACACTCAAATCGATCGTCGACGGGCTCAACAAGGTGCGCGAGGCCGTCGCCGCCGGGATTTCAGCCGCCGACCTGGCGGCGAGGATCGAGAACGAGGCCAGGACGCTGCCGGACGCCGGCGCAGGCGTCGCCGGGGAGGACTGGGACCTGATCGTCGAGGATGTCGGACCGGTATTGCAGCCGGCCATCGACGCCGAGGTGCCGGGAGCGCTGGAGTACCTGCGCGAGATCCGCAAGCTGGCGATTCGCGGCAAGGCCAAGTTCTTTGCACAGGAGCACGTCATCGAGGACGCGCAGGCTTTCCTGCAGATGGTGTGGACGCTGGAGCGTGACCAGACCGACCACGCCGCGGTCGAGGCCGAGATCGCGGCGATCGCCGCCGGCGAGCCGCTGCAGGAATCCTTGCGCCTGCGCTTCGAGCGGGCGCGCGACGACATCAAGGCGCGGGTGCTGCTGGCGATCGACAACCTCGCCGCCGCGCACCACTACTTTGCGCTCGACGAGGGCCAGGCGCGAGCCGACCCGGCGATGAGTGGCGCCGAACTGCGCGCCGCGCTCGGCCGCGCCGCCGACGATCTGGTGCAGGCCTTCGAGCGCTTCGACCCCCGGCCACAGGCCTGGAGCCAGCAGCTGCCGGTGGCGTTCGATGCCGTCCGCCGCGAGCAGTTCGCGACACACGGGAGCGTGGCCATCGATCTGCCGATGGACCCGGAGAACTTTCCGCACTACGCGCGTATCCGCGTTTCGCAGGTGCGCGCCTACCTGCGCGGTGCGCGCTGTCCGCCGGGGAAGGAGGTTCTCCTGCAATTGTCGACCAGCGACCACTACCGCGATCGTTATGGCAGTCCCGAGCGCGCCTTCGATTTCGCCGGTCGCCCGCTGCGCCTCGGTTTCGGCTACCGCCATCGCGCGGGGGTGAGCCAGTTCCCGCTCGCAGGCGATGTCGACACGGCGGCCGAGGTGAGCTTCGGTGGCGAGCCGATAGCCAGTGTGGCCGGCGTCTATTTCGAGCCGACGCCGTTCACCGAATGGCGGATAAGTCTCCCAGCCGAAGGAAATCCGCATCTCGACCTGTCGGACTGCGAGTGTCTCGAACTGCAGTTTTCCGGGTCGGCGGTGATCACCGGTTTCCGGACCATGGCTGCGGGCGCCAGGAGCGTCCAGGCGGCTGCCGCGCCAGCGATCGCCCGCGTGGAAGTGGACATGCTGCCGGCCGACAGTGGAGGTGGAGATGCCT
Organism: Accumulibacter sp.; assembly: GCA_024235715.1. Classification (GTDB taxonomy): domain Bacteria; phylum Pseudomonadota; class Gammaproteobacteria; order Burkholderiales; family Rhodocyclaceae; genus Accumulibacter. Next base: position 319,939 of record JACKLW010000005.1, on the reverse strand, counting down.
GAAACAGCGAAGCTGAGGATCGTCGGCCGCTGCGTCGAACTCGACGCCGGCCTGGCGCAGACGCTGGTCGCCCGCGGCATCGGAGAGATTGCCGTCGATGCCGACCTGGTGCGCGTACGCGGTGAATTCGTCGTCCCGGGCGGGACGGTAGCGATTCGTTGTCGCGAACTGTCTGCCGACGAAGCGCTGATCGACGTCAGTGGCCGCGCGCCGCCGCTGGCCTGGAGCGCGCCTCGGGCCGACGCCGGGCAGGCCGGTCAGGACGGCGCTGCGGGCGCCGACGGCGGCGTCATTCGCATCGTCTGCGAGCGCCTGCTGTCAGTACCGCGGCTGCTGGCCTGCGGTTCGCCGGGTGGGGATAGTCAGGGTGGCGGCAATGGCTTGCAGCCGACCACCCCCAGGGCGCGCGACGGCGCGTTCAACAAGGCCAAGGACGGCGGCCCCTTCGGCGGCCGAGTGCTCAAGAAATTCGGCTTGTCCTACTTTCTTTCGGTCGCCTACGGCGAGCACGGTCACGATGGTGGCAGGGGCGGCGACGGCCTGCCGCCGGGGCGACCCGGTTGCGGTGGCGACGGCGGCGGCGTCGACGTGAGCAGCGGCGCGCCATCGCCAACGCCGTTCGAAGCCTGCGCAGATGCCGGCGCGCCCGGCGAATGCGGCAGCGCAGGCAAGGGCGCGAAAGGCGGTACCGGCGGCCTCGGCGGGCTGAACCGCCTGTACCGATACCAATGGTTCAAGAAGACGTTCGACCTGCCGATGAACTCGGGCAACGCCGAAGTCGCCTGGGCGCGCAAGAGCTATGGCCTGGCGCCGCACGCGGCCTCGGGCCGGGCCGGTCCCGCCGGCAGCGACAGCGACGTCGGGCTGACCGCGCATGCCGGAGCGCCGGGCGTCGTGCGTTGCCGGTCGATGGAAGCAGCCGACCTGGCGACGGCCTTCGACGCCGGTTTCCTGCGCCAGGTGCATGACTGGGCGGAACAGGCGCTCGACTGCGCGCAAGTCGAAGCAGCACAGGAGATCGCACGCTGGGGGGTGTCGCTTCTCGACGCCGGTGCTGCGCCGGCCGACTCGATGTCCCTGCGACGGTCACTCGAGCAGCTGCTGTCGCAAATCAGGCCGTCAGGGCACCCACGGTCGTCGACCGACGCTGTTGCGGGCGAGAGCTGAGGGGCTGCCGGGGTCAGGCCTCGAAGGCGAACCCGATCCCGTAGATCGATCGGATCGGCTCCTCGTCGGGGAAAGCCGGGGCGAGTTTCCTGCGCAGGTTCTTCAGGTGGCTGTCGATGGCGCGTTCGGACACCTCGAGGTTGTCCGCGTAGAGCGCGTCGAGCAGTTGCGCACGCGAGAAGACGCGTCCCGGCCTGGCGGCCAGCACCTGCAGCAGCCTGAATTCCTTTGGTGTCAGTTCGAGCTTCCTGCCGCCGACGCACGCCTGCAGGGCTTCGGCGTCGATTTCGAGCACTGACCCGGCCACCGTCGCGGTGGCGCCGGCTGCGGCTTGTGTGCGGCGCAATACGGTTTTCACACGGGCGACCACTTCGCGTGGCGAGTAGGGTTTGCAGATGTAGTCGTCGGCGCCGAGTTCGAGTCCGAGCAGGCGGTCGATTTCCTCGCTGCGCGCGGTGACCATGATCACCGGCAGCTCGGAGGTCTTGCGCAGCTCGCGCAGGATCGAAATGCCGTCCATGCCGGGCAGCATCAGGTCGAGCAGCAGCAGGTCGGGTGGCGCCCGTCGCAGCTCGCTCATCGCCACCAGGCCGTCGGCGATGGTGGTGGCGACGAAACCGTCGCGCTGCAGGTATTCGGCGAGGATCTGGGCGAGGTCGGTTTCATCCTCGACGATCAGGATACGTCGGCTCATGGTTTTTCCAGGGGGAGTTCTATGCGAATTTTCAGGCCGCCGAGCGCCGATGCGGTGGCGCTGATCTGGCCGCCGTGCGCCTCGACCAGGGTCCGGCAGATCGCCAGGCCCAGGCCCGAGCCGCCGAAAGCCCGGCTGCGTGACGGTTCGGCACGGAAGAAACGTTCGAACAGGCGCGGCAGGGCGGCCGCGGGCGGCGCCGGCGCGCTGTCGTCAAATTCGAGAAGCAGTTGCTGCTTGCTGGCTCGCGCGGTGATCCTCAGCTGACCGCCGGCACGGGTATAGCGCAGGCTGTTCTCGAGGAGATTGCCGAACACCTGCATCAGGCGCCCGGCATCGCCGCAGACCTGCCAGCCGGCATCAACCAGCTGCGCGCTGTCGAGCCGGATACCGGCCGCGTCGTAACGCTCGCGAAAGGTCTCGATGGTCTCTTCGAGGACCGCCACCGGGGCCACCATCTCGCGCTCCATTGCCCCCTCGGCGGGTTCGCGATCGAGCGTCAGGCGCAGGTCGTCGACCAGCTTGGTCAACTGCTGCACCTGTTTGTGCAGACGCGCCAGCGTCGCCGCGTTGGGCGTGCGCACGCCGTCCTGCATGGCCTCGATCTCGGCGCGCAGGACGGCCAGTGGCGTGCGCAGCTCGTGCGAACTTTCCGAGATCCAGGCCCGGCGCGATTCCTCGACGCGACCCAGGCGCTCGGCCATGTCGTTGAAATCGGCCGCCAGTTGCCCCAGTTCATCCTCACTGCGTATCTGGATGCGTGCATCGAGCGTGCCGCCGGCGATCTGGCGTGCAGCGCGCGCCAGATCGCCGATCGGCGCCAGCAGATGGCGCGCCAGCAGCCATGCCGCGAGCAGCGAAAAGCCCAGCGCTGCCAGGCCCGCAACGAGCATGTTGTCGGTCTGGCTGGCCAGGAAGGCGGCGTCGAGTTCGCGTTCGGCGGATGGCGCCGCCCGCAGTGTCAGCTGACCAACGACATGCCCCTGGTAGGTGATTGCCGTGGCGGCGCCGACGCCGCTGGCCTCGGCGTTGCCCGCCAGCCATTTGCCGTCGGCATCGACGAGCGCCAGGCGCGGGCCAACGCGAAGAACGTCGAACGGCGGGCGAGCGTTCGGCAGATCCCGCTGCCGCTGTGTGCCGGGGTCTCCCGTGTCCGGCGGCGAGCTGGCACCTGCGGGCGATGGCGGTGGTTCAGGCCGGCCTGCAGACCCCGGACCCTGTCCCTGCCGGAACGGCGGCGGCTGCAGGCCAGGTGGGAAGCCCGGTGGAAAGCCTGCTGGGTGTTCGGGCCGTTGACGATCAGGGCTGCCCTCCAGATACGGGCGCGACAAGCGCGGCCAGGTCTGCTCGGGTTCGGCGCGCATGAAATCCCAGTTGCCGTGCCTCGCGTATTCGCCTTCGATGTTGCGGACCATTCCGTCGAGGCGCGCCAGCTCGGCGGCGCTCGTGTAGCGCGCGAACCCGTCGCCCAGATTCCAGCGCATGATCAGGGTCAGCAGCAGGGCCATGGCCGTCGCCAGGGCGAAGGTGGCCAGGAAAACCTTGCGTTGTATGGTCAGGCGGATCATGGAGTGGATGCCTGCAGAAGGGCGGCCGACCAGGCCGGGCCTTCATGATCGCCACGATTGCCGTAGCCGACAAGCGCTGCTTCGGCGATCGTGTGCCCGGCGACCACCAGCGAGAAGGCCACCGGACCGCGGGATTCGCAGATCCAGCCGAGGCTCACGGCTTCGATTTCACCGCCGGCGACCGTCAGCCGGTGACGTGAGCGCTGGCACCAAAGCTGGCGAGTGGCGTCCCAACGGCGTTCACAGCGGCTGTCGAGATTGGCGCCAAAGGGGTGGCGCAAGCGCCGCGCAAGCCGCAGCGAGAGCGGCAGCGGCAACAGCGAGGCGTCCGCCGCGTCGCGCCAGCGCAGCGCTTGCGCGGCAAAGGGCATCATCCCGAAGGCCAGGACGAAGGCGTCGAGGAGCGTATCCGGAGAACCGCGCCGTTGATGGAGAGCCAGCAGGCTGCGGGCACGGGTCGCATGTACGTAGCTGCCGACGGACGAAACCAGGCGGGTATCGCCCAGCAATCCCGTTTCGGCGGCAAGCTGCCACTCGCTGTCAGCGGCCTTGAACCGCCATTCGCGGCCAGGCCGGGGCGAGCAGGCGTCGGACAGCAAAGTTTCGCCGGCCAGCGTCTCGACCGTTTGACCCTCGCCCGGCTGGCCATCGAGCGCGAACTCACGGCCGTCGATCAGGCAGTGCGCGAGATGAAACGGCACGGTTGGCGAACCCAGCCGGAAGCCACGCTGGACGTGCATGTGCAGATGCGGCTGTGCCGAGCGACCGGAATTTCCACAGCGACCGAGCGGCGCACCCGGTGCGACGCCTGCGCCGGGTGCAAGCTTGATGCTGCCCCGACGCAGATGCGCCAACAGCACGTACAGCCCGCCACCGATGTCGATCAGGACGTGGTTTCCCCAGTTCTCGACCACGTTCATCTCGCCAGGCCGGTTGTCGGCGATGTCGTTGCGAATGGCCGCCACGTGGCCGCCGACCGGCGACAGCACTGGCTGGTTGAAGGCGTGGAAATCGCTCAGCCGGGAACCGTCGCGGCGGAAGCTCTGGCCGTCGACGGTGGCGACGAAGTCGACTGCGTAGCGCCAGGCACTCTGATGGGTATGCCCGCCCTCGACCGCCTGCGCGATGCTCATCCGGCCGGCGTATGGCGGCAGCAGTGCGGTGCTGCCGCTGGCCAGTCCGCGGGCACTGGCGAGGCGCACGTTGACCAGGCTGTCCTCGGGACAGGCGGGCTGCGCGAGCCAGAAGCGCGCCCAGCAGGCGCTGCTTTCGGCACGCAGTGCCGCGCTCGCCAGCCAGACGGTGAGGACGAACGGCGCCGACAACGGCGGCACGCCGAACGGAGTGGACAGCGCGAGCATGCCGGCCGACAGCGCGCTGGCCACCAGCACGGCGCCGGCCGTAACGGCCAGCGTACGCCGCGTCGGCACGGCGAGCAGGCCACCGACAAAGATGGCCACCAGAGCACCGTTGAATGCTGCGGATAGCGCCAGGCCAGGCATCGGCGGCGCGCCGACTGCGGAAAGCAGCGCGTTCGCCAGCAGGCCGCCAGCGACGGCGAGCAGGGCCAGGATCCGCGAGGCAATGAGCAGGGCGGCCAGAACCAGAATGCCGGCCAGCGGATGCGCCACAAAGAACAGGGCGCCGACCTTGGACAAGGCCGAGTATGCGGTCGCGGCGGCCTCGGCCGGCAGCCAGTCGGGGGTAGGCGGCCAGGCCGGCCATGCGGTGCGCAGGGGCAGGGCGATGCCCTTGGCTACGGCGAGCAGTGTCCATGCGGCGAAGAGAAAAGGCGCACCGAGCAGCGGCAGGCCGCGTGCACCGAAGGGGCCGGCGAGCATCTGGCGCAGCGCGGTCGCCAGCGGCACGGTCAGCAGGCCGCCAAATGCGGCGAGTGCAAGCAGGCGCGGTTCGCTGGCGTAGAAGGCAGCCAGGGCGAGACCGCCGTAGATGGCGTTGAGGATGTCAGCCTCGCCAGGCAGGGCCGGCAAGCGCAGCAAGCCGCGCGTGAGCATTGCCGCCAAGCCGGCGACGAGGCCGCAGAGGCCGGTTGCCGGGTCGCACAGGGTTGCCGCCAGGACCAGCGCGCCGACCAGGCGCTGCCGAGCCAGGAAAAGCGCGCCATAGGCGTCCAGCAGGCTGCGCGTGGCGTCGCTCAGGGCACGCATTTCAGCCGCCCGCCATGCGCGGCGGAACGAAGCGGGCGACGGCTTCCGCTTTGGCCCTTGCCAGATGTGCCGGTAGCCGTTCCGGTGCGCAGACGAGTTCGAGGTCTTCGGCAGCGCGGATCAGGCTCACTTCGCGGTCGCCGTGGATGAGGACCACCGCCGGACGGTATTCGATGAACTGCATCGACTGGGTGGTGTTGTAGGCGCCCACCGGTGCAATCAGCAGCAGGTCGCCGATGGTCAGCGGTGGCAATTGCACCGAGTGCCGGACCACGTCGATATTCATGCACAGCGGTCCGTAGAGCACGGTATCGCGCGGCTGGCCGCGCGCTGGCGAAGCGAGCTTGACCGGGTGGTCGTACCACAGCGCCGTGAAGAGGGCGTTCAGTCCGGCGTCGAGGATCACGGCCGGGCGGCCGTCGGCGGTTTCCTTGCGGCCGACTACCGAGGCGATGAGGCTCTGGGCGTCGTCGATGACGGCCCTGCCGCTTTCGAAGATCAGTGCCGGACGCTGTTCACCCGCTTCGCGTCGGTAGGCAGTTCCTTCCAGGAAGGCGCTACAGATCGCTTCGGCGTATTCCTCGATGTCCGGCGTAGCCTGCTCGGGGGGCAGATAGATGCCTTGCAGGGCGTTGCACGACGGCAGCCCGCCGCCAATATCGAGGTAGCTCAGGCGAGTGCCGTCGGCTTCGATGTCCCGCGCCAGCGCGCACAGCGTGGTCATCGCGGCGGCGTAGGCACGCGGGTCGAGGATGAAGGTGCCGATGTGGCAATGCAGGCCGTTCATGTGCAGGTGCGCGCTGGCCTTGACCTTGTTGATCGCGGCGCGGGCCGCGCCGCTTTCGAGATTGAAGCCGAAGCGGCTCCAGGGCTCGCTGTAACCGGTTTCGAAATTGACGCGCAGCGTCACCGGAACGCTCTCGCGGCGTTCTTCGCCTATGCTCTCGATCAGCGCCAGTTCGTCCGCATGATCGACATGGAGCAGCGCGCCTTCGCTGATCGCCCGTTCGAGAATCGGGCGCTGCTTGTTCGGGCCATTGAAAATGATGTGCTCTGCCGGCACGCCAAGCGCGCGTGCCTTCTCGTACTCGAAGCGAGACACCACTTCGGCCCAGGAGCCTTCCTGGTGGAGGATCGAACAGACGGCGCCGTTGTAGTTGGTCTTGTATGACCAGCCGTGAATCACCTGCGCGTAGCGTCTCGTAAAGGCCTGGCGGATGCGACGGATATTGGCGCGCAGGCGCTGCTCGGAAGTGACATAGAGTGGCGAGCCGTAGCGCTCGACAAGCGTCGCCAGCGGCACGCCATCGATTTCCGACTGGCTGTCGGTATGGGTGCGGCGGCGGCCGAAGCTGTTCAGCGAGTGCAGTTCAACGGGCGCGATGCGCGGCGTTTCCCAGGTCATCGTGTGCATTCTTTTCTCCTTGTGGGGTTCAGGCGGCGAGGCTGGCGGGGGCGCATGGACGCAGCGTGCTGCCGCTTGCCGTGAGGGTGGCGATTTCATCGAGGCTGACGATCGTTTCCTGGGCGTGACGGATGAAACCGGTGCCCGGGCGTGGCGGGGCCAGATCGAGCTGTTCGGGTCGCGCACCGTTCATCAAGGCCAGCAGAGCGGCTGGCAGGTTGCGGCCAACGCCGTGGCTGAGAAAGATCCAGGCCGGAAAGCGCGGATTGATTTCGATCAGCTGCAGAGTGCCGGCGGCGTCGCGGAGCATTTCGAGTTCGAGCGGACCGCGCCATTTGAGCGTGTCGAACAGGCGACGCCCGGCTTCCTGCAGTTCCGGGTCGTCGATGGCGACGCCGGCCCATGCCTTGCCCTTGTCGGTGACCGCCTGCTTCCTGATCATCACCTCACCGATCATCGCGCCGCTGCCGTCGCCCAGCGCAGTGAGATTGACCTCGTCGCCGTGGACGTACTTCTGGACCAGCACCGGATAGCCCCAGGCGGCGGTGATCTGCCGGTAGCGCTGGCGCGCTTCTGGCGCCGAATGCACGATCCAGGCGTCGTAGAAGACGCTCTTGATCACCAGGGGGAAGGTCCATCCGTCGGCTTCGCGGTGATCGAAGAAGCGCTCGTCGGCGAGGCGACGAACGGCCGGCGTGGCGACACCGGCGTCGGCGCACAGGGCGGGCAGGCGGTCCTTGTCGCGGCGGCGCAGTTGTGCGATCTGCGGCAGCAGGAGGCGGATGCCGCGCCGCCTGAGCTGGTCTTCGGCGGCGATGAAGTTCGCAAGCTCGGCGTCGAGACATGGCAGCACGGCATCGATGCGATCACGGCACAGCACTTCGTCGAGCCGCTCGAGCAGCGCCGCCGCACCTGTCGCCGGGTAGGGCAGCAGGTGACCGCTGTCGCAGCTTTCGTGCAGGTAGAGACCGGCGTCGAGCGTCGCGTACGCGAGGCCGATGAGGCGGCCGCGAAAGCCGCTCGCGTGACGCAGGCAGCGGGCCACGGCACAGCCCGGGCCGGGGTTGTCGGGCCTGGCGTTGATGCCGGTGATGGCCACGTTCCAGTCCTTCCACTGTGGCGGCTCGGCGTGGCGGCTCATGCCACCTGCCTCGCCATCTGCTCAAGAAAGCCATCGACACCGGCTTCGACGACGCTGCTCGGCTGTCCGCAAAGAGCGACCAGCGCGTCGATCATCGCCTGCCGCGACTTTCCGTCCTGCATCATCAGCAGGGCGACCCGGGCGGGCGGATTGAGGCTGTAGCTTCTCCCCGTTCGGGTGTCGAAGGCGTGGCCGTTGGCGTTCAGGATGATCGCTTTCAGTCGTCGGGGTTTGGTTGCCGCGGTTTCCATATCATTCTCCTCAGATCAGTGGCGGCGTTGTTCGCCAGCCGTGGGAAGCATTCTGGGAAATGATCTGGTAAACCCGAGGGAGGAATCTGGGAGGAACTGCGCAGGCTGTTGGCGCTCGGCGATCGCCGGCGCTGGCAATCCATCATCCCTCGCGAGCGATGCGCCGCGAATGGAGTTCGCAGTGGTAGACTGAGTCCGTGCCTGTAATCCCCTTTTCCGTACAGGTGTGTCAACCTTCTTTGGCTGGTCATGATCTGCTTGCGACAATCCTTCTTTCCGGTTGTGCGCGCTCTGGCGATTGCTGTCGCCGTGGCGACGGCACAGCCGGCCTACCCCCAGGATCTCTTGTTGAGCAGGGTTTCGAGCGAAGAACTGCGGGAGTTCGCCGAAAGGTTCCGCTCCGCCATCGAGGCCGGAAACTGGCAGAAGGTGGAGCCGTTGATCATGTTTCCCCTCCGAGTGAACACCGGACCCGGCAAGTTCTATTTCGTCAGCCGCGGGGAGTTCATTTCCGAATACGGCAAGGTGTTCAATCCAGGAGTGAGGGCGGCCATACTCGGGCACGATGCCGCCTCGCTTGAAAAGAGCTGGCGGCTGACGGGTGCTGATGTGAACGTGGTATCTGTGGCGGCGGTATGCACATACCACCGCTGTTCAAAACCCGTGCTGAAGGTGGTCACCGTTGACCTTCGCGAAAAATGAACAAGGGCACCCAGGAAGGACGCGCAGGCGCCGCATCGTTCGCGCGGCCTGGCGCAATCCTCAGCTCTAGACGCTTGCTCGTTCGTTCATCGCCAAGCGTACGGCGAGCGCCGTCAGAACGAAACCCATCGTCCAGCGCTGTACCGCCAGCCATGGCGGCCGGTGCACGAACCAGGACGCCAGGCTTGCCGCGAACAGGGCGACGAGCAGGTTGACCGAGAAGCTGATTGCTATCTGCGTGCAGCCGAGCACGATGCTCTGCAGGAACACCGAGCCGCGCTCGGGCGAGACGAACTGCGGGAATACCGAGAGGTAGAACACGGCGATCTTCGGGTTGAGCGCGTTGGTCACGAAACCCATGCAGAACAGCCTGGCGTGCGCGTCGGGCGGCAGTTGCAGCGGCGCGAAAAATGAGCGTGCGCCGGGTTTGACGGCCTGCCAGGCCAGCCACAGCAGATAGGTGGCTCCGGCCCACTTGAGGACTTCGTAAGCCAGCGGGATGGCGAGGAAGGCGGCACTCAGCCCGATCGCCGCGGCCAGCATGTGTACCAGGAAGCCGGCGATGACGCCGAACAAGGAGATGACGCCGGCCTTGCGCCCCTGGCAGATCGAACGCGAGATCAGGTAGATCATGTTCGGCCCCGGGGTCAGCACCATCAGCAGCGCCGCGCCGGCGAACAGCAGCAGGTCATCGGTGGGGATCATTGAGGCTCCTGGAGGGCTTGGGCCGGCAGTACCGGCCTGGTCGCGATTGTAAGCGACGACGGACACTGCCAAAGCGCCGGGCATGAGGCCAGTTGAGGTGGCTACCGGCCGGTCCCGTCCAGAGACGCCCCGGACGGCGACCATGCGCGCGCGATGGTCCACACGCAGTCACCGTCCAGCACCTGGCCAGGACGGCCGACGGCTGGAAGGTCGGCGTCAGGCGCTGACGAGGCGAGGGCAGCCGTGCCGGCGCGCACCGGCGGGGACCCCTTCCGTTCCTTCGATGCCTTTGCCGTCGACGCGGGGAACGCGGCGCTGGCGGCATTCGCTCGAATTTGTCGGGCCGGTGGATTTCAGTCCCTGTGTGGATTTCCGCACGGCCGTCCGGGTGCCGCTCTGCTACGCTGGTGGCGACTCAAGGATCAGCGAATGTTGCAGCGCGGTAGTTACGGATTGCTGGCCGGGGGCGCGCCACAGCGTGGGATGACGCTGATTTTCGGGCAGGCGCACCGGAATTGTTGGAAACTGGCGCTTTCTCCGATGGCTTGAGAGAAATTTAGAAGTAAACCCTAACTTTTTGGACGGGTAATACTTATAATGATGCTGCGTTGCAACACGGCCGGGCTCACAAGGTTCCGGACACTGGTCGACAGCGCCTGGCATCCCCAGACTCTCAGGAGCAACAACATGAAAGCACCAAAACTCTTACCGTGGATCGCAAACAAGACCGGCATCAGCGAAGATCTGGCGCTCAAGCTATGGCGCCGTTCGGCTGGAGAAGCCGCGGAGATGACCGGCTGCTGCGATAGTTCGGACTACTACCGGCTGGCCGTCGAGCGCTTCATCGATCTCGCGGAAGCCGAGGGAAACGGTGCCCTGGTGCGCGACAAGCCCGGCGTGAGTTGCGTGTTCTGGCTATGGCGTCATCAGAGCCGTATTTCGAGCCTGCAACTGGTCGCCGCGCAAAACGTCGCCAGGCTGTTGCAGGAGGGGGTCAGGATGGGCGTCAGGAAGGTCTTGCACAGCGAGAGCCACGCTGCCTGAAAATGACGGCAGCAAGCCGCCCGCTTCGTCGGATGGGCCGGAAGTTTGCTGAACTCGCGGCTCGTTTCCAGTTGCCCAGAAACCCTTCGCACACCAGTGCGCAGCGTCGGGTCCACCGCTGCGGCGGCTTGCGTTTGCGGAAGCCTTCGCCCGATGGCCCGAACGCACCGGCGACAGGAGCGAGCAAGGCCTGATACGGGCCTGCAGCCGCCTTTGACGCCGATGGCTTTGGCACGCGGTACGCTCGTCTACGTCTGCCGGCGCGGCACTGTCCACCTGAATTTCCCCAGCTGATTTAACCCCGTTCGGCAAGCACCGGCGTTACACGGTTACCTGTTCAACTCGTTCAAGGAGACCGTCATGAAGAAACTCGCCGCCCTTCTCGCCGCACTGCCGCTGGCCGGCTGTATCGGCGTTGCCGACGCCGGCGCGCTGGTCGACCTCAGCATCATCGACCGCAGCACTGGCCAGCAACTGCAGTTCCATCGCCACCATGGCCGCCTTTACGTCGTCGGCACCCCGGGCAACCGTTATGCCGTGCGCCTGCGCAACAAGAGCGCCGGCCGGGTACTGACCGTCGTCTCGGTAGATGGGGTAAACGCCCTGAACGGCCAGACGGCCGCCACCGCGCAGTCGGGTTACGTCCTCTCCGCTTGGCAGTCGGCCGAGATTGCCGGCTGGCGCAAGAGCATGGACGAGGTTGCCGCCTTCTATTTCACCAGTGTCGCGGACAGCTATGCCGGGCGTAGCGACCGCCCGCAGAACGTTGGCGTCATCGGCATCGCCGTGTACCGGGAAGCGCTGCCGCCGCCCGTGCCTTCCGCAGCGGTCGAATCGCCATCGAGAGATTCGGCGAATGCCGATGAGCGCCAACCGGCAAGGCCGGCCGCCAAGGCGGCTGCGCCGGCCCGTGACCAGGCCTTGAGCGAGCGCGCCGACAGCCGCCTCGGGACCGGACACGGCGAACGCATCGACGCGCCGACCCGCTACACCGCTTTTCGACGTGCCAGCGACTCGCCGTCCGAGGTGCTGACCATCTACTACGACAGTCGCCGCAACCTGCTCGCCCAGGGCATCATTCCGCCGCCGAAGCCACGCTGGACGCCGGATCCCGTCCGGGACCCCGTCCCTTACCCTTTTCCGGGCGGGTTCACTCCGGATCCGCGCGGCTGAATGCCGTGCACGGCGGTGGCGGCGCAGGGCCAAGCCCGTATGCGTATAATTCGCCCTTCAGCACATTTCCGGACTCCTACTGGCCATGCAGGAAAAGTATCAACCCGCGGACGTTGAACTCGCCGCTCAGCAACTCTGGAACGATGGCGGCGCAGCGCGGGCCGTCGAGGAGCCGGGTCGGCCAAAGTACTACTGCCTGTCGATGTTTCCCTATCCGTCCGGCAAGTTGCACATGGGGCACGTGCGCAACTACACCATCGGTGACGTTCTGGCGCGCTTCCACGGCATGCTCGGCTACAACGTGCTGCAGCCGATGGGCTGGGACGCGTTCGGGATGCCGGCCGAGAATGCCGCGATCCAGAACAAGGTTCCGCCGGCGCAATGGACTTACGCCAACATCGACTACATGCGCACCCAGCTCAAGCGGCTGGGCTTCGCCATCGACTGGGATCGGGAAATTGCCACCTGCAGTCCGGCGTACTACCGCTGGGAGCAGTGGCTGTTCACCCGGCTGTACGAGAAAGGCCTGATCTACCAGCGGCTCGGAACGGTCAACTGGGACCCGGTCGACCAGACCGTGCTGGCCAACGAGCAGGTCATCGATGGCCGTGGCTGGCGCTCGGGAGCGCTGATCGAGAAACGCGAAATCCCGATGTACTACATGAAGATCACCGCCTACGCGGAGGAACTTCTCGCCGACCTCGATCGGCTCGACGGCTGGCCGGAGCAGGTGCGGCTGATGCAGAAGAACTGGATCGGCAAGAGCACCGGCGTGCGCTTCGCCTTTCCCTATCAGCTCGATGGCGAGCCGGGGCAGCTGTGGGTGTTCACCACCCGCGCCGACACCATCATGGGGGTCACTTTCTGCGCTGTCGCCGCCGAGCATCCGTTGGCCAGCTACGCGGCCGCACGAGACCCGCAGGTGGCGGCCTTCGTCGAGGAGTGCAAACAGGGCGGTGTCGCCGAAGCCGATCTGGCGACGATGGACAAGAAGGGCATGCCGACCGGCATTTTCGTCAGCCATCCGCTGAGCGGCGAGCAGGTCGAAGTATGGATCGGCAACTACGTGCTGATGAGCTACGGCGATGGCGCGGTGATGGCCGTCCCGGCCCACGACGAACGTGATTTCGCCTTTGCCAAGAAGTACGGTCTGTCGATCAAGCAGGTAATCGCCGTGCCCGGCGAGGCGTTCTCGCTCGACGGCTGGCAGGAGTGGTACGCCGACAAGCAACGCGGCAGCTGCGTCAATTCCGGCAAGTACGACGGCCTGGACTGCGCCGCTGCGGTCGATGCCATCGCCGCCGACCTGGCCGGCAAGGGTCTGGGCGAGAAGAAGGTCCAGTTCCGTCTGCGCGACTGGGGCATTTCACGGCAACGCTACTGGGGTTGCCCGATACCGATCATTCACTGCACGGCCTGCGGCGAGGTGCCGGTTCCCGACGCCGACCTGCCGGTGGTTCTGCCGGAAGACGTGACCGTCACCGGCGCCGGCTCGCCACTGGGTGCAATGCCCGAGTTCCATGCCTGCAGCTGCCCGAAATGCGGGCAGCCGGCGCGGCGCGAGACCGACACCATGGATACCTTCGTCGAGTCGTCGTGGTACTTCCTGCGCTATTGCTGCCCGGACAATGATCAGGCAATGGTCGACGAGCGGGTGAGCTACTGGTGCCAGGGCGGCATCGAACAGTACATCGGCGGTATCGAGCATGCCATACTGCACCTCCTTTACGCGCGCTTCTGGACCAAGCTGATGCGCGACCTTGGTCTGTTCGGCGAGCAGCCGCTCGGCGAGCCCTTTGCCAATCTGCTGACCCAGGGCATGGTTGTCGCGCCGACCTTCTATCGCGAGGACGCCAGCGGCAAGAAGCAGTGGATCAATCCGGCCGACGTCGATGCTGTCCATGACGAGCGTGGCCGTGCCAGTGGCGCAAGCCTGCGCGCCGACGGGCTGCCGGTGACGGTCGGCGGCATCGAGAAAATGTCCAAGTCGAAGAACAACGGCGTCGATCCGCAGGCGCTGATCGACCAGTTCGGTGCCGACACGGCACGCCTGTTCATCATGTTTGCCAGCCCGCCCGACCAGTCGCTGGAGTGGTCCGACGCCGGCGTCGAGGGCGCCTTCCGTTTTCTCAAGCGTCTCTGGCGAACCGTTTTCGAGCATCTCGGGGCGGGCCCACTGCCACCGGCCGGCGACGATGAGCTGTCGGCACTGACGCCGGAGCTGAAAGCCCTGCGTCGCCAGTTGCATCAGACGATCGGCAAGGTCGCCGATGACTATGGTCGCCGCAAGCAGTTCAATACCGCCATTGCAGCGGTGATGGAGTTGCTCAACGCGTACAACCGGGTGGCTGGCGACACGGCCGCCGTTCGCGCCGTCAGGCAGGAAACGCTTGAAGCCGTGGTGTTGATGCTCAACCCGATCGTGCCGCATATCTGCGAAGCGCTCTATGCAGCGCTCAGTCCCGGCTGCACGGCCGGCAGGCAGGCGTTTCCGACGCCCGACGCAGAGGCCCTGGTGCAGGAAGAAATCGAACTGATGCTGCAGATCAACGGCAAGTTGCGGGGCAGCCTGCGGGTGCCGGCAGGCGCGGACCGGGCGAGCATCGAAGCGGCTGCACTGGGCTGCGAAGCGGCGGACAAACACCTGGCGGGCGCCGTGCCGAAGAAGCTGATTGTCGTTCCCGGCCGTCTGGTCAACATCGTCGCCTGAGACCTCGAGGAAGAGTCCGATGCCCCTGGCACTGCCATCCCGCCTGCTGGCCCCCGCAGTTCCGCTGTTCCTGGCGCTGCTGGCCGGTTGCGGTTTCGAGTTGCGTGGTTCGTATTCGCTGCCCTACGAGAGTCTGTATCTGTCGATGCCCGAGTATTCGGTGACCGGTGCCGACCTCAGGCGCGCCATCCGCTCGTCCTCGACGCGCCTGGCGCTGACCCCAAACGATGCGCAGGCGATTTTCGCGCCTGGCGCCGAGTACCGTGACCGGGTGATTCTCTCGGTGTCGGGCACCGGTCGGGTCAGCGAAGTGCGTCTGCGTTACCTCTATACCTATCGGGTGATCGACAACAAGGGGCGCAATCTGGTCGAGCCAGGGCAGATCGAACTGATCCGCGACCTGACCTACGACGACTCCAACGTGCTCGCCAAACAGCAGGAGGAAACCCTGCTCTGGCGAAACATGGAGGATGATCTGGTGCACCAGTTGATGCGCCGGCTGGCGGCGGGCAAACCGGTCAGGCCAGCCGCTGCCGAGTAACGGACGGGCCGCATGCAGCTCAAGGGCGAGCAGCTCGCCGCACATCTCGAACGCGATCTCAAGCCGGTCTATCTGGTCCATGGCGACGAGCCGCTGCTGGTCATCGAAGCGGCCGACGCGATTCGCGCCGCTGCGCGCCGCCGTGGTTTCGACGAGCGCGAAGTGCTCGTTGCCAGCGCCGGTTTCAACTGGAACGATCTCTATCACGCGGCCGGCAGCATGTCGTTGTTCGCGGGTCGCAAGCTGATCGACCTGCGCCTGCCGACCGGCAAGCCGGGGCGCGACGGCAGCGCGGCGCTGCAGGCTTACGGCGCGCGCCCCTCTCCGGATGCGCTGCTGCTGGTGACCATGACGGGCGCCGACTGGCGGGAGGAGAAGGCCGCCTGGGTTGCTGCGCTGGCAGCGGCCGGCGTGGTGGTCAAACCGATTCCGCCAGGGCTTGCCGAACTGCCGGCCTGGATCGCCGGTCGCCTCGGCCGGCAGCAGCAGAGCGCCGATGCCGACGGCCTGCGTTTCATTGCCGAGCGCGTCGAGGGCAATCTGCTGGCCGCGCATCAGGAAATCCTCAAGCTGGAAGTTCTCTACCCGTCGGGTCGGCTGAGCCTCGAGCAGATTCGCGATGCGGTGCTCGATGTCGCACGCTATGACCTTGACGGGATGCGCGAAGCGATGCTGGCCGGCGACCTGCCGCGCCTGACCCGCAGCCTCGACGGTTTGCAGCAGGAGGGTGAGGCACCGCCACTGGTGCTTTGGGCGATGACCGAGGAGGTGCGCGCCCTGGCGCAGATCAACGCCGGTCTCGAGGGGCGCCAGCCCCTCGCAGCGCTGTTCAGGGAGGCGCGCGTCTGGGGTCCTCGCCAGACGCAGATCCGGGCCGCACTGCGACGGGTAGACGGCCGTCGCGCGAAGGCTTCGCTGGCGCACGCGGCACGCATCGACCGCATGATCAAGGGCCTGGAAAGCGGCGATGTGTGGGACGAGTTCCTGCGCCTGGGCCTGGGAATTGCGCTCGGCTGACAGCTGAGACGCCTGCGCGGCCGCCTTTCCGTTTCAGGCCGAGCCGCCACCTTGGAGACCTTCCGGGACCTCGTCCGGTGCCAGGTGCTCCCAGGAGCAGGCATCGCTTTCAGCGCGGACATCATTGAGCGCCGGCGACTGTTTGCTTTGCACCAGGCAGTCTCCCACGCAACTCTCGCTGATCACCACCAGGCGAAGCTCGGTATCGACCTTGCGCTGTCCATCCCAGTAGCTGCAGGTAGCACACACTTTTACCTCGGTAGGCAGAATCAGTTTTCGTTTCATGATCGATGCGGGCCGGTGAGAGTGAGGAATAGCCCTCAGAGTGCAATTCTTTGCGGTGGTTCCGTTGACCCCTGCACGCCGTCGATGCCTATAATCCGGAATCGACCATCGACCGCGTCACAGCAGCCTGCCATTGTCCCAGCAGCGCTTCGGCAAAGCCAGCGTTTTAGTGCCTTACGGGGCCTTGCGGCTGCCAGCAGGACGATTGCGCGGTGCTTCGCAGCGTTGCCGGCCGGTTTGCACATCAGGAAGACTTCATGAATATCGAGCAGTACATGCATAGCGTCGGCAGGCAGGCGCGGGCAGCGTCGCGGGCCATCGCGCGTGCCGACAGCAATGCCAAGAACCAGGCGCTGCGCGCCATCGCCACGGCCATCCGGCGCGACGCCGGCGTTCTGCTGGCCGCCAATGCTGATGACCTGGCGGCGGCCGGCGCCGCTGGCCTCGAGGCGGCCCTGCTCGATCGTCTGACACTCTCGGCAAAAGGCCTTGCGGCGATGGCTGAAGGTGTCGAGCAGGTTGCCGCGCTGGACGATCCGGTCGGCGAGATCAGCGGCCTGAAATTCCGCCCGAGTGGTATCCAGGTCGGCCGGATGCGGGTGCCGCTGGGGGTCGTCGGCATCATCTACGAGGCGCGCCCGAACGTCACCGCCGATGCCGCCGCGCTGTGTCTGAAGTCGGGCAACGCGGCGATCCTGCGCGGTGGCTCCGAAGCGATTTGCAGCAACCGGGCGATTGCCGCGCTGGTCCACGAGGGGCTGGCCAGCGCCGGTTTGCCACCGACTGCCGTGCAGGTGGTCGAGACCACCGACCGTGCCGCCGTCGGCCATCTGATCAGCATGCGCGAGCATGTCGATGTAATCGTTCCGCGTGGTGGCAAGAGCCTGATCTCGCGACTGCTGGCCGAGTCACGCGTGCCCATGATCCAGCACCTCGACGGCAACTGCCATGTCTTCATCGACGATGATGCCGATCCGGAGAAGGCGCTGCAGATCGTCGAGAATTCGAAGACGCAGCGCTACGGCACCTGCAATACCGCCGAGTCTCTGCTGCTGGCGCGTTCGCTCGCCGTCGAGCTGCTGCCGGCGATCGCCGCGATGTTGATCGAGAAGGGCGTCGAGATTCGCGGTTGCCCGGAAACACTGGATCTGGTTGTGGCGGCCAGGCCAGCCAGCGATGCGGATTACGCGACCGAGTTCCTGGCGCCGATCATATCGGTCAAGGTCGTCGCCGGAATCGACGAAGCGATCGAGCACATCAATCGCTACGGTTCGCATCACACCGACGCCATCGTCAGCGAAAACTATACTTCCGCGATGCGTTTCCTGCGTGAAGTCGACTCGGCGTCGGTGATGGTCAACGCCTCGACGCGTTTTGCGGATGGCTTCGAGTACGGTCTCGGTGCCGAGATCGGCATCTCGACCGACAAGATTCACGCGCGCGGCCCGGTCGGTCTCGAAGGTCTGACCAGCCAGAAGTGGATCGTCCTCGGTAACGGAGAGGTACGTAGCTGAGCGGGGTCCGGCCGCCGCCGACAGGCGGCCGGTGCTTTCTGAACAACGAGCGGCAACGCGAAGGAGAGACGATGAAACAACTGCTGATGGCGGCCATTGCCGCCCTGTTCTGCCAGCTGGCGACGGCGGTCGAAGTGGCCGGTGTGAAGTTCGATGACAAGACCCGTGTCGGCAACGCCGAACTGGTGGCCAACGGGGCGGGCCTGCGCAAGAAGGTTTTCTTCAAGGTCTATGCAATGGCTCTCTATCTGCCACAGAAAAGTACGGACGCCGAGGCGGTTCTGGCGGCCAGTGGCGGCAAGCGGATTGCGATCACCCTGTTGCGCGATCTTACCGCACAGCAGTTCGTCGAAGCCCTGCAGGAAGGCATGGCCAACAACCATACGGACGCCGAGATGGCAGGTCTGAAGGATCGCCTGAAGCAGCTCACCGACGTGATGCTGGCGATCGGTGAAGCCCGGGAGGGTACGACCATCGTCATCGACTGGCTGCCGGACAGCGGTACGCGTCTGACGGTCAACGGGCAGGTGAAAGGCAAGGAGATCGCGGGCGAGGACTTCTACCGGGCGCTGTTGAAGATATGGCTTGGCAGCAAGCCGGCGCAGGATGACCTGAAGCAGGCACTGCTCGGCAAGGCGGCCTGAGTGGCGGTGATCGGCAGCAGTGTTCAGCCGCATTTCCAGGCGGTGATCGCGGCGCCGGGGTTCTGCCTCGGCGTATGTTGTGACGAAGACGAAGTACAGCGCATCGTCTTCCTGCCGGCAGGGCCCGCGCTAGCAGCGAGGAACGCGCTGGCTGCCGAGACGGCCCGCCAGCTCGCCGCCTACCTCGCCGACGCAGCGTTTTCCTTCGGCTTGCCACTGCGTCCCTCGGGAACGCCTTTTCAGCGCCGTGTCTGGGAGCAGATCGCCGCCATCCCAACGCACCAGACGCGTGCCTACGGCGATATCGCCAGGACCTTGCACAACGCCCCACGGGCCGTCGGCCAGGCCTGCGGCGCGAATCCCTTTCCGGTCGTCGTCCCCTGTCATCGCGTCCTGGCCAGCGGTGGCGGGCTGGGCGGCTTCGCCCGGCAGAACGGTGGCTTCCTGCTCGACGTCAAGCGCTGGCTGCTGGCGCATGAAGGCTGCTGACGCCGATCCCGCCGATCTCGTCGAGATCGATTCGTTCTGCGACGCGCTGTGGCTGGAGGACGGACTGGCCAAGGCTTCGCTGGCCAGCTATCGCAGCGACCTGCTGCAGCTCGCCGCCTGGCTCGGCGAGCGTCGGCTGGGCAGCCTGTGCGCGATCGACGAGGCAACGCTGCTGCACTTCGTGGCAACGCTCTCGCAAACGCTGCGTGCGTCTTCGCAGGCGCGCTACCTGTCGACCCTGCGCCGCTTCTATCGCCATCTGCAGGCGCGTGGCCGGCGCAGCAGCGATCCAACACTGAAGATCGCCATGCCGGCGAAGCCGTCACGACTGCCGAAAGTGCTCTCCGAGCTGCAGGTCGATCGCCTGCTGGAAGCGCCACCGACCGGGACGACGCTCGGTCAGCGAGATCGAACGATGCTCGAGACGCTCTACGCCACCGGCCTGCGCGTCTCCGAGCTGGTCGGACTCAAGGTGCACGAAGTCAATCTCGACATGGGTGTGCTGCGGGTGTTCGGCAAGGGCGGCAAGGAACGCATCGTACCGCTTGGCGAGGTGGCCCGCGACTGGCTGCGACGTCATCTCGCCGAAGGCCGGCGCGCGCTGCTCGCCGGGCGGCAGAGCGACGACCTGTTCGTCACCGCGCGCGCCGCGGCAATGAGCCGGCAGGCTTTCTGGCAGCTGATCAAGCGCTACGCGCTGCACGCCGGCATGGATCCGGCCCGGCTCTCTCCGCATGTGCTGCGCCACGCCTTCGCGACGCACCTGCTCAATCATGGTGCCGATCTGCGCGTCGTGCAGATGCTCCTCGGCCACTCGGATATCTCGACGACGCAGATCTATACGCACGTCGCCCGCGAACGCCTGAAGAGTCTGCACGCCGTGCATCACCCGCGCGGGTGAGTGCGCCCGCCGACGACCGTCGCAGCGCCTTGCGGCGCGCAGCGGTTGACATAGTGCAGGGTCCCCGGAGTCGATCGCGCATGCCGCGCAGCTTGTTGTCGGCTATCCACCCGCTGCCCGGCGCCCGTGCTGTCGACCTCGAGCAGCGTGATGCTGCCGAAGTCGACTGGCAGCCGGCTCCACTCGCCGATCGGCAGTTGCAGCCAGTGACCAAGGGCTGCACGGATCGCGCCGGCGTGAGTGACCACTGCCGTGCGCGGTCCGCGCAGGCTGGCCAGGCAGTCGACGACGCGCGCCTGCAGCATGGCCACCGATTCACCGCCAGGCGGCACGAAGTGCAACAGGTCCGCCGCCCAGGCGTCGAGCAGCTGGCGGTCGATCTTGCTCCAGGGGAGACCTTCCCATCGGCCGAAGTCGATCTCCATCAGCCGCGCGTCGACCAGCGCTTGCGGGTGCAGGGCATAGGCCAGCTGGCGGGCGCGCCGCAGCGGGCTGGAGATCACCGGTGTGTCTGCGGGCAACAGCGCGAGCAGGCGTTCGGCAAGTGCCTGTGGAACGTCGGCCTCGACGTCGAGCTGGCCGTAGCAGACGCCAGCGGCGAGCTGCGGCCGCGGATGGCGGATCAGGAAAAGCTGCACAGCAGCCCGGCGTAGAACGCCACTTCGGAGAACTGCTGCGTGGCGCCAAGGCAATCGCCGGTATAACCGCCGATCTGGCGCCGGAACATGTGCGCCAGCCAGAGAGTCGCCAGGGCCGCGAAGAGGCAGCCGAGAATGACCGGCAGCGCGGGCAACAACAGGAGTGGCAGCAAGCTCGTGAGGCCGGCAAAGGCGAGCTCGCGCCAAGCGATGCGGGTCGCCAGCGGCTTCGCCTTGCCCTCGTCACGAACGTAGTCGAGGGCGCGCAGGAGCGTCGTCGACGCGAAGCGCGAGACGGCATGTCCAGCCAGCAGCACCGCGGGAATGATCGGCGGATCGAACGCGATCAGCGCCGAGAAGCGGGCCAGCAGCAGCATCACCAGCGCGACGGCGCCAAAACTGCCGATGCGTGAATCCTTCATGATGCGCAGGATCTGGGGCTTGTCCCAGCCGCCGCCGAAACCGTCGACCATGTCGCTCCAGCCGTCTTCGTGAAACGCGCCGGTCAGGTAGATACTGCTGGCCATTGCCGCCAGCACTGCCAGAGTGGTCGGCCAGATCTGGCTGCTGACCATGAAGACCAGTGCGGCGATGGCGCCTACCAGCAGACCGACCGCCGGAAAATAGCGTGCCGCGCGGTCGAGCGCCTCGCTGCTGTGAGCGACCCAGGCCGGTACCGGCAGCCGTGTGAAGAAGCGCAGCGCGCCGAAGAAGTACGCCAGCTCGCGCCGCGCGCGTGACGTTTGTTCGGCCGTGCTGTGGGCGTGTCTTTCGCTGTCTGCCATCTGTCGATCCGTTGGGACGGGAGCCAGATGGTATACCGATATGCACGGCACGGGCCATCGCGAGAGCAGTCGCTGCCGAGGTGGCAAAGCTGCCGCTTTGCCCGGAGGCGGGCCGCGCCCCTGGCTGGGCGGTCGCCGCGACCAGCTTGATGGCATAATGCCCGGGTCGCTGACTGGCTCGTGGCACAGGCAACCGAGCCGCCCCGCCCTTGCCGGCCAGCCGTTGCGAAATCGATGATCCTGAGAGGAACGATCGGAATGGAATTGCTGCTGATAATCCTTTTCCTTGCGGTGCTGGCCTACGTCGGCGTGGCAATGCTGGGGGCTGCACGCTGGTCGTGGCTGGCGCGCGGCTTGCAGAAACGCCTTGCCGCAGGACGGCAGGCGATTGTGCCGGCGTGCTTCGATGTCCGCGAGCTGGCGGGTTTGCCGGTTCCCGTTCAGCGCTATTTTCGCGTCGCCCTGACGGCGGGCCAGCCGATGATCGCTGCGGTCGATGTCGAGCACGCGGGAACCCTGAACATCGCCGACAAGGGTGCGTACCGGTGGAAGACGTTTTCCTCCGGACAGCGCATCCTCGCGCGCCGGCCGGGATTCGTCTGGGATGCGCGCGTGGCGGTCTTTCCGGGACTTCCGGTGCATGTTTATGACGCCTACGTCGCCGGTGAAGGGACACTGCACCTGGCGCTGTTCGGACTGACCTCGCTGGCCAGGCTGCAGGGGAAGGGCGATATGGCGCAGGCCGAACTGATGCGCTTTCTGGCCGAGGCTGCCTGCTATCCGACCGCGCTGTTGCCCAGCCAGGGGGTGCAGTGGCAGGCAGTCGACGAACGCTCGGCACGGGCGACGCTGAATGATGGCGAGGTCAGTGCGACGCTGTTGTTCTGCTTCAACGACCAGGGACTGATCGAGTCGGTACGTGCAGACGCACGCGGCCGCCTGGTGGGCGGCAAGATCGTTACGCTGCCCTGGGAGGGGCTGTGGTTCGATCATCAGCAGCGCGATGGCATGTGGGTGCCGATGCGTGGCGAGGTGCGCTGGTTGTTGCCGCAGGGGCCACGGCCCTACTGGCGAGGAAGCATTGCACGACTGGCGTACGAGTTCGCCTGATCAGGCTCAAGGCTGCGGGCCGGACGCGCCGAGCGAGACGGTGCCGGCGTCGCGCAGGGCCCTGATGGCGTCGGCCGAGTAGCCGAGCTGCTGCAGCGTTTCCTCCGTGTGCTCGCCGAGTACGGGTCCCAGCCACTCGGTGCTTCCCGGTGTTTCCGACAATTTCGGGACAATGCCCGGGATCTTGAACGCCCGGCCGTCGGGCAGGGTGGCGGTTTCGATCATCTGCCGGGCCAGGTACTGCGGGTCGGCGACGATGTCGGCGGCCGAGTATACCCGCGAGGCGGGGACGTCGGCAGCGGCCAGCACGCGCAATACCTCGCTTTCGGCCCGCGCCGCCACCCAGCGGTCGATAGCCGCGTACAGCTCGTCTCGACGCGCGTCGCGGCCGGCATTGTCGGCGAGCTGGTCGTCGCTGGCCAGGTCGTCACGGCCGATGGCCAGCATCAGGCGTTTGAAGATCGCGTCGCCGTTGGCACCTATGGTTACGTGCCTGCCATCCAGGGTCGAGTGCGTGTTCGACGGCGTGATGCCGGGCATGATGTTGCCGGTACGTTCCCGGATGAATCCGAAGACATCGAACTCCGGTAACAGCGATTCCATCATCGCGAACACCGCTTCGTACAGTGCGACATCGACGACCTGTCCCTTGCCTCCGTGCTCCTTGTGACGCAAGGCCATCAGCGTCCCGATGACGCCCCACAGCGCAGCGATCGAGTCGCCGATCGAGATGCCGGTCTTGACCGGCGGCCGGTCGGGGAAGCCGGTGACGTAGCGCAGTCCACCCATCGATTCGCCGATGGCGCCGAATCCGGGTTGTTGCGCCAGCGGGCCGCTCTGGCCAAAACCCGAGAGACGGAGCATGACCAGCCCGGGATTGATTGCCGAAAGCGTTTCCCAGCCCAGGTCGAGCTTTTCAAGCACCCCGGGGCGGAAGTTCTCGACCACGATGTCGGCCTCGGCGGCCAGCCTGTGAATGATCTCGCGGCCGGCGGGATGCTTGAGATTGACCGTCACCGATTTCTTGTTGCGCGACTGCAGGTACCACCAGAGCGAGGTGCCCTGATAGAGCTTTCGCCACTTGCGCAGGGGGTCGCCGCCATCAGGCGATTCTATCTTGATCACCTCGGCACCGAACTCGGCCATGATCCTTGCGGCGAATGGGCCGGCAATCAGGCTGCCGAGTTCGATGATCTTCAGTCCGGTCAGCGGTTTGGTCGATGTCGTCATGTGCATGAAATCCTCGTTGCGCGCTTCGCTCACGAAACAACAAAGCCCCCTTGCGGGGGCCTTGTCCTTGCGGCGCCTCTATGACGGGAGCAGTTGCCTGCCTACATGCGCTCGATCATCGCGTCGCCGAAAGCCGAGCACGAGACTTCGGTCGCGCCATCCATCAGGCGCGCGAAGTCATAGGTTACGACCTTGTCGCCAATCGCGGCTTCCATCGACTTGACGATCAAATCGGCGGCTTCGATCCAGCCCAGATGACGGAGCATCATTTCGGCAGACAGGATCAGCGAACCGGGATTGACCTTGTCGAGCCCCGCGTACTTCGGTGCCGTGCCGTGCGTTGCTTCGAAGCAGGCATAGAGGTCCGAGATGTTGGCGCCTGGCGCGATGCCGATGCCGCCGACCTGCGCGGCGAGTGCGTCGGAAATGTAGTCGCCGTTCAGGTTGGTGGTGCAGATCACGTCGTATTCGGCCGGGCGCAGCAGGATCTGCTGCAGGAAGGCGTCGGCGATCGAGTCCTTGATGATGATGCCCTGAGGCAGCTTGAGCCACGGCCCACCGTCGAGTTCGACGCCACCGAATTCGGTCCTGGCCAGGTCGTACGCCCAGTCGCGGAACGAACCTTCGGTAAACTTCATGATGTTGCCCTTGTGCACAATCGTCACCGACTTGCGCTTGTTGGCGATCGCGTACTTGATGGCGGCACGTACCAGCCGCTCTGTGCCTTCCCTGGAAATCGGCTTGATGCCGATACCCGAGGTCTCCGGGAAACGGATCTTCTTGACGCCCATCTCGTCCTGCAGAAACTTGATCACCTTCTTGGCTTCCGCCGAGCCGGAGAGGAATTCGATGCCGGCGTAGATGTCCTCGGTGTTCTCGCGGAAGATCACCATATTGGTCTTCGAGGGATCCTTGAGCGGCGACGGGACGCCACGGAAGTACTGGATCGGGCGGACGCACTGGTAGAGGTCGAGTTCCTGGCGCAGGGCGACGTTCAGCGAACGGATGCCGCCACCGACCGGGGTGGTCATCGGTCCCTTGATCGAAACCGAGTACTCCTTGAGCGTGTCGAGTGTCTCGGCCGACAACCAGACATCGGAGCCGTACATCTGGGTCGACTTCTCGCCCGCATACACTTCCATCCAGGCGATCTTCTTCTGGCCACCGTACGCCTTGGCAACGGCCGCATCGACGACCTTGATCATCACCGGCGTAATGTCGATACCGATCCCGTCGCCTTCGATGAACGGAATGATCGGATTGTCCGGGACAGCTTGCCCCGGAATGATCTTCTGGCCGCCTTGTGGAACTTTGATCAGACTTGCGCTCATGCCAACTCCATATAGTGTGGTGTGGTTGTATCCGACTCGCGTACCGGCGCCGGCGCTTTGCAGCGCTATACGGTAGTTCGGGACCGGCGGATCGGACTGGGTTGCCTATGTGGGCACGAAGGATCTGAACGAAGCAGATTCTCCTGCGGCACCGCACGCGATTATGTCGCAAAGCGGGGCGATTTGCCAGCCCGTTCAGGCACCGGGAAGGTGCGCGCCGGCGCCCGCATGATTGGCGGCTGCCTGCGGACGGCCGGCGCGGCTTGCCGGGCCGCGCAGCGCCGAATGCTACAATCGTTCCAAGACAAACCAGCCGCGCAGGCCTTATGGACATTTCCACTGTAGAAAACGTGCTCGCTGCGCGTATCGCCGAGGCCATGATCGATGGTTTCAACCGCCACTATCAGCTGATCCGCCGCTATGGCCGGGAAGCCAAGGCCCTGTTTGAAGCGGCAGACTGGAAGGGAGTCCATCTGGCCGTTCGCGAGCGGATCCGTTCCTACGACGAGCGCGTCAACGAGACCGCCGTACTGCTCGCCGCCGACTTCGGCGCCGCGTCTATCGACGATGCCACCTGGCAGCAGCTCAAGCTGCTCTACATCGGACATTTGATCAACCACAAACAGCCTGAACTCGCCGAGACCTTCTTCAACTCGGTGTGTTCGAAGATTCTCGCCCGGACCTATTTCAACAACGACTACATCTTCGCGCGTCCGGCCGCGTCGACCGAGTACATCCAGGCGGATCCGCCAACCTACCGCAGCTACTATCCGGTGCAGTGTGGCCTGCGCGCGACGATCAAGCAGGTGATTGTGGACTTCGCCTGGCAACGCCCCTTCGAAGATCTCGATCGCGACGTCGACTTCATCATGCGCACCTGCCGGAAAAGTCTCGGCGAGTGGCCGCAGGCCGAGGCCAACGCACAAATCCGTGTCCTTCACTCCGCCTTCTATCGCAACAAGGGCGCCTACGTCTTCGGCAAGGCAATCAACGGCCATCACGAGTTTCCCTTCGCGGTGCCGGTCCTGCATACGCCGGAAGGCAGGCTGGTGCTGGACACGATCCTGCTCGACCGCCTGCTGCTCAGCGTGCTGTTCTCGTTGTCGCGGGCTTATTTCATGGTCGATATGGAGGTGCCGTCGGGATACGTGCATTTCCTGAGCAGCATCATGCCGAACAAGCCCCCGTCCGAGATATACACCATGCTCGGCCTCGGCAAGCAGGGGAAGATCCTGTTCTTCCGCGATCTCAAGCAGCACCTTCGTCACTCGCAGGATCAGTTCACGATCGCACCGGGAATCGCCGGACTGGTGATGCTGGTGTTCACGCTGCCGTCGTATCCCTACGTTTTCAAGCTGATCAAGGACGTCTTCGGCGCTTCCAAGGAAATGGACCGTGCCACCGTCAAGCGCAAGTACCTGCTGGTCAAACAGGTCGACCGGGTTGGTCGCATGGCAGACTCGCTGGAGTTTTCGCATGTGGCGCTTCCCAAGGAGCGCTTCTCGGCCGAGTTGCTGGACGCGCTGCGCACGCTTGCGCCGTCGCTGATCGAGGAGGATGGCGAGGATCTGGTGATCAAGCACGTGTATATCGAACGCCGGCTGACACCGCTGAACATCTATCTCGACGAGGCGACACCCGAGGAGATCGACCACGCCGTGCTCGAGTACGGGAACGCCATTCGCGAACTGGCCTGCGCCAACATTTTCCCGGGCGACATGCTCTGGAAGAACTTCGGCGTGACGCGCTACAACCGCGTCGTCTTCTACGACTACGACGAAATCGAATACATGACCGACACCAATTTCCGCGTCATTCCGGAAGCACCGTACCCGGAAATGGAGATGTCCAACGAGCCCTGGTACTCGGTTGGCCGCCACGACGTCTTTCCCGAGGAATTTGCCAGGTTCCTGCTCGGGTCGCCGAAAGTGCGCTCGGCCTTCCTCAAGTACCATCGTGCGCTGCTCGACGTGAAATTCTGGCAGACGGCGCAGGAGAAGATCCGCGCCGGCCACGTAGAGGATTTTTTCCCTTATCCCGAGGAACTGCGCTTCTGCAAGGTCTTCGGCGAGAGCTGACAAGCCGAACGCCGGTCGCTACCTGCCCAGCCAGGCGCTTGCCCAGGCCAGCCCGCTGTCGGTATCCGGGAGCAGGGGGCGATACTCGCAACCCAGCCAGCCGCGGTAGCCGAGACGGTGAAGCAGGGCGAACAGGAAAGGGTAGTTGATCTCGCCGCTTCCCGGCTCGTGCCGCCCGGGGTTGTCGGCCAGCTGCACATGCGCAATGCGATCGACGTTGGCCTCGATTGTCCGCGCCAGATCGCCTTCCATGATCTGTGCGTGGTAGATGTCGTACTGCAGCCAGAGGTTTTCTTCCGCCATTTCGGCCATCAGAGCAGTCGCTTTGCTCGGCGTATCGAGCCAAAAACCGGGGACGTCGACGCGGCTGTTGATCGGCTCGATCAGCAGGCGGATACCATTGGCAGCAAGGCGTCCGGCCGCATGCCGAAGGTTGTCCTTGAAGGTCTCGCGGACCGTTTCAGCGGGGACGGCATCGGGTGCCACGCCGGCCAGGCAGTTGAGCTGCGAGCAGCCGAGCTGGCGCGCGTAGTCGATTCCCTGCTCGACGCCCTCGCGGAACTCGCTCTCCCGTCCGGGCAGGCAGGCAATGCCGCGCTCGCCGGCGTCCCAGTCGCCCGCCGGCAGGTTATGGAGAACCTGTTGCAGCCGATGCTCGCGCAGCAGCCGGGACAACTCCCCTGCGTCGCAGGCATAGGGGAACATGTACTCGACGCCGTGAAAACCGGCGCGCGCCGCGCGTGCGAAGCGCTCCTCGAAGGGGCTGTCGGTGAACAGAAAGCTGAGGTTGGCACTCAGCTGCAGCGATGGCGCGGTCACGAAATCTCCTTCGGCTATAATCGCGCTTATTTTGATCAGGAACGCCAGCATGGGCAATCGCCTCTCGAAAATCGTTACCCGTACCGGCGACGCCGGCACCACCGGCCTTGGTGACGGCAGCCGGGTGGCCAAGGACAGCCTGCGCATCGAGACCATGGGGCAGGTCGACGAACTCAATTCGGTGATCGGCGTCCTGCTCACCGAAGACATGCCGGATGTCATCCGTCAGGCGCTGACCAGCATTCAGCACGACCTCTTCGATCTCGGCGGCGAACTGTGCATTCCGGGAACGAACATGATCGGTGCTGCGCAGATCGGCCGACTCGAAGCGCTGGTGGAGCAGTTCAACGAAGATCTCTTGCCGCTCAAGGATTTCATTCTCCCCGGCGGCACGCGGGCCGCCGCCTTCGCGCATCTGGCGCGCACCGTCTGTCGTCGCGCCGAGCGCCAGATCGTCCATCTGGCGACCGCCGAGCAGGTCTCGGACTTTGCGCGCAAGTACCTGAATCGCCTGTCTGACCTGATGTTCGTCCTCGGTCGTGCGCTGAACAAGGCGGCGGATACAGGCGACGTGCTGTGGGTGCAGGGCAAGAATCGCGGCGGCGAGTGAGCGCGCGCAATCATCTACTTTGAGGGGGGGTTCGACATGGCGATCGGCATTACGGTCATTACAACTGCCAACCGTGCCCGGCGCTTCCTGCAGACCGACGAGGCCGCCATCGAGCACACCGTCGACAGCCTCAGGCGCAGCAGCCAGATGTTTTCCGGGAAGCCACTGATCATCGGCTCGGCGGCACAGACCGAGGTCTTCGCGCGGGCGTCGATTGCCTGCGTCGAGTTTGAAGCAGCGAAGGATCTGAGTGCCTATGTGGCGAGCCCTCTCAACCTGGAGTTGACGGTGCTGAAGCCGGAGCAACTCGCGGAACCTTTCAGCGGCTGGTTCGAAGGCGAGCGCTTCAAGGTGCGGATCGATTTCTTCTTCGAAGGCGGACACGTGCTGCATACGCTTGCGGAGGGCGTTCGCAAGGCCGCGCTGGCCGAGCGCCTGATGAATCTGACCAGCTTCCTCGAACGCCCGGTGATGAACTACCGACTGGCGCACGGCGGCATCGGTCTGATGAATCCTGCGGCAATCACGCGCTTTCTGATTTCCCCGGGGATCGACGACCTGCCGCGCGATGCCTGGCTTGCGGAGAGCGCTTGAGGCAACGGCAGAGAAAACACCGGAGACGCGCGAAAAGTCGTCAGCGGTGAGTCACAGCGTTTTCGTTGCTCGATTGCCGGTCCGTCGGCACGCAATGCGACGCGAAAGGCTGCCGAGCATACGCAGAACAATACTGGGTGAGGCTGGTGCGCGTGGGCGTCACGAGAAGGTATTGGAATGTTGGAACCGAGCCTTTCCCCCGTCCTTCAATGTTCTTGGTGAGGGGAGGAGCAGGATGCGACGATGCTTAAGCCTATCCATTTTGTTAACGCTGATCGGCAGCGTGCATGCGCAGAATGTGTACCGCTGGACGGATCAGCAGGGCCGGATCCACTACACCGATGTGCCTTCGCACGCCGTCAAAGCAACCGAGATTCAGTGTCCGCCACTGCCAACGCCGCAACAGGTTGAAGACGCGAAGCAGCGCATGCGCCGGGAGCAACAGGCCGTCGAGGAAATGCTGGCGCAGCGGCTCGCCGCCGATCGCACCGAAGGCATCCCACGGCCGAGCGGGCTCGGCCCTTTGCCGTCAAATGAGGCCTCCCGCTACATGCGCACGCGTGGTGTCGGCGTGAGCTGCGAATGGCGCCCAGGGCAACCGCCCAACTACGCCTACGGCTTCACCCTTGCTCTCCAGGTTCATGACGACGTGCCGGTGGGTGCGGTCATTGAGGCAGAGTTCGAGAACCCGTCCGACGCAGCAAGGCCTCTGCTCGCGCAAGCAAAGATTGATGACAGTGGCCCCGGGCAGGTCAAGGTGATCGATGTGTTCCTTCTCTCGCCCTTGGTCGACACCATCCGCTGCGGAAACTATGGCGTTAGCGTTCGCCTCTACCGAAGTAAGCAATCACGGGAACTCCTGGGTACTCATCAGCAGCTGATTCAGTCGCGTGTTGATTCTGCATTGTGGAGAGCCCTTGGACCAAACGTCTTCGACTATCTCTCCCGCCATGGTCATGTCTGCCCCTACCCGTGATCGGGCTGTCGTCTTGAGACAGCACCGCTGGAGTGCGCTCCGCCTGGGACAATGCCCAACGGAACCTGCGGCGATAGACGGGTGCCGGGCCAGTGACCGGCTAACACCGCAGGCGCATCGCTAGGACACTCCGCACCTCGATACGCCATCTCCGGGTTTCGGCTGACTGTCGGAAAAAACTACACCGTGTTTTTGTTTGTCAAGTATTTGATTGCAAAACAAATGTAACGCTCTTGGGTTCCGGTGGGGGAGGTTGTCGGCAGAAGGTGTACTGATTTTGTCGGGAAATTTTACACATCTTTAGCCATTCTTGTATAAAGGGATAATTTAAACTATGGATATATAAAAAGTTTTGGCTTTTGGCATGTATTCTGCTTACAACGTCGACACGGTACGACACGAACCAATCATCAGCGTTTCCTCTTGGTGATAGTCGACTGAAATTCGATTGCTGCTAACTTTGTAGGGGAGGACCGTGACATGAGAGTCAAGAATCTTGGCAAAATTGCTGCATCAGTAGCGCTGGCCGTCGGCATGACCATGGCAGTTTCCACGGGGGCCAATGCCGCCGCGCTGACCTTCGACGATGCGGCTGTGGAAGGGTTCATTAGCGTCGGTGTGTGCGACTTCGAGTTTGGCGCTAGCGTAACGCCGTTTCCATGGGCCGTTGTGGCGTAGGTGCCGGTGGCACTGTGGTGGTTCCCGAGAGTGCCAGCCCGGTGGTCTTCGACGGGCGGTGGATATCGTTAAGCGGCAGTATCAGCAGCATTGACAGGACCATTTATCTGGTCGAGTGGGGGACGACGGACCTGATCAGCGACATTCTCCATTACACCATCAACGACGACGGATTCGAGGCGAGCATCCGTGCGGAATTCATCTCAGACCTGACGACGGGTTCGCTCGGCACGGTCCCGGTTGGCACCGATCCGGGGAATGTGTTCGTGGAAAACAAGCACACCCCGTTGACCGTCAACTTTCAATGGGCAGCATTTGGGGGTAGCGTGATTTCCGACGGCGATGTTCCCGAGCCGTCCTCCATCGCGCTGCTCGGTTTCGGCTTGGCTGGACTGGGGTTCCGTCGCCGCAGGCGCAGCGCTTGAGCGTCCGGCCCTGTGAAAGAAACCCCGCTCAAGCGGGGTTTTTTCATCCCGGAGCGCGGTCACGTCTGACGTCTTACGAAACTTGCTTCGCTCTTGGGCAGGCTTCCGGGCCAAGCGGTTTGCTGCGATTTTTTTGGCCCAGAATTGCGCGTGCGCTCGGCGTCTGCCCTGGCGTCCCAATCAGCAAAGCCCGATCTATGACCTGAGTAACTGCACGTTTCAAGAAGCGATCGCGTGCCATATCGATCGCTTCGCCCGTATTCGGTAGTACACTCTGCAGCTCGATACCCCAACGCGCCAGGCTCTGTTCTGGCGTTTTTGTATTCGGCCCGGTCTGGCACCAGGCGGCCAGCTGGAGAAATCAGCTTAATGAGCTACACCGCAGAATCGATCGCCGTTCTCAAGGGGCTGGAGCCGGTGCGCCATCGTCCCGGGATGTACACGCGCATCGATTGCCCGCTGCACATCATCCAGGAAGCGATCGACAACGCTGCCGACGAGGCGCTGGGCGGCTTCTGCAAGCGGATCGCGGTGACGCTGCACGCTGACCATTCGGTCAGCGTCGAGGACGACGGGCGGGGCATTCCGGTCGAAATCCACCCGCTCGAACAGGTGCCCACGGTCGAGGTGGTGTTCACCCGCCTGCACGCCGGCGGCAAGTTCAACAAGGATGAGCGCGAATCGGCGTATCGCTTCTCGGGTGGCTTGCACGGTGTGGGCGTCTCGGTGACCAACGCGCTGTCCACCCGGCTCGAGGTCGAGGTGGTGCGCGATGGCGCGCGGCATCGCATGGTCTTTGCCGGTGGTGCCGTGCTGGAGCCGCTGCAGCGGGTCGGCGACGCGCCCAGGAAAGCCAGCGGCACGCGCCTGCGCGCCTGGCCGGACGCGAGCTTCTTCGATTCGCCGCTGATCCCGTTGCCGCAGCTCGAACGCCTGCTGCGCAGCAAGGCGCTGCTGCTGCCCGGCTTGCAGGTTTCGCTGACCGTGGAAGGCGGCGCGACGAGCGAATGGTGTTTCGCCGATGGCATGCTGCAGTACCTGAGCGAGCAGATCGAAGGCGAAGCGGTTGCGCCGGTATTCAGCGGCGAGAAGTACGCGCCCAGGGGTGACGAGAACTTCCCGGTCGGTTCCGGCGCCGCCTGGGCGATCTGCTGGACCGCCGACGGCAGTCTGGCGCGCGAGTCCTACGTCAACCTGATTCCGACCCCTTCCGGCGGTACGCACGAGGCGGGTCTGCGGCAGGCGACGCTGGATGCGGTGAAGAGTTTCGCCGATCACCACGCGCTGCTGCCGAAGGGCGTCAAGCTGGCGGCCGAAGACGTCTTTTCACGCGCCAGCTTCGTTCTTGCGGTGCGCATGCTCGATCCGTCGTTTCAGGGCCAGACCAAGGAGCGCCTGAACTCGCGCGATGCGGTGGCGCTGGTGGCGCGCATGCTGCGCGACCCGCTGGAGCTGTGGCTCAACGAACATCCGGATGCGGCCAAAAAGATCACCGACCTCGCCATCCGCGCGGCGCAGGCGCGCACGCGTGCCGGCCAGAAGGTCGAGAAGCGCAAGCAGTCGGGGGTGGCGATCCTGCCGGGCAAGCTCTCGGATTGCCAGAGCGAGGACGTCCGCCGCAACGAGATCTTCCTCGTCGAGGGCGATTCCGCCGGTGGTTCGGCCAAGTCCGGGCGCGACAAGGAACTGCAGGCGATCCTGCCGCTGCGCGGCAAGGTGCTCAATACCTGGGAGGTCGACGCCGGCAGCCTCTTCGCCAACCGCGAGGTGCACGACATCGCCGTCGCGCTGGGCATCGATCCGCATCCGGCGAGTGCGCCCGACGCGGTATTGAACAATCTGCGCTACGGAAAGGTGGTGATCATGACCGATGCCGACGTCGATGGCTCGCACATCCGCGTTCTCCTGTGCACGCTTTTCTACCGCCATTTCCCGAAGCTGATCGCCAGCGGCCATCTCTATTTTGCGCAACCCCCCCTGTTTCGCCTGGACGTCCCCGGGCAGGGGAAGAATCGCCCGCCGCGCAAGCTGTATGCGCTCGACAGCGACGAACGCGAAGCGCTGCTCGACCGTCTGCGACTCGAGGGAATCAAGCCGGAGGCGATCGCCATTTCGCGTTTCAAGGGCCTTGGCGAAATGAATCCCGAGCAACTCTGGGAAACGACGATGTCGCCCGACACACGCCGCCTGATGCGCATCCGCATGCCGGGCGCCGAAGCGGCCAGGCCGGTGATGCAGATGTTGATGGGCAAAAGCGAGTCCGCGGGACGGCGGGCATGGATGGAAGACAATGGCGCGCTGATCGGCGCCGACATTTGAGGGTGAACCGAAAGTGAGCAAGGACGACTCGACGCCAGACCTGTTTGCCGAAACGCTGGCGACGGACATGCAGCCGCCGCGTCCTCCAGCCAGCGGCCCGTCGCAGGCGATCGCCGACGACGACGGGGACGACAGCATCCTGCTGCACGACTCGGCGGCACGCGACTACCTCGAATACGCGATTGCCGTGGTCAAGGGGCGCGCGCTGCCCGACGTCAAGGACGGGCTGAAGCCGGTGCAGCGTCGGGTGCTGTTCGCGATGCGCGAGCTCGGGCTGTCGGCGACGGCAAAACCGGTCAAGTCGGCACGCGTCGTCGGCGACGTGATCGGCAAGTACCACCCGCACGGCGATACCTCGGCCTACGACGCGATGGTGCGCGTCGCGCAGCCGTTCATGCTGCGCTATCCGCTGGTCGACGGGCAGGGCAATTTCGGCTCGCGCGATGGCGACAACGCCGCGGCGATGCGCTACACGGAAGCGCGGCTGACGCCGATCGCCGAACTGCTGCTCGGCGAACTCGGCGAAGGCACGGTCGACTTCCTGCCCAACTACGACGGTTCCTTCGAAGAGCCGGCTTTCCTGCCCGCGCGCCTGCCGTTCGCGCTGCTCAACGGCGCCTCGGGGATCGCCGTCGGCATGGCCACCGAAATACCGGCGCACAATCTGCGCGAGGTCGCCGCGGCGGCGATCCACAAGATCGAGCACCCGGCCGCGGGTGTCGAGGAACTGCTGGAACTCGTGCCCGGGCCCGACTACCCGGGCGGCGGCCAGATCATTTCTCCACCCGCCGATATCGCCGCGGCCTACCGCAGCGGCCGCGGCAGCCTGCGCGTGCGGGCGCGCTACGAGGTCGAGGAGATGGCGCGCGGCGCCTGGCAACTGGTGTTCACCGAGTTGCCGCCGGGCGTTTCCTCGGCCAAGGTGCTCTCCGAAATCGGCGTCCTGCTCAACCCGCAGCCGCGACCGGGCAAGAAAGCGATCGAGCAGTCGGCGGCGCAGCTGAAATCGCTGATGGCTTCGCAGCTCGACCGCGCGCGCGACGAGTCGGGCAAGGATGACGACATCCGGCTGGTCTTCGAACCGAGCAGCTCGCGCATCGACCGCGACGAGTTCGTCGCCCTGCTGCTCGCACATACCAGCCTCGAGACTTCGGCGCCGATCAATCTGGTGGCGGTCGGCATCGACGGCCGGCCGTGCCAGAAATCGCTCGCCGACCTGATCGGCGAGTGGTGCACTTTCCGCCTGCGGACGGTGCACCGGCGCACCGAGTACCGGCTGCAGAAAGCCGACGACCGCATCCACATTCTCGAAGGCCGGCACATCGTCTTCCTGAACATCGACGAAGTGATCCGCATCATCCGCGAAGCCGACGACCCGAAAGCGGCGCTGATCGCCCGCTTTATTCTCTCGGACCGGCAGGCCGAGGACATCCTCGAAATCCGCCTGCGCCAGCTGGCGCGGCTCGAGGGGATACGCATCGAGCAGGAGCTGGCGAAACTGCGCGGCGAACGCGAAGGCTTCCTGAAGCTGCTCGGCAGCGACGCGCTGCTGCGTCGCCAGGCGATCCGGGAAATCAGGGCCGATGCCGAGAAACATGGTGACGCGCGGCGGACGATCATCGAAACGGCAGTGACTGCGTCGCGCTCGGAAGCGGCTGCCGTCGCCGACGAGCCGGTGACCGTGATCATTTCCGAGAAGGGCTGGGCGCGGGTCAGGCAGGGGCACGGCCTGGACCTCTCCGGGGTGGCGTTCAAAGATGGCGACCGCGCCGGCTCGGCGCAGGAATGCCGTTCGGTCGATTCGCTGGTGATCATCTCGACAGAGGGGCGCGCGTTCACTGTTGCCGTCGCCAGCCTGCCCGATGGTCGTGGCATGGGCGCGCCGCTGTCGTCGTTCGTCGAACTCGGTAGCGGCAGGATCGCGCACGTGATCACCGGCCGCCCCGACGATCAGCTCCTGGTCGCCAAGAGCTCGGGCTACGGCTTCCTCTGCAAGTATGGCGATCTGCTCTCGCGGCAGAAAGCCGGCAAGGCGTTCCTCGCCGTCGAGGACGGCGCGACGATCCTGCCGCTGTTGCGGATCGGCAGCCAGGACCATCTTGCGGCGCTCTCCGAAGACGGTCGCCTGCTGATTTTCCCGCTCGCGCAGATGAAACACCTGGCGAGCGGCAAGGGCGTCCAGATCATCGCTCTGCACGGGGATGAAAGGCTGCGCGCGGTAGCCGTCACCCAGGGTGTGCGGGTGACGATCAGGGGAACGGCTCGCAGCCGGAGCAAGACGCTGCTTTCCGAGGATCGCCACATCGGCCAGCGCGCCCGCCGCGGGTCGCCGGTGGGGCAGATAAGCAACGTGACCCTGGAAGCGTATCCGGAGTAACAGGTGGCGAAGGAGAACAGGACGATGATCGATCGAACCGCTGGCTTGATCAGAGCGACCGTGCTGGGCACGCTGGCCCTGGCGAGTGCCTGGGCGCTGGCCGAAGAGGTCGGTTGCGTGACGACCGAATGGAAGCTGATCGGCGCGAATCACAAGATTTGTGTGGAGAGCTTTTCCGACCGGCAGGTGCCGGGGGTGACCTGCCACGTGAGTCAGGCGAGAACCGGCGGCGTCAGCGGCAGCTTCGGTCTGGCGCAGGATCCGTCGCAGTTTTCGCTCGCCTGCCGGCAGACCGGCCCGATCACGCTGCCGGCAAAGTTGCCGAAGGAGGCTGTCGTCTTCTCCGAAGGCACCTCGATCATGTTCAAGGAAACGCGCGTGGTCAGGATGTGGGACGCAGCCAACAATACCCTGGTCTACCTGGCGATCAGCCGCAAGCTGATCAACGGCGCACCGGCGAACAGCATTTCGACGGTTCCGGTAATGCCCTGGGGTGGACGCTGATGGCGGCCGTGTCGGCGATCGGTGACTGGCGATGGCGGTAATGCCGCCCGCGCCGCCCGAGTACGACGTCGGCGGGCTCGGGCAGGTTTTCACCCCGCCGGCGATCGTCGAGGCAATGCTCGCGCTGGTGCGCAACTGCGGTCGCGTGCTCGAACCGGCGTGCGGGGATGGTGCCTTCCTGAAGCATTTTCCGTTTGCCATGGGCATCGAGCTCGACGCACGGCACGCGCCGCCGGGGGCGAGGGTCATGGACTTCTTCGCGCTTCCCGAGAACGAGACATTCGCGACGATCATCGGCAATCCCCCGTATGTCCGCTATCAGGATATCGCCGCCGGGACACGCGCTCTCAACCGGGGCAGCGTTCTCGACGGGCGCGCCAACCTCTATCTGCTGTTCATCGAGAAGTGCCTGCGACATCTGGCGCCGGGCGGCGAACTGGTGTTCATCACGCCGCGTGATTTTCTCAAGGCCACGTCGGCGGTGCCGCTCAACCGGCTGCTGCACGCGGCCGGGACGATCACCGATTTCGTCGATCTCGGCGACTCGCGACTGTTTGCCGGCGCGACGCCGAACTGCGCAATCTGGCGTTTCGAGCGCGACAATTTTTCGCGACGCAGCCGCTATGCAGCGCAGGGGGTTGCCGATGGGCTGGCCGGTCTGGTCAGGTTGCGCTGGGAAAATCGTCACTTTGTCGAAAGCGGCGGACACCTGTTATTCACCCGCGGTGACTACGGTCTGCATCTGGCCGACATTGCTTTCGTCAAGGTTGGCGCGGTGTCGGGTGCCGACGATCTCTACGCCAGTGAAGCGTATGGCAACCGCAGTTTTGTCTGCTCGTCGACGGTGGCCACTGGCGCCACCCGGCGCATGCTGTGGTGCGAGCCGGGCGCGCCGCCGCCGGCGGTGCTGTTGCCGCACAGGGAACGCCTGATTGCACGGCGAATCAGACCCTATGACGAGTCCAACTGGTGGCAATGGGGGCGTGGCTATCATCAGTCGGCGCAGACACGGGTCTATGTGAATAACAAGACGCGTCGGCCGCAACCGTTCTTCGTTCATCGCTGCAGGCACTACGACGGCGCGGTGCTGGCGATTTTTCCGCACGACCCGGCAGTCGATGTGGTGAAGCTGGCGGCGGCCCTGAACGGCGTCGATTGGGCCGACCTCGGCTTCGTTTGTGACGGTCGCTACCTGTTCACGCAGCGCAGTCTCGAACAAACGCCGCTTCCGGAGTCCTTCCGTCCCTTCATGGCCGGCTGCAGTGTAAGATCGCCGATTGAAGCCTAGGGTTCGCCGCCCGGTGCAGCAGATTTCGCTGCTGACTGTCCCTGGGACGTCGTTCGGCGGCGCCAAGGGGGAGAAAGCGCATGGTTTTAGGGCTGACCACTGCCCTCAAGGGGCAGCTGCTGGCGATCGAGAGTCCTTTTCCTCGCGCTCGTGCCGCAGATCGAGAGCTGCTTGCCCGACTGGCCCAACTCGCCGCTTCGCGCGAACGCGAAGGTACGGCACCAAAGGAGGAACCGTTTTCATGCGCATAGCATTCGTGGTGGACCCGCTGCGGTCGCTCAAGGCCTACAAGGATACAAGTATCGCGCTGATGCGCGCCGCACAGGCGGCCGGGCACGCGGTGTGGGCGGTGCAGCAGGAGGCGATTCACTGGTCGGCGCAGCACGGGGTGTGCGCTGAAGCGCTGCATCTGGAAATGCTTGCCGACGATGACGACTGGTTCGTCGAGGTTGACCGCCATGTCGTCGCGCTGCGCGATTTCGCTGCCGTGCTGATGCGCAAGGATCCACCGTTCGATGCCGAATACGTGACCAGTACCTGGCTGCTCGAGCGCGCCGAGGCGGAGGGCGCGCGGGTGTTCAATCGGCCGCGCGCCTTGCGTGATCATTCCGAGAAGTTGTCGGTTGCCGAGTTTGCCCAGTTCGCCGTACCGGCCGTGGTCGCGCGCGCGCCGGCCCTGATCCAGGCTTTCATCGAGCTCGAGCGCGACACCATCGTCAAACCGCTCGACGGCATGGGCGGAACTGGGGTATTCCGCGTTCGTCGCGACGATCCGAATCGCAACGTCATCGTCGAGACGCTGACTGACGACGGGGCACGCACGGTTATGGCCCAGCGCTACATTCCGGAAATCGCCGACGGCGACAAGCGGATCCTGATCGTTGGCGGCGAGGTCGTTCCCTACTGCCTGGCGCGCATTCCCAAGGCCGGTGAAACGCGCGGCAACCTGGCCGTCGGCGGTCGTGGCGTGGCGCGCGAACTGACCGCTCGTGACCGCGAAATCGCCACCGCGCTGGCACCTGTGCTCGCCGCACGCGGCTTGTTCTTCGTCGGCCTCGACGTGATCGGCGACTGGCTGACCGAGATCAACATCACCAGCCCCACTTGCATCGTCGAAATCGCCGAGCAGACAGGCTTCGACGCCGCCGAGCTGTTCATTGTGGCGCTGGAACGTGAGTGCGCGCCTGCCGCCTAGTTGTTCTCCTTGCGCTGGCTTGTCTTCTTGCGGCCTGCGGGCGCTCGCCCTTGCATCAGCAGCAGGCTTTCGTTTTCGGTACCCGTGTCGAGATCCTGATCGCCGGCCTGTCGGATGCCGAAGCGCGCCCTGCGGCGGCGGCCGTACTGCGCGAGTTCGACCGCCTGCACCGCAGCTATCACGCCTGGCATCCGTCCGAGCTGAGCCGCCTGAACCAGGCCATGGCCAGCGGTCGACCGCAATCGGTGACGCCCGAGTTGGCTGGCCTGCTGGTCGACGCCCGGCGTTACTCGCTGGCCAGCAACGGGCTTTT
The DNA here is from genome assembly GCA_024235715.1 of Accumulibacter sp. Lineage (GTDB taxonomy): Bacteria > Pseudomonadota > Gammaproteobacteria > Burkholderiales > Rhodocyclaceae > Accumulibacter. Next base: position 280,550 of record JACKLW010000005.1, on the reverse strand, counting down.
CGACCCGGGAATCGGTGGCCTGATCGCTCTCTGGGGATTTCAGTCCGACGATCTTCCGACGACGCTGCCCGAGGCCGGTACCCTGATCGCCTGGCGGGCGGCGCGACCTGGGATCGCCGACCTGCAACTGGACGGCCTCGAGGTCACGACTGGCAATGCTGAGCTGGCGCTCGACTTTGGCGGCTATCTCAAGGGCGTGGCTCTCGACCGCGCGGCGGTCATCCTCAAGGCCCAAGGAGTGCACAACGCGCTGGTCAATATCGGCGGCAACGTTCTCGCCCTGGGAAGCAAGAACGGCCAGCGCTGGCGGGTTGGTATCCAGCATCCGCGCCAACCCGGTCCGCTGGCGACGGTCGAACTCGATGACGGCGAGGCGATCGGTACTTCGGGCGACTACCAGCGGTACTTCGAGGTCGATGGCAAACGCTACTGCCACCTGCTCGATCCGCGCAGCGGTGAGCCAGTGATGCATACCCAGGCACTCACCGTGCTGGTCAGCGCGCGGCCCGAGGCCGGCACGCTTTCCGACGTCGCTTCCAAGCCCTTGTTCATCGCCGGTGCGGACTGGCCGCGTCTGGCGCGCCAGCTGCGGTTGCCGCAGGTCCTGCGCGTCGATGCCGCCGGCCGCGTGCAGGTGAGTCGCGCGCTGCACGCGCGCCTGGACTACGTGGGCGGTCAGCCAGAGTCGCTGGAGGTCATTCCATGAGCCCGCCACAGCCACTGCGGAGAGTGCCCACAGGCGCGGAATCGCTTAGAATGGCGGCCTGTTTTGATGGGTGGGCGCAATGATCGGCATTCTTCTGATAACGCACGGCTGCTACGGCGAAAGCCTGATCCAGAACGTATGTCACGTGCTCAACAAGCGTCCGCCGCTGATTGCGCAACTCGGCGTCGCGCCTCAGGACGATCCGCTCGACATTCTGCCGCGGGCGCGCCTGTTGCTCGACGAAGTCGATGGTGGCAAAGGGGTGGTGGTGATGACCGACATCTTTGGCGCGACGCCGGCCAACCTGGCTCTCAAGCTGCTCCGGCCGGGGCATGTCGAAGGCATTTCCGGTCTCAGCCTGCCAATGTTGCTGCGCGCCTTGACGTATCGTGACAAAGGGATGGAAACGATCCTGCAAAAGGCGGTCAGCGGTGCGCACGACGGTGTGATGAAACTGCCGGCGCCGTAGGCGCTGGCGAGAAGCGGAGGCTCGAATGGTACGCGCTGAAACGGCAATTCTCAACAAACTGGGCCTGCACGCTCGTGCTTCGGCCAAGCTGACGCAGCTCGCCAGCCGTTTCGACAGCGATGTGTGGATGGAGAAGGGCGCGCGCCGCATCAACGCCAAGAGCATCATGGGGGTGATGATGCTGGCGGCAGGCAAGGGGTCGACGGTGATTGTCGAGACGACGGGCAAGGACGAGCAGGCGGCCAGCGATGCCATTCTGGCACTGGTCGCCGACAAGTTTGGCGAGGCGGAGTGAGTCGAGTGGGTTCATCATGAGTTTTACGCTGCACGGCCTGCCGGTTTCCGGCGGTATCGCGATCGGTCGGGCGCATTTGATGTCGCATGCGACACTCGAGGTGTCGCACCTGGTCATCGCCCCTCGCCTGGTCGAGAAGGAGGTGGCGCGCTTCGAGGAAGCTCTGCTCAGGGTCCACGAGGAGTTTGCCGGCCTGAAGGAGCGCATGCAGAGTTCGCCGGGCGAATTCGGCGCGTTCATCGATCTGCATACCATGATTCTTGCCGATCCGGAACTCGCCGAGACGCCCAAGCAGCTGATTCGCGAACGCCGCTGCAATGCCGAATGGGCGCTGGTGCAGCAGATGGAGGTACTGGTCGGCCAGTTCGAGAGCTTCGAAGATCAGTATCTGCGCGAACGCAGTTATGACGTGCGCCAGGTCGTCGAGCGGGTCATCAAGGAACTCGTCGGCCAACCCGGTCGCATGGCGTTGCGTACAGGCAAGGGGGTCAAGGAAGAGGATCTGATTGTCGTTGCGCACGATCTCTCGCCGGCCGACGTCATCGCCTACAAGGATCATCATTTCGCCGCCTTCGTCACCGATGTCGGCGGCTCGACCTCGCACACGGCGATTCTTGCGCGCAGCCTGCGCATTCCCGCGGTACTTGGCCTGCACAATGCGCGGCAACTGATCCGCGACAAGGAAAACCTGATTGTCGATGGCACGCGCGGCGTGCTGATCGTCAATCCCGATCCGCGCATCCTTGACGAATATCGACTCAGAAAAAGCCAGGTCGAGCTCGAACGTTCGCAGCTCAGACGCCTCAAGACGGCAAAGTCGTCGACGCTCGATGGCGTGGATATCGCTCTGCACGCCAACATCGAGTTGCCCGGTGACGTTGCCAATGCGCTTGACGGCGGTGCCGAAGGTGTCGGCCTGTTCCGGACCGAGTTCCTGTTTCTCGATCGTGGCGACATGCCGACCGAAGACGAACAGTTCGAGGCCTATCGAACCGTGGTCAAGGGCATGGGCCGCCGGCCGGTTACCATCCGTACCTTCGATCTCGGCTACGACAAGGATCTGCATCCGGAGAAAGTGGCCGGCGATCGCATGCAGAGCAACCCCGCACTCGGTCTGCGCGCGATTCGCTTGTCGCTGGCCGAATCGAAGATGTTCCAGACGCAGTTGCGTGCCATCCTGCGTGCGTCACAGTATGGCAAGATCAAGCTGCTGATTCCGATGCTCTCGCAGGCGCACGAGATCGACCAGACGCTGGCGGCGATCGAGCGGGCCAAGTCGAGCCTGCGCGGCGAGAAATGCGCCTTCGACGAGGACATCGAAGTCGGGGCGATGATCGAGATTCCGGCAGCCGCGCTGGCCGTCGGCCTCTTTCTGCGGCGTTTGCACTTTCTGTCGATCGGCACCAACGACCTGATCCAGTACACGCTGGCCATCGATCGCAGCGACGAACAGGTGGCGCACCTCTACGATCCGCTGCATCCCGCCGTATTGATGCTGTTGGCGCATACCATCGCCAGTGCCGAAAAGGTGAACATTCCGGTGTCGATCTGTGGCGAACTGGCCGGTGACCCACTGCTGACGCGCCTGCTGCTGGGCATGGGGCTGCGCCAGTTCTCGATGCATCCGGCGCAGATTCTGTCGGTCAAGCAGCGCATCATGCAGAGCAACTGCTCGGAACTGGCGCCGATCGTTCGTCGCATGTTGCGCCACGAGGAGCCCGGGAAGATCCGCGAGCAACTGGAGAAACTGAACGCCTGAATTGACTTTTTCCCGGGCTGCGGGTAACTTTCGCCGCCTTGGCGCCGATTTGAACGATCAGCTTGCGGGCGCACTATAAATACGGCTAAAGCGCGGTACGCCCAGTCCGCTTCTCTTGCTGACTGGGTTTTTTTCTTCTTCTGTCCCTGCTACCGATACGATCGCGATGTCACCAGAGAACTCTGTCGGACTCGTTACGCCGCAGCGAGCGCGTTTCGACTCGCCGCTGACGCTGAAAAGCGGCGCCGTGCTGCCCGGTTTCGAACTGGCCTTCGAAACCTATGGCAAGCTCAACGCCGGGCAGTCAAACGCCGTTCTGGTCTGCCATGCGCTGGCCGGCAGTCACCATGTCGCCGGTCGTTACGCAGACGATCCGGAGAACCTGGGATGGTGGGACAATCTCGTCGGACCGGGCAAGCCCCTCGATACCAACAAATTTTTCGTGGTCGGCGTCAACAACCTTGGCGGTTGCTATGGTTCGACCGGCCCGCTGTCGCTGAAGCCCGAGACCGGCAAGCGCTATGGCGCCGATTTTCCCCTGGTGACGGTCGAGGACTGGGTGGCGGCACAGGCCAGGCTGGCCGATCAACTGGGTATCGAAACCTGGGCCGCGGTGGTCGGCGGCAGCCTTGGTGGCATGCAGGCGCTCGAATGGTCGCTGCAGTTTCCCGATCGCATCCGGCACGCGATGGTCATTGCTTCGGCGCCGAAGCTGTCAGCACAGAACATCGCCTTCAACGAGGTGGCGCGACAGGCAATCCTTTCCGATCCGGACTTTCACGGTGGGTATTACGCCGAATACGGCGTCGTTCCGATTCGCGGCTTGCGCCTGGCGCGCATGGTTGGCCATATCACCTACCTGTCGGACAGCCAGATGGCCGAGAAATTTGGCCGGCAGTTGCGCCACGGCGAGCACAAGTTCAGCTATGACGTCGATTTCGAGATCGAGTCGTATCTGCGCTATCAGGGCAACAAGTTCGCCGGGTTCTTCGACGCCAATACCTATCTGATGATGACCAAGGCGCTCGATTACTTCGATCCTGCCTATGCCTACGCCGGCCACCTGCCGAGTGCCCTGGCGCGTGCCAGGGCGAGGTTCTTCGTGGCCAGTTTCTCCACCGACTGGCGTTTTGCACCGGCGCGTTCGCGCGAGATCGTTTTCGCGCTGCTCGAAAATCGCCTGCGCGTTGTCTATGCGGAGATCGACTGCGACGCCGGTCACGATTCGTTCCTGCTTGACGACCAGCACTACCATGCACTGCTGCGCGCCTACCTGGGAAACATCGCCGTATGACCGAGCAGGAGAGAAGAATCAAGGCCGAGCAGCGCGAACGCTTCGATTTCGCGGTGATCGCCAACTGGCTGCTGCCCGGCGAGCGGGTTCTCGACCTCGGCTGCGGGGACGGCAGGCTGCTGCGCTACCTGAGCGAAACCCGTGATGTCACCGGCTATGGCGTCGAAATCGAACAGGAAAGCGTGCTCGGCTGCATCCGCAATGGCGTCGATGTGATCCAGATGAACATCGAATCGGGCCTGCTCGGTTTCGAGGACCGATCGTTCGATCATGCGATCATTTCGCAGGCGCTGCAGACGATGCATACCACCGAGCGCATCCTCACCGAGATGCTGCGCGTCGCAGCCGAAGCAGTGGTCAGCTTCCCGAACTTCGCCTATCGCGCCAACCGGGCCGCGATTGCCGACGGGCACATGCCGGTTTCGGAAGACCTGCCCTACGACTGGTTTGATACCCCCAATGTGCGCTTCTTCACGATCGTCGATTTCGAGCATCTTTGCCGGCGACTGGACATCGAGATCCGCGAGCGCCTGGCTTTCGACGAAGCCGGGCAGGAGGTATCCGATGACCCCAATCTCAACGGCAGCCTCGCCTTCTATCGGCTCGGACGAAGATCTTGACGCCTGACTGGCTGCGCCTGCTGCTGACGCGGCGGATGCTGATCTGCGTGTTCACCGGTTTCAGTTCCGGCCTGCCGCTCTACCTGTTGCTGAACCTGCTGCCTGCCTGGTTGCGCAACGAGGGTGTCGACCTGAAGATCATCGGCTTCTTCGCGCTGATCCAGTTCCCATACACCTGGAAGTTCCTCTGGGCGCCATTGCTGGACCGCTATCGCCTGCCACTGGGTCGCCGGCGCGGCTGGATGCTGCTTTCCCAGATCGGCCTGCTGTTGTCGATCGGTCTGCTCGGTGGCTTCTCGCCGTCGACCAACCTGACGCCGGTTATCTGGCTGTCGGTCGCCCTGGCCTTCCTTTCGGCAACGCAGGACGTGGCGCTCGACGCCTTTCGCCGCGAGATCCTGAGCGACGCGGAACTCGGCCTGGGCAATTCCGTGCATGTGAACGCGTACCGGATCGCTGGCCTGGTCCCGGGATCACTGTCGCTGATCCTCGCCGACCTGATTCCCTGGGCGCAGGTCTTCTGGATTACCGCCGCATTCATGGTGCCGGGCATGGTGATGGTGCTGCTGGTCGACGAGCCGGTCGCGCTTTCGCCGCCAAAGACCCTTCGCGCGGCAGTGATCGAGCCCTTTCACGAGTTCATTGGTCGCAAGGGCTGGCTGGGCGCGGCGCTGGTGCTCGGTTTCATCTTCCTCTACAAGCTCGGCGACTCCTTGGCTACCAGCCTGTCGACGCCCTTCTATCTCGATCTCGGCTACAGCATGACCGACATCGGCGTCATCGCCAAGCATGCCGGACTCTGGCCAGCGGTCTTCGGTGGCCTGCTCGGCGGCCTGTGGATGGTGCGCCTGGGAATCAATCGCGCGCTTTGGCTGTTCGGTCTGGTGCAGATGACGACCATCCTCGGTTTTGCCTGGCTGGCGTCGCGCGGCATGCAGCCGGCCATCGACGGCATCGACCGGCTGGCGCTGGCCAGCGTCATCTCTGCCGAGTATCTGGGTGTCGGTCTGGGCACGGCGGCCTTTACCGCATTCATTGCGCGGGCCACCAATCCGGCGTTCACTGCCACCCAGTTCGCGTTGTTCACCAGCCTGGCGGCGGTTCCCAGGACTTTCGTCAACGCCACCGCCGGTGCGCTGGTCGAGTCGCTGGGCTGGGTAAGCTTTTTCTTTCTGTGCTTCGGGCTGGCGTTGCCGGGCATGCTGCTGTTGTTCAAGGTTGCCCCATGGAACGAGACACCGGCGTTGCCGAAACCCTGATCGCTGCTGCCCGCGAGTTGTCGGCAAGGCTCGCCAGGCAACAATTCGCACCACCGGTCAGCCATGTCTACGATCCCTTGACCTACGCCTGGGAAGTGCACGAACTGTACCTGCGGCGCCATGCGGCAGGCGGCAGGCGGGTGGTGTTTCTCGGCATGAATCCCGGGCCCTTCGGAATGGTGCAGTGCGGCGTGCCTTTCGGTGAAATCGCGGCGGTGCGCGACTGGCTGGGAATCGAAGGCGAGGTGCGCAAGCCGGTGCTGGAAAATCCCTGGCGGCCGATCGAGGGCTTCGCCTGCCTGCGCTCGGAGGTCAGCGGGCGGCGGCTATGGGGATTGTTCCGGGCTCGCTTCGCTAGCCCCGAGCGCTTCTTCGCCGACCACTTCGTTGCCAATTACTGCCCCCTGGCCTTTTTCGAGCGTGGCCGCAATCTGACCCCGGACAAACTGCCGGCGGCCGAGGCGGCAGCCCTGCACGCGGCCTGCGACGTGCATCTGCGGACGCTGGTGAGCGCCATGAGGCCGGAATGGATCATCGCTGTCGGCGCGTTCGCCGAAGCGCGAGCAAGGGCGGCGCTGGCCGGGAGCAGCGTCAGAATCGGACGCGTGCTGCATCCGAGCCCGGCGAGTCCGGCGGCAAACCGCGGCTGGGACGAAGCGGCAAGCGCGCAGCTACGTGCGCTTGGGGTCTGGGCGTGAAGTCGCCGGCGTAGACCGTTGCGGCCGGAATCTACGGCCTCCGCGAAGCAAGCAGGCCGAATTCGGCCATCTGTTTGCGCAGCGTGCGCCAGGTACGCCATGCGAAGTAGCCGCGTTTCGTCCAGCGCCAGACGCGGCGGGGCTGGACGACGATCAGCACGGCAACGCCAACGCCGACCATTTCCGGGTGATCCTTGATGTAACGGCTGCCCTTACGTACCGTGGCGACTGCACGATCGGCGCCGTGCAGGGCATTGCCGACGGGCTGCAGTTCCCGGCCGAGCAGTTGGCGCTGGTTGCTGATTCGTTCCAGTAGTCGGCCGCGCTCGACAGCGAGGTCAATCAGCGCTTGATTCATGCCCGGCAGCACGTTTAAGTTGACGCAGATCCTCGTCAAGTTCGGCGAGGCTGGCCGCGAAGAGGCGGTCGGGTCGGCGCGTGGCCCGTTGAAGAGCGGTATAGGCGAAGCCGCCACAGGCGAGAATCAGCACCAGAGACCAGGCCAGGACGATAGCCCGGTTTTCCCAGTATACGACGACCAGCAAGGCTACCAGCAGGACGGTGCCCAGCGCCGCACAGAAGGCTAGCATCTGCGACAGGAGCAGCAGGCGAACGGCGCGCAGCTTCTCTTCCTTGAGCTCATTGCCGAGGAGTTCAAGCCGCGTGCGTCCCGTGGCGAGCAGTGCCGTGGCACCATTCGTGGCGCCGGCAAACAGGCCTCCGCTGCCGGCGCGCTTGCCAGCCGTGGTCTCGCTCATGGAGCAGACAGAAGCGCCTGCCTAACGGCGGCTGATGACGGCGCCGAGGAGCAGGCCAACGACGGCGGCAACGCCGACGGCGCGCCAGGGGTTCTCGTGGACGAAATCGTCGGTGGCGCGCGCCGCCGCCCTGGTCTTGTCGACTACCGCCACTTCGGCATCGGCCAGGCGGATCTTGGCGTCGCGCAGGCTCTCGCCGATACGCTCGCGCAGGTCGCCCATCTTGTCGCCGGCGACGCCGGCGGTGGCGCGCAGGATTTCCTCGGCATCTGAAATAACGGCCTTCATGTCGGTGACGAGTTTCTCCTTGCTGGCGGTGGAAAGTTCGGTGTTGGCGTCAGGCATGTTGGACCTCGCAGTGGAAAGTAGTGCAATCAGGAGGGAGTCGGCAGGCAGGGCAGTTGGCACTGGGTTTGTTCATTACCAGACCCTCCCTCAGAGGTTACCCAGACTACAGAATTTATGGGCGGAGATCAATGCAGAAGCTCTCGAGCATGGGCCGTGGTTCTTGCCGGCGGGCGGGGCGCAAAGGGCAGGCATCGGAAATGCCGCGCCGCCGCTGGCGCGCTATCCGGCCAAGCGCTTGCCAGGTCGAATACGTAGTCGATGGTCAGCGGCGCGTGATCGCTGAAACGCTGCGCCTTGTAGACTGACGCGCTTTTCGCCCGAGCGGCGATTTTCGGCGTCGCCAATTGGTAGTCGAGTCGCCAGCCGACGTTGTTCGCCCAGGCCTGGCCGCGATTCGACCACCAGGTGTAGGCTTCCTCGGCGCTGGTCGGATACAGTTGCCGGTACACGTCGCACCAGCCGCCTTCGTCGAGCAGTTTGCTCACCCAGGCGCGTTCTTCAGGTAGAAAGCCCGAGTTCTTGCGATTGCCGCGCCAGTTTTTCAAGTCGATTTCCTGGTGGGCGATGTTCCAGTCGGCGCAGACGATGACCTCCCGCCCGCTCGACGCAAGTTCAAGCAGATGCGGGTAGATCAGGGCCATGAAGCGGTATTTTGCTTCCTGCCGTTGCGCCGAGCTCGATCCGGACGGCTGATACAGGGAGACGACGGACAACTGGTCGAAGTCGGCACGCAGATAGCGTCCCTCGAGGTCGAATTCGGTGCTGCCCAGACAGTCGATCACCCGGTCGGGCTTCTTCCTGGACCATAGCCCAACGCCGCTGTAGCCTTTCTTCGCGGCACAGTGGTAGTGCGCGTGGAAGCCGGCAGGGGTTCGCATTTGGTCAGTCAGGTCCGCGTGCTGCGCTTTGAGTTCCTGCAGACAGATGATGTCTGCATTCTGGGCGGCGATCCAGTGGAGAACGCCCTTGCGCCAGGCGGAACGAATGCCGTTGAGATTCAGGGTAATGATGCGTAACATAGAGCACCGGTCCGGGAACGGCCCAGATCCAGAAAAAGGTTTTATGGACTTTCGTCAGGAATTCATTGACTTTGCTGTTCGGCAGGATGTTCTGCGCTTTGGCGAGTTCAGAACCAAGGCGGGGCGGCTGTCGCCCTATTTCTTCAACGCTGGCCTGTTCAACGACGGCGCGGCGCTCGGTCGTCTGGCCGAATTCTACGCCAAGGCGATCAGCGCCAGTGGTATCTCCTTCGACTGCCTGTTCGGGCCAGCCTACAAAGGCATCCCGCTGGTTGCGGCGATTGCCGTCGCCCTGGCGCGGGCGGGGCACAATCTGCCTTTTTCGTTCAACCGCAAGGAGGCCAAGGATCACGGCGAAGGCGGCAGCATTGTCGGTGCGCCATTGGCCGGGCGTGTGCTGATCGTGGACGATGTGATCTCGGCCGGCACATCGGTTCGCGAATCGGTAGAACTTATACGGGCGGCCGGTGCGACGCCCGGCGGTGTGGTGATCGCCCTCGATCGCATGGAGCGCGGCACTGGCGAGTTGTCGGCTGTGCAGGAGGTCAAACGCGACTATGGCCTGCCGGTGCTTGCCGTTGCCAGTCTGGACGATTTGCTGGCCTTCCTCGGGCAGCGTCCGGATTTCAAGCAGAACGAAGCGGCGGTTGCGCGCTATCGGCAGGAATATGGCGTTGCGCGCAGCGCTTAGGCTCGGCTTGCTGCTGCTGGCGGGTATCGGTTCGGGCATCGCCGCGCCGCGAATCTTCTGCTGCCACGATGAGTCGGGCATACAGGTGTGCGGCGATATCCTGCCGTCTGCCTGTTACGGGCGCGCCTACCGCGAACTCGGTCAGTCGGGCAGAACGGCAAGGATCGTCGATGCGCCGTTGACGGCTGCGCAGCGCGCCGAAAAGGCAGCCGAAGAACAGCGGCGCAAGGAGCAGGAGCGCGTACTGAATGAGCAGCGGCGCAAGGATCAGGCGCTGCTCAACACCTACGGCAGTGAAGCGGATATCGAGGTCATGCGCAGCCGCGCGCTGCGCGACCTTGGCGCGGCGATCAAGGCCGCCGAGGAGCGGATCGTCGAAATACGCGCCCGCCGCAAGAAATTCGAGAACGAGGCCGAGTTCTACAAGAATCGGCGCCTGCCGGGCGAGGTGGCCAAGGGGCTGCGGGACGCGGACTACGAAATCCGCGCGCAGGAATCGGTGATCGAGTCCAAACAAAAGGACCAGGAAACCGTTCGGCTCAAGTACGACGAGGATCTGCGGCGCTTTCGCGACATCATGAGGCGGGCAGCTGCCGAACACCGTTGAGCGGTTGGCCCCGGCGACGCCCCTGGCGCGACGCGCGCCGTGTCGCCGGCGGCTAGCCGAGTTTCTTGCGCAGCAAGGCGTTGACCTGTTGCGGGTTGGCTTTGCCCCGTGTGGCCTTCATGGCCTGGCCGACCAGAGCGTTGAAGGCCTTTTCCTTGCCAGTCCTGAATTCGGCAACCATCGTCGCGTTCGTTGCCAGTACTTCTTCGATAAGCGCTTCCAATTCACTGCTGTCGGTGATCTGCTGCAGGCCGTGGCTGGTGATGATTTCGTCGGCGGAGTCGCCTTCGCGGTTCCACAGGGCATCGAACACCTTGCGCGCGATATTGGTCGAGATGGTGCCGTCGGCAATGCGCGCGATCATGCCGCCCAACTGTTCTGCGGAAACCGGCGACTGGCCTATCTCGCGGTCTTCCTTGTTCAGACGGGCAGTCAGGTCGACCATCACCCAGTTGGCGCAGGCCTTGGCACCGGACTTGCCGGCGGCCGCGACGGCGGCTTCGTAGTAGGTGGCCAGTTCAAGCGAGGCGGTCAGAAGCCTGGCGTCGTACGCCGAGAGACCGTACTCGGCGGCCAGGCGATCGCGCCTGGCCGCCGGCAGTTCGGGCATCCGCGCAGCCGTCTCGTCGACCCATTGGCGGTCGATGAGCAGTGGCAGCAGGTCGGGGTCGGGGAAGTAGCGGTAATCGTGCGCGTCTTCCTTGGAGCGCATGGCGCGGGTCTCGCCGCTCTGTGGATCGAAGAGCACCGTCGCCTGTTCGATGCTGCCGCCGTCCTCGAGGGTGGCGATCTGCCATTGCACTTCGTAGTCGATGGCCTGCTGCATGAAGCGGAACGAATTCAGGTTCTTGATTTCGCGCCTTGTCCCGAACTCGGCCTGGCCGACCGGGCGAACCGAAACGTTGGCGTCGCAGCGGAACGAGCCCTCCTGCATGTTGCCGTCGCAGATGCCGATCCAGCGCACCAGCGCATGCAGCGCCCGGGCATAGGCCACCGCTTCGGCCGAAGACCGCATGTCGGGTTCGGTGACGATCTCCAGCAGGGGCGTCCCGGCGCGGTTGAGATCGATTCCCGTGCGGCCGTGGAAATTCGCGCCCGGGCATTCGTGCAGGGACTTGCCGGCATCTTCCTCGAGGTGGGCGCGGGTCAGATTCACCGTCCTTTCCGTCTCGCCGAGAGAAATCGCCAACTGGCCGCCGAGTACCACCGGCAATTCGTACTGGCTGATCTGGTAACCCTTCGGAAGGTCCGGGTAGAAGTAGTTCTTGCGCGCAAAAACCGATCGCGGCGCGATCTTCGCGCCGACCGCCAGCCCGAACTTTATCGCGCACTCGACGGCGCCCTTGTTCAGTACCGGCAGGACTCCGGGCAGGGCGATATCGACGGCATTCGCCTGCACGTTGGGCGCGGCGCCAAAGGCCGTTGCACTGCCCGAGAAGATCTTTGCTTGCGTCGACAGCTGCGCGTGCGTCTCGATCCCGATGACGACTTCCCATGCTTTCATCACTGCTCACTCACTGTTCGATAACGGCGACCGCCGGCAAGGCGCCGGCGGCTGAGACGGGAGGAGGCGTCCGCCGCACGCATCATACCAACCCGGCGGGCTGCTGCAGATGCCATTCGCTTGCCAGTTGATAGCGGTGGGCGACATTGAGCAGTCCGCTTTCGGCGAAGTAGTTGCCGATCAACTGCAGACCCGCCGGCAGGCCGTCGACGAAGCCGCAGGGGATCGAGATGGCCGGCAGGCCGGCCAGGTTGACGGCAATTGTGTAGATGTCCGAGAGATACATCTGTACCGGATCGGCCGCTTTCTCGCCGAGCCTGAAAGCCGTGCTTGGACTGGTCGGCCCGAGGATCACATCGCACTGCTCGAAGGCCTTGGCGAAATCATTGGCGATCAGCCGGCGAATGCGTTGTGCCTGCAGGTAGTAGGCGTCGTAGTAGCCGTGCGACAGGACGTAGGTGCCTATCAGGATGCGGCGCTTGACTTCGGCACCGAAGCCTTGCGCGCGGCTCTTGCCATACATGTCGTTGAGGTCATCGTACTGCGGCGCGCGATAGCCATAGCGCACGCCGTCGAAGCGCGCCAGGTTCGAACTGGCCTCGGCCGGTGCGATCACGTAGTAGGCGGCGACCGAAAGCTGCATGCTCGGCAGGCTGATGGCCACCGTTTGCGCGCCGAGCTTGCGGTACTCGGCGACTGCTGCTTCGACCAGTTGCATCACTTCCGGACTGCTGCCGCTGCCGAAGAATTCCGCCGGCAGGCCGATCTTCAAACCGGCGAGCGGCAGCGGGCCGGCGTCGGCGGCCAGTTCGCGGCAGTAGTCTTCCGGCGCTCGTTCGAGGCTGGTCGAATCGCGTTCGTCGAAGCCGGCCATGGCGTTGAGCAGCAGCGCGCAGTCCGCAGCCGAACGGGCCAGCGGACCGGCCTGGTCGAGCGAGGAGGCGAAAGCGATCATGCCGAAGCGCGAAACCACGCCATAGGTCGGTTTCATTCCTGTCAGGTTGCACAGTGCCGCTGGCTGCCGGATGGAGCCGCCGGTGTCGGTGCCTGTGGCCGCCGGTGCCAGCCGCGCGGCGACGGCCGCGGCCGAACCGCCCGAAGAGCCACCGGGAACGCGGGCGGCATCCCAGGGGTTTTTCACCGGTCCGTAGAACGAGGTCTCGTTCGACGAACCCATCGCGAACTCGTCCATGTTGGTCTTGCCGAGGAGCACCGCGCCAGCGGCCGTGAAGCGGGCAATCACTGCTGCGTCGTAGGGGCTGACGAAGTTGCTCAGCATCTTCGATCCGCAGGTGGTCAGCCAGCCCTTGGCGCAGAAGATATCCTTGTGGGCGATCGGGATGCCGGTCAGGGGACCGCCTTCGCCTCTTGCCAGGCGCGCATCGGCTGCCCGTGCCTGGGCAAGGCTGGCGGCTTCGTCGACGGTAATGAAGGCGTTGAGCTGCGGGTTGTGTTGCGCAACGCGGTCGAGATAGAGCCGCGTCAGCTCGACGCTGGAAACCTCGCGTGCGGCCAGCGCCGTGCCGAGGGCCTGCAGGCTGTGCTCGATCATTCGATGACCCTGGGCACAAGGTACAGGCCGGCCTCGGTCTCCGGGGCGACGCTCTGGAAGGCTGTGCGCTGATCGGTCTGCCCGGATTCCGTGACGCGGTCGGCGCGCAGGCGCTGGGCGACGTCCTGGGCGTGTGCCATCGGCTCGACGCCCTGCGTGTCGACCGCCTGCATTTCTTCGATCAGGGCGAAAATTTCGTTGAGCTGGCCAAGCGTGCGGTCTGCTTCGCTGTCGCTGATTTCAATTCGCGCCAGATGGGCAACGCGGTGGACCTGATCTATGGTAAGCGACATGTTTAGGAAATCACTAAGGTGTTAAACGAGGTAGCCATATAAGGTATCATAAAAGTTTTTCCCACCGCAGCCCCCGCGGGGCCATCACGGATTTCGCCAGCATGTTCAGTTTTCTGCGCAGTTATTTTTCGAACGATCTCGCCATCGACCTGGGTACGGCCAATACGCTGATCTATGTGCGCTCGAAGGGAATCGTTCTCGACGAGCCGTCGGTGGTTGCCATCAGGACGGAGGGTGGGCCGAGCTCCAAAAAGACCATTCAGGCAGTTGGCAAGGCAGCCAAGGAAATGCTTGGCAAGGCGCCTGGTGCGATCACCGTCATCCGGCCGATGAAGGATGGCGTGATTGCCGACTTCACGGTTACCGAGCAGATGCTCAAGCAGTTCATCAAGAAGGTACACGATTCGAGGCTGTTGTCGCCTTCGCCGCGGATCATCATCTGCGTGCCATCGGGCTCGACACAGGTCGAGCGACGCGCCATTCGCGAGTCGGCAATCGGCGCTGGCGCGAGCCAGGTCTTTCTAATCGAGGAGCCGATGGCTGCGGCGATTGGCGCCGGGCTGCCGGTTGCCGAGCCGACCGGCTCGATGGTCGTCGACATCGGTGGCGGGACGACCGAGGTCGGCGTCATCTCGCTCGGCGGCATGGTTTATGCCGGTTCGGTGCGTGTCGGCGGCGACAAGCTCGATGAAGCGATCATGAACTACATCAGCCGCAACTACGGCATGCTGATCGGCGAGAACACCGCCGAAAACATCAAGAAGCACATTGGCTCCGCTTTTCCGGGCGCCGAAGTGCGCGAGATGGAGGTCTCAGGGATCAACAAGGCCGAAGGCATTCCCCGCAAATTCACGATTTCGTCGAACGAGATCCTCGAAGCTCTGACCGAACCCCTGAACAGCGTCGTGTCGGCGGTCAAGTCGGCGCTCGAGAAGACGCCGCCGGAGCTGGGCGCGGACATCGCCGACAAGGGAATGGTGCTTACCGGTGGCGGCGCCCTGTTGCGCGACCTCGATCGCTTGCTGATGGAGGAAACCGGCTTGCCGGTGATTGTTGCCGAAGAGCCGCTGACCTGCGTCGCCAGGGGGTGTGGCCTGGCACTCGAGAAGATGGACAATCTCGGCAGCATTTTCGCCTCCGATTGAGCCTGAGCGGCCCTGGCGCCGCGCCTCGCCGACCCAGATGACTGATTGATGGACCAACAGCCGCCACCGTTCTTCAAACGCGGCCCGGCCCCCGTCGCGCTGCTGTCGTTCTACGTTGCCTTGTCGTTGGCGCTGCTGGTCGTCGATGCACGCTTTCAGACGCTCGAAGTGCTGCGCCAGGCGCTGTCGATGTTCACCCACCCGGTGCAGCAGCTGGCGCATCTCCCGGCGCAGTTGCTTGACAATGCCGGCAGCTATTTTGCCAGTGCGGCCCGCCTGCAGGCAGAAAACGCGGAGTTGCAGCGGGGCCGCCTCGAACATGTCGCAGCGCTGCTGCGCAGCCAGCACGTGGAGGCCGAGAACGAGCGCCTGCGCAAGCTGCTCGGCGTCAAGGAACGGCAGCAGGTCAGCGGCCAGGTGGCACAGATTCTCTATTCGGCACGCGATCCCTATGCGCGGCGGGTGATCATCGACAAGGGGCAGCAGGACAAGGTCATTGCCGGGCAGCCGGTCATCGACGATCTGGGAATTGTCGGTCAGGTGACCCGGACCTTCCCCTTCGTGGCCGAGGTCACGCTGATCACCGACAAGGAGCAGGCGGTGCCGGTGCAGGTCGTTCGCACCGGCTTGCGTTCGGTCGTTTTCGGCCTTGGCGACGGACAGCTCGAACTGCGTTTCATGCCGGTCAACGCCGATCTTCAGAACGGCGACCTGCTGGTAACCTCGGGGCTGGACGGAATCTTCCCGGCGGGCTTCCCGGTGGCCAAGGTGGTGCACATCGAAAGCGATACCGCCTACTCCTTTGCCCGCATCTTCTGTGTGCCGACGGCGGCCGTCGAGCACTTCAGCGAGGTGATGGTGCTTGATCCGCGTCCGCCGGTGGCGCTGCCGGAGGAACTGGCCGACGAAGTCGCGACCAAGGATACAAAAGCCTCGGCTCGTGTGGTTCGCGCCAAGAAAAAGCGCCCGAAAAAGGACTGAAGCCGATGCACACCAGTTACTCCTCGTCACGCATTCTGCTGCCGGTGCGACCGTGGTTCATCGCCCTCAGCCTGCTGGCGGCGTTGCTGCTGAACTTCCTGCCGACGTCTGCGTGGCTCGCGGCGCCCGACTGGCTGGCGCTGGTGATCGTCTTCTGGAGTGTTCGCGAGCCGCGCCGGGTGGGCATGGGGCTGGCCTTTCTGTTCGGCCTGGCGATGGACGTGGCCGATGCCGGTCTGCTGGGACAGCATGCGCTCGCCTACGTGCTGGCTGCCTACGGCGGATCCTCGCTGTCGCGGCGAATCCTGTGGTTTCCCCTTGGGCAGCAAGCGCTGCAGGTCTTTCCGCTGTTGCTGCTGGTGCAACTGGTGCAGTTCGCCGTGTGGACCGTGGCTGGCGCCGAGCTTCCCGGAATGGTGTACTTCCTCGGACCGTGTTTCGGTGCCTTTCTTTGGCCACTGCTGACTCTCCTCCTGCTGTTGCCACAGCACCAGCCGGTTGACCACGATGACAACCGACCTCTCTGAAACGGTCGCCAGCGGCGCGCTGCGCGCGCGTCGCTGCGTGCCTGCCCGGGCGC
Organism: Accumulibacter sp.; assembly: GCA_024235715.1. GTDB lineage: Bacteria > Pseudomonadota > Gammaproteobacteria > Burkholderiales > Rhodocyclaceae > Accumulibacter. The sequence continues at coordinate 263,972 of JACKLW010000005.1, read as the reverse complement.
GGGCTGTGCCCGGTCGCTGACGGACTGCCATGCTCGCTCGACAGTCGTCGCTGAATGCGCCGGATGGAGATCTTTCTCGCTTCCATCTTCGTGTCGTCCTGGCCGCCGCCGGGGTGCTGCTGGCGCTGTCGCTGCTGGGCGCGCGCTTCTTCTATCTGCAGGTCGTTCAGCATGATTACTACAGCACGCGTGCCGAGGACAACCGCATCTCGGTGGTGCCCATCGTTCCCAATCGGGGGGTGATCGTCGATCGCGAAGGCGTTGTCCTGGCGCGCAACTACTCGGCCTTTACGCTGGAGATCACGCCCTCGAAGGTTGATGATCTGGAAGCGACAATCGATGGACTGAGCGAGCTGATCGAAGTGCTGCCCAAGGACCGCCGGCGCTTTCGAAAGCTCCTGGAGGAGAGCAAGACCTTTGAAAGCCTGCCGATTCGTACGCGCCTGAGCGAGGAGGAAGTCGCCCGCTTTGCTGCCAACCGCTACCGGTTCCCCGGCGTGGAAGTCAAGGCGCGCCTGTTTCGCCAGTATCCGCAGGGGCCGATCGCGTCGCACGCCATCGGCTACATCAATCGCATCAACAAACGCGATCTGGAGATGATCGAAGAGCGCGAGCAGACGGCCAATTACAGGGGCACCGACCATATCGGCAAGACCGGCATCGAACAGAAATACGAGTTCCAGTTGCACGGCGAGACGGGTTATGAGCAGGTCGAGATCGATGCCGGCGGCCGCGCGATTCGCAGCCTGTCGCGTACCGCACCCGTGCAGGGTAACAGCCTGACGCTGACCCTCGACGTCAAGCTGCAGGAGATGGCGGAGAAAGCGTTTGGTGAGCGTCGCGGAGCCCTGGTGGCGATCGAGCCTTCGACCGGCGGGATACTCGCGCTGGTCTCGAATCCGTCTTTCGACCCGAATCTGTTTGTCGACGGGATCCGCACCGACGACTGGGATGTGCTCAACAAATCGCGCGACCGGCCGATGCTCAACCGGGCGCTGAACGGAACCTACCCGCCGGGGTCGACGTTCAAGCCGTTCATGGCGCTGGCAGCGCTCGAAACCGGCAAACGCACCGCCGGCCAGACGATTTCCGACCCCGGCTTCTTCAACTTCGCCGGCCACCACTTTCGTGACGACAAGAAGGGCGGGCATGGAACGGTGGACATGTACAAGTCGATCGTTCACTCCTGCGATACGTACTACTACATGCTCGCCAACGACATGGGTATCGACGCCATTGCCCGATTCATGGGTGATCTCGGATTTGGCCAGGCCACCGGCGTCGACATCGAGGGTGAGTCGGACGGCGTCTTGCCGTCACCCGAGTGGAAGAAGCGTCGTTTCCGGCGGCCGGAGCAGCAGAAATGGTACGCTGGCGAGACAGTCTCGATCGGTATCGGTCAGGGCTACAATTCCTACACGCCGATACAACTGGCGCAGGCGACGGCTACCGTGGCCAATGGTGGCGTCATGTTCCGTCCGCATCTCGTGAAGTACATCACCGATAGTCGCTCCGGCGAGAAGACGATGATCGAACCCGAACCGCTGCGCAGGCTGCCATGGAAGCCGAAGAACGTCGAAGTCATCAGGAATGCGATGATCGGTGTCAACACCCAGGGAACCGGCGCGCGCGCTTTCGCCGGCGCTGGCTACACGTCTGGCGGCAAGACCGGTACGGCGCAGGTGTACAGCCTCAAAGGTTCGAGTTACCGCGAATCGGCGGTGAAGAAGGAACTGCGCGACCACGCACTGTTCATCGCTTTTGCGCCGGCCGAGGAGCCCAGAATCGCGCTGGCGGTGGTCGTCGAGAATGGCGGTTTCGGGGCCCAGTCCGCGGCGCCGATTGCGCGCATGGTCATCGATTACTATCTGCTCGGCAAGCTGCCCGAGGGGGCGGCCAAGGAAGACGATGTCGAGGAGGACTAGCTGATGCACGCGTTTCTGGCCCGCGTTTGGCGGGGTCTGGTCGCGCACCTCGACGGGCCTCTGTTGCTGGTTACCTTTGCGCTGATGATCGTGGGATTGGCGACCGTCTACAGTGCGACCTACGATGCCAACAATCGTCTGTGGCTGCAGGCGGGCAACATGGCGATCGGGCTGTGCGCAATGTGGGCGGTCGCGCAACTGCCACCGCAGAAACTGATGCGCTTCGGCGTGCCGCTTTACGTCGTCGGCGTCATTCTGCTGATTCTGGTCTATTTCTTCGGCATCAAGGTCAATGGCGCCAGACGCTGGCTGTCGCTCGGGTTTACCCGGGTGCAGCCCTCGGAACTGCTGAAGATCGCCGTGCCACTGATGCTCGCCTGGTACTTCCACAAGAACGAAGCAGCATTGAGGGTCCAGCACTACGTTGTCGCCAGCCTGCTGCTGCTGGTTCCTTTCGCGCTGATCGCCAGGCAACCCGACCTGGGGACGGCGATTCTCGTCGGTGCTGCCGGTTTCTACGTGATCTTCTTTGCCGGCCTTTCGTGGGCGGTGATCGGCGGCTTGCTGGCGGCCGCGGGCGCTGCCGCACCTTTCGTGTGGACCATGCTCCATGACTACCAGCGAAAACGCATACTGACCCTGATCGATCCGACCACGGATCCCCTCGGTTCCGGCTACCACATCATCCAGTCGACCATTGCCATCGGTTCCGGTGGCAGTTTTGGCAAGGGTTGGCTGGCCGGCACGCAGACGCATCTGGAGTTCATTCCGGAGCGGCATACCGACTTCATCCTCGCCGTCTTCTCGGAGGAGCGCGGCCTGCTCGGCAATGGCATCCTGTTGGTCCTCTATCTGCTGTTGATCGGCCGGGGACTGATGATCGCTGCCAGGGCTTCGACACTGTTCGCGCGGGTCCTCGCCGGGTCGGTGACCCTGAGCTTGTTCACCTATGTCTTCGTCAATATGGGCATGGTCAGCGGGATTCTGCCGGTGGTCGGCGTGCCGCTGCCGTTCATGAGTTATGGCGGTACCGCGCTGGTGACGCTGTCGGTGGGAATTGGTATCCTGATGAGCATCAACACGCACAGGATGCTGGTCAGGACATGAGGCGAATGGGAGGATCGATTGCCGGTCGGGTGTGCTGCCTTGCGCTCGTGGTGTTGATCCTGCCGGTGTTGCTTGCTGCGTGCGGCGGTTCCCCCTCGCGTTCCTCCGAGGGCAGCGCCGAGCGCGGCAAGATGGCCCGCAAGTCAGGGGTGGTGCAGAAGAGGGGCGGAGGCTATTACAAGGACGACGGCCCGGGCGACGACATTCCCGAGAATCTCGACGATATCCCGGACGCCCAGCCAAGACTCGAACCCCTGCACCGCTACGCCAACCGGCCCTACGTCGTCCTTGGCAAGGCCTACCAGCCGAACACCAGCCTGGCGGCGTATCAGGAACGCGGCGTTGCGAGTTGGTACGGCAAGAAGTTCCATGGCCAGAAGACGTCGATCGGCGAGCGCTATGACATGTTTTCGATGACCGCAGCCCACCCGACGCTGGCGATTCCCTCGTATGTTCGCGTGACCAACGTCAGCAATGGCAAGTCGGTGGTCGTACGGGTCATCGATCGCGGCCCTTTTCATGCTGACCGCATCATCGATCTCTCGTACGCGGCTGCCTACCGCCTGGGTTACGTGGACAACGGCAGCACCATGGTCCAGGTGGACGCGATTCTGCCGGACGAGGCGACGACGATGACCTATGCGCAGGTGATGCCTGCGCCGCGCCCGGCGGAAATTTCCGGTGAACGCGACGAGATCGCACTGCTGGCGGCCAACCTGGGGTTCGAAGCGGTATCCGTTCCGGCGCCGCTGACGGAGTTGCGGCCGAGTGCGCCGACGCCGGCTGCGGCGCCGCTGTCCATGTCGGTGAGTACGCGGCATGGCGTCTTCCTGCAACTTGGTGCTTTTGCCAGCGCCGAAAACGCCGAGAGTCTGCGCGCGCATCTGCTGCGCGAACTGGACTGGCTCAACGAGGCTATCGAGATCAACGCACGGGATGGCATGCACCGCGTACACCTCGGACCCTATCGCAGTCGCGCCGACGCCGAGAAAATCGCCGAGAGGATTCAGCTGGCGCTCGGTTACCGGCCAGGCTTCGTGACGCGCTGATCAGGGGTCGGGCGGACCGATCACCGCCAGCGGGCGGAAGACGCCCTGCAGGATCCTCCTGCCTTTCTCGAGTTCGACCTCGCGGCCAACGATTTCCACGGGGATGACCTCGCCATCGCGGTTGACCACCTCGCTGCGGATGGCTGCGCCGTCGCTCTTGATCTGGGCGAGTAGCTCGCGGATGTCCAGGCTGTTGCCCGCTGCATGCAGCTCGCTTTGCAGGATACCGAGCAACTGTTGCAGTTGTCGGCCGAACAGCTTTTCGGCCTGTGGGTTGGCGTCGAGAATATGTCCGGTGTTGGCGTCGGAAATCAATATCGCGTCGCGCACACCGGAAAACAGGGCCAGTCGCAAGCGGTTTGCATCGCGCAACTCCTCTTCCGTCTGCAGCAACTGGTGTTGCAGCAACGCCAGGCTGACCAGGTTGGCAACCGAGTGGGCGAACAATCGCTGCACCGAAGTCCAGGCGGAGTGAGGGCCGACGCGCTCGATGCAGAGTACCCCCTGCAGTTCCCCGTTGACGTGAATTGGCGAGTTGATCACCGCGCTGATCCCGTTCATCAACAGATAGTCCTCGGTAAACGCCTGCGTGCTTGGATGCTTCATGGCATCGTCGGCGACTATCGGTTCGCCACGTTCCAGGGCCTGGAAGTACTCCGGGTAACGGGCGGCATGCAGGGTCACGCCGACGCTGTGCCTGTTGCGGGAAAGCTCATAGAGGTCGATGCACTCGAGACTTGCGTGCTGCGCGGTCAGGCCCCACAGGCTGACGCGCTCGATGTTGAGCATGCGTCCTGTCGCAGAAGTGAGCTGGCGGAGACTTTCATCCAGGCTGCCACCGGCAATCCCGCGCCTGGACAATTGCGCGAAGGCGCCTTGCAGGTCAAGTGAACTTGCGAGATGTCGAAAGGGTGGCAACATGGGTTTCAGGGCAAGCCACTGTTGGATAGGCGGGAGGTCCGGCAAACGGTCATCATCGTACGCGGCGCTTGGCTGGTCCGCGTGTGCAGTAAGTCACGAAACGCGGCAAGCGCCGGCGTACGCTGGTCACGAAAAGCGTACAGGCGAGTTGCAGAGGGCTTGCTATAATCCGCGCTTTTGCCATGAGTCCCGCCATGCTCAAGCTACGATCCCTGCTCTGTATCGTCCTCTGCCTTCCCGTTCTGGCCACTGCCCAGCAGTTGCCGACACCGCCGGCGCTTGCCGCCAAGTCCTGGCTGCTCGTCGAGATGACGTCCGGGCAGACCCTGGCTGAACAGGCCCCCGACGAGCGCCTTGAGCCGGCGTCCTTGACCAAGCTGATGACTGCCTATCTGGCGTTCTCGGCACTCAAGCAGGGAACTCTCAAACTCGACCAGGAGGTGCTCATCTCCCGGAAAGCCTGGAAGACCGGCGGTTCGAGGATGTTCATCGAGGTTGGAACCGAGGTCAAGGTCGAAGACCTGCTGAAAGGGATGATCGTTCAATCGGGCAATGACGCCTGCGTCGCGCTGGCGGAAGCCATCGCCGGCGACGAAGAGAACTTCGCGCAGATGATGAATCGCGAGGCCCAGAGACTGGGCATGAAGAACTCCAGTTTCCGCAATTCCAACGGCCTGCCCGACCCGGAGCACTACACCACGGCACGCGACCTGGCGACATTGGCCAGCGCGCTGATCCGTGATTTTCCCGAAGACTACGCCAAGTACTACACGCTGAAGGAATATACCTACAACAAGATCACGCAGCCGAATCGCAACCGTCTGCTGTGGATAGACCCGACGGTCGACGGGCTCAAGACGGGCTACACCGCTGCCGCCGGCTACTGTCTGGTGTCGTCGGCAAAACGCGGTCCGCGCCGCTTGCTGTCGGTGGTCCTCGGTGCGACCTCTCCCAATGCGCGCATCCAGGAATCGCTCAAGCTGCTCAACTACGGTTTCCAGTTCTATGATGGCGTGCAGCTGTACGCCAAGGGTGCCCCGGTGTCCAGCCTGAAAGTCTGGAAAGGCAAGGAGAGCACGGTCAACGTCGGCTTCAACGACGATCTGGTGATCGTCGTGCCCAAGGGCTTCGGGCCCAAAGTCCAGACCGAACTGGTGTCACAGCAGCCCTTGCTGGCGCCGGTAACGCTTGGGCAGCCGCTGGCAACGCTGAAGGTCAGCGTGGACGGCAAGCCCTATGGCGAGTACCCGGTGCTGGCACTCGAAGCGGTACCGGCAGCCGGTATCGTCGGGCGCATGATCGATACTGTCCGGATGTGGTTCAACTAGGCCTGGCGGCATCCCGGGCGTAGCGCGAAAAGAAGGGTGCATGCCGATGACGGCCTATCTCAACGGGCAGTACATGCCGCTCGATGAAGCGCGGGTTTCACCGCTTGACCGAGGCTTCCTTTTTGGTGACGGCGCCTACGAAGTGATCCCGGTCTATGCGCGGCGTCCGTTTCTGCTCGAGCAGCATCTGGCGCGGCTGCAGCGGACACTCGATGGCATCGCGCTGGCCAATCCGCACAGCGTCGCCGAGTGGAGCGAACGCGTGCAGCGGGTGATCGTCGACGGCGAATTCGACGATCAGTCGCTTTACCTGCAGGTGACACGCGGCGCCGACAGCAAGCGCGACCAGAGCTTTCCGAAGGGCGTGCCGCCGACAGTCTTCATTTTTTCGACCGCCTTGCCACTCATGACTCAGCAGCGCGAGCAAGGCATCGCGGTACTCAGTGCGGTCGACAATCGCTGGCTGCGCTGCAACCTGAAGACCGTCTCGCTGCTCGCCAATGTCCTCCTGCGCCAGCAGGCAATCGACGCTGGTTGCGCCGAAACGATCCTGCTGCGCGATGGCCTGCTCAGCGAAGGGGCAACGTCGAACATCTTCGTCGTCAAGGATGGCGTCCTGCGGGCACCGTCACGTGACCACCGCATGCTGGCCGGTATCACCTACGATCTGGTTCTCGAACTTGCTGCCCGGCACGGCATGCCGTGCGAGTTGCGCGACATTGCCGATGCCGAACTGCGCGTTGCCGACGAACTGTGGTTGACCTCCTCGACGCGCGAGGTGCTGCCGATCGTCAGCCTTGACGGGCAGGCTGTCGGGACCGGCAAGCCCGGCCCGGCCGTGCGGCAGATGCAGGCGTGGTATGGCGCCTACCGCTCGCAGGTGGCGCGGGCCAGTGCCTGCGATGTCTGAGTGCGACGGCCCGTTCGACTTCCCCTGTGAGTTTCCGCTCAAGATCATGGGGCTGGCCGACGCTGCCCTGGCGCAAGCGGTGCTCGAAGTCGTGCTGCGCCACGCCCCGGATTTCGATGGCGCGACGATGGCCATGCGCGCCTCGACGGGTGGCAGGTACGTGAGCCTGACGTGCACCATAAACGCCACCAGCCGGGCGCAACTTGACGACCTGTACAGGGAACTAAGCAGTCATCCACTGGTCAAGATCGTTTTATGAGCGGCGAACAGCGAGACCTCAAGGCGCACACCCGGGTGGGCGCCGCCGCCGACTTCCTGCCCGCTTCGCAAACCGGCCTGCGGGTTCGTCGTCTGGGGCTAACCAACTACCAGCAGACCTGGCAGGCGATGATTGATTTCACCGCTGCGCGCAACGAGCGGACCGGCGACGAACTGTGGTCTTGCGAACACGCGCCGGTGCTGACCCTTGGTCAGGCAGGCCGACCCGAGCACCTGCTGGCCGATCTCGGCATTCCGCTGGTGAAAACCGATCGCGGTGGCCAGATTACCTACCATGGCCCCGGGCAGGTGGTGATTTATGTGCTGCTCGACCTGAACAGGCGCAGGCTGAAGGTTCGCGAGTTGGTTGAAACGATAGAGCAGGCGGTGATCGACCTGCTTGCCGGGCATGGCGTCGTTGCCGAAAGGCACGCGGGTGCGCCTGGCGTCTATGTCGGCGCGGCCAAGGTGGCGGCACTCGGCCTTCGGGTACGCCGGAGCTGCAGCTATCACGGCGTCAGCCTGAATGTGGACATGGATCTGTCGCCATTCGCGGCGATCAATCCTTGCGGCTACCCCGGCCTGCCGGTCACCCAGACCAGCGATCTCGGCATTACCTTGAGTCCGTCGGCAGCGGCGACGGCGCTGACCGAACATCTCGCAGCACAACTGGAGCGCAGGCAACGATGAACAGTGAGAATGAAGATCGCGGCACGCGCAAACCCGCGGCCAGGATTGCCGGCGTCAAGGAGCGGGGCGAACTGAAGACGGCGCGCATTCCGATCAAGATCGTTCCGCAGGCGCCGCAGCGCAAACCGGACTGGATTCGTGTCAAGGCGGGGAATGCGACGGGGCGCTTTGGCGAGATCAAGAAGATGCTGCGCGAACAGAAGCTGCACACCGTTTGCGAAGAAGCAGCCTGTCCGAACATCGGCGAATGCTTCGGTCGCGGCACCGCCACCTTCATGATCCTCGGCGATGTGTGCACCCGCCGCTGCCCGTTCTGCGACGTCGGCCATGGCAAGCCCTTGCCGCCCGACGTCAACGAGCCCGCCAATCTCGCCGATAGCGTCGCCAGGCTACAGTTGCGTTACGTGGTGATAACCAGCGTCGACCGCGACGACCTGCGCGATGGTGGCGCACAACACTTTGTCGACGTGATCCGGGCGGTGCGCCGCAGCTCGCCGGTGACGACCATCGAAACGCTGGTTCCCGACTTCCGGGGGCGCATGGAGATCGCCCTCGAAGTGCTCGGCAGGTCCCTGCCCGACGTTCTCAACCACAACATGGAAACGGTGCCCCGCCTCTACAGGCAGGCGCGTCCCGGCGCCGACTATGCCCATTCGCTGGCTTTCATGAAGGGCTTCAAGGCGCGCTACCCGCAGATTCCGACCAAGTCGGGATTGATGGTCGGCCTCGGCGAAAGCGATGACGAGATCCTCGACGTCCTGCGCGACCTGCGCGCCAACGACGTGGAGATGCTGACCATCGGCCAGTATCTCGCTCCATCCGCCCATCATCTGCCGGTGGACCGCTACGTGCATCCGGAGGTATTCAAGATGTTCGAGGAGCAGGCGCTGGCAATGGGTTTCACCGGCGCGGCCTGCGGGCCGATGGTGCGCTCGAGCTATTGGGCGGACGTGCAGGCGGAAAGCGCCGGCGTCGCCTGAGCGGCGGCGCTCTTGCCACAGCCGCGGCCTGCGGCGTACGGCGGTCAGTTGTAGCGCACGAAGCGCGCCGGATAGTGCGCCGTGGCCCAGGCCATGAACAGGTACTTGACCGTCTTGCCGAGTGCCACCGCGACCAGAATGCCCAACGACGACACGTCGGCCAGTGCGCAGAAGAGCAGGGCGGGCGTTTGCGGCATCGGTGACCCGGCAATCAGCAGGATGGCCAGCAGGCCCCAGTCTTGCAGCCATTCGCTGGCCCGCTGCCAGACCTCCATGGTGGCCAGTTCGGGATAGCGTGTGAGGACGAACTCACCACCCAGGTACTGGAAAATTTCCACCAGCACCGCTGCTCCGCAGCCGCTGGCAAGACCGCAGAGCAGACCCAGCGCGCGCCAACGCCTGGGCGCCAGCAGCACTGCCGGAATCAGCACGGCAACGAAGGGGAAGCTGAAGGTGACGGTGGTGACGAAGGCGATCGCCGCGACGACCAGCGAGTAATGACGACAGCCGACGCTGCGCATGAGCAGTTGTCGCAACCAGTCCGGAAGGAGGTGTGTTTTCATCCGTGTCGCATTTCAGGGCAAGGCCGGTGGCCGGCAGCGCGCAGATCGATCCGACACGACGGGCGGCCCAGCGCAATTGCCGCGTGGGAGGTGGCTTGTGCGGGCGCCAGCGCGCAGGCTATCCTTACGCGTTCGGAACGTTGATCGTCGCCAGATGCCAGCCAGGGACCGCCTGCCATGCGCCACCATGTTGCACAAATAGCCGCAATTTTAAGCGCTCCGGCGATCGGCATGCGGCTCTTTGCACTCGGGCCTGCCGATCTCTCCGGCAAGGTGAGACCGCTTGGCGGCTGCAGCTGGCGCCCGTCAAGGGCGAAGCGCCGGCATTCGGCAAACCCGGCAGGCGCAGGGCGTGCGTGGCCATGTGCGACAAGTCTATCGACCGTGGCCCGTTCGGGGCCGGCGCGAATCTCCGGCGCACTGTGTTCGGCGCCCGTACCTTCCAGGTGCTGCCGGCCATGTTCCTGGCGGGGGGTACGCCCTGGCAGCGCCGCCATGGTTGTCCTGCCGCGCCGTTGGCAAGAGATCTTTCTCCTGGGGCTGCCGTGAAGCCGCCGTCGGCGCTGTTCGCTTCGCTGCTCCTGGCGTTGTCGGGATCCGTACTGGGCGATTCGGGTGCCATCGCCAAGAAGGCCGGCGGGTGGCCGGAAACGTCGACCGTCCTGGCTGGCCGGGCGAGTTTCTACGGAAAGCGGTTCACCGGCCGCACGACCGCCTCGGGCAAGGCCTTTCATCACGAGAACATCTCTGCGGCGAGCAATCGCTTCCCCCTGGGTACCATGGTCGCCGTGCGGCGTCCCTTTTCCGCCTATTGCGTGGTGGTCAGAATCAATGATCGTATGGGTCATCGAGGTCGTGTGATCGACCTGTCGCGAGCCGCCGCGGAACGCCTGGGGATGATTGAAGTCGGCGTCACCGACGTCGAAATCGTCAAGCTGCCCAAACCGCTGATCGGGCACGAAAGCGCCTGCACGCTCGCCTTTCTGCCTCCATCGCGCCTGCCTGCGGCGGAGGGGCTGTCGCCGGACGGCGGCGCGGATGACCGGCTTGCCGGCGGCCAGGAGTCAGACAACTCGGGGGACTGAGGGGCCGGGCAGTTGCGGCAGCAACGCAGCACAACCGCTATTGACCGCGACCACCGAACTCGGGAATACTCGATCGGCAAGCGCAGGCTTGGTGATCAGGGGAGGCGATGATGAACGACGAACTCAAGGACGAGATACCCAAAGGCAAGAAGTCGGTCGCGCTGTCCGGTGTGCTTGCCGGCGATACGGCGATCTGTTCGGTCGGCCGGAACGGCAACGATCTGCACTACCGCGGCTACGACGTCATTGCCCTGGCCGAGCAGGCGACCTTCGAAGAAGTCGCCTACCTGCTCCTCTACGGGCGCTTGCCGAGCCTGACCCAGCTCAACCAGTACCGCAAGAAGCTGAAGACGCTGCGTGGCTTGCCGGTGCGGCTGCGACCGGTGCTCGAGAACCTGCCGGCGTCGGCGCACCCGACCGATGTCCTGCGCAGCGGTTGCTCTGCGCTGGGCACGATTCTGCCCGAGGCGCAGGATCACAACCCTGGGGGCGCGCGCGAAATTGCCGACCGTCTGATTGCCAGCTTCGGGTCGATGCTGCTCTACTGGTATCACTGGTCGCACAACGGCCGGCGCATCGAGACGGAAACCGACGACGAGTCGATAGCGGCGCACTTCCTGCACCTGCTGTGCGGCAAGCCGCCGTCGGCGTTGCACGCCAGCAGCCTGGACAAGTCGCTGGTGCTCTATGCCGAGCATGAATTCAACGCCTCGACTTTTACCGCGCGAACGATCACCGGTACCGGCGCCGATCTGTACGCGGCCGTCAGCGGCGCCATCGGGGCCCTGAGCGGTCGCCGGCATGGTGGCGCCAATGAGTTTGCCTTCGAAATCCAGAGCCGTTACCACGACGCACTGCAAGCCGAGAAGGACATCAGTGCCCGGCTTGCCAACCGCGAGATCATCATCGGTTTCGGCCACCCCCTTTACACCATCGCCGACCCGCGCCACAAGGTGATCCGCGCCGTCGCGCAGCAGCTCTGCGACGACGGTGACAATCAGATGCTGTTCGCGATCGCCAGCCGCATCGAACAGGTGATGTGGGAGCAGAAGCGGATGTTTCCGAACGTCGATTGGTTTTCCGGCGTCGTCTATCACATGCTGGCTGTCCCGACGTCGATGTTCACGCCGCTGTTCGTGATCGCCCGCACCAGTGGCTGGGCGGCGCACATCATCGAGCAGCGCATCGATGGCAAACTGATCCGTCCTTCGGCCAACTACGTCGGGCCGGAGGTGCAGGAATTCCTTCCCCTGGCGCAACGAAAATAGAACCCTGCCGCCGGCCTGTGCCAGGCGGCGTGACGGGCACCGGAAGCCGGTGTCCTGTCGTTCGTCGAACCGCTTCGGCGCGGCACCAGGAGAAGCAAGATGTCATCACGAATTCCAGATACCCGCCCCGACCCCGACCGGTTGCTGGTCGATATTGCCGATTACGTCCTGGACTACAGGATCGAGTCCAGCAGCGCCTTCAATACCGCCCGCTACTGCCTGATCGACGCGCTTGGCTGCGGACTCGAAGCGCTCGCCTACCCGGCCTGCAGCAAGCTGCTCGGGCCGATCGTCCCTGGCACGGTGGTCCCGCATGGCGCCCGCGTTCCGGGCACCGGGTTTCAGCTTGACCCGGTCCTGGCGGCTTTCAACATCGGGGCGCTGATCCGCTGGCTGGACTTCAACGACACCTGGCTGGCGGCCGAATGGGGACATCCCTCGGACAATCTCGGCGGCATTCTGGCCACCGCCGACTGGCTGTCGCGCACTCGCGCCGCCAGTGGCCAGGCGCCGCTGCAGATGCGCCAGGTTCTCGAGGCCATGATCAAGGCCTACGAAATTCAGGGCGTGCTGGCCCTTGAGAACAGCTTCAATCGCGTCGGTCTGGACCACGTGCTGCTGGTCAAGGTGGCTACCGCCGCCGTTTGCACCTGGCTGCTGGGCGGCGGGCGATCGCAGATCATCAACGCCGTGTCGCAGGCCTTTGTCGACGGGCAGCCGCTGCGCACTTATCGCCACGCGCCGAACACCGGGTCGCGCAAATCCTGGGCGGCCGGCGACGCCACCGCGCGTGGCGTCATGCTGGCCTTGTTTTCGATCAAGGGCGAGATGGGTTATCCGAGCGCGCTGACCGCCAGGACCTGGGGCTTCCAGGACGCGCTCTTCAAGGGGCAGTCGCTGCGCGTTCCGCGAGCGTATGGCAGCTACGTGGTCGAGAACGTCTTGTTCAAGATCAGTTTTCCCGCCGAATTCCACGCCCAGACCGCGGTCGAATGCGCGGTGGAACTGCATCCACAGTTGGTCGATCGGCTCGACAGCATCGACAAGGTGGTCATTCGTACGCAGGAATCGGCGCTGCGCATCATCGACAAGACGGGACCGCTGCACAATCCTGCCGATCGTGATCACTGCCTGCAATACATGGTCGCCTACGCCCTGATCGAAGGGCAGCTGAGCGGCGAGGCCTACGAGGATGACGCGGCGGCGGATCCCCGCATCGACGCGTTGCGCGCCAAGATCGAGGTCGTCGAGGAAGCAAGCTTCTCGGCGGACTACCTCGACCCCCAGAAGCGTTCGATTGCCAATGCGCTGCAGGTGTTCTTCAGCGACGGTAGCCGGACAGAAGAACTGGTCTGCGAATATCCGCTCGGCCACCGGCGGCGTCGCGCCGAGGGAATCCCCGTGCTGCTCGAGAAATTCAGGAAACACCTGGCGCGCAGATTCGGCCCCGAACAGCAAGCAGTCATCCTCGAGTCGTCGCTGGACGTACGTGGTCTCGGTGCTCTGGGCGTGAATGCCTACCTTGATCAATATCTGCCGTGAGCTTCATGCCGGCGTACAGGGTCGATGCGCTCCTGAACGACTGACGTGCAGCCTTCGGCAAGCGCTTGTGCCGGATCTCCGGGGGAGTGGATCGAAATGAGAGGAAACATCGCTGCAATCGCACTGGTTCTCGTCGGCGTCCTGGCGCTGGCTATCAACCTGGAATTCGTCGAACTGGACATGGCCCGGCTGCTGGGCACCTGGTGGCCGGTGCTGCTGATCGCACTGGGCGTTGGCGTGTTTCTCGCGCCCGGAACCGACGAGCGGAGGAAGTCGGACTAGTTTGCGGTTCTGCAAGCCGATCCGGCGGCACGCTCGCCCGATTCCGTGGCCAGACAAAAGACGGCGGTGCTGCGCCACACGATGGTCATTTTGCCCCGTTGACCAGGCGTTCACCACCGACGGCCCGCCGCTGTAGCTGTTCGAAGCCGAGCTGGACAGTCATTCAAAATATCGTAGCCTGCGGGACTGACGTGCCCGCCTTGGCAGATTGGCCGAGGCCCGCAGGGCGAACGGCAGGTCATCCGCACGTCATCGACACCCAAGATCAGGGTTGCACCCGGTCAATCAGCAGGCTCAGACCCTGGCTACCGGGTTTGACGCCGCTGAGCGTGCCGTAGAGGTCGCCGCTCGAGGTCTGCGCCTTGCCCGCCTTGGCCACCCGTGCTTCGATGCTGACGGTCTTGAATTCGGAAATCTTCCTGCCGCCGGCGAGCGCCATCGAGTCGTCGAAACGAAAGCGCAGCGGCAGGTCAGCAACCCTGGCTCGAGTCGCAGCGAGTGGCATGCGCGGGCCTTCTTCAGCGCGTGCAAAGACGAACAGCACGTCGTCCGGGCCGGCCTGTCCCGCGAGTTCTCCGCTCAGTGTCACTTCGCCACTGACTGCGGCGCGCGCCGCCGGTGTGGATTTGCCGGCCGCTTCGCCAACGGGCTGGGCGGCGAACTCGCGAGCCCTGTCGACCGCTGCCGCGACTGTCCTGGCTTCTTCGGAACCGGGTTCGAGCTGTGCCAGCAGGCGCGCCCAGTAGTCGGCCGCGGCCGCAAACTGCCGCCGCTCGCTGGCTGCAGCGCCAGCCAGTAGCAGTGCCTGCGGTTCATCGGGGTTGATCTTCAGGGCCTGGGCGATCAACTCGCCCGGTTTGCCCTGCAGGTCGCCGCCGCTGCTGCGGCTGAGAACCTCGGCATAGTCGGCGAGCAGCGCGGCGTCCTGGCTGACCAGCGCGCCGGCGCGACTGTAGGCGTCGGCAGCCTGTGGAAAACGTTCCAGGACCTTGTAGGAACGCGCCAGCATCAGCCAGCCCTGGCCGTCGTCCGGATTGTCCCTGAGCTTTTCGACCAGGCGGGCGACCATTCCCTCGATCTGTTGCGGCGTGACCCGCGCCTGCCGTTGCAGCGGGTCGAGTGCCTGGCGATTTCCGAGCACCGCATAGCCGGCGGCAGCCGCCAGCGGCAGAATGACGAGCAGGGCCAGCGCGGTCTTGCGACCACCGCTGACTCTGCTCTTTACGCTGGCCGGCTGCGCGACTTCGTCAAGCAGCCGGCGTTGCAGCTCGGCCTGCGCCTGCTCGAAGTCGGCTTCGGCGAGCGAACCATCGTTACGCTCGCGTTCGAGTTCGCCTTGCTGGTCACGGAAGATGGCCAGATTTGCTTCGCGACGGTCGGCAGCGCCGGATGGCGCGGGCGCGCGCAGCAGGGGGGGCAGGAGAATGGCAATGACGACGACGACGAGCAGCGCCGCGAAGATGATGAAGCCGGTCATGAGCGTCCTTGACGAGAGTCCTGGTCGTGCAGCAGTGCGTCGGCCTGGCGCCGCTCAGCGGCGCTCAGCGGCGAGTCCTTGATGGCCTGATCCCGGCGTCGCAGGTAACGCACGAGCGCGGCGAGACCGACGACGAACAGCAAGCCCGGACCAAACCACAGCAACAGCGTCGTTCCCTTCAGCGGCGGCCGGTAGCGTACGAAGTCACCATAACGGCTGACCATGAATTCCATGATTTCGTCGTCGCTCTTGCCGTCGCTGATCAGCGTGCGGATCTCGCGGCGCAGGTCGTTGGCCAGTTCCGCATGCGAGCCAGCCAGGGACTCGTTCTGGCAGACCAGGCAGCGCAACTCCGACGAAATGGCGATCAGGCGTTTCTCGGTTGCTTCGTCCTTGGCGAGCGGTTGGGCTTCGCCCGCGTACGCATGGGCGCAGCCGATGACCAGCAGCGCGACCAGCAGTGTCATCACCAGTTGCCTCATTTCGAGAGCTCCGCGAGCAGGGGCAGAATCGTGTGCGATAGCGCGTCGGCGGTGATCGGCCCGGTATGCTTCATGCGGATGATGCCGGCCTTGTCGATGACGTAGGTTTCGGGCACGCCATAGACGCCGTAGTCGATGCCGACGCGGCCGTCCACGTCGAGCACCGACAGGGTGTAGGGGTCGCCGTGTTCGCTGAGCCAGGCGCCGGCACGCTCGACGACCATGCCTGTTTCGGCGCCGGGGGCCACCTTGTCCATGTCGATCGCGCCGTCCCCCCTGACCTCCTTGTAGTTCAGGCCGACCAGCGGAGCGCTCTGCCGCTTTGCCATCTCGACCAGCAGCGGGTGTTCCTGCCGGCACGACACGCACCAGGACGCCCAGACGTTCAGCAGCCACACCTTGCCGAGCATGTCTTTCGGCGAGAACTGCTCGTCCGGCGCGTGCAGCCGCGGCAGGGAGAACGCCGGCGCCGGCTTGCCGACAAGTGGTGACGGCACGTCGCGCGGGTTGAGATTCAGTCCGACGGCGAGCAGGACGACAAGCACGACAAAGCCGATCAGCGGCCAGAGAAAACGGTTCATGGTCTTTCCTCAGGCGTTTTGCGGCAGCGTCGCGGCGACGGTGGCCGAGCTTGCTGCCGCGGCCCGTGCCTTGATCCGGTAACGGCGGTCGCTCATGGCGACCAGACCACCGATGGCCATCAGCACGCAGCCACCCCAGATCCAGTCGACGAATGGCTTGTAGTAGACACGAACTGCCCAGGCCGCTTCCGGCCTGGCCTTGTCGATCGGTTCGCCAAGCGAGACATAGACGTCGCGCAGGATGCCGCTATCGATCGCCGCTTCGGTCATCGGCATCGACGACGCGATGTAGAAGCGCTTTTCCGGGAAGATCTTGCGCAGTCGGGTGCCGTCCTTGCTGAGGTCGATATCCCCGACCAGCGCCCGGTAATTCGGCCCATTGCTCTCGCGCACGCCGTTGAAGACGAAGCCGTAGCCGCCGACGCTGACCGTGTCGCCAACTTCCATCTTCACGTCTTTCTCTTCCTGGTAGGCGCTGACCATGGTCACGCCGACAATGAACACCGCGATGCCGACGTGGGCCACATGCATGCCGAAGAAACTGCGCGGCTGCTTGCTCGCGGCAGCCAGGAAAGACTGTCCGGCGCGGGTCGACCGGACGCGTTCGACAAAGCTGAGCCCGGCGCTGAGAACGATCCAGGCAGCCAGCAGAAGGCTCAGTGCGACCAGCGGCTTCCACTCGCCGAGCACGAAGGGCACCGTGATGCCAACCACTGCCGCTGCCAGGAATGCCCAGCGCAGCGTACGCGCCAGTTCGCCGACGCTGGCGTGCTTCCAGCGCGCGAACGGCGCCACGCCCATCAGGAATGCTGCCGGCAACATCAGCGGCACGAAGACGGCGTCGAAGTAGGGTGGGCCGACCGACAGCTTGCCCGCGCCGAGCGCGTCGATCAGCAAGGGATAGAGCGTGCCGAGCAATACCGATGCGCAGGCGACGACCAGCAGCACGTTGTTGGTGAGCAGCAGCGACTCGCGCGAGAGCAGGCCGAAGCGGCCACCGAGCCCGACCCTGGGCGCCCGCCAGGCGAACAGCGCCAGCGAGCTGCCGATGACGGTTACCAGGAAGGCGAGAATGAAGATGCCGCGCCGCGGGTCGGTGGCGAAGGCGTGTACGGAAGTCAGAACGCCGGAGCGGACCAGGAAGGTGCCGAGCAGCGACAGCGAAAACGCCGAGATCGCCAGCAGCACCGTCCAGTTCTTGAAGCTGCCGCGCTTTTCGGTCACCGCCAGCGAGTGCAGCAGCGCCGTGCCGACCAGCCACGGCATGAACGACGCGTTCTCGACGGGATCCCAGAACCACCAGCCACCCCAGCCGAGTTCGTAATAGGCCCACCACGAGCCGAGGGCAATGCCGAGCGTCAGAAAGATCCAAGCCGCGGTGGTCCACGGACGCGACCAGCGCGCCCAGGCCGCGTCGAGCTGGCCCGAAAGCAGCGCCGCGATGGCGAATGCGAAAGCCACCGAGAAGCCGACGTAGCCCATGTACAACATCGGCGGGTGGAAGATCAGTCCCGGGTCCTGCAACAGCGGGTTCAGATCGCGGCCTTCCTCGGCGCCCGGCAACAGGCGGTCGAAAGGGTTCGAAGTGAGCAGGATGAAGAGCAGGAAGCCGGCGGCGACGAGGCCGAGGACGCCGAGTACGCGGGCGACCATGTGCTCGGGAAGCTGCCGCGAGCGCAGGGCCACCGCCAACGCCCACAGCGCGAGCATCATCACCCACAGCAGCAGCGAACCCTCATGTCCGCCCCAGACCGCGGCGAAGCGGTATTGCAGCGGCAGCAGCGAGTTCGAATGCTGCGCGACATAGAGCACCGAAAAGTCGTTCTGCGCGAAGGCGGTGCTCAGGCAGGCGAAGGCGACGGCCAGCAGCAGCGCCTGCGCGATGGCCGCCGGACGCGCCAGCGCCATCCATGGCTGGCGGTTCGTATGCGCGCCGACCAGTGTCAGCGCGCCCTGCGCCAGGGCTACGCAAAGCGCCAGGATCAGTGCGAAGTTGCCGAGTTCAGGGATCATTGGCTTATCGTCCGTAGGTCCGAATCATTGCTTGATGGTCTTGCTGGCTGCTTCCGCTGCCGCCTTGTTGGCGGCTGCCCGCTGGTGCGCGTCACCGACCGCCTTGGCCGCTTCCGGCGGCATGTAGTTCTCGTCGTGTTTGGCGAGTACCTCGGAGGCGGTAAATAGGCCGCCGTCGCCGAGTTTGCCCTGTGCGACGACGCCTTTGCCTTCGCGGAAGAGATCCGGCAGGATCCCCTGGTAGGCAACCGTCATCTCCTTGTCGGTGTCGGTGACGACGAAGTGCATGGTGACGCCGTCAGCCTGGCGCGCCAATGAGCCTTCCTTGACCATCCCGCCAATGCGGAAGCTCTTGCCGACCGGCGCCTGGCCAGCGGCTACCTGGGTCGGGGAAAAGAAGAACACCAGATTGCTCTGGAAGGCATTGAGCACCAGCATGGCGGCGATGCCGAGAACCACCAGGCCGCCGACGATCAGTGCGATGCGCTTGTGACGAGGTTTCAAACCTGACTCCTGTGAGGGGTTGAGACGCGCTGCGGGGCCGGCGTCGACCGCCGGTTCTCCAACTCCGCACGTTCGGCACGGAACTGGCGTTTGAGGCGCGTGACCAGTGTCCTCCGACCGCGCAAGAGCAGCATCGGTTCCACGACCAGCAGCAGCGCCATCACCACTAGCGAACCCCAGACGTAGAGACCGTGGTCGCCCATCGCCAGGAATTCGCCAAAACTGTTCCAGTGCATTCGTTTACCCCTTGTCGTCCAGCAGCGAGCGCACCCAGTCGGTGTGGCGCTCGCGCTCGAGCATGATCGTGCGCACGCGCATCAGGGCGATGGCGATGCTGTACATCCAGCAGCCCAGTGCGCAGAGCAGCATGCCCCAGAGCATCATTGCCGCCATGCTTGGCGCTTTGGTCAGGCTCACCGAGGCGCCCTGATGCAGGGTGTTCCACCACTTGACCGAGAAGTAGATTATCGGAATGTTAACTACGCCGACCAGCGCCAGGATCGCGCCGGCCTTGTCGGCCCGGCGCGGATCGTCGATCGCCGCCTGCAGGGCAATGAAGCCGATATACAGGAAGAGCAGGATCAGTTCGGAAGTCAGGCGCGCATCCCATACCCACCAGGTACCCCACATCGGCTTGCCCCACAGCGCGCCGGTCCATAGCGACAGGAAGGCAAAGAGCGCGCCGGTGGGGGCCAGTGCCGAGGCCATCATCCCCGACAGGCGAATATTGAAGGCCAGCCCGATGCCGGCCCAGAAGGCCATCACCAGGTAGATGAACATCGATAACCAGGACGCCGGCACATGCAGGAAAATGATGCGATAGCCTTCACCCTGCTGCGCGTCCGTCGGCGCGAGCAGAAAGCCGATCGTCAGCCCGGCCGCACCGAACAGGGCAGCGAGCGCCCAGAACCAGGGAATCAGCCTGCCGGCGAGCGGGTAGAAGGTCTGTGGGCTGGCGTACTTGAACCAGTTGATTACTCTCTCAGTCATCTATTCCAGGGCAACTCTGAGAGCCGCGGCAGTCGGCCACGGCGCAAAAAACACGCCGCCCAGCGCCAGCGCGCCAAGCAACGACAAATGGGCCTGCGGCCCGAGTCCGCTGACCGTCGCGTCGACCGCGCCGGCACCGAAGATCAGCACCGGGATGTAGAGCGGCAGGACCAGCAGCGACAGTAGCACGCCACCGCCGCGCACCCCGAGCGTCAGTGCCGCGCCGATCGCGCCGATGCCGGACAGCGCCGGCGTGCCGATCAGCAGCGACAGGACGAGAACGCCGAGCGCGTCTGCGGCGAGGTCGAACTGAACGCCGAGTACCGGCGCCAGGACCACCAGCGGCAGGCCGGCAACCAGCCAGTGGGCGATCACCTTGCCGAGGACGATCAATCCCAGAGGCTGCGGCGCCAGCGCCAGTTGTTCGAGCGTCCCGTCGCGGTGATCATCGGCAAACAGGCGTGGCAGGGAAAGCATCGTCGCCAGCAGTGCCGCCACCCACAACACGCCGGGCGCCATGCGCCGCAACTGGTCAGGCTCAGGGCCGACGCCGAGCGGGAACAGGCTGACAACGATGATGAAAAAGAACATCGCCGCGACGATGTCGGCCTGGCGGCGCATGGCCAGACGAAGGTCGCGACCGATGACGGCGCGGAGCAATGTTAGCATCTCGCCAACTACTGCGAGCGTTGCCGGGCATCGGCATCGCCCAGCCAAAGCTCACGCACCGCGCCTGCCGGCACGGCGACAGCCTGGTGGGTCGTCAGGACCGCCAGGCCACCCGCTTGCAGATGGGCGCCGATCAGGCTGGCGACGAGTTCGACAGCGGCTGCGTCCAGCGCCACGTAGGGTTCGTCGAGCACCCACAGTGCGCGCTTTTCGTTGACCAGGCGGGCCAGCGCAGCACGACGTTTCTGGCCCTGCGAAAGGTAGCGGCAGGCCAGGTCCTCGCGTCCGCGCAGCCCGACCATGGCCAGGGCATCGAACGCGGCATCCTCGGCGAGTGTTTCCTGCGCCAGTTCGGCTGACGACAGCAGATTCTCCAGGGGCGTCAGCTCTTCCTTGATGGCGTTCTGGTGACCGAGGTAGCACAATTCGCTGCGAAATTCCTCGCCGAGTTTGGCGATAGCCCTGCCGCGCCAGAAAATCTCGCCACTCGCCGCCGGTGTAAGCGCGCAGAGCATGCGCAACAGGCTGGTCTTTCCCGAGCCGTTGCTCCCCTGCAGGTGGAGCATCTCGCCGCCAGCAAGCCGGAAGTTGAGGTCGGTGAAGAGGCGGCGCTCACCGCGCACACATTCCAGATTCGAAGCTTCAAGCATGCAGGGGGAAGTCCTGGAAGAAGACGAAGGTCGGCGAGGCCGTATTGTGAAGGCGGCAGTTTAGCGGCGGATTGACCGAAATCAAAATCGATTCAAAGGCTTTTGCTATTGTCCAGAGAGGTTTTCGGGGAGTGTGACGGTGGAACAGGGCGTTCTGCAGCTGACTCTGAGGTGGGATGGCGGGCATATTCTCGCCGCCGGCGTGGCGTCGACCCGGCCCGCGGCGGCCCGTGTCCTGCGCGGACTGCCGTTGGCGCAGGTCCTCGAATTCGTTCCCCGGCTGTTCAGTCTTTGCCGTTGCGCACAGGATGCGGCGGCGCGTCTGTCGCTGCAGGCGGCGCGCGGACAGGGTCCGGCGCTGGCCGCCAGCGCTGCGCAGACGCTGACCGTGGCGCTCGAAGCAATCGGCGAGCACCTGTGGCGCTTGCTGCTCGACTGGCCGCCACTCTGCGGGCAGCCATCGCGCAAGAGCGAGTTCCTGCTCTGGCGCAAACGTCTGCAGGGCGTCGTCGATGCCGCCGCCGCGACGGCTCTGGGCACCTGTCTGCTGGATTGGCTGGACAGCGAGCGACCGCCGCTTTTCGACGACTGCACCACGGGCGCTCCGGTGGCGTTGCTGCCGCGTCTCGCGGCCGCTGACTGGGGAGTGCACCTCGACAGCGACGTTCTTTGCGAATTGCCCACGTTTGCCGGCCAGCCAGCCGAGACCGGAGCGCTCGCCCGGCACGCCGAGGATGCGCAGGTGGCGCCGCTGCTCGCTTTCGGACAGCGGCTGCAGGCGCGGCTGGCGGCCCGCCACGCCGATCTGCGCTGGCTGGCGCAGGGTCTGGTTCAACCGGCACGGTTGTCGGCCTGGCTGGATGCGGCGATGGTCGCCGAAGGCTGCGGGCTGGCGCGTGTCGAAACGGCGCGCGGCACCCTGCTGCACCGTATCGAGCTCGATGGCGAACGGGTGGCGAGCTACCGCATCGTCGCGCCGACCGAATGGAATTTTCATCCGCGGGGCGCCTTTGTCCGCGAGATCACGGGTCGTCGGGTGGCGACGCGCGCCGAGGCGGAATTGGCGGCACGGCGGCTGGCCCTGTCGCTCGACCCCTGCGTTTCCTTCGCTGTGGCGGTGGACGATGCATGAAATGTCGCTGGCCATGGGGGTCCTGCAGGTTGTCGAGGACGCCGCACGCGCACAGCGCTTCCAGCGGGTCAGGTCGGTGTTCCTGGAGATCGGCGAACTGGCGGCGGTCGAACCCGAGGCAATGCGCTTCTGCTTTGACGCCGTGGTTCGCGGCACCCTGGCCGAGGGCGCCCTGCTGAATGTGATCGAGGTGGCTGGCGAAGGTTTATGTTTTAATTGCAATCAGACGGTGCCGCTCGCGGCCCGTCACGACCCCTGCCCAGCCTGCGGCGGTTACCCGGTTCAGGCAACCGGTGGCACCGAGATGCGGGTGAAGGAGCTGGAGGTTGAATAATAAGGAGGAGACGGCAGATGTGTACCACTTGCGGTTGTGGCGCCGGGGAGACTCGGGTCGCCGGCAGGATCGTGCCCGAGCAGGACGAAACACAGCCCGGGAGGCGGGCGCATGCGCCGCCAGCCGCGCAGGCCGCCGAGAGCGTTGAGCGGCGGCTGCGCTACAGCGCGGTCGCTGGCGATCGCCGCAGGCTGCATCACCACGGCGATGGCCAGTGGCACAGCGATGCCCATTCGCACAGTCACCCGCACGCGACCGACATCTCGCCTGATCACCAGCACGGCCATGCCGGCGGGCAGACAACGGCGCCGACGCATTCCCGAATGGTGCAGGTCGAGCGCGACATCCTCGCCAAAAACAACGATTATGCGGCGCAGAACCGGTGCCGCTTCGAGACGCAGGGCATTTTTGCCCTCAATCTCGTCTCCAGCCCCGGCTCGGGAAAGACCAGCCTGCTCTGCCGGACGATCGCCGCGCTGCGGGAGAAGCTGCCGATCGCGGTGATCGAGGGCGACCAGCAAACCAGTCACGACGCCGAACTGATCCGTGCCAGTGGCGCTCCGGCGGTGCAGATCAACACCGGCAAGGGCTGTCACCTGGACGCACACATGGTCGGGCACGCCGTCGAGGAACTGGCTGTGGCCGACGGCTCGCTGTTGCTGATCGAAAACGTCGGCAATCTGGTCTGTCCGGCGGCCTTCGATCTCGGCGAGGCACACAAGGTGGTGATTCTCTCGGTCACCGAAGGCGAAGACAAGCCACTCAAGTATGCAGCGATGTTCCATGCCGCCTCGCTGATGCTGCTCAACAAGATCGATCTGCTGCCCTACGTCTCCTTCAGCAGCGAACGGGCGATCGCCTACGCCAGACAGGTCAACCCGGCGCTGCAGGTGATCGAGGTCTCGGCGACCACCGGCCAGGGCTTTGAGCAGTGGCTGGCCTGGCTGAGCGCAGGCTGCGCGGCGCGGCAGGAGAGGAAGGCGAGCCTGCCGCCGGTGCCGCGACCGGTCGTGGAGCGCGAAGCACAGCGCTCTGCCGGTGCGGGAGGCTGACATGGGCGAGAGCGTGATTTGTCAGAACATTCGCGTCAGCGGCGTCGTCCAGGGCGTCGGTTTTCGCCCCTTCGTCTGGCGCCTGGCCCGCGAACTCGGTCTCGGCGGCTGGGTTCGCAACGACTCGCGTGGCGTTGAAATCGAGGTCTGCGGCGCCGCGGCACAGGTCCAGGCACTGGTCGATCGTCTGCAGCAGGATGCGCCACCTCTGGCCAGGATCAATACCGTCGTCGCGCGTGCGGCTGCGCCGGCGGCGCACAGCGGCCAGGGTTTCGTGATCATAGATAGCCGCGGGGGCCGGGCGACGACGATGATCGGACACGATACAGCGGTTTGCCGCGAGTGCCTGGCCGAGACCTTCGAACCCAGCAACCGGCGCTGGCGCTATGCTTTTTCCAACTGCACCAATTGCGGGCCGCGCTACACCATCAGTCGTTCTTTGCCCTACGATCGCGTACGCACCAGCCTCAAGCCTTTCGTCATGTGCCCGAAGTGCCAGCAGGAGTATCGGCAGCCCGACGACCGGCGCTTCCACGCCGAGGCCAATTGCTGCCCGAAGTGCGGTCCCCAACTGCGCCTGGTAGACGGTGAAGGCCATCCTCTGCCTGACGATCCGATTGCTGGCGCCCTGGCCCTGCTGCGCGAGGGGAAGATCCTCGCGGTCAAGGGACTGGGTGGCTTTCATCTGGTCTGCGATGCGCGCAATGCGGTCGCTGTCGCGCTCCTGCGTGAACGCAAGCAGCGCGATGAGAAGCCTTTCGTCGTGATGTTGGCCAATGCCGCTTCGGCGGCAAGCTTCGTCCAGATGGGGATTGGCGAACCGGGACTGCTGACGCTGCCGACGCGTCCGGCGATTCTGATCAGGAAGCGCGGCAATTGCGACGCCGAATTGCCCGGCGTGGCGCCTGGCCTGGCCTGGCTCGGGGTGATGTTGCCGTACACGCCGCTGCAGTTTCTGCTCTTTCACGAAGCCGCGAAGCGTCCGCCTGGCCTGGGTTGGCTGGAGAGGGCGCAGGATCTCGCGCTGGTCATGACCAGCGCGAATCCGGGCGGTGAGCCCCTGGTTGTCGGCAACAACGAAGCCTTGCTGCGCCTGTACGGCATCGCCGACGCTTTCTTGATGCACGACCGCGACATCGTCTCCCGTTGCGATGACAGCGTCGCGCGCATTACCAGTAGCGGTCTGCAGTTCATCCGGCGCGCGCGCGGCTACACGCCGCGGGCGATCAAGCTGCCGATTGCCGGTCCCTCGGTACTGGCTGTTGGCGGTTGGTTCAAGAACACGGTCTGTGTCACGCGTGGTGATGAAGCTTTCGTTTCGCAGCATATCGGTGATCTGGACAACGCTGCGGTGTGCGATTTCCTCGAAGAGAGCGTCGCGCAGCTGGTCAAGCTGCTTGGCGTCGAGCCGGCGATCGTTGCGCACGATCTGCACCCGGATTTTCACTCGACCCATTTTGCCGCCGACTTCGCCGAGCAGTGGCGCCTGCCGCTGCTCGGCGTGCAACACCACCACGCGCACGCCGCGTCGATACTCGCGGAACACGGCATTCAGGGCAGCACCCTGGCCCTGTCGCTCGACGGCGTCGGGATCGGCAGCGACGGCGCTGCCTGGGGTGGGGAACTGCTGCGCGTCGATGGCGACAAGTTCCGGCGCCTGGGTTCACTCGCGCCGCTGGCACTCCCCGGCGGCGACCGCGCGGCCAGCGAACCGTGGCGGATGGCTGCGGCAGTCCTGCATCGACTCGGGCGGACCAACGAGATCGCCGAGCGTTTCCCGACGCAGCAAGCGGCGCCGGCAGTCGCGCAGATGCTGGCCGGCAACGTCAACTGTCCGCCCACGTCGAGCATGGGACGGATCTTCGACGCCGCCGCGGGTCTGCTCGGGATCAAGGCGGTGATGGCCTACGAAGGCCAGGCAGCAATGCTGATGGAAGGACTTGCGCAGCGCTACGGCGACGTCCTGCCGCTCGATCTGGGCTGGAAGATCTCGCAGGGTCGCCTCGATCTGCTGCCTCTGCTGGCGGTACTCGCCGATGAAAGGAACGCCGAGCGTGGCGCGGCGCTTTTCCACGCGACGCTGATCGCAGCGCTTGCCGACTGGCTGCGGGTTATGGTTCCCGGCGAACAGGCGATTGCCGGCAGCGGCGGTTGCTTCCTCAACCAGGTCCTGGTGCGTGGCTTGCGTACCACTCTGAGTGCCCAGGGCATGCGCCTCATCGAAGCGCGCCAGGTGCCGCCCAATGACGGTGGCTTGAGTGTCGGCCAGGCCTGGGTCGCCGTGCAGCACCTGGTCGGTCGATAGGCCGCGCTGGACATGTGCCTGGCGCTGCCGTGCCGGATCGTCGAGCTGCGCCCTGCCGAGCAGGCGCTGATCGATGTCGCCGGCGTCGGCAAGGAGATCTCGCTGGCCCTGGTGGAAGACGTCGCGGTCGGTGACTACGTCATCGTGCACGTTGGCTACGCCTTGACCCGTCTCGATCCGGAAGAAGCCGAAAAGACCCTGGCCTTGTTTGCCGAACTGGGCGAGGCTGCACGACAGGAGGCACAACCCGGGCGCGCTTGACGCGACATGCCGGCGAACGAGGAGGAACTGGGGGATGGAGTCGTCGGAAGCGGAAGGTGCCGGTCGATGAAGTTCATTGACGAGTTTCGCGACGGGGATCTGGCGCGCGGCCTGGCCGTGGCGATCGGACACGCCGCGCGCGACGACCGCAGCTATTCCTTCATGGAGTTCTGCGGCGGACATACGCACGCCATCGCGCGCTACGGGGTCAGCGATCTGCTGCCGCGCAGCGTGCGGCTCATTCACGGCCCGGGCTGCCCGGTCTGTGTGCTGCCGATCGGGCGTATCGACATGGCGATACGCCTGGTACTCGACGCGGGTGTGACCCTTTGCAGCTACGGTGACCCGATGCGCGTGCCGGCGTCCGGCGGACTGTCCCTGATCAAGGCGAAAGCCAGGCTGGGCCGGGACGGGGGAAGTCCGGCTTCGGGTGGCCAAATTCGCATGATCTACTCGCCTGCCGACGCGCTGGCCGTCGCGCAGCGACATCCCGACCGGCAAGTGGTCTTCTTCGCCATCGGTTTCGAAACCACGACGCCACCGACGGCGGTGCTGATCAAGCAGGCGCAGGCGCTCGGCCTGAGGAATTTCTCGGTCCTTTGCTGCCACGTGCTGACGCCGTCGGCGATCGCCAGCATCCTCGAATCCCCCGAAGTCCGGCGCTGGGGGACGCTGCCGCTCGACGGCTTCATTGGCCCGGCGCATGTGTCGACGATCATCGGCACGCGGCCGTACGAGTTCTTCGCCGAGGAGTACCGCAAGCCGGTGGTGATCGCCGGCTTCGAACCGCTCGACGTGATGCAGGCGATCCTGATGCTGATCAAGCAGGTCAACACCGGGCGGGCAGTGGTCGAGAACGAGTTTTCGCGTGCCGTGACGCGCGACGGCAATCGCAAGGCACAGCAGCTGGTTTCCGAAGTCTTCGAACTGCGCCGCTCGTTTGCCTGGCGCGGACTCGGCGAACTGCCCTACAGCGCGCTGCGCATGCGCAGGGAATTCGCCGCCTTCGACGCCGAACGTCGCTTCGCGACCGACTACCAGGCCGTCGACGATCATCCGGCGTGCGAGTGCGGCGCCGTTCTGCGCGGCGTCAAGCGACCGCAGGACTGCCGCATCTTCGGCAATGTGTGCACCCCGGAAAATCCGGTCGGTTCGTGCATGGTTTCTTCGGAGGGAGCTTGCGCCGCGCACTACTCCTTCGGCCGTTTCACTGACGTGGTCGCGGTCACCGAACGGGCGGCAGCGGCAGCCATCGACCCGGCAGTGGTATCGTGAGCGGCATGCGCAAGGGTTACGTGCGTCCTCTGGATCTGCGTCATGGCGTCGTCGACCTGACGCACGGCAGCGGTGGGCGGGCCATGGCGCAGCTTATCGAGGAGCTGTTTGCGCGGCGCCTCGGCAATGCCTATCTCGGCCAGGGCAATGACGGCGCGGTGTTGCCGATGCCGCCGGGCCGGCTGGTGATGTCCACCGATGGGCACGTCGTCTCACCGCTGTTCTTCCCAGGTGGCGACATCGGTTGCCTGTCGATCAACGGCACGATCAACGACGTCGCCGTGCTCGGCGCGACGCCACTCTATCTGGCCGCCGGCTTCATCCTCGAAGAAGGCTTTCCTTTGGCCGATCTGGCACGGCTGGTCGACTCCATGGCGCGTGCGGCCGGCGAGGCGGGTGTACCGGTCGTGACCGGTGATACCAAGGTGGTTCAGAAAGGCGCTGGCGACGGCGTGTACATCACCACCACCGGCGTCGGCGTCGTTGCCGATGGCGAGGAATTCTCCGGCGACCGCGCCCTGCCGGGTGACCAGATCATCCTTTCCGGCAGCATCGGCGAGCACGGCATGGCGATCATGGCACAACGCGAGGGCCTCGGTTTTGCCGCGCCGATCGTTTCCGACACGGCTGCGCTACATCGTCTCATTGCCGCGATGCGCGCCAGTGGCGCGGCGATCCGCACGCTGCGCGATCCGACCCGCGGCGGCGTGGCGACGACGCTCAACGAGATCGCCCGCCAGTCCGCTGTCGGCATGATGCTGCAGGAAGCCGCGCTGCCGGTGCAGCCCGAGGTCGCCGCGGCCTGCGAGTTTCTTGGTCTCGATCCCCTGTACGTGGCCAACGAAGGAAAGCTGCTGGCGATCGTCGCCGCGGAGGACGCCGAACGTCTGCTGACGGCGATGCGCGCGCATCCGCTCGGGCAGCGTGCGGCCCTGATTGGCAGCGTGCATGGCGATGAACATCATTTCGTGCAGATGAGTACCGCCTTCGGGGGGCGGCGCATCGTCGACTGGCTGACCGGCGAGCAGTTGCCGCGCATCTGCTGAGCGGGGCGAGGATGCGCATCCTGATCCTTTGCCACGCTTTCAACAGTCTCAGCCAGCGCCTGTACTGCGAACTCGGCGCGCGCGGCCACCAGTTGTCGGTCGAGTTCGATATCGCCGATTCGGTTGCCGAAGAAGCCGTCGCCTTGTTCCGCCCCGCGCTGATCGTCGCCCCCTACCTGCGCCGGGCGATCCCGGCGTCGATCTGGCGGCAGCACACCTGTCTGGTCGTCCATCCGGGAATTGTCGGCGACCGCGGCCCGTCGGCGCTCGACTGGGCAATCCAGCAGGGGGAGCAGAGCTGGGGCGTTACCGTCCTGCAGGCGACCGGCGAGCTCGATGCCGGCCCGGTCTGGGCCAGTGAATGCTTCCCGATGCGCGCCGCCAGGAAGTCGAGCATTTACCGCCACGAGGTCACCGAGGCCGCGACCTGCGCCGTGCTGCGCGCCGTCGAGCGTTTTTCCGGCGGGGCTTTCGTGCCGATCCCGGTCGATCCCGCCGACGCCGCTGTCCGCGGCCGTGCGCGGCCTCCGATCAGGCAGGCCGATCGCGCCATCGACTGGCAGCGCGACGACAGCGCGGCTGTCCTGGCGCGGCTGAACGCCGCCGATGGCTTTCCAGGCGTTGCCGATCAGCTGTTTGGCGAAGCATGCCGCCTGTTCGACGGCTGGCGTGAAGATACGCTGCACGGCGGTCCGCCGGGCGAAGTGATCGCCTGGCGCGAATCGGCAATCCTGCGCGCGACGGTCGATGGCGCGGTATGGATCGGGCAGGTGCGACGCGAGGACCAGGCCAGCGCCTTCAAACTGCCGGCAACGCAGGTCTTTGCCGCGCAACTGAAGGCCGTTCCTGAAGCCCCGCTGCGCAGCGCAGCGAACGATCTCGCGCCTGCCGGTGCGACCTGGCAGGACCTCCGCTATGAAGAAGCGGGGCCGGTCGGCTTCCTGCATTTCGACTTCTACAATGGCGCGATGAGCACCCGCCAGTGCCAGCGCCTGCGCAGTGCCTGGCAGTGGGCATGCCGGCGGCCGGTCAAGGCCATCGTCCTGATGGGCGGGCACGACTACTGGTCCAACGGCATTCACCTGCACTGCATCGAAGCCGCCGCATCGCCCGCCGACGAGTCGTGGGCCAACATCAACGCCATCGACGACCTCGCCGAGGCGATCATCAACAGCGAGAGCCAGCTGACCATTGCCGCACTGCAGGGCGATTGTGGCGCCGGCGGCTGTTTCCTGGCGCGCGCTGCCGATCTGGTCTGGGCACGCGCCGGCGTGCTGCTCAATCCGCACTATCGCAACATGGGCAACCTGTTTGGTTCGGAGTACTGGACCTATCTGCTGCCGGCACGGGTCGGCGTCGAAGGCGCCCGGACGATCATGCGCAATCGCCTGCCGATGAGCGCCACGGCCGGCGTCTCCGCCGGTCTTGTCGACGCCTGCCTGGCGAGCGATCCGGACGCTTTTCGTATCGACGTTGCGCGGCGTGCGACAGAACTCGCCGTCGCCCCGGAACTCGCCGCACGGCTGCGCGCCAAGCGCGCGCAAAGGCATGCCGACGAAGCGCTGAAACCGCTGGCCAGCTATCGCGCCGAAGAACTCGCCGAACTGCAGCGCAACTTCTACGGCTTCGATCCGAGCTACCACGTCGCCCGCTACCATTTCGTCCACAAGACGCCGGCATCTTGGACGCCACGGCATCTGGCGATCCATCGCGATCTCGGCTGGAGCGTGCCGCGATGAACGCCGCGCCAAGGCCGAAGCTGCCGACGGTGCTGGTCGTCGACGACGAGGTGCGCTCGCAGGAAGCCTTGCGGCGGACGCTCGAAGACGACTTCGACGTCTTCGCGGCGTCGAACGCCGAGCAGGCGCAGCGCATCATGGAGACCGAGTGGATACAGATCGTCATCTGCGACCAGCGCATGCCGCAGATGACCGGCGTCGAATTCCTCAAGAGCGTGCGCAGCCAGTGGCCGGATACCCTGCGCATCATCCTCTCGGGCTACACCGACGCCGAGGACATCATCGCCGGGGTCAACGAGGCCGGCATCTACCAGTATCTGGTGAAGCCCTGGCAACCCGAACAGCTCTTGCTGACGCTGCAGACGGCCGCCAATGTCTATCGGCTGCAGCAGGAAAGCCAGCGCCTGTCGGTCGATCTGCGCACCGCCGAGCCGGTGCTCGCCCGCCGTGTGGCCCTAAAGAGCGAGCGCGCCAGACGCGACTTCGCTCTCGATGCCCTGGTGCGCACTCCGGACAGCCCGCTCAATGGCGTTTGCGCACTGATCGAAAAGATCGCGCCCTTCGACCTGTCGGTGCTGATCAGCGGCGAGTCGGGAACCGGCAAGGAAATGCTGGCGCGCGCCATCCACTATTGCAGTCGGCGTGCCGACAGGGCCTTCGTCACCGAGAACTGCGGCGCGCTTCCCGACCAGTTGCTCGAAGCCGAGCTGTTTGGCTACAAGCGCGGCGCTTTTACCGGTGCCTATGAAGACCGTAGCGGTCGATTCCAGCAGGCCGACGGCGGCACGCTGTTCCTCGACGAGATCGGCGACACCAGCCCGGCTTTTCAGGTCAAGTTGCTGCGCGTTCTCCAGGAAGGCGAGTTCCGGCCGCTGGGGGCCACTCGCCCGCATTCGGTCGATGTGCGCGTTGTCGCCGCCACCCACCACGACATCGAGGCCGACGTCCGCGCCGGCAGTTTCCGGGAAGACCTCTACTACCGTCTGGCAACGGTGCCGCTGCACGTGCCATCGCTGCGCGAGCGGGCGATGGACATCCCGCTGCTTGCCGGTCGCCTGCTCGAGGCCAGCCAGAGGATCCTCGCCAAGCCGGTCGACGGCTTCACCAGCGAAGCATTGGCCTGTCTCGCAGCCTATCCGTGGCCGGGGAACGTCCGCGAACTGCAAAACGAAATCCTGCGCATGCTGGCGCTGTCCGAATCGCCGCGCCTCGGGGCCGACCTGCTGGCACCGCGCATCCTGCGCGCGCCGGCGGTCGACCAGCGGGAGGATCGCCTGCTCGACCAGATTGCCGTCGATGGCGGACTCAAGGAGCGCCTCGAAGCGCTCGAAGCGCGGGTGCTCAAGGAGACGCTGATCCGCAACCGCTGGAACAAGTCGCGGGCGGCCAGCGAGCTCGGACTGTCGCGCGTCGGCCTGCGCCACAAGCTGGTGCGCTACGGACTGGAGCGCGGATGAAGATACTCTGGTTACCGGCGGCGGGTTGCGGCGGCTGTACGCAGTCGCTGCTCGGCGCCGAGAGCCGTGCCGGCGTGCTGGCGCAGCTCGCCGACGCCGGTCTCCATCTGCTCCTCCATCCGGGCCTGTCGGAGGCCAGCGGCGACGAGTCCCTGGCCCTCCTGCGGGCTGCGCGTGACGGCAGCCTGTCGTTCGACATTCTATGCGTCGAAGGCGCGCTGCTGCGCGGGCCGAACGGCAGCGGCCGCTTCCAGCTGCTCTCCGGCAGTGGCCGGCCGGTGATCGACTGGGTGCGCGATCTGGCGGCGCGTGCCCGCTACGTGATCGCCATCGGCAGTTGCACCGCTTTCGGCGGCATCATCTCGTCCGGCGAGAACCTCACCGACGCCTGCGGCCTGCAATTCGACGGCGACCAGGAAGGCGGCCTCCTCGGGCCGGGCTTTCGCGCCGCTGCCGGCTTGCCGGTGATCAACGTTGCCGGCTGTCCGGTGCACCCGGGCTGGGTCGTGGACACCCTGCTCGCACTGGCGCTCGGCGCGTTCGGCGAGAGCGACCTCGACACCTGGCAACGGCCGCGCTCCTACACCGAGCAACTCGTTCATCACGGCTGCCCGCGCAACGAATACTATGAATTCAAGGCCAGTGCCCAGAAGCTGTCCGATCTCGGCTGCCTGATGGAGAACATGGGCTGCAAGGGAACCCAGGCCAACGCCGACTGCAACCTGCGCCCGTGGAACGGCGTTGGCTCGTGCGTGCGCGGCGGTTTCGCCTGTATTTCGTGCACCGAGCCCGGTTTCGAGGAGCCGGGGCATCCGTTCATGGAAACGCCGAAGGTCGCCGGCATCCCCACCGGCCTGCCGATCGACATGCCCAAGGCCTGGTTCGTCGCGCTCGCCGCCCTGTCGAAATCGGCGACGCCAAGACGGGTGCGCGAGAATTCGCGTTCCGATCATCCGCTGATCCTGCCGGGGATAAGAAAGAGCGGTCCGAAGTGAGCCGTCGGCTGACCATCGGCCCCTTCAATCGCGTCGAGGGTGATCTCGAGGTGACCCTCGATATTGCCGATGGCAGGGTCGTATCGGCGCAGGTCTGCTCGTCGCTGTATCGCGGCTTCGAGCAGCTTCTGGTCGGCAAACACCCGTTCGACGCGTTGGTGATCGTGCCGCGCATCTGCGGTATCTGCTCGCTGTCGCAATCGGCGGCAGCGGCCGCCGCACTGGCCGATGCAACGGGTTTGCAGATGCCCGAAAACGGGCGTCTGGCGAGCCAGTTGATCCTCGCCTGCGAGAACCTGGCCGACCACCTGACGCACTTCTACCTGTTCTTCATGCCTGACTTCGCGCGCCCGGCGTATGGCGGTCACGCCTGGCACGCGCAGGCCGAAAGACGTTTCAAGGCCGAGGTTGGCGAAGCGCTGCGCGACGTGCTGCCGGCGCGCGCCGACTGGCTGCGTTTGGTGGGCTACCTGGCTGGCAAGTGGCCGCACAGCCTGGCGCTGCAGCCGGGCGGCACGACGCGGGCGATCACCGCCACCGAGAAAGTCCGCCTGCTGACCGTGCTGCGCGAGTTTCGCGCATTTCTGAGCGGCAGTGTTTTTGGCGACGCGCTCGAGAACGTCAGCGCTTTGCGTACGGCCGATGAACTCTTCGCCTGGGCGCAGGGCCGTCCAGCCGACTTTCCGCGTTTCCTCGAGATTGCCGGCGATCTCGGCCTGGAGCGTATCGGGCGCGCCAGCGATACCTTTCTCAGCTACGGTGCCTATGCGCAGCACGATCATGCGGGCCAGCAAGGCAACGGTCACCGGCATCTGTTTGCCCGCGGCGTCTGGTGTAGCGGCCCACAGGCCTTCGATGAGGCGCTGATCAGCGAAGACGTCGCGCACGCCTGGCTGTTCGGCGAGCAGCCGTTGCACCCGCGGCGAGGCGAGACGCGCCCGCTGCTCGCCGGGTTCGCCGACCAGCCCGACGCCTATACCTGGTGCAAGGCGCCGCGTTACGGCGCGCGTGTCGCCGAAACCGGCGCGCTGGCGCGGCAGATGGTCGCCGGCCAGCCGTTGCTGCGCGCACTGGTCGCGGCGAATGGTGGCAGTGTTCTGGCACGGGTCGTTGCTCGCCTGCTCGAAATCGCCCTCGTCGTGCCGGCGATGGAGGGTTGGGTGCGCGCGTTGACGCCTGGCCAACCTTTCTGCAACCAATGGCAGCTACCCGATCAGGCGAGCGCGGTCGGCCTCGTCGAAGCGGCACGCGGCGCCCTCGGCCATTGGCTGCGCGTCGAACGCGGCAAGATCGCCAGCTACCAGATCATCGCCCCGACGACCTGGAACTTCTCGCCACGCGATGCGACAGGCGCTCCCGGCGCGCTCGAACAGGCGCTGGTCGGCCTGCCGGTCGGCGACGGTGAAAGCGTTCCGCTGGCCGTGCAACACGTCGTGCGCTCGTTCGATCCGTGCATGGTATGTACTGTGCATTGACGGAGATCCGCTCAGAGAACCGTCGCCAGGAGCAAGGTCTGCCCGCGTGTCCTGATCACCAGCTGCGGGGATTGACGGGCGAAAACCTCAGAATCGGTGTGACAAGGTGAGCCCGATCGCCGGCGCGCTCGCGTACTCATCGCTGTAGATTTCCTTGCCGCCAGCGTTGCTCACGGCCAGCTTGCCATTGACGAATCCTGCGGCATAGAAGTCGGCGCGGGTCGCTTTGTCGAAGCTGTAGGAGAGTCGCGCGAACAAGGGAATGAAGCGGTTTTCTCCGATGCCGCCGGGTACCGGGCCGTCTTCTTTCAGGCGGAAGCGATACGAGCGGTACGAGCCACCGCCGCCCACTTCCCAGCGGTCGGAAAGCGCGTAGGCGAGTTCGAGGCCTGCGCCGCCTGCCGGACCTGCCTGTAGTGGATTGCCAAGGCGAAGGCGATCGGTGATCTTCCACTTGACGACGACGAACGGGAAGACCTTGTTCTCGTCGATCTGGCGAAAAATGCCGACACCCAGACCGACAACGAGGTCCGGAGAAAAAGTCCTGGTCGCCGTCAGCAATGCCCCATAGTTCAGCGAGTCGCTGGCTTTGGCTCCGGATTCGCCGCTCCATTCGACGCTCGGGCTGAAACCCACTCGCCAGTCCGGTGCGATCGCGTAGGAAAGATTGAGGCCGACCAGTGGCGCGTCGAGTCGCGACCACGGCACTCGGCCCCCGAACGCCGGCGGCCTGTCCCAGTTCCAGTCCTGATAGTCGTAGCGCAGGCTGAAGCCGGCGGCGAGCTGCGGTGTGAACTGACGGCTGACGCTGGCGCCGACCTGGACGCCGGTCCAGTGAAAACTGCCGCCATGATCAAGTGCAGTATCGAATTGATTTATTCCAGTGATCGCTCCCGAACTGGTCACGTTGCCAACACCAGGCTTGGCGCCCTCGGCGAAGGCCGGGTCGAGGACTGCTGCCGCGATGAGCGCGCTCAGGCCGACGGCTGTGGTGCTGGGGCGATGCGACATTTGCGGACTCCGGTCAGAGGTAGGAAAGTACGGTAGCGGCCACCACGCGGGGATAAAGACCCGAGGTCCGGGCCGCTTCTCGCACGCCGCGTGCCATTCCCTTCGACGTTGAGGATCGACTTGTTGTGCTCAAACAATCCTCAATTGCATTGGACAGGAATCATCCAATGGTCCGAATGGTACCCGAAAATGGCGTGCAAAGGCGACAGTTGTTCTATAATTGTCCAGGACAAAACTATTTCAATCCGGGATTGCACATATGCACTGCTCGCCACTTCCTTCCCGCGCACGCAGCCACTGGGCAGTCTTGGTGCTGCTCGTCCTGTTCGGACTCGCTGCCTGTTCAACGGCGCCACCCGCCGGGATGACTGCCGTGACCCCCTTTGATCTCGCGCGCTATGAGGGCAAGTGGTACGAGTTGGCTCGCCTGGACCATTCGTTCGAGCGTGGGCTGACCAACGTCAGCGCCACCTACCGCGCCCAGCCCGATGGCAGCGTCCGGGTGACTAACCGCGGCTACGACCCTGCACGCAGGGAATGGCGAGAGGCGGTCGGGCGAGCATTGTTCACCGGCAGCCCGGAGCGTGCCTCGCTCAAGGTTTCGTTCTTCGGCCCCTTCTATGGCGGCTACCATGTGCTCGCCCTGGACCAGCAGGGTTATCGCTGGGCGATGGTGGTCGGAGCGGATCGCGACTACCTGTGGATACTGGCCAGGGACAGACAGCTCCCGGCAGTTGTTCGTGAGCAGTTGCTGAGCCAGGCGAGGAAGCAGGGCTTCGCTGTCGACAAGTTGATCTGGGTTGAGCAGACGCACAACGACGGGTGAGCTTCGGCCCCACGTCCGGTGTGACTGCCCTCTGGTGTCTGCGCAGCTAACTTTCGGGCGTCGGCGCGCGGGCCGGAAAGGCGCCGCTGCCGAGGAAGGACTCGAACTCGTCCGCTGGCAGCGGCGGACTGAACAGGAAGCCCTGCATATCGTCGCAGCCAAGGATGCCGAGCAGTTCCTTCTGGGCTTGGCTTTCGACGCCTTCGGCGAGGATGCGCAGGCCGAAGCTGCGGGCGATGCACGCGATGGCGTGGATGATCGAGGTTGAACTGCTGTTGTCGGCGTTCAGATCACGCACGAAGGATTGATCTATCTTGATGCTGTTGATCGGGAAGCGGCGCAGGTAGTTGAGCGATGAGTAGCGGGTACCGAAATCGTCGATCGAAACGCGCAGCCCACCGTTGCGCAGTTGCTTCACCATCTCGATGTTCTTTTCGGCGTCCTTCATCAGCAGGTTCTCGGTGATTTCGATGTCCAGTGCTTCGCCGGGTATGGCGTGGGTGACGAGGGCCTGCAGCAGGCGTCCCGGGAGGTCGGCGCGATCAAACTCCTTGGGCGAGAGGTTGATCGCCAGTTGCAGCCCAGTGAATCCTCTGCTGCGCCACTCGGCCAGTTGGCGCAGCGCCTGTTCGACGACCCATTCGCCGATCTCGACGATCATGCCGGTTTCTTTCCGCCAGCGGGATGAAGGTGTCGGGCAGCATCATGCCCAGGCGCGGGTGCTGCCAGCGGATCAGTGCCTCCATGCCGATGGTCAGGCCCTGGCCGACGCTGACCTGCGGTTGGTAGTAGAGCTCGAACTGATCACCATTCTCCAGTGCCACGCGCAGGTCGCTTTCGAGCGTCACGCGCATGTCGTGGCCGCTGTGCATTTCGGGGGTGAACTGCAGATAACCGTTCTTGCCGCGCCCCTTGATCTGGTACATCGCAATGTCGGCGTGACGGATGAGCGTCTCGGGTGTCTCGCCGTCTTCAGGGTAGAGCGCTATGCCGACGCTGACGGTGGTGAAGAAATCCAGTCCGGCGATCTTGAAGGGAAGCTTGAGTTCGGCGAGCAGTTTGCCGGCGATTACCGCGGCGTCCTCTGCACTGCTCAGGTCGGGCAACAGGACGGTGAATTCGTCGCCGCCCTGACGGGCCAGGGTATCGCCCGAGCGCAGGCAGCTGCGCGCCCGCTCGGCGAAGCACTTGAGCAACTCGTCGCCCTCGTGATGACCGTAGGTGTCATTGATCAGCTTGAAGCGATCGATGTCGATGAACATCACGCCGAGCCGTTTGCCTTTCCTTTTCGCCTGCGTCAGCGCAACTCCCAGCCGGTCCTTGAAGAGGATGCGGTTGGGCAGTCCGGTGAGCAGATCGTGAAAAGCCTGGAAGGCTATCGTTTCCTCGGCTTTCTTGCGGTCGGTGATGTCGCGGGCGACACCGGAAGTGCCCATGAAGTGCTCGGCGGCCGGTCCCTCGCTGGCTGTGTAGATGCCTTGCGAGCTGAGGATGGTGACGATGCTCCGGTTTTCGAAATGGCGCACGCCCTGGGTCTTGGTTTGCAGCCGGATCTCGACGTTGGTGCTCGCCCGATCGCCGATCCGGCGCTCGTTGAAAGCGAAGCGCGCGTGCTCCAGGTCTTCCGGATGGACGATCAGCGAGTAGTGCTTGCCGAGCAGTTCGCCGCGCGTGTAGCCAAGCAGCGCCTCGACGCGGCCATTGACGAAGATGAAACGGCCGTCGCGGTCGAGCGTGTAGATGATGTCCGGTGACTGTTCGACCAGAAATCGGTGCAGGCGCTCCGAGTGTTCGAGGCGAACAGTCATCATGGCGTGTTCGCGCTCGATCCGCCGGCGCCGCTGGAGGCGGTCGACGGTGTCGATGAGTTCCTGCGGGTTGCCGTGCTTGCGGATGAATTCGAAGGCACCGTGGCGCAGCGCGCGGATGGCCGAGTCGATCGACTCGTCGCCGCTGAAGACCACGACCGCCGTCGGTACGTGCTTCTGAACCATCCATTCCATGATTTCCAGCCCGTGGATGTCGGGCAGGTTGAGATCAAGAATCAGGATGTCGACGTCACGACGCTCGAGGCGACGGAGGGCTTCTTCGCCGGTTCCGCACTGCTCGATATTGCGCCCTGGAGCGGAGAGCAGCTGCTGGTAGGCCGCCCGGATCCGTTCCTCATCGTCGACGATCAGGATCTGGCTGCTCTCCGGCATTTCCGGCACATACGGTGAAAAATCGGCGTTTGCTATGGCCTTCATCGTTACTCCTGACGGGTGTCCGGCGACGAACTCGCCCTTCAGCTGGGTTTTGCTTCGTTCTTGTCCCTTGGCTCTGCGCGATCCTGGGTCGGCAAGAGCAGTGAAATCATCGTCCCGTGGCCGGCCTTGCTGCGGCAGGAGACGGGCGCCTCGAGCCGGCGCGCCAGCGCACCGACGATCGACAGACCGACGCCGCGTCTTGCCCCCAGCTGGTCATCGGCGCTGCGGTGCAAGGCACTCATCACGGCTTCGCTCATTCCGGGGCCATTGTCTTCCATTCTGAGTTCGCAGAAGTGGCGTCCCTGATGCAGGATGTCGTCGGTCAGCGAAAGTTTGAGACGTTCCCCACGCGAAAGGGCCTCGGAAGCATTCTTCCACAGGTTGAGGATAATCTGCTTGATGCTGTTACGGTCACTGGTGGTGCGTACCGCGCGCGTCGGCAAGACAGTCTCGATGGTGATGCCCCGGGAGTCGAACAGGGTTTCGCGGTAGAGTACCAGCAGTTCGCGTACCAGCTCGCAGACGTCGATCGTCTGGTCTTCGCTCTCGCCTTCCGGGAGCGCGCTCATCCGCCGCACGATGCCGGCGACGCGGTCGATTTCCTCGCCAAGGACCGCCAGTTCATTGTACACGCCCGCTCCCGGTGGCATCTTGCCAGCGAGGATCCTGAGATAGCCCTTGATGATCGTCAGAGGGTTGCCAGCTTCAGAACAGCCCGGCGTGCGTGCCGGCTGAAACGCGCAGACGCTTCTTCCTCGGCCTGTCGGCGGATGTCCTGCGCCTCGCGCCAGCTCTCCAGCGTGACGCCGGCAACGCGTCCGAAGTTGGCCAGGCAAGGCAGGCTGCGCGTGAGGCGGTCGTGCTGGCCGGCACTCAGTCCGGCAACGATCACTCCGATCGTGCGGCTGCGGCCGGTCATCAGGATGCAGAGTATTCCGGCGCTCGAAAAAGCTCTCGCAAACTGGATGTCCATCAGGGACTTGGCGGGTGGCGGAAGGCGATCATACGACGAGCAGATCTCGCCCCTGGCTGCAGCGGCAGCGGCGAGACTGCGCTGCGGCTCGCAAAGGATGCTGACCTGGGCGAATATCGCCGGCTGACCGCCAACGCCGTTGCCGGTCAGCCGGCCATCGAGCGGATCGCAGAGGAGGAAGGCGAGTTGGTTCAGGCCGAACAGGATGCGCGCCGACTCGCGCAGCGAGAGCAGCACTTCGGCGTTGCTCTCGAGCGTGCCGAGACCCTCCTGCAAGGGCTGCATCAATGCCTTGTTGCCGATCAGCGCTGCGATCTGGCCGTCAGCATCGCCATCGCCGGATCGGCGGTGCGCAGCGAGTATCCGCGGCAGGCCCAGCAAGCTCTCGCCCGCAGCCCGCTCCGGGTGGGTAATGCCGATGGCGTCGGCGATCATGGTCATCCGCTGTTCGGCCTCGTCGCGCAGACTGGTCAGACGGGAGCCAGCGCTGGCAAACATCTTGTCGGCGACGGCTGCCAGTTCATCGGGAATTTCGTCGCAGGAAACCAGTGCGTGCGCGAGCCACACGAACTGCGGCAGCTGCGCCGCGGTAACGATCTGTTCAGCCGGCAGGTGGTGAAACAGGATCCCGTCGGCGAACGGCGAATCGAGCTGCCATTGGTCGGCCAGCCAGGTGCCGATCTCGCCGTGATGCACGCCCAGCTGTTCCGCTTCGCGATCGGCCAGTCCGGCTTCGCTGCTGCAGGCGGCAAGGATCTGCAGATAGGGTTCGCCGAGGGCCGAGAGCAGGATGAGCTCGCCGACATCGTGCAGCAGGCCGGCCAGATAGGCCTCGTCCGGTCGTGGATAGCCACTTGACGCCGCGAGACCGCGCGACAACTCGGCAACCAGCAGTGAGTGGGTCCAGAATGCCGAGAGATCGACAGATCGGTCGGTCGCCCGCTCGTCGAACAGGTTTTGCACCGACAGACGGGTGGCAATCGAACGAACCAGTCGTGTGCCGAGCGCGATGAGGCAGTTTTCGATACTGCGCAGTTTGGCGCCGCGGCGAATGGCCGACGAGTTGGCTGCCGTCAGCACCCGGGGGTACAAGCCCGGGTCCTGCTCCACGAGCCGGGCGAGCTCGCTCATCGTCGTGCCGTCGTCGTCGACCATCCGCAGCAGGCGCAGCAGGACCTGGGGCGGAGACGGCGCGCGCCCTGATTCGATGGCGTGGCGGACGGGCTCCGGCAGACTATGCATCAGGGTGAGCGAAGGTGCCGCGCGCTGTCCTCGACGTGGCAGGGGATTGGCGTGGCGGCGCGAGCACGGCTGCGTGTGTGGTGGCTAGGGGCACGGGTGGTGCCTGGCCCGAACGGCATTCTGGCCGGCTGCCTGGATGCTTTCCCGGATCTCCTGCGAGACGATCTCGAAGAGGGCCCGGACCACCGGATTCATGCCATTTATGGTTTCGTTCACGACAGCATTGACGGAACCCGGATGCCTCGGTGCTCGATCTCGCCGCCGATCCGTTCGACGCGCACACCGAGGCGAGACAGGTTGGCAGCGAGCCGCTGCTCGGTAAGGACGAACAGTGTCGTAATGCCGTACTGACGGGCCATCGAGATCAGACAGAGATAGACGGCAAGCGCCAGGTACGGTTGACGCGGTCTCGCGGGAGTGCCGAAATCCTCTTCCGAGATGGAGATCGGCTTGTCCCTTTCGCCTTGCCGGCGGCGGTAGCTGCCGATCACCGCGAGGCGGGAAATCTCGGCGATCCGGGAACGGTCCAGCGCCATGGGATCGACGATCGACCGGTCCAGCGTTGCCGCACAGCTGATCTCGAACGGGAGGCTCTGCTGCCCGGCCTCCGGGTCGATCAACACCAGGCGCGCGCAACCGACGAAGAGCCCCGTCGACACCGATTGCACCAGGCAATGCAGGGACTGCAGGTCGTACTCGTCGGCTTCGAGGCCCTCGGGCCGCAGCGGCTCGTAAGCCAGGTCCCGGCAATACACTTCGTGCCGGATGCGGAAGTTTTCCGCGCGCAGTTCGTCGCTTAGCGCCGGCACCACCTTGAAGAACTGCCGGTAGCCCTGGCTCATGGTCAGTTCTGTCAGATTCGAGAGAAACATCCGCTGCCCTTCTGCTGATTGGGGGCCGTCCGGCCAGGCCGGCATAAGCTGCGCATATTACTACGAAGTCACGCCGACACAGCTTGCGCCAGCGGCCGGGCTGCTAATCGAGCTTCTTGAGGTAGTCCTTGGTGAATACCTTGTCCGGCAGATTGCGCAGCTTCATGTTGTCATATTCCATGACCGACTGTTCGCCGCCACGCAGCGCATCTTCCATGACCAGTCGAGTCGGCCGCTTGCGGCCTTCCATGGTCCTGAAGTTCTCGTACTTGCAGCTTTTCAGCAAGCGATTGGACAGTGAATAGAACTCCGCGCGATAAGGCCACGCGTCCTTTTCGCGCACCCAGTAGAGCACCCGCTGGTAGGTGACGCTGCGGTCCACGCCGGTCAGTTCGAGCACCTGATAGGTTTCGCCATCGATGGTCTCCTTGCGCAGCAGTTTCGGGTTGTAGTCGGCGGCGAAGTTGGCGCGCGCCAGATCGCCATTGGCGACCTGGCCGGTCAGCCTTTGCGAGAGGGCGAGGCGAATCGGTTGCGAAACCTCGGGCATGAAGATCCACAGGTCGCGGTCCTTCATCAACATGATCTGGCCACGCTCGGATGCGGGCTCGGTGATCATCACCACGCTGTTGGTGTTGCCCTTGGAGAGAACGCGATACTTGCGCACCTCCTGAGTTCCTCCGCTGCCGGTCGTGGTGATGGCCACGTCCACCTGGAAGCCCTCGGCCGGGAAGCGCACCTGGTCGGCTTTTTCGATGATCATTCGCGCCTCGGTTTCGCTGTCCGCAGCTGCCGGGTCGTCATCGGCAGCGGACGCGGTCGCCATCCAGGAACAAAAGGTCGCGACCACGAGCGTCAAGGCAGTCTTGACACCGGAATGGCGGATCGTCATGCTTTCCATAGTTTTCACCCCATTTTGCTGACCGTTCAGTCGGTTGGCAGGAAGTGCCAGCGATGAGCGTTGTCCGCATAGAACACGTTTGCAAGGATTATCAGCTCGGCGAGCAGAAAGTCCAAGCACTCAAAGATATTACTCTGGCCTTCGACCCGGGTGTCTTCCTGGCCATTGCCGGGCCGTCGGGCAGTGGCAAGACGACTCTTCTCAACCTGATCGGCTGCATCGATACGCCGACCAGCGGTCGCATCTACATCAACGACCAGGATGTCAGCGGCCGCACCCCGGATCAGCTTGCCGATCTTCGCGCCCGTACGATCGGTTTCATCTTTCAGACCTTCAACCTGTTGCCGGTCCTCTCGGCCGCCGAGAATGTCGAGTATCCACTGCTGCAGCGCAAGGACATGTCGAGCGCCGATCGTCAGCGGCGCGTGGCCTACTTTCTCGACATCGTCGGCCTGTCGAAGTTTTCCACGCATCGCCCGAACCAGTTGAGTGGCGGACAGCGCCAGCGTGTGGCGATTGCCAGGGCGCTGGCGATCAGGCCGGCAATCGTTCTGGCCGACGAGCCGACGGCCAACCTCGATCACAAGACCGGCGAGGAAATCCTTCTTCTCATGAAGAAGATCAACCGTGCGATGAAGACAACCTTCATCTTCTCGACCCACGACAAGCGCGTGATTGCCAAGGCTGACCGCCTGGTTCGCGTCGAGGACGGCGAGATTGCTTTGCTCGGCGTGCGTGCGAATAGCAGGTGGTCTGTCGCGCGACATCGTCCATCGGACGCTCCTGCCGACAAGGCCTCGAGCAGTTCGCCGCTGGATGCGAAGGCGAGTGCCAACGACCAACCGACCAGTTCGCCGCAAGAGGCGCCGGATACCAACGGGACCAACCGCAATGCAGACCAGACGTAAACCACTTTTCGCATCACTTGCTCTCCTCCTGGCGGCGATGTCCGTTAGCGCACTTGCGGACGATCTGCCGATGAGCCGGGACGCCCTGTTTGGCGCCGACGAGCCAGCCGCAAAGCCAGCCGCAAAGCCAGCCGCAAAGCCAGCCAGCGATGCGGCAAGCGAGTTGCCTGTCAGCCGGGACGCCTTGTTCGGTGCGGACGAACCCGTCAGCGCACCGGCGTCCGACCTGCCGGTCAGCCGGGACGCCCTGTTCGGTGCCGATGTGCCGCCAGACGAGACGACGGCAACGGCCATCGCGCAGTCGTCGTCGCGCCCGGTACGCTACCGCGGTTTTCTTGAGAATGTCATGGCCTATACGACACCGAGTCCGTCGCACTGGTCGCAGGCGATGTTCCGCGCGGACCTCAGCGCCCAAGGTGGCTTCAGCAGCAGCGTCAAATGGAAACTGGGCGCGCGCGTGGACTTCGACTCCGTCTATGCGGTCAGTGATTTCTACCCGCAGGCGGTCAATGACAACCAGACCCTGAACTTCCTGCTGCGCGAAAACTACCTCGATATCGGTGCCGGCGATTGGGATTTTCGTCTCGGCCGTCAGCAGATCGTCTGGGGCGAGATGGTCGGTCTGCTGTTTGGCGACGTCGTTTCCGCCAAGGACATGCGCCACTTCGTGCTGCCCGAGTTCGACATCCTGCGCATCCCGCAGTGGGCTGCCCGGGCCGAGTATTTCAAGGGAGATTTCCACGCCGAAATGATCTGGATCCCCTATGCCAGCTATGACAACATCGGCAAGCCGGGGGCGCAGTTCTATGATTACACGATCATACCCTACGGTGAAAACACCGTTTTTCTCAGCGAGAAGATCCCGACGCGCAACCT
This sequence comes from Accumulibacter sp., assembly GCA_024235715.1. GTDB lineage: Bacteria > Pseudomonadota > Gammaproteobacteria > Burkholderiales > Rhodocyclaceae > Accumulibacter. Next base: position 219,772 of record JACKLW010000005.1, on the reverse strand, counting down.
CTCGAACACCAACTACGGTCTGCGCCTTTCGGTGCTTCAGGATGGTTGGGATGTGGCCGCTTTCGCCTACAGCAGCATGAGTGTTGCGCCGACCTTCTATCGGGAAATTGTTGCCGGTCCGCAGCCGACGGTGGTCTACCAGGCCCGGCACGAGCGCATCGACCAGTATGGCAGTACCGTCGCCAAGGATCTGGGTTCAATGGTCCTCAAGGGTGAAGCGGTCTACACCCGCGGACAGAAATATGAAGTGGCCAACCTGAGCACTCCGGATGGCCTGGTCGAGCAGAACACGCTCACCTGGGTGGTCGGCCTCGACTTTTCGCAGTTCACCGATACGCGGATCAATGTCCAGCTCTTCCAGAATCATTTCTTCGACCATAACCCGGACATCGTTCCGGCGACCAACGAGAACGGCTACAGCCTGCTGGTCAACCGCAAGTTCGGCGACAGGTTTGAGGCGCAGGCGCTGTATATTGCCAGCTTCAACCGCAACGACTGGATGCTGCGTCCGCGCGTGAGCTGGAACTTCGAGAAGAACTGGGACCTGGCGGTCGGCGTCGATATCTTCGACGGGCCGCGCCTGGGATTCTTTGGTCGCTATGACGATAGCGACCGCGTCTATTCGGAGCTGCGCTACAGTTTCTGAGGCGCAGCTTGCCGGTCGGGGATCAGCACCGCGGCGCCGCGGATCTCCCCTGCACGAAGGTGCTGCAGAGCGTCGTTCGCCGCTGCCAGAGCGAAGCAGCTCACTTCAGTCCTGACGCCGGCCCGCGGGGCGATGGCGAAGAACTCTTCGCCGTCATGGCGGGTCAGGTTGGCGATCGAGCGCACACAGCGCTCGCCCCAGAGGAGTGCATAGGGAAACTCGGGGATATTGCTCATGTGGATGCCGGCGCAAACCACGGTGCCACCCTTTGCGGTATGTCGCAGCGCCTGCGGGACCAGATCACCAGCCGGCGCGAAGAGAATCGCGGCGTCCATTTCCTGCGGCGGCGCCTGCTCTGCGGCGCCGGCCCAACTGGCACCGAGTTGGCGGGCAAAATCCTGCCCGGCGACATCGCCAGGCTTGGTGAACGCGTAAACCTCACGTCCCTGCCAGCGGGCCACTTGCGCGATGATGTGCGCGGCTGCGCCGAAACCATAGATTCCCAGACGCTGCGCGCCGCCCGCAGCGACCAGTGCGCGATAGCCGATCAGTCCGGCGCAGAGCAGCGGCGCGGCTTCGGCGTCGCCATATTGGTCGGGCAGGGCGAAGCAGTAGTGCTGGTCGGCCAGCGCGAACTCTGCGTAACCGCCATCGAGCGTGTAGCCGGTGAATTCGGCTTCGTCACAAAGATTTTCGGCGCCACTCGCGCAGTAGCGACAATGGCCGCAGGTGCGCCCCAGCCAGGGCACGCCGACGCGCTGGCCAAGTGCGAAACGTTCCACCCCGGCGCCTCTTTCGACGACTGTACCGACGATTTCATGTCCCAGGACCAGTGGCAGGCGGGGGTGCCGGAGATCGCCGTCGAGCACGTGCAGGTCGGTACGGCAGACGCCGCAGGCGCGCACTTGCAGCAGCACCTGGTCGGCCGCAGGGATCGGTCGGGGTACTTCGGTCAGCCGTAGTGGCTGCCCCTGGACATTCAGGATCATCGCTTTCATACCTGCTTTCTCCTCGGATGGCCGTGGCGCGTGTGTCCCTACTGCTCGGCAACGACAACGACGCCGCCGCGCCTGCGGTCGCCGGCGCCGTACAGACGGCCATGGCCGCTGGCAACGCAATTTACCCCGCCGAAGAAGACGCTCGCCTCGTCGAAGCGGGTTGCGGCAGGCCACGCCGTCTGCAGAGCCTCGGCTGCTCCGGCGCCGAGGCCAGCGCTCTCGAACCACAGCCGCTGGCCCTCGACATGCAGGCGGGGTGCGTTCACCGCCTCCCCGAGCGGGCGGCGATAGGCCAGAACATTGAGTAGTGCCTGCAGGATCGCACTGCGGATCCGGTTCGAACCACCGCTGCCGAGCGCGAAACACGGTCGCTCGCCAGCGACGACGATCGTTGGCGACATCATCGTGCTCATCCAGGTACCCGGTGCCCGTTTGTGGAAACCCGCCGGGTTGATGTCGTCCTCGCCGAGGAAGTTGTTGACGTGGATCCCCAGGCCCGGAAGCGTTTCGCCGCAACCTTCGCCGTTGCTGGTGGTCATTGCCGCCGCCATGCGGTCGGCGTCGATTACCGAGATATGGGTGGTCGCGCCGAGCGGGTTCTCGCGCAGCAGCGCCTGGGTGCGATCGGCCCAGGCCGGAATTCCGTTTCCGGCGACCAGGTCGCGTATTGATTGCGGGTCTTCATAAAGGCGATGGTCGTAGCCTGCCTGGCGAATCTCGGATACCGTTGCCAGGAGCGCAGCCATCGCCAGCTGGTGCTCGCTGGACAGGAAGGCATCCTCGCCGAGTTGCAGGCGTTCCGCGATGCGCAGGCCGGCGCCGATCAGTCCGCCGCCGGCGGCCGGCGGCGGTGTGGTCAACACGGTGTATGGGCCGAAGCCGACGCGCAGCGGCTCACGGAGCACTGGCGCGTAAGCGGCAACGTCCTGCGCGGTAATCAGTCCGCCCTGCGCCGGGCCGAAGTTGTCCACCAGGGACCTCAAGTACCTGGCGACATGGCGTTCCGGGTCGCCTTCGCCAAGCGTGTGCAGGAAGTCGCCGAGTTCGGGGTTGCTCAAGCGATCGCCTGCCTGCGGCAGGATTCCCCGCGGGAAGAACAGCCGCGCCACGGCAGGCGAGCGGCGGGCGATCGGCGCGACCAGGGCGATGATCATCGCGATCTGCGGACTGACCGTGAATCCGTCGCGCGCCCAGGCAACCGCTGGCGCAACGACTTCGCGCAGCGGTACGCGGCCGGCGCGACGGTGCAACTCGATCAGGCCGACAAGTTCTCCGGGAACGGCCGCAGCTGCCCTGCCGACGTGAAAGACCTGGGTGGTTTGTCCGAAATCGACCGTGACCGGCGCGAAATCCAGCGTTGGCGGACTGGCCAGACCACGCCCGGGTGTCGCCGCAAAGAAATCGAGAACCTTGTAGCCATCCTCTGCGTCGCCCCATACGCAGGCCCCGCCGCCGCCGAGCGAGGTCAGCGGCAGTTCGGTTACCGTGGCCGCCAGCTTGGCTGCGACGATCGCGTCGACAGCATTGCCGCCGCGGCGCAAGAGGCTGGCGCCGGCTTCGGCGGTGTGCGGCTCTGACGCCGCGATGACTCCAAGAATGCCCATCCGCGGAGCATACTCGATGGCGTGCTGCTGGGGAAGCGTGCCTGGCTTTGGCGGCGATCGGCGACCGCGGGGACGACTTCAGGGAACGCCGAGCGCAGCGCCTCTGCGGCCGAAAGCAAGCAGTGCGGCGGGTATCTGCAGCAGGGAGATGACCTGCGCGGCGCCGCCGTGCCTGATCGCCTCCCTGGGCATCCCGAAGACCACGCAACTCGCTTCGTCCTGGGCGATCGTTGTGCCTCCCGCGTCGCGCATCTCCTTGAGGCCACGAGCGCCATCGTCACCCATGCCGGTCATGATGATGCCCAGAGCATTGGCACCGGCGAACCTGGCGACCGAGCGGAAGAGCACGTCGACCGACGGCTTGTGGCGGTTGACCAGCGGTCCATCGACGACGTCGACCAGGTAGTGTGTGCCGCTTCGCCTGAGCATCATGTGCTTGCCGCCAGGCGCGATCAGCGCCTGCCCCGGAACAACGCGATCGCCGTTGCTGGCTTCGCGCACGGCAATCTGGCAGAACTCGTTGAGGCGTTGAGCGAGCATTCCCGTGAAGCGTTCCGGCATGTGCTGGACGATCACCATTCCCGGACAGTTCGTCGGCAGTTGGTGGAGAACGCTTTCCAGCGCCTGCGTGCCGCCGGTCGAGGTACCGATGGCAACGACGGGTTCGGTACTTCTGCCGCCGGCCGTGGTCGGCCCGGCGGCAAGGATGACGTCAGCGGTGTTTTTCGGGCGCAGGAGATCCGCGGCAGGCAGAGGCGGCGGGAGCGTTCTGGCTGGCAGCGCTGCCTGTGCGGCCGACCGAACTGCGCGCACGATATCGGCGGCGGACGGCAGTTGCGATGGCGGCACGCCAATCCCCGGCCCCCGCTGCCGTGTCAGCGACGAATGGCTCACGACCGCCGTCGGCCGCTCGGCAATCGCCTTGCGCAGCACGGAAGTATCGTCAGCGCCTGGCGTCTCGAGGGCCAGCACGAGCACCTGTGGCCACTGCCGGCGCATCTGTTCGAGGGCTGTTTTCGGGTCGCCGGCAATGGCAATGATCTCCATTCCCGCCTCGCCGGCGAGCGCGCGGACAATCGACCGGCGTACCGGCGTCGAGTCAGCGACGATCACTACCTTGATGGGGGGGGCGCTCATGGGGGCGGAACCTCTGTTTGCCCATGATCCTACGCTTCGGCAACGCTGGCAAGCGTTCCGCGTGGCTTCCTTGCCCTGTCGTGCGGCGCAGGTTTTTCGGCTCCGCCTTCCCCGGCTATCGGCCCGGGGGCAGTCGCCGTCGCCTGGCGTGCGCCTTGCGATGCGCTGAAAAGCCTGCGATACGAGCCATGGCGCGTTGCGCGGCCTGCCAGTCCGGGCGTGCGCAAAGCGCGGACTGCAGCGCGCTGAGTGCTTGCTGGTAGCGTCCCAGGCGGAATAGCAGCAGCCCGAGGTCATACCATGCGCCGGCCAACGCCGAGCCGCGGCCACTGGCAGCGCGCAGGCACTGCGTAGACGCCAGCAGCTCGTGGTCGCCCGTGGCTTGCGAGAGCGGTGCGGCTGTCTCTCTGTCGACAGTACTGAAAGCCTGCATGGCTGCGGCGCGGCGCTCGGTCCGGTAGTAGACCAGGCCGAGAAACTGCAAGGAGACGATATCGTCCGGGATGGCCTGCAGGATGCTGCGAGCGATCCACTCAGCCTGCGCCAGATTGCCGTCTTGATAGAAGGTTCCGAGGAGGTCAAAGAGCGCGTCAATCATGCTGTTTACCGTCTTGCGACTTGTTGCCGGCGGCCCCGGCGGGCCCGGCGGGCGCGTGATCGCGTCGCCGGGTGCCGGCCGGCGACGAACGGTGCTCCGTGCGCATCAATGGCGATCAACCAATATCGACCGGCACGAAGATCTTCGTGTTGTCGCGCTCGATCAGCAGCGCCACGGTCTTTCCCGACTTGTCGAGCAGCGCGCGCAGCTGCGCGACATCGCGGACCTGCTGGCCATTGAGCGACAGGACGATGTCGCCGCGCTGGATGCCGGCCCTGGCAGCGGGCCCGCTGACGCTTTCGACGAGCAGACCGTCAGGCGATACCGCCTGCCGCCGTTCGTCCGGGGTCAGCGAGCGCAGCGCCAGGCCGAGGCGTGGATTTTCCGCTTCGTCGCCACTGGCCGCCGCCATCCCCGTGTTCGGGATTTCGCCGACCGCCAGCGCGATGTCGCGGCTACCGCCCTTGCGCCAGATCTGCAGTTTGACGGTCGTGCCGGGCTGGATGGCTGCCACCCTTGGCGGAAGGTCCGCCGAGCGCTCGACCACGATACCGTCCAGCTTCAGGATGATGTCACCCGCTTCGAGGCCCGCGGCGGCGGCCGGACTGCCTTTTTCGACCGAACTGATCAGCGCGCCAGCCGTGCTCTTCAGGCCGAAGGACTCGGCCAGCGACTGCGAAACCTCCTGGATGGTGACGCCGAGGCGCCCGTGCCTGACCTTGCCGTGCTGCAACAACTGCTCCTGGATATTCATCGCGACGTCGATCGGGATGGCGAACGAGATTCCCTGATAGCCGCCATTGCGGCTGTAGATCTGCGAGTTGATACCGATCACTTCGCCGTTCAGATTGATCAGTGGCCCTCCCGAATTGCCGGGATTGACCGCCACGTCCGTCTGGATGAACGGAACGTAGCTGTCGCTGGCCAGCGAGCGCCCCTTGGCCGAGACGATGCCGGCGGTGACGCTGTTCTCGAAGCCGAATGGCGAGCCGATGGCGAGCACCCATTCGCCGACCTGGGCGCTGTCTGGACTGCCCAGGCGCACGACCGGCAGATTCCTGGCGTCGATGCGCAGCACGGCGATGTCGGTCAACTTGTCGATACCGACGACCTTGGCTTTGAATTCCCGCTTGTCGGTCAGCTTGACGGTGACTTCCTCGGCGCCGCTGACGACGTGGGCATTGGTCAGGATCAGCCCGTCGGCACGGACGATGAATCCCGAACCCGTGCCACGCGAAGGCATCTCCTCGTCGGGCGTCGGAATACCGAAGTGGCGAAAGAGATCCGGGACTCCCTGCCGTCGGTCGCCACTCGGGAAGGCCGTTCGTGACGTGCCGGTGGCACTGATATTGACCACGGCCGGGCCGCTGTCTTCGACGATTGCCCGGAAATCCGGCAGCCCGACGCCGGGCCGGACGAGCGGCGCAGCGCTGCCTGTGGGCTCGGGGGCGGTGACTGCGGCCATGGCGTCGGCAGCGCGGATGACGTCTCCGCCGAGTTTCGCGTAGCCGGTGCCGACGGCGGCGACCAGCGCCGCAGCCAGCAGGCCGCGTTTGAATGTCGTTGCTTGCATGCTCATCTCCTGTTCCGTTCCAGATCGGAAGGCTTGCTTCCCGTGGACGTACGATAGAAGGTGAGGACTTAAAGCTGACTTAAGGCGGCAGAGAGTGATCGAACTGAACGCGAACGCGCAGGCCGCCAAGACTGGCGTCGTCGAGGAGCACGCGTGCCCGGTGCCGTTCGGCGATGGATTCGACGATGGCCAGGCCAAGGCCGCTGCCGGCTTCGTCGGTCTGCGCCCGGCGATAGAAGCGGTCGAAGACGCGCTGCCGGTCTTCGGCGGGAATGCCGGGGCCGGAATCGCAGACTTCGATGAACGGCCCGGTTGTGTCTTCGCCGACCGCGACGTCGACTCTGCCACCCGGTGGCGTATAGCGAACGGCGTTGCTGACCAGGTTGGTGATCAGAATGCGCAGCGCTTCCTGGTCGCCGGTCACCAGAACTTCGCCGGAGGTCACTGCGCCGCCGAGATCGATCGCCTTTGCTTCCGCCAGCGGCAACTGGGCGGCGATCACTGCGGCCGCGAGATCATCGAGTCTTACCGGGCTTGCCACGCGCTCGCCACCGCCAGGCTCCTGACGGGCCAGCGTCAGCAACTGCTGCACCGCATGCGTCGCCCGCCGCACACCGCCTTTCAACTCGGCGAAGGCGTCGGCGCGCGCCGCAGGATCCGCTGCGCGTTCGGCCAGTTGTACCTGCAGACTGAGCGCCGCCAGTGGCGTACGCAACTCGTGCGCGGCATCGGCGGTGAATTCGCGCTGCGCCTGCAGGGCGCGCTTGAGCCGGTCGAGGAGATCGTTTAGCGCCAGCACGAGGGGCACGACTTCGGCGGGTACCCGATCTTCCGGCAAGGGGTCGAGGGCGGTCGCCGTGCGCGTGGTGACGGCGCGTGCCACGGCGTCCAGCGGGCGCAGTCCGCGGCCGACGACCAGCCAGATCAGCACCCCGAGGATCGGCAGCATGAGCAGGAAGGGAGCGACGGTTCGCAAGGCAGCGGCCAGGGCCAGTTCGTCGCGCGAGTTCATCGGTTGTGCCACCTGGATCGTCTGACCGCCCTGTTGCATGCCGAAGACACGCCATTTGACACGACCGCTGTCGACCGTCGCGAAGCCCATGGGCGTCTTGTCAGGAAGGCCCTTGCGAGGATGCGAAAGGTAGAGCCGGGTGCCGTCCGGACGCCAGATCTGGATCGTGAAATCCTGCGCGTCTTCGTCAAACGCGAAGTCATGCTGCCGGCCGCTCGAAAAGACCTGATCGCGAAAGGACAGGGCCAGCTGGCGCAGCTGGTAGTCGAACATCGCGTTCGCTTCGTCGCGTGCCGTCCGGTAGGTCAGCAATGCGCCGAGCAGGGTGGTCAGCACGATCACCGACAGCAGTGCAAACAGCAACTGGCGTCGAATCGACTTCATCGATCGGTCGGCACCAGGTAGCCAACGCCGCGGATGTTCCTGATTCGCTCGGCACCCAGCTTGCGTCGTAGGGCGTGGATGTAGACCTCGACGGCGTTGCTTTCGATTTCCTCGCCCCAGCCATACAGGCGTTCTTCCAGTTTTGCCCGTGACAGCGGCACTCCCGGTTGCTCGAGCAGTGTCTGCAGCAGCGCGAACTCGCGCGCCGACAGCGCCACCGGCTTGCCGTTCTGCGTCAACTCGTGGGTCGCCGGGTTCATCTGCAGGTCGCCGTGTTCGATCAGCGGGCTGGCTCGACCGGCATGCCGGCGCAGCACCGCCCGCATGCGGGCGGCAAGCTCGTCGAGGTCAAAGGGCTTCACCAGGTAATCGTCAGCACCGGCGTCGAGGCCCTTGATCCGGTCGGCGACCGCATCGCGGGCAGTGATGACGAGAACCGGAACGGTGTTCAGCGAGCGCCGCAGTCGGGCGAGAACGTCGAGGCCCGATTTGCCGGGCAGGCCGAGGTCGAGCAGCAGCATTTCGTACTCTGTCGTCGCCAGGGCCCCTTCGGCCGCCTGGCCATCGCGCACCCAATCGACGCTATGGCCATCCTGGCGCAGGCCTTGTTGAACGCTCCTGCCGATCATCGGGTCGTCTTCGACCAGTAAGACACGCATCGCAGTCTGCCGGGAGAGGAAGGGAGGGCCAGACTGGCGCAAGGCACGTGCAGGCCCCTGGCAGTGCGGTCACTCCCGCTAGGGTAAGTGTCGCTGCAAAGTGCTGTCAATCCGCTCCTCGCTGCGACGCGATGTCGCCAGCGCTGCGTCGGTTGCGGCAGGCGTATCCGGCAACCGACGCCTACGACGGTATTGCGGGCCCGTGCCTGGATCGCCGCGCCGCGCAGGCGGTCTTGAGTTCTTGTCGAGAAGACCTGGCCACGGGCATGCGGCTTGACTCCGGCGCGTGGCGCTCTGCCGAACGCCTGGGGAACGATTCTTGGCGGCGGCGAGGACCTTGTGGCCTGAGTCGGGTGCGGGGTCGGCTAACAGTCCGGCAGGGTGACGAGGGCAGGCAAATGCTCTCTTCACCAACGCGCCGTAATACACTCGGCTGCCGGCCGGGTGCAATCAAAAAAACTGTCGGAAATTTTTACACTCACACTTGGCCGTGAATATCCGTTCCCCTGGAGAAATTGTCCAACTATCTGGTATGACTAGAAAAAGTGATCGTTCGCCATTGCTGGCCCAAATGTTGCTCCCTAGATTTACAGCGGAAGAATTGGAAAGCGTCCTCTGTTGTTTTCCTGAGTCCGGCAACCAGTTTTTCTGTTTGCAACAAGCGATTTCAGCGCAAGGCTTCTGTGCCTCGTGGCGAGATCTTGCGATGCTTATTGCAGTTACTGCGGCACCGGTCTGGCCCGGTGCAGATCGAAGCTGGCAGGACGTCTGATGAAAGAGAGGGTGAGTTCATGAAAAAATTTGCAATCGCTGCGGCGGTGATGGGTTTGGGGCTGGGGGCGAGCGCTGCGTCGGCAAACGTGATCTTCAGCAATACACACTCGTACGGTGGCATCGTCACCATCGATGTAACCGTCGAGGACAATTATCTGGGTGATTTCGGCAAGTACTGGTGGAAGTACGATGTCACGAACATCAGCTTCGACCCGAATCCGGGCACCAGCAATGGCTTTTCCGGATTCGAGACGGCGCTGCCGGCAGGCGTGCCCGATCTGATGGACAGGGCTGCCCCTTCCGCTGGCTGGGAATTCGATTGCTGCTCGGGCCAGCCGGTCGAGTACGATATCAGGAATTCGGCCGGGCTGGGCATCATGCCTGGAGATAGCGGTCAATTCAGCTTCACTTCACTGCCGCGGTTCATCACCAACAGCACGGGGTATTTCCACACTTGGCAGGGCGATGGTCAGACGGATGTCACGACCTTTGCCAGTTTCGGAGAAGCTGGCCCCGAAGTTCCGGATGTGCAACGGCCTCCGCTGCCCGAACCTGCGACTCTCGCGCTCCTCGGCCTTGGCCTGGCCGGACTCGGTTTCTCGCGCCGCAAGCGTCATTGATCGCCCGGAGTTGATGCGGACCCCGCCAGCGTTGGCGGGGTTTTTTTATGGCGTCGTATAGCGAGCGATCTCCCCCGGCGGGAGTGGGCTCATGCGCGGTCTCAGCCATCGGCCACCCCTGGACGGCTCACGGCAGAGGCGAATCGCTGCAGCCTGTTGCTCCGTCTCGATAGACACGTTGCTCCCGGTCTCTTACCGTTCTGCTGGTCTGCCCAGGCGACGGCCTCGTTTGCGTGACGCTCGAGCTGTAAGAAGCAGACCGGCCTGCCGCAGCCTGGTACGACGGGCGGTGCGCTGGGGCTGAGCCCGGCGAGCGGTGCTCTGTTGATCATTGCCTGGGTCGCGCGGTCGGCCCCCCGGAAGTGGCGACTCGTCCGCGTTACCCAGCGGCGTGGGGCTGATTTGCCCCGGCCTGCGGCCGGGACACTCCTCTACTTGTGGTCGTGGGTGCTGTTGACCACCTGTGCCATCTCGCGCTCGACCTCTTCGTCGAGGTGTACGTCTTCCGTGTTGAACACGCCTGCATCGGGGTCGTTATAGACCTCCAGGTTGAGCTGGCCTTCGCTTTTCGCGACGATCGCCGATACCACGGCGTCGCCCGAGACATTGACGGCGGTGCGGATCATGTCCAGCAGGCGATCGACACCGAGGATCAGGCCGATGCCTTCGATCGGCAAACCGACCTGTGCGAAGACCATCGACAGCATGATCAGCCCGACGCCGGGTACGCCGGCCGTACCGATGGAAGCCAGCACCGACATCAGGATGACCGTCAGGTAGCCTCCGAGGCCGAGATCGACGTTGTAGACATTGGCGATGAAGACCGTTGCCACCCCCTGCATGATCGCCGTGCCGTCCATGTTGATGGTTGCGCCGAACGGGACCGTGAAGGATGCCACCGAGTTCTTGACGCCAAGGCGTTCAGTGACCGTTCGCAGGGTCACCGGGATGGTGGCGTTGGAGCTCGAAGTGCTGAAAGCGAATACCTGCACATTGCGCATCTTTTTCAGGAAGGTCGCCGAGCTGAGCCCGGAGAAGATCTTGAGCACCAGTTGCAGGGTGACGAACAGGTGGAACAGCAGGACGAAAATCAGCACCGCGACATAGCCGATCAGTTGTCCCAGCAAATCCAGGCCGAGGCTGGAAATCGCCTTGGCGAGCAGGCAGAACACGGCGTAGGGTGCCAGCGCCATGATGATGCCGACCATTTTCATCATCACTTCATTGAGCAACTCGACGAACTCGACGACGGTCCTCGCTTTCTTGCCGACCATCAGCAAACCGACGCCGCAGAGAATGGCAAAAAAGATGATCGACAGCATCTCGCCCTGCGCCATGGCACTGACCGGGTTGGAAGGGATGATGTTGATCAGCACTTCAGAAAGCGGCGGGGAGTCCTTCCCCTTGAATTCCGTAGTCGTGCTGGCGTTCATGCCTTCGCCGATGCCCAGGCTGGCGGCAAGCAGGATCCCCGTGGCGATGGCGATGGCGGTGGTGAGCATGTACAGAACGAAGGCTTTCGTGCCGATACGCCCCAGCAGTCTGATATCGCCGATGCCGCAGACGCCGCAGATCAGTGAAAAGAGCACCAGAGGAACGACCATCATCTTCAGCGCATTGACGAACATCTTTCCGACGACGAGAAACAGGCCATTGACCACGTACTCGTTGATCATCGAGCCCGCAGCATTCATGCCACTCAGGTTGATTGCCAGGCCAACGACAATGCCCAGCGCCATACCCAGCAACACCTTGACGGTCAAGTTCATGTCTGTCTCCTGTCGTTCTCCAAGCGCATCCGCGAGTCCAGCGCAGGTGCACGCCGGGCTCGATACACGCCATCGACTCCTGTTGCAGCTGGGCGGCGCTGCTCCCGCTTGACGCTTTTCTGTGATCTTGTTCGACGACGATAACACTTCTGGACCGATCTGGTCGGGTTTCGATTTCCCATCCCGATGCGGTATGCGTACGTAATCGGCACGAAAGTACGGGTTGCCTCTCCGCCCTTCAGCGCGTCAATAGCATCAGCAACACAAGGTTGAGGAGCAGCGAGAAGCCGGCGATGATCCGCCAGGTGAGCAACGGGTTGCGCGCCGCCAGTGGCGTTGCCGCCATCCTTTGGACAGGTCGACTGGCACCCCGTTCAAGCGCCAGCAGGAATTCTTCGGAAGTCTCGAAGCGCTGCGCGCGATCCTTGGCAACTGCTTTGAGGATAATGTTTTCCAGCCAGCCCGGAATGTCCGGCCGGTAGCGCGTCGGCGCCACGGGCTCGCCGAATTTCGGGTGCTGGAACGGCTCGATTTCGCCATAGGGGTATTTGCGGGTCAGCAGGTGAAAGAGCGCAACGCCGGCGGCATAGAGGTCGTGCGCCGGACCGGCGCGCTCGCCGGCGAGCAACTCCGGCGCCATGTAGCTGGGCGTGCCAGGGCTGCCAACGGCGAGGTCGTCTTCCGACAGGCTCATGGCGACGCCGAGGTCGAGGATGCGCAGGCGGCCGTCGCGGCCGAGGTGGATGTTGTCGGGTTTGATGTCGCGGTGCGCGACGTCGAGGCGGTGCAGGGCCGAGAGCCCCTTCATCAGCCGGATGCCATGCTGGACGGCGTCGGCAACCGTGAAATGCAGGCCGGCATCGAGCATGCGCTGCAGCGTCGCGCCCTCGTGCCAGGTCTGCAGATAGTACAGGCAGCTGCGGCCTTCGGCGGGAAGCAGTTGCGCGAAGAACGGCGAGGCGATGCGTCGTCCGCGCCACTCCTCCATGATCAGCGCCCGGATCTCGTCGGGATCGTCGGCCAACTCCGGGCGCAGTGTCTTGAGCACGAGTTGCTGCCGCGATCCAAGATCGGTAACACGGTAGAGCAGCGTCGTGCGTGAATCGTGCAGGACCTCGTCGATCAGCAGCCCGTCGATTTCCTGGCCCGCTTTGAAAAGCGGCGGCAGGGGCAGGCGTGCCCTGCCTTCGAGCGAGTCGCGCAGATTCTCCGCTGGCAGCTCCTCGATGCGCGCGACGACGACACTGGCGTTGTCCTTGCCGCCGGCGGCGAGCGCCAGGCTGGTCAGCGAAGCGGCCGCCTGTTGCGCGTCGGGATGAGCGAGCAGAGCAGAACGGATTCGCGCGTTACCGATGGCTGCCCAGACGCCGTCGCTGCAGAGCAGGAAGCAATCGCCTTCCTTCAGCTCGCCGTCGGCGAAGTCGAGCTGGAAATGGCGGTCGAGGCCGACCGCGCGCGAAAGCACGTTCTTGAGTTCCGGATGTTCCCAGACATGATCGACGGTCAGTTGCGTACACACGCCGTCGCGCAGCAGGTAAAGGCGCGAATCGCCGACGTGCGCGCTGATGTAACGGCGGCCGCGCAGGACCAGCGTGGTCAGCGTCGTCGCCATGCCGGTGAGATCCGGCTGGCGGCCGGCTTCGGCCATCACCCAGCGGTTGAGCGCGTCGATGACCTTCTCGAGCGCGTGCGGAATGCTCCAGGTGTCGGGGGTCGCGTAGTAGTCGGACAACAGGCCGCGCACCGTGTACTCGGCGGCTTCGCGTCCACCCCGGTGCCCACCGACGCCGTCGGCGACAGCGGCGATCAGTCCCTTGTTGTCGAGTTCGGCCCCGTGCGGCGTGACCATGCCGCAGAAGTCCTCGTTACGCTCGCGCGGTCCGGTGAGCGAGGAATGACCGATGTCGACTCTAAGCGGCATGCAGGCTCCGCAAACGAAAAAGGGGCGCAAGGTCGCAATGTACCTTGCTGCCCCGGTTGCTCAAAGGGAGCGCTGCTTCAGATCTTTGCCGCCGTCAGGTGCGCTGCACCCCAGGTGGTGCGCCAGCGGTTCTTGACGGCGCTCAGGCCGGCCAGTGCCAGTAGGGCCAGCGCAGCGAAGATCAGGAAGCCGATTTGATAACTGCCGGTGAGTTGCTTGGCGTAGCCGAGCGACGACGCCAGGTAGAAGCCGCCGACGCCGCCAGCCATGCCGACCAGGCCGGTCATGACGCCGATCTCCTTGCGAAAGCGCTGCGGTACCAGCTGGAAGACGGCGCCGTTGCCCATGCCGAGTGCGAGCATCGCGCCGACGAAGGCGAACAGCGCCATCCACGCCTCTGGCAGGCCGATGCTGACGATGGCCAGGAAGATCGCCGCGAAGACGTACATCACGGACAGGCTCTTTATGCCGCCGATGCGGTCGGCGACATTGCCGCCGATCGGCCGCACCATCGAGCCGGCAAAGACGCAGGCGGCCGTGAAAAAGCCGGCAGTCTTGGCGTCGAGCCCGTACTGGATGTTGAAGTAGATGGTCAGCGACGAGGCGAGGCCGACGAAACCGCCGAAGGTCACCGAGTAGAAGAACATGAACCACCAGGCGTCGCTGTCCTTGAGCACCTTCAGGTACTCGGCCAGCGACTTCGGCGGCGGGCATTCGGGCGCGTCCCGGGCGGCGATCATGTAGTAGATGAAGACCAGCAGCAGCGGGATCAGGGCCAGGCCGAAGACGTTGGTCCAGCCGTAGGCGATGGCCAGGCTCGGTGCCACCAGTGCCGCCAGCGCTGTCCCCGAGTTGCCGGCGCCGGCGATGCCCAGCGCCGTTCCCTGATGCTCGGGCGGATACCAGCGCGAGGCGAGCGGCAGCGCGACCGCGAATGACGCTCCGGCGACGCCGAGGAAGACGCCAAGGATCAGCGTCTGCGCGTAGCTATGCACGCCGAAATGCCAGGCCAGGAACAGCGAGGCCATCACCGTCACCTGGCCGATGGCGCCGGCCATCTTCGGCTTGAGGTGGTCGACCATCAGCCCCATGACGATACGCAGCAGGGCGCCGGCAAGGACCGGCGTGGCAACCATCATTCCCTTCTGCGCGTGCGTCAGGCCGAGATCGCTGGCGATCTGCACGCCAAGCGGGCCGAGCATCACCCAGACCATGAAGGCCAGGTCGAAGTAGAGAAACGAGGCGATTAGGGTCGGGCGGTGGCCGGCCTTCCAGAACGAGTTGTCCATGGTCGTGATCCGTAAGTGAAGTTGAGGGGCCGAGTTCAGATTTCGAGAAAGACCGTGTCGCTGTCGATCCGGATCGGGTAGCGGCGAGCGCAGCCCTGGTCGGGGGCGACGGCTTCACCGGAATCGAGGCGCAGCTTCCAGCCATGCAGGGGACAGGTCACCTGATTGCCGTGCACCATTCCCTGCGACAGCGGACCCCCCTTGTGCGGGCATTGGTCGCGCAGCGCGAAGACTTCGTCGCTGGAGGTGCGGAAGAGTGCGATGTCGCCGTTCATTGACCGGACGACGCGACTGCCGAGGCGCGGGATGTCGTCAAGCCTGCAAACCGATTTCCATTCAGCCATTGCTGTTCTCCATGGCTTCCGGCATTACACCGAAAGCGTTTCGTATTCGTTTCTCTCGACGCCGGCGATGCGCTCGGCCCATGGGTCCCTGGCATCCTGCAGTTCGGCCAGCAGCCGGCCGTGCAGCGCCTTGCGGTTTTCCGGGTCGTCGACGACCCGGCTCTTGGCGTGCTCCAGGCCGACACGTTCCAGGTAGTGGCAGGTGCGCTCGAGGTAGAAGCCTTCCTCGCGGTAGAGCTGCAGGAAGGCGCCCGCGTACTCCATCACCTCTTCGTCGGTGCCAACCTTGACGAAGAACTGTGCAACTTCGGTCTTGATGCCGCCGTTGCCGCCGACGTACAGCTCGTATCCCGAATCGACGCCGATCACGCCGACGTCCTTGATGCCGGCTTCGGCGCAGTTGCGCGGACAACCCGAAACGGCGAGCTTGACCTTGTGCGGCGAGTACATGTCGAAGAGCATTTTTTCGAGCTTGACGCCCATGTCCATCGCCAGCTGCGTGCCGAAGCGGCAGTGCTCGCGACCGACGCAGGTCTTGACCGTGCGGATCGACTTGCCGTAGGCGTGACCGGAGGGCATGTCCAGGTCCTTCCAGACGCCGATCAGGTCCTCTTTCCTGATTCCCAGCAGGTCGATGCGCTGGCCGCCGGTGACCTTGATCGTCGGCACCCGATACTTCTCGGCGACGTCGGCGATGCGCCGCAACTCGGCGGAAGTGGTCAGCCCTCCCCACATCCGCGGCACCACCGAGTAGGTGCCGTCCTTCTGGATGTTGGCGTGCGCACGCTCGTTGATCAGCCGTGAGCGAGGATCGTCTTTGGCCTGCTTCGGCCAGGTCGAAATCAGATAGTAGTTGAGCGCCGGGCGGCACTTGTCACAGCCGTCCGGTGTCGTCCATTCGAGGAAACGCATCGTCTCGCCGATGCTCAGCAGCGGCTGCTGACGAATGGCATCGCGCACTTCCTGATGCGAGAAGTCGGTGCAGCCGCAGACCGGCTTGCGGTTCGACGCCGCCGGCGTGTAGGCGCCGCCGATGGTCGCCGAGAGAATCTGCTCGCAGAGGCCGGCGCACGAGCCGCAGGAAGACGATGCCTTGGTGTGCTTCTTGATGTCGTCGAGGGTGAACAGGCCGTTTTCCTTTATCGCCCTGACGATCGTGCCCTTGCTGACGCCGTTGCAGCCGCAGACCTCGGCGCTGTCGGCCATCGCCGCCGCCTTGCTGTGGCCCTGGTGGCCGACGTCGCCAACGTGCGACTGGCCGAAGAGCAGGTGATCGCGAATTTCGTGGATGTCCTGGCCGTCACGCAGCAACTGGTAGTACCAGGGCCCGTCGGCGGTGTCGCCGTAGAGCACGCCGCCGACCAGCTTGTTGTCCTGGATCACCAGCTTCTTGTACACCCCGCCGGCAGCGTCGTTGAGGATGATCTCCTCGCTGTCCTTGCCGCCAAAGAAGTCGCCGGCCGAGAAGAGGTCGATGCCGGTCACCTTGAGCTTGGTCGACGTCACCGAGCCGGTGTAGCGGCTGATGCCGTAGTTGCCGAGGTGGTTGGCGGCGACCTTGCCCTGCTCGAACAAGGGTGCGACCAGGCCGTAGGCGATTCCGCGGTGGGCGACGCACTCGCCGACCGCGTATACCTTCGGATCGTAGGTCTGCATGGTGTCGTTGACCACGATGCCGCGGTTGCAGTGGATCCCGGCCGACTCGGCGAGCGCGACGTTCGGGCGGATGCCGACGGCCATGACCACCAGATCGGCCGGAATTTGCAGGCCATCCTTGAGGCGGACGGCGGCGACGCGGCCGCTCTCGCCGGCGATCAGCGCCTCTGTCTGCTTGCCGAGCAGGAACTTGAGGCCTCGTTCCTCGAGAGATTTCTGCAGCATCCGGCCGGCCATCTCGTCGAGTTGGCGTTCGAGCAGCCAGTCGGCGAGGTGCACCACCGTCACGTCCATGCCGCGCAGCTTCAGGCCGTTGGCCGCCTCGAGGCCGAGTAGCCCGCCGCCGATGACTACTGCGTGCCGGTAGCGCCTGGCCGCGTCGATCATGGCGTCGGTATCGGCGATGTCGCGGTAGGAAATCACCCCCGGCAGATCGTTGCCCGGGATCGGCAGCATGAAAGGAGTCGAGCCGGTCGCCAGTAGCAGGCGGTCGTAGGCTTCCTCGGTGCCGTCGTCGGCGATCACCCGGCGCTTGATGCGGTCGATGCGGTTCACCGTCCTGCCCAGATGCAGCGTGATGCCGTTGTTTGCGTACCACTGGTGATCGTTGAGAATGATGTCCTGGATGGTCATCTCGCCGGCGAGCACCGGCGAGAGCAGGATGCGGTTGTAGTTGGGGTGCGGCTCGGCACCGAATACGGTGATCTCGTACTGATCGGGGGCGATCTTCAGCAACTCCTCGAGCGTGCGCACGCCCGCCATGCCGTTGCCGACCATCACCAGTTTCTTCTTGCTCATCTTCGCGACTCCAGCCGATACGTCCTCATGGAGGCATCAAAGCAATCGGCGTGCCAGCAATTGTGCGTATTGATTTTCCGCGAGTTTTTCCAGGCGCGCTGCGCTGCCGATGGTGCGGCGCACAATTTCGGGGCATGCGGTCGCCTTGCGGTGCGACTTCTGGTGCAGGCGGAGCGTCGGTGTCTGCGCAAGCCTCGCGACGCTGCGAGCGACGCCGGGCGAGCATGGCTAGCGCATGACAAACGCCTCCTGATGGAAGCGCAGGCGGCCGCGCCAGAGCTCTTGCAGGCCGCGGCGCAATCCGTTGGCAAGTCCCTGTGGGCCGCAGAACCAGACTTCGGCCGGTCGGGAGTGGTCCCGGCCGAGCGCCAGCATTGCGGCGCTGAGTTCCTGGCCTTGCCTGGCGTCATGCACCTGCAGAGAGATCGTCGGCAGGCGCTCGCACAGCGCTTCCAGTCGGGAGGCGAAGGGATCCGCGTCGCGGTCGCGGGTGCAATAGTGGAGGTCTGCAACCGGCGCGTCGTCGGGTCGGCGCTGCAGTGCTTCCAGCCAGGCCAGGAAAGGCGTGACGCCAATGCCGCCGGCGATCCAGATCTGCTGCGCGCCACGCTGCCGGCGGTTGATGTCGAAACGTCCATAGGGGCCTTCCACCTGCACTGCCTGGCCGACGGAGAGGCGCCCGGCAAGCTGCCGCGTGTAGTCGCCGAGGGCCTTGATCTGGAAGCCTATCTCGCGGTCTCTGCTGTCGGTGCTGGCAATCGTGAAGGGGTGCTGACCTTCGCTGCGATCGAAGCTGACGAAGGCGAACTGGCCTGGGCGATGGCCTGGCCACTCCCGATCCAGGCGGCAGCGCACGGCAAGGACGTCAGGGGCAGGGTGGTCGAGCGAAACGACGCTCCCCGGCACCTGCCGCGAACGACCGATCCGCCCGCTCAGGGACAGCACGCTGCCGTAGATGCCGCCAGCGATCAGGATCGCGAGGAGCGCGCCGACTGCGTGCGTCCAGTAGCCGGCCGGCGCCAGCAGCAACGCATGAAAGGCGAGCATCAGGTAGAGCAGCGGCATTGCCCGGTGCAGGAATCGCCACGCCCGGTACGGGAAGCGCTTCCACAGGCTGATGGCGAGCATCGCCAGAAGCGCATAGATCGCCCATTCGCCGAGGTCTTCGGCCAGATCGCGAAGAACCTCCACCATGCCAGCGTAGTTCTCTCTTGGAATCCGTCCCGCGCGGCCGATGATCGCTTTCAGCAGGTCGCTCGACATCTCGATCAACCAGTGCAGCGCGGCGAACGCACAGGCCAGTATTCCTGCCCATTTGTGCGTGTGATACACACGGTCCATGCCGCCCAGCGGAGCTTCGAGCCAGGTCGGGCGGGTGGCCAGAAGCATCGCCACCGACATCAGCGAGATGGACAGCAAGCCGCTGAGGTAAAGCGCCTCCTGGCGCAGTACCCACAGGGGTGCGCCGCCGGAGGGTGTGCCGCCGAGTAGTGCATCCTGGCTCCAGGCCAGGGTGACAAGGGTGACGATCAGGGCGAGAGAGATTTTCATGGCAAGGCAATCGTTCGGTCAGTGAATGAGGCAGGGGGCAGGACGGTGCCGGCGACGAATCGAACAGTCGCAGGCACGCTTATTTCACGGCTGCCGGAACAATGCCGGCCCCCGTCTACGGCAGCTCGTCGGGGCAACGCCTTTCGTTGCCGTCGCTGGTCGCGCGTCCGCGAGCCAGGTCTGCAAGACGTGCTCCGAACGGTTTCTGAAGCGGCTGGTCGTCGGGCAATGGTGTAGCGCAACCGCTAGTCGTCGTCGTAGTAGCCGCGTTCCGCGCCGCTGTGGCAGGCAAGGCAGTTGGCCTTGCTGCGCACGTCCTTGTGCCGCCATTCCCAGGCCGGCACCTCGCGGTGTTCGCCGACCCAGCGCTCGAGCTCGGTGATCCGCAGCGGTGCCTTGCTCGTCGAGGTGCCGCGCAGCAGCTTGTCGCTGTAGCGCCGGCCGCCGGTATCGCCAGCGTTGCTCATCAGGTAGTCGCTGATGTGTGTCGCGGTCGCTGCATCGACCCTGGCGTCGTCGCCGAAATGGTTCTTGAGCTCGGACATCATTCGCTTCCACGAACTGGCTGGCAGCATGGAAGGGGGAAAGGCGAGGTGGCAGCTGCCGCATTCCTCCACGACGACAGGGTCGCTGACCGGCGGGAAGTAGTGGCTGCCACCAGCCTGCGCCCGCTGCCAGACGAGCGCGGAAAAGGCCAGCGCGAGCAGGCCGAGCGCGACGGGACGATAGGGAAGATCCATCGGTTTCTCCTTGAAAGCGGTTGCGTGGGGACGGGCGGGAGGGCGTTTACTGGCTGAGCATGAAGCTCAGCCAGTCGCCTTTTTCCTGCGCCGTGCACGCGCGCCCAAGCACTTCCTTGCAGTTGCGCCCGAACCATTTCCGGACCTTGGCAGGGTCGGCATAGCGGCTGGGGCTGGCCGACAGCGCGACCGGATCGATGATCTTGCCGGCTGGCGTCTTGCCGGCCGCGCGCGGGTCGTCAGCATGGCAACTGGTGCACGCCGGTGTGTCGACCTTGCCCCTGCCAAACGACCTGCGATGGAAGGCTTCGCCGCGCGCTGCCGAGAAGCCGGCAAAGCCGGGGTCGTCCTGTTTCGCTTGCGCCGCATAGCCGGCAAGCAGATCCTCCCGTGGCGCGGCGAGTGCGCTGGCGCTGGCCATCGCCGGCACTGCGATCAGCAGCAACAGTCCTGCTTGTGATTTCATGAGTGGGCACCCCGGGTTCGCTTGGACATGGCGCCACTCTGCCTGCCACTCCCTGAACGAATGCTGAAGTGCCCGTTCATCGTGCGTTCAGCCAAAACGGCAGAAGAGGGGGGCGGCTCGCCGAACGCCCGGGCGTGCGATATCGGCTACCATCGCACTTGACCCGCACCAGAATTTCGACAGCTGCCATGCGCATTCTCTTTGTCCACCAAAACTTTCCGGGGCAGTACAAACACCTGGCGCCTGCCCTGGCCAATTTGCCGGGCAATGAGGTCGTCGCCATCGGCGAGGAAAGCAACGTCAAGCGCGTGCGAGGTGGTCTGCATCCACGTATCCGGCTGCTGGCCTATCCCGAACCGCGCGGGGCATCGAAGGAGACGCACCATTACCTGCACAGCTCCGAGGCTGCCGTGCGGCGCGGGCAGGCGGTGTTGCGCCTGGTGATGGAATTGCGCAAGCAGGGCTTCGTCCCTGACGTGATCTGCGCCCATCCGGCCTGGGGCGAAGCGCTGTTCCTCAAGGACGTCTACCCCGACGCCCGGATATTGCTCTACCTCGAGTTTTTCTATCGCGCCAGCGGCTCGGACATGAACTTCGACGGCGAATTTCCCACCTCATTCGACGATCAGTGCAGGGTACGCATCCGCAACGCCACGCAGCTGATCAGCCTCGAAGCAGCAGACGCCGGCCTCAGCCCGACGCGATGGCAGCGCGATCAGTATCCGAAGGCCTTTCAGGGACTCATTCGCGTGGTCCACGACGGCGTCCAGACCACGCTCGTGTGTCCCGGCGTGGTCGACGATTTTCCCCTGCCTGGCGGCGGACGGCTCCGCTCGGGCGACGAGGTGATCACCTACGTGGCGCGCAATCTGGAGCCCTACCGAGGCTTCCATGTCTTCATGCGCGCCTTGCCGGCGGTGCTGCGCGCGCGACCTGAAGCGCAGGTGTTGATCGTCGGCGGCGACGAAGTCAGCTACGGGCGCCGCCTGCCGCCCGGACAAAGCTACCGGGAAATCTTCTGCCGCGAAATTGGCAGCGCACTCGACGCCAGCCGCGTGCATTTCACGGGCCAGCTGCCTTACCGCAGCTTCCTCGACGTCCTGCGCCTTTCCAGTGCGCACGTCTATCTCACCTATCCCTTCGTCCTGTCGTGGTCACTGCTCGAAGCGATGTCCTGCGCGTGTCCGATCATCGCTTCGGATACGGCTCCCGTTCGGGAAGTCGTGGAAGCGGGCCGCAACGGACTGCTGGTCGATTTCTTTTCGCCCAAGGCCGTGGCCGAGAAGATCATCTCGGTGCTCGCGGATCCGGGGCAGATGACCGCCATGCGCGCGCAGGCTCGCCGCGATATCCAGGCGCATCTCGACCTCGAGTCGCAGACCCTGCCGCGCCAGCGCGCTCTTGTCGAGCGACTTGCAGCGGGCCCGGGTGTGCACCCGTCCAGAAACATCTTCCGTGATGCGATGGCTAGCGGCATTGGCGGCGAATAGAGGCGGCGCTGAAACGCACAGGCACGGCGCCGCCCTCGAACAGCTGCGTGCTGTCTCCGGGCTGCTTGTGGCGATGGTTGACGCGCTGCGCACGGCGCACCCGTTCATCGTGCGTTCAGCCGTGACGATATAAACGCAGGACTCGGGGCAGCGCGTCCGTTCGCCGACGCTGCAGTCCCGACAGTCCTGCGTGCGTTTACACTTCGGAGATGATCTTCGTGAAGAAAGCCCTGCGTGCAGCCGTTGCTCGGCGGCTGCCGATCGTTCTGTTCGCCGTGACGCTGTCGGCGGCGGTCGGCGCCAGCCTCGCTGGCGATGACCACGATGGTGACCATGATCGTGCGCGCCGAGCGCTTGAAGCCGGTGAAGTGCTGCCGCTGCGGGTCATCCTCGAACGCATCGAGCGTGCCTGGCCGGGGCAGATCGTCGAGGTCGAACTCGAGCGCCATGACGGTCGCTGGAAGTACGAGATCAAGCTGCTGCGCGCGGGCGGAGCGCTGGTCAAACTGAAGGTCGACGCGCGCGACGGCAGCGTTCTCGGCGTCAAGGGGCGCAAGGACGCCGGCCAGGAGGAGCGACATGGTGACGATGAACACGCCGGCGAGAAGCGCGGAGAGCAGCGCTGATGCGTATCCTGATCGTCGAAGACGAACCTTTGCTGCGGACGCAACTCGCCGACGCGCTGCACGCGGCGGGCTACGCGGTGGACGCCGCGAGCAACGGCGTCGACGCCCATCACCTGGGTGACTGCGGTTCCTACGATGCGGTGGTTCTCGACCTCGGCCTGCCGCAGCTGGACGGCATCAGCGTCCTGCGCAGGTGGCGTGCCGCCGGGCGGAGCATGCCGGTGCTGATCCTGACCGCACGCGATGGCTGGCATGAAAGGGTCTCGGGGATCGACGCCGGCGCGGACGACTATCTGGGCAAGCCCTTCCACATGGAAGAGCTGCTCGCCCGCCTGCGCGCGCTGATCCGTCGCGCCGGTGGTCACGCCAGCGCCGAACTGGTCTGCGGCCCGCTGACGCTCGATACGCGCAACAGCCGGGCGAGCGTCAACGGCCAGGCCTTGACGCTGACCAGCCACGAATACCGCGTCCTCGCCTACCTGATGCACCATCGCGACGAGGTGATCTCGCGCAGCGACCTGGTCGAGCACATCTATGCGCAGGATTTCGACCGCGACTCGAATACCGTCGAGGTGTTCATCGCCCGCCTGCGCAAGAAGCTGCCGCCCGGGCTGATCAAGACCGTGCGCGGCCTCGGCTATCGACTGACTGCCGCCGAATGAGCGGGCACGCGCTGCTCTCCCGACTTGCCCCGCACGCTTCTCTGCGCATCCGTCTGCTCGCCGGAACGGTGTTCTGGATCGCTACGTCGATCGCCGTCGCCGCCTGGGGATTGAGCAGCCTGTTTCGCGATCACGTCGCGCTGCAGTTTCACGCCGAGCTGAAAACGCACCTCGACCAGTTGACCGCCCATCTGGCGGTCGACGGGGAAGGGCATCCGACGCTGGCGATGCCCTTGAGCGACCCGCGCCTGAGCCTGCCCTACAGCGGGCTCTATTGGCAGATCGACGATCTGGCCGCTACGGCGATGACCACGACATCCGCTTCCGCGCTTGCCGGGCGACTGCGCTCGCGTTCGCTCTGGGACAGCGTGCTCCTCGTGCCGCCGGATGCGCCGGCGGACGGCGAGATTCACCGGCATCGTGTGGCTGGTCCGGCAGGCAGCAGGCTCGGCATGGTGGAGCGTGTGGTGCGCATCGACGCGGGAACTGGCGCAGCCGACCCTGCTGCACACGCCTTTCGCCTGATCGTCGCCGCCGACGAAAAGCTGATGGTCGAGCCGGTGAACAGGTTCAACGGCGCACTCTGGCTGGCGCTGGGCATCCTCGCTGCCGGTCTGGTCGTCGCTGCGCTGGTGCAGGTGAACGTCGGGCTGGCGCCGCTGCGCAAGCTGCGCGCCGCGCTGACGCGCGTACGCGACGGCGATGCCCGCCATCTCGAAGGGCGGTTCCCGGCGGAGATCACGCCGCTGGTCGAAGAGTTCAACAGCGTCCTGACGCAGAACGCCGAGGTCGTCGAGCGCGCGCGTACCCAGGCCGGCAACCTCGCGCATGCACTGAAGACACCGCTGAGCGTTCTCGCCAACGCCGCTGCAGGCCAGGACGACGAACTCGCCCGCCTGGTCGTCGGTCAGGTCGACGCCGCGAGCCGCCAGGTGGACTACCACCTGGCACGCGCGCGAGCTGCCGCGACACCGCGCATGCCCGCCGTGCGCACAGCGCTGCAGCCGCTGCTGGAAGCCTTGCTGCGGACCATGCGCCGGATTCACGCCGAGCGGCAGCTCGAACTGCTTCTGCTGCCGATCGCCGAAAATCTGGTCTTCCGTGGCGAAGCGCACGACTTGCAGGAAATGCTCGGAAATCTCCTCGACAATGCCTGCAAGTGGGCCAGTCGCCGCGTCGAGGTGGCTGCCACGGGCGACGGCGAGAAACTGGTTATCCGGGTAGACGATGATGGCCGGGGAATCGCCGCCGGCGAACGCGATGCCGTCGTCCGCCGCGGCGTCCGCGCCGACCAACTGGTGCCCGGCAGCGGCCTGGGGCTGTCGATCGTCGACGATCTCGCACGCATCCACGGTGGCGAACTGAGGCTCGCCGATTCGCCGCTGGGTGGCTTGCGCGCAGTGCTCGAGTTGCCCGCCGCGGGGCGCGCGGCGGCGCCATCGGCAGTCGGCTGAAACGGCTGTTCTACAGGCAGGTGCGGATTTCGTGCAGCGTGCGCCCGCGCCGCAGCCGTGGTTCGAAACCGCCTGCTGCCAGCTGCCGATCCGGGCAGTAAGGGGAGCCGACTGATGCCCCATTGACGAGTCGCCGGCGCCAAGCGTTGGTCGTGCTCCGACAATGCACTACAGTGACAACCTCGTCCAGCCAACAACAGGAGTTCGAACATGAAAGCACACAGGTGTCGCGCCACCACCGCCGGGATTCTGGTCGTCGCGTTGCTGCCGTTCTCGATCGCGCACGCGCAGCTTGGTGACCTGATGAAACAGGGGAGCGGTGGTGGCGCAGCAGCAGGCATCGGAGGCATGGGCAGCCTGGGCGGTGCGCTGCCGGGGCAGTCGCTCACCTCCGGCAGCCTGGGTAACGTCGCCGGCCTGCTCGAGTTCTGCATCAAGAACAACTATCTCGGCGGTGACAAGGCGTCCGCGGTCAAGGATTCCTTGATGGGCAAGCTGCCGGGCGGCTCATCCTCGTCCGACAGCGGCTACGGTAGCGGCAAGAAGGGCATTCTGAGCAGCAGCGACGGCGGTCAGCTCGACCTGAGTGGCGGTGGCCTGAAGGAAAAGGTGACCAAGGAGGTCTGTGACAAGGTGCTCGAGCAGGGCAAGTCGATGTTGTGATCGGGCGGCGGGATATCGCGACCTGTAATGACCGTCAAACCGACGACCGAATGCTGCTGGCGCCGGGATCGGTGCGCACGGCAAGGAAACGCTCGATGATCTGCCGGGTCGCCGCGGACATCCTGTCGGCGAGCGCAAGGTCGCCCTGAGCAAGAAGATGCAGGGCCACGGCATCGTCGCCGGCGAGCGGCGTGCCGCTGGCTCTGGCCCGGAAGACCTGGTGGCAATTGGTCTGCGATTCATGACTGAAGAGGAAGTGCAGCGATTCCGCGAGCAGCCGGGTTTCTTCGCCGAGCTCGCGGCTTGCCGCCTGCGCGTGCGATTCGTCGGGATTGATGCCGCCGCCGGGAAGCAGCAGTAGTCCGCCACGGTTTTCCACCAGCAGGATCCTGCCGTCGATGTCAACGATCACGGTGGCTCTCTGTCGCTTCATTCGGGTACTCCGTCCTGCCGGGGCTGGGTCCCGGCAGCATTCCTTGCCGCGCGCTACGCAGTCGCCAGTCCGGCGCATTCGACGGCGACCAGCGCCTTGGCCTGGTTGAGGGTGCTGGTGCGGCCACAGGCGTAGAGGCAGCAGGCGAGCTGGTTGGCGATCGGCGCCGGCAGCGAGGCTTCGCCGGCAAGGACGCGCTGCATCCAGGCGACCGTGCTGCCGGCGTCGCAGTTGTCGGGAAGCTGCGGCAGCACGCGGAGGCTGTCGCGTTCGGCCTCGAAGAGGATGTCGCTGACGCCGTCGTGCACATGCTCGATCTGCGGGCGGCGTCTGGGATTGGCGAAGGGTTCGCCTTCGCTGCCACGCAGCAGCAGGGCATGTGCGCCGACGGTAGTCAGGACGGCGCGCATGCTGGTGATGTAGTCGGGGTGCGTCGCTGCCGCCAGCAGCAGCGCTTCGCCCCGGAAAGGATCGAGCATCTTGACCAGACTGTGCGCACTGTTGCGCAGGCCAAGCCGGCCGCGCAAGGCCAGTTGCCGGTCCAGCCCGGGCGCCATCAGCGGCAGCGGCAGGTAAGCGAGTCCGTACTCGTCGATCGCCAGTTGTGCCTGCGCCAGGCTGGCGCAGGCCTGCACGCCGAACTCGGCGAAGATCTGCTCGCTGGTGACGCGACCGTAGTCGTCGCTGACCCCGTGTACCAGCACCGGCACGCCGAAACGCTGCAGGCGCAGCGCCAGCAGCGGCGTCAGGTTGGCGCTGCGGCGAGCGCCGTTGTAGGTTGGAATGAGCACCGGGCGAAGGGCTCCCGGTGGCCGGGCAAGGCCTGGCAGCCGCTCGTTGGCGGCGGCGAGAAAGCCGACCATCTCGTCAACCGTCTCGGTCTTCATGCGCAGGGCGATGGCGATTGCACCCTGTTCGAGGTCCGGCACCTCACCGTCGAGGATGGCGCCATAGAGCGCTTGTGCCTCGGCGCAGGACATGTCGCGTGCGCCTGTCGCGCCGCGTCCGATCTCCCTGATGACAGCCGCTAAATCCATGCCCCCTCCGATACGGTCGTCAGCCCACCGCTCCGGTGGCCGAGTGCCGGGCCTGACTGGCGATCATCTGCCGCAGTTCCGGCAGACACGATCCGCAGAAGGTACCGCATTTCCGCTTTTCCTGCAGTACTGCCAGCGTCGCGCTGGCTTCGAGGTCGGCTGCGATCTGCGCCTCGCTGACGTCGGCGCAGTTGCAGACGATGCGGCTGCGCTGCGGCAGCCTGCCCGGTCGCCTGCCGATCGGCGCCAGCGCCCAGCGTATCAGCTCGGGATCGAGGGTGTTGTCGGCCATCGCCTCCTTGAGCCAGGACTGGGCCTGCGTTTCGCCAGCGAGGCGGATGCCGATCAGTTTGCCGTCCGGGGCGAGCGCGCGTTTGCTGACCTGTCGGCGGTGATCTGCATAGACGATCGCGGCATGGTCGGCGCCAAGGCCGAACAGGGCATCGATCTCCAGCAGGCGTGTTTCAGGCAGTGCTTCTGCGTGTGCTGCGCGGAAGACCACCAGCGGTTCGTCGCGACCGTAGAGTCCAACGCTGGCGAAGGTGAAGTCGGGAAGCAGCGTGCGTGCCCTGGCGAGCAACGCCAGTGCCGCCAGGTCGCCAGCGCCCGCCTTGCGCAGGATGACCAGCTGCCACGGCAGCTCTGCCCTGGCGACGGCGACCGCTGCATGCTTGAGTTCGGGTTGCTGCGAGTAGGGGTCGCACGTCGAGAGGGTCAGCGCGTTGACCCCGGCGCTGTTCATGAACTGGCTGCCCCAGTGCATCGGCAGCCAGGCGCGTCCACGCGGCAGAGTGCCGTCGGCCTTGACACGCAGGTGGATGCTGCCGCGTGGATTGCCGGCGCGCACCACCTCGCCGGTCGTCAGGCCGCGCTGGCGCAGGTCGGCGGGGTGCATCGACAGCAGTGGTTGGTCGTCGAGATTGAAAAGCCGGGCGACGGTACCGGTGCGGCTCATGCCGTGCCACTGGTCGCGCAGGCGGCCGGAGAGAAGGCTGATCGGGTAGTTGTCGTCGGTGCTCTCGGCGGTCGGCCGGTGCTCGACGGCGATGAAGCGGGCGCGGCCGGAGGGGGTCGGAAAAACGCCGTCGGTGTACAGACGTCGGCGACCACGGCGGGCGCCTTCCGGGAATGGCCACTGCTGCGGTCCGGCAGTGTCGAGCAGGGCGTAGCTGATGCCGGTGATGTCCAGGTCGCGCCCGCGGGTGCTTTCGCGATGTTCGTTGAAGATCTCCTCGGGGTTCGTGTAGGGAAAGAGCTTCCCGGTCAGCGGCTGCTGGAGCCGGGCGCCGAGCCGGCGGGCGAAGTCGACGGCGATCTGCCAGTCGGGTCGCGCTTCCCCCGGTCCGGAAACCGCCGGCGTGACGTGCGTGATGCAGCGCTCCGAATTGGTCACCGTGCCTTCCTTCTCTCCCCAGGTCGTCGCCGGCAGCATCAGGTCGGCGTAGGCGGCAGTATCGGTATTGGCATAGGCTTCCTGCAGGACGACGAACTCGGCCGCCTGCAGGGCGGCGCGCACTTCGGACTGATCGGGCAGCGATTGCGCGGGATTGGTGCAGGCAATCCACACCGCCTTGATCTCGCCGCGCCTGAGCGCGGCGAAGAGTTCGACCGCGGCTTTGCCGGGCTGCTCGGGTACCGACGGCAAGCCCCACAGCCGCGCGACTTCGGCGCGGTGTTCGGGGTTGGCCAGGTCGCGGTGCGCAGACAGCAGGTTGGCCAGGCCGCCGACTTCTCGGCCGCCCATCGCGTTCGGCTGCCCGGTCAGCGAGAAGGGCCCGGCGCCTGGCCGGCCGATCTGTCCGGTGGCCAGATGCAGGTTGATCAGCGCGGCGTTGTTGTGCGTGCCGTGCGACGACTGGTTGAGTCCCTGGCAGTACAGTGACAGCGCCGCGTTCGCCTTGCCGAACCAGTGCGCGGCCTGAAGGATCTCGGCTTCGGCGAGCGCGCAGGTTTCGGCTACCACCGCCGGCGGGAAAGCCGCGACCGCCGCTTCGAGCGCGGCAAAGCCCTCCGTATGCGCGGCAATGTAGTCGCGGTCGACCAGTCCCTCGGCGAGCAGCACGTGCAGCAGGCCCATGTACAGCGCAATGTCGGTGCCTGGCTTGAGCGGCAGGTGCAGGTCGGCGACGGCGGCGGTTTCGCTGCGCCGCGGGTCGATGACGATGATGCGCAGCGCCGGATTGGCGGCGCGTGCATCCTCGATGCGGCGGAACACGATCGGATGTGCGACGGCGGGATTGGCGCCCGCGATCAGCAGGCAGTCGCTGCTGGCGATGTCCTCGTAGCAGCAGGGCGGGGCGTCGGCGCCCAGCGTCTGCTTGTAGCCGGCGACCGCCGAGGACATGCACAGCCGCGAATTGGTGTCGACGTTGTTGGTGCCGATCAGGCCCTTGGCGAGTTTGTTGAAGACGTAGTAGTCCTCGGTGAGCAACTGCCCGGAAATGTAGAAAGCGACGCTGTCCGGTCCGTGCTTGGCGATGATCCCGGCGAAGCGCTCGGCGGCATGCTCGAGCGCCTGCTCCCAGTCGACACGCTGGCGCGGCAGCAGGCGCTGGCGACGCAACTCGGGATGCAGCAGGCGGCAGTCAGGGCGCGCCGTCAGGTGCAGCGAGGCTCCCTTGGTGCACAGGCGCCCGGCGTTCGCCGGGTGTCCGGGGTCGCCGCGTACGCCGACGATCCGGTCGTCCTCGGTTTCGATCAGCAGGCCGCAACCGACGCCGCAGTAACAACAGGTGGATTTGATTTGCTCGTTCATGGTTTCCTTGCTCCTGCTGACATCAAGCAATAGCCGTGCCACGGGAGAAAACCAGGGACTGGGCGTTTTCCGGGCAATGCGCATGGGCGTCCTGCCTCGTCTTGGTGCGCTGCAACGTCTGGCCGCCTCGATGCGGGGCGGCGGCCGCTGCGCGCAACGGTCCTGCCTCGCGACGGTTCCTCAGCAAGTTGTCATGGGCTATACTTTTTGCCGAATCCACTCAGCCCAGGAGTTTCCGATGACCTCCAGCCCGCTTCGCCGTGTCGTGTCTGTCGTGATATTCACGGCTTTGCTGGCTGCCTGTGCGACCACTTCGGTGGTCTCGGAATGGCGTGACCCGGCATATCGTGGCACCGCGCTCAAGAAGATCGTCGTCTTCATCGTTGCCGCCGACGACGCCACTCGCCGCATGGTCGAGGACCGCCTGGTGTCGTCCTTGCCGAAGGGAACGCTGGGGGTCGCCAGCTATACCCTGTTCCCCGACGCCAAGGAGGTGAACGCGCAGAACGAGGACAGGATCGGCGCGCGTCTGGCGCAGGAAGGGTTCGACGGCGCCCTGACGGCGCGCCTGCTGTCGGTGGACAAGGATAATGTCTATGTGCCGCCACAGAGCTATGTTGCGCCGGCGGCGCTTGGTCCCTATGGCTCCTTCTACAGCTACGGCGGCTACGCCTACAGCTCGGTCTACACCATGCCCGGTTATACTTACCAGCAGACGAAGTATCTGATCGAGACCATCCTTTACGAAATTCCGGGCGGCAGGATGCTGTGGACGATGACCACGGCGTCTGTGGATCCCGATTCGCGCCGGCAGATCGTCACTGAGGTTACGCGCCTTATCGACGGTGAGCTGAAGAAGCAGGGATTCATTGCTGGCTGAGCGCACGCTGAACCGCATGCTGCCTGGCTCGCTTGTCCCTGAATCACGACTGCTGTGAGTGTGTCGATGGGGCGCGCGGCGGCAAGGCATTTCTCGATGCGGCAAAGCCTGGTACGAGTGACTGATCCCGGGCATCTCTTTTTTTAAAAACGGGTCGAAGCGGCCCCCTGACGAAGGATTGACAATGATATTCCGTACCCTGATCGCTGGCGCCGTTGCAGCATCATGCCTCTTCGCAGCACCTGCCATGGCCGACGAATCGACCCTGGCCAAGATCAAGCAGACGTCGACGATCAAGCTTGGCTATCGCGAGAACTCTCCGCCGTTTTCCTTTGTCGGCGACGACAAGAAGGCACAGGGCTACAGTGTCGATCTGTGCAAGCGCGTGGTGGGTGACATCGCCAAACAGGAAGGGATTGCGAAGCTGGACGTGGAGTGGGTGCCGGTGAGCGCGCAAAGCCGCTTCGAAGCCTTGAAGAACGGTGCAATCGATATCGAATGCGGCAACAGCACACAGACGATTTCGCGTCGTGCCGACTTCGATTTCAGCCTGATGACCTTTGTCGACGGCGCCAGCCTGCTCTATCGCAGTGGGGAAGAGCCAAAATCGCTTGCAGACATCAAGGGGCAGCGCATTGCCGTGGTCAAGGGAACGACGACCGAAAAAGCCATGGACCAGCTGGTCGCGTCCGAAAAGCTGGGCTTGCAGCTGATCAAGGTCAAGGACCACGACGAGGCAATGGCGGCACTGCAGAACAAGAAGGCGACAGCCTATGCTGCGGATCGCACCGTATTGATTACCACTGCCCTGTTGCGCGGCAATGGCAAGGAATACGCCGTCGCCGAGAATCAGTTTACCTATGAGCCCTATGGCTTGATGATGCGCCGCGACGGCGATCTGCGACTTGCCGTCGATGGCTCGCTGGCGCGGTTGTACCGCAGCGGCGAAATCGGACCGATTCTCGAGAAGTGGTTTGGGCCGCTCGGCAAGCCGGGTGAAGTGCTGACCGTGATGATTCTCCTGAACGGCTTGCCAGAGTAGGTTCGGCAGGGGGCGACGCAAAGCTGGCAGCAGCGGTCTCCCTGCCAGTGGTGGCAACGCTGCCCGCTGGCCCTGCCCGCTGTGCTAGAATGCGGTCCTCGCGGATGACGGGCGGCTTCGCCTCCCTCGGCGCGTGGGCCTTGGGCTGCCCGCTGATGCGACTGCGTGAGTGGTTGCGATTGATGAACGGCAGCTGTGAAGTGATAGTGGGGTCTGCGCTTGCAGCCGCACGCGAAAGACGTCTACGAGCCAGAGCGGGTCTCTGGCTTTTCCATTTCTTGCTGGGGTTGCACTATGCCGGTTGTCACACTGCCTGACGGTTCGCAAAAGACCTTCGCGGGGCCTGTCACGGTTGCCGAAGTCGCGCAGAGCATCGGCGCCGGACTGGCGCGCGCTGCGCTGGCCGGCAGGGTCGATGGTCGTCTGGTCGACACCTCGTTCTCGATTGCAACGGACGTACAGTTGGGCATCGTCACCGACAAGGACCCCGAGGGCCTGGATATCATCCGGCACTCGACTGCGCACCTGATGGCCTACGCGGTCAAGGAGCTCTTTCCGGAGGCGCAGGTGACCATCGGGCCGGTGATCGAAAACGGCTTCTACTACGATTTCTCCTACCAGCGCCCGTTCACCAACGAGGATCTGGCGGCAATCGAGAAGCGCATGAGCGAGCTCGCCAGGCGCGATATTCCCGTGCAGCGCGAGGTCTGGCAGCGCCCCGAGGCGGTTGCCTTCTTCAAGTCGATCGGCGAACACTACAAAGCCGAGTTGATCGATGCGATCCCGGAAGGGCAGGAGGTGTCGCTCTATCGCGAGGGGGATTTCGTCGATCTCTGCCGCGGTCCGCACGTCCCCTCTACGGGCAAGCTGAAGGTGTTCAAGCTGATGAAGCTGGCCGGTGCCTACTGGCGCGGCGACCATCGCAATGAGCAGCTGCAGCGGATCTACGGAACAGCCTGGACGCGCAAGGAAGATCAGGAAGCCTACCTGCACATGCTCGAGGAGGCCGAGAAGCGAGACCACCGCAAACTCGGGCGGCAGCTGGACCTCTTCCACCTGCAGGAGGAGTCGCCGGGAATGGTCTTCTGGCACCCTAAGGGCTGGACGATCTGGCAGGAAGTCGAGCAATACATGCGCCGCCTGCTTGACCGCAACGGCTATCGTGAAGTGAAGACACCGATGATCATGGATCGCTCGCTCTGGGAGCGCTCGGGTCATTGGGAGAACTACGCCGAGCACATGTTTACCACGGCTTCCGAGAACCGCGATTACGCAATCAAGCCGATGAACTGCCCCGGGCACATCCAGATCTTCAATCAGGGGTTGCGCAGTTACCGTGATCTGCCCTTGCGGCTGGCCGAGTTCGGCTCGTGCCATCGCAACGAACCGTCGGGTGCACTGCACGGGATCATGCGCGTGCGCGCTTTCGTCCAGGATGACGCGCACATCTTCTGTACGGAAGCGCAGGTGCTGCCCGAGACGGAGGCCTTCATCGATCTTTTGGAGAAGGTCTATGCCGACTTCGGGTTCACCGAGATCATCGTCAAGCTGTCTACCCGTCCAGAGAAGCGCATCGGTTCCGACGCGCAATGGGACCGCGCCGAAGTCGCGCTCGCCGAGGCGCTGGACGGCAAGGGCCTGAGCTACGATGTGCAGCCCGGAGAGGGCGCTTTCTATGGTCCGAAGATCGAGTTCTCGCTCAAGGACTGCCTCGGCAGGGTCTGGCAGTGCGGCACGCTGCAGCTGGATTTCGCCTTGCCTGAACGACTCGATGCGCACTACGTCGGCGAGGACAACGATCGGCATGTGCCGGTGATGTTGCACCGTGCGATTCTCGGCTCGCTCGAGCGTTTCATCGGTATTCTCGTCGAGCATTATGCCGGTGCCATGCCCTTGTGGCTGTCGCCGATGCAGGCGGTGGTGCTGAACATTTCCGAGCGGCAGAGCGAGTACGCCGCACAGGTGGCGGCAAGGCTGCGGGCGGCCGGGGTGCGTGTCGAGGCCGATTTGCGCAACGAAAAAATTACCTATAAAATACGAGAACATAGCTTGAACAAGCTGCCCTATCAGGTCGTCGTTGGCGACAAGGAAGTGGCAGCGAATCTGGTGGCCGTGCGCACACGCGGTGGTCGGGATCTCGGACAAATGTCGATCGAGGCTCTGACCGAGCAACTTCTGGGTGAAGTTGCCGCGCGAAGTGGCACGGTCTAACTTTTGTCGACACAAGGAGCGGAACCATCGCACTGCAAAAGGCGCAACGCGTTAACCAAGAGATAAATGCACCGGAAGTCCGGCTCATCGGCGAGGACGGCGATGCATTGGGAGTCATGAGTTCCAGGGAGGCGCTGTCGTTGGCGGAGGAAGCCGGCCTCGATCTGGTTGAGATTGCCCCGATGGCACGGCCTCCGGTCTGCCGGATCGTCGATTTCGGGAAGTTCAAGTACCAGGAGCAGAAACGCCAGCACGAGCAGCGACAAAAGCAGAAGCAGGTGCAGGTGAAGGAAGTGAAGTTTCGTCCCGGAACCGACGAGAATGACTACCAGATCAAGCTGCGCAACATGACGCGCTTTCTGGAAGAGGAAGACAAGGTCAAGGTGACCTTGCGCTTTCGCGGCCGGGAAATGGCCCACCAGGACATTGGAATGCGCCAGATCGAGCGTATCCGGGCCGATTTGCAGGAAATGGCGGTGGTCGAGCAGATGCCGAAGATGGAAGGTCGTCAGATGGTAATGGTGCTGACGCCGAACAAGAAGAAGCAGTCGTAATCGTTGTCGTAGTCGTAGTCGTAGTCGTAGTCGTGGTTTCTGAGGCAGAGCCTTGCAGTAACAACAAGTGTGGTCGGGTTGGAAGATCTCCCGTCGGGAGACACCTGGCAGCATGTTTATAAACGGAGCATACAATGCCCAAGATGAAGACCAAGAGTGGCGCGAAAAAGCGCTTCACGGTCAGCCCCAGCGGCCGTATCAAGCGCTCGCAGGCGTTCAAGCGACATATCCTGACCAAGAAGGACACCAAGACCAAGCGCCAGTTGCGCGGGATGACCGAAGTTCATGCAGCTGACAAGGCCATGGTTCGTTCCATGATGCCTTACGCTTGAGGAGATAAGAGATGCCCCGAGTCAAACGTGGTGTAACGGCGCACGCGCGCCACAAGAAGATCCTCGCCCTGGCCAAGGGTTACCGCGGTCGCCGCAAGAACGTCTATCGCGTTGCCAAGCAGGCGGTGATGAAGGCCGGTCAGTATGCCTACCGCGACCGTCGTCAGCGCAAACGTCAGTTCCGCAGCCTCTGGATCGCACGTATCAACGCGGCGGCCAGGGAACTGGGCATGAAATACAGCACCTTCATGAATGGTCTCAAGAAGGCGCAGATCGAAGTGGATCGCAAGGTGCTGGCCGACCTGGCTGTTTTCGACAAGCCGGCTTTCGCTGCTCTGGCCGTGCAGGCCAAAGCCCAACTCGGCGCCTGAGCTCGACCTGTGTCAAGAAAGGAGGCGTCAGCCTCCTTTTTTTCGGTGAACCATGCATAACTTCGATCAAATTGTCCAGGCAGCCTCGCTCGCCTTCGCCGCGACCGACGACCCTGACACGCTGGAGCAGATCAAGGCCAGCTATCTCGGCAAGGGCGGCCAGATCACGGCCTTGCTCAAGGGCCTGGCCAAGATTCCGGCCGACGAGCGGAAGAGCGTCGGCGCGGCCATCAATCTTGCCAAGAACGCCGTCGAAACGGCACTCAACGAACGGCGCGAGGCGATTCGCCAGATGGCCCTGTCGGCCAGACTGGCCGAGGAGGCGCTGGATGTGACCCTGCCGGGCCGTGGCCAGACTCGTGGCGGCCTGCATCCGGTCACCCGCACGCTGGAGCGCATCGAAGCGCTGTTCAGCTCGATCGGCTTCGACGTCGCCGATGGTCCGGAAATAGAAGCCGACTTTCAGAACTTCACGGCGCTCAATACGCCGGCCGATCACCCGGCGCGTTCGATGCACGATACCTTCTATCTGCAGGACGAGTCCGGTGGCGTCGCCGAAGGCGTGCTCCTGCGGACGCACACCAGCCCGATCCAGGTTCGCTACATGCAGGCGCACGTCGCCAGACATGCCGGCGCAAGAACAATGCCGGAGATCCGCGTGATCGCTCCGGGGCGTGTCTATCGCGTCGATTCCGATGCCACGCATTCGCCGATGTTCCATCAGGTGGAGGGGCTGTGGGTAGGCGAGAGTGTCAGCTTTGCCGATCTGAAAGGTGTCATCGGCGATTTCCTGCGCCGCTTTTTCGAGAGCGACGACCTGCAGGTGCGCTTTCGCCCCTCGTTCTTTCCCTTCACCGAGCCATCGGCCGAGATCGACATGGCCTTCATGAGTGGCGCGCTGAAGGGCCGCTGGCTGGAGATCGCCGGCTGCGGCATGGTCCATCCGAACGTTCTGCGGCACGTCGGCATCGATCCCGAGAGGTACATCGGATTTGCCTTTGGCATGGGCCCGGACCGGCTGACGATGCTGCGCTACGGTGTCAATGATCTGCGCCTGTTCTACGATGGCGACCTGCGCTTCCTGCGGCAGTTCGTCTGATCGCGTGCCTGCCCACGACTTCTTCTGACCTCTCCCGTTCATGAAATTCTCTGAATCCTGGCTGCGCAGCTTCGTCGACCCCGCTTGTTCGGGTGACGAGTTCTCCCATCTGTTGACCATGGCCGGTCTCGAAGTGGAGGAGGAAGAAGCCGTTGCTCCGGCCTTCGACAAGGTTGTCGTCGCGCAGATCCTCGAAGTGGACAAGCATCCGGACGCCGATCGCCTCAACGTCTGCCGGGTCGATGTGGGCTCCGGCGAACTGTTGCAGATCGTCTGCGGGGCACCGAATGCCGCTGCCGGGATCAAGGTGCCGTGCGCACTGCCCGGCGCCGAATTGCCGGGCGGCTTCACGATCAAGCTTGCCAAGGTGCGCGGCGTGGCGTCTTCCGGAATGCTCTGTTCAGCAAGGGAACTGGGTATCGCCGACGACGCTGCCGGGCTGCTCGTGCTCGGCGCCGATGCGCGGGTCGGCGAGGATGTACGCCGCCATCTCGATCTCGATGATCGCCTGTTGACCCTCAAGCTGACGCCGAATCGATCGGACTGCCTGTCGCTGGAAGGCGTAGCCCGCGAGGTCGCCGCACTGACCGGTACGCCGGCCCGGTTTACGGAAGTCGACGACGTCGAGGTTACGATTGCCAGCAAACGCGCAGTCGTTCTCGATGCTCCGGAAGCCTGCCCGCGCTACTGCGGCCGGGTTATCGCCGGGGTGGACGCGACAGTGACGACGCCGACCTGGATGAGTCGTCGCCTCGAGCGTAGCGGCATTCGGCCGATTTCCGCACTGGTCGATATCACCAATTACGTGATGCTGGAACTCGGCCAGCCGCTGCACGCCTTCGACAACGCCCGCTTGCAGGGCGCCATTCATGCACGCATGGCGCAGACGGCAGAAGTGATCACGCTGCTCAACGAACAGACACTGGAACTGCAGGACGATGTGCTGTTGATTGCCGACGAGCAGCGGCCGCTGGCAATGGCTGGCGTCATGGGCGGAGAGGAGAGCGGTATCAGCCTGGCTACGACCGAGGTCTTCCTGGAGTCCGCATTCTTTGCGCCGACGGCGATTGCCGGCCGCGCGCGTCGCTACAGCTTCGTTTCGGACGCCTCGCACCGTTTCGAGCGCGGTGTCGATTTCGGCGGCACGCGGCGCGCGCTCGAACGCGCCAGCCGCCTGGTTCTCGACATCTGTGGCGGTCGGGCGGGGCCGGTGAGCGAGGCCATGGCGAAGCTGCCCGAACGCCATGAGGTTCGCCTGCGTCCGGCGCGAGTCGCCAGGGTTCTGGGTGTTGCACTGTCCGCCGGGCGCATCGGCGAGTTGTTCGCGCGTCTCGATCTTTCATTCCGCCGCGACGGCGATGACTTCGTCGTGATGGCGCCGAGCTACCGTTTCGACATCGAGATCGAGGAAGACCTGATCGAAGAGCTGGCCCGTCTGCACGGCTACGAAAACATTCCTTCGTCGTCGCCGGTGGCGTTGATGGCCATGCTGCCTCAGACCGAGGAGACACGACCGCTGGCACGTCTTCGCCAGATCATCGCCGACTGCGGCTATCAGGAAGTGGTCAACTTCGCCTTCGTCGAAGAAGCCTGGGAGCGCGATTTTGCCGACAACAGCAAGCTGATTCGGCTGGCCAACCCGATTGCCAGTCAGCTGAGCGTCATGCGCTCGACGCTGATTGGTGGTCTGGTCGCCAACCTGGCGACCAACCTCAAGCGCCGGCAGGCACGTGCGCGGTTTTTCGAAACCGGGCGCTGTTTCTTCCGCGATGAGCGGGGTGAGCCGGTAGCCGGATTCCGTCAGCCTTGGACACTCACTGCCCTCGCTTACGGCGCGGCCTTCCCGGAGCAATGGGGCTGTGTCGCGCGCAACGTCGATTTCTTTGACGTCAAGGGTGATCTCGAGCGGCTCCTTGCGCCGCGCACCGCCAGCTTCGAGAAAGCCGGGCATCCGGCGTTGCATCCTGGCCGCAGCGCGCGCATCGTGCTCGACGGCCGGGGGATTGGCTTCGTCGGTGAGTTGCATCCGCAGTGGCAACAGAAGTACGAGCTGCCCCTGGCGCCGGTGCTCTTCGAAGTCGATCTGGATGCTTTGGTCATCGCCGGCCTGGCGCATTACGCGGAGGTTTCCCGGCAACCACTAGTCATACGGGATATGGCTATTGTGGTCGATCAGGAGGTGGAATTGCAGCTGCTGATCGATGGTATGGTCGCCAGTCGGCCAGAAATCGTTCGGGAAATCAAACTGTTCGACCTCTATGCCGGGCGCGGGGTGGAGGCTGGCAAGAAAAGCCTTGCCTTCCGCATAATGATGCAAGATACTCAAAAAACCTTGCAGGAAGTCGAAGTTGATGCGGCCATGCAGCATCTGATGACCTACCTGCGGGAGACATTCGCGGCGCAGCTGCGCGTCTGAGAAGGGGAGGGTATGACGCTTACCAAAGCAGAACTCGCGGATTTGCTGTTCGAGAAGGTTGGCCTCAACAAGCGTGAGGCCAAGGACATGGTCGAGGCGTTTTTCGAAGAGATCCGCAATGCGCTGGAGCGCGGCGACGGCGTGAAGCTCTCGGGATTCGGTAATTTTCAACTGCGCGACAAACCGCAGCGGCCAGGCCGCAACCCGAAAACGGGCGAAGAGATCCCGATCACCGCGAGACGAGTGGTGACTTTTCATGCCAGCCAGAAACTGAAGGCCGAGGTGGAGCACGCTTATGATGGAAGCCAGTCCTAGAGACAACGGCAATGAGCCATTGCCGGCCATACCGGCCAAGCGTTACTTCACGATTGGCGAGGTCAGCGAACTGTGCGGCGTCAAGCCGCACGTGCTGCGCTACTGGGAGCAGGAGTTCTCGCAGCTCAAGCCGGTCAAGCGGCGGGGTAACCGGCGCTATTATCAGCATCATGAGGTGCTTCTGGTTCGCCGTATCCGCGAGCTTCTCTATAGCCAGGGTTTCACGATCAGTGGCGCGCGCAATCGTCTCGACGATGCCGCGCCGCCGGCTGCCGGCAACCCATCTGCCATGGACAGTGACGTGTTGCGTGTCGAGTTGCTGAAGATCATGGAAATGCTACGGGTGTAAGTGCTGCGGGGTAGATTTCGGTTATAATCCGCAGCTTGTCGGGGCGTGGCGCAGCCTGGTAGCGCACTTGCATGGGGTGCAAGGGGTCCCGAGTTCGAATCCCGGCGCCCCGACCAAAGAAATCAGAAAGCTGCAGCAAACGAAGAACCGGCCCTGGGCCGGTTTTTTATTGTGCCTCGGCGTGCCCCAGGCGACCTGTCCGTGACAGTGGCGGTCGCTCCGACATTGCTTATAATCGGGGCATCAGGCGATTTGGTGCAAGCATCTGGATCAATGCTCCGGCCGAAGGGGGCATGCCTCCACCTTCATCGCGCTTCTGAAAGTACGCGCACGATTTCCGGTGGAAGAGCTCGCATGAACGATGAGTTGCTCAGTTGGACCGACGACACGGACTTGCCTGCCACCCCTTCGTCGGCAGCTCTGCCGCCATGGAAGCTGCTGGTCGTTGACGACGACATCGAGGTGCATGAGGTCACCCGTTTCGTCCTCAACGCGTTGCAGGTCTTCGGCCGGCCGATACAGCTGTTGCACGCCTACAGCGGCATCGAAGCGCGGGAGCAGCTTCGTCAACATCCCGACATCGCCGTGGCGCTGCTCGACGTCGTCATGGAGACCGCGCAGGCCGGACTCGAACTCGTCGGCTATATCCGGGACGAGCTGGGTCTTCTCGAATGCCGCCTGATCCTGCGCACGGGCGAGCCGGGTTACGCGCCTGAACTCTCCGTCGTTGATCAATACGACATCAACGACTATCGTACCAAGGGCGAACTGACGCACACGCGCCTGATCACCATGGTTAGCACGGCTCTGCGTTCGTATCGGCAGCTGCATGCCGTCAGCGAGCAGCGGCGTGCTCTCGAGTCGATCGTCCGGGCTGCCGCCGAGCTCATGGAAGAGCGCTCGCTTGCCGATCTCGCCGCGGGCGTGCTCGCGCAACTGGCGATGCTGCTCAAGCGGGCGGTGGACGGAATCGTCTTCATCCGGGATCGTTCAAGGTCCGGTGCCGCCCCCGAGAACTGCATCGTACTC
The DNA here is from genome assembly GCA_024235715.1 of Accumulibacter sp. Lineage (GTDB taxonomy): Bacteria > Pseudomonadota > Gammaproteobacteria > Burkholderiales > Rhodocyclaceae > Accumulibacter. The sequence goes on along the minus strand of JACKLW010000005.1, from coordinate 179,515 downwards.
GCTGCGACGGGTCGCCACGCCGCTTGTCTTGCGCAGCCACTGCACTTGCCGCCCGACGAGCGCGTGCTGTCCCGTGTCATGGCCAGTCTCCAGCGCCGCCAGCACGTTTTCGGCAAGGACTACACGGTGCTCTACCTGCAGGCATCGACCAGCCACCAGGAAGCTGCGATCTTCCTCGATTCTGGACAGCTGCCGGCGACGCTGGACAGGGCGTTAGTCGACGTCTTGCTGACCAGCGTCGCCGCCTGTTTCGGAAACGTCGCGCTGGTAGAGCGCCTGTTGCGCGCGCAGGCGGAGATCGAAGAGCAACGTTCGTTTCTCAGAACGGTGATCGATGCCAATCCGCATTTCGTTTTCGTCGTCGACCGGCAGGCGCGTCTTCGGCTTGCCAACCGCAGCCTGGCCGAGAGTTTCGGGCTGACGGTGGAGAAGATGACCGGGCAGGCGTTGCCGGACTTCATGACCGATGCCGAAACCCTGGAAATCCTGCGCGACGATGATCGGTCGATCTGGAACGGGCAGCTGAAGCGGGTCGAGCGTGAGCTCAGATGGCTGGCTTCGAGTGGCGAGGAACGCTGGTTCCATATCATCAAGGCGCCGATCAGGAGCAGCAGTGGCCAGGTGGAGGAACTGATCGGGGTCGGCATCGAAACGACAGAGCGGAAGCGAGCGGAAATGGCACTGTTCGAAGCCAAGGAGCGGGCACTGGTCACCCTGCATTCGATCGGCGATGCGGTGATCACCACCGATGCGAGTGCCCGGGTCGACTACATGAACCCGGTCGCCGAGCTGTTGACCGGCTGGAGTACCTCCGATGCCAAAGGCAGGCCGGTGGCGGAGGTCTTTCGGATCGTCAATGAGCAGACTCGCGAGCCGGCCCCCGATCCGGTGCGACGTTGTCTGCAGGAAGGGCGTATCGTCAGCCTGCCCGGTCGGTCTGTACTGCTGCGGCGCGACGAGCGGGAATTCGACATCGACGATTCGGCGGCGCCGATCAACGGGCCGGACGGAGCCACCCTGGGCGCGGTCCTCGTTTTCCACGACGTCACCCAGAGTCGTCAGCTGACTCGCCAGCTGGCGCACGACGCCACTCACGATGCACTCACCGGCCTGATAAACCGCCCCGAATTCGAGCGGCGACTCGGGCGGGCACTCGACAGCGCTCACCAGCACGCTGCCAGACACGTGCTCTGCTACCTGGATCTGGATCAGTTCAAGGCGGTCAACGACGCTGCCGGACATGCGGCCGGTGACGAGTTGCTCAAACAGATCAACAGCATACTGATCGGCATGTTCCGTGAGCGCGATACCCTGGCACGCATTGGCGGCGACGAGTTCGCGCTCCTGCAGGAGAACTGTCCGCTCGAGCGCGCCCAGGTCATCGCGCAGGCGGTGGTGCGCAATATCCGCGAGCACCGTTTCGTCTGGCAGGGGCGAAGCTATCAGATCGGCGTCAGCATCGGCCTGGTGCCGATTACGGCGGAAACGAAGGATGCGGCCCAGCTGCTCGCACAGGCGGACATGGCCTGCTACACGGCCAAGGAACTCGGCCGCAACCGTGTTCACGTCTATCAGGCGGCTGATAGCCAAAGCATTCCGCGTCACACTCAGATTCTCGGTGCGGCAGGCTTGCGGGACGCTCTTGAGCACGACCTGTTCCAGCTTCATTACCAGGCGATCGTTGCCTTGACGGGAGAGCGGCCATTGCGCGTGGTGCGCTACGAGGCCTTGTTGCGTGTCGCGCAGCCTTTCAAGGAAACGCGACGAGGCGAGCTGGTGCTGCCGGCGGCGTTCCTGCCGGCAGCCGAGCGCTACGGTCTCATGGCTGCCATTGATCGGTGGGTGATTCGCAGCGCTTGTCGGGACTACGCGAGAGGGATAGGGCAGACGGGCGCCATGCTGGCGATAAATCTGTCCGCCAGCGCGCTCGGCGACGAAGGTCTGCCCGATTTCATCGACGGTCAGCTGGTCGAGCACTCGTTGCCATCCGAGCGAGTCTGTTTCGAAATTGCCGAAGCGGTTGCCGTCCAGAATCTTCGCCCGGCCCTGGCGCTGATTTCCGCGCTCAAGCGGCAAGGTTGTCGTCTGGCGCTGGACGATTTTGGCAGCGGCCTGTCCTCGTTGCATTACCTGAAGACGCTGCCGATAGACTATCTGAAGATCGACGGCAGCTTCGTGCAGGCGATGTGCGATAGCCCGCCAGACGCTGCCCTGGTCGCCGCGATCAATCAGATGGGTCACGCACTGGGAATCGAGACGGTCGCCGTATATGCTGGCAGCCAGGCAACTGTCGACCGGCTGTGTGAACTGGGGGTGGATTACGCGCAGGGCTATTTCTTCGGCAAACCTGAACCCTGGGCGGGCGCGTCATGAAATGCCCGGTCAATCGGTGCCGGCACTGCGGAGACAGCTGCCCCGATGCGTCTGCGCCCTCAAGGCGCAGCCGCCTGCGCCTGTTTCACCGGCACCCACACCCTGAAGCAGCTTCCCTCGTCAGGTGCCGTCGTGAGCTCGATACGACCATGATGCTTCTGGACGATGTTGTACGAAACGGACATGCCAAGTCCTGTCCCCTTGCCCACCGGCTTGGTCGTGAAGAAAGGCTCGAATACCCTTCTGCGCGTCTCGTCGCTCATGCCGCGACCGTTGTCCCTGACTTCGACCCACACCCACTCGTCCTGGTGACCGGTGGATAGCGTGATCGTTCCCATGCCCTTGCTTTCGTCGAGCGCCTGAACGGCATTGACGATCAGGTTCATGAACACCTGATTGAGCTGCGCCGCGAGGCACTCGATCGCAGGCAGCTCACCGTAGTGCTTGTCGACCGTGGCCTTGTACTTGACCTCGTTCCATACCACGTTGAGCGTCGAGTCCAGACCGGCATTGATATCGGCGTACTGCCATTCCGACTCGTTGACGTGCGAGAAATCCTTCAGGTCTTCGACGATCTTCTTGATCCGCACCAGTCCCTCTTCGCTCTCCTTGATCAGCGCGGGCAGGTCTTCCTGCAGGAACTCGATGTCCAGCGCCTGCTTCAGATTGCTGATCCTGCTCAGCAGCCCGCTGTCGGTGATCTGCGCCTCGGTCGGTTCGTAGGTCGAGATCAGCTGCAACATCTGCTCGCAGTACTTCTTGAGCGTCTGCAGATTGGAATTGACGAAGCCGATGGGGTTGTTGATTTCGTGGGCCACGCCCGCCGCAAGCTGGCCGATGGAAGCCATTTTTTCGGACTGCAGCAACTGGTTCTGGGCTGCTTCGAGCTTGACGATCAGCTGCGCTTGCGCGTCCTTCTCCTTGTTCAACGCCGCAATTGCATCATGCAGACTGTGCTGGGCAAGCGCCGTCTCGGTGTAGTCGAAGACTGTGCCGCAAACCAGCGACACCTCGCCGCCCGGCGTTCGCAGCGGCAGGAAGGTGACATTCTGGCGCATCGTGTCCAGGCCGCCGGTAATTGGCCGGTTGTGTGGAAAGCGGAACAGATATGGTCTGAGCTCCCACAGGGTGAAGGCGTTGTTGCCGAGCACGAAGACGCTTTCCAGCTTCTTCTCGAGCCACGGCCGCGGCAGTTCCGGAAACATGGCGAAAAGATTCTGTCCGAGCATTTCGCTGCTCGACTTGCCGCTGTGGACGGCCATGAACCTGTTCCAGAGCGCCACCGTGCCCGTTCGATCGACGGCGAAGATGCCCACGTCGATGCGCTCGACGAGCGATCCGAGCAGCGCGCAGCTTTCGCCAGGGTGGCTGAGCGAAGTCACTCAGAATTCCTCGATAAAGCGGTCGAGCGCGCGTCGCAAGGCGGCGAGCGCATCTTCGGGCATGAGCATCACCAGGTGGCAGCGGAAGACCCGCTTCTCGAGTCCGAAACGCACCTCCACCAGCAACGCGCAGCGTGCGGCAATCGTCTCCGCCTGAATCAGGTCGCTGGTCGCCACCTGGTCGGCAAGCAGGGACGGCGCAGAGAAACCGATTTCGGTACGCAGCAGTCCTGCGATGCCACCGAGACAGGCGCCGACGAGAACATTGCCAATGTCCAGCAGGAGTTCGCAGCCGGCGGGAGCGTCCAGTGCATCTCCGTACGCAAGCAGTTCGGCAAGATCATGTGCCGAATGCTCGGAAAAGATCGCGATCGCTTCGCCCCGCAGTTCGCCGATGAAAGCCTGACGCACGGCGGAAGCTACGCCATCGCCCGCAAGTGCGGCGAGGGCGGCGGGTATCCCGGCCGCGTCGACGGTGCTGATCCGTGGCACCGAGAGCTCGACGAACTCACCGAGGACCCTGGCAATCGACGCGCCGGCCTGTCCCATGCCGATGTTCGCGACTTCCTGCAGGGCATCGCGCTGGTCGTCGCTGATGAATTCCATAGTCATACCAGCAGCCCATATTCCTTGAGCACCGCCCTGATGCGCTCGGGATCCACCGGTTTCTTGATGAAGGAGATGGCGCCCATGGCGAGGACGCGCGCCTGCGCCGCTTCCTGGATATCCGCGGACACCACGATGACCAGACAGTTGAGATCCTCGCGTCGCAGCGCCTCGAGCACCTGGTAGCCATCCATCTCGGGCATCGTCAGATCGAGAAACATGACATCGACTTTTCCCTGCCGGTAATGCAGCAAGGCTTCGGCGCCACTGGACGCTTGCGTGATGGTGATATCCCAATCCGGCGGCAGTGCGCGAACCAGCATTTTGCGGGCCATCGGCGAATTATCGACGACCAGAACCGAAACCGACATCTTCCTCTCCTCGTGCTATTCGACAGCTTCAGGCTCGGCATGATTGACGGGCACCCAGACTCTGAATCTTGTGCCCTGTCCGGGGAGCGAGTCGACTTCGATGCAACCGTTGTGCTTTTTCACGATATTGTACGACAGGGACATCCCGAGTCCGGTGCCTTTGCCCACGGGCTTGGTGGTGAAGAAGGGCTCGAACACCCGTCGCCGCACTTCCTCGCTCATGCCGCGACCGTCGTCCCTGACTTCGACCCAGACCCACTCGTCCTGCTGACCGGTCGATAGCACGATCGTTCCCATGCCCTTGCTTTCGTCAAGTGCGTGCGCCGCATTGACGATCAGGTTCATGAATACCTGGTTGAGCTGCGCGGCCAGGCAGTTTACGGGTGGGAGTGTGGCGTACCGCTTCTCCACGCGCGCCTTGTACTTGACTTCGTTCCAGACGACGTTGAGCGTCGAGTCGAGTCCGGCATTGAGGTCGGCATACTGCCAGTCGGTTTCGCTGACGTGCGAGAAATCCTTCAGGTCCGCGACGATCTTCTTGACCCGCACCAGGCCCTCTTCGCTCTCCTTGATGAGTGCCGGCAGGTCTTCCTCCAGGAAGTCGATGTCCAGGGCCTGTTTCAGCTCGGCAATCGTCGCCAGTTCGTCGTCGCCGATGCGCGGCTCAGCCAGCTGGTAGGCGGCGAGCAACTGCAGCATCTGTTGGCTGTACGTTTTCAGTGTCTGCAGGTTGGAGCTGACGAAGCCGACCGGGTTGTTGATTTCGTGCGCGACACCGGCGGCCAGTTGGCCGATCGAGGCCATTTTCTCCGACTGCAGCAGCTGGTTCTGCGCTTCTTCGAGGCGCTGGTTGAGCAGCGTCAGCTTGGCGTAGTTGTCTTCCAGCTCCCGCGCTGCACGACGACTTTCGGTAACGTCGACGCCGAAGGAAAGAAGCATCCGGACCTTGCCGTTTTCGAACATCAACTGCGAGCTCCAGCTCACCAGGCGCCGGGAGCCGCCGCGGATGACTATCGCGTTCTCCGGCTGGTGGCGGATCGCCTCACCGCTCTGCAGCGCATGGTCGATGGTGGCGCTGTCCTCGTCGCGACCCTCGGGAGTCGAGAAGACCTCGGTCCAGTGCTTGCCGATCACCTCGTCGCGCGCGTACCCGGTCAGCCGTTCGGCGTAGTCGTTGAACAGGAGGATTTCTGCGGACCGGCCAAGACCGATGATGAAGCTCGGTGCCAGGCGGATGATCTCGTCGGACCAGGCCTTTTCGCGAAGCAGGGCATGTGCCGCCAGCTTGCGCTCGGTAATGTCCCGGAGGAGGCCGATGGCGTGCAGCTTGCCCTTCAGCAGAGTCGATGACAAAGACAAATCGACGGAAATCTCGGCGCCGGCCCGATTCAGCGCCACCATTTCGACGGTCCTGCCGAGTATCCTGCCCGGCTCGCCCTGTTGGAAGCGCGCGTAGGCCTGCAAGTGCGCGGCACGGAACCGTTCGGGCACCAGGAACTCCGAGAGCAGCTGGCCCAGGGCCTCGTCGCTCGTCCAGCCGAAGATTCGCTCGGCTGCCGGGTTCCAGTAAGACACCACGCCGGCATCGTCGACCATTACCACGGCGTCCTGTGCCGAGTCGGTGATGGTGCGAATCGTCTGTTCCCGCTCCTCCAGATCTGCGTAGGATCGCTGCAACGCCCTGGTCCGCTCGCTGACCAGCGCTTCCAGGTCGTCGTTGCTGCGCCGCAGTGTCCGTTCAGCGGCGAGCAGGTCGGATATGTCGACCGCAGAGCCAACGATGCCGAGGACGGCGCCATCGGCGCCGCGGCGCGCCAGGACATGCATCCGGAGGTGGCGATACTCGCCGTCGGCCCGCCGGAAGCGGAAGACCTGTTGGGCGCCATCCTTCCGTGTCGCTGCCGTGCCAATCAGGGCCAGTGCCTCAACGCGGTCGTCGGGATGAATGCTCTCGAGCCAGCGTTCGCGCGTGCACTGCGTGCCTTCGCTGCCGGCCAGCCCGGCAAAGGTCATCCATGCGCGATTGAAATAGCTTTCGCCATCGGCGCTGTCGCTCATCCAGATCATCACTGGCGCGTTGTCGGCGAGTGAGCGGAAACGCAGCTCGCTTTCGCGGCGACCGGCGTCAGCCAGATCGCGTTCCCTGGCCGCTGTCTCGAGCGCGGCAATCTGCTGCGCCATCGCTTGCGCGTGCGACTGGCTGATCTCCTGCAGCGAGCGGAAGTAGTCGACCTGCTCGCGCAGTTGCTGTGGGGTGATATGCAGTTCGGCCAGCTGCCTGGCGAGGGTGTCATGCAGGCCCGCGGTCTCCGTGTCGCTGAGACGCATGGCTTCGCTCGCAGCCCTGCGGGCCATGGCCGCGCCGATCGTTCCGGCCAGTATCCGCTCCGCGCGCGCGGTCAACTCGAGATAGGCGGCGGCCGACAAACCGTTGTTGCTGTCCGGAAGCACATCACGCTGTACACGCTCGATGGCCAGTTTCGCTTCGTTCGCCGGCAGATAGCGGGAAAACAGCGCGTCGATCTGCTGGCGTAGCTGCGCGTAGCTGATGCGCAATGTGCCGGCGCCGGCGCCGCCGGAGAGGCGATGCTCGCCGAAGGGGTGGGTGTAGGCGTGTGCCAGCGTCGCTTCCTCGTCGCTCTGCTGGCGTAGCAGCGAAGCAACGACGTAGCCGGAGACGTTGAACAGCAGTGTCCAGAAGACGGTGTTCGCGTACGGCGAGCCGAGATCGAGGCCAAACAGCGCTTCCGGGCGCAGGAATTGCACCCCCCATGGTCCGCCGAGGAGCCACTCGACGTCGCCAGCGCCACTACGCACGATCGCGGGCAGCAACAGGGTGTAAGCCCAGATTGCCCAGCCCAGCGCAAGCCCCCACCAGGCGCCGAGCTTGTTGCCGCGCGTCCAGTACAGGCCGCCGATTCCGGCCGGGACGAGCTGCAGTACCGCGGCGAACGAGATCAGGCCCATCTGGATCAGCAGGTAGCTGTCTGCCAGACCACCCTGGAAGCGGTAGGCGGCCGCGAGCATCAGGAAGACCACTGCCCAGCGGATCGGCCGCAAGCCGCGGCGCAGATGCTGGCCGATCGCCGTACGGTCGACCAGGGGCAGCACGATGTGGTTGGAGAACATGATGGCCATCGTCGTGCAGGCAACCATGACCATCCCGACCGCTGCCGACAAGCCGCCAAGGTAGGCCAGCAGCGTCAACGCGGGACTGCCATGGTCGAAGGGCAGTCGAATGACCAGCCAGTCGGCGGATGCCAGAGGGTATCCGAGGAGCAGTCCGCCGACTGCGATCGGCAGCACGAAGAACGACATCATCAGCAGGTAGAGCGGAAATACCCACATCGCGGTGAGCAAATGCCGCTCATCGTGATTGCCCACGACCAGCACGTGAAACATCCGCGGCAGGAAGATTATCGCCGCCATCGACAGCACGAAATAGGTCATCCAGGTCACATAGGCATTACCCGTCAGCGGTGCATCCACGAAGCGCAGCCGCAGCGCCGGGTCGGCCTGCAGGCGGGCCCAGAGATCGCCAAAGCCGTCAAATACGCCCCAGGCGACGAAGGCGCCGACCGCAGTGAATGCTGCCAGCTTGATCACGGCTTCCACGGCCAGCACCGCCATCAGGCCGTGCTGCCGCTCGCGGGTATCGACCCGGCGCAACCCGAAGATGCCGGTGAGCACGCCCACCAGCAGCAGCATCAACTCGTCGGAGTAGCGCCAGAGAGTTGCCTGTTCAGGATCGTGAACCATGCCGGTGATCACCGCGAACGATTCGACCAGCGCGCGCAGCTGCAGACCGATATAGGGCACCATTCCCACCAACAGCACCAGGGTGACGAACGCACCCATGCTCAGCGACTGTCCGTAGCGCTGGGTGATCAAGTCCACCACACTGGAAAAGCGATAGCGTTGGCGCAGGCGGATCATGCGCCGTACCACTTCCCAGGCGGCCAGCATGACCAGTGTCGGGCCCAGATAGATGCTGGCATAGAGCATGCCGCTGCTGGCTGCGCTGCCGACGCTGCCAAAGTAGGTCCACGAGGTGCAGTAGACGGTCAGCGACAGGGCGTAGACCCAGGCGTGGCCGGCCACACCGGCGCCGTGCCGTGCGCGGCGCTCGGCCCACCAACCGGCAGCCAGCAGAATGCCCACATAGGTCACGACGGCCGCCAGCAGCCAGAATGGTGAAAAGTGTCCCTCGCCCACTAGCGCTTGCCGTCCTGGTCTTCGTCCTTGTGCGTCGATGGCCATTTGCGCTGCAGGCTCCGCGAGACGCCAAAAAGCGCGGCTATCAGACCACTCCAGATGACGAATACGTAGAGGAACACGGCTGCCGTGCCGTGCGCGCCGGCAATCTGTATGGCTGGCCAGCCGAGGAGAACCGCGCTCACCCAGGTCAGTGCGACTTGCAGCACCGGGTCGGCAAGGGGACGTGGCTTTCGGCTCACCACGGCCGGTCGGCACGCACTCACTCGAGCAGTCTCGGGGTGGCCGTGGGGGCGACCGCAGCGCTGCTGCCGCGTCCGAGTTCGCCGCCAGCCCTGCAATGAGTCATGATCAGTGGCCGCGGCAATGATCCGGGAATGTCTCTTTCGCTGTTGGCCCAAGAAAAGCGCGGCATTGGTAGCTTCCTCCCGGACGCTGTTGCAGCCTGGTGCTTTGGCGGACGAGCCGCATGTCGGCAATCGCCAGGTTACCTGCGTCCTTGCCGAGCAGCGTTCTGCTCTTTAACGCGATACTCTAACCCATTCCGGACCTGCTGCGACGCGTCGTCGAGGCCTTGCCGCCGGGCGGCCCCGTGGCCACGCCAGCGGCAATCGTTTTGCCAGTCGGGACGCGACGGAGTATCGTCTGCCCAGATTCGAATCGGGGGTCGCTCGGCATGGAAGACACGGTATACGTTGAACCGGCACAGCTTGCCCTCGGCATGTTCGTGGTCCTCGAGCTGTCGTGGCTGCAGCACCCCTTCAGTTTCAGCAGCTTCGTGATTCAGAGCGAGGAGCAACTGGCGACCCTGCGTAGCCTCGGACTCGACAAGGTCCGTATCGATCCCGCGCGTGGCCTGGCGCCGCGGGCCATGCCTGGGCAGCCGGCGTCGCAGCTGCCGGTCGTGCCCGATGCCGCGCCCGTCGTCGTGCCGCCGACCGAAAAGGACATCCGTATCGAGCACAGCCGTGCTCTGCGCCGCAATATCGCCAATGCCGAAAAGCAGGCGGCGAAGGCGGTGCGGCTCGTCCGGCAGGCGACCGGGAAATTCTCTGCCGAGCCGGGCAAGGCGATCGCGCAGGCCAACGACCTGGTTGCCGGGATAGCCGAGTCGCTGCTCGACAACAGCGAGATGATGGTTCATCTGCTCGGTGAGAAGGATCCGGACGGCGAGGTTTACCATCACTCGCTGAACGTTGCCGTGCTGGCACTGATCCTTGGCAAGGCCGTTGGCGTCGAGGCCGAGACTCTGCGGACGATCGGGGTGGCGGCCATCTTTCACGATCTCGGCATGGCTCAGCTGCCATCCACGCTTCGCCTGACGGGTGAAGTACTGACACCTGCCGAAGAGCATCTGCTGCACGACCATTGCGAAATCGGCGCCAGGCTGGCGCTGCGCCACGGTTTGCCGAAAGCGGTCGCCGTCGCCATCCTGCAGCATCACGAGCATCTCGACGGCAGCGGTTATCCCAATCAACTGGCGGGCGAGCAGATCGGCCAGGTGGCGCGGGTCATCGCCATCGTCAATCACTATGACCACCTGTGCAATCCGGGTAATGCTGTCGCCGCGACAACTCCCTACGAGGCGCTGTCGACGATGTTCGCCACAAGGCGGAACTGGTTTGACGCGGCCATGCTTGCGAAACTGGTGCGCGTCCTCGGCGTGTACCCGCCGGGGAGCATCGTGCAGCTTTCCAGCGGGGCGACGGCGATCGTGATTTCGGTCAATTCGGGACGCCCTTTGCAGCCGATGCTGCTGGTGTACGATGCGGCGATCCCGAAGGCGGAGGCGCTGATCCTTGACCTCGAGAAGACCCCCGGGATCAACATCAGCAAGGCCTTGCGCGCAAGCACGCTGGCTCCCGCCGTGTACGAATATCTGAGCCCGAGAAAACGGGTCGCGTACTACTTCGGCGAGGACATGCGCACCGGCTAGGGGCTCGGTCGCTTGCCGTTCGTTCAGCCGGTCTTTCCCGGCGAGACGGCGAAGCAGAAGATGTGGCCGATGAGCTCACCGTTACGGAGCTGTGGGTGGGCGTGCCACAGGCAGGTTTCGCTCCCGCGCTGGAAAGTGCCGTAGGTGAGGGTCTCCGGCGCCAGGAAATGTGCGAAGAGCGCCTCCGTCGTCTCGGCGGGCGCCGTTGCCTGCGCTGCAATCCAGCGCAGGATCGGCTCGCCGCCAGCCGCTGCAACCAGTTCTTGCGGTAGCGACCAGGTTTCGTTCAGCCGCCGATTGAGTCGCGACAGGCTGCGCGTGGCGTCCAGGACCAGCAAGCCCTCCGATGTCGCCTCCAGCACCGCCGCCATCTCTTCGTTCAGTCGCTCGAGGGAAGACTCGATGGTCCGCTCGTGGCGAAGGTCCTGCGCCAGCACGAGCACGGACTGGCACGGCTCGTCGCCGGCGTTCGAGGTCGACTTGCGTACCGGTAGCAGGCTGCCATCGCTATGCCGGTATTCGGTTTCGACTGCGTGTAGCGCCCGGAAGCTGCCAGTGGAAATCTCGTCCCAATAAAACTGGTCGAGCGGCAGCGGCTCGATATCGCCGATCGCCTTGCCGGCCAGTGCGCCGGGGTCGTAGCCGAGCAGGGTGGCGGCTGCGGCATTGGCGACGGTCACCAGGCGCGCACTTGTGTCGACCAGCAGCAGGGCGTCCGGGATGGCGTCGATGATCGCCCTGTTCAGAGCAGACACCCGCGTGTTCTGGTTCTTCAGCTCGTAGTGAGCGAAGGCATCGGCAAGCTGTTCGCGGAGCAGGCCGTCGTCCCACGGCTTGGTCAGGAACTTGTAGATCGCGCCGCGATTGATGGCATCGGTGATCGAGTTCAATTCGGTGTAGCCCGACAGGACGATGCGAATCGTGTCCGGATATTTTTCCTTGACCTTGCTCAGGAACTGCGAACCCGTCATGCCCGGCATGCGCTGGTCGGTGACGATCACCCCTATCGGTTCCTTTTCGAGCACGGCCAGTCCTTCCTCGCCGCTTGCCGCGGCATGGATGACATAGCCTTCGCGGCGAAGCATTCGTTGCAGGGAGCGCAGGATGCTCGCCTCGTCATCGACCAGCAATAGATGCCGAATCGGTCTGTTCAACTCCTCGAAACTCAAGGCCATGGGACGCTCGCTTTCGATTGTCGGATGCGGCCACTATCGGCCACCCTGCCAGTTCGTTCGCACCTGTCACTCGGCCGGTCAGTCTTGTTTCTTCATCAGCGGGTCCGGGCCAGTCGCTGCGCCTGCTGGTGCGGTGTTCACACGACTGCCTCGAGGCAAGCCGGATGGCCAAGAAAAGCCTGCGGACTGGCAGTAAAACCATACGCGCCCGATTGAAAGATGACCACCAGATCGCCGGCTTCGGCCCTGGCAAGTTCCATCCGGTCGGCAAGCAGATCGAGTGGCGTGCATAGCGGCCCGACGACCGATACCGCTTCACGATCGCGCGAGGTCATCCGGTTGCCGATCGCCACCGGGTAGTTCTTGCGGATCACCTGGCCGAAATTGCCCGATGCCGACAGATGGTGGTGCAGGCCACCGTCGGTGACCAGATAGCAATGGCCGCGCGAGATCTTGCGGTCGATGATACGACTGACGTAGATGCCTGCTTCCCCCACCAGATAGCGTCCCAGTTCCAGGACCAGTTCGGCTTCCGGGAGTTGCTGCGCTGCGCGATCGACGATGGTCGCCAGCCCGGCGCCGATCGGCGCCAGATCCAGCGGCTGCTCGCCGGGGAAATAGGGGATGCCGAAACCACCGCCGAGGTTGAGGAAACGCACTGGCGAGGGCGCAGCGCCGGCGAGTCGCAAGGCGAGTTCGAAACTCTTGCTCTGCGCCTCGACGATCGCTTCGGGTTTCAGGTTCTGTGATCCGGCAAAGAGGTGGAAGCCCTCGAAGGCGAGGCCCGAACGCCCGATTTCTGCAAGCAGTTCGGGAACCTGCTCGGCGTCGACGCCGAACTGCTTCGCTCCGCCACCCATCTTCATTCCCGAACTCTTCAACTCGAAATCCGGGTTCACGCGTACCGCGATGCGTGCCCGGTCACCGGTTTGTTCGCAGATCGACAGCAGTTCGCGCACTTCGCGAAACGATTCGATATTGATCAGGATGCCCGCGGCGACTGCCTGCCGTAACTCGGCGTGTTGTTTGCCAGGCCCGGCGAAGCTCGTGTCACGCGGATCTGCGCCGGCGTCGAGGGCGACCTTCAGCTCGCCAACCGATGCCACGTCGATACCGTCGACCAGTCGCGCCATGTGGCAGACCAGCGCCGGCATCGGGTTGGCCTTCATCGCGTAGTGCAGTTTCAAGGCCGCTGGAAGTGCGCCGCGAACCTCGCCAACGCGCCGCGTCAGCAACGCGCGATCATAGGCGTAGAAAGGCGTTCTTCCAACGCGCGCGGCGAGTCGGGTGAGCGTCATTCCGCCAACCACGAGTTCGCCATCCCTGACCGGAAACTGGTGCATCGGTGAATGGCTGGGGGGCGTCCGTTGTTGCACATTCATCTGCGTTCTCCTTCGCGGCAGGCGTCGAGCCTGGTGGCGCCCTCGGCGAGCGACTCGCTCGCCAGCAGCTTGCGGTCGATCTTCCCGTTCGGGTTGCGTGGCAGCGGCCCGGGTCGAACGGTGACCTTCGCCGGGATCATGTAGGCGGGCATCCGTCGCCGGCATTCGTCGAGCAGAGCGGCAGGATCGAGCGAACCGTCAGGGCCTGGCGTGGCGATCACCTGAATGGCCTGCCCGAGCGTCGGGTGATCGACGCCGAAAGCGACGCATTCCCCGACCAGCCTGGTCGCGTAGAGGACCTCCTCGACCTCGGTCGGACTCACGCGGTAGCCGGAGGTCTTCATCATTTCGTCGCGACGACCGATGAAATAGAGGAATCCCTCCTCGTCGATGCGCACGGTGTCGCCGGAGAAGACGGCGATTTCGGAAAGCACCAGCCCGGCGTCGCGGCCGGGCGTATTGGCCGGCAGCGGTTTGTAGCGTTCGGCTGTCTTCTCGTGATCGTTCCAGTAGCCCATGCCGACCAGTGCGCCACGGTGGACCAGTTCGCCGGGTTCGTGTGCCGCGCAAGCCGAGCCATCCTCGCGCAAGACCAGAATCTCGGCGTTGGGGATCGCCTTGCCGATCGAATCAGGGCGCCGGTCGACTTCCTCTGGCGGCAGGTAGGTCGAGCGGAAGGCTTCGGTCAGCCCGTACATCAGGAAGGGTTTGCTTCTCGGCAGGCGGGTGCGCAGGCTGGCCAGCGTCTCGCGTGGCATGCGTCCGCCGGTGTTGGCGAAATAGCGCAGATGTTCGCTGATCCCGGCCGGCCAGTCGAGTTCCGAGAGCTGGATGTAGAGCGGTGGCACCGCGGTAAGGCCGGTCACCTTCTCGCGCGCCAGCGCATTGAGCACGTCGCGCGGCACCAGATAGTTGAGCAGCACGACTCGCGCGCCGGCGTGAAAGGCCGTCGTCAGCTGGCTGAAGCCGGCATCGAAGGACAAGGGCAGGGCGGCCAGGAGCGTGTCGCCGGCATTGTTTTCGAGATAGCCGGCGACACTCTTGGCGCCGGCGACCATGTTGCGATGAGAAAGAACGACGCCCTTCGGCTTGCCGGTGCTGCCCGAGGTGTAGAGGATCGCCGCCATGTCGGTGTCGATCACCCGATGACCGCTGCGGCCGCCGGCGTACAGCAACTCGTCCCAGTGCAGGCAGGTCGGCGGACCTTCGGCAGCCGGCAGGGGCGCGGTGCTGGTCACGATGACATGTCTCAGATCGTGGCAGGCAGCGAGTGTCTCGGCGAGTGGCGACAGGCGCTCGCTCGAGGTGACCAGTGCCCGCACGTTGCAGTCGCGCATGATGTAGGCGACCTGATCGGCCTTGAGCAGCGGATTGAGCGGCACGAAGACGCAGCCGGCAGCCGTCGCCGCGAAGCTGGCGATGACCGTTTCAAAGCGCTTTTCCAGGTAGATCGCGATGCGCTCGCCGCGTTGCAGGCCGAGGGCGACGAGGCCGCCGACCAGGCGATCGATCGCGTCCTGAAGGACGCCGTAGGGCATCGATTGTTTGCCGTAACTGAGCGCGATGGCGTCGGGATTGCGCGCAGCGGCGTGGCTGATCAGTTCAGCGAGCAGGCTTGCATCGGTCATGTTCGTGGGGCGACGGCGCTATGGAGTAGCCGCCAATTCTAACGACAAGCAGCGTTTCGACCGTGAATTATTCGCTGTCGGGCGAGAAAAGGTGGTGACCGGCAGTGGCAGGCGAAACATCGTCTGGCGCCGTCCTGCTGTCGGCGTCGCGATCGCTGGCCGACATCGCCAGCCTAGCGGTAAGCTTTGTCGGCGGCGTATGCGGCTTCCGCCGCCAGGAGCGCGTGTTTGCGGTCGACGCCCCAGCGATAGCTTCCGATGTCGCCATTTTCGCGAATGACGCGATGGCAGGGAATCAGCACTGCGATACGGTTGCGTGCCAGTGCCGAGCCGACCGCGCGTTGCGCGCGCGGATGTCCGATGCGCGTTGCCAGTTGGCCATAGGAAACGACCTCGCCGGGAGCAACGCGCAGCAGCGCCTGCCATACCTTGAGCTGGAAATTGGTGCCATGCAGCAGCAGGTGCAGGTGCAGGGGCTGCATCTGCCCGAGCAGTGGAAAGACCCGTCCGATGCTGCTGGCCAGCGCCTCATCGTCACGGATCAAGGTGGCATTTGGCCAATCGCTCCGCAGTTGCCGGGTCGCATCTGCTTCCTCGCCCGGGGCCATGAACTGCAGGTGGCAAAGGCCGCGCGCGGTGCGGCCGGCAAGGACGCGCCCGAACGGCGTCGGTCCGAACCCGTAGGTGATGGTCAGCCCCGCGCCGAGCGAGCGGACCTCTCCCGGGGTTACCGCGTCGCAGACGACCATCATGTCGTGCAGCCGGCCCGGCCCTGACAGGCCGGCAGCGTGCGCCGCGCCGAGTACGTCCTGCTCGGCGCGCAGCAGCGACCTGGCGTGTTCGGCGGTCAGGGATTGCAGAAAGCGTTTCGGTGAAATGCCCGCCCACACGCTGAAGGTACGCTGCAGATGGAAGGGGCTCATGCCGACATGTTCGGCAATTTCCTGCAGGCCGGGCTGGCACAGGCAGTGCTGTCTGACGAAACGGATAGCGCGGGCGACCGTTTCGTAGGCGCGGCAGCGTTCGTCGTGGCCGTTCATGCCGCTTGCCGCCGCAGCCCGACGATCCCCGCGGTCAGTGCGATGCCCGCCAGGATCAGCGCACCGCCGAGCAGTGTATGCCGGCCGACGGTTTCGTCGAGGAAAAGCACCCCCCAGAGAACCCCGAAGACCGGGATCAAGAAAGTCACCGAAAGCGCGCGCGTCGGACCGACATCGTCGATCAGGCGGAAGTAGAGCAGGTAGGCCGCGCCGGTGCAGACGACGGCCAGCGCCGAGACTGCCGCCCAGTCACCGGCGTCCGGCGCATGCCGGACCGGTGCCAGCAGAAAAAGCGGCAGGACGACCAGAGTGGCCATCCACATGCTGCCGTGAGCGTTGCCGAATGGGGTGGCCAGACCGGGGCGGGCCCTGGTGTAGATGCTCGCCAGGCTGTACGAGAGCGGCGCGAGCAGCCCGGCGGCGATTGCCGGCCAATCGGCGTTGCCGGTCAGGGTCAGGTTGTGGCCGACGAGGACGGCGACGCCGGCCAGGCCGCAGCCCAGCCCGAGGGCGACGGCGCCGGTCACGGGGGTGCGCAGCCAGATGGCACCGACCACTGCGCCGAAGAGTGGCGAGGTGGCATTGAGGATCGCCAGCAGGGAGGCGGGCAGCGACTGCGCGGCGTAGGCAAAGAAGAGGAATGGGACGGCCGAGTTGAGGACGCCGATGATCAGGTAGTGCTGCCAGTTGCGGCGCAGCCCAAGCGCATGCCTGCAGATTCTGGCCACCAGCCACAGGAAGGCGGCGGCGATGCCGACGCGGAACATGATCAGCGCCACCGGGCCGAACGCCGGCACGCCGATGCGCATGAAGAGAAACGAAGCGCCCCAGATCGCGGCGAGGAGGAGCAGTCGGGTGATGCTGGCGGCGTCCATGTGTGGCCTTCGCAGAGTTGCACTGTAGCCGGAGTGTCGCCTCGACCACTCTTCCTGGCCACCCGATTCTTGCGCTTTTTCCTGGCCTGCCGTGGGCGGTCGGCAGGATTTGCGTGGGGGGCACCGGCGCAGCGCCGGACGCGCTGCGCCAGCGGCCGGTGTTCGGCGACACGCCCGGACAGGCGGCCGGAGAAGCTTTCCCTGGCTCAGCGACCGCCTTTGCTGCCGCCCTTGTCCCAGCCATAGCGGATGCTTCGCTGCCAGCGCGTCTGAGCCTGGCGCAGCGCATTCCCGTGCGGCGCTGGTGGTCGCAGCAGGGGAGCTTTCGGCGTCGGCGGCGGTTTGCCGGGAGGTGCAGGCCTGTCGGTCATCGCGTGCGGTCGGGAGTGGGCGCGGAGCGCTATGGTAGACTCTGCGCCCATTCTAACGCTCAAGAGAAGACCATGTCCGGCAACACCATTGGCACCCTGTTCACCGTGACTTCGTTTGGCGAATCACACGGGCCAGGCATCGGCTGCGTGGTCGACGGATGTCCGCCCGGGCTGGCGATCTCGCAAGCGGATATCCAGTGCGAACTCGACCGCCGCCGCCCGGGTACTTCGCGGCATGTGACGCAGCGCCGCGAACCCGATCAGGTCGAGATCCTCTCGGGCGTTTTCGAGGGCCGGACGACGGGCACGCCGATCGGCCTGCTGATCCGCAATCAGGACCAGCGCAGCAAGGACTACGGCAACATTGCCGAGACGTTCCGTCCCGGGCATGCTGACTATGTCTACACGCAGAAGTACGGTTTCCGCGATCATCGCGGTGGCGGACGTTCGTCGGCGCGTGAGACGGCGGTACGAGTGGCCGCCGGGGCTATCGCCCGCAAGTGGCTGGCAGAGCGTTGCGGGGTGACAATCAGCGGCTGGATGAGCCAGTTGGGGCCGATCGAGATTCCCTTTGTGGCGGCTGACGAAATTTCCGGCAATCCTTTTTTTGCGCCGAATGCGGTGATCGTGCCAGAGCTCGAAGCGTACATGGATCAACTGCGCAAGTCGGGGGACTCGGTCGGCGCAAGAATCTGTGTCGCCGCCCATGGTGTGCCGCCCGGCTGGGGTGAGCCGGTCTATGACCGTCTCGACGCGGAAATTGCCTACGCGATGATGAGCATCAATGCCGTCAAGGGTGTCGAGATTGGCGCCGGCTTTGCCAGTGTTGCACAGCGCGGCAGTGAGCATGGCGACGAGATGACGCCGCAGGGCTTCCTCAGCAACCATGCGGGCGGGGTGCTCGGCGGCATCTCCACAGGCCAGGACATCGTTGTCAGCGTGGCCATCAAGCCGACCTCGAGCATCCGTCTGCCCAGGCGTTCGGTAGACCGCGCTGGCGAGGCCGCGGTGGTCGAGACGCACGGCCGGCACGATCCCTGTGTCGGCATCCGGGCGACGCCGATTGCCGAAGCCATGCTGGCGCTGGTATTGATCGATCACGCGCTGCGCCACCGCGCCCAGTGCGGCGATGTGCGCTGCGCTACGCCGCTTGTTCCCGGCACGGTTGCGTCCGCGTGACGGCCGCCCGCGGCAATGGTTATAATCGCATGGTCTGGTCGTGCATCGGGCCGGCCGGGATCAGCGAGAGGCTATGATCATGGAAATTGAGCATCACGACCTGCACCACGAGTTTCCCGAGTATCTGGATTCGATTCACGCCCTCAAGGGTTCCAACGAGTCGTTTGGTGGCCTGTACGACGAGTACCATCAACTGACCCGAGAGGTTGAGCGTCTCGAGGAAGAGGACCTGCCGGTCCACGACTTCACCATCGAGAACATGAAGAAGCAGCGCGTGCTTCTCAAGGACCAGATGTACCGGATGCTGGTCGCGCACAAGAACGGCAACTGAAGCCGGCGCGAGGGGCGCCCGCCGGCGCGCAGGTCGCGCTCCGGTAGAATTGCCGGATGCATGCTCTGCCCTACTGGCGTCTGTCCGGTTACTACTTCTTCTATTTCGCTTTCATCGGCGCCTTCTCGCCGTATTTCGGGCTCTACCTCCAGTCCTTGTCATTTTCGGCCTGGGACATCGGTCTGCTGATGTCCCAGATGCAGTTGATGCGCCTGTTCGCGCCCTATCTGTGGGGTGCGCTGGCGGACCGTTTCGGGCAGCGCGTGGCGATCGTTCGTCTGGCGGCGGTGCTCAGCCTGATGGGTTTCTCGGTCTTCTTCGCAGTGCGCAGCTTCGAGACGATGCTGCTTGCCATGGCACTGCTCGCTTTCTTCTGGAGTGCGGCGCTGCCCCTGGTCGAAACGCTGACTTTCGATCACCTGCGCGAGCAGCCGGCACGTTACAGCCGCATCCGGCTATGGGGCTCGGTCGGCTTCATCGTCGCCGTGATGGGGACTGGCGCGCTGCTCGATCAGGTGCAGATTTCCGCCCTGCTGTGGGTGATCGCCGCGACGCTGGTCGGCATCCTGATCTATGCGCTGACGGTTCCCGATGCGCCATCGCACGGGGCGGCGGAGGGGCTTCTGCCGGTCGGCGAAATCCTCCGCCAGCGGCGCGTGCGGGCCTTGTTTGCTGCCTGTTTTGCAATGTCGGCGGCACACGGCGCGCTCTACGTGTTCTACTCGATCCACCTCGCCGACCATCACTACAGCAAGTTCGCGGTCGGCTGCCTGTGGTCGCTCGGCGTGCTTGCCGAGATCGTCATCTTCTTCTTCATGGTCGGCTTGTTGCGCCGCTTCGGACTGCGTACCATTCTGCTGGCAAGTTTTGTGGCGGCCATGGCACGCTTCCTGATCATCGGCTGGGGCGTCGAGTCCCTGCCGTTGATCGTCTTTGCCCAGTTGCTGCATGGTCTTACGTTCGGTGCCTACCATGCGGCGGCGATTGCCGCCGTCAACCGCTGGTTTCCCGGCCGCTGCCAGGCACGCGGTCAGGCGCTGTATTCGAGTCTGTCCTTCGGTGCAGGCGGGCTGGCCGGCAGCCTGATGAGCGGCTGGACCTGGGGCCTGTGGGGCGCCGGTACCACCTACAGCACGAGTTCGGCGTTCGCGCTGCTCGGCCTGGTCTGCGTTGCCCTGGGCGTCAGGAAAGCCGATCTGGATGACGGCGGCGACAGCCGCGTGGCGCTGTCGCCGCGTGCGACTCCTGGAGGAAAGTGATGGGTATTGTCTCTGCGTGTCGTTGCTGGCTGATCGTGCTCGCCGCCGTCGCCGTGGCCGGCTGTGCGACGACCCGAACGACCAGTGGCGGCGCGGTGGGCGTCGACCGCGAGCAGACCATGCTGGTTTCGTCGGCCGAGGTCGATCGCTCCGCCGCCAAGGCCTATCGGACGATGATGGACGAGGCGCAGAGCAAGAATCTGCTCAATCGCAACGCGCAGCAGACGGCAAGGGTGCGCGCGATCGCCAGGCGCTTGATTCCCGCGACCGCTGCCTTTCGTGGTGACGCGCCTGGCTGGAAATGGGAAGTCAACGTCGTCAGTTCGAAGGAACTCAACGCCTGGTGCATGCCCGGCGGCAAGATCGCAGTCTACACCGGTCTGATCGAGCAGTTGCCGGCCACCGACGATGAACTCGCCGCCGTGATGGGACATGAGATCGCCCATGCGCTGCGCGAACATGGCCGGGAAAAAGCCGGCCAGGCTGCCGGGCTGAATATTGCGGCGGCGCTTGGCGGGGCGCTGATCGGTGCCTATTTCGGCGTCGATGCCGGGCTCGGGCAGAGCATGATCGGCAGCGTTGGCGATCTCGCCTTCATGCGTCCCAATTCGCGTGAAATGGAACAGGAGGCCGATCGTATCGGTGTCGAGCTTGCGGCCCGCGCCGGCTACGATCCGGCTGCGGCGATCACCTTGTGGGAGAAAATGGGGCGCGTCTCGGGAGGGCAGCCGCCACAGTGGCTGTCGACGCACCCATCGCACCAGTCACGGATCGCCGATCTGCGTGTCTATGCGCAGCGTGTTCAACCGTTGTATTTGGCGGCGCGAAAGTCGCCCTGATGCGGGCATCGACGGAGGGCTGACGGAGGGTCGCTGGCCGCGCACGCGGGCACTGACAGCGGCCGGCCCGGTGTGACATAATCCCGCCTCTATTGCCCCATCGGGGCCGAACCTCGTCGGATCGCCGATTTATGCCGCAGACATTGTACGAAAAGCTTTGGCAGGACCATGTCGTCCATCAGCAGGAAGATGGCACGGCACTGATCTACATCGACCGCCATCTGGTGCATGAGGTGACCAGTCCGCAGGCCTTCGAGGGCCTGAAGCTGGCCGGACGCAAGCCATGGCGCGTTTCTTCGATCGTCGCCACGGCTGACCACAACACGCCTACCGATCACTGGGAACGGGGCATCGAGGATCCGGTGTCGCGCCTGCAGGTCGAGACGCTCGACGCCAACATCCGGGAGGTTGGCGCCCTGGCTTTCTTCCCGTTCAAGGATCCTCGCCAGGGGATCGTGCACGTGGTTGGTCCGGAGAACGGCGCGACCTTGCCTGGCATGACGGTCGTCTGCGGCGATTCGCATACCAGCACGCATGGTGCTTTCGCCTGCATGGCGCACGGTATCGGCACATCCGAGGTCGAGCACGTGCTGGCGACGCAATGCCTGCTGCAGAAGAAATCGAAGACCATGCTGCTGCAGGTCGATGGTGCTCTTGGCAAGGGGGTCACGGCCAAGGATGTGGCGCTGGCGATCATTGCGCGAATCGGTACCGCCGGAGGTACCGGTTACGCGATCGAGTTCGCCGGCAGCGTGATCCGCAGCCTGTCGATGGAAGGACGGATGACGCTCTGCAATATGGCCATCGAGGCGGGCGCGCGTCTTGGCATGGTGGCGGTCGACCAAGTGACGATCGACTACCTGCGCGGTCGCCCATTTGCCCCACAAGCCGCGCAATGGGAGCGCGCCGTTGCGCACTGGCGTACGCTGCGCAGCGACGAGGGCGCCGAATTCGATCGCGTGGTCGCGCTGTCGGCCGAGGAAATCGGACCGCAGGTGACCTGGGGAACCTCGCCGGAAATGGTGGTGGCGATCGATGCCTGTGTTCCCGACCCGGCGCAGGAAGGCGACCCGATCAAGCGCGAGGGAATGACGCGTGCGCTGACGTACATGGGCCTGCGCGCAAATCTGCCGATCCGGGAAATCCGGCTCGACAAGGTATTCATCGGTTCGTGCACGAATTCGCGTATAGAGGATCTGCGTGCTGCAGCTGCTGTCGTCCGCGGCAGGAAGGTGGCCGGCAGCATCAGCCTGGCGCTCGTCGTTCCGGGCTCGGGGCTGGTCAAGCGGCAGGCCGAGGACGAAGGCCTGGATCAGGTGTTCCGCGCCGCCGGCTTCGAATGGCGCGAGCCGGGCTGTTCGATGTGCCTGGCGATGAACGCCGACCGTCTCGAGGCCGGCGAACGCTGTGCTTCGACCTCGAATCGCAACTTCGAGGGCCGGCAGGGCGCCGGCGGGCGAACCCATCTGGTCAGCCCGGAAATGGCGGCGGCGGCGGCAATTGCCGGTCACTTCTGCGATGTGCGCGAGCTGCTCTGAGTCGAGGGAAGAGAAATGAAAAGCGTGATGCTGATTGTGATGATGACCATCGGTGCTGTTTCGCTGGCTGCCTGCAACACCGTGCAAGGCATAGGCAAGGATGTCGCCAAGGGTGGCCAGGCCATCGAGAAGGCCGCCAGGTGATGCACACTAGCAAGGAAGAGCATGGACAAGTTCGTTCGTCTTGAAGCTTTGGTGGCACCGCTTGACCGGGCCAACGTCGATACCGACGCGATCATTCCGAAGCAGTTCCTGAAGTCGATCAAGCGCTCCGGCTTCGGCCCGAACCTGTTCGACGAGTGGCGCTACCTCGACGTCGGCGAGCCCGGCAGGGATGATTCGAAGCGCCCGCGCAACATGGATTTCGTCCTCAATCAGGCGCGCTATCAGGGTGCGCAGATTCTTCTGACGCGCAAGAACTTCGGCTGCGGCAGTTCGCGCGAGCACGCGCCATGGGCATTGCTTGACTTCGGCTTTCGGGCAGTGATTGCCGAAAGTTTCGCCGACATCTTCTTCAATAACTGTTTCAAGAACGGCATTCTGCCGATCGTTTTGTCGGCCGGCGAAATCGACGCCTTGTTTGCACTCGTCGAGGCGACGCCGGGATGCCGGTTGGTGATCGACCTCGAGCGCCAGGAACTGCTTTGTCCCGGCGGCAAGGCCTTGCCGTTCGCGGTCGATGCGTTCCGCAAGGAATGCCTGCTCAATGGTTGGGATGACATCGGCTTGACCTTGCGCCACGCTGAACTGATCAAGTCCTTCGAAGAACGACGTCGCATCGAGCAGCCCTGGCTGTTCGCGTAGGGGATACAAGATGAAGATTTGCCTCCTCCCGGGAGACGGGATCGGTCCGGAAATCATGGCCGAAGCAGTGCGCGTCCTGCAGGCGCTCGATCTCGACTGCGAACTCGAAGAGGCGCTGCTCGGCGGCTGCGCGGTCGATGCCACCGGTGATCCCTACCCGGAGGCAACCCAGCGCCTCGCGCAGGCCGCCGACGCGGTGCTGCTCGGCGCGGTCGGCGGCCCGCAATGGGATGGCTTGCCGCGCGCGCAGCGCCCGGAGCGTGGTCTGCTCGGCATTCGCAAGCAACTCGGCCTGTTCGCCAATCTGCGCCCGGCGATTCTGTATCCGGAGCTGGCCAACGCCTCTTCGCTGAAGAGCGAAGTGGTCGCCGGTCTCGACATCCTGATCGTCCGCGAGCTGACCGGTGATATCTATTTCGGTCAGCCGCGCGGCATCGAGACGCGTGAAATCGATGGCCGGCAGGAGCGTTTTGGATTCAACACCATGCACTACAGCGAGAGCGAGATTCGCCGCATCCTGCGGGTGGCTTTCGAGGCTGCCGGCAGGCGCAGGGGCCGCCTGTGCTCGGTTGACAAGATGAACGTCCTCGAAACGACGCAGCTGTGGCGCGACGTGGCCATCGAGACGGCGGCTGAGTATCCCGAAGTCGAACTCAGCCACATGCTGGTCGACAACGCCGCGATGCAACTGGTGCGCAACCCGAAGCAGTTCGATGTCATGGTCACCGGCAACATGTTCGGCGACATCCTGTCCGACGAGGCGGCGATGCTTACCGGCTCGATCGGTATGTTGCCTTCGGCGTCCCTCGATGCGGGCAACAAGGGCATGTACGAGCCCTGTCACGGGTCGGCGCCGGATATTGCCGGGCGCGGCATCGCCAATCCCCTGGCGACAATTCTCTCGGCAGCGATGATGTTACGCTACACCTTCGCGTGCAATGACGCCGCCCTGCGTATCGAAAGTGCGGTCAGGAAGGTGCTTGGCCAGGGCTACCGGACCGCTGACATCCATGAGCCGGGGATGCGGCAGGTCGGCACCCGGGCCATGGGCGACGCCGTCCTGGCGGCGCTGCGCGCGGGGTGAATAGGGTTGAGCGGCGAGAACGGTTTGAGTCAACGGGATTTCTGGCAGAGGTAAGCAAATGAACAAGGTGGGGCTGGTTGGCTGGCGCGGCATGGTCGGCTCGGTGTTGATGCAGCGCATGGTGGAAGAGGGCGATTTCGAGCACATCGAGCCGCGCTATTTCTCGACCTCGGCCGTTGGTGGCAAGGCACCGCTGCTTGCTGGCAAGGATGCGGGCAGTCTTCACGACGCCATGTCGACCGAGGCGCTCAGCGAGATGGACATCGTCATTTCCTGCCAGGGCGGCGACTACACCAGGGAGATCTTCCCACGACTGCGCGCCGCTGGCTGGAATGGCCACTGGGTTGACGCCGCTTCGACGCTGCGCATGCACGAGGATGCGGTGATCATCCTCGATCCGGTCAACCTCGAGGTCATCAAGGCAGCCCAGGCCCGGGGTGGCAGGAACTGGATAGGTGGCAATTGCACGGTATCGCTGATGCTGATGGGTATCGGCGGACTGTTCCGGCATGATCTCGTGGAGTGGGTCAGCGCGATGACCTATCAGGCGGCTTCCGGCGCCGGCGCCCAGAACATGCGCGAACTACTGCTGCAGATGGGCGCGTTGCATGATGCGGTGAAGGTGGAACTGGCACAACCGGCTGCGGCGATTCTCGACATCGATCGCAAAGTTGCAGAAACCATGCGTTCGGCCGGCTTTCCAACCGCCAACTTCCGCAACACCGCGCTGGCAGGCAGCGTCATCCCGTGGATCGACGCGCAGGTCGAATGCGGTCAGTCGAAGGAAGAGTGGAAGGGGGGGGCGGAGTGCAACAAGATTCTCGGTCGCCCACCGTTCCGCTCGCCGGGCAGTATTCCGGTCGACGGGCTCTGCGTGCGCGTCGGCGCGATGCGCTGCCACTCGCAGGGACTGACCATCAAGCTCAGGCGCGACGTGCCCCTCGACGAAGTCAACGACATCATCGCGCAAGCCAATCCGTGGGTTCAGGTCGTTCCGAACGAGCGCGAGCTCAGCGAGCGGGAGCTGACTCCGGCTGCCGTTACCGGGCGCTTGACGGTTCCGGTCGGTCGTCTGCACAAGCTGGCGATGGGGCCAGAGTACCTCGGTGCCTTCACGGTTGGCGATCAACTGCTCTGGGGTGCGGCCGAGCCGCTTCGGCGCATGCTCCGCATACTGGTCGATAACTGATTGATGTGTAACAAAAAATCGGGACGCTTGGAAGCGCCTTCGCAGCTTCTGGCAGGCGCGGATTCAGAAGCAAGTTTAGCTTGCATGGCTAACTTCATGATGTTATTTTAATAATCCCGATTTCGACGCTCAGGGTGGCGCCGTGGCCAAAAAGATACCTCAAACAGCAATGACTCTCAGAATGCGGACCTCGGTATGGGCGGTGGCGTCATCTCTGGCGCTTGCGGCGGTGCCTGTGGCCGCCGAGGCCGCGGGTTTGGGCAAGATTACCGTCTTCTCGGCTCTTGGGCAGCCCTTGCGCGCCGAGGTGGAGGTCTTTGCGACGCGTGAAGAGATCTCGGAAATGCAGGCGCAGCTTGCTTCTCCCGAGGAGTTCAGGCGGGCGGGGGTCGACTACGCGTCAACGCTGCTCGGCATCCGCTTCGCCATCGCCAAGAATCCGGGTGGCCGGTCGATCATAAGACTGAGTTCTGATCGTCCGATCAACGACCCATTCATCGATTTGCTCCTCGAACTCAACTGGGCAACGGGGCGTTTGGTGCGTGACTACACGTTCCTGCTGGATCCTCCCGAATTTGCTGCCAAGGTGGCGGCCGGGGCGGCTCCTGCCGTCGTTGCCAGGCCGCTGGCGAGCGCCGGGCCGGCGCGCTCGGGGCCGCCGCGGCGAGCCGTAACTCCACGGCCCGAGCCACAGCCACGGGCTCCGTCCGCCGGTGGCGGTACGCACCTCGTCCAGCGCGGCGAGACGCTAAGCAAGATCGCTCGCGAAACACGGCCCGACGGGGTTTCGCTGGATCAGATGTTGGTCGGCTTGTTCCGCGCCAACGAGGACGCCTTTGACCGCGGCAACATGAACCGCCTGCGTGCTGGCAAGATCCTGACCATCCCGGAAAAGAGCAGCCTCGAATCGATCTCGACGAACGAAGCCAGGAAAGTCGTCATTGCCCAGTCATCCGACTGGAGTGCGTATCGCCGCAAGCTTGCCGCGACTGCTGCCGACGCGCCGGCTGGCGAAGAGGCGGCGCGGCAGCAGACGTCCGGCAAGATTACGGCCAAGGTCGAAGACAGTGCGGCCCCGCTGGCCGAGCCCAAAGATCAGCTCAAAGTGTCGAAGAGCGAGCTTCCCGGTGGCAAGACCGCCCCCGCGTCGCGGCGCAGCGACGAGGATCTGATCGCCAAGGAGCAGGCGCTCAAGGAAGCCAACGAGCGACTGGCAGCGCTCGAGAGGAATGTGGCCGAGTTGCAGCGACTGGTCGAGTTGAAGAGTCAGAGTCTGGCCGAACTGGAAAGGCAGGCCGCTGGCCAGCCGGCACCGACTGCATCTGTCGCCCCGACCGCGGCGGCCGGAGCGGCAGTTCCCGCTGCCGCTGCCCCTGCGGCTGCCGCGATGCCAATGGACAAGCCTGCCGAAAGCCGGCCGGTCGAAGCCGTTCCGGCAGTGCCGAAGCCCGAGGAAGCCAGGAGCGAGATCAAGGCGGAGGAACCGAAGCCAGCCGCCGAAGCGCCGAAGCCCGCCGAGCCGCCGAAGCCGGTCGAAGCGCCGAAGGCAAAGGTGGTCGTGGTGACGCCACCCGAAGAACCGGGTTTCCTCGAAGGCTTGCTGAGCAGTACGCCGGCGATGGGGGCAGCTGGTGGCATCCTCGCGCTCCTGGCTGCCTATTGGCTTGCCCGCCGCCGTCGCCAGGGCGGGGACAGGTCTCTGGATACGACCAGCACGCTCGCTCCTCAGAGCGGCGACAGCCTGGTGGCCAACTCGGTCTTCCGTAGCACCGGTGGACAGAGCGTCGATACGTCGAATTCGATGGCGCAAACCGATTTCAGTCAGGCGGGTCCGGGCAGCATCGATACCGATGAAGTCGATCCCGTTGCCGAGGCGGATGTCTATATGGCCTATGGGCGGGATGCGCAGGCCGAAGAGATCCTTCTCGAGGCCAGGCAGAAGGATCCCGAGCGTCATGCCATCCATCTGAAGCTGCTCGAAATATACTTTGGGCGCCGGGATGTCAAGCCGTTCGATACACTGGCGACCGAGCTGTTCAACGC
Source organism: Accumulibacter sp. (assembly GCA_024235715.1). Classification (GTDB taxonomy): domain Bacteria; phylum Pseudomonadota; class Gammaproteobacteria; order Burkholderiales; family Rhodocyclaceae; genus Accumulibacter. The sequence continues at coordinate 151,895 of JACKLW010000005.1, read as the reverse complement.
TACCGGCGGGCTTGGCGTCGAATGGGAAAAGGCCGCCGCCATGGGCCTGCAGCTCGACCCCGGAAACCCGCTGTTTGGCGGCACCTCCCAGGCAGCAGCTGCCGAGCAGAAGCCCGCAGCCGTCGAAGCCGGTCCGATGTACGTGGATCCGAGCGAGAAGACGATCGCCGTTGGACGTCCAGCCGACGACGATGCGATGGTCGTCGAACCGCCCTACGAAAAGACGATGGTCGTCAAACGCGCGACGCCAGGCGAAGCGCAGGAGGACACGGTCGTCAGGCCGGCTGGGCTGGCCGAGGCTGGCGCGGCTGACGAGGTGGCGACGGAAAGAACAGTGGCTCCGGAGCCGACCGACCTGGCGGATCTCGATTTCGATCTCGGTACCGGCGTCGGAAGCGACGGCGCGAAGCAAGAAGCGCCTGCCGCTGACGATGCCTTCCTCGAGACGACGCTCTCGTTCCCGAATCCGGAGCCAGGGAATGTCCTCGATTTCGATCTGGAAAGCTCCTTGCCCGAAGCGCTGACGGTGCCGCATGGCGGGCTTGATGAGGCTGAACCTGATGCGCCGCCGACGCCGGTGGAGCAGGTCGGTGCGCTGGAAGAGACGATGCTGATCGCTCCGGGCTCGCATGAGACGTCGTCGCAGCCTGGCGCAGGCCTCGATTTCGAATTCGATCTGGGTAGCGAGCGGCCGGACGAGGAGGCCGCCGACGCTGCCGCTGAAACACAGGCGGTTCCGCTGATGGAGCCTGACGAGGTGCTTGATATCGGTGCGGCAGGCGTCGACTCGCTCGAGTTCGATGTCAAGCTGACCGAGTCCACCGTTCTCGGCGAGGGAATGCAGCATCCATCATTCGACATGTCGGCGCTCAGCCTGGATCTGGAGGACGATGGTCGGCCCGCTGCCGCTGATCCGGTTGCCAGCGATTCGCCCGCTTCGGTCTTCGATACGGAACAGGAAGATACCGAGGTCAATCCCGATTTCTCGGTGGCCGAGGACGACAGCCGGCTGGATTCTGCGTTCGGCTCGGAGATGGATCGGCCTGCGGAGCCCGAGATCAGTTCGAGCGAAGAGGTGGCCACCAAGATCGACCTGGCCAAGGCCTATCAGGAAATGGGCGATCTGGAAGGGGCGCGTGAACTCCTTCAGGAAGTTCTCAAGGACGGCGATGCGGCGCAACGGGAAGCCGCACAGGCAATCCTCGGCGAACTGCGCGAGTAAGTCCACACCGATGGCCGGCTTCCGGCCGCCGTATCGTCCTGAGCGGCGCCCTGTCGAGCGCTTGGCACGCTAGCAGGAAGGCCGCCGTGCATCCAGCAACCCAACTCGTCGTCTGGCTTCTGCTCCTGCTGGCCAGCCAGTCCCTGGCCGGCCGGCAGCTGCTGGCGGCCTTGCTGATTCTGCCATTCTTCGGGGTTGCGGCGCTGCGCCGCGGTGCACTGCTGGCCTGGCGCACGCGCTGGCTGTTCCTGTCGCTGTTTGTCATCCTCGCCTGGGGGGGCGCTGGCGAGCCCGTCTGGAGCGGCGCCCTCGCCCCGTCGTGCGAAGGCCTGCGCGACGCCTTGACGCATGCTGGTCGCCTGTTGCTGGCCTTGATGGCGGTGGCAGCGCTTCTGGAATGGATGCCTGTGCCCGACCTGCTGACCGCCACGCATCGCCTGCTGCAGCCATTGCGATGCTGCGGCCTTGCACCCGAACGCGGTGTGGTCCGGCTGTTGCTGGTGATGCGCTACATCGAGGCGCTGCCGCGTCCTCGCGACTGGCGGATTCTGCTCGAGGCGCCAGTTACCCGTACTGACGAGGTGCTCGAACTCGCTGATCGACGCTTCTCGTGGGTCGACCTGTTGATCATGCTGGTCGCCGTCGGCGGGGTGGTGGCCTTCTTTTTCCGGCAGGTCTAGGGCATGCGAATCGCCCTGGCCGTCGAGTATGATGGCAGTGGTTTTCGTGGCTGGCAGACGCAGCCGGGTGGCGCTACCGTTCAGGATGCGCTGCAGGACGCCCTGTTGCGGTTCGCCGGGATACCACTGCGCGTCATTTGTGCCGGGCGTACGGACACCGGCGTGCATGCGCTGGGGCAGGTCGTGCATTTCGACACCACCCTCGATCGGCCGATGTTTTCATGGGTGCGCGGAGTGAATACCTTCCTGCCGGCTGCAGTCGCAGTCCGTTGGGCGCAAGCGGTGGACGACGCCTTCCACGCTCGCGCTTCGGCCTGCGCCCGGCACTATCGCTATCTGCTGCTCAACCGCGCACACCGGAGCGGGCTTTGGCCAGGCAGAGTGGGCTGGTATCATCAGGCGCTTGACCTTGGCGCCATGCGCTCCGCCGCCGGGCTGCTGCTGGGTGAGCGCGATTTCTCGGCTTTTCGTGCCGCGGAGTGCCAGGCCAACTCGCCGATAAAGACCATGCACAAGGCAGACATCAAGCGTCTTGGCGAGTTTCTCGTCTTCGATTTCGAGGCATCTGCATTTCTTCATCATATGGTGCGCAATCTGGTCGGAAGTCTGGTTCATGTGGGCAAGGGAAAGCGTCCCCCGGAGTGGGTCGCCGAACTGCTCGCGGCCGGCGACCGCCGCCTGGCGGCGCCGACATTTGCCGCCGCAGGGCTCTATCTGGCAGCAGTCAGATACCCGTCGCACTGGGGCTTGCCGCCTCCTGAAGAGACCGACTTGCTGCCCGTCGCGCCCCGCCTGTGAGCCGCCATACGCCGATGTCAATACCGCCACGCGTCAAGATTTGCGGACTGACTCGCCGCGACGATCTGGCGTGCGCCGTGCAGGCCGGTGCCGACGCGCTCGGCCTGGTTTTCTATCCACCGAGTCCACGCTTCGTCGATCTGCAGACGGCGGCAGCACTGGCATGCGCGGTGCCGCCTTTTGTCAGCCTTGTCGGGTTGTTCGTCAACGCCGATCCGGCGCAGGTCCGAGCAACATTGGCGGCGGTGCCGATCCACCTGCTGCAGTTCCACGGCGACGAAGACGAGGCCTATTGCCGGCAGTTCGATCGCCCCTATATCAAGGCTGCACGCGTCAGGCCCGGGCTGAATTTGGTACAATACGCGGCTGGCTTTCCGTCGGCGCAGGCGATGCTTCTCGATGCCTTCGTCGAGGGTTACGGCGGGGGCGGAAAGGTATTCGACTGGTCGCTGGTGCCGCCCTCGCTGGGCAAGCCGCTGATCCTGTCGGGCGGTCTCGATGCCGGCAACGTTGCTGAAGCCGTCCGTCGCGTGCGGCCGGCGGCGGTCGACGTCTCGTCGGGCGTAGAGGCGTGCCAGGGAATCAAGGATGCCAGCAAGATTCGGGCTTTCATGGCTGCGGTGCGGGTGGCGGAGGCAGCGGGCAGCAACTGACGCGGGAACTGCTGCGTGAATGCTGCTCTGCAACCAGACCGGCCTGCCGTGCGGCTGCCGCTTCTTTCATCCGGCCAGACACACCCGAAGCGGCGACGGTGCGTCAGCTGTTTTATGGGCGGCATGTGCGTCGTTTCCGGCCGCCGCAAGGAGATTGTTGATGGTCGTTGAGAATTATGATCTGCCTGACGCCGCCGGCCACTTCGGCCAGTACGGCGGCGTCTTCGTCTCTGAAACCCTGATCGCCGCGCTCGATGAACTGAAGGAGGCTTACGCCAGCGCTCAATGCGATCCGCAATTCATCGCCGAATTCGATCATGAACTCAAGCACTACGTCGGCCGGCCCAGCCCGATCTATCACGCCAGGCGCTGGTCGGAGTTGCTTGGCGGCGCGCAGATCTTTCTGAAACGCGAAGACCTCAACCACACCGGCGCGCACAAGATCAACAACTGCATCGGCCAGGCGCTGCTGGCGCGGCGCATGTGCAAGCCGCGGGTCATCGCCGAGACCGGCGCCGGCCAGCACGGCGTGGCGACGGCGACGGTGGCCGCACGTTATGGCATGGAATGCGTCGTCTACATGGGCGCGGACGATATCCAGCGGCAGCTGGCAAATGTCTACCGGATGAAGCTGCTCGGGGCGACCGTGGTGCCGGTCAACAGCGGTTCAAGAACTCTCAAGGACGCGCTCAATGAAGCCATGCGCGACTGGGTGACGCAGGTTTCCGATACCTTCTACATCATCGGTACGGTTGCCGGGCCGCACCCCTATCCAATGATGGTGCGCGACTTCCAGGCGGTAATCGGCCGCGAGTCGATCATTCAGATGCAGGAGCAGTGTGGCCGCCAGCCCGATGCAGTGATTGCTTGCGTCGGCGGTGGCTCCAATGCGATGGGCATCTTTCATCCCTATATTCCGCTTGCCGGTGTGCGTCTCATCGGCGTCGAAGCGGCCGGAGAAGGGATCGCGACGGGACATCATGCGGCCTCGCTGACTGCAGGTCGTCCCGGTGTTCTGCATGGCAACCGCACCTATCTGCTGCAGGACGAGAATGGCCAGATCATCGAGACGCATTCGATTTCGGCCGGGCTCGATTATCCTGGTGTCGGCCCGGAGCACGCCTGGCTCAAGGACAATGGCCGTGCCGAATATGTCAGCGTCGGTGACGCCGAAGCGCTGCAGGCCTTCCATGACCTCTGCCGCCTGGAGGGCATCATTCCGGCCCTCGAGTCGAGCCATGCGCTGGCCTACGCCAGCCAGTTGGCACCGACCCTGGCGAAGGACCGGATCCTGCTGGTCAACCTCTCGGGTCGTGGTGACAAGGATATGCACACCGTTGCCGATAAATCGGGCATCAAATTCTGACCATGTCGAAAATCAAGGCCGTTTTCGAGCGTCTGCAGGCGCAAGGGCGCAAGGCGCTGATCCCTTTCATCACCGCCGGTGACCCGGATCCGGTGCTGACCGTTCCCCTGCTGCATACGCTGGTTCTCGCCGGTGCCGATGTCATTGAACTGGGCGTGCCGTTTTCCGATCCGATGGCCGATGGGCCGACCATCCAGCGTGCTTCCGAGCGCGCGCTGGCGAAGGGCGTAAGTCTGCGGCGGGTCCTCGAAATGGTCGCCAATTTTCGCGCCGATGACAACGAGACTCCGATCGTACTGATGGGCTACGCCAACCCGATCGAGTCGATGGGGGTGGATGCCTTCGCTGCGGCGGCTTTCGACGCCGGCGTGGACGGCGTCCTGGTGGTCGATTATCCACCGGAGGAGGCAGCCAACTTCGCGCAGATCCTGCACCGGCATGCTCTCGATCCGATCTTCCTGTTGGCGCCGACTTCCGGCGAGGCGCGCATCGCGCAGGTCGCCGCCCTGGCCAGTGGCTATATCTACTACGTGTCTTTGAAAGGTGTCACCGGTGCGGCATCGCTCGACGTTGCCGCGGTTGCTGCCCGCATCCCGGAGATCAGGGCGCGAACCGGGGTACCGGTTGGGGTCGGTTTCGGAATCCGTGACGCGGCGACGGCCGCCGCGGTGGCCGAGCTTGCCGATGGCGTGGTCATCGGCAGCCGCATCATCGAAGAACTCGAACGCTCGTCACCAGACGACGCCTGTGAAAAAGTCCGTGCCCTGGTTGCAGAAATCCGTCAGGGGATAGATGCCGCAACGAATCCGTCGCGAGGAACGCCATGAGCTGGTTGAGCAAGCTGTTACCGCCGAAGATCAAGAGGAATGCCGCCGGTTCTGCCCGCAAGTCGGCTCTGCCAGAAGGCCTGTGGAGCAAGTGCCCCAGCTGCGAGGCGGTGCTCTACGCCACCGATCTGGTCAGCAACTGTCACGTCTGCCCCAAGTGTGGCCATCACATGCGCCTCGACGCGCGCGCGCGGATCGAGTTGCTGCTCGATGAGGAGGGGCGCACCGAAATCGGCGACGAGGTCTTGCCGGTCGATTCGCTGGCCTTCAAGGACAGTCGCCGCTATCCGGAGCGCCTCCAGGAAGCGGCCGAGAATACCGGCGAGAGCGAGGCACTGGTTGTCATGCAGGGAACGATGAAGACCCTGCCGGTGGTCCTCGCCGTTTTCGAGTTCAACTTCATGGGCGGTTCGATGGGGTCGGTTCTTGGCGAGCGCTTCGTGCGTGGCGTGCAGGCGGCGGTCGAGCAGCGCCGGCCTTTCGTCTGTGTTTCCGCTTCCGGCGGTGCGCGCATGCAGGAAGGTCTTTTCTCGCTGATGCAGATGGCCAAGGTGACGGCGGTGCTGACCCAGCTTGCGCAGGCCAAGCTGCCGTTCATTTCGATCCTCAGCGACCCGACCATGGGCGGAGTGTCGGCATCCTTCGCTTTCCTCGGCGACGTGGTGATCGCGGAGCCAGGGGCCTTGATCGGTTTTGCCGGCCCGCGCGTCATCGAGCAGACAGTTCGCGAAACCCTGCCGGAGGGTTTCCAGCGCTCCGAGTTCCTGCTCGAGAAGGGTGCCATCGACATGATCGTCGACCGCCGCGAGATGAAGGACCGGGTGGCAGCCGTGTTGGCGCTGTTGCAGAGGCAGCCTGCGCCGAAGTGAGCACGCGGAAGTGAGCCCAGGGCAGGATGGCGTGGCAGCGGTGGTCGCCGGCACCCGCTCCCTGGCGGACTGGCTGGTACACCTCGAAGGTCTTCACCCCAGGGGGCAGGCAGGGATCCAGCTGGGGCTGGAACGTGTCCTGCGCGTCAAGCAGGTCCTCGGCCAGCAGCAAGGCTGTCCGCTGATCACCGTCGGCGGTACCAACGGCAAGGGATCGACCTGCGCCTATCTGGAAGCGATCTATCGTTTTGCCGGTTACCGGGTCGGCTGTTACACCTCGCCGCACCTGCTCGAGTACAACGAGCGGGTGCGCGTTGATGGCCGGGCGGTGGCTGATGAACTCCTGTGCACGGCCTTTGCCCGCGTCGAGGCGGCGCGACAGGCTGCCGCTGGCGTCGCGCTGACCTATTTCGAGTTCGGGACCCTTGCGGCCCTCGAGGTCTTCGACGCCGAGCAGGTCGAGGTCCTTATTCTGGAAGTCGGCCTGGGCGGACGGCTCGACGCGGTCAACGCTTACGATGCCGATTGTGCGATCGTAAGCAGCATAGCGCTCGATCATACCGACTGGCTCGGTTTGACACGCGCATCGATCGGCTTCGAGAAGGCGGGCATCTTTCGCGCCGGCAAAGCGGCGCTCTGCGCCGATCCCGATCCGCCCCCGTCGTTGCTCGAACATGCCCAGGCCGTTGGCGCCGATCTGCAGGTGCTGGGCAGGGATTTCGGTTATTTCGGGGACCACACGCAGTGGACTTTCTGGGGGCGCAACGGCTTGCGGAGAGGTGGACTGGCGAATCCCTGCCTGCGCGGCGCAGCGCAGTTGCGCAACGCCTGCGCTGCGCTGGCTACAGTAGACGTGCTCAAGCAGCGACTGCCGGTGTCGATGCAGGCCGTGCGGCGCGGGCTGATCGAGCTTGACCTGCCGGCGCGTTTCCAGGTCCTGCCGGGGCGGCCGGCGATCATCCTCGATGTCGCCCATAACCCGCAGGCCGTTGCCGGGCTTGCCGATGGTCTTGGCGGCATGGGCTTCTTTGCGACAACGATCGCCGTCGTCGGCATGCTCGCAGACAAGGACCTTGCCGGCTCGCTGCTGCCGCTGGCGGGCAAGATCGATCTCTGGCTGATGGCCGATCTCGACGGGCCGCGCGGCGCGTCGGCTGCCGCCTTGGCGGCGGTGGTCGAGGCTGCCGCCCTGGGCGGCAGGGTAGAGTGCCTGCCGTCAGCAGCGCAAGCCTTCGCGCGTTCTGTCAAGCTGGCTGGTGAAAATGATAGAATCGCCGTCTTTGGATCGTTCTACACGGTCGCGGCCGTCATGCGCAGCATGCAGAGCGGTCGCTGATCGAAGCGACGCAAGTGGATTCCACGCTACCGATGACTGAATCGTCCGACCCACAACTACACCTGAAGAAGAAGGCCCGTCGCCGCCTGGTCGGCGCGGTGGCCATTGCCGGATTGGCCGCGGTGATCCTGCCAATGGTCATGGATGACGAGCCGAAGCAACCGGTGCAGGAGGTCCAGATTCGAATTCCCGGGCAGGATCAGCTGCCCTTCGACCCCAAGGAACTGGCGGCCAGGTCGTCTTCGGCACTGGCTGGCGATGGCCAGGAGCGAGCGGTCATGGTGCCTGCCGACGTGGCGCCGCCGGCGGACGAGCCCTCTGGCGGCGAGCCCGAGAAGGCGCCGCAGAAGGCCACCGCCAAGCCGGTCGAGAAGCCGGTCGACAAGCCGGCCGTAAAGAAGACTGAAAAACCGGCAGCGACACGTGCCCCGGAGATCGACAAGAAGCCGGAAGCCCCGCCGGCTGCGGCAAATGGCCAGTATGTCATTCTGGTCGGTGCTTTCGCGAATCCGGACAACGTCAAGAAGCTGCTCATTAGAATCAAGGGAGTCGGCGTACCGACCTATACCGAAATCCTCAACTCGCCGGCTGGCAAGCGAACGCGCGTGCGCGCCGGTCCCTTCCCGAATCGCGAGGCGGCCGAGAAAGCGCTCGACAAACTGAAACGAATTGGCGTTGGCGGAGTCGTCGCCGGCCGGTCATGACCGTTTTCGACTATGTCGTGCTCTTCGTCGTCGCCGTTTCTCTGGTGCTCGGCATGTGGCGCGGCGTGGTTGGCGAGATCATCGCGCTGGTGGCCTGGGTACTTGCCTTCTTCGCGGCGCGCTGGTGGGGATCGCTGGCAGCGCAGGGGTTTACCTCGATCGCTGATCCGGCGTTGCGGCTGGTCGCCGGCTGGGTGGCGATATTCGTCGCCGTTCTGGTGTTGATGGCGTTGCTGCGTCTGGCGGTACGAAGCCTGCTCAAGGCGCTGGGAATGACTTTGACCGATCGTCTGCTGGGAATCGTCTTCGGGGCTGCCCGCGGTGTGCTTATCGTCCTGGTCCTGGTGGCCGTCGGTGGCATGACCTCGCTGCCCAAAGAGAAGTGGTGGAGTGACGCGTACTTTTCGGCGCCACTCGAAACGGCAGTTCTGGCCAGCAAGCCGTGGCTGCCGTCAGAAGTGACTAAACGAATCAGATTCGGCTAGGAAGAAAGCTATGTGCGGGATTCTCGGGGTTGTCGCAACCACACCGGTAAACCAGTTGCTTTATGACGGGTTGATGGTCCTGCAGCATCGCGGTCAGGACGCGGCCGGTATTGCCACGGTCGAGAACGATGCCTTCCATATGCACAAGGCGTCCGGTCTGGTTCGCGACGTCTTCCGTACGCGCAACATGCGCGCTCTTCCGGGCAACATGGGTATTGCGCACTGCCGTTACCCGACCGCCGGTTCAGCGTTCGATTCGTCGCTCTCGCAGCCTTTCTATGTCAACTCACCCTTTGGCATCGTTCTCGGGCACAACGGCAACCTGACCAATACCGAGCAGTTGAAGGAAGAAATGTTCCGTCAGGACCTGCGACACATCAACACCCACTCCGATTCCGAAGTGCTGCTCAACGCGCTCGCGCATGAACTGCAGGCGACAGCCAAGGGCTGTCGCCTGGACCTGGATACCATCTTTGGCGCGGTGGCGGCCGTTCACCGCCGCTGCCGTGGCGCCTATGCGGTGGTGGCGATGATCGCCGGTTACGGCATGCTCGCCTTCCGTGACCCGTTTGGCATTCGTCCGCTGGTCTTCGGCACCAATGAGACCCTCGAGGGAACCGAGTACCTGTTTGCTTCCGAGTCGGTGGCGCTCGACACCCTTGGCTTCAAGGTGCTGCGCGACGTCGATCCGGGCGAAGCGATCTTCATCGACCTCGATCACCGCATGCACCAGCGTCAATGTGCGCGGAGTTCTGCGCTTGCTCCCTGCATCTTCGAGTTCGTCTATCTGGCAAGGCCAGACTCGGTGATCGACGGGGTGTCGGTCTACGAGGCGCGCCTGCACATGGGCGAGCATCTGGCCGACAAGCTGGTGAAGCATATTCCCGTCGAGGAGATCGACGTGGTCATCCCGATCCCGGATTCGAGCCGGCCTTCGGCTATGCAGCTGGCGCAGCGCATCGGTGTCCCCTATCGCGAGGGTTTCGTCAAGAACCGCTATATCGGCCGCACTTTCATCATGCCCGGTCAGGCGACACGCAAACGTTCCGTTCGCCAGAAACTCAACACCGTTGCGCAGGAATTCAGGGGCAAGCGCGTACTGCTGGTCGATGATTCGATCGTGCGTGGCACGACCAGCCGCGAGATCGTAGAAATGGCGAGGGCTGCGGGCGCGCTGAAGGTCTACTTCGCTTCCGCGTCGCCGCCGGTGCGCTACCCCAATGTCTATGGAATTGACATGCCGACACGCAGTGAATTGATCGCGACCGGGCGCAGTGGCGAGGAGATTGCCCGCGAAATTGGTGCGGATGCCCTGGTCTACCAGGATCTTGATGCACTGAAAGCGTCGATCCGAGAACTGAAACCTTCGCTGTGCTGCTTTGATACGTCGTGCTTTGACGGCTCTTATATTACCGGCGATGTCAGCCCGGCGTATCTGAATGCCATCGAACTGGCCCGGGAAGGCTACGGCATGGCGGCTCGGGAGGAACTCTGGTCGTCCAACCAGTTGCAGCTGAACCTGATGTCGGTGGACTGAGCAAGATGGAACCGATGCAATCCTCTCGCGACTATACCCTGGAGACGCTGGCCGTACGCGAGGGTCAGGAACGCAGCCAGTTCAACGAGCACAGCGAGGCGCTCTACCTGACCTCGAGCTTTGTCTTCGACAGCGCCGCACAGGCTGCCGCCCGGTTCTCGGGTGAAGAAGAAGGCAATGTGTACTCGCGTTTCACCAACCCGACCGTCGCGGCCTTTCAGCATCGGCTCGCAGCGCTCGAAGGCGCCGAGGCGTGCGTGGCCACAGCATCGGGAATGTCCGCGATACTCTCGCTGGTCATGGCCTTGTGCAGCAGTGGCGACCATATCGTTGCCTCGACGGGGCTTTTTGGTGCCACGCAACAACTGCTCGGTACGATCATGCCGCGCTTCGGGATCCAGACCAGCTTTGTTTCCCAGACCGACGTTGCTGCCTGGGACGCGGCGATCCGGCCGGAAACGAAGCTGCTGTTTCTCGAGACGCCGTCGAATCCGCTGACCGCCATCGCCGATATCGCGGCTCTGGTCGCCGTTGCGCACAGCCGGGGGGTGCTGGTGGTGGTAGATAACTGCTTCTGCACACCGATTCTGCAGCGTCCGCTCGAGCTCGGCGCGGACCTGGTGCTGCATTCGGCGACCAAATACCTGGATGGTCAGGGCCGAGTGCTCGGCGGTGCCGTCGCCGGGCCGAAAACGCTGACCGACGAGGTCTTCAAGTTCCTGCGCACCGCCGGGCCGACGCTCTCCGCATTCAACGCCTGGGTGTTGCTCAAAGGCCTGGAGACGCTGCAGATTCGCATGCAGGCCCAGTCCGCCAGGGCGCTGCAACTGGCGCAATGGCTGGAACATCATCCGCGGGTGGCGCGCGTGTTCTATCCCGGCCTGCCTTCACACCCACAGTTCGATCTGGCTCTCCGGCAACAGAAGAGCGGCGGGGCGATCGTCTCGTTTACCGTCAAGGGTGCGCGCCAGGAAGCCTGGAAGGTCGTGGACAGCTGCCGCCTGCTGTCGATTACCGCCAACCTCGGCGATACCAAGACGACGCTGACCCATCCGGCCTCGACGACGCACGGTCGCATCACACCGGAGCAGCGTGCGGCGGCAGGCGTGACCGAGGATCTGCTGCGCATCGCCGTCGGTCTCGAAGGCGTCGTCGACCTGCAGAACGACCTCGATAGCGGCCTGTCGTCGATCTAGCGTCCGACGCCGCCCTGTTCACGGCGTCTAGGCCGGGCGAGATCGTCACGATCACCGGCTGCCTTGCGCAGCGCGTCCTTGGCGTCGGTCGGCATCATCAGATAGGTCATCAGGCTGGAGCCGATGCAGACCAGCCAGAAGAGCAGAAATCCCGTCGAATAGGTGGCCGTAACCGACCATTCGACGAGTTGCCCGAACAGGTAGAGCTGGCGTGGATCGATCATCGTGAAGAAGATCGTCTCGGCGATGCCGGCGGCAATGAAGGCCGGCCAGAGTACCCAAATCACGTATTTCATGTTGTCTCCCCGTTCCTGGTACGAGAGCCATGCATTTGCTGCAGGGCTGCGGCAGATGCAGCACCCATTGTCGTTGCCCGTTGCGGCACGCCGAATGGCTCGACGGACGTTCGGCCGTGCTTGCTGGTCGGCGCCGTGAGCGAACACGTCAAATCCCCTCAGGCGCGAGAGGCTGGAAATGTGGCACAGACCGCGCTCGCGTTCAAGCGGTAATCGACAGGCGACCGACAGGCGACGCCTCAAACGCAGTGGTGGCAGCGCGTGCTCCGCGGCCGCATGCCAGGTGCGCTAGCCTTCGTCTTCTGGTGTTTCGCTTGCGCGCCTGTTCTCTTGTTCACGTCTTGCCGTTTCCGCACGCAGCGCAAGATAATCGGCAAACTGGAGATCGTGCGTCAGGATATGGCTCACCAACCAGTTACGCAGGAAGCTGTGGGTGTCCATGGTCATCGACGACGAGTCGGCGGCGAGTTCCTCGGAGAGGCGAAAGATTGCCAGATACAGTTCCTCGTGCATTCGGCAATGCGCAGCATGAGCGGGATACTCGTTCTCCAGCATCGTCTGTTCTTCGTGACGAAAATGCTCTTCGGCGTACTGGACCAGATCGTTGAGGACTTTTGCGAGGTCCTTCGGGTCAGCGCCGCCGCGGTGACGGTCATGGAACTCGTTGATCAGCTCGAAAAGGCCGCGATGCTCCTCGTCGATGTGTTCGACGCCGACGCGGTAGTCCTCCCGCCAGCTTAGAAATGCCATGGTCTCTCTCGCTCAAGTAATGCCCGGGTCGCCGGAAAGTGACTGAATTTGCTGCACGACCGCTTACCGCACGAAATACTGCCACAAGATTGCCGGGCTGGGCTATCGATTATCCTGGCCGGCAGCCAACGTCGAATGGCGATGAAAGAGAAACGCATCGGTGCCAGGCCGTCGGTCCGGCCCCTTCACGCACTCCCCGAGGCATGACCAACCCCCCAGAGCGCGAGGACGGTGTGCGTCGTTCTTGCGGCCGAAATCGCCGCTTCAGTGCTTCCGGACCGAAGGAAGATGTTTCCTGGAGCCTCGTTGCTCATGAAGGCAGACAGACAGGCAGGCGTGCTGCGGCCTGGCTGGCGAGCTGTTCGCCGGAGCGGTCTTGCCACGGATTAACGCTCGCGCGCGCTTGACCTCGCTGTCATCCGGCGGGCCAGCCGCGTGGAAGATGACGGGGAATGCGGGACTGCGCGACCAGCAGCAGAACCCGCTCAGCGTACCCGTGCCAGTTCCCTCATCAAGCGATCCCCGTTCATGACGAAGTGCGCGCTTTCAGCCTTGGCGAATGCCGTTGCTGCGTCGAGATTGACCGGTTGACCGACCTGCACGACGCCGACCATGCCCATCCTGCGGTGTGCCTCGCACCCGTAGAGGTAGAGCCCCTCCTTCTCGACCGTGATTCGGGTTTCGCTGTCGTAGCCGCTCTTCCATGGCTTGGCGCCATCGGGAACGAGTAAGCTTTCCGTCGTGTGTCCCTTGCTCGACGGGCTGAAGACCAACGTGTCGCCGAGCGTGGCTTTGACAAAACCGGGGTCGAAGGCCAGCGGACCGTCCGCAGACGCGTCGAGCATCCGGATTACAATGTCTTCCGCATGTGCGCCGGCAGCGCCAAGCATACAAAGTAGAGCCAGCGCGCGGCTGGCGGTCAGCAATGGCGACGCTCCGGGTCCGGTCGTTCCGTCCGTCGACTCGGCTGGAGCGGTCCACTGCCGTTGCCTCGTTCCGAGCGCGCATCGCTGCATTCGCTGCAGTGCTTGCTGTTGCATGGCCTCCTCCTTCTGTCATCACGTAGCGACTGAGTATCAGACAACGGAGGGGTGCGTGAGGTTGCTGCCGGCACGCCGCTCGTTCCCGAGGCCGACAGCGGCGCCAAAGAGTGCCCGCGCTAATCCCGGTCGGCCGGCCGATAGTCCGGCACACGATTGCTGACCGCGGGCTGCGCCATCAGGTAGGCGTATATCGCCTTGAGGTCGGCCGTCGGTAGCCCGGCCAGTGCCTGCCAGGGCATCGGCGGCATGATCGGCCGGGCGATGCCAAGGTGCTTTCCGGTGCGCATGGTGTTGAGAAAATCGCGTTCTGTCCAGCCACCGATGCCGGTTTCCCTGTCGGGTGTTAGGTTGGCGGCGTAGGTGATTCCCCACGGGCCGACGAACGCGGTCATCGTTGCCGACCCCGCCCAGTTCCAGTCGCTGTCGAGTTTCGGCGGGCTGCTCAGGTGGAGCTTCGCCGGATGGCCGGAAAGGCCGCGCGCGACATCCTTTTCCGGGCCGCTGGCGCCCATCCTGAAGGGCGTGTGGCAGTCCGCGCAGCCCCCGATGCCGACCAGCAAGGCGCCGCGCTGTATCGTCGCCTTGTCGGCAGATGTTCCGGACGCGCCGGAAGCGGCGGAAGCGGCCGAGCCCAGGCCCAGGGTGAGGAGAGAAACAATACAAAACGACGAGGTGGTGATGGCGCGAGTCTTCATGAGGTTCTCCGTTCGTGTTGGTGTGCGAGCCTGCCGACGGCGGCAGAAGCGGTAGTCGAGGTCGAGGCGGGAGGGTCAATGGCAGAGGCTTAGTGCGGCAGCGAAGATCGCCGGCACGTCCGGTGCGAAGGCCTGTTCCAGCGGGTGGCTGGCGGCGGCTGGCGCGTCCGGGCCGCCAAGCCGAATGATCGGTGCCCGCAGGCTGGCAAAGGCATGTTCCGCCACCTGCGCGGCGATTTCGGCGCCGACACCAGCCATCCGGGCGGCTTCATGGACCACCACCAGTCGGCCGGTCTTGTGCACCGAAGCGACGATGGCGGCTCCGTCCAGCGGTTTCAGACTTCGCAGGTCGATGACTTCGGCGGAGATCCCCGCGTCGGCCAGTTGTGCTGCCGCCGCCAGGCAGGCATGCACGGTCTTGCCGTAGGAGACCAGCGTGACGTCAGTGCCCTGGCGCAGGACATTGGCCATGCCCAGTCGCACGATGTGCTCGCCCTCCGGCACTTCGCCCGGTTGATGGAGCAATGCCAGATCGATGAAGAACAGCACCGGGTTGTCGTCGCGGATGGCGCTCTTCAGCAGGCCCTTGAAGTCGCCGGCAGATGAGGGCATGAGCACCTTCAAGCCAGGGCTATGCACGAACCAGGCCTCGTTGTTGTGGTTGTGCTGCGCGCCGACGCCCCAGCCGCCGCCGGTCATCGCCAGGGTGACCATAGGGAAAGCAAACTGGCCGCCGGAGATGAAGCGCAGCTTGCCGGCGCTATTCACCAACTCGTCCATCGCGTAGCACAGGAAGGGGGCGAAGAGCAGGTCGATCACCGGTCGCAGCCCGGTGGCGGCGGCGCCGGCCGCCGTACCGGCAATGATGCCTTCAGCCAGCGGCGTGTTGCGTACCCGCGCCGGGCCGAATTCATCGACGAGCTCGTGGCGCTTGGTGGCGACGCCTTCACCGAAAACGAGTACCGTCGGATCGTGGCGCATTTCCTCGGCAAGGGCGGCGCCGATCGCTGCAAAGGGAGTCAGGGTTGGCATGGTAGGCGTCTCAGGCATAAACATCGGTGGTCATCTCGCCCGGCGCGGGCAAGGGTGAGGCCTCGGCAAAAGCCAGGGCGGCGGCGATGCATTCGCGCACCCGTCGTTCGAGCGCCACTGCCTCTTCGCGAGGCAAGCGGCCGCTGTCGATGAGTCGCTGACGCGACAGCGCAATCGGGTCGCGAGCAAGCCAGGCGGCATGTTCGGTCGGGTCGACGTAGGCCTGGTCGTCAGGTTCGAAGTGGCCGCGGCTGCGGTAGGTCCAGCTTTCCAGCAGGAACGGTCGGCCACTGCGGCGCACCTGCTCGGCGGCCTCGAGCGCAGCGTTGCGCACGGCCAGCACGTCGTTGCCGTCCACGGTGGCGTGATCGATGCCGTAGGGTGCGGCCCAGTCGGCGACGTGCTCGGTCTTCATCGTCTCGCGGCGATGGACGAATGCCTGCCACTGATTGTTCTCGCAGACATAGAGGATCGGCAGTTCCCACACCGACGCCAGATTCAGCGACTCGTGGAAGATGCCTTCGCATGCGGCCCCATCGCCGAAGAAGCAGGTGACGATTCCCGTCCGCCCGAGCATCTTCTGAGACAGTGCAACGCCGGTTACAAGCGACAACTCGCCGCCGACGATGGTCGAGGTGAGCATCACGCCGAGTTCGCGTACCGAGATGTGCAGCGAGCCGCTTTTCCCCTTGCAGTAGCCGGTAGCACGCCCCATCACTTCGGCCAGCAGGCGGCCGGGGTCGGCGCCGCGTGCCAGCAGGTGGGCCGCGCTGCGGTGGTTGGTAAGGATCAGGTCATCGCCATGAAGGGCGCTGACGACGCCGACGCCGGCGGCTTCCTGGCCGACCGAGGTGCAGCTTCCAGGGATCTTGCCGGCGACGCTGCCGGCAACGATCGCTTCCTCGTAGGCGCGCACCAGCAACATCTGCTCGAGCAGCGCGATTTCATCGATGGCTTGGCTTTCCGAGTTCATTGCGACTCCCGATGGGTAAGTGATGAGCGCAGTGTAAAACGCCCGCACAAAGCCGCAAGATGTCCGAAGGGTGCTTACTTCTACTTTGTCAGATTTGTTTCACATCATCGGGTTGGGTCGTGTGATAGAATGTGAGCTGTTGTGATTCTTCAATATATTCATGGAGTTGTAAATGACAATGTCAACTCCAATACACGGATAGCATTTCTGCGCTGGTCAGTTCGGCACTGGCGCACTTCGATTCCCACTTCGCGCCGTATCTTCGTTGCTTTCAGAGCCGCACACGCTCCGTGGAGAACGCGGCGCGCCAGTATCTGCATGGCCTGTTCCAAAGTTCGCGCCGCAACATGGAATGTATGGCCGAAACCGTGGCCGAGAGCGGCTACCAGCAGCTGCATCACATGCTGAGTGAATCGCATTGGGATCGCCGTGAGGTGCGACGGCAACTGGTCGCCGATGCCAATGATCATTTTGGCTATGCCAGTGGCTTGCTCATCGACGAGAGTGGCTTTGCCAAGAAGGGCGAGCTGTCGGCAGGGGTCGCCCGGCAGTGGAACGGGCGCCTCGGCAAGACCGATAACTGCCAGGTCGGTGTGTTTGCAGCCGTTGCGCGCGACGGCGTGGCCTCGCTGGTGGATACCGAGCTGTATCTGCCGAGCGCGTGGAGCAACGACGCTGCTCGCTGCGAGGCCGCCGGGGTGCCAGAGGATAGACGGGCGTTCCGCACAAAGGGCGAGATCGCGCTGGAACTGGTGCGGCGCTTGCGACGGGACGGCCTGCGCTTCTCCTTCGTGGCTTTCGATGGCGGTTACGGGCATCTGCCTTGGCTCCTCCGGGAACTGGACGGTGAGAGGGAAACCTTCCTGGCCGAGGTTCATTCGGATCAGGCCATCTTTCTCGACGACCCGGCGCCTGCGATACCGGATAGCGGCTCTTCGAAGGGTCGAGCGCCCAGCCGACTGCGCACCGACGCCTCTCCAGCGTCGGTGGCTGCTTGGGCGGCCGCTCAGCCGGCAGCGCAATGGCGCCGGTTGTCGATCAGGGGCGGTGAGAAAGGCGAAGTGATCGCCGATTACCTCACCCAACGGGTCTGGGTATGGGACGGCAAGTCGCCTTCGGCGCATCGCTGGCACCTTCTGGTCCGCCGGGAAATGGACGGGACGACACTCAAGTTCTGTTTGTCCAATACCAAGCCTGGCGCTTCCTTGCGCCGTCTCGCGGAAATGCAAGCCGCGCGCCATTTCGTCGAGCGCTCCTTCGAGGATGCCAAGAGTGCTTGCGGCATGGCCGACTATCAGGTGCGGCGCTGGCAGGCGTGGCACCATCACATGGCGCTGGTAATGATCGCGACAATGTTCCTCGCCAAAGAGCGACTGGCACATCGCGATACTGCCGATCTGCTCTCCTGTCGCGATCTGGTCGAGATTATGCGCCACAAGCTACCCCTGAAAATCGTCACCGACGAAGACTTGGCTGCGTCCATCGCCAATAGGCATACACGGCGACGCCGCGCCATGGATTCAGCCTACCGACGACAACAAGAAATGCTTTCCGCATCAAACTGCAATGCAATCTGACAAAGTAGAATTACGAAACTCTTAGTAAGCCGTGAGGAAAGATTTAAGAAAGTGGCCACGCAGCGCGCCGCTGCGGGGGATGGACGCCGTTGCGGCGTCGCTTGTCGTGGCCGGATACTTTTGTTGAACAGGCAGGCGCCAATCGACCCGTCGACGCAAGGTGGAAATGGGCGCCCTTTTCAGCCCGCTATCAGCTGCAGCGGTTGCTCGACGCGCAGCACAAAGCGGCCGCGTCCGGTCTTGGCCAACGAGATGCCGGCACCGCGTTCATCGAGTCGCCGTCGCAGCAGGACCAGGCGCGCTTCGAGGTTATCGCTTGCGCCGGGCAGGCGGATACGCGGATCGACGCGCAATTCCTTGTTGCTGAAGGCGGTGCGCCCGCGCTCGGCGTAATCCGTGACCAGTGTCCAGAGAATCGCCCCGGCGACACCCTTGATCAGGTAATCGTCGTCGAGGAAAATGCTGTCGTTGGCGGCGAAATGACGGACGCCGAGTGTCTTGCCGGCGGGCTTGGCGGAACCCGGTTCGGCAGCAGCGGCTTCCTCCGCCGTTTCGGCCACCTGCCGGTGATGGTCGATGGCCATGCCGAGTTGCGCGGCGAAGGCGACCAGGGCGTCCTCGTCGTCGTAGCCAAAATGAAGGTCGGCGGAACTTTCAACGTAGAGGACGCCCAGCAGGCGACCGAAAGCGGTGATCGGCACCGCCAGCTGGCTGGCGGCCTCCGGCAGGCCGGGCAGCGCAATGGCAGTCTCGAGAGAGGCAGCGAGGCCGCTGGCTGCCGCGCTGTCGCGGATCGCCCGTCCGTAGGCGTATTCTGCCGTCGTGTAGCCGATACGAATGGGTGTGCGCTCGCGGGCACAGACGCCGATCACGCCCGCACCCACCGGGATCTCCGAACCGATTCCGGAGTCCGGATAGCCGCGGCTGGCCAGCGTGTATAGCCGCTGTCCGGCCTCGTCGTACATCAGCAGCATCAGGTGCTGGATGCCGAATTCCGAGCCCAGGCAGTCGCCCGCGGTATCCAGCAGGCTTTCCAGGTGTTCGCAGCCGCCCAGGCGAATGCTGCAGCGGCGCAATGCGGTGAGGTAATTCACCGCTGGCGTTGCCCGCGGCAGAGTCCGTCCCGGCACCTGCTCGATGGCCAGGATACGATAGACGTCGGAGCCGAGCAGCTTGAAGACGCCGCTCATGCCCGTGTGCGAGGCGATGCCGGCGAGCTTGGCCTTCATTTGCTCGAACAGCGGGCCGGCGGTTTCGGTGCGCAGGTAGCGCAAGCTGAGGCGGTACTGACAAGCGGTGAGATGGCTGGTCAGCAGCAGGCGTACGGTCGGGTTGACCAGCACGTTCTGCCTGGTCTTGTTGAAGAACTGGTAAGACAACGCCACGTGCTCGCGGTCGACGAACTGTACCTGTGACAGATACGCCATGTTCGGCACACCGTCGGCGTCGCAAGTGGCGATCAGGCCGGGGATGACGCCGTCGAGGCATTCGCGGATGCTGTCGATGCTCAGGCTCAAGGTCTGCTCCCGAGCGGCTGTCCGGCGCGCGGGCCGGGAGTTTGCGAGAAGGCGGCGCTGGGCGTGAAGACGACTGTCAGCATGTCATCGGGCGACCAATCATGGATCGTACGAACGGCCAGCTCGGAGATGCCCTCCGGCAATACCTCGCGCAGGAAGGCTTCCGTGTGGCGTTCGATCAGCATCAGGTCGGCGTGGTCGAAGTCGACCACCTGCGCGTCGCTGCCCTTCAATTGCAGGGTGCGGTTGCTGCTCGGGAGGCTGAATACGGCAGCCACGAGGCCGTTCTCGCGGATGTTGGCGACAAGCGCATGGGTTTGGCTGAGGCGCATGAAAATGGCCACTCGCTGTTGGCCATCGACCAGCTTGCAGCCGAGTGCGCGCGCGTTGTTCGGCATACGGTCGGCACCGCAGGCGGCAAGGCTGATGGCCACACCGGTCTGAATGAAGGCAGCGCTGTCGCGGTCGAGCATCGACGTCTCCGATGATGATGGTGGTGAGGCTGATTGTAAAGGTTCCCGATGGTCGCCAGCGAGCGGCTTGTCCGAACCCAGCTGACGGCTGCATGCCCTGCCGGAGCGGCTATTGGCGGGCCGGCGCGGCCGCGACAGACTGGCCAAACGCGTGCCGCTGCGCGAGAATCGTCGTCTGCAGTGCCATCGCCGTCCACACGCAAGGTTCCGATTGCCGGGATCGACTCGGACTTCCGGTTGCAGCCAAATGGATCCATTGACCCACGCACTACTCGGCGCCAGCGCCGCGCACCTTGCCCTCGGTCCGCGCCTCGGCCGTCACGCCTGGCTGCTCGGCGCCGTCGGCGGGGTGCTCCCGGATGCCGACATCCTGATCAGGAGTTCGGCGGATCCCTTGCTGGCGATCCAGTACCACCGTCATTTCACGCACGCGCTGGCCTTTGTTCCCTTCGGTGGTGCCGTTGCCGCGTCGCCCTGGCTGGTTCGAAAACGCCATCGCCCGAACTGGCGGCCGATTCTCGCGGCCACGACCATCGGCTATGCGACGCATGCCGTGCTCGACGCCTGCACCAACTACGGAACGCACCTGCTGTGGCCGTTCTCGCCGCAGCGTGTGGCCTGGCACTGGATAACGACCATCGGCCCGCCGTTGACGCTGACGCTGCTGATCGGGCTGATCATCGCGGTTCGCCGGCGCTCGCGCCTGCCGGCCGCGCTGGCGCTGGTCTTCGCCATGGCCTTTGTGGGCAGCGCAGCGTGGCAACGCGAACGCGCGCTCGAGGTACAGTCGCTGATCGCCGCGGCTCGCGGACATCGCATCGATCGCGCCGAGATGTTCCCGACGGTTGGCAATCAGTTGCTCTGGCGATCGGTCTACCAGTCGGGCGAGACCTTGTACACCGACCGCCTGCGAATCGTCGGTGCAGACGCGACGCGCTGGAAGGAGGGCAGCACGGTCGATCTGCTGCTGGAAGACGATCTTTCGCCGCAGGCCCGTGATGATGAACGCGTGCGCCGCGATTTTGCGCGTTTCAGCTATTTCTCGGCCGGCTGGACGGCACGCGCCAGCGCCGACCCGAGCATCATCGGCGACGCTCGCTACTCGCTGCGTACGGATGCTTTCGAGCCCATCTGGGGAGTGCGCTTTCATCCCGGTGCGGTGGCGCCCACCGAGTGGGTCGATCGGACGATCAAGAACCGTGTTCCGATCGGCGAGCTGTGGCGCGAAGTGAGCGGTACGGCAGCAGGTTACATGCGCGTGCCGCCGGCGCGCAACTGAGCGTGCCGATGCGCCAGCCGCAGTCAGGTTCATTCCGAAAGCGATCTGCATTTCTGATCTCCCATGCCGCTTGCAGGCGCGCGAAACGGGATCCTGTTTCAACCAGTCGTGGAGGCCACATGGACAGCAATTCTTCAGCATGGCCGCGCGGACCGCTGGTCGTCGGTGTCCTGCTGGTTGCCGCCTGCGCCGGGTACGGCGGCAGCAATCTCAGGCCGGGCGTGTCGACCCTGCCCGAGGTCGTGGCCTCGATGGGCGAGCCGGCGATGGTCTGGAGCAATCCGGATGGAAGCGAACAGCTGGCGTACCCGCGCGGACCGGCGGGTACGCAGACCTTCATGGTCCATGTCGCGCCGGATGGCAGACTGCAGCGCATCGAAAAGGTGCTGAACACGGCGCATTTTGCGCGCGTCCAGGCGGGAATGGGCAGGGACGAGGTGCTGCGCATCCTGGGTCCGTCGGGAGCGAGATGGACCCAGTTCTACTCGCTGAGCAATCAACTCGCCTGGTCGTGGCTGTTCTGCAACAGCTGGAATTCACAGGAATTCTTTGACGTCATGTTCGACGCCGGCAGCGGCATCGTACGTTCGACGGGGCGGCATCCGAACCTGGCCGGGCCGGATGGCACGCCGCCCATGTGCGGGCAATGACCAAAGCCCCGGCCAGGAGTCCCATTGCCTGACGGCAGTGGCTGTGACAGTGGCGAGGGCAAGGTCCTGCTGTCTGCCCTCGCAATACCCCGCAACTCGGCTTGACTGCCGCGTGCCGGGTGCTAGCCTGAGCTTTTCTCTCTCCGGGGACTTTCATGGAAATGCGACAACTGGGCCGCGATGGCCCGCGGGTATCTGCGCTTGGCCTGGGGTGCATGGGCATGAGCGACTTCTACGCCGGGCGCGATGAAGACGAATCGATGGCCACCATCCACCGCGCGCTGGATCTGGGCATCAACTTTCTCGATACTTCCGACATCTACGGCCCGCACACCAACGAGGAACTCGTCGGGCGGGCGATCAGGGGACGGCGAAGCGAGGTCTTCCTGGCGACCAAGTTTGGTATCCTGCGCGATCCGAACGATGCTTCGCTGCGCGGTTTCGACAGCCGCCCCGAGTATGTGCGCAGCGCGGTCGAAGGCAGTCTCCGGCGTCTCGGCGTGACGACCATCGACCTCTATTACCAGCATCGGGTCGATCCCCAGGTGCCGATCGAAGACACCGTCGGTGCGCTGGCCGGGCTTGTCGAGGCAGGCAAGGTACGCTACATCGGCTTGTCCGAAGCGTCGGCCGGCACGCTCGAACGCGCCTGCCGGGTGCACCCGGTGACCGCACTGCAGAGCGAGTACTCCCTGTGGTCGCGTGATCCCGAAGCCGGGGTGCTGTCCGCGTGCCGGCGGCTGGGCGTCGGCTTCGTGCCGTACAGCCCGCTCGGCAGGGGCTTCCTCACCGGTGCGATCACGCGACCCGAAGATTTTGCCGCCGACGACTACCGCCGCTCGAGCCCACGCTTCCAGGGAGAGAACTTCGCCCGCAATCTGGTGCTGGTCGATCAGGTCAGGGCCTTGGCTGCCGAGATCGGCTGTACGCCGGCCCAGCTTGCGCTGGCCTGGGTGCTCGCGCAGGGCGACGACATCGTTCCCATTCCCGGGACCAAGCGGCGCAGGTATCTTGACGAGAACGTCGGCGCACTCGCGGTGAGGCTCACGCCCGCGCAGCGGTCGGCGCTGGACGTGGCGTTCCCGCTCAACGCCGCTGCCGGAGAGCGCTACCCGCCGAACATGATGGGTGCCGTGAATCGCTGACGGCGCCGCGGGCGCACCGTCGCTCAGTCGTGTCCCCGGCACAGGTCGCCTGCCAGCGCCAGTTCGCCCTGCCGCGGCACGCGTTGATCCGGCGCCTCGCCGCAGGGCGACAGGGCGCTGACGCGAACGCCGAGCAGCCGCAGCCTGCGGTCGAGAGGCACCCGGCGCAGGCACTCGCCGGCGGCACGGCGAATATCCTGCGCATCGTCGATGGCGGCGGGCAGCGTCAGGTCGCGGGTGACGGTTTGGAAGTCGGCGAAGCGCAGCTTGATGCCGATCGTTCGTCCCCGGCAGTGCTTGCGGTGCAGATCGTCGGCGACGCGCGTGCATAGCTCCGTGAAGACCGCGCTCAGCGTCCGGCGATCGCCACGCGCATGCAGGTCGCGCTCGAAGGTGGTTTCGCGGCTGATCGATTTTGGCTCGGACGAGGTGTTCAGCGGACGTTCGTCGTTGCCATGCGCGGCAGCGAGCAGCCAGCGGCCGTAGCTGCGGCCGAAGTGCTGCTGCAGGAAACCGGCGTCGGCCTGCGCCAGTTCGCCGATGCTGTGGATGCCCAGCGCGGCCAGCCGCTCGCTGGCCTTGGGGCCGATGCCGTTGATCCTGCGCGCCGGCAGTGGCCAGATGCGCCGCACGAGGTCGTCGGCGCCGAGCAGCGTCAGGCCGTCCGGCTTGTCGAGGTCGGAGCCGATCTTCGCCAGCAGCTTGTTGGCCGCGACGCAGATCGAACACGACAGGCCGGTGGCCGCGCGTACCGCGTCCTTGATGCGCTGCGCGAAGGTCGCCGTGTCGTCGGCAAGGGCGCTGAGGTCGATGTAGATTTCGTCGATGCCGCGGTCTTCGATCTGCGGCGCGAGCTGCGCAACCGCGGCCTTGAAGAGCCGTGAGTGGTGCCGGTAGGCGGCAAAGTCGACCGGCAGCAGGATCGCGTCCGGCGCCAGTCTGGCGGCCTTCATGATGCCCATCGCCGAATACACGCCGAGTGCACGTGCTTCGTAGGTGGCCGTCGTGATCACCCCGCGGCCGACGTAGTCGCGCAGGCGACTGAAACGGCGCTCGCCGTTGGCGAGTACGCCGGGCTGTTGCGCGCTGCTGCCGCCGATCACCAGCGGCAGGCCGCGCAACTCCGGGTAGCGCAGCAGTTCGACGGAGGCATAGAAAGCGTCCATGTCGAGATGCGCGATGCGGCGCGGCGGCGATCTCCCGGGCTGACCGCGGGCCGCCATCAATAGAGCAGGAAAGCTTCGCGCGCCTTTTCCCAGGCGTCTTCGTCGACACGGGTGAGGACGTCGAGGTCGGCGGGAGTCGCCGCCGGGTCATCGACCCACTCGCGCAGCAGTGGCGAACCGTTGATCAGGTCGATGGCCAGCCGCCCGTACTCGTACTCATAGGCAAAATCGCGCCACAGGTCGTAGTCCGGCTGCAACTGCCGCAGTGCCTTGAAGGCCAGGCTCTGCAGGCGCCAGGGGCGAAACCACGCGTGCCGGTAGTGCTGGTCATCGACATGGATCTGTATGCCCTGGCAGAGCTTGCCGGCGTGCTTGTGGAAAGTCGGTTCGAACCAGCATTCGCGCAGGCGGCAACCGAGAAGCCAGTCCGGCGCCAGTGCGTGCATGCTGGTGATCAGCCTGCCGGCGTCGATGTCGGGGGCGCCAAAAAGCTCCAGGGGGCGCGTCGTTCCACGTCCTTCGGAGAGCGTCGTGCCTTCGACCAGCACCGTGCCGGCGTAGCAGCGCGCCATCGACAGGTTGGGCGCGTTCGGGCTCGGGTTGACCCAGCTGCGTTCTTCGCCCGGCCAGCCGTAGCCCGGTGCAGCGGCGGGCACCCAGCCATGCATGGCAATGACCGTGCACTCGACGTCCAGGGCCAGGCTGGCGACGAACCAGCAGGCCAACTCGCCCATCGTCAGTCCGTGGCGCATCGGCAGCGGTCCGGCGCCGACGAAGCTCTCCCAGCCAGGGCGCAGCAGCAGTCCCTCCAGCGGCCGTCCCGCGGGGTTGGGCCGGTCGAGAATCCACACCTCCTTGCCATGCTCGGCGGCGGCCTCGAGCAGGTAGCGCAGTGTGGTGATGAAGGTGTAGATCCGGCAGCCGAGGTCCTGCAGGTCGATCAGGAGCACGTCGAAGCTGTCCATCATCGCCGGCGTCGGACGCCGCACCGCGCCGTAGAGGCTGAACACCGGGATGCCGTGTCGCGGGTCTACGAAGTCGGGCGACTCGATCATGTTGTCCTGCTTGTCGCCGCGCAGGCCGTGCTGTGGGCCAAAGGCTGCCGTCAGCTGCAGGTCGGGCAGCACAGCGAGAGCGTCGAGCGCGTGTGTCAGATTGGCGCTGAGCGAAGCCGGGTGAGCGAGCAGTGCCAGCCGGCGGCCATGGAGCGGCTTGCGCAGCTTTGGGTCGTTGAGCAGGCGGTCGAGTCCGAACTCGATGGCGGGCATGCGGCTTTCCTTCAGGGAGCAGATGACTGCGATGGCGGCAGTTCGAGCGCAAAGCCGTCGCGGTGATGAAAATCGGGCAGCGCCGACGGATGGCGCAGCGCCCAGTAGCTGTGGCAGCCATCGATCGTATCGGCGGCTTCGACGACTGCCGCGAGGCCGATCTGCAGCGTCGCCGAGCGGTTTCGCGGCAGGTCTGCGGGGGCGATCGTCGCCTCGATTTCGAGCCGGCCGGCGAAAAGCCTGGCGGTGATCTGCGGCGCGCTGAAGCGGCTCGCCGCTTCAGCGCGCTGCCGGTAGCCGGAGAAGGCATAGCTCGCCCATTGCCCGGACGGCGAGAAGTTGAACTCGCGGTAGGCCGCGTCACCGCGAACGCCGACGAATGCCTCGAAACAGGTGTGTTCCCATAGCCCGTCGGCGCAGCCCGGCATTCCTGGCTCGGGAATCAGCAAGCGTGCCATGTCGCCGCGCAGGCACCAGGCGAGTTCGAGACGACCGTCGGCACGGCGTTCGGCATGGACGTCGATGCTGCGCACCAGCGGCGCCGGCGTTGCGGGATGCGGGTGCAGCTTCAGTCTGAATTCGCTCGGGAACATGGCGGAAGGTGAAGGAGGGGCAGTCTTGTCCGGCGAAGCTGCCGGCGCGTCGATGATCGCGGAAAGCCTATCCGGAAAGCCTATCTTGTCGCAAGCGCTGGGCCAGCGCAACGGCTCGGCAGTTTCCCGTACGAGAGTGGAGCGCTGCCGGTCGCCGCCGCCGTTCTCGGGCACTTGATTGACTGTGTGGAGGCGGGCGAGAAATTCCGATTGACTAACCGTGCAACATGGGTAGATACTCGCGCCAGCAGTGCTGGGGCGTCCGACAATCACACTATGGAGGTGCCTGTGTTCGGTATTCTGGGGATTGTATTATCGCTGGCGCTGCTGATCGCTCTAGCCTATCGGGGCTGGAACGTGATCGTCATTGCGCCGATCTGTGCCATGGTCGGCTTGCTCTTCGGCGGGCTCGACGCGCCGCTCATCGCGACCTACACGCAGGTCTTCATGCCCGCACTGGGCAACTACCTGATCAAGTTCTTCCCGCTGTTCCTGTTGGGTGCCGTTTTCGGCAAGCTGATGGACGACTCGGGTTGCGCGCAGACCATCGCCCACAAGATCGTCGAGTGGACCGGCAAGGAACGGGCGATCATCGCCATCATCCTCGCTTGCGGTGTCCTCACCTACGGTGGGGTGTCGCTTTTCGTCGTCGCCTTTGCCGTGTTCCCCGTCGCCATGCAGATGTTCCGCGAAGGAAATCTGCCGAAACGACTGATCCCGGCGGCCATCGCGCTCGGCTCGTTTACCTTCACGATGACGGCGTTGCCGGGCTCGCCGGCCATCCAGAACGCCATCCCGATCCCTTACTTTCACACCGACACCTTTGCTGCTCCCGGTCTGGGCGTCGTCGCCGCACTGGTGATGTTCGGTTGCGGCAGTGCCTGGCTGATGTTTCGCGCGCGGCGTGCGCGCCTTGCCGGTGAGGGCTACGGCGACCACCGCGGGTACGAGACGACGGCCACCGATACGACGCCCGCGCCGGCGGGTCACATGCCTACCTTCGCGGTGGCGATCATCCCGGTCCTGCTGGTGCTGGCGCTCAACTTCGTGTTCAGCAAGTACGTCGTTCCGTCAATGGATACCGACTATCTGGCGCTGCCCAAGTACGGCAAAACGACGGTTTCGGCTGTCGGTGGCATCTGGTCGATCATCCTGGCAATGTTGATTGCGTGCGTCGTTCTGATCGGCCTGACGTGGAAGCGCTTCAAGAACGTTCGCCAGTCAGTGACCGATGGTGCGCTCGGCTCGATGCTGCCGATCCTCAACGTCGGTTCCGAGGTCGCCTACGGTGCGGTGATCGCCAGTCTGGCCTCCTTCCTGATCGTCAGGGACTGGCTGATGACGCTGACCGACAACCCGGTAATCGGTCTGGCGGTGGTGGTAAACGTCCTCGCCGGTATTACCGGCTCGTCGTCCGGCGGCATGAGCATTGCGCTGCAGGCCGTCGGGCAGACTTACTTCGACCTGGCGCAGGCGGCCGGCATCGACCCGCAGATCCTGCATCGTGTCGCGACTCTCGCCTCAGGAGGTCTCGACGCGCTGCCGCACAGCGGTGCGGTGATCACCCTGCTGGCCATCTGCCAGATGAACCACAAGCAGTCCTACTTCGACATCTTCATGGTTTCGGTCGTCTTCCCGCTGAGTTCGTTGCTGGCGGTGATCATACTCTGGAGCATGTTCGGCACTTTCTGAGGAGTGGGTCCGTGCGCATCCTGATCGTTTTCCTCGCCGCGCTGCTGGCGTGGGCGCCGCACCTGGGCGCAAGAGAGCGGGCGAAGGAGCTTCGTCTGCTGGCTGCGGAGCTGCCGCCCTACACCTTCCAGATACCGCCGGTCAGCGTCGGCGAAACGCCTGGCGTCAAGCAGGGTTTCGTCTATGAGCTGGTGCTCGAGATGGCCAAGCGCGTCGGTCATGACGGGATCATCGAGTTCATGCCCTGGCAAGAGGCGCAGCGCGTCGCGCAGACGCAGCCGAACATCGGCATTCTCGCTCTGACGCGAAGTCCCGAGCGGGAAGACAGGTACCGCTGGCTGGCGAAGCTTTACACCGATGATCTGGTTGTCGTCGGCGGTGCCGGCGTGGATGTGTCGAGCCTCGACAAGGTCAAGGATCGTCCTATCGGCGTGCTCAGCAACTCCGGCGCCGAAGCGCTGCTCGAGGAGCGTGGCTTCACGCGCATCCGGCCACATCATGAAGAGTGGATGAACGCGCGGCTGATAAAGCAACGGCGGCTCGACGCCTGGCTGGCGCCACGCCTGATGATCATCTACGGCATGCACGAGGTCGGCGGCAACCTCGAGGCACTCAACTTCGGCGAGATCGTGCGCAAGAGCGAGATTTACCTCGCCGGCTCGAAGGACCTGCCCGATGCCGAGGCCGAAAGGTGGCAGAAGGCCCTGGAGGAGATCAAGGCCGATGGTACCTATCAGCGCATTGCCGACCAGTACAATCGCCTGAAGATCGAGCCTATCCCGGACGACAAGCGGCGGCGCTTCAGCCAGCCAGTGTGGGAGAACTGACTCACGGCGGCGCGCCCGCTGATGGCCGCGACGCGGCGAGCGGCTGCGCCGCGTGACGGACGATGCGGCAGGGGGCGCTGGCCCGCCGGCCTCAGCAGCCGGTCAGTCCGTGCGCTTCGCAGAGTGCCCGCTTGACGTAGGCAAGCACGATCCACAGCCAGAACATCAGGAAGAAGCTGACAACGGGGAGGTGGCGGTCGACGATCGCCTTCGGCGTCAGCCAGCGACAAAGGCGGACGGCCGGGCGGGTAACGATCTGGAACAGCAGGTAGACGGGGTTGCCGGCGCGTCTCGCGCCGGACAGCAGGCCGACGGCGCCTTGCCCGAGCAGCGAGAGCAGGGCGACTTCGACCAGCGTGCGCAGCAGGGAGACAATAAACAGATCAGGGTGGCTCATGGTATCTTCGCGCCGTCTTCTCGGCCCAGGTTCGGTGGTTTGTGCAACGGGTTTCGCGTATCGGAGACATCATGTCCGGGCCTGGCTGTGGCGCCTCCTAGGCCACGACGACAGGGCTTTTGCCGAGTATCTCACCGCCTATCGCATGCGGCCAGACGATCTGCGGTCGGCGCGCCAGCTGGCCTGCATCGCCGCAGAGAAGAAACGCTATGCAGAGGCGGAGAAATGGTTCGTCGAAAGTCTGCGCCTGGCGCCGGACGATGCCGACACGCATTACAACCACGGTTTCGTCCTCGAGCAGGCGGGCCGCCCGGAAGCGGCGATTGCCGCATTTTCGGAAGCACTTCGCCGCAAGCCGGCGCTCGACTGCGCGTGGTACGGAATAGGTCTGGCGAGGGCACGCCTTGGCGAACATGCGGCCGCCGCCGAGGCTTTTGCCCGAACGGCGGCACTGCAGCCGATGCACGGCGAAGCCTGCTATCTGTGGGGAATGGCCTGTCATCGTGCGGGGCGCCCCCAACACGTCGCGGAGGTTGTCGAACGTCTGGCCAGCTTCGACGCCAGCCTGGCTGCCAGGCTAGTGCGCGACGTCGGGCGCCAGGACGATCTTGGTCAGCTGATCCCCGACATCGGCTGTTCGGCCACCTCCCATCGCTGATGCAGCGCTGTTGTATGATCATCACATCCACATCATCCGGCCCGACGACCTTCCTGGCCGCCGGGAGCCCGTTTGGCACAGGAGATCCATCATGCCGCTTGACCGTCACCCCATGGCCGCCTCGTTGCGGGTTTCCGATACCGGCAAGGTCGTCTCGGCCCGTGCCGCAGTCCGCCTGATCAATGACGGCGATACCGTTGCCACAGGCGGTTTCGTCGGCATCGGTTTTGCCGAGAACATCGCCGTGGCCCTCGAGGAGCGTTTTCTCGAGGCTGCCGCAAGCGACGTCGCCGGCTTGGGCAGTCCGCGCGACCTGACGCTTTTCTATGCGGCCGGACAGGGCGACGGCAAGGAGCGGGGTCTCAACCATTTCGGCCACGATGGTTTGCTCAAGCGGGTTGTCGGGGGGCATTGGGGGCTGGTTCCAAAAGTGCAGCAGCTTGCGGTATCCAATCGTATCGAAGCCTACAACCTGCCACAGGGTGTAATCACGCACATGTTTCGCGACATCGCGGCAGGCAAGCCCGGCACGATCACCCGCGTCGGCCTCGGCACTTTCGTCGACCCGCGTTTCGGTGGTGGCAAGCTGAACGACAAGACGACCGTGGACATCGTTCGCCTGATGGAGATCGACGGAGAGGAGTACCTGTTCTACAAGTGTTTTCCAATCCACGTGGGCATCATTCGCGGCACCACCGCCGACCCCGATGGCAACATCAGCATGGAACGTGAGGCGCTGACGCTGGAAGCGCAGGCCATTGCCATGGCCGCCCGCAATTCGGGCGGGATCGTCATCGCGCAGGTCGAGCGAGTAGCCGAGCGTGGCACCCTGAACCCGCGGCAGGTGAAGGTGCCCGGCATTCTGGTCGACTGCGTGGTGGTCGCCGAGAAGCCCGAGTACCACATGCAGACCTTCGTCGAGCACTACAGCCCGGCCTTCGCCGGCGAGATCAAGGTGCCGATGTCGGCGATCGAGACGATGCCGATGAGCGAGCGCAAGATCATCGCCCGCCGTGCGGCGCTCGAACTGCGCACCAACGCGGTGGTGAACCTGGGCATCGGCATGCCGGAAGGGGTCGCCAACGTTGCCGCCGAGGAACAGGTCATCGACCTCCTGACGCTGACCGCCGAACCCGGAGTGATCGGCGGAATTCCCGCCGGCGGGCTCAGCTTCGGAGCGGCGACCAATGCCCAGGCGATCATCGATCAGCCCAGCCAGTTCGACTTTTACGATGGCGGTGGCATCGATATCGCTTTCCTTGGCCTGGCGCAGGCCGACCGCGAAGGCAACCTGAACGTCTCCAAGTTCGGGCCACGCCTGGCCGGTGCCGGTGGTTTCATCGATATCTCGCAGAATGCCAAGAAGGTCGTCTTCGTCGGTACCTTTACCGCTGGCAAGCTGCGGTTGAGCGTCGAAAGCGGCAAGCTGAACATTCTCGAAGACGGCACGGCGAAGAAGTTCGTCGAGGCGGTCGAGCACCGCACGTTCAGCGGCGGGCAGGCCGTCAAGTGGGAGAAGACGGTGCTCTACATCACCGAGCGCTGCGTCTTTCGCCTGTGTGCCGAAGGGCTCGAACTGGTCGAGATCGCGCCGGGCGTAGACCTGCAGAAGGACATTCTCGAGCGGATGGACTTCACGCCGGTGATGCACCGGGCACCGGCCCTGATGGATGCGCGTATCTTCAGCGACGACCCGATGAAACTTCGCCAGCAACTGCTCGGCATGCCGATGAGCGAGCGCCTGTCGTATGACGCCGACAAGAACCTGTTCTTCATCGATTTTGCGGGCCTCGACGTGCGCAGCGCAGCGGACATCGAGGACATTCGGCAAGCCGTCGAAAGCCGGCTGTCACCGCTCGGTCACAAGGTCAATGCCGTCGTCAACTATGACCGTTTCTCGATCGTGCCGGAACTGGTCGACGACTACATCGGCATGGTCAAGCGCCTGATGGATCGGTATTACAACGATGTCACCCGCTACACCTCGAGTACTTTCCTGCGCATGAAGCTGGCCGAGGAGCTTGAAAAGCGGCAGGTGCCCGCACATGTCTTCGCCAGTGAGGCCGAGGCGCACGGTCATTTCCGCCCGTCATGAGTCTGTCGGCCTGGCCTGGCGAATTGCTGTGCCCTGTAGCGGCTTCGCCGGCAGCCGCTCCTTCCCCGCTCTAGGGCCCTGCTCACGCGTCTCAGGGGATTGAACCCCAGGCAGGTTTCGCCTTGGTGCGCTTGGCCAGGCTGGCGCACGTCATGATCACGGCATGGAGCTTGTGCGCATGGCGGCTTTGCCGCAGCGAACGGGATTCCGCCGCCAGCGTTCCTCTTTTCATGCCGACCGCCTTGCCGTGCCGATCGATCTGCGGCATGATCTGGCCCTATGCCGACGATAGCCCGCAAGCTTGTCTTCCTTCTCGTGTGCCAATGAGCAAGCTGCGTCGCCACCCTGCACAACCGCCGAGTCGCCCTCTTTGGGCGGCCTCGGCCAGCTAGCGCGCGCATGGGATCCCTGCTGCGCCTGATCCGCGAGCTTCTGCAGGAGGCGGGGCGAGACCTGGCACCGACACTGATCGTCGTCGCCATCTTTCAGGGCTTCTTCATCCAGCGCATGCCGGACAGCCCTGGCGCGCTGATCGGCGGATTCGCCGCCGTGCTCATTGGCCTGGCCCTGTTCGTCAAAGGCCTGGACGCGGCGATCTTTCCGGCTGGCGAGACGATGGCTTTCGATTTCGCCCGCCGCGGCTCATTCCTGTGGCTGATGGCTTTCGCCTTTTGCATCAGCTTCGCGTCGGTTGCCGCGGAGCCGGCATTGATGGCCGTGGCCTACAAGGCCGAGGCCGTTTCGGGCGGCAGCATGGGGGCCATGACCCTGCGCATGGTGGCGGCTCTGGCCGTCGGGATGGCGGTGATGGTCGGTGTCTGGCGCATCGTCCTCGGGCATGCGATCGCGCTCTACCTGATCCCCGGCTACCTGATCGTCGTGTCCTTGACGGCCTTGGCGCCACCGGAACTGGTTGGTCTGGCCTTCGATTCGGGCGGTGTTGTCGCTTCCACGGTCACCGCGCCGCTGCTCACCGCCATGGGCGTCGGGCTGGCCGCAACCATCCGTGGCCGCAATCCGATGCTTGATGGCTTCGGTCTCATCGCCTTCGGCGCTCTGGCACCGATGATCGTTATCCAGCTCTACGGCATTCTCTTCTTCGTCGCCGCCGATCCCGGTGTCGCCGTGGTGATGATGCCGACAGATGACCAGCACCACCTGGGTGCGATGGCCATGCTGGTCAATTTCCTGGGCATGGTCAAGAACCTGCTGCCGATCATCGCCGTGGTGTTGTTTTCGAGTTTCGTCGTTCTGCGGCGGCCGCTTGCCGACCCCAAGGGACTGGCGGTGGGCATGCTCTTCGTTGCGGTAGGTCTCTACCTGTTCGACGAAGGGCTGCAGGTCGGACTCTTCCCGCTGGGCGACGCAATGACCAGTGGCCTGATGCAGGACGGTTCGCCGATGTGGGTGCTTTACCTCTATGGCTTCCTGATCGGATTTGCCACGACCATGGCGGAACCTGCGCTGATCGCCCTGTCGATCAAGGCCGACGAAGTCAGTCTGGGGCAACTCAAGGGTTTCTTTCTGCGGGCTCTGGTGTCGATAGGTGTTGGCCTTGGCCTGGTCATAGGCTGCGCGCGGATCGTCGACGGCACGCCAATCGCCTATTGGCTGATTCCTGGTTACCTGCTGGTAATTGCGATGACCAAGCTGGCGCCGCGCTTCATCATTCCGATTGCCTTCGATTGTGGTGGCGTGACCACGTCGACGGTTACGGTTCCGCTGGTGACGGCGCTCGGCGTCGGCCTGGCCGAACGAACGCCCGGCCGCGACCCGATGATCGACGGTTTCGGGCTGATCGCCTTCGCTTCGCTGTTGCCGATGATCATCGTCATGTCCTATGGAATCCTCGCCACCTTGCTGCAGAAGTCAAGGAAACCCGTCAAGGAGCAAGCCTCATGAAATTCTCTGCTGTCGTGCTGATCGTTCCCGACGAGGACGAAGATCGTGCCGTCGATCTTCTCAAGCAGGCCGGAGCGACCGGTATTACCATCCTCAAGGGCAAGGGCCTGCGTCACAACGAACGCAAGACCTTCCTTGGCCTCGGCCTGGAGCGCAAGGAGTCAGTGATGCTGTGCGTCACGGAACAGCAACTGGCAATGCGTATCCTGCGCTCGGTGAAGCAGCAATTGGCGCTCGACCTGCCGGGCGGCGGTCTGGCATTTTCGGTCGCGCTGGGTAGCGTCGTCGGGATCGGGCTGGAGCAGATGAAGTTGTTTCGCCGCGAAGTCGAGGATGGCTTGTGAGCCGCTGCTCAGCACAGTCCACTTGCCTTTCGAGTACTGACCATGATCATAGAATGAAGGAGTTCTAGCAATGTTGGTTGCCGGAATCATGAAGAGGAGCGTCGTCACCATCAACCCGCTGGCTACCGTACGCGAGGCCTTGATGATGATGAAGGAGAACGGCGTCAAGTCGCTGGTCGTCGAAAAGCGTCATTCCGGTGACGCCTACGGTCTTATCGCCTATCGCGATGTCGCCCGCGCGGTGATTGCCGACGACGGCGACATCGATCTGCTCAATGTCTATGACATCGCGCAGAAACCCGCGCTGCAGGTTTCCCAGCACCTTGAAGTCCGCTATCTGGCGCGCCTGATGATCCAGTATTCGGTGAAGAGCGTGCTGGTGATCGACAACAACGATCTGCAGGGCTTCGTCTCGGATACCGATGTGGTCGGCAGTCTCATCGACCGGGCCGCGCAGGAAGGCTAGAATTCGCCAGCCATGGAAAAACTGATTCGCCGTTATTCGGCCTTTATTCCTCGCTGGTGCCAGGCTTTTGGCGACCATGCACCCGATCCTGGCGGTGAAGGCCGGGCGGTCGAATGGCTGGTCGGTTCCGACAGCGTCGGTGTCGTTGTCCTCCCCGAGGTACGGCGCCTGCTGACCCATGAACTGCTCGGAGCGTACAAGCCTGAACTCGAGCTTGGCGCACGCTCCGTGCGGCTAAACCAGCGCACCTACGCCGAAACGAGCATCCTTGGCCATCCCGGCTACGCGGCCTTGCGTGAGCTGTTGCGCGGCTCTGACGACCTCTACATGTTCCTGACCTACCACCTGATCTACCCGCCCGGGACGCGGATCATCACCATTTCGCGCAAGCCGCCGCTACCCTTGCTGTACAAGGAGATGGCACCGCTGCCGATTCTCATCTGCGACTGAGTTCCCTGCTTCAACCGCAGGCGCCCGGCAACGGCCGTCACCCTGCCATCGGCGGCAATCAAGGGCCCAGCCCTGCCGGTGCTATAATCGCCGCTCATTTCCTTGCGCTTTTCCGATGCTTATCACCCGTCGCCTCGAGTTCGACGCCGGCCACCGCATTCCTGACCACAGGAGCCAGTGCCGTCATCTGCACGGCCATCGCTACGCGCTCGAGATCACGCTTGCCGGCGATATCATCAGGCAGGCCGGCGATCCGGCCAACGGCATGGTGATGGACTTTTCCGAAGTCAAGGATCTGGCCATGCGGCATCTGGTCGATCTCTGGGATCATGCCTTCCTGGCCTGGGCCGACGACCAGCCGGTGGTCGACTTCCTGCGCTCGCTGCCAGAGCACAAGACGGTCCTGCTCGATTGTGTGCCGACAGCCGAAAACCTTGCTCAGCGGGCGTTTGTGATTCTCGACGCAGTGTACGGCGACATCTACGGCAATCACCTGCGCCTCGAGCGCCTGCGTCTGTACGAGACGCCAAACTGCTGGGCAGAGGCGGTTCGCGGCTAGCTCGCCGCTGCTGATGCGGCGGACGCCACTCCTGCGGCCCTGCTCGCTGCCGGCGTCAGTCTGCTGCCGCCCCCTGAAGTCCTTGCGCCGGCTGCAGAATCTGACGTTTCGTCGTCGATCGTTTAGAATATCGGCATCGCCGCGCCGAGCGGCGTGCGGCGCGGCAGAGCGGAGCAGCCTGATGCGAGTACTGCCTGCCTCACCGGCCAACCAGCCCGGGGAGCCGAGGGGCCTCCGAGCACCGGAAAGACGCTGATGCCTCACAGAATCCTGAAGGTTCCCGCGCGTGGCATGCTCGATGCCTACGAGAGCGTGCTCTCGTCACGCAAATTCACGGCTGACCGCGCTCAGCGTACTGCCGCCGAGCGTCTGCAGCGCCTGTACTACGAGCTGTTGTCGTTCAAGGTCGGGCGCAGCAGCAAGTTGCGGCGCTTCCTGTCGCCACCGGAAGTCCCGCGCGGCGTTTACTTCTGGGGTGGCGTCGGACGCGGCAAGAGTTTTCTGATGGACTGCTTCTACGATGCGGTTCCTTACCGTCGCAAGCGGCGGGTGCACTTCCACGCCTTCATGCATGACGTTCATCGCCAGCTGAAGCAGTTGAAGGGCGAAAAGGATCCCCTCGCCGGGGTCGCCGAGCGCATTTCCAGCGAAGTTCGGCTGCTCTGTTTCGACGAGTTCCATGTCTCGGATATTGCCGATGCGATGATTCTCGGCCGCCTGCTCGAAGCGCTCTTCGCGCGTGGTGTGATCTTCGTGATGACCTCCAATTACCCGCCCGACAGGCTTTATCCGAATGGCCTGCAACGCGAGAACTTCCTGCCGACCATCGCCCTGATGAAGTCGCGGCTGGACGTGCTGGAGATCGATTCCGGCATCGACTATCGCTTGCGGACGCTCGAGCAGGTCGAAATCTTCCATTATCCTGCGGACGCTGCTGCCGAGGGGAAGATGGCAGAGTACTTCACCGCCATGGCAGCGGGAGAGGGCGCGGCAGGCGGCAGCGTGGAAATCCTCGGCCGCCAGATCCCGACCCTGCGTCGCGGCAACGGCGTTCTCTGGTTCGACTTCAAGTCCCTCTGCGGCGGACCGCGTTCCCAGAACGACTATCTCGAACTGGCGCTCAGCTATCATACGGTGCTGATCTCTGCGATTCCCAAAATGTCGTCGAGCATGGCCTCCGAGGCACGGCGCTTCACCTGGCTGGTCGACATCTTCTACGATCACAAGGTCAAGTTGATTGCCACCGCCGATTGCCCGCCGGATGACCTCTATACCCAGGGCACGCAGGCCAGCGAGTTCTTTCGTACTGCCAGCCGTCTGACCGAGATGCGTTCGCGCGAGTACCTCGGGCTGCCGCACCTGTCTTGACCGCTCGCCGGGCACTGCCGCCGCCGCGTCGGAATCGGCACGGTCAGCAGTGAAAGAGATCAGCGAGCTAGAAGAAGTCGAGACTGAGACAGAGCCGGTTGCAGCCGGATTCGCGCGCAACGGTGAGCAGCGAGTGGACGCGCTCGATCAACGCCGCCGAGTCCTCGCCGGTGAATTCGCTGACCCCACCGCTGATGGTCAGCGGCCCGGTCGTTTCGACCAGTTCACGCAGACGTTCGAGGCCGATGATTGCGTCGTTGACGCTTACGTTTGGAAGGATCAGCAGGAATTTGTCGGTGGAGAAGCGTCCGACCATGTCGAATTCGCGCAGGCCCTGGCAGAGCAACTGACCGACATCGGCCAGGACCTGCTCGCCAGCCTGCGCACCCCGCGCTTCGCAGAACTCCGGGAAGTGGTCTATGGCCATCAGGGCGATGGCGAAAGGCGTGCCATAACGGCGTGCGCGGCGACCCTCATCGTCGAGCAACAGCACGATGTCGGCTTCGCTGAAGACCCCGTTGAGCGCGCTGTGCGCCGCCAGCCGCTGTTTCAGGTCGGTCAGGGTCAGCAGAACACGGCGCACGCTGCCATCGTTGGCCAGCACCGGGACCGCGCTGGCAGTGCACCGGATGACCGGCGCCGACTCTACCTTGCGAATTCCGACGGCTCTTTGACGGACGGGCTGGCGGCTGTGCAACACCTGTATTTCCAGATGATCGTCGGTGGCCAGGGGGCGGCCGTTTTCGTCTTCCCAGAGCGCCGTCGTTTCGCCAAGAAGAGCGCTGGCCTGCACATTTCGTGACTGCAGGGTTCCGTCGGCAGCAAAAACCAGCAGCCCGATGCCCAAGGTATCAAGCAACTTCGCGTAGCGCCCGATCTCGGCGTCATCGGCACGCAGATCGACGAGCGGCAGGCGATAGGAGCTGTTGGGCATGAAGGGGTACGATCCGCACAGGACGACGCGCGTATCGTACCCCAGAATGCGGGCTGGCGCCCGCCGCGAAAGGCCGTTGAACAAGGCGCCTGCTTTGCCGGCTTTGCCGGCGCCGTCAGGCAGCGGCCAGCGCCTGCTCGAGATCGGCGATCAGATCATCGCTATGCTCGATGCCGATGGACAGACGAACCATTTCCTCCGAAACGCCGGCCCTGGCCAGCTCCGCCGGCGCAAGCTGGCGGTGCGTGGTCGACGCCGGATGGCAGGCCAGCGACTTGCTGTCGCCGATGTTCACCAGTCGGGTGAACAGTTGCAGCGCGTCCTGGAAGCGCGCGCCGGCTTCCGCGCCGCTGCAATCGGAGCCCTTGACGCCGAAGGTGAGGATTCCAGAAGCCTTGCCCTGCATGTATTTCTGCACCAGAGCATGGTCCCGGTGATCGGGCAAGCCGGCGTAGTTGACCCATGCGACCTTGGCGTGCCCCTGCAGGTAGGCGGCGATCCTTTCAGTGTTGGCGCAGATCCGGTCCATGCGCAGCGGCAAGGTCTCCAGGCCCTGCAGGATCAGGAAGACGTTGAACGGCGAGATCGCCGCACCCATGTTGCGCAGCGGCACGACCCTGGCGCGACCGATGAAGGCCGCGGGGCCGAGGGCTTCGGTGTACACCACGCCGTGGTAGGAAACGTCTGGTTCGTTGAGCCGGCGGAACTTGGCCTTGTGCTCCGCCCAGGGGAAGCGCCCGCTATCGACGATGATGCCCCCGATCGAGTTGCCGTGTCCGCCGATGTACTTGGTCAGCGAGTGCACCACGATGTCGGCGCCGTGCTCGAAGGGGCGGCAAAGGTAGGGCGATGGCACCGTGTTGTCGACGATCAGCGGGATGCCGTGCCGGTGGGCAATCTCGGCGAGCTGTTCGAAGTCGGTGACGTTGCCGAGCGGGTTGCCGACCGATTCGCAATAGAGCGCCTTGGTCCTGTCGTCGATCAGCTTTTCGAAGCTGGCCGGATCGGCGTGATCGGCGAAGCGCACCTCGAGCCCGTACTGCGGTAGCGTGTGCGCAAAGAGGTTGTAGGTGCCGCCATAGAGCGTCGAGGCCGAGACGATGTTGTCGCCCGCTTCTGAAATCGTCTGAATGGCGTAGGTGGTCGCCGCCTGCCCCGAGGCGACAGCCAGCGCGCCGATGCCGCCTTCGAGGGCGGCAACGCGTTTTTCGAGGACGTCCTGCGTCGGGTTCATGATCCGCGTATAGATGTTGCCCGTCACCTTGAGGTCGAACAGGTCGGCGCCATGCTGGGTGCTGTCGAACGCGTACGAGGTCGTCTGGTAGATTGGTACGGCGACGGCCTTGGTCGTCGGTTCGGGGCTGTAGCCGGCGTGGACGGCAAGAGTTTCGAGTTTCATGCGTTTCCTCCCTGGGTGGTTTTCGCGGTGTTGCGACTGGCCCGCATCTTAGCATTACGGATTGCCACTGGCGGCCAGCGACCGCCTTGCCACGAGGGCCCGCGGCTTGGCAATCCGGATCCGGCGCGCGCAGGCGCGTTCTTTCTGCGCACCGTCACGGCGCCGCCGAACACTGCCGGTCGTGGCCTGGCAAGCCGTTCCTCGCCGCGAACAGTGTCGACAAATTTGACATTCGCTTTCCGGCTGCTCTTGCAATGCGTAATAAAGCAGAGCTTTGCAATACGGGTATGAATGTTGCTTGATTCTGCAGACCGCCCATTTCACGCAACAGGAAGCCAGAAAGTGATCGGGATGGCCGGTGACCGCCCGCAAGAGGACGGCGCCAGATGTGTCTGCGATCAACACCAAAGGAGGAGGGCGGCGCGCCTCACGAGGCAGTGCGTTCGTGTCTCGTAGCGGTTGAGTGATTGCCGGTGTCGTTTCGCGATACCGGCAGTCATTTTCTTTCTGGTTGACCGGGGGCGTTGCTCGCGACCCCGTTGGCGAATCCCTTGAGCGCGTGCTCGGCGACTGTAAAAAGCTGCAACAAGCAGCGGCTGAAGATCAAGGTCTTGCAGGTGGTCGGCACGATCAGGGGCTTCTGGCTTCTCTTCGACGCTGCGACCGAAGCGGAAGAAGGCGCCGCTGATGATCACCTCGCCAAAGTGGCCCAGGCCCGCCACCTGGAATTGCGAGCAGTTGCGGGCGCAATGTTTCTGGTGCACCGGAGCGTTCGTTCAGTCTTCCGGCAAATGCCTGTCGAAGCGCGACGGCATGCCGCCGGCGATCTTCCTCGCCTTGAAGTCATTCTGCAGGAGGGCGCGGGTCGCGAACAGGCCGCCCGCTGACCGGAGCGGCAGACGAACTGCATCTCGCGACCGCGAGGCGGCTCGCCGAGGCGGGAGCGAAGCTGGCCGAGCGGAATATTGACCGCGTCCGGCACACTTTCCACCGCCAGTCCGGCGGCTTCGCGCGCAACGCCACCGACGATGACAGCTTTCGTCGCTCCTGCCTGCTGTGATGCTTCCATCGCTCTCTCTTCGGTCAAGGTTGGAATTCGCAGGTGCATGTTCCGGCCCGAATCCCGGCGCTGGCCGTCGACAGAGCCATTGGAAGCTCTGCGAGCCTGCACCGGACATGCTTGTGCTCCTGGCCTACCAACCCCACAACAGGCGTTTCGCAACCCAGCCCTTGACGCCGTCGTCGAGACGTTCGACCCGCACCCAGTCGCCCCTGGTGGCACGGGTACGCAGCAGATCATAACGTTCGGATTTTCCGACGATGCGGTAGCGGGTGCCCGGGCCGCTGCGCATATTGGCAACCGGCGCCTTGACGATGTAGTGCGGTGTGCGGTTGGTCAGTGCCCTTGCGACCCATCCCTTGTCGTTTTCGAAGTCACGTACCTGCAGCCAGCTGCCCTTGCGCTTGAGCACCTGCAAAGGGTACCCGCGCTTCAGTTCCCACAGAACGTCGGATCGGGTACCTGGCCCCGAACGCATGTTGACGATCGAGCCATTGATGCTGACCATGTCGCGCGCCAGCGCGGGTGACTGGACAAGCGCCATGCAAAAGCAGGCCATCGTGAAGAAACGTGTCGCGGCGCTTCTTAGAACCATGCAGTAAAACCTCCTGTGTTGTTGCGACCGAAGTCGCGGTCGGACGAAGACCCGGCGCGGGTAAGCAAAACGTGGCTGCCGACGACCGGGGGCGCAACGCGTATTGCATGATCTTATGATCAAGCCACGTGGGCACGCAAGGCCATGGCCGCAGTGGTGGGGCGCTGGTCAAGCACGCAAGGGGTCGCGTCCTCGATCCTGGCGACGGCCTGCAAGCGCTGAAGGCAGGAGGAAACCGCGACCCGCGCCGCGCGTGCGCTGCCGGGAACGCCGGCAGCAATGCGGTCTTCGTGTCGGCAGTGGCAGGCAGGCGGGGAGAGGTGCGCGCTACGGCGCTGGCTGAGCCCTGAGCCTTCTGTTCCGGCCGCGGAGCAGGAAACGGCCGGGATCGACGGCGCCGACCAGGTCGTCGGGCAGCGGCAGCGGCGCCGCGGTGATCAGGCAGGCGAGCAGTTCGCCGGCGAGTGCCGACCAGACGATTCCGCGTGCGCCGAAGCCATTGATCAGGTAGAGCCCCGGCACTCGCGGCATTCCGGCAAGCGGCCGCGAGGGGCTATCGGGATCGATCGCCGCGGCGTCACCGACAGCGCCGATCATCGGCAGACGATCGGGGGATAGGGGTCGGAAGCCGACGCGGCCGGCCAGGTCGCGCGCCTGGATGCCCTTGCCGTAGCCGGGCAGGATGAAGTCGAGCCTGGCCAGGTTGTCGGCATGGTCGGCTTCGCGCAGCGCGGCTTCGCCGTCATCGACGCTGAAAGTGGCGCCGGCGCAGCGCTGGCCGTCAATCGCCGGTGTCACGTAGCCAAGGCGGCAGACGACGATCTCGGGCGCCGAGCCAGGGGTGGCGCCGAGATGCGAAACCTGTCCGCGTGCGGCGCGCAGGGGCAGGTGCGCGGCGACCGCGAAATGCCGGGCCGTCGTTGCGTTGGCGAGGATCAGCAGCGGTGCTTCGGCGATCACTCGGCCAGCTGTGTCGCAGGCGCGCCAAAGATCGGCCGGCCGCTCGATCCGTGCGACCTCGGTGTCGTAGTGTGGCGTGATTGCAGCCGCGTGCCGTGCCAAGTTGGCGCGGCACAGCGATGCCGGATCGACCCAGCCGCCGCCGGGGAACCACCAGCCGCCGGTGGTGACCGGCCAGCCGGCGAGTTGCCGGGCCCGCTCGCGATCGACGAAGAGCAGTTCGTCGGCCGCTGCCTGCCGGATTTCGACGACACGTTCCTGGATTGCCGCGTGGCTTTCGTCGCGGGCCAGATGCAGGACGCCGGTTCTTCCCAAGCGCAGTGGCTGGCCGGCGGCGATCAAGGCCTCGAAATGGCGGCAGGCATGCTGGAAGCCGGCGCGGGTCAGACGTGCGAGGCGGTTGTCGTCGAGCGAGGGCAGTGGTCGCAGGACGCCTGCCAGGTTGCCGGAAGCGCCCTGGCCAGGGGCTTGTGCGCGGTCGATCAGATCGATTTTCCAGCCGCGTGCAGCGAGGCGTTCGGCGGCGCTGCTGCCGGCCAGGCCGGCGCCGATGACGATCGCGTGGCCGCTCACGGCCGGGGCAGGCGCGGCACTTACTCGGGCCGCATCTGCGGGAAGAGGATGACGTCGCGAATGTTCGCCGAGTCGGTCAGCAGCATGACCAGCCGGTCGATACCGATGCCGCAGCCGGCGGTCGGTGGCAGACCATACTCGAGCGCGCGGACGTAGTCGGCGTCGTAGTACATGGCTTCCTCGTCGCCGGCGTCCTTGGCCTTGGCCTGTTCGAGGAAGCGTGCCGCCTGATCCTCCGGGTCGTTCAGTTCGGAGAAGCCGTTGGCGATCTCGCGACCGGCAATGAACAGCTCGAAGCGTTCGGCGACCTCGGGGTTGCGGTCGCTGCGCCGCGCCAGCGGGCTGACTTCGGCCGGATAGTCGATGATGAAAGTCGGGTCCCAGAGCTCGGCTTCGGCGGTCTCCTCGAAGAGCAGCAGTTGCAGCGTACCGAGGCCCGCTTCGCCGCTTACCTCGACCTTCATCGCCGTCAGCTTGTCGCGCAGCCAGCCGCTGTCGCCCAGCTGTTCTACGCTGTAGCCGGGATGGTTCTGGCGGATTGCCTGGATGATCGTCATGCGGGCAAAGGGCTTCGAGAAGTCGAGCACCCGGCCCTGGTACTCGAACGTTTCGCTGCCCAGCGCCTGCCGCGCGCTGTGGCGCAGCAGTCCTTCGGTAAAGTTCATCAGCCGGCGATATTCCGAGTACGCCTCGTAGAACTCCATCATCGTGAATTCGGGATTGTGGCGCGGGCTGATGCCTTCGTTGCGGAAGTTGCGGTTGATCTCGAACACTTTTTCGAGGCCGCCGACGACCAGCCGTTTGAGGTAC
This sequence comes from Accumulibacter sp., assembly GCA_024235715.1. GTDB lineage: Bacteria > Pseudomonadota > Gammaproteobacteria > Burkholderiales > Rhodocyclaceae > Accumulibacter. Next base: position 108,676 of record JACKLW010000005.1, on the reverse strand, counting down.
AGTTCGGGCGCGATGCGCAGGAAGAGTTCCATGTCCAGCGCGTTGTGATGGGTCTTGAAGGGCTTCGCCGACGCACCGCCGGGGATCGGGTGCATCATCGGCGTTTCGACTTCGAGGAAGCCGTCGTCGATCATGTAGCCGCGGATCGACTGCACGATCCGGCTGCGTACCGCGAAGTTGAAGCGCGACTGCTCGTTGGTGATCAGGTCGACGTAACGCATGCGGTACTTCTGTTCCTGGTCGGTCAGGCCGTGGAACTTCTCGGGCAGCGGCCGCAAAGACTTGGCAAGCAGGCGTACCTGCGAACACTCGACGGTCAGTTCGCCGGTCCGGGTGCGAAACAGCGTGCCGACGGCGCCGACCATGTCGCCCATGTCCCAGCGCTTGAAGGCCGTGTAGGCTTCCTCGCCGATCTGGTCGCGGCTGACGTAGGCCTGGATGCGTCCGGAGAAGTCCTGCAGGGTGATGAAAGAGGCCTTGCCCATTACCCGCTTGAGCATGACCCTGCCGGCAACCCGCACCTCGACCGGCATGGCAGCGAGTTCCTCGCGCGTCTTGGCGTCGTACAACTCGTTGATCTTGCCGGCGGTGTTCTCGCGTGCGAAGTCGTTCGGATAGGCGTTGCCCGACTGTCGCCACTCGGCGAGCTTGGCGCGCCGGTCGGCGATGATATGGTTCTCGTCGTGTTGCGGCGAGCTGTCCTGCGGGGTATCGGTGTTGGGCATGATGGCAGTGGGTTTCGGATGATCAGTGCTGGTTGTGAAAGTCGCGCGCGCGGCTCACGAATCTCCCTTCTCCCCAGTTCGCGAGAAGGGTTGGCGGGATGCGGGAAACGGTAGTGACGTTTCCATAATCAGGGGTGGCTCGACCAGTCATGGCCGTTTCGGCGGACTGGCCAGGGTATGCGCGTCGTCGGCTGCACGTTCGAGCAGGAAGGCGGCGATGGCCTCCGCTCTGGACTTGTCGGCAGGCAGGCCGTACCAGCGTGAAAAGGCGGTACCCGCGTCACCGGGGTCGCTGCTCGCTGGTGGCAGGTAGAAGAGGCCGCAGGCGCGGTTCGTTCGTGGGTCGAAGATGACGTACAGGCGCTCGTCGACGCAACTCCTGGAACTGCAGGCCGAGGTCAGGATGTATTGGGTGCCGTCGACGACGACGATCTCGGCCGATTTGCCGGCAGCGAGGCGCTTGGTCCATGCCGGCAGGTCGAGGTCGCCGATGGCGCTGCGGTAGGCTCTGGCGAAGTCCGGTTTCGCTTTGAGCAGGGCTTCGGGTTGCTGGCCGACAAAGGCGTCGACCGATGCCGCGAATGCCGGTGCGATCAGGGCTCCGGCGACGGCGATGCAGGAGGTCAGTCGTTGCAAGGTTCACACTCCCTGTTTCAGGCTGGCTTCGATGAACTGGTCGAGGTCGCCGTCGAGCACGCCCTGCGTATTGCCGACCTCGACATTGGTGCGCAAATCCTTGATCCGCGACTGGTCGAGGACATATGAACGGATCTGGTGGCCCCAGCCGATGTCGGACTTGGCGTCTTCGAGCTTTTGCTGCTCCGCCTGGCGATTGCGCATCTCTGCTTCGTAGATGCGCGACTTGAGCATGGCCATGGCTTCGGCGCGGTTGCGGTGCTGCGAGCGGTCATTCTGGCACTGGACGACGATATTGGTTGGCAGGTGGGTGATGCGCACCGCCGAATCGGTCTTGTTGATGTGCTGGCCACCGGCGCCGGACGCGCGATAGGTGTCGATGCGCAGATCAGAAGGATTGATTTCGACTTCGAAGGAGTCGTCGATCTCGGGGTAAGCGGTTACCGAACAGAAGCTGGTGTGGCGGCGGGCGTTCGAGTCGAACGGCGACTTGCGCACCAGCCGGTGGATGCCGGTTTCGGAGCGCAGCATGCCGTAGGCGTAGTCTCCGGCAAGCTTGATGCTGGCCGTCTTGATGCCGGCAACGTCACCTTCCGATTCCTCGAGTATTTCAACGGTGAAGCCCTTGCGTTCGCCGTAGCGCACATACATGCGCAGCAGCATCGCCGCCCAGTCCTGCGCTTCGGTGCCGCCGGCGCCGGCCTGGATGTCTACAAAGCAGTTGAGCGGGTCGGCCGGGTTGTTGAACATGCGGCGGAATTCGAGGCCGGAGACATCCCTCTCGATCGTGTCGATGTCGGCCACGACGGCCTCCAGCGTCTCGTCATCGTCTTCCTCGCGCGCCATGGCGAACAGTTCGCCGGCGTCGCGCAGCCCGTCGCCGACGGTGTCCAGTGTCAGCACGACGTTTTCCAGTGAGCGCTTCTCGCGGCCCAGCGCCTGCGCGCGCTCGGCGTCGTCCCAGACTTTCGGATCTTCGAGTTCGAGTGCGACGGCCTTTAGCTGATCGGCTTTCTGATCGTAGTCAAAGATACCTCCGCAGTTCGGTGGCCCGCTGACCGAGGTCGTCGAGCCGGTTTTCGATGGTGTTGAGTTGTTCGGCTTCCATGTGTCTGTCCATCGCGTGAGGGTGGGCCGATCATTATATACGCCGCTCGCTTCCGGGCAGCGACCGACGCGGTAAGGTGCTGCCACTGCCGGTTCGCATGCGGTGCCGGGCAACAGAGTGTCGAGCAGAGCCAAAACGATGGACCGACTCTTTAGCTCGGGGTACACTGCCCGGCTGCGGTTTCTGGCGTGCCGCATCCAGGGGGAGCAGTCATGCAACTGAGCATCGAGAACAAGCCTACAGCTGCGGCCGCGTACGATACCAAGAAGAAGCGGCTCGTCGAGACGATCGACCGGCTCTATGTGCGCGACGCCCGAGCATCACTGCAGAAGATGCTCGCCAAGGTCCATCCGGCGGATTTGGCCTCCGTTCTCGATGACCTGCCCCCGGCGCATGTGGTCGACGTCTTCTCGGCGATTGCCGACAGCGAGTCGGCGGCCGAGGTCTTCAGCCAGTTGCCACGCGACCTGCGTCGGCAGGTATTGACCGAGTCCAAGGTCGACCAGCTGGCGCGCGTGCTGGAGCACGTGCCTCCGGACGAACTCGCCGACCTCATCGGGGACTTGCCGGAAGATCAGCGCGAACAACTGATGGCCTTGCTCGGACACGAAAGCAAGGACGAGGTCGAGAGCCTGCTGCAGTACTCACCGGACAGCGCCGGCGGCATCATGACCACCGACATCTTCTCCCTGCCGCACACGCTGACGGTGGAACAGGCAATCGAGAACATCCGCAGCCACGAAGACGTCGAGATGGTCTTCTACCTCTACCTGACCGATGAGGAGGGAGGGCTGGCAGGCGTGGTCTCACTGCGCCAACTGCTGCTGACGGCTCCCGGGACGCTGCTCAACAAGATCATGAACCGGCGCGTCATGAAAGTGACCACCGATGACGATCAGACGACCGTTGCGAGGCTGGTCGACAAGTACCGCCTGCTTGCCATTCCGGTGGTCGACGAGGAGAACGTGCTGGTTGGCATGATCACGGTCGACGACGTCATCGACGTCATCGAGGAAGAAACGACCCGCGACATCCTCAAGATGGCGGGTACCGACGAGTCGGAGACGCTCACCCAATCGGCGTTCAAGATTGCCAGGATTCGCCTGCCCTGGCTGCTGGCGGCATTCGTCGGCGGTCTCGCGGCGACGGCCGTGATCGGGCGATTCGAAGCCATTCTTGCGGAGGTTCTGGTACTGGGTGCATTTCTGCCAGTGGTGATGGGCATGGCCGGCAACGTTGGCGTACAGTCGGCTACCGTCGCCGTGCGCGGCCTGGCGACCGGCGCGATCGACGTTCGCGACACGGTTCCTCTGGTGCTCAAGGAGCTGCGCGTCGGTCTGTTGCTCGGCAGCTTCTACGGGGTCATCCTGGCAGTTTACGGTTACCTGATACACGACAGCGTGGCGCTGGGCGAGGTCGTCGGCCTGACGATCCTGGTCAATATGACAGGCGCTGCCTTGCTCGCGGTCCTGCTGCCGATGTTGTTTGAACGCATGAAGGTCGATCCGGCGGTCGCCACCGGCCCCTTCGTGACCACCGCCATCGACATCTTTGGCGTCCTCAACTACTTCGTGATCGCCAGCTGGATCTACCAGCTTTGAACGACTGCCGGCCTCGCGGGTCGTCCGTCAGACCGGGCGGGAGCCGCTTTCGGCCGCTGCTTGCCTCGCCGGTCTGCCATTTCACGCCGGCTGGTTCTCGATATGCTCGATCATCAGCTGCGGTGTCTGCACGCCGTTGAAATCGTTGACCGCCAGGCGGTAGGCGGCGCGGATGGTGTTGCCGGGCGACTGGGCGAAGTTGAACTGGATCGCGTCCAGCCTTTGCGCGCCCTTGCGCAGGCGCAGCTTGAGGTGTTTGCCCTTGAGTATGCGCTGGCTTTCGACGGCGAACTCGTCCTCGAACAGCGGCGCAGGGAAGCCCTGGCCCCAGATTTCGGCTTCGAGCAGGCGCGCGGTAGCGATCGAGTAATAGCCTGATTCCAGGCCGCCGTCGGTTTCCAGCGTGCGCGTGCGGTCGGCGGGTGAGAGCAACTCCTCGGCGACCTGCGCGAACAGCTCGCGAAAACGCGGCAGGTCGCTTTCCCTGATCGTTACCCCGGCGGCCATGGCATGGCCGCCGAAGCGCAGCAGCAGGCCGGGCGCGCGTTTGCCGACCAGATCGAGCGCGTCACGCAGATGCAGGCCGGCGATCGACCGACCGGAACCCTTGATTTCGCCGCCGTCGCCATCACCGCGTGCGAATGCGAATACCGGTCGGTGCAGCTTTTCCTTGATGCGCGCGGCGACGATGCCGACGACACCCTGGTGCCAGTCGGCATCGAACAGCGACACGCCGACAGCAGCGGTGTCGGCGTAGGCGCTTGCATCGGCTCCCGCTTTTTCGATCTGCAGCAGTGCCTGTTCCTGCATGCCGGCCTCGATCTCGCGGCGTTCGCGATTGAGCGCGTCGAGTTGCTGGGCGATGTTCATCGCCCGCCCCGGGTCGTCGGTGATCAGGCATTCGATACCCAGCGACATGTCGGCGAGGCGGCCGGCAGCGTTCAGGCGCGGGCCGATCATGAAACCGAGGTCAGTACCCGAGGCCTGCGCCGGGCTGCGTCCGGCAGCGCGGAAGAGGGCCTCGACGCCCGCTGTCAGCCGGCCCTGGCGGATGCGTTGCAGGCCCTGACTGACCAGGACGCGGTTGTTGTGGTCGAGCCTGACGACATCGGCGACGGTGCCCAGCGCGACCAGGTCGAGCAAGGCCGCGAGCCTGGGCTCGGTCCTCTCGCCGGCAGCCGAAAACCACCCGCGCTGGCGCAACTCGGCGCGCAGGGCGAGCATCACGTAGAACATCACGCCGACGCCGGCCAGGGCCTTGCTCGGGAAGTCGCAGCCGGGCTGGTTGGGATTGACGATGCACTCGGCCTGGGGCAGTTCGTCGCCCGGCAGGTGGTGGTCGGTGATCAGCGTGGCGATCCCCAGTTGCCTGGCGCGGGCGACGCCATCAACGCTGGCAATGCCGTTGTCGACGGTGACGATCAGGTCGGGGCGGTTTTTCGCCGCCAGGTCCACGATGTCGGGTGACAGGCCGTAGCCGTAGGTGAAGCGGTTGGGAACCAGATAGTCGACGCGCGCACCGAAGGCGCGCAGCGCCCGGATGCCGACCGCGCACGCGGTTGCGCCATCACAGTCATAGTCGGCGACGATGAGGATCCTGGCTTGCCTGTCGATGGCGTCGGCGAGCAGCGTCGCGGCCTTGCCGGCATGGGTCAGCCGCGCTGGCGGCAGCAGCGACGTGAGCTCGTAGTCGAGCTCGCTGCGCATCTGGATGCCGCGTGCAGCGTAGATGCGCGCCAGCAACGGGTGCAAGCCCTGCTGTTCGAGTTGCCACTGTGTGCGCGGCGCGGCGCGACGGCTGACGATGCGCGTCATTCCTCGCCCCGCGCCAGCGCCTGCGCGGTTGCCGCCAGTGGCCGTGGACGGCGCCATAGCCGCCATTGTTCGCCGCGACCACTTTCCCAAACGAGTACTGCATAGGTGGTCGGGGCGACGAGGCGCAGCCGCCCGATTCCGCCGCTGGCGAGTGCCGTCCGCAGGGGCGAGAACCAGCGCTTGTCGAGTTCTGCCAGCTGGCGGCGGTAGGCGTCGGCGTCCTGGTACTGCACCGGGCGCTGCAGCGAATCGAGAACCAGCAGCTGGCGGCTGCCGCCGGGCGACTGTGTGAGCAGTGCGCCGAGATCATCGGGTGGCGGCCGCACGGCGACGCCGAAAGCGCGCCCCAGGCCGCAAGCCAGCACGTCTCCGCCCCAGATGCCCGCAAAGTCGCTTGTGCTTGCCCTCGGCGCCGTGCCGGCGCCCCACAGCCAGAGGCTGTTGATTGTCGAGCGGCCGCTCTCCTCGCGCCGTTCATTGGCCGCTTGCCCGTAGAGAACCATCTGCACTTCGTTGAGCAGTTGGCGCAGGCGCAGCGCTTCGGGTGTCTCGGGCAATTGCCGGCTGACGCTGCGGCCGGCGACGACCGACAGTGGCGGTACGTCGAAGTGACCCAGATCGGTATCGCCGGCGAGCTGCAGATACCAGCGATCGGCCGTGGCGACGTGGAAGCTGCCGATGTCGGCGAACTGACGATTGAGTTCGGCGGTGAGCTCCTGTGCCTCCTCGAGGCTGATGTCGAGACTGCCGGCATCGGCGAGGATGAGCTTCTCCTGGTGCAGACGAAGATGCACCGGATCAGCACACAGCCAGCAGGGGTCGGCCGTGCTGGCGCTTGGCGCCTGGTCTTCGCCGAGAACCCGGAAAGCCCCCCAGGGGACGTTTCCCGAGAGGCCGAAGGCGTCGCCGAGGGTGGCTTCGAGCGATTGCGGCGGTCGCCGGGTGAGCCGGCTGCGCGCGATCAGCGTGTTCAGACCTGGGCAGGCGAGGGCGTCGAGGGTTTCCCGGTCGTCGGGTTCGGGCCAGATGAGTTCGGGAACGACAAGAGTGAGCTGCATGAAGGTCTGGCCGGAGGGTGTATTGAACGGGCGGGTGGACGTCGGCACCCGAGGAAGAGCTAGCGATGGGCGGAAAAAGTGTAGCATAGCGGCTTTGCCGTTTCGGCGTTTCGAACCACCAACCTGAGATGTGTTCCCGCCGCTGATGGCCCTTCCCTACGAGTTGCTGATCGGCCTGCGCTACACGCGCGCCAAGAAGCACAATCATTTCATTTCCTTCATCTCGCTGATTTCCATGCTCGGTATCGCGCTCGGCGTGGCCGCGCTGATTGTCGTCTTGTCGGTGATGAACGGCTTCCAGACCGAGCTGCGCTCGCGGATCCTCGCCGTCGTCTCGCATGTCCAGATCACTGGCAGCAGCGGCGAGATGTCGGGCTGGGAGCTGGTCGCCGGGCAGGCTGCCCGGGAGCCGCACGTGCTGGCGGCGGCGCCCTTCGTACAGGCGCAGGCCATGCTATCGTCCGGGCAGGCGGTACGCGGTGCGCTGGTGCGCGGCATCCTGCCCGACCAGGAAGACCGGGTCGCCGACTTCCGCCCGCACATGAAGAGCGGCGAACTGGATGATCTGCGCCCGGACAGCTTCAACATCATTCTTGGCCGCGAACTGGCGCGCGCGCTGGACGTCTCCGTCGGCGAGCGGGTGACGCTCATTGCCCCGCAGGGCGTCGTGACGCCGGCCGGGGTGATCCCGCGCTTGAAGACCTTCAACGTCGTCGGCGTCTTCGAGGTCGGCATGTTCGAGTACGACAACGGCCTGGCGCTGATCAACCTCGCCGATGCGCAGCGGCTGTATCGCATGGACGACAGGGTTTCCGGCGTGCGTCTGAAACTCGACGATCTGTTCACGGCACCGGCTGTGGCACGTTCGCTGGCCGGCAAGCTGCGCACCGATGCTTTTATCAGTGACTGGACGCGCAGCCATGCAAACTTCTTTCGCGCAGTACAGATCGAGAAGAACATGATGTTCATCATCCTGTCGCTGATCGTCGCCGTCGCGGCGTTCAATATCGTATCGACGCTGGTCATGGCGGTGACCGACAAGCAGGCGGACATCGCCATCCTGCGTACCCTTGGCGCCAGTCCGCTGAGCATCATGATGGTGTTCATCGTGCAGGGCGCGCTGATCGGCTTCATTGGCCTTGGTCTCGGCGTCGCCGGTGGCGTCGCCCTGGCGCTCAACGTCGACGTCGTGGTGCCGTTCATCGAGCGCCTGCTCGGCACCCAGTTCCTTGCCAAGGAGGTGTATTACATCTCGAACCTGCCGTCCGAGCTGCAATGGCGCGACGTGACGACCATTGTCGGGGTCTCCTTCGTCCTCGCACTGGTGGCGACGATCTATCCGAGCTGGCGTGCGGCACGCGTCAATCCGGCAGCGGCGCTGCGCTATGAGTGAGCCGGTACTCGCCTGCCAGGCGCTGCGCAAGGTCTATCGTCAGGGTGACACCGAAGTACAGGTGCTGCTTGGCGTCGATCTTGACGTCCAGGTCGGCGAACGGGTGGCGATCGTCGGCGCGTCCGGGTCAGGCAAGAGCACACTGCTGCATCTGCTCGGCGGCCTCGATGCGCCGAGCGGCGGCAATGTTCAATTGATGGGCAGGGATCTGAACAGCATCAGTGACGCGCAGCGCGGTACGCTGCGCAATCAACACCTTGGTTTCGTCTATCAGTTTCACCATCTCCTGGCCGAGTTTACTGCCCTGGAAAACGTCGCCATGCCCCTGATAATCAGGCGCATGCCGAAGGCCGACGCGCAGGCGCGCGCGGCGACGGTATTGACCGAGGTCGGCCTCGGCCACCGTTTGCAGCACACGCCGTCGGAACTGTCGGGAGGCGAGCGGCAGCGGGCGGCAATCGCGCGTGCGCTGGTCAGCGAGCCGGCCTGCGTGCTTGCCGACGAGCCAACCGGCAACCTCGATCGGCAGACGGCTGCCGGCGTCTTCGAGCTGATGCTGGCGCTCAACCGCTCGCGGCAAACCAGTTTCGTGATCGTCACCCACGATCCGGCGCTGGCAGCGCGCGCCGAGCGCATTCTGACTCTGAGCGACGGCATCCTGCAGCGCGACAGCGGCTGAGACCGTCGGGGCCGCGTCTCAAGTTACGCCGCGCACTGCCGTTAACGGCACTGCGGCACCATCTGGAGACCATTGCACATGCAGACCCTGTTTGCCCCGGCAATCGCGCTACTCAACCGTCTTGGCTACACCAGCAAGTTTGCCGTCATGGGGCTGTTGGCGCTGGTTGCCATCTCGGTTCTGGCGGTGAACCTCTATCGCGCCGAGCAGCGGGTGATTGCGAATTCGCAGCGCGAGCTCGTCAGTCTGGAAATGATCAAGCCGATCGCCGCCCTGGTACAGCACCTGCAGGTCCATCGCGGGCTCTCGTCGGGTGTGCTCAACGGCGACGAGAGGATGGAGTACCGGCGCGCTGCCAGGGAAAAGGATGTCATCGAGGCGGTGAAGGCCGTCGAAGCGGCGCTGCTGCCACAGCTGGCGGCGAGCGATTCCTGGAAGGCGCTGCTCGCCGGCTGGGCATCGATCCAGAAGGAAGGCCTCAAACTCGCGGTGCGCGAGAACTTCGCGAAGCACACCGGTCTGATCGACGAGCTGGTCAACCTGCAGGGCGACATCGCCGATCAGAACGCCCTGACCAACGATCCCGACATCGACTCCAGTTACCTGATCGATACGCTGCTCGATGAATTGCCGGTGGCGCTCGAGAGCATGGGGCGCTTGCGGGCCCTCGGCACCGGCGTGCTGAGCAGGAAGGAGCCGCTGGCCCTGCCGCAGCAGGTCGAGCTGGCGGCGTTGCTGGCCCGACTCAACGCCGCGATTGACGGTCTGCGCCGCAATCTGGCGAAGACCTCGCACTACAATCCCGGCTTGCAGTCGGCGCTCGACGCGGCAGCGAAGGACATGGCGGCCGCGGGCGAAAAATTCACTTCGCTGATCACCGACGATATCCTCTCGGAACGCTACCAGACCCTCCCGGCCGTCTACTTCGCGGTCACCACCCGGGCCATCGAGAAGGGCTACAAGGAAATGTTCGAGAGCCTGTTCCCGACGCTGGAACAGATCCTGCAGCAGCGCATCGTCCGCGCGCAGCGCGACCTGAGCATCAGTATCGCCGTCGCCGCTCTGATCCTGATGATCTACGCCTACGTGTCGATCGGGCTCTATTACGCGACCATCGGCAGCATCCGGCGCCTGGCAGCGAACGCGCGAACGATCGCTACCGGCGATCTGGGAGTTTCCGTCGATCTGGGTACCGGTGATGAACTGAAGCTCGTCGGCGACAGCCTGAACGAAATGAGCGAAGCCTTCCGCACGCTGATCCAGAAAGTCCAGCGCAGCGCCGGCGAGGTACTCAACGCAACCAGGGATCTCGCCGAATCGACCGGGCACATCACCCACAGCAGCGAGCAACAAAGCGCTGCGGCATCGGCCATGGCGGCGGCGATCGAAGAGATGACGGCGGGAATCGAGAACCTCTCCGCCAACGCTCAGGACGCGAACCGGTTGTCCAGCCGCGCCGGCGACCTGTCGGCCGAGGGCAGCCGGGTGGTTGGCGACGTCGTCCAGGAGATCGAACGTATTGCCGAAGTGGTGAAGCATTCGGCGTCGGTCATCGGCGAACTCGGCGGACGCTCCGAAAAGATCTCGGCGATCGTCAATGTGATCAAGGAAATCGCTGATCAGACCAATCTGCTGGCGCTAAATGCCGCCATCGAGGCGGCGCGTGCCGGCGAGTCGGGCCGCGGCTTCGCGGTGGTGGCCGACGAAGTTCGCAAGCTGGCCGAGCGCACGACCCGTTCAACGCAAGAGATTTCGAACATGATTGGCGCCATACAGACTGGCGCACGCGATGCGGTGGCGAGCATGCAGCTCGGAGTAAGCCGCGTCACCGCCGGCGTTGCACTGGCAACCCAGGCCGGCGAATCGATCGCCGAGATCGGGGGCAACGCGCGCCAGGTGGTGGACAGCGTTGCGCACATCTCGAGCGCCCTGAGCGAGCAAAGCGTCGCCAGTGCCGAGATTGCCCAGAACGTCGAGCGGGTCGCCCGCATGGCTGAGGAAAATTGCGCCGCAGTTGCCGGCAACGCCGGTACCGCGGCGCAACTCGAGCGTCTCTCGCAGGGGCTGGAGGCCGAGCTGAGCCACTTCAAGCTGGGCTGATTTGCGCTCGGCAGCGCCCCGCAGCGCACGGACGTCATCTGGCCGAGGCCGGATGCCGGCGGTTTCCCGCCAGGATCGGTCGGCTGCGGTTGCCATCAAGAGCGCTGCACCGTCGCGTGCGGGCCGTCCCGCCGCTTGACAGGAAGTGAGCGCGCGAGCGTTTTTTTCCGTTCTAATGCAGCATGCGCCTCAACATCCTCGCCTTCGCCATCGGCGTCGGCTTCCTGCAGACACAGGCAGACCTGCCGGCCTTCTCGCTGGTCCTCGCGCTGTTGCTCGGCGCGCCCTTGCTGCTGTTCTGGCTGCAGTCGCAGCGGCAGCTTGCGAAACGCATGCTGTCGGTGCTGGTCTGCGCAGCGCTGGGTGTGGCCTGGGCGGCGCTGCTCGCCGAACGGCGTTTGCAGGATCGCCTGCCGGTGGCATGGGAGGGTCGTGACGTACAGGTGGTCGGCGTGGTTGCCGGCCTGCCACAACGCTTCGAACATGGCCAACGCTTCGCGTTTGCCGTCGAGTCGGTGGACCCGCCGGACGCGGTCTTGCCAAGGCGCGTCATGCTCTCCTGGTATCACGGCCGGGCTGACCAGGACTGGCGGCCAGCGCAGCTTGTTCGTCCGGCCGAACGCTGGCGTTTCACCGTTCGCCTGAAGCGACCGCACGGCAACGCCAACGCGCATGGCTTCGATTACGAGGCCTGGCTGTTCGAGCGCGGCATCAGGGCGACCGGCTATGTGCGCCCGCAGGCGCTGGTGCGAAGGCTCGATGACTTCGTCCCCGGCCTGGCCTACGCGATCGAGCGCCTGCGCGAGCGGATCCGGCGATCATTCGTCGCGGCCTTGCCCGCGCAGGCGCCCTACGTCGGAATCCTTGCGGCCCTGGCAATCGGCGATCAGCAGGGCATTTCGAGCGAGCAGTGGCGTGTCTTCCGGCAGACCGGTGTGACGCATCTGATGTCGATATCCGGCTTGCATGTGACCATGGTTGCCGCGCTGTTTGCCGCCCTGGTCGGCTGGCTGTGGCGGCGCAGTGAAGGATTGATGCTGCTGCTGCCGGCGCCGAAAGCGGCGATCGCCGCTGGCTGGCTGGCCGCTTTCGCCTACGCGCTGCTCGCCGGCTTTGCGGTGCCGACGCAGCGCACGCTCTACATGTTGACCGTGGTGGCGCTGGCGCTGTGGTCGGGTCGCAACCTCGGCGTCAGTCGCAGTTTGTTGCTGGCGCTGTTGCTGGTGCTTCTGCTCGATCCCTGGGCGGTGCTTGCACCGGGCTTTTGGCTTTCGTTCGCCGCCGTCGGACTGCTCTTTCTGGTCGGTACGGCGCGGCTCGGCATGCAGCGCGGCTGGCAAGCGATGCTTGCTCGCTGGGGTTCCGCACAGTGGGCGGTGACCGTCGGCACGCTGCCACTGCTGCTGTTCCTGTTCCAGCAGTTCTCGCTGGTTTCGCCACTGGCCAACGCCCTGGCCATTCCCGTCGTCAGCTTCATGATCACGCCGCTCGCCCTGCTGTTTGCGGTGTTTTCCTGGCCACCGCTGCTGGCGCTTGACCATTGGCTGCTTTCCGCGCTGATGGTCTTTCTGGAGTGGCTTGCGCGCTGGCCATTGTGGCAGCAGCCGGCGCCGCCGCTGCCGGTGACGCTGCTGGCCGTTCTCGGCGTGCTCTGGCTGCTGCTGCCGCGCGGCTTTCCGGCACGCTGGCTGGGTTCGTGCCTGCTCTTGCCGGCGTTGTTCTGGCCGGCCGCGCGGCCGCCGACCGGCGACGCCTGGCTTGACGTGCTCGACGTCGGCCAGGGTCTGGCGGTGGTCGTGCGCACTGCCGGGCGTACGCTGCTCTACGATACCGGGCCGCTGTACGGCGCCGACTCGGACGCTGGCGAGCGCATCGTCGTCCCCTATCTGCGCGCGATCGGCGTCGAGCACATCGATACGCTGATCGTCACCCATAGCGACAAGGATCATGCGGGCGGCGTCACCGCCATCCAGGAGGCGCTGCCGATCGCCAGAACGCTGAGTTCGCTGCCCGAACTGGCCGGTGAGCGCTGCGTCGCCGGTCAGACCTGGGTGTGGGACGGCGTTCGTTTCACGATCCTGCATCCCCTGGCCGCCGACTACGACCGGGAGGGCGTGAGGAGCAACAACATGAGCTGCGTGCTGCGGGTTGAAAACGCTTTCGGCAGCGTCCTGCTGACTTCCGATATCGAAGCACGCGACGAGCAGGCTTTGCTTGCTCGCGAGTCGGCGCGGCTGCGCAGCGACGTCCTGCTGGTGCCGCACCATGGCAGCGCGACGTCGTCGACCGCCGCGTTCATCGCTGCTGTCGGCGCTCGTGAGGTGATCATTCCTGTTGGCTACCGCAACCGCTATCAGCATCCACGACCGGATGTCGTCGCGCGCTACGCCGGCAGCCGGTTGTGGCGCACAGATGTCGACGGTGCGCTGCGCATTGATCTGGCCGACGGGCTGTCTGTCTCTTCGCAGCGGGCGGCGTACCGCCGCTACTGGCAGGAAGACGTGGCGGCGGGATCAGGGTACTGGTAAGGACAGTTGTCGCCGGCGTTCATGCTGCCAATGGCATATTTCTGCTGGTCGTGGCGAAGGCGCCGTGCTTCTGGATGAGCGTTCAGCATGCGCCTTGTTTGGGTCACCAGGAAAGAACGCTAGCCCCAGAGAGTGAAGTGTGGGTGCCGTCTTCCCGCCCTCGCCTGCATCTGCCACTGCTGCCGAAATTGCCCGGCATTGGCTTCGATCCAGGCCAGCGCGCGGATGTCGCGCTCTTCCGAGGGGAAGCGTTCTACATACGCTTCGATGACGGCAACCTGCTGGCGGAGGAATTCCGTTTCCGAGAAATCCGCTTTCGAAAAGTGAGCTACCATGCCGCGAAATGCGCGCAGTGCGGGGTTGCTTGAGATTTCCATGCTTTTCGCTCCTTGAGGAGAGTGGTGCTGGCCGCGGCCGCTCGACTGATATATCGGTAACGGCCGTTACGGCGTGGTTCTTGAAGCGATGGTTGTGCTGGGCTGCACGAGCTTGCGACGGACTATAGTGATAAACGACTTTAACTATGCGAGCTAACGTAATGTAAGCTGGAGTTATTGTCTTCCATGTCCCGGAGGGCTTGTCAACACGGTTTCGACACCGGTACCGCTTGGTCGCCGTGAATGATGCAAAACTGACACACTCCGGCGCGTCGCCGTGGTCCGTACCGCACCTGGTCGGCTCTTCTCTCGTCGTAGCGGAGGGCGGCTCGTTGCTGCCGCCAGAGGATGTGGTTCGGCGTGACCTGCCTGCTGCGCTGCGTTTTCGATGCGCAGTGAAGGCCTGTGCTAGAGTCTCGGCCTCGTGTCGCGGCCACCGCCCGACGGTTCAGGAACGCCGCAGGTATGGACGGCGGGCTGCCGCAGGCAATCGCGGCATGCGCACCGGGTTCGCCCGGGTCGACGGCTGGTGCCGGCGCCGGTTTGCCGATCAGCCGCGATGAGAAGAACGGAACTTGCAGGGAGGTTTTCGAGATGAACGTGGGCGCAGAGCTGTCGCGCTGGCTGAGCGGAACGACGCCTGGACTCGTTGAACGTGCAGTGCGCTGCGTTTCGCCTGCCGGTCTGCATCGCATGGCCTACAGCGAGTGGGGCGAGCGTGACAATCCGAACGTGCTGGTGTGCGTGCATGGCCTGACGCGCAACGGGCGTGATTTCGATGACCTGGCCCGGGCGATGGCTGCCGACTATCGTGTCGTCTGCCCGGACGTCGTCGGGCGTGGCTGCAGCGATTGGCTGCGCGACCCGTCGCATTACGCTTTCCCGCAGTATGTAAGCGACCTGATGGTGCTCCTGGCACGCCTCGATGTTGAGGCGGTACATTGGCTAGGGACGTCGATGGGCGGCCTGATCGGCATGTGGATCGCCAGCCAGGACGACTCACCGATTTCGCGCCTGGTGCTCAACGATGTCGGGCCGCTGATTCCCGTCGCCTCCCTGCGACTGATCGGCGAATACGTCGGGCGTGCGCCGAAGTTCGAGACCTACGAAGACGCCGAGAAGTACGTTCGCCTGGTCAGCGAACCGTTTGGCCGGCTGAGCGATGCACAGTGGCGCCATCTCACCGAGTTCAGCTTGCAGCGTGCGGACGATGGCCGACTCGAGATGCGCTATGACCCAGCGATCGGCGACCCCTTTCGACAGGAGCTGAGCTCCGGCGATGTCAACCTCTGGCCGATCTATGACGCCATTCGTTGTCCGACACTGGTCGTCCGGGGTGCCGATTCGGCAGTGCTGACCTCGCAGACGCTGCAGGAGATGGCGGCCCGCGGGCCGCGCCCGCAGACGGCGGAAGTTCCCGGCGTCGGACACGCGCCGATGTTTCTCGATCCCGAGCAGATCAGGGTCGTTCGCGACTTCCTGCTGGCCGTCTGAGCGATGGCATTCGTCGACGTCGACGGAGAGCGGCTCGAATACCTTCTCATCGCGGCGCAGCGAAAGGACAGGCCGACACTGGTCTTCCTGCACGAGGGACTCGGCAGCGTCGCGCTGTGGCGCGACTTCCCGGCAAGGGTGGCGCAGGCGACTGCCTGTCGAACGCTGCTCTGGTCACGTTTCGGTCACGGCCATTCGCCATCGTCGTCTGTACCACGCAGTCCCGAATACCTGCACCAGGAAGCGCTGCAGCGCCTGCCAGCGCTGCTTGCCGCGCTGTCCATCGAGCGGCCACTGTTGATCGGGCACAGCGATGGCGCGTCGATTGCTCTGATCTACGCCGCAGCGCAGCCGGCGCGGCTGGCCGGTGTGGTCGCCATGGCCCCGCACGCCTTCGTCGAGCAGCAGGCGCTCGACGGCATCGCCCGCGCTGCCGAGTCGTATGCGCATGGCGACAGCGAACGCCGACAGAAACTGGGGCGCTACCACCGTGACCCGGATGCCGTCTTCTGGGCCTGGCACGACATCTGGCGATCGCCGGAATTCCGTGCCTGGGACATCCGCGATCGCCTGCCGGCGATTCGGTGCCCGGTATTGGCGATCCAGGGTGAGCAGGACGAGTACGCAACCATGCGCCAGCTCGAGTGCATTGCCGAAGCTGCTCCCGACGTCGAACTCCTGCGGCTGGCCGACTGCCGGCATTCACCGCATCGTGACCAGCAGCGAGCCGTTGTCGAGGCGATTGTCCGCTTCGTCGACCAGCGGGCGGTCGCCGCGCAGGGCCGAGTCAGCGGTCCCTGACGCGGCAGGGCTGCCGCCCTGTTGTCGGAGCGGCGGCGGGAAGCGAATCCTTCCCCGGCTTGCGGCCTTACTTGCCGATCACGCCACAGGCGACACGGGCGCCGCCACCACCGAGCGGCGCCGGGTCATCCGAGTGATTGTCGCCGCCAGCGTGCATCATCAGCGAACGATCGCTCACGTCGGCAAGCTTCAGCCTTGGCGCCAGAACAGGGTTGCTGGCGCTGCCGTCGGCGGCAACGTAAAGCGCCGGCAGGTCGCCAAGATGGCCGTCGGCCCACGGCTCGGCGTGCCGCTTGCTTTCTTTCGGGTCCAGATGCCCGCCGGCAGACAGCGCTGCCACGGCTGAACCGTCCTTCTCGGCGGGGGCGCAGGACGGGTTCTGGTGCACATGGAAACCGTGCAGGCCGGGTGGCAAGCCCTTGAGGCTTGGATAGAAAGCCAGGCCGTAAGGCGTTTCAACGATGCGCACCGTTCCTGCGGAAGGCCCGACCCCTTTGCTGTCGACGAGGTTCATGGTGACGGTCGTCTCGGCAGCGGCGGCGGCAACGGGACAGAGCAAACAGGCTGCAACTGCAAGCGAAGCTTTCATGGGTTACTCCTTGCTTGGAAGGGTCCTGGCCTGGTCAAGGCTTGTCAGCCCTGGCCACACGGCGTTTTGCCCCGGCCAGAGCCGGGGGGCGTCCATTTGCGGGCAGCCATCAGGATTGATGGCGAGGCCATGATAACCACCCGGCGAAGCCGAGGGCAAGGCCGCGAGGACAAGCCTGCCGGCGCAGGGCGATGAACTCCACGGGCTGGCAGGTGGTCGGCGCTACGCCCCTCGACCGACGCATGCCTTCTTGCTGCGAACGATTCACTTCCTTGACGCTGTTCAGGACGCTTTAAGCTTGCTGCGGCATGATTGCACCTTCCAGCATTTTTTGGAGGTTTTCCGGTGACACAAACCCAGCGCTCACTGCGCCGCTACTACCTCGTCGTGTACGTCTTGCTGTGCTTGCTGCTGGTGCAGTACTGGCAATTTGTCGAGGCGTTCGAGCCGAGCGTCGTGCTGTTCACGGCGCTTTCGTCGCTGGCCCATGCGGCGGTGTTCGTGTTGCCGGTGATCCTCATCGGTCAGGTTCTCGAAATGGTCGTGCGCCCTCGCGGCGACCGCGTGCCGCGTTGGAAGTTGGCGCTGGTTTACGGCTTGGTCTGGCTTGCCAGCCTGATCGTGGTGATGGTGGTGTTCACCGATCTGCAGTTGTTCAAGCTTTACGAGTATCACATCAACGCCTTTGTCTGGAACCTGGTGACTACGCCGGGCGGTCTGGCCGCGTTGGGTGCCACCGAGCAGACGACATACACCGTCGCTGGACTGGTCGCGTTGGCCGCGATCGCGTTGGCCGCGCTGCTCACGCTGACGCACCGCCTGGCGGCGCAGTCGCCTGCTTTACGTTCCTCGTATCGCATGGCGCTGGGGCTCGGCGGTCTGCTGCTGGTGACACTGTCTGTGACCGAGGGTGTCTATGCCTTCAGTTCCTACACCGGCAAGGAATCCTATCTGCAGGCAGCCTCGGTACTGCCATTTCATCTGAATACCAGCGCCACCTCGCTGTTGCGTCGACTGGGCATCGCACCGGCGGAGAAATCCAATACCCTGAAACTCGCCAAGGGCAAGATCAGCTATCCGCTGCAGCCGATCACCACGACGCCGATCGAAAAGCACCCCAACATCATCTGGCTGACCGCTGAATCCTTTCGCTGGGACCTGTTCAACGAGGAGGTGACGCCGAACCTCTGGGCGTTTGCCGGGAAATCGATGCGCTTCAAACGTCACTACAGTGGCGGCAACCGTACGCGCATGGGCATGTTCTCGATGTTCTACGGGCTGCACGCGCCCTATTGGTACGGTTTCCAGGAGCAGCGGGTGCGCCCGGTGCTGATCGACCTGCTGGTCGACAAGGGCTACCTCTTCTCATTGCGTACCAGCCAGAGCTTCACCTATCCGGAGCTGAACGATACCGTCTTTGCCGACATGCCCGCGGGCACACTGATGGAGGCGCTGAACGATGGCGAGCCCTGGCGGCGCGACGAGCAGAACGTCGACCACATCCTCGCCGACCTGGCGGACGATCATGACGGCAAGCCGCGTTTCCTGTTCATGTTCTTCGAGTCTACGCACGCTCCGTATACGTTCCCGGAATCGGCGGTCATCCGGCCCGACTACCTGCGCGAGGTGAACTACGCCAAGCTTGATCTGCTGACCAACGCCGAGGCGATTCACATGCGCTACATCAACGCGGCGCACTTCATCGATGCACAGCTTGGACGCATCCTGGACTACCTCGAGGCGAACAAGCAACTCGACAACACCATCGTGCTGTTTACCGGCGACCACGGGGAAGAGTTCATGGAAAACGGCCACTGGGGGCACGGACACGGCAACTATTTCCCCGAGGAGCAGATCCGGGTGCCGCTGGTGCTGCACATTCCGGGCTATCAGGCGCAGGTCTTTGAGCACGTGACGTCCCATTTGCAGATTCCGCAGACCTTGATGGCCTACTTTGGTGTGTCAACCCCTGCGCAGGCCTATACCCTTGCCGGCGACCTGTTCCGCAGCGAGGATTTCCTGGTTCTCGGCAACTACAATTACATGGGCATCAAGAAAGGCGACACCAAGCTCGTCTTCCCGTTCACGGGCAGCGAGTTCTTCCGTTACGATGTCTACGACGCGCACGACAAGCGGTTGCCGCGAGATCAGCGGCAGCCGGTCGTCGAGGCCAGCGCGGCGGTGCTCAAGCGGATCATCGCCGAGAATCGCCGCTTCGTGGAGTAAGGCGTCGACCGGCCGGAAGGGAATTGATCCGCCGGAAGGGAAGCACCGGAGGAAGCGAAAGCGTTGCCGCAAGGAGCGAAATGAAGATTGCCGTGATGGGGGCAGGCGCCGTCGGCTGCTATTACGGCGGCATGTTGGCCCGGGCGGGACATGCGCTGGTCCTGATCGGACGACCGCTGCATGTGGCAGCGGTGTGTCGCGATGGCCTGTTGATGGACACGCAGTCCTTCCAGGCGCGGGTGTCGATGCTGGCCAGCACCGACGCGGCTGTCGTACGAGGCGCGAGGCTAGTGCTCTGCTGCGTCAAATCGACCGATAGCGAGGACGCCGCCGCGGCGATGGCTCCGCACCTCGACCCTGACGCCATCGTGCTCAGTCTGCAGAACGGCGTCGACAACGCCGAACGCTTGCACGCACTGCTGCGCCGAGACGTCGCGCCGGCAGTGGTGTACGTCGCCACCGAAATGGCCGGGCCAGGCTGTGTCAAGCACCATGGGCGAGGAGAACTGGTCATCGGACCTTCATCATTCAGCGACGAGTTGGTCAAGCTGTTTGCCGATGCGGCGGTGCCGGTGACGATTTCGAACAACGTCACGGGTGCGCTTTGGGCCAAGCTGATCCTCAATTGCGCCTACAATGCCTTGTCCGCGATCACGCAAATGCCCTATGGTCGCCTTGTGCAGGGCGACGGTGTCGAGGGCGTGATGCGCGACGTCGTGCGCGAGTGCCTCGCCGTCGCACACGGGGAAGGGATCGTCGTTGCCGGCGACACATGGCAGGCCGTGCAGGACATCGCGCGCAGCATGCCCACCCAGATCTCCTCGACGGCGCAGGATCTGGCGCGCCACAAGCGCAGCGAGATCGATCATCTCAATGGCTACGTCGTGCGCAGAGGAGAGGCCTTGCGCATCCCGACGCCAGTCAATCGTGTGCTGTACGCGCTGGTCAAACTGCTTGAATCGAGATAGCGGAAGCGTTTGCCGCGTTCCCTCCCGGCTTCTGGTCGTCTTCTGCCGCTCTCGCCCCTGCTAGCGAGTGTTCTTCGCCTTGCCGCCGTGCAGCGGGCAAGGGGAGGTGGCGCGCGATCGCCACGCACGAGGATAAAGCCTGTTGAAGTCAGACGCATCATCGAGGGGCCCGCACAGGTGCTACCATTCGCTGGCGCCACACCCATATCCGGCGGCGCGATGAAATCGCCGGGCGGCGTTCGATCGGCGCACCCGCAGGTGAAAAAAGGAGCTTTGAGAGCATGCAGGCAAACATCACCAGAACAGTCATCCTGGCGCTGGTTGTCGCGTCCTCGGGATGGTCGGCGGCAACCGCGGTTCATGCCCAAGCGGCAAGCGCGGCGTTCACCCGCGAGGCGCAGGCCGCCGTCACGCCAGCCCGAGCGCTGGCAATGCTCAAGGAGGGCAACCAGCGCTTTGCCAGTGGCAAATCCGTAGCGCGGGACTTCCTCGCGCAGGTGAAACAGACTTCCAAAGGCCAGTTTCCCTTTGCCGCCGTGGTCAGCTGTCTCGACTCGCGCGTTCCCCCGGCGATCGTCTTCGATCGGGGAATCGGCGATCTGTTCGTGGCCCGTGTGGCGGGCAACTTCGTCAATGACGATATCCTTGGCAGCCTCGAATACGCGACAAAGCTGGCCGGCGCCAAGCTGATCGTGGTCATGGGGCATACCGAGTGTGGGGCGGTCAAGGGGGCTTGTGACGCGGCACAACTCGGCTTGCTGTCGGCGACCCTGGCCAATATCAATCCGGCGGTAACCGCGGTCAAGGGCAACTTCACGCCGCGCAGCTCGGCGAATGGCGAATTCGTTCAGGCCGTTGCCGACATGAATGTCCAGCTCACCATGCAAAAGCTTCGCGACAGGAGCGTTGTCCTGCGCGAGATGATCGACAAGGGTGAGATCGGTCTGGTAGGGGCCATGTACGACGTGAGCACCGGCAAGGTCAGCTTCTACGAGTGAGCCCGGGAACACGACCCAAGCGCGGAAGACAGCGCCGAGGTCGTGAGGCATGCACGGAAAAGCGGCGCCTGTGGTCCTTTGACAAGCGGGGTTGTGGCGGCCCGGATCGCGGTGGCGCCCAGCCAAAGCGAGCTACTCGGGCAAGGGAATGAACTCGGTTTCGTCACCCGCTACCTTGGCGAAGCGTCCGTTCCGCCAATCGCTTTTGGCCTGCTCGATACGCGTCTTTCGGCTTGAAACGAAGTTCCATTCGATGAAGCGCTCACCCAGATGTTCGCCACCGATGATCGCGATCCGCGATTCCTCCGTCGCCTGCAGGACGATGCCCGGCACATCGGCAAAGACCGCCAGCGCGTGTTCCGGAATTGCCGTGTCCCGCGCTGTCAGACCGCCCTGCGCAACATAGACGGCGCGTTCCTCGGCAGTCGGCAAGGCAATGCCCTGTCCGGCGTGCAGATGCGCTTCCACATACAGGGTGTCGGCAAAGACCCTGACCGGAGAAGTGACGCCGAAAGCGCTGCCCATCATCACCCGTAGGGCGACACCATCGACCTTGAGCGCCGGAATGTCCGCCGCGGGGTAATGATGGAAGGCGGGCTCGATCTCCTCGTCCTTTTCCGGCAGCGCCAGCCAGAGCTGCAAGCCATGCAGACGATGCGCCGCTGCGGTCACTTCCGGGCGCTCGCGTTCCGAATGGACAATGCCGCTGCCGGCGACCATCAGGTTGATGTCGCCGGGCCGGATCGCCTGCAGACTGCCGAGCGAATCGCGATGCAGGATTTCGCCTTCAAGGAGATAGGTGACCGTCGCAATATTGACATGCGGGTGCGGGCGCACATTGATCCCCCGACCGGCGGCGAATTCCGCCGGTCCCATGTGATCGAAGAATATCCACGGGCCGACCATCCTGCGCTGCGCCGTCGGCAGCGAGCGGCGCACGGAGAACCCACCCAGGTCCTTGTCACGGGCCTGAATGATCAGTTCGATCGCGCCGCAGTCCGGCGTCACTGCACCATCGCGCCCGATCGGGGTAGTCGGATTGCTCATTGCCTGCTTCCTCCTGTCTTGACCTGCGGCGTTTGCCCACAAAGTCCGATTGCTCGCCTGGCTTGCGCCGATCGCACGGCTTGCAGGGCGCTACCGCGGCTGTCCTCGGCGCATCCGTTTCTCTATGCTACTGCAGCCCGCTCACCGGAAACACTCGGGCAGCCGGGTCCTGTCGGTAGAAGGCCGAAAACTGCTCATACAGCGCCGGATACTCGGCGCGCAGCATTTGCGGCGTTTCGAAGAAAGCCTCGCTCATGACCGCGAAGAACTCGCTGGGGTTCTCCGCCGCGTAAGGGTCGAAGAGCGTGTCCTGGCCACTGGCATCGGCCGTGTCGACCTGCGCGCAGAAGTCCTCGTAGCCGGCATGCAGCACGTCCTGCCAGCCAGCCCGCGAGATTTCCGGCGGCAGGGCAGGGATTCCGTTTGGCTCGCCGCTGAGCATGTCCAGCTTGTGCGCGAATTCGTGGATGACGACGTTGTAGCCGCTGCCGGCCATTTGCGCATCGCGCCACGAAATCAGCAGCGGGCCGCCTTCCCAGGCTTCGCCGGAGGCGAGTTCCTGATACTCATGGACGACGCCGAATTCGTCCTCGACGCTGCGCGGGATGACGAATTCGTCCGGGTATACGACGATGCCGACCCAGCCGCGATAGTAGTCGAGGCCGAGTTCGAGAATTGGCAGGCAGCCCTGGGCGGCGATCGAGAGACAGATCTCGTCGCCAAGCAGCAGGCCGCCTGCCGTGGTGAACTCCTTCTCGGCGAGGAAGGCCTCGGTCAGGGCACGCAGCCGGATCTGCTCCGTTTCGCCGAGTGCGCCAAGAAAAGGCAGCGTCGCAAGCAAACGCTGCCAGAGCGCGTCGGGTATCGGTGCGGTTTCCGGGCGTCTGCGCAACCAGCCGACCAGTTTGCCGATCATGCCGTTTTCACCTGTCCCGGCGCCGCGGTGGTCAGGTAGATGCCGGCGAAGATCAGCACGATCCCGACGTAGTGAAAGGGCTGCGGGATCTCGGCGAGGAAGATCGCTGCCAGGATGGTGCCGAAGACCGGCATCAGGTGAATGAACAGGCTGGCCTTGCTTGCGCCGACTTCAGCGACGGCACGATTGTAGAAGACGTAACCGAGAAAACCGGGAAAGACGCCGGTATAGGCGATGCCGACGAGTGATGCGGCCGAGATGCGGATCGTCCTGCCCTGCGCGATTTCCCAGGCATAGGCCGGCGCCAGGGCGAGCAGGCCGACGACGATGAAGGCGGCGAGCAGCAGCATCGGGTCGATGCCGGCGGGCCGCCACTGCAGTCCGATGGTGTACAAGGCCCAGGTGAACACCGCCGCCAGCATCCACAGGTCGCCGATGTTCAGGCTGAGACTGGTCAGCGTCTGCAAGTCGCCGCGGCAGACGATGAGCGTCACGCCGGCCAGCGAGAGCAGCACGCCAAGCCACTCGATCCCGCGTAGCCGCTTCTCGAGGAAGGCCCATGAAAGGGCGATGGTGGCGATCGGGATGAACGAGTTGAGCAGCACGGCGTTGGTCGCCGCGGTGTAGTTCAGGGCCACGTAGGCCAGCGTGTTGTAGGCGCCGACGCCAAGCAGGCCCAGGACGACGACCGGCTTCCAGCCGCGCCGCAGCAATGGCCACTGCGTGCGCAGCTGCGGCAGCGCCAGCGGCAGGACCAGCGCCAGGGCGATCGCCCAACGCCAGAAGGCCAGCGATAGCGGCGGTACCTGGTCGCGGATGGCACGCCCGAGCACCATGTTGCCCGACCAGAACAGGACGGTCAGCGCGAGCAGTAGATAGGGGTGTTGCAGGCGGGTGAGCATCGGCGGCAGGCGGACGGCAAAGGCGCATTATGCCTGACCTGCGGTCGAGTCAATTATAATCGGCTTATGGTTTCCGTTACCCACTCGGTCGCCGCGCAGAGCGGCCTCGAACACTCCCTGCAATCGCTGACTGATGGCCTGTCCCTCGAAGACGCCGGGCGGATTCACCGGGCCGTCGATTTCGCGGAAGCTTTCTACGCCGATCGCGCGCTGGGCAGCGGCGAGCAGGTCTGGCGCCACGCCCTGGGAATGGCGCTGATCGTTGCCGGGCTAAAGCTCGACGCCGATTCGCGGCTGGCGGCGCTGCTCTTTGCGGTACCGGCGCAGCAGGAACATGGCCTGGCACTGGTCGAAAAGGAGTGCGGTCGCAGCGTTGCCCATCTGGTCGACGGGATTTCGCGCCTGAACCGCGTGCGACCGATCACGCGCGGCTTCGTTGCCCACTCTGCGGAAAGTGACGACAAGAAACCGCAGGAGATGAAGGCCCAGGTCGAAGTGCTGCGCAAGATGCTGCTGGCAATGGTCGAAGACATTCGTGTGGTCCTGCTGCGCCTTGCTTCGCGCACGCAGACGCTGCGCTACTACGCCGAAGAAGCCGATCCGCTGCGCGTCCCGGTGGCGCGGGAGACGCTCGAGCTGTATTCGCCGCTGGCCAACCGGCTAGGTGTCTGGGAGCTGAAATGGGAGCTCGAGGATCTGTCTTTCCGCTTCCTGCACCCGGCGATCTACAAGGATATCGCCCAGCACCTTGACGAAAAGCGCACCGAGCGCGAACAGTTCATTAGCGAGGCGGTCGACCGCCTGCAGGGTGAGCTGGCGGCAGCCGGTGTCCACGACGCGGAGATCTACGGCCGACCGAAGCACATCTACAGCATCTGGAACAAGATGCGCAAGAAAGATGTCGCTTTCACCGAGGTGTACGACGTGCGCGCGCTGCGCGTCATCGTCAGCGACGTCAAGGACTGCTATACCGCACTGGGCATCGTGCACCATATCTGGTCGCCGATCGGCAGCGAGTTCGACGACTATATCGCCCACCCGAAAGGCAACGACTACCGCTCGCTGCACACCGCCGTTCATTGCCCCGACGGTCGTGCGCTCGAAGTGCAGATCCGCACCCGCGAGATGCATAATCATGCCGAGCTGGGGGTCGCCGCACACTGGCGCTACAAGGAGGGCAGCAAGGCCACGCCGGAAGACCGCTATGACAAGAAGATCGCCTGGTTGCGCCAGCTGCTGAGCTGGCGGGACGAGGCGGTCGATTCGTCGGACTGGGTCAAGCACTACAAGCAGGCGGCCTTCGACGAAACGATCTACATCCTGACGCCGCAAGGGCGTGTCGTCGATCTGCCACGTGGCGCGACGCCGGTTGATTTTGCCTACCGCGTGCACACCGATATCGGCCACCGCTGTCGTGGTGCCAAGGTCGATGGCGCGCTGGTGCCGCTGAACACGCAGTTGGCGACCGGGCAGCGGGTCGAGATCGTCCTCGCCAAGCATGGCGGCCCGTCACGCGACTGGCTGAACGCCTCGCTCGGCTATGTGTTCACGCATCGCTCGCGGGCCAAGGTCAGGCAGTGGTTCGCCACCCTGGCTCTCGAAGACATGCTGGCCGAGGGGCGGTCTGCCGTCAGCCGCGAACTGCAGCGAATGGGGCAGGCAGGCATCAGCCTCGACGAACTCGCCGACCGCCTGGGTTTTGCCCGTTGCGACGATCTGTTCATTGCCGTGGCGCGCGCCAAGTTGAATATGCGCCAGTTGCAGGCCGCGGTGCGCGGCGGCGAGGCCCCGACGGATGAGGACCCCATCGAGTTTCAGGTTTCGGAACAGCGGCCGAGTGATCACGCCGAGAAGGGCATTCTGATCGTCGGCATGGGTCGCTTGCTGACGCAGCTCGCCGGCTGTTGCAAGCCGGTGCCACCGGATCCCATCGTCGGTTTCGTCACCCGCGGCAAGGGGGTGTCGGTACATCGCGCCGACTGCAGAAACTTCTCGAACATGCGCGCGATGAATCCCGAGCGGGTCATCGAAACGAGCTGGGGTGGCGGCGCCGAGGGCATTTTCGCGGTCGACATCGTGATCGATGCGCACGACCGGCAGGGTCTGCTGCGCGACGTTTCCGACGTTCTCGCGCGGGAGAAGCTCAACGTCATCGCGGTCAACACGCAGTCCAGACAGGGCGACGCGTTGATGCGCTTCACCGCCGAAGTGAGCAGCATCTCACAGCTCGACCGCACCTTGACTCTGCTGCGTGGCGTCGAGGGCGTGGTCAGCGCACGCCGCGCCTGACAAGGACGTTTGCCGGGCAGCTGCGGCGCGCGCCCGCCACGGTCTAATGCCGATGCCGTCACAGCCACGCCACTCCCGTGGCGCAAGCTGCCTGAACCCGACCGGGTGGCGGCACGCAGAGATCAGTCCGGGCGTCTCGCGAACCTCGCCCGGCCGCTTTTTTCCTTCCTCGCCTGCCCGACACTCAACTCAGTCCTTCAGCAGTTCGATCAGTTCGGCCTGCGACGAATGCGGCGTGGTGCGTGAGCCGCGGCGCTGGTGGTAAGTGCCATCGGGTCCGAGCTCCCAGGCCAGCGTGTTGTCGGCAAGGTAGATCTGCAGCCCTTCGGCAATCACCCGGCGCTTCAGTTTGCGGTCGAGGATCGGAAACGCCAGCTCGATGCGGCGGAAGAAGTTGCGGTCCATCCAGTCGGCGCTCGACAGGTAGACCTTCTCCTCACCGTCGGCGAAGAAATAGAAGACGCGATGGTGTTCGAGCTGCCGGCCAATGATCGAGCGGACGGTGATGTTCTCCGAGAGATCCTTGACGCCGGCCCGCAGGCCGCAGACGCCGCGCACGATCAGGTCGATCTTGACACCGGCCTGCGAGGCCTCGTAGAGCGCGGCGATGGTTTCCGGTTCGAGCAGGGAATTCATCTTGGCGATGATGCGCGAACGCTTGCCGGCACGCGCCGCCTCGGCTTCGGCACGAATGCCGGCGACGACGTTGGGTTGCAGCGTGAACGGCGCCTGCCAGAGGTGCTTCAGGGCTTGCGCGCGACCCAGGCCGGTGAGCTGTTTGAAGACCTCGTTGGTATCGGCGCCGATATCCTCGTTGCAGGTAAGCAGACCGAAATCGGAGTACAGGCGGGCCGTCTTCGGGTGGTAGTTGCCGGTACCCAGGTGCACATAGCGCCGCAGGATGCTGCCGCCGGATTTCCCTTCCTCGCGGCGGACGATCATCAGCATCTTGGCGTGCGTCTTGTAGCCGACGACGCCATAAATTACGTGCGCACCGACCTCCTCAAGCTTGGTCGCCCAGCCGATATTCGCTTCCTCGTCGAAGCGGGCCATCAGTTCGACGACGACCGTCACCTCCTTGCCGTTCTGCGCTGCACGCAACAGGGACTGCATCAGCACCGAATCCGTCCCCGTGCGGTAGACGGTCATCTTGATGGCCACGACCTGCGGGTCGGTGGCCGACTGCTCGAGCAACTCGATCACCGGGTTGAAGCTCTGGTAGGGATGGTGCAGCAGGATGTCGCCGCTGCGGATGCTCTCGAAGACACCGCCCGCCTTCTGCAGCGCTTTCGGCGTGCCCGGTTTGAAGGGCTGGAACTTGAGATTGTCGCGCATCACCCAGTCCGGTACCTGCATCAGGCGAACCAGGTTGACCGGGCCGGCGACGCGAAAGAGGTCGCGTTCGGTGAGGTTGAAATGTCCGAGCAGGAATTCCGCCATCGCTTCCGAGCAGTTGTTGGCGACTTCGAGGCGGACGGCGTCACCGAAATGTCGCTGTGGCAACTCGCCCTGGATCTTGGCGCGCAGATTCTTGACCGCTTCCTCGTCGACGAACAGGTTGCTGTTGCGCGTGACGCGGAACTGATAGCAGCCAAGTACTTTCATGCCGGCGAACAGCTCATGGACGAATTCGTGCAGGATCGACGACAGGAAGACGAAGCTGTATTCGCTGTCGCAGAGTTCGCGCGGCAGGCGGATGACGCGTGGCAGGACACGCGGTGCCTGCACGATGGCCGCGTTCGAGCTGCGACCGAAAGCATCGCGGCCTTCGAGTTCGACGGCGAAGTTGAGACTCTTGTTGAGCACGCGCGGAAAAGGGTGCGAGGGATCGAGGCCGATCGGAGTGATCACCGGCATCACTTCGCGGAAGAAGAAGCCACTGATCCATTCACGCTGCGCGGCATTCCAGTCGGCGCGTTTGAGGAAGCGAATGCCCTCGCTGGCGAGCAGCGGTATGATCTCCTCATTGAAAAGCGCGTACTGCTCCTTGACCAGGGCGTGCGTTTCGTCGGCGACCAGACGGGAGACTTCACGTGCGGTCTTGCCGTCCGTGGTGAGCGCCACCGATCCGAGCTTGAGCTGTTCCTTGATGCCGGCAACGCGGATCTCGAAGAACTCGTCGAGATTGCTGCTGACGATGCAGAGGAAGCGCAAGCGCTCGAGAAGCGGGGTCTTGGGGTTCTTGGCCTGCCACAGCACGCGCCGATTGAAAGCGAGCAAGCCCATCTCGCGATTCTGGAAGTAGTCCGCCGGGAAGCCCGCGGCGGGCTTCGAGACAGGGTTTTCGGTGGGCGTGGCTGCAATATTCATGGGTTCCTTCCGCAAAAATAGATGGATCGTGCAGGCGTGTGACGGACAGCCGACATATTACAGCCATCATCCTCCCGTCGCTCGGATGGCGGCTCATTTTGTAGGCACAGTGGCGCAGTCGGGTGTGGTGCGCGTGGCTGGAGGAGCATTCGGCGGTGGTAACATGACCGGGGTGCAATCGGCATTCCGCATGTGGCTGGAAGAAGAACGGGTATGAGTTACGAACTAATTGCCGGTGTCGACCTCGGTTCCAACAGTTTTCGCGTGCAGATCGGGCGTATCGTTGGCGATCAGATTCATCCCCTCGATTCGCTGAAGGAAACTGTTCGCCTTGGTTCGGGCCTGACCAGAGAGAAAATGCTCGACCACGCGTCGCAGCAGCGGGCGATCGAGGCCCTGCGGCGTCTGGGCGAGCGGCTGCGCGGTTTCGCACCGGAAGCAGTGCGTGCGGTGACCACCGATGCGATGCGCGTGGCGAAGAATGCCGCCATCATTCTGCCGCAGGCAGAGGCCGCCCTGGGTTTTCCGATCGAGATCATCGGTGGTCGCGAGGAGGCACGTCTGATCTTCATCGGCGCCGCGAAGGTGCTGCCGCCTGCCGATCACCGGCGTCTGGTGGTCGATATCGGCGGGGGTTCGACCGAGCTGATCATCGGCGCCGGTAGCGAAGCCTTGCTGATGGAGTCGCTGTTCATGGGCGGCATCAACTTTCGCCAGCGTTTCTTCCCCGATGGCAAGGTAGACCGGAAGCGCTTCACGGCCGCCGAGATGGCGGCTGCCGGCGAACTCGAAGCGGTCGTCACCGACTATCAGCGCTGTGGCTGGCAGGAGGCGGTCGGGACATCGGGTTCGGCGCAGGAACTTGCCGGGGTGCTCGGAATGAACGATCTGAACCCCGACGGGCGAGGGGGCATCAGCCGCCAGGGGCTGGCCCGCCTGCGTCAGATGATCATCCGCGCCGGCTCGGCGGAAGCGCTGCCGCTCAAGGGCCTGCGCAGCGAACGCCTGCCGATTCTTCCGGGCGCCATGGCGATCATGTCGGCGGTCTTTTCGTCGCTCGAAATCGAGCACATGACCTATTCCGATGGCGCCTTGCCGCTGGGTGTCCTGCACGACCTGCTGCGCCGCTTCGAACATCATGACACGCGCGACGCGACGGTTGCCCAGTTCATGCGCCGCTATCAGGTCGCCGAGGCGCAGGTCCGGCGCGTCGAACGCAGCGCCGTGGCCTTGCTCGGGCAGTTGATCCGGCTCGATTCACCGGAGCACGAGAGCGACGTGCACTTCTTGCGCTGGGCGGTGTCGCTGCACGAGATCGGTGCCTCGGTTGCCCACAGCAGCTTTCACAAGCATGGCGCCTACATCGTGAATAACGCCGACATGCCGGGTTTTTCGAAACGCGATCAGGCGCGTCTGGCGATGCTCGTTCTCGGCCATCGCGGCAGGCTCCATAAACTGGCCGCGATGCCTGCCGGTGACCCAAACTGGCGGCTGGTCTTCTGCCTGCGGCTGGCGGCGTTGCTGCATCGTTCGCGCGACGATCATTCGCCACCGGAACTGACGGTCCGGGAGTCGCCGGTTGGGTTTCAGCTCGATGTGTCGGCCGCCTGGCTGGACGCCAACCCCATGACCGTTGCCGCCTTGCGCGAAGAATCGCTGCTCTGGAACCGTATCGGTATCGAGATGCAGACTCGTGCTCTGCCGGCCGGGACGACGCTGCGCTGAGGCCGCGATGAGCGTCGCCAGGATCGAAACGCTGGAACGTGCGGATTCGACGCTGCTGCAGCTCTCGGGCGACTGGACTCTGGCGACGATGCCACGGCCGATCAGCGCCTTGGAGCATCGCTTGCGTACATTGGCGCTTGATGATCCGGCATGGGATCTGCGATCAATCGCACGCATGGACAGCGCTGGCGGGGTGCTCCTGTGGCGCGCCTGGGGGCGGCAGTGGCCGTCCTCGCTGCTCATTTCTCCCAGCCACCGCTTGCTGATCGAACGTGTCGAGGCGATGCCGGTCCACCGCTCCCGGGACTCCGGGAAAGACCGCCTGTTGGCGTTTGTCGTTGTCGGTCGCATGGTTCTGGGTGCGGCCGCTCATCTTGCCGGGATGGTGGCGCTGATCGGCCAACTCGTCCTGGATCTGCTGCATATCTTCCGACACCCTGGCGACATGCCATGGCGAGAATTCTCGGCCAACCTCTACAAGAGCGGTACGCAGGCGCTGCCGGTGACGGCGTTGATCGGATTTCTGATCGGTGTCGTGCTCTCCTATCTCTCGGCGCTGCAACTGTCGACCTTCGGTGCCGATGTGTACATCGTCAACCTGCTCGGCATCAGCATCGTCCGCGAGTTGGGGCCGGTGCTGGTTGCAGTCCTGGTCGCCGGCCGCTCCGGGTCGGCGATGACCGCCCAGATCGGCGTCATGCGGGTTACCGAAGAGATCGACGCACTGGCAACGATGGGCGTTTCGCGAAGTCTGCGGCTGGTATTGCCGAAAGTCCTCGCACTCGCGGTGGTAATGCCGCTGCTGGTCGTCTGGTGTTCGGGAGCAGGGATCATCGGCGGCATGGTTGCGGCCAATCTGCAGATGGACCTCTCCTACGGCTTCTTCGTCGACACGCTGCCGAAAGTGGTGCCGGTAAGCAATCTGTGGATCGGCATGGGCAAGGGCGTCGCCTTCGGTTTCCTGATCGCGCTGATTGCCTGCCACTTCGGCCTCAGGGTCAAGCCGAATACCGAAAGCCTGTCGTCCCAGACGACCTCTTCGGTGGTAACCTCGATCACGGTGGCGATCCTGGTCGACGCCATTGCAGCGGTTCTGACGCGCAGTATCGGACTGCCAATATGAACGAAAACGTGAACTTGGCAGCGAAGGAAGGCCGGAAGGCTGCGCCGGTGATCGAGATTCGCGGTCTGTGCACCCGTTTCGACAAGGTGCTCATTCATCAGGACATCGATCTCGACGTTGAAGCGGGGCAGATGCTCGGTCTGGTCGGTGGGTCCGGAAGCGGCAAGACGACCCTGCTGCGCGAGATCGTCGGTCTGCTGGCGCCGAGCGCGGGAACGCTGAGGCTTTTCGGACAGACGGTTCTCGACCCTGATCCGGAGCGAAGCCGGGCCGTCCGTCGTCGCTTCGGGATGCTCTTCCAGCAGGGAGCGCTCTTTTCGGCGTTTTCGGTATTTGACAACATCGCGTTCCCGCTACGGGAACTGCGTACGATTGATGAGGCGATGATCCGCGATCTGGTAATGCTGAAGCTGGCGATGGTGGAACTCGAGCCGCGCCACGGCAGTTTGATGCCCGCCGAGCTATCCGGGGGAATGGTCAAGCGTGTGGCGCTGGCGCGTGCGCTGTCGCTGGAACCCGAACTGCTGGTCCTCGATGAACCGACGGCGGGTCTCGACCCCGATCTCAGTGAGAGCTTCGTCGAACTGATCAAGGTGCTGCAGCGCGAACTCGGCTTTACGGTGATCATGGTGACGCACGATCTGGCGACGCTGGCGGCGCTGGCGACGCGTCTGGCGGTCCTCGCCGATCACAGGATAGTCGCCTGTGGCGCGGCCGCGGAAGTGCTGGCCGTCGATCATCCCTTCGTCCGCAACTTTTTCGCTTCGTGGCGCGCCGCGCCGACCCCGCGACAGGAGGCGAAGTAGTCGTGGAGAACCGTTCGCACGCCCTGGCAGCGGGGCTGTTCGCACTGCTTCTCGGTGCCGCCGCCGTCTTGTCGGCATGGTGGTTCGGCGGCAAGCACGAAGCGACCCGCGAATACACGGTGGTGACGACGAAGAACGTCACCGGTCTCAGCCTGCAAGGACAGGTCCGCTATCGCGGCATCCGGGTTGGCAAGGTTGAAGCCATAACGCTCGATCCGGACGACCTGCACAACATTCTGATTCGCATCACCGTCAGCAAATCGGTTCCGGTAACCCATGGAACGACTGCCAAGATCGGCTATCAGGGCGTCACCGGCATTGCCCACATCCTGCTCGAGGATACCGGTGACGATCCTCAACCGCTGCCCGGTGGCGACGGGCCAGAGTCCCGGATCGTCATGCAAGCCTCGCTTATCGATCAGCTGTCGGACGGCGGTTCGGAGACGCTGGCCGCGGCCAGGGAGTTCCTGGTCAATGCAAACAAGTTGCTCGACGGCGAGAATCGGCGGCATTTCGCCGGAGTTCTGGTCAACCTCGAAGCGACTACCGCCAACGCCAATGCTGCCGTCAGCCAGCTTCGGCAGCTGTTGGCGCAGACCCCGGCAAGCCTTCGTCTGCTCAATGCCACGCTGGCGCGCGCCGAACAGGCAGCTGGCAAGGCGACGCCGCTGCTGATCGAAGCGCGCGAACTGGTCGTTCGCCTGCAGACGGTCAGCGACAGGGTCGATCACTTGCTGGGCGATGCGTCGTCGGGCGGCATCGCCGCGCTCGCCCCGCGGCTCAACCAGCTCGGCAGCGAGTTGTCGGCCAACTCGCGCCAACTCAACCGGGTGCTGCGCTTGCTGGAGGAGGCTCCGCAAAGCCTGGTTTTTGGCCCGCCCAAGCGCGCGCCCGGGCCCGGCGAGGCCGGGTATTCAGCACCACCGGCTGTGCAGGGGTCGCCATGAAGAGGCTGTCGGTATTGTTTGCGGCGTGTGCGCTGAGCGCGTGTGTGGGTGGTCTGCCGAAGGCGACACAGCCCGAGGTGTATGACTTCGGGCTGCCGACCGAGCGCCTTGCCGGCGACGCCGGGTGGTCGAATTTGACCCTCGAAGTCCGTGCGCCGTACTGGTTTGACTCGCTGCGCATCGCCTATCGCTTGCTCTACGATGATCCCATGAAGCTGCGCAGCTACGCGGATAGCCGCTGGGCAGGAGAGCCCGGACTGCTACTCTCGCAGCGCCTGCGCCAGCAGCTTGGTCTTCTCGGCGGCGGCGGCCGGCCTGCGGCGCCCGGTTGCGTATTGCGTCTCGAACTGCAGGAGTTCTCGCAAACCTTCGCTACGCCACTGTACAGTCGTGCGGTATTGCAGGGAACCGCCGCTGTGCTCGACTTGGGGCAGGAGATCATCGCCGAGCAGCCGATCGCGATCGCCCAGCCGGCAGCGAGCGCCGACGCCAGTGGTGGTGTCCGTGCGCTGGTTGCGGCCAGCGAAGAACTTGGGCGGCGACTCGCCGACTGGTTGCGCGCGCTGGAGAAAAGCGGTCGGCTGCGGAATTGCCCGTCGCCGTCACGCGACTGACTTGCTGCCGCCAGCGAGCCCGTTTGTACTTGCCAAGAGAAGGAGAGAGGAATGAGCACCGAAACACCAATCCAGGACGATCCCTACGTTGTCCGCAGCGATAATCAGGGCATCACGACACTCATGCTGAACCGTCCGCAGCAGTTCAACTCGCTGTCACAGGCGATGATCGCCGCCTTGCAGGCGCAGATCGACGCCATAGCGGCTGATCGCGCGGTCCGCGTGCTGGTCATCGCAGGTGCCGGCAAGGCCTTCTGCGCCGGACACGACCTCAAGGAAATGCGCGCCAATCACGACAAGGCCTTCATGCAGGACCTGTTCAGGCGTTGTGGGCGGATGATGATGGCGCTGACGCAGATGCCACAGCCGGTGATCGCACGCGTTCACGGCATTGCCACTGCGGCCGGTTGCCAGCTGGTATCGATGTGTGATCTGGCGGTCGCCGCCGACGGCGCGCGCTTCGCCACCTCCGGGATCAACGTCGGCCTCTTCTGTGCGACGCCTGGCGTCGGCCTGTCGCGCAACCTCGGTCGCAAGCAGGCGCTGGAGATGCTGCTCACCGGCGATTTCATCGATGCGCAGGCGGCGCTGCGGCAGGGGCTGGTCAATCGTGTCGTCGCCGCCGACGCCCTCGACGCCGAGGTCGACAGGCTGGCCGGCTCGATCGTGGCCAAGTCGGCGGTGGCCATCGGCATGGGCAAGCAGATGTTCTACAAGCAGCTCGAAATGGGACTCGAAGGTGCCTACCAGTATGCCTCCGAAGTGATGGCGTGCAACATGATGACCGAAGACGCCGGCGAGGGAATCGACGCTTTCATCGGCAAGCGCAAACCCGAGTGGAAGGGCTGTTAGCCTGCACGCGGTTCCTGCACCGAGCTTCCGTTGGGGCACGGGAACGCTGTGCTGGTCGGGCGGGTCAGATGACCAGCACGTGATCGGGGCCGCCCGATCTGGCGCCCTGCAGTGCCGCGGTGGCTCGCTTCAGAACACTGTCAAACGAGCTGTCGCTGGCATTGGCTTCGCTGGCGCCGACACTGACCGTGAACTGGACGGTACCATTCTCGGTGACGATAGAGACGTTGGCGATCGCCGCGCGCACCCGTTCGGCAATCCCGATCGCCTCGTCGATACGGGTGGCGGGCAACAGCATCGCGAAGTCGCCAGCCCCGAGGCGCCCGATGAGGTCCATTTCGCGTAGGCAGTCGCTTGCCACCTCGGCGAACGCAATCAGCGCCTGATCGCCAACGGCGTGGCCGTAACCATCGTTTATGCGCTTGAAGAAATCGATATCGAACAGCAGGACGGACAACGGCATCTGTTCGCGATTCGCGCGCTGCAGTTGCTCCTCAAGCGTGGCGACGAAGTGCTGTCGGCTGCTGACGCCGGTCAGCCGGTCGGTCGTCGCCAGATGCTGCAAGGCCGCGTCTCGGCTCGCCAGCGCTCGCAGCAACTGCAAGGATCGAAATGCGACCACAGCCAGTGGCACGGTGACGCCGACCGCGAGAAGGATCACCCACAGACTCTGTCGCAGCCATGGTTCGAGCACGTCGTCGTAGTCCGCCGAGACCATCACCAGCAAGGGAAAGTCGGGCACCGGCGAATAGCTGGTGATTTGTCGCCTCTCGCCGCCTGCCGCGGGTTCGGGCAGCGCGTCCCCTGGCTGCAGCGCCAGTGCGTTGGCGGGCAGGGCCGCGCCGGAAATCGGCTGGCCGAGCAACTGCGGGGCATCGGGTGCTCTGGCCAGAATCATGCCGTCGGAGCGAAGCAGGGTGATCACCCCACCGGGCTTGCGGCGCTGTCTTTCATACACGGCGGTCAGTTTCCCCAGGTCGATGGCAGCGACCAGGATCGGGAAGGCGTGTTCCGATGTGCTGAGCCGCAGCGCGACGGGAAGCTCGGAATGCCCCTCCAGCCGAGCGCGCGTGGGACTGCCGATGAACAGCTGTCCGCTGGGCGGCGTGTTCTTGAAGTAGTCGCTATCGGCGACGTTTGCCAAGGGATCGGCAGCGGCCGCCTCGACGTCGAACAGGCCGCCATCCGCGGCGAGGAGACGGATGTCTATGGCTTCGCCGGTTCTGTCCCGAAAGCCCCTGATCAAACGCTGGAAAGCCGGTGCGCTGCGTGGGTCGCGATCGGGGTTTGCCTCCAGCCAGTTTGCGCAGGCGGCAAGGAAGACGTTGACCAGGCGAAACTGCCGGCGAGTCTGGTCTTCCACGGCGTGGTTCATGCGCTGCAAGGATTCACTGGTCGTCAGCACGCGCTCATGCCTGGCCGAGACGACCCAGAAGCCGACGGCAGCCCACAGCACGACGACGAACAGCATCGTCAGTGTGATGACCGTCCGTGGACTTGCCCATTCCTCGAGATGCCTGCTGGTCTTGACCATGCTACCTGCCTCTATCGTCTGACTGCGGCCGTCATTCTAGCAGGCCGCCCGCGGTCATCTCCCGCGCTGCCGGCGCATCGCCCGGCGCGCGCCTGTGTGTCTGTCGGCAGTCTGCCGGCGCGGTCGTGCAACATCGCTGCTGCAGTCAGCGCGAATTGTGCGGCCCCGCATCTTCCGCGTCGTACGTTTGCGGGCCGGCGTCCTCGCCCTGCACGTCGATGACGCCGGCGAAGAACTCGATCGCCGTGTCGGCGACCTGCGAAGTATCGTAGTAGGCGTAGGCGCCGGCGCCCAGGGCACCAAAGACCGGGATCCAGCGCGAGATTCCCTTGCCGATCAGCCGTTGCGCAATGTGCATGCCGATCTTCAGGACCACGGCCTGGACCTGTGGCCGCGAGGCGCGCTGGACGACATAACGCTGGCCGATCTGGGCAACCAGATCCCTGACCGCTTGCGCGTCGGTATGCCGGAAAAGACAGTAGATCATCTCCTCGCGGCCCAATTCGGCTGACTTTCCGTAGCAGCCGGCGATGTCGGCGACCATCTGGGTCTGCAGTTGCCACAAGGTGCGCAATTCTGGCAGGAGGGTCAGCCAGCCGAGTGGGCCGGGCGGCAGGCTGAGGCCGCTGGTGGTTACGGCAGCGTGCCGGGCGGCCGTCCCGGCGATTGCGCGCGCGCGAAGTTCGGGTCGGGCGCCCGCCAGTTCGGTGGTCATCGGCGTCTGGCCCACGTAGTCAAGGATCGCCTCGGCGATTCGCGGTCCGGCCTTGAGGCGGGTGCTGCGTCTCGAGAAACGTCTATCGGGCATGGTCAGGGTGCCGCCTTCGTCGAAAGGAAAGGAGCCTGTCCGCTGGTTCGAGGCCAGCAGGGTGGTCTTGCTTCACGCCGCCGCCCGGCGCCAGACGCTGGCGAGCCACGGCTGCTGTTCTCGCGGCAAGTTGGCCGGACGATAGTAGTGCTCGAGCTCGACATAGCCCGCTGCCGCCATACGGCAGCGCCAGTCCGCGAGGTCATGATAGCTGGCATAGCGGCCGTTGTGCCAGCCTTCCTCATTGTCGCCGCGCGGGTTCGAGCAGAACAGCACGCCCTCGGGCTTGAGGGCAGCGTGCAATTGCCTCAGCACGCGCGGCAACTCCTGACCCGGGACGTGGAACAGCGAGGCGTTGGCGAATATCCCGTCGAAGTGCGCCATCGGCAGAGCGAGCTTCAGGAAGTCCTGATGCCAGACCGTGCAGCCGCTGTCTGCCCGCGCCATGTCCACGAAGCGCCTGGCGCCATCGAGTCCGACAGCGACATGCCCGAGGCGGCTGAAGGCCTTGAGATCGCGGCCCGGCCCACAGCCGAAGTCGAGTATCGTGAATGGTGCCTGGCCCTGAATGTGACGCAGCAGCGCGGCGATGTTCTGAGTCACGTCGTGGTGGCGTGTTCCATCGCGGAAGTCTTCGGCGCGCTGGTCGTAATGCGACAGGGTTCGGGCGCTGATTAGTTCGAGATCGTCTGGTAGTAGTGGCATTGGCAGCGGTCGGCGAGATGGTGCCGGGGCACGATGGGAACAGCGAGAACGACGAGGCATCCGATGGTAAACGATGCGCAAGCAATCCTGCTCGGCGCCGTGCGAGCAAAGTGCTCCCCAGGACTGCGTCGGCGCTGGTGCGTCATCCATCCCCGGAAAAGCGAAATGAAATGTTACTGTGCTAATCTATGCGGCGACGCAGTGCCTGGACGGGCTTGATTCTACGAGGCCGGAGACAGGCCGGCACCACGGGAGGGGACAGGTTGACCCGGAGAATGTACGCTGACCCGAGAATAGAGGTGCGTCATGGCCACTGAAATCGAACTCAAGCTGTCCCTGCCGGCGCGCGCGGCGAACCAGCTGGCCCAGCACGCCTTGTTGTGCGACATTGCGCCACATCGGCAATTGCTGGTCAATACCTACTACGACACACCGGACAGGCGCTTGCGGAGCGAAGGCGTCGTCATGCGCTACCGGAAGAAGGGTGACGAGTGGGTGTTTGGCATCAAGACCGCAGCCCAGGGTACGGGTGGGTTGGCGCAGCGCAAGGAGTGGGAACGCGTCGGCCGTCCGGAAGCGTTCGACTTCTCGCACGTTGACCAGAGCGCTGTCCGCGATCTGCTCGAGGCGCAGCGTGATCAGTTGCAGCCTGTGTTCACTACCCGCTTTCAGCGCTGCGCCTGGTTGCTCGAACCGCGCCAGGGGGTACGTATCGAACTGGCACTCGACCGTGGCACGATCGAGGCCGCTGGTCGGCGGCAGACGATCTGCGAAGTCGAGCTGGAATTGCTGGACGGTGAGTTGAGCGAACTCTTCAAACTGGCCACCGCGCTGCAGGCGACCGTGCCGCTGCATCCCGAGGTCAGCAGCAAGGCCGATCGCGCGTACCAGCTGTTGCTCGATGCGCCACTGAGCGCGGCGAAGGCCTTGCCGGTGCCTGTCGAAGCCGAGTTGTCGACCATCGCCGCTTTTCGCCGGATCGCCCTTTCCTGCGTCAATCAGCTGCAGCGCAACGAGCAAGGTGTTTGCGAGACGGACGCGCCCGAGTTCGTCCACCAGGCCAGAGTCGCCATTCGCCGTCTGCGGTCG
The DNA here is from genome assembly GCA_024235715.1 of Accumulibacter sp. Classification (GTDB taxonomy): domain Bacteria; phylum Pseudomonadota; class Gammaproteobacteria; order Burkholderiales; family Rhodocyclaceae; genus Accumulibacter. The sequence goes on along the minus strand of JACKLW010000005.1, from coordinate 69,913 downwards.
GCACTGCGCGTCTGGCGGCGAACGCTTCCGGCACCCTTCCTGGCGCGCTTTGATCCGCTCTGGCAAGGCATTGCGGCAAAGCTCGGCGAGGCGCGCAACTGGGATGTCTTTCTGAGCGGCACAGTTCAGATCCTGCATGATACTTTTCCGGAGCGGGCGGAAACCCATCAGTTGCGCCGTTACGCGGGCAGGCGCTGCGCAAGCAATCGCCGGCTCGCCAGAAGCGTGTTCAGGTCGGCCGATTACTCACGCCTGCTGCTCGACTTTACCGCCGCTTTGCTGGCTCTGCCCGACGACCGGGCCGCGCCACTGGCGAGCGCGCTTCCTGCCTGGCTCGATAAATGCGCCAGGCGGGTCAATCAGCGGGCGGTCGAGGCACAGGGCGGCGACGATGTCGCACGTCACCGCCTGCGACTGGCATTCAAGCAATTGCGCTACGCGCTGGAGTTCTTCTCGCCGATTCTTGCCGGTCCGGCGCTGGACAAATACCATCAGGCACTGACCGCATTGCAGGAACAGCTGGGTAGCCAGAACGATCTGGCCGTCGCCATGCAACTGACCAGTGAAGCTCTGCCCGGCGGGAAGGCCGGAGTTCTCCTCGACTGGCTGAGCGCGCAGAGCGAGGCGCTGTTGCCCGAGCTGGAAAGGCTGCTGGACGATTTCCGGCGTCAGGATGCGCCGTGGTCACCCCGGCAGCCGTGACAGGCGGGCGTCTGGCACCTCCACCGCCAGGACGGCTGGCAGGGCAGTCGCGTGCCGAGTAAGAGCGGGCCAGGGAGGCGAGCGTGCAAATTGCCGTGCGGACGAGGATCCGGGCGGGCCCCTTCGTGCTGCGGCGACGATGTGAGTATGACTGAGCCAGTCGTCCGGCGGCCGCGCCAGTGCGCTCAGGCGCTACATGGCCGTGTCGGGAACCGTTCCGGCATCTGGATCAAGCAGCGGCGGCTAGCCTGCTTTCGCCACTTCTTCCTTATGGCCATCCACGTAACCCGTGAGCTGCGTGTCGAGCTCGTTGAACGTCGAAGGCGGTTTCTGTCCCAGGCGTGCCAGGCGTCGCATCAGGCGTTGCTGGGCGAACGTTTCCGAGGGGTCCGGTTTGCCCAGGAGATATTGCGAGCCGCGCTTGGTCATCACGACCATCGAGTTGGACTCGAAGGCGTAGCCTGTGACCGGCGATGTCCTGATGTGCGATGACGACGGGAAGCGTGGGTTGCTGCCATACACGCGCCCCTCGATGCACACCAGCATCTCGCCTTCACGGGTAATCAGTTCGAGAGTCTTCCAGTTATTGAGGATGTTCATAGTGCTCCCCGACCCCGTCTACGACGCAAAGTGCCGAAGTAAGTCGTTATTCTACTCGACAAACAAACTTCATGCAGTTTTTCGATAGTAGAACCAGACCCTCTGGCGGAGCTTGTCGATCGCCGTTCTCGCAGAATCAAACCAAAGTCCTTTCAACGCCCATGGAACACTTCGCCGGAAGCGGCAGTCATTCCGTCGCCGGATGCTGCGCCAAATGAGCGTTTCCTGCTACCGAGCAGGCTCGATTGCGCAGAGAGCGCCCTGTGCCGCAATCGAGACACTGCTGCCACGCACGGTGCTGCCGGTGCAGCGACGGTGGTCGCCACAAGGTGAATCGAGCCGCCACACCGGGACTGAAGCAAGACTCCTGCCAGTTTTTCAAAGAAGTGAGTGGATTCATTAAATCAGAAAGCTAGGAGTTTCTGGCAGGTGGGTCCGGAAACGCTGTGTAAAATTTTCCGACAACTCCAGTGTCGTGTCGCGCTTGGCGCACCTTGTGCTGCAAAGTCGCAACTCCGTACCACAGCCGGCGGGCAGATTGGCTGCTTTCTACAGCAGACAGTCACGTTCGTCGGCGCTCAAGGGTTCGATCCGGGCCAACTGCTGCGCCAGTACGGCGAGCGTCGCCTCGGAGGCGTCGCGCCCTTTGCGCAACCGGCCGCGGATGCGCGCGCCCAGTATCCTGGGGTGCGCCTGTGGTGCGACGATGAAGAAATCGGCTCCCGCCTGCCCCGCCAGCGCGCGAAAGCGGTTGCGGCGCGACTGTTCGAGGAAGGCCGCGTCGACGATCACTGACCAGCCGGCAGCGAGGAACTGCCGTGCCAGTTCGTACAGGTGGTGGTAGGTGCGCTCGCTGCCGTCCCTGCTGTAGATGCCGCCATCCAGTGGCGAGCCGCTGCGGGCTGTCGAATCGAGATCGAACAGGCGCTTGCGTTCGACGTCCGAGCGCAGGCGAAGTGTCGCAGCCGCGGGATCGCGCAGCAGTATCCGGCGTGAAGCGCGGCTCTTGCCGCAAGCGGCGACGCCGTGAGTGATGATCAATCGACGTGGGGGTGGTTTGGTGAGACGCTCGGCGAGAGCGAGATAGTGGCGGGCGTGGGCGAAATCGTCAGACGTTTGGGTGGCTCGCAGTGCTGCAACCTTGGCTCGTACCAGCGCACGGTAAACGGCGTAGAAGCGTAGCACCGGGACCGCATCGTGGTCGCCACTGCAGGTCAGCCATTCGTTGATCAGCCAGTTTGCGAGACCCGGTCGAGCGTGGTCGAGCAGGTCGACGAAGGTGAAAGCAATCTCGCTGGCGACATCGATCCAGCGCAGTTCCTCGCTGAATTCGATGCAGTCGAATAGCCGTACGCTGCCGTCGATCAATACCAGGTTGCCGAGATGCAGATCGCCATGGCACTCGCGCACCCTGCCTGCCCCCTTGCGGGCGGCGAAACGCGGCGCCAGACGGTCGAATTCGCTACGCGTCCATTCAGCCAGCCCCGTCAACTGCATTCGCTCAGCGCCGTCGGGGAGCAGTTTCGCCAGCTCGGCGAAGTTTGCGAGTGCCGGCGCCAGTACCTGCTCGGGATCTCCGAAACGCGTTGCCGGCGCCGCTGCAGCCGCCTGCCGGTGAAACGCGGTGATGGTTGCTGCAAGGGAGGAAAGTTGCTGGCAATTCAGTTGGCCGCGGCTGCACAGGCGGTCCAGTCGTCCCGCCTCGCTGAAGCGGCGCATGCGGACGGCGTACTCAATGGCAGTACCCGGGCCGCCGATCCGTGGGTCTTCGAGGGGCCCCGCGATGGGCACGACCTGGAGGTAGAGGTCTGGCGAGAAGCGCCGGTTCAGACGCAGTTCGGCTTCGCAGCAGGCCAGCCGCTTGTCGAGTGTTCCGTAGTCGAGGAATGGCAGCACTACCGGCTTCTTGATCTTGTACGCAAAGGCGCCGGCGAGCAGCAGCCACGAGGCGTGCGTTTCCACTACCTCGACGCGGTTGGCCGGGTCCGGGTAGCGGGCCGGGTCGAGCAGGGCGGTTATAAGCGCAGGCAGCGCAGGGGCCATTTGTCAGTCCTTTGTAGTCTACCGCAGCGGACCTTGGCGCAGTTCGTCGAGTGACCACTTCAGCAAGCGCACAGTCTATCGCTGGCAGCGAGGTCTAGGCGCGCTGAATGCACCCTCAAGCCACGCTTGCGGCGCCCATTTCCGGTTCCCGGTCAGCGGCCGACTTCGGCCAGCAGCGAGGCGATCATCGCTTCAGCCTGGCGCAGGTAAGCGCCGCCAAACAGGTTCAGGTGGTTGAGGACGTGGTACAGCTGGTACAACGCCCGGCGTTGCCGGTAAGCGCTGGCAAGTGGCCAGGCTTCGCGGTAGGCAGCGTAGAAGCTGGGCGGAAAGCCGCCAAACAGCTCGCTCATCGCGAGGTCGCACTCACGGTCGCCGTAATGGACAGCCGGGTCGAACAGTGCCAGCCTGCCCGACTCGTCCATGGCCGCGTTGCCCGACCACAGGTCGCCATGCAGCAGGCTTGGCGGTGGCTGATGGTCCGCGAACAGGACGGAGAGGCCGTCGGCCAGCCGTTCGCCGCTGGCGATCAGCTTGCCGTGGTAGCCATGCGCTTCGGCCAGTTCGAGCTGCGGCAGCAGCCGCTGGCTGACATAGAACGCCGGCCAGCTGACATCCTCGGCGTTGTACTGCGGCGTGCTGCCGATGAAGTTGTCGCGGTGCCAGCCGTGCCGTGTGCCCTGGATGCGGTGCAACGCGGCCAGCGAACGCCCTGCCGCCGCCGTTTGTCCGTCTCGCAGGCCCTGCAGCTTGAGATGTTCGAGCAACAGGTAGGCCTGTCCGCCGCTGACACCCTGGCCGACGACACGTGGCACGCGCAGTGCGGCGCAGCCTGCCAGCGCCCTCAGGCCGTCGGCCTCGGCGGCGAACATGCCGGCCAGTCCGGCGTCGTTCAGCTTGAGGAACCAGCGCCGTGTGCCACTCTCGACGAGCAGTGTGCGCGAGATCGACCCGCCGCCGATCGTCCTGGTGGCGGTGATCTCCGTTGGCGCGCCGGCATCTCCGGCAATCAGCTCGCGCAGGGTCTCGCCCAGCGCAGCATCGAGATCGGGGTTTGTACGCATGTTGGGTTGGGCCTTTCGGTTTCCCGGCTGGTACGTTCTGGCGCGCGGTTTACTCAAGATCCGGAATGCGATGTGATCGATGCGCGTCGCGGCGCCGCTTTCAGACCGCTCCCCGACAGGTCGTTCGCCAGCGCCGGTTTCATCCGCCGGGCGGGGCGCCACGTCGGATGTGGTCGAAAAAGAGGCGATCGGCACCCAGCATGTGCTTGGTGATCACCTCGTGCGCGAGGAACTGGAAAACGTCGCCGACCGCGTGTTTTCCGGCGCGGTAATCGGCGCCCATGCTCAGCGCCTGCGCGATCAGCTGCTGATGCAGGAACTTGTGGGCCGCTGCTCCAGGGAAGCCCGCGGCCACGAAGATCGCCTCCTCTTCGCGAAAGTGTTGCCCGACATCGGCCAGCAGTTTGTCGACGATGGCGCCGACCTGGTCGTCGCTTTGCCCGGAAAGGATTGCCGACAGCAACTCGTTGGCGTCGGAAAACAGTTGTCGATGACCGCGATCGATTTCTTCGTTGCCGCATTCGTAGGCCGATCGCCAGACCAGTTGGACGAAATTGGCGACGGGGCTGTCTTCCGCATCGTCAGGCCCGCTGCTTGCGGGTGCCAGCTGGACCTGGTTGCGGCCCCCAGCCTTGGCCCGATAGAGCGCTTCATCGGCACGCTGGAACCACTCATCCCAGACTTCACCGGCCTGGCATTCGGCGACGCCGATGCTGATCGTCAGCTGGCCAACATCGGGAAAGCGGCTTGCGGCGGTCCTGGCCCGCAAACGTTCGGCGATCGTTGCCGCCGTTGCACGGCTGGTGTCGGGACACAGGACGACGAATTCCTCGCCGCCCCATCGCGCCAGCGAGTCCGTACCGCGAAGCCCGGCTTGCAGCAACGCGGACAGTGCCTGCAGTACGCGATCGCCGATGCCATGACCGAAGCGGTCATTGATCGCCTTGAAGGAGTCGATGTCGACGATCAGCATGCTCAGCGGGTGTTGGTACCGCCTGAAGCGGCCCATTTCCTGGCGCACACATTCCTCCAGCCGACGCCGGTTCCAGGCGCCGGTCAGCTTGTCGGTGCTGGCCACCTCTTCCAGGGCGACGACCGTCTGCTGCAGTTCCCGGTTGGTTTTCTGAAGGCGCTCGAGGGTGTCGCGCGCCGCGCCGTTCGCTGGCGACTTGTCGTAGATGATCGAGGCAATGGCCTGCAGCTTCTTGTCGGGTCCGAGGACCGGCAGCTTGAGCCAAAGGCAGCGTACCGGCTGACTGTTGACGCTCAACTCGATCTCTTCGGAAGCTGCCGCGACACCATCGAGGATGCGCTGATCGCAGCGCGCCAGCGGCGCCAGCAAAGCGGCTGGCAGAAGCTCGCTCTCGGATTTCCCGGTCACCTGGCCGGCAGCCTGACCAAGCAGATGTTCCATGGCCTGGTTGGCCAGTCGGTACGCTCCGTCCAGCGCCTTGACGCCAAACCCCACGCCGCCGCCGTTCGTCAGCAGCGACAGCAGTCCCGCCATTTCGATGACGCCATCTTGGGCCGGGGCCTCGATCATGTCGTTTTCATTCATCGTGGGCGCATCGTCGGATCCCCTGGCGTCCGCGCGCGAGAGGCATTCAGCGGGACGTCGTTTTCGGTCGTTACAGGCGCGCGAGTATACGGCCTTTTGACGGTGCTGACCAAGGGTTTGCGGCGGACGTCGCCGTCGCGGCCTGACGTTCGACATGCTGCGCATGCGTGGAACCGCCTTTCGCGAGCAGTTGCATGGCGGTCTGCGATGCTGCCGGTCGCCGCGTCTGAATGTGCGCGGCGACGCCTGGCGCCAGTCTATTGAACGGCCGCTTCAACTGGCGGGCGTGCCGCCAGAATGACGCGATTGCGTCCCTGCGCCTTGGCAGTATAGAGCGCCTGGTCGGCACGGGCGACGAAGTCGGCGGCCGCCTCACCGGCAACGTAGTCGGCGATGCCTATCGAAACGGTAATGTTGCCGACCAGAGCCTGGTTCCTGCCGACCTGCTTGATGCGGCTGGAAGCGACCAGCGCGCGCAAGGCCTCGGCCAGCCCGACCGCGCCGCCGCGTGGCGTACGCGGCAGGATGACGGCGAATTCCTCGCCGCCGTAACGTGCCGCGGTGTCCTTGCCCTTGACGTTGGCCTTGAGCACTTCGCCGATGCCCGCCAGCACCCTGTCGCCGAAGACGTGACCGTGCGTGTCGTTGATCCGCTTGAACCTGTCCAGATCGATCATCAGCAGACACGGTCCGGGGCCGAGCGGTGGCTCCTGGTTCAGGCAGGCGGCCAGAGCGTGATCGAATCCCTTGCGATTGAGCAGCCCGGTGAGGGCGTCGACCATGGCCTCTTCACGCGCCCGCGCGACTTCCTGGCGCAGCTGCTGGGCCTCGCGGCTGCTTTCGTCGAGACGCTCCTGGAGGTCGTAGATCGCTTTCTGCATTTCGCGCGTGCCGCGCAGGATATCTTCCACGCCGGGTATCGCTTCCCTGCGGGTGCCTGCCGGTTTCTGCAGCGAGTCGCCCCAGCGTTCGAGCGAGTCGCCGAAGCGCGAGGCCTGGGCGCCGGCGTGGCTGGCCGAGTCTGATACCTGCCCGACCAGATGATCGACGCTGTTGCCGATGCGCAGCGCCGTCTTGGCGTCCAGGTCGGCGACGTATTTGTCATGCAGCGTACGGGTGGCGACATCGTCGAGTTTGCCGTCACGCTTGAGCCGGGAGTCGATGGCTTCCTGCAGATCGCGGTTGATCCCTGACACGTACTCGTACCAGATGGCGTAGCTCAGGGGATGCAGGGCGGCATCCTGCTGACTCATGCGTTTGACTGCCAGTCGCAGGAATTCCGCGCTCTGCGCGACGCTGTGACGGTACCTCATGATGATTCTCTCTTGTTCTTGTCCATGTGGCGACTACGGAAAATCCGACCGTTCCCGAGTTTATCGCATGTGCCTGGAGGGTTACATGGGCGGCGTGATACGACCAAGCCGCAACAGGTCCTCCATGTCAGCGGGCGGCAGCGGTTTGCTGAACAGATAACCTTGTATCTTCTGGCATTTCGCCTGGCGCAGGAATTCGAGCTGCGCACGTGTTTCGACGCCTTCGGCGATCACCTCCAGCCCGAGACTGCTGGCCATGGCGATGATCGCAGTGGTGATGCCTGCGTCATCGCCGTTGTCCGGCACGCCACGCACGAAGCTCTGGTCGATCTTCAGCATGCCGATCGGGAAGCGCTTGATATACGACAAGGAGGAATAACCGGTGCCGAAATCATCGATCGAGAAATGCACACCAAGCGTGCGCAGGCGATGGAAAGCGTCGATTCGCTGCGCATCGGGCTCCATCAGGATGCTTTCGGTCAGTTCAAGTTCGAGGCGGTCGGCGTCGATTCCCGTTTCGGCGATGATCGCGGCCACCGACTCCAGGAAGTCGTGCGAACGCAGCTGGCGAGCAGACACGTTCACCGCCACACGCGGAATCTTCAGGCCCTTCTCCTGCCACGTTCTCATGTGCCGGCAGGCGGTACGCAGCACGCTGTCGCCGATCGCCAGGATCAGCCCGCTGTCTTCGGCGACCGGGATGAATGCCGCCGGCGAGATCATGCCGCGTTCGGGGTGCTGCCAGCGAACCAGCGCTTCGATACCGACGATGGCGCCGTCCTCGGTGCGCACCTGCGGCTGATAGACGACGTGGAACTCGTCACGTTCCAGCGCCTTGCGCAGGTCGTTCTCGAGGGTCATCCTGGCCGTCGTCTCGGTGGTCAGCGTCTTCTCGTACATCTGCCAGTTGTTGCGGCCCTGATCCTTGGCGTGGTACATCGCGGTATCGGCGTGCTTGAGCAGTGCCGCCGCGTCTTCACCGTCATCGGGGAAGACGGCGATGCCGATGCTGGCAGTGACCGTGATCTCCTGGCTGCCAAGCTGGAAAGGCCGGGCGAGCAGGGCCTGCAGGCGGCCGGCGACCATGCTGATCGTCTGCGTGTCCTCGAGGTCGGCAAGGACGATGGTGAATTCGTCTCCGCCGAGGCGGGCCAGGTGCAGGCCGGTTTCGTCCAGCGCTGGCCGGGCGATCATGTCACCCGCGCGCAGCTGTTCCTTGAGGCGCGTGGAGACGGCCTGCAGGAGAACATCGCCCGTGCTGTGGCCCAGAGTGTCATTGACCCGCTTGAAATCGTCGAGGTCGAGAAAGAGCAGCGCGACCCGGTGCCCTGCCTGCCTTGCGCGCAGCAGCTCCAGCTCGAGTTTCTCAAGAAAATTCTCGCGGTTCGGCATGCCGGTCAGGGTGTCGAAATATGCCAGCCGTTTGATCTTCTCGGCGCTGACTTTCTCCAGCGTGATGTCGCGAACGACCATCACCGCCCGGTTGGGGCCACTCGGGACGATGCGCCCTTCGTAGTGATGAATGCAGTCCGGCATCTGCAGCTGGTAGAGCACCGACTGCAGATCGCCCTGCGCCGTGGCACGCTCAAGGCCTCGCAGGATCAGCCCGGCGACCTCGGCGGGCAGGACCTCCGCGACCTTGCGGCCCAGGAACTGCTCCGCCGGGACGTAGGGCGTGGCGCCGAAACCGGCCTTGTAGTCAAGGTGAACTCCCTGTCGATCCATCAGGAAGATCATGTCCGGTATGGCGCGCACGATCGCCGCCTGCTTTTCCTCCAGGTCGCGCAGCTGGCGGGCCGATTGCGCCGAGCGCAATACGTAGCGGGCCCGGTGACCGAGCACCGGCCAGTTGATCGGCTTGGCGATGAAGTCGTTGGCGCCCGACTGGTAGGCCCGGGTGATCGACTCGATGTCGTCCATGCCGGTGACCATGATCACCGGCACCTCGGTCATGTCCCGGCGCAGGCGCAGATGGCGGCAGACTTCGAAGCCGTCGATGCCCGGCATGTCGACATCGAGGAGAAGCAGATCGGGGGCGGCTTCGGCGAGCATTGTCAGCGCCTCTTCTCCGCTCGCCGCCTCGCGCACGTCGAAGTCGAACTGCGACAGCGTTTCCTTCTCGAGCATGCGCATCACGTGATCGTCGTCAACGATCAATGCGGTTGGCCGTCTGGCCTCGTCAGCCAACGGCATTTTCCGAACTCCCGGAACGGATGCCTTCCAGCGCGGCGAGCACGCGCCGGAATTCGCATTCCACCTCTTCGAGCACGGCGCTCGCGCCGTCGACCGTTCGCCTGTGGCCGATCGCTTCGAGATCCGTGCATCTTGCCGCCAGTTGCTCGGCGCCGACGTTGGCGCTGCTCGACTTCATTGCATGGGCGCCCTTGCGCAAGGCGTCGGCATCGCCATCGTCGGCCGCACGGCGCATTTGCGCCAGACGTTGTGGCGCATCGACGCGATAGGCGTCGATCACTCTCGCGACCAGCAGGGCACCGTTGGGGCCCGGTAGCTGTCGGATGGCATCGAGTGCGCGTGGGTTGAGCGGCTCGTCGCTGTCTGATGGCGTGGCCTCGGCAGGCGCCGGGGCGCGAGACGGCGAAGTCGCGGCGGTCGTCGTGGCCGGGGCGACCGAGGGAAGCAGGCGCCGCAAGGTGTTTGCCAGTTGCTCCAGGGTAAACGGCTTGCCCAGGTAGTCATCCATGCCGGCCGCCAGGCAGCGCTCGCGATCACCCTGGACCGCGTTGGCGGTCAGCGCAACGATCGGCAAGGCGCCGTGAAGCCGGCCCTCGCGCTGCCGGGCGCGGATCTCTGTGGTCGCTTCGAAGCCGTCCATCTCGGGCATCTGGCAATCCATCAGGACGACATCAAAGGTTTCCTCCAACACCCGCTCTACAGCCAGCCGGCCGTTGTCGACGACCTGGCAGGCGATTCCGAGCGCTTCGAGCATCGCCTCCGCCACCTGCTGGTTGACCGGGTTGTCCTCGGCGACCAGCACGCGTCCTGTGAGCGAGAGCGGCAGCGTCGCGTCGCGAGGGACAAGCTCTCTGGCCGGGGCGTCGCCACCGACCGCCGCGAGCGCTTTCGTCTTCGCCATGGTGGTGGCGATGGCGTCGAAGAGATCGGACTGGCGAACCGGCTTGGTCAGGTAGGCGTCGATCGGTGCGTGCTGGCGATCCGGATCATCGCTGCCGACACTGACCGAAGACAGCATCACCAGCGGCAGGTTCGCCCAGCGCGCTTGCTTTTTTATCGCGGATGCGAGTTCGAAGCCGTCCATCTCGGGCATGTGCAGGTCCAGGATGGCGAGATCGAATTGCAGCGCCGTCGGACGCCGCAATTCGTCCAGCGCCGAGCGCGCATCCGCGGCGCCGGTGTGGTGCATCGACCAGCCGGCAAGTTGGTGGGCCAGGATCTCTCGATTGGTGGCGTTGTCATCGACGACCAGGACACGCAGTCCGCTGAGGTCCCCGGCGCGGCTGACGACGGTTCGCGCTGTGGCCTCCTGCTTGCTCAATCTGATGTCGAACCACAGCAGCGTGCCGCTCCCGACCTGGCTGTCCAGGCCGATTTCGCCGTTCATCCTTTCCACCAGACGCTTGACGATAGCCAGCCCCAGTCCGCTGCCACCATACTTCCGGGTGGTCGAACTGTCGGCCTGGACGAAGGCGCTGAACAGGCGGTCCTGTGCCGCACTCTCGATGCCGATGCCGCTGTCCTGAACTTCGAAGCGGAAGTTCGCGTGCTGCGGCGTCTCGTCGAGCAGTCGGAGGCGAATGACCACTTCGCCGTCGCTGGTGAACTTGATGGCGTTGCTGGTCAGGTTGGTCATGATCTGCCGCAGTCGCACCGGGTCGCCCCTGACCGCCACCGGCACATCGTGCGGCACGCTGCAGATGAGTTCGAGGCCCTTGGCGTCGGCCTGCGCCGTGAACAGATAGGCGACATCCTCGAGCAGGGCGCGCAGGTCGAAGTCGGTACTCTCGATTTCCAGCTTGCCGGCTTCGATTTTCGAAAAGTCGAGAATGTCGTTGATGATGTTGAGGAGGTGCTCGCCGGACTGGTATGCAGCCTTGGCGAAGCGTTGCTGTCGAGCGCTGAGTCCGCTGCCGAGCAGCAATTCGGTCATTCCGAGAATGCCGTTCATGGGCGTGCGGATTTCGTGGCTCATGGTCGCCAGGAACTCGCTCTTGGCGCGGCTGGCGCCGTTGGCGCGATCCCGTTCCAGCGTCAGTTCGACGGTGCGTGCGCTGACCAGCTCCTCCAGTTGGTCGCGATGCGCGGCGAGTTGCTGCTGATGGACCTCGACCTGCTCGAGCATGGCGTTGAACCCCATCGCAAGCCTGCCGATCTCGTCGCTCGACGTGACCGCCGCGCGAAGCGAGTAGTCGCCCTCACGCGCGACCTCGCCAACGACGCTGACCAGGCGCGCTATCGGTCTGATGATGCCGCGGTAGGCCCAGGAGAACACTGCCAGCAGGGCGGCGGCCAGCAGCAGGGTGGTTGCCGCCGCCAGAGTCGCCAGCCGCCGCATTTCCACCTCCGCGGATTGCGCGGCGCTGGCGCGGAAGCTCTCGATGTCCTTGCCGAGGGATGTCGCCATGCCGATCAGGCGGCCGAAGGCGACCATCGCCTGTTCGTTGTCGGGGCCAGGATAAGGAATGGTGAGGAAGGCTCCGATCTGACTGCGTAGTTTTTCCCACTTCGGCGAGATGGCCGTCTCAAGTTCTTCGAGCCGCTCGGCGTCGTGGGTCGCTGCAACCAGCCGTGGCCAGACCTGGTCGAATGCGAGCACGCTTGAACCGACCTGCGACCAGGCCGCGGGGGTGCCCTCCGTGAAAATGATCTCGTCGAGGCCGTGCAGCGTGCGTTGCAGGTTGACGAATTCCTCGGTGGCAGTATCGACCACCGCCGATTTTCTTTCCGTGAGTCCGTAGTGATACATCGCGGATGCGGCCAGCACGGCCACCATCGCGAACGCGAGGACGCCGGCAGCGATCAGCCGGAAACGGATGCTGAAGGCGACTTTCGACACTGGTCTGGTCTCGCGCCTACTGCTCGACAGGCAGGCCCCTGGCGACCCAAACGGCGAAACCGTCGCGCATCCAGAATACGTTGTTGTAGCCTGCCCGTGCGGCAAGCACGGAAGCCTTGTACGACTTCCAGCCCTTCGGGCCGTCGCTGTAGAGCACGATTCTGGCGTTCTTGTCGGCGGGCAGTTTGCTGAGGTCGACCTTGTCCATCGTGGCGTCGAAATCCGCCTGGAACGCGCTCTTCTCCCTGTAGGCCATGAGGGTGGCGCCGGGCAGGTGGCCCTTGCCGAAGTTGAGCGGGTTGCGCATGTCGAAGAAGACGGCGCTCTTGTTGTCGAGCAGGCGCTTGCCCTGGTCAACGTCGATGATCGTGGCGCCCGGGGCGCTGGTCGGTGTGTCGGGTTTGGGATTGTCGTCCGCCACCGTTGCAGTGACCAGGAGCATCAAGAGGGTTGCCAGCCCGGCGATCGATTTCGTAGACATCAGCTTGTCTCCGGCATGAGGGGTTGGGAATCGGGAACGCATGCAAGAACGCGCGCGGAAGAGCATGTTGCCGCCTCGAGTCGAAACATGTCCCATAGCGTTTAACGGCAATGCAGGACAGAACTTGAGGGGTTCGCTGCGTATCTGCCGGTCAAGGTTGGCCGCTGCGGTTCGTCGGGCCATCTTTCGAGTGCAGTGGTCGGCAGGCGTTTCCGCTGCGGTGCCATGCCAATGGACGGTTCAACTACGTACGGCCGCTTTGACGGCATAGCGCAGAAGCGCCCCGAGCAGCATCGACGCCAGCGCCAGACCGAGCAGCGAGGCCAGCCAGAAACCCGCGGCACCCATCGGCCTGCTGGCGTGGAAGGCCAGCCACCAGCCGCCGAACAGGCCAACGCCCCAGAAGCAGACGACGTGCACCAGCATTGGCACGAAGGTGATCTTGTAGCCACGCAGCGCGTGCGCGGCGATCGTCTGTACGGCGTCGAAAACCTGATACAGGGCAACGTAGCCGAGCAGCGACAGCGCCACCGCCCGTACCGCCGGATCGTCGGTGTAGGCCGCCGTCAGCGGTGCAGCGAGCATCCACAGCAACAGACCGAGCAGCGCCGACAGGACGCCGGCGAGCAGCAGCCCGGCGTTGATCGACCATTGCGCGCGGCGCCAGTCGCGCGCGCCGGCGGCATGTCCGACCTGCGCCAGGGTGGCAATGGCCAGCGCCAGCGGCAGCATGTAGCAGATCGCGGCAAGGTTGGCGACGATGCGGTGACCGGCCACCACGGTCGCGCCGAGCTGGGCGATGAACAGGGCCATCAGCGTGAACGACGAGATTTCGACGAAGTTGGAGAAGCCCATCGGCAGGCCGAGGCGCAGCAGTTCGCTCAGGGCATGACGGCGTGGCCGCTGCCAGTCAGCGAGCAGGCGGTAGGGCCGCAGCGCGCCGGCGCAGAGCAGGTAGCCGGTGGCACCGAGCAGCGAGAACCAGCCGACGGCGGCATTCGAGATGCCGCAGCCGAGTGCGCCGAGTGGCGTGCCCGCCCAGCGGCCGGTGACCAGCGACCAGGCCAGGACGCCATGCAGCACGGTGCTGGCGATGCTGATCATGAGCAGTGGGCGCGGTCTTCCCAAAGCATTGCAGAAGGCGTGGAAGGTCCGGTAGAAGAGCACTGGCGGCAGCCCGAGGGCCAGCAGCGACAGGTAGTCGCGGGCCAGGTCTTCCACTGCCGGGTCGATCCGCGAGAGCGCGAACAGCGGCGCGGGGTAGAGCAGGATGAGCACCCCCGGCACGGCCAGCAACAGCGCCAGCCAGAAGGCCTGCTGCAGGGCGCCGGCGATTTCCCCGGCACGGCCGCCGCCGTGCAGGTGGGCGACGGTCGGTGCGACGGCCTGCAGGATGCCGGCCAGGGCAAAGACCACCGAGATGTAGATGCCGCCGCCAACGGCGACTGCCGCCAGATCGGTGGCCCCGTAGTGGCCAAGCAGGGCGGTGTCGATGATCATCATGCCGATCGACGACAGCTGCGCGATCAGCATCGGTGTGGCGTGCGCGAGAATCAGGCGGGACTGCTGGGCGAGCATCGGCGGAAGAGTGGTGAGTCTGGGAAGTGGGGGGGGCGGAGCGGGCAGTGGCGCCGGGCCGCCAAGGCTACCCGATTTCCCCTTCGCGCGGGCTGGCGGCAGGCGCTGGATGGCGCGCTTGCTGGCCGCTCGTGGAGAAACCCCGGCGCTTGCCCACGTGCTTGTTGAAAGATGACCGTGTATGTACTAGGGTTTCAGCTTTTGGCCGGCAGGGAGATGAGCAAATGGTCGCAGCCAGTGGTGTCACCGCCTACGAACCCATCGAAACGGCCAGTCGTGACGAGATCACGGCGTTGCAGGTCGAGCGCCTGCGCTGGTCCCTGCGCCACGCCTACGATCACGTCGACCACTACCGTCGGAAATTCGATGAACGCGGTGTGCACCCGGATGATCTGAAAACACTCGCCGACCTGAGCCAGTTTCCGTTCACGACCAAGGCCGACCTGCGCGACAACTATCCGTTCAAGATGTTCGCGGTGTCGCGCGATCAGGTGGTGAGGGTGCACGCTTCGTCGGGCACTACCGGCCAGCCGACGGTCGTCGGCTATACGCAGAACGACGTCGACATGTGGGCGACGCTGATGGCGCGCTCGATCTACGCGGCTGGCGGGCGGCGTGGCGACATGGTACATGTCGGCTACGGCTACGGCCTGTTTACCGGCGGCCTCGGCGCGCACTACGGTGCCGAACGACTGGGCTGCATGGTGATCCCGATGTCCGGAGGGCAGACCGAAAGACAGGTGCAGCTGATCGCCGACTTCCAGCCCGACATCATCATGGTGACGCCGTCGTACATGCTCAACCTGGCCGACGAGTTCGCGAGACAGGGCATCGCCGCCGATTCGACGCGGCTGCGCATTGGCCTGTTCGGCGCCGAGCCGTGGAGCGAGTCGATGCGTCGCGAGATCGAGCGCACCTTCGCCATCGACGCCATCGACCTCTATGGGCTGTCGGAAGTGATCGGCCCGGGCGTCGCCAGCGAGTGCGCCGAAAGCAAGGATGGGCCGGTGATCTGGGAGGATCACTTCTACCCCGAGATCATCGATCCGGTCAGCGGCGAGGCACTTCCCGACGGCAGTTCCGGCGAGCTGGTATTCACCTCCCTGAGCAAGGAGGCCTTGCCGATCATCCGTTACCGAACACGCGACCTGACCCGCCTGCTGCCGCCGACGGCGCGCTCGATGCGGCGCATCGACAAGATCACCGGTCGCTCGGACGACATGCTGATCATTCGCGGGGTCAACGTCTTCCCGTCGCAGATCGAGGAACTGATTCTCAAGCAGCCGATGCTGTCGCCGCACTATCAGATCGAGGTCTGGCGCGACGGTCATCTCGACGCCGTCAACGTCAATGTTGAGATCAAGCGTGAGTACCGCTACCGGCTGCCGGTGGACAAGGAGCACGTGGCAAATACCCTGCAGCACCATATCAAGTCGTTCATCGGCATTTCTGCGCAGGTGCGCATTGTCGAAATCGGCGCCATCGAACGCTCGCTCGGCAAGGCGTGCCGGGTCGTCGACAAGCGACAGACTGCGGCGTGAGTGATCGCCGCCGGCGGGCCCCGGGATGAGCGACAGGATGGGCGAGGGCGGGGATGAGCAAGGGGCGGAGAGGCGGCAAAAAAGGCGGCCACGCCGGCATCCTGCCTGCCGCCCAAACATGGACAGCAGCGCGCCAAATCGGCCATAATCACGGGATATTTTTCTGGTTTCCCTGATGAAGTTTCTTTTCGACCTTTTCCCGGTGATCCTTTTCTTCGTCGCCTACAAGGTGGCGGACATCTATGTCGCGACGGGCGTGGCGATCGCTGCCACTTTCGCGCAGATCGCCTGGTTGTTGATCCGTGGCCGCAAGATCGACACCATGCTCTGGGTCAGTCTGGTGGTGATCACGGTCTTCGGTGGCATGACCTTGTTCCTGCACGATGAAGCGTTCATCAAGTGGAAGCCGACCATCCTCTACTGGGCTTTCGCCTCGGTCCTGCTCGGTGGCATGTGGTTCCGGAAGAAGAACCTGATACGCATCCTGCTGGCCGGACAGATGGAATTGCCCGACGTTGCGTGGAACAAGCTCAACTGGGCGTGGATCGGCTTCTTCGTCTTCATGGGGTTCGTGAACCTGCTGGTCGCTTTCAACTTCTCGACCGACGACTGGGTGACCTTCAAACTGTTCGGCGCTACCGGACTGATGCTGGTTTTCGTGCTCGCGCAGGGGATGATGCTTTCGAAATACATGGAGGAAAAAGAATGATGTTCTACGCCATCGTCGGTGAAGATCGTCCGGACTCGCTGGCCGACCGTCTGGCTGCCCGGCCGGCGCACCTCGACCGCCTCAAGGTGCTGCAAGACGAGGGCCGTCTGCTGCTGGCCGGCCCGTTTCCGGCCATCGATTCGCCCGACCCCGGACCGGCCGGCTTCTCGGGAAGCCTGATTGTCGCCGAGTTCTCCTCACTCGACGCTGCGCGTAGCTGGGCAGACGCGGACCCCTATGTCGCCAGCGGCGTTTACCAGGCGGTGACCGTCAAGCCGTTCAAGAAAGCGCTGCCGGCGTGAGCGATCGGCAAGCCGCCGTCGACGACCGCGAAGCGATCATCAGGCAGCGACTCGCGGTACTGGCACCCCAGCGCGTCGAAGTTATCGACGACTCGGCTCGGCACGCCGGTCACGAAGGGGCGCGCGGCGGCGGTGGCCACTATCGCCTGCTGATCGTTGCTTCGGGTTTTGCAGGTCATAGCCGAGTCGCTCGTCACCGCATGGTTCACGAAGCACTTGGCGATATGATGTACAACATGATTCACGCGCTTAGCATCAAGGCGCTGACTCCGGATGAAGCCGCCGCGACGCCTGCGGCCGATTCCTGATCTAGATCGCTGCCCACCGATTCACCCCAACCCAAGGAATGACAGACATGCACAACCTCTCCAAGCTGGCTAGCGCACTGCTGCTCGGTGCAATGATCTCGCTGCCGGCGGTCGCCGCCAAGAGCGGGACGCTGGTCACCGTCAACGGCGTCGCCATCTCCCAGAGCGTCGCCGACGCGTTTCTCGCCGAACAGGAAGCACAGGGTACCCCGGTAACGCCGGAACTGAAGAACGCGATCAAGGAAGAACTGATCCGCCGCGAACTGCTTGCCCAGCAGGCCAAGAAAGACAATCTCGACAAGAAACCCGAGATTGCCGCCCAGGCCGAGCTGGCCCGGCAGGCGATCTACATTCGCGCCTTCGTGCAGGACTACGTCAAGGCGCATCCGATCAGCGACGCACAGATCCAGGCCGCTTATGATCGGGTGAAAACCCAGATGGGTGGCACCGAATACAAGGTTCGTCATATCCTCGTCGACAAGGAAGACGACGCCAAAGCGATCATCGCCAAGCTCAACAGCGGCGCCAAGTTCGAAGATCTGGCGACGCAGTCGAAGGACCCCGGATCGCGCGAGAAAGGTGGCGATCTTGGCTGGAGCAGCCCGGCCACCTACGTCAAGCCTTTCGGCGACGCGGTCGTCGGGCTGAGCAAGGGCAAGTACACCGACACGCCGGTGAAGACCAATTTCGGGTATCACGTGATCCTCGTCGAGGACAGCCGGCCGCTCAACCCGCCACCGCTCGAGCAGATAAAGCCGCAGCTGGCGCAGCGCCTGCAACAGGAGCAGATTCAGAAGCTGGTCAGCGATCTGCGCGCCAAGGCCAAGATCCAGTAAGCGAGCAGCGAGCGCAAGCAGAAAAAGGGGCGCCGGCTTTTCGGCGCCATTTTCTTCTGGCTGTCCCTTCGTCGTTTCACTTTCTTTGTACGCCCGGCCTGGCTACGATTCAGCCGCTGCGGCTACGGACGCAGTGCCTGTTGCGCTCATCCCGGACCTGGGCGCGTGGCGATATCCGACCAGCGTCCCGTCGCGTCGAGCGCTGGCGACTGCTCGCCGAATTGCCAGGCAAACGGCAGGGCCTGGGGATAGCGCCACACTTCCCGTGGCGTGAACCGCAATAGCCGCTCACCGCCGGCGAAACCATGCGCGCGCGCGTCCCGCCAATCGATGTGCGCGCTGCCGGTCATCGACAACAGGGTCCCGGAAGAGAAATCGGTGAACAACAGCGCCGCCTTGCCGTTGGCCAGGATATTGCCAAGCGTGTTGTAGAAGCGGTTGCCGGCAAAATCCGGGAAGAGCAGGGCACCATCGTCAGCAAGGTACACGAATCCAGGTTTTCCGCCGCGATGTGACACATCCGCGCCACGATGCCCGGGATCACCGTGCTGGTCGTAGTGGGTGGCGATATAGAAATGATCGGCCTCGACGATCAGCCGGCGCGCATCGTCATCCCAGGGCCGCAGCGGCTGGCCCGTCTGTGGCGTGACCTGCCACGTGCCACCCGCTGGCAGGCGCGTTTCGCGGGTCTGGATGTACTTCGGACAGTTGCCGAAAGACTGCTCGACCTCGATCTCGAAGCCGTTGGCATCGGCGCTGCGCACCCGGCCGTTGAGGCGATTGCGGCGGCGGCTGGCGTAGTCGATCCCCAGGACGCCGATTGCGCTGCCGGCAGCCAGGGCCTGCCCGGGCGCGCCGGCGAGCGGCTGCGCAGCGACTCGCAGGTGTTTCTCGTCGAGCGCACGCGCGAAACCCGGCGGGCCGGCCAGCATTGCCACCCACGGTTGCCGGTCGGCGTCGACCATGGCCAGAAGGAGCTGGTGCTGCGCGGCGAAGAAAGCCTGGTGCTGCGGCAGCAGGTAATCACGAATCGCTGCCCGGCCGACCCTTTCGATTCGCTCATCGACCCCGGCAAGCCGCTGCGCCTGACGTTCTCCAGCGTGGAAAGCCGAGTGGTCACTGATCGTTTGCCGCTGGCTGTTCATGGGAGTGGCTCCAGGCGCAGCTCAGGCCGCGGTGGCAATGAGTTCGAGGCGGACGCCGCCGGGCATGGCGCACATCATGTGCCGGACCGGCCCGCCGCGCAGTGCCTGCGGGGCAAACTCGATGACCACCCCGGGCGCCGCCGTGAGGCGCCGGTGCAGTTGATCGAGGCCAGCCTGGTCGGCAACCAGCAATGCCAGATGGTGCAGACCAATGACGTTCTTGCGGTCGAAGGCGGTCGCAGTTCCGGGATCGCTGGCCTGCCACAGGGTGATCATCACCGTGCCATCGGAAACAAACAGTGCCGGGTAGTCGGGGCGCTCGCCGACCTGCTCGAAACCGAGGACATCGACGAAGAAGGCACGCGTGGCGGCGATGTCGGGGACGGTCAGGCCGACGTGATGGACACCCAGAGTGGCGGGCGTGGCCTTGTTTGCGGACGATAGGCTCATGAGGTATTCCTTTGTTGGCGGTGTAGGATTTGGCAGCCGGGTCTGCTGCCGGCTGCAGGTATACACTGTCTCGCATCGGCATTTCGGAATAAATACCGGCATTGCGATATAACCAGTCCGGATTTCGGAGTAATCTGCGCCGATGGACAAGCTGCAGGCGATGCAGGTCTTCGTGACCATCGTTGATCAGGGCTCACTGACTGCCGCCGCACAGGCGCTTGGCAAGTCCTTGCCGACCGTGGTGCGTACGCTTGCCGACCTCGAGAAACTGCTCGCAGCCCGTCTCTTGACGCGCACCACCCGGCACCTTGCCCTCAGCGAAGAAGGCCGCCGCTATCTGGAACATTGCCGGCGCATCCTCGCCCAGGTCGACGAAGCCGAAGGCGAACTGTCGGAAAGGCACGGCGAGGCAGCCGGCCAGCTGACGGTGACCGCGCCGGTCCTCTTCGGGCAACTGCACGTCGTTCCGGCGGTGAGTTCCTTCCTGCTGCGCTATCGCCAGGCACGCGTCGACATGCTGTTGCTCGATCGCGTCGTCAATCTGGTGGACGAGGGCGTCGATCTCGCGGTGCGCATCGCGCACCTTGGCGACTCATCGATGATCGCGCGTCGCGTCGGCCATATCCGTCGTGTCCTGTGCGCCAGTCCGCAATACCTCGAACAGGCCGGCGCGCCAGCCTCGCCAGACGATCTGACGCGCTTTGACTGCATCCGCTGGCGCACCCAGGGTGGCGGCAATCTGTGGTCCTTTCGCAGCGCGAAAGCTGCCGACGGCAGCCGCGAGCAGGCCGTAAACATGCTCCCGCGCGGACGCTTCACCAGCAACCAGGTGGCCGGAGCAATCAATGCCTGCGCGGCCGGTCTGGGCCTCGGCAGCTTTCTCTCCTATCAGGTCGAATCGCTGGTTGCGGAGGGCAGGCTGGTGGTGCTGCTGGCGGACTACGAGCTGCCGCCGATTCCGGTGAGCATCACGCATTCCTACACTCGCCTGGTCCCCAGGCGGGTGCGCACGCTGATCGACTGGCTGGCCGAAGATCTGCAGCAGCGCCTGGCTGCGCAGACCCTGACCTGAGCTGCCTTGCGGCGTGTCCTTCCTGGACGGCCGCCTAGCCGATCCAATGGCGCGCATTGCGGAACATGCGCAGCCACGGGGAGTCGTGCCAGCCGCGCGCGTCCCAGTCGGCCGGGTGCCAGGACATCTGCACGGTGCGGAAGACGCGTTCGGGATGCGGCATCATGATCGAGAAACGGCCGTCGGCTGTTGTGACGCCGGTGATGCCGGCCGGCGAACCGTTCGGATTCTGCGGGTAGTTCTCGGTGGGCTGGCCCGCGGCGTCGACATGGCGCATGGCGACCACGGCGCGCGCCTGCTGCTCGGCGCCGGCAAAGACCGCGCGTCCCTCGCCGTGCGAGACGACCACCGGCAGCCGGCTGCCGGCCATGCCGGCGAAGAAGACCGACGGTGACACCGGGATTTCGACCATCGCCAGCCGTGCTTCGAACTGCTCGACGCGGTTGCGTTCGAAGCGCGGCCAGGCGTCGGCGCCGGGGATCATTTCCTTGAGCGCGCTCATCATCTGGCAGCCGTTGCAGACGCCGAGGGCAAAGCTGTCCGGGCGTGCGAAGAAAGCCGAGAAGCTGTCGCGCGCACGCGCGTTGAAGAGGATCGTCCTGGCCCAGCCCTGGCCCGCGCCGAGGACGTCACCGTAGGAGAAGCCGCCGCAGGCGACCGCACCCTTGAAGTCGGCAAGCGCGACGCGTCCGGCGAGGATGTCACTCATGTGCACGTCGATGGCGGCAAAGCCCGCGCGATCGAAAGCAGCGGCCATCTCGACGTGACCATTGACACCCTGTTCGCGCAGGATCGCCACGCGCGGGCGCGCGCCGCTGTTGATCATCGGCGCCGCGACATCGTCGCCCGGGTCGAAGCTCAGCGTCGCCGAGAGTCCGCTGTCGTGCCTGTCGAGGATGCGGTCGTAGGCCTGCTGCGCGCATTCCGGGTTGTCGCGCAGCTGCTGCATGCGGAAGCTGGTCTCGGACCAGGCGCGCTGCAACTCGCTGCGCGGCTCGGCGAGCACCGCCTTGGCATTGCGGATGATGCGCACCTGGTCCCAGGAATTCGGCGAGCCGATGAACTGGCTGCAGGCACCAAGTCCGGCGGCACGCAGGATGGCCATCACCTGGCTGCGTTCGCCGCGGCGGATCTGCAGTACGGCGCCGAGTTCCTCGTTGAACAGGGCGCCCATCAGCCGCTCGAAGGAACGGCCGCCGAGCAGGTCGGGCCGCTTTTCGTTGCCGTCGACGTCGTTGATCAGCGGGTCGTAGCACAGGCTGTCGGTGTCGATCGACACGCCGCAGTGCGCCGCGAAGGCCATCTCGCAGACCGTGGCGAAGAGGCCGCCGTCGGAACGGTCGTGGTAGGCGAGCAGCAGATTTTCGGCAGCCAGTGTGCGGACCGCAGCGAAGAAGGCCGGCAGACGGGCCGGATCGTCGACGTCCGGTGCTTCGCTGCCGGTGGCGTTGAACACCTGCGCCAGCGCCGAACCGCCGAGGCGGTTGCGGCCGGCGCCGAGATCGACCAGCAGCAGATCGGTTTCGCCGGCATCGAGCACCAGTTGCGCGGTCAGCGTCCGGCGCGCATCCTGGACGCGCGCGAAGCCGGTGACGATCAGCGACAAGGGCGAGACGACCTGTTTCCGTTCGCCCGTGCTGTCCTGCCAGGCGGTACGCATCGACAGCGAATCCTTGCCGACCGGGATGGCGACGCCGATCTGCTGGCAGAGGTCGGATACCGCGCGCACCGTATCGAACAGGCGCGCATCCTCGCCCGGAAAACCGGCGGCGGCCATCCAGTTGGCCGACAGCTTGACGTCGCCGAGCGCCGCGATGTCGGCAGCGACGATGTTGGTGATCGCTTCACCGACCGCCATGCGCCCGGAAGCCGCCGCGTCGAGCACCGCCAGCGGCGTGCGTTCGCCGATCGCGAAGGCCTCGCCGAGATAGCCGTCGAAGGCCATCAGCGTCACTGCGACGTCGGCGCAGGGCACCTGCCACGGCCCGATCATCTGGTCGCGCGCCGTCATGCCGCCGACGCTGCGGTCGCCGATGGTGATCAGGAAAGTCTTGTCGGCCACCGCCGGCAGGCGCAGCACGCGACCGGCAGCTTCCCTGAGTTCGACTGAGGTGGCGTCGAAAGGCACGCCCAGCGGCGGCAGATGCGCGGCCGTGCGCGTCATCCGTGGCGGCTTGCCGAGCAGCGCGTCCATGTCCATGTCGACCGGGTCGTTGCCGAAATGGCTGTCGGCGACGACCAGGCGCTTTTCGCTGGTGCTCACGCCGACGACCGCAAAGGGGCAGCGCTCGCGCTCGCAGAGCGCCGTGAACTCGGCCAGGCGACCGGGCGCGATGGCCATCACGTAACGCTCCTGCGCCTCGTTGCACCAGATTTCGGCGGGCGACATTCCCGGCTCCTCGATGTGCACCGCGCGCAGCTCGAAGCGCGCGCCGCAGCCGGCGCCGTGCGCCAGTTCGGGCAGGGCATTGGAAATGCCGCCGGCACCGACGTCATGCACCGACAGGATCGGGTTGCCGTCGCCGGCAGCCGATCCGTCGCCGGCAGGGGCGCCCATCTGCCAGCAGCGGTCGATGACCTCCTGCGCGCGTCGCTGGATTTCCGGGTTGCCGCGTTGCACCGAGGCGAAATCGAGGTCGGCGCTGTTGCTGCCGGTGGTCATCGAGCTGGCCGCGCCGCCACCGAGGCCGATCAGCATTCCCGGGCCGCCGAGCTGGATCAGCAGCGTGCCGGCAGGCAGCGTTTCGGACTTCAGCGACTGGCTGGCGGCGATGTTGCCAACCCCGCCGGCGATCATGATCGGTTTGTGGTAGCCGCGCAGCAGGCGTTCGGCCGAACCTTCGCCACTGCCGGCGAACTGCTCGTAGGTGCGGAAATAGCCGGCCAGGTTCGGGCGGCCGAACTCGTTGTTGAAGGCGGCGGCGCCGATCGGTCCCTCGAGCATGATCGCCAGTGGCGACGCGATGCGCGCCGGGCGGCCGTAGGTCGCGGATTCGGCTTCCCAGGGCTGCATCGCCTCCGGGATGTTGAGGTTGGAGACCGTGAATCCGCACAGGCCGGCTTTTGGCTTCGAGCCGCGGCCGGTCGCCCCTTCGTCGCGAATCTCGCCGCCGGAGCCGGTTGCCGCGCCGGGAAAGGGCGATATCGCCGTCGGATGGTTGTGCGTCTCCACCTTGGCCAGGATGTGCGTCAGCGCCTCGCGCCACACATAGCGCCCATCGGCAGCGGCGTGGAACAGCCGCACGCGACTGCCCTCGATGACCGACGAATTGTCCGAGTAGGCGACCACGGTCCCCGCCGGATGCGCCTGATGCGTCTCGCGGATCATGCCGAACAGCGTCTCGTCGCGTTTCTGTCCGTCGATCACCCACGAGGCGTTGAAGATCTTGTGCCGGCAGTGCTCCGAATTGGCCTGCGCGAACATCATCAATTCGACGTCGGTGGGGTTTCGCTGCGCCTTGAGGAAGAGATCGACCAGGTAATCGACCTCGTCGTCCGAAAGCGCCAGCCCCAGCCGTGTATTGGCTTCAGCCAGCGCCGCGCGGCCGCCGGCGAGCAGGTCGACGCTGCTCAGTGGCTGCGGCGGGAAATGACGGAACAGCTGCGCGGTCTGCGCGAAGTCGTCGAGGACGGCCTCCAGCATGCGGTCGTGCAGCACGCCAGCGATCGTCGCGCGCTCGGCCGCCGTTAGGCGGTGTTTGCCGCGGTCGAGGCGGTAGGCGATGCCGCGTTCGATGCGCTCGATGGCCTGCAGGCCGCTGTTCCAGGCGATGTCGGTGGCTTTCGACGACCAGGGCGAGATGGTCCCGACACGCGGCGTGACCAGGAACAGTTCGCCTTCGCCAGTGACCGAACCCTCGGGCTGCTCTTCGAGAAGCACCGCCAGTTGCCGGCGCTCGCTGTCGCCGAGCGGATCGCGGGTGGCGACGAAGTGCCAGTAGACCGCGCTGGCGATGCGCGCACCGGGAACGGCGGTCGCGACGCGCAGCTGCAGACCCTGCAGGCGGAAGGACGAAAACGCGGCGGCGCCGCGGAGAAAGAGGATATCGGCCATGGCGGGCGGGCTGCTGAGAAGGGCAGGCAAGGCTGCGTTCGGAAGGGATGCCGGGACAGTTCGGCGAGGAGTCGGGATTATAGCCGACCGGCGGCGTCTCGATGAGTGTGTCATCAGTCCCGCGGTCGATGTAGACCACCTGCCGCCCGAGCCAAAACGGATTTTCAGCGGTGCTGCGGCCGCTTAAGGCGGGCAAACCGTACCCTGCCAATCAGACCAGGAACCAGCAAAAAACGGATCTGACGCCATCTGCATTGGTTTGACGATCATCCGAAAGCTGTGCACGGGATATCCGCATACACGGTTTGACTAGTGAGGGCACACGAAAGCTTGTCGTCGACTCTCCCTCTGGCGTTCGCCGGAACTGGTTATTTTGGGACCTATGGCGATCCGGGCTGACAACGTACAGCCTCAACCCCGGTGTGACCGCTGCACAGGAAGCCGATTCGCCAAAAAAAGGCTTGGCGTCCGAACGTTCTGAGGGCACCAGGAAAGCGTCGGCGGCCCGCTGCGACAACTGCCAGCGCGACTGCAGGTCGGCTAGAATCGGGCTGCGCTGCTCGTTGGCCAAACCATGAAACTCTTCTATACCGACGTTTTCGTCCTGCCGCTGCCCACCGGTCACCGCTTTCCGATGGAGAAATACGCGCGCCTGCGCGAACGCTTGCGTGCCTCGGGAGATTTCGCCGAAGGCGATCTGCAGACCCCGGTGGCGGCCACAGCCGAACAGCTTTGTCGTGCGCACGACCCGGCCTACGTCGCGCGGGTGTGCGCGGGCGAATTGAGCGCCGCCGAAATCCGGCGCATCGGCTTTCCCTGGAGCCCGGAGATGGTCGAACGTTCGCGGCGTTCGGCGGGGGCCACGATTGCCGCCTGCCGGGCGGCTCTGCACGAGGGCTGCGCGGTCAATCTGGCGGGCGGCACGCATCATGCCCACGCCGCTCACGGCGAGGGTTTCTGCGTCTTCAACGACAGCGCGGTTGCGGCGCGCGTGCTGCAGGCCGAGGGCATGGTGCAGCGGGTGGCGGTGATCGATCTCGACGTCCATCAGGGCAACGGCACGGCGAGCATCTGCGCCGGCGATGCGGACATCTTCACCTTTTCGATGCACGCTGCGCGCAACTATCCATTTCGCAAGACGCGCAGCGACCTGGACATCGAACTGCCAGACGGCACCGGCGATGCGGCCTACCTGCAGCAGCTGGCGCCGGCGCTCCGACGGGTATTCGCGCTTGCCCGGCCAGAACTGGTGATCTACCTGGCCGGCGCCGATCCCTACCTCGACGACCGCCTCGGGCGCCTGGCGTTGAGCTTCGACGGCCTCGCGGCACGCGACGAAATGGTGCTCGCCGCCTGCCGTCAGCGGGCCGTCCCGGTGGCCATAAGCATGGCCGGTGGCTACGCGCGCGACATCGCCGACACGGTCAGCATCCACTGCCGAACGGTGCGCACCGCGCGACAGGTTTTCAATCCTCCTTTGGGCTAGTATCCGGCCATGACCACTCCGATCCGATCCGAACCGCTCTATCGCGCTGCCGACCTGCGACGCATCGAGGCTGCCGCCGCCGATCAACCGCTGATGCAGCGTGCCGGCGAGGCGGCTGCCGACCTGGCCATCTCGCTCTCGCGGCTCGAAGGCGGCGCGGTGCTGATCCTTGCCGGACCGGGAAACAACGGCGGCGACGCCTTCGTCGCCGCCCGCCATCTGCGCCAGCGCGGCTTCGCGGTGAGCGTCGTCTTCCTCGGCGAGGCCAGCCGCCTGCCGAAGGATGCCGCGGCCGCGTATCGGGATTTCTACGACGACGGCGGCAGTACGCTGCAGGCCATTCCTTCCGGCTCGCGCTGGTCGCTGATCGTCGATGGCTTGTTCGGCATCGGTCTGCAGCGTCCGGTCGGCGGGCGCCACGCCGAGCTGGTCAAGGCGGCGAATGGGCTGTCGCTGGGTCACCATTGCCCGATGCTGGCGCTCGACTGTCCGAGCGGCCTCGATGCGGATACCGGAAAGCGCTGTGGCGAGACGATTCGCGCCACGCACACCATCACCTTCATCGCCGGCAAACCCGGCTTGTTCACGGGCGATGGTCCCGAGTACTGCGGCAGCATCACCCATGCCGCACTCGACCTGCACGCGGAGCGCCTGGTGGCGGCCAGCGCGCGTACGATCGGCAGCGACCTGTTTGCCGCCTGGCTGCGTCCGCGCGCCAGGAACACCCACAAGGGCAGCTACGGCAGCGCCGGCGTGCTCGGCGCCGCGAGCAGCATGGTCGGCGCCGTTTTCCTGGCCGGACGCGCGGCCCTGAAGCTGGGCAGCGGTCGCGTCTATCTCGGCGTGATCGACAGTCAGGCACCGGGGATCGATCCGCTGCAGCCCGAGCTGATGTTTCGCCGGCCCGAGGCGCTGCTGGCCACCGACCTCAGTGCACTCGCCTGCGGCCCGGGGATGGGCGGCAGTGACGAAGCATGCGAGTTGCTGCTGCGCGCCTGTGCGCTGGACATGCCGCTGCTGCTCGACGCCGACGCCCTGAACCTGCTGGCCAGAGAGGCGCGCCTGCGGGAAGCGGTGAGCGGGCGCGCCCAGCGCGGCGTGGCGACGGTGCTGACCCCGCATCCGACCGAGGCGGCGCGCCTGCTCGCCGGCGACACGGCCCGGGTCCAGGCAGACCGCGCCGGTGCCGCGCTCGAAGCCGCCAGGCGCTACCAGGCGCTGGTGGTCCTGAAGGGCTGCGGCACCATCGTCGCCACGCCGGACGGATCCTGGTTCATCAATACCACCGGCCATCCCGCGCTGGCCACGGCGGGCACCGGCGACGTGCTCAGCGGCATGATCGTCGCCCTCCTTGCACAGGGCTGGCCGGTGCTGGAGGCTGCGCTGGCCGGCGTACACCTGCATGGCGCCGCCGCCGAGAAAATGGTTGCCGACGGCTACGGGCCGGTCGGGCTGACCGCCAGCGAGATCATCGACAGCGCGCGCACCTGCCTCAACCACTGGATCGCGCATGGCCGATAGCGACGGTGGCCGGGGCGGCGCGCCGCTTCGCCTGCACGCCGCCCTGCTGTTCCTTGCTGCGCTCCTTCTCTTTGCTGCCCTCGATGCCACCGCCAAACACCTCACTGCCTTCATCGCCGTGCCGCTGCTGGTCTGGGCGCGATACCTGGTGCACTTGCTGATCATGCTGGTCGCGGTGGCGCCGAGCATGGGGCGCACGATCATCGTCTCGCGCCGGCCGTGGTTGATGGGCCTGCGTGGCATGACGCTGGTCGCCGTCACCCTGTTCGGACAACTGGCGCTGAAGACCCTGCCGCTGGCCGAAACGACGGCGCTGGTTTTCGTGGCGCCGCTGCTGGTGGCGCTGCTTGCCGCGCCGCTGCTCGGCGAGCATGTGAACTGGCGGACCTGGCTGGCGACGGTCGCCGGTTTCCTCGGCGTACTGCTGATCGCACGGCCGGGCGGCAGCCTGTCCGGTCCCGGCGTGGCCTACGCGCTGGCTGCGGCACTGAGCTACGCCGCCTACCAGATCCTGACCCGCAAGCTCGCCGCCAGCGAGCATCCGATGCGCTTGCTGTTCTACACGGCGCTGCTCGGCACGCTGGCGATGCTGCCCGTTCTGCCGGCCTATTGGGATGGGGTCTGGCCGACGCCGGCGCAGAGCCTGCTGATCGTTTCGCTCGGGCTCTATGGCGGCGTCGGGCACTTCCTGCTGATCCGTGCCTTCCACGAGACTTCGGCCTCGCTGCTCGCGCCGCTGCTCTACAGCCAGCTGATCTGGGCGACCCTGCTTGGCTGGCTGGTCTTCGACCACCTGCCCGACCTGCCTACCGTCGTCGGCATGCTGATCATCGGTGTGTCGGGCCTCAGTCTGGCGGTTCGCGGCCGGCGATGAGCGGGCGGGGCACCTTGTCGGTGCCCGTTCAGACTGAACCGAAAAGAGTTGCCGCTTCCTCCTGGCCGAGTTCGAAGTAGCGTTTCTGGGCGCTGCTGTCCTTCAGGGAGATGGTCATGCTTTCGAGGTCTTTCGGGCGCAGCACGTGCAGTGGTTTGGCGTAGTAGCGCTTGCCGTCGATGTCGACGCTTTTCTTGCCCATGGCCTTGAGCATGTCGTTGATCAGCATTGCCTGCGTGAATACCCGGGCGTTTGGCAGCGAGAGCTGCATGTCGCTGACCAGCAGGTGGGTATCGATGCTGGTGAACGGCAGGCTGAAGGTGCTCGAGCTGTAAAGCTTGTCGAGTTCGCGGTGATAATCGTAGTCGGTGAAGTCGACGGCAATGATCTCGTCGACGTCGTCGTCCTCGAACAGCGTGCGCAGCGGCGTGTTGTCCAGGTAACCGCCCTCGATGAAGTAGTCGCCGTCGATGGTGATCGCCTTGAAGTAGGGAATGGTCGTGATGCCGGCGAGGAAGGCATCCATGAACACATCCAGGCTGGCGTCATCGACGGTCTTCAGGATCTCGTTGACATTGAAGAAGTGCCCCGTGCGTTTGCTGAGATTGGTCGCACGGATGTCCCAGCGCACGCTCCCGAGATGTTCGGCGAGCAGTGCCCGGCGCTCGGGTTCGTCGAGCAGCAGCGACTTGCGGCACTTGTCCTTGTTGACCGTGAACAGGTGCGTTCCGGTCGGCAGCAACTGCGGGCGCAGGCCGAGGAAGTTGGTGAAGATGTGGAAGATGTCGGTCGCGTTCATCCGCGTCGTGCGCGTCAGGACCGGCGGCAGTTCCTCGCTCTGCGGGTTCCACAAGAGGTAGTCGACGACGATGTTGTTGCCCGAACTGGTCGAACTGATGTGTACCAGCGGAACCTCGTTTCTCTTCAGCCACACCAGCACGCCCTCGGTGTAGAAGCTCCGGTAGCCGCCGCCCGATGCGACAAATCCGTATCTGGTCATCGTCCTGCCCTCCCGTTTCGGTGGTCCGCCGGCGAACGCCGGCAGCCTGGTGGAGTGTGCCACAGTTTGCGCGGCAGCCCTTCCTCGCGACGGCGGGGTGGCGCTACTCCAGGCGCAGGCTTGCCTCGACGACGTTCTTGTCGTCGGTCAGATTGACCATGAAGCCAAGCCCTGCGAGCAGCCGCAATGTCGCTTCGTTGCTGGCCAGTACCTCGCCGCGAAGGATGCACAGGCCCTGCCCGCGCGCGGCATCGAGCAGGCGCTGCATCAGACGCGTCCCGAGGCCCCTACCGGACATGTCGTCGGCGATCACCACCGCGAATTCGCCGCTCTTGCCGTCGAGCAGTATCGAGTAGCGTGCTTCGCCGAGAATCACCGCCCGTCCGTCGCTTTCGCTGACGGCGACGATGACCATGTCGCGTCCGTAGTCGATCTGTGCGTAGCGCGCCAGGTGGTGCAGCGGCAGTTCGCTGAGCGCGCCGAAGAAGCGCAGGCGCTTGCTCTGCGCCGACAGGCGACGCACAAAGTTCTGCAACGCTGCGGTGTCCTCCGGGCGTACCGGGCGCAGCGTGCAGCGGCTGTCGTCCTTGAGCAACACTTCCGATTCGAGCTGCGCCGGGTAGGGGCAGATGGCCATGTGACCATAGCGTTCGCGTTCCGCCGGCAGTGGCTGTATCGCGATGCTGACATCGACCGCAACGGCACCGGCGCTGTCGGCAATCAGCGAGGTGATCTCCAGGCTGCGCAGCCAGGGCAGTTCGCTGGCCAGCTCCGAGGTGCGCTGCAGGATGTCGCGCAGCGGCGCCGTGGCCACCGCTGGTTTCCCGGGCAGTTCGCCGAGCAGCCGCGCCACGTACGGCGTGTCGAGCATGGCGTCGATCAGGCGCCTGTTGAGAGGCGGCAGGGCGAGCGCGCGGGCGTCGTAGATCACCGGTGCGATGCCGCTCTCCGAGAGCGAGATCAGCGGACCGAAGAGACGATCCTGACGGATGCCGATGGCCAGCCAGCGACCGTCCGGCTTGGCCACCTGCGGCTCGATCAGCACACCATCGGGCGCATCGCCCGAGGCAGCAAATTCCCGGAAAGCCAGCGCCACTTCCGGCGCCGAGCGCAGTTGCAGGCGAACGCTGCGGGTTGCTTTCGGCGTGCCCGCGGTCAGCGCCGCCTTCATTGCCAGCGGGTAGCCGAGACGCTCGGCGACCTGAACGGCTTCGGTCGGCGAACGTGCCATCACCGTCTGTGACACGGGAATGTGGAAGGCGGCCAGGACGGCTTTCGCTTCAGGCAGAGTCAGCGTCTGCCGCTGCTCGGCGAGCGCCTGGTCGATGATGGCGCGCGCGGCGCCGACGTCGGGAGCGACGTACGACGAGAGCGCTGCCGGCATTTCCAGCAGCAGCGCCTGGTTGCGCACCCAGTTCACCATGAAGGCGAAGGCCGAAACCGCGTTCTCGGGCGTCCGGAAGGTCGGGAAGCGCGTTCTGGCGAAGGCCGCCCGCGACGTGCGTGCATGCACTTCTCCCAGCCAGCAGGTAAACACGGGCTTTTCCGCGTTCCGGGCCGCGACGATGGCCGCCTGCGCGACGGCCAGTGGGTCGACGTAGGCATTGGGTGTCTGGATGGCCAGCACGGCATCGACACCGGGGTCGTCCAGGCAGGTGGTCATGGCGTCGACAAAACGCTTCGGGTCAGCGTCGAACATGACGTCGACCGGGTTGCCGACCGACCAGCTGCCCGGCACGAGTTGGCCCAGACGTTCCTCACTGTGTGGGGAAAGTTGCGCCAGATCGATGCCCAGTTCTTCTGCCTGATCGAGGGCCATGACCGCCGGGCCGCCGCCGTTGCTGACGATCGCCAGGCGATTGCTGCCCGGTTTGCGCGGTGTGGTCAGGGCGCGCGCAGCCGAGAACATGTCGCCGAGGGCGCGCACACGCAGGACTCCGGCGCGGCTCAGCGCGGCATCGAAGGCGTCGTCGCGGTCAACGCGCACGCCGCCATGCGCTTCGGCGACGCGCGCCGAGGCGGCGCCCTTGCCGGCCTTGACGGCAATTACCGGCTTGATGCTCGCGGCCGCCCGCACCGCACTCAGGAAGCCGCGTGCGTCGCGCAGGCCTTCGAGGTAGAGCAGGATGCTTTCCGTTTTCGAGTCGCTGGCCAGATAGTCGAGGATTTCGGGCAGTTCCAGGTCGTCGGATTCGCCGGGTGCAAAAATGGCCGAGAAGCCGAATTCGTCGTTATGGCTCCAGTCGAGGATATTGGCGCATACGGCGGCCGATTGCGATACCAGCGCCAGGTTGCCGGGAGGAACCGAAAGCGTCATCGGCGTGACGTTCACCCCGGCATGCGGCAGGATGTAGCCGAGCGCCTGCGGACCGAAGAGGCGCATGCCGTGGCTGGCCGCGATTGCGCGCAGTTCTGCGCCGGCCGGGGTGCCGGGGCGCAGACCGCCGGAGAAGACCACCGCAGCACGGATGCCGCGCACGGCACAGGCGGCGACGATTTCCGGGACGCTCAGCGCCGGCGTGGCGATCAGCGCCAGCGTCAGCGCGGCGTCTATCTGCGACAGGGACGCGTGGCAGCGGAGTCCATCGATGTCGTTGTACTTTTGAGAGACGATGTGCAGCCGTTCGGCCAGCGCGCCGCCGCGCAGATTCTGCAGCAGCCCGTGGCCAGGACTGCCGGCCTCCCCGCTGGCGCCGAAGAGGACCGTGGCGGCGGGGGCGAGAAACGGCTGCAGCGGCGTTCGGTCGTGTGCCATCGAGCGCTGTGCGGTCAGGGGCGCGTACAGGTGTCGCCCGTGGTCGACACTGCGCCGCCGTCGATCGCTGTCGCAGCTTCGCACCGGGCAATTTCGGCCTGTTTGCGTCCGCTGACGTCCTGCAGGGTCTCGACGCATCCGACCGTCCTGCCTTGCGTGTTGTGGATCGGTGCGGCGGAGAAAAACAGCCAGCGCCCGTCTTCGCCGAAAGTCGGGAAGAAATCCTCGGCTTCCCAGCCTCCCGGGCAATGCGCCGCGGGATGGTACTTGCCGCCATACAAGGCCTCGATCGTATCGGCGGTCGCGCCGTCGACGACCAGGTCGGCCAGCACCGGGCGGGCAGCCGGATAGAAGGCTCGCCACTGCTGCTGTGTGCCAAGCACCTCGGCTGCCGGCACGCCCGACATGCGCGCCAGCGCGACGTTCCAATAGACGACGACGTGGCTGGCGTCGATCACGAAAGTCGGAACCGGACTGCCGTCGAGAATGCGCGCAGCATCGGTCAGTGCACTGTCAGTCATCTTCTTTGCTCCCCGCAGACTGCCTTCCTTTTGTTAATCTTACCGTATCGCCGCTGTCGGCCTGGAGCGAGCGCGAGGCGGTGAGCAGTCCAGGTTGCCGGACGCTGCGCACTGCGCCTGGCGCCGGACGCTGATGCGGGCGCAGGGTTCTGCAATGTCGATGGGAGAATACAGGTGGACGAATCGCAGGTGCTTGCCGGTTTCCGTGCCAAGTTTCGGGTCGATGAGTTGCTGGTGTCCAGCACGCCAGCCTGGTCATGGTCGGTCAGGCCGGGCCAGGCGACACTGGGGGCCGGTGTCCTGTCGCTGAATCGCCATGCGGCAAGTCTTTCGGATGTCAGCGGCGCAGAAATGGCCGAGTTGGCGGCGCTGGTGGGGACGCTCGAGAAGGCCGTCAGGTCGGTCTTCGCCTACGACATCATCAACTACCTGATGCTGATGATGGTCGACCATCAGGTGCATTTCCATGTCATTCCGAGATATCAGGGTGCTCGCCAGTTTGCCGGTCTGGAGTGGCTCGACAGCGGCTGGCCGACAGTTCCGGCACTGTCCGTCAGCCAGCACGCGGATCAGGAAGACATTCTGCCGCGCATCAGGCAAGCGCTTGCTTCGGCATGCGTCAGTTGAACTGCCGGTCTTTGCGGTGCGCCGCCAGGCGAGCCTTCCTGTCATCGGGCCGGCCATGAAAGCGCTCGACGTCGTGAAGATGCCGCTGCACGCGCTGGCTCTGATGGGCAAGACGAAGTCGTTTGTCGGCAATCCGCTGATCGGCTCCCGCTGGCTCAACGAACGCGGCCTGCATCGGCAACGCGTCGCTTTCGCCGACCGCAGCGCCTGGGCTCGCCGCGCACGCCTCGGCAGAGCGCTGTCGGCCGAGGAACGAGACGCCTATGCGCGAGACGGATTCGTGATCAGGCGCGATTTCCTGCCCGCCGAGTTGTTTGCCCGGGTTCGCGACGAGGCGCCAGCGCATGTCGCGGCAGCGCGCGAGATGCGCCAGGGTCGCGCGGTCACCCGGCGGGTGGCGCTGGATCGGGTCGACGCCGCGCGTCTGCCCGCCTGCGTGGCTGCGGCCAACGATGCGCGCCTTGATCGCCTGATGCGCTACGTCGGTGCGCACGACGCGGTGCCGCTGATGTACCTGCAAACGATCATTGTCGATCCCGCGCGCGGCGCGCAGGATCCGCAGACCGTACTGCACCGCGACACCTTCCACGCGATCGCCAAGGCCTGGCTGTTTCTGCAGGACGTCGGCGAGGACGACGGTCCGTTTGCCTACGTGTCCGGATCGCACCGCCTGACCGACGCGATGCGCGCCTGGGAATACGAGCAGTCGCTGACCGCAGCGTCGTCGGACAATCCGTACCATGCGCGCGGCTCGTTCCGCATGCCGCCGGAAGACCTTGGCCGGCTCGGTCTGGGGCCGGCGATGAAGGTGGTCGTTCCCGCGAATACGCTGGTCGTCGCCGACACCCATGGTTTCCACGCCCGCACACCCTCGCTGCGCCAGACCGTGCGCATGGAAATCTACGGGACCCTGCGCGGCAACCCCTATGGCCTCGGATGTGGGCTCGACCCCCTGGCCTGGCCGGGAATCCGTTCGCGCCGGGCGAACCTCGTCGATCAGGCGGAAGACCTGGCGGGGCGCTTCGGGCTGCTTGGGAAGAACTGGCCGCTGGTCTCGCCGCGGCGGATGGACAGCGCCAGCGTTGACTGAGCTGCAACTGGCCGACGGGCGGGCGCTGGCTGGATTTCGCTACTTCTCGTTACGCCAGTCGCGCAGCGTCTCCTTGCGCGGCAGGGGCGGTGTGTTGCCGCCACGTTTGCTGATCAGCGGCAGTGCGCCGCCGATGACGAAGACGACGCAGATGCCGAACACGATCCAGCCCGTGCTCATCGAATCACTCCCTCGGGAAGGCGCACTTATGCGGGCCCGGCCTTGTTGACCCGCTGGAAGAGGCCACGCAGCGTGCTTTGCAGATCGGCCGGCAGCAGCACCAGCTTGGCGTTCTCGGATTCGGCCAGCTTGGTGATGCTGGTGATGTACTTCTCGCCGAGCAGGTAGAGCATCGGCAGTTCGTTGTCGCCGAAGGCAGCGTTGACCTTCTTGATCGCCTGCGACGACGCCTCGGCAAGCGTGACCTGCGCGACCGCATCCCGTTTGGCCGATTCCAGTCGTGCCTCGGCGGTGAGGATCATCGACTGCTTTTCGCCTTCGGCGCGCGTGACCATCGCCTTGCGCTCGCGCTCCGCAGATGCCTGCAACTCCATTGCCCGCTGCATCGACACCGAAGGCTTGATGTCCTGGATCTCGACCGACTTGACGGTCAGGCCCCAGTCCAGCGCCTCGTCGGCGACCCCGGCTTTCAGGCGCGCCTTGATCATGTCGCGTGAAGACAGCGCTTCGTCGAGTTCCATGTCGCCGACGATCGAGCGCAGGGTGGTCATGATCATGTTGCGGATCGCTTCCGCGTAATCCTCGACGCCATAGACCGCCTTCACCGGATCGGTCACCTTGATGAACGAGATGGCATTGACCACGATCACCGCATTGTCGCGGGTGATCACCTCCTGCTCCTGCACATCGAGAATGATGTCCTTGGTGGTCACCTTGTACGAGATGGTGTCGATGTAGGGAATGATGAAGCGCAGTCCGGGAAGCAGTGTCGTGCGGTACTTGCCGAGACGCTGCACGATCCACTCTTCGCCCTGCGGAATGATGCGCACGCCGTTGGCGACGGTAACCACGACAAAAACCAGAAGGACCAGGGAAAACACGGTGAAGCCGTTGATGGCGTTGATCATTTTGCTTTCTCCACTTTTACGTAGCTGCCTTCGACGGCGACGATGCGAACCCTTTCGCCGGCGGCAATGGCGCTATCCGCATAGGCCTCCCAGGCATCGGCGCCGAGGATCGGTTTCTGGAAGCGGACCTGGCCGCGGCTGTCAGGGGTGATGTCGGCGACCAGCACGCCGACTTCACCGGCAACCCTCGCCGCCGAAGTGCCCACGGCGGTCATCGTGCGTGGGCGAAGATGGCGAAACCAGATCCAGACCAGTGCCGTCGACAGGGCTGCCCAGAGCAGCAGCTGGGTCGATAGCGAGAGCCCGGGAGCGGCCAGCAGCACCAGCCCGACCCCTGCCGCGGCGATTCCGAACCAGACCACGAAGAACGCCGGGACGGCGAGTTCGGCCATCGTCAGAACCAGTCCGAGTACTATCCAGTGCCACCATTCCGGCGCAAACATGTCGTCTTCCTTGGTATGCCCTTCACCGACCAGGCAGCGCGGCGCAGGGCGCGCGTGTTCGGGGCGCTCGATCGTTCGGGCAGGGGGTGCCTGAGGATTAGACGCCAGAACGGACTGGCTGGCAAGTGAGGAGCGCTTCCCGAAATCGTTCCGCCGGTCCAGGATGGCCGCACCGTGACGCGACGAGCAGCCAGACGGGACCCAAGACTTCGCAATCCAGCGACATGATAATGGTTGATTGACTGTCGAGGTCGGAGCCGGGGATACTCTGTCCTGGCGACAGGATTGCGCGCCTTGGTTTGCCGCCCGAAACACGCTGCGGGCCAACTGCCGCGGCGCGGGCAGCCCGCAGTCGCGGGGCCGGCAGCCCATAGTCGCGGGGCCGGCGCTGCCAGGGTGGTGGCCATGTCCGTCTGCAACGATGTCAAGGAATAGCCGATGATTACCGCCAAAGCCGACGTCATG
This sequence comes from Accumulibacter sp., assembly GCA_024235715.1. Taxonomy (GTDB): domain Bacteria; phylum Pseudomonadota; class Gammaproteobacteria; order Burkholderiales; family Rhodocyclaceae; genus Accumulibacter. The sequence goes on along the minus strand of JACKLW010000005.1, from coordinate 33,255 downwards.
GTGTTTGAGGAACCGGACAGGGTCTACCAGTTCGTCGCGCTCGATTTCATGGCCAACTATCCTCGCTGGTCGCCGGAAGTGGTGAGTCTGGAAGCGCTCTCCGCGGGGCCGGTGCGGACGGGTTTCCAGGCCAGACAGGTGCGTGTCGATCAAGGCCACAAGTCGGAAACCGTCTTTGAGGTGACCGAGCTGGTGCCGCTCAAGCGCATCTGCTTCAAAGGCGTTTCCGCTCCCTATCGCTCGCTCTATGAGTTTGACGACCGCAGTTTGTCCACGTCTCTGAGCTTCACCTTCGAACTGGAGACGCTGGAGCCACGCATCCGTCCGTTCGAGAAGCTGGTGCGCATGGCGGTGCAGGACGGAGCCAGGCGTACGGTACGGAAACTGAAGCTGCTGATCGAGAAGGAAATGCTCGCCAACGGCTAGCGATGCCGCGGCAGCGGCTATTCTGCAAAGATTGAGGTTACGGAGGCTGCGATGTTCACGACGGCAAAAGACGACGGTTTGATCCCCTACGTTCTTACCCAGATTCTTGATGCCTGCGTGAACGGCATCACCTTGTCGGACCCCGACCTGCCCGACAACCCGATTGTTTACGCGAACAAGGTGTTCGAAGAGATGTCCGGATACTCTCAAGAGGAGGTCGTGGGTCGCAACTGCCGCTTCTTGCAGGGCGAAGATCGCGACCAGGAGGCGTTGGCGACTATCCGCAAGGCGTTGGCGAAGCGCGAGGGATGCGTGGTGACGCTGCGGAATTACCGCAAGAACGGCGAGCTGTTCATCAATCGGCTGTCGATTCGCCCCTTGCTTGATCGTGAAGGGGTGGTCATCTATTACCTTGGCGTGCAGTACGACATCAGCGATCAGCCCGGGGAGCGGAACGGACTGGATCAACTCGGTTTCAGCTAGCTGGTCAGGCGCTGCCGGCGGCGTGCTGTGGACCCGGCGGCGGGAAGTTCATGAGAAGAGAGCGAGCGTGGCGCTTGCCCGGCCTTCTCGAGAAATGGGCCGCTCCCTCGCGGCGAAGGTCCGTCTTGCCGCCAGCGGCGTTACGACGCGACGCGCCATTCGATGACCTCCTGGAATCGGGAGACGAACTGGTACGAGCTGATCGTCACCAGCACGACGGCGCACGAGCGCGAAGCGGCGAACGCGGCCAGATAGGGGTGGCGGGCGAGGTAGTTCTCGATCAATTCGGCGCCTGCGTCACGGCTTACTTCCTGCGCTTGGCCCAGCGCGGTTACCGCTACAGAGTTCTGCGTGTCCGAGCCCTTGTTCTCGCGGTCGTCGATCAGCAGGGCGACCCGCTGGTTCGCCGTGAGGTTGGCGAACTTGCGTGTGCCGCGCTCGGTCAGTACGACGATTCTCCCAAGGTCTTCGCTTGCCGCGAAGGCCATCAGGCTGGCAAATGGTTGCCCGTGGTCGTCGGTCGCAAGCACTGCGAAGCGTTGCGATCGCAACAGATCCCTGAGAAGTGGCTGAATCTCTCTGGCTGTGCTCATGTCTTGTCGTCAGTTCAAGGAAGGATTAGAAAAAACTGGCCTGACGACGCGAATTGCAGCAGCGTCCGGCAGGTTCGATCAGGTCATCGGGATTTCGTGCAGTCGCCACGACGCGGCTTCCTCGCCGCAGCAGAACGCGAGGGAGTTCGTGGCCGAAACCGGTGGAGCAGCGGATGACAAGCCATACAGAGTCGGTAGCGGTCATGATTGATTCCTGGATATCGTTCCTTGGGGCCGGGACGTCACGATACCGCACTCGCAGCCGGTACGCCGATCGCGGCGCAAGAACATGGCTGAGCTCGGGGTCCGGGCAGCGGAACACGGCCCGAAACACAGGCAGATGATGCGGCGCTTGAACCGGCGGGCCAGGTGTTTTCACCGGGTGGTGTAGTATTCGCCGACGGGCGGTGCGAACTGCGTTGTGACAGCATGATCGGATTCTTGCCCCGAGCCGACCCTCCAAGGAGTTCCGTCATGGCCTTTCTGATCTTGGGATTGCTGGTCTTTCTGGGAACGCATTCGGTGCGCATCGTCGCCGACGACTGGCGCACCAGGACCATCGCGCGCATCGGCGCGCAAGCATGGAAAGGCACCTTCTCGCTGCTCTCCATTGCCGGTTTTCTCTTGATCGTCTGGGGCTTTTCGCTGGCACGCAGCGAGCCGGTCCCGCTCTGGAGTCCTCCGCTGGCGCTGCGCCACCTGGCTTCCCTGCTGATCCTGCCGGCCTTCATTCTGCTGCTCGCCGCCTATGTCCCTGGCAATGCGATCAAGGCCCGTTTGCATCATCCCATGGTTCTCGCTGTCAAGACCTGGGCGCTGGCCCACCTGCTGGCCAATGGCAATGTCGCGGATGCGCTGCTGTTCGGCAGTTTTCTGCTCTGGGCGGTGTTCAGTTTCTCGGCAGCCCGCCGACGTGACCGTGCTGCCGGCACTTGCTACGCCCCGGGACGCATGCTGCCAACAGCCGCGACGGTGGTTGCCGGGAGCCTTGCCTGGGCGGTCTTCGCGTTCTGGCTGCACGGCCTGCTGTTTGGCGTTCAGCCGCTGGCTTGAACAGCCGCTGCCGGCTCACTTGATGTCGAGCGCCCACTGGATGATGTATTTGGCGGCGAAGCCGACCATGCCGAAGGCCAGGCCCAGGAAGAGCACGAAAGTCCCGAACTTCCCCGCCTTCGACTCCCACGCCAGTTGTCCGATGATGAACAACATGTAGAGCATGAAGGCGCCGACCCCGAAAGAGAGTCCAAAGCCGGCAATCTGTTCCTCGGAATAACCAAACATGGGCTCGTTCACCGGCTCCGCGGACGTTCCGGCAACTCGCCGGCATTGACCAGCGCGCGGTAGGCGTGCCAGCTGGCGTGGCCGAGAAGCGGTATGACGACGATCAGACCGAGCATCGCCGTCGCAAAACCGACCAGTACCAGGGTCATGATCACTGCGGCCCAGAGGGACATCGGGCCGGGGTTGGCAAGCACCACGCGCCAGCTGGTCAGGACCGCCACCAGCAGGTTGGTGCGCCGTTCGAGCAGCAGCGGCATGGCGACGACACTGGAGGCGAAGATCGGTGCGGCCAGCACACCGCCCATGGCCAGCCAGGCCTCGAACAGAAAGTTGTCGTGCGCCGCGACGACATGGCGCAGAAAGTCCACCGGCGAGTTGATCGGGGCCGGGGCGAGCAGCGTGATCAGCGCCGCCGAGGTCATTACCCAGCCGGTGCCGGCCAGCGCCAGCAGCAGACCGAAGCGCACCAGGCACCAATAGCCGCCCGATTCAACGAATCGTGACTGTTGCCAGCTCAGCCAGGTGTCGCGCAGCAGTTGCCAGCCTATCGTGCCACCATGCTCGATGGCGCGACTCATCGCGTACAGGCTGGTCGCCAGTACCGGCGCGACCACCAGGAAGCCGGAAAAGGCGCCGGCGAGCAGCCAGAAGTGCCGGTATCCCAGGACCATCAGGACAAGCCCGACGACTGCCAGCAAGGCGCCATGTGCCAGACTGAGGCAGCCACAACGCAACAGATCCCGCGAACCGAGCACCAGCCATTGCAGGGGCGCCGTCAGCGGGACGACGTTGACTGTGGGAACTGGCGTTGAGGACGCGGCCGGGGGAGGGCTCATGGGTTTCGCTGGCTGGTCATTGCAGGCGTGAGTCTAGTGCAGCGCCGCTCGCTTGGCGAGCCCCTGGCCGCGCGGGAAAACCGCTGGCCCGCCAGGACTGGCAGTTCGGCGCGCGGTGCCGGTCCGGCGGTGGTGTACTGCTCAGTCATCGAGAGCGGGGTAGTCGGTATAGCCTTCAGGTCCCGGCGAGTAGAAGGTGGCCGGCCGCGGCTGATTGAGCGGCGCAGCGAGCCTGATCCGGGCGGGAAGGTCCGGGTTGGCGAGGAAGCCCGTGCCAAAGGCGACGGCGTCGAGCTTCCCGGTCGCAACGGCCTGCTCGGCCTCGTCGGGCGTATAGCCCATGTTGCCGATCAACACGCCCTTGTAGTGCCGTCGCACGGGACTGACGACATCACCACTCTGCTGGCCGAGGAAATCGGCGCGCATCAGGTGCAGATAGGCCAGGTCGAAGTCGTTGAGTCGTCCGGCAAGCCAGGTCGCCAGGGCAATCGGATCGCTGTCGAGCATGCTGTTGTAGCTGTTCAGCGGCGAGATCCGCAGTCCGACGCGGTCGCTGCCCCAGACGCCGCTGACCGCTTCGACGACTTCCAGCATCAGTCGCGCGCGGTTCTCGAGGGAGCCGCCGTAGGGACCCGAGCGCTGGTTCGCGCCGTCGCGCAGGAACTCGTCCAGCAGATAGCCGTTGGCGCCGTGCACCTCGACACCGTCGAAACCGGCGGCCCTGGCGTTCTCCGCCGCCGCCCGGAATCCGGCGACGATGCCGGGGATCTCGTCATCGCGCAGTTCGCGCGGCGTCACGTAGGGCTTTTTGCCTTCGGGCGTCTGTACCGTGTCGCCGGTGATCGGGATCGCACTCGGCGCGACCGGCTGGGCGCCGCCGTTGAGCAGCGGGTGGCAGGCCCGCCCGCCGTGCCAGATCTGCAGGAAGATGCGGCCGCCCGCGGCATGTACGGCATCGGTCGTCAGCCGCCATCCGGCGACCTGGGCCGCCGAGTGGATGCCGGGTTCCCTCCAGAATGCGGAGTTTCCCGGCATGGCCATCGTTGCCTCGGCGACGATCAGTCCGGCGCTGGCGCGCTGCGCATAGTATTCGGCCATCAGCGCCGTCGGGACGTGTTCGGCGGCCGCGCGGCAACGCGTCAGCGGCGCCATGAAGATGCGATTCGGTGTGCTGACTGCGCCAAGCTGCAGCGGGTTGAAAAGGGTGCGCATCGGTCGCTTGCTCGTCGAGTTGGAAGACTCGAATACTAGCCGAAACCGAGGCCCTGGCCGACGACAGGGGACTCGGCCAGGGGCGGATCGGCAAACAATCGGGGATGCCATGAATAGATGCGCCCGATCGCTGGCAAACGGCTACACTCACACCGGTAAGCGAGAACGAACAAGTCGGCAAGAACTGATCGCCTAAATGTCTCAGCATGCACTTCCCGTCGGCCGGATCGAGGCAGCACAAGGACCGGTCATCGACGTTCGCTGCACGTATCTGCCACCGCTTGGGCAGGCGCTCGACGTGGACAACGGCAGCGGCCGCTACGTGCTGGTCGTGCATCAGCATCTGGCGTCGACGCTGGTGCGCGCGATCGCCCTGCATGCCGTTGCCGGGCTGTACCGTGGCATGCCGGTATTCGACCGCGGCGCGCCGCTGCACGTGCCGGTCGATGGCAGCTGTCTCGGGCGCATGCTCAACGTCTTTGGCGAAGCGCTCGACGGTGGCCCGCCGCTTCCGGACGGCGACTTCCGCAACGTCCTTGCCGTGCCGCCGGCGCTGGCCGATACCCTGCCGCCGACCCGAATCCTGGAAACCGGCATCAAGGTGATCGACCTGCTGTGCCCGTTCGTTCGTGGCGGCAAGACTGGCCTGTTCGGCGGCGCCGGTGTCGGCAAGACGGTGCTGATGATGGAATTCATGCACGCGGTCAGCGCCGAGATGCATGGCGTCTCGGTGTTCGCCGGCGTCGGCGAACGCATGCGTGAAGGGCACGAGATGTGGCATGAAATGCGCGATGCCGGCGTGCTGCAGCGGGCGCTGCTGGTCTACGGGCAGATGGACGAATCGCCGGGCGTCCGCTTCTACGTCGGCTACACGGCGCTGACCTACGCCGAATACCTGCGCGACACGCTGGCCACCGAGGTGCTGTTCCTGATGGACAACATCTTCCGCTTCGTCCAGGCGGGCAGCGAGATTTCCGGTCTGCTCGGACGCATGCCGGCGACAGTTGGCTACCAGCCGACGCTGCTGACCGAAGTGGCATCGCTGCAGGAGCGCATCGTGTCCACCCGCAGTGGTTCGATCACCGCGGTGCAGGCCGTCTATGTGCCGGCGGACGACATGTCGGATCCGGCAGTGGCCACCGTCCTCGGTCATCTCGACAGCATCGTCATCCTGTCGCGGCAGCAGGCGGCGAAGGGTATCTATCCGGCGGTGGATCCCCTGCGCTCGGGCAGCCGGATGATGGACCATCACTTGCTGGGCATGCGCCACTACCAGGCAGCACGCGCGGTGCGCGAGCATCTGGCCCGCTACCACGAGCTGGAGGACATCATCGCCATGCTCGGCATCGAGGAACTGTCGCAGGAAGACCGTCGCACCGTCGAGCGCGCCCGCCGATTGCAGCGCTACCTGACGCAACCCTTCAGCGTCGTCGCCGACCACACCGGCGTTCCCGGTGCGCGCGTGCCCTTGACCCGGACCATCGGCGACTGCGAGGCGATCATCGACGGGCGCTATGACAAGCTTGCCGAAGCCGACTGCTACATGCGCGGAGCAATGCCGACATGAAGCGCTTCACCCTGCAGCTGCACGATAGCCGCGGCAGTGACCGTTTCGATGACATCGTGCAGTTCATCGCTGCCGACGGCAGCGGCAGCTTCGGCGTATTGGCCGGGCACGCGCGCATGGTCGCCGTCCTGCGCTACGGACTGGCGCGCTTCGTCGATAGCGCCGGCCACTGGCGTTATCTGGCGTTGCCCGGCGGCGTGCTGGCCTGCGCCGACCGGCGCGTGCGGCTGGCCACCATGCGCTACTTCCTCGGCGACGAACGCGCCAGCATCTGTCGCCAGCTGGCCGATGAAATGGCGCGCAGCGATTCCGACGTGCATCGCTCGCGGGCGACGCTGAGCGAGATCGAGCACGCACTGCTGCGCCGTCTCGGCGAACTGTCTGGTGGCACCGCAAAGGAGGTAAGCACATGAGCGACCGTGACCGGCTGCTCGAAGACACTGCCAGGGATGTGCGTCGTCTGCAGGCGCGCGAGCGGGCGCCGGCGACCTGGGCCGGCATCGCCTTCTACGGCGGCACGGTCGGCCTGCTGTTCGTCGTGCCGATCGTCGGCGGCGCCTACCTCGGTCGCTGGCTCGACTCGCTGAGCGCCGGCTACTCGGTACGCTGGACGGTGAGCCTGATCGTTCTCGGCATCGCGCTCGGCGCCTACAACGCCTACCTGTTCATGAAGCAACGCCGATGAACGGTGGCGAACTCAACGGCGGCGTGCTCTTCCATCTCGGGCCGCTGGCGATCAGCGACACCGTGCTGACCACCTGGGGCGTGATGCTCTTGCTGGCGCTGGCGGCGATGCTGCTGACCTACCGCCTGGCGCCGCTGCCGAAACGCCGGCAGACGATTGCCGAAGGCCTCGTCGCGGTCATCGAGCGGGCCATTGGCGACGTGCTGCCGGCCGACGCGGTGCGCCGCGTGCTGCCGTTCATCGCCAGCCTGTGGATCTTCGTTCTCACCGCCAATCTCGCCGGGCTGATTCCCGGTCTGCACGCACCGACCCGCGATCTGTCCGCCACCGCCGCGCTGGCAGCGCTGGTCTTCGCGTCCACTCACTGGTACGGGATCCGCGCCAAGGGCCTGCGCGCCTACCTCCGGCACTACGCGCAGCCGAGCGTGATCCTGCTGCCATTCCACATCATCAGCGAGTTGACGCGCACCCTGGCGCTCGCCATCCGCCTCTTCGGCAACATCATGAGCCTGGAAATGGCGGCGCTGCTGGTGCTGCTGATCGCCGGTTTCCTGGTGCCGGTGCCGCTGCTGATGCTGCATGTGATCGAAGCCGTGGTCCAGGCCTACATCTTCGGCATTCTCGCCCTGATTTACATCGCCGGCGCCATCGAACCCATCGCGTCCAGCGAGTCCGTTGAGTCTATTGACTCCGGGGCGATCACCGAGCCCTTGAACGCGGACGCAGCGCCAGGCGTCCCGCCGGCAGCTGCTGTTGCGAACCCGAACGACAAGGAGGAATCATGAACGAACTGCATCTCTTCAGCATGCTGTCGACGATCGTCGCCGGCCTGGTGATCGCCATCGGCACCATGCTGCCGGCGATCGCCATGGGGCGCGCCATTTCCAGCGCACTGGAAGCCCTGTCGCGCCAGCCGGAAGCGGAAAAGACCATCACCCGCACGCTGTTCATCGGCCTGGCGATGATCGAGTCGCTGGCCATCTACTGCCTGGTGGTGGCGCTCATCGTCCTGTTCCGCAACCCGCTGCTGGAATACTTTCTGAAGTAGGTAGCCGCCATGCAATTCGATTGGACGACCTTCGTTCTCGAGGTCCTCAATTTTCTGGTGCTGGTATGGATTCTCAAGCGCTTTCTCTACCGGCCGGTATTGGAGGTGCTCGATGCACGGCAGGCGCGGGTGCAGGACGAGATGGCGCAAGCCGCACGCTTGCAGCAGGAAGGGGCGTCGCTGCGCCAGCAGTACGAGGAACGCCTGGCGCACTGGGCGCAGGAACGCGAGCAACTGCGCCAGCAGCTGCAGCAGGAACTGGCGCAGCAGCGCGCTGCCGGCGCGGCGGGGATCAGGCAGTCGCTGGCCGACGAGGAAGCCAAGGCGCGGGTGCGCAACGCGGCCATGACCGCGAGCCACGAGGCGGAACTGGTCAGGCTGGCCGCCGGCGAGGCCTACCGGAACGTCGCCGCGATGCTTGGACGCCTGGCCTCGCCGCCGCTGACGGCGAGTCTCGTGCGCTTGCTGGTCGAGGACCTGGCCGGGCTGCCCGAAGCGCAGCGCGCCTCGTTGCGCAGTGCGGCGGAAAAACTCGTTGCCGGGGCGAGGGCGGAAGTCGGTTCGGCGCATGCGCTCGATGACGAGCTGCTGCGGGAGATCGCCCGTGGCGTGTCGGCAGCGGCCGGACGCGATCTGCCGGTCACGGTGAGCGTGGAACCGACGCTGATCGCCGGCGTGCGCGTCGCCGTTGGTGAGTGCCTGCTGCATGCCAATCTGGCCGACGAACTCGCCTTCTTCAGGCACCAGGATGGCCGGGGCTGAGAACGGCGTGCGGCCGGCCAGCGACCGCTACCGTTTCGGCCTGCGCGTCTCCGAGCGCGGCGAGGTCGTCGGCATCGGCGACGGGATCGCCTGGATACGCGGATTGCCATCGGTGCGGCTCGACGAGCTGATCGCCTTCGCCGACGGCAGCACCGGCCTGGTCTTTCAGCTCGGCCGTGAACTGCTGGGCGCCATCCTGCTGGCGCAGAAGCATGGCGTTACCGCCGGCATGGAGGTCACCCACATCGGCCGCAAGCTGGCCATCGCTGCCGGCGACGCCCTGCTTGGGCGGGTGGTGGACCCGCTCGGCAATCCGCTCGACGCCCTGCCGCCGTACGAGGCTTCCGAATTCCGCCGCCTGGAGGCTGCCGCGCCACCGATCATCGAGCGCGACTTCGTCAGCCAGCCACTGTACACCGGCTGCAAGATCGTCGACACGCTGATCCCCATCGGCAAGGGGCAGCGCCAGCTGATCATCGGCGACGATGGCCTCGGCAAGTCGTCGCTGGCACTCGACGCAGTGATCAGCCAGCGCGGTCGCGACGTGCTCTGCGTTGTCGTTCTCATCGGCCAGCCGCGCTCGGCGGTGGCCGGCACCGTCGAGGCGCTGCGCCGTGCCGGTTCGCTCGACTACACCGTGCTGGTCGTCGCCGAGGCGAACGCGCTGCCCGGCTTTCGCTACCTCGCACCCTTTGCCGGTTGCGCCCTCGCCGAATACTGGATGCGCGCCGGACGTGACGTGCTGGTCGTCTACGACGACCTGACCCGCCATGCCCAGTCGTACCGCGAGCTTTCCCTGCTGCTGCAGCGCCCGCCGGGGCGCGAGGCCTATCCCGGCGACATCTTCTACCTCCATTCACGCCTGCTCGAGCGGTCGACGGTGCTGCTGCCGAGATTCGGCGGCGGCAGCATGACCGCGCTGCCGATCATCGAAACGCGGCAGGGCGAGCTGTCGGCCTACATCCCGACCAACCTGATCTCGATCACCGACGGCCAGATCTATCTCGACGGCAAGCTCTTCGCCGCCGGCATGTTGCCGGCCATCGACATCGGCCGCTCGGTGTCGCGCATCGGCGGCAAGGCACAGCATCCGGCGATCAAGGCGGCAGCGGCGCGCATGCGCCTCGATTACCTGCAGTTCCTCGATATCGAGCTCTTCGCCCGCTTCGGCACGCGCCTCGATGCGGCGGTCGAGGAGAAGCTGCGACGCGGCCGCCAGTTGCGCGAACTGCTCAAGCAGGACCGGCTGGCGCCGCTGTCCGAGCTGGCGCATCTGGCCTGGCTGCTGGCCTATGGCGAAGGACTGCTCGACCAGTACTCGCCGCAGGCCGCCGCCGACCGCTTGCCGGCAGCGTTCTCGGCAGTCGCCACTGCCGGCCTGAGCCTGGAGGATACGCGCGAGCGCTGGCTGGCGACGATCACGCCCAGCCTGGCGGCGCCGGCATGAGCCAGCGCCGCGAGATCGAGGCGCGGCTCGCTCTCTACGGGGACCTTGCCGGCATTCTCGGGGCCATGCGCAGCTTTGCGCTGGCCGAGCTGCATCGCGTCAGCCACCACGAAGAGGCTCAGCAACAGGTGGTGGAGGTCCTTGGCCAGGCTCTGCGCGATGTCGCCTGCTTCCAGCCGCCAGCCGTGGCAGCCCGGCTCGATGCCTGGCTGCTGATCGGTTCGGTGCGCGGTTTCTGCGGCAGTTTCAACGAGGATGTCGTGCGCGCCTGGCAGGCCGATGGCGACCCGCGGCAGCCGGTGATCGTCGTCGGCGAACGGCTGGTGGCGACGATGCCCGAAGACGCGAAGGTCTTTCCCGTCGCCGGCGCCGATGGCGGAATCGATGCGGCTGCCGCGATCGACCGTATCCTGGTGGCCTTCGATGTTGCCTGCCGCAGCGTCGGGCAGCCCTGCGGACTGCTCGCCTGCCTGCGCGACGAAGACGGCGCGCGCGTGCAGCGCCTGCTGCCTTTGCCGGTGACTGCTGTCAGTCACGCTCTGCCGCCGCTGGTCAACGAAGCGCCGGCGACCGTCGCGGCGGGTGTCGCCGAGCACTTCCTGTTCCACCACCTGCTGGCCCTGTTGCTGCGCTCGATTCGCGTCGAGAACCGGCAGCGGCTGATGCAGATGGAAAATGCCCTGCGCCACCTCGAGCAGGGTGCGGACGAACTCGCCCGCCAGCGCAACCGCCTGCGCCAGGAAGAAATCGTCGAGGAGATCGAGGTCATTGCCGGCCTGCGCGGCGCGATGCACTGAGGCCAGAGCCAGGCCCCTGGCGCCCCGGGTGTCGGCGAGTGGCGTCCGAAGGCTACCGCCGGATCCGCTCGATCGACGGAACGGGACGACCGACATCGTAGTGATATCAAGGTCTTGAAATTTTCGACTGTCGCCATGATTTGCGCAGTGAGGGCGTCCGGGCGGGCGCTCGCAGCAAAACGAAAGGAGGCAATCATGGCAACGACGTACTACCGCTCCCTCTTTCCCCGCGATCTTTTCGCGGAAATCGACAGCCTGCAGCGGGAAATGCAGCAGGCGCTCGGCCTCGGCCCGAGTATTCGCGGGTTTACGCGCGGCTTTCCAGCCCTGAATGTCGGTGGCACGCCAGGCTCGCTGGAGATCTACGCCTTCGCGCCGGGCATCGATCCGGCCAGCATCGACGTTCAGGTCGAGAAGGGCATGCTGACCATCGCCGGCGAGCGCAAGGCGGTGGAGGTGCCCGAGGCGGCCACCGTACACATTGGCGAGCGCTTCGCCGGGACATTCCGCCGCGTGCTGCCACTGCCCGACGACATCGACTCCAACGCCGTCGAAGGCAGCTACCGGGACGGCGTGCTGCATGTGCGCATTCAGCGCCGGGAAGAGGCACAGCCGCGACGCATCACAATTCATTAAGGAGGACAGGTCATGAACGACAACACCGCCGTCACCAGGACAAGCGAAGCCGCTCATCGCGAAGGGGCACTGCTTCCGCCGGTGGACGTCATCGAAGACGCCAGGGGCATCATCCTCTATGCCGATCTGCCGGGAGTGCCAAAGGAGAAGCTCAATCTCCAGGTTGAGGACAACAGCCTGATCATCTCCGGCGATCTCGCGCTGGACATGCCGGAGGGGATGGAGGCCAGCCATGCAGACGTGAGCCAACCGCGTTACCGGCGGGTGTTTACGCTGTCACGGGATCTGGACCTTGAACAGGCGAGCGCCGAATTCGCCAACGGGGAACTCACCCTGCGCATTCCGAAGGCGGCGCATGCGCAGCCGCGGCGCATCGAGGTCAGAGCGGCGTGATGCAAGACAATGGGGGGCGCCCCGCGTGCCCCCTTTTCTTACACGGAGGTCTGTGATGAATATGGAATCGATCAAACATGGCGTCGAATCCCTCTGGGAAAACCTGGCCGAGGGCTGGCGACATCTAACCCAGTCTGCCGCCGACGCGTTGACCCGTTTCAAGGCCGGCGAGAAGACCGATCTGCCGGCGCAAGCCGAGGTCGATGACGTGTCCTATCTGCCCACGCGCGGCTGGGCCATGCTCGGGGGCAACATGTTCGAGGACGATCGTCGCCTGGTCGTGCAACTGGAGTTGCCGGGCATGGACAAGCGCGACATGAATGTCGAAATCCGGGACGAGGTCCTGACGGTTTCCGGCGAGAAGCACTTCGAGCGGGAAAGCACCACAGGCCGCTACCGGATGCTGCAGTGCGCCTACGGCAGCTTCCGGCGCGTCGTGCCCCTGCCGGTTCCGGTGTTGGCCGACGCGTCAAAGGCCAGCTACAAGGACGGCGTATTGCGGATCGAGTTGACCAAGACGGAGCCCGGAATGCCGAAAGCGCATGCGATCAAGGTCGCCTGATCCGCCGACGGGTCAGGCGGGATTCCTGAGCAGGTGGCGCGGCAGGTCGCCAGCCAGCGATGCGCGTGCCGGCGGGAACTCGAGCGGTGGGTTCCCGCCGGTCGCCATACGCAACACTGGATGAATGTTGCGGGCGACATTCAGTTGATGGTCAGTTTCCGCGTCTTCGAAACGGTCTGCTTGGGTAGCAGCAACTCGAGAACGCCGTCCTTGTAGTGCGCTTCCGCCTTGCTCTCGTCGACGTCCTGAGCCAGGGAAAAGGAGCGCGACACCTTGCCGTAATGGCGTTCGCTGCGCAGCACTCTGGTGCCCTCCTTGACCTCCTTTTCCTTTTTCGTTTCGGCGCTGATCGAAACCTGGCCGCCGTCAATGCTGACCTGGATATCCTCTTTGTTCACTCCCGGCATTTCCGCGTGCACGGTATAGGCCTTGTCGTCTTCCTTCACGTCCAGCTTGATCTGGACGTCCTGTTGTCCGCCGGCGCGAACGGGGCGCATCCAGAAGCCACGGAAGAGGTCGTCGAACGTGTCGTCCGGATCAAAGCGCGTGATGTTGGCCATCTTGTTCTCCTACAGGGTTCCGGGGTCTCCCGTACGCCTTTATCCTAGCTCATAACATGGGTATTTCAAGAAGAGCGCGCAGGATCTCTGCCGACTCGCTACGCCTCGTCCGGGTCGCACGGTTCGGTGCAGGGGTCTGCTATGCGATCCGGGCGCCTGCGACCGCAGGGCAGGCTCTTGCAGGGCCGCAAAAGCTTCACGCCAGGGCGCCATCGGATGCTCTCCGTCACGGCCCGCCGGCAAAGCATGGATTGCTGGCGGTATAACGACGCGGCGACCCACTCGCTCGTCCGGGGCCGCAGCAGTTGAAATTCTGGCGCCTGTCCCTAGATGGCTGCTGCAGGGCGGCTGTGGTCCGGACGTCGCCGTCGATACCGGCAGAATCGCCGGGGTGCGGCTGCTGCCTTGCCGGGGTGTTCTGCCGAGATGGAAATGCATGAGGACGAAACGACATGATCAAACTACATGGGTGTTCGATGTCGCCCGGCTTCGGGCGGGGAGGCGCATTCGTTTTCGGGACGACGCGACCCGCCGTCGCGCATCGACGGATCGACGCGTCGGCGGTGGACGACGAGCAACGGCGACTGGCGAATGCCTTGCGCCTCGGTGCGGAGGAGCTTGCGCATCTGCAGGAGCACCTGCGCGGGGAACTCGGCGAGACGGAAAGCGCGATCTTCGATGCCCACCTGGGCCTGCTCAAGGATCCCGAACTGGTCGGTCGCATCGCCCAGTACATCGAACGCGAGCAGGTCAACGCCGAATGGGCAGTGGAATCGACGATTCGCGAGCTTGCTGATGCGCTGGGGTCTGCCGACAATGTCTATCTGCGCGAACGCGCCGCCGACATCGAGGATCTCGGGCGTCGGGTGATGCGGCATTTGCTGCGCCACGGACAGTGGCCGCTGGCGCATATCCCGGCCGCGACGGTCCTCGTCGCCCAGGAACTCTTCCCGCTCGACCTGCTCGAGATCGATCGCGCGCACCTCGCCGGGATCGTCACCGAGCGTGGCGGTGAAACAGGCCATGCGGCGATCCTTGCACGTGCGCTGGGCATTCCGGCAATCAGCGGTGTCACCGACGCGACACGCCTGGTCCGCTCGGGCGCCAGCTTGTTGGTCGACGGCTCTGCGGGAATCGTCTGGGTGGACCCGGACACCGAGGTCGCCGAGCGCTTCGCCCGCAGTACGCTGGGCTATGAGCAGCGCCTGTCGGCGGCGATCTCTGAAGAGCGGTGCGAGGCGCGGACCCTGGACGGTGTCGCGATCAAGCTCTATGCCAACATCGGCCGCGCCGGCGAGGCCGAGGCGGTTGGCCGACAGGCGCTCGATGGCGTCGGCCTGTTTCGTACCGAATACCTGTTTCTCGACGAGCCGCGGGCGCCTTCCTTCGACAAGCACCGGGCCATCTATCAAAACGTTGCCGCGCAGCTGGGCGAACGTCCCCTGGTGATTCGTACGCTGGACCTGGGCGGCGACAAGTTTCCGCGCTTCATGGCGTCTCAGCACGAGGCCAGCCAGACCCTTGGCCTGCGCGGCCTGCGCTTCTCGCTGACGCATGGCAGGGAGCTCTTTGAAATCCAGCTGCGGGCCATTCTTGCCGTCGCACTGCAGCATCGGGACGTTCGCATCCTGCTGCCGATGGTGCTCGGACCAGGCGACTTCTCGGCCGCTCGGGCCATCATCGATGGCCTGGCACAACAGGCGCATCTGCGTGATCGCCCGAAGGTCGGCGCCATGATCGAGACGCCGGCGGCGGTCCTGACCGCACGTGAAGTGCTCGAACTGGCCGATTTCGCGAGCATCGGTACCAACGATCTGACCCAGTTCATGCTCGCGGCCGACCGCAACGCGCTAGGTGTCAGCGCGGAGTACTCGGTGCTGCATCCGGCTGTTCTGCGTGCGATCAAGAGCGTCGCCGACGTGGCGGCGGACGTCGGCAAGCCGGTCGCTGTCTGTGGGGAGGCGGCGGCAGATCCGGCCCTGGCGGGCCTGCTGATAGGACTCGGCATCCGGGAACTGAGCACGAGTCCCAGCGCGAGCGCCCTGGTCCGCCAGCGCGTTCGCGCGATCAGCAGTCGAGACGCGACCCGGCAAGCCGCCGACGCCCTGCAACGAAGGGACGCGGCGAGCGTCCAGGCGTTGCTTCTTTCCTGATCCGGCGCCGGCGACCGGACGACTTCCGCCGATCGCCGGCAGGTCCAGCGCAGCGGCCGGCTCGCCGAACCCGCGCATGCACGAACGTCGCGCCACCCGCGCTGTCAGTTGGCGTAGCTGCTACCATGCGAACGCTGATAACGGCCCGCATGAGAATGTGGCCAACAGATTGGAGTCCGATGAGAAAAACCACGGACCTGCGCCTGCTGATTGCCGGCGCGGCCCTGCTCTGCGGCGTGGCCCTGGCGGCCGACGCACCGCCGCCCGGGGTGGTCGTCGTCCCCGTGCGTCAGGTCGTTCTTGCCGATACCATCGAGGGACTCGGCACGGTGACCGCCAACGAATCCGTGGCCTTGACGGCAACCGTCACGGAAACCGTCAGCGCCATTCACTTTGACGATGGCGACCGGGTCAGCAAGGGCCAGTTGCTCGTCGAGCTGAGCAGCCGCGAGGAACACGCCCAGCTCGAGGAGGCGCGCGCCACGGTCGGCGAGGCGCACCGCCAGTACCAGCGCATCCAGTCGCTGGCGGCCAGGGGAACCGCCGCCAAGTCCCTGCTCGACGAACGCCAGCGGGAATGGGAAACCGCGCGCGCCCGTCTGGCCGCCATCGAGTCACGGCTGGCCGACCGGCTGATCAGGGCGCCGTTTGCCGGCATCGTCGGTCTGCGTGACCTGAGCGTCGGCGCGCTGGTCGAGCCCGGCGACCTGATCACCACCCTGGATGACGACAGCGTCGTCAAGCTCGATTTTCCGGTGGCCGCAACTTACCTCGACCTGCTGCGTCCGGGTCTGACGGTGACCGCCAGCAGCCGTGCCTTTGCCGGGCGCAGCTTCGTGGGCACGATCAAGGCGGTAAACAGCCGCGTCGACCCGGTGAGCCGTTCCGTGCGCGTGCGCGCCATGCTGCCGAACCCGGAGCGCCTGCTCAAGCCCGGCATGCTGGTGAATGTCGTCCTGCAGCAGGAACCGCGCAAGACGCTGCTCGTTCCGGAAGAGGCCCTGCTGCCCCTCGGCGAGCAGCAGTTCGTCTTTGTAGTGAACGCCGACAACAGGGTCGACAAGCGTGAAGTGCATATCGGCGGACGTCGTCCCGGGCAGGTCGAGGTGCTGCAGGGGCTGGCGGCCAACGAGCAGGTGGTCACCCACGGTCACATGCAGTTGCGCCCGGGGCAGACGGTGGAAGTCTTCGCCATCGATGACGGCAGCCGCAGCCTGCCGGAACTGCTGCGCTCGCTGCCTGGCGGTGGTCCGGCACGATGATCCTCTCCGATGTCTCGGTCACCCGGCCGGTCTTCGCCTCGGTGATGTCGCTGCTGCTGATCGCCTTCGGTCTGCTTTCCTTCGAGCGCCTGCCGCTGCGTGAATACCCCGATATCGACCCGCCCATCGTCACCGTCGACACCGGCTACCCGGGCGCCGCCGCCAACGTCGTGGAGAACCGCATCACCGAGCTGATCGAGGACCGCATCTCGGGCATCGAAGGCATCCGCTTCATTGCCTCGACCAGCGAGGACGGACGTTCGCGGATCACGCTGGAATTTGCCGTCGGTCGCGATATCGACGCCGCCGCCAACGACATCCGCGACCGCGTCTCGGCGATCGTCGATGACCTGCCCGACGAGGCCGAGCCGCCGGACATCCAGAAGCAGGACAGCAACGAAGACGTGATCATGTGGTTCAACCTGGCCGGCGACGGCATGAGCATCCCGGAACTGACCGACTACGCCAGGCGCTACCTGACGGATCGCTTTTCGGTGCTCGACGGCGTCGCCCGGGTGCGCGTCGGCGGCGGCCAGGAGTACGCGATGCGCATCTGGCTCGACCGCCGCGAACTGGCAGCGCGCAAGCTCACCGCAGCCGATGTCGAGGCCGCGCTGCGCGCCGAGAACGTCGAGCTGCCGGCCGGCAGCATCGACTCCGAGAACCGGCAGTTCACCGTGCGTACCCAGCGCAGCTTCCTCAATGCGGAGGACTTCGCCAGGCTGGTGCTCGCCCGCGGCGACGATGGCTATCTGGTACGTCTCGGCGACGTCGCGCGCGTCGTGCGTGGCACCAGCGAAGACCGCCTGTTCTTCCGCGGCAACGGCGTGCCGATGGTCGGCATCGGCATCACCAAGCAGTCGACGGCCAACACCCTGGCCGTCGCCAAGGCGGCGAAGGCGGAAATGGCGCGCATCAACGGCACGCTGCCGCCAGGCATGGCGCTCAGGCAGAGCTATGACAGCTCGGTCTTCATCGAGGGCGCCATCCACGAGGTGTACAAGACGCTGTTCATCGCCATCGCCATGGTCATCGGCGTGATCCTGCTCTTTCTCGGCAGCCTGCGTGCGATGCTGGTGCCGGCGGTGACCGTGCCGGTCTCGCTGGTGGCCAGCTTCATGGTCCTGCTGGCGCTGGGCTTCTCGCTCAACATCCTCACCCTGCTGGCGCTGGTGCTGGCCATCGGACTGGTCGTCGACGATGCCATCGTGGTCATCGAGAACATTCACCGGCGCATGCAGGAATACGGTGAAACGCGCCTCGTGGCCGCGTACCGCGGCACCCGCCAGGTCGGTTTCGCGGTGATCGCCACCACCGTCGTGCTGGTGGCGGTGTTCGTGCCGATTGCCTTCCTGCAGGGCAACATCGGCCGCCTGTTCGCCGAGTTTGCGCTGACCATGGCGGCGGCCGTGTGTTTCTCGAGTTTTGTCGCCCTGTCGCTGTCCCCGATGCTGGCCTCGAAGATCCTGCCACAGGACGCCGGGCACTCGCGGCTGTCGGGCGGCGTCGATCGGCTCTTCGGCAAGGTGCGCAGCGGCTATCACACGCTGCTGCAGGGGGCGCTCGGGCACAGCTGGATCGTCGGCCTGCTGTTTGCCGGCCTGCTCGGCGGGTCGCTATGGCTGTACCAGAACATCCCGGATGAATACGCGCCGAGGGAGGACCGGGGCGTTTTCTACGTCATGGTCAGCGGGCCGGAAGGAAGCTCCTACCCCTACATCGCCGCGTACATGACCGAGATCGAGCAGCGCCTGATGCCGCTGGTCGAAGACGGCGAGATCTCTCGCATGCTGGTGCGCGCGCCGCTGGCTTTCGGCAATGTCGAGATCTTCAATACCGGCATCGTCATCAACGTGCTCAGCGACTGGTCAAAGCGGCGCTCGGCGTGGGAGATAATGGCGGATGTCAGCAAGCGTCTCCAGGGTCTGCCCGGCGTGCGCGCCTTTCCGGTCATGCGCCAGGGCTTCGGGTCGCGTATCCAGAAGCCGGTGCAGTTCGTCATCGGCGGCGGCACCTATGAACAGCTCGCGAACTGGCGCGACATCCTGGTCGAGAAGATCAACGAGAACAACCCCGGCCTGGTCGGGCTGGACTGGGACTACAAGGAAACCAAGCCACAACTGCGCGTGGTGATCGACTACGACCGCGCGGCCGAACTCGGCGTCAGCATCGGCAGCATCGGGCGCACGCTCGAAACGATGCTCGGTTCGCGCCGGGTCACCACCTACATCGACGCCGGCGAGGAATACGACGTGATCGTCGAAGGCGAGCGCGGCGCGCAGCGCACACCGGCCAGCCTGGAGAACATCTACGTGCGTTCGGCGCGCACGCAGGCGCTTATACCGCTCGCCAACCTGGTGCGGCTCGAAGAGTTTGCCGATTCGATTCGCCTGAACCGTTACAACCGGGTGCGTGCCATCACCCTGTCGGCCAATCTCGCCGAAGGGGTGGCGCTCGGCGACGCCTTGCGCAGCCTCGAGCAATTGAGCAGGGAACACCTGCCGAGCGAGGCGATCATCGACTACAAGGGCCAGTCGGAGGACTACAAGTCGACCAGCGGCGCGATCGTGTTCACCTTCGTGGTCGGCGTCGTCGTCGTGTTCCTGGTGCTGGCGGCCCAGTTCGAGAGCTGGGTACATCCCTTCGTGATCATGCTCACCGTGCCGCTGGCGATGGCCGGGGCACTGCTCGGCCTGTATGTTTCCGGGCAGACGCTCAATCTCTACAGCCAGATCGGCCTGATCATGCTCGTCGGGCTTGCCGCCAAGAACGGCATCCTGATCGTCGAATTCGCCAACCAGCTGCGCGACGCCGGCAGGCCTTTCCGCGAAGCCCTCGTCGAGGCCGCCGAGATCCGCCTGCGGCCGATCATCATGACCGGCGTGACCACCGCAGCCGGCGCCATCCCGCTGTTGCTTTCTTCCGGCGCCGGCACGGAAACCCGCACGGTGATCGGCACCGTCGTGCTTTGCGGCATCCTCTCGGCCACCCTGTTCACCCTCTTCGTCGTGCCGGTCGCCTACGACCTGCTGGCCCGGCACACCGGCTCGCCGCGGCGGGTGCACCGGCAACTGGAAAAGGAACTGGCCGGGAGCGACGGTTAGCGGAGCGGATCGGAAAGCTGGAGCAGGAGCAAGGACGAAAAAACATGCAGGAGATGGAAACGCTTTCCCTGCAACGTTTCGCCGTGTCGACTGCCCGCGTCGACCGGCAGTTGAACCGGGCGGGATCCGATTCGGATGACCTGCGGCAGCCGTCCGGAAGCGGAAATTCGTCCTGACCTGATGGCTGTCGCCGGAACCGCTGCTCTGCTCCGAGATCTGCCTCAAGCCCGGTACCGACCGATCGGCCAGAGCTGCCGACCGGACTTGCGGTTGCGAACGGCCGCTTGGCTCCCGTCGTGCGGTGCGAAGCCGTCCGCCGGGTCAGCCCTTCCTGCGCGCCTCGATCTCCCGCCGGATACGCTCGATCTCGAGGCGTTTGGCCTGCGGACTGCCCCACCTGACCGGCATCTGCGCCGCGGCTGCCAGCTCTGCCTCGCGTTGCGCCTGCAGCGCTCGCGCTTCGGCCAGGCGTTCTTCCTCGAGTGCCTGCGCACGAGCCACGGCCCGCTCGGCAGCGATCGGCACTCGCCATCCGGGCAGACCCGCCTCGAGAAGCAAGCGGTCGATGACTTTCGGAATCGGCTCCGGCCATCCCCAGTCGTCCAGCCGGGAGAACTCGTTTATCAGCGGCAGGTTGAGCGCCGCACAGACTGGCGTCCACACTTCCTCGTCGCCCTGGCGGCGCCGGACGGCGAGTTTGGGATTGAGCTGGTACCAGCCCTGACTGACGCGCCTGAACAGCGCCCGGTTGTACGCGTAGTCGCGGTCGATTTCGTTGCGCGCCAGGACGCTGGAAAGATGCTGGCGCCTGTTGCGTTCCGGACGGACGATATTGGCCGGCAGATGCTGCCAGGCGTCGAGAATCGTCTGTGCCTCGAAAGCGCCGTTGCTGCGGCGCTGGCGATGACTGAAGCGGGACTTGAAAAGGACCCATAGCGTCTGGAAGAGGAAGTACTCGGAGAGATGCCGGTCGAGGCGCACCAGGCGTTCACCGGTATTGACGTCGATGCTCGCCGGAGCGAGATGTTCGTAAAGCGCGGCCAGTGGACCGCGGGCGAAGTTCGCATCGCGGAATCCCTCGCGCAACGCCCAGTGCAGCGCGTTGTAGCCATAGTGGTCAACGGCCTCACGGTCGGCGCCGCGTTCGAGCAAGGCTTCGACCAGTGCGACGTTGCCGGCCGCCGCCGCGGCCATCAGCGGCGTCAGGTTCATCGACAGCCGATGCTCGATCCCGTACTGCTCGCACTGTTTCAGGACGTCCTTGAAATGATTGGCGAAGTAGGGAAGGTAGGTCTTCCGTCCGAAGTTCGCCCGTTGCTGCACGAAGTTCGCCGCCTGCACGAACTTCGCCTCCGCGGCCAGCCATTCGGCGAGTTGCGGTTCGTCGTGACAGGTCGCGTATTCGTAGAGCTGCTGCTTCATCTTGGCGCCGGGGAGCTGCTCGCGGAACACCTTGACCAGCAGCTCGACGACTTTCGCTTCGCCGAAAACCGGCCAGGGAACCGGCGTCTGCTTGAGGATCGTCCGACGGATCGCTTCGGCCTGTTCCTGCTTGCCCTGCAGTTCGAGCTTGCGCGCTTCCTTCTGCCAGTCTTCGAGGCTCGATTGCCCGGCTTCGACCTTGACCTGCCCGAGATTCATTTCGAGCAGCCCGAACAGCGCATGGCCGGTATCCGACTCGATCACGTAAACATTCCTGATCGCGCGTGTCAGCGCCACGTAGAGGGCATTGACGAAGAACTTGTAGACCTCGAGCGACTTGTCGGTCTTGTCTTTCGCCCGCCGGTAGTCAAGCGTATCTGCGGCCAGATCGGCCGGCTCCACGCCGTCGACGATCTCGCTGAACTCGGCGCGGTGGTCGGAGATGAAGCGGTAGAGGACGATATTGTCGTACTCGAGCCCCTTCGCTTCATGGATCGAGAACAGCAGCGGCGTTGCGAAGTGCTTCCTGGCTTCGGCCTTGTCCTCGTCGCGCATCACCAGCACGGCGAACTGCGTCGATTGGCGAATCTTCTGGTCGAGCTCGCGCTTGCTGGCGTCCTTGTCGGGCATCAGCGCGACCTGTCCGGCTTCGCCGCCGACCGCCTGCACGAGGAAGTTGCTCTCGCGGTCGATCGAGCCGAAGCGCCGGTGCTTGATCTTCAGCAACTGGTTGGCGACACGGGTGGCCTCGAGCCCGTTGCGGAAGTTGGCGGTGAGCACGCGCAGATCCTGCCGCTCGGCCAGCTTCGGGTCCTTCCAGAACAGGCTCTTGACCTGGCTCCAGGAAAAGAAGTTGGGATGGACGATCTGGTTCGAATCGCCGCAGAGCAGGAAGTGGCCCGGCCTCTTCAAGGTCCTGAGGACCAGCGCCAGTTGCACGGTGGTGATGTCCTGCACCTCGTCGACGACGACGAAATCGTAGCGCGGTGCCGCCAGCGCCTGCCAGTCCTGGGCGACCAGATTGAGGTCGTAGAGCTTCGCTTCGGCGAGCCAGCCGCGGTACTTCTCGAAAAGGTCGTAGAGCCGGTCGCGCAGATCGACCGGAAAGATCGACTGGCGCACGCCGAGCGCCAGATAGTCAGCGCGCGAGAGGACGCCGCCGGCACCGGCCGCGAGCACGCCGCGGATCTCCTCAAACACCTGATGGCCGTCGAACTCCCGGAACGTCTGCCGCATGCGTGCGAACCAGCCGGCGAAGTCGCGCCAGCTCGCCTCGCGACCCGGCGGCACGCGGATCGACTCGACGAATTCCCGGTAGGAGAGGAACACGGCCTCCTGGCCGCCGTGCTCGAAGCCGTTGGCGTAATAGAGGTCGCGGGCACTTTGCGCGAGGTAGCTGGAGTGCGTGACGTAGAGCACCTCGCCTTCGGCATGCTTGAGTTTCTCGAGGGTCAGCGCGGTCTTGCCGCTGCCGGCGCTGCCGACGACGATCAGCGGTGCTGGCTGGCGATAGATCGCCTCCTGCGTGTCGTCGAAGGAGATCGGCTTGTCGAGCAGGTGAATCGCCGTCCGCTCAGGGTGCAGGTAGCGCACGGGCAAGGCTTCACCGATCGCCTCGTCGGCGTCGATGTCCAGGATCCGGCTCTCGTCGATCGCCGCGCCGCGCAGAAAGCGAGACTTGTCGTAGTCGTGATTGGCGATCACTTCCAGCATCAGCGCGCAAACCTCGTCGCCATGGCGAACCAGCGAGAACAGCAGCCGGTCGGCGTCGTCGAGCCGGGCGCGGTAGAACCTGCCGTGGCTGAGATTGACCAGCTTCTTGACCTGTGCGGCACGAAAGTCGTTGCGGGCGATGGCATCAGCCACCTTGCGGTAGCTGGCCTTGACGCGGGAGGTGTCAAGGCCGGTGTATTCGAGAATTTTCACGGTGAGTTTCGGCCTGGAGGGTGTGACAATGAAGCCGGATCCTACGCCGCCGCAGGGCACGCGGTGCGGTCGAGCGGCAGGTCTCCGCTAAGCGAACGGGTGATACCGACCCGGCGCGGTCACCGCATGGGCAGCTGGCGCACGGAGAGACTTGTCCTTTCACTCAGGGGTGGCACGCCGAAGTGCCGCCGCAGCACTGCCGATCCCGGGACGGAAGGGATTCGTCATCACGCATGCCGGGCGCCTTGTCCTGAACGTAGTCACTCCCAGCGCGCAACGCAGCTTCGGCCCGGGCCAGTTCCCGGCCCAGGTAGGCGGCATGGTCGAGCCGGCTGATCACGCCAGCCTCGATGACTGCACTGTACAGCGCCGTCGATGTCGTGCCGTCGAACACGTGCGTCATCACCCCTGCGTTGGAGTAGTGCTCGACGACAAGCCGGCCGCTGCGGCGGTCCGGGTAGAGGACGAGGTATCCAGCGGGGTCGGAAATGAGGTGTTCGGGCTCCATCGCCTGGACGACGGGCACCCGCGATGCGTCGATGCCGGCTTCCTCGTCCGGTCCAGGGTCACGAGCGGCAGCTTCCGCGACGCAGCCTGCAATCGTCTCGGCATC
This sequence comes from Accumulibacter sp., assembly GCA_024235715.1. Lineage (GTDB taxonomy): Bacteria > Pseudomonadota > Gammaproteobacteria > Burkholderiales > Rhodocyclaceae > Accumulibacter. The sequence goes on along the minus strand of JACKLW010000005.1, from coordinate 9,487 downwards.
GGTCTCGCCGATGACGTCGATGACTTGAATGCGGCGCCGGAAAGTGGCCACATCCTCGTGACTGACATTCTTGATGACAGGCCGCTTGCCCGCCGCACCGCGGATTCGGCCATTTTCCTCCATTCCATCGCGCATCAGGCCAAGCAGCGACTGGCCGGGAAGATGACCGACGGCCCCGCGGGCATCCACCCCGCAGACGACGAGGAAGCGCACATTGGCATTGGGCAGCAGATTGCGGATGATATGTTCGATGCCCAGGTTTTCCGTGTGAAGTGAGCCGACAATCGCCAGCGCGGGTAAGCGCGCCTCAGCCAAGCGCGCGACCAGTTCGTCCGAATTCAGCGTGCAAACGGCCACCGGCGCCCGGAAGCGCAGCACGCGGTAATCACCGGGCAGAGGAGGCCACCCGTTTCGGGCCAGTGGCTCGGCAGTGGCACAATGGTCGCTGTCCGCCAGTGCCGGATCGATTTCGGCGGCCGCATTCGAAGCGACGGCGGGCCAGCAGATTTCGCACCCCAGACAGTCATAGCGCTTCGGCTCGAACAGGCCCAATGCCGCTTCCACCAGCCCCGGCATATGGGCTTTCAATGTCGCCGAGCCGTCGAAGCCTCGCACCGCCGCCTGGAAGCAGCCGCAACGATGGCATTTCGTGGCCTGCATGGCACGACGAATCTCGGTCTTCACGATCGCGACACTGTCCATGGTCGTCGAATTTTCTGTTCGCTCGGAAGTGACTATTGGCAAGATGGAGTATACAGGCACGCGTCACGTCACGGGCCGCCGGGCGGCAAGCGCCATCGACGCCGCCTGCAAATGAGGGAATTCGACATGCGCAAGGAAAACCATTGTGCCTGCAGCGATATCTGCGCTGATCGCTCCTCCGGCATCGGGTCGAACGAGGGCACGGTGACGGGACACGCCGAGGAGCCGCTGTTCCGTTCCATCTTCCGGGTGCCGGGAATGGACTGCCCGAGCGAGGAGCAGATGATCCGCCTGCGTCTTTCGGACGCGCCAATAGACGCAATCGATTTCGATTTGGCGGGGCGCACCGTGGTAATCGATCATGCGGGCGGGGCGGCCCTGATCCTGGAGCGACTCGCGCCGCTGGGCTATGGCGCCGAGTTGCACGAATCTCGGGCGCTGCGGGCCGGCGAAGCCGCGATTCCGGCGCCCGACGATGCGACAGAGGCCAGGGTGCTCTGGATACTGCTGGGCATCAACGCCCTGATGTGCGTCATCGAACTTGCCGCCGGGTGGTGGGCGAGATCGGCCGGCCTGATTGCCGATGCAGCCGACATGCTCGCCGATGCAGCCGTATACGGCGTGGCGCTCTACGCCGTGGGACGAGACGCGGCGCAAAAGCTGTCTGCCGCGAGGATCTCCGGTCTCCTTCAGCTTGCGCTTGCCGTGGGCGCCATAAGCGAGACCGCCCGCCGTGTCATCAGCGGCAGTTCGGCCGAAGAGACGGTCATGATCGGAATTTCTCTGCTCGCGTTGGCGGCAAATGTCTTGTGCCTGGTGCTGATTTCCCGCCATCGCCATCGCGGCGTGCATATGCGCGCGAGCTACATCTTCTCGGCCAATGACGTCCTGGCCAATCTCGGCGTGATCCTCGCCGGCGTGCTGGTCGCCTGGACGGGCAGTCCTCTGCCCGACCGGATTATCGGATTCATCATTGGAATCATGGTGCTTTTCGGCGCGATCAGAATCCTGAGGTTGCGTTAGCTGCCCCGGACGATGTCAGCCCTGTCCCGCACGTCGTGTCATATGTCCGAGCGCAAACGGACGCCATTCTGATGCTTCCGGATTGACTGGCAGTTGCATCATACCAGCCAAGCAATCGGCCAACGCCATCAGGGGGGCGGTTGCCGTCCTCTGATCAGACTCTGGTGCACTAGCCGGCATGTTGACGGGGCGGGCGTCGGATACGCGCAGGTTTCGAGCAGTGCCGCCTTGAGCTCGCAATACGAGGGTCGCGGGCAGCATTGCGATACCCGGTTTCCCCGGCGAGGATTTCAGGTCGGCTTGCGCTTGCTTCCTTTCGTGTTGCGCCTGTGGGGCATGCTTTTCTCTCCTGCCTGTTCAAGCCAGAGCAGCGTGTCGGCATAGGAGACGAAGCGCCTGAGGTAATCTGGCGACAGGTCACGCAGGGTGGCGAGGGTGCGTATCACCAGGGCTTGCGGATTCAGTGGTCCGGGGGCGGCAGGACCTTCGCTGATGACGCGCGTCACCCGCTTTTCGGAGTCAAGTCTTGCGAGGAGTTCCCTGAACTGCCGCACGGAATGCAGCTCGATTCGACCGTCGCCGCTGAAACTGTTGCCGAAAGCCGCTTGCTGGTGCGTGTCTGAAGCGGCCAGAGGGATGCTTCCCGGCTTCGCTTGATGGTCGGAAGAGCGCTGCAGCACCGCTTCTTCCTGTTGCAGCAGGAGGTCGCCAAGAGATGCTTCCCGCTCCTTCTTGCCGGCAGGGGAGGAGCGTTGGTCGATCTGCCTGATCAACATCGCAAGAGGACCCGCTTGCTGCGGATCCTGCGCCAGCTCGCTTTTCCGCTGCAGTCGGGACGCCAGGCGTTGCAGCCCGCTGAAGTCGCCGCTCGCGAACAAGGAGCGAGCCAGCTCGGCTGAATCCGGGAATCGTACGACGACACGCGCGACCAGCGTCTCCGCCTGCTCTCGCGCTTCTGAAAACCTGGCCCGGTAATCCGCCAGCGCAACGAACGCCTTCTTGTCCAGGATAGCGCGCACCGATGGTCTCTGGTCGAGCGCTCGCCTGGCCAGCGCTTGAATGACTCGAAACCGCGGCGGATCGAAGCTGTCGGCACCGGTTTTCGCCAGGTCGGAAATGGCTTGCCCGACATTGGTGGAAGCGGCGCCGTCAGTCACTGGAAGAGGTCGTTTCGCTTCCCGGACTCGCGCCCCTCGGCACGGGCGCCATTTCCACGCGCCGGTTCTGTGATCGGCCCTTCTCGTCCTGATTGGCGACAACCGGCTGCTGCGAGCCGAATGCGGCCGCAAATACCAGCGATGGCGGCATGCCGTCCTCGATCAGCGCCCGGGTCACGGTCAGCGCGCGTTCCGACGACAACTGCCAGTTGTCGGCGTAGCGATTGTTGCCTTCCTGAATCGGCAGGTCGTCGGTGAAGCCGCTTACCATCAAGAGCTGCTTCCTTTGATCGAGGTACACCTTGAGCGGGCCGACGAGGGTGCGCAGCAACTCGCGTCCTTCCGGCTGCAACTCGTCGGAGTTCAATGAAAACAGGACGCTGCCGCTGATGCCGATGCGCCCGTCGCGCAGAGTCACCCGCCCGGTGGCCAGCGGATCGGCCAGCGCTTCTTCCAGCGCAATACGCCGCTGCTCCTCGGCATGGCGCTTTTCGACTTCGCGCTCCAGTGTCTGCGCAAGCTCCAGCTGGAAGCCGAGCGCCCACACCAGGAAGAGGACAAAGACGCCGACCAGGGCCGACATCAGGTCGCCAAAAATCGCCCATATCGGTGTTGCCTGCGCGAAGCCGTCGTCCAGCTCTTCCATCAGCCGGCCTCTTCCGTGACCGGGTCGGCAGTGCGTGGCGTGTTTCTTCCACGATGCGAAAGCAGGCGCAATTCGGCGAATATTTCCTTCTGGGAGAGCATGCTTTGATCGATTATTTCCCGGGCCTGGGCCACGTAGTAGGCGAGTTGCTCATCGCTTCGCCGGGTCGATTTGTCGAGCGATTGCTCGATGCGCCCGAGGCTCTCGACCAGCCTGGTGTTGGAGTCATCGAAGAGATTCACGGCGAGGGTAAATGCCTCGCCGAGGCTCGACAGTTCGATTGTGCCGGCGGCAAAATCGTCGGCGATGCGGCCGGTATTGCCGGCGAGGCTTTCTGCAAGCCCGGACAGTGTCGCCACCCCTGAGTCCACCTGGGCTGCGAAGCGGGAACCCACATCCTGCAGCGTGGCCGCGGAGGCGGCGACAAGAGACTGCAGCGCGTCCCGCTGGCCGCTGGTGGTTTCCTGCAGCGAGGCCGACAAGGCCGTGAGTTCGACCGTCAGTCTCTGTCGCTCGGCAAGCAGGCTGTTGTCCCGTTCGATGCTGCTCGATATTTCACGGCGAAGGTGAGCAATGACTTCGGCGGCCGCTCGTGGCGCTTCCGCGGCGCTCTGGACAAGGCGGGTCATTGGCGCTTCGAGCGCTTTCGTCAGGGTGGTCAACTGCGCCGCCACCGTCGATTCCAGATCGGCGAGGCGATCGACAGCGGCCTGGCCACGACGCGCTTCAGCATCCCGGAGAGCCTGAAGTTCGGCCCTCAGCGTCGCTGTCAGCGCCTCCATGCGCGCGCCGTGTCCCTGCAACCAGGCGGCTTCGGCTTCCACACGGGTTTGCACAAGGGCCTCGGACGATTGCAGCAGGCCGGTCATTTCGCCGAGCATGCTGCTGGCGCCGGTGCGGGAATTTTCCGCCATCTCGCGGGCCGTCTGCTGCAAGGAATCGGACAGCGCCTGGTGTTGCAGGCGGGAGCGCTCGGCCGCCGTTTCGAAGGAGCGGGTCCACAGTTCGAGCCGCTCACCGTCGACCAGCCTCTGACGTTCCAGCCAGCCTGACGAGCTCTTGTCGAAGGATTCGACGAGCGAATCGGTCACGCCGGCAAGTTGCTGCTCGACGCTGGCGGCCAGTTGCTGCTGGGTCGCCCTGGCTTGATTGCCGATGTCCGCCATCAGCGTTTCCAGCAGCGGCCTGATACTCTCGCCCAGCAGTTGTCCACTGGCGATTGCCTGGCGACCGCTCTCGGCAACACACTCTCTCAGCGATCGTCCCACGGAAGTGGCCAGGTCGGAATAGCTGCTGCTCACCGTGCGCTGAAACCGTTCCTGGTTGGCGAGCAGCCTTTCCCCGAGATTGTCGCCCATGCGCTCCATTGCACTCGCTACGGCATGCAGTCTTTGGGCCACCTCCGGAAGCGCGTTCGCCTGCGCCTGCAGGGCCTTGAAAGCCTGTTGGCGATTGTAGACCAGGGAGAACTCGCGGAACACCGTGGCGATCCTGCCATCCAGCTGTCGGGTGACGGCCATTCTGTCGCGTCGGCTGACGGTGGCAGTCAGCCCCAGCATGGCGGACGCCGCGACGCCGGCAACGGAGGTGCCAAAGGCCAATCCGAGACCCTTTATGGGTGCCGCCAGGCCGGCGCGGATGGCCTGCAGTTCGGTTGTTCCTTCCAGCGCCGAAACAGCGCCCTGCAAGGTCTCGACCATGCCGAGGAATGTCCCCAGCAGTCCGAGCATGACCAGCAGACCCACCAGATAGGGGGTGATCACGGGGGCGGGCAAGCCGACGCGCTCGCCTTCGATACGCAGGCGTACCGCATTCTGCAGCGACGGATGTAGCCTGGCCAGCCATTGCTCAAGAAAATCGGGACCGGCTTCCGGAGCAGTCGCGGACAGTCCAGCGAGGGCATCCGCGAGCGTTGCCGTCGCCTGCCGGAAGCGAAGGAGCTCGACAAAACCGATGGTATAGACGCCACCGATCACAGCGGTCACTGCGAGCCCCAGCAGATCCGCGCGGATGAACGTCATTCCCATCAGTGCGATCGCCGCTGCTCCGAGGAGAAAGGCTGTCGCGAAAAGTAATCTGCTCATCAACTTCCGTTAACCTCTTCGTCAAGTGCTTCCAGCAATCCGACAAGCGGTTGCAGGCGAGCTTCGAGTTCCGCCAGCAGCGACCCCTGCATTTCGCGCGCAAACTGGTCAAGCCAGCCGCCTGGCTGAACCCACGACTGCGGGAGATCCTCGCCCTGCTGACCGGAAATTTTCTGCTGATGGCAGCGGTACAGGTACTGAAAACGTCTTCCAAGCAGTCCCGGCACTTCGGAGAACACTCTCTGAGTGGCCGCCGAGAGCGTCTCGTCCAGCGTTGCATCGAGGACTGCCAGCCTGGCGAGCCGCGACGAACGCGCGGCCAGCGCTGCCCGGATGGCGGCCCTGAGTTCGTCGAGCCGGGAGGCGATTTCTCTCTGCTGATGCAGGTAAAAGACCTTGTAGCGCTCATAGCTCGCGGCGTCCCCGGCCGGCGTTGCCGCCATGGCCCCGGGAAAGACCGACCAGGAGGCGCGCTTCCCCGGCGCGAAGCTCTTGCTGATGGACTCGATGATGGCCGCACGACGCGCGAGGAACGCCTCGATCATCGACTCCCCGGAAACCGCTGCGCCTGTTTCCTGGCCTGACGTCGCTGTCGTCGTCGCCAACGTTCCATGCACCCGTGCCAGGGCGATCGAGCCAGAGAGGTCGACGAGTCTTCCCAGGCGTTCGGTGAAGTTCTTGTGCGATACCGCGATATCCGCGACCGCAAGTTCCGAGAGGAAGCGAACCAGCCTGGGCGGGGGCAGGGCTGTCGGCTGCTGCGCCTGAGTCATCAAGATATTGTCAATGGCATCGCTGCGTGCGGAGCTGGCTGAAAACCGGAGAGGTCTTTTCCTCGTCCGGGAAGCGGTGACGGGCACTTGCCCGCCCACTCTGTCGTGGCCGCGGGAGTGCAAGCGCCAGGCATTGGCGAATTGCTTTTCGGCGGCGAATTATGCCCAATGCCCGCCTGCTAAGCAATGAAAGCCGCCGGCGAACGCCATCCCGGTGGCAGGGCCCGATGGTGACGCAAGGCAAGGCGGCGTTCCGGTCCTGCTCGCCAGCGACTGCGAGTCGCGTTGCGGGAAAGCCGCGCCCGATGCGCCGTGCAAGAAACCTCGAGCCGGCGTCCAGGGGTAGAACCTGTCGGAAAATCTTACACCCGCACGGGCCGTAAGTAACTATTCGGTGAACCCGTAAGCAGCCTTGGGTATCGAATACGGGCTGGACACATGCATCAAGTCGGTCTACAGTCGGCCGCATGGATACGGCACGGGACATCGTCGAGGATCTGCCTGCGATAAGCGAGGGGAAGTGCCCTGCGTTTTCGCAGGTGTTGGTGACGCTGAGCAAACAAGCGTATATCCAGCTCACTTGGGATGCGAGGTACTGGAAGACCACCTATCAAAGAGCGATTGCTCGTCTGCGGGAACTTGAAGAGCGTCATCGACGAGAAACCGAGCAGGCCGCACAGCGCGAAGCCGCGTTGCGCGGTGAGTTGTCGGCCGCTCAGGCCAAGATTCGTGAGCTACAAAAGCGTGTGTTCGGTCGCAAATCGGAGCAATCGTCTGGTGCAGATCGAGCGCCCACAGCGAATGTCCCCTCGCCTCGGTCGCGAGGTCAGCAGACGGGTGCGCCGGGTCATGGACGGACGATGCACGGCCATCTGCCGGCGCACACCGAAAGCATCGAAATTGATTCGCCGCAGTGCCCATCTTGTGGTCTGAGCTTCGCCGACTTTCCTGGCAGCGAAGACAGCGAGGTCCTCGAAATCGAGGTGTGCGCGTACCGACGGGTCATCCGTCGGCGACGTTATCGAAAGACCTGCGCCTGCAAGGCTACCCCGGGCATCATTAGCGCGCCGCCGCCGGCGCGCTTGATCGAGCGCGGCAAGTACGGCATTTCGGTCTGGGTGCACCTTTTGCTCTCCAAGTTCCTCTACGGTCAGCCAACGCATCGTCTCCTGCAGGATCTGGCTGATTGCGGCTTGAGCTTGTCAGCGGGCACCCTCACGGGCGGACTACAAGCGCTGGCACCCCTGTTCGAACCGCTGGAAGCCGCGCTCCTGACCCGACTGCGCAGCGAGACTCACTGGCATGCCGATGAGACCCGCTGGCAGGTGTTTATCGACGTCGAAGGCAAGATCGGGCATCGCTGGTACCTGTGGGTGTTTCAGTCCCCCTCGGTGATTCACTATGTGCTTGACCCGACGCGATCGGCGAAGGTGCCGATCGCCGAATTGGGCGACGTGCCGGGTGGGATATTGAGCTGTGATCGCTACGCGGCCTACAAGAAATTCGCCAAGCAGCACACGACGGTGATTCTGGCCTATTGCTGGACGCACCAGCGGCGCGATTTCCTGGAACTGGCCAACGCGCATCCTGATCTTCGCGCCTGGGCACTCGTCTGGGTCGACCGGATTGGCGAGCTCTATCAGCTGAACGCCCGGCGCCTCGACAGCGAATCGGACGCCGTCACCGATGCCGCAGGCGATCAGTCGTTGCGGCGAGCGATAGACCGCATGGCCGCCAACCGCGATGCCGAACTCGCCGAGTCCTCGCTCAAGACCGCAGCGCTCAAGGTGCTGCAAAGCATGAAGAAGCATTGGTCAGGCTTGACGGTGTTTGTCGATCACCGCGAGGTGCCCATGGACAACAATGCGGCCGAACGAGCCATTCGCCTGCCGGTGGTCGGGCGCAAGAATTTCTACGGTTCGGGAAGTTGCTGGGCGGGCGAATTGGCGGCGACGATGTTCAGCCTGCTGATGACGGTCAAGCACTGGGGGATCAATCCGCGAACCTGGCTGACTGCCTATCTGCAAGCCTGTGCGGAAAACGGCAACCAACCGCCGGCCGAGCTGAGTGTCTTTCTTCCCTGGACCATGGATGCCGAAGGCCTGGCGGCGATGCGCCGTGGCGCGCCTGATCACGCGGGCGCGGCAGGCATCGACAGCTCATGAGACGCTACTGCGGACGCGACTTTGGCGCCGATGAACTGCTGGCCGTGGCGCAGCTGATCGCGAAAAATCCCGGCGCCAACCGTGCTGAACTCTCGCGACAACTGTGTGTGTTGCTCGATTGGTTCAAGCCCAATGGCGGTTTGAAGGACATGAGCTGCCGGGTGGCCATGCTGCGCATGCAGGCCGATGGACTGATCACCTTGCCTCCATCCCAATTGCGGCCTCGTCGTCGCCCCGAATTCGTTGCCACCGCCGCCACCGATGCGCAGCCACTCCTGGCGCAACCCGTACATGAGTTGGCGCCACCGTGCTTGCGCCAGGTCGCAGGGACGGCGAACTCGCGCCTGTGGAACGAGTACATCGCCCGCTATCATTATCTGGGCTACACGCCCATGGCCGGTAGTCAGATGCGCTACTTCGTCTACGAAGGCGAGCGCTTGCTGGCCTTGTTGAGCTTCGGCGCCAGCGCCTGGAAACTCGCGCCACGCGATCGCTTCATCGGCTGGGACGAGGCGCAGCGGCAGAGAAACCTGCAACTCATCGTCAACAACGCCCGCTTCCTGATCTTGCCGTGGATACAGTCCAAGGGCTTGGCATCAAAGATTCTGTCAGTCATCCAGCGGCAACTGCCCAACGATTGGCTCCAGCGATACGGCTACCGCCCGGTGCTCTTCGAAACCTTCGTGGAAACGCCCCGCCATCGCGGCACCTGCTATAAAGCCGCCAACTGGATCAACGTCGGGAAAACCACCGGTCGCGGAAAAAAGTGCCAAGGTCATCAACCCATCCTGCCCATCAAGGACATCTGGCTCTATCCTCTGCGGAACAACTTCCGCTCCCTTCTCGCTCGATAGCGCCGTCAGACTCGGGATAGCTCCAGACGTAACAGTCGGATACTCCGCAACGCAGCTTGGCTACGGGTTCACCGAATAGTTAC
>JACKLW010000004.1 GCA_024235715.1 Accumulibacter sp. | reverse complement strand
TGCTTGCCGGCCGCCTTCTCGAGTTCGAGCTGGTTGACCAGATCGACGGTCGAATGGAAGCGAACCCGCTTGCCGTGGCGGGTGATGGCGTCGACGCCCAAGGCGGTCGCGAGGTGCGTTTTCCCCGATCCAGTGCCGCCGACGAAGACGACGTTGGCCGCCGCGTCGATGAACTGGGCGCTGGCAAGTTCGCGGATGAGCTTCTCATCGACCCGTGATTGGCCGAAGTCGAAGCCGCCGAGATCCCGGTGAACCGGGAAGCGGGCGGCGCTCATCTGGTAGCGGATCGAACGCACGTGCCGGTCGGTGACTTCCGATTCGAGCAGGCACTCGATCACCCGGGCCGCGCTCTGCAGACCGACGCCACCTTGGGCCATCAGTTCCTCGTAGCGCTGCGCCATGCCGTGCAGGCGCAGCGATTTCAGTTGGGAGACGATCTCAGTCATGCTCGGTCTCCGCGTTCAGCCGGTCGTAGCGGGCCGTGTCGGCCAGGGGTTCCTCGTCGAGGGCGAGCTTCGTTTCGACCCTGGACGGCGAAGCCGCCTCGCCCAGCCGGGAGAGCACGTTGCGCACGTGCTCGGCACTGACACGGCCGGCATCGAGGATCAGTTCGACGGCGACCAGCACCGCTTCGAGGCCGTGGCGTGGCACGCAGGCGAGTACGTCGGCCATCAGCCGGTCGCCGCCCGGGCGGCGCACCAGCAAGCTGCGCAGGCGCTGCAGCGCCTCGGGCATGTCGGCGAACGGCGCACCGTTTCGCAAGGCGCCGGGTTTGCGCTCGACCAGGTCGATGTAGTGGCGCCAGTCGTAGCAGACTTCGCCGCGCTCGAAACTGCGCTCGTGCCTGGCCACCAGTCCTTCGTCGTCGTGGGCCTCGATCCGGTCGGGATAGATGTGGATGCTCAGCTTGCCGTTGGCGAAGCGGCTCGGCACCGAGTACTTGTTGCGCTCGACGCCGACCAGGCAGGTGCTCGACACCGGCGTGATCGCCTCGACGTAGCCGTCGAAGGCCGGCAGCATCGGTAACAAGGCGTCGCGCTCGATGGTCAGGGCGTCGGCCACCGTCAGGTGCTCCGCGCCCGGATAGCGCAGCTCGGACCACAGCGTCCGGCAGCGCTGGTCGAGCCAGACGTTCAACTCCGCGAAGCTGCCGATGCGCTGTTGGGGGGCGTCCTGCCAGACACGGCGACGGCTGTCCTGAACGTTCTTCTCGACGATCCCCTTCTCCCAGCCCGACGCGACGTTGCAGAACTCCGGGTCGAACAGATAATGGGCCGCCATCGCGGCGAAGCGGGTGTTCACGATCCGACGCTTGCCGACGCCGACCTTGTCGACGGCGGTGCGCATGTTGTCGTAGATGCCGCGCCGGGCGATGCCGCCGAAGGCCCGGAAGGCGCGCGTATGGGCATCGAACAACATCTCGTGGCTCTGCGTCGGGTAGGCGGACAGGTGGAACGCGCGGCTCGCACACAGCTTGGTGTGGGCGAGCATGACCTTGCGGTGGAAGCCGCCGATTACCAGCGTCTCCTCGCTCCAGTCGAACTGGAAGGCTTCGCCGAACTCGAAGGCGAGCGGCACGAACGCGCTCTTTGCCGGCTTGCCGCCCTCGGCTCGCCAGCGTCGGACGAACTCGGCGACCCGGGTGTAGCTGCCGTTGAAACCCAGCGTCTTCAACTCAGCGTGCAACGCCAGGGCGGTACGTCGCTCCCGCCGGGGACGGCGGGCATCGGCTTCGAGCCATTGACGAAGCCGCGCTTCGAACGGCGCCAGCACCGTCGGCTGTGGCTTCCTGCGGTACTTCGGCTCCGTGCCCTCCGCGCTGTTCAGCCAACGCCTGACGGTGTTCCTGGCCAATCCAGTGCGACGGCAGATCTCGCAGATCGACAGCCCGTCGCGAAGCTTCAGGCGCCGAATCTTGCCCAGCATGTTCATGGTGATCATCCTCGATATGCCTGCTCAAAAGATGAGCAGACGAGTGAATCACCCTGGTCAATTTTCAGCGCAAATCACCACCCAAAACTGGTCAATTTTCGGCGCCTAGCAACA
>JACKLW010000003.1 GCA_024235715.1 Accumulibacter sp. | reverse complement strand
CGTGCGTGTCCCTAGCAGCCTGTCGGACTTGAAGCCGGCGGACGGCGTACCGGCAGGCGGGTTTTCATGATGTGAAAAATAATCGGCATTTCAGAGCCGAAAGGGCCTTTTCCGCGTGAAATCGCCATGCTCCTGTCGTTTCTTCTCACTGCAGACGCAATACGGCCATGCGCTTGAAGTTCCACGCGAGGCAGACCAGCGTCCATTCGTTGCGGACGTTGTCGACACCGCGCAGCAGGAACTGACGGAAACCCATCACGGACTTGATGATGCCGAACACCGGCTCGACCGTCTGTTTGCGCAGCGCGTAGGCGGCGCGACCGGCCTGGGTCTTGAGAGCGTGCTTCATTTGCTCGACGTGGGAGGCAGGCATCTCGAGTGGCGCGGGCTCTTCGAAGCGGCTGCGCCAATCCGGATGATGCGCATCGCGCCCCACGGCGATCAACGGTTCGACCCCGGCGTCGTGGCAGCACTGCACATTGCGTTCGCTGTAAAAGCCGGTGTCGGCCAGCAGCCGCTTGGGTTGATTGAGCCCATCGGGCAGCGCCTGGATGCGCTCGAGCATCGGCGCGACCTGCTCCTTGTCGTTACCTGCGGTGGTGACGTGGGGCGCCACCACCAGCATCGATTCGGTATCGACCACGGCTTGTGCGTTGTAGCACTGCTCGAAACCACCGCCGGCCACCTTCATGATGCGCGAATCTTCATCGGTCAGATTGATCTGATCCTCGGTCCGGGGACCCGCCTGTGGGGGCTCGGGTGGCTTGCCGCCGGGCCGCTTGCCCGTGCTCGCTTGCTTGGCCTGGCGCTTGGCCATCTTCGCCTCGTACTCGGCTTGCTCGCGCTCGAAACGTTCCTTCGCGCGGGCCTCGATCTTGGCTTTGGCCGTCGCGATGGCCGCCAGACGGTCTTCGCGCCGCTTGATCTCCGCCGGCAAATCCACCCCCTCAGGCACATTGCCTTGATCGGCGGCCTCGGCCAGCTTGAGCATCTCCTGCACCTCGGCTTTGAGCTGCGCTTCGATCTTCTGCGCGTGCCCGTAAGACAGCGCACTGTGCCGGGAGGCGTTGGCGTGCAGCTTGGTGCCGTCCAGGCTGACCGTGCCAAAGCGTGAGAGCTGGTTCTCGCGTGCGACCTGCAGCACTTGCACGAAGAGCTCGGCGAACTGTTCGCCGAAGCGGCGCCGGAAACTCGCCAGGGTGTCGTGGTCCGGGTGCTGGTTGCAGGCGATGAACCGAAACGCCAGCGAATCGTATGTCGCCCGCTCGATCCGGCGGCTCGAATGCGTCCCCGTCGCGTAGCCGTAGATCAGCAGCGACAGCAGCATCGCCGGGTGGTAGGCATCGCTCCCACGCCCCGCATACGCCCGCTCCAGCGCCGACAGGTCCAGCGCCTCGACCACGTCGACCACATAGCGCGCCAGGTGCGTTTCGGGCAGCCACTCCTGCACCGAGGGCGGCAGCAGGTAGTCCGTTTGGCGGTCGATCGGGCGGAAGCGGCTCATGCTCTTAGGATCCGGGGGCGATGGGGCATTTTACAGGGGGTAGTCCGACAGGCTGCTAGTGGGATCAATGGGCTCTGACCCCGATACC
>JACKLW010000002.1 GCA_024235715.1 Accumulibacter sp. | reverse complement strand
GGAAAGAACTGCAGCAGGGCGACGTACAGCGAGCAGCCAAGGAGAATCGGAATGGCGTAGATCTCGCGGGTCATCAGGAGCGTTTGCCGTCCCGCGAGGACGTCGCGAATCAGGCCGCCGCCGATGGCCGTCGTGATCCCCAGGATGACCGGTGCCAGAGGCCTGCCGAAATCCAGCGCCCAGACCTTGTCTGCCGCCGCGACCGCGAACAGCGCCGCGCCCAGTCCATCGACATAGAGTATCAGCGCGTAGATCTCCTTGCGGGTGAACAGCGAGTTGGCGGCAAACGCGGCGCCGGTCGCGGCGAGTGCAACCCAGATGTAGCCGAGATCGAGGGCCCAGAAGACCGGCACACCGAGGACCATGTCGCGGATCGTGCCGCCGCCGATGGCGGTGATGACGCCAAGGACGCCGGCGCCGAAGAAATCCACGCCCCTCGGGGCGACGGCGAGCACCGCCGTGACCGCGAAAGCAGCGGTGCCCGCCATCCCGACCCAGTAGATCAGAGTATTCAATGCCGACTTGCCCCTGGACGATGGTGAAGATATCCCGGCGTGTAGCGTTCGAGCCGCATCACCACGCGCAGCCACCTGCCGAATCCGGCAGCCACTACGATAGCAAAGATGATCGGCGGCTTACGGCTCACCGACAGCCGGGGCCACGGGGAAGGCGCTGGCCATGCAGTGAATCTCTCGTACAATCATACATTCCGAATAGCGTCCCGACGCGCAAGCCCGCCCGCTACAGTCCGTCCAGCCAAGGGGAGACGATCATCAATGACGACCGGCCGCGACCGATGGTGCCCGGACACGAGGCGGCCGGGGCGGTCGAGGCCTGTGGCCGCGGGGTGAACGATCTGGCGCGGCGATGCGGCAGGTGATCCGCTTCCAGTAATTGGGGGCCTGCCTGCGGTCGAGCGCAAGCCACCTACTACCGAGTCCGTGAGGCTGAGCAATGGCGAGCATCGATACCCCAAGGATCAGGCGTCGTTGGCCGGTTTATGTCCTGCTGGTACTGGTGGGGCTGGTCGTTGCCGCTGTCGGTGCCATCAGCTGGCTTCTGCTCGATACCAATCGTCTGCGCAGCGCCCTTGAAGAAGGCATCAGCACGCTGAGCGATCGCCCATTTCATATTGACGGCGAGTTCGACATCAGCCCGGGCCGGGTGACGACCTTCCGCGGCACCAATATCCGCTGGCTGAATCCGGCCTGGAGCGAGCAGCCGGACATGCTCACGGTCAGGAAGCTGTCGTTTTCCGTCGACCTGTGGAGTGTGATCAGGGGGCCGATCGTGATCGAGAGTGCTCAGGCAGAGGACGCAAGCCTGCTCTTCGAGTGGAACAAGGAGGGGCAGTTCAACTGGCAAATGGCGGGCAAGGACGCCAGGACAGACCAGCCCGACGAGCGGTCGAATCCCCTGCACCTGCTGCTCGGTCAGACCGAGCTGCGCAATGTCGAGATTCGCGTCAGGCATCCGGGGCTGACCGACGAGCTGCGCGTGGATGTCGAGCAGGCGAGCCAGCAACACGATGCGCAGGACATGCTGGTGGTCGCTTCCAGCGTTTCGGTCGGCGGTCGCGAGATCGCCGTGCGGGGTCGCGTCGGGCCATTCGCGGAACTCATCGCCGGGGGCGCCATAGACTACCAGGCCGACCTCGTCGGGGCGAATGGCAGCCTTGCTGCCAAGGGCCACTTTGATCGACTGCGGGCCCCGATCGCACCCAGCCTCGAACTGACGGCGGTCGCAGCCGATGCCGAGGAGATTCTGAAAGCGCTGGCCATACGCCCCGTGACCAGAGGCAAGGTGCAGCTGCAGGCGCGGATCGCTCCCGCGGGAGACCGTCTGGCCAGCAGCGTGAAAGGCAATTTCGGTGAGTTCAACATCGATGCCGGTCTGGCGAGCAAGAGCGTCACTTCATTTGGCGAATTCTCGCTTGCGCTCAGCTCGGACGGGCCGCGCGTCGGCGCGCTGGCCAGGCTTGCGGGGATCGATCATCTACCGGACGCAAGCTATACGCTGCATGTCGATGCCAATCGCGATGGGCAGAGTCTGCAGGTCAAGCAACTCTCGTTCAGCAGCGACGGGATCTCTCTGGAGGCGTCTGGCGTCGCCCACAAGCTGCCGGAACTCCGGGATCTCGATGTGGACATCGCTCTCAGGGCGGGCAGTGCGCAGACCATCGGCAAGCTCTTTGCGCTCGCTTCTCTGCCGGCGCTGCCGCTGGACATCAAGGCCACGATCAAGAGCAAGGGTGGCGGCCACAAGGATGCGCTGCACGCCCGCTTCGCACTCGGCAACATCGAGGGCGAATTGTCCGGCGACTTGAGCGAGGAACGCGATTTCGCCGGATCGACCTTCAGCTATCGGGGGCGCTCGCCGGATCTCCGGGAACTTGCGCGTTCCCGTGGAATCACCCTGCCGGCCGTCGTCCCGGCCGGTCTCGAGGTCGATCTGGAACTGCTTCCCGAGCGCTTGCACGTCAAAAGGCTGGTGGCGAACGTTGACGACAATCAGCTGGCCGCCAGCGGGATGATCGATTTCGGGCTTGCCGGCACGGTGTTTGCCTTCGACCCACGGATGACCGGGTCAGACCTGGGCAGTCTGGCCAGAGTGTTTCTCGGTAACGAGAAAGCCGGCTATTTCCCTGGCGGAAGCTACGAGCTGACCGCCAGGCTTGCTCTCAAGGGCAAGCGGCTGACGATCAGCAGTGGCGACGCCAGGGCAGGCAGTAACCTCCTCGGTTTCGACGGTTCAGTCGATTTTGCCGGCGAGATTCCAAAGGTGGATGGCAAGATCACGGCCAAGGGCACGAGCCTTGCCGAACTGATCAAGCCGGAGATCGCCAAAGGCGTCCCGGTCGCCGCTTATTCGCTGAGTTCCGCATTGCGGGTTTCCGAACAGGGAGTCGCACTCGATGATCTGCAATTCTCGCTCGCCGACAGCAGTCTGAGCGGGCGGCTGTCGAGCGGCTGGCCAGGCAAGCCGGAGCAGGTCGGATTCGATCTGACTGCTGCGGGCAGCAATCTGCGGGCCGTGCTGCCGGAATTCCCGGGCTACGTCGCTGCGCCGGTCGCCTTTCGCATCGAGGCCAGGGGCAGGTCTGATCCGACCGGCATCAACATCGAAGCCCTGAAAGGGAAACTGGCGGATGCCGGCGTCGACATGGCCGGCAAGCTGATCCTGAAACCGAGCTTTTCGGCGGATGGCCTGCGTTTGTCGGTGAGCGGGCCGAAGCTGTCGGACCTCGGCCGTGTCAAGGCGTGGCCGCTGGCGGACCTGCCTTTCGCTGTCAGTACGACCATGACCGGTAGTGAAAACCGACTCAGCATGGATGACCTGCAGCTGACGCTCGGCGACAGTGACCTCAAGGGAAGCGTGCGTATCGACACGCAGACAAGACCAGACATCGATCTGAATGTGCGATCCGATTACCTGCACCTCGACCAGCTGCTGGCGCATCGGACAGTGGCGACGGGCGAGACGGGCGAGGCCAGTGGGATCAGCCAGACCACGCCGGACGGCAAGCGCAAGAAGCTGTTTTCGGACAATGCGCTGCGTTTCGAAGCGCTGCGGGATTTCGACGGCACGCTGATGGCGTCAGTGACAAACGTGGACAGCGAACATCGGCAGCTGCGCAATGTTCGCGCCAATGCCACCCTGAAAGACGGTCTGCTGGTGGTGAAGCAACTTCAGGCCGATGAGCACAGCGGCACGTTGAAGGCAGGCTTCAGCGTCGACAGCCGGGACAAGCAGCTGCTCGTAAAGGGCGATCTGCAGGGAAGCGACGTGGTGTTCGCGATCCGCGGGATGAGCAAGGAGGATCACGACCAGCTGCCGCATCTCGACCTGAACAGCAGCTTTTCGGCGAGCGGCAACAGCATCAGCGGTCTGGCCGCTGGACTGAGCGGCTATTTCTGGTTGCATGCCTCAAAGGGAAGCTTTCCGTCGATGGAAGTGGGGGCGCTTTATGGCGATTTCGCTTCCCTGCTGATCAGCACGCTCAATCCCTTCGTCAAGAAGGACCCGTACTCGAAGTTGAGCTGCGGCGGCATCTATCTTGAGGCCAACAAGGGGCGGGTGGCGACCGCGCCGGCGGTGGTCATGCAAACCGACAAGCTGTCTATCGTCGCCAAGGGGACCATCGACCTGCGTTCGGAGGCCATTGATTTCGCCTTCAAGACCACGCCACTGCGCGGCGTTGGTCTCAGCGCCGGGGATATCATCAACCCCTTCATCAAGCTCGCTGGCACCTTGCAGGCACCCGTGCTGCGTCTGGATGTCCAGAACGCAGCCATCGAGGGAGGCGTCGCCGCAGCGACGGCCGGGATGTCGATTCTGGCGACCAGCCTCTGGGACCGCTGGATAGGTTCGTCCGATGCCTGCGAGAAGGTCCGTGAGGAAGCGCGCAAGATCCGCAATAGGGCAGGCAAAGCCGGCTGATCTGCCGGAATTCCGAGGCCAGAACCCCGCTCGTCGGCTTTTTTCCGTCGTGAAACGGGAGTGTGGCGAACCAACGGCGCCTGGCGGGTACCAATGGCTGTTGCCGCAAGCGTCAGGAGGATTTTCCGGATGAGTTTTTCGCGATCGTGGGCGTGGCGACTGGCGCTCACGCTGTTGCTGCTCTTCGTCGTCCCGGTCGGCGTCGCGCTGAGCAGGCATTTGGCCGACGGCGCCCGGCCAGGTGACTGGCGCAGTGCGCGCCACGACAGCAGCGGACAGGCGCCAGATCCACGCGAGACGCCGGAGGCAGTCATCCAGGTCTATGCGGCACGGGCCTTCGGTTGGCGAGGCGTTTTCGGGGTGCATACCTGGGTCGCCACCAAGGAGAGCGATGGCGAACGTTACACGCGGCTGGAAGTCGTTGGCTGGGGTGTTCGCCGCGGCATGGATGCGGTGCGCATCCAGCACGGGGAGGCTGACGGCTACTGGTACGGCAGTACGCCGACGCTGATTCGTCAGCTACGCGGCGGCGCCGAGGTCGACGCACTGATCAAGCGCCTGCACGCGGCGGCGCGGGCCTATCCTCACAATCACGAATACCGCCTCTGGCCGGGTCCCAACAGCAACACCTTCGTCGCCTACCTGGGCCGCGCCGTGCCCGCACTTCGTCTCGATCTGCCGCCGACGGCGATCGGCAAGGACTACCTGCCCGAGGCCGCTCTCTTTGCCAGCGCACCGAGTGGCGGTGGCTTCCAATTCTCGCTGCTGGGCCTGCTTGGCGTGACGATAGCTGCCGAGGAAGGGGTCGAGCTCAACCTGCTCGGCTTGTCGGCCGGCATCGATCTCTCGCCGCCGGCGATCAAGCTGCCCGGCCTGGGGCGATTGGGAATGTCGGCGGTCGACTAGACAGACCAGTGCCCCGCCGCGTAGCGCTTTACAGCGCGCAGCCGGATCCCTATAATCGCCGCTTCTTTCGCGCGGGGGTATAGCTCAGCTGGGAGAGCGCTTGCATGGCATGCAAGAGGTCCGCGGTTCGATCCCGCGTACCTCCACCAACAAGCCGAAAGAAGTCCGGGTCCCCATCGTCTAGAGGCCTAGGACACTACCCTTTCACGGTAGGTACCGGGGTTCGAATCCCCGTGGGGATGCCAGCATATTCACGAGCGACGGCCGCGCGCCGGGCGTGCCGTGCATTGCTGCCGGCGCCAGGTGCTGCTGCCAGAAGCGCGCTTCCGTCTTTCCCATGCTCAGCGCCGGATGCGTTTTTTTGCGCCGGGCGCGTGCAGGCAGGTGGATCCGCCACGAATTGCGGTTAGCATGTGCGCCAGCCTTGGCCAAGCCTGCAACGACAGCTGACCTTCGCGACCGAGCAATGCAATGGGCTGCCCGACGCTGTGAACTGCGCGGCCAAGTCGCTGTCTGTATGGGTGGCTGCGCTTGCCATGCCTGCGTGCAATGCCAGGGTGCAAGGTTCTGCCGACCAGCGCGCTACCCCCAATCACAAGTACAAGCCGCGGCCTCGTCCGCGGCGTCAAGAAACGGAGTCCCCCATGAAAGGCGACAAAACGGTCATACAGCTGCTCAACAAGCAGCTGGCCAACGAGCTTGCAGCGATCAACCAGTATTTCCTGCACGCGCGCATGTACAAGAACTGGGGTTTCAACGCCCTTGGCAAGCACGAGTACGAAGAATCGATCGAAGAGATGCAGCACGCCGACAAGATCATCGAGCGCCTGCTGTTTCTCGAGGGCCTGCCGTGGATGGAAGTGCCCAAGCTGTTGATCGGCCAGAACGTTCCCGAGTGCCTGAGCGGCGACCTCAAGCTCGAGCGCGGCGCGCATGCCGACCTGATTGCCGGTGTTGCCCACTGCGAATCGGTGAAGGACTATGTTTCTCGCGACTTGCTGCAGGAGATCCTCAACGACACCGAAGATCACCTCGACTACCTCGAAACGCAGCTCGAGCTGATCGACAAGGTCGGCGTGCAGAACTATCTGCAGACGCAGATGGGCGTGGCATCCGGGGATTGATCATCGGCCAGCGGCCGGGGTCAGCAAAGCGTATGCCCGGTAACGCCGCTATTCCGGCTGGCGTGAATCGATGCCGATCGTCACCGGGCCGTCGTTGACCAGGTGAACCTGCATGTCGGCGCCGAAGACGCCGGTGGCGACGCGGCGTCCGAGTGCCGCTTCGAGCCGTTCGACAAAGCGCTCGAAAAGCGGTTGCGCAACTTCCGGTGGCGCCGCGCGGCTCCAGGAAGGGCGGTTGCCTTTCCTGGTCGAGGCGAAGAGCGTGAACTGGCTGACCGCCAGCACTTCGCCGTCGGCATCGACGACGCTGCGGTTCATCACCCCCTCGGCATCGGCAAAGATGCGCAGCCGGGCCAGCTTGGCAGCCATCCAGTCGAGGTCGGCGTCGGTGTCACGGGCCTCGAAGCCGGCCAGGACCAGCAGGCCCGCGCCGATACTGCCGCTGAGCTGTCCATCGACTTCGACCCGCGCCGCAGCGACGCGCTGGACGACGACCCTCATGGCGACGCCTCACGTTGCGGCGCGCACGCCAGATTCTTGACCATGCATGTCGCCGACGCCGGGCACAGGCAGCGGAACTGGGCGCTTTCGGCAATCGCCGCCGGCACCGAGCTGCGCGCCACCGGCTGGAACCCGCGGCTGGCGAAGAAGTCCTGCGCGGAGGTGGTCAGCAGAAACACCTGCTCTCGCCGCAGCGATCTCGCGCGCTCCTCGAGCGCCTCCAGCAGCCGAGCGGCCAGCCCCCGGCGACGGTAGGCCGGCGCTACGGCCAGCGACCGCAAGAGCAGCGCCTCGCCGCAGGACTCGAGGCCGGCGGCGGCGATCGGGCGAGCATCGTCGCGACAGAGCAGGAACGCCGGCAGATGCCGCGCTTCGAGGTCGGCAATCGGCAGGGCGCATTCGTCAAGCAGGGCGAGCAGGGCCGGCATCTCGTCGAGCCGCGGCTCGCTGATGGCCAAGGGCGCTGCTGCCACCTTCTTCAGCTTCCCGGCACGCCGCGCTGTTCGCCGGGCGCCAGCCAGCGCACCGTGTTGTGCAGCGGTTCCGGCTGCAGCGTGACGTGCGTGATGCTTTGCTCGGCCAGTGCCTGGCGACTGGCTACGAGCACTGCCGGCCAGTGGGCCAGCGATTCGACGACCAGGTGCGCCGACAGCGCGATACGGTTCGAGGACAGGGTCCAGATGTGCAGGTCGTGCACCGAGGCGACGCCTGGCACGCTGGCCAGCAGGCGGCCGATCTGCTCGGTGGACAGGCTCACCGGTACGCCTTCCATCAGCGCCTGCAGGACCTCGCGCAGCAGGCGCAGGCTGGAAACGAGCATCAGCGCGCAGATCAGCAGCGAGAGCAGCGGATCGATGGTCATCCAGCCGGTCCACATGATCACCGCACCGGAGACCAGCGCGGCGACCGAGCCGAGCAGGTCGCCGAGCACGTGCAGCAGGGCGCCGCGCGTATTCATCGTCTGCTCGCCATGCATCAGCAACCAGGCGACACCGATGTTGAGCAACAGTCCGAGCGCCGCCACGACGGTCACCGCTTCGCCGTTGACCGCTCCGGGTTCGAGGATGCGGCGCACCGCCATCACCGAAATGCCGACCACCACCGCGACCATGAACACCACGTTGGCCAGCGCCGCCAGCGTCTCGACGCGGCCGTAACCGTAGGTGTGCCGCTGTGTCGGCGGGCGTTTCGAGATCCAGGCGGCAAAGGCGGCGAGGCCCAGCGAGGCACTGTCGGTGACCATGTGCCCGGCGTCCCCGAGCAGCGCCAGCGATCCCGACCAGAAACCGGCGGCCGCTTCGACCGCGGCAAAGCCGAGGGTCAGCAGCAGCGCCCAGATCAGGCGTGGTCCGGCATCCGCGTGGTGATGATGCGCGTGGCCGTCATGCCCGCCGTGTTTATCGTGATCGCGATGGTCGTGGTGATCTTGCTGGTGGCGTTCGCTCATGGTGCCGGCATTCTAGCCGACATCGGCGCGCATCGCCTCAGGAATGCGGCTGGAAAACGCTGCCACTGGCGATGCCGCGCGCCGTGCGCGACAGGGTCAGCAGCCAGATGGCGAAAAGCAGACCCCAGCAGGCGATCCCGAACAGTTCGACGCCGGCCAGGCCGGATGCGCGACCGAGCCGGAAGCTTGCCGCGACGAAGGCCCCGAGGGGGAAGGTGAAGCCCCACCAGGACAGTGCGAACGGCAGCAGTCTCCGGCGCCAGGCAGCCGCGGTGAGCAGGGCGGCCATTACCACCCACCACGCGCCGAAGCCCCAGAGAAGCAGGCTGGCGAAGACCAGGGCGCCGCCTGGCAGCACCAGTGGCATTTGCTCGGCTAGATTCAGCAGGCTCACGGGTATGGCGCCGATTGGCCCGAGATGTGTCCACACGGTGGGTGTCAGAACGCCGAAGGCAGGCTTGGCGAGATACTTGCGCTGCAGGGTCAGTGCGAGCAGACCCAGGTACATCAGCGAACCGGCGCCGAGGCCAATGACGTTGGCCAGCAGCGCCAGATCCCTGGCGCTGCCCTGCAGGTGGCCAAGCAGCGGACCACCGGCAATCGGAATCACCACCAGGCCGACCGCGGGGATGAAATTGGCTGGCGTGACGTGTTCCAGTCCGACATGTTGGCCGCTGAACATGGCGTAGAGCACCGCAAAGCTGAAGATGAAGGTGAGCACCATTCCTGGCCACCAGAAGAGCAAGGCCAGATCAAGCTGTCCACCAAAAGCAAGGAACTGCGCCGCGATCACCAGCATGGCAATCGAAAAGGTCGGATAGAAGCTCGCCTGTACCGGGTGCCGCAAGGTCGCCAGCGCCAGCTCGCGGTAGGCAAGCCAGCGGTAGAGCCAGGGAACTGCCAGTACGAAGAAAAGCAGCAGGTTGAAGTAATGCACGCCCCAGGCAAGCGGCTTGAGCAGCGGCCAACGCGCAGCAAGCGCCAGCGTCGTGATGGCCAGCACGCCGCTGCCCATCACCGCAGCGAACCAGCCGGGGGCGAAGTGACGCGAGATCTCGGAGAAGCTTGGACGGACGGGTTGTGCGGGCAGTACGGCGGACATGGAAACAAGCCCTTGTTCATAAGCGAATACTGATTATCGCGCAAAACTCCCCCGCCGTGACGAGCGCTGCGCTGCAGCAGCGAAACGGTCTACCGGCACAGCGATGTTGACGAACGAGCGCTCGGCAATCCGGCCGGGGCAGGTGGCTGCCGTGACCCGGTCACCGTTCTCTTCGCCTCCACGGCGAGGATCCCCAGGAAGACGAGCGTCATGAGCGGTGACCAGAACTTGTCGAATTCATTCCTGATCGGCTTGCCAAGGAACAGCCCGATCAGATCTGCCAGGAGCATGATCGTCAGGGAAATAAGCGCGACGGTCTGAACCATTCTTGTCTTGCCGTGTACGACGTACCATCCCGCCCACAGCCCCAGGGCGGGAGCCAGCATGACATAGCTGTTGGCCTCGTTCATCGGCGTGAAAAGCATGATGTAGCTGCCGCTGAAGCCCAGCCAGAGCAAGACTCGCCGGAAATCAGTGGCGCGCCTGGCAGAGAACCAGATGGTGATGGCCATCGCCAGGCCTGCAGCGACCCGCACAAGAAGCGACGGCGTACCGCTCAGCTTGACGTTCCAGACCCTCAGGATGCCGTTCAAATCAGCGAATGTCCGACCCGGTGGCTCAAAGCAATCGACGAGGTTGCTGGCGAAAGCTGCATAGAGTTCATTCACGTAGCCCGCCGGCGCCAGGAGGTAGGGCGCCATCAGCACCGCCAGTGTGCCGAGCAGCGCGCGCCACCAGAGACCGGGAAAGGCGACTGCCGCGAGGCCGATCGCTGGCAGCGCCAGCGGTTTGCAGACGAGCGCGAGGCTAAGCCACGCGGTGGCCATCCACCAGCGTTGCCGGTGCAGAAAGCAGGCGGCGAGGACCAGACAGGCCGCCAGTTGAGCGCTCGATTGACCATTGCGGATCGCGCTGAGGCCGATTGGCAGGCTGAGAACGGACACCAGTGCGAATAGCTGGTAGCAGTCTCCGGGCGCCGATGTCATCAGGCGGGTGCAGCGCCACAGCCCGAAGCCAAGGCCAGCGAGTGCAGCCGATCGCCAAAGAATTTCGCAGATTTCCTGCGATAGCGAAGCGAAAAGGCTGAAGCCGGGGAGAAACGGCGGCAAGTAGTTGAAGCCGCCGGAGCCACTATAGACCGGCTGCAACGACCACCAGTTCTCTACCGCTTCGTGGTAGATCGGGGTGACGCTGCGGGACAGCGGATCCGCGACGATTATCCCGACAATCAAGGCCGCTGGAAGCAGCCAGATTGCCAGGGCGACAAGACGCCATTGTCCTTGGTTCTCCATCGTTGCGCTCGCATGATTTTCTTCGCAAGTTTAGCCGCGATGGCAGCGCTTGTCAGCGGGTGAGCCGGTCGATGTGCCTCGAGCGCGTACCCGATTCAGGCTTGTCGGCAGCCCCCTGCGCGCCATCGGCACGCTCGGCATGGGGGAGCTTTTGCCATTGCCAGGGCGGCGATGCAGCACGCGCCAAGGTGAACGACCCGTCGCCTCGGCAGCGCGGTGCTATTGAACCCGTTCGAAGAGCGCCACATGCAAGGTGTGCAGGAAGGGACTGCGCGCAAAGTCCTTCACCAGTCGGAATCCCTGCGTTCTGAAACAAGCGTCTACCTCCTTGAGCGACGTCGTGAATTTCTGCGACTTGCGGCCGCCGAAGAGCGCTCTGAGACGGCGGGCGATGGAGCTTGCCGACCAGGGCCTCGAGTAGGAGATGACGACGTGGCTTCGGGCGACGCGACAGAGCTCCGAAACGGCTCTTTGCCGGATGGTCTGCGTCGGGAAATGATGAAACAGGCGAAAGCAGACGATGGTGTCGAACTGGGCGTCGGCGTATGTCAGCTGTTCGATGTCCTGCCGCTCAACCGGGCAATCGAGCGCATTCACGGCCAGGCTCTCGCGCGCAATCTGCAGCATGGCTTCGGAGTGATCGGCACAACTCATGTGATAGCCCTGCATGGCCAGATGAACGCTCACCCTGCCGGCGCCACAGGGCAGGTCCAGAACCCGCCGGTTTTTGGGCCATGGGCAAAGAGCTGATCGAGAAGCGCCATCTCGGCGGTCTGTTGCGTTGCCGGGCGGTCCTTTTAAGCCAGCGCGGTACTGGCGTCGTACTTGTGCTTGCCGTGATAGTCGATCACTGTCTGCATGCCTTGACGCTCCGCGAAACTGACCCACTCTTGCTCACCAAAGCTGACCCACCAAGCGTGACCCAGTGAGCTCCGGCTGAGGTCGCGAGCGATTTCCGGGAGCCGAACTTTTTAGCTGCTCCAGCTCGTGCAGTAGGCCACGCCCGTTGGCAATGAGGCAGTGCTCGTAGCGCCGGGCACCTGGTCTCCCGATTGCGTGCCTGAGCACCGGTTCGCCTTGCTCGCGATATTCACCGCGTACGCTCGCCGCAAGAGGTTGCGGCCAGCCCTCGCAAGATCTCCCGCGCCGCCCCAGGAATCCCTACAAAGGCCCAACCTTCCCGCACGACCTCGTGTGGGGAGAAACCGTCATGGAATACCGGCAGTGCAAGGCCTGTCGTCAGCCGTTCCGGCCCCGTCCGCAGAACCCCGAGCAATGCTTTTGCTCGGCCGCCGCCTGCCAGCGCGAACGGCGA
>JACKLW010000001.1 GCA_024235715.1 Accumulibacter sp. | reverse complement strand
TCGCCGCGCAGCGGCCGGAAATGCGCTTCGTCGCTGCCAAGTCAGAAGACCAACAAGGCCGGGCAATGCTGTTTCGTACCCGAACCCGGCTCGTCCATCAGCGTACTGAGTTGATCAACATGCTCCGCGCCTTCCTTTACGAATTCGGTCATGCAGTTCCCCAAGGGGTTCAGCAATGTCAGCGGATTGAAGCGATCGTCGAGGAGGTTAACAGCGACCTTCCGGAAATCGTTCGCTCGGAATGCCTTGAAATCCTCGATCAAATTACCGGGATGACGGCGCGGATCAAACGAAGCGACGAGCGGATCAGAGCCTTGGCGGCTCAAACCGACACCGCACGCCGGTTGCAGACGATGCCCGGTGTCGGCCCTATGACAGCTTTTGCTGTCGACGCCTTCGCTCCGCCAATGGAAAGCTTCAAGTCCGGCCGCGATTTTGCAGCCTGGCTGGGATTGGTGCCTCGTCAGCATTCAAGCGGTGGCAAGGCCCGCCATGGGCGCATTTCGAAAGCAGGGCAGGCTGATATTCGCCGCCTCCTGATAATTGGCGCAATGTCCCGACTGAACTGGATGGGTCGGAAATCTATCATAGCAGGCTCCTGGCTCGCGAACCTGAGTGCACGCAAACCGCGGATGTTGGTCGCGATTGCCTTGGCCAACAAGATGGCGCGGGCGATCTGGGCCATGCTCACCAGACAGGAGAACTTCCGGGATTCGATGGCAGCAACCGTGGCTTGATCAAACCGCGATAGGCTGACGTCGGTGAAGGGGAGCAGGAAGGCAATGATTTGAATGGGAAAAGGATCGAACAGATCGGATCAGGAAAACCAGCCCTAGCACGTGAGCTTCCATGCTCGGAAAGTAGTTTTGGACCTGATCCGCGGATCACCATACCGGCCAGCGGTCTCTGAAACGCCGCATACGAAGGCCTGACAGAAGACCGCACTCGATCATTTACTCATTCAAGCCGAAAGCCTCTTGCGCAACGGACGGCAACCACAGAAGTGCTAGATGGCTAGCTATATGATGGCTTCATCTTGCAAAAGGACTCCAATCATGAGCGCACTGTATTCTACCAAGGTCACTGCCACCGGCGGGCGTAGCGGACGCATCGCCAGCGACGACGGACTGCTGGAACTCGATCTCGCCGTACCTGCCGCGCTGGGTGGCAAGGGCGGCGCGACCAATCCCGAACAGCTGTTTGCGGCAGGCTATGCCGCCTGTTTCGGCAATGCGGTGATTCATGTCACCCGCACTACCCATAAGATCGCTGATGATGACGTTACAGTAGTCGGCACCGTCTCGATGGCCCCGAATGCCGATGGCGGTTTTGCCCTGTCGGTTGCACTCGATGTCGCGATTGCCGGTGTCGATCAGGATACGGCGGAAACGATCGTTGCGCAGGCACACAAGGTCTGCCCCTATTCCAACGCGGTGCGCGGAAATATCGATGTCGAACTCTCGGTCCGAGCCGAGGCTTAAGGGCGCGCCCATGACGACGGAACGCCATCCGTCGAAGCAGGAGGGGGACGAATTGCTGCGCCTCGATCGCCAGCTGTGCTTCCCCCTATATGCAGCGACCAATCTGATCCAGCGGCTGTACAGGCCGTTGCTGGCACCGTTGGGCCTGACCTATTCGCAATATCTGGTGATGCTGGTACTTTGGGAGCGCGAGCCGGTGACGGTGGGCGACTTGCAGGCGTGCCTGCACCTCGATGTCGGCACGCTCAGCCCAATGCTGAAACGCATGGAGCGTGCCGGGCTGGTCGCGCGCATGCGCGATCCGCAGGACGAACGCCGTGTGCTGGTCACCCCGACTTCCGAGGGCCGGGCG
This sequence comes from Accumulibacter sp., assembly GCA_024235715.1. Classification (GTDB taxonomy): domain Bacteria; phylum Pseudomonadota; class Gammaproteobacteria; order Burkholderiales; family Rhodocyclaceae; genus Accumulibacter. The sequence continues at coordinate 29,787 of JACKLW010000001.1, read as the reverse complement.
CTGAAGTCTGCAGCGCAGGAGATACCGGGCACGCTCGCGAAGAAGGTCGGGATCGAGGAAGACCGGATCGTCGCCCTGCACGAACTGACCCACGCACTTGTCGGCCAGCTGGGCGAAGCGGCGGAACGGGACAGCCATCCCGCCGCCTGATCATTTCGCGCGCGCCTGCAATTTTGAAGAGGGTTTCCGCATGATCATCGTCCATCATCTTGAAACATCGCGTTCCACGCGCATTCTCTGGCTGCTTGAAGAGCTGGGGATCGAATACGAGCTGCACCGCCATGCGCGGGTCAATGGGCGAGCGCCTGAAAATCTCAAGCATATCCATCCGCTCGGCAAGGCACCCTTCATCGTCGATGGCGATCTGGTGCTAGCGGAATCGAGTGCGATCCTGCGCTATGTCGACGCGCGCTATGGTAATGGGCGGCATTCCCCCCAGGCAGGCACTGCCGAAGGTGCGATGCATGACCAGTGGCTCGATCTGGCCGAAGGGTCCGCCAGCTTCCCGCTGCTGCTGCCATTGCTGGGCCGGATGATGGGCGGGCTGCCCGATGCGATGGCGCAATTCGCTGCGGCGCGGGGCAAAGACGTGCTTACCTATATCGCCGAGGGCGTGGGCAAAGGCTCATTCCTGATGGGCGAGCAGCTGACCCTGGCCGACATGCAGATGGTCTATACGCTTGAAATGGCCAATATGGGCGGGGCGCTCGATAGCTATCCGGCGCTGCAGTCCTATCGGGACCGGCTGCACCGGCAAGCCGGGCTGAAAAAGGCGATCGAGGTCGGCGGTCCGCTCGTTCCGTCTAGCTGGGCGCGCCTTTGAATGCCCGGCAAGCCGCGCCACCGGGTTCAAGCGTGATCCGAGGGATAGAATGGTCGCGCACTCGAGGCGAGGCGTACCCGGCCTTGCATCCGAAACAATAATTAATCACTTGATTAATTAGTCCGCGCGGCTACTTGGCGGGTTCCTCCATGGCGCGCAGAAGGATCGATCATGACACAAACCGCACGCGGACGTGGCCGGCCCCAAACGAACGAAATCGATGCGGCGAAGGCGATCATGACCAGCGCGGTTGCGATATTCGCCGACAAGGGCTTCGATGCGGCCAATCTGCGCGAGATTGCGGAGGCGGCCGGCGTCAACATGGCACTCGTGTCCTATAATTTCGGTTCGAAGCTGGGATTGTGGAAGCGGATCATCGAGGCCGTCGGCCACAGGATAGAAGAGCGACAGGCTTCGCTCGCCCAGGCCACCGGCTTTGGCGATTCAGGTGCGGCCCTTCGTGCATCGATGAGTGCATTTATCGGCTTCATGGACGCCCGGCCCGAGGTGGCGCGCTTCATGATGCGCGACATGGACCACGATCCTGAACGGGCGCAGTGGCTCTACCAGAACGTGACGCGCCGCCTGCTCGACCATTTCCTGCCTCTCATTGAAAGGGCCCGGACGGACGGCTACACCCACGTCCCGCACCCCGAACTGGCCCTCCTGCAATTTGCGTTCGGCACGGCTGTCGGCATCCTGCGGCGTGACCGGCTTGCCCAGAGGTCGCCCGAATTCCTCGACGACGACAGCTTTCGCGCCGCATTGCAGGAAACGCTTGTCGAACCGTTGTTCCGCCGTGGCTGACGCAGTGCGACCAGCGCACCAGGGCGGGGACTATGTGTTCAAGCCGCACGAGCGCCCTTTTCTGGCCGGGTCCCCCGCAACGCCGGATCATCCGGCGCGGCGCAAGCTGGGCTATCTGCTCATCGGGATCTATCTGGCCATCCTCGGCGGGTTCCAGAACGGGCTGCTGCTGGCCAATTTACCGGGGCTTCAGGGCCATCTGGCACTGACATCGGTCGAGGCGGGCTGGGTCACGGTCGCCTACAACATGACCAATGCGTGCATGAGCATTTTGCTGTTCAAGCTACGCCAGCAATTCGGCATCCAGCGCTTCGTCAGGATCGCGATGGCGACGCTGCTGCTGGCCAATTTCGTTCAGCTGTTCGACGCGGGCTACCGGATCGAACTTGTCTCGCGCGGGATTTCCGGCATCGCGGCCAGCGGCCTTTCCACGCTGGGCATCTATTACCTTATGCAGGGCCTGCCGGCGAAGGCCCGGATCGCGGGCGTGCTGATCGGGCTGGGCCTGTCGCAGATCGCCTTGCCGTTGGCGCGTGCCATTTCCCCGGCTCTGATCGCGGGGGGTGACATCACCCATCTGTTCGATCTGCAATTCGCGCTGTCGCTGATGGCGTTCGGCATGGTCTTCATCCTGCCGCTTCCGCCGGGCGAAATCGAAAAGGCATTCGAAAAACTTGATCTCGTGACGTTCCCGCTGCTGGCCATCGGCATGGGCCTGCTATGCGCGTTTCTGGTGCAGGGCAGGATCCAGTGGTGGACAACGCCATGGCTGGGCTGGGCGCTGGCGGGCGCGATCCTGTTGATCGGCGCGGCTTTCCTGATCGAACACAATCGCGCCAATCCCATGCTCCACACCCGCTGGATGACCAGCAAGGACATCGTGATCTTTGCGTCGACGGGCGCGCTGATGCGCGTGTTGCTGTCGGAACAGGGCTTTGGCGCTGGCGGCCTGCTGACCACCGTCGGAATGATCAACGACCAGCTCGTCACCTATTACTGGATCATCACCGGCGCGACCTTTATCGGGCTCGTGGTGCTGATCGCACGGCTGGATACCAGCGATCTGCAACGGCCCTTGCTCGTCGCACTGGCGCTGATCGCGGTGGCCGCGTTTGTCGACACGCAGGCGGGCCTGCTGTCGCGGCCCGAAAACTTTTATTGGACGCAGGCGATGATGGCCTTTGCGGCGATCTATTTCATCGGCTCGGCAATGATGGAGGGGCTGCTGCGCGCATTGGCGCAGGGCATGCAATACATCATCAGCTTCATTGCCGTCTTCTCCCTGTCACAGACGCTCGGCGGGCTTGCAGGGGTTGCCGGGCTGGCGGCGTTCCAGACGATCCGGGCGAAGGTCCACCTGATGGACATAGGCCGGGAACTGACGCTGAGTGACCCCGCTGTAGCCCAGGCGATTCAACTTCGCGCCGCCGCGTATAATGGCACTATCGCCGATCCGGTGCTGCGGCAGGCAAGCGGCGCGGGGCAGCTGGTGCAGCAAGCCGGGCGCGATGCGGCGATCCTGGCTTTCAATGACATGTTTTTTCTGATCGGCATCATCGCTTCCCTCGCATTCGCGGCGATCCTTGCAAAATGGATCTACAACCGCCGCCGGGGGATCAACCCGCTGGCCAAAGAGCTTGAGGCGCTGGCATCGATCATGGGCGGAGCAAAAGAATGAACGACGACAACGCCGACCGGGAACCGACCGCGACACCCGCCGGACCTGCGGCTGAAACCGGCGCTGCCGACGCGGCGCCGACGCAGGAAAACCCGGAAGGCTGGGCGCCCGAACGATCGCGCAAAAAGACAATCTTCTTCGCGGTTGCCATCGTGCTGGGCGCGCTTGCCGCACTCTATGCCTGGCAATTGCCGCCCTTCCGGTCCGACAGCCAGACCACGGACAACGCCTATGTGCGCGGCCAGACCACGATCATCAGCCCGCAGGTTACAGGCTATGTAACCGAAGTGCTGGTGCAGGATTTCGCGCAGGTGGCCGCCGGGCAGGCGCTGGTACGCATAGACGACCGCATTTATCGCCAGCGCGTGGCGCAAGGACAGGCCGGGATCGCCACCCAAACGGCCAGCCTGGACAATGCGGGACAAAACCGGCGTTCAAGCGAGGCGCAGGTCAGGTTACAGGAGGCGTCGGTGGCCAATGCTCGCGCCCAGCTTGCCAAGGCGCAGGCAGATATGCGCCGGGTCGATGAATTGGCCGACGAAGGTTCGGTATCCTTGCGCGAACGCGACCAGACGCTGGCCGCGCTGCGCCAGGCGCAGGCGGGCGTGACGCAGGCGATGGCCCAGCGCGACATCGCGCGCGAACAATTGCGTTCGGTGAATGTCGGGCAGGGCGGGCTGGAAGCGCAGGTCGAGAATGCGACAGCGTCGCGCGATCTCGCACAGATCGATCTCGACAACACGATCATTCGCGCCCCGCGCGCCGGCAGGCTGAGCGAGGTTGCGGTGCGCGAAGGGCAATTGGTCTCGCCGGGTGCGCAGCTGATGTATCTTGTGCCCGAACGGCTGTGGGTGGTCGCCAATTTCAAGGAAGCGCAGACCGCCGAAATCCGCGTCGGGCAAAGCGCGACACTGGAAATCGACGCGCTGGGCGGGCTTGAGCTAACGGGCAAGGTGCAGAGCGTGTCGCCTGCCGCAGGCAGCGAGTTCAGCGTTATCAAGCCCGATACGGGCGCCGGTAATTTCGTGAAGGTTCCGCAGCGCATCGCCGTCCGCATCCGTATCGATCCGGGGCAGAGGGCGGCCCAGAGACTTGGCCCCGGCATGTCGGTGATTGCCACCGTTCATACAGGAGACCGTTGATGCGCCGGATCGGTCTCCCCCTGCTGAGCCTGAGCCTGTTGGTCGGGTGCGCACCGGCCCTTGCGCCGATACCTGCTGCCAGCACGGTGGCGCCGCCGATGGCATGGCGCACTTCGCTTGAGGGGCGGGCCGAGATCGAGCCGCAATGGTGGAACGCATTTGGCGACCCGGCCCTTGCATGGATCGTGGCGGCGGCACGGGCGAACAATCCCGACATCGCAATCGCATCCGCGCGGGTGCGAGAAGCGCGCGGGCAGGAACGCGCATCGCGCAGCCTGCTGGTGCCCACGCTCGATGGCTCGACCGGGGTGAGCGAGGCGCGCAGCCTGAACGCCTTTGGCACCGCCTCGCGTTCGCTTGGCGTGCAGCCGGCGTTCCAGGCCGCGTATGAGGTGGATCTGTTCGGCCGCAACCGCGCGCAGGTCGATGCCGCCAGCGCCAATACCGCGGCGACACAGGCCGCGCGCGAAGCTGCCGCCCTTGCAGTGACGGCGACCGCCGTTTCGGGCTATATCACCCTGCTGACGCTGGACCGCCGGCTCGAAACCTTGCGCGAAACGCTGGGGGCGCGGGCCGAGGCGCTTAAGATCGCGCGCGATCGCGCCGAAGTCGGCTATACCTCGCAGCTTGAACTGCGGCAGGCACAGGCCGAATATCGCGCGGCGCAGCAACAGATCCCTGCCGTCGAGGCCTCCATCGCAAGGCAGGAAAATGCCTTGTCGCAGCTGATCGGCGAAACCCCGCGTGCCCTCGCGCGGGGCGGAAATTTTGCAGGGCTGCAAACCCCTGCCATCCCTGCCGTGTTTCCCAGCGAATTGACCCGGCGCAGGCCCGATATCGCGCAGGCGGAATTCAATCTTGCGGCCAGCGATGCCCGCATGCGCGCCGCGCGGGCCCAATTTCTCCCCCAGCTGCGCCTTGCCGCCTCTGCTGGTGCGGTGCTGTCGTCCCAGCTGGACGATCCGGTCGGTATATGGTCGCTTGGCGGCAGCATTCTTGCGCCCTTCTTTAGCGGCGGAAGGCTGGAAGGACAGTTCGACGCCGCTACTGCGCAGCGCGATCAGGCCGCCTTTGCCTATCAGCGAACGGTGCTGACGGCATTCCGCGAAGTAGAGGATCAACTGGTCTTGATCGACCGCCTTGGGGAACAGGAACGCGCGCTTGTGGCCCAGCGCGAAGCGGTCGCCGATGCACTTCGCCATGCGACCAATCGCTATCGCGCGGGCTATTCGCCCTATCTGGAGCAGATCGACGCACAGCGTGCGTTACTCTCGGTGGAGCTCGCGATCCTGCAGGTGCGCAGCGATCGCCTGACGGCCCATGTCGCATTATACCAGGCCCTTGGCGGCGCTCCGGAAAGCGAAGCTTGACATGGTTTGGGATGGTCGGGTCCGAAAACCACCCGGCTCCGGGCGCAAAGCTGCCGTACTCAATGCAGCGCGGACGATCGTCAATTTGAGCGCAGGTTACCACCAAGGGATGAACGAAGGTTCCTTGTGGGGAAGCTGCGCCCATTCCATCAACCGTCATCGGTTGGGTTTGTTGTTCCGAGCAGCAGATTATGGCCAAGGTGTATCGGCAGCGCGCCTCTGTGGCACCCCACTCGAAAGCGGCTAACCGACCGGGTTTCACCATCAAGGTTGATAAAAATATCCTCCTCGGCTTCGAACGTGACCCACGGGCTCCGCGCGGTAATCTTGAGACCATCCACGCTGCCCGCACCCTCGTGCAGGAAGCGGCCAAGGGCATCGAGCCCCGCGTTCCGGTCTAATTCCGGCAGGATCATCAGGTCGAGTTCGCCATCATCCAGCAACGCTTCGGCGCATAGCTGGATGCCACCGCCGGCCTGTCTGCCGTTGCCGATGGCCAATGCCAGAAACGATCCCTCCCAGGAAAAGTGCCGGGCCGTGAAGCGGCCTCTGCAAGCGGTAAGTTCCCGTGCGCGGCGCAGGCCGGTCAGGACATAGGCGAAACCACCGAGCGTATGTTTCAGGGCCGGATCGGTTTCTGCCGTGACCTGTGACCCGAATCCGCCCGTCACCAGATTGACGAAGGGGCTGTCGTCCAGAACACCGATGTCGATCCAGCACACTGGTGCGACAAGGGTCAAGCGCAACGACGCAGTCATGTCGTCGATGGGGATTCCCGTCGAACGCGCGAAATCGTTGGCCGTCCCAAGCGGCAGGATACCGAACGAACAGTGCCCGAACGAGCCTGCCCGAAAGGCGGCAGCAAAGACCTCGTTCACGGTGCCGTCTCCGCCACCGGCGACGATGCGATCCACGCGGCCTTGCTGCGCCTTCATAACAGCTTCGTTCGCGAACCGCCCCGCATCGCCATTTTCCCATGTGACGCGAACCTCGACGTCATGACCATCGGCCCGGACCGAGCGAACTGCCTCTCGTACCCGCGGGTCCTGCGCTGACTTCCCGTGAAGTATGAGGAACACGCTCACCCTCGGGGATGCGGTGTTCACATTCTTGCTTATGGCCAATTATCAGTCCTCAGCCGCGTCCACTGTTGCGACCTGCAACCGACCCGTCCAACCAGGCACCCTCTGCCGACTATCGTGTCATCATCGATCACGCTGATGGTTCCCGCAAACGTCCTGCCGATATCGGGCACAAAAACCCTGCCGCGCCAGACGCCGGGCCTCTCCAGCGCAAAATCCTGAAAAAGCCGCGACCCGATAAGAGGATCGGTGCCACCTCTGCGCGCATCTGCCTGTGCCTTTTCGTTGGCCCAAATCACGACACCGCACATGCGCTCGCCGCAGCGCTCAACCCGGACATGAACGCTGTTCTGCGGGTTTTTCCACGTCCCGAAAGACTGATCGCTCGCATACGCGACAGATTGCGGCGCCATCACCGCCACCGCCACCGCCAGAAGGATCAACGCCAGCCGCCGCACGCTTAAAGACTCCGGGACAGGCGGCGCAAGCCGAGCGCCAGGATGATAAGGAAGACACCGCGGAAGAGAAAGCTGATCCCAACGATTCCCGCCAGGAACACAAGGCTGCTCGCCGGGCCTGAAAACAGGAGGAATCCGCCAAGCACGATGTCGAGCAGGCCGAGCGCAAAGCGCCATCCCCGATCATGGGATCCCTTGATCGCGCTCACCAATTCGAGAATCCCGGCAACGAACAGCCAGAATCCGATCGCCCAGACCAGCGACAAGGCACCGGCAAAGGGCGCGAAGAGGACGAAACCCCCTGCCGCGACCCCGAGCAGGCCCAGCAGCGCCTCAATCCAGCGCCCCCGCTTCGAAAGCGAAGACAGGCCAGAAATCAGGGCAACGAGACCATAGGTCAGCAACATCACACCAAGCAAAAAACCCGTGGCCAATCCCGTCGCCAGCGGGTTGCCCAACGCCAGCGATCCGATCAGGACAACAAGCACGCCATAAGCCAGGATCCATCCCCAAGCTGGTCCGGGTTCAGTTTCCACCGATGACGTCAATGGGTCGTTCTGCGGCATGACTTCCTCCACATTGCGCAAAAATTAGGCCAAGATGCCTCATTACGATAAATCTTTGACACTTACCTGGAATTACCATCGGTCAAAATCCGTCTGTAAATTCCGACTTCGCGCCAGCGTCGTTCGCGACTGAAGTGCCTGATATACGGCCACGGAGCGACAATAGAACTGAAACACCAAGCACGTGCGGCGGAATTCGGGATGGTCGTCGTGTGCTCGCATATCGCTGCTTAAGCGAGTTGTCACCTGCTGCTGTGAGCCAGTGGGCAAGGGCAGTGAATCGGCAAAAATCGCAAAAACGGGTGCCGATGAAGGCCCAGACCGGCTACCAGAATGGGCTTGTCGCGAGCTACAATCGACTGGTCGCAAGACCCATATTGGGGATAGTGGTGGGGGTTTCGGAAAACTTATCACATTATAACCACACGATATATGCTGTCCGTGGATCTCTCCTCCGTCCATTAATCATGAAAATCTCAGTTGTTGTTCGGCCGGGCTGGATCGCCAGACCAGTCGAACACCGCAGTCAGGCACCGTCATTCGCGCGGAGGCGGCCTTGGCGTGGCCGATAGCGTGGCAATGACCAGCCGTACCTGATTGCGCCTCCGCGCAGTGCGAAGCCTACCATGAATGCCGCGGACACGCCGACTTCCCGGTCAATGCCCAGCGCGTTGGTGCAAACGAAAGTGATTGCAGCGGCCAATGCGGCGGTCACGTAGATCTCGTAGGAAAAGATGATGGACCGCTCCTGGCTCAGCGTGTCACGGACGATGCCGCCAAAGCATGCCGTTATCATGCCCATGATGACAGAAGCGACCGGACCTGCGCCGGCACCGATCGCCCGTTCGGCGCCTCTCGCGGCAAACAGGGCTAACCCGACTGCTGCGGGATGCCTTTCCCGATGCGCTTATCGGTTTTCGCTCCAACAGCCGCGAAGTGCAGGTTCACGCGACTCTTGCAGGGGCCGGGGTTGCGGCGCTCGCCCGCTATCGTGCCGATGGGGAGCTCGGGCTAATTCGCCTGTACCCCGACAGACCTGACCTTGTTCGAGACATCTGGATAGGTGTGCATGTGGACATGCGCCACATGCCGAGAGTGCGGGCAGTGACCGATACAGTTGTCGAAGCACTGCGGAAAACGCCGCGATTCTCAATCCGGGTTACTGAACCCCAAGTGTTGATAGAGCAAGACAGGCTCGAGCACACGCTGGAGCCAGCTTTTCGTCGCAATACCTTGATCAACCGTCGCCGGATCCGCTGCTACCTAGAGAGCTACCTAGCGATCTGCGAGCGGAAATCCAGTTGGCCCAACGGCCATTTAATACGTTGAAATATATGGATAAATTGGTGGACGCACTTGGGCTCGAACCAAGGACCCGCTGATTAAGAGCGGCTTTGCGTCCACATGCGTTCGCTAGTGTCCGCCGAATTTGGTGCACCCGCAAATTTTTCAAGGTGAACTGCGCCGAGCAATTGATGGTGATGGCAGATGCCTGCTGCCTAACATCCGATCCGAGGTAAAGCCCACACCTTGCTGATTTATAATGGCGTCACCAACGATCTGACCAAAGAAGATACCGGCCGTAACTCACTGAGTATCCGATGCAGATCCCGCGGAGGCAAAGCCAGCGGATCGACAAGCCTGGCTGCCATCCACGTGATCTCAGGCTACGGTATCTTGGCCGTCATCAAAGGTGATAGACGGAGCGGGCGTCCCGCCGCCGTTTGCACCCGCCTTCTTAGAAAAACATGAGATCGGCGCCGAGATGCAAGGCTTTTTCATGTGCTTGCGGTGCCACAGTGACCAGCCGGGCTTTCAGCATGTCGCCGGCATCCTTCTTCATCTGATTGCAGTTGGCCCTGAGGTCGTTGGCCGACCAGATCGTATCGGCATTCATCCCGGCAAGCTCATCAACATAGCTGCACGCTGTGATCAGACTGCGGGCCCAGCTTGGAAGCATTATACCTTCGCCGCCAGTGCTGTCTCGGGTCACGCCCTGACACAGGCCCTTGACCCGCTGGCGGCTACCTTCGGAGGATTCTCCCGTACGCCAGGCGGCATGGAGTGCGTCCAGAATACCATCGACGCGTCGTTCGTACTTGCTCCAGGCCGAGGCTTCATCAGCCCGCGCAGTTGCTGGTGCCAGTAACAGGGCTGCGGCAAGGCTTGCAGCGATGGGCTTCATTTATTTTGCTCTCCTGCGCAGGGACTGCCGGAAACATCGCATTCGTGGATGCGGCAGTCATCCCCCGGTTCAGGGGATTGTGACTTGTGAGAATGCCCTGTTCAGGGGGTGGCGCGAATCCACGGCATCGCTAAGTCTTGTTTGCTAGGCAGTAATACGGGGCCGGGTAAGTTTCATGAGATCGCGATTGTCGCCGGCGACTGTAATGATCGGGCTGGTTCTGGCCGGACTTCTGGCCGGGGCTGTCCTGATACAAATGGCGATCAGTCGGCCATGGCTGGCCCTCGCGTTTACCGCAGATGATTCCGGTATCATCCATGTGACGCCTGCGTCCGGCGTTGATGGCTCTGCGATCGTTTCCGGGCCGATCGCTGCCATCCGCGGGAGCGACGGCAGAAGAGTTGCGATCGAGGCTGGCGATCTGATCGAAGAGCCGGACACGCTGGCGACCTATGCCGAAATGCGGCGCTTCTTTGCGCGACAGTCGATGCTTGAGGGGGTGGTGAGCGGCCGGAGTGTTTCGATCGAAACGGCAGGTGCCAGGCCCGCGCAGCAGACGACCCTTGCACCGGCGCGAATGCGGCCCATCAGCGATCTTCCTGCCGCCTTCTGGGTGCAGATGCTGGTTGGACTGGCAAGTTTCCTCATCGGCGGCTGGGTCTGGGCGCTGCGGCGCAGCGATACGGCTGCCCGCCTTTTCGCCCTGGCGAGCCTTGGCATTCTTGTTTTCACCTTTCCTGCCGCGCTTTACAGCACCCGCGAACTCGCCATCGACGGCGACCTGTTCCGCGCCCTTTCGGTGATGAACCACGGCGGCGCGCTGCTGTTCGGCGCGGCGATGATTGCCCTGCTGCTGCGTTATCCAAGGCCTCTGGTTCCGGCCCGTTGGCTATGGGCGCCGTTCGCGTTGTTCGGGGCATGGTGGCTGGGTGACAGCCTGCAGGTGTTCGATGGCCCCCCTGCCGGTTCGCACCTGCCAACGATGCTGGAGATGCTCGGCATCTTTTTTGCAGCGGCGGGACAATATTGGCGCTCGCGCGGTGATCCGGCGGCGCGGGCGGTAGTGCGCTGGTTTGGCCTGTCGGTTGCGGTCGGGGCAGGGGCATTCGTCTTCACGGTCATTGCGCCCAGCCTGGTCGGGCTGACGCCGGGCTTGCCGCAGGGTTATGCCTTTGCCTTCTTCCTCCTGATCCACATCGGCATGGCCATCGGGGTCGCGCGTTACCGGCTGTTCGATCTCGATCGCTGGGCCTTCCGCATCCTGTTCTACATGACCGGCGCCGCACTGCTGATCGCGGTGGACGCGGCGCTGATTTCGTGGATCGCGCTTGAGCGTGCGCCGGCTTTCGGGCTGGCGCTTGTAATGGTCGGCTTCCTTTACCTGCCGCTGCGCGACATCATCGCGCGCAAGCTGTTCCGGCGTGACGGAGAGATCGAGGCAAGTTTTCAGGACATACTCGCCATTGCGCTTGCAGAGGGCGAGGTCGAGCGCATGGACCGCTGGCGCGGCTTGCTCGATCGGGTGTTCCAGCCGCTGAAGATCGTAGCCGGTCAAGCGGTTGAAGCATCTACGGTGATTGAAGACGGCGCAGCCCTGGCGATCCCCGCTACCGGACCGCTGCCACCGCTGCGCCTGGAACATGCCATGCACGGCCGGCGCCTGTTCGGTTCGCGCGAACAGGCCAGGGCGAGCGAGTTGTGTGCGATGCTGTCCCAAGCCATCGCCAGCCGCTTCGCCCACGAACAAGGCGCGGCCGAAGAGCGCCAGCGCATCACCAGCGACATGCACGACAATATCGGGGTGCAACTGCTCGGCGCGCTGCACAGCCGCGACCCGGTCCGCAAGGACGAGCTGATCCGCGACACGCTCGCCGACTTGCGCGAGATCATCAACAACAGCGCTGGCGAGCGGCTGACCCTGGCCGAACTGATGGCTGATCTCAGGGTGGAGATCGCCGACCTGCTGTCATCGGTCGGTATTGGGCTGGTCTGGCAGGTGGACACCCAGGCCGAACTTCCGCCGCAAGCGGTAGCCGCCATGCGCTCGATCCTGCGCGAGGCCGTGGGCAATGCCCTGCGCCATGCGGAGGCCACCACGGTCGGCATACGGCTGGGTGACGTGGCGAGCGGCCTTGTCCTGATGGTTGCCGATGACGGCAACGGCTTCGATCCCGAAACCGCGCCAGCGGGCAACGGCCTGCGCAACATGCGCTCACGGGCCACGGCGCTCCACGGCACGATGACGGTTTCGCGGGGCGCTGCCATGGGGATGCGCGGAACGGTGATCGAGGTTCGCTTTCCGCGCGAAGGCGTCGCGGCGTGAAATCCGTGCTGATCCTCGAAGATGTATCGGAAACGCTGCAGTGGCTGGGCGAGATCGCGGCCGAGGCGTTTCCGGGTTGCGGGGTGACGGGTGCCTCCACCGTGCGCGATGCGCTGGCCGCAATGGACCGGCACGTGTTTGACCTTGCCTTGATCGACCTGCGCCTGCCCGACGGATCGGGGCTGGATGTGCTGCGCCAGTTACGAGTAAATTCTCCCGATACGATCTGCGTCGTCACCACCGCGATGGCCGATGACAGCTCGATCGTCGGCGCGCTTTCGGCTGGCGCCTCGGGCTACCTGTTGAAGGAGCAGATGCGCGAAGGGATCATCCGCCAGTTGCAGCAGATCAAGGAAGGGGTGCCGGCGCTGTCGCCCTCGATTGCCCGGCGGATCATGGAGCATTTCCGGCGGACCGGGCCGGCAGCAGGCGAAACCGGCAACCTGACAGCGCGCGAGCTGGAAGTGCTCACCCTGATCGGACGCGGCATGCGCAATGCCGAAGTCGCCGCGCAGCTCATGCTCAGTGAGAATACGGTCTCGGGCTATATCAAGGCGATCTACCGCAAACTGGGGATTTCCAGCCGGGCCGAAGCGTCGTGGCATGCCGCGCAGCTTGGTTTGTCCTATGGCGGAAAAGAAGGGAAGTGACTGCCTCGAAGATCGCAGGCGTCATGTATTTTCAAGGAATTGTCTCCGCCGCGTTAGCCCCCTGAACAGGGGGTGCATGATGTCCCGAAGACCAGTTAGGCGGGGATCGGCTCGCGGTACTGCGCGCGCGGGCGTTTAACGGGGACAGTTTCAGAGATGACCGGCACGTTTGCGACCAACGCTGTATTGAAGACCACGACCGCCATTGTGGGCGCGCTAGCCCGGATATCTCACAGAAGTAGGTGCATCGGGGCTCTGAATCTGAGATAAATCTTCTGCAAACAAAGTCTTATCGGACAGCAGAGGAGTTCCCCGATGCTTACAGAGTGTAGCGCAAAGTCGTTTGGATTTGCACGCGTAGAATCGCGGTCGGTGGTGTCGGCGTTTGACGGCGGGGCGGTGACCAGCGATGCTGGCGGGCTGCTGCTGGGCGCGACCGACCGGGCGATCGGGCTGACGGATCGCTTCGCGGCGTGTTTTTCGGATCATCGCCGGACGGATTTGATCGAGCATGCGGTAGGCACGCTGGTGGGCCAGCGGGTGTTCGGGATCGCGCTGGGTTATGAAGACCTGAACGATCACGACCAGCTGCGCCATGATCCGGTGATGGCAACGCTCGCCGGCAAGCTGACGGCACGGCGGCGGGACTGCGCACCGCTGGCGGGCAAGAGCACGCTCAATCGGCTTGAGCTGAGCCGGCCGGAGCCGTCGCGCTATCACCGGATCAGCCATGATCCGGCGGCGATCGAGGCGCTATTCGTCGACCTGTTCCTGGAAGCCCATGCGAAAGCGCCGGAGCAAATCATCCTCGATCTCGACGCGACGGACGATCCGATCCATGGCGATCAGGAGGGCAAGTTCTTCCACGGCTATTATGACAGCTACTGCTATTTGCCGCTCTACATCTTCTGTGGCCGGCACCTGCTGGCGGCGAAGCTCAGGCGTTCGAACACCGACGGCGCGGCGGGTGCCCGCGAGGAGGTCGAGCGCATCGTCGCCCAGATCCGGCGGCGCTGGCCGCGTACCCGTATCCTGCTGCGCGCCGACTCAGGCTTTTGCCGCGACGAGCTGATGAGCTGGTGCGAGGCGAACGAGGTCGATTATCTGTTCGGCCTGGCCCGCAACAAACGCCTGGTCGCCGAGATCGAGGATGAACTGGCCGAAGCGATGAAGGAAGGCGAGCAGACCGGCAAGCCGGCGCGCCGCTTCAAGGACTTCATGTGGTCCACGCTCGATAGCTGGAGCCGCAGACGCCGGGTCGTCGCCAAGGCCGAAGTGACGCGCGGCGACACCAATCCGCGCTTCGTAGTGACCTCGCTCCCTTATGCCGAGGCCGAAACCCGCCATCTCTACGAAAAGCTCTACTGCGCCCGCGGTGAGATGGAGAACCGCATCAAAGAGTGCCAGATGGACCTGTTCGCCGATCGCACCTCGGCCGCCACCATGCGTGCCAACCAGTTGCGGCTGTGGTTCGCCTCGATGGCCTATGTGCTCATGTCCGCGCTCCGCCGCATCGGTCTGGCCGCTACCGACTTCGCGCGCGCTACCTGCGGCACCATCCGCCTCAAGCTGCTCAAAATCGGCGCGCTGGTCACCGTCAGCGTCCGTCGCGTCAGGATCGCCATGGCTTCCGCCCATCCATGGCAGCGCGAATGGGCCATCGCGCATGACCGATTATGTGCCGCCAGCGCCTGAAGCGCCTTCGCCCAGTCCCTCTCAACCCTCTAACCACATCGCCAACCATCGCACCGCCTCGCCAGGCGGCAGAAAAAACGCGCCCTACGATAATCAGCCATCCATAAACCCAGCTTCGTTTACCCGCTCATGGACACCGGTGAGAAATCCGGGCTAGGTTCTGTTGCCCTGCTGGCGGGATTGCCTGCACCTGCGTTCGGACAAGTCACCGGCTCGGAGCAGATCCCCGGAAGCCCAGACGGAGCCGAGAACGGGTCGAACTCCGACGGCAATTCCGTCGATTTCGTGGACATCTCCGGCGACGGTACGTCGGTCATCGGCTTTCACAACAAGGTGGTCGGCAACAAGTCTGTTCTCGAAGCCTGGGTATTCACCCCGACCGGCGCGACGAAACTCGCAGCGCCGACCGGCTACCTTCACTACGTTGGCTATGGCATATCCGATGATGCCTCAGTGATCGTCGGCGAGGCCAAGCCGACCGCACGCACGGATTTCACCGGCATGGTGGGCGTAAAATGGCTGAACGGCACGCCCACGATCCTGGCACAACCTACCGGCGCTGGAAATTACAAGGCAGTCGCCGTCAGCGGTGACGGCAATATGATCGGCGGTCTGGCCAGTATATCGGGCTTCAACATCCCGATCCTGTGGACGGGCACCGCCGCTCCAGAGCAGCTGCTTCAGGTCGGCACGACCAGTCCAGTGCAGAATGGCGTGACCTTCAACGCCGAAATTACCGGCATCTCACGGGATGGCTCGGTCATCGCCGCTATCGGCGGGCGCGGCCAGCAGTGGGGCGCAAATGGAACCATCGTCGGGCCAAACGTCCAGGCGCTGCGGTGGACCCGCGCCACCGGCTTTGTCGAACTGGGCGTTCTTGCCAGCCATTCCGCCGCCGGCGCGAGCAGTTGGGCGAACGACATTTCGGCCGATGGCGGAACAATCGTCGGCTATTCGCAGCAGGGCGGCGTCATGGGCAACGACCTGTTCAAGAACGACAACCAGATCGCCATCAAGTGGACCCAGGCGGGCGGCATGGTCGCCTTGCCAAAGCTAACCAATCAGGTCGCATCCGTTGCCTCCGCAGTGAATGCCGACGGCAGCGTCATCGTCGGTGAAGCCCTTGTTCCCGGACAGCCTATCGGCACGATGGTGATCAACGAATCCCACGCCGTGCGCTGGACTGGCGCCAACGTGCAAACGGTTGCGGCATGGCTGGCCGCCAACGGCGTGACCAACGGCACGAACCAGTACCAGAACGCCCTGGGCGTTAGCGACGATGGCAATGTCGTCGTAGGCTATGGCATCATTAACGGCCACAAGCAGGGTTATATTGCCCGTGTAGCTGGGGCCGCACCTACTCCGACGCCGACGCCGACGCCGACGCCGACACCCACTCCGGCGCCGACACCTACTCCGACGCCGACACCCACTCCGGCGCCAGCACCTGCCCCTACTCCCACACCCGGTACCGGCATTATCGGCCTCGACGACTTCAGCCCCACGGTTCTGCAGGCCGCACCAGGCCGGACCTTGCAAGGCGGCCTGGGGCTGATGATGTGGGGTGCACATCACCGCGTCCTCACCGACTATGTGCAGCCGGGCCGCGGCTGTGCGTGGACCGTGCTGGACTATCGCCGCGATGGCCGCAGCGACGGGGATTCCGTGCTGGCCGAAGCCGGTGCCTGCGTCGATGCGGGCCCGCTGCGGCTGGGGGCAGGCATCGGCTATGATCGCTCGGATGCTGACCTCACCCTTGGCGGCAAGCAGAAGCTGGAAGGCTGGCACGGCGTGGCCGAGGCTGACCTGCGCCTGGGCCAGAGCGGGGCGGTGCTGAGCGCAACGGCGATCTATGGTGACTGGAACGTCAAGCTGCGCCGCAACTACCTCAATGGTGCCAGCACCGACACCAGCACCGGTTCGACCGATGCCCAGGGGGTCGCGCTGCGCGCCCGGCTGGACTGGTTTGACGCGATCGGAAGCGAGCGCTTCGGGCTGACCCCAACCATCAGCTATACCTGGAGCCGGGTAACGGTCGATGGCTATACCGAGACTGGCGGGGGCTTCCCGGTCACTGTCAGCCGCTCGGTTGACGAGGCTTCGGAAGGGCGCCTGGGCCTGACCGGTCGCTTCGCCCTGGCCGAGCCGACCACGCTGCGCTTGCGCGGGGAGTACATCCACCGCTTCGACCGGTTCGATGCTGGTCCCTCGTTCCAGATCATCGGCACCGGCATGGGCGGTGCGGGCGGTCTCTATGCGGTAGACCGCGACCATGCCCGCCTGGGGGCGGACATCGATCAGCGGATAGGGCGCAACGGCGTGCTCTCCCTCTCGGCGCACAAGGCCGTGGGCAACGCGGGAGGTAACCCGTTCTCGGTTAGCGCCTCGCTCCATTTCGGGTTCTGAACCAGGGGTTCCTGCGCGGGAGCCCAAGGCTCGGTGCGCAGGAACCAGTTGGGTCGAAAGGGACGGGATGCAAGGAGCAGAGCCGAGCTGGCAGGAATGGATCGCCAGCAATCTTTCCGCAGGCTGTGACCCGGCGGACATGCAAGGCCGCATGATCGCCGCCGGGTGGAACGAGGCGGATGCACGGGCGGCCCTTGCATCGGGAATCGGGCAGGTGTTTCCGGGCCTGACCGCGCAGGCCATCGCCCTTCCGGTTGTTCCTGACATGGGAATGGCGACGTGTGACGGACGAGACATCAAGGTGATCATGCGCTTGGCCAGCCCTGCCGTGGCCATGTGCGAAAGCGTCCTGTCACCTGCCGAGTGCGCCGAATTGCTCGCTTATGCCCACGATCGGGGTTTGCACCCCTCCACCGTGGTGGACGAACTGAGCGGGCAGAATGTGCCGCATCCCGAGAGGTCGAGTGCCGGTGTGATGTTGGCCCGCGCCGAAACCGGGCTAATCGACCGGCTGGAGCGCCGCCTGGCCGCGCTTACCGACTGGCCGATCGCCAATGGAGAGGGCCTGCAGATCCTGCGTTATCGCAAGGGACAGGAATACCGGCCGCATTTCGATTCCTTTCCTGATGGCGCAGGAGGTGCAGTTCATACGGCGCGTGGCGGGCAGCGAGTGAATACGGTTCTCGTCTATCTGCAAAGTCCCGAAGCGGGCGGAGGCACCGCTTTTCCCGCTTGCGGGCTTACCGTGTGCCCACAGCCGGGATCCGCCGTGATTTTTCGCAACGTCGATGGTACGGGCCGACGAGATCCGGCCAGCCTTCATGCCGGACTGCCCGTTGTTCATGGCGAAAAGGTGGTCATGACCTATTGGCAGCGCGCCGGACCTTATGCTTGACCGGTAACAGTCGATCGCGTCGGGCATGCCGTCCACGCCATCACGTCATGATCCTTGCTGGACTCAACGGCGGTTCGAGCGACGAGTTTAGAAAAGGAAGTCCCGCTGCCCCCGATTTGCGCATCAGCCAAGATCGAAAAATTGGCGGTGTGACAGAGTCACACCGCCGAAGTTACCTTCAAGAGACTCCAGTACTGAAGCATCTTGGAGGCTGGGTCGCTCCTGTGTAGTCCGCCATCCGTTGATCGCTGCCTACCCCCGGAACGGGGGGTAAACACTCTCAGCAGCGTTTTAACGCGATTGGAAGCTGCGCTTCGCAAGTTCGATCGCGACAATGTGGACGTCGGTCATGTGCTCCTCCCTCTACAGCGCAACATCGCGCTGGTCTGACATCTTACGATGCCGTCGAAGGGGGCATCCACCCCATCAGTTCACTGAGACCGCAACGGGAGTTGTAAGCTCTCGGAAGACTTCCCCTTGAACAACTGCTATCGCGCCGAGATGAGAAGACTGTTTCACGGCGCCGGCAAGGCCGATTTCGCGATTGATTTTGGCACGGCCAATACGCGGGTGATGTCGGTTGATGGCGGTGTCCTGTTCGATGAGCCGTCGCTCTGCTGCTTCGCGGGGCGCGTCGATGCCGGTGAACTGGTCACTGCCGGAGTTGCCGTCGGCCCCATGCAGGAGCGTGCAACCGGAGAACTGCGCATCGTGCGCCCCCTGCATCGCGGAGTGCTTTGCGATATCGCGGCGGCCCGCGACTATCTGGCCTATGCCGTGCGATCGAGTGTCGGCCAGCGCAGGCTCCGCTCCTTTCGCGCAATCATCGGAGTGCCAGCCGATGCAACCAGCGCAGAGCGCAGCGCGTTGCTCACCGCGGCAAACGATGCGGGCCTGGGGGCGATCGAACTTTTGACGGAACCCTTGGCGGCCGCGTGGGGGGCAGACCTCCAGGTCGATCATCCCCGTGGCTCCATGATCGTGGAATGCGGTGCCGGTACGACGGAGGCGGCCGTCCTGTCACTGGGCGGAATCTGCGCGACTGCATCCCTTCGCGGCGGAGGCGATGCTCTTGATACCGCGATTGCCGATCATATCCATTTTCAGCACAAGTTTCTCATCGGCATGAACACCGCCGAAAATGCGAAACGCGACATCGTCAGGATGCTTCAGGATCAGGCGGACCCCGCCGCCCGGACCCGGTTCAAGGGACGCGACCTCGTGAACGGATTACCCGCAGCCCTGGAACTGCCAATAGGTGATCTGCTCCCCGTGGTCGAAAAGCATGTTGCCGGTATCACCAGGATGGTTGTGAACCTGCTGGGCCAGATATCGCCCGAACTGAGCCGTGATATCCACGATGACGGCATTGTCCTGACCGGCGGCAGTGCAGCCATCAATCTTGTCCGGCCGGCATTGGCCCAGGCCACCGGGCTGCATATCGCCCTTGCTCCGAACAACGCGTATTGCGTGGCAAATGGCCTGCAAAAGGCGCTCCTGCACTGATCGGGGCGTGACACCTGGTTTGACTTGAGGATCGCTTGCGGCCATCATCGTGCCATGTTCCGGATTGCCACACGTCAGCGTCAGCGCTGCCATGTGAGTTCCCTTCTCGTGGGCCAATAGCCCCGGATAGCGAGAGCCACGTCCGGCGCAGTCCGGGGCAAAACCGACCATCAGCCTTTACATTGCGCCTTTCCAGCGCACCGCGCCTGCATGACTGGCGCTGACGGAGAAAACACCATAACCACCCATCGCAAGGCCAGGGCACGGCCACCGATCCAGATTCGTGAAACCGATGCTGAACGGATCGGAAATCTTGCCATCGAGGCCGAAGAACGGCTGCCCCTGGTAACTGAACTGCTCCTCGCCGAGATCAACCGCGCCAAGGTTGTGCCGGATTCCCGTCGGTCGCGTCCGTCAAGGTGGTGTAATTTCGGCTGTGGCCGTGGGCCATCGTCAGGCGGCTTTGGCGGTGATGTGTAGGGGCTGATTTTCCTCCTCGATCATGGGTTGGTTGAGTTCGGCCATGCCTTCGATCTGCATGTATCGGTGCTGGAGCTGCCACTCGTCGTTCTGCTCCATCAGCACAGCCCCGACGAGGCGGATGATGCTGTCTTCGTTCGGGAAGATTCCGACGACGTCGGCGCGGCGCTTGACCTCCTTGTTGAGCCGCTCGAGCGGATTGGTTGAGTGTAACTTCGTGCGGTGCTGGGTGGGAAAGCCGGTGTAGGCGAGCACGTCGGTTTCGGCCTCGTCCATGCAGGCGCCGAGCTTGGGCCAACGGGTGCGCAACTGGTCGGCGACCTGTCGCCAGACCTGCGTTGCGCTTTTCTGATCGGGCTGCAGGAAGACCTGGCGGATCGCGGCGGCGACGACAGTGTTCTGGCCCTTGGGCACATAGGACAGGGCATTGCGCATGAAGTGCACCCGGCAGCGCTGCCAGGTGGCGCCCATGACGCGGGTGATCGCGCCCTTGAGGCCCTCGTGAGCATCGGAGATGACCAGCTTCACGCCGGTAAGACCGCGCCGAACAAGGTCCTTCAGGAAGTCGGACCAGAAGACCTCCGCTTCCGAGGGGCCGATATGCAGGCCGACGATCTCGCGCCGGCCCTCGGTGTTGACGGCCATGGCGATTATTGCGGCAACGCTGATGATCCGCCCGCCTTCGCGTACCTTGAGATAGGTGGCATCGAGCCAGAGATACGGCCATTCGCCGGTGAGCGGGCGTTTCAGAAAGGCATGGACGCGCTCGTCAATGTCCTTGCAAAGCTTGGAGACGGTGGACTTG
Source organism: Accumulibacter sp. (assembly GCA_024235715.1). GTDB lineage: Bacteria > Pseudomonadota > Gammaproteobacteria > Burkholderiales > Rhodocyclaceae > Accumulibacter. The sequence goes on along the minus strand of JACKLW010000001.1, from coordinate 8,916 downwards.
GAGATGCCGGTCATGCCCATGGCCTGGACGAGTTCATCGACCCGCCGGGTGCTGACCCCGCCGATCCACGCTTCCTGGATCACCGCAACCAGCGCCTTCTCGACCATCTTGCGGGGCTCAAGGAAGCCTGGAAAGTAGGACCCAGCACGCAGCTTGGGGATTTTCAGGTTCAGCGTGCCTACCCGGGTATCCAGCGAACGGTCGCGATAGCCGTTGCGCCAGGTCGCGCGCTCGCTGCTGCGTTCGTGGCGACCCGCGCCGATCAGGCCATCAACGTCGGCCTCCATGATCAGCTGCAGCACGTTCTCGGCGATGGTGCGCAAAAAATCCGGTTGGCCGCCCTTCGCAGCAAGCTCTTCGATCAGTAATCTGTCCTCGGTCATCGGGAACTCCTCTTCGTCACGGTTGAAGTGTGCAAACTCCACCATAACGATGAACCCGGTGGCCACCAGCGACGCCGCATTCCGGGGTGGGGCATGCCCCACCCCGGAATACACCATCGCCTACACCGGAAATTACACCACGAGCGCGGACGCTAACTTCCCGTCTACCGGGGGATGTGGTGGCCATGCAATCGACGGTAAAATTTGTTGACGAGGCGAGTGGCGTCGAGCGCACGCTGCAACTTGTCTATCCTCAAGCTGCCGACATCGAAGCGGAACGCATTTCGATCCTGTCGCTGGTGGGAGCTGGTCTGCTCGGTTTGCGAACCGGGCAATCGATCATGTGGCCGGACCGCGCTGGCAAGCAGCGGCTCTTGCGAATCGTCGATGTGGTGCACGTATAGCATCCCGACAAGCGCCTTTAGCGCAGCATTGGCGGGACAGATGTCAGGCTTCGCCTTGCAATTTCCGGTTCTGCGCGCGGTCCAGCGAGATGAGTAGCCCCTAGTTTTCTAGACGCCTTCCGCTTTCAAAATCTGCTGCCGTTCGAACTCGACGGGTGACAGCATCTCGTTCCTGACCTGCTTGCGCACCGGGTTGTAGAACATCTCGACGTAATCGAACACGTCCTGGCGGGCTTCCTCGCGGGTTTTGTAGGTCCGACGCCGGATGCGCTCGCGCTTGAGCGAGGAGAAGAAGCTCTCGGCCACGGCATTGTCATGGCAGTTGCCGCGTCGGCTCATTGAGTGCTCAAGATTATGCGCCCGGATGAACGCAGCCCAATCCATGCTGGTGAACTGCGAGCCCTGGTCCGAATGGATCAACACCCGCTGCTTTGGTTTGCGCCGCCATACCGCCATGTGCAACGCCTGCAGCACCACGTCGGTGATCTGCCTGCTTTGCATCGACCAACCCACCACCCGGCGGGAATAGAGGTCGATCACGACAGCCAGATAGGCAAAGCCTTCCAGGGTGCGGATGTAGGTGATGTCCGTTACCCAGGCTCGATCGGGCGCAGCCACGTCGAACTGGCGATCCAGAGTGTTGTCGACCGCCAGCGATGGCTTGCCGCCATAGCTGCCCGGTCGGCGCTTGTAGCCGATCTGCGCCTTGATACCCGCCAGTCTGGTCAGACGGGCGATACGGTTCGGGCAGGATGTCTCTCCCTGATCGAGTAGATCATCGTGCAGTTTGCGGTAGCCATAGACCTTGCCCCTGTCGTTCCAGGCTTGCCACAGCAACTCCGTCTGCCGAGCGTCTTCCCGAGCTCGCTGGCTCAGCGGGCTCTTCTGCCAAGCATAGAAGCCACTGGGCTGGATGCGCAGGCACCGACACATCGACCGAACCCTGAACTGGTCACGATGCTCGGCAACGAACGCGTATCTCACTTTGCATCCCTGGCGAAATACGCAGTGGCTTTTTTTAGGATGTCGCGCTCCTCGGTCACCCGGGCTAGCTCGCGCTTCAACTGGCGGATCTCGGCATCCTTGCTGGCATCGCCGGACACCACCTTCGCAAGCTGACGCTTCCAGGCATACAGCGAGTGCGGGCTGACGCCGAGCCGCTGCGAAACCTCCGCCACTGGATACCCGCGTTCGACGATCTGGGCCACCGCGTCACGCTTGAACTCATCACTGAAATTGGGCTTCCCCATCGTCGCCTCCTGTCCTCAAAATTAGGATCGAAGGCGTCCAGAAATCTAGGGGCTACTCAGTCTAACCATTCTCATCGTCCACTTTGCATGTCCTGGCTGGCATGTCATCCAACGCGCGGGCGTCGACATCGTAGGACGGGTGATCTGGATCGGCGCTAGGTTGCCCCTGGCGGTCCTTACATCCCCGCAAAGCCAGAGTCTCGTGGCGGCCTTTCAAAGGTGCCATGCTGATTTAGAGCAGAGTGGGATTAGCCGTCGCAATGGTCGGCGAGTGTGGCGAGGACTCGCTCTAGCGCTGATACCTCACGCCCGCCCGCAATGCGGCTCTTGGAGGGCTCGATCGTAGCGCTTGACCATGCTCGATGGTGAATTCGCGTGCTGCTACCTAGAGAGCTACCTAGCATGCAGACGTCAGCATCCGCTTGACTGATCGAGCGGTTCAAATATTTGAGAATATGGGAAAAAGTGGTGGACGCACTAGGGCTCGAACCTAGGACCCGCTGATTAAGAGTCAGCTGCTCTACCAACTGAGCTATGCGTCCACATTGCCATGGGCAAACCCGAATCGCCTTGCGAACGGGAGTGCTGCGTATAGCGATCCTTTTCGCGGTGAAAAGGGGCTATTTTCGTGTCTCGGCAGACCAGTTGCCGTGCGATCAGAGGTTCTCGCACAAACCTTCGCGGCGGCTGCCCGATCGGTAATAGGTGCCGCCATAGCTGCCACCGCTCTGGTGCTTCTGTTCGAAGCGGGCGATATCGACATAACAGCGGCCATCCGGGTCCTTCAGGGCGAGGGCGGCATACTGGTATCGCAGCAGGATCACGCCGGTGATCTCGTTGCGTTCGACCGACCAGCCAGAGGATGTCAGGTTGACCCTGGTCACTTTCGCGCCGCCGCCATTGCCGGTGTTGTAGACACTGTTTTCAAACGCGCTGGCGAACTGCCGGCCAAGTGCCGCATCGGTCCGTGTGGCAGCAGGCAGGCGGGTCTCGGCAAGATATGCGGCGCGCACATCGGCTGCCTGCCCCTCTACCGCAGCGAAATCGCCGAGCACGGCAAATGCCCGGTTCGAGGTGGCGGTCGCCGCTGCAATCTCGGGCGTGTCGCCATAGATCTTGCGCAACAGCGCCAGCTTTTCACGCGCGACGACGAAGGACATGTACTTGATGAAAATCGGCCGTGAGCTGCCATATTGCTTGACGCTGTCCAGGTCGGCATCGGCAAGGCTGCGGTCATAGGTTTCGGCGAAACGGTTTGCGCGCGCCTTGAGGCTGACAAGGCGCCGTTCCGAGCTGTCATTGGCGTTGGCAATGATTGTCGGTGTCAGTTTTGCTTCGGCCTCGCTGCGGAAACTCTCGAGCGCAGCCCGGGCTTCATCGAGATTGCCGTTCTCGTCCGCCTGCATCCGTGCGAAGGGAAAATTGTATTTCACGATGAAATCGACAGCCGCAATCACCTCGTCCGTCTCGGCGCGAGACACCTCTGCATGCGCGCTGCCATAGCTGCCCGTCGCCCCCGGTGGGGGCACGATGGCAAGTCCAATGACGGCTGCGGACACGATCGATATTCGATAATGCGACGCGTTCATGCGGCATCCTCCCAAACCCTGCGCAAACTTGCAGCCGGGCCGGGGAGATGCGCGAGAATATGGCTATCCTACAATGCCACGTTTCTGGCGGTTCCAGCGGTTGATCATCATCAGCGTGCCGATGCAGATCATATTGGTCATCATCGACGATCCGCCATGGCTCATAAAGGGCAGGGGGATGCCCACGACGGGGGCGAGCCCCATCACCATCATCAGGTTGATCGCGACATAGAAGAAGATCGTGGCGACCATGCCTGCCGCGAGCAGCTTCGAGAAACGATCGCGCGCTTCATGCGCAACCTTGAGGCCCCAGCGCAGGATCAGCCCGAACACCAACAGCACGAAAAGCCCGCCGATCAGCCCCCATTCCTCTGCCATGGTGGCGAAGACGAAATCGGTATGGGGTTCGGGCAGGTAGTTGAGGTGGCTTTGCGATCCCTCGTTGAACCCCTTGCCACTGAACCCGCCCGATCCGATTGCGATCTTGGACTGGGTGATGTGATAGCCCGAGCCGAGCGGGTCGCTTTCCGGGTCGAGGAAGGTGGTCACGCGGCGCTGCTGGTATTCCTTGAGGCCGAAGAAGAAGGCGAGCGGCGCGACGACTGCGGCAACGGCCCCTCCGGCGACGAACCAGCGCATCGGCAGTCCGGCCAGGAACATCACCACCACGCCGCCAAATGCGATAGCCAGTGACGTGCCGAGGTCTGGCTGGAGGAGGACGAGCGCCATGGGCACGGCGATCAGCGCGCCCGCCGGGATAATCGCCCGCCAGGTGTTGATCATTCCGGCGGGCAGCGACTGGTAGAAATGGGCGAGCGCCAGCACGACGGCGGGCTTCATCAGTTCGGAGGGTTGCAGGACCAGCGGACCAAGGTTGAGCCAACGCTGGCTTCCGCCGCCCATCGCGCCAATCGCCTCCACCGCCATCAACAGCACCAGCACAACGCCGTAGATCGGATAGGCAACGAACTGCACCAGCGGGCGCTGGAACAGTGTCATCGCCGATGCCATCGTCAGGAAGACGGCAAAGCGGAACAGGTGCGACGTTGCGAAGGGCTGCATGTGCCCGCCCGCTGCCGAAAACAGCACTGCAGCGCCGAACGCGACCAGCGCGAATAACGGGATGAGCATTTGCCACGGCTGACGGGCTATGGGCGCAGGGACGATGCTGTTCATTCGGGGCTGCCCACGGAATCGGATTCGACATTGCGCGTCCGGTTTACCGCCGCATCGCTTGCCTCGGTCGCGGGCTTTTCCGCTTCCATCCGCGCTTCTGCATCCACCCGGTCGAATATCTCGGTCTCGCGCGTCGGGGCGGGCGGGATTGCCTCTCCGGCTTCCGAAGCGAAGGCGACATATTTGCGCGCCAGACGCTGCTGCGCCGTGCCGCCCCACTGCTTTTCCAGCCCATAGAGCGCATCGAGGCCCTTCTGGGGATCAAACAGGAAGGTCATCACATCCCGCGCAATCGGGTAAGCCGCGCCCGAACCGCCACCATGTTCGATCACCACCGCCCCGGCATATTTCGGCTTGTCGAACGGGGCGAAGAAGATGAACAACCCGTGGTCGCGATATTTCCATGGGCCGGATTTGCCGTTGGAAATGCTCAGCGAGACGACCTGCGCCGTGCCGGTCTTTCCGGCGATCTTGATGTCGGGGAAGGGCAGGCGACCGCGCCCGGCCGTGCCGGGGCCGTTGACGACATCGCTCATCGCCTGGCGAATGAACTGCTTTTGTTCGGCGGGGAAGCCGAATGGCTTGAAGATCGTCGGCTTGGACTTGGTGAGCAGCTGCGGCATCACCTGCTTGCCGGTTGCGATGCGCGAAGCCATCACTGCCAGCTGCAGCGGGTTTGCCAGCATGTAGCCCTGGCCGATGGTGGCGTTGACCGTGTCGAACACCGCCCAGTCGCGATCGTATTTCTGCTTCTTCCACGCCGGATCGGGCACGGTGCCATAGAACTGGCTGACCACCGGCAGGTCGAACTCCTGCCCCATGCCGCAGCGCCGCGCCATCGCTGCAATCGGGTCCATCCCGATACGCTGCGCCATCGAGTAGAAATAGACGTCGCAGCTCTGGTATATACCCTTGGCCATGTTGACCGAGCCATGCCCGCGCCGGTTCCAGCAGCCGAACACACGATTTCCCACCCGCAGGCCGCCGCCGCAATGCACCGTTTCCTCGGGATCGATACCGGCTTCGATCAGTGCCATCGAGACCATCGGCTTGACCGTCGAGCCGGGTGGGTAAAGCCCCTTGAGCACCTTGTTGCGCAGCGGCACGCGCTCGTCCTGGCTCAGCATGGCGTATTCGACCCGGCCAATCCCGTCGGAAAAGCTGTTGGGATCGAAACTGGGCATGCTGGCCATGCACAGCAGTTCGCCCGTTTCGCAGTCCATTACCACGACCGAGCCGGATTCGAGCCCGATGCGGCGCGCGGCATAGTCCTGCAGCGGGCCGTCGATGGTCAGCCTGACCGCATCGCCCTGGACATCTTCGCGCGTTTCGAGATCGCGCACGATCCGGCCCGATGCGGTGACTTCGACCCGGCGCGCGCCCGGCACACCGCGAAGTTCCTGTTCGAACTGCTTTTCCAGCCCGTCCTTGCCGATCTTGTAGCCCGGCGTGACGAGCAGAGGGTTGCGGTCCTTCTCATATTCCTCCGCCGATGCCGGGCCGACATAGCCGACCAGGTGGCCGACGCTCGGCCCGGTGGGATAGAAACGAGAGAAACCGCGTTGCGGGATGACGCCGGGCATTTCCGGCACGCGCACGGTGATTGCAGCGAATTTTTCGTAGTCGAGGCCGGTGGCCACCTCGATAGGCTGGAAACCGCGCGAGGATTCCACCTTGTCCTTGAGATCCTGCACCTTGCCGGGATCGAGCGAAAGCAGCGTGCCCAGCTTCTCGATCGTCTGGACGGGATTGGCCATCCGTTCCGGGATGATGTCGATGCGGAAATCCGCCCTGTTGGAAGCGAGCGGCGCGCCGTTGCGATCGAGAATCCAGCCACGCCGGGGCGGGATGAGCGAAAGGTTGACCCGGTTGCTCTCCGCCTCGGTGGCGTATTTCTCGTTCTCGGCAATCGCGATGTAGGCCATGCGCGTTGCCAGCAGCGTGCCGACACCGGCACCCATAGCGCCGACAACGAAGCTGCGGCGGTCATAACGGTTCTGCAGCGTCGACTGGTTGACCGGTGGCCCGGCCGGTTTGCGACGACGGGGCATCAGTTCACGACCCTGAAACGGGTGAGCCGCAGCCGGTCAAGCCGGGCGACAAGGCGCGAAATGAGCGGGAACAGCGCAATCGACAGGATGATCTGCGGAAGGATCGCCAACAGCATTGGCAGGTCGAACTCCCCGCCCGAGAGCATGCCCGAGGCGATGATGTAGGCCGCAGTGAAACCGGCCACAGTCAGCCAGTCCTGCACGAAGTTGCGCCATGGAAAGCGCAGTTCGATCAGCTCGATCGCAATCATGGCGAGCGACCATAGCAGGATTGCGGAGCCGAAGGGCTGCCCGCTGAACAGATCGTCGAACAGTCCCAAGGGGAAGCCGATCCATACCGGGAAAATCCCCGGCCGGATTATGCGCCACGACATCAACAGGAGGAACCCCAGCGGCGGGATAATGGGTACCGCGCTGGCGATGAAGACAACCGGTATGAGCGAACCCAGCAGGATCGAACACAGCGGGATGAGAAACACCAGCGTCGGGGAGGGCGCGCGGTTTATCCGGCTGCCATAGGCGTCACGACGGGATTTCGGATTGACCCGTTCCATTACTCCGCCACGCTCTCCTCAATCGGCTTAGCTGCCGTTTCAACGACTTTGCGCTGCCATACGGGTTCGACCGAGACATAGCCGGTCGCAACCGGATCGCTGATCGGGCGGGCGAGCGCACCGTCATTGGTGATCTCGCTGACGATAGCCACCGCAATACCCGGGCGGTAATAGCCGCCTGCACCGCTGGTCACCATGACATCGCCCTTTTTAAGCGGGTTGATGCCGAGATTGATCAGCCGGATCTGGATGCGCCCGTCACCGCGCCCTTCTGCAAAGGCGGTTGCCTCGCGTTCGGTGCTGGCGAGCCGTACCGGCAAGACACTCTGGCTGTCGGTAATCAGCAGGATGCGCGAGGTCGAACTGCCGACTTCGAGCACCCGCCCGACGACACCGCGGGCGCTGCGCACCGGCATACCCACCGTAACGCCGTCCGAACGCCCGGCGCCGATATAGCCGAAACGACGGGAACTGGTGGCGGTCGAGCCGATCAGGCGGGTGACGGCAACCGGTTTGACCTCGCTATCCGCCAGCCCGAGCAGCGCCTTGAGCCGTGCGTTTTCCGCCTTTACCGCCTCGGCTTCGGCGAGGCGAATTCGTGCGAGTTCGACTTCTTCCTTGAGTTCCGCATTTTTCGAACCTGCCCGGTAATAACCGGCGATGGATTCGAACAATCCCTTGCTTTCCGTCCGCACCACGGCAGCGGCTTCGCCCGCCGGCGCGGTGGCATCGTGTGCAACGGTGCGCGGGCCGCTGAAGAAACCCGGATCGAACAGCGACAGGCCGAGCAACACCGCGCCGACGACCGCACCGATCGTGGCGAGCACATAGCCTGTGAAGACGGAATACTGGACCCGGCGAGAATTGCTCGAGCGCCGGGAAGATTTCGGCGCCATGATCAGCCCCCCTTCCGGCTCAGGCGGTCATCAGGACGCCGCGATAGATCGGATCTTCCATCGCGCGTCCGGTACCCACCGCCACGCAGGAGAGCGGATCTTCGGCAATGGTCACCGGCAGGCCGGTTTCCTCGCGCAAGTGGACGTCGAGCCCCTGGATCAGCGCGCCGCCACCCGTCAGCACGATACCCTGGTCGACAATGTCCGCGGCCAGTTCGGGTGCGGTGTTTTCCAGCGCGATGCGCACGCCTTCGACGATGGCGCCGATCGGTTCGGACAGGGCATCTGCGATATGCGCCTGGTTGATGGTGATTTCCTTGGGCACGCCGTTGACGAGGTCACGCCCCTTGAGCGTGATCGTTTCGCCCACACCGTCTTCCGGAGTCATGGCGATGCCGTAGTCCTTCTTGATCCGCTCTGCCGTCGACTCGCCGATCAGCAGGTTGTGGTGTCGTCGGACGTAGGAGACGATGGCTTCATCCATCTTGTCCCCGCCAGTGCGGACCGAGGTGGTGTAGGCGAGGCCGCGCAGCGAGAGCACGGCGACTTCGGTCGTGCCGCCACCGATATCGACCACCATGCTGCCGACCGGCTCGGTCACGGGCATGTCCGC